>CAVWNP010000001.1:0-1005000 GCA_963756305.1 uncultured Planctomycetaceae bacterium
GGTAGCCGATGCGATGGAGGCCTTCACCTGCGGCTACATGTCAATCGCGTTGATTATTGGCCTGGCGGCAACGCGCTTGTTTGGATGGTGGTGGCTGGACAGCGTGGCGGCATTGTTTCTGATCCCCTTGCTTATTAAAGAGGGGCGAGAAGCAATCAAGGGAGAGTGTGCTTGTTGCAAAGTGTGAAGGTAAGCTGGGCCGATCGGTTCGAGGGACGTCGAACCATGACCGAATCGTCTGTCCGCGGCGCCGCACTATTGGTCTCTCGGTGAGAGCAAACGCGTTGTCAGTACATAAGACCCCAGTACAGCAAGCGGCAGGACGAGCGATTGCCGGGACGCGGTCGCCGAGGGCCAACCGGAGATTCCATCGAGCGATTTCCAGCAGAAAACTTGGACAATCGTCGCCAACGCGGCCAGGGTCTCGAAGCGAATCAGGCCGGTCGATGGGATCGAGCGCGAGAGGCCCACTTTCAGCACCATCCCGCTCATTGCCGTCATCAAACACACGGAGACGGCGGCCTGCCAGCCCAGGAAGGCGCCGCCCAGGGCGGTTATTGCGGGCACATTGAATAGCGACAATCTTCTCGCGGCGGCGTCGACTTCGCCCAACGGCAGCGGAAGACCAAGGATCAACCCGACGAGGAATCCGCACAGGCTGTCCGCCAATCCGGCTGCCGGCCCCGGAGCAGCGGCATTGGCCAAAAGGTACTGCCAGGTCGTTCGAGATCCCTTAACGGTATCCGCGGCGCGACCCAACATCGCCGACGAGGGGACGTCGAACGGCACAGGATGAACCTCGCAAAAGACGGCCGAAACAACCAACGCCAGAACGAGGCCGAATGCGACAAGCCGCAGGGGGAAGCGGAATCCGTCGCGGACGATCAAGACCGAGGCCAGCACGAGGCAGAGCAGGCAGCAGTGGAAAAGATAGATTCCAACCAAATCCCACTTCGTGTACCAGATGATCCAAATCACGCCGGCGTAGAAGTTTGGCGGTCTGACCGGCAAGTTGCGTCCGCCCGAAAGGAGCTCGACGTAAGAGAGCGCAAGAAAAACTGCGCCAACCAGAGCCTCAACGAGTGGATACCGATAAGGGATGAAACATTGGCAGGTCCTGCAGCGTCCACGGAGACGCAGCCAACTAATGATTGGCAGGTTGTCGCGGCGCCAAATCAGGGCGCCGCAGCTGGGGCATCGCGAGGGGGGCGTGCTCAGTCTCATTCGCCGCGGCAGGCGGTAAACGACAACGTTGAGAAAACTTCCCCAAACGCTGCCGAACACGAAGAACCATGCCGCCGTGACGGCCTGCAAGACGATGATATTGGCGGCTGGCCTTGCGTGAGGTCATCGTCCGCCATGCTCGGTCGGCGCAGACCGGTGCCGGGCTTCCCGTCGTTTTTGACTTTGACAGGCGAGAGGGGGCCGGCGTCGGCCCGCACTTGCGCCTGGTTATTGGCCGCGTCGAGGATGGCGGCGTGGGCTCCTGCGATTGCCACCAAGAGCGCCAGGGCGATGAGGCGATTTGCGATGGAAAACTCAATCAGTCGCGAGAGCACTTTCAGTGCTCCTTGACCAGCGTCGCAATTAGCATTTCGGCCTTGAGCGCGATGGCCCCCTCCACGACCACGGGTTCTTCCTCTTTAAGACCGCTGACGATTTCCACGAAGTTGTCGGTCTCCAGCCCGGTCGTGACGTCGGCCCGGCGGAAAGTCTTCGGACCGACCTGCACGAAGACGAAGTTTGCACCCTCGTGCTGCATGACGGCGGGGGCCGGAATGCTCAGCACGTCTCTGGGAGTGCCGATGGGGATCGAGACACGGACGAAAAGTCCCGGCCGCAACAGGCCATTCTCGTCTCCAATTTCGGCAACGAGGGAAACCGAATTGGATTGGGGCGACACCCGACGGCCGGTGCGCTTCACACGAGCTTTCAGCTTGCAACCGAGCATGGCGGGAGTGTCCACCGACAACTCCTGGCCCGGCTCCAGCGCCATTGCGGGCCAATCCTGTTCGCGGAGATCGGCCTCGACCCACAATGATCGGGTGTCGGCGAGCACAAAGATGATGTCCGAAGGCCGCACGCGATCCGATCGGGCAAACTGCTTCTCCTCAATCGTGCCGTCAAACGGCGCCCGGATCTCGACTCGCGACAGCACCTCTCCGGCGGTGGCCTCTTCCGGAACCGAATCGCGCGGATAGGCAAGCAGGCGCTGTCCGTTGCTGCTCGGCGAGCCGCAGGCGGCGCAGGGCGTCCCCCGTGTCAATTTCGGCCAAGCTTATCTCTCGTTGGATGTCGAAGCCGGCCTGCTCGCACCCCGCCCAGAGCGCCGCCTCGGTCCTGCGACGCTCTGCGGTCCGCGCTGCGAAAGTCATAACCGGCACGACGTTGCGGCCAACCGTGTCGGCGCTCTTCACGAGGCTTTCCGCTAGCAAGTACCGCGAATAAGCCGACATCAGCCTTTCCCGCGATTTGCCGAGCGTCTTATCGCGAAACTGCTGCTCAATCTCATCCATCGGCGTATGGTTTCTGAGGCTCTTGACGAGGGCCGCCACGTTCTTCGAGGTCTCGTTGATCCATTCCTCTTTCTTGGTAGCTAACTCCAAGCTCTCATGCGCGTGATGAACTTCGGCTCGCGCCAGGCCGATTTCGGGGCTGCTGACGACCGCAAGCACTTGGCCGGCCGAAACATGGTCGCCGGGCATGACGCGGACTTGCATCAGGATTCCGTTGGCAGCAGCCCGGACGTCGACGCGGTGCGCATCGTCGTACTGAATTCGCCCGGGCACCACGTGGACCTCCTGCGTCGAATGCCGCTCGGCTCGTTCCACTCGGATGTCCAGCACGCCGAGTTTTTCGTCTCTCAAGACGACGACGCCCGCGGCGGCCTTGTCTTGAGAGCCGTTATCCGCGGGCTCGCGGATCGTCGTTTGGGAACTTGCGCGGTGCACATGCTTCCAAGCGACGACTGCTCCGCACAACACGAAAAGTGAAAGTGCCGCGACTGCGATTCGAATTCCCATGGCAAGCACCCTCAGAGCGCGAAGATCCAATCGGACCACGAGTCAAGAATCAGGCCGGGGGGCTAGGACAATTTTCCCTGGCCCTCAGGTGGCGGTATTCGATCTTCAACTTTTAGTGCAACGACTCGGCACTGGCCTGGCTTGCCGATTGGGGCGCCGGTTTACTCTCCGTCATGAAGGCGATCCGCAGCCGCCGTTCCGCGATCGAAATAGAGTGAATCAGGTCGTGAACGGCCTCGCGGTCGTTGTCAGCCAACTCGTGCTCGAGCAGTTCCAGCCGATCCTGCAAGACGCGTGCCTTCATCCGACGGTATTCGCTGACTTCTCCGGTCCGCAGGTAGAGGCCGACTTGAAGCTTGCGCACCCAGTCGGCATAGATCGGAATCCAGTGATCCGCCTGTTTGCGGTTTCCCACAAGGGCCGCCGCCAGCGTCTCGGTGTTGCACGTCGTGATTTGGTCCAACGCCTCGCCGGGGGCAGGGTAGTACGCGTAGCAGCCGACCACACTCAGCCCGACCAGAATTGCCAGCGCCGCCAGCCCCAGGACCGGTGCGGGAAGCACAAAGTCGCGCAAGCCCGTTTTGCTGCGTGTTGGAAACAGGTCGTTCGAGCCACGCCTCGACCCGGTTACCGCGATCGAAACGCCACAACGCAATCCCCGCGACCAACAGGGCGCCGAGAAAGAAGGCTCCATAAACTTCATGCACCTGCGTGTCCTCGCGAATCTTATCCAGCACGCGCCCGGGAGATTGGCCGTGCCTTCCTTGAAGGGCCGGCAATAGACGTCAAAGGCGTGGGTATGGTTGGCTGCCTCGAACGCGGTTGGGTAAAGCGGCTTCTCGACGCCATAAGAAAGTCCGATGATGACAGCCAACAGGAGCCCCAACCAGACGGCCATCTTTCGCAGACCGTAGGACCGGTGCATCCACAGGACCAGTCCCAGATTCGTGCCGGCACCGAGTGTCAAAAGCGTAAACGCTGCGCCGACCGAGTTGCCGTGCTGAAACATCGAGCCAAGCTGCGACATGGCCATCATGGGAGTCGCATAGGCCGGCAGCGCGATTGCCGCCATCAACAGGGGCGCCCAGGGATTCTCGTGACCCATCGCCCGCTGCAGCGAGCCAGGCGGCAACGCCCAGCTTAATGCCACGACTCCGAAGAGACCCACGAGCAATAATGGCAAAGTAGGTCCCGCGACCTCCCGAGCACCACAACGGCCACCGCCAGCATCCGCCGAATTCCATATGGCACGGGCGGGGGCGATTCTTCGGGAACGACGGAATGTCGAAACAGCCAATCCCAAATCAGCCCCACGAACGTGACGACCACCAAGGTGCATAACGCAAATGCGAAGATCGTTCCGGGTTGCGATAGCGTGAGCCCGTAAAGCAACGAGAGCGGATTGAACAGCGGTGCGGCTAAGGCGAACGCCAGAATCGTGCCGCCGCTCAATCCGGCGCGCCGCATCTGGCGGACGATCGGAATGGCCCCCAGGGAACAGATCGGGAAGCAACATGCCGATCGCCCAGGCTTGCGGCAAGGCCCGCCAGGTCCCATGCCCGAACATTTTGCGAAGGGCTTCATGACTGAAGAGCCGCCGGAACACGCCGGCGATCAGGAGCCCCGTCAAGATAAACGGAGAGGCTTGCAGCAGGGCCTGCGCGCCGCGCAAGAATCCGCCCCAGAACATCGATTCCAACATGGTCGTTTCTCCGCTCGAACAGGAACGATAACTAAGAGTGAGTGATGAGAGTGGCCGTGATCTCACTGCTGACCGGGCCCGGGATGCGGTTTGAACAAGTCCGCATTGCGACGGAGGACCTCGTCTACGGAATCGAGCGCACCGTCGATCTGTTCACGCACCCCTTTTGCCGAATCGGCGGAGTCCGTGGCCTGGAGCTTCGTGAGTTGGTCCACGAGCCGCTTGCTGGCCTCGTTGACGCGGTCCCACTCGGCCCGGCCGAGATCGCTGTCAGCGGCGAACTCCGGGACCCAGCCGGCGATGTCGAGCGCCTCTTGGAACTCCTTCGTGAATGGGCCGGGCTCCTTTTGCGAGCGGTGCTTGACGAGTTCGGCGCACACGGCCGCGCAGGCTTCTCAAGGCGGCGGGCAGGTCCTTTGGTTTGTAAGGCGGCACATGGTGTTCTTGTTGCGCGTAGGCGGACGCGTCACCGCCACTTTGCGAGCCGCTCGAACCTTCACTGTGACATGCAGCCGGCTGCTCCGGTCGTGCACAACAAAACCAACCCGAGGCCAAGGCTTGCGTGTCCGCCGTATCGAGGCATTTTCAAGTCCTTCCTGAACGTATCTTTTCATTAGGATTGTTACTTTGCCGCCTCATGTGCCGGCCGGATGCGACCGGGACGGGGACCGCGCTCAGAATTTCTGCGATCATCCGCTCCGCGGAATCGAAGTCGCCGACCAGGCGAACGGAAAGCACGGGAACGGCGACCTCCTGAATGTCGTCCGGCGTGACGAAGTGACGGCCCAAGAGCCAGGCGCGGGCTTGAGCCACTCGCTGCCAGATGAGCAGCCCGCGCGGACTGAGTCCCAGTTGCACGGCAACGATGCTCGCGCGTGACGCGTCCCAGGTCGACCAGGTATTCGCGCACGTTGTCCGAAACGGCCACGCTGCCGACCTCGTCTTGCAGACTCGAGCAGGGTGGCGAGATCGATGGCTGCCGCGTGGCCGGCCGTCGCGGGAGTGCGTCGCGGCCATCTGCGTCGCGAGCATTTCGAGTTCGCTGGCCCGGTCGGGATAGCCGATCCGCAGCTTCATGGCGAAGCGATCGAGCTGCGCTTCGGGAAGCGGATAGGCGCCGTGGCTTTCCACCGGATTCTGCGTGGCGATCACGAAGAATGTCGGAGAGAGTTCGCGGCTGGTGCCGTCGATTGTCACCTGCCGTTCGGCCATCGCCTCGAACAAGCGCGCTTTGCGTCCGCGGCGTCGCGCGATTGATTTCGTCGGCCAACAGCACGTCCGAAAAGACGGGGCCCGGCAGGAATTCAAACTCCCGGATTTTCTGGTTGAAGATGTTGAACCCCGTAATGTCGCCGGGAAGCAGGTCGGGCGTGCACTGCACCCGCGCAAAGCGGCCGTGCACCGCGTGAGCGAGGGCCTTGGCGAGCGTCGTCTTCCCCAAGCCGGGCAAATCGTCAAACAGCAGATGGCCGCGCGACAAGAGGCAGGCGAGCACCAACTCCGTCACCTCCTGCTTGCCGACCAATGCGCGGTTCAGCGCACGGCGCACCGTTTCGATCGCCTGCCGACCGTCGATGCACGTCGCGTGCTTCAAAGGGGGACTTCCAGTCGTCTCGCCGTCGTGTGTGACAGTCATCAACACCTCGCCTTTGCAGGACTCGCGCCCAGCCGCCGGGTGCGCATCGTCCTTAAGGACGCAGCGCGAACGGCCGTGCGGCACATTTGTTTCACCTTGATCGCGGGGACGGGAGCCTCGTCGCCGGCGTGCGGCGCGTAGAGCACCCAATCGAAGAGCACCATCACTTGCCGGACCGTTTCGGCCGCCGCCGACTCTGCGGGAAGCCAGCGCCCATGCCAGGCCGAGACCGTTCGGTGATGCGGACGCGAACATCCGGCAAGCCACGCGCGGCATTCGAGCAGCCGCATCGTGGCCAACACGGCACGCCGCGGTCCTCCAAGGAGTGCGGCTCGCCAGACCAGCCACGCCAGCGCATCCAGGATCAGGATGCCTCTTCCAGACGGCATAGACCGCGAGTCCCAAGAGGGCCGAAACGCAATGGCCAATTTGCGTGCGGCCCACGCCAAAACGCGGGTGGCCAGCGTCCAGGCGACTCACTCCAGGTCAGCACCATCCGCGGCGGTTCGTAACCGGGAGTCGGCTCGACGGGGATCCAGCTTTCCTGCCCCAACGCAACTTCGAGCCAGACATGCGTATCCTCTTTGACGACGGCCGTCTGGCCGGCGCGGCGATCGTATCGCCGGGCGTCCGCGTAAAAGCCCGTCACCAGTCGCGTCGGATAGCCATGCAATCGCAAAAGAACGGCCGCCGTTGTCGCGAAAAGATAATCCGGTCCGCGGCGTTCTTTGAGGAAATGGCCGACGACGTCGCGCAGCCGCCCGGCGCCGTCGCCCGCATCGTCGCGGATGAAATCGCTGCGTAAGCGCTCGACGATCGATTCGACTTGCCGCCAGCCCGGCGGAACGTCGCGCGTCCACAAGTCGGCCAGGCGTTTGGCTGCGTCGACCGACGCCACCTCCGGCACTTTCAAAAAGGCCTCGTTCTGCACGCTCGCGCTTGCGGGAAGCGCATACGCTCGCACCGCTTTCAAGCCGAGCACGTTGTTGACGAGGTGCACGACCGTGAATTGCGGGATCGATTCCTGCCCCTCGATTTCGAGCACTCCATCCTTGGACCAGCCGAACATGTCGGCCCGGTTGACGCGATCGATCGAGATAGCCGTCAACAGCGGAGGAGACGGATAGCGGTCCGATTTCAGGTTGATGATCTTGACCGCATGCCGCTCATGAGCCAGCACCCACTCGGCGGGGCTTGCCCGAAATTCGAAGCCAGGGCTGCTCTCCTTTCGTGTTCATTTCGAGCGGCGTCTGCGGAAGCGGGGCCGCTTCGTGAATCCAGCGTCGCTCCGTCGAACGTGTCGTAGGTTTCCAAAGCCAGATGGACCGGGACCGGACCCAAGACGTAGATCAGGGCGTCGGATTCGGTTCCCTTGAGCTGCGAGGATCGATTGCCCGATTTTCGCCGCGCCGCCGCGAATTCCCGGCCCGACCGCTTCGATGCGCTGGCATTCTGCAGCCGGCTCACGGCATCTTTGCCGCTGAGGGCCACCGCACGCTGCAGCTTCTTTTTCGGTTTGACGGTCGGCTCGCCGTAGCGGTCGTCGAGCATGTCGTAGAGGCTCGGCATCTGCGATTCGAGAAACTGTTCCGAATCGACGGGGCCGAAGGTCATCGCCTGTTCCTTGGCGGCCGCCAGCATGTCGCCGTCGCCGATCCCCTGCCGAGCGTACGGGTCCGAGCCGTGTTGGCCGCCCGACGTCGGCATGAAGCCCGGCAACGCGAAGAGTTCATGCCGAGTTCCGGCCAGGAGCGCTCCGGCTGCCGCCAGCACCGCGCACACGGCACCCAGTACGCCGATTTTCAAAGGCAATTGCCGGCGCGACTCGACGGCCGACTTGGCCTGCAGCCGATCCCAGTAGGCGCCCATCAGCGACCAGAGACCAACGGCCGCGAACATCGACGCGGGCACGTAAACCGCGCGACCGTCGGAGATCGATACGGCAAACAACGTCAAAAAGCCGCTGAAAATGCACGAGCAGCGGGCCTGCGAGCGGCGTCGCGCGAAAGCGGCCGTCCCCAACGCGGCGTTCCGCAGGCAGATGAGCAGCACCACCTCGACGGCGTCGCCTTGCGCGATCAGAGATCGCAGCACGACTTCCAGAATCACCGGAAGGACGAGAAATCCCCCGAGCGCCGCGGCCAGATTTGGCGGCAGGCGCCGCTCAGCCGGCGTATCGCGGCGGCCGATCCAAAACAGAGCCGCCGCGCCTGCCACTGTGGTGGCCGCATCGGCCACATATTTCCAAAGCTGATCTTGATCCCACGCGCGGGCCGCATGAAAAGTCGAAGCGGCCAGGATCGCCAGGATCAGGCATGATCCGCGCCGGTCCTGGCCGAAGCGCGTCGCTCCGCTGGAACTCGCTTCTCGCCGAAGGCTTTGTGAACTGTGCTGTGGTCATCGTGCGACCTGATGCTTCCAGTTTCATGAGCCGCGACCAGCCGGATTGACAAATCCTCTCCCACCCGCGGACGAGGCGCGCGAGCACCTCGTCCTCTGCGTCGAGCGTCAGGCAGGCATCACGCGCGGCTCCGGGCGATGAAGCTCCTCGCATCCGTCGAGCCGCCCCAATTGCCGTTCGGGCTGGTCCGAATCGCAGTACGACGAGTTGGGCATCGCGGCTTCTCAAGAGTTCGCTCTTCCATCGCGCGGCGCCCGCGTCGGTCGTCACCACGACCAGCAGGGCTCGTTGTTCGGCCATGCAACGCTTTTGACTTCTGCAGCTTTCGGTGCCACGCCCACGGCTTTGCGTGGGCGTGCAAATCCGTTTGACGTTCGAAGCGGTCACGCCAGAAAGCCGTGGGCGTGGCATCCGGGCGCAGGCCGCACTGGCAGACGAGCTGCCAGTGCCATCCGGCATCCAGAGCGCGAAGCCAGTCAAGCAGGCGGTTGAGCCCGACCGGCCCGGGTGACACAACGATCGTCTGACCGCCCAAACGAACGGAGACGTTCGCGTGGTGCGCATGAAACTGGCGGCCGATCGAGGCGCCGACGCGAATGAGCTCTTCCAGCGAGTCGGTCTCAGCTGCGTCGGGATGTGCCTCCCGGTCGACGTCGATGACCAGTTCGACGCTGCGACGTCCCGTCGCTTGCCGCTCGCGGACCATCAGTCGATCGTGTTTGGCCGTTTGAGCCCAGTGCACGTGCCGCAGCCAGTCACCGGCGCGGAACGGCGCACGCCCGACATGTCCCCCTCGTGGCCGATGCGTCGGCTGGCCGTTCCCGTGACGGCCGCCGCACGGCCGCGGACCGGCGGGACCGAGGTCAAATCCGCCATCCGCGGCCAGACCAGGAGTTCATTGGCGAGTCGGATCGGGCGTCGACCCTGCCAGATTCCAAAGGGGAAACCGCTGGCGATCAGCGGCTTTTCCATCGGATAGCGTCCCCGCCGCTTGGGCTCGAAGTCCCAACTGAAGGTCGTGCGCGACCAGGCGGGAATCCGCGCCAGGCTTGCCGCCGGTTGCTCATCGGCCTCGTCGTTGCGCCGAAACGAAGAATCCTCGCTCGACCGCCAGGCCCCACACGGGAAAGGGCCAGCGGTTGACGACCGTGATAAGCACCCGCACCGTCGAGCCTTCGCTCGCGCGGCGGCGATCGAAAGCCAGCTCGCAGGAAATTCCGCGAAGGCCCACCCAGGGCCACGCGACCCCGACCACAATCACGACAAGAATCGCGGCGAACACGAACAGGGCTTGCGGCGAGACACTGAAACCGATGAAGGCGGCCGCGGCTGCGGCAAGCACAAACCAGCCGATCGGCTGTTTGAGCCAATAGACGTACCGGTTCACCCCGGGGCAAAAATCGTGGTTCAGAGCGCAAGCCAAACGATTTACGAAACGCTGCATGTGCCTGCTCCCATCGCATGGAATTCCAGTCCCCGGCCGCCGTCAGACCGGACATCGTTTGCCGGCTGACGGTCGTCGCAAGGAGACTGTGAAAGCCAAAAGAGCCGCTCGGAATTCGAGACCGCATTTCCGCGCGTCGCGGTGCGAGAAGCCGCTTGATGCGACAACGCACAGCCGAATCAACGGCAGGCGAGGTCGCGCAAATCGGCTCAGCCGAGTCACCCGAACGCGGAAAACTCAAGCGGATGAGCTAGGCGACCGGTGGTCCGCGCGAGAGAGGCAGGTCCGGCTGAGCCAGCGGAGTGAAGACCGGCTGGGGCGGATCGAGGGGGCAAAAGACTTCAGAGCGCTCAACAATCGCCACCGCCACGGGTGCGATCGACTTGGCCGCCAGAAAGCGGCAGGCAAAGCACGAATCTTCGCAGTCCCCCGAATGAGCCGGCGGTGCCTCGTGCGTGGAACCGTTCGGAACCGACGCACCGTGGCAGCAATGACACTGGTCGCCATGACAGTGGTGGCACTGACCGGATTCGCCGTCCTCCGCACAGCCCAGGCCGTGCTCGCCGTGACAGCAGCATTCCGACGTCGAATGGTTGTGCAGCGCATGAACGGCCGTCGTCGCCACGAGATAGAGGGCGAGCGAAAGAGCGACCGAAATCCGCTTGAGGGCAACCATCGTCCGAACTCGAAGCCGAGTCTTCGCGGAGCTTGCTCCTCCTATTACGCGCCCGCAATCGTCAAATGGGAAGTCCAAATGCAACAGAGTTGCAGATTTTACAAACTTTTTGGGCCGCAGGCGTCGTCCAAACACAGACCGTGATGCTGCTGCAACTCAGTTGCATCTTAGCGCAGCTCTCGTCCACACTGGCCAGTGCCGCCGCGTGCGGTCCCGCGGCTGACGACCCGTCCAACAGTCGAGCGGGAAAACCGGCCTAATTTTGCTTCCATTGGCCAATTGAGGGGAAGCATATGAAGTACGTTGTTGTTCTCGGTCGCGTTCTGTATTCGGCAATATTTATCTTCTCGGGATTCGAGCATTTCCTGCTGGCAAAAACCATCACGGCGGAGGCAGCTCGGCAGGGCGTTCCATTGGCACAGGTAGCAATTCCTGTTTCCGGAGTGATCGCCGTCTTTGGCGGAATCAGCATTTTGCTTGGATACTATGCCCGCGTCGGTGCTTGGCTGCTCATCATTTTCCTTGTCCCAGTCACGCTGATGCTGCACAATTTTTGGGCCGTCATAAATCCAAGGCTCGCGCAAACGGTCGAGATCATGTTCATGAAAAACATCTCGATGCTAGGCGCCGCCCTCATGATCGCCTATTTCGGCAGCGGGCCCTTGAGTCTCGATACACGCAAGTCGAGGACCTGACAGAAATGAGTTCAGTGCAAACGGTGAGCCCTTAGTGCTGGCCATGCCCGTTGCGCGACCGAATTTTGGATTGGAATTGTAGCGTTTAAGATTGCCTCGATGTGAAGCAGCAGAGTCTCTCCAGCGGAAAGTCGAACGATTCAGCGAAAACTGATGCCCCGGATTCGACGAGACTCTGGCAACTCGAACATCGCGCTCGCCCTTTGGGAGCCTGCAAAGTGCGCAAGCTCGCGGCCGTCGACTCCCGCGTCCCCCTTGCCTCGAAGTCGATGCCATCGGGAGACACGTCGGCGATCACCCCACGCACTCAGCATTCGTTTCCAACCGTCACGATCGGTTGCGAATCGCGGCCCCGTTCAGGGCAGTGTGGGATAGGTGCCGTCCTTGATCAGCACATTGCCGTCGGGGAACATGTCAGCGACGCAATTGCCGAAAATCAGCGACTGCGCGTGCCCGTCGAGGTAGAGGTAATTGGCCGCGCCGCCGTGACGGGTTGTGGCGATCCAGGGCTCGAAAATAAGCGTTCCCAGCCAGATGTCGTAATCGTCCTGGCGGGGATCGTTCGTGGCCGGCGGCATGAACTGAGTGGCATCGCGCCCCACGAAACAAATGAAGTTCGACAACCCTCGAGCATATTGGAGACCCGGCAAGGTCCATAAACCATAACGATAGGTCTTGTGGCTCAGCTGCGAATTCATCAGATAGCTGGTGAGCTGTGCAATACCGTCGACCAGTCCGGTCGAGGGATTGATGTACGGCGTCGGGATCGAGGTATCCGTGGGGCAACGGTAAATCTGCGAGCTTGTGCCCGAAATGCCCTGCGTGGCCAGCGATTGGTTCCATTCCGGAGAGCCGCCGATGAAGGGCATCAACTTGTCCTCCCAGTAAATCTCGGCGAACGAGTCCGCGTCTCCAAACTCGGAGGCCACGTCCGCATCGAAAGGATGGTGGAGAAAGAAATGTCCGTGGTTCACCTCATAATACTGGTGGACGGCCAACCCGATCTGCCGCAGATTGGAGAGGCAATTCGTGCGCTTCGCCGCCTCGCGGGCCGCCTGGACGGCGGGAAGAAGCAGTGCAACCAAGAGGCCAATGATCGCAATGACAACCATCAGCTCAATCAGCGTGAAGCCACGGCGGCGGCCCGAGGCCGCACTCGGTTCGAGCAACTTCGCCATGATTGGTCCACCAAGCAACAGTTTCTCTCTTGGGCGGGCCATTCTACGCCGCCCGAACCTGCGCGGCGATCTCGTCGAGCTTTTTTGTGGGCCAATTATCGGAAGTCTGATCGGCCAGTCAGAGTTTGCAGAAGAGGCCGCCCGCCGGCAAGGATCCTTCAAGCTACGGGCGCCAACATGAGGCGCGATTTTTGTTCCCTTGTGTTCGCGCCAGCTCCGACCGATTACGCGGGCATCTGCGGAGTCGGCGGGTGGCTGGGTTGCTGGGACATGGCCAACGGCGGCCATTCCGTCCGGGGTCGACCGTGCCGCAAGGCTCCGAAAATTTCACTGGGAAATTCTTGCGGTTGCCCCCGAGTCGTCGGTTTGACCTGCATATCATTCCACGGTTTGGGACCGACGGAGGCCTGCTCAATAGATTCACACTGACGCGGATTGTGCCTCAGATGACACGCGTGCCGGACGCTGGGGCCGAGCTGATCGAATGAATCAACCATGCGATCAAGGTTTGCCGCGCGCCCTCGGAAGAAGCGCACACCAAAACTGGATACCGTTGTCATGTGTGGAACTTCGGGCAGCGAAGCCACTTGCGACGAGCGGCCGATCAGCCCAGAACGCACGCCTCGGTCGGAACGGCCGTGAATCGCGGGTTTTTCGAGCGAGGCTCGCCCGACGAGTCGTCCCGAAAGCCATGGAATTCCGGACGCCGCCTCTGCGACTGTCGGTGCTCAACGACTTTCGGCATCAACGATCGACAGCGTTTCGCTAGCTGTTTTAGCAGATTCTTATAATGTTGCTCAATGCCACTGGGCAGCTGATTGGCGACTCCTGAGTTAGCGTAGACAAATCGCCCTCCTTGACGCGCCGGTTACGCTGGACCCATTCGATGATCGACCAGGGTCTCGGAGGGTTTCAGCGATGGCGAGGCGCAATGGCGGAGAGTGGTAGTCGGAGGGAGGACGCGTGCGGGCGTAAGTCGGGTCAGTTCGCTTTCGACCGTTCCCGTTTGGCCTTTCGCCACTCCCAGAGCGGGACTGGGTGCGGATCAGCCCCAAGTCCCCTTCTATGCGCGGGCATCGAGTTCGAGTACCCGCTCTTGCGGCTCTTGCCGGCACGACTGGAGCATGTGGCAGCACGTTTTCCGGCTGTATGCCGAGCCGCCGACGGCAGACTCCGCGAATCGCGCACGAAGTGCCGGCGATAATTCCTGAAGTGGTCCGGCCGCCTTCTGCGCGTGTGCCGATTCGGCGCATCTAACATCTCCACGCGTGGCACGCATATCCGTGTCAGAGTGCTAAATAATACGCATGTTAGTGTTATGTTGATTTGTCGGAACGACGAAATCGTGTCGGAAAGTTTTCGAGCACTTAGATCGATTCGCGACTACCCGCTCTGCAGACTCTGTCACAGCGCGGACGAATCGATCGTCGAGTGCTGATTGAGGAGTCCTGACCCGCTTTGCAAGGACGATGCCTGTGAGAAAGCAATTTCATTCCGCGCCGAAAGTTGGCGAACGATCGAAACCGGATCGATCTGAATCGCTTTACAAAACGCCAAGAACTCGGCGACATCTACCCGCCGCTCGCCCGACTCACATTTTGAGACGAACGATTGCGGTCGTCCCAGTCGTTTCGCGAGATCGATTTGAGTCAGGCCGGACTTCACTCTCGACTGCTTCATCAATTTGAGAAAGCGACTGTACGTGTCCGAGTACAGCGATTTCGGGAGCCGGCCACCCATGATGGCGGCACCCTGAGTATCCCCTTTGGGAATATCCCATGTTAGGATATTTCTCACTGCCGCCGTAGGCGTTGGGCGCGGGCCGCCGGGTCCGCGACGTAACGGTGGCTCAACAAGCTTTAGAAACGAAGAAGGGCCAATGGAGACTAAACTGCTCGCGTGCAATACGCCGGCCCGGCGAAACGCAATCAGGGTAGACCAAGCACAGTTGGTGTCAGTCTCAAATCAGTTGCTATCGGGGACCGTGCCTTTCGCGACCCGAATGCCGAGTCTTGAGTCTGGCAATGCGCCCACATCGGAATTGGTCGACCCCAGGGACGCCGGTCTCTGTCTTTGATCATTTTGATCGCCGTGGTCTGCTGTGGATGCACGGAGGGACCAACCGGACCTCGACGCCGCCGAGCTCGAAGCCAAGAAACAGGCAGCGCCGAGGCACAACGGGCCGAAACGGAGCCAATTGCGCAAGCGGAAGAAGCACGACGGCGCCAGAGTGAAGAGGCGGCCCAACGTATCGGCGCTGGCAGTCCTGGCGATCGCCGTTGTTACGCTTATCCTCGGTTTGTTGATTGGGATGGGGCTTGGTCTGCGAACCCGCGAGGACCATCAGTCCCAACAGGGACGACCTGGCGGCGTTAGTCCGATGGGTGATCGGCATGAGAAGGAGAGCTGAATGGCCGATCTACCTCTCGAAACCGGCTCCGCTAAAAACGATGACCTGCGGCCAACATCGTTGATTCGCCCCGCCGCGGCCGGTCTGATACGAAAAGGCAGATCCACGGAACTCGTCCGTTCAGTTTTTGTGGTCGACCTCTGCCCGCTCCGGCAGCCTACGCTGTCTCGAGAATTCGATCAGATGTCGATCATCGAACGAACATTGCACGCGATGGAGTATCAAGCGCGTGTTTTGGAATTTCGATTGGGTGCCAACGGTTGGATTCGAGCGTGGATGCTTGCCTCCCTACGCATTCTGCTCTTCGTGGTCATTCCTCTGGCAGCCTTTCTGGTCGGGCTGGCGTTTCTTGTTCCCGCAGCCACAGGAGTTTCATCCTTCTTTGCTGCCACCGAGTCGGCAACGCAGCATGCCATGTGGACGGTGATCTACGGCATTTTGACGATGGCCGCTCTCGCCTTCGGAATCGGTCTGTTCGTCACCGTGGTGCGCCTCGCGAGGCGGCACTAATCTCCGACTTCTGAGATTGCCGCCATGGTCAGAAGGAGCTCGCCAGCAATCGGTTGCAAGGCATCATGACGACGAATCGAGACCGCTAAATTCGCCCGACTTCGGTGTTATGTTGCAATGGCGGGGCATTAGCGGTTGTTCACGCTCGCGCAAGGTCCGACCTATTTCATTGGTCGTTGTTCGCTAAACGAGTCGTAGGGAGTTCGAGGCCGCCAGAACCTGATTGGGTCGCGAACCCTGCGATTTGCGGCGCTTCCGATGCGCGACGCGTTCAGCAGCTTAATCGAGCTCCCATCATCCCCCCGCCAATCTGCATTTCAGATGGTGGCGCTGCCGTCGCCAATAAAGTGAATCTCGCTCTGAGAGGCGGAGAGCAACGCTGAGTGCGCCCCTTCGAGGGTTGAACCAACCACTCTACGTGCCGCCGCCGGTCTGCACCGCTCATCGAACCGCTTATCCATCGACAATCGCTCCGAACTCCGCTCGATGAGGGCTGTCCTGCTGGCTCTCTCACGCAAATCCGCACCGTGCTTCTGCATTCAAGCGCTTCAAAAGAGGGAAAGCACGGCAAAAAAGCACACAGGAACGAAGGCTTCTTGAAAAATCCTCCCTAGCCGCACCCGTTGTGAGCGGGATATGGGCAACAGTTGAGCGGACTACGACGAGGCAATTAGCGCCAGCAGCCGCTCCAGAGCGGCGGGTTCCACGGGCTTCGTCAGGTGATGATCGAACCCAACCTCTAGCCCGCATTTCTCACCACGCGGGCCCCCTTTGGGGGGCGGAGCAGGTTTTGAGTTGATCGGCGACCATGCGGCGGGTTCCAGGCGTTGGGTTTTGGTAGCCAGTGGACAATTTTGGGGCTTTGCGGTGGGTTGCGCCTGGTCGCTGAGCGCTCCCTCACGGCCTCGAGGGATTGAGTCGGTTCGAGCATCGACTTGGGTGCTCCGTCCACTTACGCGCTGGAGGGAACCGCTGGAGAATTCCGCCAGGCGGTCAACTGCTCGTAGACTTGGCCGAAGAGGTCCTGCCACGGATACGCTTGTGAGAGAGCGATCCACACCTTTCGAAACGGACACCCGGATGACGGCGCCCACCTTGAACAGCTTGAGACGAATCGTGTCGGCCTGCGCCGTCTGCAGGGGCGTCCCCTTCAAGCCAAACTCGCGCAAGGCCCGCATCAAGACGTAGGCCACCGTGGAGAAGGCCAACCGAAGTTGATTGGCCCGCAAGGTCTGACAGCTCGTTCGGTCGGCGAACAGGCACAGTTGCTGCTCCTTGATCCGGTTCTCCATGTCTCCCCGCGCGCAATATTCGCGCTCGTACAACTCCTGCGGAGCGAACTTGTCCGCCGCCAGCGAGGTCACCACGAATCGCGGGTTGGCGCCTTTCCGCAGATGCTCGGCCTTGCCAATCACTCGCCGCGGACGCGACCAACTCTTGCGCGTCTGGTAGGTCAACTCCCGGAACACCCGCGCCGCCTCTCCCGACTGCTCAAAGAGCTGTTTGGCCTGGTGCAGCTCTTTCCCCAGAATGGCCAGCAAACGCCGGTTTTTCGCCAGTCCGAACACATAATCGACGCCGTGCGCTTCGCACCAGCGCATGAGCTCTTCCCGGCAAAAGCCGCTGTCGGCGCGAACCACGATCTCGACGTTGGGCCAAGCCTCGCGGATGCGGGCCACGATGCGTGCCAGATGTTTCACGGCTCCCGCGGCCGCGTCAATGTTCGCGGGACGCAACAGCGCCAAGAGCGGATGGTCTCCGCAGAAGATGTACAGCGGCAGGAAGCAGTAACCGTCGTAGAAACCGTGGAAGAAGCGGCCGAGTTGGTGACCGTGAACCGGGTCGTCGGTCGCGTCGAGATCCAGCACGATCCGCGGGGGAGGAGCCGGGTGCTGGATGAGAAAGGCCTCCACGAAAAACTCGTGGATGGCATGCACCTTGGCGGCAATTTTCTTGTACCGATGCTTCGCATCGGCCCGGACGGGCGTCAGCTCCAATCGGTTGAGTGTGCTCTTGCCCGCCAGAGCCTTTCCCCGGTCGCGCGCGTGCTCTCGATCATTGCCTTCCGGGTCCGCCTTCCCAACCAACGTCGCCAACAGGGCGTCGTGCCGCAATAAATCGTGGTCGTTGAGGTCTTCGTAACCCAGGCACAAGGCGAACAGCCGCTGCTTCAGCAGGTCCACCAACGGATGCTCGATCAGCTCCGGGTCGCGATGGTCGGCGAAGCAAGCCGTGAACGATTCGACAAACCGAAACCGCTCTTCGATTTCCCGGAGGAAGATTCCCCCCGCGTCCGAAGTGACCCGTCCCCCGTCAAAACGGGCCACCACTTCCCGTCCCCCGATCGGCTGAAATCCAAACGTCCGTTGGCTACACTCTGTTTCCACGAAACCGTCTCCTCCGTGATTGGTAAGTGCTGTCTAGCACCAACACTTACCTCGGCTGAGACGGTTTTGTTGCATCCGCGGGGTGAGAAATGCGGGCTAACGCCCGGCGTTTATCCTCCTCTTGTCCCCAGCCACTGACAGCAATGATGACTACTTTCTTGTCCCACGGTTGCTGCCTGATCTGCTTTGCCACGTCGTAGCCGTTCATTTTGGGCAAGCCGATGTCGAGCAGGATGACCTCTGGCCGAAAGGTCGGAATCCGGCCGCCAAGCCATTCGGTACCCGATGATTCCTATGCCGATCGAGCGAACCGATTCGCCTTAACCTGCCGGCCAAATGAACCGGGGAAGTCGAATTCACGATGCCTCGCACCGCCATGCCGAGCTGGCGGCCGACGAATTCGACACACGAGGCAGTGTGCGGCAGGCACGGTGACCGAACAGCCCAAATGCTGTCCGCGCGCGCCCCGGGGGCGGGTGGGCCAATTCAGTTACTGGTCGCGTTTTGACGATCTGCGATCGCATCGAGCGTGGCCCGAATCAACGGATCGGAGTTGATGCCGTTGAGCGAGCTCGATCGCGAAATCACGAGTTGCTAAATAATTGGCATCCGGTGTTATATTAAGGTGGTGCGACCAGTTAGCTGCGCACCTTTGGGACTCCAACCCCTTACTTACAAAGGAGAAGTAGCTCACGAAGCTGATGGTACGACTGTCGGACTTGGCTCCCAACCTTGTCCGAACTTTCTCTTCACCAGAATGTCCGACACGCGGCCCGCTGCAAGGTGGGAAGCCCGCGAAAAGACCGAGCTTGGCGAGTAACAGTGACTCGTCAGCCGATGTCGGAAGACAAAGCGGATCAGCGAAAGCGAACTGCATGGGACCGTCAAATGTGTCCTCGTAGCACTGTTGACGCGAGGGAGCGTAAGCTCGCGGGTGGTGGGACCTTCCATGTGGGTCGTCCACGGTGAACGACAATCCCGCCGGTCTTTCGAGCAGGATCCGTCTTGGTCGCGTGTGGTGCCATCGGAACTGGGACATGTTGTTCGTCGCTCTGTCGTGGCTCAGCCAGGACGGAGGTGCCGACCGTCCCGACTATTCAAGGAGGGACAGCTGGTGTGTGACGGACAGCAAAGGATAGTGGACCAAGCAAAGGCCCAGGGTAATGCCTGGGATACGGGGGTAGTTCCCGGCCACCTCCGGGTGGAGCCGAATTCCACGATTGCTGAAGAAGTGGAGGTGAAGTGAAGCAGCGCAGTTACGAGGGAAAGGCGTGTTGACGATGAGGAAACTCATCGACGCAAATGGAACTCAGGCCTCGCTCGACTGGAGCCAGATCGACTGGCAGAAAGTCGAGAAGACCGTTCTGCGTCTGCAACATCGAATCTTCATGGCCAAGGTCAAAGGCGACGTGAAAGGGATGCAATCCCTGCAACGTCTGCTGGCTTCCTCTCGGGCCGCGAAACTCCTGGCAATCCGCAAGGTCGGTCAGGAGAACAGCGGTCGGAAAACTCCCGGCATCGACGGAGTCGTAAGTAAATCCGATGCTGATCGGGAACGTTTGCTCAAGGACGGTCTCTGTCTGAAGGATTACGTGCCAATGCCGGTCCGACGGGTGTTCATCCCGAAGGCCAACGGCAAACAGCGCCCTTTGGGCATTCCCACCCTCAAAGATCGGGTGATGCAGTGCTTGGTCAAACTGGCCCTGGAACCGGAATGGGAAGCGGTGTTTGAGCCGCGTTCCTACGGGTTCCGACCGGGAAGATCAGTGCACGACGCAGCGGCCGCAGTCAAACACGGTCTCGGAGGCGAAGGTGGCGGACGCAAGAACCAGCAGGCATCTTGCCGCTGGGTCTTGGATGCCGACATCAAAAGCTTCTTTGACGAGATTGATCATGAGGCCATCCTATCCAGGACACCGGTCTTTCGCCGGGTGATTCAAGGCTGGCTGCAAGCGGGAGTATTTACGGGGGAGGTGTTTACCTCCACGGAAATGGGCACCCCGCAAGGCGGGGTGATCTCGCCACTACTGGCCAATATCGCTCTGCATGGGATCGAAGACCTGTTCCACGAATGGTCGTTGGTTGGCGGAAGACAGTTCATCTGCGAGACCCTCGAGACGTTTGCGGCACCGCCAAAAGGCCACCGCAAATGTCGACCGGAAAACGCTGTGAACAGTCTCCGCGGATCCAAGACGCCCAGAAAGACATCACGTCGTGAACCGCCGAAGATTTACGGGCCGTATCCGGACGGAACCTGGCGAACCTTGCGATTGGTCCAAAACGACCAGACAAACAGGACTTCGCCAGGGAACCGCAAAGACCGGAAACTCCGTGATCTACGGCTGATTCGTTACGCCGATGACTTCGTGGTTCTGGCCCGTTCGAGACGGCAACTCGAAACGGTCGTCCTCCCCAGGCTGCGAGAATTCCTCGCGGCACGGGGGCTTCGGCTCAGCCCTGAGAAAACAAGGATTGTGCGTGATACGGAAGGCTTTGACTTTGTCGGCCGTCACTTTAAGCGACTTTCACTGACAAAGTTTCTGGTGCGACCACGTCGATCGTCGATTCGGAAGCACCTCGACGCCTTGTCATCTTTGTTCCGCAACCACGCCCTGCCTGTCGGGACGCAAATTCAGAAGGCCAATGCGATCATTCGCGGCTTCTGCAATCACTATCGCACCGACTACAGCTCGGCCGTATTCAGTTGGCTCAACAACTGGACTCTGCGGTCGTTCTGTAAATGGGTGGGACGTCGGAGCGGGAAAATGACGGCAAGCAAAGCTTACCGCAAACTCACACGGGTGAACGGACAGAAATTCACAATGCCCACGGCGTACACTCCGACGGGCAAAATGACCACTCTCCTGACACACTCTCGCTTCCACCGGCTCCGTTTTCAGCAGGTCAACGGCATGAACAGCCCTCTGGACCCGCGGCTTACGGCGTACTGGGACAAGCGGCGAGTACAAGCCTTATTTCGCAAAGCAATTGCCGATGCCAGCAAGCGGCGGCTGTATCTCCTCAAGCGTCAATCCTACCGGTGCGCCATCACCGGCCTACCGCTGGAGGAGACTTCCGAAATCGTCTTCCATCAAATTGTCCCCAGACAACTTGGTGGCAACGACGATTGGAGCAATCTCTGTATCGCCCACAAGTGGGCACAAGACCAATTGTGGACGAAGCACGGAGGTGACCGAACATCGGCCTCGCTGAAAGATGTGCCTTTCAGTGGTCTCTAAGGTCGAGCCGTATGCGCTGAGAGGCGCACGTACGGTTCCTGGGGGGGCGCTCACCGCGAGGTGAGCCCCTACCCGCCGAGAAGAAGAATAGAATTGCCAACCCGATGTATGTGAATGCCCCGCCATTTCCGCTGCGTGTGGAATGACGGGGCCTTTGTGTTTGCCCTGGCTCGAACGCCGCAAATCAGAAGTGAGAAAGGAAGTTGATTACTGCCACTGCGCTGGTCGCCGTTTGCTTCATTTGGCCGTGATGGTTGTCTCGCTCGTCTGAGAGGTACGGATCCGATGTCCTTCGTCTGGTCAACCGCCAGCCGTCCAGAGCTGATTCTGACTGACGCTCTTGTCACGTGAAAACTGCCCTTGTCACTCGGTTGGTTTGTTTTGCAGTGGCTCGGGTTGCAATTGATCGGTGCGCCATTGACTTGCGTGTAACGCAAATTTGACGTCCCGGCGCCGTGTCGGGGCGGTCTTGTTCTTTGATGACAGGACCGCCCAGACGCGGGCGGTCCCCTGCGCTGGGAGGGTCGACAAATGATCGCATTTGCAGGAAACCGGAAACGCGAGGCCTGCTCGCGCGGCCAGCATGACAAATTTCTCAGTATGCTGCCCGCAATTTGCGAGCAGGCCCAATACGCCTTTCGCAGCCTGCCGGTCGAGGCACGCGAAGAGCAGGTACAAGAAGTCGTCGCCACGGCCTACGGCATATTCCACAGGCTTGCGTCGAGGGGCAAAATGAGCCTGGCCTACGCAACGCCGCTTGCCAAATTCGCGGTTCGCCACGTCCGCGAGGGTCGACGCATCGGCTCCCGCTGCAATTCGCTGGATATCACGTCACCTTGCACTCGCGCGGCGAAGAGAATCACGATTGAGCGGCTCGATCGGTTCAACCGGCGTCGTGGCGAGTGGGGTGAAGTTTTGATCGAGGACCGGACGGCAGGGCCGGCGGAGACGGCCGCAGCGAGGATCGACTGGGCGGACTGGCTGCGATCCCTGTCTCGGCGCCAGCGGGACATTGCCTGCACGTTGGCACGAGGAGAAACAACGGGCGTCGCGGCCCGGAAGTTCCGGATCAGCGCGGCCCAAATCAGCCAGCTGCGCGCCTGGTTCAAGGAGAACTGGGATCGGTTTCACGGGGAGACGCCGGGCAAGCACGGTCGCGTCTGAAGTTCGACAACTGGAGTCGCCGGAGATCGCCAAGTCCATCATGCCGATCGCATCTTGGACTTGGCACTTCCGCCGGCAAGGAGCGGAAGCCCGTAAGTGCCAAGGCAGGTTTCGCCATCCCATTTGCCTGTCGCCTCCGACCGAGAGCCAAAGATCGTCGACTGTAACAATGCCGCCAGCGCTTGCTTTTTGAAATCAACCGAGCCGCGGCCTTGGTTCGTCAACGGAGAGGGCCGGGTTTCGGTTGCCGCCGAGATGCTCTAAATATTTCAGAGTTTGGTGGAATATTGATTTCGCGGAGGCCGCGTAGTCAAAGCATTCGAGGCAGGACGCACTCCCAATGAGCTGCGATCCTCACTGGCGCACGGCGTTCGTTTCGCACGGCCCCATCGACTGCGTGGCTTTTTGTACGACCGACATGATCTTTGCTTTCGCACCGCCTGGGGCTGTATGTGTTCCTTCGTGCCCCTCCCCCCATTCAAGCGCATGGAGTCAACGATGAACCACGACCGCGAGGTCTTGTCGACACCCGCCCTCAGTGAGTCCTGGCCAAATCTCAGCGAATCAGGGTTTGCGCGAGGCAGCAACTGAAAGTCGTCTCGACCTTATGGCGCGGCTGATCGCTCGCGCCCACGCTCGCGAAAACCGGCTCAAAGAAACGGAGGATGTGCCGGCGGAACGACAAGGCCCCCTTGCCCACTTTTCGTCGACGGCAAAGAATGTGGGCTCGGAACACTTGACGTGTAGTCGCGTTTGTTTCGTACCATCGAGAGTGGCGCCGCCGATCGACTCGAGGCAATCGGTGACAGCGGATAAATTTGGCCGATCGCTCCCAGGGCGTCGGTTCGGTCGTTTGGATTGTCGAATTGCCCGAAACGTCCATTTTCCTGTGATGCAGCATATGCCAACCAATGCAGAGCTTTCCGAAGTGAAGCGGCACAGCATCCCGGCCCACTTCATGGACACGGCAATTTATTGGGGAGTGCGTCTCGCGAAATTGATGCCTCGGGCTGATGACGAATGCGTTGCCTCATTGTCCTTCGAGGATGAAGCGGAAGTAAGCGACGACGATCGCGAGGAGTACTGCCGCGATGTCGCGGCTGTCCGCATGCTCGCGAATTGGGAGGAAGCCGGCATTCGCACCCACGTCGACGCCGGTCTTCCGACCGCTCAGCAAGCCGCGGATACGCTTACCCAGAAACGTCGGAGACGAAATCGGTCGACCGTCGAGCGGCCCAGTGCAATGACTATCGATTTGTTCGATCCGTACAGCGGATACGTCATTGATGTCGACACGGACTCACTCTGGTGCCGCGTAGTGACGTTTGCGGTTGAACATTTTGCATCGTCTGCCGCTAATCTCTTTCAGACGGATATCCCAATCGAACGTGACAACGACGACGTGTTCGTTGACGAATTCGCAGAGTTGCTATGGCGACATCGACACGACTTTCCAGCTGGTGGCGAAATCTCGTTGGAGAGCTCGGAATGAAACGACCTACGAATGGCCGAGGACTCTTTCTCACGCGCGACTCCGGCGGCAAGCACGAAATGACCCCCGGAAAGTATGTCGAGTGGGCGGCGTCGAAGGCCCGGAAACTCGGGGTGAAATTCACAGGTACAACTAGCCAAATTGACGCGATGATTCGCGACGGCAGATGTGCGGAAAGGGATCTCTTCATTGACTTCGATGTGAAGGGAAACGTATTTAGCCGCGCGGGGCTCAATGCGATCAAGGCGGAGATCAGGCGTGATCTGACGGTTTCCCACATCTTTATTCCAAATCGTGATCGCTTGCGCGACCCGATGATCCACTTGACGGTGTCCGACTCGAAAATGAGCTGCGGGCCGCGGGTGTCACCATTGTGTTTATGGACCGAGTCGGTGTCCCGATTCGAAAGGGCAGCCGGCAGAACATCGGGGATGTGATTCTCTCGGTGATCGATTACGACAAGGCCGGGGCCGCCCGGCAGGAACTGGCAGAAGGATCATTCTCGCCCAAATAGCTCTGCGCAGGCTGGATTCTCGACAGGCGGCAGGGCGCCTTACGGCTTTCGCCGCTGGCTAGTGGGGGTTGACGGCACGCCGGTCCGCGAACTGGCTGACCGCGAACGAGTGCGCATGGTCGGGCATCACGTCGTGTGGTTGCCGGGGCCAGAGCCGGAACTGGCCTCATCCGACGCATCCTCGCCATGCTGGAAAAGATGGCGGCAAGCAGGGTCGCTGCCATTTTAAACGAGGAAGGGATTCCATCGCCGGATGCAGGTCGTTACCGCACTGATAATGGAGTTCGGCACCAAGTTAGCGGGCTCTGGCATCAACCGACGATCATTAACATCGCTCGGAACCGACTGCTTGTCGCCATCGCAACACATGGCCAGCGCTCAATGGGCGACCAGTTGCGGATGACGCCTGAGGGCCCACGGTCTCTTTCCGAATCGGACTATCGTGCCGACAACGAGCCGAAAGTCATCCGCAATCCCCAAAGCCAGCACATCACTGCCAAATCGCCGTCTCCTTTCGATCCCGTGGTGAAGGAGCGAAAAATTTGATGAACTTCAGGAAATTCTTGACGGCCGGGCAGGAACCCAACGTGGGAAGCCGCGATCGCGCAGATCCACTCCGGAATCCGCTTGGCGGAAGAGTTTTCGACATGAATTGCGGCTGGCCGATGTACCGCGTGCCCGATGCCGATTCGTTTCGCTACAAGTGTGGTCTGTACCAGCAAAGCCATGGCCAGCAATGCGACCATAACCACGTCGATGGCCCGATGGCGACGAGTTTTATTCTCGGTTGCATTCGCCAACGCTTAGTGTCGTTGAATCTTGTGACGAAGTTGAAGGCGCGGCTGCAGCAGCTTGCGGCTGCAGAGCTGCAACAAGATCGCGCACAGGTGCAGTGGATCAGCAAGATGGCAACAATTGGAACAAGCCCGGCGGGAATTGAAGATTGCCGAAGCGGAATCTGGCACTTGCAGAAAACGAGAATCAGTTTCGCGCGATCGCGGCAATGGTCGAGGAACTCCGCAGTGCGCAGGTGTCGCTCGAATCGGCGACGAGGAGCGACTCCAGCACGAACTCCCCGTGATGTCGATTCGGAGGTCGAAGCGGCTCTGCGACTGGCGGACCGCCTAACCGAGGTCGGCAAGACTCGCAGAATCTGCGCTGGCCAAGGAGGCGATCGATTTGGCGAACGCCAAATTGTTCTTGACATTCAGGCCAGTTCGGGCGAAGAAGCGAACGGTAAACAAAATTGCAGGCGGTGTCGTGACGCTCGGGACGGCCTTGACCGCCAGTGGCCCTGTATGCCGGGCCAACCAATCGGCACAAGGTCAAGAGAACGAATCCTGGGGCCGCTAATGCGGCCCAGAGAATGGTGGGCGACGTTCGCCCATCGAGTCGGAACCTCAAGGTTCCGACGGGGAGGAAACGTCGTTAGGAAATGTCAATCGGGGCGACTGGATTTGAACCAGCGACCTCTTGGTCCCGAACCAAGCGCTCTAGCCAGGCTGAGCCACGCCCCGCGACGCCGGTCGATGTAAGGTCAACTGGCGTATAACGTCGCGCATTCTAGCAGGATGGCTGGAGGGGTCAACGTCGTCACCAGGTCGGTTCAAAAGGGGCAAACAATGGCGGCCGACGCAAGGGCCGTCTCCATTGAGCCGGGTATTGAAGATCGACGCTCAATGAGGTAAACACGCGCAAATGGGGAAGCGGTCGCGATTCGCAGCTGGAGTGCTCGAGATGGTGAGCTGGGCGGCGCTGCCATGGCGTGGCTTTTGTCGCTTTCGTCTTCGGGATGGCGATCACGAGCTGGCCAAGCGGCGAATGCCGCCAAATTCAATCGGAAGGTCGATGTCGGCAAGCCGGCTCCGGTCTGGAAGAATCTGGCAGGAGTCGACGGGCGGACGCACAGTCTCAGCGATTACAAAAGCGCCAAGGTGCTGGTGATCGCCTTCATGTGCAATCAATGCGAAGTTTCGCAGGCTTACGAAGAACGCTTCATCGCACTCGCGAAGGAATTCAAGCCTAACCAGGTCGCGCTGGTGGGCATCAGTTGCAGTCTGCTGCCTGCCGATCGGCTCGACAAAATGGTCGAGCGAGCCAAGAAGCAGAGATTTAACTTCGATTACCTCACCGATCCCTCGCAGCAAGTTGGCAAGGGTTACGGGGCCACGGTCACGCCCCAGATGTTTGTCCTCGATCAATCGCGAAACATTGCGTATATGGGCCGATTCGACGACAGCATGTACGCGGACGATGTGCACCGCCAATTCGTCGAAGACGCGGTCCGCGCGATCCTCACTGGTAGGCAGGTCGACCCGAGCGAAACGCGAGCCAGCGGTTGCGCAATCGAGTACGGAAAACCGAACTACCTGCATGACGGGAGCAACGGAGAATGACACCGGGACCTGTTTACAAAGCTGCGCGAGTCACGTTCAGCGCGTGCGCGGGAGCGGCACTGTTAGCCCTCTTCAGCGGATGTTCAGCGAACACGAGCCCTGCCACAACCGAAACGCGATTGCCCGCGCGAAGCCGTCAACTGTCAGCTCTTTGCCTGCGCCAACGAAAGAGTCGCTGACCGGCTCGAATGCAAAGGCGGGCAACGTGAGCGTGCAGCTCGTGACGCCGGAGGAATTCAAGAAACTCGTCGCGGATCAGAAAGGAAAAGTCGTGCTTGTCGACTTTTGGGCGACGTATTGCGCCCCGTGCCGGGCGAAATTCCCGAAGACGCTCGAACTGGCAAAAAAGCTCGGCTCACAGGGTTTTACTGCGATCTCGATGAGCATGGATGAACCCAAAGAGCGGGCCAAAGTGCTGCATTTTTTGCAGGAGCAAGATGCCGAAATTACCAACCTGGCGAATAAGCTCGAAGATTCCGAAGTGGCCTTCGGCGCATTAGATATCGATGGAGGCGCTTTGCCCCACTACAAAATCTTTGGCCGCAACGGCAAGCTCCGCCGCAAGTTCGGCGGCGACCCTGACCACCCCTTCGACGAGAAGGACATCGAGAAGGAATTGGCGGCGGCGCTCAAAGAGAAATAATTTTGGCAAATAAGTGTTACCGCTGAGCAAAAGTTGAGGTATCCTGGGTCAATTATACGGATTACCGAGAATCCAGGAGTTGAGTTCCGATGGCCCCAGCGGTTTCGGTTACCTGTCCGTCGTGCGAGGCGGTGCTCAAGGTCACCAAATCGTCGTTGATGGGCAAGCGGGTTGCCTGTCCGAGCTGCAAAAACCCGATACGGATTCCTTCACCCGCGGACGCGATGGAAAAAGCACCCTCCGCAAAGTCGAAAGGTGCCGAGGCGCCCTTGCTGCCCCCGCTTTCCAGCAGCGACGATCTCGACAACGTGCCGCTTTTGGCGGACGATGATCCCTCTCCGAAATCGAAGACGAAGTCATCCGCTCCCATCTCAGCCAGCCTGCCGAACGCCAAGCAGCGTAGCTCGGCGGTTTGGAAGAAAATGGGAGAGACGGAGACGACCGAATTCGAGGCGATGCTCGTCGACACCGACGACGAGATTGATGAGCCGTCCTTTGATGTCGCCGTTGACGGATCGCCCGTCGTCGAGCGGCTCGATCCGAAAGCGAGGCCGAAAGGGGAGCGATTCGCACGAGTTCGACGAAATGATGACCGACACGGACGCCGAGCAGGGCGCGCTGACTGACGAAGCACCGGCCGCCAGGTCAGGCGGAAAGAAGCGAAAATCCTCATCAAGGCGCTCTCGACAGTCGGACGGGGACGACTTGGAGTCTTCCGGCGACGACTTCGGACTGGAAGAGGACGGCCTGGGCGAAAACCTGGCCTTGCCTCCGCGCCGTGCGTTAGATGGCAGTTCATCGGCATCGGATTTCTTCACGACGAACAAGACGGCCCTGATTGTCGCTGCCGTGGTCGTTTGTGCGTTGTTGATGGCGTTCACGCTCTATTCGGTTTCCCGCGTCAAAGCTCCGCCGCCGATGTCGGCCGATACGCAAGGGCAAAGTGCGGCTGCCGCGGGGGGCGGAATGGGCAAGAGCACGAACGCCGATGACGAAGAGAAGGACACGCCCGCAGCGGCTGACGCCAAGAACGTAGCGGCTGAGGCAAGAACTCGGACGAGAAACCTGCCCCGCCGGCTGCTGATGGCAATCAATCGGGTCGCGACGACGGCAAAAAGAATTCCTCGACCGCCTCCGGCGAGCCCGATGGCTCCGCTCCCGATCCCAAGGCAGGCGCCGCCGCAAGCGGTGCAGCGGCCGGCGCGACCTCAAAAGCGGAGGATTCCGTCGCCGCGGATGCCGGGCCGATCCTCGGACGAAAGATTACCGACTTTTCCGCGACGGCGATCGACAACACGACTTATCAGTCGGCCCGCGCCAAGCAAAAAGTCATGGTCGTCGCATTCTTGGGCGTCGAGTGCCCGCTCGCCAATCTGTATTATCCAAGGCTCGTTGAACTGGCGACAAAGTATGGCGAGAAGTCGGTCGCGTTCGTCGCGATCAACTCGAACGCCCAAGATACGCTTGATGCCGTGCACAAGCAGGCCCGCGTGAACAAGGCGACGTTCCCGGTGCTGAAAGACGCTGGGACATCGATCGCCAAACAGTTTGGTGCCGAGCGGACGCCCGAAGTCTTCGTGCTCGATCGGGAACGGGTGGTGCGCTATCACGGCATGATCGACGATCAGTACGGCTATCGTCAGCGGCGATCACAACCGACGAAAAACTATGTCACTGACGCCGTCGACGCGCTGCTCGAGGCCAAGGCAGTGAGCGTGGCCGAAACACCCCTGCAAGGCTGCCACATCGGACGCATCCAGAAAGTCGCGGATTCGGCACACTCGAGCTTCTATCGCGACGTGTTGCCGGTCTTGCAAAATCGCTGCCAGCAGTGCCACCGCAAGGGAGAGATCGGCCCCTTCGCACTCAAGGATTTTGCGGAGGTTCGCGATTGGGGCCCGACGATCCGCGAAGCGGTCGCGGAACGCCGCATGCCTCCGTGGCCGGCCGATCCCCATTTCGGCAAGTTTTCCAACGACATGAGCCTGAGCGATGCCGAGATCGCGACGATTACGAAGTGGGTCGACGAAGGCTGTCCCGAAGGAAATCCCGCCGAAAAACCGCCGGAGAGGAAATTCGTCGACGGGTGGAACATCGGCAAGCCGGACCGCATCTTCAAGATGGAGCAACCGTTCCATGTGCCGGCGACGGGTGTCGTCGGTTACCAGGAGATCTATGCGTCGCCCGTTTTCATGCAGGACACGTGGGTGCAAGCGGTCGAGTGCCGCTTTGGCAATCGCTCGGTCGTGCACCACATGCTCGTGCTGCTGGACTTCCCGCACGATCACTCGAAATCGCAGGACGGGTTGCAACGGGGATTTTTCGCGGCCGGCGCTCCCGGTAGCACGTATTTCACATTCCCGAAGGGTTACGCCAAGAAGATCCCGAAAGGGGCCCGGCTCCGCTTCCAAATGCACTACACGCCCAACGGCACGGCCTCCGAGGACCAGTCGAAGTTCGGAGTCATTCTCGCCAAGGAAAAACAGCGCGAAGTTCAAACCTACGCGCTCGGCAAGCTCGACATCAATATTCCCGCCGGCGACGCCGATCATGTCGAAACTGCCGTTCAGGCCGTGAATGGAGACGTAATCCTGACGACGCTGATGCCGCACTTGCACGTTCGCGGCAAGTCGTTCACGTTTACCGTGGTGCGTCCCAACGGCAAGAAAGAGACTTTGCTTTCGGTTCCGCGCTGGGATTTCAACTGGCAGCCGCAATACCAACTGGTCAAGCCGGTGGTCCTGACGAAGGGTTCGCAAATCATTGTCGAGCGCATTGGGATAATTCGGCGGACAATCCCAACAACATCCTGCCGCCGGTGGACGTGCAGTTTGGCGAGCAGACGTTCGACGAAATGTTCATCGGCTACGTGAATTTCATCCCCAAAACCGTGGCGGACGCCGGCAAGACGCGTAGTCGCAAAGGCGGCTGATTCGAGACGCTCGCAGAAGGGCTCAGCCGCTTGACGGACGACGCGACGACGGGGGAAGAATTATTTGACGTGGTCGACGCCGACGATCGCGTGTTGCGGCAAGAACGTCGCAGCGTCGTGCATGCCGAGAAACTCCTGCATCGAGCGGTGCACATCTTCGTCTTCAACTCGCGGGGCCAATTGTTGGTGCAGCGTCGCTCGGCCTCGAAAGACGAGTATCCGCTGACCTACACGTCGTCCGCTTCGGGTCACGTCGGCGCAGGCGAAACGTACGAGGCGTGTGCGCCGCGCGAGCTGCAGGAGGAGATTGGCCTCGATTCTCCGCTCGAATTCGTCGTCAAGCTGCCGGCCGGCCCGGATACCGCCCAGGAACACACCGTACTCTTCCGCACGGTGACCGACGCCATACCGACGCCGGATGAAAACGAAGTCGCCAGTTTGACGTTCTTCAGCCTCGACGAGTTGCGCGGGCTTCTGCAGATCGAGCCAGCGGCTTTCAGCCCACCCTTTCGCACATTGCTCGAGTGGTATTTCGTGAACGGCACGGCTCGCCGGTAAGAGGCGGCCGGATTGCATTTACTCAGCCGACGGCACGGCACTTGGGCGAATGCTATGCAGGGCCTGGTATCCGATCGGGATCAAGAGCCGCGTCACGAGCATATTGACCGTGAGACCGCCGATGACGGCCACAGCCAGCGGCTGCTGCATTTGAGCCCCGGGTCCGTGGCCGAAAGCAAGGGGGGCAAGGCCGAGGATCGCCGTGAGGCTCGTCATGAGGATCGGTCGAAACCGCGTTCGGCCTGCGATCAAGAGCGCTTCATGCAGCGACTGGCCCTCCTCGCGAAGCTGGCCGATGTACTCGATCAACAGAATGCCGTTCTTCACGTCGAGACCGATCAGCAGAATGGCTCCCATGAAGGACGACACATTGAGCGGCGTGCCCGTGATCCAAAGTGCAAACAGGGCGCTTGCCAGCGAGATCGGCTGAGCCAGAAAGATCAGTAAGGGCAGGGTCAGGCTCTTGAACTGCAAGGCGAGCAAGAGAAAAACGAGTGCCGCCGCGACGATCAGGACCGCCAACAGACTCACAAAGGATTCCTGCTGGGCCCGGTATGCGCCCGCCAGTTCCCATCGATAGCCCGACGGAAAATGCAGCGTGGCGAGTTTCGACGCCAAGTCGCGATTTGCGCCGCCGAGGTCGCCGTTGGGCTTGAGCTCCGCAGTCACGTTGATCATTGGCTGCTGATTCTCGCGGCGCATTTCGTTCGCGCTGCGCCGGATCGTGATGTTGGCGACATCTTCCAGCGGCACAAAACTCGAGGTGTTACTTGCATGAGCCTGGACCGCGGTCGTCGCGCCGGCGGAATTGCCGGCGCCCGGCGTGGCGACGAAAGTGATGGGCAATTTCCCCAAGCCTTCGCGGTTATAGCGCACGGCATCGGGATAGCGGACGCGAATCTTTGTCATGCGGTCTTGCTCGGGCATGGTGGCCGCGACCTGTCCGTAAAGCGCCGCATTTAACTGCAATTCGATGTCTTGCTCCGTGAGCCCGAGGCGCGCCGCCTGAGCGCTGTTTGCGCGAACGACGATGTCGGGATTGCCCAGCTGCACGTTCGAATTGACTTCGGTGAGTTCGGGCGACTTTTCCAGAATCTTGCCGACTTGCTCGGCGAGTTCACGCAACGTGTTAAAGTCGGGGCCGAAGACTTTGACTTCGATCGGCTTCTCGACGCCCGAAAGATCGTTGATCTGATCGCGAATCAGCGGGACAAGTTCCATCGCCTCCAGTTCGGGGACTTCGGTTTTGATCTGCTTTTCGACCTCCTCGAAGATCTCGGCCATCGATCGCCGCTGGTCCGCGGGCTTCAGGCTGACGAGGACGTCGCCGCGGAACGATTCGGTGGCATATAGCCCCAATTCCGCGCCGGTTCGGCGGATGTAGCTGGCGACGTCGGGCGTTTTTTGCAGCACGGTCTCGATACGCCGAGCGACCTTGTCGGTCTGTGCCAGCGAAGTTCCCACCGGCATGAAGTAGTCGACGACGAAGGCCCCCTCATCCATATCGGGCATGAACCCGCTTTTCACGTGATTGAACAGGAACCATGCGGGGAGCACCATCAGCAGGGCGGCCAGCACTCCCAGGCGGGGAAAACGCAATCCGAATTTGAGCATCCCCTCGTAGCCGCGGGCCGCCATGTCGTAAATCGGCCCGGTCGTCGGCATCGGACGCCGCGCCAAATACCGCGAGGCCAGCACGGGAATAATTGTCAGGCTGACCACCATCGAAACCAGAAGGGAGACCGACAGAGCCAGACTCAGCGATTGGAAGAATTGTCCAATCACGCCGCGGACGAACGCCAGCGGCACAAAGACAAGAATCGTGGTGAACGTCGAGCCGATGACCGCGCCGCTGATTTCACGGCTCGCGCGATCGATGGCACCGTCACCTGTTTCGCCGGCCGCCAAATGCCGCGAAATATTTTCGATGACCACAACCGTATCGTCGATGATCAGCCCGATCGCGATCGCCAGCCCGCCGAGCGACATCAAGTTCAACGTGTCGCCGGTCAGCGCCAAAAACACAAAGCTGATGGAAAGGCTCAGCGGAATGGCCAGCGAGGCAATCAGCGTCGCGCGGATGCTCTTCAAAAACAGCAGCAGGATCAGGACGCTGAAGGCGCCGCCGACGAGAATCGCGTCGCGCACATTGGCGATCGCCGTGCGGACCAGGGTTCCCTGATCATAGACCGGTTCGATCGAGATCCCGGGAGGGGCCGACTGCCGGGCGTCGTCCAGCACGTTGGTCAGCTCGTGCGAGATCGTGAGCGCGTTGCCGCCGAGGCGACGAAATACGGTGAGGGCCACGGCAATTCTTGTCGTTCGATCGCACGGCCAGCGTGCGATCTTCGTGCGAGATGATGACCCGGCCCAAATCGCGCAAGCGAATCGGCTGGCCGTTTTTCTCGATGACGACCACATCCTCGAGATCCAGCGGTGCGCCGACCACGGTGTCGGCCAGGACCTGATATTGAAGGCGTTCGCGGTCCAGCCGGCCGACGGCTTTGAGCCGATGATCGCGCGAGAGGCGGTCGGCAACATCCGCAATCGACAAGTTGGCGGCGACGAGCGCGGCCGGCTCGACCTCCACGATGACTTCGCGAATATCGCCGCCTTGGACGGTCACATAAGACACGTCGGGGATTTTGGTAATCCGCGGCCGGAGGGTGTAATAAGCGTAATCGTGCAACTCGGACGGATCGTGTCCGCCCGTCACGACGAATGAAATAATCGGAAAAATCGAAGGCGTTTGCCGCTCGACGATCGTGTTCGTGCCCGCCGGCAGCTGCGAACCGACTTCCGCCATGCGGGCACGCACGTCGTTGAGTGCCTGGACCATGTCGGTCCCGGGGGCAAAGTCGATCGACAATTCGCTGGCGCCGCGGACCGTTTTCGAGCGCACGCGAACGACGCCGAGCACGATGCTCACTTGCTCCTCGACGGGACGCGTGATGGAAACTTCGACGTCTTTCACGCCCAGGCCGGGCGTTTGCGCGATCACCACGATCCGCGGAAAGGCCACCTCGGGATAAATGCCGCTCGGCATATGCAGCATGGCGTAGATGCCGACGATGCTCAGCAAGATCGAAGTGAGCACGATCAGTCCGAAATAAGGGCCGGGCCGCGGCGACGAGATTGATTCCGCGTTTTTTTTCGGGCCGATCGTGAGCCGGCGCTGCGGGCAGCACGGCAGTCATTCGTGCTCCCCGGCCTTGGCTGGCTCGCCGGCTTTGGCCGTCTCCGTGCTCTTGGCCGAATCGGCGGCAGACGCGGGGGCGATCTTGGCCTCGGTTCCGTCTTTCACGTTGTAAGCGCCGTCGATCACAACCTGGTCGCCCTCGTGCAAGTCGGTCTTGAGCACCGCGACCATTCCGCCTTCGGCGGTGCCCAGCTCTGGATGCAGTTGCTTGATCTTGTCGTCGCGCACCACGGCCAGAATCGGCCCTTCTCCCTGGTCAAAGATGGCGGCTTGCGGAACGACAAGGGCGGCTCGTTCGGTCCGCAGCTTGATCAGCGCTTTCACAACCTGGCCGACACGGAGGCGGCCGTCGGCATTGTCGACCAGAATTCGTGCCGGAAAATTTCCCGTCTGCGGATCGGCAACGGAACCGACGAAAGCCACCTGGCCGGTGATCTCATCCGACTTGCCCGCCGGTTCCCGGTTCTCGCCGTCGACAGCGTCAAGCCGGACACTCATGCCCGGCTCGACCATGCGAGCAGAGCGCGCCGGCAAGTAGGCCGTGACGAGCAGTCGACTGCGATTGACGACCTCTCCCACGGGTGTGCCGACCGTCAGGGTCTGTCCGAGATGACAGTTGAGCGAATCGACCGTTCCGCCGATCGGAGCACGCAACGTATGCAGGTCAAGCAGCGCTTTCGCGTTGGCGACCGCCTGCTCGGCGATGGCGATTTTGGTCTGGGCTTCGGCGACGGCTTCGGGGCGGGGACCCAAATTGAGGACCTTCAGTTGGGCCTGTGCCGTATCGCGCTGCACGAGGTCCAACTTTAGGGTGTGTTCCGCGTCAGCAAAGATTTGCGGCGAAACCTCCTGACGCGCAGCCAGCGGACGGTAGCGTTCGATCACCGCTTGCGCGTGTTCGACGGCAAGTTTGCCCTGTTCGACGGCCAGTTCCGCCGCCCGCACTTCCTCGGGGCGCGGTTTCGACTCCAGCAAGACGAGTGCCGCCTTCAGGCTGTCGAGGGTGGCCTGTTTTTCCGCCACAGCCGTTCGGGCGACCGTCAGATCGAGTTGCACGACCGGATGGCCGGCTTTGACGTGATCACCAAGGTTCACGAGCAGCTTGTGGACATGCCCTTCGACAGTTGCCGTCAATGAGCCCAGATTTTCCGGAAGCAGTTCGGTGCGGCCCAGCACGCTGACGGAGACGGAGAGGGCCTGCTTTTGAGCCGGGACACAGTGGACCGTGACGTGGCCCTTCACTTCCTCCTCGCCCTCTTTGCCTGCCTCCTTTTCCTTCTCTGCGTCCTTTTTTTCCGCGTGTTCGTCGCCCTTTTCCTTCGACGCCACGGACCCTTCGGGCTCTTTCTCTTTGGTGGACGCCTTCGGCGACGCCACAGCTTCGGAGGGCCCAGAAACCTTCGCCTGTGAACCATCGGGAACGGCCGAACCGCAACCGATGCAGAATACTGCCGCCAAGAGCGCCAAACGGAGCCCCATCGTCACAACCCTGTCGTTAGCTTTAACCGGAAATGTCGGAAATTACAGGATAACCCAAACCCGAAGGGGTCCTGGCGGAAAAACAGTGAGTTTTCTTTCATGTGCGAAGGCTGGCGCACCGAAGGCCGATGACCAATTACGCCTTTCGAGCGATCGAGAGGGATCCCATTTTCGACAAGGCATCCGATGCGATCACGCCGTGGGGGACGGATCCTCATACCGGCCGCGGTCTTAATGCTAGCTTCCTGGGGTTGCCAGGGGCCAGGGACGCGGCCGGATACTGTACAATCAACACCGCCCGTTCCAGCTCAGATGTTGACGGCCGGAACGACGTCGAAGCAATCGACCGGGGATTCGACGCCGCGAGCACCGGAGTCGGTCTGCTCGTTCGCGTCCACCGACTTGCCAAATGCGGACGTCCATGTGGGCCTCGGGCCGATCGTTCCGCTCGAGAATGCCTCGAAAGGTCCGATTCAACGCGTCGACGCCATCGGCGACTGGCAACGTGTCACGGTCGTCCCGTCCGACTCGGTGCCTAATGCCGAACCGGCAAATTCAAATCAGGCCCCGTCGTTGACTTTGAATTTGGATCAGGCGATTGCCACAGGGTTGGAGCAGAATCCGACCCTTATTTCTTTGCGTGCCACCCAGCCGATCGCCGATGCGGCCGTTAAAGTGTCGCAGGTCTATCCCTTCAATCCGCTCGTGCAGGTTGAAGTTTGTCCCGTTGATCACGAATTGGGAACTGGTCAGGGAGCGACGCTCAACTACGTCTATTTGTTGCAAACCTTGGAGTTGGCTCATCAGCAGCGGTATCGCGAGGAAAGCGCCGCGGCCACCCGCAATCAGGTCAATTGGACCGTCGTCCAGGCCGAGTTGACCAACGCCGCCCAAACCGAACGTCTCTTTTTTACGGCCCTTTACCAGCGTGACCTTCGCGACCTGGCGAAATTGACTGCGTCGCTCAACGAGCAACTGCTCGGAGTCGTCCAGCGCCGATTCAATGCCGGACAAGGCACGCCGGCCGAACAAACAACCGCCACCGTCGCCGCTCGTCAAAGCCGCAAACAGGCGGGGCTCGCCGAGGCGAATTTTCAGACGGCCCTTTTGGCTCTCAAACGACAGCTCAACGTCGAAACCGGCGCGACCGTCGCGCTGGTCGGTCACCTCGAGGATTTCACCTGGTTGCCCGTCGAAGGCGTCGAAACCGATCCGTCGAATGACCCGGGTCCGATTCATGTCTCGTCCGAAGTCGCTGCGAAATTAGCCTCGGAGCGGCCCGACGTTCTGGCGGCCCACGCGGGAACAACCGCGGCCCTCGCCGCTGCCGACCTCGCCAAGGCGAACATGGTGCAGAACATCGCAGTGGGCCCGTATTACGAGCGGGACGATTACGGCACATTATTTCTCGGTTTGCGGGCCCAAATGAACCTGCCCATCTGGGACAGCGGTCGGCCTTTGGCGAACCAGCGGACCGCCGAAGCCACCCGCCAAAACACGGTGGCCCAGCAACTTGCTGCTCAGGCCCAAGTCGAAGCACAAACGGCCCTCGAGCGGTACGAGCGGGCGCGACGCCTGGCGACCCGTGAGCGGGCCGACTTTGCACACATGATCCCCGAACAAATCGAGCGCGTGCGGCACCAATTCGATGCCGGGCTGGTCGACATCCTTTATGTCTTCACCATCCAGAACAGCCTGCTGCAAGATCACAAGACTTACCTCGACCTGCTGAACGAAGTCGCACAGGCCGCGGCCGACGTGACCTTGGCCGGAGGTCTGCCGCCCTCCCGAGTCGTCGACGGACACAGCAACGCATCGCCGCCGCCGGCCGCCCCGCCAGCCCAATAACGCCTCCATCAAGGGGACTTTTTTGGCTTTTTTGGGGCGCTGAAAAAGGGGGAGTTTTTTGGGGTCCACCCAAAAAAAGTCGGACGAGGGCAGAGCGCCAGGGGCCGAGAGACGGAGCCTGGCGTTCCCGCTGACTCTTCTAAGTCCTTCTCCCCTCCCCCTTTGGGAGAGCGTGGCCAGGGGTGGTGGGCTCGGTGGTCGGGCAGAGGGCGGATCGACAAAGCAAAAGAGCGGGGCTTTTTTTGGGGTCCACCCCAAAAAAGTCGCCCATCGGTGAGTTGAGAGGAGGCAGGACCTGCTTCGGCAATTCCACACGGCTCAACTCTCTCCATTCCAATCTCTTCCCTCCAGCCCGCAGGTCTCGCCGCCTTCTGGAACACTTTGCGACACAAAGTGCCCATCAAAAATCGCTTGACGCAACGTCCCCGCGCCTCCAATGTTGCGACAAATTTGAAAATTCGCACATCGAGAACTGAACGGAGCTAGGTATACTGCAGCTAGGAAAGAATTCCGGGGCATCTGGTGACTTCCAACTCACCCGGTCAGCACAGTGTCTTCAATACGGTGATCGCGGAAGCTCTTTCCTGAACGAATCTTCTCGCGTCACCCGCGTGGAGAATTCGCTCTGCCTTTAGCCAACGGTGGCGGCGTATCCGCGAGCCGCTTCGCGGGTGCCGGTTGCTTCACGAAGCGACCGGTACCGGAAGCGTGTCATCGCCCCGCCCACTGAGAGCCTCCGTTGGCCCGAAACGCCAAGCTCGGCTGGGCAAATTCCGCTTGGCAGTTTTTGTTGGTGCCGACCGCTCCGGTCGAAGCGAGCGGCGTCGGCGGTTATTTTGGTGCCGACCGCTTTTGTCGACGCGATCGGCGACGGCAAGGACGTCGGTGCCGACCGCTTCGCACCCCGCCCGGATACCCGAGCGAAAATGCGTCCGGCCTTCGCCCTATTCGAACAAGTTGCGAGGCGAATGGCCTCAAGTCGACGGCAAATTTCGGTAAACACTGAGCATTCGCCTGCGTCCGCACCTGCCGGATTCTCGACCTTACGTCGGACGAGATTTCGATCTGTCGGAGACATGCCAGTAGATTGGCATGTGTCAATTCATTGGCAGAGAGGTGCCGAGGGGAATCGGCTGGGTGACGCCGCGGCATTCCGTCAACGAGGAGAGCTCTGCGTGGATCGCAAGAAGACCGGTCAGGATTTCGCACGCCGGGAGCGGCAGATCATGGATGCCATCTTTCAGCTCGGCGAGGCATCGGTCGGCGAGGTGCGCAAGAGTCTTGCCGATCCGCCCAGCTACTCCGCCGTGCGGACGATGATCGGATCGCTCGAGCAGAAGGGGCTGCTCAAGCATCGGCGGGTGGGCATTAAGTACGTTTATCGGCCGACGCAGTCTCCCGCGGCAGCCAGTCGGTCGGCCCTCAAGCATCTGTTGCGGACGTTCTACCGCGAGTCGCCGGCCGAGGCGGTGGCCACGATTCTGGAAGTGGCCGCCGGACAGCTCACCGCGGACGAGCTGGCGAAGATCGAATCGCTGATCGAAAAGGCCAGAAAGGAAAGTCCGTGAGATGACACGATCTTTTCCCTCGACGCAGCGACGGCCTGGACGTTTTTCGGTTTTGCCATCGATCTGGGAGTTAAAGCCACGCTGGCGCTGTTGGCGGCGGTGGCCGTCACGTGGGTGGCTCGCCGCCGCTCGGCGGCCCTGCGGCATCGAGTGTGGTTTTTGACTTATTGCGGGCTGGTTCTCTTGCCGGTGCTGCCCTTGGTTCTGCCGAAATGGCAAATTCCCCTTCCGGCGGCGTTGGAGCGAATTCAGCCGGCGGCTTCACAAATCGCCGCCGCGCTGATCGACGAATCGCATCCGGCGATTCCCCGCGGGTAAAGCACCGCAGTCGCCACGCGATGTCGATTCTGTCGCTTGTTCGCTGATGGAGGATTCCGTCGGTCGGAAGTGGCCGACCGAACCGCGAACGAGCGACGGCGACTCTGAGGACTCCACCATCGCCACGATCGCGACATCGCCCCGAGCCCCATTGCGAGCTCCTCTTGCGACGCAGCCGAGCCCGTCATCGGTGGGCACCGTCGGCCTGTGTTTGATCGGGTTGGCCACTTGGGCCGTGGGAGTCGCCATCTGTTGTCGAGCGTCCTCGTTGGGCGTTGGCGTGGGCGGCAGTTTATGCGGTCGGCCGTGCCCGTGCGCGACCCGCAATGGTTGGAGTTGCTCGCAGAATTACGCGGAGGACTTGCGGGTCTCGAGCCGAGTCGTGCTGTTGGAGAGCCCGCAAGCCATCGTGCCGATGGCAACCGGGATTGTTCGCCACGCGGTGCTGCTCCCTCGCGACACGGCGGATTGGCCGGCGGGGCTGCGGCGGCATGTGCTGATCCACGAATTGGCGCACGTGAAGCGGCGCAACGTGCTGCAGCATTTGCTCTGCCGCGTGGCGACCGCCTGCTACTGGTTCATCCGCTGGCCTGGTACGGCTTGCGGCGGATGCGGCTGGACCGCGAGATCGCCTGCGACGACTACGTGCTGATGGCCGGCGAGCATCCCTGCGATTACGCAGCAGAGCTGGTGAGCATCGCGCGGCGGCTCCGCGGCATTGCGACGCCTTGGGCCGTCTGCATGGCAAGCGGCAGCACACTCGAAGGTCGCGTTCGCGCGATGCTCGATCGGGCTCGATCGCATCGCCCATTGAGCGTCGCTGCCGCCAGGTCGCTATTGATCGGTGGGCTGGCCGCGATCGGACCCTGCTCGCCGCGGTCGAACCGGGGACGTCGTCGGTTCGCAAACCGCAGCGGCGTCGTCCGACCTCGCCAGCGACGGTCCCCGCGAAGCTCCGTCAGCCTTGAAGGACCTTGTACCTCCCGCGGATCACAGGGCGGCCGACATGATCCTGGCACAAGTCAACAACAAACAGGCTGCAGGCTCCGTCTCGAAAGAACCCGCCCCGCGACGGTAATGACGCAGTTGCGGCTTGCGGGAAAGGTGCTCCTGCCGAACGGAGAGCCAGCAGTGGGGAAAATTAGCCTTTTCTTGAGGGATATCTCAGCAAGTTCAAGGGGGGCGAGAATAAGTGGACGCTGGTTGCGGAGTTTCCCCCGGACGCACGCGGGAATTTTGATCGGGAGTTCGACGGTCGCTGGCGTCCGGGCGATTTCGCGAGCACACGGATGTGGCAATCATGCCGGGTTACGGCCGTTCGCCTGCGGTTGACGTGCGGCCGAAAAACCTGCGATCGATTGTCCTGCACTTGGCCGACGAAGAACCGATCCGGGCCCGCATTCTCAATTTAGAGGGGCGTCCGATTGCCGGCGTACGGGTCGAGGCGGTGCAGGTGTATCCGAGCAAGAAGGAGTGGGTCGATGCCTGGCTGGCCGCGATTCCGCCGGACGCCGAATCCTTTGGAATCGGCCGCGGGCTGGATCAGAAAATGGGCCAGATGAAGGGGGCCTCCAAGACCGTGCTGCATTTTCCTGCGGAATCGATCGGCATGGATCCCTGGCCGGGCTCCCCTCCGCCGTTACGGACGCCGCGGGGAAAGTCGAACTCAGGGGCCTCGGCCGCGACGGGCTGGTTCTGTTGAAAATTGTCGGACCGGGAATCGCTGCCGCCAAGGTTTACGCGCTCATGCGCCCGATGAAAGCCGTCGAAGTGAATCGCGGCACCCAGGCAGTCCGCCAGGTTCTTCCGGTCCATGGGTCCCAATTCGACTACATTGCGGCGCCGGGAACCGTGATCACGGGAATCGTGCGGGACGACGAAACCCAAAACCCGATTGCGGGCGCGGTTGTTGCCAGCGAAGCGTTGGATGGAGTGCGCATGTCTTCGGGCGGAAATCTGTCGGCGATCACTGACGCCGAGGGTCGCTACCGGCTCGAAGGACTTTCGAGGAACCGCCGCATGACCGTCAGCGCGACTCGACCGAACTCCGTGTATTTGCCGACTGACATCGAGGTTGACCAACCGCGAGTATTGGAACCGGTTCACTTGGACATCACGCTCGAGCGCGGCTTGTGGGCGGTCGGCCGCGTGTTCAACATCAAGACCGGCCAACCCATGCCGGCGACACTGTTTTATACGCCGTTCCGTTCCGAACAAATTTGCGCAGGAGGTTCGCCGCAGCCGGACAGTGAACTTCTTGGACTATTCCCCCGCTGGCGACAACGACGACCAGGGGCGTTTTCGCATCCCCATTCTTCCGGGCCGCGGCGTGATCGCCGTTCGTACCCGCGACAATTATGTGCCGGCGTTTGGCGCGTCGAAGAGCAAGGAGCTGAGCAATCGTAAAACCGAAATCGCGACCTTCGACACGCTCATCCCCACGTGGTTTGACGCGGTCGCGGACGTGGACCTCCAACCGAAAGCCGCCGAACTGCATATCGATGTTCCGGTCGATCCCGGACAGGACGTGGTTTTCAAATTCGTGGATCGTGCGGGGCACCGGCTGTCCGGCGCGCGAGTCTACGGAATGATGCCCAGGCATGACGGGTTTACAAAGACCGACGCGATTACGATCCCCGCCACGTCTTCCGATCAGACGCGTATCATGTGGATCGCGCAGCAGCGAATCGATTCGACCGAACTCAAGTCAGGCGAGCTGCGCAAGTTCCTGCACTTCAAGCCGATTCCGGGCGAGCGGGAGGCACGATTACGCTGGACCCGCCTGCAGTGCTGACCGGGCGGCTGGTCTCTCCGACCGGAGAGCCGCTGCCCAACGTGTTGATCGGAGGCACATACGAGACGGACTACAACTCGCTTGCGCAGCTGTCGGAAACACGAACCGACGCAGAAGGCCGTTTTCGCTACGAAATCCCGGGCGGCGGACCGTATCGCGTGGGGTCGCAATCCATCGGCCTCTTGCCTTTCGCACGAGACCTGACGGTCCAAGCGGGAGAACAGCTCGACTTTGGAGAGCTCGTGGTGACCGAAAAGGGGTTTAGTGGCACGGTCACCGCGAAGAGTCGGCTAAAGCGAACGCAGTCTTCGGCCGCCGACGCGACGCAAAAGGCGAACTCCAAGTCAGCCGAGTCCCGTATGGAATCGAAGACCACGGCCAATGACCAAAGTGCGCAGACGCCCGGCGATCCAAAGAAAGTGGAGCAGGCGAATGAGAACACTCGCCTGCGGCTGGCCGGCGCGTGCTCGATCCGAACGGGAAACCGATCGCCGGGGCAAATGTAGCGATTCATTCGATTGTGGGCAGATACGTGAGTGGACCTGGATTCGATTCGCTGCGGTTGGGTTCGGTTACGACGGACGCGCTCGGTCGGTTTGAGTATTCCGTCGACCGCAAGTCTCTTCCCGTCTTTAAGGGTTCGGGGTCGAGGTCTCCGGCGGCTCCGGTATATCGCCAGCATGCCGGGGTTTGGCCTGGCGGTGGGGACGTACTCCGACTGGATCAAGAAACCGGCGGCCGATCTCAAGCTTGTTGCGGATGAACCGATTCGCGGCCGCGTGGTGAACCTGGAAGGGCGACCGGTCGCCGGGCGCGACTAGATGTGCGGCAGTTGTTCATGGATACGGAATACCTGCAGCAATTGCAGCAGATGCAAGCTGCGGGGATCAGTGAACCTTTTGCGATTCGCGGCTCGGGGTCTGCGGTCACATCTCCCGCGATGCTCCCGACCGCTACGACCGATGCGGAGGGGCGGTTCGAGCTCCGCGGGCTGGGCCGGGATCGAATGGCCGTGTTGCGGATCGTCGGACCGCAGATTGCCGTGGCGGTGCTGCAAGTCGTCACGCGGCCGATGGAGACGACGAAAATTCTCTTGCGAAATCGGGGCGGCGGACCCGCGGGGAAGGCACCTCGCATCTTTTACGGCTCGCATTTCGAATTCGTTGCCGAGCCGGGGGTGCCTGTCGAGGGAAGGGTGACGGATGAAGAGACGGGGGCTCCTCTGGCGGGCGTGATCGTCGCGAGCGATCGGTTTAGCGTGCCGAGGACACTGTCGTCCGATGGGCTCCTTACGGCAGTGAGTGACGCACAGGGCCGCTTCAAGCTCGAAGGGCTCCCCTTAAGCGACGAGAACACTTTGAAGGTCTTGCCGTCGGATCTGCCCTATCTGTCCGCGGGCGATCTTAGCCTTCCCAAGGGGAAGCCGCCGCAATCGATCGCACGCGACATCAAGCTGCGGCGCGGCGTCTGGGCCGTCGGCCGCGTGCAAGACGTGAAGACGGGGAAGCCGGTCAAGGGGAGTGTCTGCTATACGCCGTTTCTTTCCAACGAATTCGCCAAGCGCGTACGCGCGGTACCAGTCACGATTTCACAATCCCCTCGGACGTCAGCCCGCGGGACTGACCGATGACGAGGGCCGCTTTTCGCATCCTGATCGTTCCCGGCCGCGGCGTGGTCTGCTTCAAAACCGGGCTGGGACATTACGTCGGCGGCCTGGGAGCGGCCAGCATTCCAGAGCTGGCTCAATTCAAATCGAGGCAGCAGGGCGAGGGGCCGACCTTCGACTCGATGGTGCCCGACATGTTTCAGGCGGTGCACGAGGTGAATCCCGCCGCCGATGCGAAAGCGGTCGACGTGAATCTCTCGGTCGATCCGGGCCAGAACGTCGCGCTGCGATTTGTCGATCGCTTGGGGAAACCGCTCTCGGGCATGCTGCAAACAAGCGGAATCGACCCACTCTCCCGACGGACCAACTCCAACAGCGCGGTCGTGTGGGCCCTGTCGGCAGGCGAGACGCGGATCATCTGGATCAAACACAATGCAACCGGCCTGTCGAAATATATGGAGTTCACGGCCAAACCGGGCGAGACGGAGCGCACGATTACGCTGGAGCCGCCCGCGGTGCTCACGGGTCGCTTCGTCTCTCCGGAGAAAAAGCCGTACGCGGACTGGTCGGTCACTTGTCATTATGCGCTGGATTATCACGCACGGGATGGATTCCCGCCGGTGCGGACCGACGCCCAGGGGCGGTTTCGCTACGAAATTCCTGCCGGCGGGCCGTTCGAGGTGATTGCTCACTCGGGCCCGATTGTTACGCTCGCGCGCCGTCTCACGGTCCAAGCCGGAGAGCAGATCGACTTCGGCGAGCTGGTTGTCGACGACCGCGAGGACTTCATCGAGATCAAGATGCCTCCCAAACGCACGCAATCGCCGGTCGCCAACGCGAGTCAAGAGCAAGAGCCCGCGGCGACGGAGATGCGAAAGAACTCGAAAGCGGCCACTGTCGAACAGAGCACGCCGCACGCTCCGGCTAGCACCATCCCCACTACTGAAAATACCCTTTTGCGGCTCGCGGGAAAGGTGTTGCTGCCAAACGGAGATCCCGCGGCGGCGCGACGGTGCTTCTCGAAGGATTTCTCAGCAATTTAAGGGAGGCGAGAACAGATGGACGTTGGTGGCGGAGTTTTCCGCGGACGCCGCGGAACATTTGATCGCGAAATTGAAGGCCGGTGGCGTCCGGGCGATTTCGCGGACCTACGGCTCACGGCAATAACGCCCGGTTACGGCCGTTCGGTTACGGTTCACCCGTGGGCCAAAGACCTGCGTTCGATCGTCCTGCGACTGGCCGGCGAAGAACCGATCCGTGCCCGCATCCTCAATCTGGAAGGTCGCCCGATTGCCGGCGTTCGGGTCGAGGCCGTCCAGGTGTATCCCAGCAAAAAGGAGTGGCTCGATCGTTGGCTGGCGGCGATTCCACCGAACGCCGACTTCTTTGGAATCGGCCGCGGAATGGATGAAAAGGCCGGCCAGATGAGGGGGCCGCCACAGCCGCGCCGAATTTCCCTGCGGCCGACGAATACCCCTGCGGGCTCCCCTCGGCCATCACCGACGCGGACGGCAAGGTCGAAATCAGGGGACTGGGCGACGAAGGGCTGGTCTTGCTGAAAATCGTCGGACCGGGAATCGCCGCCGCCAAGGTTTATGTCCTCACGCACCCGACGAAATCGGTCGAATCCAATCCCGCTTCCCGACCGTTCATCGGAGGCTTCATTTATGGGCCCCGTTCGACTACATTGCCGGGCCGGGAAGGGTGATTACAGGGATCGTGCGGGACGACGAGACGAAAAAGCCCATTGCGGGTGCGATCGTCGCCAGCGAAGCATTGGACGGAGTGGTCACTGCTTCCGGCGGATATCTCTCGGCAACCACCGACGCCGAGGGGCGTTACCGGCTCGACGGACTTTCGAGGAATCGCCGCATCACCGTCACCGCGACGCGGCCCAATTCCGACTACTTGCCGACAGACATCGAGGTTGGCCGACCGGGCACGATGGAACCGGTTCACGAGGAGATCACGCTGAAGCGCGGCGTTTGGGCGGTCGGCCGCGCCTTCAATATCAAGACGGGTCAACCCGTGGCGGCCACGCTGTTCTACACGCCGTTCCAGTCGAACGAGTTCGCACAGAAGACTCGGCGCAGCGGGAGCAGCGAGTTTGTGGATGACATCCCCGCGGGCCATACGGACGACGAGGGTCGCTTTCGCATCCCCATTCTTCCAGGCCACGGAGTGATCGCGTTGCGATGCGCCACGGGCGATTATGTGCCGGCGTTCGGGGCGTCGAAGAGCCGGGAATTGAGTGATCAGCAGACCGAACTTGCGACATTCGACACTCTCATCCCCACGTGGTTCGATTCTGTTGCGGAGGTGGACCTCAAGCCGAACGCCGCCGAACTGCGAATCGATCTTCCGGTCGACCCGGGCCAGGACGTTGTTTTCAAATTCGTGGACCGTGCGGGGCACCGGCTGTCGGGTGCGTGGGTGCAGGGAATGATGCCACGACGAAACGGGTTCACCAAGACCGACAGCATCACGATCCCAGCCACATCTCCCGACCAAACGCGCATCGGGTGGATCAAGCAGAGGGGCTGAATGCGCCGTGTTCAGGAAGGGCGGGCTGTGCAAGTTCCTGCACTTCAAGCCAATTCCAGGTGAGCGGGAGCGGACCATTACGCTGGAACCGCCGGCGGTGCTGATCGGCCGGCTGGTTTCTCCGGAGGGAGAACCGCTGCACAACGTGTCGCTCGAGATATGCGATTACAATGGGTCGAGTTTCCGGAGGCGCGGACCGATGCGCAAGGCCGATTTCGCTATCGAACTCCCGGCCGGCGGGCCGTTTCAACTCGTGTCGCGATCCGGCAGGTTCATTTCCTTGGCGCGCGGTCTGATGGTCGAAGCGGGAGAACAGATCGACTTCGGAGAACTCGACATCACGACCGTTGGGGATCGGGCGACGGTAACCGCGAAGACTCCGCCGAAACGCACTCCGCAGCCGGGCGGTAACGCAGTTAGGGCGTCGCTGCCGGCTAAGAGAGTTGGGGGTTGAAACCGAGGGAACGGACTAAGGCCGCGACTTGCAGCGTCCCGGTCAACGGTCCCGTTTTTTGCCGCGCCCCGCCCGTCGGCTTTCCTGTCGCTATCCCCGTGTCGCTCGCCAACAGCGGGCGCCCAGCCGACGCGATCGGCGTCGTCAAATGCCCCGTCGGGCGCCAAATCCTCGGCCTTGCGCTCCGCAGCGCGAGCCTTGAGTCAGGTCCCGTGGACGAACACACCTGCTGGAATTCCTCGAGCCTTCCTCCATAGCCCGTCAGCATCTCAAGCGATTGAATCAGCGCCAAAACCATGGCCATCCGTCCCTCGAGGCTGCATCTTTTAATTTTTTCGATGATCTCATTGACCGCCTCATTCTCGCCCCTTATCATCATCTAACGAATTAAATGACCAGAGGCATCCCGATGGCCCGTCCCGGCTCCGACCATCCGACTCAGCTCGAGCTTGAGATTCTCAAGGTCCTCTGGAGCGAATCGCCGCTCCCCGTGCGCGACGTGCAGTCCCGCCTCGAAGAACAGGCGCGGCGGCCTCTCTCGCACAGCTCGGTGATCACAATCCTCAACATCATGGTCCGCAAGGGCTATCTCAAGCGCCGCAAGGAGGGCAAGGCGTTCTTCTTTTCGCCCAAGGTCGAGAAAGACGCGGTCAGCCGCAGGCTCGTGGGCGATTTGCTGGGCCGCGTGTTTGAGGGCTCGGCGACGGCCATGGTGCTCAACCTGATGGAGAGCGCCGATCTCGACGCCGACGAGCTGGCCAGCCTGCGACAGCTCATCGAGCGCAAGGCGAAGGAGCACAAGTCATGATTTTGCCTTTCTTCGGCGATCCGCTCCTCAGTTCGCGTTTGTGCCTGACGCTCTTGCATTCGCTGTGGCAAGCCGCCCTTTTGACCGGAATCGCACTTGCAATGGGCCGCCTCGCACGGCGGCGATCGGTCGAGAGGGAATACGCGTTCCTCGTGACGGCCCTGTTGACGACGCTCGGCGCGATGCCCGTCACGTTCGCCCTCCTGGTTGACGGCGAAAACGGGTCGGACGCGTCGGCGATCGTCATCAACCGGCCGCCCGCCGGATCGAGTCAAACGCTCGTCTCCTCGGCTCGTGATACGGTGCCGCGTGATACGGCCCCCGACAACAACACTCCCTCCCCGCCGCATTCCTCCGCCGGGCCGACTCACGCGATCGCCGCGCCGCCGGCTCGCGAACCGCTGTGGATGCGGGTTTCGCCGTGGATCGCCGCTCTTTACGGCCTGGGGGTCGTCGCGATGCTGGCCCGACTTTCGCTCGGCGTCAGGACCGCCAGTCGGCTGGGCCGCCGGGGCGAGATTCTTCGTGACGGGCCCCTTGTGGAGTTTGTGCGCGCGATGGCGGCCACGTGGTCGCTGCATGCCGTGCCCCTGCTCGTGCGGGTCGACGAGATCGTGATCCCCGAAAGTCGTGGGCCTCGTTTGGCCGCGAATCCTGCTGCCGGCCGCGGCCCTGTCCGGTCTGACGCCCGGCCCAGCTCGAAATGGTTCTCACTCATGAACTCGCCCACCTGCGCCGGCACGACATGTGGGTCAATCTGCTGCAGCGGCTGGCGGAGGCAGTCCTCTTCTTCAATCCGGCCGTGTGGTACCTGAGCCGCCGCATCTCGACCGTTCGCGAATTCTGCTGCGACGATCGTGACGTGCCGCACGCGGGCGACGGGGCCGGAGCAATCCAAGACTGAATACGCGCTGGCCCTGCTGCGGGTCGTCGAGCTGGCCCGCGGTCCCCAGGCGCCTCCCGCCGCTTCGGATCCTGACGAATCCGATGAACTCTTGGCCCTGGCGGCGGCCGGGCGCACGGCGCCGAACTGCGGACTCGCATCGAAGCACTATACGGCGAGCCCGTGCGCGAGCCTTTGCGATTGTCGACCGGCGGGTGGCTGACCGTCGCTGCGCTTGCGCTGGCCTTGCTGTTGGCCCCGGTCTCGTGGCGTCTGTTCGCAAAATCCGCCGATTCGCCTCCTCCGATCGGCCAGGCGCATAACCAGCCGAGTGCGCCAGCCGTCAAACCAACGGCAACCACACCTGCTGCTGACTTATCGCGTTACGTCGTCATGATCGAGGCCGAAAGCCGGCCGCGCGGCATCTTTAAGAGTTTTCCGGCAATTGTCATGGCCTCGAACGGCGGAAAATCGCTGTTGCTGTCGGCCTCATGGGGGGCCGAGCCATTTCCGCTCGACAAGCCCGGCGTTCCGATCGGCGCGCTCTTTCTGAGCGAATGGAAAAACCCCGTCGGAATCGTCGCTTATGATACTGCGCGGGATCGCCGTGTTTTCGGTCAACCAGGTGCTGGAGCCCGTTCCCCGGGAGTGTTTTACCGAAAATCTCGAGAAGGGAGACTTACTCACGTCATTGCCGCTCGCGAAGGGCGATGCCAAACACTCGACGCGCGTGCTGGCTGTCGAAGAGACCTATGCGAGCGAAGCAACGGACCGGGAAACGGTCGCCGTCAAACATGCCGTTCGAATCGACTTCGGCAAGTGGCAATGCGGGTCGCCGATGTTGAAGGACGGCAAGATCGCGGCCATCTTTCTGAACAACGGCATCCCGCCCGACTCGGAGAAGCTCTTCGGCTACGCGGTGCCGGCCCGCTACGCGCTCCAAGCCTTCGCCGAACTGAGCGGGGAACAAGCGGCACCGAGCGCACCGGGGAAAATCGCGGAACCCGTTTTCATCGTCGCGCGACACGCGATGATTTACGACGGCCACGTGGTCACGTGGGACGAGATTCGCGACCGGATCAAGAAATGCCGAGCCGGGGACCCGTTGTTCCGCGATTCGAATATACCGAACGGGGCGCTCGACAAACTGCATGATGCCCAGCAGGAGAGGCTACAACGCGAGTTCGACTTCAAAGAGATGAACGTCGGCATATTGTCGCCACGCGCAGGGCGCCGCTACGATGCCGTCAAGTCCCAGGCGGATCTGTCGCCGAAACCGCCCGACGCGCGACAAGGCTCCGTGCGTGTCTCCAACGGAAGGTCCCATGATGGGTCGCCCGTGGTCGGCGCGCAAGTCGTGCTCTTACCGGGTGAAGACTTCGAATCGGGCGGCGGATTTGCGATGACGGTACGCCAGGGCCGCCTGCGCACGGCGTACGAGGAGATCGTCACCGAGACCGACGCCGCGGGCTTATTTGTGGTTTACCCGCGCGGCCGCTTTCAACTCGTCGTCTTGCACAAGGACGGATTCGCCGTGCGGACAAGCGATGAGTTCCGAAACCCGGTGATCAACGCTCGAACCGTGGGTCCGCGTCGAAGGCACCCTCGACCGCCGCGACAATCCGAAACAATCGGTGAACCTCACGTCGACCGTCAACCCGGGGAAAGCGTGGCCCCCGATCACGCTGATCGATTACGACGTCCCCATGGCCAAGAACGGCTCGTTTCAGGACGCGTACGCGCCGCCGGGCGACATTGTGGTGCAGCGTCACATCCCCGGCGAAAAAGGCCATTCGTACGGCCTCGCCGCGCAGTTGCTCCGCGGCGCAAAGCCCGGCTCCGTTCAGCGGGTCACCATTGGTCCAATGACCGCAGAGGACCATCAGGCGCTTGATCGCCTTGCCAAACCTGGTCCGCATTGAACGATCGTGCGCAGCTTAGTACGAATCCGAAACGGTTCAATGTGGCAGTATAACCACGCTGGGCAAACCAGGCGAAATGCCCCGAAAACGGCATCCTGAAAAACAGCTCACATGACAGTCAATTCCCAAAACCCTCCCTGACTGCTATCCCACCGATTCCCGTGTTCCGTTAAACTGCCGGACTTTTCACGCCTCGGCGAACGTATTCGCAATTTGCTCAAGAGTTTGCATCGTTCACAGGGATGTGACGCGTTGACTGTTCGTCCAACGAGCGCGCCAAGGATTTCGCAGCGATCCTGCACCGCGTGCCGTCGTGTTTCATGCCGATGATTTCGGGATGAATCGCGCCGTCACGGCGGGCATTTTGCGCGGCTTTACGCATGGACTCTTAACCAGCACGTCGCTGTTGGCCAACGCGCCCGACGCCGAGGCTGCGATTCGTGAATGGCGCTTGCTGCAGGGGCAACACGCCGCCGGGCGACTCGCCTCGATGGACGCGCGGACGCAGCTTGGCGAGCCGCGTGAGGCGTTTGAGCTCGGCATTCATTTGAATCTCACCCAGGGTCGACCGCTGACACAGAGCTATCCGGCTCAACTACTCGATTCGGCCGGGCGGTTTTGTGGAGTCGGCCGGCTGTTTCGCCACTTGCGGCGATTACGGCCGTCGTTCGAGTCGGCGCTGCGGGACGAACTGTCGGCCCAGATTGAGTTCCTGCTCGACCGTGGAATTCACCCCACGCATCTCAATGGCCACCAATATATTGAAATGCTTCCCGGCCTGCGGATCACGTTGCGGATGCTCGTCGCGCGATACGGCATCCGCACGGTTCGCGTCGCCCGCGAATGCGGACTCGTGTCGCACAACTTTGCTCAATGGTCTGCAGGCGAAGAACTGGTCGCTGGCGCAGGTCAAACGTTATTACGCGGGCCGTTTGCTCCGGGACGCCCGTACTTGGAATGTCGAATTTCCCGACGCGTTTTTCGGTACCAGCCACGCCGGGCGAGTCGATTTGCGATTCGTCGCGTCAGTTTCTCGACAGTGGAATTCGATCCCTAAGTGGCAGCCGATCTCGACTGATTGAAATCGGCCTGCATCCCGCCCTTGGTCTCGCGGCATTGCAAACGGACCCCGAGGACGGCTGGAGCGATCCGCTCGTCGCCCACCGGCCGAAGGAACTCGAGATGCTGACCGGGCCGGAACTGGTGAATCTTGCTTCAATCGCGGGGCGTGACGTTGGGCCGACTGAGAACGCCGTCGGCAACCGTGGTGGCAAAATCTGCATGAACTCGGATCAAGGCGATGGGATGAAGAACACGAAGGGCAAGGGCTCGGCCGCGCAGCGCCGCGTCCGCTCTCGTCCAGTGTCTCTTGTTCTGCGTGGGCTTGTGTATCGCTACGTGACGCCGACGACGCTCGTCTTCTCAGCCATCTTCGTCATCGGTTTGATGCGTTTGTGGACGCTGGGCACGCTGGCGCTCACCGACAATACCGAGGCCCGTTATGCGGGCATCAGTTGGCACATGTTCCGCTCGGGCGACTGGATCACGCCGCGTGTCTATCTCTCGGGGCAGCTCGTGCCGTTTTGGGCGAAGCCGCCCCTCTTCTTTTGGTTGACGTCGCTCTCGTTTCAGACTTGCGGGGCGAGCGAGTGGGCCGCACGGCTGCCGAATTTTCTGATCGCGGCGGGCGTCGTGGGATTGACGATCGCCTTCGGACGTCGCTTTTGGGGTCCGCGCGTCGGGGCCATCGCCGGAGTGATACTTGCCTCCTCGGGATTATTTTTTGTGTTGGCGGGCTCGTGCATCCTCGATATGTCGCTCGCCGGCAGCATCTGCCTGGCGTTGATGTCGTTTGCGTTGTTTGCCGACGGCTATCTTCAGCGAGCCGAGGGGTTGATCCCCTCGGTCCGAGCACAGCGAGGCGTTGAACGGGCGAAACGCGCACACCGCGTCGCAAGGCTCCGAGGTTGGCTTCGATGAAGGTGGAGCCGGCGGCCGCAACGTCCGGCGTGGTCAACCCCCCGGATCGGCAGAATCAATCGTCAAATGGTGGGGGCGGGCCTTCTTTTTTGCGCTGGCCTTGGGCTGTCTTGCCAAAGGGCCGGTTGCCGTCGTGCTTGTCGGCCTGACGGCGGGAGCGTGGATTGCTGCCAACCGTCAGTGGCGTCTCGTGCGCAGTCTGCCTTGGGTCAGCGGGACATTGATTCTCGCTGCCGTGGCTTTTCCTTGGTATTTCGCGGCGGAGCGGGCGACCCCCGGCTTTCTGCATTATTTTCTGCTCAACGAGCATCTGCTGCGCTACATCCGCTCGGAGTATGGCGACCTTTACGGCGCAGGGCGCACGCAGCCGTACGGTGCGAGTTGGCTGATGTTGTTGGTGACGTTTCTGCCGTGGTCGCCGGTCTTCTTTACTTATGCGTTCAATCGTTGGCGAAACCGGAAGACGGCCCCGAGCCTGCCGCGTGATCCCTGGCTGATGTTTGCCCTCATCTGGGGGCTGACGGCCGCCGTGTTCTTCACGATGTGTCGGCAAATCCTCGTGACCTATTTGTTGCCCGGGTTTCCCGGGTTGGCGCTCGCGGCAGCCGTGCTGCTCAACCGCTGGCTCGAGTCGAACGAGATTGGCTCGCTGTTACGCGGACTTCGCGCGACGTGCCTGAGTTTGAGTGTGCTCGTCGTCGCGGCATTGTCGGCGGCACTGGTGTTGGGCGTCGTCGCCCGCGACGATCGCCGGCACTGTTGCTGTCGCGGTCGCCTTCGCGGCCATCTTCTGGTACGGACACTCACGTAACGACGCGACGCTCTTGATTGCGGCAACGGGGCAGGGGACCGCGCTCGTGATTTCGATCGTGATCTTTTCGGTCGCCCCTTGGGTCGAGGAGGCGTTTTCGACGAAGTCGATCCTCGCCGCCGTCGCCCAGTTGCCGGATTACCACCAAACGGCCGTCTTCCTGCCCTTCGGCGACGATTATTCCGCCGAGTTCTATCAGGAAGCCTGGCTGGGGCGACCGCTGGAGCGCGATCGGCACAAAGGACTCAAGCTGCTCGTCGACAAGCTGCACGCCTCGGACGACGAAGTCTTTGTCTTCCGCCGCAAGGATTGGCAGGAACTCGAGGGGTCCATCCGCGAGACACTGACGCCAATCACCGAGACGACCCACTGGGTCGCCTGCCGCGGAAACTGGGCCGCTCAGACGGCACGCCACGAGCGGGCCGGCGCGACTTTAGCCGAATTGGCGGGAATTTGCTGCGTTCCGGCTGAGGGATTGTGCGTCCTTTAACGCTTCGGGCGCATCTCGCGGCATTCGCTCGCGGCATGCCCCGTTTGCCAGAGGCCGAAGTGGAACTACGGTTAAGCGGCACGCGCCTTTGCGTGCAAATGCTCTGCCGGAGTTTCCCTCCCATGACGGATCTGCATCAAACCGAATCGCCCGTTCACCAACCCGAGACTCAGATTCGCCCGGAGCGCGTGCAAGCCCGATATCGGGAGATGGAGACACGCCTCTATCAGCGAACCGACCGGATGTTTGCCGGCCTGCTGATCTTTCAATGGCTCGCGGGAATCGCGTTTGCCAAATGGATTTCGCCGCTGACGTGGGCGGGCTCGCAGAGTCAAACGCACATCCACTTTTGGGCCGCCATCTTTCTCGGCGGCATCATCATCGCCTTCCCGCTCTGGCTTGTTGCGTACCATTCGGGATCGGTCCTCACGCGGCACGTGATCGCCATCGCTCAGATGCTCGTCGTCGGCTCTCTTGATCCACCTTTTTGGCGGCCGGCTCGAGACACACTTTCACATCTTCGGTTCGCTGGCCTTCTTGAGCTTTTATCGCGATTGGCGCGTGCTCCTGACGGCATCGATCGTGGTTGCGGCCGACCATTTCCTGCGGGGCATGTATTGGCCCTTGTCGATCTACGGGACTGCCGACCGGCGCCGAGTGGCGCTGGCTCGAACACGCGGTCTGGGTGGTGTTCACCGATCATCTTCCTCGTCTATCGCGTGCCTTACCGGCAAGAAGGAGATGTGGGCGATCGCCGAGCGGCAGGCGAAGCTCGAGACCAACGAACGATATTGGTCGAACGCACGGTCCAGGCGAGAACGGCCGAGCTTGAGGTCGCCAAAGAGGCCGCGGAAACGGCCAACCGCGCCAAGAGCGAGTTTCTGGCCAATATGAGCCACGAGATTCGCACGCCGATGAACGGCATTCTCGGCATGACGGAGCTGCTGTTGGAAACCGAGCTGACCACCGAACAACGAGAATCGGCGGAACTCGTCAAGTCGTCGACCGAATCGCTGATGCGCGTGATCAACGACATTCTCGATTATTCAAAGATCGAAGCCGGCAAATTCGATCTCGATCCGATCGAGTTCAGCTTGCGCAATCTGATCGAAGACACTCTCAGGGTGCTGGCGATTCGGGCCCATCAAAAGGGACTCGAACTGACCTGCGATATTTCGGCCGACGTTCCGCAGCACATCGTGGGAGATCCGGGCCGCTTGCGGCAAGTCCTCACGAACCTGCTGGGTAATGCCATCAAGTTCACGGAACGAGGGGAGATCGTCGTGTACGCGCGGGTCGCGGGGCCCGTCGCCAGCGGGCACGATCTCGAATTTGCCGTTACCGACACGGGCATCGGCATTCCCCCGGAAAAGCAACGAGTGATCTTCGAGCCGTTTGCCCAGGTCGACGGATCGACGACGCGCCGCTACGGCGGCACCGGTCTGGGTCTGACGATTTCGTCGCGGATTGTCGCCCTGATGGGGGGCGCGATTTCCGTCGAGAGCGAAGTCGGGAAAGGCAGCACGTTCCGTTTCAATGGCCACTTCGGAAAGGCGCCGGGGGACGCAATGCAGGGCGCACAACGCAAGTCGGCCAATCTCCGCGGGCTTTCGGTTCTCGTCGTGGACGACAACGCGACGAACCGCCGGGTCCTGGCGGGACTGCTCCGAGTCTGGGGCGCGCGGCCCACGGCCGTCGACAGCGGGCCGGCGGCCCTCGCCGAGGTCCAGCGCGCGGCCCAAGCCGGCGAGACCTATCCGCTGCTTCTCGTCGACGCGATGATGCCCGACATGGACGGCTTCGCGCTCGATCGAGCGGCTGCGAAGCGATTCGTCGATGGCGGCGAGCTACGATCATGATGTTGACGTCGGCCGACCGTCAGGCCGACGCGGTTCGTTGCCGGCGACTGGGCCTGTCGGGCTACCTCGTCAAACCGGTCAAGGCCGACGAACTGCAAATTGCCATTTTGGCGGCGCTCGGCGACAAGGCGCTGGCAAACGACCGACGCGACCAGCAGAGGCTCCGCATTCTCAGAGACCCGCGCGACGTGCCGGGAGGTGCTGCGCATCCTTTTGGCAGAAGATAATCCGGTCAACCAGCGGGTGGCTTTGCACCTCCTCGCCAAACAGGGTCATTCGGTGCTCGCCGTGGTCAACGGCTGCGAGGCACTCGACGCGATCGCCCAGGAAAACTTCGACCTGGTGCTCATGGACGTGCAGATGCCCGAAATGGACGGCATCGAGGCGACTCGGGCAATCCGCACCCAGGAAGCAGGGGACCGGCCGCCACGTGCGAATCGTCGCCATGACGGCCCATGCGATGAAGGGAGACCGCGAACGTTGTCTCGATGCCGGAATGGACGACTACCTCTCCAAACCGGTGCAAAAGGCCGAATTGATCCGTGTGCTCGACGTCGGCGAAGGCCGCCAAGAGCGCAACGCAGTATTTCGCCGACAGTCCCCGGCCGCGACGAGCCGGTCTTCGACCTCGCACTCGCGCTCGACCGCGTCGACGGCGAACGCGAGTTTCTGGAAGAGGTCGTCCGCCTGTTTCTCGCCGACGTGCCGCCCGCTGGATCGAGGAATCGAACGAGGCCCTGGCGCAGCGAGACGCCGAGAAGATCGCCGGCGCGGCCCATGCGCTGAAAGGGGCGACCGGCTGCCTGGGCGGCTCCCGAGCATCGGCGGCCGCCTTGCAGTTGGAATCGATCGCCGCCAAAGGCGACCTATCCTCTGCCGGCAGGAGCCGTCGCCCTGCTCAAGCAGGACCTGACCGAGCTGACTTCGGCGATTTCCGAATTTGTTGCTGAGGAGGCACATGCGATTCCATTTCCCCATGATCATGTCCGCATGTGCCGCCTGACTGAGGATGCGGCTCTATGAAGATTTTGATTGCCGAAGATGATCTGGTCTCGCGGACGATGCTGTCGCGGCTCTTGACCTCGTGGGGCCACGAGGTAGTGGTCACCGTCGGACGGCAGGCGGCGTGGGAGATGCTACAAAGGATGATGCGCCGAAGGTGGCGATCCTCGACTGGATGATGCCGGAGATCGACGGCGTGGAAGTCTGCCGGCGCAACCGCGGCACTCGGCCGGCAGGAGCCGACCTACGTGATCCTGCTGACCGCCAAGGATCGCACGGAGGATCTGGTGCTGGGGCTCGAGAGCGGCGCGAACGACTACCTCGTCAAGCCGTTTGACCGCCGCGAATTGCAGGCCCGCCTGCGCGTCGCCGAGCGGATGGTCTGCGCTGCAGCACGAGGTTGCCGAGCGCGTCCGCGAACTGCAGGATGCCCTGACCCAGATTCATCAATTGCAGGGCTTGCTGCCGATTTGCAGCTACTGCAAGAAAATCCGCGACGACGGCAATTACTGGCAGCAGCTCGAAGGCTACCTCTCGCGCCACACCGGCGTGCAGTTCAGCCACGGCGTCTGCCCCGAGTGCTACGAGAAAGTCGTCGCCACTGGAGCACACAGCGAGCTGATCGCACCGCGAGCCTTGCACGGTCGGTCGACCGTCGTCGTTTCGTGTTCACTGCTCTTCTGTGCCCAGTTCGTCCCGAGGGGTGGAAGGCGGTTCATTCGACGAATCCCTGGTCCCCTGGGAAAACGCGTTGGAAGTTGCAAAGTGGGATCGGGCGGCCTGCCGGCCAATGTCCAACCATCCGCTTGCGGGTCGCGCGGGAACTGCGATACCCTCGACGATCCGCCCGGCGCGATGACTTTCGGCCCCTTCGGCCGGCTCGATTTCACTAACTTTCCCGCTTCTCATGGATGAATCGTTGTCCGATCGAAATCGCATCGTCATCACGGGGATCGGACTGGCGGCCCCGAATGGCAACAATCTGGCGGAGTTCCGCCAAAGTCTGCTTGCCGGACGCTCCGGGGTCACGTCGCTTCGAGACCCGCTACATGGGGGAGGTTCTCGCCGGCATCTGCCGTTGCGACGTGCTCCGCTATCAGAAAAAGAAGGACCTGCGGCGCGGGACGCGGGCCGGGTCTCTGGCGATCTATTGCGCCAACGAGGCGGTGCATGATGCGCGGCCTGGATTGGAGCGAGCGTGCCGAAGGACCGGGTCGGCGTCGTCATCGGCATCACCGAGCACGGCAACGTCGAAACCGAAAACGAGATCCACGAAATCTCCCGTTTCAATTACGACACCAACGTCTGGTCGCACCACCACAATCCGCGGACCGTCGCCAATAACCCTGCCGGCGAAGTCACGATCAGTCTGGGGATCACCGGTCCGCATTTGACCGTCGGAGCCGCCTGTGCGGCGGGCAATGCGGGCCTGATCCACGGCGATCCAGCTGCTGCGTTTGGGCGAAATCGACCTGGCGATTGCCGGCGGCGTTTCGGAGAGCATCCATACCTTCGGCATCTTCGCCAGCTTTAAGGCGGAAGGGGCTCTCGCCCATCACCACGATCCGACGCAGGCAAGTCGCCCATTCGATAAGGACCGCAACGGAATTGTCGTCGCCGAGGGGGGCGGTCTGTGCACCTTGGAGCGGCTTCCCGATGCGCTGGCACGCGGGGCGAAGATCTACGGCGAGATCGTCGGCTATGCCATGAACTCCGACGCCGGTGATTTCGTCCTTCCCGACCGCCGCCGGCAGGCCGAGTGCATGTTGCTGGCCCTCTCCCGGGCCGGGCTCAAACCCGCCGACATTGATATTGTCAGCAGCCACGCCACGGCCACTCGACAGGGGGATATCGAGGAAGTGGGCGCTTTGCGTGAAGTCTTCGGGGCGTGTCCGCGACGTGGCAATCAATAACACCAAAAGCTTTATCGGCCATGCCATGGGAGCGGCCGGGGCGCTTGAGCTGTTCGGTAATCTCCCATCGTTTGACGATGGAATCGCACACGCTACAATCAACCTCCAAACAGTCGACCCCGAGTGCGACTTGCCTCAGATTGTCGCCAACGAGCCGCGCAAATTGGGCCAGGTCAGGTGTATCTTGAACAACTCGTTCGGCATGTTGGGGATCAACTCGGTCGTCATCGTGAGGAAATGCTGAGGATGAATGCGGATATTCGAAAGGTCGTTCTCGGCATCCTCGAACGCATTGCGCCCGATGAAGATCTGAGTTCGCTCAAGGACGACGTCCCGTTCCGCGAACAGATGGAACTGGACAGCATGGACTTCCTCGACATCGTGATGGAGCTCCGCAAGCAGTACCGCGTGCAAATTCCGGAAGACGATTACCCCCGCCTCACGACGATGGCCAGCACCGTCGATTACTTGTCGCCCCGACTCAAGGGCGCACAGGCGTCGGCGTAAACCGCGCAGCGCACGTCGGGATCGGGTTCTGCCGTGGCTTACGACGCGGTTATCATCGGCGCCGGAATGTCGGGTCTGGCCGCCGGTATTCGCCTGGCGTATTACCAGAAATCGGTGTGCATTCTCGAGCGGCACACCACGATCGGCGGCCTGAACTCGTTTTATCGGCTCCGCGGCCGCAACTACGATGTCGGCCTGCACGCTTTCACCAACTACGCGCAAACCGGGGACGAAGACCGGCCCGCTCAGCAAGGTTTTGAAACAGCTGCGGCTGCGCTGGGAAGACTTGGACCTTGCCCCGCAGACCTTTTCCACGGTCGTCTTTCCCGGCTGCTCGCTCCGCTTCGCCAACGACATCGACGACTTGACCCAGCAGATCGACGAGAGGTTTCCCGCCGAGATCGACGGGTTTCGTCGACTGCGGACGCGCGTCAACGAACACGAAGTCACCGGCCTGGCGATGAGCGGCCTGTCGGCCCGCGCGATTGTGAACGAGTACCTGCGCGATCCGCTGTTGATCGAAATGCTGCTCTGCCCGCTGTTGTTTTACGGCAGCGCGTCGTCCAACGACATGGACTTCAATCAGTTCGTGATCATGTTCAAGAGCATCTTTCAGGAAGGGTTCGGTCGTCCGTTCGAGGGGATCCGCCGGCTGCTGAAGATCCTCGTGCGGCGGTTCAAAGAGTTGGGCGGCGAACTGCGGCTGCGGGCGGGCGTCCAGTCGATCATTCAGCGCGGCAACCGCGCGGTCGCCGTCGTGCTCGACGACGGCCAGACAATTGAAACGCGCGACGTTGTTTCGTCGGCCGGCGCTCTCGAGACGTTGCACATGTGCGGACTCAAAGGTGAAACGCCGGCAGGAATCCGACCGGGCGATATCACGTACGCCGAGACGATCTACTCCCTCGATCGGCCAGCCCGCCGAGTTGGGCCATCCGGAAACGATCGTGTTCTATAACGATTCGCGATCGCTTCACGTACGAGATGCCGAGCGAGCCTCTCGATTTGCGAGAGCGGCATCATCTGCTCGCCAAATAATTTCGAGTACGGGCGCGCCTTGGAAGAAAATCGGATTCGCATCACGGCCCTGGCCAATCCGGCGTTTTGGCTCGGCCTCTCGGACCAGGAATACCAGCGACAAAAGTCGATCTGGGCCGATCGGCTGCGTCGAATCGGCCCTGCGATTCATGCCCGATTTCCGCAAGTCGATCGTCGACTCGGACATGTTCACGCCGCGGACGATCAAGAAATTCACGGGGCACCTCAACGGCTGCGTCTACGGTTCCGCCGACAAGGTCGCCTCGGGCCGCACGCATCTCGAGAATGTTTTTCTGTGCGGCAACGACCAGGGTCTGCTGGGCATCGTCGGCACGCTGATGTCGGGCATTTCGATCGCAAATGCCTACTTGCTGAAATAGGCGGCCGACTTCCGCCTTATTGCCCGTTCTGCCACGCTTTCACGGCATCGATCGGGTGAATCAGCATCACGACGTTCAGCAGCAGGTTGTCGCGAATCCAGAACAAGAGCACCAGCTCGAGGACGACCAACAACGCAATCGACCGCCAGAGACCCAGGTAGCGGGCGAGCAGGAAACCGACGAGACACGACAGCACGTCGCCAAACGAGTTGGCCGACCGAGTCGCCATAGTAATCGAGCGAAATCGTCGCCGCCCGATAGCGATCGATCACGAATTGCGTGTTTTCAACGATCTCCCACACGGCTTCAATCGCAGTCGCCACGACAAGCCGCCAGCCCAATGCCACCGACGGCAACAGCCAGGCACAGAGCCCGAAAAAGAGCATGCCGTGCGAGACATGGCTGAATGAATACGGGATCGAGCAGATGCTGCGAGTTGTGCATGCTGCGTGTGTCACTGACCCATAGACTCGGTTGGCCGCATTTGCACCACCAACGATGCCCTTCGAGTCGCAGCGCCGTGATATGCAGGGCCAAAATCGCCGCCAACGTCAGCCACATCGGCCGGCGTGAGCCCAAGCCGCCCCGAGCGAGCGCTGAGGCCTAGCGCACCCTCATCATTCGCTGAGTTGGAATTAGACGAGATCGACATAATCGGAATCATCGACGCAAACCCTATGCCTGCGTTTCGACTGATTCAACTTGCCGGGAAACCGCCGATACATAAGAATGAGTGCATATGAACTCCCCGTACGCAGCGACAAGCTTGGGCGCTGGCCCCTCCGTGACCGTAGTCGGCGAACCCTCGCGGTATTGCGACGGCGTTTCGCGCCGGTCGTTTTTGAAGATCGGCGGCCTTTCCGTCGGCGGCTTGAGCCTGGCTGGGTTGCTAAAGGCCGAAGAGCAGGCCGGCATCCGATCGTCGAACAAATCGGTGATCATGGTCTACCTGGCGGGCGGATTGTCGCACCAGGATACGTTCGACCTCAAACCCCAGGCGCCCGTCGGCATCCGCGGCGAATTCAAGCCGATTAATACGTCGATCCCCGGCGTGCAGATCAGCGAACACTTGCCGCTGCTTGCCCGAACGGCCGATCGTATGGCGATTATCCGTTCGGTTGTTGGCCAGCGCGACGAGCACAGCAGTTTTCAGAGCCTCACCGGCCACTTGATGAGCGAGACGATCCGGCAGGGGTATCCGAGCTTCGGTTCGGTCATCGCCAAAATGATCGGACCGGCGGACCCGGTCACGCCGGCGTTTGTCGACTTATTCCCCACGATGCAGCATCGGCCCTATAACAGCCCCGGGCCCGGCTCGCTCGGTCCGCGATACGCCCAGGTGAAAGCGGACGGCGAGCAGCTTGCCAGCATGAAGCTGCGTTATGTCACCTCCTCGCAGCTTTCTGATCGCCGCCGCCTGCTCGGGGCACTTGACGGTATTCGCCGCGGGCTCGATTCGACGGCCTCGAATGGGTTGGACGCCGATTACCAGAAGGCGTTTAACGTCCTCTCGTCGAGCAAATTGGTCACGGCTCTCGATTTGGAGAAAGAGCCCAAAGCAGTCCGCGATCGCTATGGCCGAGGCTCGGCCACGCATCTGGGCGACGGCGCACCGATGTGGAACGATCAGCTTCTGGCCGCACGGCGGCTCGTCGAGGCGGGCGTTCGCTGCGTGACGGTCGCCTACGGTTTCTGGGATACGCACGGCAACAATTTCGGCTGGCTTCGCGAACGCCTGCCGCTCTTCGATCAGGGCATTTCCGCCCTGATCGAGGACCTGCACGCCCGCGGGCTCGACCGCGACGTAACGGTCGTCGTTTGGGGCGAATTCGGGCGAACGCCCAAGATCAATAAGGACGCAGGCCGCGATCACTGGGCTCGGGTCAATTCGGCACTGGTCGCCGGCGGCGGCATGCGAATGGGCCAGGTGATCGGCGCGACCGACAAACTGGCCGACTCGGCCATCGATCGTCCGGTCCAGTATCGCGACGTCCTGGCGACGGTTTACACGGCCATGGGGATCGATCCGTCCGGAGGGGTCACCGACATTTCCGGCCGGCGGTTACCCATCCTTGGCCCCGAAGTCGCGCCGATCCGGGAACTCGCTTAACCTCATCTTAACCCGAAATCTCTTTGCGATTTACGCCCTCCCTGCTACACTTCCCCGCCCCTTAGCCCTAGAATCGTAAGATCACTCGGCCGGGACCGCGCTTCCTGCCGGATCCGCCACTCTTAGTTCCTGGTATGGAACCCCATGCGACGTAACGACATCCGAAATATTGCAATCATCGCCCACGTTGACCACGGCAAGACGACCTTGGTCGATGCCCTCTTGCGCCAAAGCGGCCAATTCCGCGAATCGCAGCTCAGTGGCGATTGCATTCTCGACTCCAACGATCTCGAACGCGAACGCGGGATCACGATTCTCGCCAAGAACATCGCCCTCGTTTACAAGGGCGTGAAGGTCAACATCATCGACACGCCCGGCCACGCCGACTTCGGTGGCGAGGTCGAACGCGTGCTCTCGATGGCCGACGGGGCTTTGATCCTGGTGGACGCGTTTGAAGGCCCCCGGCCGCAGACCCGCTACGTGGTCAAAAAAGCCCTGGAGTGCGGTCTCCAGCCGATCGTCGTGATCAACAAGGTCGACCGGCCGGATAGCCGACCTGGCGAAGTCCTTTCGGAGATGTTCGACCTCTTCGTCGAGTTGGGCGCCGAAGAGATCGCCCTCGATTTCCCCTACATGTACGCCAGCGGCCGGGAAGGCTATGCCTCAAGCGATCCCTCGCGCCGCTCGGGTTCAATCGAGCCGTTGCTGGACCTTGTGCTGCAGAAAATTCCCGGGCCCGGACGTCGAGCCCGATGCGCCTTTGCAGATGATGGTCACCTCGCTCGAATGGTCCGAATACGTCGGCCGCGTGGCGATCGGCCGGATTCAAAGCGGAACCGTTCGCAAGAATCAAAAGGTCGTTTTGATCCGCGACGACGGCCGGCACGAGCCGGGTGATATTGCGGCCATCGAATTGTTCGACAAACTGGGACGCAACGAAGTCCCGTCGGCCGACGCCGGTGACATCGTTGCCATCGTCGGCCTGCCGGACCCGGAAATCGGTGACACGGTCGCCTGTCCCGAGAAGCCGTCGGCCCTCAAGCGCATCAGCGTCGACGAGCCGACGCTCTCGATGGTCTTCACGATCAACAATTCGCCCCTGGCCGGCAAGGACGGGAAGTATCGTCACCAGCCGCCATCTGCGCAACCGGTTGTTTCGCGAGCTGGAATCGAATGTCGCCCTGCAAGTGGACGAAACAGGCGAAAAAGACTCGTTCAATGTCTCGGGCCGCGGCATTTTGCACCTGTCGATCTTGATCGAAACGATGCGCCGCGAAGGCTACGAACTGTCGGTCGGCAAGCCGCAGGTCATCAGCAAGAAGATCGACGGCCATTGGCACGAGCCGTTTGAAATCCTCGTCGTCGACGTGCCGTCGGCCGACGTCGGCCGTGTGATGGAACAGGTCGGCGCCCGACGCGGCCAAATCCTGGAAATGGTCGCCAACGAGACGGGGATGTCCCATCTGGAATTCTCAATTCCCGCTCGTGGACTGATCGGCCTGCGAACACGTCTCCTGAACGCGACTCGCGGCCAGGCGGTCATTCATCATCGCTACGAGTCGTACAAGCCGGTGCAGGGAGACGTGCCTCGGCGCGCCAACGGCGTGCTCATCTCGCAAGAGGCGGGCAAAGTGGTCGCGTTTGCCATGGGCAAGCTTCAGGAGCGGGCTGAGATGTTCGTCGCTCCGGGCGACGACGTTTACGAAGGGATGATCGTCGGCGAGAACGCGCGGGACGACGACATGGTCGTCAACCCCGTCCGCGAAAAGAAGCTCACCAACATGCGCGCCTCCGGTTCGGACGATAACATCCTTTTGAAGCCGCCTCGCGAAATCACCCTCGAAGTCGCTCTCGAATACATCGAGGACGACGAGTACGTTGAAGTCACTCCCAAGATCGTCCGCCTTCGGAAAATCGGCCTGACCGAGGCCGACCGCAAACGGAAGTTTCGGGGCAAGTAAAGTCTGCGATCGTCCATGACGCGCGTCGTGCTGCTCGGCGCCAGCAACTTGGCCATCGGCTTTCCGCTGATCGTGCGACAGTTGTGCGCCGGACTGCCGCGACCGCTCGAAATTTATGCGGCGTGCGGACACGGTCGCTCGTTCTGCAGATGGAGCCGGGTGCTGTTTCGCGCGTTGCCCGGAATCGACCGGTGTGCGTTGTGGTCGGATCTCGACCGAATGAGCAACGGCGATTCATCAACGACATTGGCCCTGGTCACCGACGTCGGCAATGACCTGATTTATGGCTCGACTCCCGAGCTGATTGCCCGACGCATCGAATCCTGCCTGTCCGGACTCTCGCGACACCGGGCCGAACTGGTGATGACGCGTTTGCCGTTGGCGAGCATCGAGCGTCTGTCGGCCCTGCGGTACTACGCCACGAAGGCCGTGTTCTTTCCGCAAACGGGCGGCCGCTGGCCCGAGATGCTCAAACGGGCCCGCGATCTCGATCAATCGCTCGCCGAGATTGGAAGCCGTTACTCCGCACACCTCGTCCCGCAGCCGCTAAAATGGTACGGATTCGATCCCATTCACATCCGCCGCGGTCATCGAGGTCGGGCGTGGCAGACGATCTTCTCCGGTTGGCCTTCCTTTGGAACGGCGACTGAGGGCGACCGCCTCGCACTTGCCGACGTTGCCCGTTTGCGGCTGGCGGCTCCTGCCGAACGGCGGCTCTTCGGCCGGCAGCAACTGCGGCCCCAACCGTCGCTTGCGCTGGGCGACGTTCCGATCCGCCTGTATTGATTCACGGACCAGACGGCTACGCCTTCCAGGTCCAATTGCGGATCTCGGGCATGTCCTCTCCGTATTTGCGAATGTACTGCCCGTGCTCGATCAGCTTGTCGCGACAGGCCTGCGTAATGTAAGCCGCCTTGCCCCCCAGCTGCGGCAGACGTTCGATCGCGTCCATCGCCAGATGGAAGCGATCCATTTCGTTGAGCACGGTCATGTCGAAGGGCGTCGTGATCGTTCCCTCTTCCTTGTAGCCGCGCACGTGCAGATTGTCGTGATTTGTCCGGCGATAGGTCAGGCGGTGAATCAGCCACGGATAGCCGTGATAGGCGAAGATGACCGGCTTATCGCGGGTAAAGAGCATGTCGAACTCTTTGTCCTTCAATCCATGCGGATGCTCCGTGGAAGGTTGTAATCGCATCAGGTCGACAACGTTGATCATGCGGATTTTGAGATCCGGAGCTGCCTTTCGCAGGATGCTGATCGCAGCCAGCGTTTCGAGCGTCGGCACGTCTCCGGCGGCGGCCATGATCAAGTCGGGATCGCCGCCCGCGTCGTTGCTGGCCCACTCCCACATGCCGATCCCTGCTGTGCAGTGTTTGATCGCCTGATCCATGTTGAGCCATTGCGGGGCGGGATGCTTGCCGGCGACGACAACATTCACGTAATGCCGGCTGCGCAGGCAGTGGTCCATCACGGAAAGCAAACAATTCGCGTCGGGCGGCAGGTAAACGCGAATGACCTCGGCCTTCTTGTTCATCACATGGTCGATGAAGCCCGGATCCTGGTGCGTGAAGCCGTTGTGGTCCTGCCGCCAAACGTGGGATGACAGCAAAATATTGAGCGAAGCGATCGGTCGCCGCCAGGGTATCGTCCGTGTCACTTTGAGCCACTTGGCATGCTGGTTGAACATCGAATCGATGATGTGGATGAACGCCTCGTAGCAATTGAAGAGCCCGTGGCGGCCCGTGAGCAGATAACCTTCCAGCCAGCCCTCGCACTGGTGCTCGCTCAACACTTCCATGAGCCTGCCTGAGGCGGCCAAATGGTCATCGGTGTCGATGATCCGGGCTTCCCATTGTTTGTTGGTCGCATCGAGCACGGCCGTCAGCCGGTTCGACGCCGTTTCGTCGGGCCCGAAAATGCGGAAGTTGCACTGGTCATCGTTGGCTTTGATCGCGTCTCGCAGGAACTTGCCGAGCACCGATGTGTCTTCGGCGGCGACGGCTCCCGGTGAAGGCACATTCACCGCATAATCGGCAAACGCCGGCAAACGCAGCTCGCGCAGCAGGATGCCCCCATTCGCGTGCTTATTTGCGCCCATCCGGCGCTCTCCCTTGGGAGCGAGCGCCGCCAATTCGGTGATCAACCGGCCCTTCGCGTCGAACAGCTCTTGCGGTTTGTAACTCTGCATCCAGCTTTCGAGGATCCGCAGGTGTTCCGGATTCTGCGCGGGCGCCGAAAGAGGAACCTGGTGAGCGCGATAAGTCCCCTCGATCTTCTGGCCGTCGACCACCTTCGGTCCAGTCCAGCCTTTGGGCGTGTTGAGCACGATCATCGGCCAGCGCGGCCGAGCAGCCGGTCGTCCCTGACGCGCCTCGCTTTGGATGCGCCGGATATCGCCCAAAACTTTGTCGAGCGTCTCGGCCATCACCTGATGCATTCGCGGCGGATCATCGCCTTCGACGAAATACGGAAGGTATCCGTATCCGTTGAGAAGCTGCTCCAGCTCCTCGCGCGGGATGCGGGCCAGGACGGTCGGATTGGCAATCTTGTAGCCGTTGAGATGCAGGATCGGCAGAACAGCTCCATCTTGGGCCGGATTGAGGAATTTGTTGCTGTGCCAGCCGGTCGCCAGCGGCCCGGTTTCGGCCTCGCCGTCGCCGATCACGCAGGCGACGATCAGATTTGGATTATCGAACGCCGCCCCGAAAGCGTGGCTCAGGCTATAGCCCAGCTCGCCCCCTTCGTGAATCGAACCGGGCGTTTCCGGGGCGACGTGACTGGGAATTCCGCCCGGAAATGAGAACTGAGTGAAGAGCTTTTTGAGTCCCGCTTCATCCTGCGTGATGTGGGGATAAAACTCGCTGTACGTCCCCTCGAGGTATGTGTTGCCGACAAGTCGCCGGCCCTCCATGTCCCGGGCCGGCAATGTAGATCATGTCGAGATCGTACTGATTGATGAGCCGGTTGAGGTGCACGTAGACGAAGTTCTGCCCCGGCGTCGTCCCCCAGTGTCCCAAGAGCCGCGGTTTGACGTGCTCGAGCCGCAGTGGTTCGCGGAGCAGGGGGTTATCGTGGAGATAAATCTGCCCGACGGAGACGTAATTGGCCGCTCGCCAGTACGCATCCATTCGGCGTAAGAGGTCCTGCGAGACAGACTCCGCCATGATCGCCTCCTTCGGGTGACGCGGGTAATCGCAAGCTTCAACGATGAATTAAACATGTAGCGGCTCACGTGCAAGTCTGCGTCGCCGCAAGCTTCATCGTTCCTTCTCATTTCTGCAGATAGCTGAACAGATCCCGCAGATCCTCAGGCTTGAGCGGATCGAGAAGACGCTCGGGCATCAACGACTGCGGCGACTCCTTGATCTCCTCAATCTCGCTGCGAGGAATCGAAGTGCGTTCGTTCTTCGGGCCCGACAAGCGTAATGCTCGAAGGCGATTGCTCGAGCGATCAATCCGGAGACGACGCGGCCGCTGTTGGTCGTCACCACGTAGGCCAGGTATTCCTTGCGGATTTGCACGCTCGGGTCGACGATGCTGACGAGCAGGTAATCGCGGTCTTTGCGATTGGCGGTGGTGAGGTCCGGGCCGATGCGGTTCCCCTCGCCAAACAACGTATGGCACGTCGCGCAATTCTTTTTGAAAAGTTCGTGACCCCGATCGGCTCGACCGGACGCCGCTCGCAAGTCGTTCGAAATCCGGCGAATGTCGGCCAGCTTTTCCTCCGGCGTTCCGGCCCGAATATTTCCCCAGCGTTTGCGAATCCGCCCATCGAGATCGGGATCGTTGTAAAGAGCGACGCGGCGCAGTTCGTCGGGTTGAACGTCGGCGGCCGGGATTCTGCCTCGATCGATATTGTCCAACAGCACGCGCGTCCATTCCACACGGCCGAACAAAAGTCTCCTCGCGGCCGTCCGTAGCGACGCATTCATTCTTGGATAGATCGAAACGACGACTCGCGCAACCTGCGGCTGATCGAATCGACTCAGCGCCGCCAACGCCGCCGTCCGCAACGCATCGGCGTCCGCGTTTTGTGCAATTCCCAATATCGGCGTAACGCAGTCTGCCTCGCCGACGTCTGCCAGAATCCGCAACAGGGCAACCCGGGATGGAATCGACAGCGAATTGTCGGAGACGAGTTGCACGACACGCCGGTATGCATCGCGGCTGCCCATCCGACACGCGACGCGCAACATCAGCGGATCGGTTGCTTGATCGCTCCAAATTGTCGTGAGCATCGGTCGCAATTCGGGCGGAACGCTCGCTAATTTGCCGCGACCCGGCGCTTGCCGCGTTTGGACGGAGGCAAATTGCAAATAACTCGTCCCTAACGGCAGCTCTTGGGCCGTCCGCGCTCCAATCATCTGCAGGCCTTCGTCCAAGTCCGACAACAGACGCCTCGCTTCTGCTTTGGACGGCGCGGACTCGAAGATTTGAGCGGCAGCCGCAAAGCCGGCCGACGTTCCCTCGGCCGCGAAGCGTTTCAATAAACGGCCGATGATCACATCGCGAACGACTGCCTTTCCCCACGCCGATCTTGAGGCGAATGTCCTGATCGTGAAGGATCGATCGACCGTTGCATGCTTCTCCACAGTCCACCACACCAGGAGCGGGATCGAGCGGTCGCTGACGCTGACAGGATTCGCAGCAATCGTGGCGGCGATCCGCAGACCGCACAGCGCCGGGAACCGCTGGGCCGCTCGAGGCCAGTTGTGCCAGAACGACCGGGCTCGCATCGGAGGTTCCGATTCTTTTCAGTTTGTCTTCGATTGCCGCCGAGATGTGCCGATCTTCGCCGAGAAAACTGATCGTCCACTTGCGAATGGCTTCCCGAGGATCATCCAAGAGTCTCTCGGCGAGTCGTTCGTCAAATCCGCCGCTCGCGCGGAGTGCCCACAAATAACGCAGAGCGATCGACTGGTCGCGTGGGGCATCAAAGCGGGAGGCGAGCGACGGGACAACGCTCGAATCGTGGCGCTCGTACAACAGTCGCAACAGGCGCCGAGCATGCCAGCCGTCTGCCATACCCAATGAATCGACCAAAGCGGTGGTCGATTGCGCGCCGAGATCCGATCCGGGTGCCGGCAATCCGGAGAGCCCACGCAGGGGTCGGATCCGGTAAACGCGGCCGTTACTGCGGTCCCATTCGGCGTCCGGATCAGGGTGTGCCGTGCGCTTATCGCACCAATCGGCGACGTAGATCGCTCCGTCCGGCCCCGTCGTCAGGTCACTTGGGGCGAACCAGGCGTCATTCGCTTTTAACAGCGATCCGCCGTGGGCGGTGCGAACGGTCGATCCGTCGCGGGTGATCGTGTGCCAGTTCACGCCGTGGCCCAAGAGGTCGGCCGCGATGAAGCGGCCGCGAAATTCCGGTGGAAACAGGTGCTCTTGATAGACAGTCCCGCCGACAGTGACGTGGCCTCCTTGGAAATTCGTGTGAGGCACGTGCTCGAAGTAGCCAAACGCAAACGGATTGTGCAGTTCGCCGTGCTTTTGAAACTGTTTCACGTAATAGGCTCCCTCAAATCCGTGCACCATGAGGTAGCCGCCGTAGTTGGTGCTGTAAAACAGATTGCCCGTTTCGTCGAAGTCGAGGCCCCACGAATTGCCGCCCCCTTCGCAGAAGAGTTCAAACTCGTGGGTCACCGGGTGGTACCGCCACACGCCTTGCTCGAAGTCGATGCCGCGGATGTGGGCCGTGATATTCGTCCCCTGCGTGCCGTAGAGCCAGCCGTCGGGTCCCCAGGTGAGCGAATTGGCAAGCGAACTGGTGTCTTCCATTCCGAAGCCGGACAACAACACCTCGGGATCGCCGTCCGGAATATCGTCGTGATTGCGATCGGGATAGAAGAGCAGATAGGGCACATTCAGCACGAACACGCCGCCGTACCCGAACGCCATGCCCGTCGCCAGATTCAGTCCACCCACAAAATCCTTCGACTGGTCGACGCGGCCGTCGCCGTCGGTGTCTTCGAGAATCGTGATACGGTCGGCGCCCTTCGGCCCGCGCGGCGGCGGTTCGGGAATCCGGTCGTACACGGTTCGCGAATACCGGTCGATCTTCACGCGTTTGAGGCCGGCGGGATTGGGATACTGCAGATATTGCACGACCCACAGCCGTCCGCGATCGTCGAATTCGATGCAAACCGGCTGGCGCACCTGCGGCTCGGCGGCCACCAGGTCGACCGCGAAACTGTCGGCAGCGGTCATCTTGGCGGCCGCAACCTCGGGCGCATAACCCTGCGCGCAGCTGGGAAGGGCGCGCCGCAAAGGCAGAAGAGAGTGGCCGCGGCGACCGCCACGCATGCGCGACGAAGCTCGCTTAAATGCATCAGGCCCCGGTTCTATGGCAAGGTCGGTCGCCGGTTCTCGCGAATGAAAGTCGTCAATGAGACTTCCCAAGGATAGCGAGGCCGATTGCTGTTTCCAATTATTAGTCCACGGCAGCGCACCAAACGCAGTCTGCCAACCAGTCGATCGCCAGAGCCTCGTCGCGCGGGCCGTCGCGGGCTATCATGCTCGTCGTCACGACACGCGTCAGGTCGACGATGACCGATTTCGGGATCTGCCGGGACGCCGATCGCGGACCGCCCAGGTATTGAAGGCTCACGATGTCAACCGCCCCAAGCGGCGCCACGCCGTTCGACCCGACCAAGCCCAACGTGGCCGCCGATCGCCCGCGGTCTGGCGCCGGCAGCTTGCTGGCCCGACTCGTCGTGATCGGCGTGCTGCTCGTCGGCGTCATTGGCGGACTTGCTTACTTCGGCGGATGGTTGACCCCGAAAGAAATCACGCCCGGACGATTTGTCGACGCCTTGGAGCAGGTCGACGGCCGGCATCCGGGGTTTCGACGCAACCATGCCAAGGGCCTGGGCACGTCCGGACATTTCGACAGTAACGGGAAGGGCGTGCGGCTCTCGAAAGCGGAAGTTTTTCAAGCCGGACGAGTCCCCGTCATCGGCCGCTTCTCTTTGTCGGGCGGCCAACCCTATGCGGCCGACAAACCCGATACCGTGCGCGGCTTGGCTCTCGAATACACGACCCCCAACGGCGAGGTGTGGCGAACGGCTATGGTCAATCTGCCGGTCTTTCCCGTCCGCACGCCGGAGGCATTTTACGAGCGAATTTTGGCCTCGGCCCCGGATTCGAAAACCGGCGCGCCCGACCCGGCGAAAATGCAGGAATTCATGACACGGCATCCGGAAGCGGCCAAGGCGCTTGCCATCATCAAGTCCGAGCCGCCCAGCAACGGTTTTGACAGCAGCACGTACTACGGACTGAATGCGTTTCGCTTCATCAACGCGCAGGGGGAGTCGGTCCCCGTCCGGTGGATACTGACGCCCGTGCACTTAGTCGATGCGACAACCATCGCCGCTGCGCGCGAAGACAAGAACTATCTCTTCAATATGCTGATCGGACAAATTCACGCCGGACCGCTTCAATGGCGGCTCATGATCATCGTCGGCCACAAGGATGATCCCACGAACGATGCATCGATTCCCTGGCCCGCGGACCGCGAGCAGGTGGACGTGGGCACTCTGACGCTGAATCGGGTGCAAAGCGACGAAGACAGCGCCGCGACCGATCTCAATTTCGATCCGCTGGTGCTGCCGCCCGGGATCGAACCCTCGGACGATCCGCTCCTGAGTGCACGCTCGGCCGTTTATTCGCAGTCGTACACGCGCCGCGCCGGCGAGGTGAAGCAGCGGACCGCAGTGACGCCCGAAAGTATTCCGAAGTGAGAATCACGATGTCGACCGATCGCCGGCAATTCTCCGCACTTTCGCGTGCGCTGCACTGGACGATGGCTGCGATGATCCTGACCATGCTCTCGATCGGCGTGGCCATGGTGGCGTCATTGGCCAATTATCACGTGCTCGTGTCGATCCATCGACCGCTGGGAATTGCCATCCTGGTCCTGGTGGTGATCCGCTTCATCAACCGCCAACTGAGTTCGGCCCCTCCATTTCCCCCGACGATGTCCCCCGGGGAACGGCGCATCGCCCACGCGTCCGAACTCTTGATGTACGCCTTGATGTTTGCCTTGCCGCTCGTTGGCTGGGGCATGCTCTCGGCCGCGAGATACCCGATCGTGCTTTACGGCTCGCTGCGACTTCCGTTCATTCTGCCGTACAGCATCACACTCTATTCGCTGTTACGCACGACGCACACCATCCTGGCTTATTTGTTTTTCGTGACGTTTGTCGCACACTTCTCGGCGGTGTTGTTTCACACGCTCGTCGTGAGGGACGGAATGCTGCAGCGGATGGTCCCGTGGACCGTTGGGCCAAAACAGGCGCCCAAAGTCGATTGAGGGCGAGCATTGCGTCACGTGTGCCGGCTTGCAGGCTCATCTCTGTCAATCGGCACTTCGGGAGGACGGGACGACCTGATCGCCTGCCGCAAGATGGTGGCCATCCAGGTCAGTTCTCGTTCGTCCCGACCACCCAGCATGCCGAAAAGCATCGTCTTGTCTCCGTAGATCTGCAATTCGGGAATCGGCACATCGTTGACTTCCATGCCGCTCGGACCGACCCGCACCGATTTGATCTCGCTGAGCGGCCATTCGCGGCGTTTGGCCCGGCGCAGACGGGTCTGCATCACGAACAGCTTTCCGTCAACAACAGCAAGGGCCGATTCGCGTCTTGCCATGTTCCAGCCCGCCAGCAACATCCCGGCGCCGGCCAGCCAGAACAGGCTCATGACAACGGCTGCGCCGAACAGGCCCGCTCCAACGCCGGCCTGATGAACACCGGCAACAGCGAACAAGGCCGTGAAGCCGCCGATCGTAACAAACCAAATAATTGCGAAGCGAATGAGCCCGGCGCTCCCCTTCGTGCCAGCCGGTGGGACACGTAGCGTTACGCCCCCGTCATACGAATCGACTTGGACGTCGCTTCCGGCAGGCTGTTCGAAGATGTCGGGCTCTGCCGCAAGGCGAGCGTCTTCCTTTGCCTGCGCCACGATCGATTGAAGGCCAAGAACCGGTGGCGCGGTTTCGAGCTTGCCGCGATTCGAAGTATCAACTGCCGCGTTCGTGCGCGCGGAGATGTCGTTGGCCAGGTGCGTCAGCCAGTCTCGCGGGTAACCCGCCGCTAGAATAAATCGTCGATTGCCATCGAGCACGCCGGTCAGCACGTTCAGATTCTCGGCAAGCGATGATCGGTCGGCAGCTTCAGTCGGATCCGACTCGCTGGCGGGTGCGTCGGTGCCAAGCCGGCGTCGCGAGCGGCTTGATTGATACTGCGCGACGATCGCTTCGGCTTGGCCGCGTAAAGACGTCGTGCCGGTTGAAGGTCCGAAAAGCCCCATGACCTGCAGCCGCTTCAGCCGAGCCAGCTGCCATCGCCGCCTGCGCCGAAACAGTCCGACCCGCTCGGACGCAAAAATCTCTCCATCCCGAATCTCGATCTCACAATCACTCATGAGATACAGCAGCAAGTAGTAGGCAGGCACGGCGAACACGAGCAGCCACGAACAAGGCAAAAATAAAACCGAAGAGGTGCCAGGCTTGCCCCTGTCGGAGGAACGGCAATTGAGGGGCGATCGTTAAGAAACTGAGGGCCGCAAGCGCGACAGCAGCCATCCACGCATAGGTCCGCAGCCGCCCGAAGTCACGAACAGGCAAACGGTAACGCACTCGATCGGGCTGCCCTTCTTCGATCTCGATTTCCGGCGGCCAATCGTCGTTGGAATCGTCTGTCATCTGCAACCAAAACATCGCCGTAAAAGTGAAAGGCGCGTCACGCACCGCCGATCCGAGCAAGAATCTGATAGTCGCGGCGGCCGCAGTCATCCTAAGATAACACTCGTTCGCCCCCCCAACACCAAAATGACAACGTGATCTGATCGGCGAGGATCAGCCATGGCGACCGTTTGCAAAGAGATTTTGACGCGAGCCCAACCCGCCGACGCGTGGGACGCAATCCGCGACATCGGTGCACTCCACACGCGGCTCGTGCCGGGTTTCGTCACGGATACCAAGCTTGAGCCGGGTGCGCGGGTCGTTACCTTCGGCAACGGGATGGTCGTGCGCGAGCCGATCGTCACGATCGACGATGCGGCCATGCGACTGGTATGGACCGTGGAGGGCGAGCGGACGACCCATTACAACGGCTCAGCCCAGGTCTTCGCCGAGCCCGACGGCACAGCGCGTGTCGTCTGGACTGTCGACTTCCTCCCTGACTCCTTGACGCCGACTTTCGACGGCATGATGTCGGCCGGTGCGGCCGCGATGAAGAAGGCCCTGGATCGCCTGCATGCGGAAGGTTGATTCGTCCCAGCCCATGGCTTACGACGGAAGTATGCCCCGTTCGGCCGAAGAGATTATTCGTTTTCGCGCGCTTTACAAGAGCCACGTCGTGACGCTCCGCGATTATCGCTGTCTGGCGGCTCGCGGCGGGCCGGAGGCGGACGAGTTCTCTGACGCCAACAAGATCGTCCTCATGCGGCACGGTGCCTTCTGCAAGCACTTTGGCCGCCAGGGGACGGTTGCCGACGTCAACCACGCCGTGTTCTTCTCGAAGGGCTCAACCTATCGCGTGAGCCATCCGGGCGACTGTGGAGACCGCGGAACAGTGATTCTGCCCGCCCCGGCCGTGCTCGACGAAATTGTGCGACAGTTCGATCCGTCGATCGACGAGCAGCCTGGGCGAGCCTTTCCATTTGTCACAGGGCCCTGCGAAACAAGCGTTTTCTGGCGACATCGCCAACTCGTCCAGCAGCTCGAAGCGGTCGACGACGAGCCGTTTGAGCCGCTTTGGGCCGACGTGACTGCCTTGCAACTGGTCGCGGACGTCGTGCAAGCGGCCTTCGCGCAGCACGGATTTCCGCGCCGCAGACGCCGACCGGCAACTGATGCCGACCATGCCGAACGCGTGGAGGCCGCGAAGGTCTATCTCGCCGGCCGCTTGGGCGAAGCGATCACACTTGACGACGTGGCCCGTGCCGTGCATGCGTCGCCGTTTCACCTGGCTCGAATGTTTCGACAGGGGACGGGAATCCCGATCCACCGCTATTTGACGCGGCTTCGGTTGAGGGCTTCGATCGAGCGACTGGCCGACGGCGCCGACGATATCACGTCTCTGGCCCTCGACCTGGGCTTTTCTAGCCACAGCCATTTCACCGGAGCCTTCCGCGCCGAATTCGGGCAAACGCCTTCCGACGTTCGCCGCTCGACCGATTCTCGCGCGCTGCGGCAAATGGACAAGAATCTGGAAGTCTGATTTTCTTCTCCCGCATAACCTGTCTCCATGAGTGCCGCGTCGTGCGGACTTCTTACCAGTGACCTTTTTAAGGGACGTCTCATGGCGACAAAAAAGTGCCCCGTGTGTGATTGGGAAATCAAGGACGCCGGCATCGCGGTGAAGGTCGGCGGGAAGCAACTGACCGTCTGTTGCGACGATTGTGCAAAGAAGGCTAAAGCCAATCCCGATCAATACGCCAAATCTTCGAAGTAAGCCGCATAACCCGACCGCGTCCTGCCGGCTTTCGAGGGTGGGACGCGGTCGCCGCTTGCGGCGTTCGGCGCGACTCAAGAGAATGGCAATATCCCGGGCTATCGCCCGCCGCTTCCGATCGATAGCCGATCGCAAACTCTCGGGTCGTTCTCATGCGCAAACGTCTACTGAAGTTCTCCGCCATTCTTCTCGGCATCGTGGCCGTCGTCATCGTCGGGTTGTGCCTGTGGATTCGCAGCGAAATCATGGGTAGCCTGGCGCAACTTGAAGGCGAACGCCCGGTTATGGGCATTGCCGCGGACGTGAAAGTAGAGCGCGACAAACTCGGTATCCCGACCATCCGCGCGGCAAACCGCAAGGATCTCGCCTTCGCGACGGGATTCGTCCACGCGCAAGACCGCTTCTTCCAGATGGATCTTCTGCGGCGAAACTCGGCGGGCGAACTGGCTGAAATCGCCGGACCAGATGTCGCCGCCGCGGATAAAAAAGTCCGCGTGCACCGTTTCCGCGACGTGGCCCGCCACGTGGTCGACAAGTCGAGCGGCAGGGAGCGCGAGGTTCTCCTGGCTTATGCCGACGGCGTAAACGCCGGCCTGGCCGCTCTCGCCTCGAAACCGTTCGAATACCTGTTGCTCGGCGCCACGCCCGCCCCTTGGAAGCCCGAAGACTGCGTCCTCGTCATGTTCTCGATGTACCTCGATCTGCAGGGTCCCGACTTCGAAAACGAGGGGCGGCTTGGACTCATGCACGATCTGTTGCCGGGGCCGATGTTCGAGTTTCTCGCCCCCCGCGGCACCGAATGGGACGCCCCCGTCCAAGGGCAGGCGTTCGCCGTCGCGCCGATCCCCGGCCCCGAGGTGTTCGATACACGAAAACAGAATCTCGTTGCTCTTGCTGAATTGTCGCCAACCGATCGCATTTCCGATGCGGGAATCGGCCATCCCGGCAGCAACAACTGGGCTCTCTCCGCCAAGCACACGACCGACGGCCGCGCCTTCGTCGCCAACGACATGCACCTCGGCATCCGCGTGCCTCATATTTGGTATCGCGCCTCGTTCGTCTGGCACGAGGAGCCCGGCGATCAGCAGGAGCACCACATGACGGGCGTCTCGCTTCCCGGCGCCCCGGTAATGATCGTCGGCAGCAACGGCCACGTTGCCTGGGGATTCACCAATTCCCAGGGGGACTGGGTCGACGTGGTGCTCATCGACGTCGATCCGCACGACAAGGATTCGTACCTCACGCCCAAGGGCTCCAAAAAGTTCGATCATCACGAGGAAATCGTGAAAGTGAAGGGCGCCTCGGATATCGTGCTCGACGTTGTCTCCACCATCTGGGGACCGATCTTCGATCACGACTACAAAGGCCGCCCGCGCGCCATCCGCTGGGTGGCCCAGGACACGGACGGCGTGAACATGGGCCTGATGCACATCGAGTCGGCCCCGACGCTGGAAGAGGCGATGCGGCTGGCGAACCTGACGGGCGCCCCGGCGCAGAACTTCGTCGTCGCCGACGACAAAGGCCGCATCGCCTGGACGATCATGGGCCGCATTCCTCGGCGCGTCGGCTTCGACGGACGTCTGCCGACCTCGTGGGCCGACGGCAAGCATCGCTGGGACGGCTATCTTAAGCCCGAAGAATATCCGCGCATCGTCGACCCGGCCGACGGCCGCATCTGGACGGCTAACGCTCGCGTCGTCAGCGGCGATGATCTCGCGAAGATGGGGGACGGCTTTTACGACCTGGGCGCCCGCGCCCAGCAAATTCGCGACGATCTCAAGGCGATCGACAAGGCCAAAGAGACCGACATGCTCACGATCCAGCTCGACGACCGGGCCGTCTTTCTTACCCGCTGGCAGAAGCTGCTCGTCGATACGCTCACTCCCGAGGCGATCAAGGCCGATCCCCGTCGCGGCGAGCTGAAAAAGCTTGTCGAGAGTTGGGGCGGGCACGCGTCAATCGATTCGGTCGGTTTCCGCGCGGTGCGGTCATTCCGCATCCATCTCATCACCGAACTTTCCGATGTGCTCGTCAGCCCCTGTAAAAAGGTGGTTCCCAATTTCTCGATCGCCGGCCTCGACCGAACGGAAGGCCCGATCTGGCGGCTCGTTTCCGAGCGGCCCGCTCACCTCATCGACCCGCGTTACAAGGATTGGAACGCGCTCTTGCTCGCCGCAGCCGACGACGTGATCGCCCGCGCGAACAAAGACGGCCAGCAGCTTTCCGCATTCACCTGGGGCCAATTCAACACAACCCGCATCCATCATCCGCTGAGCGCGGCTGTCCCCGCGCTCTCCCGCTGGCTCGACATGCCGGCCCACGAACTTGCCGGCGACTGGGACAACATGCCCCGCATCCAAGCGCCCGCCATGGGCGCCTCGGAACGCATGACCGTCTCTCCGGGGCACGAAGCCGACGGTTACCTGCACATGCCCTGCGGTCAATCCGGCCACCCATTCTCTCCGCACTACGCAGACGCACACGCCGCGTGGGAGGAGGGCAAGCCGACGCCGTTTTTGCCGGGAGCAACCGTGCACACGCTCGTTCTCAAACCGGCTGCGTGAGTTTTCGAGCGGACGCCGCTCGTCGAAGCCGCCTCCTCGTCGCCGACGATCACAATCGCCGTCTCGCGAAAGCTCCGCCATCCGCTTATATCGAATGCCGATGCGTCACGTCGCGCGGCCGTCCAAGCGGAAACAATCGGCGCGAACGGACTTTTTGACGGCCGGGAACGCGGCAACCCGCAGGATCTTCGCGGCCGAGCGCGTGCTAGAGTTCGGCGAGGTGCTCATTAGGAGCGCTCCGGCAGGATCGAACTAGAACGGTGCCGATCGTACTCGTCATTTTTTCTTTGCGACGGGTCGTCGTATGACCACTGAAACTTTGGATCTCATCCCAGTTTTTTGCATCTACGCGGCCGCACTGGTTCCGCTCTTCTGCGGCAGTGCGTTTCCGCAAATGCGCCGATTGCCAAAGACGCCGCCCCACCACATCCCACTGTGGAAGCAAAAATGGCTGGCCTTTTCGCCGCTCATTGTGCAGCTAACGTCGCTGCTGAAGCCGTGACGACCCGACCGGTTGCTTTGCTTCTTAATCGGGATTGATCGCCGTTCCGCTGTGAAATCCGTGGAACCGCAACCGCGACGCTCTTACGCTGAGGTATGCGTGCCGATTGCTTTCGGAGTCGCGCGTTCTTGAAGTCCGTGAGACCGCTTTTATTGGCCGGTTCGTTCTGCCGAAAGGCCGTTTGCAAGTTGAGACAGACTTCCCCGCGGACGCCACGGCACAGAACCTTAAGATCCACACGCGACATCGCGATGGAATGCTCTCGAACGCTGACGTTACGGCGACTGCGGAGTTGACGGAACCGGAGGAACTGACAAAGCCCCGGGAGCTGGCGTTGGAACCGGAACCAGCGGAGCCGGAGCAGGAGGCGCCCCAGGAGCCAAAGGAGTCGCAGCAGCAACAGGTGACGAATTCGCCCACACCGCGCCGCCGCCGAGGGCCTGATAGGCGCTGACGACCGCTGCGAGTTGCTCTTTTTTCGTCTCGATCAAGGCCATGCGCGCCTCCATCAGGTCGCGCTGGGCCAAGAGCACTTCGACGTATTCGGCACGGGCACTTTGAAACAGTTTGCTGGCCGTGTCGACGGAAGCCTGGAGCCATTCCAATTGCTGCTTTTTGACCGCGATGCTCCTGCCATAGTTGTCCACCTTCGCCATGCGGTTGATCACCTCGGTGAAGGCGGTGAGGATCACGCGTTGGTAGTTGTAAAGGGCCTGCAATTGCTTGGCGTTGGCCGTCATGTATTCGGCCTGGATCGCCTTCTTGTTGAGCAGGGGCACGACCAGGTTGCCGGCGATACTCCCAATCAACGATTCGGGAGTGAGGAACAGATAGCTGGGGTTGAAGGCCTCGTAGCCGACGCCGCCCGTGATGTCTACTCGCGGATAGAAGTGTGCGCGGGCGACCAGGATGTCGAGCCCCGCCGCTCCTAGCTCGCGCTCGGCCTGGCGGATGTCGGGGCGATTTTGCAGCAACTGCGGAGGAATTCCCGCGGCAAGCGCGTGAATATTCAGATCGAAGAATCCCTGCGACATCCGCTCGACCGGCTGCGGGTAGCGATTGATGAGCAGGTTGATCTTGTTCTCTGTTTCGATAATCTCCTGCCGGACAATTTGCGTCTCGCTCTGGTTCTTGCGAACCTCGGCCTGGAAACGCTGGACAGCAAGCGCCGTTTCGCGGCCTGCTGCCTTCTTGGCGTCGGCAACCTTCAGACTTTTCTCGAACAAATTGATCGTTTGACCAAGATTCTCAAGCCTTCTGTCGAGCGCGACAAGGTTGTAGTAATTCTCGGCAACCTCCATGACCAGATGCGTCACGAAGTAATTGCGGTGCTCGATGGCGGCGCAGTACCGCTGCTGTGCCGCGTCTCGGGCGTTTCGCAGTTCTCTCCAGATATCGAGCTGCCAGGCGAGATTAATGCCTAACATGTAATTGGGGAGCGGATCGGGAAAGTGATGGCCACCCGGATAGGTGAGTTGATCCTCGGCGGCCCCCTCCACCGTGTACTTGCTGGGTTTGTCCAGCCCTGCGCTGGCCCCGCCCGTGATGAACGGCAGAAACGCTCCTTGCCGCGCCAAAATCTCGTTGCTGGCGATCTGGACTTCCTCATCGAGGATCATCAGCTCGCGATTGCCGGCCAGGGCCTGATCGACCAATCCCAGAAGCAGCGGATCGTTAAAGAATTCGTCGATCCGAAGCTGAGAGGAATTGTTCGAGGCGCTGGCCTCCGCGCCGGCCGCTCCGTTGAAGGCGGCCGGCAGCTCGGGCTGCGACTGCGGCCCACGGAGATCGGGGATCGAGCAGGACGACAGTACCAGCAGCAGACCGCTGCAGGCGACCGTTCTGGCGATCGCGCATTTCCCACGCTTGGCGTTCGGAAATCTCATGGGAGACTACACAAGATGGAGAAAGAAGCAGAATGCAAGCGCATGCCCCTCCTTCTACCTTCGACTGGCAGAGCGTATGGACTTTATGGGTTGTGCCGCCAGCGCTCGACAAGTTGCGCGCGAACCAGCGAGAAACGCGTGGAGAAGTTGCAATGAAGGGCCGACCGGGCCATGCACACGCGGCCACAAGACACGAAGAGGCCCATGGCGTCGCGCATTACGTCCGGAGAGCGGGCAGACCCGACGACCGCGGTCCACTGACGTGATGAGCATCACGGCCTGCGCGATCACGCGTGGTTTGCTTCGTGCTCGAGAAGCTCGCTGAGAGGCTCGTCCACCTCGTCGCCGAGGAGCTTGCGTCCGTCGGAGATCTTGGCGAACAAATAATACAAGCCGGGAATGACCATGACGCCCGCCACGGTGCCGATGAGCATTCCGCCGGCCGACGCCGTGCCGATCGTGCGGTTTCCAATTGCCCCGGCGCCCGTGGCGTAGACCAGCGGAACCAGACCCGCGACGAAGGCGAAGGAGGTCATGAGAATCGGCCGGAAGCGCGAGCGTCCGCCTGCGACGGCAGCCTCAACGAGCGGAAAGGCCCTCGCGCCGCTTCTGCACCGCGAATTCGACGATCAAGATCGCGTTCTTGCCGAGCTGGCCGACCAGCATGACCATGCTGATCTGCGCATAGACATCGTTGGACAAGCCCATCATTTGCAGGAACAGGAACGACCCGAAGATACCGACCGGGAGTGAAATAATGACGGCCAGCGGCAGCAGGAAACTCTCGTATTGCGCCACCAGCACCAGATAGACGAAAAGGACGACGATCCCAAAGATAAAGACTGCCTGGTTTCCCTTCCGCGATTCGTCGTAAGAAATGCCTTCCCAGCCGATGCCGAAACCGTGCGGCAGCGTCTTGGCCACGTCATTGATGACGTTGATGGCCTGGCCGGAGCTGTACCCGGCCGCCGGTGCTCCCTGAATGGCGGCGGAGGGATAGACGTTAAAGCGCGTGATCTCGTTTAGGCCCTGGTTCTTCTTGATCTGCATGAAGGACGAGTAGGGGACCATCTGCCCCGCCTCGTTCTTGACGAACAGGTTTTTCAAATCATCCGGGAACCGCCGGTACTCCGGCGCCGCCTGGACATACACCTTGTAGAACTGGCCGAAGCGGATGAAGCCTTGCTCGTACGTGCTGCCGATCATGATCGAGAGGTTGTCCATCGCCTTTTCGATCGACACGCCCTTCTGCATGGCGATGTCGTTGTCGATGACCAGCTCATACTGCGGGTAGTCGGCGGCGAAGAACGTGAACAGGTTTTTCAGCTCTTTGCGTTTGGACAAGGCCTTCATGAAACTGGCGGTCACCTCGCCCAACCGCTTGTAGTCGCTCGAGTGAGACTTATCCAAGAGACGCATGGCGAAACCGCCCGCCGCGCCGAAACCGGGGACCGCAGGAGGCTCGAAGAACTCGAGCTTCACATTGGCCATCGTGCTGCATTTTTGCTCGAGCTCGTCGATGATCTGCCGTGCGGTCAGTTTCCGCTCGGACCAAGGCTTCAAATTGATGATGCAGGTTCCCGCGTTGGAGCCGCGGCCTTCGGTCAGCACCTCGTAACCGGCGATTGAAGTGACCGAGGTGACCCCCTCGACCTCTTTGGCGATCTTCTGCAACTCTTGGGACTTGGCGTTGGTGTACTCGAGCGTCGAGCCGGGGGGCGTCTGGATAATCCCGTAGACAATGCCCTGGTCCTCGTTCGGAATAAACCCGGGCGGAAGCCCGATGTTCACCATGTAAATGCCGGTGCTGAAACCGGTAATGACGATTAACGTCAGCAATCGGCGCGGGACGAAACGGCGCAGGACTGCGGCATAACCACCCGTGACCTTTTCGACGCCACGGTCGAAAAGACGCAGGAAAATGCCGAAGGCATAGATGATCCGGCCGAAGAAGCCGCGTTTCTCTTTCGGGTCCCTCAGCGGTTTGAGAATCATGGCGCAGAGGACGGGCGTGAGCGTCAAAGCGACGACGCCCGAGAGCACGATCGAGGAGGCCATCGTGATGGCGAACTGGCGATAAAAGACCCCAACAGGCCCGGTCATGAAGCACACCGGAACGAACACCGCCGTCATCACCAGGGTGATGGCGATGATCGCGCCGCTGATCTCGTGAATCACCTCCTTGGTGGCGAGATAGGGCGAGAGATGCTTCTCGTGCATTTTCACGTGCACCGCTTCGACCACGACGATGGCGTTGTCGACCACGATCCCGATCGCCAGTACGAGCGCGTAGAGCGTAATCAGGTTGATCGACAGACCGAGCATCTTCATGAAGATGAAGGCACCGAACAGCGAAACGGGGACCGCCAAAACCGGGATCACCGTGGAACGCAGATCTCCGAGAAACACAAAGACCACCAGAGAGACCAGAATGAACGCCTCGAGCAGCGTATGCAGCACTTTTTCGATCGAGGCGTCCAGAAAGTTGGACACGTCATACGCAAGTTCGTAGTCCATGCCGGGGGGAAACGTATCCTTCTTGATCTCTTCGAGAGTCTGCTTGATCTCCTTGATGAGGGCCGTGGCGTCGGAGCCGGGACTTTGCTTGAGAATGATCGAGGCCGCGGGATGGCCGTTGATGTCCGAGTAAATGTCGAAGAACTCTGAGCCCAATTCGACGTCGGCGACGTCCTTGAGCCGCAGGATCTGCCCCTCGGGATTGGCCTTGAGAATGATGTTGGCATACTGCTCGGGTTTGTTGTAGCGACCGACATAGGTCAGCACGTATTCGCGAGACTGCGACGTCATGCCTGTGGCCTGGCCGAGCCGCCCGGGCGAACCAATCACGCTTTGCTCGGCGAGCGCCTTCATCACGTCTTCCGAGGAGATCCGGTAGGCCCGCATGCGGTCGGGCTTTAGCCACACGCGCATCGCGTAGGAGCGGTTGCCGAGATTTCGCGGGAGCCCCATGCCCTGAATTCGCTTGAGCACGGGCATGATGTTGACGTTGGTGAAGTTGTAGAGAAATTTCTGGTCGGCGTTGGGATCCGTACTGTAGACGTTCACATACATCAACATGCTGGGGACGACCTGGCTGACGAGGATTCCCTCCCGCTGCACCAAGGGCGGGAGCCGGTTCATCATGATGTTGACCCGGTTTTGCACGTTGACGACGTTGATGCTCGGGTCGGTGCCCGGCTCGAAGAAGATGCGGATCGTGGCCTCGCCGGCGCTCGTGGCGTCGGAGACGATATAACGCATGTTCTGCACGCCGTTGATCGATTGCTCGAGCGGAATCAGCACCGAGTCGACCAGGACGTTGGCGCTGGCACCGGGATAAGCAACGGCGACCTCGACGGTCGGCGGCGCGATCGAGGGGAACTGGGCTGTTGGAAGGGTAGCGATTCCCAACAGCCCAAGGAACACGAGAATAATCGAGATAACGATCGCCAACGCCGGGCGATGGAGGATATTTGTGAACATGGATCTCAGAAAATCGGGCTGAGTTCCGTACCGCGAAGCGGTGCGAAGCGCTTGCTATTCTGCGTGATGTTTTTGGTCTGCCAAAACCTGTTCGGGGCGGAGAAACTCGGCCTCCACCTTCTCGCCGTCTTTAACTTGTCGGATCCCCTCGAGCACGATCTTTTCGTCCGCAGCAAGCCCCTTCTTGATCACGAAGATGTCATCCTGCTCGTTTTGGATGGCGATCTCGCGCTGATGAACCACGCCCTCTTTGTCGACGACGAAAACGAACTGCTTGTCGAGAATCTCGAACGTCGCCCGCTGAGGGATAACGAGGGCGTTCTTGAGCGTCCGCTGGATCAACACGTTGCCGGTCTGACCGTGACGCAACAGGCCCTCCGGGTTCGAGAAATCCGCGCGGAAGGGGATGTTCCCGGTCTCGTTGTTGAAGTTGGCCTCGATCGCGCCGATCTTGCCCGCCTGCGGGAAGGTGTTGCCGTTGGCCAGGACGAGCTGGATTTTCTGCCCGTCTTTTTCCCAATCCGGATCGGCCATGTATTCGAGGTAACGGGCCTCGGGAACGTTGAAATAGACCCACATCACGGCATTATCCGACAAGCTGGTGAGGTCCTCGCCCTCCTTGATCAAGCTTCCCTGTCGTCGCTCAAGGCGGTCGATGATGCCGTCGAAAGGAGCTCGAAGTTCCGTAAAGTTCAGTTCGGCCTGGGCCAGTTTCGCGGTCGCCTGGGCCTTGGAGAGTTTGGCCTGGTTCAGTGCCACCTCTTGCTGAGAAACCACGTTTTCGCTGAACAACTTCTGGGTGTTCTTGAACTCAATTTGCACGAGGTTGGCCTCGGCCTTCTCGGCGTCCCGCTTTGCCTCGTACAGAGTGGGCAGGATCTTGAACATCAGATCGCCCTTTTTCACAGCCTGGCCTTCCCGGACGTGAATCTCCTCCAGATACCCATTTACAAAGGCACACACATTGATGTGGCGCTGTGAACGGATCTGGCAGACGTATTGCTGCGTGATCACCACGTCCTTTGTTTTGGGACAGGTGACCGTGATCTTGTGATGCTCTTCTGGGGCCTGCTCCTCCTGTCCGTTGAGCCTGTTGCAGGCGGCTAGGGAGAGGGAACAGATTGCCAGCAGGACGAGGCGAATCGGTGGAACCTTCCTCGACATGGTTGCTCTCTGGATGCCTTTCAGGCGTTGCACTGGATAACTTCCTTTTTTTCAGGCGGAGCCCATCAAAGCACAAACGAGGCTCTCTACGGATCTCAACAAAATCACGCTCAGCATCTGCACACGTCTCACGAAAACGCGCACAGGCACACAGTTTCTTTGGCAAGGAACTCGAAAAGCGCGATCGAGGAGGTACTGGCAGGGTTCAGAGCACTGGCCGATCGAAATCCAGCAAACGTGGCGGATCCATCAGCAGCGGGCGGCATCCCAAAGCGCAGGGATTGATGCGGACGCTGGCCTCAGCAGCGAAGTGGAAAAGCGAGGCAAGACACGGTCCTGCCGCCTCTGGACCGGCAGGCGGCCGAAACCAGCAACGGCTGCATGGTTCGCGACCTGCGAGAGATTTCCTTGAGCGTCGAATAGCGCGCCATCAACGCCAGAGCATCACGGATTTCGGCAACCGGAGCCACTCGATGCGCTTGCGCGGGCCGATGCCGCGACGAGTGAGTACCGGCAACGCTGTCCACGCTGGCCGCGATACGAAACAGCGGCAGCGTGATCGCCACGGCGACCACGGCGGAAAAGATCAAACGAGGTCCTCTTGCCGTCATAACAAGCCCCGAATCAGTTCTGACGTAGTCTATGAATGAGGCGGAAAAAATCAAGCCGTTCTGCATTAAAGAATCGCTAACCGGCGGGCCTCCTGAACGCGTGACGACGCAACAACTTCAGAACAATTGGCATCGTTTTGTTCACGGCTGCAAATTCGCGAACAGCAAGTGAACAAGAAAGGAACACGGAGAACAAGAAAAGCCCAGGAAGAGCAGAATCAGGAATCAGTGTCGGGCCCGATCCGCCTTCAAGAAAGTTGCCGCGAGATTATGACCGTGAAGCTTTACCTCTCAAACTTTAGTTCCCACTCCCGCCTTGCATGAGGCCGAAACTGCTGAACGGTTCCAGAGGGAGACACCATACGTGTCACCGCGTTTCGAGGTCCGGTGGCGGAGAGACTTCGGCAGGCAGCTAAAACATTCCGCCGCCGCCCATGCCACCCATACCGCCACCGCCCATGCCGCCGCCGCCCATACCACCACCCCCCATGCCGCCTCCCATTCCACCGCCCATGCCGCCGCCGCCTCGACCGCCACCGCCCATTCGCGACATCATTTGCAACTGCTGCGGGCCGAGGACCAGGTCACCGACAGGATACATGCGGATCGACAGCTTTTGATTGGCCTGTTCGACGGTGGTGATCTTCATCACCTCGTCTTCGATGACGTACGTCAGAGGGGAACTTCCCTGCTCTAACAGCAGCTTCATCATGTTGCGCAGTTTCATGCCCGAATAGGGCATCTTGACTTCGGCCGACGTGTCGACACTCGCATCTTCCAGCACCTTCGTGTCCATCAGGATGGGAATCTGATAGCGCTGGGCGATGAAATCGATCGCGTCCTTGAGCGGCTCGGGCTCGATGCTGAAATCGACCACCTGATCGAGCGCCTCGCTGATCCGCCGTTCAACAGGACTTTCCACCCGTAGGTCCGTTTGAGCCCACTTCTTGCGGCGTTCGGTCAGAGCCCGCCAGACTTGGGCGTTGGGCCATTCGATGGGCGGCTCGTCCGGGAACGGCACGTGTGACAATTCGACCATGTACAGCGTTTCGAGCACGCGGTCGGCTCGCAGGTTCCTCAAGCGGTAGGCCTTATTGATCTGGCCGCCCATTTCCGAGTTGTAGAGAGCCTGCGTGGCCGGTCCGTTGCCCGGATTAAGGTGCAGTGCTTCGCGAGCCACCGATTCCGCCTGTTCGTAGGCGTTGTCGTCGCCGTGGACCGCCTGCACCAACAGGGCCCGTACCTGGTCGATCAATTCGGTGAGGCGCCGTTCTTGCAGAGACATTTGCTCGAGCGACTTGCGACGCGCTTCGACCTGCGCCATCCGCTCGGCATTCAAGACTTTCTCGACCGTCGTGCGTTCCTTAATGCTCCTCAACTCATGGATCGTGTTCGTCAAGCGCTTGAGCAACTGATCGCGAACCTGCGGTTCGACGTCGGAAGCAACGCTCACGGCACCATCCATGCGTTTCAATTCCACGATGGCCGAATCGGGGTCTTCCAACCCCTTGCGACGCGCGTCGGCGATCACGTTGTTGACTTCCTGCGTCAACTGCTGACCGCGAACGGCCATCATTTGCTGGTATCTCGCGACGGGACTCTCCTGCGGCGGTCCAACGCGGTGTTCCAATCCGCCGCTCGTTCCCGGGAAAGCGGGAACTGGCGGAGTCGCCGGCGGCACAGGATTGTTGGCGCCGGCCGCAATTGCCGTCAGTCCAAATCCGGAGCCCAAAGCCAACACAACGCCTGACAAGTGAGCTCGAACTCGTGGCCCGCATCGCATGGTCATCAACTCCCGCAGCTGTCGGACGCGTCCGTGGATGTCAAAAGAGTGCGACGTCCTCTTCGCGTCCACGCACCGAATGTCCAGATGATCAAAGAGCGCTCCTCGACGGAATTCGATTGTAGATCAGTTCCTGTCCGGCGATAAATCGAATATTTGCATTTGATACATAGAAAATCTCGATGTATTCTGAAGGCATGGCGTGGCTCAATTACCACCACTTGCTCTATTTCTGGACAGTCGCCGAGGAAGGCACGATTGCCCGGGCCAGCTTGCGGCTCGGCCTCACGCAGCCCACCATCAGCGGCCAATTGCGATCTCTGGAAAAGAGCCTGGGAAAGAAGCTATTTGAACGCTCGGGCAGAAATCTCGTCCTCTCCGAGGCCGGCCAGGTCGTCTATGGCTATGCGCGGCAAATCTTCACGCTGGGGCGAGAACTCCAGGAGACGCTCGACGGACGCACTCCGGGGAGCCCGCTGCGGCTCGTGGTCGGCGTTGCCGATACGATGCCCGAACTCGTGGTCTACCGCCTGATCGATCCCGCCCTGCGCTTACCGGAACCGGTGCAGATCATCTGTGAATCCGGCAAGCCGGATGAGCTGCTCGCGCAACTGGCCCTGCATCAACTCGACGTCGTTCTGGTCGATGCCCCGGTCACTCCGTTCTTGAAGGTCCGCGCCTTCAATCATCTGTTGGGTGAGTGTGGCGTATCCTTCGTGGCCATGGCCAGGCTGGCGGCCGCCTATCGGGACAATTTTCCCCGCTCACTCGACGGAGCACCGTTCTTATTGCCTCCGCACAATGCCGTGCTGCGTCGCTCTCTGGACCAGTGGTTTGCCACGGAAGGAATTCGCCCGAATGTTCGCGGCGAATTTACCGACCCGGCGTTGCTCAAGGTCTTCGGCGAGAAAGGCGTGGGCATCTTTGCCGTGCGGACGGCGGTCGAACGCGAAACGCTGAAGCAGTACAACGTCAAGCTGCTCGGCCGGATTGAAACGATCCGCGAACGCTTCTATGCCATCTCGCTCGAGAGACAACTCAAGCATCCCGCGGTGGTGGCCATTACCGAAGCGGCCCGCGGCAAACTCTTTGCTTCGAGTTGAAGCAGGAAAGGGGAATAAACGGGGTTCGGAGCCCGGCTGTGCCTACAGTGAATGCTTCGCCTGGATTCGACGGAGGCGACCTCGCCTCGACGCATCACTTGAGGCCGAGACGATTGGCTACGTCTTACCTCATACGACTATTGCGATTCGCATCTTCGAGGGATCGGAGGTTCAGTCCGCTAACAGGGTTTTTTTGAATGGCGGCCCTCTGCGCGAACGGCTGTGCAGATGTAGTCAGTCTTTGATGGGAAATTCCGGCTGGCATCTCTGCGTTGATGTTGATATCTCCACGTTGCTGATGTCGCATACGTCTTTGCAAGAGCTTGAGATGTCACGGCAAGGTCGCCGACCGTTTTCAGCACCGGACGGCCCGGCATGGATTGCGAGGGAAATTCTCTGATGTCGCATGGGCCGTCGGAAGTTCATGTTCCGTCCCATCCGCGCCGCTGGTTCCCGGAGTTCTGGGATCTCGGCCGCAAGCGCTTTCGACCGCAAGCCCGCTTGATGGTGCTCTCGCTGGCCGTGGGCATCATCGCAGGTGCCGGAGCGATTGTTTTCTTCGCGGCGTGCCAAGTCGTTTTTCATTATGCTTTGGACGTCGGGGCGGGCTACCATCCACACACGCCGGGGGGAGAGCCGCCCATGCTGGGAGAAACAACCAGCACGCTGCGGCCGTGGATGCTCTTGATTGTTCCGACCGTGGGAGGACTTCTGAGCGGCTTGCTCGTGTTCAGCGTGGCACCGGAGGCCGAAGGCCACGGGACCGACGCCGCCATCGCCGCCTATCACTTCCATCAAGGACTGATCCGTCCGCGTGTTCCGCTCGTGAAGATCGTGGCGAGTGCCCTAACACTCGGCACGGGCGGCTCCGGCGGTCGCGAGGGACCCATCGCGCAGATTGGAGCCGGATTCGGTTCGTATCTGGGAACCGTGCTACGGCTGCGTCCGATTGAGCGGCGAACGCTGATGGCCGCCGGAATGGGCGCCGGAGTGGCGGCCATTTTCCGAGCGCCATTGGCCGGGGCCCTGTTTGCCGCCGAAGTCCTGTACAGGTCGCCCGATTTCGAGTCCGAGGTCATCATCCCCGCGGGACTGGCGAGTGTCACTGCCTATTGCACCTTCGGTTTGGCCTTCGGTTGGGATCCTCTATTCACGATTCCGTCCGCATTCCGGGCCTTGTTGACCTTCAGTGAGCCGCTGAGCCTGATTTCGTACTTGATCCTGGCTCTGTTTTTGGTCGTGCTGGCGATGCTGTACACGCGCACGTTTTATGGCGTGACATATCTCTTTCATAAGCTCGCACTTCCTCCGCACGTTAAGCCGGCGATCGGCGCGTTTTTGAGCGGGTTGTTGGGAGTCTCGCTGTATTATCTCTTCGGCCGGGATCGTTCCGCGCTCGCGGTGATGTCTTTCGGGTATGGTATCTTGCAAGATGCAATGACGACGTCGGCCGCGGAACGGGCGGGGCTGTTCTTTGCGATGCTGCTGCTGGCCGTCGCCTTAGGTAAGATCTTAACGACGAGTCTGACGATTGGCAGCGGAGGCTCCGGAGGTGTGTTTGGGCCGTCGATGGTGATCGGTGGCTGTGCCGGCGGAGCGCTCGGTCTGTTTTTGCACTGGCTGCGACCGTGGCTGGCTCCGCAGCCTGCGAGCTTCGTGATCGTCGGCATGGCCGGGTTTTTTGCAGCAGCCGCCAAAACGCCGTTTTCGACCATCGTGATCGTCAGTGAAATGACGGGCAACTATGACCTGCTGCTCCCCACGTTGTGGGTCTGCACGCTGACTTTTCTATTGTCGGACGAACAATCGATCTACAGCTCGCAGGTCGAGACTCGGTCCCGGTCTCCGGCTCACCAGGGCGATTACGTGCGTGATGTGTTGACGGGCTTGCAGGTTAGCCAATTCGTGCTCCCGCAACAGCAGGTCCCCTTTCTGCATCCGCAAGACCGGCTGGACGAAGTGCTGGGATGGCTAACCACCACCCCTTGCAACACACTCCCTGTTACCGATGCCGAAGGCCGGCTTTTGGGGGTACTGTGCCTGGAGGAAGCGCATCTGGCTGCACAATCGCCGAACGCACGGTCTTTGATTCTCGCGGCCGATCTGATGCGCACGGACGTCGATCCGCTTCATTTGGAGGACCGCGTCGATCGCGCGCTCGAGCTTTTCGTGGAGAACGATCTGACGGCCTTACCCGTCGTGGATGGCTCGCCGGATCACAAGGTCCTCGGGGTCGTCAAGCGGTCCGACATTTCGAACGCCTACTTGCGGCATGTCCACGGCGTCTTTGAAGAACCGGAAGTCGCCGTGCCCAAGCGACCTTGAGGGCACGACAATGACGGTCGACATTGCCAGAACGCGCTCGCGTCGCTCGGCTGCGAAACAGCGCTCGCCGTTCGCCTTTGGCTGGCTTTTCTAGGGAAGAAATCGACTCATTCGGTCCGACATCCGCCCCAACTGATCGCCGCAAGCGTGCCCAGCCCATTGTACTCTCGCGCCAATTCCGGCCATCGACGAGGCAGCGCGTTCAGTGCCCAGCCCCATCACCGTAAGTGCAAGCAGCAACCAACCCATGATCTCAAGGGACGTGGGGCGACTGTGCCAGTAACCGCTCTTCGACGCAGCCTGCAGTCGTTTGATGTCCGGTCGTACCCCACCCCTCCGACTATCGAGAGCAGGAGAAGGAAGACGACGCCTGCAATTCTTTCGCCAGTGTCGCTCATGGCGTCCTTCTCGCGACGGATATGATGATCACTACCCACAGTTCGACTTGAGAAGTGTGATTCGATATGATTCGGGTGCCGACGGACACCGCTGCCGTGTAAGATGCCTCGCAGGAGGGCCCGGATGTTCGGAGCGCGCTTTCGGCGCTCGGGAGATTACGCATTTGCCGTAATTCTCACTGTCTTGATGATCCTCGCACGCGAGGTTTTGTCAGGCTGGCTCGGAGGGTCTGCGCCGTTTGCGACGTGTACTGTGGCGGTGCTCGTCGCCTCGTTGCGAGGTGGGTTGGGGCCCGGGCTCGTCGCAACCGCGCTCAGCGGCGCCGTGAGCGACTTTTTCTTTGTGCCGCCGGTCTTCAGCCTGCGAATGGAAAAGCTTGCCCACGGAGCCGATCTGATCCTGTTCATTATTATCGGCGTGCTGATTAGTTCGCTCTGCGAAAAGCGGCTTCGCGTCTTGCGCCAGCTTCGCGATGCGGATCGTCGAAAAGACGAGTTTCTGGCGACGCTGGCACACGAGCTGAGAAATCCCCTCGCGCCGATCAGCAATGCAATCGAGGTTTGGCCCGCTGTCGAAGACGACCGAACGCAATTGACCGGACTTAGAACCTTGATGCGTCGACAGGTCCAGCATCTGTCCCGCCTCGTCGACGATTTAATGGACGTGTCGCGTATTACGCGCGGCAAGATCCAATTGCGTCCGGAACCGCTCGACATCAGAACGATCGTCACCTGTGCGATTGAGGCGCTCGATCCCCTCTTCAAGAGTTGCGGTCATCAAGTGGAGGTCCACTTAAGTGATGGGCCGCTGATCGTCGAGGCGGATGCGGCCCGCTTGGCGCAGATTTTTGGCAACGTGCTGAATAACGCCGCCAAGTACACTGGACGCAATGGGTTGATCAAAGTCGTGGTCGAACGGAATGGGCCGGCGGCGGTCGTCCGCATCAAAGACAACGGACCCGGGATCGAGCCGCAGATGCTAACGCGAATCTTCGAGATGTTTCAACAGGTCGACCAGACTCTCGATCGCTCGCACGGTGGTTTGGGAATCGGTTTGACGCTCGCGAAACGGCTGATTGAGCTTCACGGCGGAACAATCGAGGCCAGAAGCGACGGACCTGGTCGCGGAACCGAATTCGCCATCTCGCTTCCCGCGCGTCCGAACCACACGGCGGTTGCGGCGCTACGGAAGCCTTTCCGCTCGATCCGCGACTTGCCACGCATCGCGCAACATCGCATTTTGGTTGTCGACGATACAGAGGCGTCGGCAAGCATGCTTGCGATGCTGTTGCGAGCGATGGGACAAGATGCGTCGACAGCCGGCGATGGGCCCACCGCCATTCAATGGGTCCACGAGCATCATCCCGATTTCGTCTTTCTCGATCTCGCGATGCCGGGGATGGACGGCTACGAGGTCGCTCGCCGAATCCGAGAGTTCGAGTGCCAGAACGTTGCGCTGGTGGCGCTCAGCGGTTACAGCCAGGAGGAAGATCGCAAGCGCGCCTTCGACGCTGGCTTCGATCGGTACTTAGTCAAACCCGCGAATATCGAAGCGATCCACGAGCTGTTGTTCCAATCGACTGGTCTCGCGAGCAAACTGAATGGTTCCCAGGACGGCCCGGTCACGGTCCAAAAAAAATCGCTGGAGCGAATCCGGCGGCTTTTCGCCTCAAATGCGCGGCCTTACGGGAGTTAGAACTCCTGGCCGTCCGGTTGCTGCTGGCTCGATTGATTGGGTATCGGTGAACCGAAGTCGATCACAAGTCCTTCGCCTGGAATGACGCGGACGCCTGGCAGGGCTCCGGACTCAGACATGTTGAGAGCGCCGTATTGTTCGCGCATTGCGCGGCACTCCCTTTTCTCGGCCGCCCCAACTGCGCGTGAACCATGCTAGGCGACGCCAGTCAGAGGAAGTTCGTCGTTGGGTCGCTTGGTGAGTCGATCTTTGTGGACGGCCACGACTTTTCCGTTATCCAGGCGGACCAATTCATCGTGCATTCCCAGCGGCTCGCTGGCCCCCTCGATTTGAGGGATCGAGCCCCGGCGGCAGTGGGTGAAATGAATGCTGACCCGCGGGACGACCGTTCCCCGCTTTCCCGCGTGCTCGCCCGCCTCGATGCTGACCCGGTCTCCACTGTGAAATCTGTGGCCCATGTTTGCTCCTTTGGAATTCGATCGCCGTTGTCCGGATCTCGGAACCCCAGATGAAATGCGGCACGCGAATTCGAATCGCTCGGGGCCGCTCTTCTCAATTTCGACACGGCTCTTCTTAATTTCGACGCTGCCAGCGAAGTCCTGCACGAAATTCCTCGTGACGTAGCCCGCGGTTTGCCCGTTTTGACGCGCGGTCAGCGGCTTGCGGGTCCGCGTGAGAGAAACGAGATAGCGAATTTCATCGATCGAGCCCTTTCATGGATCTTCGTAAAGAGTGGCCGGAATCGTTCATTCCACGTGTCCGCTCATGCCGATCCCGATCGATAGGCGCACGTGCGAAATGGTAAATCTTCGGCCCGCCACAACATGGCTCCCTGCCGATCACTTCCTGGCGAGTCCTATCTGAACTGAAAGCGACTGTTCCTTTGCGTGTGCGCACCAGAGCGCGCACGGCACTCAATTTCCCATTTCTTCCCGACAACCCAGACGCAAATCGCGGTTCATTGGCGTGCAAGAAGATTGAGGATGAAAAAGATAGACAACTTGGGTTCCCCATCCCCAGTGCCGTTGATGACTTCCTCCTCCCTCGCCCTGTTGAGCGAAGCTACGCAGGCTCCAGCGGAGACGTCGGTCGTTGACCTGCGCGTGGCTGGGCTAAGTGCCGTAGCGGTGGGGTTGGGAGCCACGGCGTCGGTTGCGGCCCTAATTCTGGTGCGGCTGATCGCCTTGTTCACGAATCTCGCCTTCTTCCACCGCTGGTCGTTCGAGGAAGTGAGCCCCGCCGCAAACTCCTTGGGCCTGTGGGTGATCGTCGTGCCGGTGATCGGCGGCCTGATCGTCGGCTTGATGGCCCGGTTTGGATCCCAGGCGATTCGCGGCCACGGTATCCCTGAGACGATGGAACGGGTGCTGCTCCATCAAAGCCGAGTCCCCGCGCGATTGACGTTCCTCAAGCCCCTTTCGGCAGCCATTGCGATCGGGACCGGGGGACCTTTTGGAGCGGAGGGCCCGATCATCGCGACTGGAGGTGCATTGGGCTCGCTATTCGGCCAGCTCCTTTCGACTTCGTCCGCCGAACGCAAGACGCTGCTGGCCGCGGGTGCGGCAGCCGGGGTGACGGCGACTTTTGGCTGTCCTATCGCGGCCGTCTTGCTCGCCGTTGAGCTTTTGTTGTTCGAGTTTCGAGCTCGGTCAATCATCCCGGTCGCGCTGGCCAGCGCAACGGCGGCCGTGCTGCGGTTCCTGATGTTCGGCTCGCGGCCTGTCTTTGAAATGAGCGATCTGGCGCCGGTCTCATCGTCGGGCCTGGTGTTTTATGTCCTGCTGGGAGTCGTGTTGGGCCTTGTCGCCTCGGGAATCACGCGGGTGCTGCATGCGATCGAGACCGGTTTCGATCGGCTTCCCATCCACTGGATGTGGTGGCCCGCCTTCGGCGCGGTGGCCGTCGGCATTATTGGATATTTCATGCCCGACACGCTGGGTGCCGGCTATTACAACATTACGGCTATCCTCTCGAATGGACTGCCGATCAAGTTCGTGTGCTGTTTGTGCTTGATGAAGTTCGTCTCGTGGTCGATCGCACTCTCCAGCCGCACGTCGGGAAGCACGCTGGCGCCGTTGTTGATGATCGGAGCGGCGTTGGGGCAGGCCTTGGGCGCGGCGGCGAACTGGCTGGTGCCGGCAACGGCAATCGACCTGCGTGTGGCAGCCCTCGTGGGAATGGGGGCCCTGTTCGCCGGCGCATCGCGCGCGTTTCTGGCTTCGGCCGTTCTAGCCTTTGAAATAACTTTGCAGGCCTATGGACGCCTGCCGCTGTTGGCGGGATGCGCGGCCAGCTACCTCGTCGCCTCGCTAACGGCCAAGAATTCGCTCATGACGGACAAGATCGCCCGTCTCGGCGTTCGCGCGCCGGCCGAATACCTACCGGATCCGCTGGAACAGGTGATCGTGGGGGACATTGCCTCGAAGCCGGCTGGTGACCTTGCGATCGACGCAAAGCGTTGACAGCGCGCGGCGCTGGCTGGCGCTGGGGAACGAGGGGAGCCAGCATCAGGGGTTCCCGATTCTCCATCCGGCCGGACATCTGGTCGGCGTGCTCACGCGGCGGGATCTTATGGATCCGGGCCTGAGCGGTGCCCGCGAGCTCCGCGAGATTCTCTTCCGGCCCCCCAAGTTTGTCTACGACGATTGCACGGCACGTCAAGCCGCCAGCCACATGGTCAATCACAACATCGGGCGGCTGCCGGTGGTGCTGCGCAGCCAGCCGACGCGGCTGGTCGGCATCGTGACGCGAAGCGACATTCTCTCGGCCTACAGACGGCAAATCGAAGAGAACGAAACCCATCGACCGGTCATTCGGATCCGGCGCGTCTCGAGCCGGGTCCGCTCGCTCCGCGCACACCTCTTCCGCAAGGCCGCGCGCATCTTGCCGGGATCGCGCGTCGCCTAGCCGATCATTGTGCGTGATCACCACCGCATCGCGGCGCCGGCCGAGATCTTCGCGTTCGTAACGAAATGAGTTCATGGCCGGAACCGACAGCGATCCCGCCTTCTTGAGTCCAAACCATGACGGTCGCTTGCGGCCATCATTCAGGTTGGGCGTCGTTTAGGCAAACCGGCACGCCTCATCGAACTCGAGCCGCGGCGAGCGCGGATAGAGCTTGCTGGCGTCTCCGTGGCCGATGTTGCACAGGAAGTTCGATTTTACCGTCGTGCCGGCGAAGAATTCCGCGTCGACCTTGGCGTTATCGAAGCCCGACATGGGACCGCAATCGAGGCCCAGCGCGCGGGCGGCCAGCATGAAGTACGCCCCCTGCAAGGAGCTGTTCCGCAGCGCCATGGATTCGAGCACATTTGGAGGCAGGTCCTTGAACCAGGATTTTGCATCGGCATGCGGGAAGAGTTTGGGAAGCTCTTCGAAGAAATTCACCTCCATGCCCAAGATGGCGGTGACCGGCGCCGCCATCGTCTTCTCCACATTTCCCGCACTGAGCGCTGGTTTGAGCCGCTCTTTCCCCTCGTGCGACTTCACAAACACGATCCGCAGGGGACTCATGTTCGCCGAGGTCGGCCCCATCTTGGCCAGATCATAGACCTGTTTCAAAATCGCCTCGTCGACCGGCTGATTCAGCCACGCCGAATGGGTTCGCGCCTTGCGAAAGATGAAATCCAAGGCCTCGTTGTTTGTCGTCATTTGCAATTCTCCTGGAAGCGATCGGCTTCGGCCCCGAATTGTGCCACCGTTTGTCGATCACGTCCAGGATCCTTTTTCCCTGAGCCCCCCGGCGCAATGTGATCTTCGAGTCGCACTTGTGACGAAGAGTCTCAGTTGCGACCCAAGGTGAGACAATCGGACTGTTATCAGCCAAGCGATTTCCACATTTGCCAGGCAGCAGCGACGACGCCAAAACAGACACAATACCGGCTCAACTCGCGAGTGAACCGCTACTCGCCGTTGTCTCGGAAGGCTCAGACGCGGATGCTGGCGTTGTCGGGCGCTCGAGCGTGTCGAACGGCAATTCAAGACGGAATGCGGCCCCCCACCCGGCGCCTGCGCTCTCGACGGTCAGGGAACCCCCGAGCTCCCTGGCCAGATTCGCTGCGCTGTGCAGCCCGAACCCGTGGCCGTCTTTGCGAGTCGTGAATCCGTGCGAGAAAATGCTGGTCAAGTTCTCCCGAGGAATGCCGACGCCGTTGTCGATGACCTCGATGCAGACGCGGTCCGTCCCGATTCGTTTCAGACTCACCGTGATTTGTCCGATCCCTCGGTCTGCGGCAATCACCGCGTACTTGGCGTTGCTCAATAGGTTGACGAGGATCTGCAGCACCTTTTGCTTTTCGGTCGTGACGGGGGGAAGAACCTCGTACTTCCGGATCACGTCGATGTTGTGGCGCGTCACCGACTGCGAATTGATGCGGATCGCGTCGTCCACAAGATCAGCGAGCGAGAGCCTGTCGCTGATGCCGGAAACGCCCGTGTACGACTGCTGCAGCGAGACGATTCCCTTGATGTGATCGATGTCGCGTGTAAGGGATTGGACTTCGTCCAGGATCAGCTGCTCGTCGCTCGTCATCTTCTGGCTCAATTGACTCAAGAACTGCGGAAGATGCTTCCCCCGCGGATCGCTCGAGACGAACGCACCGGGGTCATCCAAATGCCGGTTCAAGAGTTCGGTTGCGCTCCTCAGGTCGGCGACGCCGGATTTCCTGATTTTCTCGCCGATGATCGACGCCGAAACGTTGACGCTGTTGAGCACGTTGCCGACGTTGTGCAGCACGCTGGTGGCGATCTCCGCCATTCCGGCCCGGCGCGGCGTCGATGTGCTGCGACTGCAGCGCGTGCAGTTCCTCTTCGGCACGCTTGCGCTCGACGATCTCGCGGCTGAGAATGGCGTTGGCCTCCGAGAGCTGCCCCGTGCGCTCCTGAACCCGATGTTCGAGCCCGTCATGCGACCGCTTCAATTCGAGTTCACCTGCCTCAATCTGTTCCAGCATGCGATTGAACGCGGTGTATAACGAGCCGATCTCGTCATCAGCCACCTTCTCGACGCGGATCGAGAAGTCGCGGCTTTGCGAAATGCGTTCGGCGGTCGTCGCCAGGTTCATGATCGGCAGGGACACGAATTTTTGCAGCCGCGACGCCAAGAAATACGACAGCAACAGCGACACGATCAGCACGCCGACGGCCGTCAGCATCTGTCGGTGGAACCGGGCATCGACCTGCGTCATTCCCGCGTTAAGAACGACGGTCCCGACCGCTTCGTTGTTGTCGCGGATCGCCGCGACGATCTGCAGCGTTCCATCGCGCCGGATGGCGTGCCCCGGCTGCGACAACGCCTGGGCGGAAGGCATCGCCGTGCCGCCTGCCTCGCTCTTGTACGTCGCAAAGGGATGCCCGCCGCGATCGTACACCACGGCGACATGAATCGACGGTTCGAATCGCAGCGACGCCAGGACGTCAGTAGCGGCCTTGGAATCGTTGAACGTCAAAGCAGCAATGCAATTGCTCCCCAGCACGTCGGCCAGCGTGTTCAGGTGCTGCACCATGGCTTCTTTGGTGGCCGAAACGTCATTCGCCACGAACATGATGCACGCCAGGATGAGCGCGATGCCGGCCGTCAGCGTCCCCAGCAGGTTGAGCTTGGCCCGGATAGAAGAATCTCGGAGGTTCTTCATAGACTTTTACTCAATTCCCCTGCTTCTCGCCGACGATCCGGCCCAGGCTCAGAAGTTTCGAGCTGATCTTTAGTCCGGCCTTCGCTGCCGCGGCGGCGTTGATCTCGAATTTCATGTTGTTCTCGTCCGTGTAGAAGCCGATCTGGCCCTGCTTGAGCGCGAAACCCTCCTCGTCGCCCACGATCAATGTCGCCGTCTCGCGGGCCTTTTTCAGAATCTCCGCAACCAATTCGGGATTCTGACCGGCGGGGACGAACAACTCCTGGCACGGCCGAAAGTCCCTTTCCGCACGGAATTGGCGGACGACGATCGCCCGGCTGCCCACTCTCTTGGTGGCGGCAATTGTCCGCAGCGGCGCGATGACGGGGGTGTCACCGACCACGCCGATCACGAAGTCCGGCGGTCCGCTGTCGCCGGCCGGCGGCGCCGTGGCGGGCCATTCCACATACCGCCCGAAGTTGTACAGATAGGCGGCCTTGATCTCCGGCTCGCGGTCGATGACGTCCTGCTGCTGTGCAAGAGACTCGAGAGAACGCCCCATCACCAACAGAAGCACGGTGATGCAGACCGCCCGCCACAACGACGTTCGGCCGCGGGCCAAGTCGGCCGACGCCCCCGCTGCGCGAGGTGCGGCGCACTCGGCTTTCAAGAGCATTCGTTTTGAGATCGACCGATTCACGCGTCAGCCCGTTTTCAAGATTTTCATTTCCAACCGCGGTGCCGCATTTTGAACGAGGCCCTAATGACGAAAGATAATTTGGGCGAACACGCCCCGGTTCACTTCGGACAAAATGAAGGTTTGTCCGACAAACTCCAGGTGATGAGCTTGCAGCAGGTTTTGCCCCGTGAGGGAAAATTCCCAACTCTCATTGGGACGCCAGCCGAGCCGCGCGTCCATGGTCGCGTAAGACGGCACATCGAGCGTCGGAAGGTTTTGGACGTAGCGCGGCATCAGGTCAAATTCGAGCTTGCAAGGCAGATCCCAGGAAGACATCAAGTAGGCCTGATTGGTCGGACTGTTCCCGGGGACCTGCGCTCCACCGGGGCCATGCACCTGCATGTAGAGGAATGAATACCACCCCTGCATCCGCCATTTTTCGCTGATCTTCCATTGCCCGTTCAGCTCAATCCCGGTGGTCTGGGCACTCTGAGCGTTTTGAAATTGCGAAACGAAAACCGGCGGAGCGCCCGGCAGAATGGCGATGATCGGGTTCGTGATCAGATTGTCGTAGATGTTGTAGAAGGTGGCGAGTTCAAACGAGAGCCGCTCGTTGACCTGCTTGCGATAACCGAGCTCGAATGCCGTCAGTTCCTCCGAATCGAGCGTGCGGCCTGCCCCTTCGATCGTGGTGAACGTCGTCGGATTTTGCGAAGCCACGAGCGTGATATCGGCGTCTTCTTCGAGCCTCACCGGCGTGCGGACGGCACGCGAGACGGCTCCCCAGAGGACTTGCTTGTCGTCGATTTCCCACAACAGCCGCGCGCTGGGCTGATATTCGAAGCCAGTGAAAAAGTAATACATGAACTTCGAGCCGATGGTGAGTTTCAAGTCGTCCCGAAACAGGGGCGTTTCTTCCTGGAGGAACGCGTTGGCCTGGTCGTATGTCAGGGCTTGAGGATCGAGGGACCCGAAGTGGTCGACGGACGGGTAATTGTCACTCGTCACCTGGTAACCGGCGCCCCACGTGAAGGTGCGGTTGCCGGCATGCTTGAGGTTCTGCTGAAACAGGATGTCCCACGTGTCGATCCGGAGATCGAAAAAGGGACTGGTTCGCGCCATTTCGTCGAAATACGTTTGCACGAAGTACGTATTGTTTTCGTCAACGACGTGCGTCCACCGCCCGAGCACGTCGCCGCCCCCGACATGAAACGTGTCTGCCGGCGTGGTGACATAAGGAGGCGTCAACAGCGGAGTCGGAGCTTGCTCACCTTCGGCCCCCGTATAGATATCGCCCTGCAACGTAAAAGTGTCCGTCTGATTCGGACTTCGCGAGTCAATTCGAAATCCGCCCCGCACCTGGTTCACGGCATCGTTGGCGCTCCCCTGTTGAGGGTTGAACCCCGGGGCCTCATCGAGTCCTTTCACGTACAAGCGATAGTCGGTGTTGTCTCCGATCTTGCCTCCGTAGCGGATGGAACTGATCGTCTTGTCTTGATTCCCACCGCCGCCGATCGCCTGTAATCCCTGTGTCTGGGCAGCCGTCTTGGTGATGACATTGATCACGCCGTTGACGGCGTTGGCGCCCCAGATCGTCGCTCCCGGCCCGCGAATCACTTCGATCCGATCGATATCCTGGAGGATGACGTCCACCGTGTCCCAAAAGACGCCGCCGTCGAGCTGGTTGTAAACCGAGCGGCCGTCGACGAGGACGAGGAGTTTGGAGGCATACTGGCCATTGAAACCGCGAGCCGAAATTGCCCATTGGCCGGACCCGATTTTGGCGACTTGCAGACCGGGAACCATCCGCAGGCATTCGGGGATGCACGTCGCCCCGCTGCGGCGAATCATTTCGCTCGTGACGACGAACACTGCCGCCGCGGATTTGCCAATCGAACTCTTGTTTGCGGTGACGGTCGTGACTTCCGTGTCGAAGGCGGTCGGAACCTTGGCCGGGACCTTGCCCAATTGGTCGATATCGAGGTCCAGAATATTCGAGCCGCCGGCCGCCTGCTTTGAGTCCGTCTTGGCAGACAGCCCCGGATTGGCGGTTGCCCCCTGATCGGCGACGGCCGCGCCGGGGGCTGGCGGCGGTGTCGTTGGGTCTTGCGAGCGTGCCTCGCCGCCTGTCACGGCGATCGAAAGGACGGCGAGGCAAATCGCGCGACAGAACGACGCTCGGCCGCGGGCGATGCTGACCGACGCCCCCGCCGCACGGCGTGCAAAGCAGTCGGCTTTCAAGAGCAGTCGTTTTCGGATCGACCGATTCACGCGTCAGCCCGTTTTTAAGATATTCGTTTCCAACCGGATCGCCGCATTGCGCTAATGACGAAAGATGATTTGGGCGAACACGCCCCGATTCACTTCGGACAAGATCGTGGTCTGTGACACAAACTCCAGATGATGGGACTGCAGCAGGTTCTGACCGGTGACGGACAGTTCCCAACTCTCATTGGGCCGCCAGCCGAGCCGCGCGTCCATGGTCGCGTAAGCCGGCACGTCGAGCGTCGGGAGGTTCTGCACGTAACGCGACATCAGGTCAAATTCGAGCTTGCAAGGCAGATCCCAGGAGGACATCAGGTAGGCCTGGTTTGAAGGACTTCGGCCTGGGACCTGGGCGGCCCCGCCGGCTCCGTCGACCTGCATGTACAGGAACGAGTACCAGCCCTGCAGCCGCCATTTTTCGTTGATCTTCCATTGCCCGTTCAGCTCAAGGCCGGTGGTCTGGGCATTTGCCGCGTTCTGAAATTGCGCAACCACAACCGTCGGGACTCCCGGAATGAAGGCGATCACGGGAGTGGTGATCAGGTTGTTGTAGATGTTGTAGAAGGTGGCCAGTTCGAACGAGAGCCGGTCGTTCACCTGCCTGCGATAGCCGACTTCGAACGCCGTCAATTCCTCCGAATTGAGCGTGCGCCCCCCTCCTTCGACCGTGGTCAACACGGGTGGAATTTGCGAAACCGCGAGCGTGACTGCGCTGTCCTCTTCAATCCGCACCGGCGTGCGGACGGCACGCGAGACGGCCCCCCACAGGACTTGCTTATCGTCGATTTCCCACAACAACCGCGCGCTGGGCTGATACTCGAAGCCGGTGAAATAGTAATACATGAACTTCGAGCCGATGGTGAGTTTCAAATCGTCTCGAAACAGGGGTGTTTCTTCCTGAAAGAACACGCTGGCCTGATCGTACGTGAGCGCCTGCGGGTCGAGGGAAGGGAACTGATTGTTGGACGGGTAGTTGTCACTAATCACCCGGTAGTCGGCGCCCCAGGTAAACACGCGATTGCCGGCCTGCTTGAGGTTCTGCTGAAACTCGAGATCGAAGGTATTGATGATTTGATCAAGAAAAATCGATGAGAGGATGCGCTCCATGCGGTCAAAATACGTTTGCAAGAAATACGTATTGTTTTCGTCGACGACGTGCGTCCACCGCCCCAGCACGTCGCCCCCTCCGACATCGATTGTGTACGTGGGCACGGTCACAAAGGGGGGATTCGCCTGCGGAACCGGACCTTGCTGCCCCTCGGTTCCGGTATAGATGTCGCCTTGTAACGTAAACGTGTCGGTCTTTTGCGGGGTCTGCGAGTCAATGCGAAAACCGGCCCGCAACTGGTTCCACGCGTCGTTGGCGCTCCCCTGTTGGGGGTTGAAGCCGGGGGCCTCATCGATCTCTTTCACGTACAGGCGATAATTGGTGTTCTCTCCGATCTGGCCGCCGTAGCGAATCGAGCTGATTGCCCGGTCCTGGTTTCCGCCCCCGGCCGAGACTTGCAGGCCCTGCGTGTCCTTGGCCGACTTCATGATGATATTGATCACGCCGTTGACCGCATTGGCGCCCCAGATGGTCGCTCCCGGCCCGCGAATCACTTCGATTCGCTCGACATCCTGAAGGACAGGATCTTGCGTGTCCCAGTAGACCCCGCCGTCGAGCGGGTTGTAGACCGAGCGGCCGTCGACAAGGACCAGCAGGCCGGTGACAAATTGGCTATTGAAACCGCGAGAGGAAATCGCCCAGGCGCTAGACCCGACCTTGGCGACTTGCAGGCCGGGAACCATCCGCAAACATTCGGGAATGCACGTCGCACCGCTGCGGCGAATCATTTCGCTCGTGACCACGAACACGGCCGCGGCAGATTTTCCAACCGAACTCTTGTTTGCGGTGACGGTCGTGACTTCCGTGTCGAATGCGGTCGGAACCTTGGCCGGGACCTTGCCCAACTGGTCGATATCGAGGTCCAGAATGTTCGAGCCGCTGGCAGGCTGCTTTGAGTCCGTCTTGGCGGACAGCGCCGAACCGCCGGCCGCTCCCGGATTGGCGGCCGTCGTGCCGGAGACCGTCGGCGCTCCCGTTGCGTCAGCCGACTGTTGCTCACCGTTTGTGGGTACGAGAGGCATTTCCTCGCCCGCTCCGGGATCCCCGTCGTTTGCCGCGCGCAGCGGTGCGACGCCGACGACGAGTCCCAGAAGGCCCGCGAATACGATCCGCAGCGATTTGCCCGTCGAAATGGTCATTCAAGGCGTTTCTGGCGGGAGGCGCCGTCGGCAATCGGCGATCACCCGAAATAGCGCGTGATCATGAGAGTGACTCTCAAGGAACGAGACGCAAAGAGGCGTGCGGAATCCCATCACAAGCCGCCCGCGTGTTACCGCGGAGGTTTTCGAAAGCCGTCGATCCGTCGACAACCGAGCGACCGGCACGAGGTGCGTGCCGGCTCGTTCGAGAAATTTGCCGACCGTGCCTCTCATCCGTGTGGGCACGGCCTTCTCGATTCACACATCAGGCGGCGGATTCAACTTTGCGTCGATAACCTCCGCCTGACCGTTATCGACAGCGCGGACGGCCGATCCCCATGCGGGGTCCCGCATCCTCCAGGTTTCCGCAGGAAGCAAACGCGGCCCGCCAAACAAACCTGCCGATCTTCGTCCGGCAGGCGAACGTCGACGGAATGTCCCTTGTGGCCGAGTCTGGAACGTGCGAATGAATCAGATCGTCGACAATTGCAAATCACGCATTCTCGTGGTTGACGACAACGAAGCCATCCACCAGGACTTTCGCAAGATCCTGAATTCCGATCCCGAACTGGATGCGGGTTTGTCCGCAGCCAGAGCGGCGCTCTTCGGCGACGTCGCGCCCCCGGTCGCGCGTCAGTTCTTTCAGATCGATTCGGCATTTCAGGGCCAGGAAGGCCTGGCGCTGGTTCTCAAGTCGCTGGCGGAAAATCGACCGTACTCCGTCGCCTTTATCGACGTCCGCATGCCGCCCGGCTGGGACGGGATCGAAACCACCGCCCGGATCTGGGAACAGGATCCGGATGTTCAAATCGTGATCTGCACCGCCTATTCCGACTACTCGTGGAGCGAGATGCTCGAAAAGCTCGGGCAATCGGACCGACTGGTGGTTCTGAAGAAGCCCTTTGACAACATCGAAGTCCAGCAACTGGCCAGCGCCCTGACCGAGAAATGGCGCCTGGGCCGACAAGTGCGGACCCGTCTGAACGATCTCGAACAAATGGTCGGCGAGCGCACGCGCGAGCTGCAAACGGCCAACGCCCAGCTCGGCGCGGCCAATCGAGATCTCGAGGAGTCAACTCATCGTGCCAACGAAATGGCGACGGTGGCACAAGTCGCCAATCAGGCCAAGAGCGAGTTTCTGGCCAACATGAGTCATGAGATCCGCACGCCGATGAATGGCATCCTGGGCATGGCCGAATTGGCTCTCGATACCAAACTCAGCGCCGAACAAAAGGAATACCTGGACACCATCAGGGATTCGTGCGATGCCCTGCTGACTGTGATTAATGACATTCTCGATTTCTCCAAGATTGAAGCCGGAAGGCTGAACCTCGACGCGGTGCCATTCAACTTGCGCGACAAGCTCGAGGCGACGATGCGCGGCCTGGCACTCCGCGCCGAGCAGAAGGGCCTCGAACTCACTTGCCTGATCGCTCCCGAAATCCCGGACTGGGTCGTCGGAGATCCGGATCGCCTGCGGCAGATCATCGTGAATCTGGTCGGCAACGCGATCAAGTTCACCGCGATTGGTGAAGTCTCGCTCCAGGTCGAGCCGCGCGAAGGCCCGGCTCCCGATAAACAGACTTGCGTCTTGCAGTTTGCCGTGCACGACACGGGCATCGGGATTCCGACGGAAAAGCAGGCCATGATCTTCGACGCATTTTCCCAGGCGGACGGCTCGACCACGCGCCGCTTCGGCGGCACGGGGCTGGGCCTGACGATATCGTCGCGGCTGGTCAAACTCATGAAGGGCCAGATCGGAGTCGAGAGCGAGGTCGGCCGCGGAAGCACATTTCACTTCACGGCTGAGTTTGGTGTGACGAAAGCGAGCACCGCGGATCCGCTGACCGCTCGTCTGGACGATTTGAAAGGGCTCCGCATTCTGGTGGTCGATGACAATGCCACAAGCCGCCGCATCCTCAACGTTCTTTTGTCCAATTGGCACGCCCTGCCGGTATTCGCCGCGTCGGGCCGAGAGGCGTTGACTCTGCTGCACGCGGCCGCCGATAGCCTCGAGCGTTTCTCGATCGTGCTGATCGATCATTTGATGCCCGACATGGATGGTATTGCCGTCGCCGAGGCCATTCAGAAGGACCCGAGATTCGCGGGTGCGACGATCATCATGTTGAGTTCCGGACGCAGCGGCCACGCCGTCGACCGCTGTCGAGAACTCGGCATCGCCGCCTATCTCTACAAACCCATTCGCCAATCCGAATTGCTCGCGGCGTTACTCTCCGCGCTGCCTTGTGCCTCCCGACCGCTGCCGCCCCGGGAATCCTCAAACGCGCCGGCGAAGTCCGACTCCGCCAGCCGACAACCGGGCTTGAGAATCTTGCTGGTGGAAGACAACCGCATCAATCAACGCGTCGCTCTTCGCATGCTGGAGAAAGACGGTCATCAGGTCACGATCGCCGAGGACGGAAAAAAGGCCTTGCTGGCCGTCGAGCAAAATGCCTTCGACCTGGCGTTGATGGATGTGCAGATGCCGGAAATGGACGGCTTTGAAACGACTGCCGCGATTCGCGACCGGGAACGGGGAACCGGCCGGCACCTGCCGATCGTTGCCATGACGGCCCGCGCGATCAAAGGCGATCGCGAGCGCTGCCTCGCCGCGGGAATGGACGACTACATCGCGAAGCCGGTCGCATTCGCGGAGTTGCGTCGGGTAATAGAAGCCATTCGTGCGACCACGAGTCCTCCGCCCGTCTTCGACGAAGCAGCGGCCCTGGAACGCGTCGACGGCGATGTTGGTTTTCTGCGCGAGTTGGCCTCCCTGTTGACCGAAGATGCTCCCAAGGTGCTGGCAGAGATCGGCGAGGCGATCGCCGCTGAGGACGCGACACGCGTTGAGCGAATGGCTCACAGGCTCAAAGGCAGCTTGATTCCGTTCTCCTCCGCCGACGCCTCCAAGGCGGCACAAGCGTTGGAGGAATCTAGGCCATTCCGGCAAGCTTGGCCAGGCCAGGCAGGAATTTCACGAGCTCGAACGCCATTTGGACCGCCTGCTGAAGAACATCAGCGAGTTTGTCGCGGCAAAAAAAGTCGCCGCCCCCGCCTCGGACCCTCAGAGGCGGGAGCACGAGCACGAGAAATCCGCTGTGACCGTGGCCAATTGACGTGATTGTCCCAAGCCGCGTGAGCCGACATTTCCCCATTCGCAAGGGCGGACCATGACCATTTCTGCCATCCGGGTGCTTCACGTTGACGATGATCGTATTCAACAAGCGCTGGTCGCTCGCTCCCTAAGGAAGCTGCAAGAGTACGAATTCTCGATCCAGACTGCGACCAGCGAGGAAGACGCACTCCTCCTTTTCATGCGAGGCGGCATCGACCTCGTGATCCTTGATTATCAACTCAGCAAAGGCGACGGCCTGAGTTGCCTGCGACGCCTTCGCAAGATCGATCCACTTGTCCCGATCGTCGCCGTTTCCGGAGTCGCGACGGCCGAGATCGCGACACAATTGATCGAAGAGGGCGCTGACGACTACCTTTGCAAACAGGTCTTGCACTACGGCCAAATTCTCAGTCAGTCTGTCCGAAACGCCCTGACGCGAGCCAAATCCTATCGCAGACGATTCTCGACCGCTCTTGAGTGCTCCTCGAACACCGCGCCGTGTGGGCCATCGTCGCCTTCTTCGCCGACCGTCCGTCGAACGTGATCGAAAGTGTCTTCCAGACAGGGAACTGCTCGCGCGGCCGACCGATCGGAAATAATCGGCGCAAGCAGGCGCCTTGACGGGTCCGGGCACGGTAAACCGCAGGATCCTTGCGGTCACGAGCGTGCTAGAGTTCTGCGATGTACCCATTAAAAGCAATGCTTATTGGCTGTACGGGCCAGAATCTACTGGATGTCGGACGCGAGCTCGCGAGCCTGTCGATCCCGATCGAAGGGGAATACGTCGACGTGCGCAGCTGCCTGGCGCACGTGTTCGCCAATCCGTCGGACAAGCGACTCTTCGTCGTTCATCCGAGTACGACGGCCGAGATCGTGCAGGTCGAGGCGTTGTGCGACTCGGTCGCCGGCCAGCCGATTTTGGCGCTCGTCGATCTGGCACACGACCCGTCGATGATGGTGCGGGCCATGCGGGCCGGCGCCGCGCAGGTGGTCCGGCTGCCGGTCCAATTGGACGACCTGCGAGCGGCGACGCATCGAATCGCGCTGCAATTCGGGCATTCCAGTACCCAAAGCCGCCTGATCGACGTGTTCGGCGCCAGCGACGGAAGCGGATGCACGACAATCGCCCTCAACCTGGCCTCCGAAATCGCCCGGCTGCGCAACGCGACCTGCATTCTCTCCGAGGGATCCGTGTCCTTCGGCCGGCTTGCCAACTACCTGGGCATCGAGCCCCAATTGACCGCGCACGATCTCATCGGCGATCTGGATCGGTTGGATATCGAACGCATGCGACAAGCACTCACGCAAGTCGACGACAATCTACTGGTGCTTGCCGGATCGTACAAAAACATTGCCGAGGACATCCTCACCACGGAGGCCGCGTTCAAGCTGCTCGATTGTGCGAAGCAACTGGCTGATGTGGTGGTGGTCCGGTCGCGCAATCGCTTCGAGGAACTCGATCTCGATTTCGTCTCGAAGGCACACCACATTGTCATCGTGGCAAAACCGACGATTCCGTCTTTGCACAGCCTGAAGCTGCTCTTAGACCTGGTGGCCCGTCGCGAATGTTTTGGACAGCAGTATGTGGTGATCAATCAATTCCGCAACGGTGCCGGGGAATTCTCTCAGCGATCGCTCGAGGCGGCTCTGGACCTGCCCCACGTGTTTACCGTCGCCTACGACCCTTCTTCAATGCAAACGGCCGAGAACGCGGGTGAAACGCTGCACAGGGCGGCAGCGCACAGTTGCGCTCTGGCCGATATCACGGCGCTGGCCCGGATCATTCTGGGTCTGCCACCCGAAGTGCAATCCGCACCCCGCCGCTTCCTCAATTCGATGAATCACCTGGCCCACTCATTAAGCTTGAAGTAGGTCGCCGTCGGCGTTTCGCGCCGGGCCGGCCTGCCGTCGTGGAGACCGAACGATGTTGCCCACCGCGCCGAGCACGAACGAAATCTACGATTTCGGCAATTACGGCGATTTCGGCGCTTCGGCCGGCCCGTCGGCGACTAGTCCGCAAGCAGCGGCGGCAGCGGAAATGCAGGTCGACGGGCTGACACAACGCGTTCACAAGCAGACGCTGGAACATTTGAACCTCGAGGAAGTGAGCAAACTTCCCGACGACAAACAGAGGGTTGAAATCCGAATGGTGGTCGAGCACCTGCTCGATATCGAAAATCCGCCTTTCAACACGGCCCAGCGGGCGCAGTTCATCCAGGACCTGCTCGACGAAATCGTCGGGTTGGGACCGCTCGAGAAGCTCCTGCGCAACACCGGATTGACCGACATTCTGGTCAACGGTCCCAATCAGGTTTACGTCGAACGCCGCGGTCAACTGGAAGAGTCGTCGATTCATTTTCGCGACGAGCAGCATCTGTTGGACATCATCCAACGCATCGTCGGCAGAGTCGGCCGGCGCGTGGATCAGCTGTCGCCGATCGTTGACGCGCGACTGCAGGACGGCTCGCGCGTCAACGCGGTGATTCCACCGCTCTCCCTGCGAGGGGCCACGCTGAGCATCCGGCGTTTCGGCGTGACTCCACTCCTGCTCAAGGATCTGCTGCGGCTCAAGGCGCTCGCTCCTGAAATGGCTCTTTTCTTGGAAGCAGCCGTCAAGTCGCGGGTCAGCATGATCATCAGCGGCGGGACGGGGAGCGGGAAGACCACGCTCTTAAACGCGCTCTCGGCCTTTATTCCCAACAACGAGCGGATCATTTCGGTCGAGGACGCCGCCGAGTTGCAGCTTCAACAACGGCATGTGGTTCAGCTCGAATCGCGCCCTCCGAACATCGAAGGCAAGGGGGCGGTGACGATGCGGGATTTGGTCCGCAATACGCTGCGGATGCGGCCCAATCGAATCATCGTGGGTGAGTGCCGCGGACCCGAGACGTTCGACATGCTGCAAGCGATGAACACGGGCCACGAGGGCTCGTTGACGACGCTGCACGCCAACAGCCCGCGCAACGCGCTCTCGCGGGTGGAGATGATGTTGATGATGGGCGGAATGGACATTCCCCTTTCGGCGTTGCGCGAGCAAATCGCCTCGGCGATCCACCTCATCGTTCAGGCCGACCGTCTGCCTGGCGGCCCGCGCCGGATTACCAGTATCACCGAGGTGACCGGCCGCGAAAGGGACACGATCACCACGCAGGAGATCTTCCATTTCCGGCAACTCGGCATGCTGTCGACGGGAATCGCCCACGGTCAATTCGAGGTGACCGGCGTCCGTCCCGCCCTCATGTCTCGCATCGAGGAGACCGGCACCGCACTTCCGCCCAATCTGTTCGAAGAACGCGTCTTGATGGAAGCTTGACGGAGCCGTCGTCTGCCAAGAGGCCCTTTGCGGAGGAGCCGCCCGACGTCCAACGGATCGAAGTCGTCGTCAGTTCCGCGTCTCCTCATCATGGGCCGATCGTATTCGCGCGCATAGCGAGTCACAACCAAGTAATTTTTGCGTGCGTTCGAACGTTCCCCACCGGCGACGTCGAGAATGCAATTTCACAAATGCCAGCCTTGTGCAGGCGTGCGATGAGAAAATGACCTTCGTGAACGTGGTTGGCCAGGCTATAATGCAGCTGTCTCGCGGAGTTGATCGCCAAGGTTGGCCGAAAGCCGCTGCCGACGGTGTCCTCCGACGTTTGACTGATCCGTTGCCCGCCTGGCGAGCGGACTTTTTCCACGTCAATCGTGCGTTTCGCTGTGCGCGCCTCGCCGGCCGAATCGCGGTGGATTTGGCGGCGCTTGCGCGTCCCGCTCGTGCGATTGCCAGGAGATGAGCGTGCGCACACTTCGCATCGATGAGATTGTCAGCTCGTTCGAGCGGGAGCGAGTCGCGGACGGCGGCCGTGATGGCGCGGGAGGCGGACCGCCGGAGTGCCGATGAGTGGTTTCGTCAATCGTGGCACAAGGTGTATGCCGGCGCCGCGGAGTTCACCCCCGACATTGTCGAGAAAATCGTCCGGCGGATGTTGCGGCTGGCCCGGTTCATTCGCCCGCGGTTTTGGGATTTTGCGATCGCCGAACGGTTGACGGCCGAGCAGGATTTTTACACCGACGTCGCAGTTCGCCTTTTGGCGCACGCCTGGCGCGGAATCCGGCCCAGTTGCGGTTTTGTCTGATCCGCAGCCGGGTCCTCTTTCCCACCGTCGCCCGACGGCATGAGGAACTCTTCGACGAGATCGAATTGCTCATGTCGACCGGACTGCGGCCCACGCCGGCTTTGTCGCAGGCCGAGATGGCGCGGGCTCTGGACGTGACGTACGACACGTTTCGCCGCGATTTACGCGCGGGCCGCTGGCGGCCCGTGGCGGAGGATTCGGTTCGCAATAAACGCTGGCGACGCTGGCGACACACTTCGAGGGAGCAGCATGCGGCGGCACTCAAACGGATTCGCCGGCGAATGCCCGAGCGGGTTTGGGCAGATCTGCCGTTCGAGACTCACGAGGCGCTAACTCGTGCACAGACCTGTCGATGACGCAATCCTTCGATTTCTCGCTCTCAGCCGTCTTGTTTCGCCCGGCCGCTCGAAAGAACTTGGTCTTTATTTCGCCGGGAAGTCGGCAACCTGGTCTAAGCGGGACCAAGAAATCGCGAACTTGGCGAAAGCCGGACCAGGTTTCGCGAAACTTGGCGGCGACGCGACGCGGCCTCTTTGTTCCAACTGCCGTGTGTGGGCCAGCATCGGCGCAATTTGCAGTTGGATTGGCAAGCCAAGTTGTCCGGCGGCTCGCCTTTTAATTCACGCAAATTTTGGCGGGAATTTTCGCAGGTCTAGAGCGTGCGGAGGAAGGCGATGAGGTCGGCCACCTCGTCGGTCGGCAGATCCCGGTTTGCCGGGTGCCGATGGATTTGGAGAACTTCGGCGAGAGAACCCGCCCGCCCATCGTGAAAGAGGGCCGTTCGCTGGCCGACGCCGCGGAGCGACGGAGGATTGAAAAGGTGATTGCCCATTTCGTCCTTGAGGCCTACGTCATACGTTTTGGGCGAAGTGTAGGTCGGCGGCACGTGGCAACGGTCGCAGCCGCGGCGTTTGAAGGCCTGCCGGCCTTTTTCGACGGTTGCTTGCTGGTTGGAATCGGCCGGCACGCCAATCGGCGGAGCGGGTTTGAGAGTTTTCAGATATTCGGTCAAATCGCGGACTTGTTGGGGCGAAATCGCTTTGGCGTGCATCGTGGTTTTCACCGACTTCTGCACCTGCTCGCCCAGGTCGTGCATGCTGCCGTTCCACGCCCAGGGGCCGGTTTCCGCAACTCCGCCGAGGCCCGGAATTCGTTTCGGGGCGCCGAAGGAACTGTCGCCCAGCGTATCGCTCAACTGATCCGGGCTGTGCCCATCGCTGTGACAACTGTTGCAGCTCATCCAGTTTTCGTTCGAGAGGCGTGCGTCGTAGAACAATCGCTCACCACGATCGGCCGCCGACAACGCAGGCTGGGGCCCGAGCGGAATGCGGCGGATCGACCTGTCGCTGCCGGCCAGCAGGTCCTTGGTCTTGATGACGTCGATCGCGTCACCAAACGTGTCGGCCGCGTAGAGTTCCGTGCCGTCACGGTTAAGGGCCAAGACGGTTGGCCGCGTACCGACGTGCACTCGATGCATTTCCGCCTTTTCCAGATGTCCGCCCGCGACCTCGCCGACTCCGCCAAGTGCCAGAAACGCGGTGCCATCCTTCGCGATCGCCAACGACGACGGGTCACCGGCTCCATTGCCGACGTCCCCCAGTTGATACAGCTGACTGTGCGCGAGAACGTCCATCGCACCGCTCACGAGTGCATCTCGGTCGAGCGAGCGAACGACATTGGAGACGACCGATCCCCAGTGGATGTCCTCCGCCGTGCTGTAAGCCAGGCGATTGAGCGTCTGATGAACGACGAGCAGCCGCCGGCCGTCGATACTCCAGGCGAGTCCGCGGATGTTATGGCCCGGCATGACTTGGACAATTTGAATTTTGAGCCGCGACACGTCGACGACGGCCAATCGTCCGCCGAAGGCGTCGGCCACAACCAGTATTTTTCCGTCGGGACTCAACGACTGCTGCCGAGGCGGAAAGGTCAGCGGGATTGTCGTCTTGAGTTTCAGCTGCAGCGAAGCGCCCGGCCGGCGGTCAATGTCGACGACGGTCAGCTGCCGCGACCACGGCGAGGCGACGAAACATCGCTTTCCGCTCGAGTCGACACAAATCGTCGCGGGAAACGGGGCGACTGCCAGCGAGTCGACAACTTTAAGCGCGCGATCCCGAAACGACAGGAGATGCAGTTGATGGCTCGCCGAATCCGCGGCCAGAAAAAAGCCAGCGTTCGGTCCGTTCAACGCGACAAGATCGGACAACGACTTCCCGACCGGAACTTCGGCGATCGCTCGGGCCGCTTTTGGATCGACGACAGAGACACTTCCCGTGCGGCGATTCGCGACGAGAAGCATCTTTCCGTCGTCAGCAATGGCAATTGCGACAGGGACGCGGAGTTTGGCCTCCGTTTCAGGGATCGTGCGCGGAGTCGTTGGCACGTCGGCCGTCCGGGCAAGCGGAGAAGCAAGAATCCAAACGACGGCCGCAAAGATGCCCGTTCGCCAGGCGCCCTGGTTCGAGGATGACATGCGATCTTTCCGGCTACTTCCCATTACCGGCGGACTTCAACTGGCGCACGAGTTCTGTGATGGCCGCATTGACGGGCGCCGGATCCCCTTCAATCCCATCGACGACTGGTGGTCGCGGCCCGGCAGCGTCCTTGGCGGCAGCCGGTTTGTCTCCCTTTTTGGCCGCGGTCTCTGCCGCCGCCTTCTTCTGGGCTGCGGGGACGGACTCGGCCGCCGGATTGTGGACCGGCCGAACGGGCTCGACATAAACATCCGGCGTAACGCGCCACGTACGCGGAGCCGCGTCGCCGTCGTCAAGATCGGCATTTTCCTGTTGAGCCTGGGTGCGGACATGATCGGGCCGGTCCCAGACGGCCGTCGCCACCATCAGGACTTCCTCTGCTCCTGGAACCGGCACGGCACTCGTGATCAAATTTGCCCCACGCGTCGGTTGTCCCACGATGACCGCACGGCGTTTGGCCGGCTGCGCGGGGTTGGAATCCTGGAGCGCGGCCGCCACCCATTCCGCGGCCCCTCCCGTGTGTTTGTTGACCAGAATGGCCAGCGGCATGTCTCGGAACAGAGCTTCGCGATCAGCGGCGAATTCCTGCACGCGTTCGCGGGTCCGCAATTTGCCGATCGGTTTGCCGTCGATCAGGCTATCGGCCAGCAGCACGGCTGAGTGATAGCTTTCGGGGCCGACGTCACCCACGCCTCGCAGGTCGAGGACGACCGCTTGATCGCCGGCATTTTGCAGCTTGATTTCCCAGGCACGCAGCTCCTGAGCCGTGCTCGCCGACACGCGGTCGATTTGCAGCACGCCGATTCGCGACGAATTCGGCAGCTTGCTTTTGACGTCTGCCTTTAGCTCATGGACCGAACGGAACATGACCGGCAGGCGGACAAATGTGATTGTTCTCGTTGCTTTGGAATCCGGGCGGCCCAACAGGAGCGTGACCTTCGAGCCTTCCACGCCGCGGAGTCGCTCGACGACGTCGCGCAAGGTCATCGCACTGCGGGAAACAGGGGCGTGATCGATTTCTTCGATCAGATCCCCTTCGTGCATACCTCCCAACTCGGCGGAGCCCCCTTCGATCAGTTTCTGGATGGAGGGAAATTGCAACCTTGTCTTGCCAGGCGATGGCAATTCCCAGTCCCACGTAGCGATTGGCTTGAATCTGGGCTTCTGCGCGGGCTTCCTTCACAGAAACGAGGTGGGGAAATCCCGGCACGCTTTGGAAAAGCCCGATCAGAAACGCATCCTCGGGCTGATTTCGATCGCCCTTTTTCGGCGGCTCTTTTGTCCTGGTCGCCTGGACATCGGAGGGCCAGACCTCGTTGAGCAGGGGCACCAACTCCTCGACGGTTCTGACTTCGGAAACCTTGCGGCTGAGGGTCGGAAGAGGCTCGCTTTTCGCCGCGCCCAACAGTCCGCGGAAACCGCCGAGAATCATTTCCTGCCGCGTGGGAGGATCGATGTGATTTTCGAGAATTAGATCGGTCAACAGGAACACGCGGCGGGCAAAGGCGTCATGTTTCGCCGTCGCGGGAGCCGGCGAAGTCCGCTCGGCACTTTCACTCCTCGTGGTCGCACCCAAAAGCGTGCTGATCGTGATGCCAACAAAGGCAAGTGTTCGAGCTGTTCGCGGACGCATGGTGGTTGCTCCGTTTCGAAGAGACTTTAAGTCTTCGGGTTTTGACCGATGCCAGAACTGAGTGGATGCTCGTCGGCGACGCGGGATTCAACAGGAATTTTGCGTGAGCTATTCGCCGACCGTTCCAAAGCATTGTTTTCCCGCGGCAAGAGCGCCGTTTTCGGTGCTTCCGCCGAAGTCTTTGCGGCCGGTTTTGGCTGGGGTTTGTTTTCCGTCAGACCCTGGGAGGGTGGTGCCGTGATCGCGAGGTTTTCGGTCCGGAAGGCAAACGCCGCGAATAACGCGACAGCAAGCAGAGCGACCGAAGAGAGCGAAAGATGCACGAGTAACCGCCTTCGTTTCAGGCGGGCAATTGTCGTAAAGCGACCGGCCAGAACCGACGCGTCGCCGAATTCGTCGAGTGCCTGCAGAACTGCCTGGTCCCGAGGAACGCCGCAGCCGGCCAATTCCTGGAGGCGTTCTTCGAGATGATCCCGCAACTCGTCGGAAATCTGCCGGCGTTGCTGGCTCGTCAGCCCGAGACCACGGCACAGCCGTTTCAGATAGAGGTCGAATTCCTGTTCGGACATCGTCAGTCTTTCAGCGAGTTCCGGACATGAAGTTTTTGGGAATCCGTCGAAGATCAAGCAGGGGCCGCTCGCAATTCGGGAACGGAGTGCAGCAGGGACCGGATGCACTCCGCATAAGCCATCCACTGGCCGGCCTGCGAATCGAGGCGAGCCCGGCCCGACTTGGTGATTTCATACCATTTCCGCTTGCGACCGGTGGATTCGTCCCAGTGGCTGCGGATCAGTTTTTCGGATTCGAGTCGATGCAAGAGCGGGTAAAGCGTGCCCGCGGGCAACGGCACACGTCCGGCCGTCGCTTCCCGCAATCTCTGTTGCAGCGAATAGCCGTATTGGCGCTGTTGAATCAGCACCGAGAGAACCATCAGGTCCAGGCTTCCGCGCATGAGTTCGGCGCTAAATCGATCCATCCCTTGGAGTCTCCCGGAAACGGGACTCACATAAACAGCACGGCTATATATAGCCATGCGATACTATCAATGCAAGCGAAATTCTGGCAGGGACACCACCAGATTTCTAAACTTGTATCGCTGACGGGAGCCAGCTTGAACGTACATCGCGTGCGGGTTTTGCAAGAGGTCTGCATCGCTCCTACGACGTCAAAGTCCGCTGGGTTTTCCCGTTTGGGACGAGTTGGCGACCGGAGCGCTGCTCACATCGTCGAAGGCCGCAAAGGCCCCTTCTTTTCGCATGCGGCGGAGATCGGCGAGGATCCGCTTGATTTGCTCGTGCACCATTGGATTTTGGTTGACCACGAGAAGTCCGCCGATTTCAGTGATTTTCGGGCCTCCGCCTTCCTCTTCCTCCCAATCGTTTGGATCACCTGCATATTTGATGACGCGGATAAGCGGGATCTCGTCTTGCAAGCAGGAAGTTTTCGCCGCACGCTCGGACTTCTTGTTCGTTTTGCCAGGTCCGCCGCCGCCACCAAACTGCCGCGCGACGCTAGCGGTCTCCGGAACCACGCTGAACATTCCGCCACCCTCCGAACTGGCTGTCGACTGCGTCGCTTGGGACGGTGCACTTTTCGCAGCAGCCGGATACACCGATTTCAGATGGATTAAATCGCGGCAGTCGTAAATGACAACATAAGTGTGCTGGCGAATCTGTTCCACCGTCGAAATCCGCAAGATGTCGTCTTCGATGGCGTAGCTCAAAGGCGAACTCCCCTGTTCGAGGAGCAGCTTCAGCAAGTTACGAAGTTTCATGCCCGCATACGGCATCCTGACTTCTGCCGAAGTGTCGACACTGGCATCTTCCAGCGCCTTCGTGTCCAAAAGGATCGGAATGTGGTAACGCTGGGCGATGAAATCAATTGCGTCCTTGAGCGGCTCGGGCTCGATGGAGAAATCGACCGTCTGATCGAGCGCTTCTTCGATCTTCGGCTGCTGACCGATGTCGGAACTCAGCGGATGTTCGGAGGCGACGTGCGTTTCGGCTTTCGAGTTTTGTGCGGCATTGTGGGCCCGTTGTCCGGGTTTGCTCCGCGTCGCCGAGACTTCCGTTTTTGGCGTCTTCGGGACTGATTTCGACTGCGGTTTGCTGTCCGCAAAGACTTGAAGCGGCCCTTGGACTGCACGATTCTCGGGCCAGAATGCAAACGCCACGAATAACGCGACGACGAGCAAAACGACCGAACTGAGCGAGATGCGCATGAGAGAACCTCCTTCGTTTCAGACGGGTAATTGAAGTGACCAGCCAGAACGGCGACGTCAAATTCGGCGAGCACCTGCAAAACCGACTGATTCGCAGATCGCCCGTGCCAGCCAGTTCCTCGCGATCTTATCACAATCAAGCAAAAATCTGGCAGCGCGCACTAACATTTTCAACTCTTGAGACGGAGACCTGCGCAGGGAAGCAATGCGGCGGAGAGTCGTGGGAGACCAAGAAAAGCCGTCGAAAAAAGGACTGCCGCTCGGCGTTACGGGACTCGTTTTTTGCCCCGTGTCCGTTCCTGAGGAACGATGTTTCGCATTTTCTTCCGCAAGTGGGGAAGTTTCGTGGCCGGCTTGCGAACGGTGGGACGTCCTTTATGCGCCATAGAAAGGGCTCCGGGTTGGTGGCAAGCGCAAAGATCGCAACTCGACCACCGGGATGCAAGTGAAGCCTGACAGCCAGGGCCCGGCGGGCGACCCGTCCAACTTACGGCGAATGCTGTGCCAGTCGCTCGGTGGGTAGCAATGCCGTCGGCGGAAGAATGGCGCGGGCCGGCGTTCGATTCCCGTCTCGGTCCCTGGCGACTACGGAGACAATTATGGGGACCGAACAATCGGTCAATCGTGCCGCGGGAAGAAAGTATTCGTGCGATTTTGATGAGGCGGTCTCCGCTGCCGACTTTGAAGTCCGACTTTCGATTTGCTTCAATTCGGCGCCCGCGAAACAGATCGAAGCCCGCGTCTCGCCGCGGTTCTGCTCGGCTGAGATCTGCTCCATGGTCAATGCGGAATCAGCGGGGAAGTGGACCACGAGGTGCACTATTCTGTCACTGGTGCCTGCCGGCTTTTCGGGAAGGGCGTTCGAAGCCATTTCCGCTTCGATTCTCAGTGAGCAATAATCGTCTTGGAGGCGGACGACTGAAGCCAATAGCATGGAACCGGTCGTTCCTTGGATGCAAATTCGTCTTGGCCCCGGCGCGTCACCGGCGACAAGTTCGAGATAGGCCGCGGAAGTGCCTCGCAGCTCGATCGGTTTCTGTTTAGTATCAACATTCCAACGTTGCCTTTGGGGGCCGGCGAATCCCCAGTCGCCCAGGGAGCCGTATAGATCAAGCGGCGCCAGGTCAGGTTCGGGCGATTCACCAGCCCGAACCGTCAATGCGGCTGACTCTTGCCAACTTGCCTCGGCGAGCCACAACGTCCAGGCGCGAAATGTCTCCTCAAACGAGTGTCCCGTCGCCAGTTCGAGATTTTGAGTACCGCGGGACGGGTTGGCGATCAATCGGGTGAGGGTCTGAGCGCCAAACTGTTCAACGCAAAAGCGCAGGAAGAGGTAGGTCGCCCCGCGGCAGCCGTGGCACCGCCAGAGGCCCGCTCGGTAATAATCGCTGACGACCAGCGGATAGGCCGACGGCTCATTCAAGAATCGTGCGATGCGATAATCGAGATTCGACCAGCCCGCGCCGAAAAGACTTTCGGCACAGTGGGCGATGGCTTCGTTCAGCCAGTCTTCTTCGTCAGGAAACTTGGGCAGGCCTGTCGAATCGGAGGTCCGGCGACTGAAACAGACGGCGTGCGCGTATTCGTGAATTAAAAGGGTCCGCAGATGGTCGCCGGGCGTTGTCAGGGAGTTGATGTACATCATGTCGCAACGGTTGCTGAACGGCCGGCCGAGGCACGATTGAAAATCGCTCCCGCGTACGAAACCGCCGACTGATGTGCGTCCCCCCTGCAGGTGCGCCAGCCATGGGCTGAGCAGAATTGCGAACCGGCCGTCATGGTCGACGTCCCGATAAGACCCCAACAAACCACGGAAACGCGGCACGATGTCCGTGTCGAACAGCTCAATCACGCTGCGCACGAGTCCAGGCGCCAGGCTGTTCGGGGCTTGCTGATCGTCGAGATAAACGCGCACGTGGCGTCCGGTGGCGATCGCGTTGGCGCGGACCGTCACGTATTGGGCCGGGTCATCGAGCGTCCCGTCGGTCACGTGGAGTGAGAACGTCCGGCTCCGCTCTCCGATCTGCGTGGCTGCCTGCGGGCCGGGATCGTTTGAAGCGGCGAGCGGCTTGGGCGCGACGCGATTCTCGGTCGTCACGGCTAGCCGCCGAGTGCCAAGCGTTGGAATCCGATCAACTGGGATCAATCGCGACTCGGACACCTTCCGAGACGAGCAGCCGAAGGAGAAGCGGGACTCGGCTGAACCTAAACTTCCGACGACGAGGAGATATCGGGTATTCGGAGCAAAATTGAGGTCGAATTCCCCCCGCCCGTCCTGGAAGGGCACCGAAAAAGGGACCAAAGCCGGAAGCGGCACGGTCGTTGTCTCATCGAATGGTGCCTGGGCTCGAAATGGTCGTTCCAGCCAGAATATCAGGACGGCAAACGCAGCGATCGCAATGGCGGCGAGGCCCACTAGCCCCGTGCTTGTCGAAACCGAGGTTCGCGGAAGCTTGCCGGTTGCCAAATGCCCCATTCCCTGTTGCCAAAACGGGTTGCGCGGGGATCTGCCAACCGCGGCAGGCGATCGGCTTCTCTTTCATCGGCATTGGTAAAGCGGCAGAGCCAGCCCAATCGGCAAAGTCGATCGGCGGGATTTCTTCGGAGGCGAAAAATCGTTCCGCCAAGCCCATTTTTCCTAAAGAAGACACGTCATTCTTTGGGGAAAGACGTCAGAAAAGGGTTCCGCCAGAGAGGGTTGGGAAATTTGGTTATTTCCGCGAATTTCGGCGGAATTCACTTCGAAGCGATCTCCGAAGCGTTATAAAATCGAGGTGATTGTTTTCCGGGCCTCGGAAAGCTTGGGGAGAAACGAAAATATGTCCCGGGCAGGATTTGCCGTCCGTGCGTCGTTTGTCACTACGACTTGTGTTTTGAGTTTCGGGCTAACTGCGTTTTCCGCCACCGCACAGGCAGCCGGCAAAGTCGCGGCTCCCGATCCGGCGGTTTGCATTTATCAGTATGCCCTTCCAAACGGCGACGCGTATTTCGCTTTGGCGATGCGCGGGGACGCCGCCCGTCTGCCGCGTCAAGAGGTCCGCGAGAACATCGTCCTCGTCGACACGTCGGCCAGCCAGTCCGGGGCCTATCGCAAGCGCCAGATGGAAATTGTCAGCGGATATCTGGCCGCGCTTGGCGACAGCGATCGCGTCCGCCTGTTCGCGATCGACCTCAAAGCCGATCCGATGATGGAGGATTTCGCCTCGCCGCGATCCGATGAGTGCCAAAAAGCGTATCAGTCCCTTGCGACGCGCACGCCGCTCGGTGCGACGGACATCGTCGGCGGATTGCGCACGGTCTTGTCGTCGCTGACGCCGGGTGCAAAAGCAGCCGTCGCGTATATTGGCGACGGAATGAGCGCGGCCCGGTTGGCTGCTTTCTCAGAAATGGCCGAGTTGACCAGTGAACTGCGGAGCCGTCACGTTGCCGTACATAGCTTCGCGGTTGGCCCGCAGACCGATCTGGAAATGCTGGGCACGCTCGCACAGCAGACAGGTGGAGTCGTCCTCATGGACAGCCGGGGCAACAAGTCGGCGTCGCCAGGCGGCGCGGAGCTTGTCGCTGCCGTTCAATCACCCGTGGCTTATCCCGAGCATGTTTCGGTCAACAAACCGGCCGTTACGTCCAGCGAGATTCAAATCGCTCCGACGATCGCTCTTCCGATTCGTGCGGACCGGGCAACGATTTACCTGGGCATCGGGCATGCGAGCGAGCAGCTGAGCCTCACGTTCCAGTTTGCTCCGGAAAGCAAATTAGCTCCAATCAAATACAATTTCCAAAACGCCGAGGTGCGAGTCGCCAACGCGGTTCTTCCCTGCTTGTGGAAGCGCTCGCAAGCCAGCGGCGGGTTTGTCTCAGCTCTTGCCGGTGCCAAGTTGCTTGTCGCGGCCGAAGACGAATTTGCCGATCGCATCGATGCGATGGTCGGCGAGGCGGAACGTGCCGTTTTGTCGCACGACGTCGCAACCGGCGAACAGCTCGGACGAACCGTTCGGACGCTCGATCCGACGAACACGCGCGCCGCGGCCGTCTTGGTTGCCGCGGAAAAGATGCGAAAAGATTCCGCGGCCCACGAAATTCTGCGGCAAGTGGCGCCCGAGGGATCATCGAATGACGCTACCCAGACGCCGCCTCCGACTCCGCCGGTTCCCGCTTTCCCGGGTCCCAGCGGCGGACAGGCGCCGTTGGAACAGCGCGTTGGACCGCCGCAAGATAGTCCGGCCGCGAGATACCAAAAAATGATGGCGGTTCGCGGTCAGCAGTTGACGCAGGAAGTGACGACCGCGGTTGCCGAAGCGCGGCGCAAAGGAAGCGATGATCCCGATTCGGCCATCGTCGATTTGAAGCGGATCGAGAGCAACGTCTCAACAGCAGCCGACGTCGAACCTCAGGTTCGCGAGCAATTGACTCGCCGCCTGCAAAATACGATGCGCGAGCTCAGAAACATCAAGGAACGCACGACGGTCGAGAAAGTCTTGAATGCCGAGCGGATGGCGCAGGTCGAAGCGCGTCGCAAGTCGCTCGAGCAAATGTCTCTGCAAGAACGGCGCCTCACCGAATTGATTGACCAGGTACGGGCCCTGTTGGTGCAGGCGGTCCACGGCGACGACAACGCCTACGAACAGGCGGAATCGGTGGCTCGCGAAGCACTGCACCTTAATCCGGGCAACGGTCCGGCCACGCAGGCTCTCTACAACTCGGAAATGGGCGGCCAGATCAACAAGGCCTACCGCTTGAGGAACCTGCGAGCCGACCGCGTGCTCGAAACGCTGTACATGGTCGAATTGTCGCACGTGCCGTTCCCGGACGAGCCGCCCATCGAATGGCCCAACGCCCAAGTCTGGCGGGCCCTGACCGAACGCCGCAAGAAGTGGGCTCAAACGGACCTGCGGGTGGAAAGTCCTGTTGAACGGCGGATCAGCGAGGCGCTCGATCAGGTGGTCGATTTCAGCATCGAGCCCGAGCCGCTCAAGGACGCCATCGATTTCATCGCCCAGCGCTATCAGATTCCCATCCTGATGGACACGAAGGTGCTGGAAGATGCGAGTGTCGACACGTCGGCCGAAGTCAAGATGCCCTATTCGGGCATGAAACTGCGCAACATGCTGAAGCTGCTGTTAGAGCAGGGAAGTTCCCCTCTGACGTACGTCATCGAAGACGAGGTGATGAAGATCACCACCGTCGAACAGGCCAACCAAAAGCTGACGATCCGCATGTATCCTGTCGGTGACCTCGTATTCGGCCCACAGCAGTTGCAAATGATGTCGCGGGCCGGCGGCGGTGGTATGGGCGGTGGCGGCATGGGCGGTGGCATGGGCGGTGGTATGGGCGGCGGCGGTATGGGCGGCGGCGGCATGGGCGGCGGCGGTATGGGCGGCGGCGGCATGGGCGGCGGCGGTATGTTCAGCGTGCCTGCCGAAGTCTTTCCTGCCCAAGACTCCGCTGAGCAAAAGCCCGCGTCGTCGTCATTCACAAACGACTCCGTCCAATCCAGCAAAAAAAAACGGAGCGAGGCGCGTTAAGCCCGGGGAGCCAGGGAAAATCTGGCGAACCGACTGATCGCTCGATCGACAACACCCGGAGGCGGACCAAATCGGCCGCTTCCGGGTTTTCATTTGATCGTGCGGGTAAGGCGAGCGTGAAAATTCCCCTCCCGCCGGCGGACGGCTCGGGCGGCACGCCCGAAACGTACTGGCGGAATTACTTCGAGAAGAATCGACCGCCGTCCTCATCGATCGCCGATCTGGTGCTCAAGCTGCAAGCCGCCAAGAAATACGACCAGGTCATGGCGTCGATCGAAGGTGCCCTGCTCTCGGGCCAAGGACAGTCGTGGATGTACGACGTGCTGGCTCTCACGATGCAGATCAAAGGGCGTCCGCAGGCCGAAGTCGAGCGGGCTCTGATGTCGCATCTCGACTTCGCCGCGACCGACGTCGAGAGTACGCTCTTGTCGGCCGCCTATCTGTCGCGATTTGGGGCAAAAAAGCAGGCGCTCAAGCTATATCGACAATCATCCGATCTGGAACCGACCCGACCCGAGGCGTATGTGCTTGGTCTCCGGTTGGCGCGGGAGTTGAGAGACTACCCCGCCGTGCAATGGGCTGCCACGGGAGTGTTGCGGTCGGCTTGGGGCAAAGACTACGAGAATCTCCATCACGAGGCGGAGGATGCCGCGCTCGACGCCGAGCGGGCCCTTCGCACCGCCGGTCGAGAAACTCAGGCAGACTCGATTCGCGAGTCGATGGCCCAAGCGAGAATTCATGATCTCTATCTGCGTCTTCAATGGTCGGGCGACGGCGATCTCGACCTTTCCGTCGAAGAGCCATCGGGAACGACGGCCTCGATACAAGATCCGCAAACACGCGGAGGCGGCGTCCATCGACACGATGGCTACGGTCCTGATCCGAAGAACTGCTACGAAGAATACATCTGTCCGCTTGGGATGCCCGGCGTGTACATTGTGCGCGTGCGGCGAATTGACGGCACGATCGTGGGAAATCGGGCGCAGTTGACCATCGTGCGAAACCAGGGCGCCAAGAACGAAACGACGGAGACGTTCGTCTTCAAGCTGAGACCCGACCGCGTCGCCCTGCGAGTCCCGCTGCCCAATGGACGCCGCCGCGAGCTCGGTCCTGAGCGTCCGAGTCTCAATTCCAGGGCCGGCCAATTGCAGCAATTGTTGCGGTTGCTGATCGTTCATTCGCCGCGGCCGCGGCAGATTCCGTGGCGCACCTTGCCGGCCGCCATGGCGCCGGGCGGCGGCGCGATCGTGCCTGCCGCAGGCGGTGCCGGAAATGCCGCAGGCGGCGCGGGCAACGCCGCGGGTGGAGCGGCCGGTGGGGGCGTGACTCAAACGGGCGCCTTGAGCGGAGCTGGCCTGGCCGTAGGTTACCAGCCCGTGATTACCGAGATTAATGAAGGAGTCACCATGAGTGCGGCCGCCGTCGTTTCGAGCGACTTGCGCTATGTCCGCCTTGCTGTGAATCCGAACTTCACGACGATCACCGAAGTCTTCACTTTTACCTTCGTCGGCAATCCCCCGTGACGAACTCAAATCCGGCGTAATGCGGCAAATTCGGCCGCATCCCAAATCATCAACGTTTGGGCCGCAAAAGACCGGGGGTGACGTCGATATCGAGCGGCGCAAAGAGCTGCCGATCGATGAGTTCCCACGCCATTGCGGCCATTGCTGCGTTGTCCGTGCATAGGGCCGGCTCGGCCAGAACGAGTTCGATCGGCAGTTCTGCGGCGACAGACTTGAGTCGCTCGCGGAGGCGAGCATTCGCCGCGACGCCTCCGCCGACACAGAGCGCGGTTCGGCCGGTTCGAGCAAGAGCCCGTCGGCACTTTGCCGCCAAGACGTCGATAATGGCCTCTTGATAGGAGGCCGCCAAATCACAGACCCGCTCGTGCGGCAAATCCCGCAAGACGGCCCGACCGTGCGATGAGCCGTTGATTTCGTAAAGCAAGGCCGTTTTGAGGCCGCTGAAGCTGAAGTCGAGGTTCGGACTGTCGATCAGCGGCCGGGGAAAATGGACGGCCCCCGCGTCGCCAGAAAGGGCGGCCCGTTGGATTGCCGGTCCGCCGGGGTAGCCGAGACCGAGCAGCTTTGCCCCTTTGTCGAACGCTTCGCCGGCGGCGTCGTCGATCGTGGAGCCCAAAAGATCAAAGTCGATCGCCGAGACGCAGTCGTAAAGCAGAGTGTGGCCCCCACTCACAACGAGCCCGATCGCCGGAAACACCTCGCGGCCGGCCGACATGCGACAGGCGAAGAGATGCGCCTCAACGTGGTTCACGTCGACCAGCGGAATCTCGAGAGAAAGCGCCAAAGTCTTGGCCGCTGTCAGTCCTACCAAGAGCGAGCCGACAAGCCCTGGCCGCGTAGTCACCGCAACCGCGGTCAACTGATCAAGCGATACGCCAGCGGTGCGCAAGGCGTCGTCAATCGCCGGAATGATCCGGCGTACGTGGGCGCGCGAGGCAATTTCGGGAACGACGCCACCGAAATGCTGGTGCAATTCGTGCTGCGAACTGACCACGTTGGAGAGGACGGTTAGCCGTCGATCGATGACGGCAGCGGCCGTCTCATCGCAGCTGGATTCAAGCGCCAGGAGAAAGCCGTCAGCCCGATTTGTCACTTGCCGTTTTGATCCTCAGCCGACTCCAAGCTCCCGCTCGGGCCGAGGCATCGGACCGCGGTCGGCCGCCTTCTTGCCGGCCGGTACGTTCGCCGGGGCGTTCGCCTTCACCTTTTCCGCAGGCTTGGCCTTTTGAGCGGCTGCGTGGTCGGTCGTGGACAGCTTGCTCAGAACGGCCTCCAAAGCCTTGTTGAGCTGGCGATCCTTGAAATCACTTTTGGGCGGTCCATTCTTGCTGAGGATATCGCGATCGGGCCGGTACGTTTGCGCATAATCCTCGGCTTCTTGCTGCGTGAATTTGATTGCGTAACCCGGATCGGGCATCACGCCCCATTCGTCCGATTCCTTCGCGCCAGGGAACCGGTGGATGTTCTTGCCGCTGGGCCGGTGATAGCTGGCGGTTGTTAGCTTGAGGGCGCTGGCTCCGTTTTCCAACTCGATGACGTTTTGCACGCTCCCTTTGCCCCAACTGCGTTCGCCGACGATCGTCGCGCGATGGTGGTCCTGCAAGCAGGCCGCCACGATCTCGCTGGCCGAGGCACTAAAGTGATTGATGAGCACTGCCATCGGAAAATTGGGAAATGTCCCCTCTTTCTTGGCTTCCCAGGTGCGTGTCGGCGTGTTGCGGCCTTTTGTGCTCACAATCGTGCCGCCGTCGACAAACATGTCGGCGATCTCGGTGGCTTGCGAGAAGAGCCCACCCGGATCGAACCGCATGTCCAGAATAAAGCCTTTCATCCCTTGTTCCAACAGTTCGTTCACCGCCTTTTCCAGCTCGATCGCGCTGTGACGGCTGAAATGCGTGAGTCGCACGTAGCCGATCTTGTTTTCCTTATCGATCATGAAGTCCCACGTTCCGTCCGGCTTGTAATGATCGCCGAGAACGGTGGGCACATGGATCACGTCGCGGACCAGACTCAGTTGTTCAGTCTTGTCGTCGCCGACATGGCGAATTCCAATTTTCACGGCGTCGCCGGGCTTTCCCTTGAGCAGGCGAATCGCCGAGTCCATCGAGATGCCCTTCGTGGTCTTGCCGTTGATCGTCATGATGATGTCGCCCGCGCGCACGCCAGCGCGGAAAGCCGGCGTACCGGGTAGCGGAGACATGACGACGAGGCGGTCCGTAGGCTCGTCTTTGTGGACTGTGATGCCGATTCCGCCAAATTCCTGGTCGACAGCTTCGCTGAATCGAGACATCTCGTCCGGGCTGATATAGCTCGAGTAAGGATCGAGCTTGGACATCATGCCTTCGATGGCGGCTTGCAGTAGCTCTCTGCGGTCGACGTCCTTCACATAGTTCCGCTCGACCTGCTCGAACGTGTCGACGAACACCTTCATCAGGGCGTAGTCGTCATCCTTTTGGGACTTCGGAGACTTGGGCTCCGCCTCGTCGGCTCGAAGAAGGACCGAGGCCGACACGACGAGAAGCAGGCCCCAAACCACGCGAAACACCGGACCGAACTGCTTTTTTAGCATCCGAATTTTCCTCTGCGGATGACGACCCTTCGTCTTTCGGGCGACACAGGCAAGTTTAGGTGACATCTGGACTTTCGGCAAGATCGGGTCTTTCGGACAAATGTGCCGCAAAGTCAGACTGATCAGGCGATGTTAGTTGACGCCCTTGCACAGGCGTGTTGCAATTCGAAGAGGCAAGGGGGCCTTTCGAGCATGAGCGGTCGGCTGGAACTTGTTTGCGGTACCGCCGGCAGCGGGAAGACGGCTCGGCTCCTCGATCTCTTTCGTCGCGAGCAGTTGCGGCTCTTGCAGAAGTGCACGCCCGGTCAGGCCGTCTGGATCACGCCGACCGTTCGCTCGCGCCGTGAGCTTTCTCGGCGACTCTTGGATGAGTCGCTCCGCGCGTGTCTCGCACCCAATCTATTCACGTTCGATTCGTTCGCCGAACGCTTGCTGCACACCGCCGGCAGCCAAGTCGCCCCCCTTTCGCCCGTTGGGCGCCGCATGTTGGGTCGTTCGTTGATCGACGAAGCCCACTCGGCGGGCGCTCTTTCCTACTTCGCACCGATCGCGGAGACGTCGGGCTTTCTCGATTTGATTCTCGGCTTTGTCTCGGAGCTCAAGCGCGACGAAATCTGGCCCGAGCAGTTCGAGACAAACTGCCGTCAAAGAGGCTGGCTTCCGCGCGACGCCGAGCTCTCTTTGCTTTACCGGCGCTATCAGGAACGGCTCAACGAATTCGCCTTGTACGATGCCGAAGGAAAGTTCTGGTCGGCCCGCGCCGCGTTGGGTGACGGTCAGCGCGGCGCTTTTGGACACTTGTCATTGGTCGTGATTGACGGATTTGCCGACTTCACCCAACCGCAATATGAAATCGTCGAACATTTGTCGCAGTTTGCCGACCGGGTTCTGATTTCACTGCCGCTCGAGAATCCGCGCCTGCGGAGCGATTTGTTCGCCAAGTCGGCTGCTGCGTTTGAGGAAATCAATCGGAACGGGCAGGCCGCCGTGACCTGGCTGCAGGCAACAAACGATTCGGTCGAGAGCGTGGCCGCCAGCTTCCGTCACATCGCGGAACACCTGTTTGACAATCCGCGTACTGCACCCAAACTCGATACAGCGACTGGGTTGGAAATCGTCGAGGCGGCGGGCCCGAGCGGTGAAGCACACGTGATTGCCGAGCGCGTCCGGGCGATGCTACTCGAGGGCGTGTCGCCCGACGAGATCGTGATCGCTGTCCGAGGCGGCGACGAAGAGTCGACCATTTTGCGGGAGACCCTGGCGGCCGCTGGAATTCCACACGATGGCACCGTGCGCACGCCCTTTTCGAGAACGCCGGTGGCCCGTGCGATGCTGTGCGTGCTGCGGAATGAGTTGGCCGATTGGGATTTCGAGAGTCTTTGCACCTTACTGCGACTGAATCAATTCCGGCCGTCGTGGCTTTCGCTTCGCGCGCCGCAATCCATCGACGTGACGATTCGCCTCTTGAGAAAGCGGAAGCTGGGCTCCGGTCGCCTGCAGATCCTTCGACGCCTGTCGGTGGAGGTCGAAAGTGCGATTTCGTCGGGTGAACCGGCCGACTCGGCCGTCGCCTTGAGCCTCTTGCGCCAGGTGTCCGCCGCGACGGAAAGCCTCCGAAAGTCGTCCTCCTTCGCTGGCTGGATCGACCGGCTCATTAGTTTGTGTGACGAATTGGGAATCGGGCGCCCGGCACGAGTTCGCGCACCGGGAGCGACCGAAAGCGATGCCGAGTTGGACGCCCGCGACGCCGACGATTGGGATCGCCTCAAAGACGTGCTTTACGAGGCGGCCCAGACGTTATCCGTTTTAGGCGAAGAGCGCGAAGTCGACCTCGGCGAGTTTGTCCGCCGCCTGCAGGACATTCTCGACTCACAGGAATTCGCCGCCGAACAGAGAGTGCGAGGCGGAGTCCGGATTCTCGACGCGGCTGACGTACGCAATCTCGAAGTCCCGCACCTGTTTCTGGCGGGCCTTTCCGACGCGAGCTTTCCGCGCAGCCGTCCTGACGATTGTCTTTACAGCCAGAGCGAACGTCGCGATCACGTGCGACAGCGCAGCACGGCTGCTATCGCTTCGTCGCCCCATCAGGACGAAATGCTGCTGTTTTATTCGATCGTCACGCGAGCCCGTCGAAGCCTCACGCTTGAGTTACCCGGCCGTGAGCGCGTCGGGTCAGCCGCTTTTTCCGAGTCCGTATGTAACGGCCCTCCGCAGCCTGTTTGAGCCCACATCGCTGCGAGTGACCTCTTACAATGAGTTGGATCCCGTGCCGTCGCCGGAGCGGGCATTAACGGAGACGGACCTGCGTCTGGTGGCCGCCGAAGAAGTGCGATCCGAAAGGGCCTCGCTGTTTCGCCTGCTCGCTGAACGCCCCAACTCGGGAGCGGCGGCCCGCTCCGTGATCGCCAGCTCGGAAATGGCGGCCGCGCGGTTTGAGCAATCCGGCTTCTCGCCCTACGAAGGCGTGCTTCAACGCGGGCCGAATCTCCAGCAGATGGAGAAAATCTTCCATCGCGACCTGCAGTTTAGCGCAACGCAGCTCGAGATGTACGCATACTGCCCGTTCCGGTTTCTGCTGTCGCAAGTTCTGAAAATCGAACCTCAGCCGGGCCTCGACATGGCAATCGATGCCCGCGATCGGGGCATTACGCTGCATCGCATTCTCAAATTGCTCCACACGCCGTCGAGCGAGAACATCGCCTCCGCCGCTGAAACTCCCAGCGGAGCACAAATCGGTGCCTTGCTTCGCAACCTGGCGGAGGAAAACCTTTCGACTCCGGAGGACTGTACGCCGCTCGAGCGCGCCATCGCCACCATCGAGCGGCAGTTCGCCGAAATGTTCGCCGAGTGGTATGCGGTTCAATGGGACGCTTACTACGAGGCACTGGGACGGGGCTGGGACATGGCGGCGTCTCCGCGATTCGTCGAGCTTCCCTTCGGCGACGTTCCACTGCGCGGACAAGCGCCACACCCGCACGCTCAGCCGTTCGCCACGTTCGGAAGAGGGACCGAGCAGGTGCGCGTTCAAGGGCAGATCGATCGCATCGACGTCGGCTGCCGCGGGACGGAAACGGCCTTTGCCATCGTCGACTACAAGACTCGCCAGGGCCAGCGATTCGAGCTCAAGGACGTGCGCGAGGGGCTCGCGCTGCAGTTGGCCATCTACGTTGCCGCCATTCGCCAAAGCAAACTTCTCGGTCCCGATGCCGGCTTGTTCCAATTGCTCTACTGGAACCTTACCCGCGATGGCTGCGTGCTCGCGCTCAAAGGCAACAAGGCCAAGCGTTGGGAGCCGGTGGATCCGGCGGCGTTGGTCGAAATCGAGCAGACGCTGCACGATCTCTTGCCGCGAATGGCCGGCCGCATCCGGCACGCGGAATTCCCCGTGCGCAGCGCCGATGACAACTGCACAGGTTGGTGCCCTTACAGCACGGTGTGTCGCGTCGCCCAGGTCAGGTCGGTGGCGGAGGAGCGCCAGAAAATCTGGAATCTCGCCCCGCCATGAGCGACCAAAGGCCCTACACGCCGGAACAACGAGCCGCGATCGAGACACGCGCGGTATCGATCGCGTTGTCTGCCGGCGCCGGCTGCGGCAAGACGTCTGTGCTCACCGAACGGTTCCTGAGCCATCTCGCGCCGCCGAGCGAGGGCGAAGATCTCGCCGGTGACCCGCTGTCGCAGCTTGTCGCGATCACGTTTACCGACCGCGCGGCCCGCGAAATGCGTGATCGGATCCGCTCCGGCTGCGCCCTGCGGCTCGAAAACTGCAAAGAACGCGACGTCAACTATTGGTTGGGCATTCTGCGGCGGATCGACAGCGCGCGGATCAGTACGATTCACTCGTTCTGCGCGGTCTTTCTCCGCCGGCACGCTGTCGCGGCCGGGATTGATCCTCAATTCCGTCTGCTCGAAGAGGAGGCGGGCGACCTGCTCGTCCGCCGATCGATCGCCGGGACCGTCAAACGGCTGCTCGAAACCGAAAACCAAGAGTGCATGACGCTCGCGGTTCATTACGGTCTCGCCACCACGCGACGAATTCTCGGCCAGCTTGTCGGCAGCCAGACGCTGCTCGATTCGGAGACATTCAAACAGCGCAATCCCGTTGAGTTCGCGTCCGCTTGGATCGAGCATCTGAATTCCGTCTTCGTACCCAAGCTGCTTCGCGACTTTGGCGATTCCGAAGCAGTTTCCGAAGTCGTCGAACTTTTACGGCGGAATGAAACGTCGAATCCTGTCATGGCCGAACGCCGCGCACTGCTGCTCGAGCGATTGCGAATGCTTCAATCGTGTCGGGAATCGAAGCACGTGCCGTCGATCGCCATTCTTGATGAAATTCGCGGCGCGGCGCAGGTTCAGGGGGGCGGCACAAAGAACGCCTGGTCCGACGAAGACATTTACGAAGTGATCAAAACCGCCCTGACGCGGTTGCGCAAGGAGATCGACGAAATCTCGCACTTCAACGCAGTCGATACGGCAGGAATTGCGCGCTCGGCCGAGCTGACCGCCGCCGCCGTCAAAGTAGTGCAAGCCGCATCGGATGACCTTGCGGCCGCCAAGCACGACGCGGGCCTGCTGGGATTCGACGATCTCTTAGTGCAAACGCGAAACGTGCTGCGAGACTCACCACGCACGCGCCGCGAAACGGCGGCTTCGATTGCCGCGCTCCTCGTCGACGAATTTCAGGATACCGATCCGATCCAGGCAGAAATCGTCGAAGCTCTCGCCGGCGATGGACTGGAGCAGGGCAGGTTATTCGTCGTCGGCGATGCGAAACAGTCGATCTACCGCTTCAGGCGTGCCGATCCAACCGTCTTCGACGCGATGCGGGCGCGCATTCCCGTCAGCGGCCGACTGCCGCTGAGAACGAATTTCCGCAGTCAGCCCGAAGTCCTCAAATTCGTCAACGCACTGTTTGCCCCGGTGCTCAAGGAGGCGTACGAGCCACTTGTTCCAAACCGCAAGCAGCTTTCGCCAACACCGTCGATCGAGTTTCTCTTTGCTTTATCCCAGCCCGACGACGACTCGCCCGACCGAGTCGAATTCCGTCGGCGCCGCGAAGCCGAATGGATCGCGCGGCGAATCCAGGAACTCCTCGACGACCCCACACCGCGGATTCCCGGCAAGGAACTCGCGGACGGCCGCGTGGAGCTGCGACGCGTTGAAGCCGGCGATATCGCCATTCTGTTTCGCGCCCTGAGCGATGCCGGGGTTTACGAGGATGCTTTTCGGCGGAAGGGGATCGATTATTACCTCGTCGGCGGTCGTGCGTTCTTCGCACAGCAGGAAGTCTACGATCTCGTCAATCTCTGTGTATTCTTGAACGATCCCGACGACGCAATCGCGCTGGTCGGCGTTCTCCGGTCGCCGTTTTTCAGCCTGTCCGACGACACGATTGTCGCGCTCGGCGGTTTTGACACGCCGCTGCGCGAGTGCGCTCGCCGCGGAAGCGCCGCTCGATCTTCCCGAATCTCAGCGAGACCAGGTCCGCCATGCGGCGCGGGTTCTGGCGGAGATGGCGCGAAAAAAGGATCGGCTGCCATTGTCGCAATTGCTCGAACTGGCGATCGAGCGCACCGGCTACGACGCGTCGCTTTTGCACGAATTTCTTGGGACGGCGGAAGGTCGCCAACCTGCGCAAGCTCATCGAGATGGCTCGAGAGTTCGACCGGGCAGGTCGGGGCACCCTCGCGGATTTCGCCCAGCGTCTCCGCGACTCGGTGAGCGAGGAAACAGTCGAAGCGCTGGCCGCCACCCATCCGGAGGCCAGCAACGTCGTGCGGCTGATGACGATCCATCAGGCAAAAGGGCTCGAGTTTCCCGTCGTCGTCGTGGCCGACATGGATCGCCCCAGCCGCGGCCCTACGTGGGGAGCGGTTTACCATCGCGAATTCGGCCCGCTTCTTACCGCCGCCCCCCGCGGGACCGGATGAGTCGAGGCACCTCGCGATCGAGATGCATCGATACATCGAGAAGCGCGAGGACGAAGCCGAGTCGCTCCGCGTGTTGTACGTCGCATTGACGCGCGCAGCCGATCATCTGATCGTTTCGGGCGGACTCGATGCGCAGGGCCGGCCGCATTCGCAGTGGATGAAACTCGTCGCGAAGCGATTCGACCTGCAAACGGGCCTGCCCAAGGTCGACCCGTATTTCGGATCGACACTCAAGGGACCGGGGTCCGAGGCGATCCCGGCAATCCGCGTCCATCACGCAATTCCGCAGCGATCGAGCGGAACCATGCGGAAGACCAAACTCGCGCCCCTCGCACGCTTCCGCGAGATCGTCGAAGCCGGCGAATGCGGCTTCTTGCCCCCTTTGATGCGGCCCCTGCCGTCCACCCGCGGGCCGGTCCCCCAGATTCAGCGTTTCAGCCATCGAACAGGCGGACGAATACCTCCGCAGCATGAACGACGGCCGGCTGATTTTCGCGAATCCGCTCACCGCAAGCGAAGGCGAAGAGCACGACGACCCGACCATCTTGGGAACGGTCATTCATAACGTGATCGATCTGCTTCCCTGGAGCTACCCCGCAAGCGGAGAGCCCGCGGCCGCAGCGAGTTCGGAGCATCTCGCGGCGATTGTGAAGGCCGCGCTTCGCGGGCTTTCGCCAAGCCAAGCGCGACGCGTCTCGGCCGAGACGGCGGTGCGGCGCGTGGAAGCCTTCGTGCAGTCAGACCTCTGGCGGGAGTTGACCGCATCCCGGCGATGGATGCGGGAAATCGATTTCCTGCTCCCCTGGCCGCTCGATTCCGTGCACGGGAAGGAACGGGCCATCGTCTCCGGACAAATCGACTGCCTGCTCCAGAACGCGAAAGGGGAGCTGGAAAATCATCGATTACAAGACGGGCAGCGTGCCGGCCGCCGATCCCGCCGCCCTGTTCGACCATTTCAGCATCCAGTTGATCCTCTACGCCCAGGCCGTCCGGGCAATGACGGGTCAATTTCCCGATTCGATCGAGATCGTCGCCCTGCATGAATCGATTCATCGCTTCCCGCTCATGCTTTGGAAAGAGTCCCTGGAAAGCGTGACTCGCCGCGTCGATGCTGCAGTCGAACTCCTTACGAGCGGAAAGGGAGCGAAGTTGCGTCCTCAGGCCGAGATGCCGGTAGGCTGACGAGCCGAGCGCGTCGAGAAAATCGCTTCACCGCTCCCCCGCGTCATGTCCGGCAGTCTCCGCAGGATCGCACCCGCGCTCGCCTTACGCGCAAAACAACCGCGCGCGGACCAATTCCAACCAAGGCACCGGCACCGAAGTGACGATTCTCTCCCGAGGCCGGCTGCTTCCGCGCTCAGGCTCCGCGAACACCGAACATGGCGACCGATACACCCACCGAAACTCTCGACGCCGATCTCGCAGCTGCCTTTCCAGCGACCGAGACTGCGGCATCGGAACGACCGGTAGAGGCCACACAATCGGCTTCGGAGCAGGCGCCGCTTCCTCCGCGCGTCGATCCGGGACAGAACGTCGACGAAGTGCTCGGGGAGGTCAGCAAGCTATTCGGCCAAACCGGCGGAGACACCGCATCTTCCGCCCGCCTCGCAGGCGGACCAGATCGATGAGGATCTCAACGACCTGACGGCTGCCGGCGCTTCGGCGCCGCCGGTCGCCGCACCGCCGGAGCCGTCGAAGGAAATGGACCTCGGCACGGCCGCCGACCTGTTCCGCTCTTTACCCGTGGAAGGCGCGGAGAGCCCAACCGCGGCCGAGGCGCCGGCGACACCCGTCCCAGGGGCCCAACAAAAGCCGGTCGTCGCTCCCGCGCGAGATTCCGTCGGAATCACACGAAAGGCGGCGCTCTTGCAGCGGTTCGCGGCCATTACGGGTCGAATTCCGCAGCGGGCCAGACTTCCGCTCGGGCTCGCCGTGACGCTGCTGGTCGGCATGGTCGCCGGAACCTCGTTGACTCGTTCGCGGGCACACGAAGCTGCCCCGACCGTCGCGCACGAAGAACATGCGGCGGAAAAAGAGCCCGACAAATCGGCCGAATTGGCCGCCAAAGCCGCCGCGCTCGAAGAACAACTGCAGCAGGCCCAGGCAGAGCGATCGACGGCCCAGCGCGAACGCGAGCAGGCTCTCGCGCAGCTCAAATTCCTCGAGGCCAAAGCCCAAAACGGAAAGAACGTCGTCGCGGGCCGAAATCGAAAAGGAACAGGCCGCCCGCCGTACGGCCGAGGCAAAGGCCCAAGAGGCGCAGGAACAGATTCACTCGCTGGAGCTGCGGACCTACGACGTGCAATTGGCCCGTATTCGAGAAAGTTGGCGGCGAAACCCGGGTTTGGCGATGCGGCTGCTCAACGACGCCGAGCGTTGCCCCCCCGCACTCCGCGATTTTGCTTGGGGTTATTTTCACAGCCGCGCTCAAAACGACCGCGCGACGCTGACCGGGCACGCGGGCCGCGTGAACGCCGTCGCCTGGTCGCCCTGCGGAAAAGAGATCGCCAGCTGCGGCCAGGACGGACTCCTCAAATTCTGGGACGCCGGCAGCGGGAAGGAAATGGCGTCGCTCGTGGCCCACGGCGGCGGAGCCACGGCGCTCGCGTTTTCCGACCGGGGCGAATTGCTCGCCACGGCGGGAGCCGACGGAACGGTGAAACTGTGGGACGTCGCCTCGCGAAAAATTGTCGGTACATTCTTCGGCCATCTCGGGACCGTCCGGGCCGTCGCCATCGCCCCCGACGCGTCGAGTCTCGTCTCGGGCGGAGACGACGGGACGGTGCGGTTTTGGGACATCGCCACCCGCCGCCTCACGGCCACCCGCTGGGGCCGGCCTCAATCGCGCGAACCGGCGGCCGGTGATCCCACGCAAAGCGTGCATTCGGTCGCCTACTCGCCGGACGGCCTGCTCGTCGCGTCGGGCGGGTTTGGCGTCGTTCGCCTTTGGCAAGCGGACAATGCGGCCGAGAAGTCGCTGTTAACCGTCGACGAAGGACCAGTCACCTCGCTGGCATTTTCGCCGCAGGGAACGACCGTGGCGGCCGGCACGGATGGCGCCATCTATCGCTGGGACGTCACATCGTCGGTGCCTCGATCGGCGCCTCTTGCCGTCGTCGGTCGGGTCAACGGACTTCACTATGTCGCCGGCGGCCGATTGCTGGCAGCCGCAACCGATCAGGCGGCTTTCCTCTACCGCCAAACGGCGGAGCGTCAAAAGGAGTTCCCCCTGCGACTGGCCGGCCATGTCGGCGAAGTGACGGGTATCGCGGCGGCTCCGAATGGGGAAACCGTCGTCACATCCGGACGATGACGGCACGCTGCGGCTTTGGAATCCAGAGAACGGAGCCGTCGATAAGACAGGGCCCGACGTCGTGCTCCGACTGTCGGCGACCGGCCGTCACTGTGGCTTTTGGGACTGATGGAAAGCAGCTTGCGGCCGGCGGAGCCGATTCGATCACGCTGTGGGATGTCTCCACGGGCGTCGAATCGGCCACGCTCAAGTGCCGCTCGGGCGATCTCGCGCAGCTGGCCTTTTCGCCGGATGGAAAGCGGCTGGCATCGGCGGGCAAAGATTGGCCCATTCTCCTGTGGGATCTCGCCTCGCAGCGCAGTCACGGCCGCGCTCAACGGACACACTGGGGCTGTCAATTCGATCGCCTTCTCGAGCGACGGCAAACAGATGATCTCCGGCAGCGATGATGGAACGGTTCGCCTGTGGGATACCGTGGCTGCCCGTGAGCAAGGCACGCTCAAGGGTCATGCGGCCGCCGTCTTGGCCGCGGCCCTCTCGCCGGACGGCAAGTTGGCCGCCTCGGGAAGTGCCGACCATTCCGTTCGACTTTGGGACGTCGTCCAGAAGCGACCCCTGGCAACTCTTGCCGGCCATCAAGCCGCCGTCGCCGCGGTCGCCTTCTCCCCAGACGGCCGTTTTCTGGCCTCGGTAGAGAGCCTTCCGTCCGAGGGAAGCACGTCAGGCGACGGCAAACATCGTCCGATTCGCCTCTGGCGACTCCCCAAAGGCGAGCCGGCCTGCGAATTCGGTGTGCTCGGCGCGTCAGTCGCGCGGAGTCGTCTTCTCGCCCGACGGCAAGACACTGGCCACCTCCGATCGGGAGGGGATCACCTTATGGAACGCCGAGAGCGGCGAACTGCGCGAGACGCTGCGCTTTGGCGATGCGGGTCACCTTTCCCCGCTCGCCTTCGCCCCCAACGGTTTAACGCTAGCCGCCGGCGGACAATCCGGAATCGTCTTCTGGTCCGCCTCCGAATACACGTCTCTGCCGAGCCGGGGGGTTGATCCCGCCGGTCCTGGCGCAGGCGCGACTCACTGACGCCCGGAACGTCGAGGCGCGCTTGGGGCGATCTGGACAATTCCGCCCTGCAGGCGCGTTCGAACTGGGGGATCAACCCCGGCTCGTCCCAGAAGATCACCGGTTCCCGCTGTCACACCGTCGGCACAATCTCATGCCCCTGCAGGTAATGCTCGTCGACCGGGTAATTGCCGAACTGGATCGTGTAGGAGCGTTCAAACCAGTCGCGGATGTGCGGGACGACGCCTTCGTCGAACTCTGGAGCAACGTGCAGCAAGCGCCCGTTCGGCGTGCTGCGGATTTCCCCGTCCTCAACGACCACTTCTCCAGCGTGAATCACGTACCGAGGCAATTCGAACATCTTTTGAATGTCGGAGTTCGAGTTGTAAATCGTCACGTCGGCATCGGCCCCGACGCCCAGATGTCCCTTGCGATCAAGGCCCAGGATTTTCGCCGGCGCCGCGCGCGTGATGATGGCGATCTCGTCGAGCGTGTACTCGCGATCAAGATCGCCGAGCACCGTTCGCCCGCGAATGCTCGCAGGCAGCCTGGCAAGAGCCTCCTTCCGCCGCTCGCGGTCCATCAACAGGGCGATAATCTCCGGGTAGGCCAAGAACGAGCCGCCGTTGGGATGATCGGTGCTCATCGCCAAGCGCCAAGGGTCGTCGACCAAGAGGTACCACTCCAACCCCACGGCCCATTGCACCGCGTGGATCAAACTCTTGTCCTTGTACTCGATCGGCACGATGCCGCAGCCGGCTTCCAACTCCGCATCGGAACTGAACCATTTCCGCCCCGTCACTTTGTGCAGGTAATAGCCGAGGGGGCCGTCGCCGGTCATCGACGTCGTCTCGCCGAACAGCACCTGTCCCACGTCGAGAGTGAGATTCGGGTGCGAATTCACGTACTCGGCTAGCTTCGCCGTCTCCGAGCAGAACGATTGGCCCGCATCGGGATTGCCTCCGTAGCTGTGAAACTGAATGTGGGTCAAATGACCTCGACGTCCTTCGAGGGCCTTCATCGTCTCGAGAGTCGTCGTCCAGTTTCCTGGCAGGCCGAGGTTGTTGCAATGAATGTGCACCGGGTGCGGCAAACCGAGTTCATTGGCAGCGCCGGCCACGCCCTGAATAATTTGCCGCGGCGTGACGTTGAAATGCGGGACGACATCGTCGATTCCAGTCGCGTTTCCGCCGGTCGATTTCCAAATCTCGACGCCGCCCGGATTGACGAGCTTGGGAGCGTAGCCTTTCGCGGCATTGAGCAGCCACGCAACGTACGCCTTCATCCGATCCGGCTCGCCGTCCTGAATCGCCTGCATGACGTAGTGATTGTTTCCCATCAAGACAAAGAACCCTTTGTCGATGAGGGGCGTGTCCTGCAGTTCCTCATGCGCGTGCCGCGCCCCGAGCGGCGGGATGGCCGCATCAAAGGCCGTCGTGTAACCCAGGCCCGCATACAGATAGCCAGTCGCAAACGTGCTGGGCACCGGACCGGCCGTTCCAGAGCGGAGCAACGCTGGTGCGTCGCAGCGGAGCGGCCGCGCGGCGGGCCTCGGGCATCATCTTGCGGGCCGTATTCACCTTCGGCCCCGCGATATGGCAATGCAAATCGACACCGCCCGGCATCACGACCATACCGCGGGCATCGATCGTCCGATCAGGACGACGCTTCGGACTCCCCTTCCGCTCCGGACTCGCCGGTGCGGCAACGACGCGATCGCGGTCGATCCAAATGTCTTGAACGGTCCCTTTCAGGCCGTTTTTCGGATCGTAAACCGTCCCGTTAGCGATCCTGAGCATCACACGGTTTCTGCCGATTGCCGCTTGTTTGCCGAACGAACCAAGGCCGTTTTCGGTCGCGAAGACCTCTCATTCTCGCACAGCCCGCACAACGCCGCAATTTCAGCGACGCAATCGAAACCGTGATCGGGACGGCACTTGACGACTCTCCGGCGAAACCGTAAGTTCACGTCAGCGAAGCAAGACCGCTGCGAACAAGTCGACGGACGGGCGTGTCTCGATCTCGCATTCGGGCGTGTAGATCAGTTGGTTAGATCGCCACGTTGACATCGTGGAGGTCACAGGTTCGAGTCCTGTCACGCCCACTCTGCCCCGGAGAATTCCGGGGCTTTTCTTTTTGAGCTCTCGCGGCCTCGGGCGGCCGTGTATTCGCTTCGAAATCCATTCTCAGCGGTGGCCGACTTCCGGGCGGGCGGATTCCGCGGCAGACGACTTCGCATCCCCAGTGCCAAGGGTGGATCCGGTTTTCAACAGAACCATTTGGGAAGCGCAGCACTGGGTAACCGTATTCCGTGTTTCGGGCCAACGAAGGCTCTCAGCGGGCGGGGCTTCTGTTTTTCGATGATGCCTCACGCCTTTTTTGATGCCTCGAGCTGCTCGGCCGATTCCGAACGCTTTGCCAAGGGAACGCCGTTACGGTCACGGAGCGTCACATATTGACCGACGTGTTCGATCAGAGCATCAAAATCGATGGGTTTGGTGAGAAAGCCGTCGACCCCCAAGCCGAACATCTGACGGCGAGTGCCGGGAGTGTTGATGCCGGTGAGCATCAACACGGGGACCTTCTCTGTGAGCGGGTGCGCGCGAAGACGACCCAGGATGTAGTTTCCGCCGCCGTCAGGCATCACCATGTCGAGGATCACCAGATCGGGCCGCATGTCCAGCGCCGTCCAATATCCTTGCATCCCCTTAAAGGCGCGCAGCACGTCGACTCCATAAGGTTCCAGCCGCAGCTTGATGATCTTCGAGATGTCCGGATCGTCATCGATGCAAAGAATTCGCGGTTTCTGTTTCGCTTCCGCTAGAGCGGCGAGAGCCGCTGCTGTGGCCTTCGGGGCGATCACCGCCGGCATTCCTAGCGTTTTGCGAATCAAAGGCTCCAGCCGTTCCCACAAACCGGCTCCCTTTTGCAGGTATTGAGCATGCAGCGCCTGGCATCGACCGGGAATTTCTGGATTCGTGTCGCCCGTCATAATGATGACCGGAGTCTTCGCAAGAGACGGGTCGCCCGCCATCATTTCGCAGACCGACAGACCGTTCCCCCCCGGCATGTTGACGTCGAGAATCATCAAGTCCGGTTGCACGCGATGCGCCCCGAGAAGCGCGTGCATGGCGTCCGGCGAACGAAAAACGTGCAATCCAATCTGCTCGCAACGCAGCACGAGCATCTGCACGAGATCGCAATCGTCGTCGGCAATGATCAGCGTCTTTTCCCTCTGCGCTTCGGACGTCTTGGTATTGGTCATTTTGTTTTGTTTTCTCGATGAGTCGGGCTTCGCAAATTGATCCTGTCCGTTGCCCGAAGACTGGGGCCCCCTGGTTGCCTGTCCCACACGAGACCAAACCTCGTCCAGGACTTTCACGGGAACTGCTTCGCGGGTCCGGCCGACCGATTGCTCGTGACTGGATTGCTGCTCATCGTTTGGCAGAAGCGAATCTTGCAGCGGGTCGTGTTGGATCGTGGGAACATCGTCGGGCAAAGCTTCGACGGGCGGTGCTGACTCAAGCGGCAATGTCGATTCGAAGGACAAGCTTACGGAGTCGTGCGAAATCCCGTCCTGAAGGCCGTCTTGCAATGAGTCGGCCCGAGTTGCAGACTCCTCGGGATCACTCGGAGGATTCGCACTTTCCTGATCTTCTTCGGGAGTCCGTCCAACAACGAGGCCGACAGCTTGCGCAAACTGACGCCACACGCTGGGCGGCTCTGCAGCCCCCTCGGTCGCCGCAGGCAACTCAGGCAACTGAGACGTGTGCTCGGACACGGGCTCAGCGGGCCCTTCTTCTGGCACCTCGTGCTCAGTGACTGCGGCTGTGGTCGTTTCAGTCACTGCGCCTAGGGTCGTTGCCAAGGGAGACTCTGTCGTCAAGTCCGGAGACTGCTCCTGCTGTTGGGCCGGAATCGTCAAATCCGGAGACTGCTCCCGATGGTGGGACGGATCCGGCGTCCCGCTTTCCCCTTCGGGTAACGAGACGGGGTCCTTCGACTCAAACTCAACGGAATCGGTCGTACACGTCGCACGAATCGGCGCTCATCGCATGCGGAAGGCCCGCGTCTTCCACAGGAGCCCGAGGTACTGCGGATTCGGCGGCGAGTGGAGTTCCCTCGGTTGAGAAGGGCGGGGCAGTCACATTTTTCGTGTCGAACGCGCTCACGTTCGGCGAGCTCGGTGACGGTTTGGGTTCGGCAGCAGCCTCGACGCCGGATGCCCGCGCGCTCTCTGCCGGCATATCGAGCAAATCGCGAATCAAGGGCTCTAACCGCGCCCAAGTATCGATCGACTTCTCGACGTAGTAGGCACACATCGAATGACAGCGGCAGATCGTTTGTGCGTCACTGCGCCCCGTGAGGACGATCACCGGAATCTCGCGGAATGTGGGGTCAGAGGCGATCATCTCGCAGACGCTGAGCCCGTTGCCCCCCGGCATGCCGACATCCAGGCAGACCAAATCTGGCATCTTGGAGCGCACCAGCGACAGTGCCGTGAACGCGTCAAATGCAGTCAGCACTTTAAGGCCCATCAGCCGGCAGCGCACACTCACAACGCTCACCAGTTCCTGATCGTCGTCGGCGATCAGCAGGGTTTTAGCGTCCGGCCTATTCATGAGGATTCTCCGAAATGACCCTTTCGACAGCCGTCAAAAGAGTCGCGGGTTGATACGGTTTTGTAAGAAAGTAGCGCGCTCCGGCGTCGAGCGCGGCCTGCTGGTCGACGATGCTGGCCGAGAGCATGACGATTGGAATGTGTTTGGTGCGTTCGTCCTGCTGCAATTTGCCGAGAGCGACCAGACCATTCATCCGCGGCATCCGCACGTCCAGAACAATCGCCGCCGGAAGCTCCTTGCGGGCGACGTCGACTCCTTCGCGTCCGTCATGTGCGATGAGCGTCTGGTATCCGGCCGAGCGGAGCCGCAGACTCGCGCCGAATGCGACGTCGTGATCGTCCTCGACCAGGAGGATGCAAAAAGGTTGTTTTTCCATCGACAATGCCTCGGGGTCCGCGAAATCAATTCATGCAAACGGCGGGCGATTACGAGAGTTTGGCTACCGGGACATCCAGAGCGCGGGTCGCGGCGGCGAGCATTCCTTCGAGACCGCCTACGACGGGCCAGGTGCCCAGCGACTGCAGAGGAATGCCGGGAAGTGGTTCGGCCAGGCGATTTCGGTTGATCTTTTCGCGAGTCTCATCCACTCGGGCAAAAAAGCTGTCGAGCTCGAGTTCGTCGCAAGCGACGGCCATCAGCCATTCCTTGCGGTCCGAACGAAGTGTGAGGTCATGCCTCCGTAGCAGCGTGTTGAGAAACGTGTTGACGTCGTCGGCGATCCCATGCTCGCACGACGGCGGAACAGTCGCGGAGACCAAAGAGACCGCGTGCGGCCCATTCTGCAGCCGGGTGATGCGATACACATAGCGGGTCATGACCTCGTGCGGGTCGGCGATGGGTAGGCTGAACCAGAACGTGCTCCCCTTACCGGGCGTGCTTTTCACGTCGATTTGGCCGTAGTTCAAGTGCACCAGCTCCTTCGCGATATTGAGCCCCAGGCCGAAGCCCTTCGTGCTGGCGCGTCGGTTGGCCCCCACTTGCTTGAACCGTTGAAAGATCACGGCAAGGTTCTCGGGAACGATCCCGTCTCCGTTATCGGTAACGCCAATGACGACCTGCCCGTGCTGCGGCTGGTTTTCGGCCCAGAGCTGCACGCGTCCGGGCTGACCACAGAACTTAATGGCATTGACGGCCAGGTTGACGATCACGCGGCCGATTTTTTCGTCGTCGCAGTAGATTTCGGGCAGTTCTTCCGGAATGTCGAACTGCAGTTCGACTTGCTTGACGAGTGATTTGCGGACAAGGCTGGGGCGCACATGATTGAAGACGTCGGCGACGTTGCAGCTCCGCCGCCACAGTCCGAGCATGCCAGCCTCGAGCCTGCTGCTGTCCAACATGTCGTTGACCATGTTGTTCAGATCTTCTGCCCGGTCGCTGATCACGTCGAGCATCCGCTTTTGCTCGTCGTTGGTGTCGCCGACAACACCATCTCGCAACAAGGAGACATACTCGTTGACGACGGTGAGCGGCGTGCGGAATTCGTGGGACACGTTGTCGACAAATCGGTGGGCCGTCTTGTACAGGCGTTTGAGCCGGCGGTTCTTTTTGGCAAGAATTCGCTCGCTGGCCTGCAGCTTTTCCAACATCCGACGCATCGCCTGGCTCTTTTGCCTCTGAACCGCGTAACGGATCGAACGGTCCAGCATCTCTGGCGTAAGACCGTCCTTGACCAGGTAGTCCTGGGCCCCGTGGTCCAATGCCTCAAGCGCCGATTCGTCACTGGCAAGGCCGGTCAGCACGATAATTGGCAGGTCGGGTGCGCTCCCCCGGAGCTGCTTTACCGAATCCAAGCCGTGGGCGTCCGGCAACGATAGGTCGGCCAGAACCACGTCCCACGATCCCCTGGTGACCGCGTCGAGTCCTGCGGCAAGCGTCGATGCGACGGACAGCTCGAATGTCTCTCGCCCTGCGTCTAACGCCCTTTTGAGCAGCCGCATGTCGTTTGCATCGTCTTCGATCAACAACACGCGGCAGCACTTGTCGCTCATTGCCTGGTCCCACTGCTTCGCGCCGAGCGGAAAGCGAAGACTCGCCGCGGCCGAGGCAATGAAAAACTAGGTCGGCTTACGCGCTTGTCCATTTCGACAGCGGCATCACGCACTGTTCTGCGGCAAGGCGCATCAACAATCGCCCGCCTACCAGTGCATTCACCAAGGTAGCGCGACGCGGTTGCACACAGCGCGCGGCACTCTGTGGCCGTAGTGCTCACGAATGCATCTTGTCTTGTGCGAGAGTCTCGTACTCCCGCCTGACGACCGCGAGCGAAGTGCGGCGAGCGACGGCGAAATTCTGCGTCCTACCGCTGACGGGATGCAGCACACATGGCCGCCACCGGTCAACTCAGGCATTCTGAGCTACGGCTGGAGCACACTTGATCGCCTTTCGACTTGGCCCTCTTTCGGCGGACTTACACGCAAAGGGGGTATTCGCGGACACTCGGCTTGCCCAATTAGGCAATGTCACTGGTCGGCCTTAATTCACGCCGATCAGCTTCCGCCTTCAGCAATCCGCTCGGCGCGTGCTCGACCGGCGTCTCAGAGGGCTGCGGCCGCCAGGATTTGTCGCAGCTTTCCAAAATCGACGGGTTTGACAAAGTGGTGATCGAATCCCGCCCTCTGGGAATGCTGCCGGTCGGAGCTCTGTCCGTACCCTGTTATGGCGATGAGCAAGACGTCTTGCAGACTGGGTTGCTGACGAATCCGTTCGGCGACCTGCCAGCCGTCCATCTCCGGTAGGCCGATGTCAAGCAAGACGACATCGGGCCGAAAATCGATCGCCGCTGCCAGTCCTGTCGGGCCGGTATATGCCACTCGAACTCGATGGCCGGTTTCTTGCAGCAGCAGTTCCAAGGCCCCGGCTGCATCCACGTTGTCGTCCACGATCAGCACTCGCAATTCGCCAGCCACCGGATTGACGAGTCCGCTGGATGTCGGCTCCGTAGTGGCAGGCGGCGCAAGCGGCTGTTCCGCCAGAAGACGAACGACGAACTCGCTGCCCTTCCCCAAAATGCTGGAAACCTCGATGGTTCCGTCGTGCATTTCCACGAGGCGTTTCACCAAGGCCAGGCCGATCCCCAATCCCCCTTTGGAACGGTCGCAGGATCGTTCGCTTTGCGTGAACAACTCGAAGACGTGAGGCAGGAATGAGGGAGTGATGCCGAGGCCGGTATCGCGCACACGCAATACGACTTCGTCGCCTTCCCTGTCGACCGAGAGCCAGATGTGACCGTGTTCGTTGGTGTACTTGGCGGCGTTCGTCAGGAGGTTCGTCACCACTTGCTGCAGCCGTGCGGCATCTGCATAGAGCCAAATCGGCTCTGCCGGCAGCGCCACGGTCAGCTCATGCTCGTGTTGGTCGATCAACGGACGAATCGTCTCCACCGCTCGTTCCACGACGCCGCTCACGGTGATCTGCTCCCGTCGAAGTTGGATCCTGCCGGTGATCGTTCGGGAGACATCCATCAGGTCATCCACTAGGTGCGTCAACTGTCCCACCTGACGCTCAATGATGACTTCTGCCTTTCGCTGAGCAGCGTTGCGGTCTTTCTGCATTTGAAGCAGTTGCACGGCGCTGAGCATGGGGGCCAGCGGATTGCGGAGTTCATGGCTGAGCATCGCCAGAAATTCATCTTTACGGTGATCGAGATCGGCCAACGCCGCGGCATGCTCGATCATCTGTCGCTCCAAGTGGCGACGTTGGCTGATATCGCGGATGTTGCACTGAACGACTTTCTGATGCCCCTCCGCATAGACGTTACTGACGAACTCAACCTCGACGTTTTCCCCGTTCCGACTTTCCAGCGGCAAATGGTCGTAGCGGATATACCCAGTTTCTTGCAGTTCTCGATAAGCCGCCTGGCTTGCATCTTGATCCCTGAACAGACCAATCTCCCAGAGCTGTTTTCCCAACAACTCTTCGCGAGAGTAGGTCAAAAGACTCGTCATGAAAGGATTGGAATCGATGATTCTCAATGTGACGGCGTCGAGAATCAGAATCCCGTCCTTCGCCGCTTCAAAGAGCCGACGATACCGGATTTCCGAGTCTCTCAAGGCGACTTCCGCCTGATCCTTATCGGTCACGTCCTCGATCGCGAGCAGGATAAACTGCGGGCTGCTCGAGCGTGCCGGAACTTTGCGGGCGTTGAACAACATCGTCCGGCGCCCGATCTCCCGAAAATCGTGTTCCACTCTAAAGTCGCGGACGGGAGCGCTCTTGCGAAGGACTTCCTTCAGCAGCACGCGCAGCAGGGGAATGTCCCATTGACCGTTGCTGATCCGGTAGAGGAGGCAACCTTCTGCTTCGGCTTTAGAGACGCGAAACGACTCGAAGAAAGATCGCGTCGCGGTCCTGACCCGCAGATCGCCACCAAGTACAACGAATGGCTCTCGCACGGTGGCGAGGATGTTCCCGGCAAATTCCAGGGCAGCCCCAGGCTCGACGCTGCTTTCACCGCACTCGGAGGGATCGTCGGCCACGTTGTACTCCATCACATCACCGCTTTCGCGGGCTGCTCTTGAATCAGTCGCCCATCATCGGTCCATGAAAGTGGCGCACGTAGCTCTGGGGATCATGAGGAATCGGCACGCCGTGATCTGGGAGAGGAGGCACGGAAGCCCGGCTCGCGCAGGCCATACAGGACGACAGGCGCTCCTCCGTGATGATCTGGACCAGGGCAGCCAGCGAATCCACCTTGAACTTGACCATCAGCCCGTGTCGCCGCGATTCGACGGTGCGCAGCGGCATCACAAGCACCTGCGAAATGCTTTTGTTGGTCTTTCCCGCGAGGATCAACGCGAGCACTCTCTGCTCGCTCTGGGTCAAGGACGCAAGTTGGTCCTTCACGTCCGCGACGCGGGCGGCGTTGTGGCGAATCTGGGCATCAAGGGCGAGGGCGTGTCGCATCGCGTCCCGGAGTTCTTCCCCTCGATAGGGCTTTTCGAGCAGCGTGACTGCGCCGCATTGCATCACGCGGACCGCAGTCGGAACGTCGGCATGGGCGCAAACGGCGATCGTCGGGAGGCGAATCCCGTCGCGGTGCAGCACACTCAGCAATTCCAGTCCCGACATGCCTCGCAGCCACAGATCGAGAACGAGACAGCCGGCGGTCGCACGGTTCCAGCGTTCCAGAAAGCTCTCGGCGGAGGGAAACAACTCGACATTGACCCCCACCGTCTTGGCCAAGGAGGCAGCCAGTTTGCAATCTGCAGGTTCGTCATCTACGACAAACACGAATTGTTCAGTCGTCATCGGCACCCTATTGATTAGGCGACGTCGAACCGGCGTTGCAAACGTTGCATTCGCCCGCTGCCGGTCCCCCGCAAGCGGGAAACCGTTGGGGTGAACTTAACGACCGAAAGCGATTTTTGTAATGAGTGTTGGTACTCAAAGAGTGAGCACGATTCTCACGAGTGTGCCTCTCACACAAGACGAGGGCACCGTCGAATCGCGAGAGATACAGGTCTGTTCCAGTCGAGCATTTTCACCGAGCGAGGGCTGGCGCAATCATTCATCCAGGGAAATTAATCCGTGCCGTAAGGCATGACGGACGAGCTCCGACTGGTTACGCAGTCCGAGTTTATGCATCAGATTGGTGCGATGGTTCTCGACCGTTCGCGTGCTGATATGCAGGCGCTTGGCAATCTCCGCGTTGGTCTTGCCTTCAGCCACCATTTGCAAGACCTCGCCCTCGCGAAGCGTCAGCGTTTCGTGCGGCTCGAATGCGCCCGATTTGGCCTGTTCGACATAGGCGTCCACAGCAACATCGGTGACCGGAGGGCTCAGGAAGCGCTTTCCCGCAGCGGCTTCACGGATGGCACAAAGCAAGTTTTCTTCGCTACATCCTTTGAGCACGTAACCCGTCGCGCCGTTCCTCAGCGCTTCGGCAACGAAAGCGTTCTTACTGTGCAGGGAAAAGATGACAACCCTTGTCCGGGGCGAACGTTCGCGAGTGAACCGCAGAATTTCCATCCCGCTTAAGCTGGGAATCATCAAGTCGAGAACAAGTACGTCGGGCTGCACGCGTTCGATCAGTGCCATTGCCTCCACGCCGTCGCCCGCCTCACCAACAATCGCCAGATCCCCTTGCGCTTCCAGCAAGCCGCGCACTCCCCGCCGCACCACAGGATGATCATCCGCGACCAGAACGGAGATGGGCATGTTACGGCACCCCCGCCGGCAGGCCGTCGGGCAGGTGCGCGGTGATTTGCGTCCCCTGGCCCGAGTGAGATTCAATCGTCAACTTGCCTCTCAACAACTTGACCCGCTCCTGCATCCCTGTCAGTCCTCCCGTTCGCGGGGACAACAATGCGGCCTCCGGATCGAACCCGCTTCCTCGATCGGTAATTTGGACGGACAAACAATCGGCGCTCGTCCAGACGCGCACCGTGACCTGGTCGACAGTGGCATGGCGAGCGACATTGGTCAGCGCCTCTTGCACGATTCGATAGGCGGTGATTTCAACCTCGGGAGCAAAACGCCCTTCCGCTCCCTGGTGCTTAAATTCGACGGCAACGCGAGTCTGTGATGAGTACCGCTCGAAAAACGTAATCAACGCGGGGACCAGCCCCAGGTGATCCAGAGGAGCTGGTCGCAAGTCGGCGGATAACGTTCTGACTTTCTCCAGGATCTCATCGACGATGCCCCGCGCCTCTTCCAGCCGCGATTCGACCGCTTCGACCCCACCACTTCCGTTGGTATTCAGCAGAAATCGCAGGCCGGTGAGTTGCTGTCCGATTTCGTCGTGAAGCTCACGAGACAGATGGCGGCGTTCTTCTTCCTGTAACTGCACCAGACTGTGAGACAGTGCGCGGAGCCGCGCTGCGTCATTTTCCCGCAACTGGTCCTGTCGTTTTCGCTCGGTGATGTCCTCGCCGATACCGATTTTCGTACCGTCGGAGAGTCCGACGCTCGCCCATCTCGTTTCCAGGATACGTCCGTCGCGGACGCGCGTCTTAAATTCGACCCATTTCCCGTCCGAGACCCGAATGAATTCCAGGAACCGCTGCCGCTCCTCCGGATCGGGGTATAACAAATCCGCCCAGACCGTGCCGTCCCATAGGTCCTCCAAGGTCCAACCCAACATCTCTTCCCAGTGCCGGTTGACCAGCTGGAAGCGTCCGGTCGAATCCACGAAGCAGAGCATGATGGGAATATGGTCGAAGATCGTTTGGAGGCGTTCCTTTTGACGCTTCGAATGGACCTCGGCCGAACTTTGTGCAGTAATGTCTCGAGAAATTCCCAAGATGCCGAGAACATCGCCGTTCGCGCCTCGGTAGGGTGCCTTGATTGTCAGGAACATTCGCGCCTGGTCGGCCAGAGTGGCGAACTCTGGGAACGTCATTGTCGTTCCGCTTTCGATCACAAGCCGGTCACTCTCGACGATGCCCTGGGCCGTCTCCGGTGAAAGCAGCTCGGTATCGCTGTAACCGAGCACCTGTTCGACCGGTTTGTTGAGAATCCGCGCCGCCGGCGCATTGATCCACAAATAGTGGCCTTCACGATCTTTCATGTAAATTGCATCCGGGATGAACTCGATCACCGCACGCAGGATCGCGTGGCTTTCCATCAATTCCCGGCCAGCTTGAATTCGCGCCTGATGTCCTCTGCCAAGGAGATCATGCCCCCGTAGCGGCCATCCGCTTCAAGGATCGGGGTGTTGTGCCACTGGCAAGTAATGATTTGGCCGTCCTTGGTCCGATTCTCGTTGACGCTGTGGGCCTGCATGTCGCCGGCGTGAATGCGGCGGAGAATCTCTTGCAGCGGACCGCTGAGCGGAAGAGGAACGATGAGATCGAAGCAAGTCTTGCCGAGTGCCTCTTCCCGGGAGTATCCAAACACCTGCTCCGCCACCGTATTCCATTCACGCACGCGGCAATCCGCGTCGAGGCGGATGTACGCCAGCGGCAATCGATCGATAGGGAGCGGATCGGACGCCCCAGTCGGTCGATTCAAAAGCGTTCGACTTTCCGTTGTCATGAACATAGCCGCACGAGCGGGTTGATGTGCGACAAAGCCCCTCAACGTCGCCTACGAATGCCCGCCAACCTCGAACTAAGAAGCTGTCGGAAGAGAACCGCAAGTAGACGTGCGGGCGCCCGCCAGCCTGGAATTGATAGAGAACCCTCGATCGGGGGAGATGATACGCGGCATTGTATAGTTTTTCTCCCAACCGCTCATGTGAGGGTATTCACCATTGAATGGGGGAACAGTTTCAATAGCGGCAATTATAACAGAAAATTAATATTTGCAGCCGCCGATCTGCGGTTTGCCGCAAAGAGATCGCACCTTGGGCCAATCGCGGCCTCTGAGGGATGCGTCTTAAGCCCGACGGTCGCAACGTCGCGACCAGTCGGATGAAAATCCGGACTGCGTTAAGAGATCGGCTGCGAAGCTCGCTCAACGTTTCTTCGTCATGGCCGACCCCCGCCGCGGTCTCGCGGTGGAAGGCGCGAGCCTATTTTTCGACGGATTGAATCGTGTCCGTCGCGCAGCTGCCGGCCCCCGTAACCGCCGCAATCGCGCGGAACAGATCGGCCTTTTGGATGGGCTTGGCGACATAGTCGTCCATGCCGGCATCGAGACAGCGCTGGCGGTCTGCCTTCATGGCGTGGGAGGTCATGGCAATGATGGGGAGGTGTCGACCTGTTTGCGTTTCTTCTTGCCGGATCGCCTGGGTCGCCGCGAGACCATCCATTTCGGGCATTTGCACGTCCATCAGCACGAGGTCGAAAGCGTCCCGCTCGAGGGCCGCGAGCGCCTCTTTTCCATTCTCGACCGCCACGACAAAGTGTCCCGCTTTGTGCAAAATATAGAGGGCCACGCGCTGATTCACTGGGTTGTCTTCCGCGAGAAGGATTCGTAGCGCACGCATCGCACTGTTGACCGGCGTCAGTTCGGCAAGTGCTTCTTTCGCCTTGGCGCCGCCCCCTTGTCGGCGAGAGCACCACTCAAGGCCGACAAGATGGCGATCTGCAGCTCGTTTTCCTTGATCGGTTTGACGAGATACACGGCGATTCGCATGCTCCGACACCGCGCTGCATCCGACTGCCGATCGGCCGACGTCAGCATCATGACGATCGTCGGCGTCTGTGAGGGAGACCGCTCTAGCTTCTCGACAAGCGCGAAGCCATCCATCTCGGGCATCATCTGGTCGAGGAGCATCAACGTGTACGGCTCGCCGGCCGCGGACGCACGCGACAGTTCCGCGATGGCGGCCGGTCCACTCTCCACGGACTTGGGACGCATGTTCCAGTTTCTGAGCAGGCCCGAGAGGACGCGGCGATTTGTCTCGTTGTCATCCACGATGAGCGCCGCGAGGCCGCGCAGGACCGCGGGATTTCCCGCGGGAATCTCGGAAGCCGCTGCGGCAACTTTGCCGAAATGAGCATCGAAGCGAAACGTGCTGCCTCGGCCGATCCCACTCTCGACTACGATTTGGCCGCCCATGAGCGCGACAATTCGCGACGAAATCGTCAATCCCAGGCCCGTGCCGCCGAAGCGACGCGTCGTCGAGCCGTCGGCCTGCGCGAACGGATCGAAAATGAGCCCTTGTTTTTCGGCCAGAATGCCGATCCCGGTATCCTCGACGCTGAGTTCCAGAACATACTCATTGGCGGTCTGACTCTTCAGGGCGGCACGAACGGTGACCTCGCCGCGTTCGGTAAACTTGATCGCATTGCCGACCAAATTGACGAGCACCTGCCGCAACCGGCCGGCGTCCGCGAGAACCCATTCCGGAACGTCGGCGGCAATATCGCAGTTCAGCTCGAGTCCTTTCACGTGAGCGCGAAGGGCCAAGGTCTTGAGCGTATCTCCCAAGAGATCGCGAAGCTGGAACGCAACCGGGTCCAGATCGAGTTTGCCGGCCTCGATCTTGGAGTTATCGAGAATATCGTTGATGACGGTCATCAAGGAATCGGTCGAAGATTTCACCAACTCCAAGGATTCTCGTTGATCGCGGGTGAGATCGGTGTCGAGCACCAGTTCCGTCATGCCGAGAATACCATTCATCGGCGTGCGAATCTCGTGGCTCATGTTCGCGAGAAATTCGCTTTTTCGCGGTTGGCGGTTTCGGCGACCGCTGTCGCGGCCATCAGATCGGACTCCGCGCGGCGACGCTCCTCGACCTCGGCGGCCAGTTCCGCATTCGCCTGTGAGAGCTCGCTCGTGCGCGAAACGACTCGCTGCTCGAGGCCCTCATTCGCGGTTGAGCGCCAACGTGGCAGCGCAGGCGAACCATCACGAAGGCAATGCACATCAGCATTCCTCCGGAGAGGACCGTCAAGCCAGCCTGGTAACGGTCAGACCATTCGGTCGACTGCACGTATTCCGCCAGGCAAGCCCGTTGCAGATCGTCGATCCGCGAAATCGTGGGCGTATTGATGAGTTTCGTCACCAACTGCCCCACGGCTCCCCGCTCCTTGAGAATTGTTTCGATGTGGGCGGCAAGCAGAACCGTGTCGGACGAGCCCGCGCCTGTCGTTTTGTCGAGGGCTGCGAGCGACTTCAGCGCGTGCCGAATCACCGGAATATATCGAGAGTCATTGGTCAGATCGAAAAGCAGCACCTTGCGAATCGGATTCTCGATCCCGATCACCCGGGCCAGCGCGGGGTTGCCCTCAATTCGCAGCGCAAGTCGCTGGGACGCGATGGGAAGGTAGCTGAGAGAGTTTTTGAGAACTGCGTTTCGCGATTTGAAGTCTTCGATCAGTTCCGCTTTGGCAGCGACGGTGGTGGCCACGGCCTTGACCTGGGGCGCGAACTTCTGCCGGGCATCTCCGTAGGCAGTCTGGGCGTCCTCCCAGAATTCCTGCTGAAGCTCCTTCATCGAGACAAGTTTCCGCATCAGCGGATCGTAACTCGGCAGCAGATTGAAGCGGGCCCGCAGCACGTCCTGTGTCAGTGTGGCATCGGTCTCCTTGAGAAGCTGCAACGTTTCCATCGCTCGGCTATGGGCCTGCAGGTTTCGCGTCTGCGACTTGAAGAAGGACAGAGTTCCGAGAAAGACGATTCCCGAAATGGCCAGAGTGCCGGCAATCCGAGTGATCGTCATTCGCTTTCTCCGGCGTCTCCGTCGAGTGTCTTCAGGAATTGGGCGATCCGCTCGACTTCGACCGCGGACAACACCCGCCCCACCTGGTACCGGGCCATGACACGGACCGCGTCGGGCAGTGTTCGCGCCGAGCCGTCGTGGAAGTAGGGCGCGGTGCGAGCCACATTCCGCAGGCTGGGCACCTTAAACTCGTAGCGATCGCTTTCCTGGCCGGTCACGTTGAACCGTCCGAGATCGGCTTTGGTGATGTGGCCCCGATCGGCGAAATAGTCAGCGACGATGCCAAATTTCTCAAACATATTACCGCCAGCGAGCACTCCTTGATGGCAGGAGCTGCAGCCGTTTTCCCGGAACAGGCGATAGCCTTCCCGCTCTTCGACGGAGAGCGCGGCCGTGTCGCCGCGAAGGAAACGGTCGAAACGGCCATTGGGCGTGATGAGGGATCGCTCAAATGTCGCGATCGCATCCTTGACCGCATCGCTGTCGATCGCTCGCTGATACAGTGCGCCGAAAGCCGTCACATAGTCGTGATCCGCGCAGCTTCTCGATGATCGTCGGCCAGTCCGAACCCATTTCGAGCGGGTCGTGAACGGGTGCGTCGATCTGGTCCTCCAAGGTCGCGGCTCGGCCGTCCCAGAATTGACGGAAGCTGAAACCCGAGTTGAAGACGGTTGGTGCATTGATGATTCCGGTGGCTTTGCGGAGGCCGATCGAAGTGACGCGGCCGTCGGCGCCGCCGGTCCGCAAGTTGTGGCACGAGGAGCAGGACACACTGTCATCTGCCGAGAGCCGCGGATCGTGGAACAGAAGCCTGCCCAGCATGACTTTCCTGTGATCCAATTCCACGTGCTCGGGGATGGGTTGAATCGGCTCATCGGCCCCGGCCACGGACTCTGCAGGGCGCGGACGGAGACGGCTCTTGTTGAGGGCCTGCCTTTGCTGAGGATCGAAAGCCCCGACGCTGCTGCGACGCCGGCCACAAGAAAAAGCACCGCGGGGACTATGATCTTCTGCAATTGTTTCACGGCTTTACTCAGTTCCAGAAGCGGCACCTACGTTGTCTGCGACGCTCGACAGGGCGCAAGGGCATTCGTCGAGGTTGCGATGCCTTTTTCCCAACGACAGAGGGAGCGGAACTAAGGCAGTCAATCGGGAGGGCGCGCAAAACCTACTACGGTCAGCGGCGATGTCAAATGCCACGACGATCCGTGACGATTGAGACCGATCAACAGTGCGCGCGTGCCGCCTGTTTGTTTGGGACCGGCAACGAAGAGGTGATTTATTGACCGTGTCAAGCGGCACACCGCCAGCGTTGCGGTTTCCCGTACGACAGCGTGACCATCAATCGTCTTGCTTCCGGCTCTTCTGGATTTGCGGGCGGCCCGAAGTCTGCCAGATCGCAAGCGACACCCAACGCTGCTGCGTTGCGACCTAAACTTGCGCCGGTCGTCGTTCGCTCGACAAAGGAACAGCAGTATGACCGGGAGGTTCACCATCTTGTCCGACACGGCAGCATTGCAAGACGACCGCGCTCGTGTGGACCCAAGTCGGTCAACTTCCCGGAAAATCCTGATCGTCGCCGACTCGCCGAGCAATCGAGAGTTCCTAGTCACGACTCTCGGCTCTGCCGGACATCAAGTCATCGAAGCGTGCAGTGGCGCAGCGGGGCTGGCGCGGGCAAAGTCCGAACATCCGGATTTGATCATCGCCGACATTCTCATGCCGGAGATGGACGGCTATGAATTCGTCCAACAGTTGCGAAGTGATCCGGCTATTGCGCAGACGCCAGTGATCTTCCACACCGCGACCTACCGGGAGCATGAGGCGCGACCGCTGGCGGAAGCCTGCGGCGTCTCATGCATCTTGCAGAAGCCTGCCGGCCCGGAAGTGGTGTTTGCCGTCGTTGACCAGGCTCTGGGGCTGTCTCGGACGTCTTTGCCGGCCCCACCCAAGGATTTCGATCAGCGGCATCTCCGACTAATTACAAACAAACTGTCGGAGAAGTCCGAGGAAAAGCGGCGCGCGACCGAAGCACTCGAAGAACGGGCCTGTTTGGCCTCGTTGACTGCCGACGTGGGACTGGCCCTCACTCGGAGCGCGACGTTGGGCGGCGAGATGCTTCAACTTTGCGCCGAAGCGATGGTCCGTCATCTGGATGCCGCTCTCGCACGCATCTGGACGCTGAGCGAAGGCAACGACGCACTGGAGCTTCAAGCCAGCGCGGGTCGCCTCCTCGAGCTTGACAGCACCTCGACCCGCATCCCCATCGGCCAGTCGGAGATCGGCGTGATTGCCCAAGAACGACGCCCGCACCTCACCAACGCCGTGATTGGCGATTCGCAAGTGGGCAATCAAGAATGGGCACGGCGGGAAGGAATGGTTGCGTTTGCCGGCTTCCCCTTGTTGGTCGAGGACCGACTGATTGGCGTCGTGGCCATGTTTGCCCGCAGACCCTTAACTCACGCGGCTCTCGATGCACTCAGCTTGTTTGCGGACATGCTCGCCGTGGGAATCGATCGGCTCCAGACCGAGAAGTCGCTGCGCGAGCGTGAAGAACAATTTCGCCAGCTTGCGGAAAACATCAGTGAGGTCTTCTGGATGACGAATGCAGACCTCAGCAAGATGATTTACGTCAGTCCGGCTTACGAGAAGATCTGGGGCCGCACCCGTCAGAGCCTGTATGAGACACCGAGGTCTTTTCTTGACGCAGTCTGTCCCGAGGACCGGCCCGCCTTCGAAAGTCTGCTCCAAGAGTGCATGGGACGCACGGAATTCAGCATTTCCTACCGGATCCTGCAACCAGACGACTCAATTCGTTGGATTTGGAACCGCGGTTTTCCCGTTCGAGATCAAGCAGGCCGGATCTACCGTATGTGCGGAATCGCTCACGACATTACCGACCTCAAGCGAACGGAGGAACGGCTCAAGTTCACCCAGTTCACCATCGACCATGTCACCACGCCCGTCCTGTGGACGAATGCCGATGGGCAGTTTTTCAACGTAAACGACGCGACGTGTCGTCTGACGGGATATACGCGCGAAGAGCTGTTGTCGCTCTCGGTCTCCGACGTCGATCGCAGCGTCCCTCGCGAAAAGTGGTCCGCGACTTGGGCTGAATTGCGGAAGCGCCAAGCGTTATCCTTCGAGTCCACCGTGCGGCGAAAGGACGGCGAGGAAATTCCGGTCAGCGTCAACACCAATCTCTTGCAGGCAGAAAATCGTGAGTTTAGCTGCACGATTCTGCAAGACATTCGAGAGCAGAAGCTCGCGCAGCACCGGCAACAAGCGCTGGCGATCGAGCGCGATGGTCTTTTGCAACAGCTGCAGCTCCAAATCGAGCGAATGCCGTTGGCCTACATGCTGTTGGACGCTCATTTCCAGGTCATCGACTGGAATCCCGCGGCCGAAAAGATCTTCGGATACCGCAAAGAAGAGGTTTTAGGGATGTGTCCGCCGTTCGCCAAGATCGTTCCGCAAGCGTTTTGGCCGCAGGCGGAAGCAATTCTCTCGCGGACCCAGAATGGCGATATGTCCGCGCATTCCACCAACGAGAACCTCACGAAGGACGGCCGCACGATCACCTGTGAGTGGATCAACACGCCGCTCGAGTCGCCCGACGGACGTTTCAAGGGGGTGTTGTGCTTGGCGCAGGACATTTCCGAACGCCGTCGCTTGGAATCCCAGCTGCGCCAGGCTCACAAGATGGAGGCGATCGGCAATCTCGCCGGCGGCATCGCTCACGACTTCAACAATCTCATGACCGTCGTCACCGGGTACAGCCAGCTTGTTCTCAACCGTGTCGAGCAAGAAAGCCCTTTGCGATCGGACATCGAGGAGATCAAAAAGGCAGGACAACGCGCCGCGTCACTCACCCGCCAGCTCTTGGCCTTCAGCCGCAAGCAAGTTCTTTCCCCCGAAATCTTGAGCCTCGCCGACGTCGTCTCGAATATCAAGGAGATGCTCAAACGCTTGATTGGCGAACATATCGAGCTGGTCGTCACAACAAACTCCGATTTGCGCCGCGTGAAAGCCGATCCGGGTCAGATCGAGCAAATCATCATGAACCTGGCCCTCAATGCCCGCGACGCCATGCCGAGCGGCGGGAAGCTTCTGATCAATACCGACAACATTGATCTGGATGAAGTGTATTGCGCCCAGTGTTCCGATGTTCGTCCCGGTCCGCACGTCGTGCTCACCGTCAGCGATACGGGAACCGGGATGAATGCGGAAATCCAGTCGCGCGTCTTCGAGCCCTTCTTCACGACGAAGGAACACGGCAAAGGGACGGGACTCGGTCTGTCCATGGTCTACGGCATCGTGCAGCAAAGCGGTGGCTCCGTTCGCGTTTACAGCGAACCAGGCCGCGGCGCCACCTTCAGGATCCTGTTGCCGCAAGCCAAGGACGATGCCGAATGGCGCGAGCCCCAAGAGTCACAAGAGCGGTCGCAGCCAGGCTGCGAGACCGTGCTGCTTGCCGAAGATGAGGACATGGTTCGCACGTTGACGCGACGAATTCTCGAATCACACGGCTACCGGGTCTTGGAAGCGCGGGACGGCAGCGAGGCGCTCGAGATGGCCGAGCGGCACATCGGTCCTCTGCACCTTCTGCTCACCGACGTCGTCATGCCCAAGATGTCCGGCACAGAACTCGCACAGCACCTGCGAAAGAGTCGTCCGGAAGCCAAGGTGCTCTATATGTCGGGATACAGCGAAAATCTGGTCAGTCATCAGGGGATTCTGGATGCGGACGTGGCTCTGATCGAGAAGCCGTTTGCCGAGGAGGGCCTGTTGCAGCGAATCCGCGAAATCCTCGACCACGGCTCGAGCACGAGTTCGAAGCGCATCCGTGAAGAAAGGTTTGAATCGTGACCGCGAAGGTTTTGGTGGTCGACGACGAGGAGCCCGTGCGGTGGCTCGAGGACCGCCTGCTCACGGCCAAGGGCTATTCGTGCGCCATGGCGGCCGACGTACCGGAAGCGCTCGCGAAATTGCAACAAGAAGCGTTCGACCTGGCCCTCGTGGATGTCAATATGCCGGGAGCGTCGGGCCTCGACCTCGTTCGGCAGATTGCCACCGAATACCCGAATACCGCGAGCGTGATGGTGACCGGCGTCGACGACTACCAGGTAGCCAAAGCCGCTCTCGAGATGGGCGCCTATGGTTACCTGATCAAGCCGTTTGAGAGCAACGAACTCTTGATCAACGTGGCCAACGCGTTGCGACGTCGTGATCTGGAGGCTGAGAACCGAGCGCACCGGCAACGCCTGGAACAAATGGTCAAGGCCCGGACCAGTCAGCTGACGGACGCGCTCGAGCGCCTGCGACAATCCGAAAAGGACGTCCGCGCGTCGCAGGAGGAGACGGTCGTGCGGCTCGCTCGGGCGGCCGAAGCTCGAGACAGCGACACCGGCGAACACCTGCACCGCATGAGTCGCTACTGCGCCCTGCTTGCGCACCGTTGCGGCCTGAGCCCCGAGCGCTGCGAGCAGATCCGTCTGGCCAGCTTCCTGCACGACGTGGGCAAGATCGGCATTCCCGATCGCATCCTGCTCAAGCCCGGGCCCTTCACGCCGGAGGAGTTTGACATCATGAAGTTACATGTCGATCTCGGCTATCGGACCCTGTGTCACTCGAAGTCCGATCTGCTGAATCTCGCCGCAACGATCGCGCGGACGCATCACGAGAAATACGATGGCAGCGGCTACAACTCCGGTTTGTCGGGCAAGCAAATTCCCTTGGAGGGACGGATCGCAGCCATCGCCGACGCCTTCGATGCGCTCGCCAGTCATCGCGTCTACAAGCCCGCCCTTGCCATCGAGAACGTCGTGCGCATTTTGAAAGACGGACGAGGCAAAGACTTCGATCCGATCCTGGTGGACCTATTTCTCGGTGGACTCGATGAAGTTCTCGCCATCAAATACGAGTATGCCGATCGAGCGCCGGTATCAGATCAACAAACGGCGATCGGACGACCGGAGTGCGGGTTGGTGGCGGAGGTGCAGGCCGGGCGTCGAGTTTAACTCGGGCGCACCACGGCGCAACGCGTTCTCAATCGCAGGACCAGCCGCCGAAGAAGATCTCGATCGGGTAACCGGCCGCGTCATACACCGGCAGGCAGACGGCCTGGCCGTGTTCGCCGTCCTACGGCGGCATGATCTCGAGGACTTGTTCGCCGGTTGGCGTGGTCGTGCCGAGCAGCTCTTGCAATTCCTCCTCGGTCAGGCGCTGGGCGACTCCGAAATCGGGCTCGTTTGCGACGCGATCGATGTCGAGAATGGATCGCGTGCCGTCCGCGTCGGCCTCGATCTGGGCTTCTTCGATCGTTTCGTGCTGCCGTCCGGGACCCGGCGCCGCGATGACGATCGTGTCAGTCACATCCGTCTTCGAGAGACGGCCGACGCGAACCAGCGTGGCGTAGAACGGCACGTCGTGCGTTGCGACGGACTTGCCGTCGGCCGCAAATACATGCACCTCTCCCTTGGCCGAAGTCGAGACGACCTCTATTTTTTGTCGCCATACAGATCACCGGCGGCGACGTGCCAGACATCGCCGATGCCGGTGCTTTTCCACCGTCCATTCGCTGGTTGTCAGTCAGCAGAAGGAGAATGTTGGGCGTTGCGCAGGTCCGCGCGATGTCGCCGGCCCGCACCGTGTTCGTACCGAGCAGCAGCGCTACGGAAGAGGATAACGCCGATCAATAATTCCAATTCACGCCGCGCGGTCATGACTTTTTGGGCCGCGCTTGTGCAGGCCCGCTTGCCTTTGCGAAGTGCCAGCGCTGAGACGGAACGTGCGCGGAGTGGGCGATCGCCAGGATTTGCTTGACGACCTCTGGGTTGCTCGCCGCGATGTCCCGTTTTTCGCCCAGATCGGTCCGCAAATCGTAGAGTTCCACCGATTGCGGCTCGATGGGGTGGATGACCCCCTTCCAATTGCCGAGTCGAACGGCCTGTTTGGAACCCCCCTCGTAAAACTCCCAATACAAATAACGATGCTCCGGTTGCTCCGCCCCTCGTCCGACGATTGCGGGCAGAAGACTGATGCTATCCAGACCGGCCGGACGGGCGGTGCCGGCAATCTCGGCCGCAGTCGCAAAAAAATCGCCGAAATAGCCGACATGATTGCAAACGGACTCGCTGGGCGCCCGGCCCGGCCAGCGGACAATTAGCGGCACACGGATCCCGCCTTCGTAGAGATCCCGCTTTGTTCCGCGAAGTGGTCCGTTGTCGTCGAAAAACTTGGGATCATGGCCCCCCTCGTGATGGGGGCCGTTATCCGAAGAAAAAAAGACAACGGTCCGTTCTTCGAGGCCGTCGTTCTTGAGCTTTGAGAGCAGTCGCCCGACATCTGAGTCGAGTCGGCTGATCATGGCCGCTTGACCCTTTTCGGAAGGGGGCCAACTTTTGTCGCGGTAGGCGCCGTAGTCGGAAATTTCCATCCCGTTCGGCTTGGCTTCGTTGTTGGCGTGCGGAAGCGTTGATGCGAAATACAAGAAGAACGGCCGTTCCTTGTTGTGGTCGATAAAGGCCAGCGCTCGGTCCACAATTAGATCGGCGCTGTATTCGACTTTGGTCGTGGCGACGCCGCTCCCGAAAGGGCCCTTGCCCGGAACGACGTTTTTGAGGGCGACGCGTGACTCGTTCGAGATGAGATAAGCCGGGTAGTAATTATGCGCGTGGTGCTGGTCGAGATACCCGAAGAATTCGTCAAAGCCTTTGCGCGTCGGAACGCCCTCGGTCCCCTCTTTACCCAAGCCCCACTTGCCGAACAGACCATTCGTATATCGTGCGGATTGCAGCAATTGAGTCACCGTGTGGTCGGCGGGCCGCAGACTTTGGTCGGCATTTCCACGAATGTAGCAATGGCCGGTGTGCAGTCCGGTCATCAACACACAACGCGACGGAGCACAGACTGTCGACCCTGCATAAAACTGGGTGAACCGGACCCCCTCACGCGCCAATCGATCAATGTTGGGCGTCGCGATCTGCTTTTGACCGTAACAACCGAGGTCGCCATAGCCCAAATCGTCGGCCAGGATGAACACGAGATTGGGATTTCGCTCCAACCCGGCGCCGCGATTGTTTGGTTCAGCTTTTGCCAAATGCGGAAGGCCACTTGCAACCGATAAGATCGCGGCTACAAGCATCAAGCGCCATTTCGGCGCGGTTTTTTTCACGATTCAGTTCCCTTTGGAATGACTCTGGCGGTCACGAGGATTTTATCCGGCTGGGGAACGAGCCAAAAGCAGCCACCGGCAGTGATTCAGGTCAATTCAACCGTGGGGTCCCAAACCAATTTGACTTTACGTTCTTGTAACGTAAGCTCCGTTCACCCGTATTGCGTAGGTCTGCGCGGCTTTCAAAGCACCCTCTCGAACGACAATCAATTGGATACGCGCGTGATGATCAAGCTGTCCGAAGCGTCCGCAAGCGCGAACGCCGCGTCTCCCGAACGCGCGTTTCTACCGCCGGAGCCGGGATCAATCACGGCAACTGGATTACCGCAGGGCACCGTCGAATCGCTCGTTCTCAAAAGATTATTGACGGGCAATGTGCTGACCGGACGTCAGATTGCCGATTCGCTGCGGTTGCCCTTGCCGATCCTGATCGAATTGTTACGCCGACTGAAGACCGAGCAGATCGTGGCGTACAAATCGTCTTCCGGCGTCAATGACTACGAGTACGAACTGACCCCGATCGGATTCAAACGCGCATCGCGATTGTTCCAGCATTCGTCGTACCACGGCGCGGCACCCGTGCCGCTTGATGAATACGTGGCAAGCGTGGTGGCCCAATCGCCCACCAATCAGCCCCCCAAACCAGCCGATTTGCAAAGAGCGCTCGAGGGGCTGCTCATCGATCGAAGGATTTTTGGGCAAATCGGCGAGGCAATCTCCTCCGTTGGCGCCTTGTTTTTGTATGGCGCGCCGGGCAACGGCAAAACAAGCATCGCCGAGCGATTGACGGCGGCCTTTGGGCCGACGATCTGGATCCCGCGGGTCATCGATGTCGACGGGGAATTCATTCAAATCTTCGATCCGATGGTTCATACCGAGGTCTCGCCCGATCATCAAACGCAAAGCCAGCGACCCGATCCGCGTTGGATTCAGATTCGGAGGCCGACGATCGTCGCCGGCGGCGAACTGACGCTCGAAAACCTCGAGATCGGACGTCGCGCAGCCAGCGGGATCGTCGAAGCGCCGCTGCATCTCAAGAGCAACTGCGGTACGCTGGTCATCGACGATTTCGGACGTCAACGAGTCAGCTCCGTCGATCTGCTGAATCGGTGGATCATCCCGCTGGAAAAACGCTATGACTTTTTGACCACGCCCGGGGGCCGCAAGATTCAAGTCCCCTTCAATCAGATGATCGTCTTCGCGACGAATCTCGAGCCGCGACAACTCGTCGATGAGGCCTTTCTGCGGCGGATTCCCTACAAAGTCGAGGTCCGCGATCCGAGCGAGGACGAATTCCGCCAACTCTGCCGCACGGCCGCCGAAAAGTATTCGCTCGAGTTTCACCCAGAGGTCGTCGAGCATCTGATCGCAACACACTATCGAAGCGGCTAGCCGGCCGTTTCGATTCTGTCACGCACGTGATTTGCTGCTGCAAGTGCGCAACCACTGCAACTTTCACGACTGCAAATTCGAGTTGACGCAAGCGGCGATCGACTCGGCCGTCGCCAACTATTTCGTCGGCGATTAGTCTGACCCTGAGACCCCGACTGCGGCGCGAACAAGCCTAAGCTCAGTTCAGCGTGTGGCGAAGTAATTGGCCGTATGCGGAACAAGTCGCCTGCGGGAGTCGAGCCGGGCGTGCGCCTTGCACCAGCCCTCGGCGAGCCACCGATTGCCGGAACGCATTATTCCGTGGGCTGTTCCAGCACGGCAAACGGACTGATACGGCGGACCTTGGCAAGAATCAGGTTTTTGGTCGCCTGGTCCGTGGCCTTGGCAAAACGTGCGCGGAGCTTTTTCAATTTGGCTCTGCGCGTTCGGCGGCGTGCGATTTCGCGATCGCGTTCGACTCGTCCCATGCTCGCATCGGTCCTTGTCAAATAGAACACGCCGCCAAATGGCTCGTCGCAACGTTGCCAAAGGCGGCAGGGAACATTTTTGTAGCAGGCCGCCGCCGGACGGTCAACTGGACGAGGCGGGACGCGACGCGCTTAGTCCGGCCCGGCCGGCGGTTCGGTATCGACGTCGAACCACTTCATGGCCCGATCCATCGGCTCGATCCGGAGCACCACATGGCCATTCTGGAAGATGCGGACCGTTCCGGTCGACTCCGAAACGGCAATTGCGATGCAACGGGCCGCCTTCGAGATGGCCGCCGCAGCCCAATGTCGCGAGCCCAACCCCTTGGACAGCGTCAGGCCCTCGGCCGGTGCGTCGATATTTCGGCCGGCCGCGCAGACGATGCCATCGGCGGAGACGATAAAGGCCCCATCGAGCTGAGCAATCTCTTTGATGCTCTCCCGCACGCGGGGATTGCGGATCATCCGCTCTTTTTGGTTATAGCCCTTGAAGGGATCGTGCACCTGCTCGTGCGACATTTGCAGCACCTTGCGGTGATTGCCGACCACGAACATCGTGCCCACCGGCTTGCCTTCCCGGCCGTCGCGACCGATTTCCACCGCAAGGTCGACGACCAGTCGCAGCGTCTCCAAGGGAACCGTCGTCTCCAGCCGCCGCAGGTCGCGAGCCGTGAGCTTCGCCAGGTGCTCCGACAGGCTCACCAGGCTGATCGAATCGATGACCGCCCGTTCGTAAACGGGATAAAGGGCGACAATTCGGTCGCCCGGCTGCAGCAGGTCGTCGGCAATCGCTTCCAGCAGGGCCTGGCTCAATTGCAGTTGTCGCGTTTGCGGCTCGTGGACCAAGGGGACCAGATCGATCTCGTCCTCTTTGGCCGCCTTTTGCACGTCCGGCTTGTCGCTGGCGACGATCAGACGGACTTTGCGCAAGTACTGTCGGATGGAAGCAAAATCGAAAGGAACCTCGGCCAGGATGACCAGGGCTTGGGCGTCGTTCTCGACGGCGATCCGCCGCGCGGAGATGAGCAAACTCCGCATCTGCTGCGAGATTTCGACCCGTTTCCGCTGGGCATCCATCGTAGGCCAAACGTGCGTGGTTTTCGCACGCCGCAAAGGTTCCAATTGGCCTGTCGCAACTTGCGGAATTCAAAGGCCGGAGCACGTGCCCCGGCCGTCCGGACTCTCCTTACGACAAGCGATTCTAATTATCGTCGGGCAAGTATACTCCGTGGGACAAGTGATCGCCGGGGCGAATTCGGCATTATCGAAGCGTTTCCCGCGTGTCCGTCACGCCGGCGATGCTGCTGGCCGGCCCCAAAACGCCGATTTCCGTGCGATCACAGTGCAGATCCCGTAAGGTCAGCGTCCCTTGCTCCATATCCAAAAGGACCGTTCCTTTTGGAGTCAGTGACACCAACCCGGCCAGCACCTCCGAGTCGTTAACCGCGCTCACTTCCGCGATTTCGACGTGAATCAGCGCCACGTTGTTGTTGACGGCTGTCAGCTTGTACCGCCGTCGCAGAGTCACTTTCTGAGCCAATTCCTTGGTGACCTTGCACGCGGACCGGGTAGTCGTCGAACCACTCATCGCCGATCCGTACCGGCTTTTCCGGGAGCACGACCAGGAAGTCGCGATCTTCCAGCGTGCTGGAATGCGAATTGTCCATCTCGGTAACGCGGCCGCGCGTGTCCACCCGAACCAACGCGTGTTTGCCGATGCAATCCCTCACGCTCTCGAATTGCGCCGGCGGTGCGTCCTGTCCGCGTGTGTCATACGTGACTTGCGACGTGCCGTTCACTGAAAACGCGATTTTCACGTTGTCGATCGTCAAATCGAGCACTGCCGAACCGTCCTTGTCGACCGAGGTTACCCGGTAGTGCCGTTCGGTCGAGGACTGAATGGAACTGACGTCCGTCCGCCCCCCTTTTTGAACCTTCATCTGGGAGGCAAAGACCTTCAGCAGCCGCACATCCTGGTTGGGCCGAAATTTGTATTCGAGCCGATACTCGGTCTGATTGGCGGCTGCAACAGGTCGCGTCGCGACGGCAGGCTCTCGCGGAGCCTCTTTTTCCTGCGATGCCGGGCTGCGATTCTGCGCACGATCACAATCACGGCTGTGGCTGTCGTCCAAAACGTACGGCAAAAATTCGATCGGCGCGGCATGGGAGAGCCCTTGCGTAGATTGAATTTCAATGGTTTTTCGAGAAGGGGAGCGAAATTTAGCAAAGGCCCCAAGATGCGGCGAGACCAGTTCTTGAGGGGGCCATTCTCGGCTCGGTTGCCGCCCCCGGAGCGAATATGCCATCCTCCTTTTTTCGGTCGATGCTCGGACCCACCGACGTTTCGACTGACCGTCGCTCGCAGCAGGGAGAACCCATGGAATCGAACGAAGTCTCCCGGCGCGGCTTTCTGGCCGCGGGGGCCGGGTCTCTGGCACTCAGCGTCCTGGATCAGTGTTGCTCGACCACGCCGGCAGCGGTAAAGACCGGTACGCATCACATCCCCGCCGACAAAAACCTCGATCCGGCCTGGGTGGAACACTTATTCGCCAAAGGGACTTCCAAGACGTATACCGGCGAGGAGCTGACGTGCATTGGCATGCCCGTCGGAGGGATTTGCGCCGGCCAGCTTTATCTGCGCGGCGACGGCACGCTTGCCGAATGGGGCATCTTTAACGTCGATCGCTTCACCGGCTTCGGGGATACCTCCTATCGAACCTACACGCCGCCATCCCCCGTCCAACAGGGCTTCGGCATCGCCGCGACGCCAAAAGGCGGCGAAACCACCTACCGCACGCTCGACAAGCACTCGTTTTCGGACATCGAGTTTTCCGGCGAATATCCCATCGGCAAGGTCCATTATCCAGCCGCGAAAGAGTCTTGGCCGCTCGACGTCTCTCTCGAGGCGTTCAGCCCCTTTATTCCGCTCAATGCCCGGGATTCCGCGATTCCCGGAACCGTTCTGCGCTATCGGCTGACCAACACAGCGCACGAGCCGGTCGACGTCTCATTCGGCGGTTGGATTCAAAACCCCGTCGGCCAGCGGCATGCCGGACGCTACACCGCGGTCCGCCAAAATCGGGCCGTCCATGAATCGGGACTGGCCAGCCTCGTGATGAGCATTCGTGAACTCGATCGGCCGAACCCTTCGGCAACGCGCCCGCCGGAAGTGTTTGCCGACTTCGAGTCGGGCAGCTACGGCGACTGGAAGAAAACGGGAACTGCGTTCGGCGAGAAACCGGTCGCAGGCACACTGCCCAATCAGCAACCGGTCAGCGGCTTTGGCGGCAAGGGGCTGGTTAATAGCTACGTCGGCGGCGATCAAAGCACGGGCAGCCTGACCTCTCCCAAGTTCACGATCCGCCATCGCTACATTCATTTCCGCATCGGTGGCGGGAATCATGCGGGAAAAACCTGCATCAATTTGCTTTCCGGCGGCAAAGTCATTCGGACGGCGACCGGCAAAAACAACGAACGCCTCGAATGGGATTTTTGGGAGGTGAGCGACCATCTCGGCCGCCCGGCGACGATCGAAATCATCGACCATGCGACCGGCGGCTGGGGCCACATCAATGTCGACGATATCCGCTTTGCCGATGCGCCCCCGAGGGAAATGCAGCTGCCGCCGCTCGACCGGCAACCCGATTTCGGCACATTGGCTCTGTCGGTTCTGGATGAGTCCGCTGCGGTTTATCCGGAGCGTTTCGACAGCTTTCGGAAGACGGGGATGCGGCCCGGCAGTCCCGTGGGCGTCGAAATCGGTCGAATTTCCGCTCGGCGAGAGCAATCCCGAACGCAGGATTGCTCACCCAGTTTTCACTCGAACCGGGGGCGTCTCGCGAGGTCGTTTTTTTGCTCACGTGGCACTTTGCCGGCGGCGAGCACGGCCGCATGTATGGAAACTGGTTCGACAGTGCTCTGAGCGTCGCCCGGTACCTGGAGTCGCATCTGGACCGTTTGACGAGCCTCACGCGGCAATTCCATGCCACCTATTTCGACAGCTCGCTGCCCCACTGGCTCCTGGCCCGATTGATAAAACCGATCAGCACCCTGGCGACCAACACGGTGCAATGGCGGAAAAACGGCCGATTTTGGGCCTGGGAAGGCGTCGGCTGCTGCGACGGGACGTGCACCCATGTTTGGAACTACGCCCAGGGAATGGCCCGACTCTTTCCCGAGTTGGAACGCAGTGCCCGCGTCATGCAGGACTTGGGCGTCGGCTTCGACGCCAAAACCGGCCGCGTCGGATTCCGCGGCGAAAACCCGTCACAACCCTACGCCGCCGACGGGCAGTGCGGCACCGTGCTCAAGTGTTATCGCGAGCACCTGATGTCCAAGGACGGCACGGTTCCTCAAGGAGCATTGGCCCAAGATCAAGCAGGTGATGGAGTACGAGATCGGCCATGATCGCAACGATGACGGCGTCATCGAAGACGACCAATGGAACACGTTCGACCTCGCTTTTTTTGGTCCCAACACGTTTGTGGGAGCACTCTATCTGGCGGCACTCAGAGCGGCCGCAAGAATGGCCGACCTGCAAGGGGATCGGGCCTTCGCCAAACGCTGTCGCGTCCATCGCCGCCAAGGGGAGCCGTTGGACGGTCGACAACCTGTGGAACGGCGAGTACTTCGACCAGCGAATCCCCGCCGGTGCGCTCGCCCAATCTGCAATACGGCGACGGCTGTCTGGCCGACCAATTATTTGGCCAGACGTGGGCCAATCAGGTCGATTTGGGGCATTTGTATCCGGTCGAAATCGATCCGCACGGCGCTCAAATCGGTCTATCGCTACAACTGGGCGCCCGACGTGGCCGCCCAGAATCAAGCCCATCCGCCGCAGCGGTGGTTCGCCCGCCCGGGCGACGCGGGTTTATTTACGTGCACGTGGCCCAAAGGCGGACGCATGTCCGAGCCAGTCCTGTATCGCGACGAAGTTTGGACCGGCACCGAATACCAGGTCGCCTCGGCCCTGCTCAACGAGGGCCTGATCCGCGAGGGCCTGAGCATCATCCGCGGAATCGACGACCGTTATGACGGCCGCCGGCACAATCCTTGGAACGAAGTCGAGTGCGGCGATCACTACGCCCGGGCGATGGCGTCGTGGGGCTGTTTGATCTCGCTCAGCGGGTTACTCTACGACGGTCCGGCCGGCCGGATCGGGTTCGCGCCGCGATGGCAGGCACGACAATTTCAGGGCCTTTTTTTCTGCCGCGCACGGGTGGGGAACTCTGCACCAGACCCGCGGGCAGAACTCGCAGACCAACAGCATCGACGTCAAATACGGATCGGTGCGTCTGCAGGAATTGGTTTTCGAGTTGCCCGCCAACAAAAGGCACAGCCGACGCCAGAATCGAAATCCAGGGCCGGATCATCCCGCAGCAAGGCAACTCAAACGGGCCAACGAGTCGAAATTCGCCTCGACGAGCCGGTCGTCATGAACTGCGGGCGAGACGCTGATCGCCACACTCACCTGGAAAGTGAGCCAACCGACCACGCGAGTCGCTCAGACCGACTTTTTTGGCTTTTTTGCGGTGTAAAAAAGGGGACTTTTTTGGGCTGCACCCAGAAAAAGTCGGCCCGCACCACGGGACCAAATTCACTGCTTGGGACCGCGAATTTTTTCAAGCTCCGCTGCGAGTTGAACTTATGTCGAGCCGACGATCGCTCGGCCGCTCTTTTGAACAAACCCACGGCCTGAGGCAAGACGGGACTTTCGGGCTCCACCTGCCAAGCTTGCTCCATGTCAAGCACAAGTCATCTCCCCCCATGGCGGACGCAAATGCAGGAAAAAACTTCATCTGAATCTGGAACCGCAAAATGGGCATAATAGGGCTATTGGGAGTCGCGAGACGCCTCGAGCCAAGCCCGGCGAACGGCTTCGGTCGACTCGAAACAGAAGCAAAAAAACTGGCGGACCTTGCCGACCCGCCAGTCCTTTTGCGTTTCCGACTCGACCGACACTCGAGGTCGAGTGCCGAGCTTACTTTTCACCGGGCCGACGCGCGCTGGCGCGGTGGAGTGCGCGCCGGCTGCCGCGTGTTGGCTCGTTGTTGAGGTCGAGCCTGTTGCGCGCGGGCGGGCGGTCGCGCCGTGGCTCGCCGACAGGTTCGATTTGTGGATTTCCGCGCTGTGCGAACCCTCGCGGGCCGCATCGACGCTCGGCCTCCGCGCGGCGCGCGTTGGCCATGTGCTGTTCGCGAACTTCGCGGCGGATTGCCGCGCGCCGGGCGGCGCCGATGCGCTCGAACCGCATCCCGCCGCCGCGACCCGCAAAGACATTGATGTGCACGGCAAGGGCCGGTCCGCCGAAGCGGAGCGAGGCCGCAAAGGTGACCGGCGGCCGCGCCTCGGGATGTCCGATGCGGAAGCGATAATCGACCACGAGGCGATTCCGCCAGCCCGGGTCGCCGTGGTAACGCCAACCGTAGTAGGCGAAACACGGGTCATATCCATAGCGTCCATGCCATCCGAACCAGGGATAGATGCCGACCCCGACAAAGGCCGGTCCGTAGTAATTGCCGAAGCAGTAGCAGCCGGGCCGCAGAACAGGCACCCGGTGCAGACGTTGAAGTCCATCGCCACGACCGGCGTATAGCAGAAACCCGGTCCGATGAACACGCCCGGACGGAAGACGACCGGCGCGAAGAACACGCCGCGGTGCTCCATCGCAGTAGTCCCAATGTCCGTCAACGAAAATGTAGCCGTTGGGAGTCCACACGTAGTGGGCGGGCATCCAAATCCAGTCCGGATTGGCCGCCGCCCAGAAACCGGGACGCCAGGCGTAGTGCTCATGCCACCACACCCAATGGCCGGGAACCCACACGTAATCGGCCGAAGGGGCCGCGCCGACGGGGCCTTGCTCGAGCGTCTTGGGCGGCTCCTGCGGCAGGTAGTTGACCGCAGTCGCGGCCGTGTCTTTGCGCCAGAAGCCCGAGACCCACTGGAATCCGCCGTCGGCCGGATTCCAGTAACCGGGAACCCATTCTTGGCCTTGCGGCATGGCCCGCCAGATGCCGCTCGTCCAGACGTATTTCTGACCGTCGGCCTGATAGCGTCCAATAACCGGCGATCCAGACGACGTGATCGCCCGACGGCTTTTGTTCCGGCGGCATTTCCTCGACCGGCTCCGGCGGCTTGGTGGGAACAACCGCGCTCGGCGTGGGATTGAACACGACCGGCTGAGCGAAGGCTTCGTGAATCGTGCCTTTGGTCAGCACTTCCATATTCGGATCGTTGGCGGCCTGCTGCCTCGGGCGACGAGGGATCGATCGAGGGGGCCGGATTCTGCGGAGGAGCCTGTCCGGGAGCCTGGGCCTCGGCCCGGAGTCGGATTCTGCGGCGGGAACGAGATCGGGGGGCGCCGGCGTTCGGCTGCGTGCTGGCCGCGTTTGGCTGCTGCTGTTGTTGCTGCGTGAAGTCCTGGGCTGAGACTCCCGCCACGTGCAGCGTGGTTGCAGCGATCAACGTGATGGCTCCTGCCACCACCAGTCCTATCAAACGACGCCCAATCATCGGCACACTCCTTTGCCCTTACGCATTGTCCACCCTAAATGTCGATTTCAGGCTCTGCGCCCGCTCCGAGTGCGCGGAAATCGAGCCGGACATCCGTCTGTCCTGCAAACGGGCGGGAAGGGTAACGAAGTCGCGATTTGGGGAAAGATCGCTCTCGGGAGGGGGGAGGGCAGAGGGCGGATGGAAAAGGCACCGGCAGCAGGCTTCGCCTGCATTCGCGGCCGAAGGCCGCTTGTTTTATTCCCCCGCCTCCGCCCCTCATTCCAGGAATAACTCGCACCCCGCTAACGTCTTACAAACGAGAGACGAGGGCGAGCGGGGAGGGCCGGAGGGAAGAGACAAACGGCCTTCGGCCACAAGAAACAGGCGTCGCTTGCCTTTCTTTGTCTTTCCCCTCCGCCCTCTGCCCTCTGCCCTCCCCCCCTCATCCGCGTTATATCGATCGCCCGATTTCGCCCCATCTTTTGATGACCGTCTGGCGTCGACAAAGCAGCCAGTGACTCCGGACTCCAGACGCAAGACTCTTTTCGACCGCCCTTCGACAAACCTTGGATTCGACATGGAATCACTCAGTCTGCGTACTCCTGGGCGTAGGCTTCGTCATTTTCGTCATCGTGGCGGTCGTTCATTTTGTCTACACCCTGTTCGCCGGCGGGCGGGGCGAGGCGGTGTTTCCCGGCGGCGATTGTCCGAATTGCGCGGCGTGGATTTCTCACGGCTCCATCTGTCCCAAGTGCGGTTATCACCTGGGAAAGCAGAAGATCGCCGCGCTGGAAGATGAACTCCACGCCACGATCCGCCAGATGATCGGTTGGCCAAGAGCGGCCGGATTTCGGACTCGCTGCGCCGGGAAGTTCTGGACGCGGTCGGCGCGGATATCGCCGATCGCGGCGCGAAAGGGGCTGCCGCGGTCGCCGCAGCCAAGGTGCAGGCGGCTCGTACGGCAACGGATCTGCCCGCGAAGAGACTCGGGAGACGGCCGTACCGCCCGCTTCGCGAGCGGTCGCGCCGGCTGCGAATGAGGTGCCGGGCTCCGCACCGGGGGGACCTTCGGAGGAAGCGAAGCAGAGCTTCGAGAAAGCGCGTTCCCAAGCAGAGCTTGGGAACGAGGGAACGGGACGAGGCCGCGGCTCTGCCGACGACGCGATGCCGCGCCGCCTGAGAGCACCGAATGGGTCGATCCGGTCGAAGTCACCGAAGTCATCGACGAAACGGAACCCGCTTTGGCGTCGCTTGAAAGCGAGCCGCGGGGATTGGCTGGCGTTTTGCAGTCGTTCATGGAAGAGAAGAACATTCGCTGGGGCGAGCTGGTCAGCGGGCTGTTGATCGTGGTCAGCTCGGTCGGTTTGGTGATCAGCCTATGGGCGACGCTGAAGGAATGGATCCCCTATTTCCCGGTCGCCGTGTTCCTCGCGGTCACCGCCGCCATGCACGGGGCCGGACTCTACACGCTCAATCGCTGGCGGCTCAAATCGACAAGCCGCGGCTTGCTTCTCGTCTCGACGCTGCTCGTGCCGCTCAACGTGCTGGCGGCGATGGTGCTCAACGCGAACACGCCCGAATATGGGCCGATCGACTACGGCGCCGTCACGTTCGGCCTGGCGGCTTTGGCGGGCCTCGTCTATTCCGCGGCCCGGATTCTCAACAAGCGGAATCCGTGGCCGATGTTCGTCGCGGTCACCGGCTCGGCGGTGGGCATGTCGCTGATCGGTCGTCTGACGCTGCCCGGCGAAGCCGAGTGGCGCACGTTGCTGTTATTCGCTCTTCCGTTTGCCTCGTTCTTTGCCGCGGCGATCGCGCACATCAAGCGCTTGTCGGCCGGAAAGCGGCTGTCGCCGCGTCGCGCAGCGCAGTCGTTTCGGTTCTTGGGAATTGGCCTCTTTTCGCTGGTGATCGCGGCCGCCTTTCTCGCCGTGAAATCAGGCACAATCCTGCCGACCCTGTCGTTGCTCTCGCCACTGATGAGTCTGCTTGCGGCGACACTGACGGCGGCGGGGTTGGTGATCCAGCAACGGATGTCCCAGTCGGGTGCCACGCCCACGGCTTTGCGTGGGCGTGGCCATGAACTTAGACGGGAACGTCAAACGGATTCGCACACCCACGCAAAGCCGTGGGCGTGGCACCCAGAGGACCAGGCCGAAAAAGAGGCCGGCTATCGCACGACAGGAACGGCGATCGCGCTCTTCGGCGGAGTGTTGTTGTTGGCCGCCGTGGTCCTGGCCTGGCCGCGGCCCGATCTGCTTGTCGAGGTGGGCCTGCTCAACGCGATCGCCTTCTCGGCGCTGGCCTTCATGGCGGAGATGCCTGCGCTGCATCTGTTCGCGACGGCGTCGTTTTCGCTGGCTTGCCTGGTTGGATTCCATTGGTCGGCCGGCCGCATCACCGTCGAATCCGCAACGAGCGAGGGCCTGGCCCAACTCTTGCGCAAAGCGCGGTCCGGCCTGATTCTCGCCTTCCTGTCGATCGTCGCAGATGGCGCGGCACTCATCCTGCGTCAAACGCGGGCCCGCATGCACGCGGTCGGTTATTACGGCAGCGCCCTCCTGCACGCCGGCGCCGCGGCGGCGATTGCCGTGTTTGCCATCGTCTGGAAGCTGCCCGATCACAATCTGGCGACGGCCGTCTTTCTCGTGCTGGCACTCCGCTGGTCGGTCGCCGCCTGGTGGATTCGCCGCCCCTACGCCACGTGGATCGGCGCGGCCCTGCTCCTGGCCGCCCTCGGCCACGGTTTCGCGATGAACTCGGACGATCGCGGCACGATTGGCCGAATGGGGATGGAATCCGGCCGATCCGTGGACGGTGGCGCTGCTGGTGCACGCCGTCCTCTGCACGCTCTACGCGGGCTGGGCACGGATCGAGATGGCACGATGCGGCGCTGGGGCCACGCCGTTCATCGAGACCTTCGAGAAACTCTTCGCGGTTAGCGGGGTCTCCCGAGCCGAGGGGTTGCGGCCATTGGGGCCGCGCATGAACGCGGCACCCTCGGACGCCCAAGGGGGACCCGAGGGCGTCGCAACCGCGCACGCGACGAGTTCAGACCCCAATGCTCAAGCCGCGCAGCGGCCGCATTGGAAGACCGAGGGGATCAACCCCTCGGCTCGGCAGAAGGGCCGAGTTCTGTCGCCGAGATTCGATCTGCGCGGTTCACTTTTCGACGCGCTCGTCGTTCCGCTCACGCTGGCAGCAATTGCCGTGTCGGCGCTCGCCGTTCCGTCGATGCTCTCTGTCACGAGCGATCGTTTCTTCCCACACGCGTCTTACGGCTTCGTCATCGCCGCCGTTTGGTTTACGGCCGCCCTGACTCTCGGCATTGCCCGGGCTTGCGGCCGCCGCGCAGGCAGTCGGAACGGTGGGAATTGTTTACTGCGTGACCGGATATTGCCAGCAAGCAAGAGTGGTGGACCGGCAGTTACACGGCTCCGCTGCATTTGAACTGGCAATTCGGCGCCTTGGCCGTGTGGAGCGGGCTGTGGATCGCCGCGCGGCGTGTGGCCCGGCCTTTTTGGGCGATCGCGCCGCGTGTTGCTCGACGTGCCGCTCAAGGTCGACCGCGTCGTGTTGGGAGCGGTGGTCGTCGGTTTGACCGCGACGTGCTCGCTGGCGGCAGTCCCCGGGATTTATTCCCAGGCGATTCGCGTCGGTTCGACGATCGCCGGACCGATGCCGTTTTACGTGCTCGTTGTCGCCCCGTTCTTCTGTGCGGCCCTTGTGGCCGGTTCGCGGGCTCTCTTCGCGAGGACGGCCCGCGAAGCGGCGGTGATCCTCGGGACCGCGATGGTTCTCGTGATTCTTGTCGGGCGATTCGTCACCCTCACGCCGGGCACGGTCTGGCCCGGACTGCCGACTCCCTACGGTCAGGGGCTGGGAGCCGGCGCGTGGGTCGCGCTGGCGGTCATGGCGGTGTCGCTCCTGGCCGCTCACTGGGAACGGCCCACGCTCGCGAGCCTGGCGGGAATTGCTGCCATTTTGGCGAGCGTCCCTTTCCTCATCGCGTGCCGCTTTGACGGAGATCTGGCGACGGCGTCTGCCCTCTGCTGGGCCTCGGCGCGTGACTGCGCTCGCCATTGCCATCTTGTGGAGCCTTAGTGCGGCCGCTGATGACGGTTCGGCCCGGGTGGACGCTCGGATCCGCGGTGGAAAAACTTGATCTACGTACGGAACGCGCTTGTCGTTTCGACGGCTTTTTCGATCCTGACCATCCTTGCGGGCAACATGGTGAGCCTGGTCGGCGGGGCGGATCGCCGCCGGGCCGCTGAGTGGGTTTTTCGATCGGCTGGGACCGACGGCCTCGGACGCGATTCCGTTGGCGATCCTGGCCGCGTCGTTCCTGATCTATGCCCTGGCCGACCGCGAGCCGACATGGGGCATCTCGGCCACGTTTCTGGGCCAGTGCACGTTCGGGCTCGTCGGCTGTTATTGGATCGCCCTTGATCCGCAGCGGCAGACGCTGGCCGACTTTGTTCCGTTTCTGCAGGAGATGGGCCTTGCGGCCGCCATCGCCGCCGATCTGTGGATTGCCGCGGAACACTTCGCCGCGCGGCGTTCGCCCTTAACCGCCTCCGCAACGCCGTTGCGTGCGGCCGTTGTGACTCAGGTGCTGCTGGCGGGGCTCTTTGCCATGCTGCTCAGCGTCGGCGCGGCAGCCGGTCTGTGGCTGCAACCGGCACCGCTGTTGGATTCCGTCAAAGAGTGCGGATCGCTCTTGGGCTGGACGCTGTTGGCACTGGCGGCCTGCGATTGGGGTCTGTCGCGGCGACAAAACTGGAGCCGTTCGGCGGTCGCTTCGGGCTTCGTTTTTCTGGTGGCCGCCGCACCGCTGGCTGCCGCCTCCCTCGACGCGCGGAACGCTACGGGCAATTGGCTCTCGTTCCACACGGCCATCGGTCTTTGGTGCGGACTGATCGGAGTCGTGGCAGCGGCGACGCATCGCGTTGGGAAGGGTCCAAGGTCGGAAAACGAACTTCGAAGTTGAAGGCACAGCCGAAGACACTGGCGAGCCCCCGGCTTCATGGCCGGCCCCAATGACCGGCCCCTCGCCAGTGGCACCCGAAGTAGTCACACCGGAAGTGGTGGTGCCCGAAGCATTCGACCTTGCACCTTGGACTTTGGATTTTGGACCCCGTCTTGCGACTTGGTCGTTGTGGCTCACACCGGTCGTCGCGCTCTTCGCCACCCGCGGCTTGTGGTCCGATCCGATGCGGCCCTGGTGGTCGGCCGGTTCGGTGCTTTGGATTTCGCTGTGCACACTGCTTTTCGCTGCCACGACGGCGAAGCGTGCGGGCCGAGTTGCGCGTGCTATCTCTCGCTCGGTCTTTGCCGGTCTGGGCTCAGCCTTCATCGGCCTCGAACCCGTGGCTGTGGTCGGGCGGGCAAGTTCCCGACCAGAAGGTGCTCGACCTGATCCACATCACGTTGATCGGCATGAGCGTGCAGGCGCTTGCCTGGACGGCAATCGTCGTCATTCGCGAGCGCCGCGGAGCGATCGTCGAGCGCATTCTCGGCTGGCCGCCCGCGCATCACTTTGTTGCCGTTGTGGGAACTTTGGCCGCAGCGGTGCCGGCGTTTTTGGTGCTCGGACAGCAGCTGCTGCAGTTTCGTCCGCAGAATCTCGTCCCGATCACGCCGGCAAGCCAGCTCGGAGGAACGGCACTGTCACTCTTGGCACTTTTGTCTCTGGCGACGTTGTGGGAACGCCGAGCCCGGCATGGACTGCCGACGCTTTACGCGTTGGGCCTGATCGCGATTGCGACGGCGCTGGACCGATTCAATTTGCCGCATCGCGAGCTGATTGTTTGGACTGCGGGCTCACTGGCCGCATTCGTCGTTGCCACGAGCGCGATCTGGGCGCTTCGCCGGCCGCTTCGGGCCATCACCTTGCGAATGGGCGGGCAACTGGCGGAGGACGAAGGGGAGGCGACTCACGCGTGGTTGACCACGATGAACGTGGCTTTGTCGCTGGTCGTGATCGCAGCCGGCTTCTCGGTCCTGACATTCCCGGAAGCCCAATTGCGGATTGCCCTTTCGTGTGCGGTCTTGGCGCTGGCGGCCGGCGTGGCCCTGTTGGCAACAGGGCGGCGGGCAGGCAGTCTTCAAGTGGCTTCGCTCTCGATCGCGGCGGTGGCCGCCGTGCAATTCGGTTGGGCGCTGATGGAACCGGGACCGCTGCCGAACGAGGGGCTCAGGCGTTCGATTCGCGTCTTGGTCAGCCTGGCGGCCGTCGCGTTTGTCTACGGCCTGCCGCTCGTGCGGCTTGTGCCGCGGGGGAGCACGTGGTTCGCTTCGATCCGCCGGGCGGCCGTCGGTGTGGCCGGCACGGCCGTCGTTGCGCTGGGACTGATCCTCTGGCTCGAATTCCAGTCGTTCAATCGCACGACGGGCAGCCCGGTTTCGGTGATCGATACGGTGGTCGTGGCGATCGCTCTGGTGGGACTGGCGGCCGGTTTGATTTCGCTGGCCGTCCTGCCGGGACGCGATCCGCTGTTTTCCACCGAGCAGCAGCGGTTCCTCTACGTCTACGGCAGCGAGGTCGTGGCCGGATTGTTGTTCGCACACCTGTATCTCACGAATCCGCAGCTCTTCCGGGGTTGGCTCAGGCCGTATTGGCCGCTCGTGGTGATGGGGATCGCCTTTGCGGGGACGGGCATCTCGGAATTCTTCGGCCGGCTCAAGGTGAACGTGCTGTCGAAGCCGCTCGAGTACACGGCGGCCTTTTTGCCCGTGTTGCCGGTGATCGGCCTCTGGCTGCTCGATTCCGAACTGAAATACTCGACGACGCTGTTTGTCGTCGGCGTGCTGTACTTGTTCCTGAGCCTGCGGCGTGGCTCGTTCGTCTACTCGGCGGCGGCCGCCCTCGTCGGCAACGCGACCTTGTGCGCACTCTTTGCCGAGCACGGCGTGTCGCTCTTCGTGCATCCGCAGATGTTCATCATTCCCCCCTGCGTGACGGTGCTGGCCGCAGCACAACTCAACCGCAACCGGCTCAGCGAGGGGACTCTCGCGTCGATCCGCTACTTTGCCATCACGACGATCTACGTCAGCTCGACGGGCGAGATGTTCCAGCACGGCATCGGCACGACGCTGTGGCTGCCGATGGTGCTCGCCGGACTGTCCGTCCTCGGCGTGCTCGCCGGGATCATGCTTCGCGTGCGGGCCTTTTTGTACCTGGGCACGTCGTTCCTGCTCCTGTCGATGGTGAGCATGGTCTGGCACGCCGCCCGCAGCATCGGCCACGTCTGGCCGTGGTGGGTCTTCTTGTTCGTCCTCGGCCTCGCGCTGCTCACGCTCTTCGGCGTGTTCGAGAAGAAGCGGTCGGAGATGCTGCTAATGGTGGATCGGTTGAAGAGGTGGGAGCGGTGAACGGAGGGAGAGGGCAGAGGGAAGAGGGTAGAGGGAAATACAAAGGCGGCCTTCGGCCGCGTCACGCAGGCGAAGATCTGCTCGTTGTCTTTGCTTTTCCCTCTCCCCTCTTCCCGCTTCCCTCTTCCCTTCCTCTCACCACTTCACGCACACCGGCTTGCGAATCGCCAGCTTCTGCCCCGTCGCTTTCAGCTTGCCCGTGGCCGGGTCGAGGCGGAAGACGACGACGGAGTCGGAGTCCTGGTTGGCGGCCAGCAGAAACGTGCCCGTGGGGTCGATGCTGAAATTGCGGGGGGTCTTGCCCTGGGTCGATTCGTGGCCGGCGGCGGTCAGGCGGCCGGTGGCCGCGTCGACGGTGAACATCGCGATGCTGTCGTGGCCGCGGTTGGCGACGTAGACGTACTTGCCCGAAGGATGCACGACCACTTCGGCCACCGTGTTGGTCTCTTTGAACGACGGGGGGAGCGTCGACAGGGTTTGGACGGGAGAAAGCGTGCCGTTATCGGCGTCGTACCAGAATGTCGTGACCGTGCTGCCCAGCTCGTTGGCCGAGTAGGCGAAACGGCCCGTGGGATGAAAGGCGAAGTGCCGCGGGCCCGAACCCGGCGGGAGGGTCGCGAAGCCGGGTGTTCGCTTTGAGCGTGCCGGCGACAGGGTCGAAGTGATAGATGAAAATCTTGTCGCAGCCGAGATCGCAGACGAAGGCGAAGTGGTTGGCCGGATCGACGTTGATCGAGTGGGCGTGGGCCTTCTCCTGTCGCTCGGCATTGGGGCCGTGCCCGTGCTGGGCGACCGACGACGAGGCCGGCGTGCAGCCGGCCGGGCTCGAGAATGGGCAGCACGGCCGCCGTGCCGCCGTCGTAGTTGGCGACGAGGACGTTCTTGCCCGTCTTGTCGACGACGAGATGGCAGGGACCGGCCCCCTCCGAGGGTTGTTCGTTGTGCCGCGTGAGGCGGCCCGTCGCCTTGTCGACGGCAAAGCCGACGACTCCACCCGTTTTCTTGCCGCCCAAGCGTCGAGACTTCGGAAACGGCGTAGAGGGATTTGTGGCCCGGATCAAACGCCAGAAACGACGGCATCGACCGCCTCGGCCGCCAGGCGCGGCGTGCTGACCACGCCGGTTGCCGGATCGAGTTCGGCGACAAAGATGCCTTCGTTCGGTCCGGAACCGTAGGTGCCGAAATAGACACGTTCGGCGCCCAAAACTGGCGACGCAAGCGATGTGACAGCGAAAACCGTGAAGGACAGAAGCGGCGCGAACTTCATGTTGAGGGTCTCTCGAACGACCGGTTATCAAACTGCGAGCCCCCTCACCCCCGGCCCCTCTCCCTCAAGGGGCGAGGAGAGAAAGACGAGAGCAAGACGGCGGAAACAACAAAAATGCTCTCCAACAAACTCCTGCTCCCCTCTCCCTCGTGGGAGAGGGGCCGGGGGTGAGGGGGCGTTTTGAGCGTCGACTGACACTCTAATCGAGTGCGTTATCGAAAAGAAAGATCTTCGTCGCGCGAGGCGGTGAGTGGCAGGGGCTGGCGGCGGCCGGAGAGCACCTCCAGCTCGCGACGAATGCGTTCGGCCGCCGCATCAACGGGGACGCGGACGGCAAGCGGCCAGATGTCACGCGTGCGGCCGTCGGAGGCACACCACGGGCCGTAGCAGCAGACGAGGCGCGCGAGAGGATAAAGGCCGATCAAGCCGATGCACGTCGGGCTCGGCGAATTCGTCCGAGCCGTGCTGGCAGACGATGACAAGTTCGGGAAACCAACCGTCCTCCGCCGAACGTGCCGCAAGATCGGCGATGCCGGCCGCGAAGCGCAGCGTCGCACCCCGAACCGACCAGGTGCTCGACGAATAATCTGAGCGGGGTCATCGTCGGCGAGAAAAAATCGCCGATGACGAGCAGATTGGGCGAGCGCTCGAGAGACGAAGTGTCGGCGTTCGCCATGGGGCCGCCCATCCGTGGCGCACTCAGTGTCTCTCGGAACGAATCTCGGCAAACCGCACGCACAAGAAGCGGAGGATGTCGCGGACCGACAGAATGCCCGTCGGTGATCCGTAGCGGTCGACGACCACCATGTGGCGATAGCCGCCGATATCCATTTGGTGGAGTGCGTAGGCGATCGAATCCTGGCGGCGGATCGTTTCCGGAGAGCGGGTCATGTAGTTGCTCACCGGCTCATCGAGCGCGTCCAAGTCGGGCGTGATGCGGTTGAGCACGTCGCGCTCGGTAAAGACGCCGGCGAGCCGTTCGCAGTCCTTCACAGCACGCAGCCGATATTCTTTTCGGCCATCGTCCGGATGCTGTCTCGAACGGTCGTCGTCGAGGGAATCGTGACGACCGGCTTGGGGGTCAAGACGGCGATGCTGTGCCGCGAAATCGACTCTTCGAGCTCGCAGGTCGCGGGATCGAAATCGACGAGAGGCTGGCCGCACTGCTCGCAGCCGTCGACACCCTCGATGTTGTCGTAGCCACAATCGGGACAGATCATGGGTCGCCTCCGGCCGGAAGGATGAAGGCGGAAGGCTGAAGGATGAGCCAGACTCGCAGGCTGCGCACTGCCTTGTTTTACTCATCCTTCATGCTTCACCTCAGCTTTTACTGGACGACCCAGGTATCGCCGTCGTTGTAGAGCGCGTCGAGGTCGCCGGGGCCTTGCTTGGCGCGGGCCGCTTCGACCTGGGCGATGACGCCCTCGTCGTACGTGGGCCGCTGCACGTCGCGGAAGACGCCCATCGGCTCGGGGAATTCGGGGTGCCGCATGCGGGCCAAGCAGGAAGGCCAGCGACGGCTCGTGTGCCTTTTCGTCGTGGAAGAGCAGGTCGTCCTCCTTGATGTCGCCGCCCAGTTCGACGATTTCGGGCCGGCTCATCTCGCTGATGCGGATGCCCTTGTTCCGGTTCTTGCCGAAGATCAACGGCTTGCCGTGCTCGAGGTAGACGACGTTGTCGTCCTTCTCTTCCTTCTTCGAGGCGTAGTTGAACGCGCCGGAGTTGAAGACGTTGCAGTCCTGGTAGACCTCGACGAAGGCCGTCCCCTTGTGATGGGCGGCCCGTTCGAGCACATGGTGAGGTGCTTGATGTCGACGTCGACCGAGCGGGCGACAAACGTCGCCTCGGCCCCGATCGCCACGCAGAGGGGATTCACCGGGCGGTCGACCGAGCCGTACGGCGTGCTCTTGGTGCGAGCGCCGACGGGGCTGGTGGGTGAGTATTGGCCCTTGGTGAGGCCGTAGATCTGGTTGTTGAACAGGATGATTTTGACGTCGAGATTGCGGCGGATCACGTGCAGGAAGTGATTGCCGCCGATCGACAGCGCGTCGCCGTCGCCCGTGATGACCCACACCTGCAGGTCGGGGCGGCTCAGCTTCACGCCGGTGGCGATCGCCGGGGCGCGGCCGTGGATGCCGTGGAAGCCGTAGGTGTCCATGTAATAGGGAAAGCGGCTCGAGCAGCCGATGCCCGACACGAAGACGAACTTTTCCTTGGGGATGCCGAGGGTCGGCAGGACCTTTTTCATCTGCGCGAGGATCGAATAATCCCCGCACCGCGGGCACCAGCGAATTTCCTGGTCGCTCGCAAAGTCCTTGGCGGTCAACTGTGGTAGTTCAACGCTCATGGTTATCCATTTTCCAAGTGGGACCGGATGGCTTCGGCAACCTCGCTGATGAGGAACGGCTTGCCCTGAACCTTGTTCAGGCCCTTGGCGTCAACGAGGAAATCGTTTCGCAGCAGGAAGCGGAGCTGCCCGTTGTTGAGTTCGGGAACGAGCACCTTCTTGTAGTTGCTTGAGGAGCGTTCCCAGATTGCGCGGGAACGGATTCATGTAACGCAGGTGGAGTGTGAGCGACTTTGTGTCCCTCGGAGAGGACACTGCCGGACGGCCGTGCGGACCGATCCGTAGGTGCCGCCCCAACTGACCACGAGCAGGTCGCCTGTTATCGGGACCTTCGACCGTCTGTTCAGGAATGAAGTCGGCAATGCCGGCCACCTTGGCGGCACGGATATTGGTCATGTGCTGGTGATTGGCGGGCGAGTATTCGACGTTGCCGGTCACGTCGGCTTTTTCGAGACCGCCGATGCGGTGTTCGAGGCCCTTGCGTGCCCGGCACGGCCCACGGGCGCACGTAGCGGTCGTCCCGCTTGTACGGCAGGAAGCCGTCCGGTCGAATTGCGCTCGGCCGGGTGCTTCACATTCACCGGCTTGAGGTCGGAAACTTCCGGAATCCGCCACGGCTCGGCACCGTTGGCGATGTAGCCGTCGGAGAGGAAGATCACGGGGACCATGAAGTCGACCGCGATCCGCATCGCCTCCTGAACGAGGTCGAAGCAATCGGCCGGCGTCGCCGCGGCGAGAATCGGCAAGGGCGACTCGCCGTTGCGGCCGAACATCGCCAAGAGCAGGTCGGATTGTTCGGTCTTCGTCGGAAGCCCCGTGCTCGGGCCGCCGCGCTGCACGTCGACGATCACCATCGGCAGTTCGGTGATCATGCCGAGGCCCATGGCCTCGCCCTTGAGGCAGATGCCGGGGCCGCTGCTGGCGGTGACGGCCAGATTGCCGCCGAACGCCGCGCCGACGGTCGCGGCCATGGCGGCGATTTCGTCCTCCGCCTGGAACGTCAGCACGCCGAAGTGCTTGAGCTTCGAGAGTTCGTGCAAAATGTCGCTGGCCGGCGTGATCGGATAGCCGGAGTAAACCACGCGCGTTCCGGAGAGCTTGGCAACCGTCGCCAAGCCGTAGGCCAGCGCTTCGTTCCCGGTGATCTTGCGATATTTGCCCGGAGCCAGCTTGGCCGGCGGGACCTGATAGTGGACGGTGAACGACTCGGTCGAAAAGCCGAAGTTGTAGCCCCCTTTGAGGGCACGGATGTTCGCCTCGGCGATGGCCGGGTTCTTGCCGAATTTCGATTTCACCCAGTCGAGCGTCGGTTTGCTGTCCCGCTCATAGAGCCAGTAAACGAGGCCCAGAGCGAAGAAGTTCCGGCAGCGGTCGGCCTCGCGTTGCGAAAGGCCCAGGCCTTCGACGGCGTCGCGGGTGAGCCGGGTCATCGGCACTTTGTGGACGCGGTAAGCCCGACAGGGACGAATTGTCTTCGAGCGGATTGGTGGCGTAGCCGGCCTTGCTCAGGTTGCTGCGGTCGAAGGCATCCTCGTTGAGGATCAGCGTGCCGCCCTGCTTGAGGTCGCTGAGGTTGGTCTTGAGGGCCGCCGGGTTCATGGCGACCAGCGTGTCGACCGTGTCGCCAGGTGTATAAATGTCGTGTGCCGAAAAGCAGAGCTGAAAGCCGCTGACGCCGGCGAGCGAGCCGGCGGGGGCGCGAATTTCGGCCGGGAAGTCGGGGAGCGTGCTGACGTCGTTGCCGAAGACGGCCGAGGCGTTCGTGAACTGGGTGCCCGCCAACTGCATGCCGTCGCCGCTGTCGCCGCAGAAGCGGACGACTACGGTTTCCAGCGTTTCGGTTTTCTTCCCGTTCAGACTCTCTGGGGCTGCCGCCTCGGTCGTGGCCATCAGTCGTTCGACTCCTCGGAATCGCACGCCCTTCGGTGAGAGATCGCCGGGCGGGCGAACGGAAAAATACTGAACTTTGAATCGGTTATTTCAAGGCAGGGGCGAGTTCGTCTGTCGATTGCCGCCGCGACTACGCTCCCTCGCGATCTTTGGCAATCAACTGTGCGTGGGAGGCCTGGTTGTAGATCGCAGCCGGAAAGTGTTCGACGAGGAAGTGAACCAACGCTTTGACGTCGATGATGGCCACCGGATGACCCGTCGCATCCACGACCGGCAGTCGGCGGTATCCCCCCTGATCCATCGAACGGGCCACCTCGAAGAGCGTCTCCGCAACGGTGACGGTCTTGGGATTGGCCGTCATCACCTGCGACAAGGGGACATCGAGTCCCTTGCCGCCGGCGATGACCCGCATCAGGTCCCGCTCCGTGAAGATGCCCGACCACTTTGCCGGCGGAGCACACCATGGCGCTCCCGTGGCTTTGCCGGCGCATCGCAACAGCCGCCTCGGCCACTGTTGCGGTCGGCGGCAGGATGGGACACGGGCTCAGCTTCAAATCGCCGACCCGCGTGGACTGCAGGATACTCCGCAGCTCGCGCTGCGCGGGCTGATCGGACATCATGTTGGCTCGGTATCCAACCTCTCGAACGAACGTTTCGGCCCGTCCATACCAGACCGGTGCTGCACTTTAGCTCGGCCAGGGACACCAGATTGCGCGGCTGGTACCCATCAACCGGGTTTGCGCCATCGTCAACGGCGCTCCATTCGCTGCACGAGGTATTCTTGCACGTTCGTCGGTTATTGAAAAGGTCCAATGATGAATTCTCGGCGAGACCACCCAGGAGGCATTTGGACACTTGCACGTGGCTGGGATTTGCGTTCTTTCCGCTTTACGTCAATCAACGCGTCGAACCCGTGCAATGCGACCTCATCTTGTCCCGGATCCGGCGTTCTGAGATAAGTCGCGGCGCTTGGGAAGGCGGGTAGCGGAAACCGTTACTCGCAAGCCTCCGGGAGGCGGAATGCAGGATGAATAATACCGGCCTGACGCACTCCCCATCGTCGGTTCACGCCTCCGCCGTTTCTCTCCGCGAATCGCTGGTTCGACTCAACGTCTGTCGAGAACGGGATTTTCGACGCTGTCGCCGACGCGTTCGCCGTCTGGCCCGCGGGATTCCGGCCTTCGATTTTGTCTGGATCGACGCGCTATTGAGCGAAGGCATTCTGACGACCTTCCAAGCCAAAGTGCTGGAAGCCGCTCCGCCCGATGCGCTGCGGTTGGGGCCTTGCGTTTTGTTGGACCGCCTAGGGGGCGGCGAGTTTTCCGAGACCTTTGTCGCCATGACGCCGGGCGGCTTGGACAAAGTCGCGCTGAAACGACTTCGCCCAGCCTCCGACTCGGCGAGCCAGGTTTTCGAGCGATTGCAACGTCTCACCGACCGAGTGAGCGGCCTGGAGACCCCCTTTGTCGTGGCACCGCATTTTGCCGAAAGGCATTCCGGCGACTTGATCGTTCTGAGCCGATACGTGTCCGGCCCGAGTTGTCGCGAACTGCTGATTCGCCGAGGGCGCTTTCCGGCCGAAGTCGTCGGTCAAGTTGCCCGTCAGCTCGCTAGCGGCTTGGCCTCGCTCGAATCGCGGAGCGTGCTGCACGGACAAATCCAATTGGCCAACGTGCGTGTGAATGCCGAGGGACGGGCCGTGCTGGTCGATGCCGGCGTTGCCGAGACGTTCGCACGCGGCGTGCTCCTGCGGAGCGACGTGCCGCCGGAAATGTATGAAGGGACCGCGCCGGAACTCATCGGAACCGGTAACGCGAAGACAACAGCGAGCGAGCTTTACGCGTTTGGGTGTCTGCTGTGGGAACTGCTCGGCGGCCGCCCGCCGTTTCCAACGGGGGATCCGCTGGCGAAGCTGGCCGCTCATCGATCCCGCAGGGTGCCCGATATTCAGGAATTTGCTCCCGATACTTCGCAGCCCCTCGCGGACGCGATTCGCACTTTGACAGACCGCGATCCGCTGAATCGCCCCCGCAGTTTCAATGAAGTCGCCTTGCGATTTGGGGAGGTGAATCAAGTCGGCGAGCGTCGCCTGGTCCGGTTCCGTCGCCAATTCGAATCGGCCGCACCGCTCACCAGGCCGGCCAACGAACGCCGGTCGCGGCCTCCAATGGCTGCTGTGTTTGTGGTTCTGCTCCTCGTCGCAGGGGCGGGCCTCGCTCTCAGCGACACGAGCGTCTGGAGCCGCCTGCCATCGATCCGCTGGACGAAGTCGACTCCGCCCGCAGCGGGCCGCGGGACAAATGGTTGCGGTCAATCGGCCCACTGACCATCCTGCTCCTCGAGATGCCGCGCGGCTGGCTCCCAGACTCCGGCCGCTGCCCAAACCGAACGCTGATGGTGTCGTTGTGGTTGATGCCGGCCCTTACGAGGCGCGAAGCCTTTCGTTCGTCGGCGACTTAACGATTCGGGGACAGAAGACCGCCCCCGCGGTGATTGTGGTCGGAGATCGGCCGCTCGAGGCGATTTGCCGTCGATTCAGTTTGACCAATATTGTGCTGCGAAAGGACGGCACCGGCGGCGGCCTGTTATCGGTTCGATCGCAGGATGTCACCATCGAACGTTGCCGATTCGAGATCGCTTACTCTTCTCCCGCCATCGTCTGGAACGCCGTTGAGGCGCGCGACCCGGATGCGGGCCGAATTCGACTCGGAAACACCTCCTTTTTCAATCCGGACGCGGCGGTTCTTTGTCAATCGCCTCCCGGACGGCTGGAGGCTGACAACTGTCTGAAGGTCGGCGGTGCGCTCTTTGAAGTGTCCGATTGGCACGCGGCGCGGGAGCTGTTGGTTGCCGCTCGGCATGTTACGTTGCGGCGCGCGGAGACTCTCTGCCGTGTGACATTTGCCCGCGCCGGCGGTCGCAAGCCGTCGGTGCATGCCATTCTCGAGGAATGCGTATTCGACCTGATCGGGCCGCGAGCCGCGCTCGTCCAAGTCGTCAACCCTCGCAACGTCGGCGGCGTAGCTTCATTCACGGTCGCGGGTAATGGTTCGGTGATCCGTCCCAACGTCCCCATCGCGGCGTCAATCAATGACAGTGCACCGGCAGCCGCGCCGATGGATCCGTCGAGCGCCCTTGTGGAAGGATTGACGGCCGGTGAGTTTCAATTTGTCGGCCGCGGGTCCACAACGCCGAAGGACTCGGCTGTCGACGGTCGCTCACTACAAATTCCCCGGAAGTCCGACGCGACGCCGGGGATCATGGCGGATCGGCTCCAATTTGCCGAGTCGGCGCCGACCCCGCTCAAGTGGGAAGACACATCGCGGGGCGTTGAACCACTCGCCAATTGATCGTCTCAGTTGCGGTCTAATCCGGGCGGCGTCTCGGCCGTTTTGACGCCGTTCGACGATTCCGTGTGGAATTTGACGAGTGACTCGGGAAATTCGACGCCGGCAACGTCGCGGAGCACCTGCAGCATGGGCGGCAATGTTCGCGACATACCGTGCAGGAAATTCGCGGTCGCTGTTTGGCCGTTCTGGCTGCCGTTTTCCCAAACCACGACCTTGTCGAACTTGATATTCGAGATCGCTTTGGCGGACGATTCTGCCAGTTTGTCGAGGTGTTCGACCATTAGCATTTGAAACGCCTGATTCGCGCCGCCGCAGGCTTCGATCATGGCCCGAAAACCCTCGCCCTTCTTGGCGAGAATTTCGTATTGGCCGCGCGCCTCGGCTTCGAGTCGGGCAAAAATCGCGGACGCCTCGCCTTCGGCCTCCAGCTTTCGTTTCTCCGCTTCGGCCTGGGCTTCGACGATCACGCGCGCCTTTTCGGCTTTCGCCGGCGCTTCCACGGCCGCGCGCCGCTCGGCTTCGACTTTTTCGGCCGCCGCGAGAGCCGCCTTGGCCATCGCGCGGTTTTGGGCTTCCTGAACGGCCGCCTCCGCCTCGCGTTTCCGTGTCTCGCCGAGTTGGAAGGCTTCGGCCTTCTTCACTTGCAGGCGGGCTTCGGCATCGGCGACTTTCGCCTGCGACTCGGTCTCGCCTGCGAAGGCGAGCGGCATTGGCATTGGCGACGGCGATGCGCTTTTCGCGGTCGGCCTCCGCCACTTCCATATCCTGCGCAAAGCCAGCCCGCTTCTCGCCGACTTGCTGCTCCTTGTTCAGGTCGGCAACCCGCACGGCTTGCTCCTGGGAGGCGCAGCGTGTGCCGATCTCGCGGATTTTTCGCGCTTCGGCCACCTGCACGGTTTTATCGCGATCGGCCTCCGCCACGCGAACTTCGCCGAGTTTCTCCTGCTCGGCCACGTCGCCGCGGGCTTTTTGGATCGCTTCCGAGGCGGCCTTGCGTCCGATCGCCTCGATGTAGCCGGAACTATCCGTGATATCCGTGATGTTGACGTTGATCAGCACCAGGCCGATCTTTTGCAGCTCCGGTTCGACCGAATTCTGAATGTTTTGCAGAAACTTCTCGCGGTCGCGGTTGATGTCGTCGATGTGCATCGACGCGATCACTTGCCGCAACTGCCCGAAGATGATGTCTTCGGCCTGCTTTTTGATGTGCGGCGTATCGAGCCCCAATAAGCGGATGGCCGCGTTCTGCATGATGGCCGGTTCAATGCCGATTGCCACCGTGAAGACGCTGGGAACATTCACGCGAATGTTCTCGATCGACAACGCGTCTTTGAGTGGGACTTCGATCTGGATCGGCTCGAGACTGAGATAGGCGTAGTCCTGAATCACCGGCAGCACGAAGCGTCCGCCGCCGTGGATGCACATGGACGGTCCGCGGGCGACCTTCCCAAAAATCACCAGCACGCGATTGCTGGGACACCGCTTGTAGCGGTTGGCAGCGAAGATCACGATTCCGAAAACGGTGATCAGAGCGATCACCACGCTTAAACCGAGGAACACGGCCCCCTCGTCGGACGAAGCTGCCAGCATTGCGAAGTTAGACATGGGTGTTTCCTGCAAGAGGTCGTTCGGAAAGAGCGGCCGCAGGCGCCACTTCGATGACTTGTGGAGAAAGGACTGCGAGAACCACGACCGCCGTCCCGGTGGGGATTTGATCTCCCGACGTGACGGCGGCGAGTTCCATGATGCGGCCTTGGATTTTGATGGTGACTTTCCCCTCGCCCGATTTCCGGGCCGGAATCGTCAAATAGACTGTGCCAGGCAGACCGACCGAGCGTTCCACCCGCACGGTTCCGTCGGAGCGCAGCGAATAGAGCACGCGCAACAGCCAGGCGACCCCATACATCATGCTTCCGCCGACGGCCAATGCGATGACGAAGGTGGCTCCCGGCCGCGGAGGACTGAACTCTTTCGACAGCCCCAATCCGACCAGACCGAAAACGGCAAGCGCCGAAACCACCGCGCGAAAGCTCAACAGGCCGACAAACCAGTGTCCGCCGCGGTCGAGATGACTGTCGTGCACATCGCCGTGAGACTTCCGCGTGCAGATCAACTTCATGCCCGACACCGAAGTCGTGATGACCGAGGCCGACCAGGCTCAACAACAGCTGCCCGATCAAGCAGTGCGCGCACCGATTGCGGCGCAGTAGGCGTAAAATGTTTCCATCGCACGGCTCCTGGTCGTTCAAACACAGGCAGCGACACGCCGTTTCATTCACCGCCGACGGCAGTGAGTGCGATCTCTATGATCCCGTTTGATGGCGTTCATTGTCAAATCGTTGCGTCTCGACCGAGACAACGCGAAAAATAGCGAACTGGATCACACAAATTGCCCCTGGATTTCGCCGAACCATGCAATTTGCGAGCGGAATTGGTTACGGTAGCGAGAGAGCGCTTTTACAGATGAGAAATTGCCAAACGACCGGGCCGTGGCTGGCGGCCTTCGTGGTTGTCGCCATCGCCGGCTGCGTTCAATCAAGTCCGGTCAAATGACCACCTCCCAAGTCCCTGGCGTTCCGAATCGGTCGCACCGGTGGCTCCCGCCGCCACGGTCGAGATTCTCAGCTGGGACCAGACGCAAAAGCGACGCGAGAAACTGCAGGGGAAGGTCGTGGTGCTCGACGTCTGGTCAACCTTTTGCCAACCGTGCGTGCGCGAGTTTCCCAACCTGGTGAAATTGCAGGACCGACTCGGCGAAAAGGTCGCCTGCATTTCGTTCAACACCGACTATACGGGAGCGAAGGACGAGCCACCGCAATCATTCCGAAAAAACGTGCTCGCCTTTTTGACGACCCAGCAGGCGCACCTGTTCAACGTGCTGTCGAGCGATCCGAACGAGGAGTTTTTCGACAAGATCCGTCTGGGTGGGCCGCCGGCCGTCTTTGTTTACGATCGCCAAGGCAAACTCGTCAAACGCTTCGACAACAGCCAGGTCCCGAAGATGCCGGAATTCACCTACAAGCGCGACGTGGTCCCTCTCGTCGAACGGCTGCTGAGCCAGACCGATTCCGGACGGCGATGACTCCATGAACGACGCGCGAATCGATTGCTTGTGCCTGGGCATCGTGGTCGCGGATCATGTCTGCGAGCCGATCGACCATCTGCCGCGGTCCGGCGAACTCGTGCTGACCGAACGCACCAGCCTTACGCTGGGAGGCTGCGCGGCGAACGTGGCCGTCGATCTGGCGCGGCTGGGTCGCCGAACGGCCGTCGTCGGCCGCGTGGGCGACGATCCGTTCGGCAAGTTCGTCGCGGACGAATTGCAGCGATCGGGCGTCGACACGCACCATCTGCTGCCGACGCCTGGGCGAGGCCACGAGTTGTTCGATGATCGTCAACGTGTCGGGCGATGATCGACGATTCATCCATGCCCGAGGTGCCAACGGTTCGCTCACCGGCAAAGAAATCTCGCCCGACATGTTGCGGCAAGCGCGCGCGATCTATGTCGGCGGTTATTGCTTGAGCGATCAACCTTCGCCGGCGAACATCGCGGCGATCTTTCGCCGCGCGTCGGAAATCGGGGTCAAGACGGTGCTCGACGTCGTGATTCCGCGGCCCGCAGATTATTGGCCGTTTCTCGAACCGGTCCTCCCCTGGACCGACGTGTTTCTTCCGAATTGCGACGAGGCCGAGCTGATCACCGGAGAAAAGGACCCCGTCAGGCAGGCCCTTCGCTTTCGTGACGCCGGGGCGAAAACCGTGGTGATCACCTGCGGTGCGGAAGGTTCCGTCACCGCGTCCGCGGCGGGACAAATCCGGGCCGGTGGATTCCAAGTGGCCCAAGTCGACGGCACGGGGAGCGGCGACGCGTTCGCTGCCGGATATATCCACGGCCTGCTCTCGGGCGTCGACGTCTCCGAGTGCGTGCGGATCGGGCAGTGCCCTGGGAGCAAGCTGCGTTCGCGCCACGGGCGCGACAACGGGCGTCTTCAATTCGCAAGAGCTCGCCGATTTTCTCGCCACGCACGCTCTCGAGACGCGCGGCTTATGACGCCGATTTCATGACGGCCGGGCGCAGCGGAAAAATTTCGGTCGCCACGCCCTCGCTAAACAGGATATGGTCGGGCGGTCTGTGCGACGCTCAGGCCGACATCGTCGAGCCAGGATTGTTCGCACGTTCGCAACCGCGCCTCGCGCAGTGGATAGGGCGAGTGGTGCACCTGACCGATCGATATCCGGTCGTTCTTCTGGGCATAGAGCACATACCGCTCGATCAGGAAATGCTCGAGCGAGCCGGGAACGGCACGGCCCGGCTTCCAGATTGCGGTCCAAGCCGCTGTAGACGTCGCCGATCTCGGCTTCGACCGTGCCGCCGACACCCATTCGGCCCGGCCATTCCCGCTCGCACGTGTATTGAATGAAATCCCCGCGGCGGCGGACCGCCATTTGGGAGCGGTGGTAGGGAAGACCCCAGCGCTGCCGGCCGATTTGGACACCGAGCGTGCTGGCGGCATCGAGGCTGAGAAACCACACGCCCGGATCGCGTCCCTGGAAATGGACGTACGTTCGCACGTTCGTTTCGGGAAAGGCCGAGACGCCCAGGAATGGCGGTGACCACCACGGCCGCACTCCCGACATGCGAAAGAGCACCAGGCCGATCCAGGCGCTCCCTTCGCACGTGTCGACGCTCAGCGACTCGGGAACGCGGGCTGCGATCTCCGCCGGCGAGACGCGCCAGTGGAGAAACAGCAGCTCCCGCCAGTGTTGATAGCCGGCGACACGGCCGCTGGGACGCCGGGTCGGCGAGAGCCGATCGATGTCCGCGAGCGCGACGGACATTCGGGTCGTTACCGAAGGTGAGCCGTCGATTGGGTGACGATTCGAGAATCGTCAAGCACGAATCCGTGCCAAATTGTAGCTCACTCGGACCGTCGCGGCCATTTTTCGGTTCCTGCCGGCTGAATGGCGATTCCCAACTGACGACCGAGTCGGCGAGGGCGAGTGCTACTCCCGTGCACGCAAAAACACTGGCGGACGAGCCGCCAGTGCGATTTTCGATTTTCGAGTCGATGAGGGACTAGTACCGGGCCGGAGTCACCGCCTGTGAATCCATCATGACGCCGCCCTGAGCGACCGGCATGCCGCCGTAGGGGGCAGGGCTGTACATCGTCGTCGGAGTACCAGCCGGGGCAGGACCAGACGGGGCCGGAGTCGGGACTGTCGGGGTGCCAGGCACCATGCCGCCGCCGCAGCTCGAGCAACCCCATGTAGCCTTGCATGACGGGCATGTTGCCGTAGCCACCGCCGCAGCTTCCGCCGCCGCATCCGCCACAGCCACCGCAGGTTTGACCGCAGCCACAGCCGCAGCCATTGAAGACGGTGCCTGGATCGCAGCATCCGTTAAAACAGGGGCTTCCGCAACACGGAGCTGCTATAGCACTGACCACAGCCGTAACCGCAATTGCCGGTCCACGGACCGCAGCCGCAGCCCAACCAGCAACTCGGGCAAAAGATATGGTGAAGCAGGCTGCAGATCGGCGTAAGGATGCAGCAGCCGCATCCGCCGCCGCAGCCACCGTAGCCGCAACCGCCACAACCGCCGCAGTAGCCTTGGCCATCATTGATCCAGCACGGGCCGCCGCAACCGCCACAGCCCTGGTAGCCGCAGCTGTTGCCGCAACCACCACCCCAGCCGCAGCCACCTCCGCATCCGCCGCAGCCGCTACCGCAGCAGCTTCCGCCGCATGCCATCGGGTCGTAATATGTCTGACAGCAGCAGCATCCAGTGATGGTCGGCAAGAGGACTGCTGTGATGACCGCCAGTAGCATCCGTCTCATGGGTATCATCCCTGACATATCGCGAGTGGAATTAGGCTGGTGCGGAGACTCCCTCTCCACCTCCTGTTATCGACATCCGATTTGGCAAACTTTAGCGGTTTTTCGGATTTTTCTGAGAATTCTGGATGTGCCGGTTGAAACGCCTAAGCGCTGTAAGGAGTTAGAGCTATTGTTGAACTGACGGGTGGTCGATTCCGCATTCACCCCATCTCCGACGGCTTCTCTGCCTTATCGATTTTCAACCATTTGACGAATGTCGAGTACCGGGACATCGCTGAGAGAGACGTGCAAGAGGCTTTTCACCTGATCGATCACGAAACGACCGTCTCCCGAGCCGACCAGCCCATCGATTTCGGCGTCGATTGCGCGGTCGAGACGATTGGATCGGCCGATCAGCCTGCGATCGAAGTCACGCCGTGTCCCGTCTGCGGCAGCCAATGGGCGCGGCCGCGGTTGGCGATCCCCGGCTCAGGCTTCAAAGTCGCCGATTGCACGGATTGCGGTCTCGGTCGGCTGGAGCCGCTGCCCAGCCGCGAGATGATCGACTCGTTTTATCCCCCCAGTTATTACGGAGTGACCGGGGCGAAATTCGTCCCGCTGGTGGAAGCCCTGGTGCGGGTCGTCGGTGCGCGGCACGTGCGGATGCTCTCCCGCGGCTTGGCACGCGGCGCCCACGTGCTCGATGTCGGTTGCGGTCGAGGCGTCCTCCTCTCGTCACTCGCCGATCGCGGTTTCGACGTGCACGGATTCGAGATCAGCGCGGCGGCCGCCGCGGGGGCCGATCCGCGGGCGACGATCCGCATCGGCAGCGAGCTCAAAGACGCCCGCTATCCGGCGGCGTTTTTCGACGAGGTGATCATCTGGCACGTTCTCGAACACCTCTCCGACCCGAAGGGCACGCTCGCCGAAATCCACCGCATCTTGAAACCGGGCGGGCGCCTGATCGTCGCCGTGCCGAATTACAGCAGCCTGCAGGCCCGCTGGTCGGGTTCGGCCTGGTTTCATCTCGATTTGCCGCGGCATCTGTACCACTTTCCGCTGGCCGGACTGCGGCGACTGTTGATCGACACGGGCTTCGCCCCAACGAGCGAACACCATTTCTCGTTGCGGCAAAATCCGTTCGGATGGGTGCAAAGCGCCCTCAACAAGTTTGAGCGGCTGCCGCGAAACGGACTTTATACGCTGCTCAAGTCGCGACCGGGTGCGGCACCGCGGTACGACACGTCGGCCCGCGTCATATTCCGCCTCGTTTATTGGTTCGGGATGCCGATCGCGCTGTGCCCTGAGCGTGTTCGACGCCGTCGTCCGCAGCGGCGCGTCGGTTTGCATCGTGTCCGAGCGGCGCGGCGATTGACCCTGAATGTCGACACCGACAGAATTCAGCTGGATTTTGACAACGTCCTTCCGGCCGGCGGCTTGAACGATGATCGTTGAGCACGGGCGGCGGGCCAAACGCAAGGGAGCAACGATGCCAGTCCAAAAACGGAAGGCGGCCAAGACGCATCGGGGGAAAAACGGCGCGCCGAAACAGGCCAGTCACTCGGCAGCCACCCAGCGAAAGCCGGTCCGCATGAATGGCACGTCGGCTCCCACGATCGGCGACTACTTGATTCGCCGTCTGCAGGATTACGGCATTCGCGACGTCTTCGGCATCCCGGGCGACTTCGTGCTGCAGTTTTACGCCATGCTGCAGGACAGCCCGATCCGCGTGATCGGTGCCCGCCGCGAGGACTGCGCAGGTTACGCCGCCGACGGTTACGCGCGGGTGAACGGCATGGGAGCCGTCTGCGTCACGTATTGCGTCGGCGGATTGAGCATCACCAATTCGATCGCCGGAGCCTACGCCGAAAAGTCGCCCGTGATCGTGATCAGCGGTGCTCCCGGCGTCGACGAGCGCCGCTCCGATCCGCTCTTGCACCATCGTGTCCGCGACTTCAACACGCAGCGCGAGGTCTTCGAGAAGATCACCGTCGCCTCGGCCCTGTTGGACGATCCGCTGACCGCGTTTCGCGAAATCGACCGCTGCCTCGAGGCGGCCGATCGCTTCAAGCGGCCCGTGTACCTCGAGCTGCCTCGCGACCGCGTGCGGAGCAAGGCCCTTTATCCACATCCGGTTCCGCAAGAGCGGCCGATCAGCGACAAACAGGCGCTCAAAGAGGCCGTCGATGACGCGGTGCGAATGATCGAGGGCAGCAAGCAGCCGGTGATCATCGCCGGCGTCGAGATCCACCGCTTCGGCCTGCGCGAAGAGGTGATCAAGCTGGCCGAGCGCAATCAGATTCCGATGTGCGCGACGCATTCTGGGCAAATCGGTCGTCAGCGAGCGGCACCCGCTCTATCTCGGCGTGTATGAAGGGGCGATGGGTCGCGAGACGTGTCCGCCGCTACGTCGAAGAGAGCGACTGCGTGATCCTGTTGGGCACGTTCATGACCGACATCAACCTCGGCATTTACACGGCCCATCTCGACCCGTCGAAGTGCATCTACGTCACCAGCGAAAAGCTCCGCATCCACCATCACCATTTTCACGACGTGCTGCTCTCCGATTTCGTGAAGCGATTGGCCAAAAGCGACATCAAGGCGCCGCGACAGGCGATCCCCGCCGGCACGGTCGCCGGTTGCCGAGCCGTTCGTCTCCAAGCCGGATCAGAAAGTCACGATGAAGCGGCTCTTCCAGCGGATCAACGAAGCGCTCGGCGAGAATATCGTCGTCGTCTGCGACGTGGGCGACTCGCTGTTTGCCGCCGCCGACCTCACGATCCACGGCCATACCGAATTTATTGCCCCCGCCTATTACGCCACGATGGGTTTCGGCGTTCCCGCGGCGATCGGCGTGCAAGCGGCCAATTCCAAACTGCGGCCGATCGTGCTGGTGGGAGACGGCGGCTTTCAGATGACGGGGACGGAACTGTCGACGGCCGTCGCGCAACGGATTCAATCCCGTCGTGCTCGTCCTCAACAACAAGGGCTACACCACCGAACGGTTCCTGCAGGACGGCCCGTTCAACGACATTCCCAACTGGAATTATCACAGGCTGCCCGAGCTTGCTCGGCGGAGGCAGGGGCTTCGAGATCCGCACGGAAGGCGAACTCGATCAATCGCTCAAAGCGGCCTTCCAAAACAAGGACACGTTCAGCCTGCTCAACATTCATCTCGATCCGTTCGACATCAGCCCGGCCCTCGACCGACTGACACGGCGGCTCGCAAAGAAGATTTAGGTTCCGCCTGAGGCTAACCGATCGTAACCGCCGCCCGCCGAGGCGGTGCATTCCGGCCGTTCTTCTTCGCCGGAGCGGAATGGAACCGCACGTGCTCCTCCCCCAAGATGCCTTGTAAGTCGGTTCGCAGTTGGCCGCTGCAGGTGACTCGCAACGTGCTGGGGAGCGCGAGGAAAAAGCGGCGACGCTGGGTCGGGTCGGGGTCGTCGGACGTGTCGACGAGGATCACCACGTCGACGCCGCCCGGGATGCCGGCCCAGCACCTGGCGGACCCGCAGCATGTCCTCCTCGGTGTGCAAGCCGCGGCGAAACTTGACCGCCACTTGAGTCGTGAATTCGTTGGCCGCCTCGTCGAGAGTCAGCAGGCGATTCACGATCACGTTCGGCTCGCGTCCCCGACGATCGACGCGGCCGCGGCACGTAGCCGACCTGTTCGGCTTTCACGGCTTCGCCGTGTTTGGCGTAGTCTTCCGGCCACATGATGCAGCGGATCATGCCGTCCGGCGTCTCGAAGTCGAAGTTGACGTAGCGCGAGTGGCCGTTGCGGCTCGGCTTTTTGGTCGAGGCCTTTTTGATGCTCGACACCATGCCCCCCAGCAGGATCTCGCCTTCTCGTCGACGCCGGCCAGTTCCTTGACCGAGTGCGTGGCATACCGGCTGATCTGCTCGGCATTTTCCGGCAGCGGGTGCGAGGTGAGATAAAAGCCGAAGACTTCCTTCTCGAAGGCCAGCTTCTGCGAATGCGACCAGTCGGGAACGTCCGGCAGCGTCACCGCCGTGGCTTGTTTTTGCTGCGGCTCGTCGTCGCCGCCGCCAAACAGGTTTTTCTGGCCCATCTGTCGGTCGCGATGGATGGCCGAGGCCGATTGAACGGCCCGTTCAGCAAGCAACAGTGTGCTGCGGCCGCGACGCCTTCAGGCTGTCGAGCGCGCCGGCCTTGATCAACAGTTCCAGTGCGCTCTTGCCGAGCAGCTTCGAATCGACGCGTTCGGCCAGGTCGAAAATGCTGGTGAACGGACCGTTCGCTTGCCGCTCTTCGCACGATGCGCTGCGACGGCGGCTTCGCCCAAGTCCCTTGATCGCCCCCAGACCGAACGTCAGGTCATCCCCGACGACGCTGAACTCGACGTCGGAGCGATTGACGTCCGGAGGCAGCACGTTGATTCCCATGCGGCGGGCGTCGTCGACGTGCTCGGCGATGCGGTCGGAGCTTTCCATTCCGCACGAAAGCAGCGACGCCATGAATTCGCCGGGGAAGTGCGCCTTGAGATAGGCCGTCTGATAGGCGATCGCACCGTAGGCCGTCGAGTGCGACTTGTTGAAGCCGTAACCGGCGAACTTTTCGATCATGCCGAAAAGTTCGACCGCCTTGTCCGCGTTCAGGGCGGCCACTTTTGCTCCCGCCAGGAATTCCTCGCGGTACTTGGCGATCGTCGCCAGTTTCTTCTTGCTGATCGCCTTGATGCAGCGGTACGCGGAGGAAAGCTCGATGCCGCCCACGCGGTTCAAGATCCGCATCACCTGTTCCTGGTAGACCATCACGCCGTAGGTCTCGAGCAGGATTTCGTCGACGATCGGATGCACCTTGGGAATCGGCTGGATGCCGTGCTTGACGTTGACGTACGTCATCACCATGCCGCCTTCGAGCGGGCCGGGGCGGTAGAGGGCCGAGGTGGCGATGATGTCGTTGAAGCTGTCGGGCTTCATCTTCGTCAACAGGTCGCGCATCCCCCCGCTTTCCAGCTGGAAGATGCCTTTGGTCTCGCCGCGCTGCAGAAGCTCGAACGTCTTGCGATCGTCGAGCGGCAGCTTGACGGGATCGATGTCGATGCCGCGGTGCTTCTTCACGTTCCGCACGGCCTTGTCGAGAATCGTGAGATTCCGCAGGCCGAGAAAGTCCATTTTCATCAGGCCCGCCAGCTCGACGCGCGGACCGTCCCACTGCGTGATCACGTCGTCCTTGCCGGTGATCGTCTGCAGCGGGATGTAGTTGACGAGCGGCTGGTCGGCGACGACCACGCCGGCCGCGTGTGTGCCGGCGCTGCGGGCCAGGCCCTCGAGCCGGATCGCGATGTCGATCATCTCGTGGACTTGCGGGTCGGCGTCGTACAGCTGCTTGAGATCGGGACTCTCGTCGAGCGCGTCCTGCAGGCGGATATTCAGCGTGTCGGGCACCATCTTGGCGATTTCGTTCACGCGCGTGAGCGGAATCGACAGCGCCCGGCTGACGTCGCGGATGGCCGCCTTGGCCTTGAGCGTGCCGAACGTGCCGATCTGGGCGACGTTCGCGGCGCCGTATTTCTGCTTCGTGTAATCGATGACGAGCTGCCGGCGATCGCGGCAGAAGTCGATATCGATATCGGGCGGCTCGGTCCGGCTCGGATCGAGAAACCGCTCGAAGAGCAGGTCGTATTTGAGCGGGCAGACGTTGCTCAAACCCAACAGATACGCGACGACCGAGCCGCAGGCCGAACCGCGTGCCTGGCAGGGAATTTCGTTCTCGGCGGCGAAGCGGACGAAGTCCCACACGATGAGAAAGTAGCTCGCGTAGCCCATCTTCTCGATCACGCCCATTTCGTAATCGAGCCGATCGCGATGTGCGGCCGTGACCTCGTCATACCGCAGCGGCAAGCGTTCCTCGCACAGCTCGCGAAGGTATTGAATGTCGGTCTTTTCGGGCGGCGGCGTAAAGACCGGAAAGTGCCGCGTCGCCAGGTCGAGGTCGATGTCGACAGCGGTCGGCAATCTGCTGGGTGATGGCGACGGCGTCGGCATATTCCGGGAACGCCTGGTACATCTCTTCCGGCGTCCGCACGAAGAATTGATTCCCCTCCATCCGCATCCGCTTGGCATCGGAGCGAACGGCCGCCGTGTTCACGCACAAGAGCACGTCGTGTGCGTCGGCGTCGGTCTGATTGAGGTAGTGCGCGTCGTTCGTGGCGACGAGCGGCACGCCCATCCGTTTCGCGAGGTCGATCGTTCCCTCGGCGCATAGCCTCTGGATCTCGAGCCCGCCGTTCTGGATTTCGAGATAAAAGCGATCGCCGAAGATGCCGTGATACCAGGCGGCCAACTGCTCGGCCTCATCCATCCGGCCGCCCAGGATCAGGTTCGACAACTCGCCGGCCGCACAGCCCGACAGGCACATGATGCCTTCGCTGTTCGCCTTGAGCAGTTCCTTGTCGATGCGCGGCTTGTAGTAAAAGCCTTCGAGAAAGGCGACGGTCGAGAGGCGGACCAGGTTTTGAAAACCGGTCCGGTTCATCGCCAACAGCGTGAGGTGAAAGCTCGCCTCTTTCATCCGCGTCGCGTTGCGGTCGCGGCGATCCTTCGGGGCGACGTACGCCTCGTAACCGATGATCGGATTGATCTCGTGCGACCGGCACTCGTTATAGAACTCGAGTGCACCGTAGAGATTGCCGTGATCCGTGATCGCCGCCGCGTTCATGCCGGCCGCTTTGACCTTCTTGACGAGGTCCGGAATCCGGTTGGCCCCGTCGAGCAGGCTGTAGTGCGTGTGGCAATGAAGATGAACGAACGGGCGAGCGTCAGTCATGGGCGTCCATCCCAATTATTGATGATCCAGCGAAAGCGTCCAAAGTCCTAATCTTCGACCAGCTCCGGAATGACATCGGAAATTCGCCTCACGCGGCCCTGCCCGGTCGACGCAGGCCAGAATGCTTCTGGCGTCGGCAATCACGATCGAATCGCGGAACAAGCGGTATTCGTGTTCGAGCTTTGCCGGCGTCACCCGAACGACCTTGGTCTTGAGCGAGAGCAGGTCGTCGAAGCGGGCCGGCGTGCGGTATTTTACGTTCATTTCGACGACGACGAAGAAGTGGCCGCCCTCCTCCATCTTGCGGTAGTCGCCGCCTTGGGCGCGAAACAGTTCCGTCCGCCCCATCTCGAAATATGTCGAGAAAATTCGCGTGATGCAGAAAGCCCATCGCGTCGGTCTCGCAATAACGCACGCGAATCGGGATCTCATGCTCGCGCGGCTGGCGGATTCCGGCATGGCGTATTTCGGCCCTTCTAATGGACCACCCGAATTGAACCGACGGGTTGATTGTGGGATTTCGCGTTCAAAAACCGCAAACGAACATCGCATTCCAAAGTGGTCGCACCACTAGGGGGTCGCCGACGCGGTCAACGGCGCGTCGTACGTGCGGCCGGCCGTCGCCCGATCGCTCTGGGAATTTTCCAAGGCAATTTGGTACAGCCGTGTGCCGGCCGCGGTGGGATATTCGCCGTTGATGCACGCCTGGCAGAGGCTGCTTGGCTGCTTGTCGAGGCACCGCGCGACCGCCTCGAGCGGAAGGTATCGCAAGCTGTCGGCTCCGATCGTGGCCGCCATCCGCCGCTCGATCTCGGGCGTGATCGTGTTTCCCTCCATGAATCGCGGAGCGAACAACTCCGAGACGGTCGACATGTCGATCCCGTAAAAACACGGGGCGATGATCGGCGGGCAGGCAACCCGCACGTGGACTTCCTTTGCCCGGCCGCGTCCTTTGAGCTGCGAAATCAGCGCCTTCATCGTCGTCGAACGGACGATCGTGTCTTCGACCAGGATCACGCGCTTGCCTTCGAGCACCTCCGGCAGCGGCGTGTACTTCATGCGGATTTTGTCGGCCCGGTTTTGCCCCTCGATAAAGGTCCGCCCGACGTAGCGGTTGCGGATCAGCCCTTCCTGCGAGGGGATTTTGAGCTGATAGGCCATCGAGTCGGCGGCCGCCTTGGCCGTGTCGGGAACGGGAACAATGATCGTTTCGCTGTCGAGCGGCAGCGTCTCGAGTTTGGCCAACTCCTCGCCCAGCTTGGTTCGCGTGACGTACACGCTGCGGTCGTCGAACGTGCTGGCGACGTTCGCGAAATAAATCCACTCGAAGAAGCAGTGGGCCGTCCGCGGCGCCTCGGCGAACTTCTGGATCGAGAATTCGCCCCGCTCGATGATCGCGGCGTGTCCGGGCGGAATGTTCTTGATCGACGCGTCGGAAAACCCCAGATGTGTCAACGCGACGCTTTCACTGGCGGCCGCAAACAGCGGACCTTCCTTCGCGTAGCACATGGGCCGGATGCCGAGCGGGTCGCGGGCGGCGAACATATCGCCGACGGCATTGAGGTAGACGATGTTGTACGCCCCGTCGAGCCGCTGGCTGAGGCGGGTCAGCAATTGGTGCATCGTCGGCCGCTTCTCGCCGGACGACTCGTGGGCGATCAAGTGCAGCAGGATTTCGGTGTCGGTCTCGAGTGCCAGATGCTTTTCCGGGTTGCCCAGGATCTCGGTTCGCAACTGCGGATAGTTGGCCAACTGGCCGTTGAAGGCGAACGTGAACCACTTGCGCTTTTCGATGTGCCGGTATTCGAAGGGCTGGGCGTAGCTGCGGTCTTCCTTGCCGCACGTCGCGTAGCGCACGTGGCCGATGGCGGCCGGGCCGGCATGGCGGCGCATGATCGACTCGAACTTGGCGCGGTGGCTGAGGCGAAAGACCTCGCTCACCGTCCCCACGTCTTTCCACTTCACCAGCAGCTTGTCGCGGTCGGGATTGTAGGTCGACATGCCGGCGGCCAATTGGCCCCGGTTCTGCATGTCGACCAGCATGCCGGGAATCATGCGCGAGGCCGAGCTGGATCCGTGCCCGGCGATCAGGCGGCTGGTTCCCTGGTTGGGCAGATGGTAGACCGCGGCCAGACCACACTCGTGGAAGAGTTCCGACATTAACCGCCCTTCCCGCAAGGGTTTCCGATGACCGGCCGGGGACGTGCCTGCCACCCGTTTGTGGCCGGATCGGGTCCGGCGGCGTCACTGCCAGCCGGCCCGCATTGGTCATCATATCGGTTCGCCATTCGGGAACCAACGCAGCGGCGCGGGATTGTTCGGACGCGGCCGAAACTCAGCCGCCAATCTTCCACAAGTGCTCTGTCGGTGCGGATATACAGCGCCCCGTCACTCAGAGCCGGCGTGCCCATCACGCTCTCTTTCAGCTCGCGTTCCGACTCGACGCTGCCGCGATTCTGCGTCGAGCTTGATGATCTGCCCAAAGCCGTCGTCATTGAACACGTACAGCTTGCCGTCGGCCGCCAGCGGCGACGCGTAAAACGTCCCCTTGAGCCGCAACCGCCAGGCGAGCTTGCCGGTCTTGGCATCCGTCGCGACGAGAATTGGGCCGCCCGTAATGCTGTAGACGCGGTCCTCGTAAAAGGTCGGGCTCGGCATGCCGGGCGAGACTTCCGTCCTGCGCCAGCGATACGGCAACTGCGAATCGGCCGCGCCGACAACGAGCGCAGTCAGCCCGTGCGATGGCACGTAAATCGTCTCGCCGGCGGCTGCCGAGGAAGAAACGGTCGAGGCGCCACCCGGGTAATTCCACGCGACTCTGCCCGTCTTCGGATGGACAGCGGCCAGTCCTTCGCTCGATTGCAACAACACCAGATCCGGTCGGCCGGTCGTTCCGTGCAAGACGACGGGCGAAGTCCAACAAGCCCGCTGCGGCCGCTCGAGCTTCCATCGCGTTTGCCCCGTCTCGATGTCGACGCCCATCGCGAACGATTCATCGTCCGTTTCGACTTGGACCACGACCGTGCCGTCAATCGACGATCGGCGACGACGACATGCCCAGGCTGTTGCTCGCTTTCGGATGCTCGTAAGTCAGCCCGCGATACCAGAGCAGCTTGCCCTCGTGATCGAGGCACGCCAGATCGTTGCTGGAATAAAAACCGATGATGTGGGTTCCGTCGCTGGCGGGCGTCGGCGTCGCGACGGCCATCTTGGGATGACATTGCGTGCGGCCCGTCGCCCAGAACTGGCGGTCCCAGCGAATTTTTCCGTCCGCCGTGTCGCAGGCGATGACGTGCAAGCGGTCCTGATCGTGACCGCTGCTTGCGGTGACGATCGCCAGATCGCCGACAACAATCGGCCCGGAAATGCCGCGGCCGGAAAGGGGCGTCGACCAGACGGTCTTGTCGAGAGTCGCCGGCCCCGCCTTGGCGACAGCGTCACAATCGTTCCCGCGGAATTGCCGCCAGTCGGCGCCGCAAACAGTCGATCACTGCGCGCGCACGCGACGCCGAATTGGCCGATCGATCGAAGAATCGAAAACTTCACCGCGGACCTCCCGAAACTGAAATCGGCTGCGATCGCACGCCGCTGCCGTTGATGTCGCAGACTCGCAACTGCACCTGGTACGTCTGGGCCCAATCTTCCTTTTCCTCGTCCTGGCAGAGCTTGAGCAGGATCGTGTTGCGACCCGCCCGCATTTCAGCCGGCACGCGGTACTGATCGAACACGCTGCCGCGGTGGTATTCGTTGCGGGAAAAGAGCAGTTGCCCGTTGAGCCAGATCTTCCACGCGTTTTGCGTCGCAAGCCGCAGTTCGAGCTTGCGGGCCTGCGGCGAATCGAACTCGGCCAACAGGTACATCGTGGCCCCCTTGTAGGGAGACACCTGCTTGGCGATATCGACGATGCCGTATTCGTTCGTCGTGGCAAGCGGCTTCCACGCAACTTTGCCGATCTTGCCGTCGTACTGCGCGTCGAGGCGGATTTCCTTTTCCGGCGGATAGGCCGTCTCCAGCAAGTTTTCCGTTCGGGTTATCGAACGGACCGATCACCGAGTACCGCGTGATGAAGGCGAAGTGGTCGGTGATATTCACTTTCTGTCCAAGCTTGCCGAGCGCCGCGGCGATTGTTTTGACCTGGTCGTCGTGAATCGCGCCCGCCAGAGCTTCGCGATAGAGCCGAACGGCTTTGTTTTTGTCTCGCTTTGGGATCGACCTTGGCGGCCTCGTCGAGCTTCATGGCGACGGCGTCGCGGCGGAAGTCGGGGGCCGGGTCGAGCAGCATGCCGGGAATCAGCCGGTCTTTGGCCGACGGATCGACTTTGACGCAGCCACTCGTACGCCAGCCGCCGCGCCCGCGGCTGGTGCGATTTGTCGCGGACAAACTGCTCGAGCTCGAGCGGCCGGCAGCGGACGTTTCTGCGCTGAGCTCGCGATCGGCCACCGTCTCGAACGCGTTGCGAATCCAGTTCGCACCGAGCGGAGTCGCGTGGTCGAGCGCAGCCAGCATGGCCGGAAGATCGGCCGCGGGCGCGTTCGACAGGTCCCGCATCGCTTTCTGCGCCGCCGCGTGCCCTTTGCCGTCCTTATCGACGGCCGAGAGGGCCGCCAGCGATTCGTCGAGCGAACTCGCGAGAGCCGGACGCGCAAAGCCGACAGCAATCAAGACAGAATCACGGTCATCGCCGCACTCGAAGAAACAGTTTCTCAACGAAAACTCCTCCTGGTCGAGCCGAAAAGCGCGAATTCGGCAGCACCGTGTTGGCACTCCGACGGCGACGAAGTGCACGACAGTACGATTCAGAAATATTTCGGCGGACGGCCGCTTTGTCAAGAATGGCGCGGACCAGAAACGACCGCTCACGTCTGTGTCATCTTCCCGTTCTCGTCGTAACGGACGCGTTTGCCGCTCCAATAAGCGGCCCGCGCCAGATGCACGGCGTCGCAGGCGCTCAGACCGGCGGCGAGGTTCGCGTTCACGGGCGCCGAACCGGCAATTGCGTCGAGCCAATTGGTCGCGTGCGCACCGTCCAGGTTTTCGGTCGACTTTCACTTCGACCGCGTGCTTGCGTGCCGCCCGGAAGAGTGTAATTCGTGCGGCTGATCTCGAGCGTCCCCTCGGTGCCGTAAAAGGCGACGTGCGGCTTGACCCCGGGAATCGGCAACAGCGTGCACTCGAAGTTGAAATTCCAGTGCTTGGGATACCGCAGAATGGCGACTTACCGTATCGGGATTTTCGCGGCCGTCGTTGAGCCGATAAATGCCACCCGAAGCGACCGCGTCGAGCGGCCGCGGATCGTTCATGAACCACTGCGCGACGTCGACCCAATGCGTCAAGATGTCCGACAGCTGCCCGCCGCCGTAATCGCGGAAACAGCCGCCACGAATCGTAGCGCATCCACTCGAACGGCCGCTTGGGAGCCGGACCGAGAAAGCGATCCCAATCGAGGCCGGCCGGCTTGGGGATCGACTTGAACGGCCGCCGCTGCCGCGGGAAATCGTGCCAAACGCCGCGCACGAACAACACCTGCCCGAGTTTCCCCTTGTCGACAATTTCCGCCTTGGCTTGCTGATAGTGGGCGCCGCTGCGTTGCTGCATGCCGCACTGCAGGACGACGTTTCGCCCTTTCGCCGCCTCGATCAGGGCCGCGTGCTCCTCGGGACGATGGGCGATCGGCTTTTCGAGATATAGATGCTTGTTCGCCTTGAGCACCATCATGCCGAGCGTCACATGCAGATGATCGGGCACGGCCAGCAACACGGCATCGACGCCGGGATGCGCGATCGCCTCTTCGATCGCGGCCGTCTCGAACGGCGACTGTCCGGGCACCAGCGATTCGCGGGCCGCCCGGCGATGCTCGTCGTAGACGTCGCAGATGCAGCGTAATTCAGCGCGGTCCGTCGCGAGAATGCGGCTCATCACTTCGTGCCCGCGGATTCCGCAGCCGACCATCGCCACGCCGACCCGACTGTTCGACCCGGCCGCCCGCACCCACGAGGCGGCCGACAAAGTCGTGGCCGTCGAGGCGAGCAAAAAACCGCGGCGACTGATCGACGGTGGACCGACATTTTGCGAATTCATCACGGCACCTCGTTCACTGCGATAATTACTCAGGCAGCGGTTTGCCTTTCGTCTCGGGCAGGAAAATCAGGAGCACGAGTCCCAAAAGAAACAATGTGGCCAACGCGGTCACGGCCACGTGCAGGCCCAACCGCGTCTTGAGATCACCCGAGAGCCACAGCATGGGCGCGGCAGCCAGACGACCGCCATTAAAACAGATTCCCGAACCGGTCGCCCGCAGGCGACTGGGAAACAACTCCGGAAAATAAATCGCGAAGCCCGAATGAATGCCCAAGCGTGAAGAATCCGAAGAAGGGGAGCACGCACAACAACTGCGTCTCCGTCTGCGGCACGTAGCACGTAAATGGCACGATCAAGAAGGCCAAAGTCAGCATCAGGGCAAACGCGCCGCGCCGGCCCAGCCATTCGGCCAGCGGACCGAAAGCTCAACAGCCCCAATCCGCCGCCGGCCGTCTCGACAATTCCGTAGGCGAACTTCGCGCGTTGGCTGGCGACCGCCGTTTTCGACGCCCGAGTGAACGAGCAGGTGCTGCATCAAGTCCTGTCCGGCGATCGTGACCCCCCAAAACGTGGCCAAGCCGACCGCCGCAAGCAACAATCCCAAAATCGCGTGACTCGCCCAACGGCGGTTGCCAAAGAGTTCGCGAAAACTGCCCAGTTGCTGATCGATCGAGCGGGCCTCCCGCCAGCGTGCCGGCTCTTCGACTTTCGCGCGAACCCATAAGACGAGCAGAGCCGGCAGAATGCCGAGCACGTACGCGTAGCGCCACTGAGCGCCGACGGCCATGCCGGCGAGCGCCGCCATCCACGTGCCCAGAATGCTCGTCGCCTGAAAGATTCCCGAAGCCCGGGCGCGGGCCGAAGCGGGAAAGACCTCCGCCACAAGCGTCGCGGCCACGGCCCATTCGCCGCCGACGCCAAGCGCCACCAGGAACCGCAAACCGGCAACCTGCCACAGCGACGTCGCGAAATAGGTCAGCCCCGAAAAGATCGAATAGCACAGGATCGTGGCCGACATCATCGACTTGCGGCCGAACCGATCGGCCAGCGTGCCGAACAGCACGCCTCCCGTCGTCCCACCGACCAGAAACACGGCCAGCAGCCGGTCGCGCCACAAGACGACGCTCGGGTCATCGGCCGCGCAGCCCAGCACATCGGGCAGCAGTTGCCCGCTGGTCAGATTGAAAATCTGACCCTCGAAGACATCGAAGAACCACCCGGCCGACGCGATCGCCAGCATCAGCCATTCATACGGCCCCACCTCGGCATACCAGCGCGGCGGGCGAGGAGGAGTCGGCGGACATCGCGTCAAAGGCACCGGAAAAGGAGGCTAGGGGCTGGAGGTCAGAGGTCAGGAGAACAGGGCAAAGCGGTCAGGCGATTCCCGCCGTCATGCATGCATGAACCGGTTTTCCCTGACCCCAGTCCCTGGCCTCTGATCCCTCGACTGTCAAATCTTGACGGTCACCGTCTTCACCTCCGTGTAATTCTGCAAGCCGTATTCGCCCAGCTCGCGGCCGATGCCCGACATCTTGAAGCCGCCGAACGGCGCGGCCGCGTCGAAGACGTCGTAGCAGTTGACCCAAACGGTGCCGGCCCGCAGCTTGTTGGCGATCGCGTGGGCCTTGCTGATGTCCTTGGTCCACACGGCCGCGGCCAGGCCGTAGGTCGTGTTATTGGCACGGCGAACGACTTCGTCGATCGTCTTGAAGGGAATCACGCTCATCACGGGGCCAAAGATTTCCTCCTTGGCGATCTTCATGTCGTCTTTGACGTTGTCGAAGATCGTCGGCGCGATGAAGTAACCGCGATCGCCCACGCGTTTGCCGCCGCAGAGCATCTCGGCCCCTTCGCGCTTGCCCGCATCGATGTAGCCCATCACCTTGTGGAACTGCTCGTCGGAAACTTGCGGACCTTGTTCGGTTTCCTTGTCGAACGGGTCGCCCACTTTGCGGTGCTTGGTGATCGCGAGCACCTTCTCCACGAACTTCTCGTGGATCGATTGCTCGACGAACAGCCGGCTCCCCGCACAGCAGCACTGCCCTTGGTTGAAGAACAGGCCGAAGTGCGAGCCTTGCACGGCCTCGTCGAGATCGGTGTCGGCAAACACGATGTTCGGGCTCTTGCCGCCCAACTCGAGCGTCACGCGCTTGAGGTTCGTCTGCGCGGCCGCCTCCATGATCAAGTGGCCGACCTCGGTCGAGCCGGTGAAGGCCACCTTGTCGATGCCGCGATGCCGCGAGATGGCTTGCCCGGCGGTCGGGCCGTAGCCCGGCAGCAAGTTGACCACGCCAGGCGGGAAACCGGCTTCCTGGATCAGTTCGCCGACGCGCAAAGCCGAAAGCGGCGTCTGTTCGGCCGGCTTCATCACGACGGTGCAGCCGGTCGCCAGGGCCGGCCCCAGCTTCCACGCCTGCATCAAGAGCGGGAAGTTCCAGGGAATGATCTGACCGACGACGCCTACCGGCTCGTGCCGCGTGTAGCAGAAATACGGTCCGTTGACCGGGATCGTCTTGCCGTGAATCTTGTCGGTCCAGCCCGCGTAGTAGCGGTAGCAGGCGATGGTCAGCGGCAAGTCGGCGTTGCGCGAGTCGTTGATCGGTTTGCCGTTGTCGAGCGTTTCGAGAGCCGCCAGCTCATCGATGTTTTGTTCGATGAGATCGGCCAGCCGGTGCATAAGCTGACCGCGCTGTGCGGCCGACATTTGGGCCCACGGCCCGCCCTCAAAGGCCCGCCGCGCGGCCTCGACGGCCTTGTCGACGTCGGCCTTGTCGGCCTCGGCCACCCGGGCGATGACTTCGCCGGTGGCCGGATTGATCGTGTCGAACGTCTTGCCGCTGGCGGCATTGACCCATTTGCCGTCGATCAGCAGCTTGGTTTGTCGGATTTTGGGCTGGCCGTTTTTGTGCTGCGTCGTTTTTGGTTGGGCCGCCTTGGGTTGGCCCGCTTTGGGTTCGGTCGCGGCGGCTTTCTTCTTCGCAGTCGCCGGAGCCCGTTTCGTCGTGGCTGTCGCCATGGTCACCACTCCTTCGCAATAACCCGCGTGGCAACCGTTTGCCAGGAGAGCCGCCACGCGATGCCTGAGAAACGTTGTAAGAACCTGCGCCTATGGGAATGGTATCACCGGGAAGGCGGCGCGGCAAAAGATGCCGCGAAGGATGAAAGGCGAAAGGATGAAGGATGAGCCAGACATTGCCGACGGGCGGCCGAATGTCCGGCGGGACAAGCTCGGCGTCCGACCGCCGGCCCACCTTCTTTGGCTTATCGAGCAACCGCGACGATCGGCCGCTGGAATCGAATCGATCGCACAGTGCGCGGCTTGGCGGAGCTGAACCTGCGCCAAGGTCGCGACCAGCACGAGGCTCAATCCGCTCGCGGCGATGATCCATATTCCATGCATGATGGTCCAGTATTCGTCGTTGACAATGCGGAGGCCATCCCGGCGATAGAGGGTCACCATGCCCCATTCCGAATTCATCAAGGTGACAATCCAAATCATGATCGCCGGGTAAAGCAGGGCCGCGATCACCGAATACGGCAAACCGTATTCCGCACCGTCCGACGTGCGGATCCTTTTAGTCGCGATCCAACCGAGCGTCGTTCCGACAATCGGTCCTGTGATCGCGGCTGCGCTCGACGCGACGGCCCCGGCAATATACAGCACGATCAACCAGGCGGGCGGCAGTGCATCTTGAGCGAGCAAGTGCCCCCCGCGAATGTTATTCGCGACCGCCATTTTCGAACCACCAACCACCCAGCCCCAGGAAACCCAGAGTGTGCCAGCGCCACGCCTGGCCGGCTTCGCGACAGAGGCCGGCTCGCCGGCCGGCAACGGCGACCGACTGCGACGGACGGATAGACGGCGACTGGCCGGAGTACGCCTCGGGTGGATCGAGCCGGCCCAAAACTTCATCGACATCCGCCAGGGTCGCTGCGTCGAGATTTTTGGCGGCGAGCATATCAAGAATCTGGGTCTCCAGATCATCGACGATGCCTCGCCGTTTGGTCCGCTCGGTTCCGGCGGCCTGCAACTGTCGTTCGACGGCGTCAAGATGCGCGCCGATGCGGGACTGCACTTCGGTGGAAAGCGTGTTAACCATTGCGTGTCTCCGGGGCGCCGTCGGTCAGAATTTTGTCGACGGCGGAACTAAGTTCCTTCCAGTGCGCACTGAGCTGCCGCAGATGCTCCCGCCCCTGCGCGGTCAGCCGGTAATAACGCCGCGGCGGCCCGTTCGGCGACGGGGCCTGCCGGACGGCCACGAGTTTCTCCTCCGCGAGGCGCGACAGGATCGGATACAAGGTCGACTCGGTCGTTGCCAACAAGGGTTCGACGCCCAATCGCTGCAGCAGCTGATAGCCGTAGGCCTCGTTCTCCTTGAGTGCCGCCAGCACACTCAATTCGACAAGCCCCTTTTTCAACTGACTCGACCAGGCCTTGTCCACGGGTACCTCGCAAAGCGATGTACTGCGATTCTACTCCGGGCGGATGCAGCGTCAAGCGGCAAATTCGGGGCGGCCGGCGTGAGGCGCCGGGTGCGCTGGCGGCAGCTTAGGGCCGCCAATGCGATTGCCGCTTGAGGTTCGAATCGACGAACCACGGAAAATTCACGCGACGGATGACGGCGAGGTCGCTGTTTGGATGCGACTCGTCATCAGTCACGAAAGTCAGACACCGGCGCTCGCAAAGCCTCACTTGTCCGACCCACGAAAATCAGACCGCAAAATAAACCGCGATCAGCGGCACGAGATTGAAGAGAATCACGGCGGACTTGAAGAACGCGATCCCCGCGAAATTGACCGCGTAAAAGGTCTCGGCCGAGATGCCATACCACCGCGAACAGAGCCGCTGCATCCAGCCGACGGCAAACAGCGTCAAAAAGGCCCAGAGCAGCAGGATTCCGTAGTCGATGACCGTGCACCACAAAAAGAAATGACGCAACGTTTCGATATTCATGGCAGACCTCGGATCTTGGCGACTGCGTTTTTCTTCTCGGTACTCAGAGCCTTCAACTTCACGACCGGTGGATTTGTTGTTAATCAATTCCGTTAAACCTTTTTCAGGAGAAGATCGCAAGCCAGGGGCGTGGCACCCCGAAAAAGGGTTAGCTGCATTGAGTCGGCGCCCACCCGCTGCACTCTTACCCTGGTAATTTCTCGACCCGGACGCCCAACGGAAACGTCACCGGTTTCATCGCGTACAGGTCCGGCCCGAAGCCGCGGATTTGGTCGCGTTTGAGTTCGGCCACTTCGAGCGCGCCGCTCCACACGATGGCCTGGCCCGATGCGTCGACTTCCGCCGTGAGCAAAAAGGCCTTTTGCAGGTCGTAGCCGAAGACCTTCTGCAGGACTTCGATCACGTAGTTGAAGGTGTGAAAGTCGTCGTTTTCGACGATCACCGCATAGGGCGGCTGGGTCTTGGGCCGCGACTTGTCCTTTTCCTTCTCGCGGCGCTTCGACTTCGCCTTGGGCCGGACGATGACTTCCTCGTCGATCGTTGTGGCGGATTCGCTCATGGGCTTTGCTCGAAGCCTTGGGAGGTGCGGCGGCCTACTTGCCACCGGAATTTGCCGAGCGTCCTTCGGCTCTTTCGCCTCGAGGTCAAAGAGAGTCGAGGCCCGCAATCCGGTGCACATCTCATTGTATCGACCCGACAATGACTCTGAAGAGGCGACACTCTTGTTTTTTACTGCCATGCATCGCCCCGTTCGAAGGCTTTGCCATGACTGCGACAATCGCCTTCGGCGTTCCGAGCGTGCTCCCGGTTGCGTTATCATGGGCAAAGCAAGGAAAAAACCATGAAACTCGGCAGCCGAGTTGCCGTGTGGGTCTTACTGGTTGCCATCTGCTTCGTATTTGGCGTGTTCTACGCGCGTGGTGCGTCGCGTCCGCTGCGCGACGACTACGACACGGCCGAATACTTCAAGATGGCAGACGCGCTCCACGAAGGGCATCTCGTCCAATTTTCCTGGTGGCCGGTCGGTTATCCGATTCTCATCGAGGCGCTGCGGGACTGCGGACTGGGAAAGCGCGCTGCTCTGGTGCAATTTGCTGTTCCTCGCAACGGGATTGGCACTCTTTTGGATCGTCGCGGCGCGTTTTCACGGTTTGTCGCACATCGAGTGTGCCGCACTCTGCACATGGACCGTGGCCTCACGCATCACGCTGAATCTGGCGACGGTCGCGCAGCCCGAAATGTGTTTCCTGGCCACGTCCATGGGCTGCGTGCTGTGTCTTTCCATGGCACTAGGATCCAATTCCCCGCATTGGTTGCTGCCCGCTCTGGTGCTGACCGTGTGTTCGGTTGCGCTGCGCACGGTCGGCATCTCCTTGTATCCGGCTGTGCTGTTTACGGCGCATAAAATCTTCTCCTCTCGTCCGGCCGTTCATCGCGCGGCAGCGGACATTCTGGTTCTGGCCGCCTTGGGATTCGCTTCCATTTTGCTGGTCGATTTCAAGGGCTATGGCAACGAATGCGCCGGGACCGTTTACCGGGCGATGGGCGTGGTGAATGGCCTGTTGACGACGATGGACCTGCGGTGGGAAGAAACGACCGAATTATTCTGTAATCTCGGCTATTTTGCCGGATGGCCGACAGAGGTCCGGCCCGCGCTGTTCTCGTTCAGTCTGGCGGTGATCGGCGCCGGACTGGCAGGAATCTACCGGGCTCGAAGTTCTCCGCTCGCCATCTACTTTGCCTCATACGTGGCAATTCTCATCGTCTATCCGTTCTACATGCCGCGATTCTGGGCTTCCGTAGCACCTCCCGCGGCGTTCTTTGTGTGGACCGGATGCAAATGGATCGCCTCGCGCTTCTCATGGCCGAGATACACGCGCGAGCTCGCCGTGCTCGTCTATCTTGCGGCGTTCATCGAGCGCGGACTGGCAATCGCGAGGCTGTCGATTCACTTCGGCTCGTAGCCAAGGTTCGGGCCGAGCCAGCGTTCGATTTCCGGGATCGGCATCTTTTTGCGGTCCGCGTAGCTCTCGACCTGGTCGCGGGTGATGCGGTCGACCGAGAAGTACCGCGATTCCGGGTGCGCGAAATAGAGGCCGCTGACGGAGGCGGCCGGCCACATGGCGTACGTCTCGGTGAGGCGGATGCCGGTGGCCTTCTCGGCGTCGAGCAGATCGAAGAGCGTGCGCTTCTCCGTGTGGTCGGGGCAGGCCGGGTACCCGAAGGCCGGGCGGATGCCGCGGTATTTTTCGTGGATCAGATCTTCGGGCGACAGAGTTTCTTCGCGGCCGTAGCCCCAATCGAGGCGGGCCTTGTGATGCAGGAATTCGGCGAAAGCCTCGGCCAGCCGGTCGGCGAGCGCTTTGACCATGATCGAGGCGAAATCGTCGTTTTGCTTCACGAAATGGGCGGCCAGCTCGTCGCAGCCGAGGCCGGCCGTGACTGCGAAGGCGCCGACGTAATCAATGCGGCCGCTGTCGCGCGGGGCGACGTAATCGGCCAGTGAGCGAAAGTCGGCCTGGCCCTTGCGCTCCCATTGCTGACGCAGCATGGGGAACCGGGCGACTTCGGCGCTGCGTTTCTCGTCGGCGTAGAGAATCACGTCGTCGCCTTCGGTGTTGGCCGGCCAGAAGCCGTACACGCCGCGGGCCGTGAGTTTTTTCCCGCTCACGATTTGCTGCAACAGCTTTTGCGCGTCGTCAAACAGCCGCTTGGCTTCCGGGCCGACTTGCGGGTCGTCGAAGATTTGCGGGTACTTGCCGCGGAGTTCCCAGGTCTGGAAGAAGGGCGACCAATCGATGTAGGGGACGAGTTCCGCCAGCGGTTGCGGGTCGATCATGCTGCTTGCCGAGGAACGCCGGCTTGTCGATCCGCACGGTGGCCCAGTCGGTCTGGAACCGTCGGGCGAGCGCATCGGCGTAAGGCACGAGGGATTTTTGTTGCCGCTGGGCAAACTGCTGGCGGTCGTGTTCCTGGGCGGCCGTGTTCTTGCGGATCAACTCGGGCTTCTTTTCCTCGTCGAGCAGATCCTCGACGACCGGCACCGAGAGCGACGCATCGAGCACGTGGACCACCGGCTCGTGATAGCTCGGCGCGATTTTGACGGCCGTGTGCTTGGCGCTCGTCGTCGCGCCGCCGATCAAGAGGGGCACATTCATGCCGCGGCGCTGCATCTCGCGGGCGACGTGCACCATCTCGTCGAGCGACGGCGTGATCAGGCCGCTCAGGCCGACGATGTCGGCCTTCTTTTCGACGGCCGTGTCGAGAATCTTGTCGGCCTGCACCATCACGCCCAGATCGATCACCTCGAAGTTATTGCAGCGGAGCACGACGCCGACGATATTCTTGCCGATGTCGTGCACGTCCCCCTTCACGGTCGCCATCACGATCGTGCCGCGATACTGCTGGCCGCCCGATTCGCCTTTTTCCGCCTCCATGAAGGGGGTGAGGTAGGCGACGGCCTTTTTCATCACGCGGGCGCTTTTGACGACTTGCGGCAAGAACATTTTGCCGGCGCCGAACAGCTCGCCGACCACGCCCATGCCGTCCATCAGCGGGCCCTGGATCACCTTGAGCGGCCGGCCGAGTTTCAGGCGGGCCTCTTCGGTGTCCTGCTCGATGTAATCGACGATGCCGTTGACGAGGGCGTGCGAGAGCCGCGCTTCGACGGTGCCGGCCCGCCAGGCTTCCTCCTCTTCGACCGTTTTAGTCTTGGCGGCGACCGTGTCGGCGAAGGTGACCAGCCGCTCGGTGGCGTCGGGCCGGCGATTGAGCAGCACGTCTTCGACGTAGACCAAGAGTTCTTTGTCGATCTCTTCGTAGACGGCGACCTGGCCGGCATTGACGATGCCCATGTCGAGGCCGGCCTGGATGGCGTGATACAAAAAGGCCGCGTTCATCGCCTCGCGGACCGTCTCGTTGCCGCGGAAGGAGAACGACACGTTGCTCACGCCGCCCGACGTTTTCGCGCCGGGACAGGCTTTCTTGATTTGCCGAACGGCCTCGATGAACTCGACGGCGTAGTTGGCGTGCTCTTCGATGCCCGTGCCGACGGTGAGGATGTTGGCGTCGAAGATGATGTCGTGCCGGCGCGAAGCCGATCCGCTCGATCAGCAGGTCGTAGGCCCGCTTGGCGATGGCCGTCTTGCGGTCGGCGGTGACGGCCTGCCCCTCTTCATCGAAGGCCATCACGATGACGGCCGCCCCGTAACGCCGAACGAGCCGGGCTTGCCGCAGGAACGACTCTTCGCCCTCTTTCAGGCTGATCGAGTTGACGATGCTTTTGCCCTGCACGCACTTAAGGCCGGCTTCGATCACCGACCACTTCGAGCTGTCGATCATCAGCGGCACGCGGGCGATTTCGGGCTCGGCGGCGATGAGGTGCAAAAACGTGCTCATCGCCTTTTCGCCGTCGAGCAGCGCCTCGTCCATGTTGACGTCGAGGACGTTGGCCCCGTTGGCCACCTGGTCGCGGGCCACTTCGAGGGCCGCTTCGTAATCGCCGCTGCGGACTAGCCGTGCGAATTTTTTCGAGCCGGTGACGTTGGTCCGCTCGCCGACCACGATGAAATTTCCCTCGGGCCGCAAGGTCAGCGGTTCCAGTCCGCTTAACCGCGAATAGCCGGGGATCGACGGCCGCACGCGCGGGGAGATCGATTCCATCCCTTCGGCAATCACGCGGATGTGCTCGGGCGTGGTGCCGCAGCAGCCGCCCACGACATTGAGCCAGCCGTTTTCGGCGAACTCGCACAACACGCGTCGCATTTGCGCGGGCGTTTCGTCGTAGCCGCCGAATTCATTCGGCAAACCGGCGTTGGGATGGCAGCTCACAAAGCAGGGCGCGATCCGCGAGAGTTCCTCGAGGTAGGGCCGCATGCGATCGGGGCCGAGGGCGCAATTGAGGCCCACGCTGAGCATCGGGAAAGTGCGAGACCGAATTCCAAAACGCTTCGACCGTCTGGCCGGAGAGCGTGCGGCCGCTGGCGTCGGTGATCGTGACGGAGACCATCACGGGCAGCTCGACGCCGCGCTCTTCGAAGAACTGCGAAATGGCGAACAGGCACGCCTTGAGATTGAGCGTGTCGAAGGTCGTTTCGGGCATCAGCACGTCGGCGCCGCCGTCGTAGAGACCTTCGACCTGCTCGCGGTAGGACGGCGGCCAGCTCGTCAAAGGTGATCGCGCGAAAGCCGGGGTTGTTCACGTCGGGCGAGAGCGAGGCCGTGCGGCTGGTGGGCCCGATGCTGCCGGCGACGAACCGCGGCTTTTCGGGATCGCGGGCGGTGAAGTCGTCGGCGGCCCGGCGGGCCAGTTCGGTGGCGGCCCGGTTGATCGCGTAGACCTCGCGCTCAAGTCCGTACTCGGCCAGGGAGACCGACGTCGAGTTGAACGTGTTCGTCTCGACGATATCCGCCCCTGCCTCGAAGTACTGGCGGTGGATTTTCTCGATGATGTCGGGCCGCGTGAGCGACAGCAGGTCGTTGCAGCCCTTCAAGTCCTTGTGATGGTTGGCGAAGAGCTGGCCCGCGGAAATCGGCCTCCTCGAGCGCATGGGCCTGGATCAGCGTGCCCATCGCCCCATCAAGAATCAAAATTCGCGTCCGCAGCAGCTCTTCGAGCCGAGTGCGAACGGGCGGCGGCGTCAAAACGGCCATGCGGGGATCGTTTCCCTCCGAAAGCGAATCAGGTTGGCAACCGAACGGGACGGTCGTCTACGGATATTATGCAGCGGTTTGAGCATTTGATCACGGTCATTTTACCGACGGCTCGTCTCAGTTCGCCGAAATCCGCCCCCCGGCCGCGTCTCCCGAAAGGACAAGAGACGTGAGCGGCGTGTTCGGAGACATGGGTAACACTTTGCGGATGGCAAGTGAAGTCCAACGAGGCTTCGCGCTCGTCGTCACGGAATTAGCCGCCCAAGCCCGCCGAGCGGCGAGGATAACGCGGCCGCACCAAGTCCTGTTCCCCTCGCCCCTCGCGACGACCGGCGCAAAAAACGTCGCGACAATTCGCAAATTCTCTGTCCGATTGTTGTTTCGTTGGTGCTAATTAGGAATGTGCAAATGGCGGTTCCGTAAAGAGGCGATCTTCGCTGAACGATCGATCTCGCTGCTCAACAGCGGTTCTCTCCAGCAAATCGGGTGGGCTAAATCCTTGCGATCCAATACTTACCGACTTGTGACCTTCTGCCTGTGTCTCGCCGTGGGTCTCTGCTGCTCCGTCGGAGCCAGGTCGGACGACGACACCGACCCGCCGCAGGCCGTTCCCCGGAAGGCAACCGAGAAGCAGCCCGCGTCCCCCGCGAAAACGGTCGAAGAAGCCAGCCCCGCCGCTCACCTTCCTGCAAATCATGCGGGCGAATTTCCCAAAATGGGACAAGGACGGGGATGATCAGCTCTCCCGTAAAGAGGTCAACGCGCTCGTTTTCAGGCCCGATATCAGGGGCCGCGTCGCCGCGGCCGTCGCCACGCTGCATCTTTACTTGCGTGAGCATCCTCAGCAGCAAACAATCCCCAAGAGCGACGTGGTGCCCGCCGCAGACGGGAAGGCGGGGCTGAACCTCGAAAAGGTCTTTGACTTCTATTCCGTCACATCTCTCATACGTCGCGCGAGGTTTTCGCCGAGAACTGCGTTCCCTCAATTGAGTCCGTCTCCCAGGGTAGCCTCGGCGACTGCTTTTTCCTGGCGGCCCTCGGCTCGGCGATCAGCCGGGATCCCAAGGCCGTGCAGCAAATGATCCGACCATTTCCTGATGGTTCCGCGGAGGTCGCGTTTCCGGGCGGTCCGAAGCTTCGCGTTCGCAGAATGTCCGACACGGAAATCGCGCTGACATCGACGGCAGAAAACCAGGGGATGTGGCTCAACATCCTGGAGAAGGCCTATGGCCAGGCGTGTCTGCGTTGCGCGGACTCGGGGGCCGAAAAAGCAACCCGACGATCTGGATATCGACATCATCGCCCGGGGTGGAGACGCCCGCAGGACGATTGAGCTGTTTTCGGAGCATGTCGGAACACTCGTCACGTTCCGGCACGACGAAGGGGAGAAACTCCCGCCGACCGCGGAAGAGATGCCTGGGCTGCGCAACAAGATCCATCGACTGCTGATTTCGAGGGTCGAGAACCACTCGCTGATGGTCGCGGGGACGACCGCAGGCAACTTGTTGCCCGGGATTAACGCACATCATGACTACTCGGTTCTCGGTTACGACGCAGAACAGCGCATCGTTCACCTCTGGAATCCGCAGGGAAAGCCAAGCGGAGCGGGCAAGGACGACCCGACGAATCACGGCTCCTTTGACCTGCCGCTCGATGACTTTTTGAAATCCTTCGGAGGACTGATTTACGAAACCGACCAGGTGGCCCTCCGTCCCGGGCGTCCTCGCCCTTTGCCGCCTTCGGGGGCCGGACCTTCAAGTTGAGAATTCGTCTGGGGCGGAAAAACGGGGATCAGAGTAGGTCCTGCCTGGCGATTGCTTTGAATCCGCCTGAGGCGGAGCAGGACACTGTCGTTGGACGCCGAGCGGCAGCACGCTCCGAAGGCACGCGACGCTCCGGAGGAGCTTCTTCGGCCGACGTCGTTAAACGCAACGGAACCGACCGATTGTCGCTTTGAGAACGTTCTTCAGCAGGCCGTACTCGGTGCAGATGCACGTCGCCGCCGAGAAAGGCCCCACCGAATGCCAAGAGTCCCGTGCACAGCAGCGTGAGCGACGCGGGTTCGGGCGTTGGGGAGGCCGGTGGCTCAAACGTGAAGCTGATCGGCCCATAGACTTGGGTATAGGGATAGTTAATTAATGACCCGTTACTAATATCAAAAGACAAGCCAACGTCGAGTGGGCTGTTGTAGCCGACCGAGAAGTCGGCGACTGTTAATGAACCCGATGCTACGGTGAAGCTGTTTACACCTGGCGGGTTCCACGTCGTTGTGTCAATTGGCGTGGTGCCAATGTTTCCGAGAGCGGCCGGATAGGAAGTGATGGTTACGGAGGTTGCAAGAACGCCCGTGCCATCATCCGGCGTATTCCCCGTGACACCCAAAGGCAGGTCAATCGTACCTGTGACGGTGCCATTCGTGTTGCCGCCGGTGGGAGGGCCCGCATTCGTGAAACTGAAGTCCCAAATCTGGTCCGCCCGCGACTGCGTGGCCGTAGCGGCCAGAATCGCCATGGCGAGCACCCCCAACATCGTGGCCCGTTTCATGTCTCAAGACCTTTCGAATCTTGACGTCCAACAGGACAGCATCTGCCAAATTGACCCTCCCCGATGTCCGAATCAAGAAAAAAATGAGCGTTTTGCGAAAATGGGGAAAAAAGGCCCGATCGGCTTTGAGGACCGGAAAGGCTGCTGACACGAATGGCACTGGTTGCGTAGGGATGAGGGATCCCAGCACCGACGGTGCCCTCAAAAGCCCCGGATGGGGCGACCGAGAATAGCCCAGCGTGTTCAACGCTGGGTTCGAACCCCAAAGTACTGTCCTCAGCCCCGGATGGGGCGGCAGTCTGCTTGCCACCGACGTGAGTCAGTGGACTGCGGTCCTCTTTTCTCGCCCAAAGCCCCCGAAGGGGGCGACAGATTCAATTGGGCGTTTGTCGGGTACTCGCGCGCGGCGTCTGTCACCGCCTACAGTGGCTTTAAGAATCGAGATGCCGACAAATCCGACCGGCTCGCTCAAGGGACCTCGCTGGGGTGACGACCTTGAACCGGAAAACGACCGAAATCTCGAGAAACAGCCAGACAAATCTTTCGAGGCGGCCGCTCCTTGTTCATGAAGGAATGTGGCCGACCGTCCCGGGTGAACGCTTTCTCCTTTGGCGGCACTCCCGCCGAGCCGCAGCCACTCCCCGCCCGACAGAATTGAGTGAGGCCAAACTCTTGGCCGCAGATCGCGGTCGCCTCTCGGACGTTAGGTAACTGCCATCGCGAAGAGGGACTAATGGCTCGATCGAACCCGCTTTGGCACATCCTCATTCTGTTTGTCGTGGGTTTCGGGGCGGCTGCAGAGGGAGCGGACGTCAACATTGGCTTGCCTCGCTACCGCTTGGCGGTTGGCCAAGAGCTCAACTACAAGGGCGAAAGCGACTTCAAGTATAAGAATGGGTCGGCGAGGGGATTTCGCGGGTCCGGCAGCCAAGGTTTCCGCAACGAATGGAAGGTTTGGATTGTTCGCAAGAACGACGACGGCAGCAGCCGAGTTGTCATCCGTTCGTCGGAGGTGATCGTTCAAGACGGCAAGGACCTCGGATCCCCTCGATTCAAGCTTGCCTATTGCAATGTCTTCGACGATGGACGGATCGTCTGGAATCCGTCTCTCGGCAATCCCATCGATCCGACGTGGCTTTTCCCACGACTGCCCGCCGATCGCCAGCAGGTCGCCGGCGGCTGGCAAGATATCCGCGAGTACGGCGACAACAGCGACGGCCGTTCGTCATTTCAAGTGGTTTCAGAGCCCGACTCCCCGGCCGGCGTGTGGTCGATTCGCGAAATCAACAAAAGCCCCACGGACGAAATCTATCTCAAAACGGACGCCTGGACCGTAACGTTTGATCCCCGCCGCGGACTGGTCACGAGAGCCAAAAGCGAGGAAGCCGAGGGCTACAATTTCAGGGGCAAGGGGACCGGGTCTCTGGAATTAGTGTCCGTCGAGCGGCGCGACGCCCAATGGACAAAACGGTTGTGCCAAGAGGCCGACCGTTACTTCCAGGCGAGCCGCGCTTACGAGGAGAAAACCGAACAGGCCGTCAATGACGACAAGAGAAGTAAGAAGCGGATGGAAGAAGCGGGTGCGATCCTCGAGGCGGCCCGGTCGGCGGTGACCTTGCCGATCATCAAGGAGCAATTGGATCGGCAGCTCACATCCCACAAATGGATGGCGACAAATATCGCCGCGGAGGCCGGTCGACGAGCGAAAGTCGTGGGACATCCTTCGCCAGCCTGGGAGCTCCCGGACCTCAAGGGCAAGTCGCATTCGCTCAAAGAGTATCGCGGCAAGGTCGTGATCCTCGACTTCTGGTATCGAGGCTGCCACCCATGCATGCGCCCATCCCCCAAGTCAAGCAGTTGGCAGCGGAGTTCCAGGGGCAGCCGGTCGTCGTGCTCGGCATGAGCGTCGACGAAAGCGAGGCCGACGCCCGGTTCGTCGTCGACAAGATGGGGATCGATTACCCGACCCTCAAGACCGATTGGGAGTTGCTCAAAAAATACGCTGAGTACGCCTGTCCCTTAATGGTGATCATCGACCAGCAAGGGACAGTCCGCGATCTCCACGTCGGTTATTCGCAATCCCTGCAACGGGAAGTCGGCGAAATCGTGCGGCAACTCCTCGCAAAAAAGTGAAATGTGCTCGCCTGGCGAGCCGCAGAGGCAGTGGAATTTCGAAGTAGGTCCTGCTTGCCGAGCGGGACACTCACGTTGGACGACTAGCAGGAGTAGACTCCCGATGCAGACGACTCCCTGGAGAAGGTTCTTCGGCCGACGTCGTTAACGCAAGCGTGCCGACCGATTTTTCGCTCACCAAACGGCAAGGTCCCCGCTCGGCAAGCGGGACCTACTTCGGATTCGGCCTGCTGCTCGCAAAAAAATTCGGCGGCGGTCCGCTAGAATGACAGGATGAGTGAAGCGCACAGACCCGCACAAACCGGCTGCTTGTCGTCGATCTTGCTTATGTTCGTTGGCTTCTTGGCAGGTTGCGTTGGCGGATGCATTCTCGGTGGGATCAGTGGACAGCATGCCCTATACCACGCGCAGTACGTGCAAGAAAGAGACGATATCGCGCCAATTCTCGCCAAAGATCCCGCGTTCAAAAGCGTCAGAATCGATGAGTATTCTGGTGGCGGAATCGTATTAGAGGGCCGGGTTCAAACTGAGGCTGACAAGACACGACTGCGGAGTCTCGTCTCAAAGGCACTTGGGGACCGTCGCGCTTCGGGAGTAGTCTTCGTCCGTGCTAAATCGGAGCCGTGATTTCACAGATCTCTTAACCTAGTGCCATTCGGGTTAGGTGAGGGGGGCCGGCGCGGCACCTACGGTGCCTTCGAAAGCCCCAGACGGGGCGAAAGTCTGCTTGCCACCGACGCGAGTCGGTGGACTGTGGCCCTCTTTTGTTGGCCCAAAGGCGAAGGGGGCGACAGATTCCGCACGGTATTAGCGAGTTGCTGAACGCGGCGTCTGTCGCCCCCTACCGGGGGCTTTGAGAATTGAGATGGCAACGAACCCACCGGCTCACGCCGATGGCAAGCAGACCACCGCCCCTGTTCGGGGCTAATGCGGGAGCTTGAGCGTCGTGAAGGCCGGCCGCGACTGGACGACTTTGGCAACCAGCGACCTCGGAAAAAAATGCTGGGCGACCCCCGCCATCTGCGACGGACGCCTCTTCGTGCGAACCGACAAATCGATTTATTGCTGCGGCACCTGAACCGCCCCCTATTGCGCGAACCTTTTCGCGGCGTCCCCCTCTCCCGCAGAGCCGCAAATCAGAGTGCGGCACGTCTGGTATGGCCCCATTCTTAGTGACCCGATCCTCTCGCCATCAACGAAAATGACTCCCGTCCGCTCCCGTCCCCTTTGTTTCCTCGCGGCCGAAACTTTGGGCTACCGTCGTGGCGCACGGACTCACCGAAACACTGGGAGTGGTCTCGCTCTATTTCGGCTGCGATTCGTGACTTCCGGCGACGATACATTCGTTGCGTGTGGAAAAAAGATCTTGATATTGTGGTGTAGCGCTTTGAAGCCGTAGGCAAAATCATCAAGGAAGCCCGATGGCCCAAACGAAGCCACAAAAGCCGAAGCCGCCTGCTACGCAAACTCGCCGCAAGGGCGGCAAGAAGTGGAGTAGGACAGCAAGAGAAACGATAGAGAGAGAATCCCGGCGAACAGAAAACGGACCGCGCAGTCGACGCGGTTCGCTTTCCAATCGCCGGAATCTTGGCTTCCCTCTGTCACTACGTCGAGCGAAGCCGCGAGGTGCACCTTCCACTCGTCTGCTTCGCCTTCGATCTCAATCGCGTCGGCGATGCCCATGGGGTACGCCCCGTCGGCTGAACGATTTGCCGCGAGCGACTGCATAATTGCCAACGCGAAGCACAGAGGCTGCGATCCCTAGCCACCATCGGATTGCAAAATGATCGCCGGCTTTGAGACCGGCTACAGTCCACTGCGAGAACTGCCCAAGTCAAAGAGCCGGTAGGCTCGCTCATTAAATACCTCGATCGACTTTTCAGCGGCAGCAAGCCTCGATTGTGCGTATTCAAGCTTGTCGTCGGCCGCGTGTGTGTGAGTCGTGACGTCGAATGCTTGATACCGCATGTCGGCGGCAATATATTCCTCGGCCTCTGTGTACTTAGGTGGCTTGAACCACGATTCAATCGTTGTTCGCCAAGGTTGCTGGCACAGTGGACGTCGCAGTCGCGTCGAAGCCTGACCCATCGTCCGTGTCGCGATAACGATCGATGAAGCTGAACCAATCCAGCTCAAAGTCTTGCATGCTTAGAGTTATCACGCACCGCGATAGCGGAATCAAGGGCGGAGAAAACGGTTGATGCGACCGAGAATAGAGCAGTGCGTTCCGCGCTGGGTTCAAACCCCAATGTGCTGTCCTCTTTGTCTATAAGGGACAATTTAAGGTGTCAGGAGACCAATTCGCAATTTGGCTCCTGACGCTTTTTCCACGTCCCCTATTCGTCGTGTCCCAGGCCACCGGCAAACGTTTGCAATTCGACCGGAGACAGCTCTCGACGTACTAAATACTTCGACGAGAACTCGTACAAGACCTTCGTTAACGGCCATGCACAACGCCTCCTTGGTGGTATCCAACAAAGACCCACTCACCCATTCTGGAAAAGGCCACACCCGTTAGCTTTATCTTAGGGTTCTCATTTCCGATGTCTCGATCACAATTGGCGGGGCTTTAGGCTCGCCAAGTGACCAAATGCAGAGCCGCCCGTCAGTGTCGCCGGACGCCAACTTGGTCTCCGTCGCATCAAAGGCGAGGCATGATATAGTTCCGGCACGGTCATTGCCGGCTAACTGTCTCCCCCGACCCTTAATCGGCAACTGCAGAACCTCGATCTGGCTTGACGAATCAGCTGGCGCGAAGGCAATCTGACCACCGGACGGCGCTAAGGCGATAGCCAACGGTGGGGGCCGGATCATGTCTTCCTTGATCCACTCAGTGGAGACTCCTTTCTTGCCGGAACACAGTCGCGCCAGCCTGACATAGAGAATTTACCGACACGATTTTGGACTCGTCGCTTGAAAACGTCATAGCCTCGATGAGCCCAGCCCTAGCGGAATTGATTCGCTCGCTGTCCTTCCATTCGACCTGACCTTCCCGCCCGTCTTGTCGCTCGAACAGATCGATCCCGCTCTCGGTCGCGACGGCCAGTTTTCCTTCGGATGGTGCAAACGCCAAGCATTTTGCCCCTTTTATGAGCGACCGAAACGATCCGTTGGCCTGCTTAACGACGGCGAGTCCTTCGTTGCCAATCGCCTGGGCCACAAAATTACCCCGCGCACTTTCAACGGCTAAGCACTGCTTCCCCCTCGTAAATAAGGAATTATCTGTGACGGAAGGGATCGCTTTGTCGAACCGGCATTCTTGAATCGGCAAGCAGCAAAACAGTCGAACTCGGCATCATCAGATGCTCGCGTTCCATCGAACTCGGTGACCGCCAAGAATCGACCGCCAGGCGCAACGCGACTTGCGCATACAGATCATGCATCTCTCGGGTCAGCTGCCGTGCACGATAGCCCTCAGCGGGCTTGGCCGAGTCGAGAACCAGATGCGATAGTCGCTTTGGTCATAAGCGCTGTTCGCCAGCGCCATCGCCCCTATTGCTAAATGATAACGAGTGGCAACCGTTCGCGATCTGCATCGGCTTCCACCAACATTACGCAGCAAACTAGGTCCAGTGCGATCAATCTGCCAAAAATACAACTGACTGAACCCGTCCCAATAGCCGACTGCAAGGATACTTCCACCTGAACCCAAGGCCAAGGACGCCACTCCTCGCTTGGTCATGAACGATTCAGGCAGGGAACGATACAAACAATAGGTCTGTCCCGGATATGTAAGTCGTTTAAGATCACGTCGCCATTCGTTGATCCGCTGGCTAATACTTGACCGTCGGCACTAAAGGCGAGTGCGGTGACGGCACTTGGATGCGTTGCAACAGTCTCCGGAGATGATGCAGGCGCCGAGTGCGAAAGAGTCGCACGTTGCCGTCCTTAGTTCCACACACAAACGTATCTCCGTCAGGACTAAACGCGATCGCGGTAGCGTTTGCCTTGTCCAAGTCGATGACTGCGAGGGGCGGGCATTTAGCAAGCCCGTTCAGCAGCGATACCTTTCCTGACTGCTCGTCTAAAGTAAGAGCCAGCATTTGATCGGGATGTAGTATCGCTAAGGAAATGGGTTTATTGAGACGACACGTGGACAAGATGTGCGGTGGGAGAGGTTGCAATTCCCAGAGGGTTAGCTGAGTCTGGGGGAAAGCACCAGCATCCGATTTCCATCCTTGCTGAACGAGGGAAAGTAGTAGCCTTCGAACGTTAAGGCAAAGTAGCGAGCGCTCAGCACTTGCCTGAGGGTGGCGTCCAGTCGCGCAAGGTAATCACCGTTGGCCTGTTGGTGGATTTGATAGGCCTGACGAGCCAGCGACGGCGAGTAATTCGTCGTTGCGCAAAGCCGGGTACTGCGTCGGCGAAGGCGATCCTGGACGATTTGCGCTCGGGCGGCGATTGATTGGGAGAGTATGAATCAGAATAATAAGCAACGAGGCACCGCTGCTCGGCGATGCGATATGAAAGTAAAGCGGCGAGTGCGGCGGCCGTAGCCGTAACCGATAGCACTGCGAAGATTGCGATCAGGATACGAAGTATGCGGGAGCGTTTCTCAGACTGGCGCAGCAAGATCGAATCAGTTGCGAAGGTCAGATACCGTCGTCTCAGATAGCCCCCAGTACGCGCACACGGATCCTCCTGTATCCCCAAGTAATCTTGATCTAAATAGCGGGTGACCGGGGGCCTTTCGTCGTCAGTAAATGTCAACGCTCCGTCGAAGCTGATCGGGATAACGCGTTTTCCGGTTGCAAAAAAAAGCTCCACTTCCCAGTAAACCGGATGCCTGCCGGGTGCACGTGGGGGGACTGGCCGAACGGCGTGTGGTGAAGCGACCAAAACCAAACGACTGGTCTTCTTGAGCCACCGTTCCCCAATTGTCTTCCAATTGTCTCCCTTTGCGTAGTCCGCCGAATCGAGGAAGCAGTCGAACCCCTGTTGCTTTAGCTGCTCGGCCAGAGTGACCGCATAGATGCGTCCATCGGTCCAGCGATACGAGATGAAATAGTCATAGCCATAGAACCAATCGAGAATTCGCTGAAATGGCCCTCTGTGTGCTTGGCGACGTACTCGTTGCGCTGTTGCGTCTTCGCTCGTTCTGGCAGCAATTTCAACAGCCACCAGTTGTTCGAGATGGTCTCGACTGGTTGCGGGCCTGGAGTCGTCCGTGCAGGAGCCATCGGTAGGTGAAACGTGCGGCTTGGCGTCATTCATTATTTCGGCCCATGAGCCACTCCCGGTAAAACGCAAGTTGGATCCGAGATGTTGCTGGCCATAGTGCCGCCTTTTAGTAAGAGATGCAAGAAACTTCGCCATCGCCGTTTTATCGCGATGAGGGGCATGGCGCAGGTTCAGCAATCCGGGCGTTAGAGTGGGGCCGCGGAAAACGGGACAGGTCCGATATTGAGAGGATAGCCAATGTCAGCTCCGCGCGGCTCGGAGGAATTGCCGTGGCTATTCGCGATCAAGACATTCTAATGCGAGTTCCAATGCGGCGAGGACCGTCGCTGCTCGCACGCCGTCGCGATTCGACGGAGGGAATTCATATTTTCGATGGACCACGCCCCCGTGGCCGAGCCATTGGACGGCGATGTGCACAAGTCCCGGCGGCCTCTCAGGCGTTCCGCCCGGGCCGGCCACTCCGGTGACGGCGATGTCCAGTTGAAACGCCGGCGGCCCGTTTCAGCCAGGCTTCAACCATCGCGATTGCGATCGGTTCGCTGACGGCGCCGTGTTGCTCGCTCAAGCTTCCTGGTATTCCCAGCTCTTGTTCTTTCGATTCGTAGGAATAGACGACGAAGCCGCGATCGACGACGCGGGAAGAGCCTGGCAGCGCGGTCATCGCCGCCGCGATCAATCCCCCCGTGCACGATTCGGCGAAGACCAACCGCACGTTGCGCTCGACGCATCGATCCATCAACGATTGGGCGGCCTTTAGAATGGGCTCGGAAAACAGGCTGCTCCCAACTCCTGTCCCCTAATTATCCCCTACTACACCGCAAGGGCAAAAAATCGTGGGTTCCACTCTACGACGGTAAACGTTTTCTGGGTGCCATCCATGAGGAAGCCTCCGTCAAGACCGGGAGCGAGACGAGCACGGGATTTCCCAACCATCCATTCGGCGTCGGCCACAGGGCACGCACCATGAGAGATAATGCGGTTGCCCCCACAAGTTCATGCCCGCGGCGTCGCGATGCGCCATGGCACCCGCCGGGATGCAACCTGAATCCCACTCTCGATCTCAACGTCGACTCTCCATCCAATAACCCCTGATTGCAAATCGGTGAGCGGTGCGTTTGGCCTGGGGAAGGCGGCTGGCAACGCGAGGCCCGGGCCTGACGGCCGCCTGCGGGGTCCCCAGGGCAAACGCACCGCGGTCAAGCGGCCACTTGACTCCGGGCTCCTTCCACAAAGTGCCATTTTTCAACAGGGCCCACATCACCCGGACCAGGTAATGGGCGGTGGCCACTACCGCGATTTTCTTGCGGTCCGGGTCGTTTCGCTGGATGCGTTCGTAATAGGCTCGCACGGTCGCCGAGCGACGCAGGCGCCTGCCAAACTGCTTCGACCAATAGGTGCCGCACCGCGGTGCAGCCCTCCCGGGTGATGTGCCCGAGCCGATTCATACTCCCCGGACTGATCCTGCGACGGAACCAGCCCGAAGTATAGGCGCCAACTTTCTTGCTGTGAGCGAAGCAATGAGGATCGTCGATGAACGCGACCACGGCTTCGGCCGTCCGTAAGCCGACTCCCGGAATGCTCCGCAGCTGCCAGACCGAGAGGTTGTCTCGCGAGTAAGCGGCCAATCCTCTCTCGACCCGCACCAGTTGCTGCGAAAACGCTTCGATTTCCTGGACCAGGAGATCTCTTTTCAAGGCCTGCAGGGGTTGAGAGAACTCGAGCTGCTTGAGCCAAGCCAGGCCCTTGGCGGTCCAGATCCCGGGACGGGGCGGAGCAGTAATGCCAGGACGGCGCAAGAGGGCCCGAACGCCATTCTTGGCACGCGTCCGCTTCTGCACCAGCCTTTGCCGAAACGTGATTAATTCCGCCCAGCCGCAGATCTAGCATGGGAACGTGAACGGCGGAACTTCCCCGAGGTGAAACCGTTTGGCAGCTTCTCGGCGTCCCGCCGATCGTTCTTGTGCTTCAAACGAAAAATCAGTCTCAGCAGGCCCGGATGAGCGACCACCACCCGGCAAGCCCGCACGCTCAGCAACTCGAAAAACCGGCCATATCCAGTGCTCGCCTCGAAGCAAACCTCGAAGCGATCGGGGAGCCCTTCGAGAACGCGCACCAGTTGGTCGACCTGACGCACCTGATCCCGCCGGTGGACTTTCCCGTCCTGATTGAGAACACAAATCGAAATGTGCTTGGTGTGAATGTCCAACCCCACGTAAAACATACTTGCCTCCCGAGATTGGGGAACTGTGAAAGGGTTTGATCACTGTTTTCACGTTACCCGATCGACGGAGGCTTCCTTCATAGTTTCATTCCCAACGGCTCTGCGTGGGCATGTCTTCGCTACGTCCAACTAATTCGCATCCCACGCAAAGCCGTGGGCATGGCACTCGCATGTCTACACTCACGGAGTCCGAGGGATGGAGGACAATCCAGCGAACTCCACTGCCAGGTTGTTCGAGTTCCCGTGCACTCGACCAGGGCCAAGCCGTCGGCGTTTCACACAAACCTCTGCGAACCGGATTGGCGTGGAAGTAGTCGATCTCGGCCCAGATTGATTTCGGTTCGGTCAGGTTGCGATCGTAGCCGCCGCCTCGTTGCCAGAACCGATAATGAACGCGACCGCCCGGTTGCCGATCTTCCATCTGCGACAGAAAGTTTGGAGCCGACGTTCGCACATAGGAGAGGGCCTTACGCGAAACCGGCCGCTTGATCGAAGTCAGAATTCCACTGATTGAATAGGCCGACTCTCGCGGCCAGATGAGCAGGTGGGCGTGCTCTGGCATCACGACGTAGGCCCAAAGATCAAACGCGTGTATTTGCCTGGCCCGGTCGATGGCTTCCACGAGCCACATTCGGCTGCGATCTTTGGACAGAAACGGTCGCCGGAAAAAGCAAGAGAACGTCAACGCATGGGCGTGCCCCGCTTCGTTGAATCGTCGACACGCTTTCCGGTGTTCGTCCATAACGAGGCAAGACTCGCGGATTGTGCTGCAAGCGTTGCGGCGACCACATTCTGCCGTAATTCCGCAGACATGCCCACGCAGAGCCGTTGGGCATGAAACTATGAAGGAAGCCTCCGTCGATCGGGTAATGTGAAAACAGTGATCAAACCCTTTCACAGTTCCCCAATCTCGGGAGGCAAGTATGTTTTACGTGGGGTTGGACATTCACACCAAGCACATTTCGATTTGTGTTCTCAATCAGGACGGGAAAGTCCACCGGCGGGATCAGGTGCGTCAGGTCGACCAACTGGTGCGCGTTCTCGAAGGGCTCCCCGATCGCTTCGAGGTTTGCTTCGAGGCGAGCACTGGATATGGCCGGTTTTTCGAGTTGCTGAGCGTGCGGGCTTGCCGGGTGGTGGTCGCTCATCCGGGCCTGCTGAGACTGATTTTTCGTTCGAAGCACAAGAACGATCGGCGGGACGCCGAGAAGTTGGCCAAACTGTTGTACCTCGGGGAAGTTCCCGCCGTTCACGTTCCCACGGCAGACGTGCGGGCTTGGCGCGAATTAATCACGTTTCGGCAAAGGCTGGTGCAGAAGCGGACGCGTGCCAAGAATGGCGTTCGGGCCCTCTTGCGCTGTCTCGGCATTACTGCTCCGCCCCGTCCCGGGATCTGGACCGCCAAGGGCCTGGCTTGGCTCAAGCAGCTCGAGTTCTCTCAACCCCTGCAGGCCTTGAAAAGAGATCTCCTGGTCCAGGAAATCGAAGCGTTTTCGCAGCAACTGGCGCAGGTCGAGAGAGGATTGGCCGCCTACTCGCGAGACAACCTCTCGGTCTGGCAGCTGCGGAGCATTCCGGGAGTCGGCTTACGGACGGCCGAAGCCGTGGTCGCGTTCATCGACGATCCTCATCGCTTCGCTCACAGCAAGAAAGTTGGCGCACTACTTCGGGCTGGTTCCGTCGCAGGATCAGTCCGGAGAGACGAATCGGCTCGGGCACATCACCCGGGAGGGCTGCACCGCGGTGCGGCACCTATTGGTCGAAGCAGTTTGGCAGGCATGCGTCGCTCGGCGACCGTGCGAGCCTATTACGAACGCATCCAGCGAAACGACCCGGACCGCAAGAAAATCGCGGTAGTGGCCACCGCCCATTACCTGGTCCGGGTGATGTGGGCCCTGTTGAAAAATGGCACTTTGTGGAAGGAGCCCGGAGCTCAAGTGGCCGCTTGACCGCGGTGCGTTTGCCCTGGGACCCCGCAGGCGGCCGTCAGGCCCGGCTCGCGTTGCCAGCCGCCTTCCCCAGGCCAAACGCACCGCTCACCGATTTGCAATCAGGGGTTATTGGATGGAGAGTCGACGTTGAGATCGAGAGTGGGATTCAGGTTGCATCCCGGCGGGTGCCATGGCGCATTGCGACGCCGCGGGCATGAATGGGGGCAACCGCATTATCTCTCATGGCGCACCGCCCTGGCGGCTGATGCCGAATGGATGGTTGGGAAATCCCGCGCTCGTCTCGCTCCCGGTCTTGACGGAGGCTTCCTCATGGATGGCACCCGGTGGCGTAGAGCAAGCTGCTAGCTTGCTACTTTCTCGGCACAGAATGCAAGGGACCGGCAAGCTGGCAGCTCGCCCTACTGAAGTGGCAGGCACAGGGCCGCCCGACGCCCGATCTTCGTCGGTCGCTCGTCCGGAAAGAACCCCTCAGCCCCCGGCCCTTCTCCCACTGCGATGAAAAGACGCGGGGCGAGGGGAGGCGCGCAAAGACGCCGAGCGGGTGCGCCGGATTATTCAGGAACCTACAGAAACCGGAGGCGATTCAGGCCTTCCGCCGACGGTAGAAGCCAAATCCACCGGCTGCGAAGAAGCCCGTGGCCAGCAGCGTGAGGGAAGCGGGCTCGGGGGTAGCGACCGGATCCCAGCCGAGGGCTTCATTCAGGAGAATGTCGGCCGAGCTGAGGACGGCGGTTCCGTTCGTCTGGTAGTTGTAGGGATCGCTCGAGACGCCAATCCAGTCTGAACTGTCTGAGATATTGGACCATTGACGGCCGCCCGGATTGGTTGCTCCACCGTCATAAGAAAAGTAAGTGACCGAAAACGTCGGGTCGAGCTTCTTGGTGGTCGTGTTGTACTTGAAAAAGTCCAGCGGCACTAAAACCGGCGGATTGGGGGGCGCCGCAAATGCCTGGTCGAACCGACCCATAATGTGTCCAATCTCGTGCAGGGCGAAGGCGGCCCAGACTGCACTGCTGCTTCCCGTGCCAAAGCCGATCGTACCATCGCTGGCCAATCCGGAACTGACCCCCTTCAGCGCGGCCTGCTCAGCGGTGGTAATCAGAAAGCTGCTCGACCCGTTCGGGTCTGGGTTCGTGAAAGTGGCCGGAAGGAACGGCACGGCTTTATTGATCGGGACATTCTCCGGGTGAGCGGCGGCATGATTGACGAAGAGAGCTTCGGTTTGCGCCAAGTTCAGCGTGTTGACCTGCGGCAGGGCGGCTGCTCCGGTCCCACTTCCGCCAATGGAGCCACCCCATTGGAAGGCAATGTTGACCTTGATGTTATTGCTATACAGGCTTTCGTAAGTGCTGATCGCGCTGTTCACAGCCGCGTCTAAGGCGCCACTCGACGCGGTATTCTCAGCGACCCAGGCCGCGTTGCTCGTCAGATCGGCATTGATGATCAGGCCCGCCGATGCGGGTGACGGGGCGATCACCGCCAGAAAACTAAGGAGGCCCGCAACCAAAATCCGTTTGTGCATGATGATCCCTTAGTACTTTAAGGTACGGACGCCGCCGACTCTCGGGGCACAGTGCGCTTCTCCGGGGCTGAAAGCAAGAAAAAAAAAGATTCATTAAAAAAATTAACCGAAAAACGTTCGGTCGCTTTTGAGGGCGGAGGGGGCCACGAAACGGTTGCTGCCTTGTGTGCGACTGCGGAAGCGCCGCCGCGATTTGCCGACGCCGGTTGCGCGGACCGAAGCGGTCGGCACCGGCGAATTTGCCGACGCCGGTCGCTCGGGTACCCGCGTGCGGGTGCGAAAGCAGTCGGCACCGATGAATTTGCCGACGCCGGTCGATTTCGACCGGAGCTGTCGGCACCAACGCAACTGCCGAGCGGAATTTACCCGGCAGGCCAACGGAGGCTCTCAGTGGGAGGGGCGTTCCAATCTTTCCGACTCCGGTCGCGTCGCACCCGCATGCGGGTACCCGGCGGTCGGCAGCGGAGAATGGCTCTCGCTGCCCGTTGCTTCGTCGCGTGCCTTCATCGGCCCAAGCGGTTCGCGGATACGCCGCCAGCGTTGGCCGAAAATCAATCGAATTCGATCGGGAAAGAACTTTTGCGGATCGGCGTGTTCGCGTTCACCTTATCGACGAGGTGCGTCGCGACGTCGCTAGATGCCCCGGAATTCCTTCCTAGCCCGAATGGCACTAGGTTAAGGACGGCCGGTAGGGTCCGTCTTGTGTTGGTCGAAACGTGGTGCATTTCATGCGAATTTGTCCACGAACGCATGAATAGCATCGCCAACTGCGCACGTCTTGCCGTCAGCATCAGGATCATCGATGCGCGGGATGAGATCAACGATGACCGCTAGTCCGTCCAACATGGCTGGCAAATCGGCCTCGGCTTCTGATGCGAGCCGCCGCGTATGGAAGAACCACCCATAAACGCCGCAGGTAACGGAGAACGGAACTCCGTGTAGGCAATTCCGCTCTAATGTGATCCTTGCCCCTGATTCGTGTTCTTCGTCGCGCAGAATGATGCCACCCTCGCCGCCACGCTGGCCGATCGTCGCTCCCTTATCGAATGGCATCCACACCACGATTTCTCCGACGCTTTGGCTGCTCGGATCAAGCCGTCGCTTCCAGTCCGGATTGTCGGTCATGTCACTTCCTAGCCCGAGTGTAGCAACGTGTTCTCGAATCACGATCAAAAATCTTTTCAGTTGGTTGCAACGTACGAGGAGCGGGGAAGTTGCGACAATAGATTTTTCAGCAGTACTTTGCGTCGCAAAGTGACAAGCATGCGGGTGCGAGAGATAGGGGACGGACCGACCTTTTTTGCCCCGCCATGGGGGCGGGCGGACTTTTACGGGCCCGCCATGGGGGCGGGCCGACCCTTTTTTTGGGGTGGACCCCAAAAAAGTCTGGCTTCGTTTGTTGAGCGCTCCGGCCTTTGGCCAGTCGCGGGAACCCCTCACCCCCGGCCCCTCTCCCGCAAGGGGCGAGGGGAGCAGGAGTTAGGAAGAGGCTGCGCGAACACGTGACGCCATCACTCGCGTCGCGCTCCCCTCCCTTGCCGGACTTTTTTGGGCGCACCCCAAAAAACTCTCCCTTTTTCAGCGCCCAAAAAAGCCAAAAAAGTCGGAGGAGGGCGGAGCGCAGAGGGGGGAGGGCGGAGGGAAAGGACAAAATTCCCGACGTGGAGCAAAAAAAGTCGGGTGGGCGGCTGGGTGATGATCGGTTTTTCAGACGCGGGCGGGGGTCAGGCCCAGGGCGTCCAGGATGATTTCGCAGGCTTTGGACCGGTTGAGCACGTAGAAGTGGATCCCGGGCACGCCGGATTCGATCAGTTCGCGGCACTGGGCGACGGCGTGCTCGACCCCGATTTCGAATTGGGCCTGCGGGTCGTCTTTAACATCCTCCAGCCGGGCTGCCAGCTCGGGCGGCATCGCGGCTCCGCAGAGGGACGTGATCCGCTTGATGCGGGCAAATTCGGTGATGGGCATGATCCCCGGAATCAGCGGCACCTTGATTCCCAGCTTCTCATACCGGTCCCGGAATTCAAAAAAGCGGGCGTTGACGTAAAAAAGTTGGGTGAAAACCGCGTCGGCCCCGGCTTCCACCTTCTCTTTGAGACGCGTAAGGTCGGCCTCGGGATCGGGGGCTTCCGGGTGTTTTTCGGGGTAACCGGCGACCCCGATGCCAATTTGCGGGTGCCGCTGCCGGAGAAAGGCGACCAGCTCGGCCGCGTAACGGAAACCGCCCGGTTTGGGCTCGAAGGTTTTGCGGCCTTCGGGCGGATCGCCGCGGAGGGCCATGATGTTGCCGATGCCGCATTCGAGGGCGTGGTCGAGCCACTCTTCGATCTCGGTGCGATCGGTGTCGACACAGGTGAAGTGGCTGGTGGCCGTCAGCCCGAAGCGCTTTTGGATTTCGCAGCACCAGTCGACGGTGCGGGTGCGGCGTGCTGCCGCCGGCTCCGTACGTGCACGAAATAAAGACCGGCCGGTATGGCGCCAGGCGGCCGAGAGTGCGGAGCAGGCCTTCGTCTCCGTCTGCCGACTTGGGCGGAAAAACCTCGATCGACACGCCGCAACGGCCGCCGCCGTACATTTCACCGATACGCATGAAGCCAGGAACTCCCGAAACGGACCTTTCGAGCGAGTATAGCGGACGGGCCAAAGGCCGAACACGGTCGGCCGGCGAGTGTGAATTTCTTGGGAACGAGCAAAAAAAGTCGCCCTGCGGTCTCGTTCTCCACAGCAGCGGCGACTTGTTGGCTTTTGGGGCATCTGTAAAGATTCGTCGTGCCGAACAATTTCCGAATTTGATGGAGACGGTTCCTTGGGTTCGATCCTTTTGCCAGTGGCAGTCGTCTCGGCGCTCCTCGGAGCCGCTCCGGTGGATCACCAGTCGATCGAACTGCGATACCACGGTTCGCTGACTAAGACCGGCCGTGATGCGGAAACGAACGTCGAGCCGGTGAAGCGCTTCGACCTGTACTGCCTGGCGACGCCGCAGAGCGAGGGCGGCAAGGATGTGGCGTTCGTGATCGATGAGCACGGCGGCGGCGGTTGGCCTTGGCCGGCCCGTTTTGGACGGGTTACGACTGACGCCAAAGGGCATCCGGCCAAAATCAAGATGCGGCTCTTACACGAGCACAACGGGACGCCGTATGTCCTGTTTGTACCGTTTCCGTACTTCGAGTTTGCCGACCGGCTAGCCCAGGATGCTCGCTGGGAAGCCCCCCGCGAATCGGAATTTGCCAACCAACGCGACGTGGCCCCGTGGAAGTATCGGGTGGCCGGAAGTGCCCGCGTCGGCGGACGGGACTGCTGGCGGGTCGACGTGACGAACAATTTCGGGCCCCAAGAGACGGTCTGGAGCGAAAAAAGTACCGGCCTGGTGGTGAAAGCCGAGCGACGCATCGTGATTGGTCGCGGCGAGACGCATTCTTTGCGGATGGTTCTCGACAGTGCCGTCCCGCTTTCCAATGAGGCATTTGAGCGCGTCAATCGACCGCTACCGACGTTGATTCGCCTCCAGGAAGATTTGAAGCGGCCGGATGACGAAAAATCGTCCGATCTGACCGAAGCGCAGCTGGGGATCGCCGCGGCCGCGCTCAAATCGCTGCAGAGTCAGGCGGACGCCACGCCGTTTGAGCAGCTTGTGGCGGCGATTGAACGCGACGTCAATACGCAATCCCGCCGGACGGGCGATGTTGAAGGTCTCGCGCGGCGGATTGTCGCTAAACCGTCGCCCGCGTTCCAATTGAAGTCGACCAGCGGCGAAATAATTCCGCCCGAAGAATACGCCGGTAAAATCGTGTTGTTGCATTTCTGGTCTTATCAGGGCGATCCGTTCCCGCCCGAACCGTACGGGCAAGTTGGCTTTCTCGATTACCTCTATCACCGCCGCAGCAAACTTGGAGTGCGGGTTTACGGCGTCGCTGTGGACCGCCGGCTGTCCGACGGTGCTCAGTCTGGCCCCGTTTTGCGATCGGTGAAGAAACTCCAGGAATTCATGAACCTCACCTATCCGATCGCCACAGACGATGGCACGATTCTGGAGAAATTCGGCGACCCCGAACGGATCGGCGCCAAGCTGCCGCTGTGGGTGCTGATCGACCCGGCCGGCACGGTGGTCGAGTACAAGGTCGGCAATTACGAGATCAAGGCCGACAGTGGTCTCTCGGAACTGGACAAAAAAATCACCACGCTTATTCGAAAACAGCGGCAGAACCGCGAGCGGAAATAGGCGAGACGGGACTCTTTAGCGGGCTTTTGCGCGACAACGGACGATTTGGTAGTTGCCCATCGGCTCAACGGCCACGGCCGAAAAAAGTCCCGGCAGCGTTTCCTCGTACCACTCGGTCTGCTTGGTGACAAACAGGGCGGTTCCGTCTGGCCGTAAGACTCGTGCCGCACGGCGGGCGAAAATTTCCGCGATCCGATAATTCGAGTAATAAGGGGGATTGGCCACCACGAGGTCGACGGCCGGGCCACTCACCTTCTCTGTCACCGTCGTCCTCGGCCGTGCTGAGCTGCGGCGAAATTGTGGAAACTCCGTTTAATTCCGCCCCTCGGCGGGTGCACTCGACGGCTCTGGCATTCGAGTCGATGGCTTGAACCTGGATCCCTTCACCCCGCAGTGCGAGTGCCAGGGAAACGACGCCTGAACCACAGCCGAGTTCCAAAACGCGGTGACCCGGCTGAACCTGTGCGGCTTTCATGAGAGCCCTTGCACCGCCGTCGACCCGGCGATGGCTAAATACGCCCGGTCGACTAAACGCCTGGATCAGGCGTCCTTCGTCGCGGAAGGCAAATTGGCAGTCGTAGTTCTTGAGTTTCCGCAGCGGTTCGATTTTGGTCGCCGAATACAGCGTTCCCCTCTCGAAGGCGCGACGCGTGACCTTCGAGAAGAGCTTTCGAAGCTCCTCGTGCAGCCACGTGTCCGTGCGATTGTCGGTAGCGACAAACATCATTCCGCCAACGCGCAGCCGCTGGTGACCGGATTGCAGCATGTCCCGGACAAACTCGGCATCACCCGATGCGGTGATGGGCAAGGCGAACACGTCGAACTCTTGATCGGGGAAATCGGCTCGGCATTCCAACCGCAAATTTGGGCACGGCTGAGGCAGAAACTTTTCGGCGAGGTCTTTGGCGTAAAGATCGACGAAGGAACAAAAAACCTCGTTGGGCCGATTTTGGGCCGCTGCGACCGCGAATTGGCCGCGTCCCAGCGACGTGCAAAGAATCGAGCCCGCGGGCATGTCGGCAAGCGCGCCGACCAAAAGCTGCTCGGCGGGACGCGCCTCGAATCGGGGGCGTGACGGTTTGAGCGTGTGCGCGGATTTTCGCTTTCCCTTTGCCACTTTGTCCTCGCTCAAGCCACTCGGCAGATGTAGCACTTGAGATAGGCCGTCTCGAGGCAATGCACCGACGTCGGATGATCGGCCGCCTGACCGCGCGACTCGAGAATCTGAATCGGCCGGTCGCTCCGTTGGGAAACCGCGGCGAGCATGCCAACAAAGTCATCGCGGCCAATGAGCCCGGAACAACTGCAACTGACCAGGATTCCGCCCGGTTTCAGCACATTCAGGGCGAGCTGGTTGAGGCTGTGATAACCGCGAAGTGCCTTCGACAGGCCGGCACGGTGGCGCGTGAGTTTCGGAGGATCGAGGATCACGACATCGAACAATTCGCCGGCCGCCGCGAGCCGCTCAAGTTCCTCAAATGCGTCCGATTTCACAAATTCGATCGCACCCGCAACCTGATTGGCTTCGGCATTTTTTCGAGCCAATTCGAGAGCCGCCTCGGACACATCGACGGCGTGGACTTCCCGAGCATTTCCGACCTTGAGAGAGGTCAGGCCGAACCCGCCGGTGTAACAGAAGACATCGAGAACCCGTTTGCCGGCGACGTACCGCGCGACGGCCGCGCGATTATCCCGCTGATCGAAGTAAAAACCGGTCTTATGTCCCTGCTGGACGTCGACAGCATAGCGCACGCCGTTTTCGACGAGACTCAGCGGCCGTGGCGGCTCAGCTCCACGCGCCAGTCCGTCTGCCAGTTCGAGCTGCTCGCTTTCCCGGATGCCCTTTTCCGTTCGCAGCCAAATTCCTCGTGGCCGCAGTTTGGCTTCGAGCAAATCCAGGATCACATCGCGTCGGTCCGCCAACGCCAGTGACGTGAACTGGACGAGCAGCCATTCGCCGTAACGATCGACGATCAACCCCGAGAGTCCGTCGGCCTCACTGAAGACGAGCCGACAGCCGCTTTCCGAATCGGGATCTCCGTAGAGCGTTTGCCGCAAGGCAATGGCCGAATCCAGCCGTCGCGACCAGAAATCGGAATCGAGGTGTTCTCCCTCGGTCCAGGAATAGAGTCGGACGCGAATTTGGCTGTGCGGATTGTACAACCCGGCGGCGATGAACTTTCCATCCGAGGCATGCAATGTGACGACCGCACCGGGCGTCGCTTCGCCGTCGACGCGGTCGATCGCTCCGGCGAAGACCCATGGATGACGGCTGAAAAAAGGCAGGGCGCGCCGCGCCTTCAAGTACACACGCGGAGCAGTTGTTGGCGGGGGTGCTGTTGCCGTCACGGGCGGGAGCCTTTGCGGAATTCTCAATGAGGGGCCGAGGTTGTCGGGGAACTCGCGTTTTCGTGCGCTGAGTCAGATTGGCACGTTTTCCAATCTTTGCTGACGATCAGCCGCGCTCCGCGCCGGTACGTCAGATAAGACATGGCCCATTGGACGACGACGAAAAAACGATTTTTGAAGCCAGTTAGATAATAGATGTGAACGACGAGCCACGCGACCCAGGCCGAAAATCCGCCCAGTTTGAACTTGCCGACTTCCGCGACGGCCTTGCTGCGGCCGATTGTCGCCATTTGCCCCTTGTTGTGGTAATGAAACTCAGACCGCGGGCGTCCTTTTAAGTCTCCCAGGAGCTGGTGGGCAACGAAGCGGCCCTCCTGGATGGCCACGGGCGCAAGGCCGGGAAGCGGCACCCCCGCCTGCTCTTCGTAGCGGGATTGGTCGCCAATGATGAAAACATGCGGGTGTCCCGGAATCGTCAGGTCGCGGCCGACCACCGCACGTCCTTGTCGATCGAGTTCGACGCCCAACGTCTTATTCAGGCTCGATGCTTTAACGCCCGCGGCCCAGAGGACGGTCGCCGCTCTCACGTGTTCCGGTCCGATTTGCACGCCGTCGCGGTCGACTCGGGTTACCGTGCTGTTTGTCCAGACTTGCACGCCGAGTGCTTCCAGGTCGCGGGTGGCGCGGCTGGAAAGCTCGGGAGAGAAGGCACCGAGAATCCGCTGCCCGGACTCGATGAGGATCACGCGGGCGAGCTTCGAGTCGATGTTTCGAAAATCACGGGTCAGCGTGAATCGGCTCATTTCGCCGATTGCCCCGGCCAGTTCCATGCCGGTCGGACCCCCTCCGACCACAATAAACGTCAGGTAATACTTCCGCAGGTCGAGGTTGGTCGAGCGTTCGGCTTCCTCGAATGCCCAAAGAATGCGGCGGCGAATTTCGGTCGCTTGCTCGAGATTTTTTAGTCCCGGCGCGATGCTCTTCCCATTCCTCGTGGCCGAAATAAGAGTGCTGCGCTCCGCAGGCGAGGATCAGCGAATCGTAGGGAAATGTGCCGAAGTCCGTGATGACCTCGTTTTTCTCCAGGTCAACGGAGAGCACTTCTCCCTGCAAAACGCGAATGTTTTTATGCTTCGAGAGAATGCTGCGAATGGGGGCAGCAATCTCGGCGGGGCTCAAGCCGGCGGTCGCCACTTGATACAGCAGCGGTTGGAACAAGTGGTGGTTCCGCCGATCGATCAGCGTGACATCGACGTCCGGCGCGGAGCCCAGCTCCTTGGCGGCGTTCAATCCGCCGAAGCCCCCGCCGACGATGATGACTTTGTGCATGGGGATGAATGTATCCAATTCAGTCGACCTCGTGCCATTATCGGTCGACTCGTCGTGTCGCGTGACACGTTTCGCGGTGGGAAGTGGTATATTGTCGGGCGAGGTCACCGGCCGCCATTCGACTGCCGGAAAGCAATCGCGCTGTGCTTAAACCTGAGAGGAGCTGGCTGCCATGTGGGTTCGCAAATGGGAGCGTGATCAGAAGAAAGGTGTCGATTCGCCCGATCCCCACTCAGGTCTTGTCGAACGAAGAATTCATTCCCCGCCCCCAAACCAAAGAGCAGCGTCAGTGGGAATCGCTGATTGGCGAGTTGGCGGAGGAAAAATCGCGCAAGCTGGGCATGGAACGTCGCGACTTCATGCGAACGTCTATGGGCATGGCGACGGCTTTTTTGGCTTCGAACATGGTCTACGGTCCTAACTGGGACGTCGACGCGGCCGAGACACTGGAACCTGCCGCCAGTGAAGAGAAATGGCCCAAGGGCGAATACTTCGTGATGGACGTGCAGACGCACTTCACCGATGGACTCGCAATTCCCGGCTTCCGCAACGCCGAGTTCATCCAGAACATGAACTTCCACCTCAAGGCTGACAAGGATGCCTACAGCTTTCTGAACTTCATCAAGGAGATTTTCCTCGACAGTGAAACCGTCGTCGCGGTTATTTCCGGTGTCCCCGGGAAAGAGATCAACAAGGATCCGAAGACGGGAAAGGTCCTCGAAGGTCGCGCCCGCACGAGAGGGGCCGGTCCCTTCAACGGAGTTCTGCCCAGCTGGTTGATGTCGCAATCCAAGAAGCAGATCAACGACCTGGCGCAGAGCCAACGAGCGCTCTGCCAGGGGAACTGCGCGCCCAATCACTATTGGGACAAGAAAAAGAACAAGCAGGACCTACCGGCCCTCTTCGAGCAGATGGAACGCGAAGTCCATCTTTATGGCATCGACAGCTGGAAGTGGTATTGCCACACCGATCCCGGCCGCTCGGGCAACGGCTTCAAACTCGATGACGAAAAGCTGACGTACCCGTTCTACGAGAAGTCGAAGCAGCTGGGCCTCAAGCGATTTAGCGTGCACAAAGGGTATGCGTCCCAATCGCGAACTCTGGGTCACTTGGCAAATCCCGCCGACATCGAGAAGGCCGCGAAAGACCATCCCGACATCACGTTCATCATCTACCACTCGGCCATCAAGCACGGCCCGGACGAACCCGGTTTCAAGAAGACTTACGATCCTACGACAGGCGACTTCGCCTGGCACGCTGAACTGATGAAGATCAAGGAGCGCAATCCGCGGATGTCGAACGTCTTTCCGGAGATCGGCTCGGCCTTCGGGACAACGGCGATCGTGCATCCCGAAATGTGCCAGCACCTGATCGGCAAGAACATCAAGTATTACGGCTCCGATCACGTGATCTGGGGCACGGATTGCCTGTGGTGGGGCTCGCCGCAATGGGTGATCGACGCCTTCAAGCGGTTCCAGATCAGCGACGAGTTGTGCGACAAGTTCGGTTACAAGAAAGTGACGAAGGAGGACAAGGCGAAAATCTTCGGCCTGAATGCGGCCAAGATTTACGACATCGACCCCGCGGCGCATCGCAACGCGCTTCCCAAAGATGCGCTGTCGAAGCTCAAGACGGCGTATCTCGAGCACGGCGGACAGCGGGATAACGCGGCGCACGGTTGGGTCCGGGCCGATTCCTGAGTGCGTCCGTGGACATTCAAGGACCAGCGCGGCGCGCGGCCAACGTCGCGCGTCGCGCCGTGTCTCGGGTGCGACGCCTGTCGCTGACGGTGGTGTGATGCTTTGGCGTCTCAACAAACGGCTCGGATTTCCGACAAATTCGCGGTCGGCCGCTCTCGTCGTCCTGTCCTGGGGCGTGTGCCTGGCAGTGGGCGTGCTTTGTGCGGGTTCAGAACCTGCGTCGCAATCGACGCCTTCTGAGAAGGTCGCCGGATCCGCGTCGGCTCAGAGTAGTGAGTGGGGCGATCACGTGGACGCCCCACTCCCCGATTACGTCACCGGCGAGGAGTGCCTGTTTTGCCACCGGGACGACTGGGGCAACCGCTGGGCCAAAAACTTTCACCAGCGTACCGTCCGTCCGACAGAGGCCGACTCACCCGCGATGAAAGCTCTCGCGGCCAATCCCGAGACGAAGAGTTTCGTCGAGGGGGTCTCGAATCTGCTCGGCACCCGGCGGGCAATTCGTTTTCTCAAGCGGTCCGATCAGTATGGCAAATTCGGGCTGCTCTCGGCGGCCTACACGCCGGCCCCGCCCGGGGCCGGGCCCCGCGTTCATGGCAGGCTGACCCAAACCAAAGGAGTCCACTGGGACGAACAGGTTTTTGCAAAGCGCTGTGCAGGATGTCACACGACAGCGGTCGACCCGCAAACGCATGCGTTCTCGGCCATTTCACTGGACTGCTACGCGTGTCATGGCCTCGTTGACCTGCGCCACTCCAAAGACACAAAGCTGATTATCTTCGGTAAAGGAAATGCGGATCCGCCGCGCGTGCAACTCGCCAACTGCGCAATGCCATCTGCGCACCGGCAAATCGAAAAAGACGGGCTTGCCCTATCCGACGAATTTCGTCGCGGGCGATAACCTGTTTCGCGACTTCGAGGTCGATTTGAGCGATGCGGCGCTGGCTCGCATGAATCCCGGCGATCGGCACGTCGCACAGAATGTCCGCGAAGTGCTGGCGGGCAAATCGACGACGACTTGCGTCAACTGTCACGACATTCATCGGCAAAACTCGACCAAGCACCGTCAGGTCGCCGAAGGCGCGACCTGTATTTCCTGCCACGAGCCGGGAAAACCAAAATCAAGACCGATTAAATACGAAGTCCACAGCGCGTTGTGTGAATATTGATGAGACTGAAGTTCCGCGAAATATGATTCCGGCGAAGAGGTACCGACATGACCGCAGCCGACCACGTCGATTACGAACACGCACCCGACGGCAGCCCGATGGACGAGACGGACGTGGCCCTGCGGGCCTATCTGTCGCGAATGAGCGACGAAAAGCTTCGCGAGTTTGACCCTAATTGGACCGACGAAGAACTCAGGGAATGGGACGGAAATTTCCGCTCCGACGAGGCGCTGATGCTCGTCTGCACCGAGCGCGACGTCGACGTCGACGAATACCGCCGCGTTCTGGAGGAGCATTTGCGGCTGCGCGGGATTCGTTCGTGACCGTTACGGAGGCAGCTCTGCGGCGGCAAAGCAAGCTCTTGCAGCGTAACGTCGGAAAACCAGGCTTCGCCTTCCTCTGCCACGAGAGTGAACCATGGCGCCGCACGTTGGCCGTTGGGAATCGGAATTGTTCCCACGCGACGATCGTCGACCAAAACCAGCCAGTAACCGGGCTGATGTTGCACGGTCAGGGTGTGGGGCTCGCTTCCCGAGCTGGTGAACGCGGATAAGTCGCTCATCCGAATGAAGGGACGCGTTGCACCGGTTCGTCGTCCGAGGCTGGCACTGGATTTTTCGAGGCGGGCGACGAAACGTGGCTGGTCCTCGGCTAGCTCGAAACCCAAGGCATCCGAGCCGAATTCAATTTCCGCCGCCGAAGCTCCATGAAGCTGTATGACGGCGGCCAAACTGAAATCCGCCAGTCCAACTTTTTCCTTGGCCACCTGCTTAAACATGGGATGCAAGATTCGGCCGCTCGTTCCGGAGAGAATTCGTCCTCCTTCCTCGTTACGTTTGACCGCCCAAGCTCCCGACTGTGCTCGCCAACCGCTGAGGGTCAAGCCGTCGAAGAGATTTACGCCGAGACCAGTTGGAACCAGCTCCGTCACGCGTTTCTGTCCGCGGCCCTGCCAGAATGACCAGACGCCCGCACCGACGGCCGCCGCACAAACGCCGCCGCCAACAGCGGCCAGAAATCGACGACGACTCGCCGGCTTCGGCCGAGGCGGCCGTAGACCGAGTGTTGGAATGGCCGCTCGCTCCGGCGTGGGATCGGATCGGATGATCTGTGTCGCCGCAAACGCGGACGATTTCCGCGGGAGAGCGGCGACTGTTACGTCCGCCAATTTGAGCGCGTCGATGCGAGACATCAGTTCGGCATAGCTCGCAATGCGGCGAGCTGGATCGCGCTCGGTCATGCGACGGACGAGATCGGCCGAGACCGGCGAAACGAGCGGAAACTCCTGCGCGAGATCGAGCGAATCCGTCGCCAATTTCCGGGCGATGATCTGGGCGAGCGACTTTGACCGGAAGGGGGCTTCGCCGGCCAGCATGTGGTAGGCCGTCGCTCCCAACGAGTAGATGTCGACCCGATGGTCGAACGATTCTCCCTCGAGCTGCTCGGGGGCCAGGTAATGCGGACTGCCGATCGCCGTATTCGCCTGGGTTAGTCGCGTCTTAACGTCGGCGTCGCGCGTCAAGAACGCCAAACCGAAGTCGGTGATTTTCAACATTTTCAAGCCGCCCGGGCAGCTCGAATCCGGCCGGCGGTTCCACCAACAACAGGTTCGCGGGCTTGATATCGCGATGAATGATGCCTGCCGAGGCCGCGTGCGAGAGACCGGCTGCCGCCTGTCGCAGCAGTCTCCAGGCGACATTTTCGGTCAACGGCCCTTCGTTTTCGATTGTTCGTTGGACGTCCTCGCCCTCGACAAGCTCCATCACAAAAAACAGGCGGCCTTGATGACGGCCAAAATCGTACGCGGCCACGATATTGGGGTGACGGAGCCGGGCGACGGCGACCGCCTCTTGCTCGAAACGCGCGAAAGAAGATTGGTCGTGCATTTGGCTGACGAGGATCGTCTTGATGGCGACGATTCGATCCAGGCTCTTCTGCCGTGCGCGATAAACGACCCCCATCCCGCCCTGGGCGATCAGGTCGAGAATCTGATATCCGGGAACGACGTCCTCTGGAGAAAGCAGCGTTTCTACGATGTCGACTTGAACCGGATCGAGCATCCCGGCTGCGCACTGCCAGTTGCGACGCCGAGACATCCAATTGAATGCGTTGTGTATCGAGTTTGCGAATCGCCTCTTCGTCCAGGAGAGAGAGGCGCCGCGCCATCGCAAAAAACGCGTCGGAGTCCGTCGGGGAGATCTGCGCCATCGGAAAATGGGCGGTGTGGCCGCACTCCTAGCTGGGTTCGTCTTTCAGTGCGTCCAACTGCTTCATGATCGCCTTGATCGATGGTCGATCGGAGAGCGAACTGCCGACATAGGCAAATCGCACGTGGCCCGTCTTATCGACGATGTACGTTGCCGGTTTCGACAAGTCCTTTTGAATCCCCAGCGCGTTGACCGCCCTGAGACCGATATCGAGCACGACTGGAAACGGGACTTTGTCGACGGGCGAGGAATTCTGAAAAGTCCCTTTCAAGAATTCGTCCAGGCGCTGTTTCTGGTCCGGTTTGGCAATCGGATAAACCAACAGCACATTCGTCTTACGCTCTGCAATCGCGGCAAAATTCGAAATCAAACCCGACGTGTAGGCGGAGCAATAAGGACACACCGATCCGTTGTAGCCACGCACGAAAACCAGAACGAGGTTATGCGAACCGATGAGGTCACGAGGACGGATGGTCTTACCGGACTGATCGACGAGCTCGAGATTGAGAATTGTGTCGCCGGGCGACGCGTTCGAAACTGTGTCGTCCTTGAAGTGGATCTCCGGCGCACTACCACTCTCGGGGTAGGAATCCGCACTGCCGCACCCGGAGAGAAGAAAACCGGTAATGACCGCACCAATGAAGGCTCGTCGCTCGGGCTTCATTGCGTTTCTCGGCTCGCCTTCAAGTGTGCGCATGAGATTGGCCAGTCTGGCTGATTGCATCGTAGCATTCAGCAATTCACAGCGGAACAACGCGTTTTCGGCGATTGGTCAAGCTGGCGAATTCGTGGAGCCTGGCGAAGTGTGTGACCGTCGGAAATGTAGTGGAGGCGTCGAGACGTGGCCCAGCGTCTAGGTACTTTGCGACAAATGAATGTCTTGTAAGGGAAACGAGGCTGAACCACGTCGACACATCCGCCGATTTATGCCATAGATAGCGCTTCCCGCGAGTATCGGCCCGCGCTGCGCCGAAAGAATCCGGTTTCGGTCGCTCTCTTTTCGCCTCGAACTCGACTCTCCATCCTCTCTTACGGCAATTCGCGGTTCAGCGGCTCGGCAAGGGACTCGCAAATTCGATGAACCGATCACGATCTGTCTCCGAGACGTCGGTCGGGCTGTTCGCCTTCCTCGACGTCTTGATGTCGACGATGGGGTCGTTGATCCTCGTCCTCATGGTCGTGACGCCAAAAATTCGCCAGGAAGCCGTGGCGCGGGCGGCCGCCGCTGTGCGGCACGCGGCGGAGGCACGCCACGTAATCGAGGCGCAGGGCGCCCTGAAAAAGAGCCCGCCTGCCTACGTGCCAGCTGCGGTGCCTGACCTTCCTCGCGTGACGGTCGACCTCAATGCCAAGCTCAAAGTTCAACTCGCTGAACTTTCCCAGAAGGCAAAGGACCGCCAACGCCTCGTCGAGGCGAATCACGAGTCATTTGCCGTGACGGAGACAGCTCTTCAAAAAAACCAGTCCGAATTGGAAGCTCTCGAACAGCGTCTCGAGCAGATTCTCAATGCGAAGCGTCACATGGCCGCCTCGATCACAAAGGTTTCAAGCGAGGGGATTGCGGTCGAAAGCCAGCTCGCGAGGATGGCAACCCGATTAAGGACTTTGCACGGTCACATCGCCCAGAATTCGACGGCGTACACGTTCGTCGCGTACGACGGTGTGACCGGAACCACGCGGCGTCCGATCCTGATCGAATGCACGCGCGAGCACATCAAATTTCTGCAGGAAAATGTCTCGCTTTCTTCCACGGACGTGAGCGGGTACTCCGCCTCATACAACCCGCTGCTGGCAGGCGCTCAGGCTCTAATGGACTACTGGAGCACGCATTCCGGACCGGATGAACCGCGTCCCTATGTGCTGTTGATCGTTCGACCGAGCGGGCCAGTTGCCTATGGCATGGCCCGACATCTGTTGGAGCGGATGAAAGAGCCGTTCGGATACGAACTCCTTCCCGATGACCAACTGCTCGACGTTCCCCCGGCCGTTCCGGAAGCCGCCGAAGTCTGTCGCAAGGCGGTCGAAAAGGCCATCTCGCAACGAGTCGACGCCTTTAAGGATGTTTTTGGGAATGGCATGGGCCGCAGTGGCGGCCGACTGACCGGCGGCAGACGGCGGACGAGCAGCGGGGACGGCGGGCGTGTCGAACGGGAGTGGGAAATCGCCATTCGACGATGTCGGAGACTCCTTGTTGGGTAGTGGATCAGGCCACGGCTCGCAGCAAGCCGCATCCGGTGACAGACGGCGGAACGTCGGCTCAACCGGGCGTGCCGGGCGAGCACACAGTCCGCGGGACGGCGGCACAAATTCGACTGCGAGCAGCGTGACGCAAGCCGGAGGTGGAGCGCCGGGAACAGGGCCGCTTCCCAGCGGCGGCCAAGACAGTGCCAATGCAGGAACTGCCAATGGAGGAGCGGACACTTCAAACTCGATCGGAACTGGCGGTGTTCGACACCTGGTAGTCCGGGCAAGCGAATCGGCTACCTCCGGAAATCCATCCGGGTAGCGTCTTGATCTCCGACAGAGGCAGTGGCGCTTCCAATCAATCGCCAGGCCCCGGAACGGGCGCCTCATCGCCAGGACTTGGAATTCAAGGATCTGCGGTGGCGGGCAGCGGCAGCGGACCATCATTGGTGAACGGTGGCACGGGGACAGGCCCAAGCACGACCCGACGGGCACGGGGACTGGAACGGCCAGTCGGCGTTTCATCGCCGCTCACAGGCGGCGGCACCGGCAATGGTGCCGGCAACGGCAATGGACCTGCGGGGAGTTTTCCGGGTGCCGCCGTCTCGCAAGGCGATCGAGTGGCAGGCAGTTCTTCTGGCAGCTTCCCTCGGGAGTCGCCGCGCCGCGTATCGGCACGCCCACGTCGGCAATGCCGCCTGGGGGTTCTTCGTCCGGCAGTCTTGTTCCAGGCGGCGAAGTAACGAGCGCGAATTCACCCGGAGGACTGGGCGAAGCGGATCAAGGCGATTTCCCGCCGTCGCTTCTGCCACCATCGGGCAGGCGGTGCGGCTGCGAATGCCGTCGATGAATGGCGACAAACTGGCGGTCGGTCATCCGACGCCTGGGTCGGGGAATGATGCGGCGGCGGGTCCAGCGACGGCAACCCAGTTGCACAATCCAGCTTGGATGCAGGGTTGTTCGGGTCTGCCGGATCAGGCCGGGGCCTGCTCTGGGCGACATCCGCCTCGGCTTCCGGACCGGTCGGTACGGGAACATGCTGGAGGTGCGGACGGTCAATCGGGCGAATCACCGTCGTCGATGCCGGGTTCGAGCAGCCAACCGCAGGCCGGGGAAGCCGGCGGTTCGCCCTCCATCGGTGCACCGCCGGATGGAGCGAGTGACGGCGAACCCGGGCCTTCGGGAGCATCGAGCGATGCATCGACGTCGAACGAACCATCTGCCGACAGCGGATCCGCATTCATGCCGAATGCCGACGAAGACGACGCACCCCGTCGCAAGGGGCAGCAGTCGGCTCGTCATTGGGGGATTTCGAGTCCCCGAGCCAGCATCGGATTCGAGCACGACCTGACGCTGTATATCGAGGCAGGCCGAGTTTATGTCGGCAACCAACCGCCGATTCCCTGCGGTCGACGCGAAAACAGTGATCAGCTCGCATTCGCCGTGCTGCGAGCCGTCAATCGCGAGGCTCGCACATGGGGGCGGCCGCGGGAGAATTTCTATTGGGTGCCCAATCTCAAAATCGTCGTTTGTGCCGGGGGAATTCTCCAATATGAGCGGCTTCAACCGGCCTTCGAGAGACAAGGTCTCAGTTCGACGGTCGAGTATCGATTGGAACAGTCGCGGCCGGCGCCCTTACCAAGACTTGTGACGGACTGACGTCATGGCACGCGAGAAACACGACGACATCGAATTCGGGTCGGATTCATTTCTCGACGTCGTCGCGAATATCGTCGGCATTTTGATCATCTTGATCGTTGTTGCCGGCATCAAGGCGGGGGCCACGCCGGTCACCGTAGAGCGCGTCGCCGATTATCTGAAGAAACACGCGTCACCGAAGGCAAGCGAATCCGCCAAATCCGTTACGCCCGCGCCAGCCAAGGCCGTCGAGGCCGAAACGTCCCGATCCGCAGCTGCCCATCATCATTCCGGAGTCTCCCGAGCTGGTGCAACAAGCCGTGAAGTTGCAAGCGCAATTGGCGGCACTGGAGTCGGATGATCAGGCCTCGGCAACGAAGATTCGGACCGCGTCGAACGACGAAAAGGAGATCGAGCGGCGAATCGCCAAGGTGAAACGGGCGATCGAAGAGGAAATGAGCGAACTCACACAAGAGCAGAAAAAGCTCGTCGAGGCTCAGAGTAAGCTCGAGCACGATAAAACGGGGTTATTGCAACTGGAAGTCGATGTCCAAAAGGCCCAAGCCCAGAAGCCGGCCGTGAAAACGCTTCGTCACAAACTCACGCCGCTGAGCCGCGTGATCCAGGGTAAGGAATTGCATTATCAGCTGCTCAATAACCGAGTCGCCTATGTGCCGATTCAAGAACTAATGGAACAGATGCGGCAGTCGATTACAGACCACAGAAGCCGGCTTTACCGCGAGGGATTCCTGCAGGGACAAGTTGGGCCGATCCTGGGATTCCGCATGGATTTCATCGCGCGGGTTCGCCGTCTTTCGACAATCGACGAGTTGCGGCAAGGTTCATCGTCATCCGTCGAACTCAGTCGATGGCAATTGCGCCCCGAACCCGATTTCGACAGCGAGGGGCCCGAATCGGCTCTCAAGCCGGGATCGGATTTCCTGCGGTTCTTGCGCGGAGCCGACGCGGACACGACGATCACGCTGTGGGTGTATCCGGACAGTTTCAAAATCTATCGCCAATTGCAGGAATTCGCCCACCACGAAAACTTTACGGTCGCCGCGCGTCCTTTGCCCTCAGGTTTTCCGATTACGGGCTCGCCGACGGGATCGTTTTCGTCGGGGCAGTAAACTCTGGAACAATGATCTCAGATTGACACTCGGGAGGCATGTCGGTTTAATCCGCTCCCCGCGAACACCTCCAAATTCCCAGTTCACCTATTTTCAAAGAGGCGGTCATGTCTCAGAACCACAAATCGGGTCAGGCACGCGCGGTCGATGCGTCCTTGATTATCTCGATTGTGCTGACGGCCTCGTTTTATTTCGTGATGTATTTGCCGTCGATGCGCGGGTCGATCCTGCAGCATTACACGACGGAGCATATTGTCGAGTACGTGATCGTCTGGCTCTTCGTCTGGGGCATCGTCGATATTGTCGCGAAGTTGCTGGGCTTTCCCCGCGAGATGCTGGCACTTCGGCAGGATTGGCTTCCCGCTCGGCAGGGGCGTGAGCCAATGTCAAACGCCCACGCACTGCTCCAGCAGATCCGGGAAAAGCCGCATTGGCTGCTGGAATCGCGCGTCGGTAAACGGCTGATCCAGGCACTCGATCACGTGTCGGAAAAATGCTCCGCAAAGGATTATCGCGAGCACTTGCGTTATCTCTCCGACCAGGAAGAGGACGCCGCCCACACCAACTACACATTGATCCGATTCGTCATCGGCATCACGCCCGTTCTGGGGTTTCTCGGTACGGTCATCCATTTCGGCACGGCACTCAGCGGTATTTCGTTCGACGAGATGACCGAGAAGTTGCCGACCGTCGTCGGCGAAATGGGGACGGCATTTAACACCACTTCGGTCGCCCTGGTCGCAGCCATGACGATGATGTTTTCGCTGTTCCTTTGCCAACGGATCGAACGCAACATCATGCATTCCATCGATCGGCTCGTCGATCGCGAGTTGCTCAAGCGGTTCGAGTTCAAGGATCCCAGCATCACGCCGTTTCTGACGGCCGTACAGTCGGCCAACGAAGAGGCGTTGGGAGCGATCAATTCGACCTTGGCTCGGCAGATCGAAGTCTGGGTCGCCGCTCTGGACTCGGTCTTCGAGCGGTTTGACCAGCGGCAAGGAAAGGAAGTGCAGAACTGGCAGCAGGCCCTCGAAGTCATTGAGGAAAGGCATCAAGCATACGATGCGGATCGCGAGGAACAGCTCCGCCAGATTTTCGCCCTGGCCGAATCCCGCCAACAATCGCAGTTCGGCGAAATTCAGGCGCTTCTCGAACGTGCCGTCTCCCTGCGCGACGACTTTGCCGCTTTTATGAAAACACTGGACCATATCGCCCGCGGGGAAGGCAAATTGGTCGAATTGCAGGAAACGCTCGCGGAGAACCTGCGAGCGATTCACGAGACGCAGCAAATCGACAAAGCGCTCCACGGCTTGACCGCGGCGATCCATCTGATGACCGCGCGGCAATACCAAGGCGGGTCACACTCTGCAGCCGCGTGACCTGTGCCCGCATGACACTCGCGCTCGTGACACTGTGCCGGCGGGACACTCGGTGCCATTCTGCGGCAAAACGGTCAATCTGGGGTGCTCCAAACTGCTTCGACCAATAGGTGCCGCACCGCGGTGCAGCCCTCCCGGGTGATGTGCCCGAGCCGATTCGTCTCTCCGGACTGATCCTGCGACGGAACCAGCCCGAAGTAGTGCGCAACTTTCTTGCTGTGAGCGAAGCGATGAGGATCGTCGATGAACGCGACCACGGCTTCGGCCGTCCGTAAGCCGACTCCCGGAATGCTCCGCAGCTGCCAGACCGAGAGGTTGTCTCGCGAGTAGGCGGCCAATCCTCTCGACCTGCGCCAGTTGCTGCGAAAACGCTTCGATTTCCTGGACCAGGAGATCTCTTTTCAAGGCCTGCAGGGGTTGAGAGAACTCGAGCTGCTTGAGCCAAGCCAGGCCCTTGGCGGTCCAGATCCCGGGACGGGGCGGAGCAGTAATGCCGAGACATGCAAGAGGGCCCGAACGCCATTCTTGGCACGCGTCCGCTTCTGCACCAGCCTTTGCCGAAACGTGATTAATTCGCGCCAAGCCCGCACGTCTGCCGTGGGAACGTGAACGGCGGGAACTTCCCCGAGGTACAACAGTTTGGCCAACTTCTCGGCGTCCCGCCGATCGTTCTTGTGCTTCGAACGAAAAATCAGTCTCAGCAGGCCCGGATGAGCGACCACCACCCGGCAAGCCCGCACGCTCAGCAACTCGAAAAACCGGCCATATCCAGTGCTCGCCTCGAAGCAAACCTCGAAGCGATCGGGGAGCCCTTCGAGAATACGCACCAGTTGGTCGACCTGACGCACCTGATCCCGCCGGTGGACTTTCCCGTCCTGATTGAGAACACAAATCGAAATGTGCTTGGTGTGAATGTCCAACCCCACGTAAAACATACTTGCCTCCCGAGATTGGGGAACTGTGAAAGGGTTTGATCACTGTTTTCACATTACCCGATCGACGGAGGCTTCCTTCATAGTTTCATGCCCACCGGCTTTGCGTGGGCATGCGAATCGGTTTGACGCTCGAAGACATGCCCACGCCGAGCCGTTGGGCATGCCACCCAGAAAAAGGTTAACGGCGTAGCGTGACACTGCGTCCGCTTGTAGACGCTGGCCAATTTGTGGTGCAGGCGTCCCGCCTGCCAATGCAGCCGAGCCGTTGGGCATGCCACCCAGAAAAAGGTTAACGGCGTAGCGTGACACTGCGTCCGCATGTAGACGCTGGCCAATTTGTGGTGCAGGCGTCCCGCCTGCCAGTGCAGCCGGGACGGCCGCACCACAAACACCTGCGGCCCCAATGGCCGCACCACAAACACGTGCGGCCCCAATGGCCGCACCACAAACAGGGCGCCCGTCCCAGAATCGCGGTCGGCGATTAGAATAGAGGCATGCCCCAGTCCGGACGGCCGATTTATCTCGATCACCACGCGACGACGCCGGTTGATCCGCGCGTTCTGGACGCGATGCTCCCCTATTTCCGGGAAAAATTCGGAAACGCCTCCAGCGTGAACCATCCGTTCGGCTGGGAGGCGGCCGAAGCGGTCGAGACGGCACGTGAGCAGATCGCCGCCTTGCTTCGCACAGAACCGCGCTCGGTGATTTTCACCAGCGGGGCGACCGAGGCCAACAACCTGGCGATTAAAGGCCTCCTCCAAGCCGCGCCTCCCGGCAGCCACGTCGTGACCACGGCCGCAGAACATCGCTCCGTCCTTGATCCGATCCGTCGACTAGCACGCCGCGGGACCGAAATCACGATTGTCGGCGTCGATGCCTTCGGTCGCGTCGGTTGCGACGCGATCGCCCATGCCATTCGGCCCAATACCGTGCTCGTCTCCACGATTTGGGCCAACAACGAAGTCGGCTCCCTGAATCCGATTCGTGAATTGAGCCAACTCTGCCACGAGCGCGGCGTGCTCTTCCATACGGACGCCGTTCAAGCCGTCGGCAAAATCGAAATCGACCTGGCCGAAATTCCGATCGATTTGTTGAGCGCCAGCGCACACAAGCTCTACGGACCGAAAGGCGTCGGCATGCTCTTTGTGCGACGCGGCGCACAAACGATTCCGATTGAGCCCTTGCTGGACGGCGGCGGCCACGAGCAACGCCTGCGCAGCGGAACATTGCCCGTGCCTCTGATCATTGGATTCGGCGAAGCCTGTCGGATCGCCGCCGCAGAACTGACGGCCGAAGCAGAAAGGCTGCTGGCTTTGCGCGAGCGACTGTGGACCGGATTGCAGAAGGCAATCGATGGCGTCGTCTTGAATGGCCACCCCACCGAGCGGCTGCCGGGAAATCTCAACGTCAGCTTCGAGGATGTCGACGGAGAGGCGCTCGATGACCAGCCTCTCTGGAATCGCCGTGAGTTCGGGTTCTGCGTGCACGTCGGCCGATCCCGAACCGAGTCATGTCTTGCGCGCGATGGGCCGCAGCGACGCGTTGACTCGCGCCAGCCTCCGTTTCGGCCTGGGCCGAACGACCACCGCTGGGGAGATCGATACGGCAATCTCCGCAGTCGCCGCTGCGGTGGCTCGCTTGCGGAACGCCGCTCGGAAATAGCCCCGCGGCCCCCCGCAGCGGCAAGTTTTTCGCAAAGTCGCGGGCGTCGTGCCGCGTAAGCTCTTTGCCGGTCGGTTTTTAGCGAAAGCTCCCGGATTGTGAGATCCCGCACAGACGCCTGCTGGGGCGCTGCGTAAAGTAATCCTGAGACGCGAAGGAGATTTGATACCGACTTCACCTTCGCAATCGCCCGGCGGGCGGACGTCATTCGCCGTCATCAAAACTCATACAATTCCGCCTGCCGTGTGATTGCTGCTTGATTCGATAAATCGCGGGAAGGAAGCAATTGCTGCCTTCCCGTTTTGCATTGGTGGCTGACGCATGCCGAGGAAGCGGCCGTACGCTCGATTCACGTCCGCACTCGGCTCAGACGAACTTTCTACAATCTCCCCTCGCCCCTCGTCTATGGGCCGGAGACAAGGAGCGAGGGGAGGAATAAGGAAGCGTCGGAGTCTGGACTTCGGAGAGCCTCAGCGGTGCGCGTCCGGCGTCGAAGTTGGAAGAACGCGCGAGCGGCGTCGCGAAGTGCTAAAAAACTTTTCGGGATTGCACAACTCGACAAGTTGTGATAGACTCAGTTTTGAAAGATCGAAATGCAGCACAGCGATCAGCTGTGAAGCGAAATACGGTACAGCGAAAGCTGTAAATCCCGCCTTAGTGGGGGCCGTGTCCGGACCGATGGTCCAGACGCGGCCTTTTTTTGTTTTGGGGACCTCTCTGGGGGAGTTTAGATTTTCGATTTTGGATCGGCGGGAATTTTGGATTTTAGATTTTGGATTTTGGATTGGCGCTCAACATGGGTCCGCTTAAGCGGCGGTTGCGCGCGGCTCGGCGGAGTTAGCGATGAGATTCGTTTCGACACAACATAGGGCAATCGAGGCCGAAGCAAGTGGCTGCGCGACTTTACGCGCGAACGGCACCAGGTGCAGGGCCGGGGCCCTGCTTCGAAAGATGCGCAGCCCCTTTCGAAGATGCGCACCTTTTTCGAGAAGTGCGCATCTTGGAAAATCCCGATGATTCCTTCGAAGATGCGCACCCTTTTCCAAGATGCGCACGCAAAACTGCGCACCTTCGTTTCAATCCAAAATCGAAAATCCAAAATCGCCTGCAATCCCAGTCCGTTGGCGTCGCGCCCACCGTCGCAATAGAATCGGGAATTAGCTTCTAAACCCAAAAGCACGTTGGACTTTCTCGCATGGCTCCTTCCACTGCCTCAAGCTCTCCCGCTCGCGCGTCGCAGCAGGTGCCGGACGCCGAGGGGCGATTCGGCGAATTTGGCCGCCGGTTCGTGCCGGAGACCTTGATGCATGCGCTCGAGGAGTTGACCGAAGAATACGAAAAGGCGCGCCAGGACCCGGCGTTTCAGGCCGATCTCGAAGGCTTGTTGAAGACGTTTGTCGGCCGGCCCAGCCCGCTACACTTTGCCGAACGGCTGACACAGAAATGCGGCGGCGCCCGCATTTATCTCAAGCGGGAAGACCTGAACCATACCGGCGCCCACAAGATCAATAACACGATCGGCCAAGGCCTGCTGACCTTGCGGATGGGCAAGAAACGGGTGATTGCCGAAACGGGGGCCGGTCAACATGGCGTCGCCACAGCGACGGCCTGTGCCCGATTCGGCCTCGACTGTGTCGTCTATATGGGCGAAGAGGATATTCGCCGCCAGCGGCTGAACGTGTTCAATATGCGCATGCTCGGGGCCGAAGTCCGTCCGGTAAAGACTGGTTCGCGCACGCTTCGGGATGCCATTAATGAGGCGATGCGCGACTGGATGTCGTCGGTCGCCGATACCCACTACATTTTGGGATCGGTCGTCGGTCCGCATCCGTTTCCGATGATGGTCCGCGACTTTCAGTCGGTCATCGGTCGTGAGACGCGGGCGCAATGTCTCGAACAGATCGGACGGCTCCCGGACGAAGTCGTCGCGTGCGTCGGCGGAGGCTCAAACTCGGCCGGCATGTTCTATCCGTTTGTTGAGGACAAATCGGTAGCGCTCACTGGGGTCGAAGCGGGGGGACGCGGATCAGCCCCCGGCGAACATGCCAGCACGCTCTCTTATGGAGCCAAGGGAGTGCTGCACGGCAGTTACAGTTACGTGCTGCAAGATGCCGACGGGCAGACGCTTGACGTGCATTCGATATCGGCCGGCCTCGACTATCCCGGCGTGGGTCCGGAGCACGGCTATTGGAAAGATACCGGTCGCGTGCACTACGTCAATGTGAGGGACCAGGAGGCGCTGGACGCCTTTGGCACCTTGGCACAACTCGAAGGAATTCTTCCCGCCTTGGAGAGTTCCCATGCCGTGGCGCAAGTCCTCAAAACGGCTTCCGAACGCAGCAAGGACGACGTCGTCGTGATTTGTCTGTCCGGCCGCGGTGACAAGGACGTCTACGAGGTAGCCCGGCTGCTGGGTAAAGAGGTTTGAGGATCGGCGAATGATCGTGCCACAAATGTCACTCTTCTTGACGCTCGCCCCCGGGAACTCGTGAATTGACCGCTCCCTCGCGCATTGCCACCGTGTTCGAATCCCTGCGCAGTCGCGGCCAAATGGCCTTTATGCCGTTTCTGTCGGCGGGAGACCCGGATCTGCCGACGACGGTCGAGCTGATTCGGCTGTTGCGCGATTGCGGAGTCGACCTGATCGAAGTGGGCTTTCCCTATAGCGATCCGATCGCGGACGGACCCGTGGTGCAAGCTTCGTACACTCGGGCACTGGCCAACAAGGTTCGATTACCCGAGATCTTCGCCACGCTCAAAGCGATTAAGGGGGAATCGCTTCCACCTTTGTTGGCAATGGTCGCCTACGCGATCATTTTTCGTGCGGGTCCCCAACAATTCGTGCAGTCGGCGGCAGAGGCAGGATTTTCCGGATTGATCGTGCCCGATCTCCCGGGTGATCAGGCGGGCGCTCTTTATGAAATTGCTCGCCCGTTGGGTCTCGATCTCGTTTCGCTGGTCGCTCCGACGACGACGGCCCAGCGAGTCGACCGCATCCTGCAATCGACCAGCGGATTTGTGTACTGCATTTCCGTTGCCGGAACGACCGGAGTTCGCGAAGCGTTGCCGGAGGAGCTCGCCAAATACCTGGGCGATTTAAAAAAGAGAACCAAGCTGCCGTTGGCGGTCGGCTTTGGAATCAGTCGGCCCGAGCACCTGAAATCGCTCCGCGGCCTTGCCGACGGCGCGATCGTGGGATCCGCGCTTGTCCGGCAGATCGAGAGATTGAACGGCTCAAGGCCCACAGAGCGGCGCAGGTCTTGGACGAAATCTCTCGATTCGCGCGGACGATGTCCGAAGCCGCCCACCAGTCAGGCGGTCAATAATTTTGAACCGTCTCGGGCTCGATCGATTTGTACATCGTCCGCACCAGCTCGAAGCCGATCGAACGATAAAGCTCAACGGCGGGCACGTTCTCGCCGGTGACTTCGAGATAGACTCGATGCAGACCCGCACTGCGAAAGCCATGCAGCGATTTGAGAACAAGGGCACGACCCAGACCAAGTCCGCGGTACTGCGGCAGCACGCCGACATTTTGAACGGCGCCCAAATAGCCGGAGTGAGCCAGACCCTGAATCGTCGCACAGTCCGCCTGATCATTCCAACCGGCGGCATCGTTGGTGATGAGCCAGGTCGCGTCCGCGAGAAACGTTTCCTGCCTCACGATCTCCTGCATCAAGCGCTTGCAGCCAGAAAAATCACCCAGGCAGGGAAAGACGCGGGAATCGATCTCGTCTCGGAAGCTATAGAACTTGGCGGCGGCATGCCGGCTCAAAAAGGTCGGGTGCCAAGCCAGCCAGCGGAAGCCTTCAGGCAGATGGGGCTCGGCCAGCCGGGACGTGGCCACGTCGATTTCCATGCGAAAGCGCCGAATGTACGTCATACGCTTCCTGGCGCGGCGAATCGGTGGAGCACATCTCGAATCGGAAGGGATCGACAAGTCGAATTCCACCGAAGTGGGGCCGAACTCCAAGATTTTAACACCGGAAAAGAGCCGGTCAAACAGGTTGCCGGCGATCGAACGGGGAAAAACCATTGATCCTGCGGATTTTGCGTTCCCGGCGGCCTTATTTATTGGTCGTGGCAAAGAGTTTCCGCGCCGGGCACCCACGGAAGGGTCGGTCGAATCCGTAAGTTTTGCCATTCGTGCCGGACTGAAATCGGAGGACTTCACACTTCCAGCCTCGACCGCGTCCAACAGGGCGGACATGCGTTGTTTGTCCTTGAGCAGTGCTTCAAGTGCGAATCCCCGATTCTCCTCGTTGTATTGCGGATACTCAGAGAGGATCGCGGAAGCGACGTGCGGCGAGCGCATGGTTCCCAAGCCGCCGATTGCCCCCTGAACCAACTCGTCGTCGATGCCTTTACCCTTCTTCAAATAGCGGCAAAGTTGTGCCCCGCGGCGATCCCACTGATCCAGGCCGATGATCCGCAGCGCATCGTAGCGGGTTCCATTGAAGATCTTCGGATCGTCCGCCATGGCGCTGGCCAACTCCAAGGTTCGCAGCCACCTCGAACGCAGCATTGGATCATCGGCAACCATGTTTTCGATCTGTTCGTCGGGCCACGCTCCAACGAGTCCGATGCCGTTGATAATCCCACCTCCCATGACGACCGCCTGCCAATCACGGAGCGGAACGCCGGGCTTCGGAAGCGTAAATTGGACAATCGGCTTCATTTCCCGCAAATCATTCCGCTTGGCGGCGGCGACGGTCACTCGCCAGATCCAGGGAATGCGGCGATATTCTTCCTTCATGTTGTCGTTCGGCATGTCTGCGACCAATGCCTTAAGCAGATCCAGCGACAGCTCCGGATGGGTGACGATAATCGCTTTGCGTTCGTTTACCGGGCGGCTGTCGTCCAGGATTTCCCGGGCCAGTTGAGTCGCTTTGGCACTTGAGTCGGACGCTGGCACGTAAACCTCCAACAATGCGAAACAAGCCAACGCAGTAGCAAAGATCAAATGACGGCGATTCGACTTCCCGTGCAGCATTGAGCAACTCCGGTGGCCTGTTCAACGGCGGTTTGCCTCGTTCTACGAGAATGCCCCCAATATTGACACAACGCAAGGATCGGGCAACGGACGTCAATTGTCTGGCCGATCCGCCTTACCGGGATTGACTTTTTGTCAGATCAACGACATCTTATTGGTTCATGGCGTGAGCTCTAAGTATCACGAATTTCTCCAGGCGATGGCGAAAGGGTCCAGAACATGCGGAAGATGAGCTATTTGGGCGTAGTGCTATCGGTGGCTCTTTGTCTCGGAGTGAGTGTCCAGGGCGCCGATAAGCCCGAAAAGGGCGTCTCAAGTGCCCGGTTTCCGGAAAGGCGATCAGCAAAGACCACGCGGTCGCTTACAAAGACGGGCAGGTTTATTTCTGCTGCGAAAATTGCCCAAAAGCGTTCAAGGCCGACACGGCAAAGTATGCCACCAAGGCCAACGTTCAATTGGTCGCGACCGGCCAGTACAAGCAAGTCAAGTGCCCGCTCTCTGGCGAAGCTGTGAATCCGAAAGCCCACCTCAAGGTTGCGGGCTTGACGGTCGAGTTTTGCTGCAACGATTGCAAGGGCAAAGTGAAGGAAGCCAAGAAGGGCGAAAAGGTGGACCTCGTCTTCAGCGACGACGCCTTCAAGAAGGGCTTTGAGAAGTCCAAGGCCGAAGACAAGAAGTAAGACCGGTTGCTGGACCCCCTGCAAACTGTCTCTGACGAAATGATCTTAATCAGCTAGCGGCGCCTCGAACTTGGGGCGCCGCTTTTTTCGTCGAGCCGATCGTGAAACCTGCGGTTTGCTCCGCGGTTTTACCCCGGCGAGCCCCGCATGCGTTTCGCCAGCCGCAACTCTGCCCCGGTCTTCATCGGTTGCCGGATTGAGCAATGAGCCGCTTGGCAATGATCAGCCGCTGGAGTTCGTTTGTTCCGCCTCCGATCAGCAGCAATGGTGCGTCCCGATAGTAGCGCTCCACAGGCAGATCGGTGGAGTAGCCGGCGCCCCCGTGGATCCGCAGCGACTCCAAGGCGACCGCCTGGGCCGTTTCCGTGGCGAAGAGTTTGGCCATCGCCGTTTCCAGGTCGCAGCGTTCGCCTCGATCTTTCTTTTCGGCCGCGGATTGAACCAGCAAGCGGGACGCTTCGATCCGTGTTGCCATGTCGGCCAGCTTGATCTGAATCGATTGATGCTCGCAGATCGGCTTGCCGAACGTCTGCCGCTTTTGTGCGTATTCGATTGCCGCCTCGAACGCGGCACGGGCCACTCCGACGCCGCGTGCCGCCACGTTGATGCGTTCGCTTTCGAGGCCCGTCATGATCTGCTTAAAGCCTTCGCCTTCGCGTCCACCGATCAGGTTTGTAACGGGAACGAAAAAACTCTCGAACGAAAGCTCACAGTTCTCGACGCCGCGGTAACCGAGCGTGTCGATCTCGCGGACGACGTTGAAGCCCGCGCCCCCCTTCTCGATGATGAAGGCCGATATCGCCTGGTACGGTGGATCGGTCTGCATCTGCGTTTTGGCGGCAAGCACGAACGTATTGCCGCGGCGTCCGTTTGTGATCCACATTTTCGAGCCGTTGATCAGGTATCCGTCGCCCTGGCGAGTGGCCGTCGTTCTGAGGCGTTGCACGTCTGTTCCGGCGTCGGCCTCGGTGAGTGCAAGGCCGCCCCTCCGCTCGCCGGAAGCCAATCCCGGCAGGAATTTGCGTTTTTGCGCCTCGGTTCCGAAGCGATTAATGACGTCGCATGCCACCGAGTGCGTGCCGATCGGGCCCACCACGCTCATCCAACCGCGAGCCAGCTCTTCGATGATTTTTGCGAACGTCGTGTAATCGAGCCCCAATCCTCCGTAGGCCTCCGGCACATTCGCGCCGAACAGGCCCAATTCTTTGAAGCCCTCGACGATCGCGGCCGGATATTCATCGTTGTGCTCGAGTTCGGACGCAACGGGAATAATCTTGTCGTCGACGAATTGTCGAGCCTTGTCGATCAAGGATTGCAGAGAGCCGTCGTTCGCTTTCATGGACCGTCTACCCTTGGGAGCTACCGGAAGGGCTGGTGTCTAACGAAGTCGAGTCAGCGGACCGCCGTCGCCCAGTCGATTTCCTGGCGCAGGCGCTTTTTGAGGATCTTGCCGCCGGGATTCCGTGGCAGCGCGTCGCGGCGGATGACCACGAATTGCGGAAGCTTGAAATCGGCCAACCGCCCTTGGGCAAATTCCAGCAGATCGCGGGCGTCTTCGGGCGTTTGTTGCGGCTTGAGCACGATCACGGCGCCCACCTTCTCACCCATCATCTCATCGGGCACGCCCAGGACGGCAACCTCAAAGACCGCGGGATGGGCTGCCAGCGCATTTTCGACCTCGACGCAATAAACGTTCTCGCCCCCGCGGTTGACCATGTCTTTCTTGCGATCGACGATTTGTACGAAGCCGTGTGCGTCGATCCGCGCCAAATCGCCCGAATGCAGCCAGCCGCCGGCAAATGTCTCTGCGGTCGCCTCCGGTTTGTTCCAGTAGCCTTTGACGACATTCGGCCCTCGGATCAACAGCTCGCCGACACCCGATTCGAAACCTTCTTCGTCGAGCTTGACGTCGACGACGGGGGCGGGGAACCCCACCGTCTCAGGCCTGAGACGGCTGTACTCGTGCGGCAGAAACGTGGCGACCGATGTGGTCTCGGTGAGACCGAAACCGTTTCCAACCCGGGCGGCCGGAAACGCCTCGAGGATCCGTGTGATGAGATCCGGCGGCATTGGGGCCCCGCCGTACGCCACCCAGCGAACACGCGATGTGTCGATGTCCGCGAAGTTCGACTGATGAATGGCGAGCCAATAGATCGCCGGGACCGAAATGACCGAGTTGATTCGCTCCTCCGGAATCAATTTGAGGAATGTCTGCACGTCAAACTGCGGCATGATCACTGTTGTCCCGCGGGCGGCGCAGGTGGGTAGCAATTGACTGTTGCATCCGGTCACGTGAAACAGAGGCACTGAAATCAGCGTCCGCACCGTGCCGTCAAACGGCAGCGGCATGACACGGCGGCACGTTTCGATGTTCGAGAGAAATCCTTCGTGCGTCGTCACCGCCCCTTTGGGAAAGCCCGTTGTGCCGCTCGTATAGAAGATTGCCGAAACGTCCTGCGGCGACAAATCGTCAACGGCGAGACTCGGGCCCTCGGAAAGCGGCGAGCCGGGCAGAAAGACATATTTGCTGCCCGAATCGCTGACGACGTATTCCGCTTCCGATTCGCTAAACCGCGTGTTGACCGGAACAGCGATGGCGCCCGCCAATTGGATCCCGAAAAAGGCCAGACACCAATCGAGCCCGTTCCCCAGACGGATCGCAACGCGATCACCCCGCTCGATGCCGACCTGCCGCAGTCTGCCAGCAATCCGCGCCGCGCGATCCCAAAGCTCGCGATACGTCACCCGTGGGCCACCCGCCTCGACAATGGCTTCAGTATTCGGTGACTGCTCGACCGACGCCCCCAACATGGCGACCAGCGAGGGCTGCAAACCTTGATAGCGGGCGACGCCGCTTGGGTCGCGAACGATCCCTGACTCGTCGAACGGGTGGATCACCGACATCGACTTCTCGCCTCAAAAAGAGTTCCCGAAAGCACGACGGAAAAGCACGACGAGCGAACCATCAAGAGTAACCGCGAATGGCTCGAATCGCACGGCAAACTGACAGGCTCAAGCGTCCGCGTTGCCTCCATCAAATTATTCGCTTCGTGTCGAGCCAATTTGCCGGTATGCTACATGGCAGCAGAATCCTCCATTTCGAGGGCCATCAGCCATGCTTGCCCAGACTTCGCCCAAAAGCGACTTCCTTCAAGACACGCTGGCTTTGTCGCCGGCTGAACCGATTGTCTACATCGTCGACGACGATGTGAAGACGCTCGATTCGCTCAAGGACCTCATCGAGACGCTCGAAATCGCCGTCAGGACGTTTGCGGCCGCCAATCGCTTTCTGGTCGCCTACGACGCGACACGCCCGAGCTGCCTCGTGCTTGATTTGAGAATGCCCGGAATGAGCGGGCTCGATCTATTGCGCGTGCTTCGCGATCGAGGAAGCGCCCTGCCGGTGATTATTCTGACCGGCTACGGAGATGTGCCGACTGCGGTCGACGCGATCAAATGGGGCGCGGTCGAATTCCTGGAGAAGCCCTGCAAGGCGAACGTCTTGCTCGAGCACATTCGCCGAGCTCTGGCACTCGACATGCGCCAACGTGCCGAGCGAGCCGATATCATCGCAGCCCAAGAGCGATTGAGCCGACTCACCGCGCGAGAAGCGGAGGTCTTGCGATATGTCGCCCGCGAATGGTTGTCGAGCAAGGAGATTGCGCGTCGACTGAATATTGCACGCAAGACGGTCGAAGCTCATCGCGCCAAGATCATGGAAAAAACGGGGGCCCAGAGTGTCGCCGAATTGGTCTGGCTTTATGCGTTGACCATGAGTTTCAACTAATCTCGAATCGCTCCCGCGCATCTCACGCCGGACAAGGGTAACTACCAATTGTTGCGATTCGGCGCAGCGACGTAGACTGCGCAAGGTGCCGCAAGGCCTTTCGAACCACCGACCGCATGAAGTCCACGAGTCCTTGGCACAGTGGAGGTGCAACGTGGTCAGTCAATCCGACCCGGACAGAGCGTCGCTGCCGCCCGACGAGAGATCGCCAGGACAGATCGACCGGGATGACGATTCGGGTACGATCTACCAGCCCTGCGTCGGAATACCGACCGATCCGAAATCCGACGCAATGCGCGGGCATCAAACGCAACCGAAACAAACGGTAAGTCGCTTCGCCTCCCTCGTGCAGTCGATTGTACCGCACTGGCGTCGAGCCAATCGAAGCTGAATGCGAACGCTCGAAGAGCGACTCAATACCGCCAGCTCGTGAGATCTGCTCCCGGCGGCGCAGATCTGAGCAGACGCTCGACAATCTTCGGGGCGTGCATTTGGTGGTACCGAAGACGTGAGATTGCGTTGGGCCGCGTCGGGTCGCCGTTCCAACAATGTTCCGCCCGGTCGCCGTAACACACCTCGCCGTCGTAGTGCGGATCCTTCGTGCTCTTCAAAAACTCTTCCACCAGATAGACGGCGTTGTTGAGATAGTAGTTGTCCATGTCGCCGCAATAAATGTGGATCTTGCCCTGCAGTTTCTTGCCGATCTTGTGCCAATCGCGCTGCAGGATGTGACCGAGGTCGTAGTGTTCGCGCCAATACTCGGCGACCGAGTGATCGATCCGGCCAGTGACTTTGTCCCAAATCGGTTTCGGATAGCCATCTTCTCCAACCGGTGAATACACCGCCTGCCAGATGTCCCATTGATCGCCGGAGCGGGAATTCGTGCCCAGCACGAGTTCGCGGCGATTCATCTCTTCAAGGGTGATGCAGACTTCACCGAGATAATTGCGCATGCCCGGGCGCGGAGTCTTCGCGAATTGGCTGTCGAGATGATAGGCGTTCTTGTGCTCGTACAGATTCACCACGGTGTAGGCGCGAAAGTCAATTGGATCCGGGCAAGCCACCCAGCAGCCGTTGTATTCCTCCGGATAAAAGATTTGCGCCGCCAGCGACTCCCACCCACCGGTCGACCCGCCGTAGAGAAAACGAGCCCATCCTGCACCGAGGCAGCGGAATTGGCGCTCGACCTCCGGGATCAGCTCGTAGGTGATCGCATCGCCGTACGGACCCAGGTTGGCCGAATTCACGGCGTACGAATCGTCGTAGTACGGGTTGGCGTGCTGAATCTCGATCACGACCATCCGTGGAAAGTTCGGACCTGTCCAGTCCTTGTAGAGTTGATATGCGTGTTCCTGTTCGACCTTGTTATAGCCGTGAATCTTGAAGCGCTTGTTGTAATCGGGTTTCAAATTTGGATCCGGAGGTGTCTCGCGGAAACCGCCGATCGTCGCCGGAAAATGCCCGTGAAAAATCGCCAGTGGATAGCGAGCTTTGGGATGTTCCTCGAACCCGTGAGGCAGCAGGACGCACGCGCCCAGGAAGATCGGCCTGCCCCAGAACTCCGTCAGCAGCTTGCTTTGGATCTTGATGTGTTTGACATACTTGATGTCCTTGGGCGGTGGAATCGGGGCAATCTCTTGGTCAAGAACCAGCGGGACTTCCTCGTCGCGTCGCGGATCAATGTGGATCTTTTTGGGAGCGCTGTATAAGTTGCCCGGCGCACGATTCCATTGTTGGCCCTCTCCGCGGTCCATCGGCAACTTCACCGTATGCCCGTTTTTCAAATGAAATGTTTCGTACTTGTGCAGTAGCGCCTGGACCCAATATTCACCCGCCGGAACGTCCTCGAGGCTTCTGATCGGATAGCCCAATGCGGATCGATCGACGACCGCAGTCGCGCCTGGCTTGAGGCCGTCGACATTGATGCCGAATACGAGCTGCGTGCTTGCGTCATTCGTGATATGAAACCGTGGCTCCTCGGCAGACTCTGTCGACAGCATGACTAGCAGCCGCCCGTCAAGCGGCAGTGCGCTTTTGGGTTGCGAATAAGTCACTTTGAATCGCATTCCGGCATCCTCGCGAGTGTGTTGCGCCGGCGAAGTCCCGCATTGAAACAAGACGAGCAGCACCAGGATAGCCGAATGAGAGACATATCTGCGCGGCACGCGGGAGTTTCTCCGATCTTGTGTCTAATGGTCCCGCCGGGCGTCTTTTCGCCATCCGCTTGCGTCAATGCGGCGAAATTCGCCGGCGATATCCGTTCCCTCGTAAAAGGAAATCCGGCCGAAGAGATGTTGCGTTTGGCCTGGCGGACAGTCGGCAAACTGTGGATCGCTGTGCAGACAAGGACAGGGCGGGTTACCCCAAGAGCGATGGCAGGGCTCGAACGCGGTAATCACCCAGCGGTCACCGCGTTCCGAATGGCAGGCCGCATACGGAGCCGAGAAGACCTTATTCGCGTTTGTCTGAGCGGCAAACTCCGGCGCCCCTTTGAGCATCACGCAGTTCTGGACAATCAGATCGCGCAGCGTTTCCTTCGAGCCATTTGTCAACCACATCTCGACTTCGACGCGATCGCGGAAGGGTTTCGCCCGCGTTCCGAAAACCACGCCATTGGGCAACCGCCGCTCTGAGAGGAAAACTCCGTCGGCGGTCTTTTGCCACTCCTGTGGCGCGAGCGGGATCTGCTGCCGCGTCCACATCGTCTCGGCATGCGTGTGGGCCAGGTAGAGCAAGCCGTGCGATTTCTCATTGTTGCGACGGATTGCCTCCGGGATGTCGAGCACCAGGTACGCCGTCGCGTCCCAAGGCGTGAATACGCTCAGCTTGGTCTCTCGTTGCGGACGAATTGCCCCATCCAAGAAGCCAACACGCGGATGGCGGCCGCCGGGATAGGGCAGAACCAACAGTGGCGCAGTTGGAAGGCCGCGACGGTCTGGTCTCCGGGCGGATCGCGAATCGCGCCAGCGCCGCTTTGATGGTCTCCTCCGAAAGTCCCGTCGCCACGCGCATCTCGGGAACGGTGAAGTGGTGATACCAAACCATGTTTTCGAGCCAGCGGCGCAGATCAGCCTCGCACTTGGGAGGACGAGAGTTCTCCCGCGGCGTCTTGCGGTCGAGCGACCGGCGTCGATCCTCGATGACACCTTGTGGGGCCGAAGGCGCATTCGCTGGATCGACGTATCGTTCCAGGTCGCCCAGAGCAATGACGCGAAAATCATGCTCATCGAGGTAGTTCATGTACTCCTCGAACCGCTGGACCGGGCTGTGCACCCACGGATGGACCAGATCGGGCACGCCGTGGAATTGCAACACAGCGATGCGTCCGAACTGAGCCTGATTGACGGCTCGTTTGAAATCCTCGAGCGTCCAACTGGGACGGGCGTCGCCGGCCGAGGGAATCAACAGCGGGTGATCGAGCCCCGGTTCATAAGCGAACCCGCGCCCTTCCTTGTACGGAAACTCGGGTGCGCCGCCGCGCCGCGCAAACTTGAACCCCAGCGACTTGAGAATCGGCAACGCCAAGGGATCGATTCCATTGCCCGGATACGCGAAGACGGTTGTTCGCGGCAAACCGAATTCGGCACAGCGATCATTGATCGCCTCGACCTGCTCTTTCAGACGACTCACATTCTGGCGGTTGACCGACATGTGGTCGCGCGTATGGTTGCCGATCTCGAAGCCATCGCGGTGGAGGTGGGCGATCTCGTCCCACGTCATGTAGTGCTCTTTGTCGTCCTTAAAATTGAATCCCTCGGTGATGAAGAAGGTCGCCCGAAACTTATGCTTCAGCAGAATGGGCCGTACAACGGTGAAATGGGATTTCACCGAGTCGTCGAAGGTGAGCACGACGAGGCGATCGGGGATCGGCTCGAGGGCCCGAGCCGGCGTGGTTGCAACGATGACGATCGAGAAGGCGGCAACGGAAGCCGCAAGGACGAAGACTCGAAGAAACCGGCACGATCCGTCATAGGGAAGCAACGTCTTGCGACGAATCAGTGGTCCGCGAAAGACTCCGCCATATCGCTTCGGCATGCGGCCTCGAAACCGGATACGCATTCGCAAGTTTTCACCAGATTCAGGTGCTGGCCAGCCGGGGGTCACGCGCGCTGGGCGGCTCTTTCACCCACGAAATCGGCAATGTCCACGTTGTGGTCGATTGCCAGCATTTCCGCCGCCTTTTCCCCGATCATGATGCATGGGGCGTTGGTATTGCCACTGATCACGTTGGGCATGACGCTGGCATCCGCCACCCGGAGGTTTTCAACGCCCAATACGCGGAGGCGCGTGTCTACCACGTCGCCGATGCGGCAAGTCGACGTAAGATGGTAGACCGTCATCGCGTAGTGCCGGGCGAGGTCTTCGAGTAAGGCGTCGGTCGGGCAAGTACCCGTTTGGTGGTTGTGTCGGCGAGCGAGATGCGGCGGGACCAGCAGCGGGCCGAGCTTGCGGGCGCCGGGCCAGTTGGCGGCGATGTCGAGCGTGCGGCGGAGGACCGAGAGCATCACCTGCATGTCGTGCGGATCGCAGAAGTAGTTCATGCGGATTGTCGGATGGTCCGCCGGATTGGCAGTATTGAGGACGATCTCGCCTTCGCTGTGCGGCTGCACGGGGTTGGCCAGGAGGATGATGCTTTCCGAATCAGGGGCCAAGCGGCGCGTCGGTTCGTCGAAGTATTCGTTCGCATCGACGCGCAGGCACTTCCACCAAATCTCGGGACTATAGCCACAGCCAAAAAAGGCGATTTGCGCATCGTGCGTGTGAGGGTCGCCGAGACCCGTCGAGTACCAGGCGCCCGCATCGTAAAGCGAGGACGAAATCAAGCCGCGGCCGGTCGTCGCCCACTCGTTGAAACGACGCTCGGCTTCCGCTTTCAGGGCGGCCAGTTCGGGAGGCAGGTGGATGTCGTCGCGGCTGTCGGCCGGCAGTGGGCCGGCCGGCGCACGCAGAGCATCTGGGCCGAAGGCGATGCCGACGTCGTTCATCGAAACGCCAGCACCGGGAGCCGGAAAGAAGAGGGCGACCTCGAGGTGATCTTTGAGGTGCTTGCCGACATGGGGCGAATCGACTTCGCAGGCGATGCCGAGCGCCTCGAGCTCGGCACGGGGGCCGATGCCCGAGAGAAGCAGCAACTGTGGCGAACCGACGGCTCCGCCGCAAAGCACGACTTCCTTGGTCGCCAGCGCTCGGCATAGTTGACCGTCGGCCGTGCGGTAATCGACGCCGATCGCCCTCTTCTGGCCGGGCGGGCCTTCGAGCACGACGCGGCGGGCGTGGGCGCGGGTGACCAGCCTAAGATTCGGCCGTCGTTCGGTCGCACCTTCGAGAAAAGCGTGATAAGTGCTCGTGCGTTTGCCGTCGCGGGTCGTCGTCTGGAAAAGTGAAACAACTCCGGCCGGATTGAGGCGGTCGCGTCCGTTGTAGTCGCCGCGCGGAATGCCTGCGGCGCTCGCGGCCTGTACGAAATCGTGGGCGCCCGGCAGAACCGGCGAACGCACCGAGACGCCGAGCGGGCCCGACGTGTTGTGGGCACACTCGTCGATCGCGATCTCGTCGCTGGGGACGAGGCCCTCGCTTTTCTTGAAATACGGGAGGACGTCGCGGTAACTCCAGCCGGCTGGCGCCGCCCTTGGCCCAGGCATCGTAGTCGCCGGGATGGCCGCGGACGTAAGCCATGTAATTGATTCCCGACGAACCGCCGAGCATCTTGCCGCGGGGGACGACCATGCGACGATCGGCCAGTCCCCGGCCGCAGCCGCCGGCGTCAGCGGTGTACATCCAGTCGGTTTCGGGATTCTGCTGGAGGGCCGGGCAGGCGGCGGGGATGAGCTCCTCGGCCGGAGGTTGACCGCCCGCTTCGATCAGGGCGACCCGACAGCGGGGATCCTCAGAGAGCCGGGCCGCGACCACGGCCCCGGCCGATCCGCCTCCGACGATGACGAAATCGAAGCTTTCCGGCATGAATGGCGCCTCGATGAGCGCACGCCGGTTCGCGGCATCGAACCGCATTCGAACTTGGCGAAGCGCTCGCCTGTGATATCGTAAGGTCACTTCGCGCGAAGTTCCACCAGCGTTTTTTTGGACTCATGGTCGGACTGCTTCTCCAGCGAATTGCGGCGTACAAATGCCATCATCTCCACAATTGCTGTTTGACGGTCCGAAGTCGGCCGATTGGACGATCGCGCTCGCACATGGCGCAGGATCTGGGATGAAAACGCCCTTTATGAGCGCGATTGCCGAGGCACTTGGCAAAAGCGGACATCGCGTCGCTCGGTTTGAATTCCCCTACATGGCCGAGCGGAACCCGGGGGGCAAAGGCCGCCCGCCCGACCGCGAGCCCGTGCTCCGCGAAACGTGGCTAAAAGTCGTCGAGATTCTCGGCCCCGAGCGATTGGTCATCGGCGGCAAGTCGATGGGGGGGCGCATGGCCAGCCTTGTCGCCGACGAAGCCGGTGTCGCGGGTCTTGTCTGTCTCGGCTATCCGTTCCATCCAGTCGGTAAGCCGATGCAACTACGGGTCGAGCATCTCCGCACGCTCAAAACGCCGGCCTTGATTGTCCAGGGCGAGCGCGATCCGTTCGGCACGCAAGCGGAGGTGGAAACGTACAAGTTGCCGTCGGTCATCCGAATTCGATGGCTGACTGACGGCGAGCACAGCTTCAAACCACGCAAAAAATCGGGCGTGACCGAAGAGCAGAACATGCAGGCGGCCGTCGACGCGATCAATTCCTTCGTGCAGCGATTGAGTTCCTGAAATGGCGTTTTGCGGAGTCCACCATGCCTCAAAAGCGGCGCGACCTGGTTTCGACCTTCGTGGCCAGCGACGACTCGGGTCACAAATTGATGATCTACCATTATCGCGAGTCCGTTCTGCAGCCCGGATCTGAGGGATCCACGTGGTCACCGACCAAAGAAATCCTGGTCACTGAGGACGGCCGCGACGTCACACGAAAGGATAAGGGCGTTTACGAAATTCGCTCGACGCGCGGCCCGCTGCTGCTCAAGAGTGACGCGCCGGAGGCTCCCTGAAGAGCCGCGCCCGGCGTGAGGCGGTTGAGCGGCGCGGTCCGTCCGATTACAATCCAGTCGTCCTCATTTTCGTGTGCTGAATTCAGGATCGCCGCGGAGCCCGTTGCTCCGCGGTTTTTCATTGGTATTGCGGACTCGAGCAATCGTCGCGATGAAGCCGCTGGAATCGCACCGCATCACAAGTCTCACCGGAGACCGTGCGACTCTGCTCGGTCTGGCCGGCCATCCGGACCAGGATCCTCGCTGCATCGCGAAGGCGGCCGAGCAGGGGATCAACTACTTCTTCTTTTACGGGCCTGAGCCCGGCGAATTCGGAAACGCCCTTGTGCCAATTCTCCGCAAGCGGCGCGAAGAGGTCATCGTCGCCAGCGGCAGCGGCAGTCGTAAACGGGCCACGCTGCTTTCGGCACGGCGAAGGATTCTCACCGGCCTCGGAATCGAGACGCTCGACATCTTCTTTGCCGAATACATTCACCCGGGGGACGACAACGAATCGATCTTCGGGCCAGGCGGCGTCCTCGACGAGCTTGCCGCGTGGAAGGCCGAAGGTGTCGTCCGCTACGTCGGAGCAACGGCCCACGACCGCAAGCTTTCCCGCAAACTGGCGGCCGACCCGCGCGTCGACGTGCTGATGCACCGCTTCAACATGGCCCACCGCAAGGCGGCCACGGAAGTTTTTCCCGAGGCGATTCGTGCCAGAACGCCGATCGTCGCCTTCACGGCGACGCGCTGGCGAACGCTTTTGGCAGCGCCTGCCGGCTGGACCGATCCACCGCCGAGTGCCGTTGATTGCTATCGCTATTGCCTGGCCCAGCCGGCGGTGCAAGTCGTTCTGACTTCGCCCAAGACGGTCGAACAGCTCGAGGAGAACCTGGCTGTCCTCGCGGCGCCTCCCCTCTTGCGCGGCGAAATGTCACACTGGGAGCGATTCGGCGACCTCGTTTACGGGGCGCGGTGCCGACTCCTTCGAGACCAAGTGGCAGTGAAGCCGGAGCTCATCTTTGGCTGTTATCGTCAGCATCGATCTGGGGACGACGAAGATCACCAGCCTGGCCCTCGATGCCTCGACTGGGGACGATCCTCGCTCGCGCCACGGCCCTGAATGATGCCAACATTACGCCGGCAGCGGACCGCCTCAGAGGTCGCTCGGAATGGGATGCCGAGCGGATCGTGACGCTCGGCTGCCAGTGCCTCCGCGACGTTGCCCAGCAGCTCGGCGACCGCCGGCGAGAAGTCGCCGGCATTGGGATCACCGGCCAGCAACACGGTTGCGTGGTCGTCGATTCCGAGTCGCGGCCGCTGACTCCGCTCATCAACTGGCAGGACAAACGTGGCCACGACTTGATGCCGGGAACGTCGCGCTCCTATCTCGACGTTGCCCGCGAGCGGCTCGGCGACAAGACGCCGCCGCGAACCGGCTGCCAGCTCTTTCCCGGCTTTTCCGGACTCACTTTATTTTGGCTCAAAGAAAACGGCCTGTTGCCGACGGGGGGCCGCGCCTGCCTTCATCATGGAGCTTTTCGGCGGTCAGCTGGCGGGTTGTGCTCCGATCACCGAGCCTTCGTGCGGCGGGAGCAGCGGGGTGCTCAACGTACAAACGCGGAGTTGGGATGCGGACGCGATCCGGGCTCTCGAATTGCCGCTGGAACTCTTTCCTGAAATCCGCGAAGCGAACGAGCCCATCGGGCCGCTCTGCGAGCGGATTGCCGATGCGACCGGCTTGCCCGCCGGAACGCCTGTCTTCGCGCCGATTGGCGATCACCAGGCGAGCTTTCTCGGGAGTCTTCGTGATTTTCATAAAGATGTGCTCGTCAATGTGGGGACCGGGGCGCAGGTGGCCGTGTTCACGGAGGGCTTCCGATTCGCTCATCCGGTCGAGCTGCGGCCGCTCCCCATTCGCCACAACTTGTTATCGAACGTCGGACTCGCCGGCGGTTGGAGTTACCAGATTCTCGAGGACTTCTTCCGGAGAATCTGCCGCGACGTGTTTCAAACCGAATCCGACGCTCGGGCTTACGAAAGGCTGAACGAATTGGCGGCCGCCGTTCCGGCCGGATGCGACGGGCTGGTTTGCGATCCGCATTTTGCCGGCACGCGCGCAGTGCCGATCCGCTCGCGGTGCGTTCGCCGGCGTCACGCTTCAGAATTTGACGCCTGGGCATTTCGCGAGAGCGGTGCTCGAAGGGATGGCTCGGTCGCTCCGCGACGGATATCGGTACCTTTCCGTTTCCGAAAACCGGCCGCGAGGCCGGCTCGTCGCCGCGGGGAATGCGCTTCGCGAGAATCTCGTGCTGCGTCAAAGCGTCGAAAAGGAATTCGGACAGCCACTCTCGTTCACTTGCCACCGCGAGGAGGCCGCTTTCGGGGCGGCTTTGACGGCTTCCGTCGGGGCGGGGATTTTTTCGTCGCTCGAGCAGGCGGCCCGTCTGATTGCCTACGAGTGACCACGGTCCGCTCGATCGCTTCGAGCACATCAGCATCGCTCGCGTAGGACGCGGGCAACGCGGCTTTGAGCGGGATCGGCACTTCGTCCATCCGGTAGGCGGTTCCCGGAAGATGCACACCGTAAACCGACGTGGTGAAGCGGACCGTCCCGTCGATTTCCGATTTGCCCGTCGGCGGATCGAGGACGATCGTCGGGAATCCGTCCGAGATGGCTTTGTGCTTTCGCGGTGAAACGCCGCACGCCGAAACTTCCCACGAGCAGACACACGTCCGGCTCACCCCGCTCGAGCGAATCGTTCGCAGAGAATTCGCCCGGATTGTAACGCGGGTAACCGCGCGACAAATTGACGCTGAACGGATAGCCGGTCTGCCACGCGAGCACGTTGTCGGCCCCGGTCACGTCGCCCGAGCCGCGTAGCCGACGCACGTAAAAGCGAGTTCGCGCGTTGAGTTCGCTCGTGAGCAGCATCAGCGCCTCGATCGTCAAATGGGCGACCGGGCGTCGGGCCAGGCCGAATCCGAAGAAGACGACGCCGCTTCTGCAGGTTGTCATCTTCTCGAATAGGTCGACGATGGTTTCGCGGGGAACTCCGCCGATTTGCGGTGCCTCGATCGGCACTCCGCGGAGCAACCCCCGCAGAGCCCACAAGACCTCGAAGTCCTGCCCGCTGTCGACGCGGATCACGGAATCGCACACGCGGCTCGTCGCCGTTTCTCGCACGTCGACGGAGACCAGCGTCCGGTCGGCGTCGGCCGCGCGGCGTAAAGAGACCGGCACAGTCGGCCGCGTAGCGTTCCAAGTGGCGTGGATGCGTTTCGACCGGATCGCAGCCCCAAAAGATCACGAGATCGCAGCGGTTTTTGACCTCTCCCAGCGTGCAGGTCGATTCGCCCACCTGCTGCACGGCCATCACCGACGGGGCGTGCCCGCGCGAGGCGGTCGTGTCGATCGTGGCCCCGATTTGATCGGCCAGACGCACGGCCGCGCGCTGGCCTTCCGTGCTGCTGCGGGACAGGCCGTAGATCAGCGGGTACCGCGCGTCGGCCAGTATGTCGGCCGCGCGGCTGACAGCATCGTCGAACGAAGACCGGACGGCCGTCGATTTCAGCCGCCGGCGGCTTGGCGGAATCCTGGCCCAAGAGCCAGGGTTCCGCCAGCCGACAGGCTTTTTCGGCCCGGACAATTCGCCCGCCGCTCACACTCAGCCGCAGGTCGTCACAGACGCAGCTGCAGAGCGTGCAGGCGAAGTCCTCGATCACTTTCATCGAGTTAGCCGAGCTTAACCGTCACGGTCTTGAGCTCGGTGTAGTGCTCGATGGCCGCCTCGCCGTTTTCGCGGCCGTGGCCCGACATCTTGAAGCCGCCGAACGGGGTCGTCGTATCGACCACGTGGTAGCAGTTCACCCAAACCGTGCCCGCTTTCACTTCGCGGGCGTAGAGATGGGCCTTGTCGATGTCCTTGGTCCAAACGGCCGCCGCCAGACCGTAGTTCGTGTCGTTGGCTCGCTTGAGCATCTCATCGATGCCTTTGAAGGGCAGCACGCTGACGACCGGGCCAAAGATCTCGTCGCGGGCGATCGACATATCGTCGCGCACATCGTCGAAGATCGTCGGCTCGACGAAAAATCCTTGCTTGCCGTGGCGCTGGCCGCCGGAAACCAAGCTTGGCTCCCTGCTTCTGGCCCAAGTCGACGTAGTGCAGGATCTTGTCCATCTGCTCCTGCGAGACCTGCGGTCCCTGCTCGGTCGCCGTGTCGAGTGGATCGCCGAGCTTGCGGTCTTTCACCTTCTCGGCCAAACGCGACACGAATTCCTTGCGGACCTTGTCCTCGACAAATAGCCGGCTGCCCGCCGTGCAGCACTGGCCGCCGTGGAAGTAAATCGCGTGAAACGCGCCGGCCACCGCCTGATCGAGATCGGCGTCGGCGAAGATCACGTTCGGGCTCTTTCCGCCCAGCTCAAACGTGCACCGCTTGAGCGTGTCGGCCGCCCGCTTCGAGATGATCTTGGCCGTATCGACATGCCCGGTGAAGGCGATCTTGTCGATGCCCGGATGGGTGACCATCGCGTCGCCCGTCGTCTCGCCCATGCCGTTCACGACGTTGATCACGCCCTCGGGAATTCCGGCTTCGAGCGACAGCTCGGCCATGCTGCATGCCGGTGAGCGGGGTCTGCTCGGCCAGCTTCATGACGATCGTGTTGCCGCAGGCCAGGGCCGGACCCCACTTCCACGCGAGCATTAACAGCGGGAAGTTCCAGGGAATGATCTGTCCCACCACGCCGACCGGCTGCCGCAGCGTGTAGGAGAGGAAGTTGCCGCGAACCGGGACGGTCCGGCCTTCGATCTTGTCGGCCCAACCGGCGTAGTAGCGCAGGGTGTTGAGCACACCCTGCACGTCGCCCCGGGCGTCGTTGATCGTTTTGCCGCTGTTGTGTGCCTCGAGAACAGCCAACTCTTCGGCATTCTCTTCGACCAGGTCGGCCAGCTTGAACATGAGCTTGCCGCGATCGGCGGCGTCCATCGTCTTCCACGGCCCCGATTCGAGGGCCTTGCGGGCGGCCTTCACCGCCTGATCGACATCCTGCGCACTGGCTTCGGCGACCTGGCAGATCGTTTCGCCCGTGGCCGGATTGATCGTGGCAAAAGTCTTGTGGTTGCTGCTATCGACAAATCGACCGTTGATGAAGAGCGGCTGGTCCTTGACGACAGGAGCCTTCGCTTTGCGCGGTTTTTCGATGGTCGGCGCGGACATGTCTGTCTCCGTTAGAAAATGCTGCGGCTGTTTTGCCGCCTCTTCGCCTCGGGGTCAGGTCCGGGCAAGCGAGCCTGACCAACACCTGTCAAAAATAGTCACCGATAGACGCCAAGGCAACCGGGTCAGCCGGCCAAGTGCCGCGGTCGCAAGAAGTCGATCGTCGATTGCCAGCACAACGTGCGGTGGCCACTGTGAAAATACGGGGCCACGGCATCGCTGAGAAACTGGGCGACCGTTTCCACCTTTTCCGTTCCCTGCTCGACCTTGGCGATCACATTGCTCTGCGTCAGGTGATACTTCACGAATTCCTCGGCCGACATCGCGATCCCTTGCGTGACAAGCTCCCTTCGCACGAGGGTGAAACCAAGCGGCCCAGCAAGTTCCTCCGAAACACCGCTTTCCGCTCGCCGAGGCCAAGGATATCGAGTCAGATAGACGTCCCGGTACCACCGTCTGAAGTCCGGCACTTCCTCGAGTTCACCCAGAAAGCCGCTGTTGTAGATGGCCAGCCAGCCGTCTTCGAGCAGCACGCGGTGGGCTTCTGCCAGGAATTTCGATTGTTCGAACCAATGAAAGGCCATCCCGACCGTCACAAGGTCGAACGAGCGATCGGCAAAGGGCAGCAATTCGGCGGCTGCGAGATGAAACGAGGCATTGGGCAAATGGATCGCTCGAGCGAGCATTTCGGCGGAGACGTCAATGCCGACGACCCGATCGGCAACGTCGGCAATCGCCATCGTCGATTGCCCGGTCCCGCAGCCGACGTCGAGCGCCGATGAAAAGCGCTCGCGTCCGGTAACCTCGGCGATGCGGCGAACGACCGCCGGATGGTGATATGGCCGCCCGCGCGTAGCGTTCGGCAGCCGTGGCATGAAGGAAATAATTCGGCGGGGCGGCCATCAACATCGATTCTACGACCGCCCAGTGGACCGCTCAAATCGGCTATTCTAAATTCGAATGCAGCGCGATGCGGTTCCCTTCGCTGTCGAGGATGACGGCTCGAGAGCCGTATGGGCCGATTTGGTGTTTGGGCTGCTGCACCTTACCCCCATTCGGTTCGACGGCCGCGATCGCCTGATCCAGTCGGCCTTCGCAGTTGAAATAGAGAAGCGGACCGTTCGCCGACTTGGGGCCGGCCTCCTTCATCGGCGTCAAACAGCCAGAGGCATCGCCGTCCTGTGTGCGGCAGCGTGGCGAACGACATCTGGCCGTAGGTCTGCTTTTGCACCTCGGCGCCGAGCACGGACGAATAAAAGCGGATCGCCCGATCCAAATCGTCGACGGGCATGTCGAACCAGACAACTTGATTGGCCATTGGCTGGTCCTGCGGCTAGGAGTCAGGGAAATCAACGCACGACAGCCACCACTTTAAAGTGCGTGGCGATTTGGACTCAACCCTTGCCCTCAGCCTCTGACCGAGGCCTCCTGCTCCCTACTTAAACTCGAGCCCCGGATCGTCCGGCGGACCGCCGACGAGGTAGAAGTGGAAACCGCGGCCTTCGCTGGGTACGACTCTGCCCACCATCGACTCGCCGTTGGATTGTTGCAGGATCAACAGGTTGTTCGATGCCGTTGCCGTGCCACTGAATTCCCGTGATCGTTCTCCCTGGCTGTAGCGCCAGGTGAAATGCGCATCGGGGTTCAGCGTGAGCTGGATCGACGACCCATCCTCGCGGCGGGCTGTCCACGTGCCGGTGAGCGCGGCGAGGTCGACGGGTGGTCCCTTGGGCGGCGGGCTCGCTTCGGTCGGATTCGGTTCCTCCGCGTTCGGCGGCGGCGAGCCGCCTTGGCTTTGGTTGGGCGCCGTGGTAATCATCGACAGCAACTGGGCCGCCACCTGGTCTCGCGGTTGCAGCTTCACGACCGCCCGCAACTCGGTGACCGCGGCCTGAGTGTAGCCCATCGTCATGTAGTGATAGGCCAGAAGAAATCGGGCCGCCGCGTCGTTTGGATGATCGCGGCGAAAGTTCTCGAGGGCGCGGAGTTGCTTAGTGTAGACCTCTTCACTCGGATAAAGGCCGATCATCGTCGTCCAATCCCAGCCGGGACCGACCGCCAGCAGAGAGTGGACCGCCGCCGCGGCCGCTCGATACTGATGCAAGGCGAAGAGAACCAAGGCACGAAATTCGTGGAACGCGGGATCGCCCGGCATGGCGCCGATCGCCTTTTGAATCTCGGTCAATGCGAGCTGATAGTTTTCGTTGTAGAAGGCTTCGCGGGCCGCGTCGGCATGATGCGTGGCCGCTGGCGAAACTGAGGGGCCGGTATTTCCATCCTGCGCCTCTTCGCTGTAGTCGACAGTCTGGATCGGCTGCTCATAGTCGACGAGGGTTGGACCGAACGTATACGACTGAACGTAATACGGGTTGTAGTACGGAGCGTATCCCCAATCGTAGACGGCTGCTCCCAAGCCCCAGCCGGTGATCCCCGCAAACGCTCCGAGATACCATGGGTTGGCCCACCAATTCCCCCACCCACCGTTCCAGTAGTGGTCCCAGTGCCCGTGCCAGTTGCCGTGGTACCAACCATTGTCCCAGCCGTGGCCGTGCCAGTGGTCCCAGTGATTATTAACGACGTGATTTACGTTGGACCGGGTCCCGGTCGCTAATGGGGTCGTTCGCACGCCTCCTGTTCCACGAACGACATCCGCGCGACGGCCGGCGATGTTTTCCCGGGCGGCATAGGAAGGTCGAAACGACTCGACGTGACTCTCATAGTTTCTAACCGGACCGGGATGATAGGCGGGCGCGGCATGGTATTCTCGCGCCGCCGGCGCGAAATAGCCCGGCCCATAGTAGCTCGGTGCGGGAACATGGCTGAATCCGCCGACATGCTGCGCCGCCGCCCCATCCACCACCGCCACCAGCCGCGTGGCCACCCCCGAATCCTCGCGCCCAAACGGGCCCGCTTTGGACCAAGCCCATTCCGATCGAAAGAAATGCACAAACAAGCGCGGCACGCTTCATGATTCAAAATCTCCTGCAAATGCGGAGAGGCATTCTTCTTAGGACATTGAAATCTGGACTCGGGCCGAAGGACTATCGCTTCGGAGGCGCGGTTGCCTCCGCCTGCGGATTCGGCGGTTTCCGAACGATCGTCACCGTTGTGTCCGGGGCCGCCTCGCCGCCTAATACGCGGTCGGTCGACTCCCAGCGGTAGGCATCGTGGTTGATCGGTGTCAGAAAGGCCGTGGCGCTGCTGGGCTGGCCGTCGGAGCTGACTCCGTGCATTTTGATCAGCCAGTGATTTCGATCCCAGGTCCAGGTCGACTCACTGTGGCCCCCTTTGGAATCGAACGTCCACGATATGATCGTGTGCCGCAGCGGGTCCCAGCCGATGCGCTGCGTTCCCTTGAGCAGCGCCTGGCCGACGCGCTTGACCATGAATTCGTGCGTGAGAAACTGACGGCCTTCGCCCCAACGATAGCTGCCCGAAACCATCACTTCCGCGCTCTCGTCGACCCAGTCGCCGATCAGAAATTCGAGAGGCTTGAGACGATCGGGAATGGGAATCATCGTGGTGTTCGGCACGAGATCGCGGGTGCTGGCGACAAGCCAGCGTCCATCGAATTTCACCTGCACCGCGGCGTATCGATCGTGAATCGGGTGGTCAGCCTTGCTGCGAATGACGGTCGTCGTCCCATCTTCAATCGCCACGCCCGGCGTGGGAAAGCGGATCGAACGGATGGCAATCGTCATCTTTCCATCGGGATGCTCCTGAAACATGCGGCGAAATTCGTCGGCGATCATGCCACGGCCCCGTACGACATTCCCGTGAGTGTCGACAATTTCACCTTGCTCGGTGAATCCGGCCGCGATGGCATCGGCATCCTTCGCCCGGTACGCCGCCTCGAACGCTCGGGCCGATTGTTGGATCGCCTCCACGTCGGGATTCGGCAGCGCATTGCCGGTCGGCGCCGCGCCCGACGGCGGATCGGCCAACGCGCTTTGGGCGACGAGCTCCGATCCAAACGGTCGCCAAAATGAGCCACGAAATTCCTTGCCCGGTGCGGTTTCTCAGAGTCATGATCGCTCTCCGCAGGTTCGCAAAAGGGTCGGACATGCCGCCGGAACGAGCGCGGCCGAATCCTCGCCCGGCGAGAATGCACACGCCGACACCCTGCATGATATTTTTTTTCGAGCACTCGCGACAGCACGCGAGCCTCGGCAGGACGGCTGCCCACCGTCCTTAGAGTCGGAAACCAACAGCCATGGTGCCTGCCCCGGCGAATCCACAGCCGGCCTGCCCGGCGATCTCGATCGCCTCAGGCCTCTCGCGATTCTATCAAGAGGAGTTCGGCGAGTTGAATAGTAGATCGTCAGTAGGTCGGGCTGATGATGAGATGGCTCAGTGGTCCTGGCTCCGGAGCAATGGCTTTTTCGTGTACTGCGAGGGAAAGGATCGCAGCGTGTCGGGCCAGCAGTATTCTTCGAATTTCGCCTCAGCCCGGCGTCGACCGATCATGCGTGCATAACCGAGATACCGACCGCTGTCCTCTTCGACGGCCTTGATTTCGATCGCGTTGTCCGGAGCAACGCAGTGGTGCCAGTCGAGCCAGAGTCGCCAGCCGTCCAGTAACGTGTCGGCGACGTCCACATCGACAATGCCGGTCCGTTCCCAGTGCCTGCGCCACCAGGCAGCCGAATGGAAGGCCCAGAAGTCTTGCGTCCACCAAGCGCGCAGATGTTCGGGGACCGGCCCGTCAATTTCCTGAATCAAGCCCGCTCCGGCCATGCCGATCGGGCAGCCCGGCTTAACAAAATGAGCCAGGTAATTGAGGTACAATGCATCCGTCCCGAAATAGGGAAAGGCATCGACGCAGACGATGGCGTCAAAGAAATCGGGAGCGAACGGAAGCGAGCCGCGCATCGGCATGTAACGGAAACACGCCATCCTCAACTCCCGCGTCGCGAATACGCTGAATGTTTTCGACGGCGCTGAACCAGAGATCGGTGGCCCAGACCTGCACGCCGAATTCACGCCGCAAAAAAATCGACGACGACGCTCTGCCGCAACCCAGATCCAACACTCTCATGCCAGCGCGGAGATCGAGGGCCGTGGTCAGCCACTCGGTCAGCCACAGCGAATTGGCACCCCCGCTGGCGTTGGCCAACACCCAATCGGGGTGATACTGCGCCGAGCGCGGGAACTGCTCATTGGAAAGTCGGTGATCTGCGTTCATGCCGATGGACTCGCCTTTGATCTATGGGTCGTCGCCGACTCAGAAACTGGCTGGTCGCCGACTGGATGTCAAGAAATCGCCGCGAAAGGCCCGGAGGGCGGCCGCTTCCTCTTCGACGCCTCGTGGCCCGGCCCAGCCGACCGTCGCGGATTTTGCCTAATAACTTGCTACTCGCTGCGAATCTCCTCCAGAGCCAGCCCCTTAGCAGGTAAATCCGTTCCCGCTGGGACCGGAGATTCGAGGAACAGAATCATCATGATGCGTCGCGCCGTTTTGGCCCTGGTGGTCCTTGTCGTGAGCGCCCTCTCATTGCGGCCAGCGAATCTGCAAAGGTCCCGGCAAAAGCTGCACCAGCGACCACAAGCAGCCCCAGCGCGTCTCGGCTCGATCCGGTTGCCGCAACCCAGGCTTACGTTGCCAAACTCACACCCGCACAGATCGCCAAATCCGACTCGTACTTCGAGGGAGGATACTGGCTCATCCTGTGGAATTTTCTCGTCGCGGCTGGCTTGTCGCTCGTCCTGCTCACCACCGGATTATCCGCCCGAATGCGAAACGTCGCAGAGCGCGTCTGGCCGTTTTGCGTGGCCAAATCATCGGCAGACACGCTAGTCTACGGCGCCCAATATTTTCTGTTCACGATGATCCTGGGCTTTCCGCTCACGATCTATCAGGGCTATTTCCGAGAGCGCGATTACGGCCTTTCCGATCAACCTCTGGGGGACTGGCTGAAGGACCAAGCGATCGGAATTGCCGTGAGCGCGGTGCTCGGCGGGATCGCGATCATGGTTCTCTATTCGATTCTCCGCCGCGTGCAAAAGTCGTGGTGGATCTGGGCCTCCGTGACGGCCGTGGCATTGCTGTTTGTGCTCATTTCTCTGGCCCCCGTTTATATCGCGCCGTTGTTTAATAAATATGAGACGCTCAACGACCCGAAGGTTCGCGACCCGATTTTGAGCCTTGCCCGCGCCAACGAAATTCCCGCCGATCAGGTTTACGTCTTCGACGAATCGAAGCAGTCCAAGCGAGTGAGCGCTAACGTGAGCGGGGCCCTCGGAACGATGCGGATTTCGCTCACCGACAACCTGCTCAATCGTTGCTCACTTGCCACGGTCCGCGCGGTTATGGCGCACGAGATGGGTCACTACGTGCTCAATCATGTCTACAAAATGCTCATGGAACTGGGCCTCGTCATGACGATCTGTTTCGCGTTCGTCGCCTGGGGATTCAATCGCATCGTCGCCCGATACGGCCAGGACCTGGGGCATCCGCTCGATCGCCGACCCGGCGGGGTTGCCGTTGATCGTCCTGCTGATAACGACCTATTTCTTCGTCATGACGCCGGTGATGAACACAATCATCCGCACCCAGGAAATCGAAGCCGACGCCTTCGGCCTGAACGCCGCGAGAGAACCGGACGGCTTCGCGGAAGGTGCTCTGATGCTCTCGGAATACCGCAAGATGCATCCCGGTAAATGGGAGGAGATCGTGTTTTATGATCATCCCAGCGGTTATAACCGCATCCTGATGGCAATGACTTGGAAAGCCGAGAACTTGCCACCTGCGGCGCACTAAACTCTCCCATTCATTTCCGCCGGTTTGAAGCTCACATGCGGCATTTGGTTGGCACTCGCCGCTCGTTCAATGCTTAAACGGCGTCCAGTGCGCACGGACCAAAGTGGCAGTAACCGTAACCGTTGGGAATTGAAGTCAGCGGCGTCCGAAGTCGCCGCCAATCACGACGAATCTACCGAAACGATGCCAACCGGCCCAGGCTCCTCAGCGGCGGTTCAGATCGCGGGCCGGATTCGCATCGCCCACTTGGGCCGATCGCCGTCGCGGTCAGCCCGGTTCTTGGCGCATGGTGTCGCCGAACCTGAAACTGGCGGCAGGCCGACCTAAGCCGCGTGCGGACTGACCTGCAGATTCTCTCAGAGCTTCTTACCTGACAGGGATCAACTGATGCTTGCCGACGGTCCCAAGTTAAAGCTGGCTTCAAATATGTCGACCGAGGATAATTGCGGCGTAGTACACGACGATCTCGAGAAATCGATACCCCGATGAATTGGAACACGCAAAACAAGGAAAAATCGACGCGCACCAGTCGCCGTCGGTTTCTCGCAGCCTCGGTGGCAAGTGGATTCGGGGTTCCGCTTTTCGTCTCTCGAGCCGCCTTTCCGTCGACGGGCAAAACGGGTGCGAACGATCGGATCACTATCGGGGCGATCGGCGTCGGCCATCGAGCGCAGCTCTTATTGCAGCAATTGCCGGATTCGGCGCAGGTTGTTGCACTCGCCGATTGCCATCTGACAAGCGCGGAAACCTACAAGAACAAATGTGGGGCAAACTGGCCCGTTTATCAGGACTACCGCAGGCTGCTGGATCGCAAGGACATCGACGCCGTCATCGTCGCGACCGGCGAATTTCAGCGCATCTGCCCTGCATTCACGCGTGCCAGGCCGGCAAAGACATCTATGCAGAGAAGCCTCTTTCACTCTACGTCCGGGAGGGACGGGCGCTGGTCAATGCGGTACGGCGCTTCAATCGAATTCTGCAGGTTGGCACGCAACAACGCTCGATGGAAATGAACCGCGCGGCTTGCGAATTGGTGCGCAGCGGCCGGCTCGGCAAAATCCTAGAAGTTCGCGCGGTTAATTTCCCCGGCCCCAGCCTCGCGCCCCACGAAGGTGCTCCCGCTCAAGACGTGCCGAAGGGCCTTGATTGGAATATGTGGCTCAATCAGGCCGCCTGGCGCAAGTTCAATTCGCAATGGATGGACTGGATGCAGTGGCACGATTTTTCAGGCGGCGAGATGACGAACTGGGGCGCCCATGCGATCGACCAGATTCAATGGGCGCTCGGAATGGATCAATCCGGCCCGTCGGAAATTACGCCCCGTTCGCCCGGGCGAAACGGCGAAGTCTCTCTCCGGTACCCCAACGGCGTCGAAGTCAATTTTATGCTGCCGTGGGACCATGGCCCGCGGGGGGGAGCAATCTTCATCTGTGAGAAGGGAAAGCTCGAAATCAACCGCAACAAGTTCACGTCCAACCCGCCCAAATTGCGATCGAGCTCCGCAAACAAATCAACGTCGCCGAAGAGGAACGAAAATGGAGCGATAGTTTCGCCCTCTGGCAAGCGCGTTGGCACATGCAGAACTGGCTCGACTGCATCCGGTCACGCAAGAAGCCTGTCGCGGACGTAGAGATCGGACATCGATCCGTGACTGTCTGTCATCTGGCCAACATTGTTCGCGCGGTCGGTCGGCCGCTGCGCTGGGATCCGATCCGGGAAGATTTCGCTGGTGATGCGGAAGCCAGTGGTTACCTCGATCGGTCACGACGGCAAGGTTTTGAACTTCCAGCGATTTCGGCCTAAGGCTTTTTTTGCCCCGTCGTCCGCGCGCGACGCCCGCCCGTGTTTTTGGGTGCCTCATTTGCGATTCCCCGTTGCCCTGGGCCCCGTCTGCAATAACAGGTTCACCCCCTTCTTGTTCGACAACGCGATGTCCGGACGGCCGTCGCCGTTAACATCCGTGACCTCGAACTGGGTTCCGACGCCGGTGTCGCGGCCTTCCACGATCTCGTGCCGAATGAATTTCGGCGGCAGGCCCTTGGCGCGCTTGACCTCGTACCACAGCATGACGATCGGCTCGTTCTCCCCCTTTTCGTGGCCGTTATGGGCGAAATAGCGCTTGCCCGTCACGATGTCCCGTTGCCCGTCGCCATTCATATCGACATATTGCAGCCCGTGAAGTTGCGAGAATGATTTGTCAATCACGTGCTGCCGAAGCGTTTTTCCATCGATGTTTTCCCACCACCAAAGCCCGTATGCGTGGGCCGAACTGGTGATCAGGTCCATGTCGCCGTCCAGGTCGAGATCTTCAACAGCGATATTGGCACAATCCGTGGACGTGCTGAGGTCGATCCGCTCCATCACGAATGGATGAAAAGACCAGGGAACGCTGCGTCGATCTTGCGGTGCTTCCCACCAACCGTCGCGAATAATCACGTCATCCCGGCCATCCTGATTGAAGTCGCCGACGCCGAGCCCGTGGTAGTACTGGTTTGTTCCGTTATCAAGTCCAGCCAGCCTCGGCCGCCCGGGTAAGCCGATCGGATAAAACGTCCATTTGGAATTCACCTCCGCCGCCGGGGGAATCGGGGAGGTAACCCATCTCGTCTTCCGGCTGGGAACCGAGGACGAGTCCCGGCTTGCCGTCGCCAAACAAGTCTCGAAAATTCGGGCTCTCGTTGCACGCGCTGTGCCAGATCAGCCGCTCCTTCCAATGACCCGACCCCGTTCGTGGGTTCTCATACCAGTAGCAAGCCGCGCCGGGAAATCCGATGCAGATCAAATCATCCCAGCCGTCGCCGTTGACGTCGTACCCAAAATTCAAAAAGCTCCTGCTGTATCCCGTCGATGGGTCGTATTTTGCGGGTGCGCGAATTTCATGCATTTTCCAGTTGGGGGCCTCATACCAGACGTCGCCCGCAACAACATCCAGTTTCCCGTCACGATTGACATCAAAAACGGCGACGCCTTCGGATCGGAACTCGCGATCGAGAGTCACTCGAATCCAACGCACCTGGTCTTCGGATGGCAAGCCACCGGACGTAGAAGCGTTCGCGACGCTGGCTTCTGAAACGCTGGGATCGGATTGCTTCGCCTTCCTCGTGGAGCCGTCCTCTGCATTTCGCGCGCATCCGCAAAGTGCCAAGACTGTCACACTGGAAATGAGTACCGCGGGAATGCACCCGATTCGCATGATTGGCAATTAACCTTGGCCGACGCGATGCCGGCAGGGGCGTCAATTTCTCGTCGCAGAACCAGTGCCGATACCATTGATCGGAAAGTCGACCTCGGCATGCCGTGACGGGATCGCTTTCCCAAGCAAGTCCGTGACGCTGGCAATTCCCTTCGTCTCGCCTCGCAAATAAACCTCCCAGACTCTGATCGACTTATCGTCGCTTCCAGTGGCGAGATGCTTGCCGTCGGGGCTGAAGGCGAGGCTGTTGATGTCGCCTGCATGACCTTTGATGGTCAGAATCTCGTGACCGTGCATCGCATCCCAGAATTTGATCGTCCTGTCGGAGGCGCCGCTCGCGATTAACATGCCGTCGGGACTGAAGGCAACACATTTAACGCAGCCACTGTGCCCCCGCAGCACCAGGACCACTCGGCCACTGGCAATCGACCGCACTGTAATCGTTTTGTCCGCGCTCGCAGTCGCGAACCTCGTTCCGTCGGGGCTGAATGTCACGCAATGAATCGGACTTGATTCCGACTTGATTGTCGTGAGTTCCCGACCGCTCGTGGCATCCCAGACTTTGATCGTATGGTCGTCACTCGCGCTGACCATATTCCGGCTATCCGGACTTAAGGCCAGGCTGTTGACGCGTGCTGCGTGCGCGAGCAGAGATCGAGGCTCGTTCGTATTCGTCCGGTCCCAGATCACGATCGTGCCGTCCGCACTCCCACCGGCAATCAGGCGCCCGTTCGGACTGAACGCAATTGACGTTGTTGCCGCGCCGTGCCCTTCGAGTTCGACGACTTGCTGACCCGACAACAAGCTCCAAATTTCAATTTTCTTGTCCGTGCCCCCCGTGGCGAACTGAGTCGAATCCGGGCTGACCGCGACGCACGCAACGCCGATCTTACTTATTGCGAAACACTGCTCTCCGGTCGTCGCATCCCAGGATGTGACTTTTCCCTCGAGCGTTCCGCCGACAATTTGCGTTCCATCGGCCGTAAAGGCGACGCTTTCAACGGGAGAGGCTTGTTGCAGAACGTACGGCACCAGATGGCTGGCTGTCGCGTCGAAGACATAGACCGCATCATTCCAACACCCCGCAATGAGGCGCTCACCGTTGACGGCGAGTCCGCGAACTTCGGAATCAAGTCCAAGAGTCAGCAGTGCCTCCCCCGACAAGGCATCCCAAACTTTGATCGACCGGTCGGAACTTCCGCTCACGATCCTTTTACCGTCCGCAGAAAAGCGCACCGCCCGCACGGCATCGGAATGTCCTTCGAGAGTGAGCAGTTCCTTGTCGAGGCGCGGATTCCACTCTTTGATGGAATGATCCAGCGATCCGCTGACAATCGACTTTCCGTCGGCACTAAAGTCCACGCTCAGCACCGAATCGGTATGCCCCCGCAGCGTGCGCGCTTTGCCGACGGAAAGGTCCCAAATCTTGATTGTCTGATCATTGCTGCCGCTCACGAGCTGTTTGCCGTCGGGACTGAACGCGAGACACAGAACGATTTCGGTGTGGCCTTTCAGCGTGCGGACCAGATCGCCAGACGAACTGTCAAAGATCTTGATCAGATGATCTCCGCCCGCGCAGGCGATCTTTGTACCGTCCGGGCTGAAGATCGCCGCGGACACGCCGTCTGCATTTCCTTCCAGCGTGCGGACCACCTTCCCTGAGGGGACGTCCCAGAGCTTGATCGTGCGGTCGGCGCTTCCGCTGATGATCCGCTTACCATCGGGGCTAAAGGCGACGCTCCAGACGACGCCCGTATGCCCCTTGAATGTCTGCATTTCTCGCCGCTTTGCGTCCCAGACCTGAACCGTCTGTGCGGCCCCACCGATCGCCACCCTGGTGCCATCGGAACTGCAAGCGACGCTAAAGATCTTGACTTCGTGTGCGACAAACGACTCCGTGGGAGCCCGTAACGAGCTGGCTGCGATGGGAGTTGTGGGGAACGACGTCGCAGCACGCAAGAAACGATATTCCCAGTTACAGAAATTCCACCGACAACGATCCAGACTTTCCGCCGCCTGCTTCAAGTTTCCCGCGGTCCACTGGCGGTGTGCGGCAAGGATGCGACGGCCGTATTCCAGCCGCGCGGTTCGATTGGCGGCGATCTCAATATTTCGGGCGAGCCGCAGGGCCTCTTCTATTTCCTGCTCGGCCACCGCTTTGGCGACCTCGCTTCGCATGCGTTTCTCTTCGGCTTCACGGACCGCCTGTAACGCATTATCGCGAGCCGCTGCGGATTGCCGGGCGGCATTGATGGCGAACGCGGCAACCACGACGGCGCTCAACAGCCCCACGATCAAAAAACCGACAGCCAATGCCGCCACAACGGCCGAACGTGATTTGGCACGAAAACGCTGAGGCAATCGCATGCAATCTTCCCGAACTCAAAATCGCCGTCATTCATCGTAGCAGTTCGAGAAGCGCCTTGAAGGGTGCCCCAATCCACGGCAGGCCGAGGGCGATCCGCTCGAGTCTCGCTGTTGGCAATTGCACGACGAGCACATCCTGGCGTTCCCGTCTCCCCTCTTCCCTCCTCCTCAGCGTGATTTCCCTAAAAGGCCTGCTTCGGATAGCCTGTTGGACGGGACGAGCCACAAAGACACTTTGCTGAGCGACCCTTGGACACTGTCCAACGGCAATTGGCCGCCGCAACGGCGAGTTGTGCAGCCAAAAGCAGTGGCAATCCTGCATGGCAATCAAAAGTGGTCGCACCGCTGGGTGGGAGAGACAATGCCGGCTGAACAATGGGAACTGCTCAAGCAGGAATTGCGAAAGGACGCGGACCGTGAAATGGCGGCCACGCAGGATCAGTCCCGCAAGGATTCGATTCGCAGCGACCTCACGCGGTTTGTCCGCCTGCCGGTTCCGAAAAACGACGACGAGCTGAGCCGACTCCGCGCGACGGCCGCCGAATTCCGCAAGGCCTGGGCCAGCACCGGCAAAGACGGCCGCCTGCGCGACGCCCTGTTCGGCCGGCTGGACGAGCCCGAGAAGCGAGACCGTCGGTCGTGATCAAAAGCCAGAGAAACCGAGAGGAGCCCCGGCGATGACGCTGGCCGAAGATTGGGAACAATTGAAGACCGAACTGCAGCGGGAGGCCGACCGGCTGGCTGCCCGCGCCACGGGCACGGCAATCCACAACCGCATCGACGCCGACGTGGCCGCGATCCTCAACATCTCGCCCCCGAGCACCGATCACGAGCTGGAGACGCGCCGCAAGGTCTTTGAGCTGTTCCGCACCGAATGGCGCACCTCGGTGATGGAAAACACCAAATTCCGCAAACAGCCCCCGACGACCTGACCCCCATTCCCGGCTCATCGGGGCCAGGCTGAGTTCGGCGGACCCGTTGAACGGGTACCCCCGGTCGAGTCGCCGGCGTGACGGTTTCGGCACAGACGCTCTGTTGACGGGCAGGCAAGCTGCCTGCCCCGCGGAACAGCCGGCATCCGTCGGCTCATCGATTCCACGCGGCCGACTCGTTCCGATAGCCATGCGAGTAACCAGATCGGCCGTAGTCATGGTTGCCGTAGTCATGGTTGCCGTAGTCATGGTTGCCGTATCGAAAGTCACGGTCACCGTATCCGCCATGGCCGAATCCGCGCTCGTCGCCGCGGCCGAAACCGCCTCGACCATACCCGACATGACCAAAATCACCGTGCGCAAAATCACCACGCCCAAATCCGCCGTGCGAGGATCCGCCGCGTCCGCTGTAACCGCCGTGGCTGACCCCGGCATGACTGTACCCGCCATGCCCGCTGTAACCACGCGCCATTGCCATAGGAGCACTTCCCATCATCGTCAGCATCGTGCTCAGAACGCCTGCCATCAAAATGCGCCTCATGCCCTGTCTCCCACTTCATTCCCGCAAAGGGGTGATCCTGATTGGAATCCTTCCATTTGTTCTTGACTTCACACGGAGCACCCCAAGACGCAAACGCGATGCCACCGCCCGCCGCGAACCGACCGATTTGGCCGGAGTCCCGCCCGTCCCAACACTTATCGCATCGCGAGCCAAAACAGTCCGCGACTCGGCCGACGGAGAAGTGTCGCGAAGAACGTAATCGCAACAATCACAATGATTTCGCTTCGCGCGAATGAACCGGCGGGCCGTCCGCCACGGCGTTGCCCTGAAAGGGCCAAACGTGACGGCCCAGGGCGCTCGCCGGGTGATTCCACTTGTCGGCATGGGCCTTCCACGCTAGTCTCCGCGCGCCTGATTCGCTGCGCAAATATCGCGTGGATCTTCCATGGCACTCGCTCAACCGCATGTGGCCCTGCTTTGGTCGCTCCGCAGCACGGGTATAGTCGGCGCGGGGAAATCGCAGTCGGTTCTCGAATTCGGCGAACAGAACTGGTACGGAGACGTTGACCCTGCGGAAGTCGGCCGGCTTCTCGATCAACTCGACAGCCATGACGCGGCCCGCGCCGAACTGCGCAGCCGGCTTGATCAACTTGTTGCGGGGCCGCGCACCACCCTGTGGTCGTTCGATTTGGCCAAACTGTTTTATCGAATGGTCTTCGGTGACCACGTGTACCGCGCGGTGGATCTCCACGGCACGGCGACCGCGGAACAGCACGACCTCAACCTGCCGCTCCCCTTTTCCGACCAGTTCGACGTGGTGACGAACCTGGGCACGGCGGAGCACGTTTTCAATCAGTACCAGGTCTTCAAGTCGGCCCACGAGAGGACAAAGCCGGGCGGGATCATGATCCATGCCCTGCCCAACCAAGGCTGCTACGACCACGGCTTCTACAACTATCACCCTACTTTCGTGTTCGATCTCAGCCAGGCGAACGGCTATCGCATCGTGACTCTGCTCTTTACGGACGCCGCCCGCTCGCCGGTCGCCCTCACGCCGCTGCCCGAGCGGTCCACGTACGTGTCGCTGGCGCTCGAGAACAAGCTCAGTCCTCAATCCGGCCTGCTGGCCGTGCTCCGCCGCCCGCACGAGGACATTCCCTTCGCGATCCCGCGGCAAGGTTACTATGACGACCAACTGCCCCCGGAACTGTCGGCCGCGTGGTCCCGCTTGCCGCGCTAATTTTCGTGCCACTCCGTCGGTACGAAGGCCCTTGGAGTTAGATCAGCCGAATTCCCGGACACCCTCAAGCTCAGATCTTCGGTACGGGGGCCATGAAGCCGGCCGGCCGCCAGTGCTGGCCTGCCACGTTCTGAACGCGGCAGGATCCAATGACTGGCTCATCCTTCATCCTTCATCCTTCCGCCTTCATCCTTCTCTTCCGGCATCCGCCATTTCATGCAGATGCTCCGCAAAGGCATCAAGCGCACGACACCCGAGCTGCTCGCACGGATCGAAGACCAGCTCGAGTCGGATTCGTCTTGTCGGCAAAGGCGATGCCTGCCGATTCCGTTTGCGTCTGTCTGCCGAACCCAACTCGAAGTGACATACGCGCACTACCCCGCGTGCATCATCGAACTTAACCGATTCACGTACCTTGCCACTGAGGCGCACGTCGCTGCGACGGTACCGACTTGCGGAGAATCGCCAGCGACGCAGAACGCTTTGGTTTTGGCGCCAAAACGCCGTTACACTTTCAATTGAAAACTTGGCGCGCTTCTTGATACTCTGACCGCGACACGTCGTTGCGGAGCGCCTCAATGGGATTCTAGCGCAACTAAAACTTGGCGATCTGTTTGACGGGCCAAGCGACTTGATCGTACTGCCCTGCTCGACGAACGGGGCGGTCACTACTTTGTGCGACAGCGCCTCGAGAAGGGAAAGGGCGTAAGGAACCAAAACCTGATTGGTTTCTGACAGCCCTTTGACACCTTCCCGCACGCAACCTACCGGCAAGAGCGAATGCGAAGTCCGCGTGCCCGAGGACGTGTGGGCTCTTCACACGGCAATGCAACCGGAAGATTGACAACGATGAACCGCACGACGCTCCCGATTTCCGTGGTTTGCCTTCAACTCATCAGTTGTTTCGTCCTGGCATCAGACCCGCAACAATCCATTCCGCTCTGGCCGGACAAACCACCACAGTTCTTGGAGAACGGGCCCGCTGAGTCCGTCGCGGAAAACGGGTCGATTCACAACGTTACTATTCCTTCCATTGTGCTGTTTCCTGCGCCGCCGGAGAGACGCAACGGCATGGCAATCATCATCTGCTCGGGTGGCGGCTACGGTGCCCTGGGTTGGAAGACGTGTGTCGAATACGCGGCACCGGTTTTTAATTCGATGGGGGTGACCGTGATCGGTCTGAAGTATCGCCTGCGACCGCCGCACAAACTGAGCAACGCGGGAATCCAGGCGCTGACGTTGCTCGATGCCAAACGCGCCGTGCGTCTCGTGCGACATCGTGCGGCGGAGTGGGGTATTAATCCACACAAGATCGGAGTCGCGGGCTACTCGGCGGGGGCGAATCTGACGATGAATCTCGTGGCGAATTTTGACCGCGGTGATGCAATGTCTGCTGATCCAATTGAGCGAGAGAGCAGCCGGCCAGACTTTGCGGTGGGCTGCTCAACCTGGCATTGGCGGCAGAAGAAGTCGCCCTTCGTATTTCACAAGGACGCGCCGCCCGTCTTCCTGGTCCACGCGACGAACGACGGCATCAAAGGCGGCGCGCCCATCGAGATGCCGCGCGCGATCAAGGCGGACCTGGAGCGGCTCGGGGTGCCGGTGCGGATGCTGGAGTTCGACGAAGGCGCTGATGGTGTCGGCGCCCTGATACCGCAGCGTGTTCAACACGGCTTTCCACCGACCAAGTGGCCGGAGCTGCTGCTGAAGTGGCTTAGCACACTTCCGCCGGGGCAATGATCTGTCGAAAACCGGCAAGCTGGCAGCGTGCCCTACGTTGTGAATCCCTCACCTCTGCGAACGCGATCACTACGATGTCAGGCTTCGTTCCATCGCTTCCAGCGCCGTCCACAGGTTCGCTTGGGCCCATAGAAGCGGAGTTGATTTGCTCGTTTGCAAGTCGGCCTTGTTCGTGATAATAGAGTTCCGGGCAACGGAATGCCTCGCAGCGCGGTGGATCGGCGTGCGTTACTTGGGCGAGCGCGCGGTTGAGAGACTCCGTTTGTTTTTCGAGCGCGTCGGCACTCTTCGTTTTGAGATAGCGCTGGCCGAAGTGGACCGAGAGGATCGAATCGAAAATGCACCACTGGGCCTCTTCGCCCGCTTGCAACAGCTTGTTGCGACTCGCCATGTCACGGCTGAAATTGCGCGTGGGGTCGTCTCTGCGGCGGGCCATCTCTGACTCGTAGTCCGTGCAATAAAATGAGTCTCCGAGGTACCGCTTGATGCCAATCGGCCCGCGGAGCTGCTTGCACGGTGCGATTGACGATGGCGTCCGCCATTTCGTCGTCGACGACCGAGAGGGGATAAATCAGAAACAAGAGCGCGGCATCGTACGGGCGTGCTTTCTGCGGATCGTCTTGCACGCATTCGGCGGGAAGGATTTGCGCCAACGCCTGCTCGCCGCACCTTGTCAAATCTTCCACGCCGCTGCCGGTAAGAGTTTCCGTGATTCGCTGCCGGCCCCCCTCGGAAATAACGCCACCGAATTGCCGATGTTCGGCAGCCGCGGCCAGGCGGCAGAATTCACAAACTTGCCTGAGACCCGCCACCACGGCTCCGATGCTCGACGCCTCGACTTTGACGGCTTCTTCCCAATGTCCGCTGTCTTCGTCGGACCAGTATTCGATGGCGCGAAAGTAGCCGACGAAATCGGCGAGCAGCTCGAAATCCAAGTCCTCGACCCGGAGGACGCCGCGCAATGCCAGTGTGACATACAGCCAGACGAAGTATCCGAGCGCGTCGTTTTGGGCTTGGGACCAGTCCTGCGGCAATTCCTGGAGAGTGTCGCCATCGAATCGCACGTGGGGACGATTCATCGCAGTCTGCTTGATGGGGGGGTCGCGAATAATGGCCTGCATGCGGACCCGTTGGGTTTGATAGAAAGTCGCCAACGCCTTCGCGGTGTTGGCCGCCACTTCCGGCCGGCCGTTGGCAAGGTGAGCATAGGCCACGTGCACGTTGTCTCGCGTCCACGCGGCGTGGTAGTTCGTGCCTTTGGAGAAATCGGTCAGCGGCGACGCCGAAAACAGGCCCGAAGCGAGAGGCCGTATCGTCAAGGACCCGTGGGCCTCAAGAACCTGGCGAATCTGCCTTAACCTCGGCAGGTCATACGTATCGCAAAGCAGCGGTTGCAACGCCTCGTTTTGCGCCTGGACCATCCGGCATTCCCTCCTAGCGATACCGCTCTAGCTGCCCGTTGAAGTATTCGGTCGAATGGGAGGGCGAGGCAGGGCGAGGCTCCCGCCGAGCCGTTTCCCTACTCATTCGCCGGCGACTTTAGCGATCTCCCTTTGCGCCAGCCAGCAGGTCCCGCTTGCCGATTGCTTTGAATCCGCCCGTGGCGGAACGGGATACTCGCGCGTTTGAGCTCGTGTGCCAACAGGCGCCATTTTCAAAGAGGATTGGAGCGTTCGTTAATCTGCCGCGGGTTGCAGCATCGTTCGACCACAACATCAAACGAGAGTCTCCTCTCCGGCAGAGAGGACCTACCGTCACGAAACCGCGGGCCCGGCCGTGTTGGCGGGCGGCTTCGATCAACTCGTCGTCCACCAGGCTGGCGTTACCGGGAATGGCGTCGGGGCTTCGGGCTACAATTAGCCGTTTGGCCTCTCCGGGCGGCATGCCGCACGCCACCAGGTACAACCAGACAACAGTCGGCGACCGGTTCTGCCCGGCCGTGCAATGGACATAGAGTTTCACGTCGGGGACCGCTGACGCGTCGCGCATGAGATTAAGCACCGCAGCGGCAGCCTCGCTCGGAATGAGCGTGAGATCCTGCAGCGGAACGTTCGCGACGCGTTGAAATCCCGCTTTCGCCACCTCGGCAAGAGTGGGTGCGTCGGTGACATTTAGAAATGTGCGGTTGCAGAATTGAAACGTTTAGAGTGCGGCGACGGCCTCACTACGATGTTGAAATGAGAGAAGTGTTCGATCTTCCGGCTCAGGATCGTCCCCGCCTCAGTCTCGGCGAAAACCCTTGCCGCTAGGACGGTTCAGGAAGCGGAGGACCGGTAGGGATTGAATCAAACAGGTGTTCATCCACGTCGATGATTTGATCGGGGTCAAAGAAGTACGTAGCAATCAAGGAGTGGTGGCTAGTAATCAGTCGTTTCGTACCAATAGGAGGATTAACTTGATTAACTTTCTCCCAGAGACAGACCGTACCTGCGGGATTTCTTATCAATGAAGGTAGCCGAACGGTGGTCCTTCCGCGATAGGAACTTCGTCCACGCCAGCATGAATCTTAATAATTTCTCCCATCTTACTAAAAGAATGGACGTTCAGGAACAGGTTCTCGTCAAGGAATCCTCGGGCGAAGCCGTCGATGACTTGCCAGACCGTCCCTGGAGCATTTCTAATAAAACGTCCTATCAAATCCGTACGGACAGGCGGAGGGCCGTCGGCCTTGACGTCTGGTTAGACATAATATCCCTTCGTAAAGGTAAATGTTGTTTCTGTAAGCCTGCTAGTTCGGTCCAATCAGACTGTTGGCGGGTTTATTGTTCACCTGTGAAGATGGACAACCTTTGCGAGCCAGCGGCTCTTTTCGGTTGCCGCCTAAATCGGCGAAACTTAAACCGCCGGGACGGAAGTCGAGCAGCTAGTGCCATTCGCGCCTCCCCCCTTTCTCGCTCCCCGACGTGCCGCACGACCAGTCGGTCCAGATGGACAAAGGGCTGACCCGGGCCGGAGTCGCCCATCAATTCATCTCAGTGCCACACGCCAGCCACGACCTCCCCGGCGGCGACCCGCAGCAAGTCGCAGCCACCTACGCCTCCGCGCTGCAATTCGTCGAGCGGCAAATCAAAACGCCTTGAGGAGTCCCACCGGCCCGCTGGTTCTTAAGCCAGAGCTTGGGGACAAGAGGCGAAATGTCTGGCTCATCCTTCCGCCTTCATCCTTCTCTTCAACGGCGTCCCCTGGATCGCGATCCTCGAAGACGACGGCCGCATCGTGGCCACCTCCGACCTTCGGTCCAGAAAGAACGCCGCCTTCTCCGAGAGCCCCGAGGGCATCCGCCATTTCACGCAGATGCTTTGCATAGGTGTCAATCGCACGACGCCCGAACACCTGGCAAAAATAGAAGACAAGGAAGTGCCACCAATCCCGATGCATAAGATGATCATGGCGCTATTTCTTCAATTGAGTCGTTCGTAAACTGCTGTCCCGGTCGTCGACTGTTTGATCCTCCGTTCCTTGCCGGGCGTCACCCACAGTTCACACAAGCATCCAAAACCTTTTGGCTCTTCAGATTCTTGATGTAGAACACATTGCCGCCCGGCGGAGCCGGCGATAGAAGCCAAATCTGCTGGTCCTGCCCATTCCAGCTGTATTGTTGCACGTACGGACCATCGTTCCAATAATGCTGATGCATAACGTCCAGGTACTTTCCACTCATCACGTTTTGTATAAAGTAACCGCCTTGATTACCCGCCGGTTGAAACCGCCATTTCTGGTTGTCACCACCATTGGGAGCCCATAGCTGAGGTTTAAATCCTTCCACTGTGATATGATACTTATCTATGTCGAGCGATAATCTCGGTCCTCCACCCGTACATTGAATCGTGAAATTCCGCGTGGCGTTGACCCCCGAATTGTGTGCCGCGGAGCAGCTATAGTTCTCAGAATTATGTAGGTTTTGTATGGCTTGTGCCTGAGTGGTCCCGGTTGCGTACTGCGACGCCCAAGTCCCATTCGGTAGACATTGATACTCTTCGTACGCCTGCCACTGTCCACATCCGACCGCCACGCAGCTGATTCCCACCACGTCGTTGGGCCAACCGACGAGTTCCCACATCTGATTCGCGTAGGCCAGCCAACTCCATTGTTGTACGACGGTGCCGTTGTGGATGCCCGTTTCGGCTGCATCGCCGGAAACCCGTCGGGCACGCGAGAATTGATACGTGAGCTAGGATTATTGAGCACGAAGGATTGATTTTGCGGCGGAAAATCGCGAATGGATGGTGACGCCAAACGGGCCTGATCGGAAAACCGCGAGCCGGAAGGAGAGCGTGGCTTACGCCGGCACACCTGACGGAGCAAATGGTGAAAGACCTTTGCTTGATCGTTCGCGGGTTCCTTTATGGACAAAGCGACGTAATCATGGGTGTGGTCTTTGCAGGCTTTTTGGCCCAAGACGAGCACCTTGTCGAGCATGTCGACCGGTAAGGTAATCCAGTCGTCGCAAGATAGGCCCGCAGCGAAGTCGATTGCGCCGTCGTGGCGGCTGCGCCGGCCAGACCCGTGACATAGTGGGCGGCCGAGTGCTCGACAACACCTGAGGAAAGCAACTTCACATATTGTTCGGGCGTTAGTTCACTATTTGTCATGTAACCTTCCTCAATGTGCGTAAAAACGGTGTTTTTCGGACCGAGATGATGTGAATGCGCAACCGGGTCCAATTGCGCCAGCGATCTTCGGAGGGTTAGCCGAGCCGGAGACGCTTTCTTCGATACCTTCAATCCCAAGTTGGAGATGGGGGCAACAAGTGCCGCAAGCTCGAGGTGGTTTGTGATTGTGACGGAGGAGCAAGTCAAACACAAGCAAATTCCAGTATTGACCGGGATCCGGAGGTGCGACCGACTTTGTGCGCGAGCTAAATGACTCGTCCATTAAGCGACAGCACAAATGGCGCCACGCCTTAGGAGCCGCGACTGTCCAGCGACACGAGCGCCTTCGTAGGGCGAGTTGCTAGCTTGACCGCGCAATGCCAGAGTGACATACAGCCAGATGAAGTAACCGAGCGCGTCGTTTTGAGCGTGCGACCAGTCCTGCGACAATTCCTGGCAACTGTCTCCGTCGAATCGCACATGGGGACGATTCATGGCCGTCTGTTTGACCGTGGGATCGCGAATAATGGCCTGAATGCCGGCCCGTTGGGTTTGATAAAAAGTCGCCAACGCCTTTGCGGTGTTGGCCGCCACTTCCGGCCGGCCGTTGGCAAAGTGCGCATAGGCCACATGCACGTTGTCTCGCGTCCACGCGGCGTGGTAGTTCGTGCCTTTGGAAAAATCAGTCAGCGGCGACGCGGAAAACAGGCCCCGAAGCGAGAGGCCGCATCGTCAACGACCCTTGCCCTCTAGCATGCCGCGAATCCCCCGCAGGCCCGGCCCGTCATACGTGTCTCGAAGCAACGCCTGCAACGTCTCGTTTTCGCATCGGACCATCCCCCCCCGCCTTCTCCGGGATCGCTGCCGCTCATTCGCTGGCGCAACTTTAGCGATCTCAATTACGTCGAGTCCAGAAAGAGCTTCGGTGTGGAACGCGTCCCGTGTGGAAGGCGCCCTTTGCGCTTGCCAGTAGGTCCCGCTTGCCGAGCGGGATACTCGCGCATTTTAGCTCGTGTGCCAACAGGCGCCATTTTCAACGAAGATCCGAGCGTTCGTTAATCCGCCGCGAGTTGCAGCAGCGTTGGACCACGACATCAAACGAGAGTGTCCTCTCCGGCAGAGAGGACCTGCCGTCGCCGAGTCCGCACGCCGGCCAGGCGTCCAGGAATGCGATGAGCAAGAAGGCCTGGGATTTATAGGAAAACCGGAGGCTGCTTAACGCGCTGGGTTACCGTTCGTTGTCTGTTTGCCGTCGATGAAGATAATGCGTGCTTTGGGAAATCCGTCTCTTTCAGGCTCGTTCGGCGGGGGAGCGGGAATGAATTTGAGCCCCGGCGGCGGCTGCGGGTTGATTGGCGGGTTGATCGGCACGATGTCCCAAACGTTGGCCCGATTGCTTTCCAAAGTCGCGAGTCTCTTTTCCAGCGAATCGATTCGGGCCTGCAACTGCTTGATTTGCTCGGCGGCTGCCGGCGTTGCGGACACCTTTTGTGGCGGTACGGCGTCGGCCGCCTTTAAATTGCTCACATAGAGCGTTACGGCGATGAGCAGCGCCACAACGAACAGGCCTCCTGCCGCCATGAGGTTTTGACGACTCATTTTTCTGTTCCCTTAATGAGGGTCTTTCGATTCGCCGCCAGTTTGGATTGTGCTTGTCACACGGTTGCTAGTCAGGCACTCCGAAATAAGACGCGGCTTGCAGGCAAATCTGCGAGCGGATGTTAATTCAAAACCGCAATTTTGCCAAAATCGCGAAAAGCCACCGTGAAATCGGGAGACACGAGAATTGGCAAGCTGGCAGCTCGCCCTACTGCACCGTCCAACGGTAATTGGCATCCACAACAGTGCGTTTCGCGGCCGTAGAGTGGCAATCGTGCATGGCAATTACAAGTGGTCACACCACTACGTTATTGGGAATTCCACCTAGAAAAACACGATGGCCCGCCCCCTGCCGCCGCGGCAGTGATGGATCTTGAGCGGCGCGCCTGTGAATTCAACGTGTCAGTCCCACCAGAGCACCTTGATCGGCTCTAGCCACTGACCACGAACCTCTAGCCTCTAGTCAATCCTTCCGAGGAAAACCGTGCCGCAAGCCTCCGAGGATTGCTGGCGGACGCTCCGAGTCGTCGCGGTGACGTGCTGGCGATCACGCGGCGTGTCGGCGAACGCGCTGCTTTGGCCGGGCGGCGCTGGCTTTGTCGTCTGAGACCATGTCGTCTCAGAATGCGTGCGAGCTGCGAAGTTCGACATGCGGTGTGCGGAATTCGGTCGAGGTCCGCATAACGCAATTGAGTGTGAACTCGCGGATGCACACGATCGGCCGTCGCCTGGGCGATCGGACGATCCGCACTTGCCGGAGCCGGCGAGCGGCGGGAATGTTTGATTTTTTTCCGCTCGCGCGTTGTCTAGCCGTATTCTAACGAGGAATGTGCGACTCGTTCCAGATCGGTTTTTTTGCGCGGCGAAAGCACAAACGGGGTCGGAGTTTAGATAGCGAATCGTAATACTACATTGTTAGTAACTAGAGATGAGGAATCGGGGTGCGGGGAGGGGGGTGGGGGGCGCGGGAAGAAAGACGGCGGTCGGTGTGGCGTGCGGAAACGCGTCCCACCGTTGTCTGATTTCGCACCTCGAACTCCGCACCTCGCACCGTGCCTCCGCCGCTGGGACGGAGGAATTGGCGGAGGGATTGGCGGAGGGAGTTTTTTGGGCGCACCCCAAAAAAGTCGCCACCGGAATTGCATCCGGCGGCGGGGTCTCGGCGAGTTCGGCGTCAAAGGCTCCTCGGAAGACAGTGCGGCACAGTGCTTTACGTTTGGTCTGTTTCCGCGAGCGTCGCCCTGCCTCCGCAGCCCTCGGACTTTTTTGGCGCGCCCCAAAAAACTCGCCCTTTTTTCAGCGCCCAAAAAAGCCAAAAAAGTGTACAGAAGTTGAACAGTTTGCCGGCGTGAGGCGAAAAAACGACGTCCTGAAACATCGGCGAGGGGAATACGCTTGAGAGAAGCGGACCGGCCGTGCAGGGGGTCAAACTGGCAGTTACAATGGGACTTTTCGTACCCGAGAGGTGCCTGCGATGATCGTCGACGAGAAATTACAGCCGACCCACGACCTGAATGTCCGCAGCACCGTGCCGCTGATTGCACCGCGGCTGTTGCGGGAGGAGACCCAGGTTTCCCTGAGCGCGAACCGGACGGTCTACGAATCCCGGGAAACGATCAAAAAAATCCTCTCCGGGGAAGACCCGCGGATGTTCGTGGTGGTCGGGCCGTGCTCGATTCACGATCCGAAAAGTGCCCTGGAATACGCCCAAAAGCTGCGGAACCTGGCGGACCGGGTGCAGGATCGGCTGGTTCTGGTCATGCGGGTCTATTTTGAGAAGCCGCGGACGACCCTGGGTTGGAAGGGGCTGATCAACGATCCGAATTTGGACGGCACGTTTGATATTGCCGCCGGTTTGCGGCTGGCACGGCGGATTTTGCTGGTCATCAACGACATGGGGCTGCCGGCGGCGACCGAGATGCTGGAGCCGATTACGCCCCAATATATTGCCGACCTGATTACCCTGGCGTCGATCGGGGCCCGCACGACCGAGTCGCCCACGCACCGCCAGATGGCAAGCGGGTTGTCGATGCCCGTCGGATACAAAAATGGGACCGATGGCAGCCTGCAGGTGGCGATTGACGCCATGTTTGCCGCCCGAAGTTCGCACAGTTTCTTGGGAATCGACGGCGAAGGAAACACGTGCGTCATCAACACCAAGGGGAATCCTTGGGGGCACATGATTCTCCGCGGGGGCCGTTCGGGCCCAAATTACTCGGCCAAGCACGTCCAGGAGGCGGATGCCAAGCTCAAGCAGACGGGCTTGTCGCCGAATCTGGTCGTCGACTGCAGTCATGCGAACTCAAACAAGGACTACCGGAAGCAGAGCATCCCCTGGAATGACGTGATCAGCCAGCGGGTGGACGGGAATTCCACAATTGTCGGCCTGATGCTGGAAAGCAACCTGTTCCCCGACACGCAGAAGCTGACCGGCGACCGGGCGGACCTCCAATACGGCGTTTCGATCACCGACGGCTGTATTGGCTGGGAGGAGACGGAGTCGCTGATTCTCGACGCCCATCGGCGGCTGGCGGATGCCGGGATATAGTCCGGTATCGAGCGAAAAAAGTCGGTCGTCGGGAGCTTGTCCCTCAGGAGATGGCGGACCTTGCGGATCGGGTCGATCGAAATCAGCTCGCCGGCGGTCCAGGCGGCACTCTCGGGGTATAGCGATTGGCCGATGCGGGTGATTGCCCGCCGTTTGGGGGCCCCGTACACGCTCTGCGAGGTGCTGCTCGACAAGTTTGTGCTCGACCAGCACATGCAGCGGGCCAATCGGCGGCAGCTCAAAGTGACCGACGAGGAGCACCCGGTTGGCGGCCAAATCATGGGGGCCGATCCGGAGCAGTTCGGACCGGCAGCGCTGCGGTTGGTTGAGGCGGGCTTCGACGTCGTCGACATCAATTTCGGCTGTCCGGTGAAAAAAGTCCTGGGCCGGTGCCGCGGCGGATTTCTGTTGAGCACTCCGAAGACGGCTTTGGAAATCGTGTCGCGCGTGCGGGAGGCGTTGCCGCCGTCAGATCCCCGTGACGGTCAAGATGCGTCGCGGGCTCGACGATTCGCGCGGAGAGTGCGGAGAATTTTTATACGATCTTCGACGGTGCTTTCGGGCTGGGTGCGGCCGCCGTTACGGTCCATGGTCGGACGGTGATGCAGCGGTATATCGGCCCGAGCAATTGGTCGATCCTGGCGGAAATAAAGCGTCACGCGGGCGATCGGACGGTCTTGGGCAGCGGCGACTTGTTTTCGGCCGAGAGCTGCGTGGAAATGCTGCGACAGACCGGCGTCGATGGTCTTAGCGTGGCCCGCGGGGCGATCGGCAATCCCTGGATTTTCCAGCAAGTGCAGGGACGCCTTGGCCGGCCGACCGATTCGCTGGCCGGGCCTTTTTGAGCAGCGGGAGGTGCTGGCCGAGCACTTTCGGCTCTCGGAAGAGGTCTACGGCGAAAAAAGGTCCTGCACGATGATGCGGAAATTCGGCATCAAGTACGCCCAGTTGCATCCGTTTGCCGATGAGGTGAAGCAGGCCTTTATCCGCGTGTCTCAGCCAGCCGATTGGCAAGCCGTTCTGACGCGTTGGTATTCCGAAGACTTGCCGGGTCGCCGGCCGGGCGACCAGGCCGAGTTGACCGAGTGCGGGGCCGTCGCCGCCGGGGAATGCTGAGCGTACAGCCAATTGAAACGCCGGATGGACAGGGTTAAACTCGAAAAAAGACCCTTCGCTTCGGCGCACTCATGAGCGAATCTTCGGTCAAGATTCTACTGATCGAAAGCGATTCACAAGCAGCCGGACTCATCGCAGATCTCCTGGCGAAGGCGAAGCGAATCCGTTTCGCGGTCGATCGCGTCGATTCTCTGTCTCAGGGATTGTCCCGCCTGAAAAGTGGCGGAATCCAGACGATTCTGATCGACATTTCCAAATCGGATTGTGACGCCGCCACGGCCGTGGCTCAGATTCGTGAAGTGGCTCCGGATGCGGCCGTCATCGTCCTCTGCGATTGGTCCGATGAGGCGTTGGCCGCCCGGGCCGTGGCGGGAGGGCGCAGGACTACCTGGTCAAGGACGAACTAGAACCGGTCGTTCTGGAGCACGCGGTTCGCTACGCCCTTGCACGAAAACGGGCGGACGACGATCTGAGGCATTCGGAGGCGCGATACCGATCGCTCGTCGAGAGTTTGCCGCTCAACATGTTTCGCAAGGACTTGGAGGGGCGATTGGTTTACGCCAATCAGAACTATCAGCACGAGATCGGTTTGCCTTGGGAGAGGCTCAGCGGCAAGACGGATTACGATCTTTTTCCTCGGCATCTGGCCGAAAAATATCGTCGTGACGACGCGGCCGTTCTGGCTTCGCGAAAAGTCTTTGAAGACGTCGAAGAGCATCGGCAGCCAAACGGCGAGACGATTTATGTCCAGGTGCTCAAATCGCCCGTGTACGACGCGCATGGCGGGGTCGTCGGCATTCAGGGCATGTTTTGGGACGTCTCAGCTCGTCGACGGGCGGAGGAGGCACTGCGGGCGAGCGATGCACGGTTCCGCAGTCTTGTGCGTTCCAATGTGATGGGCATCCTGATGGTCCACCAGAATGGATTGATTAGCGAGGCCAACGATGCCTTTCTGAGTCTTGTCGGCTACGACCGGCTCGATCTCAAGGAAGGCCGTCTCCGCTGGGATCAATTAACGGCACCCGAGTACGGCCATTTGGATGTGCTAGGAATCGATCAACTGCGAATGACGGGCGATTGTGCCCCGTGGGAAAAGGAGCTGATCTGCAAGAACGGCGAGCGGGTGCACGTGCTCAACGGGTTGGCTGTCCTTCGGGGTAGTCGCGACCGCTGTTTGTGTTTCGTCGTCGATATCTCGACGCAGAAGGAGGCGGAGGCGCAACTCAAGGCGGCCAAAGAGGCGGCCGATCAGGCCAACCGTGCCAAAAGCGCGTTTGTCGCCAATATGAGCCACGAGATCCGCACGCCGATGAATGCCATTTTGGGCATGACCGAGCTCCTGTTAGATACGTCGATCACGCCGGAACAGAAGGATTACTTGTCGGTCGTGGAGGAATCGGCCGAGTCGCTGTTGGCGTTGATTAGCAACATCCTCGACTTTTCCAAGATCGAAGCGGGCAAGCTGGATATCGAAAAGCTCGAGTTCGGGCTGCACGATACGGTGGCCGGCATCCTCAAGTCGTTGGCCGTGTCAGCCCATAAACGGGGACTGGAAATCGTTCTCCGGGTGGATCCGTCGGTTCCGGACCGTGTAATTGGCGACCCGACGCGGCTACGCCAGGTGTTGATGAATCTCGTCGGGAACGCGATCAAATTCACGGAAAAGGGCGACGTTGTCGTGCGGATTACGATCGATGCCCGCGACGAACAAGGGGTTTTGTTGCGCGCGTCGGTCAGCGACACGGGAATCGGAATTCCGGCCGCAAAGCGCAATGCGGTCTTCATGCCTTTCGAACAAGTCGACGGATCGCGGGCCCGCAAGTACGGCGGCACGGGGCTTGGATTGGCGATCTGCTGCAAGCTCGTCGAATTGATCGGAGGTCGCATCTGGTTCGAGGACAATCCGAGCGGCGGAACGACGTTTCATGCGACCGCGCGCTTTGGAATCCCGGCTGGCGCGGTGGCTGGATACGAACCTGTTCAACGCGTCGTGCTCTCCGGTACGAAGGTCTTAGTCGTCGACGATAATGCGTCGAATCGGGCTGCCTTGGAAGAATGTCTCACAGCCTGGGGAATGGACGTTGCGACTGTTGCCGACTCGGAAGGAGCCCTCGCGCTACTTGGCGACGGGGCGTCGGCGGAAAAGCCGTTTGCCGTTGCCTTAATCGATGCCCAGATGCCGGACCGCGACGGTTTCTCGCTCGTGGACGAAATCAAGCGAGTGGCTCCGGACCGCGTGAAGTCGTTCGTGATGTTGCTCGGCTCGGTAAATCGCGCGTCTGACAGTGTCCGCTGCGACGAGGTCGGAGCAGCCGCCTACCTGATCAAGCCGATCGATCAATCCGAATTATTCGATACGCTCATGGCTCTTCTCTGCGGCGACGAATCGAACGTGGTGATGGCAACTGAGGCCGCACCGCAGCCTCAATATCGGGTCACTGGACTGAAAATACTGCTGGCGGAAGACAGCCCGTTTAATCAAAAACTGGCCCTGGGGGTGTTGGGAAAGCGCGGGCATGCGGTGACTGTCGCGCAGACGGGACACGAAGCAGTTTCCCTGGCGGCGAATAACGAATTCGATCTGATTTTCATGGACATCCAGATGCCCGAAATGGACGGGCTCGAAGCCACACGGCGCATCCGCACAAACGAGCAGGCCTGCGGGCGCAGGACTCCGATCATTGCGATGACCGCTCAGGCGATGAAGGGAATGCGTGAGCGCTGCCTGTCGGTTGGCATGGACGACTATCTCGTGAAACCGGTTCGAGCCCGGGAACTGTACGACAAGATCGAATCGCTTTTCGCCAATCGCCCGGTCGTCAACGCCACGGCCCCTTTGGCATCGCCCCCCATAGGAACCGCGATCGATTGGGAAGCCGCGATGTCGGTCGTTGCAGGGGACCGTCAACTGCTCCAGGAAGTCGTCGAAGCGTTCTTGGAAGAGTGTCCGGGGCTTATGGAACAAGCGAGGGTCGCCGTGGCAGCGGGCGACACAAAACAGATCCGACGGACGGGACATACGCTGAAAGGTGTGATGCGAACTTTGGGTCTGGAAACGGCAGCCCTGTTGGCGGCGGACCTCGAAGAAATCGGGCGATCCGCCAATCTCGAATCGGCCGCCTCGGTGGTTGCTCGGCTGGAATCGCGGATTGACGAGATCGTTCCCGAGGCCAAAGCCTTTGCCACTGCGAGTCAGACACGCTAGAACAAGGGCAACCGTTTCAAGATCCACCGGCAGCGTCGAGCGGCGCGATGAAATTGAACCTGGAGTAATTCGCGAATGGCCACGCTCTTAGTCGTTGATGATTCAGCGATGGATCGTCGCCTGGTCGGCGGGATTTTGGAAAAAAACCCCGACTGGTCGATTCTCTATGCCGTCAACGGCAAGCAGGCGCTTGAGGAAATTGAAAAGCACATTCCCGACCTCGTACTGACCGACATGCAAATGCCGGAAATGAACGGACTCGAACTCGTCACGGCAATCAAAGAGGATTATCCGCTGATTCCCGTGGTGCTCATGACGGCTCAGGGAAGCGAGGAAATCGCGGTCCAGGCCCTTCGTCGAGGCGCCGGTAGCTACGTCCCCAAGCGGCGTCTTGCACAGGAACTGAGAGATACGGTCGAGCGCGTGCTGGGAACCGCCGACGTCGACCGTTCCGAGTCGCGGTTAATGCATCGGGTGTCGCGGCTGCAGACGACATTCGTGCTCGAAACGGATTCGACGCTCGTGCCTTCCGTCGTCAATTACATCCAACAGGCGATGACGCGGATGCGGTTTTGCGACGAGACCGATTGCCTGCGCGTGGGCGTTGCGCTCGAGGAAGCACTGCTCAACTCGTATTACCACGGCAATCTCGAAATCAGCTCCGATTTGCGCGAAACGGACCACAATGCCTACTATCAGCTATCCAAGAAGCGCTCGCAGGAACCGCCGTACTGCGACCGCAAGATTTACGTTGAGTGCCTCTTGACGCCCGACGAGTGCCGGTTCGTGATTCGCGACGAGGGTCCGGGATTCGATCCCTCCTTGCTACGCGACGCAACCGATCCGGCCAACCTGGAGCGCCCCTGCGGCCGCGGCCTTTTATTGATCCGCACGTTCATGGACGAGGTGAACTACAGCGATCGCGGGAACGAGGTCGTCTTGATCAAACGTCGACGCCCGAGTGCGCCGGCCGAGGACGACTCTGAGGCAGCTTGACTTCCGATCGAAGCATCTCATGTCGCTGCGATTCGATATCCCGCCGTTCGAGCCACACCCGCTTCTGAGGAATCGACACGCCCAAACGTTGGCAGGAACGTACCTGCCGGCCGGCCAATATCCGTACGCGGCGAAGCTCCACAAAATTCCACTTGCTGACGGTGACGCCGTCGTCATTCATGACGATACGCCGGCAGCTTGGTCCCCCGGTAGTCGAGTTGCGGTCCTGATCCATGGTCTCGCCGGATGCCACTCCAGTCCCTACATGACTCGAGTCGCCGCTAAGCTGAATGCGGTCGGGGTACGCACGTTTCGGATGGATATGCGCGGGTGCGGGGCAGGAGCGGGACTCTGCACTCGCCCCTACCATGCCGGTCGTTCCGACGATGCGGCCGCCGTGCTCCGCTTCGTCGAGCAGCTTTGTGCCAAGGCGTCGATTACGCTCGTGGGGTTTTCGCTTTCGGGAAATATTGTCCTTAAACTGCTCGGTGAAGCGCCGCACGCGGTTCCAGCAAATGTCGTAAAGGTGGCCGCGATCTGCCCGGCGATTGACTTGGGGCGCTGCGTGCGTTCGCTCGTCGGGCCCGTTCAGCGGATGTATGACCGCTACTTTGTCCGCGAGTTGTGCCATCAGATTCGCGGCAATCGTCAATTGAACGCCGAGTTGCCCGCGATCCAGGCTCCGCGACGGATGAAGTCGATGTTCGATTTCGACGATTTCTACACGGGACCGGTTTGCGGTTTCGGTTCGGCAGACAACTATTACACATCCAGCAGCGCCCGAACGCACATCGAGCAGATCCGTCAGCCCACCTTCATTCTTGCGGCCGAAGATGACCCCTTAGTGACCATCGATTGCTTTCAGGGATTGCGGTTGCCGGCCAATGTCTTGCTACATATCACACCGCAGGGCGGCCACTTGGGATACGTCGGCAAACGGGGAGTCGACCCTGATTCCCGTTGGATGGACTGGCGAATTGTCGACTGGGTGATGGCCGACTTGGAATCTGGCGGCGATTCGCCAAGTCGAAGCCCATCATCGACCGAGCTGGCGAATCGCGCGATCGGTTCGCGTTCTTGACGCCCCAGTCTCCCGTGCACTTGCGAGTGAAACTGCGTTCCGTCTACGCTTGACTGAGGTCAACCCATAAAAGGCGGATCGCGCACGCGCTCGACGCGGTGTTGACCTGTTCGACTCACCGGCCCGGCAACCAACCGTTTCGTCCTCGATCCCGGAAGCATCAATGCAACTGCGACGATTCATCAAATCGTGTCTGACGATTTGCTTGCTCGCGAGCGTGCCTTCAGCAAAGGCGCTGGCTCAAGGCGGTTCCGATAAATTCCCGCCGCCGATGTCGCCCGAGCAATCGCGGCAAGTGATCCACGTGCCGAAGGGGCTCAAAGTCGAATTGGTGGCCGCCGAACCCTTGGTGCTCTCGCCAGTGGCGATCGACTTCGCGCCTGACGGCAAGTTATGGGTGGCCGAAATGCTCGACTACCCCGCCGGACTCAAGGGCGATTATCAGCCGGGCGGCCGGGTCCGTCTGCTGGAAGACACGGACGGCGACGGAAAGTACGACAAATCGACGATCTTCCTCGACAAAGTGCACTTTCCCAACGGAATCACGGCATGGAGGAAAGGGGTGCTCATCTGCGCGGCGCCCGACATCATCTATGCCGAGGACACCAATGGGGACGGCAAGGCCGACATTCGCGAAGTCGTCTTTACCGGGTTCGACTCGCGAAATTGGCAGGCCCGCGTCAACAGTCTGAGTTACGGGCTCGACAACTGGGTGCATGGCGCCAACGGACTGATCGGTGGCACGATTCGCTGCCCGGCGCGGCCCGATCTCGTGGTGACGCTCGGCATTCGCGACTTTCGCATGGATCCGGACCGGCATTTGTTCGAGTTGGAAACAGGCGGCGGCACGCAGCAGGGCCGCACGCGCGACGATTGGGGCAATTATTTTTCGAATCAAAACAGCGAACTTCTGCTCAACGCGCCGCTGGCCGACCGGTATGTCGGCCGCAATCCGTACGTGGCACCGCCGGAGCCGATCGTGCTCGTTCCCAAGGAAGATCCGGACCACCTGTATCCCGTCAGCCGCACGCTGCGACGATTCAATCATCCAGAAAGTGCAAATCGGGTGACGTCTGCGTGCAGCCCGGTGATCTATCGGGACGATCTGCTGGGCCCCGAGTATCACGACAACGCTTTTATGTGCGAGCCGGTGCACAACCTTGTCACCCGCCGCATTCTCAAGCCGCTCGGAGCCACCTTTGCCGGGGTCCGGGCTCCGTCCGAACAGAAGTCTGAGTTTCTGGCGTCTGCCGACAACTGGTTTCGGCCGGTCGATGTGAAAAACGGCCCGGATGGGGCGCTCTGGGTCGTGGACATGTATCGCATGATCATCGAGCACCCGAAATGGATCACGGCAGACCGCTTGGCCCGCATCAATGTCCGCGCGGGAGATACGATGGGACGCATCTATCGAGTCGTTCCCGAGGACAAGCCGGCACGCCCGATTTCCCAAACTCGTCAGCCGGTCGACCGAGGAATTGGTTGCCGCTCTCGATACCCCGGGTGGCTGGCAGCGCGACACTGTGCAGTTCATGCTCGTTCAACGTGGCGATCAGAATGCGGTCCCGCCGCTGGTCAAGATGGCGACCGAGTGCCCGCGACCCGAGAGCGCGTCTTCAAGCGCTCTGCACGCTGGACGGATTGAAGGGATTGAACCCGGGGCTTTTGACGAAAGCACTGCATGACGGCCATCCGGGCGTGCGACGCAACGCGGTTCGTTTGTGTGAGCCGTTCCTCAAACTGGCCCCGGAATTGGGCGAGGAAATTGCCTCGCTGGCGGACGATGCCGACGCGCAAGTGCGGCTGCAGGTCGCTTGCACGCTCGGCGAATGGGACGATCCGAAAGCCGGGGATGCGATCGGCCGAATCGCGCTGGCCAATCAGCAGGAGCCGTATATCTTCGCCGCCGCTATGAGCTCCGTCACGCCGAAAAACCTGAGCCATGTCGTTGCGGCCGTTTCAATTTCCGATCCAGGGGCCAATGCACCGGCCGAGCTGTATCGCGACTTGATGACGATGGCGACGGCTTATCGCAACGACGAAGTCCTCACGAAATTCGTCGCTTCGACGGCGCAACGCGGAGCGGGGCCGTATCCGGCCTGGGAACTTTCGGCCATCGCCGCCTTGCTCGACGGATTGGATCAACAGAAGACAACGGTCGCCACGCTGGGCCAACGGCTCGGTCAACGCGGCCCGGCGACGATCAAACAACTCGCCCGCCTCGCGGCCTACGCCCGCCAAGTCGCCGCCGATCCGCAAGCGCCGATCGCGACACGCCTCGCCGCCGTGCAAATTCTCGGGCGCAGCGGAACTGCGGCCGACGACCAGGAGATCGTGGTCTTGGGCGATTTACTCTCGCCGCAAACGCCTGCCGTCCTGCAAGAGGGGGTGGTCACGGCCCTGGGCAAACTGAGGCAGCGCAAGGTTGCGGACGAGTTGCTCACTCGCTGGCGCAGCGTCGGACCGGCTCTGCGTTCGAGCATTCTCGACGTCATGATCAGCCGCGACGATTGGGTCACTGCCCTGCTCGACCATATCGAGACACAAGCAGATTAACGTGCACGAAATCGACATCGGCCGTCGTCAGCAGCTCGCGTCGCTCAAGAATCACTCGCTTGCCGAGCGGGCGACGAAACTTCTCGCCGCCTCGGTCGACAAAGATCGCGTGAAGGTCATCGATCGATATCGTTCGGCCCTGACTCTTCACGGCGATGCAAAGCACGGCCGCCAGATGTTCGAGAAAACGTGCACCGTCTGTCATCGCCTGAACGACGTTGGCCATGCGGTCGGCCCGGAACTTGTCGCCCTCACCGACAAATCGCCGCAGGCTCTCTTGGTGGCCATCCTCGATCCCAATCGGGCCGTCGAGCAGAAGTACGTCGTTTACACGGCCGTGACGAATCAGGGTCGCCAGTACACCGGCGTTTTGGCCGCCGAAACGGGCAGCAGCATTACCCTCCTGCAGCAGGAAAACAAAGAGACGACCGTGCTCCGCGGCGAGCTCGAGGAGTTGTCGAGCGCCGGTAAATCGCTGATGCCCGAGGGACTCGAAAAGGATTTCAAACAACAGGACATTGCCGACATCATGGCCTATGTCGCGTCCACGGGACCCAGCCGGAAAGTGTTCCAGGGCAACAAGCCGGCCACGGTCGGCATTTCGACCGATGGCACACTGGAACTCACGCGCGACCAACTGCGAGATCTACGGCGACACGCTGACGTATCAGCCCGCCCGACAAAACCTCGGAGAGTGGCATAGCGCCGACGATAGGGCCATCTGGACAGTCGACGTGCCGAAGTCCGGGCATTTACACCGTCAGCGTTCACTATTCGTGCCGCAACGACACGGCGGGGAACCGCTTCCTGTTCGAGTCGCAGGATCAGCGGATCACGTCCCGCATCGAAGGGACGGGCAAAGCCTGGGGCGTGTACTTCCCCGTCGAGATCGGCAAGATTCGTCTCAAGGAGGGACGACAGCGCCTGACACTGCGGGCCGCCGACGCAATCAAGGGAACGCTGGCCAACGTGCAGTCTGTCCTCTTGATTCCGCCATCTTGACGCGAGGCGGCGTCTCAGGCGGTCAACGAAAAACGCCCTTCGACGCGAATTGCGTGCGAAGGGCGTTTGATTTTGTCTACCGTCGGTTAGTAGCCTTTGCCGCCGCCGTATCCGCCGCGGTCGCGGCCACCGCCGCCGCCGTAGCCGCCACGTCCGCCGCCGCCACCCCGGCCGCCACCGCCGCCGCCCCGGTCTTCACGGGGACGGGCTTCGTTGACGGTGAGCGCTCGCCCGCCGATCTCCTTGCCGTTCATCCCGTTGATTGCGGCTCGCGCTTCCTCGTCGCTGCCCATCTCGACAAAACCGAAGCCCTTCGAGCGGCCCGTCTCTCGGTCCATGATGACTTGCGCCGACTGGACTGATCCATACTCTTCAAACAGCTCCTGCAACTTGCTGTCGCCCGTGTCATACGGCAAGTTGCCTACGTACAGTTTCTTACCCACTCAGAGGCTCCTTCAGAAAATCAAACGTGAAACGGTCGCCGCGGCTCAAGAATCGAAATCGAGAGTCCCGCAATTTCTGTCAGTCAACCTGGGCGCCGATGGGCTGCGGATCGTGCCAGGAAATTCCAGGACCACGGAGCGTCGGCTGAACTGCCCACCACTATACGTTGGACAATCGCGTCTTCACAAGCAAAAACCGGGTGAATCGGAAATCGCCGGTGACCTCCACCTCGTTGACGGCCGTATTTAACAGCTATATCCTGCAAAGTTTACCGAGTTTTTCGCGCACTCGGCAGATCGTGGCCGGTCTCAAGGAGACCTCAATGCATCCCAAGGGAGTTCGTCGCAGCGTTGCGACGTTTGCCGTGTTTTCGGGCCTTCTCGTGCTGGTCGGCGGCTGCAGCGAGCCAACGCAAAAGACAGAATCCGGCGGCGCCCCGGTGGCAGCCAAAGGGGCCACCACGACAAAGGCGCCCCTAACGGTCGCCGCGGCCGATTCGCCGGCCGACGGCTCGAACCTCAAACGCATCATCATCCTCGAAAACGACAATTCCCCCTTCTGGGACGCGGCTCGCGCCGGTTTGAAGGACGCCGAGCGGGAACTGAAGCTCAAGCAGGCCGGGCTTGCGTGCGACTCTGGATGCGAACGACGGCTCGCCCAGCGGCCAGATTCAAAAGCTCCAGCAGTACGGCAGCCAGTCGGATATTGTCGGCATCGCCGTCTCAGCCATCGACGCGGACAATATCGCGGTCGTCGAAGAACTGCGCAAGCTGCAGAAGAAAGGCGTGCAGGTCGTCACGGTCGACTCGGACGTGAGCCGCGACAAGTTCCGTGACAGCCGCTTCGCCTTTATTGGGACCGATAACCGAGTCGGCGGGCGCGAGTGCGGGGCTTGTGCCCGCGGGCTTCTGCCTGACGGCGGGGGATACGTCACGTTCGTCGGCCGAACGGGCGCTCAGAATGCCATGGAGCGGATTGAAGGGTTCAAGGAAGGGGCCGGGGCCAAATTTCAGTCGCTCGACAGCATGTCCGACCTGACACGACAAAGCCAAGGCTCGTGACAACGTGCGAAACGCCATCCAAAACCACAAGGACAAGCTGAAAGTTCTTGTCGGAATCTGGTCGTACAACGCCCCCGCAATTGCCGACGTCGTCAAGGAGCTCAACCGCAAGAAGGATTTCACGGTCATCACCTTCGACGCCGAACCGATCGCCCTTCAACAAATCCAAGGCGGCCTGATCGACGCGATGGTCGTCCAAAACCCTTACCAGATGGGCTACCAGGGCGTCCGGCTTCTAAAGGCCCTTCACGAAAAGGACAACAAGACGATCGGCGAGATGCTGCCCAATCTCGGAAAGCCCGAAGGCGACCTCATCGACACCGGTCTCAAGATCGTCGTTCCCGACGCGAAATCGCCCCTCAATCGCGAGATGTTTGGGCCCAAAACCGAGTTCCTGACGTTCGACAAATTCAAGAGCTGGCTCGCCCAATACAGCCTCGAAGGGTCATAACCGTCGATGGTCGATCTCCAAACGGCCGATCGTGACCCGTTTCGCTTTCTGCGCCGACATGAGCCGAGCCTGATCCTCGCCATCGTGGCCGTCATCATCCTCACGGCCATCCTGGATTCCCAGCACAACTACTTCAACGATCCCTGGACGAGTTGCGTGCAGATTGCCCGGCAGACTTCTCTGTTGGGAATCTTTTCGCTTGGCTCGGCCATCGTGATCATCGCCGGCGGCATCGATCTTTCTTCGGGCTCGGTCATCTGCTTCAGCGGTACGATCTGCGCCACGCTGCTGTTGATCCTGGCACCGGAGCAGCTTCAAAGCCGGGACCAATCGATCGATTTGTGGATTGTGGCGATTGCCATCGCGGGGGCCCTGGTCGTGGGGCTCTTGATCGGCAGCCTGCATGCCTGGTTGATCACGGTGATCGGCTTGCCCCCCTTCGTGGCGACCCTGGCCACATTGGTCGGGTTGCGGAGTTTTGCTCGAGCCATTTGCGAGAATGTGACGGCTGCTGTGACCGGATCTCGCAGCACGCAAATCCAGATTTTCGACCCGCGTTTTCGCTACTTGGCGACATCCGTCTGGATCCCGGCGGTCATTTTCCTGGTTCTCGCCGCGGTCTCCTGGTTTCTCTTGAGCAAGACCGTGCTCGGCCGCCATTTGTACGCCCTGGGCGGAAACGAAGAGGCGGCCCGCCTGAGCGGAGTGCGCGTCGACCGCACCAAATGGTTCGCGTATTGCGCAAGTGCCGTTCTCTCCTCGATTGCCGGCATCATTTACATTTGCGAAGTGAGCGTCGCCGAGCCGCAGACGTTGGGCAGGGGGTATGAACTCAATTCGATCGCGGCGGCCGTCGTCGGCGGCTGCAGCCTGCAAGGGGGCGTCGGTTCAGTGCCGGGAACCGTCCTCGGAGCCCTTTTTCTACGCATCGTGATCGACGGCGTCGCCAAGATCATCAAGACCGGCGCCGACGTCTACGAAGGACTGATTGTGGGGGTCGTCGTCGTGTTCGCGGTCGCGTTCAGCCAGACCGAGGGCCGGCGCCAACGGACTCCTTTTTTTGCAGGCGGGATGGGGCTGGTTGCCGCCGTCAATCTCTCACTGATCGCAGGCACGATGGCAGTACTTGTCGGGCCGACGCTGCTCGAAGGCAAGACCTCTCTCGAAGGCGGCATCCTCGGAATTTGGACCGCGGTCTCGGTCTTTCTGTTGCTCTTCAACTTGCGCGGCAATCTGCGCAGCTCGACGCGATGGCTCTTGGCGCTCGCTCTCGTTATCGCGATGAGTTGCACTCTCTGGGGACTCAATCGCGGCCTTCCCGTATATCGGGCGTACGCGGCCCGCTCGCTCGTGCAAGCACTTGGCGGAAGCATCTCGGCCCTATCGACCGGCGAGGTTCGAGTCGACTTAGGCGGCACGAAACTCAATGACGGCCAGCTCAAGCAAGTCGTCGAACGCTTGCGCTCAATTGGCTCCGTGACCGAACTGTCGCTCGCTCGCACACAAGTTACCGATCAAGGTTTGCCGTCGCTCAAGCCCCTGACGGCGCTCAAACGCATCGACTTGACCGGCACAAACGTTTCTCGCGGCGGCAAAACCATCCTGCAACGATCGCTGCCCGACGTCGAGATCGTCGACTAGTGGACCGCCCAACCCGAACTGACAGCCACAATGTGGGATTTCGTCCCCAAAGCACGCAGAACGAACATCGCATTCCAGGGTGGTCGCACCACTAGACCGGAAGATTGAGTTGCCATGGTGGAACCCGGATTCTCACTCATCTCCGTCGAGAACATCACCAAGCGTTTTCCGGGCGTGACGGCTCTCGACGGCGTGACGTTCAACGTGCGGGCGGGCGAATTTCACTCGATCGTGGGGGAGAACGGCGCGGGCAAGAGCACGCTGATGAAGATCCTCTCCGGCGTGATCACCGATTACGAAGGCACGTTGCGGATCGCCGGCCAGGAAATGCACTTTGCGAGCACCCGCAAGGCCGAGGCCGCCGGGATTTCCATCATTCACCAGGAACTCAACCTCGTCGAAGATCTGTCGGCGTCGGCCAATGTCTTTCTGGGCCGCGAAAAACGCACCGCACTCGGCTTGCTCGACGATCGGGCCATGCAGCGCGCTGCCGCGGCCCTCTTTGCGGAGCTGGAGTGTCAAATCCGGCCCGAAGAGACGGTGCGAAAACTGCGCGTCGGCGATCAGCAACTGGTCGAGATCGCCAAAGCCCTTTCGCAGGACGCGTCGATCCTCATCATGGACGAGCCGACGAGCGCGCTGACCGAATCGGAAGTCGAACGGCTGTTCCGCATTATCGACCGGCTCTTGGCCCGCGGCGTCACGATCCTCTACATCTCGCACAAGCTGGACGAAGTCTTTCGCCGCTCGGACCGCGTCACCGTCCTGCGCGACGGGCGACTCGTCAAGACGCTGGATCGATCGGCCACCAATCGGCGGGAAATCACGCATCTCATGGTCGGACGCGAAATCGAGAACGTGCAGCTGTCCGAAAATCGGACTCCGGGCGACGTCGTGCTCGAAGTCGCCGGCCTGTCGCTCCCCTGGACGGGCCACGCGCGTGCTTGGCGGCTTCGCGATATCAACTTCAACCTGCGGCGGGGCGAGGTGCTGGGAGTGGCCGGCCTGATGGGAGCGGGGCGCACCGAGCTGTTGGAATGCCTTTTCGGCACGTCGCCCGAAAAGCCGACTGGGCGAATCGTGCTTGAAGGCCGCGAAGTGCATTTTGCTTCGCCGGCCGATGCCAAACGGGCGGGAGTGGCCCTGGTGACGGAGGACCGCAAGCGATTGGGACTCTTCTCGCAAATGAATGTGCGGGAGAATATCACCATCTGCAGTTTGCAGGAGGCGGCGACCGCCGGCGTCGTCGCAGGCCGCACCGAACGACGTGCCGCGCGAGAATCGATCGAACTTCTAGGGATCAGGACACCCGGTGGCGAGGCATCGATCACGGGGCTGAGCGGCGGAAATCAGCAAAAATCGATCATCGCCCGCTGGCTCCGGACCCGGCCCAAAGTCCTGCTCTTGGACGACCCCACGCGCGGCGTCGACGTCGGCGCGAAGGCCGAACTCTATCGCGTGATCGACCGCCTCTGCCGCGACGGCCTCGGAATTCTCGTCACGTCCAGCGAGTTGCCCGAGCTGATCGCCCTTTGCGATCGCATCCTCGTCTTGTGCGAAGGACGTCTGACGGGCGCGTTTGTCCGCGGGGACTTCACCGAGCACGCGTTGATGGAGGCGGCGACGAGAAGGAAGGATGAAGGATGAGGGATGAGGGCGGAAGGATGAGTCAGACACTCGTGAACGGCCGCTCCTCCACCTTACTTGTGGTGGGCGACGCTGGCCAACACCGAGCGTTGATAGTCCTGGAAGCTCACATGCTTCAGGTCGGACCGCATCAAGAAGCTATCCCATTGCCGAATCAGTTCGCGGTCGCGGTCGCTGAGGTCCCAGTAGATGCGATGCCGGGCCCGTACTTGCAGGGAATTCGGGTCGCCGAATGTGACTTCCACGGGAATCAGCTGAGCCTGGCGCAGCGCGGCATCGAGCTTGATTCGCTGTTCCGGCAGTGTTTTCCCCGGATTCAAAACGTAATTGAGCCGGATGATCCAGTCGGCGTAGTTGAGATACGCGGCGCCGTGAGCTGGCGTCGGGGGCGTGGCGCCCAACACCTGGTAGTGGAAATAGTTGCTGTCGAGATCGATCACCGGTCCGCGATCGGTTTGTCTGATGGTTTGCTGGAATTGAGGATGGAACTGGAACAGCAGGGCGTCGACCATCTCTTGTGCCTCGGGTTTGCCCGAAGCGCAGAGCGCCTTTACGTGGTCGGCTAAGGCCTGCTCGCCCATATGCAGCATGCGATTGATCTCGTCGACGTGCACTTGAGTCGCACGGCGCTGTTGCGTGTTGAGCAGCGTGAATTGGTCATGGGACGGGTCGAAGACAACCAGTTCGCCCATGTCCTGGATGAAGTCGTAGGTTTTGCCCGCGTGAAACAGGGTCACGCTCCGCGACATTTGCTTCGTTTCCCGCGGGGTAACGGCTTCGACGCTCGTGTCGACGTGGAAATCCTGTGCGACGGCCGCGTGGCGGGACACCATTCCCGTTCCCACCAAAATCGCCGTGAACATTGCCAGCGCTGCGATTCGGATCGCTGTCATGGGAGTCTTTCCTTGATTGACCAGGCGCCTCGCAGGAGTACGCAGTCCGCGCGGCCGGCGCACTGCAAAGGGCCGATTGACGCATCGGATGGGAACGAGGAAGGGCAGAGAGGTGAGGAGCGAAGGGTAATCGGCCTCCCGCGCAGGACAAGGCCGTCCGGACTGTGGCGCGTGCAGAATTAACCCAGGATTCAGCCGAGTTTTAAGAACCGGCAGAAGCTGCCGGTCGCACGGCCGCCGGGAGCCCGGCAAATTCGTCGCCATAGGCAAAAAGCGCGGGCGCACCGCCCGTGTGCACAAAGACGACCCGGGCCTCGCGAGGAATCTTCCCGCTGCGAATGTCGTGCATCAGGGCCGCCATGGCCTTACCCGTGTAGACCGGATCGAGAATCACGGCCTCGGTGCGGGCGAGTATTGAGATGGCTTCGATGCATCCCTCGGAAAGCTGACCGTAACCGGGGGCGATGTGATCAAACGTCACCTCGAAATCGCTCGCGGCCAGCCGCGTGGACAGACCCAACATGGCGGCCGTCTTGTTCGCAATCTCCGCCATGTCGGTCGGCGTGTCCCATTCCCAGCGGACGTAGGCGACGTGTCGAACCGGGAACTGATGGCCGAGCGCCCGGGCCCCGAGCGTCAAGCCGGCACCCGTCGAGCCGGCCGAGGAGACGTACATCGCGTCAGGGACGAAGTCGAGGGCGTGGGATTGTTCCACAATTTCGGCCAGGCACTCGACATAGCTGACGGCCGCGAGCGGCGTCACCACGTGCCGGTTCCAGCGAAACACTTTGCGTCCCTGCGTTTCGAATCGGGCGGCCACTTCGGCAATTTTGCGCTCGAGTGCCTCGCCGAACGCGACGTCGACGAATTCGTAGCTGGCACCGACGAGGTGATCGAGCAGCAAATTTCCCTGCAGCGGAATCGGATCGTCGCCCGGCTTTCCCCGCGTAAGGACGAGATGGCAGTCAATGCCTGCTTTGGCGCAGGCGGCCGCCGTCTGGCGACAGTTGTTGCTTTGCACGCCGCCGCCCCACACGAACAAATCAGCGCCTTGGCGCGCGCCTCGGCCATTACGAATTCGTTGTGCCGCGCTTTGTTGCCGCCGAAAAGCAGGCCCGTGCAATCATCGCGCTTGATGTAAATGATCGGCCCGCCGAGAGCCTCGGAGAATCGAGTCAGCGCCTCAAGAGGCGTGGGCCGATGCGCGAGCGGGTAGCGGGGCAGTTCGTTGATGCGTGCCCGCAATTGGGCTGTGTTCATGTTTGTCGAAGGCATGCGCGGGATGCTTACCCGTTAACTTGATCGACGAAGCGAGCACTAGGGGCGAACGACGATCCAGATATTCCGAAAGCGGACCGGGTTGCCGTGGTTCTGCAGGAAAATTGGTCCGGGGTGCTCGTCGGCGCGATTTCCGCCGGGCGTAGAATGTGTCAGTTCCAGGTTGTACTGAATAGGGACGCCGTTGTGCCGCACGGTGACGACGGCGTTCTGGCGTTTCGTCTTCTCATCCGGAGCAAAACGGGCCGCGCGGAACTCGATATCGTAAGTCTGCCACGAAAGGGGCGGAAAGCACATATTCACGAGCGGCTTCGCCTGTTTGTAGATGCCGCCGCACTCGTTGTCCAAACCTTCGAGGCCGAACGAGTCGAGCACTTGGACTTCGTACTGGTCCTCGAGGTAAACGCCGCTGTTGCCGCGTCCCTGTCCGCGAGAAAAGGGCATGAAGGGGGTGCGAAACTCGATGTGCAGCAGGAAGTTCTCGAACTTTTGTTTGGTGACTGCGGGGACGCCCAGTAGGTGTTCTTCCTCGAGTTTGCCGACCGACCACGCGTCCGTGTTCGTGCCGTCGAACAGTACGATCGCTCCGGGAGGGGGAGCCGCGCCGAGCGTCGGCGACTGGCGTTCGATCTTCTTGAGTTCGAAGCGAACGTCGTTTTCCGCCGTTCCCGGTGAACTGGCCGTCCTTGATCGTCCCGTGAAATGTTCTTCCCCTTGAAATGCGGAACTCCGTCGTTCGTATTCCCACTGAGTCGGACCGTCGTCTTTCCATCCCAACCGTCGCCGGGCAGGCCGTTCGTGTAGAGGACGGCGTCGAACTTGCCGTTTCCCAGGGCAATCACTTGAGCGCCAACTTTGGCTTTCTCGCCGATGATGCCGACATATTCACCCTGCACGAAAAAATCGGGGCCGGCATCTTTCGCATTGAGAAAGGCCGGACCATGGGCCGCGTAAGATCGGCTGAGACAAAAAGCAGGCTGATGAGAGCCAAAGTAAGAATCGATCCTGGCTTCGACGTCATGGTGGGCCTCGAGCGATGCGGTGAGTCTGGTTAGTAGCGGCGGCACAAGAAACCGTCGTGTAGGTTATGCTTCGGCGGAACTCTTTTTCAACACCGGGCGCCCGTCGACTTTCGCTGCTGCTTCGGGCCGTGCACAATCGTAACGACCACAATCATTGACCGAGGAGTTGTCCATGACATTCGCGCGCAGCAACCGAACATCGTTACGAAAAGCTGACCTGGCCCGAAATCAATGAGGCGGTCGAACTGGAAAAAGTCTGCATCGTTCCCTGCGGGGCGGTCGAGCAACACGGTCCGCATTTGCCGCTTGATGTCGACCTGATGTGCCCCGTCGGAATTGCCAACGGCGCCGGCCGGCAACTGCCGGACAAAATTCTCGTGCTTCCCGGTGATCGCCTACGGTTACACCGGTCACGTTATGGACTTCCCGGGCACGATCAACACGCACTACGAAACGTTTATCCGGCAAGTGCTCGACGTGACGAAGTCGCTCGCCTATCACGGCTTCAAGCGGATCGTCCTGCTGAACGGCCACGGTTCAAACATGCCGAACCTCGATCTGGCCGCCCGTCGGACGAATCTCGAGACCGACGCCGACTGTGTTGTCATTGCCTGGTGGAACCTGTTGACGGTCGACAGAGCGTTCTTGCCGAGCTGGCGTGAAAGCAAATTTCCCGGCGGCTGCTCGCATGCCTGCGAACTGGAGACGTCGCTGTACCTTTACCTCGACGAGGCAGGCGTCCGGAAAGACAAGATCAAGAGCGGCACGATCTCGATCAACGACGAGGAAAATCCGTTCAATTGGGTCGACCTGTTCGGCGCGGGCCCGGGAACGCTCATCTCGTGGACCAGCAGCTACTCAGAAACGGGCGTGCTCGGCGACGCCGAAAAGGCGACGAAAGAAAAGGGAGAACGGGCGTACAACGAGGCGGTCAAACAACTTTGCCGGTTCGTGCAATACTTTCAATCGCGCCCGCGCGACAAGCGCCACCGCGAACAGCGGCCCCAGCCGACGATGCCCATTCCTTGGGGGCAATTAGAGAGTGAACGATGAAGGCGGAAGGATGAAAATGAGTCAAACCAAGACGCTCAACGACCGCGAGTCTGGCTGAGCCTTCCTCCTTCATTCTTGATTTCTCATTCCTCCTCTTGCCTTAACTTCGCCAGGATCGCGAAGTCTTCGAGCGTCGTCGTGTCGCCGACTTGTTCGCGGCCGGCGGCGATGTCGCGCAGGAGCCGCCGCATGATCTTGCCGCTGCGGGTTTTTGGCAGAGCGTTGGTGAAGCGAATGGTGTCCGGCGTGGCGACCGAACCGATCTGCTTGCGGACGTGGTTCTTGAGATCGTCTTTGAGACCTTCCGAACCGTCCCCCTGCTTGAGGGTCACGAAGCAGCAGATGCCTTCGCCCTTCACGTCGTGCGGATAACCGACAACGGCCGCTTCCGCGACTTGCGAGTGCGAAACCAGCGCGCTTTCGATTTCCATGGTGCTCAGGCGATGGCCGGCCACGTTCAAGCACGTCATCGACGCGGCCCATGACCCAGTAATAGCCGTCCTCATCGTGTCGCGCGCCGTCGCCGGCGAAATAGCAGCCCTTGATCTCGCTGAAATAGGTTTTCAGAAACCGCTCGTGATCGCCGTAGAGCGTGCGCAGCATCGACGGCCAAGGTTGTCGCATCACCAGGAAGCCTCCCTGGTTGGCCGGCAGGCTCACGCCTGTCTTGGTGACGATATCCGGCACAATGCCCGGGAGCGGCTTGGTGCAGCTGCCCGGCTTGGTCGCAGTCACGCCCGGAAGCGGGCTGATCATGATCGCGCCGGTTTCGGTCTGCCACCACGTGTCGACGATCGGGCAGCGTTCCTGGCCGATCACGCGGTGGTACCACATCCAGGCCTCAGGATTGATCGGCTCACCAACGGAGCCCAACAGCCGCAGGCTCGACAGGTCGTATTTTTCCGGCCATTGGTCGCCCCACTTGATAAAGGCGCGGATCGCCGTCGGGGCCGTGTAAAGAATGGTGACCTGGTACTTTTCGATGATCTGCCAGAAACGGCCCTCGTCGGGCCAGTTCGGGGCACCTTCGTACATGACGACGGTCGCGCCGTTGGCGAGCGGGCCGTAAACGATGTAACTGTGGCCGGTCACCCAGCCCACGTCGGCCGTGCACCAATACGTGTCGTCGTCCTTCAGATCGAAGACCCACTGCGACGTCATCATCGTGCCCAAGAGATAGCCGCCCGTCGTGTGCAGCACGCCCTTGGGCTTTCCGGTGCTGCCGGACGTGTAGAGGATGTACAGCGGATGTTCGGCATCGAGTTCAACGGCGTCGCATTCGGCCGAGGTCGATGACATCAACTCGTGCCACCAATAGTCCCGATCGGGGACCATCGTCACGGGCGAACCGGTGCGGCGGACGACGACGACTTTTTCGATCGTCGTCGACTTGGGCAGGCTTTCGTCGACCGTCTGTTTGAGGGGCACTTCCTTGCCCCGACGCCAACCGCCGTCGGCCGTGATCACCAGCCGCGACTTGGCGTCGTTGTTGCGATCGGCAATCGCGTCTGCGCTAAAGCCGCCGAAAATGATCGAATGCGTCGCGCCGATTCGCGCGCAGGCCAGCATGGCGATGACCAGCTCTGGAATCATCGGCATATAGAGCGTGACGCGGTCGCCCGTCTTGATGCCGAGTTTCTTGAGCACATTGGCGAAGCGGCAAACCTCGCGATGCAGATCCTGGTAGCGCAGCACGCGCGAGTCGCCCGGCTCCCCTTCCCAGATGATGGCGGCCTTGTTTTTCCGCCAGGTGGAGAGGTGCCGATCGAGGCAGTTGTAGGACGCGTTGATTTTGCCGCCGGTGAACCACTTGGTGTTGGGCATCGCGCCGTCGAGAACCTTGTCCCACTTCTTGAACCAGCTGAGGTTGGCGGCCATCTCGCCCCAGAATCCGGCCGGATCGTCCTTGGCCCGGCTCCACATGCGGTTGTATTCGTCTTCGCTCTTGATATTGGCCTGCGCGCGAAATTCGGCCGGTGGGGGAAAAACCCGCAATTCGTGCAGCACACTGGTGATGTTGTCGCCTGAAGACGTTGTCATGGTTGCGCCCCTCCGCTCCACGCCGCGGTCGGCAACTTGCTCGGGAGCCTCAGCGAGGGCGTCTTCGATCGCACCGTCGAGCGAGCCTTCGCAATCGAAATTCCAGCGTATTTTCCCGTCCGCTCCCACGACCCACACCTGGGGAATCGCTTGCATTCCGAGGGCTTGGAGAGTCGGGCCTGCCCCGTAGGCGCAGGGCCACGGGATTTTGCCCTTCTTGAGAAACCGTTTCATGTCGAGAATGTCTTTTCCCGTGTCCGGCGTCAGGCCGATGAATACGACGCCCCGATTCTGAAACGTGTTGTACGACGCGACCAGATGGGGCGCCTCGGCCTGCGCACGGACCGCACCAATGGGCCCATGCATCGACCACGAGCACCTTGCCTTTCAAACTCTCTGGCGAGGGGGCGGGCCCATTCAGCCAGTCTGTCGCCTGAATCGGCGGCATCGGCGACCCCGGCCCCAGCCCTCCGCGAGGCGGATGGCTTTCGTTATGCATCAACATCGAAAAACTGATGCTGAAAATCGCGACCGCAACCACGATCAGCAGAAAGGCCACGACGCTGCGGCTACGTGGCGGAGACCCTTGTGACATCGGAATCGGCTCCCTCGCGCGTTTGTTATAGCCGATAAATCGACTCGAATTTTGTCTTCAGATGCGCCACCAGTGGACGGTGCGAGAGGGGTTCGCCCGTGATCCGTTCCACCAGGCGGCTCGGCAGGTATTGTCGCCCGTAATGATGGACGTTTTTGTTGAGCCACTCTTTTAATGGCTTGAAATCGCCTTTGGCAAAAAGTGCGTCGAGATCGCCCAGCGAACGACGTGCCGCCTCGAAGAGTTGGGCGGCGTACATGTTGCCCAGTGCATACGTGGGAAAATAGCCGAGCAGCCCTGCACTCCAATGCACGTCCTGCAGACAGCCTTGGGCGTCATTTGGCGGCGTGATTCCCAGCGATTCGGTGTAAGCCTTGTTCCATGCAGCGGGAACGTCGGCCGGCTGCAGGTCGCCTCCGATCAGCCGCTGCTCCAGCTCGAAACGGATCATGATATGCAAATTGTACGTGACTTCGTCCGCCTCGACCCGGATGAACGAGGGGCGCACGTCGTTGACGGCGCCATAAAAGTCGTCGCGCCCACTCCGCCGAGAGCTTCCGGAAAAGTCGTTTGGGCTTGCGGATAAAAATGGGTCCAAAAGGCGCGGCTGCGGCCGACAAAGTTTTCCCACATTCTCGATTGCGACTCGTGCACCCCCAGCGAAGCGGCGTCGCCGATCGGCGTGCCGAACGCCGAGCGATCGAGCCCCTGCTCATAAATGCCGTGCCCGGCTTCGTGCAGCACGCCGAAAAATGCGCCGGGGAAATGGTGCTCGTCGTAGCGGGTCGTCAGGCGGCAGTCGCCCGGACCGATTCCCGTGCAAAACGGATGGGCCGATTCATCGAGGCGGCCTTCGTCGAAGCGAAAGCCGATCGCGGTCGCGGCGTCCCTGGCGAACGAACGCTGGGCGTCCTTTGGGTAGTGGCGGGTAAGGATGTCTGCCTTCGGACGCGTCTTGGCTTGATGGATGGCCTGGACGAGCGGGACCAAATCCTTCCGCAAGCCGGCAAAAACGCGGGCGACGTCGGCGGTTTTGGCGCCCGGTTCGTAGTCGTCCAACAAGGCGTCATACGCGACGCCCGTTGCCGCTGCCGAGTGCGGCGGCCTCTTCTCGTTTCAGGGCGACGACTTGCTCGAGCCAGGGGCGGAATGTCTCAAAATGCGATTTCTTGCGAGCGTCGATCCAATTGTGCTGCGCCAGCGAGGTGACGCGGGAAATCTCTTCGACCAGCCTTTTGGGAAGCTTGGTGGCCCGATCGTAGCGTCGGCGGGCTTCGCGGAGATTTGCCCGTTTCGGATCGTCGGCGTCGCCGAGGTCGTTCGTTTTGTTCCAGTTGGCCGATCAATTCGCCCAACCGCGGCGCCGTGAATCGCTCGTGAACCATTCCCGCCAACAGGCTCATCTGTTCCGCGCGATGCGCAACTCCGCCCGGCGGCAAATAGGTCTGCTCGTCCCACGAAAGCTGGGCTGAGCACGACGCCAGGAGTGTCGCCTTGCGCCACTCGTTCATCAGCTCGTCGTAAAGCTCGTTCGTCGAGGCCATTGCCCCCTCCGCTGGTTGGCGCCGACGACCGCTTTAATCGTGTCGACGCCCGATCTGTTGTGTGACAAGCCCGTCGCTTGCCCTACCGCTCCACCTCGACGCGCTCGGGCGGGGCAGCGATGTCGGCGGCAATCGATTGCTTCGCCCGTCGCCTCGCGTTGTACCAATCCACGACCATCGGCATCGACCGAAATCACGAGAATGGCCGCGATCACGAAGTGAAAATTCCGCTTGATCACGGCGAAGTTGCCGAAGTAGTAACCGCCCAGAAGAAAGATCGGGACCCACGGCTGCTCCCCACGCAATTGAACTGCCAGAACCGGCCGTAACCCATCTTGCCGATGCCGGCGATGAACGGGGCGAACGTCCGCACGATGGGAACGAATCGGGCCAGCACGATCGTTTTGCCGCCGTACTTCTCGTAGAACTCATGCGTTCGCATCAGATATTTTTTGTTCAGCAGCCGCGAATTCTCGTAGTGAAAGACCCGCGGACCGAGGATCGCACCCGACCGCGTAATTGACCGCGTCGCCGGCGACTCGCCGCGACGATCAGCAGGCCGATCGACAAGGGCGATATTGATTTGCGAGCCGTCCCGCGCGGCGACGGCTCCAAAGGCGAACAGCAGCGAGTCCCCCGGCAGAAGCGGCGTGACCACGAGGCCCGTCTCGCAGAAGATCACGGCGAACATGATCACGTACAGCCAGGGACCGAAGCCTGCGGCCCATTCGTCCAGATGCTTGTCGAGGTGCAGGCAAATATCGATGAAATGCCAGACGAGATTCATCTCAGATCGGTCTTCCTGATTCGGACTGGTGGCCGCCAGCGGGCATCCACTCAGTCCTTGGCGGCGCTGCCGATCTGGTAGAGCGGCAAAAAGCGATAATACACTTCCAGACACAGGGTGCTCAACGCGGTGGCGTAGATTCGCCCGCCGTACTTCGCCCAGGGGCTCACGGGCTCCCAACTACCGGCGAATTGGCCTGTGGTTTGCTGCTCGGAAATCAAGATATCGCGGACGGCCTCGTTCCACGTCTGCCAGCCCGTGCCGCCGTATTGGTACATGGCGACCGTGCCGTAATACCAGTAATACTCGTTGAACTGAGACCGCCGGGGCAGGCGTGTGAGAATGTATTCGGCCGCTTCCTGCGACGCGGCATTGTCCCGCCGCATGCCGAGCATCTGCTTGCAGAAGAGGGCCTCGGCCGTCATCGAAGCGGTCGGCGATTCGTCCTCCCGGTAGGCGGCCAGTCCGCCGTGGTCGCCGAGGCTGCGCTGCCTTGAGGAAGCCGACCATTTTCGTTTTGGCGTCATGCGGGATTGTGACGCCGGCGATTTCGGCACTCTTGAGCGCCATCAACTGCCAGCCGAACATGCTGATGTCGCTCTTTTGGCCCTTGATGTACCGCCAGCCGCCATCCGGATTCTGATTGTCGAGGATGTAGCGAACGGCCCGCAGCAAGGGGATCGCGAAGAATGGTGTTCGACGTCGGATCATTCTGCATGCCATAGGCCTCGGCGATGGCGTACGTCGCGATGCCGTGGCAGTACATCGCCGCGAAGTGGCCGGCCCCATAGCCCAGGTTCCCGTCGGGCCGCTGTTGGCTCACCAACCAGCGGAGGGCACGATCGACGTTATCGGCGTATTGCCCCTCCTCGTGCGTGTAGCCCGCGCCAAGGAAGGCCAGAATCGAAAGGGCCGTCACGCCACTGTCGGCGTCGCGGCCCGCGTAGTCGCGGTCGACGCCGTTTTCGTCGACTTTCACCTGCCCGGCTCCGAACGCCTTGGCGTTCCAGGAGCCGTTGCGTTCCTGAACGCTGGCGAGAAAACGGAGGCTGGCCTCGACCGCGCGCTCCGATTGGTCGCTCCCGCCGAACTGCCGCGCGTTGGCTTTGCGGTTGGAGAGCTTTCGCAAACGATACGTCGGCGCGATTCCGACGCTACGCCGCACGAGCAACGGAACGCCGCCGGAACTCTGAATCTGCGGCGCCGGCGGCTGCGCTCCGACGGTTTGGTCGCTTCCTGACGGGAGACTCATTGGAGCGGCGCCGGGACTACCGAATCCAATCGTTCCGGATGGCAGACGATCGACGTGCGCAAGCCAGCGCCCTTCCGGAAGGCGAGCGCCGATCGGGTCGTGCGCGACTGACGCAGAGCCGCCGCTGCTTGGCGAATTCTGCGTCGGAACCGGGGTTGGCTCGGGCGTCATGCCGGCAATCGGCGCGGGCGATGCTTTGGGATGACCGGAGTCGCTGGCGGCCGCGGCGGCGCGGATCCGGCTGGGACGTGACGGGCTGCGGATTTGGTGCCGACGGAAGCGTGTTTACGACATCGGCGGTTCCCGCCTCACGATAGTGCGGACTGTTGCCGGACTCCAATTTTTGCCGCTCGACATTGAGTTCGGCCGACGGCTTGCCGGTGACGCTGCGCTGCGGCAAGGTCGGCACGCGCGAGGCCGATTTCGGCGAGGACGCAATCTTGGGTATTTCGATCTCGGGCGTCTGGACCGGTCGCTTCAATCGTGCGGCCTCGGCCCGGGCGAGTGCCGGAGGAGTCTGTTGCATTTCCGGCAGGCTCGCCAAGTCGGGCGTTTTGAGGTCCGGCGCCTGTTGGCGATCCTCGATGCGATTAACGCTTTGCTTCGTCGCCCCGGGCTCTTGGGGTTTGGGGCCCAGTGTTTTGGCGAGTTCCGTCGGAGGCAGCCGATCCCAGACGGCCGTCTTGCCGGTCGTTTTCTCGTCGCGGCCTTCGCGCTCAGTCGAGTCGGAAATGCTGTGGATAACCACGCGGTGTTCGTTGTCTTTCCCGTTCGGGTCTTCGGGACCGCCGCCGGGAATGCCCGGGGGAACCGGGATCGTCACGACTGCCACGAGACAGGCCGAAGTGCAAGAGCAGCGAGAACAACAGCGCCTTGCCCGTGACGCGGCGATCGCCCCACCGCGTGAGGAACATCGTCACCAGGTGCAGGGACGCAAACACGAACGCCGAAATCAGAATCGCCCAAAGAACCTCGTCCGGCTCGACGCGGTTCCCTTGCAGGAAGCGATGGATGAAGTCGACGGCGTGCTTCATCAGTGCGTCTCGTGCTTCAAGCGCACGGGGAGCGAAACCGAGTTAATCTTCGCCCGGTCGCAGGCCGCCAGCACATCGACCACGTTCTGATAGCGGCCGTCCCCCTCGCCGCGAATCAAGACCGCCTGGTCGGCGTAGTTTTTCTTCGCTGCGACCAGGTCGGCCTCCAGCTCGTTAAGCTTCCGCGGCTTGCCGTTGAGCGTGATCTGCCCGTTGGCAGCGACGTTCACCATCAGTTCGTCGGGCAGGGCCGTCAATGGTTTGGCGTTCGACGCCGTCGCCAGCTGCACGTCAAATTTTCGCTCGGCATCGTCATCGGCTGCAAACCGCGTCGCCAGCATCAGGAACAAGAGAAGATTAAAGACGACATCCACCAGCGGCGTGAGGTTGATGTGGGGTTCCTCCATCGCCTCCGTTTTGAAGGGCATCGCCGCACTCCGTCTCCAATGAGGGTCCGCTATGGGAACTATATCGGATAACGGCCAATCGCGTACATGGCGGTTTGGGGAGGAGCGGGGAGGGCAGTGGGCGGAGGGGGGAGGGAAAGAAAACCTCCGCTTTCCGCTCGTTTCACGTCTCCTCAGGCGGAACACTTTGTTCGGTCGCCTGTTGAAGACCGGAGGCGACCGATGGCAGGATGCCCATCCGCGTGTAGATCGGGCGGATATACTTGCGCAGCGCCCGGAGCTGCACGGCGAAGCCGATGCCCCCCAAAAGCACGCAGATCCCGCCGATCTGCAGCGTGCGCGGTGCGCCGATGGCCGATGCGAGGCTGCCGGCAACCAGGCTGCCCAAGGGCGACATGCCCAGAAAGGCCGTCGTATACAGGCTCATCACGCGGCCGCGCTGCCGTTCTTCGACGATCGTTTGCAGGATCGTGTTGCAGGACGGCCAATTGCACGATGACGGCAAAGCCCATCACCACGAGAAAGGCCATCGACAGCGGCACGTTCGTCGAGAACGAAAAGGCGATGAGGCCGATGCCGAAAAGTCCGCTCATCGCGGCGATCCAGCGTCCCAGCCCCAACACCGTCCGACGCGACGCCAGATACAAACTCCCCGCCAGCGCTCCCACGCCCGACGATCCCACCAACAAGCCGTAGGTCCGCGCACCGCCGTGCAGAACCTGGTCGGCGAAGATCGGCATCAGCACGGCGTACGGCATCCCCACCAGTCCGATCAGCGCCACCAACAGCAACAGCGCCCGCACAGGCGGAAAGCCGAACGCGTAACGAAACCCCTCCGTAAGACCGTGCAAGACCGATTTGGGCACCCCGTCGTGCGACCTGCGGGGAATCTTCATCGCCAACAGAGCCGCGATCACGCCGAGGAAGCTCAACCCGTTCAGTAAAAAGCAGGTCGCCTCGCCGACGATGCTGATCACCAGGCCGGCGATCGACGGTCCGATCAAGCGGGCCCCGTTCACCATCGACGAGTTGATCGCGATGGCGTTCGCCAGATCCTCGCTCGTATCGAGCATCTCGGTCATGAACGCCTGCCGCGTCGGCATGTCGAACGCGTTCACGCAACCCAAGAACAAGCTGAGCGCGACGAGCTGCCAGACCGTGATCACGCCCGCGATCGTCAAGATCCACACCAAAAAGGCCTGCAGCATCGACAGCGTTTGCGTGGCGATGATGATGCGGTGGCGATGCCAGCGGTCGCTGTAGACGCCGGCAAACGGCCCCAACAGCAACACCGGGATCTGCCCCGCAAAACCCGTGATGCCCAAGAGCAGGGCCGAATCCAGGTGCTGTTCCCGCGTCAGCCGGTAGACGAGCCAGGTCATGGCCGTCTGCTGCATCCAGGTGCCCAGAAGCGAAACGCTCTGGCCGGCGAAAAACAGGCGAAAGTTACGATGGGCGAGCGAGCGGCCGATATCACGCAGGCGGCGCAGCAGACGGAGGCGGAGCGATGGTTGCCGTTGGTCCGCCCGTCTTGGCGTCGCTCATTCCACCTCATTCGTAACGCAGCGCTTCGATCGGATCGAGTCGCGAAGCCTTCCAAGCCGGATAATAACCGAAGATGATCCCGACGCTAGCCGAAACGACCACGGCCGCGATCACCGCCGGGAGCGACGTCTTGGTCGGCCAGTGCAGGAGTTGCTGCACGAGGATCGAGCACGACCGCCCCATGAGGATGCCCACGGCCCCGCCGATCAGGCACAAGCACGACCGCTTCGACAAGGAACTGCCGCAAGATGTTCGCGGCCCGGGCTCCGACGGCCATCCGCAGGCCGATCTCCCGCGTTCGCTCGGTCACCGAGACGAGCATGATGTTCATGATGCCCACGCCCCCCACGACCAGCGAAATCAAGGCGACGCACAACAGCAGGCTGCCCATCAGCTTCGACGTCGACGAAAGCGTGTTGGTCATTTCCGTCATGTCGCGGATATTGAAGTCGTCGGCCTCGCCCTTCGATCCGGTGCCGCTCGCGCAGCAGCTGCGTCATCTCATTGATGGCCTGCGGAATCTCCTCGGTCGAGGCGGCCTTGGCGAGGATCTGGTCGACGTTGATGAAGCGGATCGGCTGCGGCGTGTCGGCCGTCTGGGTGGCGGCGGGAACGGCGTACGTCTGCGTCGTGCCCGGGTAGAGATTGCTCAGCGTGTTGACGGTCGACGCCGCTAGGGCCGGGTCGCTCGCGGCGGCCGCGGCGGCGCTTTGGTTCACGTTGGTCAGCGTGCTGCCGCTGACGCGGTATTTGATCGTGGTCCAGGGGGCCAGCACGATGTCGTCCTGGTCCATGCCCATCATGTTGGCCCCTTTCCGCGACAAAACGCCGACGACCTTGAAGGCGACGTTTTGCATGCGGATTTCCTTGCCGATCGGCGAGACTCCCTCGAACACCTCCCGCACGATCGTTTGGCCGACGACGCACACCTTGTTCACATTGCGCACGTCCTGATCGCTGAACATGATCTCCCTCGTCCATCTCGTGCCAATCGCGGACGTCGAGAAACGACGGGGAGGTCCCTTGGATATAGCCCGGGCACCCAGTTCTTGTGGCCGTAAACCACTTGCGTGCGGGCCCGGACGATCGGGGCCACGTCGACAATCGGCCGGGCACTGGCGCAGAATTTCGGTCGCGTCGTCGGGGGTGAGCGTCATGACGCTGCCCGTGCCGAACGAAACGCCGCCGCTGGTCGCCGCTCCCGACTGAACCAGCAGAATATTCGCCCCCATGCTGGCGATCGTCGACTGCAGCGCGTCCTTCGAGCCCTGGCCGATTTCCATCATGGCGATGACGGCCGCCACGCCGATCAAAATACCAAGCGTCGTCAGCGCGGATCGCGTTTTGTTGCGCGTCAGCGCCTTGAGTGCGACGGTGAGCGTGCGGGGCAAGATGTGGCCGACCGAGCCGCCGCGGGCGGCGTGGGCCGGTTCCGCTTCAACTTGCGTGACCGCCGGCGTCGTCGCGACGCCGGTCTGTGGACGGAGCGGCAAGGACCGCGGTCGCCGTCGAACCGCCATTTCCGGAGTATTCGCTGCCTGGCGTGCGTGCTGAGCCCGCCGTATGTCCTGAAATCGGGGGCCGTTCCGAGAGACTGACGGGAATCGGAGGCACCGACGGGGCCAGGCGACCCACAACCGGTCCGTGGCCGTTTCCGGCCGCCGCCGTGCCGTCATCCTCGATCCGGCCGTCGCGAATACGAATGATCCGCTGGGCGTGCTGGGCGACGGTCAGGTCGTGCGTGACGATGATGATCGTGATTCCCGAGGAGTTGAGCTCCTGGAACATCCGCAGGATCTCTTCGCTCGTTCGCGAGTCGAGGTTTCCGGTCGGCTCGTCGGCGAGCAACAGCGGCGGCCGATTGATCAGCGAGCGGGCGATGGCCACGCGCTGCTGCTGTCCGCCCGACATCTGGCTCGGCTCGTGGTGCATCCGATCGGCCAAGCCGACCTTCTCGAGCAGATCGCACCCGCGACGGTTCCCCTCGCGGTCGTGAATTTTCACGGGCGAGTAGGTCAGCGGCATGATCACCTGATCGATCGCGCTCGTGCGGGGCAACAGATTGAAGCTCTGGAACACGAAGCCGATTTTTCGGTTGCGCAGGTGCGCCCGCTTGTCGGCCGTATAATCCGAGATCTCTTCGCCCTGGAACCAATATTGGCCCGACGACGGGCGATCCAAGCAGCCCAAGAGGTTCATCAACGTCGTCTTGCCCGAGCCGGATGACCCCATCAGGGCCACCATCTCGCCTTCCTTGATCTCGAGCGAGACGCCCCGCAGGACGGGGACCTCGATCTCCCCCATGTGGTAGGTCTTGGTGATGTCCTCGAGCCGGATGAGTGCCATCGGTATTAGATCCAAGGTCGAAGGCCGAAGTCTGCAGCTCTCGGGCAGGCTGCGGATTAGTCGGATTTCTTCTTATTGGCGTTGCCGCGGAAGAAGGTGGGCAGGAAGGGATTTTTCGTGCCCGTCTGCCCCTCGTCGTGGCGCAGCTCGCCGATGATCACCCGCGTTCCCTCTTTGAGATCGCCGGAGACAATTTCGACCTGCGTTCCGTCGGTGAGCCCGGTCTGCACTTGGATGGGCCGGGCAAAACCGTCATCTTCGACCCAAACGGTCGACATGTCCCGCCGGTGGCCGCCGCCATGCCGCCGTGCGCCGCTCTTGCCGTCGGCCCTTTTCGAGTCGACCATGCTCTTGGCTTCGTCGCCGGTCGCTTTCTTGGCGTCCTCGTTCTTGGCGTCCTGATTTTTGGCTTCCGGATCGCTCTCCGAGCCGCTTTCGCGTTTCGAGCTCGACTTGCCGCCGCCGCCCCCCTCGCGGCGCCGCGACGCTTTGGAATAGGCCTCACGCGCGTCGGCCACGATCTGATTGGGCTGCGGCTTCCAACGGATGGCGGTCGTGGGAACGAGCAGGACGTCGTCGTGGTGGGCCACCTCGAATTGCACGTTGGCCGTCAGATAAGGCAGAAGCGTCCCGCTCGAATTGTCCGTGGTGATGACGACCGTGTAAGTCACCACGTTTTGCGTCATGACGGCGTTGAGGCGGATTTGCGAGACCGTTCCGCGAAACGTTTTCCCGGAGAACGCATCGACCGTAAAGCGGGCCGTTTGCCCGGCGTGAATCTGCCCGATGTCGGCCTCGTTCACCGAAGCCCAAAGCTGCAGCCGCTTCAAGTCCTTGGCGATCAGGAACAGGCTCGGCGCGCTCAAGCTCGCCACGACGGTCTGCCCGATGTTCACGCGGCGATCGATGATCACCCCTTTCACGGGAGACTTGATCGTCGTGTACCGCAAATTGGTCTGGGCCTGCTCCAGGCTGGCCTTGGCCTGGTCGACCGCGGCCTGCGCGGCATCGACCGCCGGCGTCTGCGTTTGCAGGTCGGCCTTGGCCGTGTCGTAATCGGCCTGGGTCATCACGTTATTCTTGCGCAGGTTCTGCGCGCGGTCCCAATTCTGCTGGCTCAGGGAGAGCTTGGTTTTCGCCTCGGCCAAGAGGGCGATATTGGTTTCGAGCGTCGCCTTGGCCATGTCGACTTGCGTCTTGTAGATCATGTCGTCGATCTGCGCCAGCACGGTTCCCTCTTCGACCGGGCTGCCGTAGTCGATGTCGTTCGTTGGGATCCCGCGGGTCCTTGCCGAACGACTTGATCATGCCCTGGACCTGGGCGCCGACGTCGACGACCTCTTCTGGCTCGATCGTGGCCGTCGAGCTGATCGTGGCTGCATGTCGCCACGCTCGACGGGAACCGTGCGAAACGAATTCGGCTGCTCGCCCTGCTCGTAGAAATACCAAGCCGCGCCGCCGCCACCGATGCCCAACAGGGCGAGAAAGATGAACAAGGATCTGATCATGCCTGATTAATCTCCGACCAACTTGGCTCAATATTCTCCGTTGAAATCTGTGCAGTGGCAAGTGCATCGTTGGCAGAAGGGTGGCAGGGAAGGGTGCCAACCTTTATGGATACTGAAGAGCCCCGCCATCTCATTTCGACTTCCGCCGGGTTATCTGCGAGAAGAATTCGTTGATCGATGAGCCGAAACGGGCTACTTTGGCTGCTCAGGGGTTCTCCCGCGTCGACACAAAACCCGTTCGGGACAGTTCGACTTTTTCGTCCCGTCGTTCGCGTCCATTCGCCCCGGAGAGGGAGCACGACCATGTTGGCTGCGAGATCTGTCCAGGCGGTGATCGTGCTGCCGGCGTTGTTTTGGGCGTCGGGCGTCAGCGCGGCCGACATGAATGTCCCTCGCTTTCTGAGCGGCCGACAGGTGACAGCCGCCGGAGACGTGCACCCTCCGGAACACTGGTCGAGCATCGAAAACGTCGCCTGGAAATGCGATTTGCCCGGGCTGGGCTGGTCGTCTCCCGTCGTGTGGAACGGCCGAGTTTTTTTGACCACGTGCGTCAATTCCGGCAAGATTCGAGCCCCGCGGAAAGGGCTCTACATCGAGGACGTCGACGCCAACAAATATCCTCCGGACAAGAGCGAGCACGAGTGGAAAGTCTTTTGCATCGACCTGACCAGCGGGTCGGTGATCTGGGAGCAGACGGCCAACAAAGGCGTTCCCGCCAAGCCGCACCATATTAAGAACACGCTGGCCTCGGAAACGCCGGCCACCGACGGCGAGCGGCTGTACGTCCTCTTCGGCAATCTGGGCCTGTTTTGCTACGACCTTGACGGCAAGCTCCTCTGGACCCATCGCATTGAGCCGCGCGAAACCCGTTACGCGTGGGGCACTTCAATGTCCCCCGTCGTTTACGGCGATCGCGTCTATTTCTGCGACGACAACGAGGAGAAATCGAGCCTCCTCGCGCTCGATAAACGCACCGGCCAGGTGATCTGGCAAATCTCCCGCGACGAAAAAACAAATTACTCGACCCCCTACGTGTGGGAGAATCCACAACGAACCGAACTCGTGATTTCCGGCATCAATTGGGTGACTTCGTACGATCTCGACGGCAAGGAGCTGTGGAAGCTCAAGGGCAAATCGATCCTCGCGATCCCCACTCCGTTCGAGCAATTCGGCCTGTTGTATGTCACGTCCGGCCACGTTATTTGGGGCGAGAACCGCATCTACGCGATTCGCCCCGGCGCGAAAGGCGACATCTCGCCCATCGATCGCAAACCGGTGAACCCGTCCATCGCCTGGTACCACAAAATCGGCCCGTATCACCCCACGCCGCTCATCATCGGCGACAACCTGTACATGCTCTTCGATCGCGGATTTCTGGCGTGCTTCAACGCCAAGACGGGCAAGATCGTCTATGACAAAAAGCGGATTCCCAACGGCCGGGCGCTGACCAGTTCGCCCTGGAGCTATGCCGGCAAGCTTTTCTGCTTGAACGAAGACGGCATGACATTCGCCATCCAACCCGGGCCGAAGTTCGAAGTCCTCTATACGAACGCCTTGGCCGAGGACGACATGTGCATGGCCACACCCGTCATCGTGGGCGACAAATTGCTGCTCCGCACCGCCAAGCGGCTGTATTGCATCGAGAATCGGTCGGTGGCCGGGCTCAAGCAATAAAGCGGACCGAACCGTCGCAGGGGACTTTTTTGGCTTTTTTGGGCGCTGAAAAAGGGCGCCTTTTTTGGGGTCCACCCAAAAAAAGTCCGGCGGTCTCTGGCGTCTGGAGTCCGGCATCCGGAGTCGTGTGTTCCCGCTTTGTCTTGTAAGTCCTTCACCCCTCGCCCCTTGCGGGAGAGGGGCCGGGGATGAGGGGTGCCAAGCTGGTCGGGCAGAGGGCGAGAGGGCGGAGCAAACACGGCGGACTTTTTTGGGGTCCACCCCAAAAAACGCCAAAATGGCAGCCAATCCGTCGACTGCCATTTTTTCCTCCTTTGGCCTCTCGTTCCCAAGCGAGAAATGCGTTCCCACGCGGGAACTTGAGGCTATCCGGGAAATCTGTCGCGACGAATCTGCAGACTGCCGACAGGACGAAGGATCACGAGCCGCGGGGTTGATCCCCGCGGTCCTGCGCAGTTGACGCGTAGCGCAGAGCTAACTCCTTCGCCGGATGTCCGGCGGGATCAACCTGCCGGATCGAGCAGACGAAGTCCCGGACCCCTCAAGCGGGAGCTTAGGACCGAGGCAAAAAAAGTCCCGCTGATTCCTCCTCCACTTCCTGGACCCACTTTGCGTCGCAAAGTACCCCTGAAAAATCTTTTGCCGCAACTTCTCCGCGCCGCGGATGTTGGAACAAACTGAAAAAATTTTCGTCGGGATTTGAGTCCGCCTCGCTATAAAAGAGGCTAGGAAGGAATTTCCGGGACATCTGGTGACTTTCAACTCACCCGGTCAGCTCGTGTCTGCAAAGCCCTGCATTCAACGCGGTGATCGCGGAAGTTTTTTCCTGGACGAAACCGGACGTTTGCCGAGTCGACAGGCCGGCGTCCGGCAAATTCGTCGGTGCCGACCGCTGCGGTCGATGCGACCGGCGTCGGCATTCGTTCGCCTGAAGCCAACGGTGGCGGCGTATCCGCGAGCCGCTTTGCGGGTGCCGGTTGCTTTGCGAAGCGGCCGGGACCGGAAGCGTGTCACCGCCCCGCCCACTGAGAGTCGCCGTTGGCCCGAATCGCCAGGCTCGGTCAGGCAAATTCCGCTTGGCGGGTTAGTGATGCCGACCGCTTCGCTCGAAGCGAGCGGCGTCGGCAGAGTTGTTTGTGCGGACCACTCCGGTCATACGATCGGCGTCCGCACGTTTGTTCGGGCCGACCGCTTCGCACCCGCGTGGGTACCCGAGCGATCGGCGTGGGCAGTTTTGTCGGTCCCCTCGTACCCAAGCTCCGAGGCAGAGAACTTTTTTTGACTTCCTAAGAATCGGTTAGCATTTTTCTTCGGGAGCGCGATGGTTTTGTTCGTCCGTGCTGCCGAGTGAAAGGAGACCTTGGGAACGAGGGAACGACCTCGTGACTTGACGAGCAACAGACTCTCATAGAAGTGGCACCCGAATTCCACCATTTTGCGATAGACGGTCTACTAGGAGAGAACAGCAGCAATGAGCATTGATCCCCTGCAAGGACTTCAGCCGCAGAGGCTTTGGGAGCGGTTCCAGCAGCTCCTCCGCATTCCGCGTCCTTCCAAGCATGAAGACGCGGTCATGCTCTTTCTGGAACGCTGGGCCGCACAGCACGGCTACACCGTCAAACGCGACGATGTGGGCAATCGGTGCATTCATGTACCGGCCGCCCCCGGCGGCAGCGGAAAAGGCTTGCCGGTCATTCTGCAAAGTCACGTGGATATTGTGGCCGCGACGGAGGCGAGTGCGCCCGTTCCCGCCGACGCCGCGAAGGCCGTGATTCCGCTCGATCGGGTGAATGTCACCGAGTCCGGGTTGGTCGTCGCGGCAGACGGAATTGCGCAAGACGGTGGCTGGCTCCGCGCCCCTATACCACGCTCGGGGCCGACAACGGGATCGGCTGTGCCATGATGATGGCGGTTTGCGAAGACGCCTCGCTCGAGCGCCCGCCGCTCGAGCTGCTCTTCACGGTGGACGAAGAGGAAGGCCTGACCGGGGCCTTGAAAATGGACCCCGGGCAACTGGGGATCACCGGCAAAACGCTGCTCAATCTCGACACGGAGGACGACGACGAATTGACCATCGGCTGCGCCGGCGGCAGGGACACAGAAATCACTTGGACAAGGCCGCAATCGCCGGTTGAGCCAGGCTGGACGGCCCTGCGGTTGGAGATCGGCGGCCTCAAGGGGGGCCATTCGGGAATGGAAATCGCCGCCGGCCGAGCGAATGCGATCCGCGTCCTGGCTCAGTTCCTGGAGACGGCGGCCCAACAAGGCGTCGACTCCCGCGTGGCCACGATCGACGGCGGCGACCGGCGAAACGCCATTCCGCGGTCCAGCGCCGCGACCGTGTTCGTCCCCGGCGAAAAAGCGGACGCGTTTCGCCAGGCGATCGATCAGGCGCGGGCCAAACTGAGCGAACAGTTTGCCGGTCGGGACAATGCAAGCGCGAGATTTCTCTCCAACCGTCGCCAGGCACTGCCACGCAAGCCTTTTCGCTCGCCGACTCGCAATCGCTGATCCGCTTTCTGTTGTCGCTGCCGGCGGGCGTGGTTTCGATGACTCCCGAAATCCCCACACTGCCCGAGAGCAGCAACAACCTGGCCGTCGTGTCGACCAACGGCCTACGCTGTAGTCAAGATCGCCTGCAATTCCCGCAGCTCCACAAGTCCGGCCATGGAGGATGTCAGTTCGACCATCCGCTCGATCTGCGGCCTCGCCGGTGCGGAAGCGAAAACCACGAACGGTTATCCGGGCTGGAAGCCGAATTTGCACTCGCCCATTTTGCAGCTGACCGCAACGCTGTACCGCGAGCTGTTTGCCTCAGAGCCGAAAATCCACGCGGTCCACGCCGGCCTCGAGTGCGGCGTGCTCTCCGCGCGAGTCGCAGGCGGCCTCGACGCCGTCTCCTTCGGCCCAAACATCAAAGGCAACCACGCCCCCGGCGAGCGGGTGGAAATTCGCTCCGTTCAAAGGTCGTACCGGCTTTTGACAGCGACCCTCGCACGTTTGGCCGCCGGTGGGGACATGTCTTAAGTCTCAACAGCGATGGGATCTCCAAGTTGACGTGTTCTCGGAGGCGGCAAAAGCGACCAGCGTCGGCCAGTCGTTCTGCCTTTCCCCAACGGCGGCGGCCCATGCGCGAGCCGCTTGCACGGTGACGTCATGTGTCGAAGCAGCGGGGGCTGGAAGCATTCGCCGGTGCCGACCGCTTCGCACCCGCAGAGCGGGTACCCGCGCACCGGCATCGGCAGGAAATGGATCGCCGCGCCCACTGAGAGCCTCCGCTGGCCCAACACGCCAAGCTCGGTTAGGCAAAATCCGCTTGGCAAGTTCGCCGATGCCGAACCGCTTCCGGACGAATCGACCGGTGTCGGCAACCGTCCCGAAAGAGCTGGGCATCAAACTGTCCGCCTCGTACCTCCTCGTACGGTCTTATCATTAGCCGATCGAGACAGAGATCAACGCTGCGTCTGAGGTGATCTAATCAAGGAAGCGTTCTGGCCGGGCGGAAGCCAATGAAATAGTCACGGTAGGTCGGCGGGTAGTTGGCACGGTCGGCGCAACGGACGAGCGACGGTCGACCGACGAACGCCCCGCCACGCAGCACACGGCGGTCGGCGACCTCGACAGGCTGCGCCGTCGGCGTGTCATCGAAGACTCCGCCCTGCTTTGGATAATCGTCGAGGCGGTCAAAACACCACTCAAGGGAGTTCCCCAGCATATCGAACAGCCCCCAATCATTTGGCTCCAAGATGGCGGTGGGCCATGCGTGGTTCTCGCCGTTAGTCAGAAACCATGCACATTGCGGCAACAGCCGCTCCGTCAGCCCGTAGTAACGGCTCGTACCCGTTCCGGCTCGGCACGCATATTCCCATTCCGCCTCAGTCGGCAATCGATACCCTGTCAATTCCCAGAATTTGTCCTTGGCTTTCATTCCAGGACCGTACTCCCCTCCCTTCGGGTCATAGCACCACTGATTTCTAACGATTTTCTCCTGCTCGCTCAGCCAGTCGCAGTATGCCGCGGCTTCGTACCAGGTTACTGCGGTCTGCGGGGAGTCTTCCGTTTTCACCCATTCGGCCGTGTTCACTTTGGCCATCTTTGGCCGTGCTCGCTGAAAGCGTTCGAACCGCTCCTTCGTGATTTCGGTCGTCGCAATCGCAAAACGGCGTCCAATGCGAACACGATGTGGCGCTTCGCCTTCGTTGCGACTACGACCCGGCTCCGATTGGGGCGATCCCATTAGGAACTCCCCCGGATCGACAATGACGAACGTCTGCTTCTGCGAGTTCACGTACCACTGCCTCTTCTCACTCGATTTTCGGACCTGCAACTGCTTGTCATCGCTCTTGAGCTTTTCGATCACTCCTTCGAGCCTCGTCCCTTGGCCCCATTTTCGAAGGAGCCAGTCGGCCGCGCTGCGCAGCCCGGCATCTGGTTCGTTCTCGAAAACGACGAGCAACTTGTCAATGAGCGATCGTCTCTCGACCTTCGATAGCTGCGAGTCGCCGAATTGGCCGAGCATCAACACGAGCGCCCGACGAATCGTGACGTCCGGTTCAGCGTCGAACCGTTGGATAATCTGCTGCGGGTCGCCCCCCAAAGGACCGAGCCAATGAACGATGTAGCTGCGAACCCTGGGGTCGGGACTAGCTTTGAGTTGCGCCCAGACGCCATCCGATGATCCCAATCGGAGCAGGGCCACTGCGGCGTTTGCCTGCCGCTTCGCCCAAAGTTCCTTTTCTTCCTCGGTCGCTTTCGCTGCCGGACGTTTTTGGAATTCGTCTCGGGCCAGAGCACTCGCCTTTTCCCTGTTCTTATGTTCGGCCATCTTGGCGAACAGGATGGGGAACTGAAACTGCTCCGCGTCGGCCAATAAGTTGAACAATTCCTCCGGCTGATCGGCCGCATAATCCGCCAGCGTCTCCGTGGCAAAACTGCGAGGTTGTTCTTTCTGTTTTGTGTCTCGAAAGATCGAGGCGAGCGACGGGATCAGGTGCTTCTTGGCGGGCCGCAGCGCCTCACGCCACGACACGAGGGGCGAAGCTTCCAGCGTCACGAGACGATGCGACACAAAGGTCGCAATGTCTTCCCACCGTTGATCATCGGAGCTGAAGCTTGCCCAAAGCGCAGGCCGCCCGAAATCTGCGTTCGGCATTACTACCCTTGTCTTGAGCAATTGTCCAGAAATAATCAGCAATCTTCTCTCGATAGTTCCACAAGCCATCCCGGATTACCTTGAATTCTGCCGGTGGCGACTCAAGCAGTCGATCTCGGAGATAATCGACTTGATTTGGATCGTTTGGAAGCAGAGCCAAGTTTAGACGCCAACGCTGGCCATCCGTGAGTTCTTGTTGCGAGATTTCCCTGAGTCGTGGGGCCACTGTGCTGTCGAATGGCTTTAGGTTTTCGAGGATGGTTGGTACAGCGTTGGGATCAGCGTTTAAAAGAGAGTCGACTTGTGCAAATGTTCGCTGTTGCTGCGCATGGAGAATGGATACCGTGGCGATGGCGAATCCCGCAGAAGCAATGCCGAGAAGCGCCACCAATCCAGCGAGCGGCGGATTCCGGCGACACCATCGCCATGTTCTCTCCAGCGTCCCGATAGGCCGAGCCACAATCGGCTCGTGTTTCAAGAATCGGCCCAAGTCCTCGGCCAATGCGGCAGCCGTCCTGTAACGGATGATCGGTTCCTTCTGCAGGCACTTCAGCGTGATCGTCTCCAGGTCCCGATCGACGGCAGCGTTAAGGAGTCGCGGCGAGACCGGCTCTTGCATGACGACCTGCCGCAAGGTCTCGATCACGTCGGCCGCCTGAAACGGCGGCCGGCCGGTCACTAGGCAATACAGCACCGCTCCCAACGAATAGACGTCCGAGAGTGGACCAATCTCGCGGCCGTCGCCACGGGCTTGTTCCGGCGACATAAAGCTGGGAGTTCCCAGGATTTGCCCAGTCGCCGTCAGTTCCCCGCTAGCCGTCAATTGCTTCGCCAATCCGAAGTCCGTCACGCGCGGAGTCCCGTCGCGCGACAGAAGAATGTTCTGTGGTTTCAAATCACGGTGAATGATCCCCTGGGAATGGGCATACTCGACGGCCTGGGCGACCTGACGCATGAGCCGGGCGGCCTCTTTGGGAGCCAGTGGACCTTGCCGCAGCAGATCGCTTAAGCTCTGGCCGTCGACAAAACCCATCGAGTAAAAATGCCGTCCCTCATTCTCGCCAACCTCAAAGACGGGGACGATATTCGGATGGTCGAGCGTGGCTGCGGCGGACGCCTCGGTCTCGAATCGTTTGACGTCCTCGTCGGAAGCGAGCTGCCCAGCGAGGATCATTTTGAGGGCGACTGTGCGATTCGCCCTGATCTGTCGCGCCTTGTAAACGATCCCCATCCCGCCGCGGGCGATCTCTTCCAGCAGGTCGTAGCCTCCGAAACTTCCGAGCGGAGCCAAACCGACAACGCCGCGTCGTGGCGGGATCTTCGATAGGCGAGCCGGTAGTTCGAACGAGACAGTCGTTTGGACGGCAGATGGTGGCCCTGCAATCTGTGTTAAATCGATTCCTTGCCCGGGCGAAGAAGTCGCCTTGTCGTCTGTATTGGATCTCAGGAAATTCAGCAGCCAATCCGCACTTTGCGGAAAGCGTTGGATGTATCCGGCCGGATCGGGCTGCTCTCCGGAATCACGGCGAGCTGAAACTCCGCGAGAATAAGCTGGCTCAAAAGACTGTCGTTGGTCCGCAATTCCGCGTGCTGCTCGACGTAGGACTCGGTGAGCACCTTGTCGCCGGCCTGCCAGCGATTGCGCATGTCGGCAATCAGTCGGTCCGCCAATCCTGACTGGCCGATCGTGTCGCTCATTCGGCGAAGTTCCTGGGATTCGCGTTTCCAGTAGGGCGCACAATTTCGTGTCCAGTTTTTCTTATACCCATTTTCCGGCGAAACTGAAAAAGGGGCTTTAGTCGATATCGGCTGACTCGACCTCACGGCCGTCTTTCAATCCGGCGCCAGTTGCGTCCTGCGGAAGCTGTCTGCTGGCCTGCTCGAGCCACCATTTCTCGGCCCGAGACTCGTCCCATTCAGCAGTGCAGTCACACGTGCTCGGCGCTGTCACAAGAGCCTGGCTGTCGAGATAGCGATCGGCCGGTGCCGTTGCCAGACAGCGCAGCACGACGGCCTCCAGATCGCCCGGCACTTGAGCGCCAATTTGCGGCGGAGGCCGGACCAGCGCCGATGCAGGCACCACAATCGGGACACCCCGGCTCACTTTTTCAAACGGCGACTTCCCGGTCAGTATGAAGTACAGAATCGCGCCCAAGGCGTAGATGTCGGTGCGGCTGTCGACAACGCCACCAGCCGCCTGTTCCGGAGACATGAAGGACGGGTTGCCACCTACAGTAGATTCGGCAGCCCGAGGGAAATCCCGGCCGGCCGCGACACTAAGCAGTCCGACGTCGAGGACCTTGGCCACGTCACAGGCGCCTCCCAAAATGGCGACGAAAATCTTGGCGGGTTCAAGAATCCCGGTGGACCAGCCCGAGTCGATGGGTCTCTGCCAGGGACCCACAGACTTGCCGCACGAGGTAGACCGCACGCCCGGGGGGCAACGGCCCGAACTGTCCCACAAGATCCGCCATATTCAGGCCGGCCAGATATTCCATGGCGTAATAGAATGTGCCGTCGTCGGTCTGTCCGTAATCGAGGATCTGGATCGCATTTGGATGGGACAGCATGGTTGCGTTCTGCATGTCCCGCTCCCAGAGGGCCAGCGCGCGCATGGGTTGGAAGATTACCCTTGATCAGTTTCAGCGCGCAGGGTCGCTTCAGAAGCGGGTGCTCGGCGAGGTAGACGTTGCCCATCTCTCCGCGGCCGAGCTTTTCGCCAAGTTGATAGTCACCGATACCGTGGGCGCCCTCGACGTCACCGATGAGGCCGTTCAACACCGCGGCCGCAACGACCGCCACTCCGGCACCGAGGACTAGAAACGCCGCGTTCGACACGACAATTTGACGAGCGGACATGGAACTAATGAACACGCCAGAATCCAGATGCCGTTCGTACAGAAGGGCGAGCGCCACAACCGGGCTCACGGCCATGGTGAGCACGATGCGAGCAGTCAACTTCGGGTCGTTCGGGATGAATACCCCGTAAACGATCATCACCATCACAATGCTCAAGACTTCATTTTTTGCGGACATGACTATTGCGACGGTGTCTCCTCGGCCGATCAACTCACTGCCAATCAAGTATTGGTTGACGAGAATGCCGAGTGTCACAGATCCGAAAAACAGGTATTCGACGCACCGCAGCTGCCAGCCGCTTAGCGTGAGACGGCTGAAAAGCAGGCTGGCAACCCCCAACGAGAGAAGCGAGCAGGCGGCTACAACAGCTCCACCGCCGAATCCTTCCCCCGAATCCGGAGCGAACAGGCTGAACACAAAACGGATGGCGAAGACAATTGCCGCCGCCAAAGCGACGGCGCGGAGTCGGCTGCGGAGCAAATTCATGTTGGCAATGAGACCAGGCATCAGCTCCGCGTTCGATTCCAGAGAGCCAATGGGTGCTTCCGGAGAATTCGCTTCAGAATCTGCCGCGCGCGTCCGCTCGGCATCGATGTTTCGAATCGGCGGCAAGTGATCGTCAGCAGGTGAGCCGTCACCGGGCATTTTCGTTGTCCAGTTCTAGTCGTCGTGTGATGAGCGTCAGTAGCCTTCCTTCGCAGAATCTGGATTTGGCGTTGGTGAATCGCTCGGTGCTTCGTTACGGCGTGCGCCGAAGCCTTCAACTGCTTTCTCGACTCGCTCCTGCGCCCCTTTCACCGCATTCCTGGCCTTTTTCAGTTGGCCGGGAAAATCTCTTTCAATATCTCGCTTCCGCGAGTTTACCTCTTCGCGGGTTTTATTGATCTGGCGCGTGACGTCCTGGTTGAGTAGCTTCACCGAGTTTTGCAGTCGATTCTGCAGGCCTCCCTCGGAACGGCTGGCCGAGCTCAATCCCGGCACAAACGTGTAGGCCACGACCACAAGCGACAGCGCGACTAATGGTCCAATCACACGGCCGACTGGCTTTCTAACTTTGGTCCAGTGGCGCCAGATGTTAGAAGAACGTGAGGGGCGGGATCAGGAACAGCACGCCCGTCAAGGGACTCTTCCGGAACGGAATGACGATGAGGTTGGCCATACCCACCACGAGGCGCAAGAAGTTGAGCACGACGATCCCGGTTATCCCAGCGATCGTCAACCGGTTCTGCTTCATCGGACTGCTTTTTATCTTCGGTGTAGGCTGTGGCACTTCCGCGTGGCCATTGGGAGGCGGCTGTTCCTGCGCCGGCAGACCAGCTTGGGCCAACTCGGCCTCGATTTGCCCTAGGCCGCGAACTGGCTTGGATTGTTGCAGGGGTTCCGATGGCCTGCTGTCCGCGTTCTCATAGACCCACATGGCGAAGCCGACGCAGGCCATCATCAGGAAGAGGATCGAGATGCCGTACGCGGTCTCGTTGATCCCGCGCAGAATTCCCGAGCTTCCTGAATCCCCCGCGGTATGAACTTTTTAGGATACCGGCGGGGCGATTACCGGGCTGGGCCCACTGAGAGGGCGGGGGGCCTTTGCTAATTGATAAGACCTGGTTCGTAATTATCTTCCTCCTCCTCGCACCACGCAGATCGACCCTCGTGGAAGAGATCGGCTTTAGTGCGATCCGGCTGAACCGCGTCTTGCCAGCTTAGCGAGCCCTGCGGATTGACGATGTGAGGTTCTCGCCGCGAAGGCGACACGGCAATTTTTGGAGCAGCGGGTCGCCGCGCCGGTGGAATTTGTGCGACGGAGGCCTGCATAAAAGCCGCCGGGCTGGAAACGCGTTCATCCAACTAGCGGGACCCGTGGCGATGCTATCCGAGGCGAAAAACGGCCCGGCAGGCGCGGCTCTGCGTCGATCGATCAATTCGCCACCGCCGGGAGCCGGCGCACGCCGTGGCCGAGGCATGCCGGGCTATGCGAACGGACAATTGTGTCGCTAGCGAGATTTCAATCTGGCAGACCATCTCGCCAATACACACCATGTCTCCGTTCGATAGGATCGTTTCCTCCGCCCCAATCGACGACGGTTCACATAGATACCGTTCGTGCTTCCCAGGTCACGAATCCGCAGAGCTCCGTCACGAAGGAGCAGCGAACAATGATGGCCGCGATCGAATGATTCTGTATGCGAAACTGGCGTCAATTATCGCGACCGATGATCACCTTGCCGCGGGGGACTTGGATCGTCTGTCCGGCGAAAGGGCCGCGAAGAACTTCAGTCTCGCGTCCATCTTGGCGATCACTCCTCAGACGAACATGACCGCGAGCCGAGCCGAATTCACCTGTGCGCCGCAATCTTTCCAATGATCCTATCCTCGCCCTTCCGTGATTGCGACGACTTATCGCCGGTCGCTTACAGCGGTGGTCGGATACAGAGTATCTTCGCATTGGTATCTCCCCCTACACTTTGGAGATTGAGTCTCGCCTCCTCGGCTTCACGGGCCGTGTGAAACGGACGCAAGCTCGGGTTCACCGCATTGTTCTGCCCGATTAACGATCTCGGGCTAATGAATGTTGCGAGAGGAAATTCCACATTGCGGCATTGTGACTGGCAGATCATTTCATGCCCCAGCTCGAGGGGCAGAATCGTGCGACGTTCGGAGTGCGGTGTGACCCTGGGAACGGTTTTCGGGGTCTGCCACAAAACCCTCAAGCATCCGTTGGCAACGAAGAGTGTCGTCCCCTCCGGGGGCTTTGGGAAAATCCACGCCGCCATGTCACCACCGGTTGACACCGGTGGCAAGCAGACTTCCGCCCCTTTGGGGGCTAAAAACGCATCCCGAAGCGCGCAATGCATCGGGGTATCTCACTGCGCGTGAACTTCGACTGCCTCAGGCAACGCCCGTTCGAACTCCCCCATTGTTTGGTATCGATCAAGGGGGTTCTTGGCCAAAGCTTTGAGGCACACGGCTTCCGCACGGCAAGGCGATTTTGGATTTTCGATTTTGGATTTTGGATTAAGGAATCGAAAAATGGCCAATCGTCCCCTAGGCCCCGGCTCCTCTCCCTAAGCGGCGAACGGAGCGGGAGTGGGCGGACGAGTTCGTGTCTTGAGCCCCGTGTCTTGAGCCCATTGGGGCGGCCGAAAATAGCCCCACGATTTATCGTGGGGATTGCTGCCCCTCGGCCTGGAAAGTCCCGACAGGGACGAAAGAGGTCCCTCGAGTCGACGAATGCTCTGTCGCCCCTTGCCAGGGGCTTGAGGAGCGAGATCGATACTGCAGACCCCATGATGAATCATGGGGCTATTTTCTTTCGCCCAGGGGGCTTGGGGGCTTAATCCGCGGGAGGGAATTGAACGGGACGGGAATCAAATCGGTGGCGGAATCGACTCCCGTCCTCTCTGTTTCATTCGGTCATTTCGGGCGATGGCGCCATGATGAGAAAGGGAAGGGCGCGTGGATCGAGGATGGCGAGCGTGGTCATGCCGTCATTTTAGCGACCCGTGACATGCGACTGCTGGCCGCGGCACGCGGAAAATACACCGCGCGTTGTGGTCGGTTGCTAAAATGACGGCATGAGCGATGAACAGGCACAACGAAAAACAATCGTCGCGTTGACCGGAACCGCGACTGACGGGAACGCCTGGTTGCAGGCGGCCTGGCTCGATTCCGAAATTGAGATCACCGTGACGGAGGAAAAGGGAGCGGACTCGTCTGTCGTTCTGAGTAAACTCCAGGCATATGATTTGGCTCGCGTGATTTTGGCGGCTCTGCGACCGCCACCATCAGGTCTCAGATGTGCCTGCGGTGCCGTCGCTACCATCCACGTGACGGAATTCGATGCGGAGAAGGGCGAGGCGAGGTTATTACACCTCTGCGAACGACACGCCCCAGAGCACTGCAAGACGCCCGGAAGGAAGCCGCCAGAGGCACCTTAGGCCGTGGACGGGGCCGGAGCCAACGCCCGTTCGAACTCCCCCATTGTTTGGTATCGATCAATGGGGTTCTTGGCCAAAGCTTTGAGGCACACGGCTTCCGCACTGCAAGGCGATCTTGAATTTTGGATTTTCGATGGAAGGGGGAAAAAGAATTTCGATTTTGGATTGAGAAATCAAAAAAGCCAATCTTCCCCTCGGCCCCGGCCCCTCTCCTTCAATGGGCAAGCGGAGCGGGAGTGGGCGGACAGAAGGCCGCAGGTCGCGGCGGCGATTCGTACTCAATTCTCCGGACGCTCGTCGTTTGTGAACGCAATCGCCTGATCGGCCGTGGCCGACAGCCGTGAACACAATTGTCGCCATTCTTCACCGGTCGGCTCGTGATCTTCGCTTGTTTCCACCGCGGCACCTTTGCATGGAACGGCTGATTGGCTCGATTTGGATGTTTAGGCAATATAAGCTGGAGCTTGAGAAGGCCGAGCGCCCTTGGCAGTTTGGAGCGGGCGAAGGAGATCGTTCGTCGCCAATCGAGAGCAACATTGCGTGCCTTTTCTTCGGTTGCCCGCTCATGGAGCGAGTCGCCGTTACCCGGCTGTGCCAACGTTTGTATCCACCTGGAGTCACCTCAAGTGTTGTCGAAATCGTTGTTGATGTTCGCATTGTGCGCGGCCTTGATTGCGACTGCTCGGGGCCAGTCGGAGAATGTCGGCCCAAAGCCGCGGACGCCGGCCGGGAAGACGACGAAGGACAAGCCTGAAAAGCCTGGAAAGCCCAAGCCGTACGACGAGGTCATCACCAAGGATGCACAGTCGCTGCCGGGCGTATTTATGGTGCATCGGATCGACGACAAGGTGTACTTTGAAATTCCGGAGGATGGCTTCGACCACTTGATGCTGTGGCGTACGGAAGTGGCCAAGGGCTCCGAGGGGAGCTGGGGCGGTAAGAGCCTGGGGTCGAACGTCGTTTACTGGCAGCGGCGCGGCAACAAGGTTTACCTCTGGAAAGCCGGCTTCGACAAGCGCTCGGAAGGCAACGCGGTACGAACCGCCGTGGAATCCGCGAACCTGCATACGATCGTCGCCGCCTTCAATGTGGAAGCCGACGGCAAGGACCGGTCGGCGGTCATTCTGGCGACGCCGCTCTTCACGACGGACGTGGCCGATCTCTCGGTGAAAGAGGCCGGCGGGGGCGGGCCCATCGATGAATCGCGCTCCTACCTCTCCGAAGTCAAGGCGTTTCCAACCAATATCGAAGTCCGCTCGCTGTTGACGTTCAAGGCGGGCGACGGCGGGGCGCCCGGGATGCCTGGCCGCAGGGGCCGCGGCCGCCCGGGTGGCGGCGGGCACAGCACCAGCGCGCTGGTCCACTACAGTCTCGTGCAATTGCCGGAAACGCCGATGCGCGGGCGCTATTTCGATCCGCGCGTGGGCTATTTCACCGAGAGGTTCGAGAAGTACGACGATCCGAAGACGTGGGAGGTGAATCGTGAATTCATCGCCCGCTATCGCCTGGAGAAGCAAGACCCAACCAAGGCCGTGTCCAAGCCGATCAAGCCCATCGTGTTTTATCTCAGCAATGAGATCCCGGACAAATGGCGGCCGTACTTGAAGAAGGGCGTCGAGGATTGGGAACCGGCCTTTCGCGCCGCCGGCTTTGAGAATGCCATCATCTGCAAGGAGGCCCCGTCGCGCGGCTGGGACCCCGAAGATGCCCGCTGGTCGGTCATCCGCTGGGTGGCTGAGCCGGTTCAAAACGCCATGGGGCCGCACGTGCACGACCCGCGCTCGGGCGAAACGATCTCGGCCCATATCATTTTCTGGCACGACATCCTCAAGCTGCAGAATTTCTGGTATTTCGTGCAGTGCGCGGGCGTCGACCCGCGGGGACGAAAGCTGCCTCTGCCCGATGAGCTGACCGGCGAGTTGCTGCGCTACGTGGCGTGCCACGAGGTCGGACACACGCTCGGGCTGCGGCACAACCATCGCGCCAGCCAGGCTTACACGGTCAAACAACTCCGCGACCCGGCATTCACGGCCAAGCACGGCACCGTGGCTTCGATCATGTCCTACGGCCGGTTCAACTACGTGGCCCAGCCGGAAGACGGCGTCAAGCACCTGATTCCCATCGTCGGGCCGTATGACTATTTCGCCATCGACTGGGGCTATCGGCCGATCCCCGGGGCGCACTCGGCGGAGGAAGAACGAGCGGAGTTGGACGAATTGGCGGCCAGGCAGATCAAGGAGCCCTGGCTTCGCTTCGGCGGCGAAGACGGCCCGTCCGAGGTCGATCCCAGCGTTTTGACCAATAATATCGGCGCGGATGCGATCGAGGCCACGGCCCTGGGATTGAAGAACCTCGACCGGTCCCTGGATTGCCTGGTTGCCGCCACGACAACCAAGGGTGAAGACTTCAGCCTGCTGCAAGAGGGCTACAACTCCATCTTGCGGCATCGCAGCATGTGGCTCGACGCCGTGGCCAAGCAGATTGCCGGCATCCTCGAGAACCGTTCGCTGGCAGGCCGCGGCGGCGAACAATTCACGCGCGTCTCCAAGGAAAGGCAGCGCGAGGCGGTGCGGTTCCTGCTGGACAACGCGTTTACAACGCCGACGAAACTTCTGAACCCGGCGATCATTAACCTGTTCAGCTACCACAACGTGGCCGACGACATCATGTCGGAGCAGAAATCGGCACTGACGAGCCTGCTCAGCGAGGGCCGTTTGAAACGACTCTTTGACGCCGAGGTGCTTTACGGCGACAAGTGCTACAAGGCTTACGAGCTCGTCAACGATCTGCAAGGCGGTCTGTGGTCCGAGCTGAACGCCGAGCATCCGCACATCGACCCGCTCCGCCGAGCCCTGCAGGGCGTCTATCTCGACATCCTCAAGAAGGAGCTGGACGTGAAGGAGCAAGTCCCGACGGGCGCATTGCTGCTGCGGCCGGTCGCGCGGGCGGCGTTTGCCGAGCTGGCAAAGCGCATCCGCGCCACGCTTCCAAAAGTGCAGGACCAAGAAACCAAACTTCACCTGGAGAACGCCCTCAGCGAGATCGACACCACCCTGAACGGCGGCCATCCATCCGGGGCCAATGGAATTCCCAAGGCGATCCCGGCGATGCAGTGATGTGGTTGCGAGTGCCGAGACGGGATTGTTCCCGATTGGCGGGTGCCACTGGCGAGGCCCGGCCATTGGGGCCGGCTCCTAAAGCCGGGGGCTCGCCAGTGTCTTCGCCGTGTCGTGCCAGTATCGAAAGGGCTGCCCGACCGGTCCGATCTCGACGAACGGAAGACGCTTGGTTTGGTCCTGGACACCAAGCCGCAATCGCACTGGCGACCCAAAGCTGTCGCCAGTGGCACCAAGTGGCACCTCCCTTTATCGGCTTTCCCCTCCCGGCGGCACGTACTTCTTCAGCCAGGCGAACACCTCGCGGTGCCAGAAGGCGCTGTTGGCCGGCTTGAGCACCCAGTGGCCCTCGTCGGGGAAGTTGATGAACTTGCTCGGCACGTGCAGCCGCTGCAGCGTCGTGAACAGCTGCCGCCCCTCGCTGACCGGGACGCGGAAGTCCAGGTCGTTGTGGATGATCAGCATCGGCGTCTTGAAATCCTTGGCGAACTTGTGCGGCGAGTGCTTTTCGTAGGACGCGTGGTTCGGGCCCCAAGGCGGGCCGCCGTGCTCCCACTCGTCGAACCAGATCTCCTCCGTGGTGGCGTACATGCTCTCGAAGTTGTAGACGCCGCAGTGGGTAATCAGCGTCTTGAACTTGTCCGTGTGCCCCTGGAACCAGTCCATCATGTAGCCGCCGAACGACGCGCCCGCGGCGGCCATGCGGCTCTTGTCGATGTAGGGTAGGGACTCCAGGTACTCGACGCCCCGCATCAGGTCGTCGAAGCACTTGCCGCCCCAGTCGCCGCTGATTTCGTCGACGAATTTCTGGCCGAAGCCGGTCGAGCCCCGCGGATTAGGCAGGGCGACCACGTACCCTTGCGCCGCCCACGCCTCCGGGTTCCAGCGGTAGCTCCAGCCATCTTCCCAAGCCCCCTGCGGGCCGCCGTGGACCAGGTAGGCCAGCGGCCACTTCTTGGACGGGTCGAAGCCCGGCGGCTTCAGCACCCACATTTGCATGTCGCCCCCCTCGACCTTGACCTTCACGCTCTCCGGCCGGGGCAGGTCGAGCCTGGCGAGCAGCTCCTTGTTCGCCTCGCTGATGTTGCGGGCGACGCCGCCGACCGGGTTGGACGTGACGAAGACTTCGGGCGGCCGGTTCAGCGCCGCGCCGGAGTAGACGAGGACGCTGCCGTCGTGGCTGGTCGACAGCGACGTTTGCATGCCGGCGGCATCTCCGCGGCGGACCTCGCCGCCAGTGGCATTTCCGCGGCGACGTCGCCGCGCGTGTTCACGGTGAAGATCGGCCGCGAGCCGTCGGCGTCCGCGGCGAAGTACAGCCGGTCACCGCCGGCCCAGACGAAGTCATCCACGCCGCCGTCGAAGTCCGCCGTGATGCTCCGCGGCTTGCCTTTGAAGCTGCCGCTCGGGTCGGTCTCGACCAGCATCAGCTGCCAGCGGTCGGCCTCGTAACCCGGCTGCTTCTGGGCCCGGAAAACGAGTTGCGTGCCATCGGCCGAGAACAGCGGGCCGCTGCTGGCCGCCTTGTTCTCACTCGTCAGGCACTCCCAGTCCTTGGTGCCGCCCGTCACCGGCACGCGGCAAATCGAGTAGTTCGTGTTCCACGCCTCGTCGGTGGCCGGGACGGCCGTGAAGATCAGGTACTTGCTGTCCGGGCTGAAGGTGAAATTCGTCGCCCGTGGCGAACGTCGTCGAGGTCGGGTAGGAGTCGCGGTCGCCGGGTGTCACGTCCTTCGGTTCGCCGCCGTCCGCGGACACGACGAACAGGTGTTGCCGCTTGTCCTCGACGTACGAGTCCCAATGGCGGTAGAAGAGCTTGGTGAACACCTTGGCCTTGACCGGGTTCTTCTCGATCTCCTCCTTGCGATTCTTGTTGGCGGCGTCGCTCTCCTTGAACGGCTTCTCGGAGAACTCCGGGTAGATGGCCGATACGAAGGCGATCTGCTTGCCATCGGGCGACCAGACGGCGCTCTCCGCGCCCGTGCTGATCGTGGTGAGCTGCTTCGCCTCGCCGCCGGACAGGTCGATGACCCAGAGCTGCGTTTCGCCCGAGCGGTTCGACTCGAAAAGGATCTTTTTGCCATCCGGGCTCCAGCGCGGGTTGCGGTCCTTTTTGCCGGGGACGTTGGTGAGCTGGCGCGGCTCGCCCTTTTCGGTCGAGGCCACCCAGATGGCCGACGAGGTCTTGTTGCCGGCCAGGTCGACGCTGGTAACGGAGTAGGCGGCCAGCTTGCCGTCGGGGCTGACTTGCGGGTCGGCCACCCGCTTGAAGTCGAACAGGTTTTCCACGGTCATCGGCTGTTTGCCTTCGGCGAACACGATTGTCGCAGCCCCAAACAAGGTCAAGCAGGCGACGAGCACGGTGAGACGGTCCATGAGGAGTCCTAGCAGCAAGAGCATCGGTGCACGAACGGTACCCGTAAGATTGACGGACGGCCCCGACCGCTGGCAAGGGTCAATCCCGGCCCCGGGCCCCAGGGCGGCCGGGTAACCCGGGAATGTACATTGACAACCATCTATATAGACCATAATCTATTAACATGAAACAACTGGACCAAGCCTTTACTGCTCTTGCCGATCCCACCCGACGTGAAATTGTGGTGCGTCTGGCCCGCGGTGAGGCGTCCGTGTCGGAGCTGGTGGGCCGCTTCTCGTTGACGCAGCCCACGATTTCCTCGCACTTGAAGGTGCTGGAATCTGCGGGCCTGATTTCGCGTCGCAGAGTGGCCCAGCTGCGGCCCTGCAAACTGGTGCCGGAGCGACTGAAAGCGGTCACCGACTGGTTGGAACAGGTGCAGGAGATTTGGGAAGGCAACTACAAGCGGCTCGATGCGTTACTTACCGAGTTGAAGCAAGCCGAGAAAAAGGAGCGAAAGAAATGAAACCCGCGGAAGCCAGTCTGCCGTCAGATACCGAAGTCCTGGTCAAACGCAGCTTCGATGCACCCGTCAAACTGGTGTGGCGGGCGTATATGGAGCCGGACTTGCTGCGTCGTTGGTGCTCGGGTCCCCCCGGTTGGTCGATGCCCGTCTGCGAGATGGACATGCGCGTCGGCGGAAAGTATCGCTGGCGCTGGCGCAGTGATGACGGCCAGGAGTTTGGATTCACGGGAGACGTTCTCGAGGTCTCTCCGCACGCGAAAATCGTGCATACGCAAATCTACGAGGCGGGAACCTGGGCGGCTCCATGGGGAGTGAACCCTATATCGTCACCGTCACCTTCCACGAGGTGAACGGGATCACAAACGTGGCGACCTCGATCAAATTTGCATCGAAGGCCGACCGCGACGCGGCGTTTTCAACCGGCATGACCGACGGTATGGAAATGAGCTACCAGCTGCTCGACGGAGTACTGGCTGAGGTGTGAAGGGAACTTGCACTTCCACGATGGAAATCGGCCCTTGGGGCGGCGAGCCAGATACCTGGCGGTAAGTCGCGGGCAGGTTTTCTGGTGCGCACCAGTGAAAAAATCTGGTTCGGCGGTCGATTTCGACGATCGCCATTCGACTTACTTGAGGGACAGTCGCCCATTCCAAGTTTCCAGGGACCAATCATGAAGACAATCGCTTTTCTCCTGACGATGCTGATGCCGGCCGTCGCAGTGCAGCAAGCACCAACGCAGCAAACACCGACGACGGGCTACGCGCCCGTCAACGGACTCAAAATGTATTACGAAATCCACGGGAGCGGCGAGCCGGTGGTGCTGCTCCACGGCGCGTTCATGACCATCACAAACAACTGGACCGGGTGGATCGACGAACTTTCCAAGACGCGGAAAGTGATTGCCATCGAAATGCAGGGCCACGGGCGCACAGCCGACATCGACCGCGATATCAGCGGTGCAAACCTCGCTGACGATGTGGCGGCGCTGCTCGATTACCTCAAGATCCCGCGCGCGGACTTGATCGGTTACAGCATGGGCGGCGGCGTCGCGATGCAGTGTGCGATCCGCCATCCGGACAAAGTGCGAAAGGTGGTCGTCATTTCGTCCGTGTTCCGGCGTGATGGCATGGTCAAAGAAGGACGCGAAGCAATTCCCAAACTCACGGCGGAAGTCTTCAAAGGCTCGCCCATCGAAGCCGAGTACAAGAAACTGAGCCCCACACCGAACGAATTCCCGCACTTCGTCAAGCACGTCATCGCGATGGCCTCGAAACCGTCCGACCTCGGCGCCGACAAGCTCAAGGCCACCACGGCGCCAATGTTCTTCATCCATGGGGATGCCGATGGCGTACGGCTCGATCACATCGCGGAAATGTTCCGCCTGAAGGGCGGCGAGATTCACGGCGACATGCAGCCGCGATCTGCATCGAGATTGGCCGTTTTGCCCAACACGACACACGTCACGCTGATGCAGCGCATGGACGTCATCGTCCCGATGGTGAACGACTTTCTCGATGCGAAGCCGCAAGAGCAATGAAAACAGGACCTCCTCTCGTGTTAATGAGAAAGCCCTTCGACGCGCGCCGAAGGGGAACCGCGTGCGGAGTTCGGGGCTGCGGGATTTTGGGAAGCCATTTAGGCCGTGGGCGGGGCTTCAGCCAACGCCCGTTCGAACTCCCCCATTGTTTGGTATCGATCAATGGGGTTCTTGGCCAAAGCTTTGAGGCACACGGCTTCCAATGGGCCCTTGAGCCAGGGGTAGAAGGCGGCTGGGCGCGTCGGCGATTCGTACTCAATTCTGCGGACGAGGTCCACGACCGTTTCACCGGCAAAAGGCAGGCGATCCGTGAGCAATTCGTACAGGATCACACCGAGCGAATAGACATCGCTCCACGGGCCGAGGGCCGCAAGGTCTCCGCGGGCTTGTTCCGGCGGCATGTAGGGGAGCGTGCCCAGGAGCGAACCGAATTGTGTGACACCCAGGTCGCGAGCCAGGTCCGAAGTGCCCGGCTCGTCGCTAGTGGCTGCCTCGTCGCTCCATTTCGCTCTGCGGGCCAGGCCGAAGTCCATGATGACAGGCTCGCCGTTCGAGTCGATCAAGATGTTGGCTGGTTTGAGGTCGCGGTGCAAAGTGCCCATCGAATGCGCGACAAGCATGGCTCGCGCAAGCGTGCGCACGAGTTCCACGGCTTCTTCTTGCTTCCGCGGTCCGCGTAACATCAATGCGCTGAGCGGACTGCCCTCAATGTAGGCCATGGTCAAATACAGTATTCCCTGCGTTTCTCCCGCGTCGAACACCGGACAGATATTTGGGTGGCGAAGGTTTGCCACGGCGCGGGCTTCTCTGAGGAACCGCACTTTCCACGGACCAGCGGCGTCGTCGTGAAACAATGGGATTTTGAGGGCGACTTGTCGCTGGAGGTGTTCGTCGTACGCGAGAAAAACAGCCCCCATGCTCCCCTGGCCGAGCAGCCGATCGATGGCGTACCGACCAAATGGATTGGGAATCACGACCGAGCGAGAGTCGAGGTCGTCGATTGCTTCGAAGCTCTCCACGCTGCGACTGCCCGCGGTCCACTCACCGGTGTCGCAATCGCCGTGCGGCCAACTGAGGCGGAAATTGGAAGGACGCGCGTCGTTCATCGACTCTGCCTCCGAGCATGGACAGGTGGAATCGCTATTATATCGCGCGATCGACCTCGCGATATCTCTCCAGCGAGGCACGCCGGAAGGCAACCGCCGCTGGCACGCGCCAGCTCTATCGAGCCTCTTTCCGTCGAGAGGGCAGCTAGGCCGTGGGCGTCAATTTGGCAATGCGTGTGATCAGGCCCGGTGCACCGATCTGCTCGGCCACGCGAGCAAACGCGTCCGTCGCTCCGCGCCAGCGCAGCACCTCGACGTCGGTGAAGAGCGGCGCGTCGGTACGCAGCGTCGCCAGTTTCTTAAACAGCAACGCGCGCTCCAGGTGGTCGCCGAGGACGTGCGGGGGGAACTGCTCGATCGCACCGTAGCGCTCGATCAATCTTGCGGCCGTCTTGGCTCCGATTTTCGGAATTCCGGGGTAACCGTCCGCTGCGTCGCCGACGAGCGCGAGGTAGTCGGCGATGTGCGACGGCGCGACACCGAACTTCGCGCGCACGCCCGCGTCGTCGCGAATCTGCCCGCTCCTGCGATCGACCTGCACAACGCGCGTGCCTGATACGCACTGGGCGAGGTCCTTGTCCGGAGTCCAGATGCATATCTTTTCGACTGCGGGGTCCTGCGCCGCAATATGTGCGGCAGAGGCCAAGGCGTCGTCGGCCTCGAGTTCGACCATCGGCCACGTCGCGACGCCCATTGCGACAAGCGCCTCTTCGAGCGGCACGAACTGCGCGTGCAGCGCGGGATCGATACCTAGCCCAGTCTTGTAGCCCGGCCAGAGCTCGTTGCGGAACGATTCGATGACGTGATCGGTGGCCACGCCAATGTGCGTCGCGCCCTCTTCGAGCATCTGGATGACCGTTCCCAGGACGCCCGCGACTGCCCCGAACGGCAGCCCCTTCGATGGGAGACGCCGCAGGCCGTAATAGTGGTGAAACAACTCGTACGTGCCGTCGATGAGGTGAATCATCATGTCGTGCAGAAATCCTCTCGACGAAGGCGATTTGGCAGGGCAAAAGAGGACGCAGCTCATTTTCCGAAAAGAGCTGCGTCCCTTTTCCGAACCCCCATTGTTGAAGATTCTCTGGTTCCGACAAGGTCCGCGAATTATTGAAGACGCTCGTCGAGCTTCAGCGTGCCAACGGCGATACACTGCCTTTGACCGCCGAACATCCAAAGAATCCCGAGATCACGCCCGGGGAATTGCAGCGCCGCAGCCGAGCCGGACGATGACGCGGGATCCGTATCGCCCGGCCCCGCACGCGAAGTGAGCCCGATGAACGATTCGACAAGCCCGGCCTCGCCCGCCAAATTGCCGGCGACGACGCCATCTCGCGGTGCGTGGCGCGTCGTCTTGCTCTTAATGGTTCTCGTCGGACTCGGTCACTTCAATCGCATCGCAATTTCGGTCGCGGGTGCCGAACGCATCATCCGCGAGAACGGCATCGACGCGACGCGCATGGGGCAGATTTATTCGGCGTTCTTATTGTTCTACACGCTGGCCATGGTGCCCGCCGGTTGGCTGATCGATCGCTTTGGCGCGGGGCACGCTGATCGTGTTCTGTCTGGGTTCGGCACTCTTCGTCGCGGCGACGGCCGGAGTCGGCCTGTTGTCGCAGTCCGCATTCTCGCTTTGGCTGGGACTGTTGGTCGTGCGCTCGTTGATGGGCTTCGTCAACGCACCATTGCATCCGGCTGCGGCGGGCATGGTCTTCGCGCACGTGCCCGCGCGCACAAAATCGCTCGCCAACGGCTTGGTGACATTTGCCGCCTGCGCGGGAATCTCCGCGACTTATTACGGTTTTGGAGCATTGATCGACCGACTGAGCTGGCCCACGGCATTTGTCGTGACGGCATGGATCACGCTCGCGGTCGCCGGCATCTGGACCTGGGGCACGAGGCGGTTGCCGAGACGCTCCGACGATTTGCCGCGTTCGCCCGCGATTTCGGGTTCCGTCGCAATTGAGAGCCCGCCGGCCGTGACCAGCGTGATGCTTCGTCGCGGAGTGGTCTGGCTCGCCCTCAGCTACTCCTGCTTGGGGTATTTTCAGTACCTGTTCTTTTACTGGATCCAGTACTACATCGGCACGATTCAACATTTGGGTGACGACGTCTCGCGGCGGTATTCCACCTTCATCACGCTGACGATGGGGTTGGGAATGATTGCCGGCGGATGGCTTGCCGATCGGGTCGCCGGCGCGGACTCCAGCCTGGCACGCAGGCGCCTCGTCCCGCTGTTGGGAATGATCGCCAGCGGCGTTGTGTTCGAAGTCGGCGCGGCGAGCGGTCAGGCGACGATGATGTTGACTACGTTCACTTTGTCGGCCGGGTTGCTCGGAATGTGCGAGGCGGCCTTCTGGACCACAATCGTCGAGTTGGGCGCTCCGCGCGGAGGGCTCGCCGCGGCGGTGATGAATTTTGGAGGCAATGCCGGCGGGCTGCTCTCGCCCGTCGTCACTCCATGGCTCAGCGAACACTTGGGGGCGACTTATGGCACGTCGGTCGGTTGGCGGGCGAGTTTGACCGTCGCCGGAGCCGTCTCAATCTTGGGCGCGCTGATGTGGATCGGCGTCAAGTCACCGCGGATGCCAGATCACAGGATCGAGTCGCATCGTTTATGAACGCGAGAAAGCAACCATGAAGATCGCTCAGGTTATCTGCCAGGTATTGCGGGTCGGAAAGGTCACCGCGAAGACGGCAAGCTGTCAGGACGCTGTTTTGGTGCGAATTCGTGCCGACGACGGCACCGAAGGCATCGGCGAGGCGGATTCTTCACCCGAGGTTGTCAAGGCAATCGTCGATGCGCCGTTCAGTCACAACATCGCCTGCGGCCTGCGCGAGCTCTTGATCGGGGAAAACCCGCTCGAGACCGAGCGACTTTGGCAAAAGATGCTCGCCGGCACGGTGTATTTCGGACGCACGTCGGTGACGATCACCGCAATGGCCGCCGTCGATATGGCGCTTTGGGATCTCAAGGGAAAGCACTTCGGCGAGCCGATCCATCGGCTGCTCGGCGGCAAGCGTCACGATTCGATTCCCGCCTACGCATCGATTTTGTTCGGGCGCGACGGCTCCGAAACGGCTGAAATCGGCCGCCGCTGGCGCGAAGCGGGCTACCGCGCGGTCAAGTTCGGTTGGGAGCCAATGGGGAAATCGGAGACGCTCGATCTCGAACTCGTCCGCGGCGCCCGACGGGGAATCGGCGACGACGCCACGCTGCTGGTGGACGCGGGCCTGGTATGGGACGCGCGGACGGCCCTCGGCGTGCGCACCAGTTTGCGGACTTCAATATCGGCTGGCTGGAAGAGCCGTTGCGGCAAGATGACGTGGACGGCTACGTTTGGCTCCGCGATCGATCGCCGGTGCCGATCGCCGCGGGCGAGGGCGAATGCGGCCGCGAGGCATTCCGACCGATGATCGACCGGCATGCCCTCGACGTCTATCAGGTCGACCTGTCGCGCTGCGGATTTACCGATGCCGCGTACATCAAAAACCGGGTCGAGGAGATCGGCGCGCGGCTGTGCAATCACTGTTACACCAGCCCACTCACGGTGGCCGCCAGCCTGCATTGGCTCGCCACGTGCCGCGACGCCTTTCTCTTCGAGGATTGCGTGGAGGACGTTCCGCTTCGACATGAACTGACTGTTGAGAAAGTTCAGGCAGTCGGCGGCGTGATTCAGGTCCTCGACGGTGCCGGACTGGGCGTGACGCTGAACGAAGACTTCGTCAAAGCGAACCTGATCGCGGAATCGGGTCGCTGATCAGGCTCGGCCGAACGATCGGGACGGGCCGTTCGTAGCCGTAGGCGCGAATGACATCGCCCCAGTGGGCGTCGATCTTGGCAGCCTCTTCTTCCGAGAGGCGATAGCGATTGGTCTCGTAGCCTCGGTGATCTCCGAGGTATTTCTGCAGTTTGGGAAGCACGTCCTCGAATCCACCGAGTCCTAGATGATCGTAAAGCGCGCCCATTTGTCCGACGGGATCGCGCACCGAGATCCTCGTAGTGCAGTTCGTAAAACCGGTCAAAATCGACGAGCGACTTCGCCTCTTCGATCTTGTCATAAAGATGGACGAAGTTCTTCAACACCTGCTCATCGAGCCCTTTGGAGGTCGGCCTCACGAGCGCGAAAGCGCGATAGAGCGATTTCCACAGGTTCACCGTCGACGAATAGACGACGTAAGGATTCCGCACGATGTGCACGAACCGTGCGTCGGGAAACATCTCGAGCAGAACCTTGATGCGGTAGCTATGCGTCGGCGATTTGAGAATCAGCCTTTTTTTGTGCTTGAAGGTGAGTTCCTTGCAGAAACCGCGTGAACGTCCGCTTCCACGACGCGAGAGCCCGCGGCGAGAGGCCTTCGAGATCGAGGTACTTGTCGTACTCTGCCGCCCGGTTGGGAAATGCGACGGCGACATAAGGCGAAGGCTCCCCGAGCATGCACAGCGCGAACTCGTCTTCCTGCGGGCGGTTGAATCCCGCGGCCATATTGTCCATCGGGCGTTTCTTGGGGGCAAAAAAGGCCATCCAGCGAGTACAGAAGTTCTCGGTCAACAGGAAATGGTTCGGCTCCATGCATTCGTAGGTCGTCGGAAAGGCGTGACGATCGTCGAGAGCCAGCAATTCGTGAAGGAGCGTCGTGCCGGTGCGCCAATGCCCGACAATGAAAATCGGCGCATCGGAGATTTGCGTCCGCTCGACGGCACGCCCAAAAATCAGCCGCTGCAACCCCCGCAGCAGCGTGTGAACGAACGACACGACCGTCACATAAACGGCAATGGGCGAGTACAACCAGTAGATGCGAAAGCGATTTCGCGCGAGCAGCCGCAACCAGGCGAACAAGTCGCAACCAACCCAGATGGTCGGCTGCCACAACGACCGCGGATGAAAATTATCATTGTCGGCACCGCGATCCTCTTTGTGTGCTCGGGCAATCATGGAATAGGAAGACTCCCCCGGTTTCGAAAAATCCCGTACTGTTTTGTTGCGGCCATTCAGGGAGACAGGCTGGGACTCGAATCCGTCTGATGTCTCCAGCCTAACACGCCGCGAGGGTGATTTGGGCCGCGCAGTTCCAAATCGCAGGCCGAAAGTATTTCGACTTTCCACCTCGAAAGGAAGTCGCGCCGCAACCCAAAGTGCGCCAGGCCGTCGCGCGGAGTCGGAGTTTGCTGAGTAACAGCCGGTGGGGACGAAGTTTGCGCACCGGCAAAGCCCTCGGGGCATCAAGACGGAGCGAAAACTCGCATCGGTGGGATTCTCCGCATTTGCTGCTTTTCGGCAACAGCCGACGGCGTGTCACCGCCGTCCGTAAGCGTGCCGCTTGATAAGGCCAACCCCGCCGCCATTTGCTTGACTCAAGTCATTCGGGTCGACATCGTGTTCGATCGATCGTGTGGCTTCGGCGGAAAATGCCTGGAACTCTTGGAGACAAGCGATGCGTGTCGGCGTGGCAACGGATCATGGGGGTTTCGCACTCAAGGAAGAATTGGTGAAGAAGCTGCACGACGCAGGGCACGTGGTGATCGATTTCGGCGCCGATCATTTCGACGCGGGCGATGACTACCCGGATTACGTCGTCCCTCTCGCACAGGCGGTCGCGTCGGGAGAGGCAGAGCGAGGTCTCGCGATCTGCGGCAGCGGCGTGGGAGCGGCCGTCTGTGCCAACAAAGTCCCCGGGACCCGAGCGGCGCTCATTCACGATCATTTCTCGGCTCGTCAGGGAGTCGAGGACGATCACATGAACATTCTCTGCATGGGGGGCCGAACAGTGGGGCCGGCCGTCGCCTGGGACCTCGTCGAGACGTTTTTACTCGCCGAGTTCAGCCAAGCCGAGCGACATCTCCGCCGTTTGGCGAAAGTCGCATTCTTGGAGGGCGGGTCAGGCAAAATCACGGCGTAACCTTGCAACGCCAACAGTCGACCCCAGGTGGAGCGACCATCGCCTGGGCGGGAAACACGCCGCCGAATCATGTCAGTCGGGGCGACAGGATTCGAACCTGCGACATCCAGCTCCCAAAGCTGGCGCTCTAGCCAGGCTGAGCTACGCCCCGCAAATTTGCAAACTCGGCCGCCCGGTTGACAGGCCGCCGACCGGCCGTCGGGAAGTTTAGCCCAAAACGACCCAGCTTGTCACGCCGTGTCCGAAAAGCGGCCATTTCGGTCCCAATCAGGCAAGATCGTCTCTCTGAATCCAGCTTATGCCACAGGCCGCTTGCCGATTTCAGTCGCATTCCAAGAAAAGCCTTGTAGGAGTTTTTCGCACAGCGGTTTCGGCAATCGGCTCTCAATCGTTTGATTTTGCCTCGCGTAGAAATACCGATGTTCGCGAAAGCGAGAATTCAACAACCCGGCTTGGAGCGAGACAATGTTAGTTCTACGTCGGCGAGTGGGTGAACGAATCAACATTGGAGATTCGATCGAAGTGGTCATCTTGCGGGTCCGCGGCGGGAAAGTGCGGCTCGGTTTCACCGCGCCTTCAACCGTTCGCGTCGACCGGCAAGAGGCCCGCAAGCGACTTGAGGCCGAAGGAACGCCAGCGGCCGGCCCAATTGCTGCTGAGAGCGTCCTGTGAGGGTGCAACACGAGTTTCTGGATTCGCGGGCAAGTTGCACAATTTGATCGTCGCATTGTCTGATTTCATCGCTCACATCGGTCGGCGGCGGTACAATCTGGGAAAGGCAATCCAAGTGATTGCCAATTTGCGGCATTGCCGCCTCCCCCCCGAGAGCATCGAGGTGCCTACCAAAGAAAAGATTACCGTTCGCAAGCTGAAATCCGCTGCGTCCGCGCATGCACGCGTGCTGATTGTCGACGACCATGAAATGCTGCGTCACGGCATACGGCTCATGCTCGACACAGCAGAAGGATCTGGATGTCTGCGCCGAGGCAGCGGACGAGGCGTCCGCTCTCCGTCACTACCGGTCACTCGCCCCGGATCTTGTGATCGTCGACGTGAGCCTGAGGTCGGGAAACGGAATCGACCTGATCAAGCGGCTGAAGGCGGTCGATGCCAATGCCCGGATTCTTGGTTTACTCGATGCACGACGAGCAAGTTTACGCGGAGCGTGCGCTGCGAGCCGGCGCGATGGGCTATGTCACCAAGCAAAAGCCGGCCCGCGCGATTCTGCTGGGAATTCGCGACGTTCTTCGCGGGAAACTGCATTTCAGCGATGAACTGACGCAGCGCGTGCTCGGAGCGCGTGGCGGCCAACGAGCCGATCTCGCACTCCTCGGCGGTCGATAATCTCTCGGACCGCGAGCTCGAGGTCTTTGAAATGATCGGCCGCGGGCTGACGACTCGTGCCATCGCCGACCGTCTCCACTTGAGCCCGCGCACGGTCGATACCTATCGCGAACGGCTCAAGAGCAAGCTCGTTTTGGCCAACGCGGCTGAATTGCACTACCGGGCCATTCAATGGGTCCTGAAAGGCTCGTGAGGCGGCGCACCGATCGCGTGTGCGAAGGCGGATCGCCCGCGAGTCGCCATATTCTGACGAGGTCGATCAATGTATTTCCTGTATGCGTCCAGCGCGGAACGCCGCGCAAGCTGGTCGCCACTTTCGACAGCGAAGAGCAACTGCTGGCCTACGTCGGCTGGGCCACGCTCAAGAAAAACGCCGACGGTACATCGAAGTTCGAGCAGGGGAGTGCGCCTGTCGGGATACCGATCGTGGGAATCGTCGCCGAAGCCGCTGTCGGAGGAGGATCCCAGCGTAGTCGTTCACAACCCCTCTCCGAATATGCTCTAAGCGAGAGTCCACCTCGGCTGTACGGGATTTGCGTACAACATCTTCATGGCAGGCTCGACAGCAACAGGAGGTGCGTCGGTTGACTTAAATTTTATAATTCAAGTCGATCGTTCTGCATCGATGATCGCTGATTGCAGCGCGGGCGTCTCCGTGCAGGGAACTGCAGAACACTGGATCGCCGATCACCTTTGAGCCAGGTAGCGTGTCGTCATGGTTGACCCTCGCGACGGCTCCTCCTTGTCACCGGGAGGCCACGCGACGCCGGATGAGTCCAGCGGTCGATTTCGCGCCGCTCACCGCATTCTGGTCGTCGACGATAACAAGGATGCCGCTGAGAGCATGAGGGTGCTCCTCAAGCTCATGGGGGCCGACGTCATGACCGCCTTCGACGGCCTCGAAGCCCTGGAGGTGGCGGCCCAGTTCCGGCCCGAGGCCGTGCTCTTGGACATCGGCATGCCCAAACTGCATGGCTACGACACGGCTCGGCGGTTTCGTCAGGAAGAATGGGGCAAGGAGATCGTCCTCGTCGCTCTGACTGGCTGGGGACGCGAGGAGGATCGTCGGCGCTCGGAGGAAGCCGGCTTCGACGGACATCTCGTTAAACCCGTGCATGTCTCTGCGTTGCGACAATTGCTTGAACGTCTGTTGGATCAAACGCCGCCGCAAACGTAGGATACACGGCACGTGGGGCCGCCATGGCCCCTCGGGTCCATCCAGGCTGCCGCCGAGGTTCTCCGACAGACACCATGAGCCGATCCGACGTTTTCACGACTGCCGGCGATCTCGATGCGAGAGAGCGCGGCCTTCGCCGAGCGGCTGTTCGCGCAGTTCCTCATCGAGCCGGAAAAAGTTCCCCCGAGCTGGCAACGCTATTTTGACGAACTGCTGCGCTCGGGCAGACCGGTCATCCAATGGAAATGCGGCCCGCAAGCTCCCGCGATCGGACGTCGCCCCGCGTGTGATCGGCCGCGAAGTAGGCGCGCCCGGGCGGGCCGTGTGGCCTCCGATGCGACCGCACGGCAACTGCACCTCGACGGGGCGCTGCTGCAGGACCGGGTCGATCATTTGATTCGCGCCGTATCGCGCCCGCGGACATCTGGCCGCCCGGCTTGATCCGCTCGGTCTGCCTCGCTCGGCCGCCTCGGACCTGTCGCTCGAGGCGCACGGCCTGTCGGCGGCCGACCTTGATCGGCCGATTTCCGCGGCGTGGGTCGGAGGCGGTCCCGGAGCGCAGACGGTTCGCGACGTCGTCGCACGCATGTGGAGCACGTACTGCCGATACATCGGCGTGCAGTTCATGCATATCGACGATCCCGTCACCCGCGATTGGCTGCAACAGCGGATGGAAGCGTCCGAAAATCGGATTTCGCTTGTCGCGAGCCGAACAGTTGCGGATCCTCACGCGGCTGACCGACGCGGTGATCTTCGAGCAGTTCGTCCGCAAAAAATATGTCGGCGCGAAGACGTTCTCGTTGGAAGGTTCGGAGAGCCTGATTCCGCTCTTGGACCTGGCCATTGCCAAGGCGGCCCGGCAGGGGATCGCCGAGATCGTGATGGGCATGGCCCATCGGGGCCGGCTCAACGTCCTGGCGAACATCATCGGCAAGAGTCCGCAGGAGATCTTTTCCGAATTCGACGATTCCAGTCCCGAATGCCGGGAACGGCGCCGGCGACCTCACCTATCACTTGGGGTTCAGCAGCGACTGGAAGGCCGAAGGCGGACGCCGGATCCACTTGTCGCTCTGTTTCAATCCCAGCCACCTGGAGTTCATCAATCCCGTGGCTCTCGGCCGGATGCGGGCCAAGCAGGATCGAGCCGGCGATGCCGAGCGGCGAAAGGGATTGGTGCTGTTGATTCACGGCGACGCGGCGTTCGCCGGCGAAGGTGTCGTGCAGGAAACGCTCAACATGAGCCGCCTGGACGGGTACGCGACCGGCGGGACGCTGCACATCATCGTTAACAATCAGATCGGTTTCACGACCTCGCCTGAGGAAGGGCGTTCGACCGTTTATGCCACGCGACGTGGCCAAGATGCTGCAGAGCCCGATCTTCCACGTCAACGGCGAGCATCCGGAATCGGTCGCACAGGTCGTCGACCTGGCGATGGATTTCCGCGAGAAGTTTCGCCGCGACGTGGTGATCGACATGTATTGCTATCGCCGCTGGGGGCACAACGAGGCGGACGAGCCGGGTTTCACTCAGCCCTTGCTCTACCAGGCGATCGAGCATCAGCGATCCGTGCGTGACGGGTATCTTGACCATTTGTTGAAGCTGGAAGGCGTCACCCGCGAAGAGGCCGACCGCATCGCCGCGCAGCGATTCGAGAAGCTCGAACACGCCTTCGAGGAGGCTCGCCGCGGCGACTTCAAGCCGGCTCCGCAAACGCTCACCGGAATCTGGCGAGAGCTATCAGGGGGGCGACGAGCCGCGCCGACGATGACCCCAAGACGGGCGTGCCTGACGCAACGACTGTCCGAGCTGCTCACGCGGCTCGCACACATTCCGGAAGGCTTCCATCTGCACAAAACGCTGCAGCGCGGCATCGAACAGCGATTGGCGATGGCCGGAGGTAAGCGACCACTCGATTGGGCAGCCGGCGAGGCGCTCGCCTTGGCGACCCTGGCGACCGAGGGGCATCGCGTCCGATTGAGCGGCCAGGATTCTCAGCGAGGGCACGTTCAGCCAGCGGCACGCCGTTTTGCACGACGTCGTCGACGGGCACGCTTTCTGCCCATTTGCTTTTCTCGCGAAGGATCAGGCCCCCGTCGAGATCATCAACAGCCCACTCTGCGAAACGGGCGTGCTGGGATTCGACTACGGTTACAGCCTCGACGAGCCCGACGCCTTGGTGGCGTGGGAGGCTCAATTCGGCGATTTTGCCAACGCCGGGCAGGTGATCATCGACCAGTTTATCGCCGGGGCCGCCGATCGCTGGCGGCAGGTTGAGCGGATTGGTGCTTCTCTTGCCGCACGGATTGGAAGGCATGGGTCCGGAGCACTCGAGTGCACGGCTCGAACGATTTTTAAGCCTCGCCGCCCGCGACAACATGCAGATTGTTTATCCGTCGACTCCCGCGCAATATTTTCATTGCCTGCGACGGCAGGTGCTGAGACGCTGGCGCAAGCCGCTGGTGGTGCTCACGCCCAAGAGTCTCCTGCGGCATCCCCGTGCCGTTTCGTCGCTGGACGATTTGGCCAAAGGGACGTTCCAACGAGTACTGCCTGATGAACGCGCCGCGCCGGTGAAAGAGACGTCTCGAATCCTTTTGTGCAGCGGAAAGATTTACTACGACCTTGTCGACTATCGCGAGCGGGAAAAACACGACGATGTGGCGATCGTCCGCGTCGAGCAGTTTTATCCGCTGCTCGGACGAGTGGTTGCGAAGGGTCCTGGAACCCTATCGAGACGGCACGCCTGCTTGCTGGGTGCAGGAGGAACCGCGCAACATGGGCGCCAGGGCCTTTTGGACGATGCGGTTTGGCGACAGTCTGTTCGGGCGATTTCCGCTCACCTATGTCAGCCGGCCCGAATCGGCCAGCCCGGCCACGGGATCGAAGGCCGTGCACAAACGCGAACAACAGTCGCTCCTGGAACGCGCGTTCGGCGAGTCATAACGAGCCTGGTCGCCTGCGATCGGTCGGACACAATCGGGGGTGTTTCGTGAGCATGGAATTGAAGATTCCCAATGTCGGCGAATCGATTCAAGAGGTGCAGATCGGCCAGTGGCTCAAGCAGGAAGGCGATCGCGTCGCGCACGACGAAGCAATCGTCGAGCTCGAGACGGATAAGGCGTCGATGGAAATTCCCGCGCCGATCGACGGCGTGATTTCCAAAATCGTCAAACGCGACGGCGAAACCGTGGCCGTCGGCGAAGTGATCGCCTACCTCGAACCGGTGGAACCAGACGCCGCGACAAGAAAGAGAGAAACCGAAGCAAGAACACGTCCCGCGAGAAATCGCGCCCCCGAGACGCCGCGAGCGGCCGGTTCGCCCCTCGTCTCAGCACGCCGCCGACGTCGCCGGGACCTGTCAGCTCCCGCCTTTGAGACGGCAGGCGAAGCACGAGGAACGACCGGCGGCTCCCCCGTCCGTTCGACGCTTGCTTCGCGAACATCATCTTCGTGCCGAGGACGTTCCGCCGAGCGGCGACGGCGGACGCTTGCTGCGAGAGGATGTCTTGCGCTACGCCGAAGGAGCAGAAGCAAAAGCCGGCCGTCGCTCGAAAATGAAGCGTCGCCCGCTCCGGCCGAAGCGGGCCCTCCGGGAGTTCTTGCGACAGCCGCCAGCCCGGGACAACAAACGCCGGAACGAGTCGTGCCGATGAGCTTGATTCGCCGGCGCATCGCCGAGCGACTCGTTTCGGCTCAGCAGAACGCCGCGCTTGCTGACGACCTTCAACGAAATCGACATGTCGGCCGTCGCCGAGTTGCGAACACTGCTGCGCGAGCCGTTTCAGGAAAAATACGGCGTGAAGCTGGGAATCCTGTCGTTCTTCGTCAAAGCGACGGTCGAGGCTTTGCAGGAGTTTCCCGCGGTGAACGCGGAGGTTCGCGGGACAGACGTCGTTTACCGCGACGCATTCCATATCGGGATCGCGATCGGTGCGAAGCGCGGTCTCGTCGTTCCGGTGATTCGCGATGCCGATCGACTGAGTTTTGCACAGATCGAACAGGCGATCGACGATTTCGCCAAGCGGGCCGAGTCAAACAAGCTCGAGCCGGCGGACCTTTCGGGCGGAACGTTCACGATCAGCAACGGCGGCATTTACGGTTCGCTGCTGTCGACGCCGATCGTCAATCCGCCTCAAAGCGGCGTGCTGGGACTGCACGCGATCCAGCAAGCGGCCGGTGGCCCGTCGACGGGCAAGTCGTGATCCGTCCGATGATGTACGTCGCGCTCACCTACGATCACCGGCTGATCGACGGCCGCGAGGCAGTCAGCTTTCTCCGTCGAATCAAAGAGACGGTCGAGTCGCCTCCGCGGCTCTTAATCGGCGTCTAGAATCAGCGACGCGATACAGCCAAACAGGCGCAACGAAAAACCCGCGCGGTCACCAGGGCAGGTCCGCGCGCGGGTTACACTAAGTCAGGCATACGGCCCGACCGTTTACGACATGCGATGTGCCGTGCTCGATCGCGCACGAATCGCAGGATTTCTCGAATTCCTTCATTTGGCGTTCGGCTTCATCCTTGGCAATGCCGTAGCGCTTCTGAATCGCGCCGGCCAATTGATCGCGACGCCCTTCGATGCGATCGAGTTCGTCGTCGGTGAGCTTGCCCCACTGTTCCTTGACTTTGCCTTTGAACGTCTTCCAGTCGCCTTTGGCCGTATCCCAATTCATCGTTCAACTCCTCAGCAAATGCTTCGAGCCGGAGCGGCAAATTTATCGCCGCACGGTCTCTTTCAGTCTTTGATCTCTTTCGACTGGAATCCACTCTCATCCGGTGTTGCAACCCCCGTGCCACGTGCATCTGCCTCCCTCCGGACCTTTGGCGTTTCCGCGGTCGTTGCTCCGCAGAATTCAGCACGCGCCCACAGAGTCTGCGAAACAGGCTGCTGCAATTTGATTCGCATTGAGCTGGTGCCTTTCCAACCGGGCCGGTCGCTCTCCGATCAACACATGATGCGGCCATTAAATCACGGTTGCCGTAACGCCACCTCGAGTGATGAACCGGCACCAAATTTGCGAATCGCGTGACAGCCTGCGGAAACGGATGTCGTTTACTTATCGAAGAGGTTAGGAAATCATGATCGCTCGAGCAGAGTTCACCGCCGCGTATTTGCCGACGCTCAGCCAAATTCGCGATGAATGCAAAGCCATTCGACAGGAATGGTCAGTGCGGGAACGGAAGTCGCGGCGAGCTGACGGGGGTAAAGCGTGGCAGGTGCTGGTCGCACCGCATCCGCGGTTTGACCAGTCCAAGCGCTTTGAGATGTAAATCACGGACGCGGGCAGGCCGAGTGCCCCTCCAGGTGGAAAGACCGCGCGGCTATACTCGAACGTCGAGGGAATTTGAGCGCGTGCCAGCCTTCGACAGGGGGCGTCTACAGAATAGGTTGGAGAGCGATCATGGTGGCCTCGATCGAATTCGATGTACCTGGGGCATTGAAGCGCGTCGGCGGAGATCGGGAGCTTCTCGTGCGGATCATCGAATTTGTCGCCGAGGACAGTCCTGAATTCGTCCGTCGCATGGAGACTGCGCTCCAAAGCGGAGAATATGCTGAGGTGGAGCGAGCCGCTCATTCTCTCAAAGGCCTGGTGTCGAATCTCCATTGTCGGGCCGTCCAGGACAAAGCATTCGAAATTGAAGGGCTCGCGCACGTCAAGGACAAGACGTCGATTGGCGCAGCGATCGCCAATTTGAACGAACTGACGGGGCAGATGATGGTCAAGATTGACGAGCTCCGCCACTCACTCGAGGCGCAGACGCCCGCTTCATGAACTCGGGCGAATACGATCGTCTTCTCGGAACCCGGGGCGCGTGACGAGCCTCCGCTTCCCGCGTGGCTTGGCACGGAAACTGCCTCCACCATGCGCCACTACCGAGGAGACTCTAATGACACACCTGACAAAAGCACTGTGGAGCATTCTTGGCTGTTGCTGCTATTTGGGGGTCGTCGCGGCCCCGGCAACGGCTCAAAATCCGCCGTCAACGCCGCCGGTTCCGGCGAACGCCCAGGCAGCGGGACCTGACCAAGATGCGGCCGCATCGGCCGCCAACGGGCCAATCGAGCCGCTGGTGCGCGGCCCCATGCATGAGGGCTACGCCGAGATGATGCGGCTCACACCGCAGCCAATTCCACCCGTCGCAGGCGAACCGCCGCAACCAATTAATGAAACTCCGGCGGGCATTCGGCCCGATGACCCTAACGCCGAGTGGATTCCGGGATATTGGGGCTGGGATGGAGAGAGCAAACGATTTATTTGGGTCAGCGGAACATGGCGCATCCCCCCGCCGGGGACTCGTTGGGTTCCTGGTTATTGGACGCAAGCGGCCCAGGGCGCTCAGCGCGTTCCGGGCTTTTGGGTCTCCGCTGACACCGAACAAATCAACTACTTGCCGGCCCCGCCTGCATACGAAGACGAAGGAGTCGATCCCAACTCGCCCCCTTCGCCGGATGTCTTCTGGGTTCCTGGGACATTTGTCTTCGCGAATGGCAATTACAATTTTGAGCCGGGCTATTGGGCGCGTGCCGTGCAAAACTGGGTGTGGGTTGCCGCACACTACCAATGGACTCCGCAAGGCTACGTTTTTATCGACGGCCGTTGGGACTATCCACTCGACAACCGCGGAATGCTTTTTTCGCCCGTCGTGTTTGACAGCCCCGTCTATCAACAAAGCGGCTTTGCCTACAGCCCGGAATACGTGATCGATTCCGGGTTGCTCGCCGACAATCTGTTCGTCGATCCGACGTATCAGGACTATTACTTCGGGGATTACTACGGTTCGCAATATCAACAGGCCGGCATCTACCCCTGGTACTCGGTAGGGACGGGCGCCTACCTTTATGACCCGATCTTCGCATACCGAAGCTGGTTCGACCGCCGACACAATGTGCACTGGCGAGACGACCTCCGACGCCGCTACGACCGGCTAGTCCACGATCCGGCGGCCAGGCCGCCGCGGACCTGGCGTGACGAACAGCGTCTGGCGCGGACAGGCCCGGGAGGCGTTCACTATCGTCCTCTGGTCAGGCATATTGACCAGGCGATGCGGGATAACCAAACGGCTCGGCACTCAGTGCGGCTCAATGACGTCCAGCGTCGTCAGGCACAAGAGAATTCCGCTCTGCGACGGCGATTGGCCCAAGACCGTAGTCGCCTCGAACATCCACCGGGACCCCCGCGGGGAACTGCGCCGCGCAGGGGCGGTCGAATCCCGCGCCGCCGCGCAGCACCTTCCATCTGCCTCCGGTCCGCGCATTGGGACGTACCGCTCCCGAAGAGCGTGAGCAGGTTCGACCCGGGGCGGTGAAAAATCATGTTGCAGAGCCGCGAGTGGAGCCTCGGCGCGAGGTTCGACCGGAACCTAGACCCGAAATGCGGGCACCGGCGATCGAACAACGTCGTGCCGCCGCGCCGCAACAAGAACGTGTGGAACGGCCTGAACCCAGAATCGCCCAGCCGCCGCGCCGACCGGAACGCGTGATGGGTGTGCAACGACCCGCGCCTGCCGTGCGGCGGCCCGCGCCGGCCGCTCCGCGTCAAGAGCGGCGACCGTAGGAGAACGAAAACCTTCGGCGCATCAACGAACACGGCGATTGGCTCAACAAAGAGCCATCGACGGAGCTAGCGTGCACGGAGGTGTCTTCAAGGAGGACCATGCGGTGGCCATCGGAATTGAGCCCGATGGCCACCGTTTTTCGTGTCATGGGTGCAAGCGGCGCCTTGGGCTTCCATCGGGTGACCGCTAGAATGCTCAGGCTTTCATCCGATTTGCAGACACAGGACATGCCATGAGTCAACTCGAAGGTAAGGGCTTCGCGAATCCCTCACCGATGGCGAACGCGGCCGCGGCGCCCAAGCGCAAGGTGCTGGTGGTCGATGATTCAACCGACGCGCGGACCATCCTGCAGCTTTTGCTCACGAAGCTTGGTCATTCGACGCAAACTGCCGAGAGCGGCCAGGCAGGCATCGCGATCTCGAAGACCTTTAAGCCGGAAATCGTGCTCTGCGACCTGATGATGGCAGGGGGAATGTCCGGCTACGCGTTCGCGGAGGCAGCCCGCCAGGATCAAGATCTCGCCGGCATATGCATTGTCGCGGTCAGTGGTTGGGAGGGCCCTGACTACGAAAAACAGGCCTATGACGCGGGATTCGATCGCATCCTGAAAAAGCCGGTCGGGCTGAGTGATTTGCAGGAGATTCTGCGGTCTCCGCCGCGGCGTACGGCAACGAAATAAAAAGAAGAGACCGCGCCACTCCAGGCATGGATCTCTTCTCGAATCCGCACGTGCTCTACGAGAGCCTATCGTGCGTTGATGCTGTCTAGGCTTGGCGCTCTGCCCTCCCTTTTGGCTGACCCTGCTCAATCGACGCCGAATGTGCCTTTCCAGGGATTAGCTGCTGTCGCCAGCTGCGAACATTCTTGAACGATGGCTCCAACTCGGCGGATCCATGGTGTTCAATGTTGAGGCCGCAGCGGGGCGCCATTTCTACGCCATGCTCTATGGCCGAGGTCGCAATCGCACAACTCGACACGTCAAGAAAACGTGCACGTGCTGTGCCGCCTGGGCACGGTGTCACAGTCCGCCGGAAATCCAAGTATTTTTCGAATGATTTGCACTGACGGGCGCTAAAGAGGCAGCTCTATTGACCTGAGCCCATGCGTAGCGTTGGCCGTCTTTGACCCTTCTTGAGATTGAACGGCTTAATGCAAAGTCATCAGCCGATGGCCGACCATTGACCATCTTGGTCGTCCAACGACCGACCGGCTCTTGATCGAGCGAGCGAGTGCGGTCGTAACGATCGTGCGAACAGGTTGTTTCCGGCGGTTCTTCGAGACCAAGCGGCTTAGGCACGGCGCTTGCATGAGAGGAACGCGGCCAGTCTGGTTCCTTTTGACTCCCCTGAAAAACTTCCAGCAATCACCCGAGAATTGAATGAGTTCTCCCCTCGCTCAGTCGAGTCCATCTGACCGCGACCTTTCCCTTCAAGTGAAGCAATCGTTGCGTGAGACGCGCTGTGCGGCGTTGCAACGCATTCGATACCGCGTTGTGGACGGGATCGTGGAATTGTCAGGCGACGTGCCGTCGTTTTATTTCAAGCAGATTGCCCAAGAGGTTCTGCTGACATTAAGTCACGTGCAAGGAATCGAGAATCGACTGCACGTGCGGTGCTCGGCTTAACACGAGCAAACATTGTTGCTCCGATCGTAACTGTCCCGCTGATTGGAAGCCCACCTACCCTATTGCGAGGCCAATATGTCTACGTTGCTGGTTATCGATGACGACCGCGCCGTTCCTTTCTTGATCGAACGGGCGGTGCAGGGAACCGGCGTGAACGTCTTGCCGGCCAAGTCGGTTCAAGAAGGATTGAATCTCCTGGAGCGACAACCGGACGTCGTATTGCTCGACATCATGCTACCGGAGGGTTCCGGTCTCGAAGCTGTGCGAAAGATTCAAGCCCGCGATCCCAAGCTGCCCATCATTTTCATCACAGCAGGCGGGACGAGCGATACAACAATCGAGGCCATGAAGCTGGGCGCGTATGACTACCTGCTCAAGCCGTTGGATCTGCCCAAGCTAAAGGACCTGGTCGAGCGGGCGATGGAAATTCGCCGGCTGATGCAGGTCCCCGTCGAGCTGCCCAACAACGACAAACCAAGTGCGGGCGGGGACCAAATCATCGGCCGCAGCCCGGCGATGTGCGAGGTGTTCAAAGCCATCGGCCGCGTCGCGCCTCAGAACGTAACGACGCTGATCGTGGGCGAAAGCGGCACGGGAAAGGAACTCGTGGCCCGGGCCATTTATCACCACAGCGCCCGCTCGTCCGAGCGGTTTCTCGCGCTCAACTGCGCCGCGTTGCCGGAGACGCTTTTGGAAAGCGAGCTTTTCGGACACGAGAAGGGCTCATTCACGAGTGCCAATTTCCGCCGCATCGGCAAGTTCGAGCAGTGCTCGAAAGGAACCTTGTTTCTGGACGAGGTGGGCGACATGTCCCCGCTCCTGCAGAGCAAGATCCTTCGCGTCTTGCAGGAGAAGCGATTTGAGCGCGTGGGGGGCAACGAAACGATCGAAACCGATGTGCGCGTGATAGCCGCTACGAATCGCGACTTGAAGGACATGGTGGCGAAAGGCACATTCCGCGAAGACCTGTATTACCGGCTGAACGGTTTTACGATCAAGCTGCCGCCGCTGCGCGAACGGGGTGAGGACATTATGTTCCTCTTGGAACACCTTTTGTCGAGGTTCGCGCGCGAGTTGAACAAGGCGGAAGTACACGGCATCTCGCCGGAGGCGCTCGACATATTGACACACTACACCTGGCCGGGGAACGTGCGGGAACTAGAGGCCGTCATCCGGCAGGCACTACTCAACACGACGGGCAACGTGATCCTGCCGGACTTTCTGCCCGATCACGTTCTTATGGGGTCCGAAACGCGTTTGCCGTCCGCACCGTCGGCTAACATCGCTGCCAGCGACTTGCGTCCCTTTGTGGACGAATGCTTCAGGCGTGGGTCGGAAGACATGTATGCCGCCAGCGTTGAGATGATGGAGCGTTACCTTCTCACTCGGGTGCTCAGGCACGCCCAAGGAAATCAATCGCAGGCCGCGCGGATGTCAGGAATCACGCGCGGCAGTCTGCGAAACAAAATGCGATCGCTGCGGGATTCAGGTGGGGAGCACGGTCGAAATGGACGACTCAATGCGCGATCCCGTGGCCGTCGAGGCGAACTAATGCCTAGTCGCAACCGCTTACTTGCACAAAGGAGGTCCGGCCCGCTCTGTCCAGGTTCAGGAGCTGTGATCTCCGGACGGAGGTTGCGAACCATCGGCGGGCGAGCGCCAGCAGCTCGCGCAGGCTGAGTTCTCCGCCTTTGTTTTCTGTGGGCAATTCGCCAGGGTTGAGCTTCCGTCCCCATTCGTGTCCAGTTTTTTGAGATAGGACTCGATCGTCATCCCGCGTGACGATCCGCTGCCAACACTGCTATCCCTTCCGCTCGGCCCCGCATCGGCCCATGCCCTCTCGCCATTCACGCGCGGTTTAGCAATCGGGAGAAATCGCTGCCGTCTTGATGGCCTGTGGCGGCTTGGTTAGTTTGGACCTTTCGCCTGCCCGTTCGATCACGACGAGAGCCCTCCATGCCTCCCCTGCAAAATCGCATCGAATCCCTGGACCAGTTCCGCGGCTACACGGTCGCCGGCATGTTCTTAGTGAACTATCTGAGCGGATTCTGGGCGGCTCCCTTCATCTGCCACCACCACAACACGTATTGCAGCTATGCCGACACGATCATGCCGGGCTTTTTCTTCGCCGTCGGCTTCTCGATGCGGTTGAGCTTTGGCCGTCGGGAACATGATCAAGGTCTGCCACGCGCCTATTGGCACATGGTCAAGCGCCTGGCCGGCCTGATACTCATCTCCATCTTCGTCGCCTATGTCGCCAAGCCGAATCTGCACGGCGAAACCTTTAACTGGCACAACATGAAAGAGCTTGGCTCGTGGAGCAAACTTCAAGGTTCCCCGAGTCACACCTGGTTCCAAACGCTGACTCACGTCGCGGAGGGCGTGTGGAACGCGATTCACGATCCCTTGAAGAACACGTGGTTCCAAACGCTGACGCACATCGCGGTCACGTCACTGTGGATTCTGCCCGTGCTACGTCTGGGGCCGATCTGGCGAATCCTCTACATGATCCTCTCGGCGGCCATTCATGTCGGACTGTCGAACGCCTTCTATTTCGACTGGGTGAACGGCTATTTGCACGGTATGAAGGACCCGCCGTCCGGCATCGATGGCGGCAATTTGGGATTTTTGACCTGGACGATTCCAACGATGATCGGAACGCTGGCCTGCGACGCGGTGATGACACCGCGCAGCCGCGCTGCGGCGCTGACCCATCTCTTTGGATGGGGCGCGGTGCTGATGGCTTTGGGATGGCTCGCCTCTAGCGCGACACGTATGTACGACGTCCCTGCGGCCGAGGTGCAGCAGCAAGCCTCGACCAAGCTGGCGAAAAACCCGGTCATCCCTTCAAGCGAACAATTCGAGCGCTGGAAGACCAACCTCAAGGAGCATCGCTGGTCCGAGTCACTCGCGGAGCCCCCCTTCGTCCCGCCGCCGCATAGCCACGATCCCGATTCGGGAATCGTCAATCAGGAGGGGCTGCGCAAAACCGATGACAAGAGCGACCTGTACCGAAAGTCGAATTACTGGATGATGAGCCAGCGCGCTGGGTCGATTTCGTACCTGACCTTCGCGGCCGGATTTTCATTGGCTCTTTACGGACTGTTTTACATCCTGTCCGACATGCTGGGCATCAAAGTCGGCGTGTTCCGCACGTTCGGAACCAATGCGCTCGTCGGCTATATCCTGCACGACTTTACGGGGGATGCGATCAAGAATTTCATTCCCAATGATTCGCCCGCCTGGGTGATGTGGGCCTCGGTCGCCTTTTTCTTCTACATCACCTGGCTTTTCATCCGCAGCCTGGAAAAGAGAAACATTTTCCTCAAGCTTTAAAGCCGTCGCCTTTTTCGGGAGCGAGGTGCATCGGTGCTGTGCCGATCGTACGGGTTGTAACGGTCGACTCTCGATCTCGGACCCAGCGGGCGGCTCAAGGGGCGTTCGGGATTTTCCGGTCATTCAGGGCTTGGGGATACCGGCTGGCCCGTGTCGGACGTTCGGCCGATACCCTGTGCATGCTCGATTTTGTCGCCCAAGAGCTGGCCCGAAGCGACGAATGGCGCCGCGTTCTCCAGGCCTACAACGGCCCGATGGACCCGCCGATTCCGCCGGACGAAAATGGCGAACTTTGGCGACCGCGCGTGGCACGTGTCGACGGCGTCGAGGCGGCGCAGCTCAGCCGGTTGCACGGCACGCTGATCGCCTTGGGATGCCTGAAATTCGAGCTATCCGGCAAAGTCGGCGTCCAGTACCAACTCACGGCGGTCGGACGCCAGACGCTCGAACGCGGACTGGTCACGAACGCGGAAACCGACTCTGCGGCTTGAGCTTGCGACGTCGCGGTCGGTCATTTTCGCGACCAATTCGGATCCCACCCGCAACAACCGCGTCCGGTGCTAGCACGAAGACTTCGACCCGGCGATTCTTGCGCCGCGAGGACTCGTCTTTGTTCTCAGCGACCGGCTGAAACATGCTGTATCCGGCTGCGCCGAGACGGGTTTCCTTAAGGCCATCGTGCGACAGTTCGAGGACGACCGCGTCCGCGCGGTCGGTCGAAAGATTCCAGTTCGTCGGATGATGAGTCCGCGTGAAGTCGTGGGCGATCGGCTTATCGTCGGTGTGGCCGACGACGAGGATGTTCAGCCGTTGAGCGTCGCCGTCATTCATGATCGCGGCAAATTCTTGGAGCAGCTTGCGTCCGTCATCGCGAAGCTCCGAGCTTCCGGACGCGAAGAGAATGTCGTTATTGAATTTGCTGACGCCTGTGTGCGGGTCGAATTCAAATTGCGGATACTTCTGTTGGAGGGCCTTGAACCGTGCGGTTGCCTCGCTGGAGAGCGGGCTCGGCTGGGCTCGCTGTCGGTCCAAGAGCGCGATGTAGCGTTGCTGAAGCTGCGTGCGTTCGGCATTCAAATTGTCGAGCCGCTGGTTCGCGGCCACCAGCGCCTGCTGAAACTGCTGGGACGACATCATCGCTTGCGAATTGGAAGAGGCCAGCATTTGATTCTGCTGATAAAGCTGACACGACTGCAGCTGCGCCAGCGCATCTGTTCATACAGGCAGCAACAGCAGCCGGGCAGGCCAAACATGGCCGCGACGAGCGCTCCCAATTTCAATATTTTGGCCGGAGCGCGCATGCGATGGCTCCTTGTAGGGAATGATGCTGCGGGACCACGCCGCATCAAACCGGCAACGAGACCGAGCTGCGCGGATCGCGCAACACGGAAATCAACTTGGAAGGGGGATTCGAGTCGGCAGACTTATGAGGATTCGAGATTTTGTGGAGTAAAACGAGAGAGGCTTGGGCTCTTGCCGATGCGAATCGGGCATGATTCACCGAATCGGCCGAGAGCGATGGTCGACGGGTTATAGTCGACGCGAGCGGTCTTGCCAATATGAGTTGCACGCTCGGCGTCCGTTCCATCAAGCCGATCGGACGCGGCGACTTAAAGCCCGTGGCCATCGAGAATAACGTAATGCCCGTGCCGGCCAGCCGCCTTCGCCTGATACATCGCCCGGTCGGCGCGTGCAATTAAGGCCGAGAGCGAGGGGCGACTGATTCCGCCGACGGAATCCTCGCTCGAGGCGATCGCGATACCGACACTCGCTGAAATGCGGACTTCGTGGTCGGAAAGCGCGATCGGCTGGCTAGCAGCCGCCACGATGCGTTGGGCCAGACCGGCCGCTTCGTGCACGTCGACGAGGCCGTCGGCAAGGATCACGAATTCATCGCCGCCGTAACGGACCACGAGGTCGCCGGCGCGAACGCAGTTGGCCAGGCGTTCGGCCACAATCTTGAGCACGGCATCCCCGGCAAGATGACCTCGTTGATCGTTCACCTGCTTAAAATGATTCAAGTCGACGAGCAAGAGGGCAAGCCGGCCGCTCGGTTTGCCGGGCCGCGAAGTCGCCGCCTGCAGGCGGGTCTCCAGCACAGTCCGGTTCGGCAGACCGGTCAAGCGGATCGAGATGCGCCGGAACGGTCCAAAGACGTTCGAGACATTTCCGTTCGGTCGCGTCACGACCGACGAGGACGGCAATCGATTGGCGCTTCAGCTCGAACCGCCGCACGGTGGCTTCGATCGGGAACTCGGAACCGTCGCGGCGATGCAGAGCGACAATGTCTTCGACGGTTGCGGCGGATTCGAGTTCCGAACGACGAAGGGCCGACGCCACCAGTTCCCGCGCCTGGGGAGCGACGACCTCCGCAAGTTCCATCTCGAGCAATTCTCGCCGCGAATAGGCCAGGGCCGTGCAGGCCGCCTCGTTCACGTCGATGAACCGCAGGACCTCGGGATCAAAGAACAGGACGAGATCCGACGTCAGATTCAGAACGGCCCGTACGATCTTGGGGGAGGGGACCGACGCCTCGTCCGTCCTTCGCGAGACTCTCGGAGAGCGGGTCGAGCAGGGTTGGGCCGCTCCGTCGGTCACTTTGTCGAGCATGAGCGCGAAATCCGCGCGCAGCCGCCGAGGGTCGCTCGGCGGCTGCCGCAAACCGTTTCGAACAATTGACTAGCTTTTCACGGTGCTGAGTTCGAGACGAGCACGATACTCCTGCTCGATCCAGCGGTAGGTCTTCTCCATTCCGTCCCGCAGGCGAATGCTCGGCTCCCAACCGAGATACTCTTGAATCAGCGTGTTGTCGCTGTTGCGGCCGTTGACACCCTTGGGCGCGCTCAAGTTGTACTTGCGCTTGAGCTTCATGCCGGCGATGTCCTCGACGATGTCGACCAGGCCGTTGATCGTGACGAGTTCGCTCGAGCCGAGGTTGATCGGCTCTTCGATGTCGCTGTAGAGGATGGCGTTGATGCCCTTGATGCAGTCATCGATGTACATGAAGCTGCGGGTCTGGTTGCCGTCGCCCCAGATTTCGATCTCGTGATTGCCCGTCTCGACGGCGTGAATGACCTTGCGGCAAACGGCGGCCGGAGCCTTTTCACGCCCGCCGTCCCAGGTGCCGTGCGGACCGTAGACGTTGTGGAACCGGGCGACCCGCGTGAGCAGGCCGAAGTCTTCGCGGAAATGGCGGCACATCCGCTCGGAGAAGAGCTTTTCCCAGCCGTAGCCGTCTTCCGGCATGGCGGGGTAGGCGTCCTCTTCTTTGAGCGGAATGACGTCCGCGCTGCGCTGCTTGTCGGCGTTGTAGACGCAGGCCGAGCTGGCGTAGAAGAACCGCTCGACGTCGGCTTCCCGGGCGGCCATCAGCAGGTGCGTATTGATCAGCACCGACAGCATGCACAGGGCCTTGTTGTTCTCGATGAAGCCCATGCCGCCCATGTCGGCCGCCAGGTTGTAGACTGTCGTCGCCCCTTCGCAGGCGGAGCGGCAGGCTTCCAGCTCTTTCAAGTCGGCGACGACGTTGTCGCACTTCGTCGAAGACCTGGTACCACTCGTCGAGCGGTTTGACGTCGACCGACCGGATCCGCCAGTAGCCTTGACGCCGCAAGTCGGCAACCAGGTGGCCTCCGATAAATCCGCCACCTCCGGCCACGACGATCAAATCATCTTTCATGGTTTGCTTTCTTCGTCAGTTCTGGTTTGTCGAGGGCACCCCTCGAAGCCACATGCGACCCCACTGAAACAGGAACTTTCTGCATAAACAGCGTGTTCGTGACGAGATAGCGGCGCCACAAGCGGCGCGGCTCCTGGACGAGGCGGTAGACCCATTCGAGGCCGCGCCGCTGCATCCAGACGGGAGCCGGCTTTTTGACGCCGGCATGAAAATCGAACGCGGCTCCGACGCAGACTTGCACGCCGCGGATGCGGTCGCGATGGTCGGCGGCGAAATGATCCTGTTTCGGGCAGCCAGTCCGATGAAGACGATTCCGGCGCCGCTCTCGTTGATGCGGCGGACCATTTCCTCGTCTTCCTCTGTCGGTCAATTTGCGAAACGGAGGCGATTCTGCTCCGGCGATGATCAAACCCTCGAATTTCTGGGTAAGGTTGCGGCACAGCGCCTCGATGACTTCGGGCGAGCTGCCGTAAAGGTAGATCGGAATGCCTTCGAGGGCCGCCCGGTCGCACAGCCGCAGCATCAGTTCCGGGCCGCAGACCCGATCCGGCAGGCCGACGTTGTACAGACGGTTGAGTGCCCAGCGCACGGGCTGCCCGTCGGGAGCAATCAGGTCGAAATCATTGACCTTGCGCAGCAAATCGCGATCGCGGCTGGAAGTCACGATGGCGTGCACGGCGTGAAACGAGACCACCGCCGGCTGCTCCGCATCGAACCGCCGAGACGATCGACGTCGCACACCTCTTCATACGTCGTCGCGCTGACTTGCACGCCTAAGAGGTCGCAGCGTCGGGGCCAGAAGCTCAAAGGAGTTTCAAGAGCAGGAGTAACCGGCGGCGCCGGTAATTGAAGCTGATCGAGCACGGTAGGAGACTCGTTTATCTGATGAGGGCCCAACCTCCCCGCGGGAGGCTCAACAAACAATAGGTCCCAGTTTCGGGGGAGGCTTTATATTTGCCCCAGCACCGTCTAAGGGATACAGACGTTGTGGCGATGCTTAGGTGGGAATAGGGTGACGCCTGGGCGCGTTCGCGCCAGTCGCCGGGCTGAAAGGGGTTACGACGGCAGATGGAATTCGCCGGATCGGAGCCATTTCCCGCGCAACAGGGTCCAGATGTCGGCCGCAAGGCGGTCAGTTACGTACCGGTAGGGGAGCCAACCGTATCCATCCATCCCCCAACCCGGTCCCCAAGAATTGCGGACCAACAGAGCCCCTTTTTCGGAGCGGATGCGCGGCTCGTCGTCGTAACCCACAACGACGACAGCCTGGCCGTTGCGAATGGCATCGAATCGGGTCGGAAACGGGATTTCCGCGTCGTTGGTGAGCGAACTCGGCACGCCGAATCCCAGCACGGAGGCGAACCCCGCGGCCAGGAACGACTTGAGCGTTTCGAGGGTCTCGGCGCCGGTTTGCCGCGCGCCATCGAGGCGAACGTAGCGTATACTGCGGAATTCGGATGCGAAACCGTAAACAAATGAGTCGGGAATCAGGTCGATCGCCGCGGGATCGTAGGGCCAATGGCGTTCGGGGGGCAGGCCGAATTTCGTTATAGCTTTCAGCGTCGTGCGCAAGCTGCCGGCACAACCCGAGCCGTTTCGACCTGCCAAGCGCCGCGAGTTTGCGTGGACAAACAGCCGCGACGGAAGGATCACTTCACCGGTCGACCGTCGCTGGAAATATTGAACGAGTGCGACGCAGGCGTGTGCGGAGCTGGTGGGAAGTTCGAGCTGATTCTGCACGGGCAGAAAGTACTCGCGCCAATCGACCCGCAGTGGACGCGGTTGATTGTCTAGCCCCGGTTGCAGCGAAGCCAACAGCCGGCGGGCAATCGAATGCTGCGGAGTGATGTCCCGATGGTCCGGCAGATCCCGGCACCACCCGTAATCCAAGAGATCGGCGACAACCATTGATAATGCTCAGGGGATAGGAATTCGCTGACCTTGGATCTCCCCAAGTCTCGGCCGGTTTGGGAGAGACGAGGGGTTCGATTTCGATTCGGATTTCATACGGGCGGCAAGAGAAAACGCGAATCCGCTGCCGCCGACCCTCGATTTCGAGAACAGATCAATCAACGGGGACCGTACCGCTCGGCAGCTTTAAGCCGATTGGGTCCCAGTTTATGGCTGGTCCTCTCTGAGCAATAGAGGCGGTCGAGTGGCGACCGGGTGGCACTCCAGGATTACAAGACATCCATAAAGCCGAGCGGAAATCCCCTCACGCGCAACGGTTTGCTGCGACTCCGTTCAGATGTCGTCCTAAATGCACAAATGCACAACCGTGTTAATTCGGCTCGCCGCACCTCTTCCTCGGATGCGACACAATCGGGATAACCACTCCTGCCGTTCCAATCATGTGGACCACTCGTCTCATCTGGCTTAAGGGGAAGATGCACGAGCGCCGCCAGAGAGAACACAGCTCATAATGCAGAGGCGAGCGAGTGAATTAAATCAATCGATGCGACTTCGCAAGGTCTTCGCACGTAACGGGTTTGAAAACATTCGCCCACTGCGGATTTGCCGACCGCGATGGGGCAGATGCCGACCCACTGAGGAGTTAGGGTCGTCACCCAAGCTTCACCAAATCGCAGGGTCCATGGTTTGTACACCTCCGATAGACTTAAGGATTGGTGGGCCACGGACACACCCTAGCGGGCAGCGCTTGCGACACCTATGCAATGACCAGAGGATGTGGATGCAGCCGGTATTGTCCGTCGAACAAGCGCACCGACCATCGTCCGTGAGCCGCGCCATCCAAAACAAGCCAGCCTTTAGCCTCGTTTTAGAAGGAAACGCCCCCGAACAAAGCGCGGCGGGCGAATCATGCGGTTTAATGCTTGCGGCCGCGGAGTGTGTCGAAGCCGAGCAATTCGCGGTGCTCTGGGTCTTAAAGCCAGAATCAGTGGCCGTGACGAAGGGACCATCGATTCGGACGGCTGTCAACATGGCGGATGCAATTTGCTCGAACGGCTTGCCGTCGCCAATTTGGGTCGCAGTCGGCGCAGGAGACGGAACAATTCAAACAGGCAGCCCAAATCGGCGCCTATCTCTTCACGCAATTGCTGGGGTGCTCGGTCGATGCCGTTGCCAAGGATCTCGAGCTTTACCGTCGGACATGGACGCAAGCCGGTCACAAAGGACAAGGCTTCGTGACCCTCGTTGTCCCCACACTTGCGGGCGATGGGGAAAGTGTCCGCCGAGCCGCACTCCAAGCCATGCAAAGCCGGCTCCGACGTCAACCTTCGCTGTTGCGCGAGGCGGTTTGGGATTTCGCCCCATTCCTGGATGAGTCGGACGCGAATGGAATCACACTCGACGCATTTCTGGCGACTCGGACAAGCGAACAATTGGATGCACTCATCCGGTTCGCAGCCGAGCGATACGTCTCGACGGCCGCGCTTGTCGGAGAACTTTCGCGCTGCCATGCCTTCGTCGAGCAGTTGAAAGAAATCGGCGTCGACGAGATTGGATGTCTGATCGACTTTGGGTGGCCGCCGGACCTCGCGCGAGAACAATTAACGGCGCTCAACGATTTGAGACTCTCCTTTGCCAACTGCCAATTCAAAGACTCGTGTCTCGACGTTAAGCCGCCGATCAACGGTCACGCGGGTGAAAAATCAAACTGTCACGTCGCTGAGGAAATCCCTCGCCTGGGTTCGAGCCGTGACGAGACGACACAGAAACTCTCTGATCTGTGGGCTGGCCTCCTGGGCGTTTCCGAGATCAACCCAGACGACAACTTTTTTGATCTGGGCGGTCATTCGCTGTTGGCCGCTCGAGCAGCGAGCGAGATCGAGCGGACCTTTGGCGTCCGTTTGCCCATCAAGTCATTGATGGTCAGCTCACTCGGGCAATTGGCGGCGGAAATCGAGCGTTTTTCGTCGGCTCAGCCTAAGGTCCAGACAGGCGAAACTGTCGCACAAAATGCCCCGCCTGCTCGAGAGACTGCTAAGCGCGGACGGTTGGCGAGTTGGTTCAAGAACTCGCGGAACATCGACCGATTTCAAGACGGGAGCCAACCGTGTTGAACGACGTCGGCGATTTTGACGGAGATCATACAGCCGTCACATTTGAAACAGCGTTCGCCGGACGCCCTGCCTATGCGAACTCGTCCGACTCGGCGGAACAGCCGGTCCCACAGCCTGGCGTCCGTCCCTTCTTTTTCAACGGAACGCAAAAACCGCTGTTCGGCGCCTATTATGAGCCCATCGCGGGCCAGCACGAGGGTTTGCCGGTTTTGATTTGTCCGCCGACCGGACACGAATACGTTCGCTGCTACAATACGATCCGGAAATTATGCGGCCGATTGGCTCAAAGCGGCTTCGGCGTTTTGAAATTCGATTACTGCGGATTGGGCGATTCGTACGGAGACGGCTCTGAGGCGGATGTGCCCGAGTTTCGCGAAAACATTCGCGCCGCGGCCGCCGAACTCGCCGGACGATCCGGAAAGTCGGAAATTACGCTGATTGGCGTGCGCTTCGGTGCCACGCTGGCGACCGGAGTCAGGTTCGACGGAGTTACGGCGCGGAATTTGGTCCTGTGGGACCCCGTAGTCGACGGCGCGGCGTATCTCGCCGGTCTTCGCGAACTCCACCAGGCATGCCTCGTCGATTCGATCCGCTACCGCAAGCTTCAACCCCACCGCACGACCGAGACCGAGCTGCTCGGCTTCCGCTACTCGGTCGGGCTGCAAACGTCGATGAGCCAATTAAGCCTGCTGAACAAACCGTTTCCGTACAGTAACTTCTATCTGCTCAGTTCGGTTCAAAGCCCCGCAGGCGATGAGTTAATTCAAAGTTTGAGCCGAAATACGAAAGGCCGCTTCACCCACGAGTTCGTCCAGGAGTCGGCAGGCTGGGACGACGTCAGACAGGTCGAATCGGCCCTGGCCGCCAATCGAGCGGTCTCGGCTATCAGCGCCAAGATTGCAGGCGGATTCGTATGAATGAGACGTTCGTCAGTCTGGGCCCCGCGAAAGGCCTGGTCGGAGTCTTGACCGAACCGGCCGCAATGGTCGACGGCGACGCGCCGGCGGTCATTATTCCGAACGCCGGCATCACGCACCGCTCGGGCCCCTTCCGACTGCATACGGAGGTCGCAAGACGTTTGGCCGCCCTGGGCTATCCCTGCCTGCGCTTGGACCTGGCGGGAGTTGGAGACAGCCCGGTTCGGACCGACAACGTGCCGGAGCAGGAAGGGACTCTCGAAGACGCGCGCTTTGTGATGGATTTTCTGACTTCGCAGCTTGGAACGAGGCGGTTTATTCTCTTCGGCCTCTGCTCGGGAGCGGACGACTCGCATCTCATCGCGGTTCGCGATAGTCGCATCGTGGGACTTATCGCCCTGGACGCCTTCGCCTATCCGAGCATGCTGCAACTATCACTGCGACAGGTGGGGCGTCTGGCCGGCCAGCCGCGTCACGTCTACCAAAAAGCCTCAGCGGCGCCTGAGATCGTCGCCGATCGGCCGAATCGTCCTGGGGCCCGTTCCCGGACCTCAAGCGGAAACAAAGCGTGAGGAGCGTTTCCAGTCGTTCCAGCGGGACTTTCCGCCGCGGACTCAAGTGGGCGCCGAGATCGAGGCCTTGCTGGCGCGCGGGATGCAATCCCTCTACATCTATTCCGGTGGGTACAAGCTCTACAACTACACCAATCAATTCTTTGATGATTTTCCGAACGTCCGTCATCATGCGGGCGTCGAGGTGGAGTACTTCAGGGATGCGGATCACACTTACATGCTGCATGGCGGATCGCGAGCAGCTCATCGATCGCGTTGAAACGTGGATGACCGCCCGATTTCCCGATTGGCTCGGCCGCCGACATGCTGCCGCCCTTTAAGGGAGCTGATCTCGCAGAATTTTGCCGGCCGGCGATCGCGGCAGCGCATCGACCGGAATAATCCGCTCCGGGCACTTGTAGAACACGAGATTGCGCTCGCAGTGCGCCAGGATGGCCGCTTCATCCAGCTGCGGGTCGGACACGACGGCGGCTTTTACGAATTGCGCACCGTTGCGCCGGCGGCCCGCATAGACCTTCACTTCGTGAACGCCGGGAAATGCGGCGATCACCTCTTCCACTTCGCACGGAATGACCTTGGAACCCTCCACATTGATGACCTCCGACTGTCGGCCCATCAATTGGATGTAGCCGTCCGAGTCGATGGCAGCCAGGTCACCCGTATCCAACCATCCATCGAAAATGAGCGAATCGTCGATCGCATTGCCGGCAAGGTAACCGGCCATCATTGAGGACGAACGAATCGACAGTCGGCCGACTCCCGCCGGCGCACCGTCGGAATTCGGATCGCTCACAATTTGCGTTTCAACGCCCCGCATCGCCGGGCCAACCTGCCCGGTCAAGAGCGGCTTGCCACCGGACGGAGCGACGGCAATTCCGCCACGTCTCCGTGGTTCCATAAAGCGGGCGAATTGTCAGGCCGGTCTTCTCGCGGAATCGATTGGCTGTGCGCTCGGGCAGCGGTGAACCGGCCGAAAGCACGCAATGCAACGCCTTCCAGTCGATCGCCGCATCATCAAGCAGCAGTATCTCCAGCATCGCCGGAACGGCTGGCAGAATGGTAATCCGGCCGCTCGACAATGCGTCGAGCACGAGGCCAGCCTGAAAGCTTCGCATCGAGACCACGTGGGCTCCGCTAAAGAGCGACACCATCAGGCACATTCCGTACGCGTAGGCATGGCACATCGGCGCGACGGTGAGAATCACATCGTCGCTCGTCACACCGATCGTCTCGATGTAGTGCCGTGCCTCGGCTTCGGCGGCTCGTGCCGGCCGTACGGCCGTTTTCGGAAGTCCGGTCGTGCCCGAGGTGGGATGCAGAGGCACGCCGACCAGCACCGGACCGTCGAGGTTTATGTCCTGCGCCACGCCGGAGATCCGCGCGGCATAAAGCTCAAAGGGCCCGGCCGAGGCCAACGATTCAACGCGTTCGCACTCGTTCTGCCAGTCGGGCGAACTCACATCGTCGGCGATCACCAAGCTTGCGCCCATGCGATGCGCCGTTCGCTTGAGTTCCGGCGGTGGACTCCTGGGATGAATCAACAACGGCGAGCCGCCGACGGTCAGCACTGCCGATATTCCGGCGAGAAATGCCGGACTGTTGCCGACACAGAAGACCACTCGGTCGCCCGCCGAAAGGCCGCTGCGCCGCATTCCGGCCGCCAGGCGGTCGCGGAATGCGCGCATTTCAGGTCCGTCGAGTGCGTCTTCCCGGTCCAGATCGAAATAGGAACCGGCGTAGTTTTCAAACGCATCGAGGATCGGAAGGCGGACCCAGCTCCGACTGTCACGCATTGAGACATGCGACGGCCTGTTCCAGCCGTTCGAGGACCAGACCAATGTCTTCGCTCGTGTGGACGGCCGAGAGGAACATGGGCTCAAACTGGTTCGGATGATAGTACACGCCCGATTTCTGCATCAGATGCTGCAGGCGGATGTATTTCACGAAATCGCAGTGGCGGCGAACGTCGCGGTACTCGCGAATCGGCTCGACCTTGTCGCTGAACAGGAAGAACGACAGCATCGGACCGACGTACTGGATCGTGTGTGCGATCTCAGCCCGCTCGAAGATTTCGCCGGCCCCGCGGGCCAACTCGTCTGAGATGGCGTGCATGTGCCGGTAAATCTTGTCGCCGTTGGCGATGACTTCTCCGAGCACCGCATCGGCCGCCGCCATCACGACGGCGTTGCCGGAGAACACGCCGCCGTGGAACATCGTTCCATTGGCGACGAGTTCCATGATCTCGCGCGACCCGCCAAACGCGGCGACCGGATATCCGCCGCCGACCGCCTTCGAGATGACCGTGATGTCGGGCATGACGCCGTAGAACTCCTGGGCGCCGCCCGCGGCCACTCGCAGTCCGCTGATCACTTCATCGAAGATCAGCAGCGCGCCGTGGTCCTTGGTGAGGGCGCGAACGCTCTCAAGATAGTCTCGCTCGGGAGCAATGACGCCGGCATTTCCCATGACCGGTTCCATGATCACCGCCGCGATCTGACCCGGATGATCCAGGAACGTGCGTTCGAGAGCGTCGATGTCGTTCCAGCGCACGACAAGGTTGTCGTGCGGCGCGCCGTTCATCCCGCGCGTTCCGGGGAGAGCCGGACCGTACGCTCCCGTACGACAATTCGTCGAGCGGCGCGTGATAACGGTTGAACAGCGTATCGCTCCAGCCGTGATAGTGTCCCTCGAACTGCACGACGATCGGTCGGCCCAGTGAAGGCACGGGCCAGGCGTGTGGCGGAGACGTCGGCCTCGGTGCCCGAATTCGCAAACCGCAACAGCTCCATGTTCGGATAGAGCTTCTGGATTTTCTCAGCCACGCTGATCGTGATTTCGGTTGGAAAACCGAGTTGGCTGCCGCGATTCGTAATCTGATCGGTGACGGCCGCGACCACGTGCTCGGGGCAATGGCCGAACAAGAGCGGACCGAACGCCATGTTCAGGTCGACGTATTCGTTCCCGTCCACATCCCACACGCGTGAGCCGCGACCGTGCGAAGCGACGAGTGGGAGATGATAGGGCAGCACCCGCATGGTGCTGCTGTCGCCTCCGGCGATGGCGCGGCGTCCTCGCTGCAGGATTTGTTCGTTTGTATTCGTGTACGTCTCGGGAGTCGTGCCGACGCGCTGCATCGAGTTCCTCAATCTGCTGAGTGGGATCCGGCCTCATGCCGGTAGACGTTCCATCGTGAAATAATACAACCTGAGTCTTGAGTCTAGCGGCTCCTGGGTGGCGGGGTATCACGCGATATGGTGATGATTCGGTGACGATCGAGGGGGGTCGGAAAGGCGGTTTAAACGGTTGTGCGGAATTGGCGGGCTTGTGGCAGAACGTCTGAGCGCAAATGGGGTTGTGCGTGGCGGAAACAGGAGATGGTGAGGGCTGGCTAAGAACCGATCTTGCGAACGGCATCGTCGGTACGAGGCTCGACAAAGCCCCAGCGAACGCCCTCGCCTTTGCCGTCACCCAAAAAGCGGATCAGAGCATTTTTCTGGTTGCGGTTGAGGGAGTTGATCGTGTCGTGGAGCCGTCGCTTGGAATCCTGGTTGAGCTTGGGAGCCAAGGGATCGTCGATCCGCGGGCACCAGCCCTCTTCCTGGAATGCGGCGAGAATCGCTTCCTGGTTGGCAGCCGGCACTTTGAATTCCTTGACAATCACGCGCCCCACGCGAAGTTGCTGGCGATCGGAATCCCACGTCGGCGTGACAGTGTGCGACTCGCCGTTGCCCGAAACGTGCCGCAATTGCGCAATCGAATGTTGGGGCTCCGGTGTGTGTCGTTTGGGTTGCGAGCGCAAGAGTTCTGTCGCGCATGTGATTCCGCGATCGGTGATGACAAAGCACGTGCGCTTGGGCAACGCGAGGTTCGTGCAGGGTTGAAACACGCGACGATCCGCATCCGGAGTCGTCATCTCGCAGGCGTGTTTCGCCAGCCCCTTGGCGACCAGCCAGCGGCATTCGTTGGTCGTCAGTCCCGAGCGCAAAAGTGCTGCAATTTCAACCGAGAATTGCCAAAGCTCGGCTCCCACGTCCTGGGCACAGGTCGCAGCATCCATGAGCAACGCCAGCGCGGAATGAATCGGCGGTGTGAATCGCGGATTTGCGGACGAGATGACACGCGCGCCGTCGCTCTTATTGGCTTGGTCGGTCGTGGTTTCCATCACGCGCGGTACTGTCAAAACCGGAACGGAAACGTGCTCCATCGTCGAATCTCCCCCATGAGTCCGTAGGTGCTCCGCAATTTTCATCGCGGCCTAGTCCCTTCTTTGCGGCTATCGCCCGACGCCATTCTTGCAAAGAAGGCGGATGAGACGGCGGCACGTCAACCTGCGATTCGCTTGGTCATCCGTTCTCCACCACGCCGCCCAGAGGGGGACCCCATGGTGTGGTCATCCAGACCAAAATCACAGCGTCGACGCACCTACCTTACCGGCAGATTCCCCCCTAATCAACACCCAGCCTTCGTGCGTTCCCCAAAAGTTAACTTCTCGCACATCGAGTTGGCTGGTCGTCGGGAAGACACCGGATTTGTGGGCGGCCCATCCCATATCCGCGGGGCAATGCAAATGGAGTGCCAGACGCTCTAGCGAACCGAGCATGCGACAAGGAGGCATGCCTTCTTCCATAGATCGTCACAAGGAGGACGCGACGAGTTTTTCGGCGGACGAAGAGTCCGCAGGAGCGTCACAATTGGCACCATCGGACGCGTCGGACTGATCGCACCCCAAGACGCGGCGATACGCTGCCATCAGCAGCTTGTAGTTCGCCTCGGCAGTGAACTTCTGCTCAAATTCGTCGCGCGCCGCCTTTCGCATCCGCGTCAACGTTGCGCTGTCCTCGTGCACTGCAAGCACCGCCGCGGCAAGGGCCGCGGGATCACCGGGGATAAAAAGCATTCCATTTCGCTCGTGCTCGATCAGCTCGGTCATTGCTCCGAGGTTCGATGCGATGACCGGCGTACCCTTCGAGAATGCCTCGACAATGATTTTGGGGAGCCCTTCGTACCAGAGTGACGGCAGGAGCAGGAATTTCGCGCCGCCGACAATTTCGAGAACGCGTTCCGAGGTCTGGTGCCCGAGCCAGCGAATACGCGGGTCTTGCTCGGTCGCTTCGCGAACTCGATCGGCCAGAGGGCCGTCTCCGACAATGGTAAGCGGCAAATCGATTTGTAGCTGCGACCAGGCGTTCAAAATCGTCTCGACGCCCTTCTCCGGAGAAAGGCGACCCACGAACACGGCATATCCGCCGGATCCGTCTCCAATGCCGGGATCGACGCGAATAAAGTTCGGTTTCACCGCAATCTTTTCCGCGGGAAGCCCCCCCTCGATGAACTTCCGCCGGCCGAATTCCGTCAGCGCCAAGTAGAGATCGACGGCCCGACGCCAGGTCCCCAGGCTGCGATGGAACGCGAGCATCGCCGCCACCACGGCCGTCGATCGGCGATCATTGCGATAGCAGGCGTGTTGCACACCCGGCCACGCAATTGTTCGGCCGAGACAGCTCTCGCAGGGACGACCGTCTCGCAAGAACTGCGCGTTGGGACACAACAATCGGTAATTGTGCAGCGATTGAACCACTTTCGCGCCCGCGTTGCGCGCCGTGTAATACGCGGCCGGCGAAATCAACGGAAATGTGTTCGTGAAATGCACGACGGCCGGCCGTTCCTCGCGGATGACGCGCCGCAGATCGGCGCACGTCTCGCGATTCCAAATCGTGTTGAGAGCAACCTTCCACGGGGGAATGTCTCGAATCGCATCGTTATGCCGCGTGAATTGGATCACCTCATGGCCGTTCGCCGCAGCAAGTGTGCCTCGTCGTGAAAGACCTGATCCTCGCCTCCAGGTTGCTGATAGAAGTTATGGCATTGGAGGACTTTCACGGACGCATCCCATCGTTGTCAGTTGGCCCAGCCGTCGGTTGGCGGCCTCAGAAATTTTTCTTGTCGCTTCAGGTTCGGGAAAATTCCGGTTCGGTTTTTAGGCAGTAAAGCCGCCAAATTGGGCAACTGAGGGAAAACCCTCGGCAATCCGGTTATGCCTGAGGCAGGAACCGGCGTTCCGGGCGAAATTCGTAGCGAGAAAAGAACCGTGTTTGGCGGAAGAAATTCGGTGCAAGCGAGTAAAGGCTCGAGCGGGTAAAGCCTTCCGCGATCCACAGTCGAATTTCGGCGTCGAGGATCGATTCCGGGTCGCCCGCCAGCCGGGCTTTCGCCAGCCGCGGCATGTTGATGCAGGCCGCTTGTCCGATTCTCGCAATGGCGGCGCCCGCCATCATGGCGGCCCCCTTCTTTCGGCGATCGCGCTGGGCGAAGGCCCAACCGTCGTGGAGCGCCGTGGTTTGAAAATATGCCGCGTGTCAGTCGATCGGGCGGGATTATGTGGTGACAGATCGAAAGCGGCGTGTACCACGACACGATGCCGAGTTTGCAAATCCGGCGATAAAGGTCCGTGTCCTCTCCTCGCAGGCCAAACGCTTCGTCATAATTTCCCACTTTCTCGACGATGCTGCGATGCAGCAAATGGCTTCCGCCCGGCGGTCCCTCTTTCGGATTGTACGGCCGTGCCTCGGGCCAGATTTCGCTTTCGCCGAGCGCGCGTCGGCACGCTTTCGTAAGGTGGCGATTACAATTTTCGGGAAGTTTGAGCAGGCGAACGCCGCCCGTGCTCTGGCAGTTTTTCTCGATGGCGATATCGAGCAGCGCTTTCAGCCACGTTGGATCGGCCAGTTGATCGTCGTCAAACCAGGCGAACCACTCGCCGCGAGCTTCGGCGAGCGCACGGTTGCGGGCCACCGAAATCCCGCGATGCTCCTGAAAGGCGGCGCGCACCGGCACGGGCCCCGCTTTTCGCGCGTCCTCGATCACACGAATTGTTTCGGCCGCGCCGCTGTGCACGATCAGCAGCTCGAAGGTGAACTTCCCCTCGGTCTGCTGCGAAACCAGGCTGGCGATGGCGTCTCGCAACATCGTCGCGCGGTTGTGCGTGCACATGAGAATTGAAACATCGACCGCAGACATTTCTGACTTACTCCGATTGGGGATAGAGTTGCCCACCATTCGCGGCAGAACTGGCCAATGCGTCGGCCCGCGCCACTCCGTACGCGGCGCCGATTAAGGCGAAGAGAGGGTCCATGTACCAAAGGTTGTAGCCCAGCGGGTTATCGGTGGCCGCATTGACCCAGAACACGATCATGCCCATTAACGCACCGCCGAATGCGGCCCGTGTCCAACCCGAGGTCCTGCGCGTTCCCCGCCACAAGTCCCAGGTTTGCCACGAGAATACGAGGATGAACAGAGCGACGCCGACCAGTCCCAGCTCGAAACCGACGCGCAGGAAGTCGCAATGCACCAGATTGACGTCGTCCCAAATGTGCGAGACAAACGCGTGCGTGGATCCGATTCCCGAACCTTGGATCGGATGACGCCACGCCTCGTCCCAGACATAAGGCCATGCGTCGAATCGGCCCGACGTGTCGACCTTTCCCTGCAAGACGTCCGTCAATGTGCCGCTTCCCGAATAAAAGAAGCGGGCCTGAAAGGCCGATGAATAGAAAACGACGACGCTCAGCACCGCCAGCGAAGCCCCCAGCGCGATTCGCTTGAACATTCCCCTTGCGACGGGATTCAAAAGCGGTAACACAATCATGCTGACCGTGATGATTCGCGCCTGGGTAAGCAGTCCAACCACCAGGCAGAGTCCCCAACCGAAATACCGCCACCGGGCTTTCCACGGTTGGGCGAGGCAGATGGCGCCGATTAACGCGGCCGTCATTCCCAGCGGACGCATTGCGGTCGAGAAGTCGACGTCGTCGAATTCTCCGACCCGAGCCATCAAAACGGTCAAGTAAAGCAGTACCAGGGTGACAAGGAAGGAACGCACGAGAAGCTGGATCTGACGTTCAGTCGTAACGAAGATCGAGGCCACGACCGCGCACAAAATCGGCATCGTGACCTGCATGGCATCCTGTACGCCGACACCCACTGGATCGCGAAGCCACAAAATCGAGAGCCAAACGAGTCCCACCCAAGGTAGCCAGGGACCGTAGGGAAAAGCGATCGGCCTGCGGGGAAACGTCATCGCCCGTTCGGTCAACAGCACCATGACTCCGGCTGCCAGATACGCCAGCCACAGCCACCCGGTGTAGTTGAAGCCGGCGATTTGCACTCCACGCGCCGCACCGATTCCGGCTCCGATGGGAATGCTCAAAACGTACAAGAAGCCAAGCCGCGGGCGGGGATATGGACCCGCCAGACGGCTTTCGGCCGGCGGACTCATCGGCCGAGCCGGCGCGGTCAAGAGCCGGCTCATGGCGCGTCCCCCAATTCAGCGGCAAATCGAGAGCGCAGGGGCTTCATCAGCCGGGCCAGCGCGAAGGTGGCGACGATCATTCCCGCGATCGCTCCGCACAACATGCTTACGACAAATCCCAACAGGCCGAGATGCCCAATGCAAAGCAGTGTGCCGATCGAAACGACGATCGTGCACGTCTCGGCGACCGGATTGGCCCAGGGTTGTTCGATCGCCCACAGGCCGATTCCCGCCGTCATCCGCAGACTCTTGATCAGTGCCGTCACCGCCATCACAGTCACGATCGCCCCGATTCCGTAGTAGCGGTTTCCGTAGATGAGAACAGTCAGCGAATTGCCGAAGAAGGCCATGCCGAGGCAGAACAGTCCCAGCGTCACGCCAAACACGATCGCATACCGGATCAGCAGGCTGACCAGCGCGTCGTAGCGCTTTTCCGAGAAGTCGATCGCGGTGCGCGGACCAAGGTAATTTCCCAGCCCGGAAACAAATGGATAGGAGAGGCCGATCAGCGTGGTGGCGGCGGCCAGCATGCCGGTTTCGGACTCGCCCCAGGCAAACGCCACGAGCCAGGGTCCGAGATAGGTCAACAATTCACCCAGGAGGTGGTTGGCCAGAGCCCACTTGCCAAATGCCCAGTTTTTCTTGAAATCGGGCCGCATCTGCGCGGCGACGAACTGCATCGGCTGTTTCCGCATGCCGAGCCAGCCCAAACACGCGACCAGAGAAGCCGCCCCCATCACCAGGTAGGCCGACTCGCTCGTCAGCCGGTGCAATTTCGCCAACAGAAACAGCAGGCCGAGCTGCAGGACAGCCGCCGTGGTATCGATGGCAATCGCGGGGATGCGCGCAGGTGCGACAGGGCCACATTGCGAATGAATTCGCGAAAGAGCAAAAACGGCAAACCGACCAGCAAGACGATCGTGACGGGAAGCATCTCGTGCAATCCCCCGTCGAATCGCTGAAAGATGCCGTAAATCAACAGCCCCAACATCATCAGCGCGGTAAACACCGAGTTTTGCACGACAGTGCTGCCCAGATACGAACCGCGGCTCGAGCGAGGCTGCCGGCTCCAAAACACCTTGTAGGGATCCGTGACCAACTGCACCTGCCAGTTTCGGGCGAAAAGCAGAATGCTGAAAGCCAGGAAGTAGCGGCCGAGTTCCTCGCGCGATCCCGAGCGGCCAACGGCCACCGTCGTCAAAAAAGAAGTGGCACTGACGATGCATTGATCGAATACAAAAAAGAACGCAGCGAGAGAGCCTCGGCTGCGCGTCACGATGTCGTCATCGTCGGCAATCACCGGCGGGATGACGACCGGGTCCAGAACTTCCGCCGTGTCGATCAACGGCAGCGTCGACGACTTCACAGCATCTTGAGCAATCCGAACCTCTTGTTCATTATCCAAGTCGCACTCGCCGGACTTCACCTCCGCGTCGACACAATCGTCGGTATTCGCCCGGAATGCGTCGACCGCACTGCCGCGTTGGCCGTGGGCGTGCGCATCGTGACCTGCCTCCAGCGAGGTCATGGCATCCGGCTCGATAACGTTCGTGTCGCGCATTGAGACGATTCCCATGCCGTCTGATTCTGGCCGCGAGAGACGCCTAACATGCGCCCCTTCTGAATAGGACTGCCGGGATGGTCTTGATCAATAGCCACAGATCACGAAGCAACGAACGGGCGCGAACATATTGAATGTCCATCCGCATCCATTCATCGAACGGGACCGACGAACGCCCGCGAACCTGCCAGATGCAAGTGATTCCCTGATGCACGTCGAGCCGACGTCGCTGCCAGCGAGTGCAGGCGTCCATTTCGGGGCAATACATGGCCCGCGGACCGACGAGCGTCATGTCGCCCATCAGCACGTTCCAAAGTTGGGGCAGCTCGTCGATGCTCGTTTTGCGCAAGAATCGACCGATCTTGGTCACCCGCGGGTCGTTCCGGAGCTTAAAGGCCGGGCCGTCCTGCTCGTTGATGGCCATCAACTCCTGCTTCTTCGCGTCGGCGTCGACAACCATCGAGCGGAATTTGTACATCCGGAACGGCTTTCCGCCGTGGCCGCTCCGCATTTGCGAATAGAAGATCGGCCCCGGGGATGTCAGTTTGACGATCAGACCGACGATTGCGAAGAGCGGCGACAAGAGAATGAGCCCCGCACCTGACCCCAAAATATCGAGGGCCCGCTTCCAGATCGGCATTTCGACCATGAAGAGCGTTTCCATCGGCTGCACCGACCAGTGCTTGGGCCGCGGAGTCCGCGCCGAATCGCGACGCAATTCCGTCTGCGGCCCCCCCTCGGTCGGGTAGGTCAGAATCGTACAGACCGGAGCCGGAAGGTTCTCGGGAAACTGCCCACAGACATCTTCGGCAAGCCGCCACGCGCCGGCCGGAGGAGTGCCGGGCAGCGACGCGGCAATGCGCTCGATCATCCAGCCAGCCCGTGAAGTCGGTATTCCGCAGACGCCGGCTCAGGATCTCTTCCAGTTGTTTGTAAGTCGCCTCGCGGACGTCCGCATTCTCCGGAGCGAACGCCAAGATCGAGAAGATGGCATCGGCGCGATCCGCGCGCTGCCTCTCGATTTGCAGGATCTGCGCAAAATCTTCGCGGGATCGAAAACCGTACAGCGATTTCCGTTGGAAAACTTTGGACAGAACCGAGGTCAGGCGGCGAAACATTGGCAGTTTCTTCGTGGTGGTTTTGAAAAAGGACTCGACTCCGTCGTGACAAGTGATCCCTTCCCATCGGCTCCTCCCGCGGGCCGGGTTGTAATCAATGCGCCACCGACTGGCCCAGCCAGTCGGGAAGGTACTGACGACGCTTGTTCATTACGGCCCCCAACAGATTCACTCCGCCGGCGTGCAGCGACGCCGTCGCCCGCTGCGCGACTTCCCATTGGACTCTTTCTGCTTCAACGATCAGAAGCACACCGTCCAGCAGCGTTCCCAATCGAATCGGCCGGCCCTGATTGAGGGGCGGAAGATCGAAGAGCACGAGATCGAATTCATCCCGCAATTCGTTGACAAGCCGCGGTAAATTTGGCGACAGCCAAATCGGTCCCGATTCATTCCGGATCGTGCCGGCCGTGATGATCGAAAGCGAGTCGATGCCGCTGAGCCGCACCACATTGTTCAGGGGAACATCGTCGATCAGGGCGTCTTTCAATCCCGGACAAAGTCCGACATTGAACAGGCGATGGACGGCGGGACGAGCCAGATTGCAGTCGACAATCACGGTCCGCAGATCGAGGTAGGACGCAGCGGCAATGCCGGTCTCGGCGATGATCGTGCTGACGCCCTCGCCGGGCAGGCAGCACAGCATTCCCAAGGCCCGGCTGACGCTATTCGGCTCGGATCGGTCGATTTCCAGTCGATCCAAAAGAGCCAGGCATTCTTCCGCAAACGGCGACTGGCGGCCGGCTCGGCCGTTCGTCGGTGCGCTCGGAGTGGCAATGGTCGTCGTCATATTTTTGCTCACATCCGGGCGACAAACTGTCGCCCACTCACTTGGGGAATCGAGGCCAGAACCGGTACGTTTAGCAATCGCTCGACCTCGTCTGAGGTCTTCAGCGAATGATCGAAGTATTCAAAGCGCCAGTGCCAGGCACAGTCCGCCGAACAAGGCCGCCTAGGAAACCCATCACCAAGGTCAAAAGAGCCCGCGGCCGCACGGGTTCGGGATTGAGCGTCGGCGATTCCGCGATGTTGATGTTGGAAATCCGTTCGCGTTCCAGCGATTCGTCGATTCTCGCTTGCTCCAGGCTGTCGGCATATTTGCGGTAGCTGACGTCCAGAATCTGGATATCCCGCTGTACTTGCGCGATCTTCATTTCGTTGTCGTTCAGAGTCTGCTTGTCACGACGGGCATCGGCCAATTGCGTTTTCAGAATCGGCCGCTTTGGCGTCGAGCGACGCCAGAGTCGCTTGCTGCCGCAATTGCGTCAGTCGCAGATCCTCATAGTTCTTATTGGGTCCGACGGTCGTCTGGGTGCGGGATGGATTCGACGCCATCCAGGACTTTCTTCGCCGAGGCAATCTGGTCGCGGACGAATTTCAGCTCGACATGCTCGTCGGTTACCCGCGACGCCAGGTCTTTTTCCTTCAACTGCAGCGTGTAGAGCTGTTGTCGCATTCCATCGGCAGCGAAGTTAGGATATCCGGCAGCCGAGCCGAGCACCTGCGTCGGGCTCATCTTGCTGAGGCGGTCAGTCAAATCCTTGATTTCGGCCTTGGCGGCGACCGCGGAGGCTTCGGTGTCTTCAGTTCGTCTTCGAGACGTCCGATCCGCAGCGACCAGGTTTTGCCGTTGCTCGGTCGGCGAGGCCAGACCCGTCGAGTTTTTCAGCGACCGCAACTGATCTTCCTCTCCGGCCAGTTGCGTCTTGAGGGCCGAGGCTTGCTCCTTCAGGAACTGGTGGGCCCGCGGCGTGCGGTTCATGCGGATGTGCTCGTCGAGGTAAAAATCGATGAGCTTGGAGACGATTTGCTGCGAAACTTTCGGACTCGGTCCGTCGTGCGAGAGGACGATGACGTTCGATTTTTTCGTCGCCTCGATGTTCACGTTCTTGCGAAGCTGGGCCACGGCCTTGTCGCGCAGGCTCAACGGGCTCTTGATCCCGAGTTGCTCCAAGGCAACTGAGACAGCGCCCTTGGAATCCATTTCGGCGGCGGGCTGAGCCTCCGCCGTTTGAGGCCTGGCCTTGGCTTGGGCCGTCTCGCGTAGCGGATGCGAAATCGGATCGAGAATCGTCTCGGCACCGATCGTGTCCACGACTTTCTCGAGCAGCCCGCGGCTCCCCAGGATGGCGACGACCGTGTTGATTTCCTCTTCCCGCGAAACCGGCACCGAAGTCGTGGGCGGCGCCTGACCCAATGTCGTTGTCGCGTCGAGCCCCAGGTTCTCACGGCCGAGTCGCACGAAGAGCTTTGCCTCCGAGCGGTATTGTCGCGGAGCAAGGAAGACATAAAGAGCGGTCGCCGTCATCACGATCGCGAAAACGTGAGCACGACGGCACGGCGATGCCGAAAAAAGATGCGCAGAAGATCGAAGGCCGAGGCATCTGGACGGGGCTCCCTGCGAGCGGTTCGGGGCCGACTCCCCGTGGAACCGACCATTGCCGTTCCGCTTGGGCTCGTGTCCGTTCGCGGACGAGTGACTGGACATTTGTGCTGTTCTCTCTGCTGCCGGACGATGATACGCGGGTTGCGCGTGGCCGAAGTTTGGCCCTTAATTCTTAGCTCGTTTTTTGGGCTCAGCCGACACTTTCCCCCCACTCTTGGGCAGACCCATCTTCGCGCCTGCTGAAAATGGTCACAAGCGGCGAGTCGGTGACGATTGGGTGGCAATCTGGCGGGACAAAGAGCGACCACGCCGACGCAGCGGAAGTCTTGGCGAGAAAACACCATTTGGCAATTTAGGAAAGCTGTCCGCACCCGCACTGGAGCGAACGATTCTAGCGATTGGCTGGACTCGGAACGGGCCCAGAAGAGACCGGATGTTTCGGATGGCGCGGTTGTGCCGCCGTGCAACATGCCGGTCGAAGCGGTTGTAACCGTTTTGCTTATCCGTCTCGGACTGCCGGACGATCTAACAAACACCGGCTGGAGTGTCCGCGCCGCGCTTGCTGGCGGCACCGAATAATCCGCCGGTCCATCCCGTAGACGAGTCGACACGATGAAACATGGCCTCTTGGCATTTGGTCTTGGCCTGGCGACCTGCGTGTCACCCCTGATGCGGGACTTTTGTCCTGCACAGGAAAGTTGCACCGGGTGCCGCCGCCGGCAAAGACGCCCGTCGCGCCGCAAGGATTCGCCGTCCACGACCTGAATTCGGACCCGATGTCCGGATGGTCCGAGCCCCGTGGATTGGAGGCCCCCGCGTCCGTCGCAGTCTCACACGGGCGATATGCGCCCAGCGCAGTGGCGATTGCCGGTTACCGCTTTTCCAGTGGCGGTCTCGGGTGTCGAGCGATTTCGTCTCGGAAGACAATCTGTCGGCGACCGTCCGCAACGTCGCCGTCGAGGCCGGGCAGCTGACGAACGAAGGACTGAAGCTGGCCGGCAAGGGAGCCGTCTTCTCCGCGCGGGGCCAGGCTCATCGCCGCGCTGCAGTTGATTGCCGATGCCCGTGACACAAGAAATCAAACGCAATTCCACAGCCGGGCCCTGACCGCCGGTCTCGTCGCGCTCCGCGAAGCCGACGATTTCAGCCATCCGGTCGGTGCGACGGCTGCCGGATCGGACCCGGTCGCATTGGCGGCTGGTCACTCGACTCCGTTGATCAAAGACGCCAGGCCAAACGCAGTCACTCGCTTGCAGGCGCTGCAGCTCTACTACTCGTACGCCACGCAGCAGCTTTCGGCAGCCGTAGCGGGAGTTCCCGAAGCCTCGATGGCCCTGTATTACCTCGGCCGTATTCAGCCCTACTTAGGCGAAAGCGTCGATCGGCCGGCCGCTGCTCGCCGAGCCGAAAGCCATGGCGATCGAGCAGGCCGCCGTACTTGTCGATCCCGCAGAATTACCGCGCGGCCAACGAACTCGGCGTGCTGTTGTGTAGCTGCGGACAACTCGAAGCGGCCCGCAAGGCGCTGGCCTACAGTGCGTCGATCTGCCGCCGTCCCGAAGTGCTGCAGAACCTGGCCATCGTCTACAAGACGACTAGGCGACGAGCCGGGCGCCAACTCGATGCAGGCCCTGGCCAAACAACAGCAGGGTCGCATCCCATCCAGTCCGTCCGATGCCGCCGCTCCGAAACCGCTCATTTATCTGGTCGACCACAAGACATTCGAGGGCGACGGTCGCAGATCCGTGGGCCGGCAATCCGGTCCCGCCGGCCCCGCAGCGCCCGGCCGGCAACCCGCTCCAATACGGATCGCAGACCGCGTACCAGCCGACACCCGCCGCACCCTGGACGCAAGGCCCGGGCGAACTGGTGCAGCCACTTTCCTGGGACATTTTCGCCCAGGGCGAATACATCGGGCCGGCCCGAACGCCGCAGGTGCCTGAGTATTACCTGCGCGTCGACGACCAGATCGGTTTCGTCTTTCGGGTGAATGGCAAACCGACGACGACGCCCTACCGGCTCAACGTGGGTGACACGATTCGCATCGCCTCGCTGACGATGCCCAACATCCAATTCGACACGCCGGTTCAACCCGACGGGACAATTATTCTTCCGCAGGTCGGTTCGGTCGTCGCGGCGGGCAAGAGCATGGAAACGCTGCGGACCGAACTCGATGAGCGGTTCAAGAAGTTTCTGAAAGAGCCCTCGATCACGGTCGTTCCGATTTCGATCAATCGCAATCTGGAGGAACTGCGGGCCGCGATCACCAACAAGAGCGGCATCTTCGCCGGACAGGCGTTTCACGCGAAGGTCTCGCCCAACGGAACGGTCCAGCTCCCGGCCATCGGCTCGATTCCCGCGCAGGGCTTCACGCTGGGAGAATTGCGCAACGAAATTGAAACGCGCTACGCGGAAGTCGTGCAGGGCTTCGAGGTCACGCCCGGTGTTGACCGATCGGGCGCCGCGTTCCGTTTATGTCCTCGGTGAAGTGCAGAAAGCCGGGCAAATTTTCGCTCGATGCGCCGACGACGGTCATTCAGGCCATTGCTATGGCCGGAAGTTGGAACATCGGCGCCAATTTGAGGGAGGTCGTCGTCTTCCGGCGCGACTCGGAATGGCGACTGATGGCAACCCGGGTCAACGTCCGACCGGCCTTGTACAACTCGCGCGACCTGTGTGCCGACGATATCTGGCTCCGAGACTCGGACATCGTCATCGTCACGAAGTGTCCGCTGCAAGTCATGGACGACTACATCAACCTGCTCTTCACCCGTGGCATCTACGGAGTCGTCCCGTTCACCGCGACCGTTCGGCATCTTCAAAGACATCTCGTCGGCCGCCGCCGTCGTACCGTGCATCTGACGACGATCAGATGCGACGAGCCGGCGAGAGTTCGGCCCCGCCGGCTCATCGTCTTCAGTAATCGCTCAGGTCACTTGCGGGTCAGCTCATCCGCCAGCGGCATCCGGCGTCGTAGATTTTCCGCAGCGCCTCGATCATGGCCTGCGAACACACGGCGACCGCCCGGGCTTGCTTGTCCGTATAGGCAAAGTCGAGCACGAGCGATTGGATGTTGCCGTCGAAGATCAGGCCGACGATTTCGGCGTTCCGGTTGATCACCGGGCTGCCGGAGTTGCCGCCGATAATGTCGGCCGTGCAGACGAAGTTGAACGGCGTATTCAGATCGAGCTTGTCCTTCCGTTCGACCCAGCGGGGCGGAAGATCAAACGGCACCTTGTCGTGGTGCTCCTTGCTCCGCTCGTAAAGGCCGGCGAATGTCGTCTCAAACGGGATGTGCTTGCCCTCCTCCTCGTAGCCCTTCACGGTGCCGAAGGCCAGGCGGAGCGTGAACGTGGCGTCGGGATAGACGTCCTTGCCGCCGATGGCGTACTTCGCCTTGGCGATCTGTGCGTAGGCCTGGCGTTCGACCTCCTCGACCTTGGTCTCCATCAGAGCTTGCGGACCGCGCGGGCCGGCGGATCGACGAGCTTCGCCAGCAGAATCATCGGATCGTGCGAAGCGGCGATTCGCCGATGCGCCTTCCTCGTAGAGCTTCTTCCGAACATCGACGTCCTCGAGCTTCGAGTCGTGCACCAACTCGTAGGCCCGCTCCTGCGGCGACTTGCCGGCGAAAACTTCTTTGACGAATTGCGGCTCGTTTCGCAGCTGCGACGTCAGCCAGGTCAGCGAGTCGGCGAGCTTCACCGTCTCGAAGTCTGGGTAGATCGGCTCGGTCGAAAAGAGCTCCAGCTCCAGAGAAGGACGTCGCGCGGTCGTGTATTCCCGCAGACGGTCTCTTTCGGGTTTGCCCTTTTTCTTCCGCGTTCCGGACGAGCGCCCTCGCGATGCCGAAGAGCGTGCTGTTAAAGCCGACCCCTCGCTCCAGGATCGTATAACGGTGCAACAGTTGGGCCTTGACCTCCTGCGCGTCGGCAACGTTTTTCCAGGCCGAGTGCGAAGCTCTGCAAGGCCGGGATCTTTGGAAACGGCCGCGATCAACTCGTCTTCGGCCGCCTTTTTCTCCGCCATGAGGGCATGGATCGAGCAGTCCCGCCGAGTCCGCCGTCCCGCGCCTTGCGGCTGTTTTGCACGCCAAACAGCAGCTCGCGCGCCGGCGCGCGTTCTCGTCGGACCGCGCGCTCCAGACGGTCAGCAGGACTTCGGCCCGGTACAGCCGCTGCAAGAAGATAAGGAAAGCCGATGTCGCGGTCGTACTGCAGGGCCGCGACCGTGTCGAGACGGTCGGTGCGGCCGGGATTGCCCGAGACGAAGACCAGCTCGTTGTCGGAGACACCGGATCTTGCTCCAATTAAAGTGATCGACATGAACCGGCTGTCCCCCCTCGTAGACGCGGAAAAAGCACATGTCCAAGTCGTAGCGCGGATACTCAAAGTTATCCGGGTCTCCGCCGTAAAACGCGGTCTGTTGCTCGGGGGCAAAGACCAGGCGGACGTCGGTGTAGCGCTTGTAGCGATAGAGATCGTACTCGCCCCCCTGATAGAGCGTGACCACGTCGCTGCGCAAACCCGTCTTTTTGTTCGACTCGCTCTCGATTTCATTAATGACGGCCCGCCGCGCCAAAAACGCCTGTTCGCCCGGCAAATCGGGTTTGACGGCGGCGTTCACGCGCGCCGTGACGTCCTCGATGCTGTCGAGCACGTTCAATTCGAGGTCGAGACACTGCTTTTCATCCGCCCGCGTCTTGGCATAGAAACCGTCACGCAAATAGTTGTGCGTGGCGTCGCCGAACTTTTGCAGGGAGTCGGCCCCGACGTGATGATTGGTCATCACCAAACCGTCGGACGAAACAAACGAGCCCGAGCCGCCGCTGTTGAAACGCACGGACGATTTTCGCACGTGATCGAGCCACTCCGGCGTCGGCTCGAAATTGTATTTCTCCTGCAGCTCCTTCCGCGGCGGCCGGTTGAAGAGCCACATGCCTTCGTCGGCAAACGTCGCGGGAGCCGCGCTGAACAGGAACACGGCCGAGATCGATCCGAGCAGCACTCGTTTCAGGACGAATTTCATACTTCCTCCTTCGTTACGGACGCCTCCGCGGCCGATTGCCTCTTCAGCCGTCTGGCAACGAAATAAAATCCAACCATCGCGCCGAAGGCGACTAACGTCATTAATGCAAAGAATCCCGCCGGGGAAAGCCGCCCGCGGTCTTTCAGCGGGTCGGCGAGCGAACCGCCGTAGAGCTGCGAGACCCGCGCGTTGATCAGGTCGGCGGCCATGATCGTCGCCAGGAAACAGGCGGTCACGAAGCCCTTCATGTTTTTCGGCGCGGCCGTATAGGACAGTTCCAGTCCGGTGCCGTAAACCAGCACTTCCGCCAGCGTGAGCGTGATGTAAGCCAACACCGGCCAGACCACGGAAATCTTCTGCGCTTCGGGAACGAGCGTCCCCTGGAGGCGCATTGGGCGGCGTCGAAATCAGGCTGGCCGCCATCCACATCAGTCCGCTCGAAATGATCCCCATGATGAAGCCGAGCAGCATGCGGTTATTGGTCGTGAAAATCCGCCCTTTCGGGTCGGCCTTCTTGAAGAACCAGACGCAAAGCGGCGCGAAGATGAGCACGAACAGCGGATTGAGCGACTGAATCTGATCCGGCGGAACACGGCGCATCGCTCCTCGCGGAACCAAAGAACGGAATATGCGAGAGCAAGCGGCAAATTGACGTAGTCACGAATAAAGTAGACCCAAAGCGTGTCGTTATTTTCGTACGGAACCCAAAAAAAGATGATCATCAAGAAGATGCCGCCGAGCTTTCCGAGCGTCTTCCATCGCTCGGCCCGCTCTTCGGGCGTCGCCTTTTTCCGGACGATCGTTTCCTTGGCATAAAAGGGCTTGCCGAGCGCAAAGATGATCAGCGACGCCGTCATGACCCACGCCGGAAATTGAAACGCGATCGCGTACGCGTGTTGAAGTTGCGTCTTATCGGGATGCGGACCCGAGTAGTAATCGCGAAGTGCCGGCAGTGCGAACGTCGAAATCAACGAGCCGACGTTGATCGAGAAATAAAACCACAGAAAGGCGGACGACAGCAGCTTCTCCTGGCCGGGACGCTGCTGGTCGTACGTTTGCCCCATCAACGTGGAAATGTTCGGCTTGATGACGCCGCTGCCGCCGGCCAAGAGCGCCAACGCGAGATACGCCGCATATTGATTCGGAATGCCCAGGATGAAATGGCCGGCGACGTAGGGGATCGCAAAACCGACGATCGTCCAGTATTTGCCGAAAAAGCGGTCGGCGATAAATCCGCCGACCAGCGGGAGAAAGTACGCCGACGCCTTGAAGTAGTACTGGATCGGACTGGCGTCCCGCGCGGCGAATCCGAGGACGCTCGTCAGGTACAGAGCGAGGATCGTCCGCATTCCGTAAAACGACGCGCGTTCTGAGAACTCACCCCAGAAGAAGAACCAAAAGGCGATCGGATGCCGTTGGCTGACCGGCTTGCCGGGCGCTGGTTCCGCGGTCGTTTTTTCAAGCTGTCCCGTCATTTGAGATTCTCGAAATACTATCGTCGAAAGCGAAGGATGCAACCGGACCGCCGCCTCCGTGATCTCACTCTTCAAGTTCGGTTATTTGGGCGAAATGAAGACGTCTCCGTGTGGAAACTTCTGGAACACGGACGTGGGCTTGCCGAAGTTTGTCGCCAGCACATCCGCGGGATTGCCCGCGATCCATTGTGATAAGCCGATCGCTTCGTAGTGGCCCGTATTGAAGCCGACCAACGTGCGGCAGTTCGTGCTACCGGTATTTTCGATCGAATGGCCGTAGCCCTGCGGAATGTAGCCCGTGTCGCCTTTGCTAAAGGATTCGGTGCGATACCGTCCGTGCGAGCCAAACAACGTAGCGCTCATTTCCCCCTCGAGAATGTAGAACCATTCGTCCGAGGTGGGATGCCAATGCAAGCCGCGAAAGGCCGCCCGGGTAGAGTTCCAAGACGACGCCGCTGATCGTGGTCGAAATTGGAAACTCGGCCGCCCCGACGCGCCACTCGCGCCCCCCTTTGTAGGTTGAATGGGGATCCTGAGCCAGCAACCGGTATTTATGGGTTTCCGGCGGCAATTTGATCCCCTGGAGCGGGGGAGCCGCCTCTTCCGGAGGAACCGCACCGCGGGCAAAATAAACCTCCTTCTTCGGAAAGCCGTCGAAGGCCGAGGCCGGCAGTTCGAAGTTCTTCGCGAGCAGCTCTTTCGGCGTGTGGCCGATCCAGTCCGTGATACTGAACGTGCCGAACTCGGAAAAGTATCCGTTGTCGAAAATCAGAATGAAATGCGTCGGCTTGTCCCCCAGACATTCGAGCATGTGTCCGTGTCCGCGGGGAAAGTACCAGACGTCGCCCGGCTCGAAATCATTTGTTTCCGCATGGCCCTGCGGATCGATCACCGTCGTCCGCACGCGGCCTTCGATCACGAAGGCCCACTCGGCAGCCGTCGCGTGCCAGTGCAATTCGCGCATGGCGCCCGGCTCCAGACGCATGGAAACGCCGGCGATGCCCTTGGCGATCGGCAATTGTTCGACGGTCGACTCTTTGCCGGAACTATTGCCGATGACTTTGCCTTCGGATTTTTCCAATTCGAATTTGAAGGTCGGCAGCTCGGCGCCGGAGAGCAGCGGATCCGGCACGTTGTTCTTGAACGCAAAATCGGTCCCTGCTTCGGCCGAGTTCATCCCGAGAAGTGCCGCGGCCGTGGCGGCCGAGCCAATGAATTGTCGTCGTGTCACGTCCGACATCGGTGCTCGCTTCTGCTAAAGGTTGGCGAAAAACAGGTCTGACAGACCCCCAACGTATCGCCCTGGCACGGTTCGATCAAACAGGCACCCGGGCCACAAACGTTCCCTCGCGTGCGACCTTTGCCGGCTCCGTCTCGAAGATGCGCAGTTTTCGTGCGCACCTTGGAAAAGAGTGGCGGATCTTCGAAGAAATCTTCGGGCTTTTCCAAGATGCGCACATCTCAAAAACAGTGCGCACCTTTCGAAACCCCGTGCGCACCTTCGAAGCAGCGCATTGGCACTCGGGTATCCGCTCGCGGGTGCGGTGCCGTTCTCGCGTAAAGTCGTGCTGCCACTTGCTTCGGCCTCGATCGCTTTGTGTTGTGTCGAATCGAATCTCATGAGACAAACGCCTTTCTCCATTTCCTGCGACGCGCACAGGGCCAAGGAGATCCGCAGATTACGCCGATTTCGCAGATTTGAAATTCTAAAATCTGCGTCATCTGCGAAATCTGCGGATAACCGGCTCTTCCCTGCCAGCGTCGCGCATTCCGAGCGAACACGGCCCGCAAATAAAAATAGCCGTGCCTGGATCTTTCATCCGGGCACGGCTCCGCGTATGCGAGATTTACAGCTTGTGGCTGTACCGTATTTCGTTCTCTTCTAGCCTGATTATCGGCGCAGATCCTCGAGTCGTTCAAGACCAATCTTTGACGTCCTGAAATGCGGGGCGTGCGAATCCGTTTGAGGTGCGAACACACGCCGAGCCGTGGGCGTGGCACCCAACCTGAATCTTTGCTTTTGGCAGTGAAGCTCCGGCCGCGCCGCGCGGCTTGCATTCGAGGTGCACATTCTGTAGCACTTGAATGTAGGCCGCTTGAATCACAGGCTACCCGCGCGACGCCCGTGACGACGATAGATCAATGATTCGACAGTAAACAAGGTCGGCGCTCGTCGAGCACGGCCCTTCCCGCAAAGGGGTGTTGCAAACCCCGTGAGGAGTCCGCCGCATGGATCAGGCCGTGGCTACGCCCCAGTCGGTCTCACGATTAAGCGACAATGACGTCCAAGCAGTGGACAATCTCCGTGCGGTATACAGCCGTCTGCGGCAGGAATTGGGCCGCGTCATCGTCGGGCAGCACGCCGTCATCGAGCGGCTTTCGTTGTGTCTCTTCGCTCGCGGCCACGCCTTGCTGATGGGTGTCCCAGGTCTGGCGAAGACGCTGCTGGTGAGCAAGCTGGCCGAGACGATGTCGCTCAAGTTCAGCCGCATCCAGTTCACCCCCGACTTGATGCCGATGGACATCACGGGGACCGACATCCTGCAGGACAACGCGGCGGGCAAGCGCGAATTCCAATTCGTGTACGGCCCGGTCTTCGCGAACATCGTTCTGGCCGACGAAATCAACCGCGCCCCGCCTAAAACGCAGGCCGCCATGCTCGAGGCCATGCAAGAGAGTAAGGTGACGGTGCTCGGCAAAGCCTTTCGGCTCGAGCCGCCGTTCGTCGTCTTGGCCACGCAAAATCCGGTCGAGCAGGAAGGAACGTATCCCCTGCCCGAAGCGCAGCTCGACCGGTTCATGTTTCTGATCGAGCTGGATTACCCGTCGGAAGCCGAGGAAATCCAGATCGCGCGGACCACAACCGGCGACGCCCTGCCGGAACTCAGTCACTTGCTGCACGGCGACGAGATCATCGCGCATCAGCATCTCGTCCGCCGGATTCCGGTGCCTGACCATATTTATGCGTATGCCGCCCGATTGGTTCGCAAGACGCGGCCAAACGGAGCGACGGCCCCCGGCTGGTTGAAGCCGCTCGTCGCCTGGGGAGCCGGACCGCGGGCGGTTCAATATCTCATTCTCGGAGCCAAGGCCCGCGCCGCGCTGTTGGGCAGCTACATGGTGCGTCTGGAAGACGTCCAGGAAGTGGCTGCCCCCGTGCTGACGCATCGCGTGATCACAACGTTCACCGCCCAGTCGGAAGGACTCGACGCGCGGCAGATCGTCCGGCGGCTGATCGAAGAAACCAGCACCGAAAAAGGTGGCTAGCGGCCTCTGGCCGCGTTCCCGGGAGGGCCGATGTTTCACGATCGCCGGGTGCCACTGGCGGCAGCTTTGGGCCGCCAGTGCGATTGCCGTTTAACATTCGAGATGAAGCCAGTGAAATTCGCGCCGCGGATGATCTTGGGGGTCGATGCAGTAGGAATCATCCTCATCAACTCGCAAACGGAAGACACTGGCGGTCCAAAGCCCCCGCCAGTGGCACCCGAAAATAGCTAAGCGGCCGCGCGCCGCCTTACTGAGAGGGCCGGATGTTTAACGATCGCCGATCGCGCAGGTTTCTGGATTCGAACGTCGTCTCGCGGCTGGCGGCCGTGCCGCTGTTTGCGCGGCGGCCCATGCAGGGGAACGTTTCGGGCCGGCACCCCAGTCCGCATCGCGGCTCGAGCGTCGAATTCGCCGAGTATCGCAAATACGTTCCCGGCGACGATCTCCGCCGGCTCGACTGGCGGGCCTACGGCCGCTCCGATCGGTTTTACGTCAAGGAATTCGAGGCCGATACAAACCTCCGCTGCTGCGTCGTGCTCGACACAAGCGGTTCGATGGGTTTCGGCTCCAGCGGCATCACGAAGATCGAATACGCACGACGGATTGCCGCCGCGCTCGGATACCTGGCCCTGCAGCAGGGAGACGCCGTCGGATTGGCGTGTGTGGCCAACGGGCTCATCCGAAACGTCCTGCCGCGCCGAAATCCGGCCCACTTGATCTCGATTTTCGACCTGCTCGAACAAGCCAAGCCGCAGGGGGAAACGCAGCTCGTCCCCGTGCTGCACGAGCTGGCCGAAACGATCCGGCAGCGGGCGCTCGTGGTGATCATCTCCGATTTATTTGTCGAACCGGAGCTGCTCCGCGGCTGCTTTCAGCATTTGCGGTTTCGCCGGCACGACGTGGCCATCTTCCACCTGCTCGATCCGCAGGAGATCGACTTCAATTTTCGCCGGCCGATGCGGTTCCTCGACATGGAGGGGGGACCGGCGATCTTCGCCGACCCGAACGAAATCGCCGATCGCTATTTCCGGGCCTTGACCGATTACCAGACGGCCCTCAAGCAGCACGTGCTCGAGTCGTCGGTCGATTACCACCGCGTGCTGCTCAACGAGGACTACGAGAAGGTGCTCATGCGGTTCCTCATCGGAAGGACCCACGGGAGAGATTCGCGATGAGCTTCCTGCAACCGTGGTTGTTGCTGGGGCTGCCGCTGGTCGCCCTGCCGATCATCATTCACCTCATCAATCAGCGGCGGTTCCAGACCGTCCGCTGGGGGGCGATGATGTTTCTGCTGACGGCCAACCGCATGGCCCGCGGCTACGCCCGGATTCGGCAGTGGCTGATCATGGCGTTTCGCATGGCGGCGATCGCGGCGCTGGTCTTTGCCATCAGCCGACCGATGGCCAGCGGTTGGCTGGGACTGGCCGCCGGCGGCCGACCCGACACGACAATCATCGTGCTCGACCGCTCGCCCAGCATGCAGCAGACAAGCACGAGTGGCGGTGACTCGAAACTGCTCACGGGACGTCGCCAACTGGCCGAGACGCTCAAAGCGATCGGCTCGGCCCACTGGGTGTTGATCGAAAGCACGACGCAGAAGCCCCGCGAGCTGGATTCGCCCGATGCCCTATTGACCTCGCCGGCGACCGAAGGGACGAGTGCCCCCTCCGATTTGCCGGCGATGCTGGAAGCGGCCCGCAATTACATTCAGACCAATAAGGCCGGGACGGACGGACGTCTGGATCTGCTCCGACATTCGCCGCAACGACTGGGATCCTGAAAGCGGCCGCTGGCGGGCTTTGCGGGAGTCGTTCCTGGCGCTGCGACAGGGGATTCGCTTCCACCTGCTCGCGTATCCCAGAACCGGCGACGGGCAACGTTTCGGTTCGCGTCTCCGAGGTGCGTCGCCAGGAAAACGGCAGCGCCGCCGAACTCGTCCTCTCGCTGCGGCTCGTTCGCGAGGGAGAGGAAAGCGATCGAACCGCGGTCCCCGTGCATTTCGAGATCGACGGGGCCCGCTCCGAATTGAAGGTCGAAATGGAGAAGAACCAATACGACCTCAAGGAGTATCGCATTCCCTTGGAGTCGCGGCACGAGCGCGGTTGGGGGAAGGTCACCATTCCGGCCGACGTGAACTCGGCCGACAACGACTACTATTTTGCCTTCGAGCGACCCGCTCCGCGGCGGGCCGTGATCGTGGTCGACGACAGCCAGATCGCCCGACCGCTGCAACTGGCCGCCGTCGATCGCTCCCGATCCGGCCGTGCAATGTTCGGCCGAAGTGCTTTCGCCCGATCAATTGGGGACCGTCGAATGGGAAAAAATCTCGCTGCTCTTGTGGCAGGCGCCGCTGCCCGAAGGGGACACGGCCCAGCAGGTGAGCCATTTCGTTTCGCGCGGCGGTTACGCGATTTTTCTGCCGCCGAGAGTTGCCGGCCCGCACGAACTGTTCGGCACTCGCTGGTCGACTTGGGTCGAAAGCCCGGCCAAGGACCCGAACGCGCCGCGCAGCTCGGTGCCGAGAATTGGCGCGGCGATCAGGACTTGCTCGCGCAGACGCAAAGCGGCTCGATGTTGCCGGTGGGCCAGTTGCAAATTCGCCGCTATTGCGGGCTCGAGGGCGACGTAACGCCCCTGGCCAGGCTGCGCGGCGGTGCGCCGCTGCTTGCGCGGTGCGCTCAAACCGGCAGCGGGTCGCAGGGCGCAGCCTATTTTCTGGCAACGACGCCCGCGCCGGGCGATTCGTCGTTGGCAACCAACGGCGTCGTGTTGTATGTGCTCGTCCAACGGGCCCTTGCCGGCGGAGCCGCCGCATTGGGCAACGTCCGGCAGCTTTCGGCTGGCTCAGTCGCCCGCGACCGATGCGGAACACTGGCAGCGGCTCGCCGGAGACGAACAGGCACTCTCGACCGAGTATGCGTTTCATCGCGGCGTCTATACGGCGGGCGACCGGCTGCTCGCCGTCAATCGCCCGGCGATTGAAGACCATGCGGCAATCCTCGAGGACGGCCAGGTCGCGGGTCTGTTTCAAGGGCTCAATTTCGTGCGCGTCGATCATCAGGCCGGCCGCCTGCGGAATTCTCGTCCAGGAAATCTGGCGGCCATTTCTGGCGTCGGTGATCATCGCGTTGTTGGTTGAAGCGGCACTGTGCTTTCCGCGAAAGCAGGCGGCAGCGGGGAAGGCGGTATGAACGTCTCCCGCTCGCTGACCATGCTCTCGACGCCGGCGACGGTCGTCCTCTCGGTCGTCGCGGTAGTTGTTGCGGCCGGCATCTGCTTCGCGGCCGTCCGCCGCAGCGGATACCGGCCGGCGTACGCGGGGCTCGAGTTTTTGCGTTTTTCCATCGTGTGCATCGCCGTCGTCCTGTTCAACCAGCCCGAATGGGTCGAGGAGTTCCGTCCCGAAGGCAAACCGTCGGTCGCCGTTCTCTGGGACGCCTCGCGCAGCATGGATACGTGCGACATCGTCCGGCCCGGCGGAACCAAATCCGCGCCCGTGTCACGCCGCGAGGCGATTGCACCGTTGACCGACCCGTCCTCGTGGAGCAGCGTCGCGGGACGGTTCGAGATCGGCATCCAGTCGTTTTCGGCGGCTCCGGCCGCGCAGGGCACCAATCTCTACGACCCGCTGGCCGACGCGCCGGACAAGTTTCACAATTTGCGGGCCATCGTGATCGCCTCCGACGGCGACTGGAACGCGGGAAAACCGCCCGTGCAGGCGGCCGACCTGCTGCGGCAAAAGGGCATTCCCATCTTCGCCGTCACCGTCGGCAGCCCCACGCGACTGCCCGACGTCGACGTGCTGAGCCTCGACGCGCCGACCTTCGGCGTCGTCGGCAAATCGGTCCGCGTTCCCTTCACGATCGAAAGCTCGCTGCCTCGCGAATACGTGACGACGGTCACCCTCCGCACATCGAGCGGCGATGAATTGTCGAAGGAAGTGCACATCGCCCCGATGGGACGCACGAGCGATTGGATCGTCTGGAAGCCGAAAGCGACCGGCGATTTCACCGTCACTCTGGACGTGCCGCCGAATGCGGATGAAACGCTGGTCGACAACAATCGCCGCACGGCACCGATCTCGATCCGCGAAGAAAAACTGAAGGTGCTCGTCGTCGAATCGTATCCGCGGTGGGAATACCGCTACCTGCGGAACGCCCTCTCCCGCGATCCGGGGGTCGAGGTCTCGTGCCTGCTGTTTCATCCGGGCTTGAGCAAGCCGGGCGGCGGGAACAAGGATTACATCAAGCAGTTTCCCGCGCAAACTCGACGAGCTTTCCAAGTACGACGTCGTCTTTCTCGGCGACGTCGGCGTTGGAGAAGGCCAACTCACGGCCGAGCAGTGCCGTTTGATCAAAGGACTCGTCGAGCGGCAGGCAAGCGGCCTGGTCTTCATGCCCGGCTGGCAAGGCCGCGAGTTCTCGCTTTTGGAGACCGAACTTGGCGACCTGTGTCCGGTCGTGCTCGACCCGGCACAGCCCAACGGTTGGGGTCTGCGGATGCCCAGCCATTTCGAGCTGACGGATCTCGGCCGTCGCAGCCTGCTCACAAAGTTGGCCGATTCGGAGGACGATAACTCCGAAGTCTGGGAGGGACTGCCCGGCTTCCAATGGTACGCGCCGGTGCAGCGAGCGAAGGCAGGCACCGACGTGCTGTGCGTGCACAAAGATGTCTCCAACGAATTCGGCCGGATTCCGCTCCTCGTCACGCGAACGGTCGGCGCGGGCAAGGTGCTCTTCATGGGAACGGACGGTGCCTGGCGCTGGCGCAAGGGAGTCGAGGACAAATATCACTACCGCTTCTGGGGCCAGGTCGTCCGCTGGATGGCCTATCAACGCAACATGGCCAAGGGCGAATCGATGCGGCTGTTCTATGTCCCCGACCAGCCGCAAATTCGCCAAACGCTCACGTTCGACGCCAACGTCATGGAAAAAGGCGGCGAGCCGTTGCATAACGGCCGCGTCGTCGCACGGATCACGGCACCGTCCGGGGCGTCGGAAACCGTTCGCCTCTCCACGAGCGGCGACGAATGGGGCATGTTCACCGGTCGCTATACGCCAAAGGAACCAGGCAAAGCACCAGATCAATCTGGCCTGCCAGGAGACTGGTGCGAAGCTCGACGCGTCGTTCTTCGTCCAGGGAGAAGTGGCCGAACGCGCCGGCAAACCCGCCCGGCCCGAGGTGCTCGAGGAATTGGCCCGCGTCACGGAAGGAAAAGTCGTTGCAGCCGATCAGTTGCAACAGGTGCTCCAATCGCTGGCAAGTCTGCCCGAGCCGCCCCCGCTCGTGCGCCGCTTGCCCCTGTGGAGTCATCCGCTGCCGGCGGCCGCGATTGTCGTCTTACTGGGTCTCTTCTGGGCGCTGACGGAAACTTGTGGGATTAATTTGAAGGATGAGCCCCTGTCGCAAACGCAACCTCGATCTGGTAAAGTCTTAGCAGCGCTACGAGGCCCCACGCGGCTTTTCAGGAGGGTGTGATGAGCCTTGTTCGAGCCGGCGATCCGTTGCAGTTGCCCGAGGCACTGCAGGACCAGTTGCACGCGTTCCGCAAGCAAGTCTGGTCGATCAAAATGATCGAAGCCGTCGCGGGCGCCGTGTTCGGCGTCGTCGCGGCGTATTTGCTGCTCTTTGCCCTCGATCGCGTGTGGGACACGCCGCACTGGGCCCGCTACACGCTCTTCGCCGCCGCCGCGATTAGTTGCGCGGTGATCCCCGTCGCCGCGCACCGCTGGATCTGGCGGAATCGGCGCCTGGAGCAACTCGCGCGACTGCTGACCCGCAAACATCCCAGCGTGGGGGACCAGCTGCTCGGGATTATCGAACTGGTGCGCAACGACTTCGAGCAGGCCCGCTCCCGCACGTTGTGCGTGGCCGCCATCGAGCAAGTCGCCGAGGAGGCGCGCAAGCGCGATTTCCGCGATTCGGTGCCCAATCCGCGGCATCGCCTGTGGGTCGTGCTGGCGGCCGTTCCGATGGTGGCAGTCTTGGCACTTCTCGCGATCTTCCCCGCGGCCGGCGCCAATGCGTGGGCGCGGCTGCTGGCTCCCTGGATGGCGACCCCTCGATACACATTTGCTGCCGTCGAACCGCTCCCGGAACGGATCGTCGTCGCCCATGGCGAGCCCTTCACGTTGGCTGTGCATCTTCGGCCGAAGACGGTCACGAAACCGCACGAGGGAATTGCACAGCTCGGCGCCCAGCAGCCCGTGACGGCGCTTTTGGCCGAAAGCAACTATCGCTTCGATTTGCCCGCGCAGATCGCTCCGCAGTCGATCGATGTTCGCATCGGCGACTGGCAGCAACGGACGCACATCGAACCGATGGCGCGGCCCGAACTGACGTCCGCCGTGGCGGAGATCTCGCTGCCCGAGTATCTGGGTCTGCCGCAGGTGCACACCAAAGACGTCCGCGGCGGGGCGCTCTCGGCGGTCAACGGCAGCAGCGTCCGCTTTTTAGCCACGGCAAGTCGCGAACTGGCCCGCTTTGAAGTCGACGGTCACGAACAGCCGGCGACGGGAAACAATGCCGCCAGCGCGGCGATTCCCGTGCATGGTCCCAGCAAACTCGAAATCCGCTGGCAGGATCAATACGGGCTATCGGGGCAGCAGCCCTTCACGATTTCGATCGGCGGTCGCGACGACGAGGCGCCGACTCTTTCGTGCGAAGGGTTGCCGCGGCAGAAGGTCGTTCTCGATTCGGAAATGCTCAGCTTCAAGGTCCGCGCTCACGACGATTTCGGCGTGAAGAGCGTCGGCCTCGAGTGGCAGGGAGTTGCCGAGCCGACCGTCCCCAAACCGGCGAAAGGCGAACGGCTTCTGGCAGCCGGCGGACACGACAAGGAGAGCATGGACGTCAGCGGCACCTTCTCCGCCAAATCGCTCGATATCCCGCCGCAACTCGTCGAGGCCCGCGTTTATGTCGACGATTATTTTCCCGGTCGCAAGCGGGTTTATTCGCCCACCTACGCGCTGTACGTTCTCGATCCCCAGCAGCACGCGATCTGGCTGACCGAGCAATTGAACAAATGGCACCGCCAATCGCTCGACGTGCGCGACCGCGAATTGCAGCTGTTCGAGACGAACAAGCAGCTTCGCGCCTTGAGTCCGCAGGAGCTTGACCGGCCCGAAACGCGCCGACGCATCGACGCGCAGGCCGGTGCCGAATTTGCCAACGGCCGGCGACTGTCGCACCTGGTCGCGACGGGGGAAGACCTCGTCAAGCAGGCGTCGCGCAATCCGGAGTTCGGCGTGGGCCACCTCGAAAAATGGGCCGAAATGCTGCAGGTTCTCAAAGACATCGCCGGCAATCGCATGCCCTCCGTGGCCGACTTGCTCAAGCAGTCCTCGCAGGCCGCCGCGGCAGCGCCGAGCGGATCGAACAACAAAACGGCGATGACGGGGCAAATCCGCTCCGTCGCCTCCGGGCAGCCTGTCGAACAAGAAGTCGGAGCGCGCAAAAACCGTCGGGCATCCCGGCTGTCGTCGACCAGGAATCGTCGCAACAACTCGCCCGGCAAGAAAGACAGCAAACCGCCGCCGCCGCAATCCAGGCAATCAGCCAACCGCGTCTGGCGCTCGCGACGACGACGCTCATCGGCAGCGGCAAAGCTCAGCGAACAGCCGCCGCGCTCCGCCGGCCGCCAAGAAACTGGACGAGGCGATCAAGCAGCAGCAGGATTTACTCGCGGAATTCGAGAAGGTCGCCGACGAGCTCAAGCGCGTGCTGGCCGAATTGGAGGGAAGCACGCTGGTCAAGCGGCTCAAAGCCGCTTCCCGGGCGCAATACGCCATCGCCGGCCGGATCGGCGAGCAGGTCGGCGACAGCTTCGGCGTGCGGCTGCCTGAGCTGGGTCCGAAGGCGACCGAGGCCTTCGCGCAAATCGCCGACCAGGAAACCAAAGGGAGCGAAAAGCTCTCGCTGATCATGGACGACATGGAGGCGTATTTCGACCGCCACCGTTTCGTGCGGATCAAGAGCGTGCTCGACGACATGCACAAGCAAGACGTCGTCGGCAGTCTGCGGCAGCTCGCCAACGACATGAAAATCGAAAAGGGCCTGTCGATCGCCCAGTGTGAATTCTGGTCGGACACGCTCGACCGTTGGGCCGAGGATCTCGTCGATCCCGCCTGTTCGGGCTCGTGCGCCAATTGCAAATCGAAAGGGAGCCTGCCGCCGGCGATCGTGCTCGAAGTGTTGCAGATTCTCGAAGGCGAAATGAACCTTCGCGAAGAGACGCGCGTGGTCCAGCAGGCCCGCCCGTCCCTGGCCGCGAGCGAATACGGCAAACAGGCAGGCAAACTCGCCCAGACGCAGCGCGTGCCTGGAAGACCGCGTCGGCAAGGTGATCGGCCGAATTCGCGAGCTGCCCGATGCTCAGGCCAACTTCGGCAAGGAACTGCGCCTGCTGCAGGCCGTCTCGATGGTGATGGATGAAACGGTCGGCATTCTCTCGCGGCCCGAAACGGGAAAACCCGCGATCGGTGCGGAGACCGAGGTGATCGAACTCTTACTGCAGTCCAAGCGGATCAATCCCAAGGGGGGCGGCGGAGGCGGATCGAGTCCCGGCGGGGGCGGCAACGGCACCACGCAGGACTCCGCCCTGACGCTTTTGGGAAGCGGCGTGAATGCCAAGGAAGTGCGGCAGGACCGCGGCGTCTCGCAAACCACGGGCGAGGCCGGCGTTCGTCGCTTCCCGAAGAGTTCCGCGCCGGTCTCGACGAGTATTTCAACCGCCTCGAACGCGGCTCGGACGAAAAGCCCAAAGCGCCATGAACCGCCTGTTTCTGACCGCCGGATGCGCCGTGTGTCTGACCTTCGCCGCGGGTCACGCTTCGCTTTGGGCGCAGCAGGGCGCCGTGTTGCAGGGACCAGCGCAGCAGAGACCCGTGCAGCAGGATCTGATCGACAAGGTCCTGGTTGTCTCCAAGGGCGGAGCGTCCGGGCCCCCGCGGAGTCGCGGAACGCCGCGACCATGCGTCTGCTGCGATCGAAGGCAGAATTCAAAGTCGAAATCATGTCGCTGGGGAATTTCACGCAGTTCCTGTCGCAGCGCTACAAGATTCCCTTCCGGCTCGACCCATTCGGGTTTAGAACGGGCGGGCGTCGCGCGCAGCGCGCCGATTTCCGCGGACATCTCCGAGATGCCGCTCAGCGCGGCGCTCAAGCAGATTCTCGGTCGGCTCAACCTCGATTATCGCGTCGTCAACGGAGCGATTGTGATCTCCGACCAGCGGCCCGATCCCCCGGTGCGCCGCAATCCAGGGCGAGTCGTATTGCACAACGGCCAGGCGATCATCATGCAACAAGGCGTCGGGGCGGCCAACGTGGGCCCGGCACTCAAGGAACAAGCGCTGCGGCAGCTTGGCCCACTGATCGATGTGGAGTTGGTCTTTGCCAAACGCATCGCCAAACCGGACAAAGACCAGACGCAAACGATGCGGCGCGAGTTGCAGGACTTCGTCAAAGACCAGGTCAATGATTTCTTCGACCTCATGCAGGGGCGCGTCGCGCGAACGGGCGGCGCGTTTCATCTCGCGCGGAAGATGCTCGACGAGCGACTGGCCAATTTCATCGAGAGCCATCTACCCAAAGGCCGCGCCGCCATTTACCGGCAGGAAGTGGAGAAGCGCGATGCCAACGAGCGCGCCGTCTGCGCGCTCAATCTCGTCGTTCTTCTCGATCGCGAATTGAGCCTGACGGCCAAGCAACGCGACGCCATTCAGCGGGCGTTGCTCGAAAACTGGGACGACAGTTGGAGCCAGGTCGTCGAGGTGGGCGCCATGCGCGGCCAAAGCTACCTTCCGTCGATTCCCGACGAACTCATCGAAAATCTCCTCGATTCGACGCAGGTCGAAGTGTGGGAGAGCATGCAAAAGATCGGCAGCGCCAACTGGGGCTTTCAGGTGTTTCGCTTTGGCTGGTTCGGCATGGCGGTTGATGAACTCGAAAAAGACTGACACTGTTCTCGCGAAATTCAGCATGCACGCACGCAACCCATTCTGGCTCGCCGTTTTGCTGACCGCGGTCGCGGTTTGCGGTCTGGCGGGCGGTCGTGCGCGGGCCGGGGACGACGACGACCTCGTCGCAGATCCGCTGAACGTTCCCGATTCGATCGAACAGATGGTCGTGATCCGCAATCTGGATGCGAACATCGACAATTGGCTCTTTGGCAATCGCCGTTTCAGCGACAACCCCGCGCAGAAACTGACGCAGCTCCTGAAAGTCAAAGCCGACGGCATCGCCCGCGCGGTCGGCCTGTCGGAATCCCAGAAAGAGAAGCTTCTGCTCGCCGGCGAAGGGGATATCCGCCGCTTCCTCGACCGTGTCGACGAAATCAAACTTAAATACCGCTCCGGGCCGATGCAGCAAGCCGCCTGGAATCGCGTGTTTCTCGAGATTCAGCCGCTCCGTGAAATTCTGCTTCGCAACGAGCTCTTTGGCGGCGAGTCCTTGTTCGTCAAAACCGCCCGCACGACATTCAATACCGAGCAGGCCGCTCGATACGAAAAGCACGAGAACGAGCGGCGTCTCTTTCAGCATCGCACGCGCATCGTGTCGACCGTCGCCCGGCTCAGTAACTACCTGGGCCTGCGCGACGATCAGCGGAAACAGCTCGTCCAGGTGATGCTCGATCAGACGCAACCGCTGCCGCTGCTCGAGCAGGTCGACCGCGATCAACTCGTCGGGCTGGCTCTCATGAGCCGGCTGCCCGAGAAGGATCTCAGGCCCATCTTCGACGCCGACCAATGGCGCGCTCTGCAGCGTCTCTTCGAGCGCGTGCCGCAGACCTTACCCGCGCTGCGGCAGAACGGCGTCATTTTGAACGGCGTCATTTTGGACGGGCAAGGCGGTGTGCGGTTCAATGTCCTGGGAAAACCGGTCGAACGCCTGGAGTTGCACGCAGTTCCAGTGAAACCGGTCGAGCGGATCGGCAAAAAGAGAGGCGAACCTTGATTCGTATGCGGAGGGTCATGCACACGGCGATCGCATCGTCCTTCAAGACATGCGCGAGGGATTCCGCCCTTGCTTTGCCCCTGCTCATCGTCCTGGCGACGAGCGGCCCAGCCGCGGCACAGCCCGGGATTCACGGGGGCGAGGTCGTTCCCCGCGACGTTCGCGAGATTTACGAACGCGGTCTCAAGTATCTGGCCGACACTCAGGACGAAAACGGCGGCTGGAACAACGCCGGTCAGGCGGGGCCCGGCACGGTCGGAATGGGACTGATGGTCTTTCTCGCCTCCGGCGAGGATCCGAACTTCGGAAAATACAGCGTCAACGTCCGTCGGTGCTTGCGGAACATCATCAATTCCCAGGACGCCGGCACGGGTTACTTGGGAGGACAGGGAGGGCAGAGCATGTACCACCACGGCTTCGGCATGCTCGCCCTGGCCGAGGCGTACGGGGCTGTGGATGACCGCAACTTGTGGCCGGACCGGAAGGACGGCCGCACGATCGGACAGGCCCTCGAGCTGGCCGTGCGTTGCGCGGTCACGTCGCAGAAGAAAAATCAATACGGCGGATGGCGCTACTCGCCCGACGCCAACGATGCCGACACGTCCGTCAGCGGGGCTGTGCTGGTCGGGACTCTTGGCCGCGCGCAACGCGGGGATCGAAATTCCCGACGAAGCGATCGACCGGGCCATTTCGTTCTACCAGCAGATGACATCATCCTCGGGACAGGTCGCCTACGCCGGCATGGGTGGTTTCGACGAGTCGACCGCCCGCGTCTCCATCGCGACTTTGGTTTACTCCATCGCGCGGCGGAAGGATCTGACCGAGTTCAAGGCGACGCTCGGCTTCCTCAAGGAGCGCATCGAATTCACCGGGGCCGATGGCCGCGGATACGCTGATTACACGCGATACTACGAAGCCCAGGCCCTGTTCCAGGGGGACGTCGATGCGTGGGAAAAGTGGAATAAGCTGCTCGTCCGCCAGCTCAAGGCCGCGCAGCAGGCGGATGGCAGTATTCGCGGTGAATTCGGTGTGCAGGTCAGCACGTCGCTTTCGCTGCTGGCGCTCGCCGTGAATTACCGTTTCCTGCCGATTTACGAGAGATAGTCGATTGCCTATACCCAAATTCTCGTCGATCTCGCGGCGACTGTTGCCGGTCATGATCGTCTTCGTCACCTCGAGCGTGCAGGCCGCGGAGGTGACAGCGGCCCCTTCTGGCCAGGCATCGGCCGCCGGCATGCTGCATTTGAGTGATGGCAGTTTTGTCTCGGGACAGTTGGGGGATTCGGCCGATCCCGGCATCTTGCGTCTGGCACGCGCCGCTCTTCGCTCGCGCACTCGAGTTCCCCATGAAGGGGGTCGACGCCGTCACTTTCCCCGCGCCCGACAAGCTTCCCAGATCGTCTGGCGAATATTGCTTCGAATTATCGGGGGGCGACGTGCTCTTCGGCTCGCTCGTGTCGCTCAATGACGTCGACGCGGTCCTCGATGTTCCGTCAACCGGCCGGCTGCACGTCCGGCGCGACGCGATCCGGCAATTCTTCCGCTGGAAAGACGGGGCCGGTCTCGTTTACCAGGGGCCGAATGGCCTGGATGAGTGGACTGTCTCGCCATCGCGCGACGCGTGGAAGCATGAGCGCGGCCAACTGTGGACCGATACGCCGCGGTCCTTCATCCATGGAAATTTCGCCCTGCCGCCGCGCGCGGTAATCGACTTCGAGATCTCGTGGACCGACAAGCCCGACTTTATTTTGCGCTCGGCATGGGGCGCGACGATGCGTCGCTCGCCCAGGCCTATCATGTCGAGTCGTGGCTGACCGACGTGGTGCTTGTTCGCGAGACGGCCCGCGAAGCGGAAATTGCCTCGCTCGAAAAGCTCAACGGGGACGTCCACCGGGCGCGTTTTGTGGTCTATATCGACCAGGAAAAAGGCCGCTGCCTGGCCTATTCGACGAGCGGAAAGCTGCTGGCCAACTTCCAGCTCGGCGAGAAAAACCAGGCGCCGCTGACCGGAGTGCGACTGATCAACCGTCGGGGGAATTTGCGGCTGGAACGCCTGCAGGTTTCCCATTGGAGCGGCGCCCCACCGCGGGAGGACGTGGCTCTCGATAAGCCGCGCGTCCAATTGACGAACGGGACAATTCAGTACGGAGAGCTTTCGTCTTACGACGCGGCGGCCAAAACGTTCACACTTCGCGGTTCGGCGAATGCCTCGCGGTCGACGGATCAGGTTGAAAGCGTCTTTCTCGGTCAGTCATTCGATCCGGCCCCGCAACCGCTCTGCGTCGGATATCAGGATTCGACCCGCCTCTGCGGCCGGCTGCTCAAAGTCGAACACAAGAAGATTTGGCTGGCATCTCCCTGCGTGCGGGAGCCGCTGCAGTTGCCCGTCGAGGGATTGCGCTCTCTTGTCGTGAACGGGTCCGCCTCGGGACCTCTCGAGGCGCCGGATGGCGTCCGCATCGGCATTCTCGAAGCTGAAGGCGTCCGGCTTTTTGGCTTTCTGGTCGACGGTGCGCATCACAAGGAGGCCAGTTGCCTCGTATGGAATCCTCGCGGCGGCGGCACGGCAAGTCCGCTGCGTGCGATTGCCGATGGGAAGATCGTCTATCGCGAACCGCCTCCGCCCCCGCCTGTGCCTCACGAGCAGCCGCGCCCGCAAAGGAGGATGCGTCGCGTGGTTGTGCAGAACAATAACGGAGTCGTCATTCGGCGGCTTGATCGAAAATCCGCTCGACGCCGTGCAGCAGGAACCGCCGCACGATTTGACGCGCAAGGCGCTCTACCTGATGACCGGCGACACGATCCCCTGCGAAGTCACGCGGATCGATCAGAACGGCATGACGTTCAAGAGCCCGAACTCGGATTCGACGTTTGTGCCGCACGAAAAGATCAAGGCGGTCGAGTTGACTCTCGACGGCCGCGGCCCCGTCTCGCTGACGCGCACAAAACGGGACCGCCTGCTGACGCTTCCCCGCCTGCAAAAGGGAAATCCGCCCACGCATCTGATCCGCTCGCGCGACGGCGATTATCTCCGCGGCCGGATCGTCGAAATGGACGACAAACGGCTGGTGATGGAAGTCCGCATGCAGACGCAGGAAATTCCGCGCGAACGAATTTCGCGGATCATCTGGCTGCATCCGGATGAGCTGGACGCAAGCGCTCACCCTGCCAAACCGGTTGCGGTCGCCGCAGCGACTGAGCGTGCAGGCGCAGCTCGACGACGGCAACCGCTTGACGTTCGCTCCCGACCACGTCAAAGACTCGATCCTTTCAGGCGTCAGCGACGCGATCGGCCCGTGCCGGGTCGCTCTCGATAAGGTCGATCAGTTGTTCTTCGGCTCAGCCATCAACGAAGCGGCCACCCGCGCGGCCTACCAGCAGTGGAAGTTGCAATACGCCATCGAACCGCAGGTCGCGCAGGAACAGAACGACAAGTCGTCAGGCGGCGCTTCGGCGGGAACCGAATCGATACTCGTCGGCAAGGCCGCCCCCGACTTCGAGCTGGAGATGATGGGGGGCGAGCGGTTCCGACTCTCCGAGCACAAGGGAAAGATCGTCGTCCTCGATTTCTGGGCAACCTGGTGCAGCCACTGCCTGCAGTCGATGCCCGAACTCGTCCGCCTGCATGCCGAATCGGCAGGCCGCGACGTTGAAGTCATCGCCGTCAATCTCGAGGAATCGCGCGACGCGATATCGGCCATGCTCGAACGGCAGAAGTGGAAGATCCCAGTGGCCCTCGATCGCGACGGCGTCGTCGCCGCGCGGTACGGGGTGACGGCAATTCCGCAAACGGTCGTCATCGGCCGCGACGGGTCGGTCGTGCGGCATTTCATCGGTGGCGGCTCGAACGTGACGAAGACCCTGGCCGACTCGGTTCGCGGGCTCTCCGCGGGCGCCGCGCCGCCGCTCGCGAAGCCTCCGTATCAAGAACCAATAAAGGCGGACGGATCCATTCTAAAACGGTGCTTGAGATCGTAACTTCGCCGGGTTAGGATTGGGCTTTCTACCGTCGGCAGTTTCCCTAATCGTCGAATCCGAGCTCATAAGAGGGATCGACCTCATGCGTGCCAGCTTGACGGTGCTCAGCGGTCCTTTCGCCGGACAAAAACTCGCGGTCGCTCACGGCAAATTGCTCATCGGTCGCGAGGTGGATTGTCACCTGCGTCCCGACAATCCGCTTGTCAGCCGGCACCACTGCGCCTTGTTGCTCGACGACTTCACCCTGCGGGTCCGCGATCTGGGGAGCCGCAACGGCACATTCGTGAACGAACATCGCATCGGTATCGCCGAGGTCGTCCTCTTGCATGGCGACGTCGTCACGGTCGGCGATATGACCTGCAAGGTCGAAATCGGCGCTGAGCCGCCGGGAATCCCCGCCGGGATTCCGCAGCTCTTGGAAGCGACAGGCGTCTTCGACGGCGACACCGTGCAGGCAAAAAGCGCAGCCACCGCTGCCCCGCCGCCGACTGAGCCCCCGGCACCGTCTCAGGTTCCGTAGTCGGCGCCCGCAACCTGCGAGAGACGGCTCATTTTGCCGGCTTGTTCATATCGGCCTTCGGCTTTTTCACGCTCTCCGGTTGTTTCGGTCGTTGCACAGGCGTTGGAGGCGTGGGGTTGGGCGACTGTCCGGCGAGCGCGCCGATCGCTCCAAATTGGTTGAGCAGGTTGATGTAGGCATCGATCGCCTGGCCTTCCGGCCCGCTCCCCAAGTCCTTTTTGAGATCCTGCAGGCCGCGTCTGGCATTGTCGACATTCTTTTGCAAATCGCCGACGCCGCCGGCACCCAGCAACTGTTCGACGCCCGGTCCGAGGCTCTGGCCACCGCCCGTTCCCAAAAGGGGCGACGCGCCGCCCAGGAGCGAGCCGATGCCTCCAGCTGAGGCCGCCGGCGGAGCCGCCGAAGCTGTAGCGGCTTTCGCATTCGGCAACGGCTTATTCCCGAGCGCGATCAGATCGACTTTCGCACGCTCGATTTTGATGTCGCCGAAGCTATCGCTGTGAAAAACCAGCTGCTTGTCGTTGAGCGAGACGACCTTGCCGCGAAGAACGTCGCCGTTGGCCAGTTGCACCGTGTCGCCTTTGGCGGCGGGCGCAAAGGCCAGAAGAGTCGCGGCGATTCCGGCAAGAATTGCGGCACGCATTGTGGCATGGGATTTCATGGTGGTGTTCCTGGTTTATCGGTGATAGCGAGGGTGCGTCAGACTGTTTCCGGGATTCCCTCGCCTTGCAGACGTTTACGGAGTTCCTTCACTTCCTCACAGAGCGCGGCATGCTGGCAGCGCAAGTCTTCGATCGTTTTGCGGGCGTAATCGTTGGCCGAGCGGCGAATCAGCAGGCGCAAACCGGCGGAGAAGAGCATGAGCACGGTCACCGCCGCCAGCGCCGCGCCCAGCTTCTGCGGCTCGTTCCACCAAAAGTCCTTCTCGCCGGCCAGCCAGCAAATGCCGATCGTAGCCGCCACCGAGCAGGCCAAAGTCAAACGCCGACGCAGCTGTCGAGCGTCATGCTTACGGTCGCGGTCGGTCCGCACGTCGCGGCGACTGGCCCGCCATGCGGAGAAAGAGGCGGCAATCGCGATCCACAGGGGATAGACGAGCAACGCGAGCGTCGCCAGTTGGAGATAGCCCGCTCCGGGAAAGAGTTCGCTGCCGCCGCCAGCGCCCGTGACATTTCGCAAGGCAGCCGCGAGGGCCTGGTCGTCCCGCGCATCGATCGCCTTGGTCAGTTGGGTGCGCAGTTCGTCGAGCGTCGTATCGCCGATGCGGGTGTCGCCGGGCGGCAACTCGCCCTTCTCAGTCGCCCGAGCGAGAATTTCCTGTAGCGTCTCGCTCTTGCCCGCGGGTTGTACCTCAGCCGCGTTGGCGGAAGGGGTTCCTGGAGATTCCTGCGGCCGACCAGGTGTGGCCGCGGCCTGAGCGGGAGCTTTGGGCGGAGGCGCGTTTGGCGGCTTGAATTCGCCCGTCACCGGATCGATGCCCAAAAAGGCATGCAAAGGGCTAAGCGGTCGCGACACTTCCGGAGCCGTTGGATTCTTAGCCCCAGACCCGGTCGCGGGCGTTTGGGCAGGCGATCTCTCAGGGCCGGCCAAAACCAGGCACATTGCGACCGTGCAAAGCCAGAAGCGCCCGTGCATTGACTGAAACCTTCGAGCCGAGTCGCCCGAGATTGCCGGATGGCATCAAAAACCGCGAGAGACGTCCCTGCGCGCCCTACAGTCTCGATTCTTCGAGCGCCGCAGTCATTTGGTCAAGGGCAAACGCCGCGCGTATGATTGCAGTGCGTGACTTTCCCCAATTCGATGTCAGCCACTCCCCGGTAGATCGAACCGCGATGCCCCTCATGCGCCGCTTGATTCACCCGACTGTCGTCGGTTTACTGTTCCTGGCTGTCGCCAGTCGTGTGAACGCCGGACAGCCTCTCACCAGTGAGCGAATCCTGCCCAAGCGGACGCTCGCCCTCGTCAAGATTCCGAGCGCGGCCGAATTCCGCCGCAAATGGCATGGTTCTTCGTTCGGCGCGATGCAGCATGATCCCGCCTTCAAACCGTTCTTCGCGGATCTCGAACGGCAGGTCGATCGGCTCACGGCTGGCGTCAAACGGACGCTCGGCGTTGGCGTAAAACAGGTCTGGAACTCGCTCGAGGGCGAAGTGGCCGTGGGGCTCGTCCATTCGCCTGAAAGCGGGTTGGCTCTTGTCGGCGTCGTTGAAGTGGGTGCCGATGAGGCTGCGGCAGCCCAGCGCGTGGCCGCCCTTAACGCCGCCCTTGCCGCCGGAGGCGCACGCGACATACGGCTCAAAGCCGGTGAGACTGATGTCGTCTCGTGGACGGCTGGCACCGACGATGAACCATTCAAGTTTTCGTTTTTCCGCCGGGGAACTCATCTGGTCGTTTGCCAGGATCTCAATGCGCTGCTGACCGTCGCGGCGGCCGCGAAGAAGGGTTCCGCGGAGACGCTCGCCGCCAATCCGGTCTATCAATACATCATCGACCAGACACGCCCATCGAGCGGCGAACCGGCCCTGCAGTGGTACGTCGATCCGGTGGGCGCGCTCGGCGCGGCGATTGGCGACAATCTTCAGGACAATCCCAACCGCGATCTCATCACAGGACTCTTGTCGAAAGCGGGAATCGACAAGTTCAAAGGAATCGGCGGAACGATCGAGCTGGCCTCGGCTTTTGCGGACAACGTGTCGCGCATCTTCGGGTACGTCGAACCGCCGGCAAGCGGCCTGTTGCAGGCGTTCGCGCTGCCGGCCACGCCGCAATCGCCCCCCGATTGGGTGCGGGAAGACACAAATTTGTACATGCAGGTCAATTGGAGCGGTCCGCGGTTCTACCAGGCGATCGAGACCTTTTTCGATTCCTTCCAGGGGCAAGGCGCGTTCAATGCGCTCGTCGGCTCGGGCCGCCTGCCGGGAACGGACACGACATTTCGCGAAGCGATGAACGAACTGACCGGCCCGATCGATATCGCGGCCAGCCTGCCGACGTCGTCCGGCGAACTGCTCAAACAGCCGGCCGTCTTCGCCATTCGCGTGCACGATTCGGCCAAGGCCCAAGCCATGCTCAAAGCCATCGGCGACGCGAGCGGAGCACAGGCGAAGACGGTGGACGGTCTGCCCACATACTCCCTGCGACTTGGCCTGCCGACGGGCGGCCAGGCAGTCGAGCTTGGCTTCTCGGTGGCCAAAGGCTCGCTGATGGTTTCCACGAGCCCGCAGTATCTCGAATCGCTCGTGGGCCGGCCGAAGGGGAAGCCGCTCTCTCGGTCGGCGATGTTCAAGGCGGCAACAGGCCAATTTCCGGCGAAGACCTCGGTGCTCAGCTATTCCCGCCAGGACCGCCGCTTCGAGCTGTTGTACGAGGAGATCCGCTCAGGTGACTTCAAACTGCCCCTTTACGGCGGCATCGTGACGGGCCTCGGTCTCGACTTCAGCAAACTGCCCCCCGCCAAGGCCATCCGCCCGTATCTGCAGACGAGCGCCGGCTTCATCGAGCCTGCCGAAAAGGGCTTCCGCATGATCGATATCGGCTATTGGCCGCAAAGCCTGCAAGAGCCGCGCGCAAACGCTGAGATACGCGGCCATTCTAGGTGACGCGGACGGCTGCAAATTGGCCGTCACGCTGTGTCTCGCCTGGAATAAATCGCGGGCTCCGGCCGTCTTTTTTGGATCAACAGGCGATCCTGCTGCATCTAATACTCCAAGGATGCTCCTGTTGGGCTGATCTGTCTTGATGGGCGCTCGCCCGGATCGACTCGACATTTTGCGGCCGGCTCGATGCGTTCGATGATTGCATCGAGCTTAGAAAAGGGCATGGCTGTTTATGAAGCGATCGACTTTCACTGTCGTGGTGATGTTTTTGGCTTTGGGTTGCAGTGCGTCGGAGAATCAATCGGCAACATCCTTCGCCAATAAGAAACTCGCAGATAGCAGCGGTTCCATGACGCCCGAGAATCAGGACGCAGTGACCCTCGGACCACGACCACCGGCCGCAGCGGCCGGAAAGTCTTCCGGCGGCAAGTCCGTGCCTCGCAAGATCATCTACACGGCTGGTGTCGACCTCCTGGTCAGCGACGTCGCCGAAGCATCCACAAAACTCAGCGGATTGGTCCAGCAGTTCAACGGCCTGGTCGCTCAATCCGAGATCAAAAGCGATCGCGGCACACCGCGCACGGCCGACTGGCGGGTGCGGGTGCCCGTCGATCGGTTCGAGGATTTCATTCATCAGGTTGTCGCTCTGGGTGAACCGACCAAGAACCGGACCGATTCGGACGACATCACCGACAAATTCTTCGATTTCCAGGTGCGGATCGCCAACAAGAAAGTCCAAGTCGAACGGCTGCAAAAGATCATTAAGGAGCAGACCGGTAAAGTCAGCGAGATTCTCGAGGCCGAGCGGGAATTGGGCCGCGTGACGACCGAACTCGAGCAGTTGGAAGGCACGCTCAAGCTCTGGGAAAACCAGACTTCGCTGGCGACCGTGAATATCACGATGCTCGAGCGCACGCGGTATATTCCCCCCGAATCGCCGACTTTTGCCGCCAGCGTTTCGCGCACGTTCAAGGGTTCGGTCGATTCTTTGGTCAGCTTTCTGCAAAATGTCGCCCTCGGCCTCGTCGCCTTTGCCCCCTGGACGCCGGTCGCGGCCCTCTTTGCTGTCCCCTTCTGGTTTTTGCTCCGGCGGACCAAAGCCCGCGCCCAGTGAACCGGTGGCGCAGACTCCGTGCATTTCGTAATCTCCGCGAATTTCGTGCGTTTCGCGACTTCAGGTTCGACAGCATTGTTTGGGCTGTTTACGATTGAACGTAGCGGGCAGAGATTTTGTCGATCGATTCGCGGGATGGCGATCCGTCATGCTGTTGCGCCGTTGGACTGGATGGGCGTACGTCATTGCGGTGGCGGGCACGGGTGCCATGATGGCCGTGCGATCCGTTACGCATGGCAATTCGGAGATCCTGCTCGCCTCGCTCATCTTCATCTTCTCCGTCATGTTCTCGGCGATTTTGGGCGGGTGGAAGCCGGGGGTCTTGGCGACTTTGCTCAGCGTCGGGGTGTCGATCTTTTTCTTCACGAAGCCGTACTACACGTTTCGCGTCGAGGACCCCAGCGACGTTGTCGTCCTGTTTACATATTTTGCCGGTGGCCTGGCGATCAGCTTTTTGTGTGAAGGACTCCGCACGGCCTGGGGACGCGTGGAACAGCGGCAACGACGCCTCGAGGAAGAAATCGCCGAACGCCGCCGGGCCGAGCTTTCCGAACAGGCGCAAGCCGAACGCCTGCGCGTGACGCTGGCCAGCATCGGCGACGCCGTAATTACGACCGATGCCCGCGGCCTCGTAACGTATCTCAATGGCGTTGCCGAATCGCTGACCGGTTGGACCAATAAGGAGGCGTCTGACAAACCGCTCGAGACGATCTTTCAGATCATCAGCGAACAGTCGCGCCAGTCCGTTGAGAATCCCGTGCAACGCGCGCTGCGCGAAGGCCGGGTCATGGGACTGGCCAATCACACGATCCTGGTCGCCCGCAACGGCGCCGAGCGGCCGATCGACGACAGTGCCGCCCCGATCTTGGACAAGAGCGGCGCCATCGTCGGCGTCGTCATGATCTTTCGCGACGTGACGGAAAGCCGGCGAGCGGAACAGGTGCTCAAAGAGGCCGATCGCCGCAAGGACGAATTCCTGGCGACGTTGGCCCACGAGCTGCGAAACCCGCTTGCCCCCATTCGGAACGCACTCGAACTCATTCGCATCGCCGGAGACGACCCGCAGGCCGTTCGCCAGGCCCGCGGCACAATGGAGCGGCAGCTCGGACAGATGATCCGTCTCGTGGACGACCTGCTCGACGTGTCGCGCATCACGCGGGGTACGATCGAGCTGCGCAAAGAGCGCGTGGACGTCACGACGATCGTGAAAAACGCAGTCGAAACCAGCCAGCCCCTGTTCGACCAGGTCGGCCAGCGGCTGCGCGTGAACCTGCCCGACGAACCGATCTACATCGACGCCGACCCGATGCGGATGTCGCAGGTCTTCGCGAATCTGCTCAACAACGCGGCCAAGTACACCGAACCCAAAGGCCGCATCGAACTGACCGTCAAACGCGAAGGCACGCACGTCGCCGTTTCAGTGAAGGACAACGGCATCGGCATCCCCAAGCCCAAGCTCGACGAAATCTTCGACATGTTCGCGCAAGTCGACCGGCGGCTTGAGCGGGCGCACGGCGGGTTGGGTATCGGCCTGACCATCGTGAAACGGCTCGTGGAAATGCACGGGGGAACGGTCGAGGCGCATAGTGAAGGGCACGGCCGCGGCAGCGAGTTCATCGTTCGGCAACCGATTGCCACCGCGGCCGCCGGCGAAAAATCGGCCGCCGCCACAGACGAGGAACCCTTCGTCGCGATCCCGCGCCGGCGAATTCTCGTCGTCGACGATAATCAGGACGCCGCTTCCAGCCTGGCGAGTCTGCTCAACGTCCTCGGACACGACGCGCAGGTTGCACACGAAGGCGAACAGGCGATCGAAATCGCCGTCCGGGATCAGCCGGAGATCGTGCTTCTCGACATCGGCATGCCGAAGATGTCGGGCTACGACGTCTGTCGCCGGCTGCGAGAGTTGCCGACGGGGAACGACATGACGATCGTCGCGGTCACCGGTTGGGGTCAGGAGTCCGACCGGCAGAAATCGGTCGAAGCCGCCTTCGACGGCCACATGGTGAAACCGGTCGAACCGCGGGACCTCTTGAAACTGCTCGCCGACTTGCAGGTGGTGAAATCCTGACCGTCGTCGGAGCCTCCCGTGCGGTGCGAAATTTCTGAAATTTTCGTCGCTTTTCTGCCTGTCTTCCGGCACGCGGCTTGCGAATGATTCCAAAGCCGTGGTGCGCGTGACGACTCGAGGTTGGCTCGCGGTCGACGCTGTCCCGGCCGATGGAATGCCGATGACCCGCCTGAAAACTCCGGAACTCATTGATCACCGGCGCCCGACGCGACAGTTGGAGCCGGAACTTGAGCTCATCGCCTATTGGATGGACACAGCCTTTCTGATTCCGGGATTGGGGATCCGGTTCGGGTTTGACGCGATTATCGGCCTCATTCCGGGGTTGGGCGATTTGATCACCTCGCTCATCTCGCTCTATATCCTCGCCGCGGCCCGACGCTACGGCGTTCCGCGGGCGACCCTGATGCGGATGGCGTTCAACATCGGCGTCGATACGGTCGTGGGCGCGGTCCCGTTCTTCGGCGACGCCTTCGACGTCTTCTGGAAGGCGAATAAGATGAACGTGACGCTCTTGCGGCGACACGTGCTGGCCACTCCCGAGCAGCAACGCCGAGCGCGCCGCAACGATACGCTGTTTATCGCGCTCTTGATCGCCGGATTGCTGGCCCTGATGGCCGCGCTCGCGGTTGGCTTTTATGTGGTCGCGCACTGGATTGTGTCCCGAACGATCATTTGAGATCTGTTGGAACGTCACCCATGGATCTCCGCACCGGGACTTCATTCTGGCGCACCCTCGACACGCCCGCCGTGGCGGCCGAATCGCTCGAGGGCGAGGTTGACTGCGAAGTCGCCGTCATTGGCGGTGGAATCACGGGCGCACTCGTGGGTCACTCGCTGGTCCGCGCGGGCGTCGACACGGTTTTGATCGATCGGGGCAAACTCGGCACGGGGAGCACCGCGGCAAGCACTGGTTTGCTGCAGTACGAAATCGACGTGCCGCTCGTCGAGCTCATCAAAACGGTGGGCGAAGCGCACGCCGTCCACGCTTACCGACGCGGGCTCCGTGCGATCGACGAAATTGCAGAACTTGTCGGAACCCTCGCCAGCGACTGCGGATTCGCGAGACGGTCGACGCTCTATTTTGCCAGCCAGCCGGAAGATCTCGCCGAGTTACGCGAGGAATACGAATGTCGGCAATATTTTGGATTTGATGTCGACTTCTGGAACGCCCCGCAGCTGCGCGAGCGAACATCGATCGCCTCGCCGGGAGCCATTTACTCCGGCGGCGACGGTCAGATCGATCCTCTGCGGTTGACTCGCTGCTTGTTGGAAGAGTCGCGCAAGCAGGGTTGCGCATCTTTTCCATGACCTGCGTGCGCCAGATCCATCGCTTTCCCGCCCGGTTTGTGCTTTCGTCCGACGCTGGGCGAGTGAACGCCCGCTCGGTCGTGTACGCGGCCGGCTATGAGTCGGGGCAGTTTGTGCCGAGCGAAGTCGGCTCGTTGCATAGCACCTATGCAATCGCGAGCGAACCGCTGGCCAGTTCAGCGGGCTGGCCTGATGACTGCCTGATCTGGGAAACGGCTCGTCCCTACTTTTATGCGCGGAAGACGGCCGACGGGCGTGCCATCATCGGCGGCGAAGACACCGAATATTCCGACGACCACGCAGAAGAGGGGCTCCTCCGCGAAAAAACGGCAAAACTCGTCCGCCGCTTCCGGTCGCTGTTCCCGGCGATCGACTTTGTTCCGGTGTGCGCGTGGGCGGGGACTTTCGGCGAAACGAAAGATGGCTTGGCTTATATCGGCACCCTCCCGGACGTGAGGGCGAATACTTTGCGATTGGGTATGGCGGAAACGGGATCACGTTCAGCCAGATCGCCGCCCGCCTGATCGTCGACTTGTTTTTGGGGCGGCCGAACGACGATGCGGCCGTTTTCCGTTTCGGCCGTTAGCCTGCGCCGTCTTCGAGTGACGACGCGGTTTTTGAGGGTGCGAGGCCTTTTCCTTCGCCAGCGGCTCGAGAGGCGATTCGGCAGGTCCCGCGAGGACTTCGCCCGTCCGCCGGAATCGGGAACCGTGGCAAGGGCAGTCCCACGTCTCCTCAGCCTGGTTCCAGTGAACCAGGCATCCCAAGTGAGTGCAGACGGCTGACACCTGATAGAGCTTTCCCTCTCCATCTCGCGAACAGGCCACGCGTTGCCCGTCGACCTCGATGACCTTCCCCTCGCCCCGCTTGACGGCCCGTGCCGAGGCGCTTCGGCCGATTTGAAGCGGTCTCGCAGGAGATAATACGGGTAATCCAGATTCTCCTTCAGAAACTTCCACGCGCCGTCGCGGATCTTCTTGCGATTGACGTCGAAGACGATATGCCACGGATTTTCGCGGCCGAGCGCCCGATCGCAGGCCATCATTCCAGCCAACGTGCCGAACGTCATGCCGTTACCGGCGAAGCCCGTCGCGACAAATTGGTTTTCCGCCGTCTCGCCGATAAACGGCAGGCCGTCAATCGTCTCGATCACCTGACCCGACCAGCGGTTTTCGATCTTGGCTTTGGGCGACAATTGTTTCAGCAAGCCCTCGAGCCGTTTGAAGCGGGCGGCCGTGTCGTCTGCTTGCCCCGTTTTATGATCCTCGCCGCCGAAGATGGCCCGATCGTGGTCCCGCGCACGATCGATGCGCAGATAGTAATAGGGATTCGACGTGTCCCAAAAACTGGCCTCGGGGAAATCGCCGCGGGGTATTCGGGCGCTGATCGCGTAGCTCGAATAGGGGATCAACTTCGCTTGAAACAGAGCCGCCCCCACGAGCCCGGCGATTCCCATCAAGGGCACATGCGTCGCGATGACAAGGTAATCGCATTCGACGCGAACGTCGCCGACTTTCACGGCGAGCGGCTTGGCTTCGACTTCGCTGACCTCGGATTCCTCGTGAATTTCCGAACCGTCGCCGCGTAAGGCACGGGCCAGTCCCTGCAGATAACGCAGCGGATGGAACTTTGCCTGGTTTGAATAGCGCACGCCCGGCACGCCCAGCCGCGGAACTTGAGGGACGTAGACCGCGTCAATCCCCAGCCCGCGAGCCGCATCGGCCTCGGAGCTTAGGTCTCGCGATTCATCACCTGGTCCCGTGAGCGACGCGTGTAGGTAACCGGGAACCCGGCGAAATTCGCAGTCGATCCCCTCTTCGCCGACAATGGCCTCAATCGTATTGATCGAGGCCTCGCCGGCTTCCCAGACGAGGCCTGCCGTCTCTTTTCCGAACGAATTGATGAGCGTCGAAATCCGCCGATCCGTGACGGCTGTGAGGTGGGCTGTGGTCCGTCCGGTGTCGCCGCTGCCGAGGCGGTCGCGTTCCAACAGGCAAACGGTCTTGCCCGCCTTTTTCAGCAGATAGCCCGCGGTCAACCCGGCAGATCCCGCCGCCGATGACGACGACGTCGAACTGCGACTGTCTTTTTGACCTTCGCGAACCGGCGGGAGCCGGCCCCTTCCCACGCCGTCGTGGTCTTCATGAGTAGTCTCAAGGCGCGACGGGCAGCCGCGGACCGTTGCCTTCGAGGTAAAACGGCCGCGGCTCCCGCGCCTAATTTAAGGGACGAGCGTTAAGCGACCGGCGTTCGTCGACCCGAGATGAAGCTAATCAGAAACAAGACGAGAAACACGACCATGCAAACCTGCGCGGCCCACGCGGCCGTTCCCGCAACGCCTGAGAATCCCAAAATCGCCGCGATAATGGCGATCACGAGAAACGTTAATGCCCAGCTAATCATGGTTTTTCTCCTTCTGGAAAGTAATGATGGGCCATTTAGCAAACGCGGTGCCAGTCGCGTCGATCAGGATTCTTGCAGCACTGTGATGAGATGTTGATGCGGAAAGCGGTGGCGGAACAAACAATCTGGCTCGCAGACGAGCAGCTGCTAACGCGTTTTTCGCGCAATGCATCGCGTGCGTGGTTGGCATAACGCTTGCAACTGTTTTACGTTCTTGCTGTTGAAGCAGAACGCAATCGCGTTTTCGCGCGATCGCGTCGCAAAAGTTCGTGCAAATAAATAGGAGCGAGCAATGAACGCCACGCAGAATCGACGAAACGAGATTTCGGCCTCTTGGGAAGATGCCTACAATTCCTCTCGCGACATGGTCTCCGACAACCCGTTGAGCTCGACTTTGGTCGCGTTCGGAACCGGCGTGGCAATCGGCGTTTTGATCGGTCATGCACTCGGTGGGCATCATCACGTTGAATCGTCGACGATGGAGCGGCTCGGCCGCCAGGTTTGCGACGTCCTCCGCACTTCGCTGCCGGATTCGATCGGCCGGCACATTCGCGTGTGATGGCTGCCTCGGCCGGCGTGCTCGAACGGAGTCAACGGACCCAGGGATGAGTTCATGAGCGGGTCCGCTTTTCCGTTCGGTTCGCGCGGCGCGGGGATACTGTTGCACGTGAGCTCGCTCCCCTCGCACTGGGGAATTGGCGATTTCGGACCACCCGCGTTGGCTTGGATCGACCGCCTTGCCAACTCGGGAATCGGATGGTGGCAGTTCCTGCCGCTCGGACCGCCCGGACGCGGAAACTCTCCCTACGAGCCTTTCTCGACATTCGCCATCAACGAATTATTTGTCAGTCCAGAGGGCCTTCTCGGGGACGGACTGCTGCATCAAGCCGAACTTGTTTCGCCGGTGCTCAGTCAAACGTCCGTTGATTTCGACCGGGTCGGCGAGCTCAAGTTCGGCCTTCTGACGCAGGCGCACAACCGCTTTCGTGCCGGTGCGGACGAGCTGCTTCGTCGCGAATTCGACGCCTTCTGTGCGTCGCAGGCGCACTGGCTCGAGGACTACTCGTTGTTTCGCGCGCTCCGCGAGCGGCATCCCAGGGCCGACTTTCGCGATTGGCCGCCCGAGTTGAGACGCCGTGAGCCCGATGCGCTCTCCGCGGCGCAGCGCGATCTTGCCGACACGGTCGATCGGTTTCGCTTCGCGCAGTTTGTGCTCGACCGCCAGTTACGGCCGCCTGCATGACTATGCTCGCGGCAGGGGTGTGCGGCTCCTTGGCGATGTCGCTTTCCTGGTTGCCCCCAATTCCGCGGAAGTGTGGGCGCATCCGGAAATCTTTCTGCTCGACGCCGACAGGCGGTCGACCCTTATCGCCGGCGTTCCCCCCGATTACTTCAGCGCCGAGGGCCAGCTTTGGGGCAATCCGCTTTACAATTGGACCGTTCTGCGAGGCGCCGGCTACCGCTGGTGGATCGACCGCATTCGGCGCCGCGATCGGGCAGGTCGACGTGGTGCGGTTGGACCATTTTCGGGCCTTCGCCGCCGCCTGGCATATTCCGGCAGGTTCGCTAACGGCCCGCATTGGCGAATGGCGACCGGGGCCGGGGGCCGATTTTTTCCAAGCGGCCGCCAAGGAACTGGGGCCTTTGCCAGTCATTGCCGAAGACCTCGGCCTGATTACCGCCGACGTGACGGCGCTCCGCGATCAATTCCATTTTCCGGGTATGCGCGTCCTGCAATTTGCCTTCGACGGCGATCCCGAGAACCAGTTCCTCCCCGAGAATTATCCCATGCATGTCGTCGCCTATACCGCGACGCACGACAATAACACGTCGCGAGGTTGGTACGAATCACTTCCCGAAGAGGAACGACAAGACCTTCAGACGTACCTCGGGCATTCGATCGAGGAGGCCGGCGAGATATCCTGGGATCTCATTCGGCTCGCCTGGGAGTCGCGTGCCGATTTGGCGATCGCCCCCTTGCAGGACGTGCTCAATCTCGGCGCGGAGGCTCGCATGAACTGGCCCGGGCACGCGCTGGGAAACTGGGGCTGGCGAGCGACCGAGGAGCAAGTCTCCGAGGCAGCCCTGGAACCTCTTGCCGAGTTGACCCGCAAGACGGGCCGCTCGCTGTCAAACTAACGCATCGCTCGCCGGGTTCACTCCGTGGGTTCGGTCTTGAGCCATGCTCGGAGCACTTCGGCCACGCTCCAGGCTTGTGCGATGCAGCCGCGGGGAATGAACGGCGACTCCGCGTCGAAGACTTCGCTGATCGAGCCGATGCACGCCGAGTTCAGATGCGACTCGAACGCGGCCAGAAAGCCGCGGGCCGTCTTGAGGTCGTTCGGATGCACGCGAAGCCATGCGTCGACAAAGGGACCGATCAGCCACGGCCAAACCGTCCCTTGGTGGTAGGCCGCGTCGCGGGCTCGCAGGTCGCCGTCATATTTCGCTTTGTAATCGGGATGATCGGGCGACAAGCTGCGCAGGCCGACCGGCGTCAACAAGTGTTCCGAAACCTTGTCGAGCACGGGCTTCCAGCGCGATGGATCGAGCACCGGGTGGTCGAGGGAGATGGCGAAGACCTGATTCGGCCGCAGGGCCGTGTCGTTCCCTTTGTCTCCGTCGACGATGTCGTACAGGTAGCCCCCATCGCCGTACCAGAAGCGGTCGATTGAAGGATTTCTGCGTCCGATCGGCCCGCTCGGCAAGCGCGATTGCCGCGTCGGATTGATTCGTCTCGTTGCACCAACGTTCGAGCAGACGCAGGCCGTTGTACCAGAGTGCGTTGATCTCGACGGCTTTTCCTCGGCGGGGCGTGACGACCCAATCGCCGACTTTGGCGTCCATCCAGGTGAGGGGGAGCGTGGGACAGCCTTGCGACAACAGATCGTCGGCCGGATCGACATGAATCCCGAACCGCGTGCCCCGCACATGATGTTCGACGATGTCGTGAAACATCGGAATCAGTGCCTGCAGCGTATGTAGATCGCCGGTTGCTTTGACATAGCGATCGACGGCGTGGAAAAACCACAGCGTGGCATCGGCCGTGTGATACAGGCCTTCGCGCTCTCCTTCGGGAAACATGTTCGGCAACAGCCCGTCGCGAACGTAGCGGGCGAACGTGCGGAGCAGGTAACCCGCCTCGGTCTTGCGGCCGGTGGAGAGGGTCAGCCCCTCGAGGCTGATCATCGTGTCGCGGCCCCAATCGGTGAACCAGTGGTAGCCGGCGATCACGCTGCGAATTTCGTCGCCGGCCGCGCGTGCCCGGGCCTCGTCGGCCACGCGGCCCGACGGCCGGATCAGGAACTGGTCGGCCGCCAGCACGAGTTCGGCCGCCATCCCTTGCCGTGCCTCCGGTTTGGCCTCGATTAACAGGCGAGTCCGCCGTTCCGACTCGGCCGCGTGGGCCGCTTTCGTGTCGGCGGAGAGGATGGCGTCCCAAGGTTCGGTCGAGGCGATCAGGCTGGCATCCTCGCCGGCTCGCAATGTCGTGCGGAAATAGCCGGGACTCCACAGGCTGCCGACGCTCGCATAGCCGCGGGCCTTTTCGAGTCGATAGCGCACCTCGCGAATGCGGCCGCCGTCGAGCAACAGGCCGGCGTACGGTCCGGCGATCCGCATCCGCAGCGGCGGCGCAGTTTCCGACTCGATCTCGAATCGGTTGTCGATGGCGGTCACGCGGTACGCGCAGCGGCTTCGACACGTCGACTGCATCGTCGTGACCGCGAAAATGGATCGACGGCCGCAGGCGAAGCCGCACCGACCCGGGCCCCTCGATCAGGCGATACGTGACGAAGACCGTATTCTGCAGGTGGGGCAGCACGACACGCTTTTCGAGCTGATAGGGCCCGACGCTGTAGCGCCAGACCGGCAGCCCCATTTCCAGCTGGAATTCGCCGCGCCACGCCTCGTCGGCGGTCGATTTCGTCCGGAAGATCGTCGCGGTCCAACTGGCGCGATGTGCCCATTGGGCAAAATGATCTCGACCGACAGATGATTGAGCATCATCAATCGGCCGAGCGGGACCGGCAGGGCCGCGATCAGGAGCCCGTGATAACGCCGCGTGCAGGCTCCGGAAATCGTGCCCGACGCGTAACCCCCCAGGCCATTCGTCACCAGCCATTCGTCGTCGAGCGGCCGCGACGTGGCCGAAGGGGTCAACGGGACGACGATCGGTTCATCCAGTACATCTTGCGACATCGCGAAAGCCCCCTCCTATTCGGGCGTTCGATCGGCGGAATGTGCCAGTCGTCGATTGCAGGCTTTGAGCACGACCGCCGCCTCCGCCGGAATGTGCCAGCCGTCGTCGGTCTCGAGTCGGCGGCGTGCCGGACCCGCCGTAACGCACGGCCGCGCTTGACCACAAGGATTTCCCACCGCGAGCCCGGCGGCGGAGCCAAGAGCGGTTCGGGAGACGGTGAGTAACAGAATTGGCGGCCGAAGTTGACCACGACCAGCCGATCCGACACCGGCTCGTCAACGTCGTGTCCGAAATAGCGCAGAACGAGACAGTCCGCGCCGAGTGCCGAGCCTTCGATGCGATCGGCACGTTGACGCCGAAAGACCTCGTCCTCGCGGCGCAGTTTCAACAGATCGCTGTGCAGGTCGTACATGTGCCGATGCGTGTCGCGTTCGGACCAGTCGAGCTTACTGCGCTCGAAGGTCGCACGGTTCGCCGGGTCGGCCATCGCGCGTTGGGCTTCCTCGGTCGCCAGCGAGGGAAATTGCGAGAGAAACTGGATGCGCCCCTCGGCGACGGCTTTCGCATCGTTGCCTGAGAAATCGGCGAAGTAGAGAAAGGGAGTCGACGCGGCGAATTCCTGGCCCTGAAAAAACATCGGCGTTTGCGGCGACAAGCAGCCAGAGCGCCGTCATGGCCCGCAAGCGGCCGGGGCTCGTCAGTTCGTCGATTCGCCATCCGGTCCCGGAGTTGGCGACCTGATCGTGATTCTGCAGGAAGTGGATGAAGCTCGTCGCCGGAAATCCGCGTGCCGGGCTGCCGCGCCGTTTATGTTGATGCTGCGAGATCTGCCCCTGGTACAGGAATCCGCCGCGCACCGCGGAACGCAATTCGTCGACGGTCCCCGAGAAGTCCTCGTAATACGCCTCGGTCAGTCCCGTGAGGCGGACGCGGGCCGCGTGATGGAAATCGTCGTTGCACATCGCATCGAGGCCGTGGCCCCCTTTTTCGACCGAGCGCATGAGCCGCACGTCCTGCGGCTCGTTTTCGGCCAGCAGAATGACATCGCGTCCACCGGCCGCCTTCCGCGCGGCTTGCGCCATTTCGGTGAGAATGTGCGTGTCGGAGTCGTCGAAAATCTGCTGCGTCGCGTCGAAGCGGAAGCCATCGAGATGAAATTCCTCGATCCAATACCGCACATTTGCGACGAAGAACTCGCGGACCGGACGCGAGTACTCATCGTCGAAATTGATGGGGGAACCCCATTCGTTCTTGTGGCGCTTCGAGAAATAGTCGTCGGCGAATTCGCCGATCGTGCAGTCCGATCAATCCGAAATGGTTGTAGACCACGTCGAGAATCACGCCCAAACCGAGCGCGTGCGGCGCGGTCGACAAAGCGGCGGAAGTCGTCCGGCGCCCCATACAGCCGCGTGGGGGCAAACAGGCAGACGCCGTCGTAGCCCCAGCCGAATTCGCCGGGAAAATCGGCCACAGGCATCACTTCGACGACCGTCATTCCGGCGGACTGTGATCTGGTCGAGCCGGTCGGCCGCGGCACTCCAGGTTCCTTCGTCGGTCAATGTGCCGACGTGCATCTCGTAAATCACTTGCCCGGCGATTGTGATTCCCTTCCACGCGCGGTCCGTCCAGCGGAAGCTGCGCGGGTCGACAATCTGCGAAAGGCCCGCCGGCCCTTGCGGTTGAAACCGCGAGGCGGGATCGGGGAAGCGTGCGCGACTTCTCCGTCGAGTCGAAATCCGTAAAGCATGCCGGCACGCGCTTCGGGGACGACTCCCGAGAAGTAGCCGCGCTCGGCCGCCTCACCCTCCTCCGATTCGAGATCGTACGTGAACGCCGGCTCGCCTTCAGGCTCGCTTGAGGTCAACCACGACCTGTACCGACCTGCGCTTCGGCGCCCAGACTCGAAAGCTGACGCCTCCGTCGGGCAGCAGCTCGGCTCCGACCGGAAGATGTCGCGCGGCACGTCTCTGCCCGGCACGTGCGGCTCTCCACTTTTTCCATGCAACTCTCCCAATGTCCGGCATGCGCCTGCATGTCCTACGTGCCTTCCCCGCAAGGAAAACGCTTTTGCAGGCGCAGACGCAGCCGGGCAGCGGGATGCAGAATCCGTGCCAAAACGGAGTCTGATGGGCTGCGGCTGGCGCAGTTTTCAGCGACGTGCGAGAAAAGCCATGGTTCTAACGAGAGGACGGGCCGCGCCGAGCAGCGCGGGCCAGCGGTCCACGGTTTGACGGACCACTTCCTCGATTTTGAGCCGGTTCAAAATCGTCCCGAGCGGTCCCAGTTGCTGCAGCAGTCGGCGGGCCGCCTCCGCCTGTCGAGCCGTCTGCTCCAGAACTCGAAAGCGTTCGCCGCCGTCGTTCAGGCTCTCCGGAACTTTGCGGTTCTCGCCGATCTTGGCGGCGACGGGGTAGATCGGAAAACTGCGGCCGACCTGTTCCAAAAAGATTCCGTCGGCATGACGAATCGCGTCGCGGTCTTCGGGCCAGTATTCGTCGCTGGGAAACGTCTTTAAGACGTCGACATGATGGCAAATCTGCAAGTAATCGACCTGCCGATCGAGCGGGCCTCCGTCGCAGACGCTCCCTCGAATTTCCCGGGCCGGGATTTCGCGGAGCAAAAATCGCTCGCCGCGCTCGTTGACGACGGTCAGATCGACGGCGCCATACAGCGCCATCGCCTCAGGGTGTGCGGCGATGTAGTCATGAAACGCCGCAAACGCGCCGGGGTCGAGCAGGTCGTCGTCGCAGAGATAGGTCACGTACTGTCCGCGGACGAGGTTTTTGCGGAAACATTCGTTCGAGCACCACGACGCGATCGTCTTCGTCCGCCGTAGCTCGTCAGTTTCCCACGATCGCACAAGCCGGAATCGGCGGATCGTCGAAGAGCGGCAGGCCGTCGAAAAAGCCCGGTCGTAGAGCACGCCGCTATCGAAGACGATGGCTTCCCAATCGCCGAACGTCTGCGCGGCCAGGCTCGCGAGCGCCTCGGTCACGTGGGCCGGTTTGTTGTGGCTGATGACGATGCAGGTGAAGAGAGGGGCGAGGGCGGAGGGGGGAGGGCGGAGGGCGAAATGCGGGCCGCGCTCGCCCGTCTGTCGCTCAAACTCCCCTACTTTCGATCGCATCTTTCTCCTTCAGTGCACGAATCGCAGGCAAACTTTCCAGTACCAGTCGAAGATCGCGTTGGCGAGCCGCAACACGGCTGTGTCGCCGGCACCCGGCACAGTCAGGCGGCTGTTGAAGGCCGCGGCAAGCGACTTGTCCGACACGAGCCGCGTCTTTTGGATCGAGCGTCGCGATTGGCGCCAGCGGCGGTTAAGCCGCAGGAAATCGGCGTAGGAGCGCAGCTTGGCTCCCAGCCAGCCGTTGCGCCGCGGCGTAATACAGGATGCCCCTTCCATCGCGACGAGCGCGGGCAGGATCAGCAACAGAAACGAGGCGCGGTGCGTCTTGCACAGCCAGATCAGCCGGTTTCGCTCGATGAAGAAGAACTTGGCCGCGCTGCGACGGAATTCGTAACGGTGATAAACGACCGATTTGGCGCTCAGCACAATACGATGCCCACGCAGCCGGGCCCGCAGCGACCAGTCCAAGTCGTCGTGGTACATGAAGAGGTCGGCATCCAGCAGGCCGATATCGCGGACGACGTCGGCCTTCACGAGCATCGCCGCGCCGCTGGCGTAAGGGATCTCGACATCCTCGGCGAATTGGCCGCGGTCGACTTCGTCGAGGTGGCCGCACGAGCCGACTCCCGTGTAATGCAAATTGTTGCCGACCGTGTTGATCACCGGAGGCGTGCTCGCCGGGTAGCGGTAAATCTTCGACTGGCAAACGCCGACCGTGGCGTCGCTCTCGGCCGAGCGGACAAGTTCGTCGAGCCATCGCGGAATCGACGACCGTGTCGGGATTGAGCAGCACGACGTACCGCGGCTCCTGCGGCCAGTGCCCAACGCAAGCCGACGTTCGAGCCTTCGGCAAAACCGAGGTTGGCGCGATTTTCGATGACGTGAACGGCCGGGTGCTCCCGCCGGATCCAGTCAATCGTGCCGTCGCAGGAATCATTGTCGGAAACGACGACCGTGAAGTCCTGACGCGTCTGGGCAGCCAGCGACGGCAGGCATTCCTGCATGTCGCGGCGATGATTTCGCGTGACGATGATGATCGCGATATTCATTGCAAAAGCGGGCCGCGGGTTCGGGCCGACGCGTCGGCGGTCGCGACTGCGGGAGGCGCGACGAAGCGGTACAGCTGGTGGTGTTCGTTGGCGGCGAGGGGCTGGAACATCCGCGTATCGCGCACGGCGTCGCGGATCAGGCTTTCATCGGGATAGTGCGAAAGGTGTTCGGGCACCGAGACGACGAGCCGCACACCCTGCTCGTAAAGGAATCGCAGATACTCCTCGCGCGACTTGCCGGCGATGATCACCCAGCGATCCAGCTGCATGTACGGGACTTCGCTCAAGATAGGCCATCTGCCACTCGGAATCAGCAGCTCAAAAAATGCTCGCCCGGCTTTGCGTAAGCGTGCAGCCAATCGGCACACGTCGCAATCGCCTCAGCGCGTGGCGGCGATTTGATGGGCGTTCTTGTGCATGACGTACGCCCCCTTCACGCCGTTGAAGGCGACGAACGCCGCGACGAAAACCAGCAGCGCCGCGCGGCGCCCAGCGCCGCACTCGCGGCTGCCAATCGAGCAGAATCGTCAGCCCCTCGAGGTAATACAGAATCGAGCAGCGGTGCGACCGGCAGCAGGTAGCGGGCTCCGGCCGGCAGATTCATCACGATGCCCGCGGCATAACCGGCGACGGCCAGCGCGACGAGGAACTCGCGATGCATCAGTCGCCGGCCAACTCCGACCAGGGCCGGCAACAGGCAAATCGCCAGCGCCACGATCGGGATTGCCCTGCAGGCCCATCAAGAACCGGGGAATCTCGGCCGCCGATTCGAACACGTTGCCAAGCGTCCGCTTGATGAGGGATCCGACGGGCTGTGCATCAGAGCGCTTGCAGGCCCGCCATGTAACTGGCCGGCGGCAGGGAATGCTCGGCTCGCAGCGTGTTCTGATATTGCGCGTAAAAGATGCCCAGCGTGGCGGCGACCCCCAAGACCAATGTCGCCGACGTTGGCCCACGACGCGCAGCCGCGAAGTCGCCCGCGGCTGCAACAGCAGGCCGACGGCGCACGCGACGGCGAGCGCAAGCGCCGGCGACGCGCACCCAGCACGAAGCCAGAATGGCCAGCGTGCCCAGTTCCAAAGCAAAACGCTCGCCGCGCAGGCCGCGCAAAAGCCCATAAAGCCCCGCGAGCACCAGCAGCGTGAACGGCATATCGCTCAGTTGCAGCGCGCTCATCACGTGCAGGAGCGAATTGAAGCCCAGCAGACAGGCCACCAGCACGGCGACCGGACGCGAAGCCAATTCGCGAGACCAACCAGATAGCTCATCCAGACCGAGGCCAGGCCGATCAAGGCCATGGCCGCATTCAGACACAGCATGCTCCCGAGTCCGACCCGTTCCAGGGCGGCGAGCATATAGGGAAATCCCGGCGGAACGTACGCGTGCGGATGACCGTCGAGGGCATATCCGTGACCTTGCGCAATGCTGCGGCCGAGCATCAAGTACAAGGCGCTGTCGGGAGTCGGCAGCCAGGCGGGACTGACCGCGAGCGCGAACCAGGCGACGATCAGCGCGACCGCGTAGTTCCGCACTTTTCCGAGCCGCTCCGCCACGCCATCGAGCGAGCCGGTGGTCGAGAGGGGCGGCGGCGCTCGCGGCGTTCGACATCGGCGACTCAGGCTCCCTAACCGACACTCCGCGTTTAACCGAGCTTTCGCGAACGGCTGCGTTTCGGACTCAGCCTCCGCCTCTGCCGCGGCGATCCACTCGTGTTCGAGCTGCTTCCGCGCGTCGGCGATGCGCAAGACACTGGGCAGTGAGTCTTCCATCGATTCGGGCAGCTTGACGTTATTGAGGGCGATGAACCGGGCGAGATCGACGATCCGCGCGTCCTGGCTGCGAATCTTCGCGTAAAGCTGCAGGCACGTGTACGACAGAAAGACCAGCATGAAATACATGATCGCGTCGACGCCGCGTCCCACGCTCAAGAGCGAGGCCAGCTGATCGCTGAGTCTCGGGAAAACTGACCAACACAGCCCCCGCGAGCACGAAGGCCAGAACGAAGATGCGATCGATCAAGCCGCGTGCGGTTGCGGGTGAAGAACAGCACCGTGCCAACCACCAGCATCGTCAGCAGCAGAATTTGGATGTTCTTCATTGGAACAGCTTTGTCATCAGCAGTTCAAAGACGATGTTGAAACCATTCCAAAGCGACTGCCCCTTGGCGACCGAGTAATCGGAATACAGCACGGTGATCGGCCGCTCGGCATAGGACAGCCGGTGCGAGCGGATCTGGTGCAGAATTTCGGAGGCATGAGCGTAACCGGTTTCGCGAAACTGAATCCGCTGGGCCGCATCGCGCGTCAGCGCCCGCAGACCGTTGTGCGCGTCGCTGAGCAGCATGCCGGTGAGCACGAAGTTGACGTACGTCGCCCCTCGCAGAAACACCCGCCTGCGAAAGGGGACGGCCGCGGCCGACGCGGCACTCAAGAACCGCGAACCAAGGGCCACGTCGGCTTCGCCTTCCAAGAGCGGCTGCAGCACTTCGTTGATATCGACGGGCCGATGTTGGCCGTCGGCATCGAAATGAACGACGTAATCGGCCCCTTGCCGCAGGGCGAAGGTCATTCCGGTCTGCAGAGCGGCCCCCTGGCCGAGATTGATCGGGTGGCGCAGGCCGAAAACGGGTAATTGCTGAATGGCGTCCCAGGTGCCGTCGCTGGAGCCGTCGTCCACGACGACGACCGAATAGCCGGCATCGATCAGCGGGCGCACGGTGGAACCGATCACCGATGCTTCGTTGTACGCAGGCACAACGACGAATCGATTCTGTTCCGGGGCACCGCGCATGGCCTCCGTTTTCATCGAGGCTCGTCCGCCCTCCTGGCAATTCGTTCCGAGTTTGACCCGGCGTGAAAGGCGGCGGAGTATATGCCGACCTTGCGGGCTGGCCAAGGTCAGTTTGTGGCACGCAATTCCCTTTCCCAGACCGCTTTCGGGCTCGAAAACGGACTTCTCAAGTTTTTTCAGTTTTTGGGCGTTGAACGGCGGAGTCGTTCCGCGATTAAGTCCCTAGCGGTTGTTTGGGGTCCTCTGTGGGAACTAAAGAAAAAAACGAGGACAGGCAACCGCCGGGCGAAGGATCAACAAGATGTCCATTCGTCGAACCGGGCGGAACGGAATAGCGGCGATTGCATGCGTCGCCTCGTGTTTCGTGGTGAAGTACTCTGGGGCGGCCGACGCGAAAAGGGAGAAAGACGGCGACGAATTGAACTCCCTCCGAAAGGCTGTTCTTGCCCGGTTCGACTCTAACCATAACGGCCGTCTCGACTCGAAAGAAAAGGCCAAAGCCTACCGCGAATTGCTCAGCCGCGACGAAGCGGACGACGGGCTAACTGCGGTACGCGATCAGGTGCTGTCACAGTTCGACAAGAACGGCAACGGCAAACTCGAACGCAGCGAAGTCCGATCTGCGCTGATCGCGGTAAATTCCCAAACGAAGGCGGGTGAATACGAGCAGACTTCGGGAACGTGCAAAACCAGGGATCGGACCTTGACGGCGAAACAAGTTGCGACAGCCGTTTCGCAGGATCCCTCGGCAGCCGTTGCCTTTACGGCGCAACAATTGACGGCCAACGGTTACGACAAAATGACGGCCGAGGCACTCGCGATCGACAAGTTTGATCTTAATGGTGACGGTGTGCTCGATCAAAACGAGCTGGCGGTCGCCCAGTCGCAAATCCTTCAACAACTTGCCTTGCTTACCAACTCTGCCGCGACGATTACGACGCCGATTGTATTGACCAGTACGGGAACTACGACGACAGGGACGACGACCACCGGAACTACGTCAACCGGGTCATCATCGACTGGCGGCATGGCCGGGGGTTGCAGCGGGAGCGGATCCGGCTCCGGCAGCACGGGAACATCAGGATCAAGTACATCGAGCGGCAGCGGCACGACAAACTCGGCCGCCTCGCGATTCGGCAATCTGTCCCCGGGCAGCTCGAACATCGTGAATTTTGGAGCAGGTGGATCCGGAGGAAGGCGGGGTCGGTGAGCAGGAGGCCGCCGGCCTCCACGGCTTGTTGATGCGACACTGGTCGCGAGTTGAGCCGGAGAATTTAGGCGGCCCGCGGGTAGCCAGGATGGTCTCCTCACCCGCGGGCTGCCGTAAACAATCGGAAACGAGGAGTCGCAGATCAGGGGTTTGAGGTCAGGGAAAATCACGGCACAAGGCCCGGGTCGTGGTTTTCGCCCTTCCCACGTACAGTCGACCCCGAGCCCCTGATCCGCGACTTCTCGCGTTGAATCTGAGTGAAACTGGCGGCTTGTCCGCCAGTTTTTTTGCGCCGCTCGAACGCGTACTACCGCTTGAGCCAGCGGAGCCGGTCGCGGGCGCTGGGCCTTTGGCCCTTCAGAAACCGCATCAGGTCGGCCCACAGCTCGACGGCCGACGCGTACCGCGAAGCCGGTTCTTTCGCCATGGCTTTGCAAATGATCGCATCGAGGTCCCGCGGGATGTCCGGATTGAGACTTCGCGGCCGGGGAACTGACGAGCCCCTGATCGCGGCGATCAAGCTTTGGCGATCGCGGGCCTCGAATGCCGGCGATCGCGTCAGTAGCTCAAACAGCGTGACGCCGAGCGAGTAGATATCGGTGCGAAAATCGACGCGACCGGCAAACTGTTCCGGCGCGAGATAACGCAGCGTGCCGGCCGTCTGCGACGACTGATGCTCAGCCAGGGCGTCGACCGTGTGGGCCAGGCCGAAATCGGTCATCCAGATTCGGCCTTCAGGATCGATCAGCAAATTGGCCGGTTTGATATCGCGATGCAGCGTGCCGCGTGTGTGCGCGTAGTTCAGGGCATGGGCGGCTTGCGCGCCGATTCGCGCAAACTCATGCCAGGAATCGCAACGCAATCCGGACGCAAAAGCGGAGCGACTCGCGGAGGGTGGTAAATTCCGTCGTGCTCGGCACGGTCGGTCGCACGTCCGACTGCGGACGGTTTGCATCCCCGAGGGTCGCGAACTGCATCGAGATCTGCTTCGGCAAGACGCTCCCCTCGATCGCGAGTTGCCGGATCATCCAATCGAGGCCGACCCCCTCGATCAGCCGCATGACGTAATAGCTCAGACCGTCGTGCCGGCCGTACGCGTAGACGGGCACGATGTGATTGTGCCGCAAGCGGGCGGCCGTCCGCGCCTCGCGTTCAAAGCTTTCCCGCAAACGCTTCGATTCGAGAAAGGGAATCACCTTGATCGCCACGCGGCGAGCCGTCGACTGCTCGCGGGCCTCGAACACGATGCCCATTCCGCCGCGGCCGACCTCCCGCACAATGCAGAATTCGCCGAACAACTCGTTCGTCAGAGTTTCGATCGACCGATGCTCGAACGACGTGCGTTCGCGATACGCCTTCCAATCCTCGAGAGCGGCCAAGACCGGAAACAATTCGCGAATTTGCTCGGCAAGTTCCGGATGTTTTTTGACGTAAGCCTCGATATCCGGGCGAGTCGCGCCGCGCAGCGATTCAAGAAATTCACTGGCGAGCACTTCAACCGGGTCGCGGCCGGAGGGAATCGGCGTGGGCCGCTCGACGGGCAGGCCGTAGATACCGGGCTCGAAATTGGCGGATTCATCGGTCATACGGATGGGGGAACCCGGGAATCGACTCGAGGACTTTCCGCAGCCGGCTGATGGCCCGCACGTAGCGCATGCTGGCCGCCTGCACCGTCATATTGAGCACGTGGGCCGTCTCGGTGTTGGTCAGCTCCTCGAAATGCCGTAAGGCCAGCACCTCCCGATCGACCTCGCTCAAAACGCTCAATGCCTGATCGAGTTGTTCGGCCAATTCGGCCCGCAAGGCCGCCTGGCTGGGCGAAGTCAGGTGACCGAGCAGATGAAATGCCAGCCATTCGGACGACGAGGCGGTCGGACCGCCGGCGTGCAGTGAAATGTCGCGTTTGGCGGTCCGCTTTTTGGCTCCCAGATGACGCCGATGCACGTCGGCCAACGTCTGATTGACAATCTGCCGCAGCCAGATGAAGACCGTCGGCGGATGATCGCGCAACAGCGCCTTCAATTGGCCGCAGGCGTTCATAAACGCCTCTTGCAGCACGTCGTCCGCCCCCACGCGGCCGTAAATCCGCCGGTCGAGCCGGAAATTGACGATCCGCCGCAAACGGGATCGCTGAGTGTCGAAGAGTTCGGCCAAGAGCCCGTTTGTCGCCATGGATCACCCGGTTTACCAACTCGCTCGATTCATCAATCGCAACGTGCTCACTCGACATGCGCACGGACTCCTGGCGCGGGTCATCGAGCGACGACCGCGCCGGTGCTGGTGATCGATCGCGGAGTGAACGCAAAGCACGCTCGCAAGGCCCGCGAGCCGTTGGTGGGGTACACCACATTCTAACGGAAAGACGGTTTCCGTGTGCATCAAGAATCGGTCCGCAAAGAATTTCGCGAACCTCGGCCGCCTCTCGCCCTAAAAACTGAACTTGTCCTGAAAAATGCGAATCAGGCATGCGGGCGGGCAGCCGTTTCAGATCATGTAATACCAGCCGTCTTTCCCCTCGAGATTCTCGCCCCGCCGCGGGCACGTCTCGCAGACGTCGTCGCCGACGATCTGGTAGGCGAAACGGACTGCCTCCAGCGTGCTGGTCCAGATCGCCCCCGTTTCCTGAAACACAAACACCCGGTCCCGCCCCAGCCGGCCGAGCAAGTCGCTCGCATCGATAATTTTCATAAAATCGGGCCGCAATCCGCAGATCAGCACCGACACGTGGGCTGCCTGCATCCGATCCATGAATCGCTCGAGCACCGCCAGGCACACCGCATCGGGATTACGGGCCCGCTTGAGCCGGAGGACCACGACGCGCACTCCCGATTGCGCGTCCTGCGCCACCGTTTCGAGATGCTCCTCCAGCTCGGGAGCGGCGCCGAAAAAGAACTCGCCCTCCAGGCTGAAAATGCGAATGCGGCCGCAAGGGACGTCGGTCGAGATCCGCTCGCGAATGGCTCGCTCCGGCGTCATGACAAGTTCGGTCATATGCACGCGGGCGGCCCGCGGCACATAGAGCACGAACGAAATGAACACGCCGATCAAAATGCAAAACTCGACGGAGACTGCCACCGCGGAAATCGCCGTGATGGCCACGATCCACGCGTCGGATTTCGTCGCTTTGAAGTGGTAAACCAATTGGTGGCGATCGACGAGCTGCCAGGCGGCCAACAGCAAAATGCCGGCCAAGGCCGACTTGGGGATGTAATACACAAAAGGGGCAAACAGCACGACGGTGAGCGCGACCGCGACGGCCGAAATCACCCCCGACCACTGCGTCTTCGCGCCTGCCTGCTGGTTGATCGTCGAACGCGTGAGCGAGCCCGAACCCGGATAGCACTGAAACAGACTGCCGGCCAGATTGGCCACGCCTTCGCTCAGACACTGTTGGTTGACGTCCAGCTTCTGCCCAGTTTGGGCCGCGATGGCCTTTGCCATCGCCAGCGCTTCGAGCAGACCCAAGAGGGCGATCGCGAAGCTGTTGCTCATCAGTTCCCGCACGCGGTGCCACTGCAAGTGGGGCAAGCTCGAAGGAAGGAAGCTCGTGCGGGAATTTCGCCCACAATGATCCTTGACGCCATTGCAACTCGAGCCGGCCGATCCAGACGACGGCCGCCATGCATAAAACCGCCAAGAGCAGTTCGGGTAAGTGAATCCGCAGCCGCCGATTGATCCACCGCATCGCCAGCGCGACCGCGATCGGCCCCCAACCCGAGACAAAGAACGGTCCGATTCGTTTCGTCAATGTGCTTGATCGTGAGCCAGAACCGCTTGAGAAAGTGATCCTCACCGGTCCCGTATGTTCTGATTCCCAACAGGTTCTTGAACTGATCCAGCACGATCAGGCAGGCCGCGCCGAGCGTGAAGCCGACGATGACGGCGTGCGAAACAAAGCGCGTCAGGTCGCCCAGCCGCAGCAGGGTGATTCCCATCTGAACGGCACCGACCAGGAATGCGAGCACAATCGCCAGTTGAACCCGGTCGGTCTCGGGAAATGCCGCCAGCGCGCTCAACACGGCGATCGAGATGGCGTTGGTCGGTCCGTTGATGAGCTGCTTCGACGAATCGAACAGCGCCCCAACGCCTGTCATCACGATGGCCGTGTAAAGCCCATAGTACGCGCGGCAGCCCGGCGATTTGCGCGTAGGCCATGGCCTGCGGAATCGGCGACGGCGGCGACCGTCAGCCCGGCCATCGTGTCGGAGACGGCCGTCTTCTTGGAATAGGTCCGCAGCTCGCCAAAGGCGGGAACCGAACGAAAGAACGCCTCGCGCAGCGACTCGAGCCACTTGGGGTTGGAGGCGCCGGCTGGCGGCGCCTGGCTCGATTGCAAGGTCGGCATGCGTGTCGTCGAAATCCTCGTTGCGCGGCGCGGCAACAGATCGGCCGCCGCCCGAACAACAACTCCCCGCAACGACCGCCCCGGCGGAACCGATTCTAAGTGCCCCTTTACAATGCAGCAACGCAGTAGGTCGCCCCCCGCCGAAGGGGATACTCTCACTAAATGTCTACCGGCGATTCTCCCGGCTTGGCACTTTGCAACGGCTGAATGTCGGCCTTGGTCACTGCCGCCGAAGCCGCCATCGCGGCGGCAAACCGCGATTCGGGGGCAATTTTCTCGCTTTCTTGCGTAATATTGCGGCGTCGACGGCGAACAACACGAGTCGCGTTCAGTTCCCAGAGACACAGGAGATCGACGTGCGTAACCTGATTTGGGCTGGAATGTTCGTTGCCTCAGGCTTAGTTCCCGCCGCGACGTTCGCCGTCGAGGACTTGCCGGTTATTCCGTCGGCGCCTCCAGGATCACGGCCGGCAATCGGTGCGCGAATCGAAGGCATCGCGGCCCGCGATGTTCACGGCAACCCGTGGTCGCTGGCCGAGGTTGGCAGCGACAAACTCGTCGTCTTGGCGTTTCTGGGCACCGATTGCCCGCTGGTCAAGGCGTACGTCCCGCGGCTGGTCGAGTTGGCCCGTAAATACGAGCCGAAAGGCGTCGTCTTCCTCGGCATCGACCCCAATCGCCAGGATTCGCATACCGAATTGTCCGCCTTCGTACGGACCAGCCAGATTCCGTTCGCGGTCGCCAAGGATCTGAAACAACGCATCGCCGATGCGGTTGGCGCGACGCGGACGCCGGAAGTCGTAGTCCTCGATCGGGAGCGGCGGTTGCGCTATCGAGGTCGCATCGACGACCAATTCGGTTTCATCCCCACCAATAAAGCGGCCGCCTATCACCGGCCGAAGCCGGCACAGAACGATCTCGCGGCGGCACTCGACGCGGTCCTTGCCGGAACGCCTGTCGCCCACCCGGAAACGACGGCATCTGGATGCCTCATCGGCCGCGACCGACCCGTGAATCCGCAAAGCCGCGTTACATACTCGAACCAGATCTCGCGTTTGCTGAACCAACGCTGCGTCGTTTGTCACCGCGCCGGGCAGATTGCTCCGTTCGCTTTGACCAGTTATGAAGAGGCCGCCGGCTGGGCCGACATGATGAACGAAGTCGTGCAGTCGGGCCGCATGCCTCCCTGGGGCGCGAACGCGCGGATCGGTAAGTTCCGCAACGAAGGCCATCTCAGCGACGCCGAACGGCAAATCCTTGCTCAATGGGCCGCCGATGGAGCGCCGGAAGGAAACCCGCACGACATCCCGGAAGCCCCGAAGTTTGCCGCGGGTTGGATGATTCCCAAGCCGGACGAAGTCCTCTACATGCAGGACAAACCTTTTGAAGTGCCGGCAAAGGGAGTCGTCGAGTATCAATTCTTCCCGGTCGACCCGGGCTGGAAGGAAGACCGCTGGATTTCGGCGATCGAGGCGCTGCCCGGCAATCCCGCCGTTGTGCATCACATTCTCATTCTGGTCCTGCCACCCGGCGGCACATTGCAAGGTCTCGGTGGCGACGACGACTTCCTGGCCGCTTACGCTCCGGGGGCGCGGCCTGAGCCGCTTCCGGCCGGCATGGCGCGGCGGGTCAAAGCCGGTTCGAAGCTGGTCTTTCAGCTGCACTACACCCCCAACGGCACTCGTCAGACGGATCGCAGCTCGGTGGGCATCAAGTTCGCCGATCCCAAAAAGGTCCAGAAAGAGGTCGTCGTGTCGAGCGCGATCAACGCCGTCTTTCAAATTCCCGCTGGTGCGGCGGATCAGGAGGTCCATTCCCGTTACATCTTTAAGCGCGATTCGCTCTTACTGTCGCTGATGCCGCACATGCATCTTCGCGGCAAGGATTTCATGTACGAGGCCGTCTACCCCGATGGCCGGCACGAAGCGCTCCTCTCGGTGCCGCGTTATGACTTCGGCTGGCAGACGACTTATCGGCTCGACGAGCCAAAATCGATGCCGCAGGGGACGGTCTTGCAGTGCGTCGCCCATTACGACAATTCGGCCGACAACCTGAACAATCCCGACCCGAGCGTGACGGTTGGTTGGGGTGATCAGACGTTCGACGAAATGATGATCGGCTTCTTCGAAGCGGCGCCTGCCGACGAGAACCTGACGAAATCGCATTGGCCAAAACGCCTTAACCGCTTGGAGCAGTTCGACGTCATCATGCGGGCAAGCAAGGGAGAGCCCGACGAAAACGTGAAGGTCGCGGCCTACCTGGCACTCCAAGATCAGGAATGGATGACGCCGCTTCGGCTTCATCCTGACCCTTATGGTTCCGCAAGTCGATCGCGTCTGCGTCACGTCGATCGAAAACGGTCAGGTGAAGCAGATCAACGGGCCGTTTCCGTCGTCGTCGAAAAAGAAGGCTCAGCCTGTCCCAGAGGATCTCCGCAGCCTCCTTCCCCAATCGGCGGCCGAAACGGAGCCGTTGGCGAAGGGCATCGCCGGCGCGGAGCCAATCGTTCACCAGGATCTGACCAAAGTCGAGGGGCCGATCTTCGCCGCGATGGTCCGACGCGGAGCCCGTTCGAGCCTGCACGTGCCGGTCACGATTCGGGGAAAGAAAGTGTCAGTGAACTACTGGAGCCGCGACCTCTCCGCCTTTCCCCCGCCCGCCGTTGCAATCCTCACGGGCCTGACGAAGGTCATGGCGAGCGCGCAATCGGATCAAAAGAAGGTGACGCAGCAATAAGTGCGCGGGTTGCCACTCAATACCGTTAATCCTTTTTCTGGGTGCCACGCCCACCGCTCTGCGTGGGCGTGTCCGTGGGTCAACATCTTGAAGAGTGACCGATGATTTGCCCGTCGAATCAGCTTCATCGTCAAGGATAGCGGTCTATCCGATTTTCACCGCGAGCCGGACCACGAGGGCAATGGCCATGCCGGCGACAAACCAGAATGCGGAATTCGCCAGGCCGCTGGTCACACCAAAAGGACCATGCAGGCCGTGAGCCAGACAGCTCGCCGTAATGGCGGCGGCGCTCGCCGGCGCCAAAATGACCGCGGCAATCGGCGGCCGACCCGAAGAGTTCGTGCGAGCGGCCCGGCAGGCGGGGCACATCGGCTCCCCTTCAATCAAATCGGAGCCAGAGATGCTGCACGCGCACGAGGAACAGCGAAACGTCGTCATGGCTCGTTGCGTGTCCTGTCCGTCAGCGGCAGGCGCAGCAGACAAGCGGGCCTCGATGCCGGCTCGGTCGGCCGTCGATCGAGGTGTCCGCTCATCCGCGGGTCATCAACCTCATTCGGAGCATTTCAATGAAAGGGTCGCCGCGGTTTAGTGCAATCAGAAGCGGGTCTCCGCAACGGCCATCCCTTGTCTTTTGAATCTCCGATACCGTTCGCGACGGTCCCCGGGACGGCAATCCTGGCCCAATCGAGTCGATCGCACAATGATCCCGGGTTTGGGTGGGGGGGGTTTCCATTTTGCAGACCCTTTTTCGCACCGAACTCGTGGTCAGCGACGGTCGGCACGGATTATTTGAGTCGTCCCAATTTTCTTATCGACCGGTTTCAGTTCGCACTTGTTGGCGGCTGAGACGTCACTCCACATTCGTGTCCAATCGTCTCAGTCGCGACGCGAAGTGTGACGATAGGTCTCGCCCTCATGCGAAACTCACAGAGGATTGAAAGGGTGTCGGAATGTCACACCAGCAAAGCACAGGCGCGTCAATCCGACACGTTTCGATGACACGCAGAGTCGGCAATTGACAGGTCGGACACCGGGCGTATGTTTTGACGAGCCCAGGGATCGAAACCAATCGATTGCAGAACCTGCCCCACGGCGAGTTACCCGGTGCTCCAACAACGAATCCACGGAATGATCTCGGGATCGGTCACTTTGCTCTTGAATGAACGGCGCGATTGGAGAACGCATGGCATCGCCTGAAATTCCGGCTTCCAGCGGCAAATCATCGATTCTCAGCCTCATCGCCTGGCTCAGTGTCTGCCTTTTGGCGACCGCTTGGGGTCCGAGACTCGACGCCTCTTTGCGCGATCGGTCGGCCGCAGTTGGTGCCCTGGGTTTGGCAGCCGCCGTTGGGCTGGAAGTTACCGGGCGCACCCGAGGGCATATGAAAAAGCGATCGCAGCAGAAAGCAGCCAGCCGACGCCTTGCCCGAAATCTTGTCAACGTGGCCGCTCACAGTTCCGCCCCAACGGTTGATGCGATTCCGCGCGTCGATCAAAACGCAAAAAGCGACGATGGGCTTGCCGGCAAGGTCCACTAAGGGCCCAGACTTCAATTCCCCGCGCACTCGGACGCCAACCCTATCGCGCGGAGGCGGCGCAACGAAATCAGACCGCCGTCGTTGGGTTCAATTCTGTAGCAGAACCCGGTAGAGAGTGCGGCGGTGCATACCGAGAGCCCGAGCCGCGGCGGCCTTGTTGCCGCCCAAACGACGGACGACTTCGCGGATGACGCATCGTTCAATCGTCCGCAGATCACCGACCAGCGGTACCGAAATCATGTCGCAGTTTGGCGCGGGCGCCGGTGAAGAGACATGGCGAATCAGCATCCGTTCAAAGTCGCCGCTGTCCTTGCTGAGCAGGGCACGGACAATCAGGCTGATCAGCTCTCTTGCGTTGCCGGGCCAACCGTAACGCAGCATCAATTGCCACGTCTCCTCGGCGATCATGCGGCGGTATGGCCCGGGATCCCGTTTGTGCTCGCTGCAGAATCGCTCCAGGAAGTGGTATGCAAGCCCACGGATATCTTCGGGCGCCTGCGAAGCGGCGGGATGGAAAGCGGCGTCAGACGTAAAACGTCGTAGAGCCCGCGCGAGAACGTGCCGTCCGCGACCGCGGGATCCATGCTGGTCGTCGTCGATGCAATGACTCGCAATCGAGCGGCTCCCGGATGAGCAGATTCGGAGCTGGAAAGCGATGTCCATTCGATTCTCTGCAGGAGCTGCCGCTGCGCCCACATAGGCAATTGCTCGACGTGTTCGATGTAGAATGTGCAGCGGGCCACGCCAGAACCGCCCGTATTGGCCCGCTCGGTCGAGGCCGAGCCGACGACGAACCGCTGCCACTCGGGATGTTCCGCGCCGGGTCGAGCATCTTTGAGCGCCGCCGAGGGAAAGTGCACAAACCCGCCGTTCGGTTCGCGGCCTCGTTGATGAATCCACCGCGCGAGCATTTGCTTCCCAACACCGCTTTCCCCCTCGATGATGATCGGCATGTCGCTGGCGGCCGCCCGTGCCGCGTTGTCCAGGCACTCGCGCATCTGCGGGCTCGCGGCGATTACGTTGATCGGCGGCGGCGACGGACAGCTTTCCGACGTCCGAAGGGTCTGGACTCACGGGCGGTAGCTTGACCGACTTATAAGCGAGTGCATGATCCAGCGCATCCAGAATGCTCTGCGAGTCGAACGGCTTGACAATGTAATCGCACGCGCCGAGACGCATGGCCTCGACGGCGGATTGCAGTGTCCCCTTCTCCGTCATGACGACGCTCACGAGCTGTCGCGATATCTGGTGCGCGGTTCGCAGCAGGTCGAGTCCGTTCGCATCCGCCAGGCGCAAGTCCACAAACATCAGGTCGATCGCCTGCGACCGCAAGATGTCAATGGCCTGCCTTTCGTTCGTCGCCGCATGAACGGCGGCATCTCGCGCACTGAGTGTGGAGCGGAACAACTGGCACACAGCCGGCTGATCGTCCGTAACGAGGACGCGACATGCGCGATTCATTTTTCCAGACCTATAGGACCGTGTTCACTCTCGTAGACCCGAAATCGCCGTTGGTCCTTATCCCGTTCGGCGACACAGTCATTGTCGCCGGGCGATGTTGATGCGAAACGAATCTAGACGTCCGTGCGACTTGGCCGCGCGAGACTAACTCGCTCAATTGTCAGGTCGACTCATCGATGGCTCGCAGCGTCGCAGAGAGGAGAGAGGGGCACCGGAAAGTCGAAGTACCCAATCGCCAGATTATGGTCAATGTTCATTACCGCAAGTTTTTCGAGAAAAACGTCTGGGAGCGCGATCTGATCTCATTCCTGTGGCATCCCGCAGCGCACGTGTCCGTCCTCTGCTCGTTCAGAACTGGGCCGACGTCTTGCTGGTCTTTGCAACTGAAGCCCTGTTTGGAACAACTCACGGAAGCTGTCGCGGCGTGTCACCGCAATCGGATGCGGGTCTGCGCAACGACCGGCCTCGCGTGCTTTGAAACACCGCGGCCGCCTTCGCAAGACGACACCCGGCCACTGGCCCTTGAAAACATCCACCTGCAGATGTTTCGCACGAATGCGTCCTTCTTTTTGGCGGTCGACAGGTCTGTTTCTTGGGTTTTCCTATCGGTCGCCCGCGTCGCGCACTTGTGCGCGGCGAGACGTGGAGTCGCATTTGTGACGAGGAGCCTCAGTTGCGACCCGAGATGAGACAATCGGACTCTCATCGATCGCGAAAGCGATTTCCACATTTGCCGGGGCCGTCGTCCGACCGCCTCAATTCGAGATTTCTGCATGCCTCGAGGAAATGCGGCAGCAACGGGGAATTTCTTCATGGAAGTTTGCTCAATTCCCTGCTTCTCGCGACGATCAGCTGGGAGTTCGAGCGGCGGCACGACTGGTCCATTGCCTTGAGAGCGAAACAACGCGACAAGCCCATGCCTCACATGGCAAAACTCTTTCCGCAAAGCATGTCGCACGGTCGGTTCGGCATGGAAATCGCAAGCCCGTCTATTGGCGAACCAGGTTTTTCTCGTCGAAGGAGAGTTGCTATGCAGACGAAAACATGCCCGGTCTGTGGCTCAGACATTAAAGGGAGTGGAGTTCAGGCCAAAGTCGGCGGCAAGGAAGTGACCGTTTGCTGCTCACAATGCGCCAAGGAAATTCAAGAACATCCAGCGCAATATGCAGGAGCGACCAAGTGAGTTCCCAACGGCACGTCACTTGACGCGCCTGCATTTCCGTCGGCGGCTGCTCCAGGGCAGCCGCTTTTTTTGCGCGTCGAAGCCCGCAGAGTGCGGTCAGTCGGCCGCCCCTCGAATTTTCCGAAGTTTCTCGCGCAGAGGTCTTGATTTCCCCGCAATGTGCTAATACGCTAGCATGTGCTAGCCCACTAGCATATGCTATCGCAGACCCGGAGGAAACTCGATGGCCGAATCCTTGCAACTGGGTCGGCGCGAGCGGCAAATCATCGAGGCCGTGTACCGCCTCGGCGAGGCGTCGGTCGCCGATGTGCTCAAAGAATTGCCCGATCCGCCGAGCTACTCGGCCGTGCGGGCCATGCTCAACCTGCTCGTGGGAAAAGACCTGCTCACGCACCGGCAGGAGGGGAAGCGGTATCTCTACCGTCCGGTGACCCCCAAGAGCAGCGTCCGCCGCTCAGCACTCCGGGCGCTCATTCGCACGTTTTTCGCCGGCAAACCCGCCGACGCGGTCGCGGCCCTGTTGGACGGAAGCTACGGCCGGCTGGAATCGGGCGATCTTGCGCGGATCAAAAAACTCATCGACGATGCAGAGGGCCGATCATGAACTCCACCATCCTGACTCTCATCAGCACCGATGTTTCGATGTGGCTTTTCCGTCTTACGTTTAGTGTGGGTCTTATCGGATTAACGGCCCTCGTGATGACGGTTGTTCCCGGACGCATTTCGGCCGCTTACCGCCATCGCGTTTGGGCCCTGAGTCTTGCGGCCTCGCTGGCAGTGCCGGCCTTCATCCACTGGCTGCCCGAGTATCGGATCGGCCCGCAGACTCGAAGGCCGGTAGCCAACTCCGGCCCTGACCTCAATTCGCCCGCCGGCCTGGCACGCGCAACCGGAATTGTTTCCTGCTTCGCTCGGGTAAGAAACTCATAGCGGACGACGGAATCGCGATGCCAGACGCACCACAGCAAATTGAACTCCCGGCAGCGACGCCACGCGCAATTCCCTCGGCTGCAGTCGCGACGCATCGCATCGAGCAAAATGCGACACCGGGGCACGAGAAGCCGCTCAAGTCAAGTTCCGTCGTTGCCAGTCTCTGCGATTTGGCTGCTGATCCTGATTCCGGCCGTTTGGAGGTTGAGTCGGGCCGCACTCAGTGCACGAGCCGCGGGTCGCCTGGCATCCGCCGCGGAGCCTGTCTGCGACCCCGTGACGCTTCGCGTGGCTGCAGAAATGGGCGCCCGCTTCGGATGGCACCGCGATATTCGTCTCCTGCACACGCAGCAAACTGCAATTCCAGTGTGTGTCGGATGGTGGAAGCCGGCGATCGTCATCCCGGCGGATTGGCGAACTTGGCCGGAAATCACGCTGCGATCGGTCCTCGCGCACGAGATCGCGCACATCGTCCGCTGCGACGTCGCCTGGCAGCATGTCGCCCGAGTGGCGAGCGCCCTGTATTGGTTCCATCCGGCCGTCTGGCTCGCCGCACGGCAGCTTCGCATCGAGCGCGAAGCCGCGTGCGACGACTGCGTGCTGGGCATCGTCACGCCGGCCAGCGACTATGCCCGCGTCTTGGTGCACTTCGCACAAAAACTGCGTTCTTGCCCGCCCGCTGCCGCGGACGCCGTCGCGATGGCCTGCAGTTCGCCCCTCGAAAACCGCGTTCGGGCAATTCTCGACGGCCGACGAACGCGCGGACCGGTCCGACCGGTCGCTAACCGCCTGTTGCTGGCGACAATGTGCGCCGCTGCAATCACTGCCGCTATCTTGAGCCCCGCAGTCCGCGCCGTGTCGAACGACACGCCGAATGGCGATCGCGCGACAAATCGACAAGCATCTCAACTGCTGAATCACGTGACGCTGACCTCGACTGACTTGCTCCAAGCAATCAGGCCTTCCAGCTCAGACGCCGCAAATGCCGGCGCGCGAAATCGCGGCCCGAAATCGCAGGCAGAAATCACCGGCCGCGTCGTTCTGCGCTCGGATCGTCAAAGTGGTGTTCCCCGCGCCAAGGTTCTCGGGGTCCCAAGTAATGCCGATACGCCATACGCAAGCGCCGTCTGTGACGCTGAGGGACATTTCCGCATGGCACGAATCCAAGGGACGGGTTTGTATCTGGCGCAAAATGATGATCGAACCGTTGCCGGAATCGCCCAAATTCCCGCCCAAGGCCACGAGCTCGAGATCGCCATTGGCTCCGCCGCGGCGGCAAACGGGCGTCTCATCGAGGCGTCGACCGGCAAATCCGTCCCGAACCGGCAACTCCATTTCGGGGTCGTGGTCGACGGCCACATGTTCTCGGTCACCAACGATGGCCGAATGATGTTTTGTGGGACCACCAGAACGGATGCCCACGGAAAGTTCACGCTGGCACCACTGGCGCCCGGTTGGAAGTATCAAATCGAATCGGGGTTCATCGTCACCGGCGGTGAGGTCGCCGTTATTCTGGCCGACAGTTCGAAGAGGTTGGCCGAGTTCACGTCCCCCTCAAGCGGAACAGTCGAACTCGGCGAGATCAAAATCTCAATGCCGGCATCTGAATTCGCATTGGCCCAAGGAGCGATGCGGCACGACAAGTCGGTGGAGGGTCGGATCAACGCCAAGTTCGGGCACGCCCGCCTCAGCGATCGGCGTGTCTTGATTGTCGCGGGCACGCCCAGCGAGCAATGGTGCCAGATCATCTTTTTGGAGGCTGAGGACAACCCGCAGTTTTTTACGAGTGCGAAACAGCAGCCGTTCGATGCGTCGCTGCAGGAGGCACTCCGCAACTACGCCCTTGTGGGCCTCGACCTCTCAGACGTACGCACTGCCGCCGAATATCAGGCCCTTCTTGCTAAGTGCCAGGTCTCAGCCTCTCCGATCCCCTCGCTGGCGGTCCTCGACACGAACGGCCGTCTCATCAGTTCGCGTGTGCTCCAAGAGCCCGACAAGCAAGGACTGAGCCACAGCGATCTGCTCGAATGGCTGAATCGAAACGCCCCGCCATTCCCCGATGGGGAGGCGCTCGTGAAAGCCGCGCGGGCTGAGGCCAAAGCACAGAAGAAGCACATTTTGGTGCGGGAAAGCGCCCCTCGCTGCGATCCCTGCGAGCAACTGAGCCGCTATCTCGAAAAGCACAAGCAACTTTTGGAAAAGGACTATGTGCTCGTCAAACTCGACCGGCGCTTTCCCAACGCCTGCGGCGCGCTCAATCCCATGCAGCAATCTCCGAACGGTGGCGTCCCTTGGATGGCGATTCTCGACTCGAACGGCAAGCCGCTCGTCGATAGCAACAGCCCGCAGGGCAACATCGGCTATCCCGAGTCGGCGCGGGAAGTCTCGTACTTCGAGTGGATGCTCCGCGCGACGGCCCAGCGACTCACCGACCAGGAGATCAATACGCTTGTCCGTGCCCTCAAGTAGGAGCTCCCACGCGGGTAGGATCCTGCCTTCGAGACGGACGCAAACTCCAGCCAAGCGGACCTAATACACACGACCCACGCTCAGGCCCAAGCCGCACCGGTTCGGCCGCCAGCATTAACCGAGGTGTCCGCGATAGAGAGCGGCCGCGATCGCCCCTGCCCAAAGGACGACGGGCCGGCGAGTGAGTTTCTGAGCCATCGCTCTCGATTCGTAAAATACGGACAAAGGGTGATGAGTTCGTGACCGGCACGCCACGGCACGAATCGGCATCATACGGAAGAGAGGCAGTGACCGTGAATGAATGGGAGCTGTCACGGGTCGAGCGGACAATTTTGGCCGTTCTCGAGTTCCGAAGGGGAGACGTGCCGGGCCGCGAGTTGCGATCGCTCAGCCGTCGGCCCAGCGACCGCCATTGAGAGTGTCCAATGCAGATGACACTGCGGCCCAAGGAACCACCTCGTCAACGGAATTGTCTTGAGGATTGCCGGCAATCGCCAAACTCGCTGACGCATCTTCCGTGTCGTCCATCGAGGCGCCGCCGGCCGATGCGGGCGCGGTTGGGCTGGCAAGGGGGCTGGTTCCCGGGAGCAAGGCCAGGATCCTGATGGTCACACTTACCACGGCGCTTGTGTGGCCGTATTCGTCCTTGCCGATTGCAGCCACGGTGTATGTGCCGGCGTGGGTGAAGACGTGACTGAGCAAGAGCGGGCTCTTTGACGTCACGGTCTTGATCGGGCTGCCGTCTCCGAAGGAGATCGAGAATTGGAAACCCGCAGCCTGTGCGGCGGCGTTCGTGTCGATTGCCAGAAGCTCGAATGGGACCGCTTTGCCGGCCGCCCCTTGTTTTGGCGCTTCGATCTTGATCGTGGGCTTGGACGCAGGCACGACGACAGAGAGGGCCGTTGTCGCCGTCGTGGTTTGTGCGATGCCGAGATCCTCGTAAGTCATGTTCACGGACGCGGAGCCCGAGTAGCCCGTCGTGGGTGTGAATTTCAGTCCGCTCAAGGCGGTGTTGAGATTGGCGAGCGTGCCGCGGACGGTGATCGACGACGAGCCATTGGAGCCCGACACGATTGTCAGTCCGTGGGTTGAGCCGAGCGTCAGCCCACCGTGGCTCGCGATCAGCGTGAATTGTTCGACCTTGGTGCCGGCAGCGGTGTCCGTCACGCTGATTGCATTTGCGTTGGCGCTCGAGAAAACGAGCGATGTGTTTTCCGTCACCGAGGCGCTCGCGGGGGCCGAAACGTGAAACTGGGGAGTCGATTGGATAATGGTGAAGGTAGCGTTGTCGACGAGCGAGTTGACGAGACTAAACGTGTCGGTGACGGCCGACGTGTTGTCGAAGACGACATTCGTCTTGTTGGCCAGATCGATCTTCTCGAAACCACTGCCGCTGATCTGACTGGTGGAAAAGCCGTTTTCCGGGCTGCTGGGATCGTTTTGGACGGTGACCGCGTCGCCGGGCTGGGGATCATCGATGGTGAGGGTGTCTGCCGTGGTGGTGTCGATGATGGGGGCGAGGTTGGTGTAGGTGATCGATGTGCCGTCGAGCGTCACCGTTCCCGAGTGAGGGCCGATGGATGTGTCGGTTTCGTTCGTGAACGTGCCCCCTTCGAGGATGAGCGTGCCGCTGCCGCCGCCGAGCGATCCGCCGTCAAAGGTGACGGGAATGCCGGTCGGATAACTCAGGTTTGGCTGATAGAAGGGGTCGCTGGGCGTGAAGGGGCCGAAATCGAGAGTGAGGGTGTTCGTCGTGTTGCCCGCGCCGAGGATGTCGATTTCGGTGGTGAGAGTCCGCCGGAGCCGCGGCGACGACCGCGTAATTGTGATTAGCATCAAGGACTTCGATATTCGAGCCGGCCTGGACGACTTGCAGGCTCACCGGACCTTGTCCTTCGGGAGCTTCATAGACGAGCGGGCCGATCACCGGGGCGACGGTGTTGTCGAGAGCAGGAATGAGTTGATTGGCGACGGGGCTGCCCAGTCCCGGTGACCAGGTCGTAACCGGGGCCGGCCGAGTAACCGTTATAGCCGCTGGTCTCGTCGTGAAAATCGTACGACGGCAGGCTGTACAAACCGGCCAGTGCCGTTGCCGTGCTCATCGCGGGCTGCCCGGCCATTGCCAGACCCTGGTCGGCGATCGCCAAGAGCGCGGCCCAGGCGGGTGCGCCGAGGCTCGTGCCGGCCGCGAGTTTAACGGCGCCCTGTGTGTAAATTTCGACCGGGCTGTTGATGTAATCGCCGTCAAAGGCCACGTCCGGATTGGCCCGCGTGCCATTCGCGGAGATGACAGAATTACCGTCGTGGATCACGAGGCCGTTCTGAAAGCTCGGCGCGGGGTTGTTGGAGAGACCTCCGCCGCTGGCGTCGTCGGGAGCAAGTCCGACCGCGTCGATCACCACAGAGCCATCCGCGTTCTGGGCGGGAACGGTAATCGTGATCGTATCGCCGACCGCCACCTTGGTCAGGGCGCACAATTCCTGAAATGTGGCCGTGCGTGAATTGAGCGTGCCTGTGGTTCCGTTGGGGGCCAATTGCTGATTGACCGTGACGGTGTCGACGGGGGTTCCATTGACTGAGATTTCGTACTCAGCATCGTCGGCGTTGCTGGGGCTAGGCGTCCACGTGGTCGAAAGCTCGAGTCCACTGTCGTTCAACCCCAAAACGTCGCTGGAGGTGATGGTGGTCGACCAGACAGTCGACGTGCTGCCGGATGGGCCAGGCGAGGTGTAATACGTGCCGCTGAAACCGCCCGAAACGGCATTCCAGTAACCGGGGGCGATGTAGGCCTGGTTGCTCGTGAGAAAACGGTTGGGACTGGCAAAGCCCCAGCCCGTTTCGGAACCGTATGAGCCGTCGGCGTTAATCGAAAGCGTCGTACCACCCACGGCGATAATGGACGGTGAGGAGGCCGGAAAGTTATTGAGCGTGAAACCGACCTGCTGTGAACTGATCGACGTCCCCGTATCGCCGGTAATTCCCACGAAGGCCACATTCGGCTGCGAATAATTCGCGGGATTCAAATTCGGAAAGAGGTAATAGCTGCTGGCCACCGTCGAGACGCCGAGCTGGGTCTGCGCGGCGACGTAGGCGGCTCCCGACTGGTTGCTGGCGGTCTGCACCACCACGATATTGGCCATCGGCGCGACGACATGCGCCCATTCGACGTCGAGGGCTGCCTCCAGGTCCTGCTTGGCCGTCCCAACCGACGGTGGAAAAGTCGGATCAGAAATCGTGTCGAACCAGGGTTTTGTCGATCCGGAGACGGGGCCGGCATAGCTGCCGAACGTGTCGAGCAATTGCGCACCGCCTGCACCCGAACCGAAGAGCTGCTGATCGAAATACTGCAGGTCCGACACGAGCGACGGGTCGGTGCCGATTTCAATGATGCCGATCGTTTGGCCCGCACCGTTTCCCGCCAAGCTGGCCGATCCCAATTTGATCTGGTCGATACCATAAGCTTTCCGTAGCTCTACAGGAGAGATCGTCGTGAGCAAAAGGCGGCCCTCAAGGGGTTCGATCGCCCGCCCGAACGCCGCGCGACGCGAGCGGTTCGCGGGTGCTTCCCGCTTTGGCAAAACGCGATTCCGCAAGATGTGATGGCTTTGCCCGAGCCACTGCTGAAGGAAAGCGAAGCTCATTCTCGATCTCCCTTTCCGGGCATCCGGGATGTCTCCGGGCTTCCTCTAACGTTACCTGGACGTGGTGGCCGGGCGACGGTATGGGAGCCGCTGCCGGAGGATTTCCCGCTTTGTGTAGGCATCGATGGCTGCGTTGAACCGGCGCCCGATAATGTGCGCGGGAGACCCAGACGATTCCAGTCAAACCAAGAGCAGTGCCGATGAGAACCAATTCCATGATCCACCTCCGTTTCGTTGCCATTTCCGCCGGATAACTCAGGCCATGACATATCCGCTTCGGGCGTTGAGGACGGGTCGATTGTCCTGCCCTCTTCCCATGCGACGTTCGCGGGCGGAGCTGTCGAAGAAAAAAATGAAAAAACGGCCGGGAGGCTTTGTCGGACCTCCCGGCCGTCAAAATCGTGCAGGCCGCCAAAGTCAGCCGATCACGGCTTAGCGAACCGTTCTCGCAATGCGGAACCCGGTGCGCACCGTATGGTTATCGGGCGGAATCCAGGACCGGTCGGCGGAGCGGGTGACGGGACCAATATGCGTAAACGAGCCTCCCCTGAGGACTCTCTCGTCGCTTGCGTTCACGGTGCGATTCAGGGCCTTCTCCTCAGGCGGCCTTGTGTAATCCTCCACAAACGCGTCCTGGCACCATTCCAGAGCATTGCCGTAGACGTCGAACAGCCCGAAATCGTTCGGCATGAGTGTGCCCACCGGCCAGACATGCTCATTCGAGTTTTTGATGTACCAGGCATATTTTGGCAGCAACTCCAAGGACGTGCCGAAAAAACGGATGGTTGTCGACTTGGACCGACAGGCGTATTCCCATTCCGCCTCGGTCGGCAAGCGGTATCCCGTCCGTTCCAGGTAGTTTTCGGGAAGCGTCATGCCGGGGCCGATTTTGTCCGCCGGCGGGTAGCACATCTCATTTTCCGGGATCTTTTCGCGCTCACTCAACCAGCGGCAATACTGAACGGCGAAGTACCAGGGAATATAAGTGGCGGGCCAGTCGCGTTGGTCGCCGACGTCGGCATGTTGCGGGTTGCTCCGTTGGTTCCAATGCTCAAGTGTGATCTCCGTCGTGCCGATCGCAAATGAGTGCTTGATCGTGACACGATGTTGGGCTTCGCCCTTCCATGTCGCGGCATGAGAATCAGTCGGAGGACTGCCCATTGCAAATTCGACCGGTCCGGTGATGACCGTCATCGTATGCCCCAAGTGAGTGACGTACCAACGGCGGCCGTTCTCGATTTTCCCCGTCGAGAGCTTTTGGTCACAAGCGTTGATCTCGTCTTGTGCATTCCAGTGTCGTAGCAACCACGCCGCCGCACTGTGGACGCTGGGGTCGACGTCATTCCTGTAAATGTCCACCATCATCGAGCGTTTCGAGGCGGAATCCTTCTGCGCAAACGCATCTTTCGGATAATGGCCGAGCGACAAGATCAGCGCGGCTTTGGCGGAGGCATCCGATTCGACGATCAACCGCTGCCAGAGAATTTCAGGATCGACGCCATAATTGGCCACGCGATCGATGATGAAACTTCTCGTCGTGGGATCGGGCGTATGCCGCAAGAGTGGCCAGACCGGCTCGAGTGTTCCGAACCGAATCAGGGCGAGGGCCGCGTTGGCTTGCCGTTTGGCGAGGGCTTCCTTGTCGGGATCGGTTGCCTTTTCTGACGGATGCCGGTCGAGTTCAGCGCGAGCCAGCCCGATTGCCCGGTCCTTAAACGGGACCAGCTTGTTGAACACGACGACAAACTGAAACCGCTGACTGTCCGCCAACAGATTGAACAGCGCGTCCGGACGGTCGGACAAATACTCAGCCAACGTTTCGGTGGCGAAGCGTCGAGATAACGAATCCTGATTCGTGTCGTGAAAGATGAGCGTGAGAGGCTCGATCAGTTGGTTTTTCGCCGGGCGCAGAGCCTCGCGCCAGGGAACGAGCGCCGAAGCCTCGAGAGTCACCAGGCGACCCGCCACAAACTTGTTCAGCCGGCTCCATCGCGGATCGTCCGGCGCGTAAGTGGCCAGCGCGCAAGCGGCTTGAAATTGCAATTGGTCGCCGAGGCGCGGATCTAAAGCCGTGTTCCACAGCGAATCGAGCACGCGGCTCTTGTACGGCGACAGTTCATCGCCGCACTACGAGGAATTCGCTCGGCGAAACCCGCAGGAGACCGTCGCGCAAGTCGTCCGTCTTGCTTGGATCGACTGGCAACAGGGCCAGCGCCAGACGCAACTTTTTATCCGACTTCTCCGGGGCCTGACGCATCCTCCTGCCGAAGCAGCGGATCGGTCAGGGGACGAATCTTCCCAATTGCATGACAGATTCCCGGCACTTCGACGATCTCGGCTTTGATCAGCTCATCGACCAGGTTGGCCGCGTTTTCGGCTTGTCGCTTCTGTTCGGTTTTCCGGCGCGCTCGTTGGCGGCCTCTTCGGCGGCGGCGGCGGCGACCGCCTTCATCTTTTGCGCCTCGGCTTCTAGCTGCGCAAGCCGCTCCCCTTTGGCCCGAATAGCTTCGGCCTCCTCTGCCTGCAGGCTGCGGATGTAGCCCCAGGCCGTACCGGCGATTCCGCCCGCGAGCAACAGCACGATCAATGACACCGCGATGACCAGCCCGCGGTTGCGGCGCACGAACTTTCGCAGCCGATACCGCGCGGACGGCGGACGAGCCTCCACAACCTCGTCGGCCAGGTAGCGCTCGAGGTCGCGAGCCAGGCCGTTGGCCGTCTCGTACCGGCGGGAACGCTCCTTCTCCAGCGATTTCATCACGATCCAATCCAGATCGCCGCGCACGATGCGCGTGAGCTGCGCGGGCTCGAGGCCGCGCTGCGCGGCGACGGCGGGCAAAGTCCCGGAGCCGCTGAGCCTCGTGCTCGGCTTCTTCGGCTCTTCGTCTTTGATCAATTGCACCATCTCGTGCCAGGCGACTTCCTTGAATCGCTGCCGATCGAGAGGCGTCGTGCCGGTCAAGAGCTCGTACAGAATGACGCCAAGTGAATAGATGTCGCTGCGCGTATCGACGTCGAGATTATTGAACTCCGCCTGCTCGGGGCTCATATAAAGCGGCGTGCCGACCATGAATCCATGCGCCGTGTAGACCGTCTTGTCCGTGAGGGGCTGGTACATCGCCTTGGCCAGCCCGAAATCGATGACCTTGGGGACCGGTTGGCCGTCGTAAAGGCAGACCAGGATGTTCGATGGCTTCAAATCGCGATGAATGATCCCCTTTTGATGCGCGTGTTGCACCGCCTGGCAGACCTGCACGAATAGCTTGAGCCGTCCCTCGACGGTCACCCGGGCGGCGTCGCAGTAGTCGGTGATGGGCACCCCCTTAACGTACTCCATTACGAAAAACGGGCACCCATGTTCTGCGACACCCCCGTCGAGCACTTTGGCGATGTTCGGATGGTCCATGAGCGCCAGAGCCTGGCGCTCGACTTCGAAGCGGGACAGCACGAGCCGGCTGTCCATGCCCGGCTTGATAAGCTTGATCGCCACGCGGCGCCTGACGGGCTCTGTCTGCTCGGCGACCCACACCGTCCCCATGCCGCCTTCGCCGATCTCCTCGACGAGTTTGTAGCGTCCGGCGATGATCCTGCCTGCCGCGGCCGTTGATGAATCGTTGACGGTTGGCTCCCGTTCACCCGCGAATTCCACAGTTCCGACGCCGGGTAAATCGCCCGATCGCTCATGAGCACGCAGAAGCGACTCGACACGCCGACGCAGCTCGGAATCGCCCGCGCACTGCGCGCAGACAATCTCGGCCCGCTTGGACGCGTCATTGGCTTCGATGGCTGCCAGAAAGACGGCTTCGAGCCGACTTGGATCGATGGGCATTGAAGCCCCCTCCTGCGCGATTCCTGATTCAATGCGCCGTTTGCGGAACGACCTGTCGACAACCTCACCGTTTTTTCATGTTCGTGCTGCGAGCCCTCAGTTGACTCTCATTGAAAGTTTGGAAATTCCCGACGGTCATCGCCGCGGAATCGCTCGATCCGGTTCGGATGCGCTCTAGCGCTCAAGATCGTCCCGTAGCCACGCCTTGGCGAAGGTCCACTTTTGGCGAACGCGATAAACGGTCAACCCGAGAGATTCGGCCACAATTTCGTGGCTCACTCCGCAAAAATGATGCATCTCCACAACCTGGGCGGCCACGCGATCCTCGGCGGCAAGCCGCGTGAGCGCTTCGTCCAAGGCAAGCACTTGATCATCGTCAACGTCCTTCTGGGCGACGTCGTCGCTGGCCACGCGTAGCCGCTCGCCGCCATGCTTGAGACGCTTCTTGCGGCGGGCGTTTTCGACCAGGATACGGCGCATGGCTTCGGCGGCGGCCGCGAAGAAGTGCCCTCGACCATCCCATTGACCAGACTCAGGAGTCTTCACAAGCCTCAAATAGGCTTCGTGGACCAAGGCCGTCGCATCGAGGGTCTGCCCCGGCCGCTCACGGGCCATGCGCAGGACCGCCAGCTTGCGCAGTTCGTCATAGACCGCCGGCAACAATTTCTCGGTTGCCTGACGATCGCCCCCCTCGATCGCCGAGAGGATCGCGGTGACATCGCCCATGCCAGCCCCAAGAGGAGTCTTCGAGAGAACCGCTTGAGCATAGCCATGCGCCTGTCGCCAAATCCACTCCTTGCGCGAGGCCGGAGTTCTCCGCTTGGATCACCCTGAGTGCTCGCCGCACTAGGCCTTCGCCTCACTGAAGAATCGACGGGCAAATCGCACGCAGCGATGTCGAGCGTACCAGGCCCGCTTCACGCGATTTGCCGAATGCCGTCGTTTGCGCTTCCCGTCCGGCATCGCACTCCCTTTCCGTTTACCACGGCTTCCGTTCGTGAACGATCAACAACCAATCATGCCCCGCAAGACCATGAGCGGATCATCTGCCACCGGTCGACTCCCGATCGCACGCACTTCAAGTTGCCAAGCCGATCCGTCCAGACGCACGTAAGTCGCCAGCCACCCCCGGCAGCCCGGACAGCGTTGTGCCAGACCTCGGTCGTCCGCCACGATCGATTGCGGTGGAAGAATGTTGATTGCCTTCTGGCACGAAGGACAGGCGACGCTGTAAGCCGAATGAAACATGGCGAACTCCTTCTGGACCGGCTGTTTACCAGAGAACACCCCTGAGCCGGGGAGGCCCAGGGGCATCCTCAACTTGCCGAGCACTGTGCGAGGGGCATTTGCACGAAGTCGCTCGGCGGCCTTGCATCACTCGATCGAAAAACAACCTGCGCGAGTCACCTTGGCCCGCAACAGGACTCGGTCCGACGTGGAGATTTCAGAGCGAGTTAGCGTTGGCCCGCAAGAAAGGTGACTTCGACGCGGAAGACGTTTTCGTGCTAAAGCAGGCGGCGTGCCAAGCCGACACGGGATTGCCAACCGACGCGCAACATGCGTACGAGACGCAAATTAGCGGCAAATCCAGTCAACTTTTCGCCTTCCAGACCAGAAACCGAACACGATCGATCGCTCAGTTCCTTATCGCCGTGCACGAAACTTGAGCCGGCGAAAATGTCATCCTACGGCCGCTGCTTCGACCGTCACCGCGAACCGAAGTAGTACAATACGAGTCCCAGGCTGAAATCTTGCAGCCGCGAGGTATCCACGCCGTGCATTTCTTTCGCCCCGACCAACTGCAGCAGGACGGCGACCAGCACGATCAGCAGCGTACCAATGGCTTTCAAGTCCACCCACCAAGCCGGCGCAGTCACGCCTGTGTGCTGTGACCACCAGCCGAGAAACCCGCGAACGGTGATGCCGAGCAGGTAGGCCCCCACGGAAACCAAGAGCGAAAGGGATTGCGGCTCGAACAGACGGCCATGTGAGTAAAGGTACCAGGCCAAACCGCCAAACGCGGCGATGAGCAGAATCCGCACGCTGTGTTTGGGCAAATAGAGCGGGCTTTCATCGGGTTCGATTTCGCCAGTCGCCTCGAGCTTCGTTCGCAAATCGTTCGACAGCGGGACAAAGCGCCGCGTTGTGAAATAATGCGCAAGCATGATCATGAGCGCCTCGCTCCAAACTACATCGACGCGTACGCCGCGCACCGTCTGAATCACGAGGAACGCGACGATCATCAAACACAGCAGGGCTCGCACGCTGCCGGGAGGCATGCCGAGCGGCGGTCGTTTTTTCGCGCTTGCGCTCCCTTGGTTGGCGGCGCGGCCGGAGACTTCTCCGCGCTCATTAGCTGCTGCGACAGGTTTTTCTCCGCATCCGAACGCTCGGGGACCCTCTTCGTCAGTCGCAATTGTTTCGGATCAAATTGCGCAACCATCGGCGCCTGCCCTTCGTCTTCGGCGCGACCAGAATTCCGTGCGGGGACGTGCTTTAAGTCCATTTACGTTTCGTCCGACTGGATTGCCGTCGAAGTGATTGCTTCGGCTCAACTGTCAGAACGCAATCCGACCCGTTCTGGATCACAAGCCGCGGGTTGCGAGACGCAACACCTGATGCCGAATAACGATTATTCACCGAACATCGGTGCTTCGGCTTTGTTCCGAAATGCTCTGCTGATCGATCTCATTTGAGATCATCGGAGCAACGGGCAAATTCGCAGCCAGGCACTATTGGCGACAAGATCGCCGACTTGTATTTCGTGCGATCAGCCGCGCTCTAACCATACACGGCGCCACCGGGACCCTGGCCGACGTGAAGGTTGATCGGAACAGCTGGTTGCCCCGTCATCCGGCAGTAGGCGACCGTGAAAAGTAACAGGACGAGCGGTGTCGTGAAGATCGTGCCGACGCAGCAGGCCAGTACGCCGAGCATTCCGAGTCCCAGGGCCGTCAACCAGAGCACGAAAACTGTTCCCCACGTATTTCGCGTGATCTCCCTGGCATGCGACAGACAATCCAATCCGGGAGCGTCGGTGTCAACCAGGACATACATGAAGGGCCAAAACATCAGCGCGGCAATGACGCCCGGAACAATGAGCAGAAGAATGCCGAACCCGACCATCAGGCCAAAGAGAAAACTGGCCCCCAATGCCCTGAGATAGTAGTGCCCGCCCCGGAACAGGTCGCCGACTTCGGCCGGCTGACCTCGTGCCACCTTTAGAAAAATGATCGTTTGACCAATTCCCAGAAACGTTTGCAGCAGCCAATTCACAATCGTCGAGCCGAACTGAATCACAATCGACGCGAGCGTGAAGCCGGGTCCCGCAAGGTTGTTGCGCCGCCCAAGCTGCTCGCCCACACCGCTGGCGATCCCCGCGGCAATTGCCCCCGCATAGCTGACGGCCCCGTTTATCAGTAAGACGATCAGCACGGCGACAATGAGAATTCCAAGTTGGGACTTATAAATCTCCCAACTGGTGCCAATCACTTCGCCGGCCTCAAGGGGGACAGGCGGAGCGGAGAGTCGCGGGCTTGGCTCGAACGCGCTTTCATTCAACCCGTCGTCGTCAATTTCCGCGACCGGAACTTGCGGCGACTGCTGGACGGTGATCGCATTGCCACAGGTGGGACACTTGACGCGAAGACCGGCTTTGTCGTCCGACGCCTTGAGTATCTTGTCACAATAAGGGCAATGAAATTGGATGGTCACGATGCACCTCCTCGAGCGTCGTTCGATTGGATGGCGATTTCGCCCAGAATGGCGCTGCCTCGCTTTACATTTGTCTCCGTGGGTGACGATCGTACTGGCCCGCCGTCGGTCGATCAATAACCGGTTTTCTCCGGACGAAAACGGGCCGAGGACGGTCATTGCTTGCGAACAGAGGCAGCGGTACGATTTGCGACGCCACGTGGTCCGCCCTCAAAATACTTAGTGAGCGAAACCGATGGTCACGCGCCTTGCCCTCGGAATCATTCTCTCGTTCGGCCTTCTCAACGCGGGATTCGCCGCCGACGCCCGCATCAAGCACCGCTTGATGTTCTTCGAGTACGGGAATTGTCCCGAATCGCTTCGTTGAACTCGACGTCGACGGCCGGATCGTTCGCGAGTTCAAGCCGCGGAGCATCGCCGTCATTTTTCAGATCCTGCCCAATGGCAACATTGTCTACGGCTATGGCGGACATCCAACCGGCGTCGTGGAAGTGAATCCCCGCGGCGAAACTGTTTGGAATTACGTCAGCAAGTGCCCGCAGGTGTTGGGGTGCGAGCGATTGGCCAATGGCAATACGCTCGTCGCCGAGCAGGGACCGTGCCGGGTTGTCGAAGTCAATCCGCAAGGCGGTGTCGTCCACGCCACCAACCTCTCGACGAATCAGTCGGGCTACCACCTGCAGGTGCGCAACGTCCACAAATTAAAGGACGGGCACATCCTGGCCGCCCACGAAGGGGAAGGCGCGATCCGCGAATATGAATTGGACGGTCGGGTCGCTTGGGAATACACGGGCGTGACCAACACGGGTGAGGCGCTGCGGCTCGAAAACGGCAACACGCTGATTTCGGGCGCCACGCAAAAGCGGCTCATCGAGGTGAGTCCCGAACACAAGGTCGTCTGGGAATTCACGGCGGACGACGCGCCGGATCTCAATCTGACGTGGGTGTCCAGCATCCAGATTCTGAAAAACGGCAATTATCTCGTCGGAAACTTTCTGCGTGGGCAGGAGGGCAAAGGAGCCCACGCCTTCGAGGTCACGCGAGACAAGAAGGTCGTCTGGACCCTTGCCGACCACAAGCAGTTCCGATCCGTCACGACGGTGCGTGCCGTCGACGAGTGAGTTTACGCGCGAAATCGGACCTTCATCCTCTGAGAACCGGTTTTGGAATGTTGGGGAGCCTCGGCGGGCAGGCGAATGGGTGGCAATCCAGAAATTTGGGAGACCTATCCCCAGTTTGGGCGGAAACGGCAATTCCCGGATCTGCCTTGAGTGCTTTGCCTCTTTGGGAGCCACGATGTCGCTTGCCAGCCCCCTACCGCCCGGACAAAAAGTCGTGCTCATCACCGGCGCGACATCGGGGATTGGCCAGGCATGCGCCGCTCATCTCGCCGGCCGGGGATGGTGGGTCTTTGGCACGCGGCGAGGATCGTCAGCCGGCATGCCGAGCAGCTCGCCCTTTGAAATGATCACCATGGATGTCGACGACGATGCGTCCGTGCAGGCGGGCGTCGACGCGCTTTTGGCAAAGACCGGCCGACTGGACGCCGTAGTGAACAATGCCGGAATCTCGCTCATGGGGCCGATTGAGGATACAGCGACCGACGAAGCCAAGGCGCAGATGGAAACCAATTTTTTTGGCGTTCTGCGTGTCTGCCGGGCGACGCTCCCGGCTCTGCGGAAACAAGGGGGCGGCCACATCATCAATGTGAGCTCGCTCGCGGCGGTGGTCGGATTGCCGTTCAGCGGTCTGTATTCCGCCAGTAAGTTCGCGCTTGAAGGGATGAGCGAGAGTTTACGGCACGAAACGCGGCCGTTTGGAATTCAGGTCGTTCTCGTCGAACCCGGCGACTTTCGCACGGCCATTACGTCCAAGCGGCGGACGACGCGGGCCTCGGAGACGAATGCGGCCTACCGCGAGGCGTTCGCCCGATTCAAAGTGAAACAGGACCAGGACGAAGCCCAGGCCCCCGACCCGCAAGCGGTCGCTACTTTGGTCGAGAGCATTCTTAACAATCCGCAGCCCCCGATGCGGTATACCGTAGGCATGGCGGGACAACGAATCGTGGTGCCCCTCAAAAGACTCCTGCCCCAAAGCCTATTTGAATGGCTGTTTCGCCGCGTTGTCGGACTCTAAGAGTTGCCATGGCAGCCCGGGCAAACTGTGCCTGTCCTTTACTCACCGTATGATCATAGGACTGCGCACTTGATCTTTAGCGCCTTTTGTTGCCAAGATAGGTGCGTAGGGCGATTTTCTCGCATTCGGCCGCAAGAATGAGCGAGGATAACCCTTAACACCTCTCATCCGCGATTCGGGGACGGCATTCTGACGTCCCGGTCTCGGCATGTCGTTTGCTTCCACTCGTTATGAGGAGGTTCATGAATGCCGGTACAAACCCTGGTGAACGGCGAGCGAACGCAGCCGGAAACCGTCCCGTCGTTCGATCTCGAAAGCATTTCGACGCTCACGGATGAGCAGATCCATCGCGCGATGTCTGAGTCCGAACTCATCTCCGTCATCCGCAGCGTTGAGTATCCTTTTGCGGGAAAAGAACGGCTGGAGTATTTCGACCGCGACACGCTGGAGCGCGTCGTCTGCCTCGTGCGGCGCTGGAGTTGCTTGAGATTGGGGAAGTTGTCCCTTTAGAGCGATTCTAAGCCACAGCCGCGTCCCATTCGATCACGCGCGGCGAAAGTGCGGCTCGCTAACCGGGTACCTCACGCGGATTTCCAGCCGAAGAGCTGCTTCTGCTTGATCGTTGTGGCAACGGCGGCCGGAACCATCGTCGTCCAAGAGGGATCGCCGGTCTGAATTCGTCGCAAGACATCGTCGGAATCGATCAATCGATATTCCGGATTGCTTTGTCGAATCGGGACGACGTACCCGTTGTCGAGCACATGGGAATAAAGGTGCCGAAACTCGTGGGGCACTTTCAGCGTTTCCGCCGTAATAAACGAATTGGTGGCCTGGTCCCAACGTGGATAAACGTAAATGCGAACGTTGCGGGCAAACAATCGGCCGACCGATTCCAATGTTCGGCCGGGTAAATCCTCGTAATGGCGGTCGTCGAGCAACCCGGCCAGCGCCGGGACCCCGAGCGCAATTCCGATTTTCTTTTGCGTGTAGCGTGCCAGATGCTCGACGAGCCGATAATACGGCCCGTGATTGGAAATGAGCACGGTCTGACCCAAGGCACGCAGCACGTCGACTCGATCGAGAAAGTCGCGTTCGTCCTTGCCCTGCCGAGTCGGCAAGTCAGCGACTGAGATTTCAACGAGCGAGACCGGTTGCTCTCCCACGACATCCGGCTCTCCGCGAAATTGATCGAGCGCCTTTTCCAGCAAGTCCCACGTCAGCAAATTGACGGGGCGGTAACGGCCGCGTTCAATCAGAATCGGCCGCTGATAAAGCACCTCGGCGGGCTGAACGACTTCGCCCTCCGCCGTGAACATCGCCGAATCGGTGAAAGCGTGCTCGACGAGCCGCAGGCTCATCAGACAGTTATCGACGCCGGCGAAGGCCGGGCCCGAAAACTTGATCATGTCGATTTCGATGCGCTCTCGCGTGAGATTATCGAGCAGCGAAGCGACGAGTGATTCGGGCTCTGCGTGTTGGTAAACGGCTCCATACAAAAGGTTGACGCCGATGAGGCCGATGGCCTCCCGTTCGCGGGCCGTCTCGTTGTCTTGCGTCGTGATATGAATGATGAGTTGCGAGGGTTCCGCGCCGGGTACGGTTTGAAAGCGAACGCCCATCCAGCTATGACCGTCGGCGTGCCGGGTGCGGCTGCGAGTGGCTGCCGTGTCGGCAAAGGCAAAAAACGCCGTTCGGTCGCCGCGAATCGGCCCCAACCGCTCGACCAAGAGGTCGTACTCATACGTCAGCATGGCCTCGAGGCGCTTGCGGCTGACATATCGCTCGGTCCGACCGTAAATCGCGTCGCTGACCACCATGTCGTACGCCGAGATGGTCTTGGCGACGGTTCCCGAGGCTCCGCCGACTTGGAAAAACCAGCGCACCACCTCCTGCCCGGCCCCGATTTCGGCAAACGTGCCGTAGACGACCGCATCCTGATTCATGCGGAGCGCCTTTTCGGCGGGCGTGAGCGGAAATTCGTTCATCGGCTGCCGCTGCGCGTCTTGGACAGCAATCGCAGGATTTCGAGGTACATCCAGATCAAAGTCACCATCAGGCTGAACCCGCCGTACCACTCCATATATTTGGGCGCCTGCCGTTGCACGCCTTGCTCGATGAAGTCGAAATCGAGGATCAGGTTAAGAGCGGCGATGCCCACCACAAACAAGGAAAAGCCGATTCCCAGCAGCGACGGCTGGTTAATGAACTGAATGTGAGCGCCAAAGAACGAGGCGATGAACGCGACAAAGTAAACCAGGCAAATTCCACCCGTGGCCGCCATGACCCCGATTTTGAATCGCTCTGTCACACGGATGATTCGCGTTCCGTAAATTCCCAGCATCACGGCAAGCACCCCGAAGGTCAGACCGACCGCCTGAATGGCGATGCCCGGATACCTGTGCTCAAAAATCGAGGAAATTCCGCCGAGGAACAGTCCTTCGAGGGCTGCGTAAAGCGGTGCCGTGTAGGGCGAAATGCGTGGTATAAAGATTGTCAAGAAGGCAAGGATCATGCCACCGATTGAGCCGCCGATCAGCATTCCTTGAGACAAAGGAGTGTTCGCGACGCCGGGCGACCAGCTAATGACGGCTCCGCCGATCAGTACGACGGTGAGGATGGCCGTTTTGAACACAGTGCCTTCGAGCGTCATGACGCTCGTGGAATCCGCAAAGCCAGCGCGCTGATAGACCGATTCATTCATCGCGGGATTGGAAGTTGCCATTATGCTTTCTCATGGATTAGGGGCTGGGAAAGCGCGACAAGCGGAGTTCAAAAGATCGCGAGTTGGCTTCACTTATCCTTCGTCGCCTGCTTTTTTGCAAGACGTGAACCGCTAAAGGACCGATCAGGGCTCATGCGTAACGCGCACGACAAGATCGTGTCGAAACGGAGCCAGCTTCAGTACGACCGGCTTGCCGCTCGATTCGAGGTGAATCGCCGGCGAGTCGAGTCCGGTTGTCGGTGAAGTAAAATTCGTCAAGTACTGGCCTGGCGGCATTTGCAGCGAGATCCGACCTGCGATCGGTTGACCGGACGCCGGATCATCGACTTCGCGATCGTCGGCCAGATAGGCGACGAAGTTGTCGCCGGGCAGCTCGAGGGCCGACTCGACCACGTGCTCCGGTTTTTCCAAAATCCAATTGAATGCCGGACGCGCGTGGACAAAATCGATCGTCCGCATGAAATCGGACAGATGCTTCATCCACGTGCGGAGCAAACGGTTCGATTCGCGCGTGCCGGTTTCGGATCCGACCGTGATCGAGAAATCGATGTAATCGTAATGGCTCTGAGACAACAGCCGCAGTCCAAGCCCGCTTGCGGTGAATCGTCCAGCCCACCGGGTCGCGATACATCGAAGCGGCATTATCTTCATCGGGCACGCACGGTTTTGGATAGGTCTGTGCCGCGCGGCAGAACTCTCGGTAATCCTTGAGAGCCAATTCCTTCGACATGAAGTGCCCGAGCATGTATTCGCGACCTGCCAGCACCATTCCCGGTAGCGGATGAATATCCACCGCGTCGAAGAGCTTGCCAGAGAAGCTGCGATCCAGTTCCTGTCGAAAGCTCGGCGAGTAACTGAATGCTTGCGAGCCAAAAATCAGATGCGTACGCCCAAGCCGCGCCAACTCCCGGCGCACGACTTCGGCCACACGCTTCTGCCAGGCGTCGACATCGGCGGTCGACGCGGCCGGATTTGCATTGCCGCCGGGCTCATTGCAAATCTCGTAGTAGACGTTGTCGTACTTGCTCGTCTCTTCAATGATTTTCGTGGCATAGGCCAACTGCCGGCCGAGAAGCGACGAGTTGTGTAGCGTCGTGTACTCGTACCAGGGAACTTTGCCCACGCCCTGGAGATTATTTTCCGCCCGCAACGGGTTGAGCGCCCAGACGCCGTCTCCGTAGGTATTGCTGAACAGGGTCAGCTCGACCACGATTCCCAACTCCGAGGCCCGCGAGAGAAAGCCGTGCAGGCGGCGGAAGTATTCAGGATTCCATTGATCGAGGTCGTAACGCAGTTCGCCGTCGATGGCCCGACCGGGACCGGTGCGCGGCCAAGGCGTGACAAAATCGGGCGATTCCGGCTTGCAGGGCGAGCTGGGATTGCGGGCCGATTGCTGCTCGCGAAAGAGCAGAAACGTCCGCGTCATCGTCTGATGTTTGGCCGCGGCGTCATCCAGGTAACGCTTGAAGTCAAAGGCCTGGTTAATCACCGAACCGTAATGCTCCGTCGCGGCGAGCAACACCAAAGGTCGATCGCGGAACAGAAAATACCGCGGATTCTCGGGATGCAGACTCACCGGCTTCGCGGGTGAGTCGGTTTTTTCGATCACGGCGACCCAATCCATCACGGCCGTCCTCGGTCCGCGGAGCGTGCTTTCATAGGGCAACTCGCCGTTGCGGTCGGAGTGAATGATCGTGGGGTTCCCCAATTCGCCGGTGCGCGGATCGAACTGCTGAATACGGTAGGACGCTTTCGGATCGAGCGCACGCAGCACAATCGCGTCCGGACCCGGTACGTAAATCACGCGGACCTTGTCGGGAATTCCTGCCGCGTAGGGAACGTCGAATTCTTTGTGTTGTTGGGCGCGGTTCTTCCACGCGGCCCATTCCGGGTGCGGCTCGAAATTCCACCAGGGGAATCGTTCGAGAAATCGCTTCGCCAATCCCACTTGCCGCGATCCCGGCAGTCGCATCGCGTCGTCCCAGGGACGCGTTCCCCAATTGCCGCCATGCGGCGACTTGCCGTACTCCTGTTCGCGCCGATTGAGTTGCCAGATTCCGTTGGCACCGTAAGTGTGCCCGGCGGTTCCCGACAGGTAGCAGCTCCAGACCATGAAGCGCTGCACATCCTCGTAGCATGTGTTGAGGATTCCTTCGTAAGTCACTTCGCCGTTGACGACCGGCATGATGGGCCAGGCGGACCGCGATCCGCGGACGAGGCGAATCGTGCCCGGAATGCTCGACCGATCCCCGTGCCCGGTCTGCAGCATGTCGAAGTCGAGGACCGAGGGATCGGTCATCGAATTTCTCGCCGTGTGCGGCGGGTGAGCCGTCACCAAACGGTGAAACGGGTCCATGCCGTGCAGCTCGGCCGCGATTTCGGTCCAGCTGTTCCGCTGCAATTCGCTGTCTTTTTCCTTTGTCTTGGACAGGTAATACGGCATGGTGACTTCGCCGGCGACGCACCAGACGACGGGCAATGCGCCGTAACGCGCGACAAGGTACCGCCAGTGCTGCTTGAGGCGATCAGCGCCCATCCAAGGAAGGTGATATCCCCACGCCCCGACGATGCACGGCGTGATCCCCGCATTGACGAGATGAAAAATGCGTCGGTCGGCGGCGTCGAAGTATTCGGGCCGAATCGTGCGGTAGTCCTCGGTCCAAGGAAAGCCGGCCTCGTTGGCCCCGCGCGGATCGAACGCCGGCATATCGGGGTACAGACCGGCGATGATTTGAACGACGTTGAATCCCTTGCGGAGCCGATCCTGGGTCAACGTGTCGAATTCATCGGGAAAATGGAGCCGCTTGCACAGCCCCATCCACCACGTGTCGCCCAGCCAGAGAAACGGCGTGCCGTCGGCATGCTCCAAGTGCCGATGGTCGGCGGCAACGCGCAGCGGCCCGTGGTGATAAAGGCGGTTCGAACCTTGGTACGGGACGACTTCAATTTCGCCCCGCTGTCCTTCCAAGTCCGGGTTTTTTTGGTCCGAGCAGCGTGTTTGATAACGATGGACGCCTAACCTGCCGGACGCATAACGCACGCGCCAATTCGATCCGCCCGCCCAAAACGCCGGAACGCGGAATTCCTTGCCGGCCGGATCGGTGAAAACAACGTCGAGCGTGACGTCGTTGAACGGATCGGCGTAAGTTTTCGCCGATTTGAATTCGAGCTCGATCATCTGGTTGGCGGGAATCGAGCGCGCTGCGGCCGAAGTCGAATCAGCGGCCGACGTTGGCATTCCACCGACGAGCGCAACCGTCATCCAGAGAATCGACGCAAAACAAAGCGTAAGTTTGCGCATGGCAGGGTGGGTCCATTGTGGTCGCACTTTTTTTGGGTGATGCGCGACCGGGGTGGGGGCTTCAGGCAGCTCGTCCGAGTACGGCTTCGGTCGCGTTTTTCATGATGTCCACAATGCGGTCGAGTTGCGACTGGCTCGTGATAACGGGAGGTGCAATGCAAAACACGTCGCCGCGCAATCGGCTGAACAGGCCCCGCTCCTGCGCCGCGGCGTGGATGCGTGCCCCGACTTTTTCTTCCGGCTTGAACTCTTCCTTCGACGACTTGTCTTTGACGTATTCGATCGCGCACATCAGACCCAGGCCGCGAACTTCGCCGACATGCGGATGGTCAGCCAACGCCTGTTTGAGCGACCGCAGCAAGTTCGCCCCTTTTTCGCGTGCTTGTCCGACGAAATCTTCGCGCTGGTAGATGTCGAGCGCGGCAAGGGCCACCGCACAGCCAACCGGGTGAGCACTATACGTGTAGGCGTGCATCCATACGGCGTCGGCAGCGTCGAAGACTTCGGCAATTCGATCGCTGACTCCAATTCCTCCCAGCGGGAAATAGCCCGACGTGATCGCCTTGGCGAACGTGATCATGTCCGGCTCGACGCCCCAATGCTCGAGTCCGAACATTTTTCCGGTCCGGCCAAAGCCCGTGATCACCTCGTCTGCCACAAAGAGGACATTGTATTTGTCGCAAATCTGCCGAATCCGCGGGAAATAGTCGTCCTGCGGCACAATCACGCCGCCAGCACCCTGCACAGGCTCGGCGAAGAACATGGCGACCGTGTCGGCTCCTTCCCGCAAGATGGCCTGTTCCAATTCGTTGGCAGCGGCCACGCCCTGACTGACGCCATCCGACCCTCGATACCGGTACGGATACGGCGAAGGAATCTGCACGAACCCCGGCACCCGCGGCTCGAACATGGGCCAATAGCTGCCGATACCCGTGGCACTCATCGCCGCCATCGTGACGCCGTGATAGCCCCATTGGCGGGAGATGACTTTCGTTTTTTCCGGTTTTCCCTTGAGCTTCCAGTAGTAGCGGGCCGTCTTGAACGCCGAGTCGCTCGATTCGCCGCCGCCGGACGTGAAGAAAAACCGGTTGATCGTCGGATACGTCAGCCGCGAAAGGCGTTCGGCCAGCTCAATCGCGTTCGGGTTCGAACTCCCCGCATACCCCGTGCAAAAGCCGAGCGTTTCCATCTGCCGGGCGGCCGCATGCGCGAGTTCCCTCCGTCCGTGTCCGGCCGCCACGTTCCAGAGTCCCGAAAGTGCGTCGATGTATTCCTTGCCGTCGACGTCGGTCAGAACGGCCCCCTCTCCCTTCACCCACACGTGCCCGCCGGACTGCACCGTGCGGTTGTGCAATGGGTGAATCAAGTGGGCCATATCGCGATCGAGCAGGTCGGATTTTTTCGTCATAACCCCTGTTCCAGCAAAAACAGCGCAAGCCTTCGCATAGCTGGAACGTACCCCCTCGACGCGACATAATCCACCATTCGTGCGTCCCGGCGAACCACGGGCGACTTCTTTCTGTCGTCACCGGTGTTTTCGCCTCTGCCAAGGTAAACCGAGAATGTCGAGCTGCGTGTTGGCGTATTCCGGAGGGCTGGATACCTCCGTGATTCTGGGTTGGCTGATGGACGAGGGTTACGAAGTCCATTGCGTCTATGTGGATCTCGGGCAACCCTGCGAAGACCGGGACGCCATCCTGCAAAAGGCCCGGAACAGCGGAGCCAAATCGGCCCGCATCGTCGACGCCCGCGAGGAGCTTTGCCGCGATTTCGCCTTCCCCGTGCTGCAATGGCAGGCCAAATACGAAGGCATTTACCTCCTCGGCACCTCCATCGCCCGCCCGCTCATCGCCAAGGCCTGCCTGCAAGTCGCCCGCGAAGTCGGGGCCGACGCGTATGCCCACGGGGCGACCGGCAAAGGCAACGACCAGTGCCGCTTCCAACTCGCCGCCGAGGCCCTCGAGCCCGCGGTGAAAATCATCGCCCCCTGGCGAATCGAAAAGTTCCGCCAGAAATTCCCCGGCCGTTCGGAAATGATCGCCTACTGCAATGCGAAGAAAATCCCGGTCAAAGCCACCGTCTCCAAAGCCGTACAGCTCCGACGAAAACTGCCTCCACATCAGTTACGAAGCGGGAAAACTCGAGGATCCCAACATCAACGGCTGCGAGCTGGTCGAATTCGGCATGACCGTCTCCCCGCAAAAAGCCCCCGACAAACCCGAAACGGTGACCGTCGGCTTCGAGTCCGGCGTCCCCATGTACCTCAACGGCCATCAGCGGACGCCGTTCCAAATCGTCACGGAACTCAACACCATCGGCGGCCGCAACGGAGTCGGGCGAATCGACGTCGTCGAAAACCGCTTCGTGGGCATGAAAAGCCGCGGCGTCTACGAGGCCCCGGGCATGACGATCCTCTACGATGCCCACCGGGCCGTCGAGCAGCTCACCATGGACCGCGACCTGATGCACCTCCGCGACCGCATTTCGCCCGAAGTGGCCGAAATGGTCTACTACGGCTTCTGGTACGGGGCCAAAATGGACGCCCTGATGGCCTTCATCCGCGACGCCCAAAAGTCAGTCAGCGGAGAAGTGACGCTGCAGCTCTACAAGGGCAACATCATCCTCGCAGGCCGCAAAAGCCACGTCAGCCTGTATGAAGAAGCCATCGCCAGCATGGAAGGGGGCGGCTCGTACAACCAGTCGGATGCCGAGGGCTTTTTGCGGATCGTCGGCCTCCCCGGCCGAGTGCAATCGCGGGTGACGCCGCGGAAATACTGAGCCCGCGCGCCAAGTGTCCAACAAACAGCGCCCGGAACCAGCCCGTTTCGATCCCGCCGGCTGACCAATTTTTGTGCACTTTTTTGGCTTTTTTGGGCGCAAAAGGTTCTCACAGTACCCCAAAAAACTCCGCCGCGGGCCGCCCCGAACACCAATCCGAACTATTTTTCAGAATTCAAAATTTCCCCATTCCAAACTGCCCTAGAATGCGCAAGCGTGGGTAGAACGCGCAGTCGGATTCTCAGCGAATCCTGTGGAGGACCGCGCCGCCTGTGACAACTCGAACGCGTCCATTCTCCAGCCGCAGGGCATCAGTGCCCGTCGAGCGACTCCGGCTAAGCGCGCCGTCGGCTGGGATCCGCGCATTTCATTCGAGTGTATTCTGTGCCTCGAGTGCGTGGTGTTTCACACGCACCCGAGGCAGCTCCCCAGAATGCCCCCCCACGTGTCGCCGACTTTTTGGGGGCAACCGGCGATAGACTTCTTCGTCGCCTGATCTCGAATCAGAACTCATCCCCCAGGGGACGACTGCAGAACGGTTTCCACTCGGCAGTGCGCGGTTGCGATGGGATCAATCCGCGTCGCGGCCTGGATATGCCAGCGAGAGTGCGCTGCCGAGCTGAGACCTCGGCAGTGCACCTCGCTTTCAAGGCCAAGATCGGCCGGCGGCTCCCCTTTTCGTCGCCCGATCTCGATTTGGGGCAGACTTAAGTCACACGGACAGATCCCGCGGCGAACACTCACTGCACTAGAGCTCGAAATTCCAAATCTCCAGCGTGTTCGAATCGTCGTTGACGGCCGCGAACGAGACGTCGTCTCCGTGCACCTCGACGGCGAGGCCGAACGCGCTGCCCTGTGCCGGATCGAGCGACGTCTCACCGATCAACCTGCCCGACGGTGTGAACTCGACCAGCTCGCCTGGAAAATTCGGGTCTCCGTTGACCGCGTCGCCGTTGGCGGTGATCAAGTTCCCGTCAGGGAGCAGGGTCAGTCCCAGCGGTCCGCGCAAATCGGGGTTGGAAAACACGAGATTGCCTGTACCCGCGCTTGTGAATCGAAGCAAGGCATTCGGGATCGAGAAGATCGCGTTGTTGCCGGTCGCTGCCACGTAAAGCAGGTCGTTAAGCGGGTTGAAGGCCAATCCGGTCGGCCCGATGGCCAGCGCGTTCGGATCGCCGCGATGCACGAAGCCCGAAGCGATGGTCGTCATGCTCAAGACGATGGCGCTATTCCCGCCCGGCGGAGTCAACAAATCGATCCGCGAGACGGTGCCGTTCAGAACATTGGAGACGAAGACGAACGACAGGTTGCCTGCCTGGAACACCGTCATGTCCCACGGCCCGTCGAGCTGCTGTTTGTTCACCAGGTTGGCGACGACCTGGCCGTTCTTGTTCAAGATCAACAGTGATCCTTGATGGATCGTGCTGAACGACCCGTCGGACGTCGGAACGTTGCCGACGAGCACCATTCCGTTGTTGAGGACCGCCAGCGCGGTGCTCAGCCCAAGTCCTTTGGGCCCCTGGAAGAAGAGCGACTGCTGTCCGGTGGGCGAGATTTCGACGATCGTCGTTCCGGTCCCTTGTTGGTTGCTCGAATTATTGAAGTTCGAGACCAGAATGCTCCCGGGATGCAGCTTGCCGCCGGCAGGCACGCCCGCCGGCACGAAGGCCACGCCGTACGGATTGATATCTCCGTTTCCCGGCACCGTCGAGGCGTTGACGTTCGGCGCGGCGGCGAGATGCGAAACGAAGGATTGAGTAACGGATGGGGCGACGGCGCCCGCCGCCGCGACGCTTCCCATTCCGGACGCGGACAGCAAGGTGCGGCATTCAAGAACTTCGGCTGTCTCGATCGAAAAGGCCCTGGCCAGCCGGCGCTTGCGAGATCGCATTGAAAATTCCTCCCCGAAAATTGTTCAAGCTCGTTCGCGATTGGATTTCGGACACGACCAGCCTCCCTGCGACGACTTCTTCCCCGTGAATCCAGAACAGATTCCCTCTTTCTTCGATTTCTCGCCGGCCGGCCCTCTGTGACAGGCTTTGTGAGAAATTTCACAAACGAATTGGCATCGGTGAAGAATTTCACAAACGAATCGAAATCCGCGCGAAATTGCCGCTTTGCCCCCCCGTTCACGGATTGACTCGACTTTGGTCCGCGCAAGAATTTGTCGCGTTTTGCGCCTCATGTGACGCGAGGGAGCCAATGAAGCCCCAACCCCCCCTCGATCGGATCGGAACGATCACCACGCGCTGGTCGCTTTTGGATCGAGCGCATGGCCGCGACGATGATGCGGCGCAGACGGCCAAGCAGGAGTTGCTCGAGCGTTACGGCGGCGCGGTGCGTCGCTATCTGCGCAAGGTGATGAGCGACCAGGACGGCGCGGACGACGTCTTTCAGGAGTTTGCGCTGCGCCTCATGCGCGGCGATCTGTGCGGAGCGACGCGCGATCGCGGCCGGTTTCGAAACTTCGTGAAAGGGACGTTGTTTCATCTCATTTCCGACCATCGCCGGTACGAGCGCCGCTGGCCGCGAGCGCTGCCCGAGGGAAGTCTGCAAGCAGGCAGTGACGCGAACGACGAAGAATCGGATCGTTATTTCCTCGAAAGCTGGCGGGATGAACTCTTGGCTCACGCCTGGGCGGCACTCGCCGACGCTGACGCGAAGTCAGGCCAATGTCGTTACGACGTGCTCCGCTGTCGGGCCCAGCAGCCGGAGATGCGCTCCGGGGAGCTGGCGGAAGCGCTCACGGCGCAGCTGGGCAAGCCCTTCACGGCGGCGGGCGTTCGCCAGATTCTCCACCGGGCACGCGAGCAATTCGCCGAATTGCTGCTCGCGGAAGTGCAAAGCTCGCTCGACAGCCATGTGCGCGAGGAGGTCGAAGCGGAGTTGGTCGACGTCGGCTTGCTCGAATACTGCCGACCGGCGCTTGAGGCGTGCGACGGGCAATCTTGACCAGGTTCAACGTCGGGCCACAACAGAGGGCGTTGGATGCCAAACGACAGGACTCGAGAGAGCGACGACGGAGATTGGTTGTCGCCGGTCGCATCGGCTGGCGGTGCCACGCGGCGCGACGAGTCGGACGGCGAAGACGATCTCGATCGGAGCATGGGTCTTGCACCGCCTTTTCCGTTCCTGCTCGAGCCTTTGAGCGCGCCTGCCGCAAATTGGGACGACTCGACCCTTCCCCGGGTCCCCATCCCGGCCGAGGGCCAGGGCGTTCCCAACGTGCCCGGTTACGAGATCCTCGAAGAATTGGGCCGCGGAGGAATGGGAGTCGTCTATCGGGCGCGGTCGCGATCTCTTAAGCGGCAAGTCGCGCTCAAGATGATCCTTGCCGGCCCGCACGCCGATCCAACGGCGCGGCTTCGCTTCCGCAAGGAGGCGGAAGCTGTGGCGCGGCTGCAGCATCCCAATATCGTGCAGATTTACGAAGTGGGCGAATGCGGAGGGCGGCCGTTTCTTTCGCTGGAGTACATCGACGGCGGCTGTCTGGAGCGGAAGTTCGCGACCCGGTCGACGAAGCGCGAACGGCGCGAATCGTGCAAACGCTGGCCCGCGCGGTCGATTACATGCACCAGCGGGGAATCCTGCATCGCGATTTAAAGCCAAGCAACGTCGTTTTGACGGCCGACGGCACGCCGAAGATCACCGACTTCGGCCTGGCCAAGATGATCGACGATGAAGGCGGTCCGACGCGCACCGAGGCCTGGCTCGGCACGCCGAGCTATATGGCCCCCGAGCAGGCGGCGGGCGGCGTCAAGCGCGTGGGCGCCGCGTCTGACGTTTATTCGCTCGGCGCAATTTTGTACGAACTCTTGACCGGCCGTCCTCCGTTCGAGGGGCCGACGTCGCTGGTCATTCTCGAGCGGGTCTGCAAGCAGCCGGCGGTGCCGCCGCGCCGCAGCCGGCCGGGTATTCCGCTCGACCTCGAAACGATCTGCCTCAAATGCCTCGAGAAGGACCCGGCTGGTCGGTATTCGAGCGCGGCCGCTTTGGCGGCCGATCTGGATTCGTTCCTCCAAGGCCGCGCGATCGAGGCCAGACGGATCCCGTTCTGGCAGCGGCTGTGGCGGTTCGCGCGGCAACATCCCGCGATTTCGGGCTGGGGACTGGCCGCCGTCGCGACGGTCACTTTGACGCTCACCGCGTGGTCGCACTCCCGCACGAGCGGCCAGTTGGAAGTCCATCAGGCCGAAGCCAACTATCAGAAATTCGTCGAACGCCGTAACGCGGCCTTGCTCCACGGACTCTTATCGCCGGAGGAGGGATCGCTGTTTCTGGGCACCGAGGCCCGCGCCAACCTGGTGACGGCCGAAACGTCCGCCCGGCAGGCCTTGGAGCTGGCCGGTTTTCAGTATTCCGGCGCGATGATCCGCCAATCGTCATTTCCCGTGGGTAAGGAGTCGGCCGTCTGGGCCGACTGTTACGGCCTCTTGCTGATGTCGTCCAGCGTTCGGGCGCAGCGTCCAATCGCCGGCGAATCCGAGAATGCTCGGATTGCGGCGGCCCTGGAACTTCTGGAGCACAGCCGGCAGGTGGGGAGGCCAACTCGGGCGTATTACCTGCGACGCGCGAATCTGCTCGACCGCCTCGGCCGCACCCATGAGGCGAAACAGGCCAGAACCGAGGCGGAAAATCACCCCCCCACCGCCGCGGACGACTATTTCCTCCTCGGCGAAGAACAGTACCGCCGCGGACAATGGAAAGAGGCGACAAGCGCCTTCGATCACGCACTGGCTCGCGCACCGTCGCATTTTTCGGGCGCAGTTCTTTCTGTCGGTTTGTCACTTGAAAATGCAGCAGTGGGAGGCGGCAAGGGTGGGCCTCAACGCCTGCCTCGCCCACCAGCCTGATTTCGTGTGGGCCTACGTCTTCCGCAGCTTCGCCCACGAAAAGCTGCACGCGACGGCGGAGGCGGAGGCCGATTTCCAGAGCGCCTATCCCTCAATCCCGACGACGACGTCCGCTACGTCGTGTACGTGACGCGGGGAATTCTGCTCTTCAATTTGAACGACTTCACCAAAGCGGCCGAGAACTTTCGCCGGGCCGTCTCGCTCAAGCCGGGGCAATACAACGCCTACCTGAACCTGGCGCAGGTCGACCTCGCGGGCGGGCAGATCGACGAAGCCGCCCGACAGATGGATTTGGCGATCGAGCGCAAGGCGCCGCGGCAGGCCGTGGCCGGTTATCACCTGGAGCGCAGCCGGCGGTTGTTCATCGCCGCCCGGTTTCGCGAGTCGCTCGACGCGTCGAGCGCCGCGCGGGAACTGTCTCCCGGCGACCCATTTCCCGACGAGCTTCGCGCCGAGCTCTTTGGCGCTCGGACGCTACGAACTGGCCGAACGATCATTCGCTCAGTATTTGCACAAAGGCGGGCCGGGAAATCCCGACATCTTTCGCGCTCGCGGACTGGCGCGGATGAACCTCGGCAAATTCTCCGCCGCGGTCGACGATTACACGCGGGCCCTCGAGCTCGCCCCGACGCCGAGATTTATCAGCACCGCGGCTGGGCCCACTTCTTTGCCGACGCGTGGAAACTGGCCTTTCGTGACTTCTCCGCGGCGATTGCGCTCGATCCGAGAGCCGCGGACGCGTTTGCCGGCCGCGGCCTCGCGCAGGTCATGCTCGGACATTACCGCGAAGCCGTGATGGACGCCGAGACTTCGATTCGCCGCGATCCGCGAACGCCGGAGATGATGCACAACGTCTCCTGCATCCTGGCCCAAGCGGCCGCCCGAGCCGAAGCCGACTCGCGCCAGTCGGACCGCGAAACTCTTGCCGACAGCTATCGCCGCCGCGCCGTCCACGCGGTGCACGAAACTCTGGCCCGCGTGGATCCGCAGAATCGTGCCGCGTTCTTGCAGGAGAAAATCGTGACCGACGCGGCCCTCGACCCGATCCGCGACGAGGCGGACTTCAAGATGTTGCAAGGACGGTATCGAAACCGCTGACCCCGCATTCCCCCGATTCTCGGACGTGACCGGATGAGTTTGAGATCGTTCTTCCGAGCGAAGTGGATGACACGCCGCCGTTCGCGCACCTCTGCCGCCCGCGGTCGAGTCTCTCGAGGACCGGTGCCTCCTTTCGGCCGGCTTTGCGCAGGTTAATCTGGCATCGAACGTGCCGGGGCTCGCCAAAATCACCAATCCCGCGCTCGCCAACCCCTGGGGACTTGCCTCGAGTCCAACCGGCCCCTTCTGGTTTGCCGACAACGCGGGGGGTGTGTCGAACGTTCTCAATGGGTTGGGAGAGCCCTTTTCGCTCGTCGTGTCGATTCCCTCGTCGTCCCAAGTCGCGCCTCGGCACGCCGACAGGGACGGTTTTCAACTCCGGGCCCGGTTTTGACATTACCGAAAATGGAGTGACCTCGCCCGCCTCGTTCCTGTTCGCCACCCTGAACGGGACGATCGCCGCGTGGAACGGATTTGTCGACCAGAATCACGCCCTGGTCGCCGTCGATAACTCGGCCTCAGGCGCCGCCTACACGGGGCTGGCCGTGGCCTCGAACGGGGCCTCGAACGGGACCGGGCAGACCTACCTTTACGCCGCCGATTTCACGCATGGCACGATCGACGTCTTCAATCAGAATTTCCAGCAGGTCACGCTCGCCGGTTCGTTCCACGATCCGAAGCTTCCGAGCGGTTACTCGCCATTCAATGTCGCGGAAATTGGTAATCAGCTCTACGTGACCTACGCCAAAGTGGCCGACGCCGGGGGTGAAGACGTCGACGGCCGCGGCCTCGGTTTTGTGGACGTTTTCAGCAACTCGGGCAATTTCGAGAGGCGTCTGGCCTCGCAAGGCGCTCAACGCCCCTTGGGGACTCGCTCTTGCGCCAGCCGGGTTCGGGCCTTACGGCGGCGATTTGCTCGTGGGGAATAACGGCGACGGCACGATCGCCGTTTTCAATCCGCAGAGCGGCGCCTACCTCGGCGAGCTCAAAAACGATCAGGGTCAAACGATCCAGATCGCCAATCTCTGGTCGCTGGCTTTCGGCAACGGTCACGTGGGAGGCGACGCGAAGACGCTATTCTTTAGCGCCGGCCTCGCCGACGGGAAGCACGGCCTGTTCGGCGCGATTCAGGCCCCCGGCAGGCAAGGACTCACAACTGAAGGGCCCGGCGACTTCGACCCGAACGCGCCCGGCGAAGCGGGCGATTATCCCTTGCCGCCGCTCGGCGGCCCCGCGCTCACGAATCCCGCCGGCGATCGGCCGCTCACCGCCGATTTGCTACCGCTCGACGATTCGTCGCTTGTGATGATTCCGACCCTGTCGAGCCCCTCGCAAGGCGGCTCGAGCCATTCGGCAACGTTTACGGGCATCGTGACGGCTGCGATCGGTCCGGCCGATTCCTACACTGTGCCGTTAGTGAGTGGCGCCGATTCGCGGACCGCCTTGCCGCCTGGCGATTATTCGCTTCCGCTCAATCAGTTCTTGAACGTCGATGCTCAAGCGAGCGCTTCGCAAATGCAGACCGGGTCGCAAGTCCGCGGGGATCGTCCCGCAAGCGACGCCCGTCCGGTCGCTGCGGCGCATGCCGAGGCTCCGGAGGATGTCTCGGCGATCGATTCGTTCTTCGCCAGCCTTGCGTCGTCGGCCGCCGTGTTGCTGCAATCCTCGCAATAGCCAGGCCTTCGCGTCCCCGCACAGGTGCACAGATTGCTCTCTGCCAAACCGTCGGGGTACCGTGTAGCCATGTCTCAAATTCTCAGATCGGCCCGTGCGCCCATCCGATTCGTGGTTCCGTTCTCGCTCGTTGTGGCACAAGTGGCTCTCGCTTGCTCACAACAAATCCCCGCCGGCAAGTCTTCGCCCATCGATCTCGACTTGGCAAAGACCTATTTCGCCGAAGCTCATCGCCTGGCCGAGAACGATGCCGGCCGGCTGTGGGGCAAGTCGCTGGCCGGGCCGTTGCTGTTTGTCGAACCGCGGACGCGGTTCGTCGTCGCCAATCAGGCGGACGCGGAGAAGAAGCTCAAGCCCGCGGCCGGTGTTTTCGTCGGGACTTTGCCGCAGAGCGTGCCGCTCGCCAGCACAGCGTATCGCTGGGCCGGCACGCATTGGTCGATGATCCTTTGGCCGCTGCCCGAGGACAAAGCCGAACGCTCGGTCACATTGATGCACGAATCGTGGCATCGGATTCAGTCCGATTTGGGATTGGCGATGACCGATCCCACGAATGCACACCTCGACACATTGCAGGGCCGGTATTGGCTCGAGTTGGAATGGCGTGCGCTGGCCCGCGCGCTCGGTTCGACGGGTGAGGAACACTCTCGCGCGATCGAGGACGCGGTGCGATTTCGCGAATTTCGCCGCGGCTTGTTCCCGACCGCCCGCAAGGCCGAGAGCAATTTGGAGATGAACGAAGGTTTGGCCGAGTACACGGGGACCAAGCTGAGCGGTCTCACGGATGCCGAGCAGCGGCGGTATGTGATCAAGCACTTCGAGACTTATCCCGTCATGTTCTCGACTTACGTCCGCTCGTTCGCCTACCTGACCGGCCCCGCGTACGGTTTGCTTCTGGATCAGCACGCGGCCGGTTGGCTGCACAAGATCAAGGCGGACGATGACCTCAGCGTTGTTCTGGCGACGGCTCTGCATCTCAAGCCGGCGCCCGAGACTGAGGCAGCCGCGAGGCAACGCGGAGTCCGTTACGACGGAGCAAAACTGTGGGTCGCGGAGACGGCCCGCGAACAGGCCCGTCTGAAGAAGGTGGCCGCGTTTCGGCAACTGCTCGTCGATGGGCCCGTGTTGGTGCTGCCGCTCACCAAATTCCAGATGAGCTTCAGACCCTCCGAACTGGTCCCCATTGAAGGTGTGGGAACGGTCTACCCGATCCTGACTCTGGTTGGCCCCTGGGGAAAGTTGGAAGTTCACAAGGCCTCGCTCATCACGTCGGATTTCAAACAGGCGTATGTCGCCGCCCTGTTCAAAGTAGAGGGAACGACGCTCACCGGTGACGGCTGGGAGCTGCATTTGAATGCGGGTTGGAGAGCGGTGAACGGCGAACGAAAGGGAGATCGGAGGCTAATCAGAGGGAACGATTAAATGTAGGGTGGGGCCAGCGAGGCTTTGCGAGCGCCGGCCCACCTTCTTCTTGAAGGAGGAAGGATGAAGGATGAACAAGACCAAGGCGACCGAAGGCCGCGACTCTGACTCATCCTTCCGCCGTCAAGAAGGTCCTTGTCCCACCCGTCTAGACCGTTCATCGCAAAACAGTGGATCTTGTGCCGTACTGAATGCAAAAATTTACCACCAAGTCACGAAGACACCAAGGAACGCAGCGGATAACTGTTTTCTTGTATTTCTTCGTGTCTTAGTGCCTTTGTGGTAAAAATCTGCCTGACTCTGCGCACCCACCACTTTTGAAGTAGACGGTCTACTACGATCTCGTAATAGCCGCCTCGAGTCTCCCGATGAAATCCCTTTTGCGTAGTCCGATTGCGGCACTGATCGTGATGGCCTTGATCGCGACGGCTCTACGGTGTGCGTACGCTTTCGCTCGCCTGCCCGTCTCGTCGCCGGCGGAATACATCCTCGGATTTTGCTGGGGCGTGCCGGTCGTGATCTGGATGAACCACGACGCCGTTCGCAGACGCAGTCGGCCCTGCTTCGATTTCGGATTGTTCCTCATCTATGCGTTTCCGCTGTCCATGCTCTGGTATTGTTTCTGGTCGCGCGGCTGGCGCGGCACGCTGTTACTGCTGGGGCTCGGCAGTCTGCTGATTGTTCCGCTTGTGATCGCGGAGATTGTCTCCGCCGGACGCGGCTGAACACGGCAGTCCATGCAAGAACCGCCTTCTTCAGCGCGACTTCCCCGGAGCCGCCTTGGCGACCGAGCTGGCCGAAGTCGTAGCCGACGCTTGCCCCGCCGGATTCTCGTTAAGCGCCTTGTGCAGCAGAGCCATCCCTCTCGGGCCCGCGGACATGATGTCGACGAGATTGCCTCGGCGGTCGATCAGCAGCATGCTCGGATACGAATTAATCCCGTAGTCCTGGGCCACCGCCGCTCCTCCCTTGATCGGCCGCGTGATGGCGACGGGAAAGGGCAAGTCGCGACCTTTCCAGAGACTCTTCCGCGTGTCGACCAGCTTCGCATCGAGCTTCTCGACCGAATCGACGGTGTTCGAAAAGTCGACATGCACGCCGATCACCACCAGTCCCTGCTTGGTGTACTGGTCGTAGAGTTTGAATGTCTCGGGCATGCGGTAGACGCAGGGCCCGCACCAGTAGCCCCAGAATTCCAAAATCACGCACTTCCCCTTGAGGTCGGCGAGTTTGACCGGTTTGCCGTTCTTCCAAGCCGCAATGTCGCGCAATTCGGGAGCGGGGCGCCCCATCAACAGGGCGAATTTCTTTGCCGGAAGGATCAGCGTCAGCTCGATCTCGCGCTTGCCGGCCGGGACCGTCAATTTTTCGTTCTTGGAGGCGAGGTAGGTCCCATAGCCGTTCAGGTCATAAGTCCCCGGCGGCACAAAGAACTGAAACTCGCCTTTCTGCGAGTCGGAACTCATCAACCGGGCACGACCCATGCTGAGGTAGACGTTCGTCCAATCCGTCTTGCGGCCGATCTTCGCCAGGTCCGGGCATTCGATCTTTCCCTTGATGCGGCACTCGGGGACGAGCGTCAACTCGACCATGGGTTGGTAATGCGCACCGTCCAGATCGGCAAATGCGATCAGGCCGCGGCCCGGGTGGCGGGCGACGATCTGCACGTGGTTGCGGTAATCGGCGACATCGCTCCGCTTGGGGAATTCGACGACTCCTTCTTTATTCGAAACGGCTTTATTTGCGTACATGAAGCCATTGGCATCGGCCAGCTCCGGCCGTCGCCGCTGCTCCGATGTGTAGACAAACGTCCCCACATAGGCTCCAGCGACGGGTTTGTGATCGGCGTCAAAGAGGTGCAGCGTCAACGACTTGACTGGCTCAGTTTTCGCGGGCGGTTTGGCATCCGCGGCCTTGGCAGGGAGCACAGCCAGCATCAGCGACGGAAAAACGACCAGCAAGGAGGCAATTACCCGAATTGAGCGTTCCATAAGCCGACCTTTTCCAAGAAGAGCGCAGGGTTCCGCGTTCGCCGTTTCTGACGCACCAATCGGCTGAGTTTGTTCAATTTCGCAAAAATTCGACCGATATTCGAGCGATCCCGCCGAAGAGCATGAGCGGCGTCAGGTGAGCCGCGCATGACGTCCCTGCCGCCACTGCTTGCCGAACGCGAATGTCCGTATAATCGCCGGGTGCCTGCACCGTCGTAGAGCAAGCTGCTAGCTTGCTATTCGCGGGGCGCAATTCAGACAACTACAACCGGATCGCTCAAGCCCTCGATCACGATTCCCCAAAAATGGCAAGCTGGCAGCTTGCCCTACGAGATGCCGCAAGGATTTCCGATGACCCGAACGTAACCGAACCTCGATCGTCCTGTATTTCGTGACGATTCTCTGCCTCGTCACTACCGCGCGTGCTGCCGACGATAAGCGTGACGCGCTCTGGACGGCCGTGCGGGCCGGCGACGTCAAAGCCATTCGGGCCGCGCTCGACAAGGGGGCCGACGTCAACGCCAAAAACGAGATCGGCGTGTCGGCCCTGTGGATTGCCGCCAGCAAGGGGAAGCTCCCCGTGATGGAGTTGCTGGTGAAGAAGGGGGCCGACGTCAACGTTCGCGACGGCATCTGGTACGGAACGCCGCTCACCATGTCGGAAAAGGTCGACGTGGCTCGCATGCTCATCAAGGCGGGGGCCAAAGATTTCGACGCGGCCCTCACGACGGCGGCGCTGATGGGCAATCAGCCGATGGTCGAGATGATCCTCAAGGAATCCAAGCCCAGCCAGGACGCACTCGACGCGGCCTTCTATACGGCCACCACAACGGCCAAGAATCCGAAGGTCGCGGAGATGCTCAAAAAGGCCGGCGCGAAAACGCTGCCGCTCGCGTCCGAAAAGGACAAGAAAGCGTTGGCCAAACTGGCCGGCACGTATGAAAGCGACGGCGGCGCCAAAATGCTACTCGCTGTCAAAGACGTCGGCCTCGCCACCCGCATGGGCGTGCTCAAGCAGACCGGGCCCGACACGTTCGTCCCCATTGGCTCCGAGGGGACGCAGATCCGCATCGTTCGCAAGGGGGACGAAGTCGACCACGTCGTGATGTCCAAGTTCACCGCGGAATATAGCTTCTACCGCTTCACCAAGCCGGAAGTGAAAGCCGCCCCGGCGGACGTCGCCAGCGGCGCCACGGCGCCGCCGCTCAATTGGCCCCAATTCCGCGGGCCTAACGGCACGGGCATCGGCGACGGGCAGCAGCCGCCCATCTCGTGGAACGTGAAGACGGGGCAAAACGTCCGCTGGAAGACGCCGATTCCCGGGCTGGGCCATTCGTGCCCGGCCGTCTGGGGCAATCGCATCTTCATCACGACGGCCATCAGCGGCAAACCGGACCAGAAGATCAAGATCGGCAACTACGGCGAGGTCGACTCGGTCGACGACAAGACGAAGCACAAATGGGAGGTGCTCTGTCTTGATCGCGACACGGGCAAAATCCTCTGGACCAAAACGGCCTACGAAGGCGTGCCCAAGATCAAGCGGCACCTCAAGGGAAGCCAGGCTAACTGCACGCCTGCCGTCGACGGTCGCCACGTGCTCGCGCTGTTCGGCTCGGAAGGCCTCTACTGCTACGACTTCGACGGCAAGCTGTTGTGGAAGCGCGATCTGAGCACGCTCGATTCGAGCTTCGCCATCGACGTGGAATACGAATGGGGCTTCGGCAATTCGCCCTTGATCCACGACAACCTGGCCATCATCCAGGCCGACCTGAGCCGCGGCGAATCGTTCATCGCCGCCTACAACATCGAGGACGGCAACAAAGTCTGGTCGACGTCGCGCGACGAGATCCCGTCGTGGAGTTCGCCGGTGATCTGGCACAACTCGAAGCGCGACGAACTCGTCACCAATGCCGCCCAATACGCCCGCGGCTACGACCCCAAAACGGGGAGCGAGCTGTGGCGGCTGGCGAAAAAATCCGAAGTCACCATCCCCACGCCGGTCGTCGGCAACGACCTGCTCTACATCACCAGCGGCAACCGCCCGATCCAGCCGATCTTCGCCATCAAGCCGGGGGCAAGCGGCGACATCTCCCTCAAATCGCAACAGGAGAAGAACGAAAACATCGTCTGGAGCAAACTCCGCGGCGGCCCGTACATGCCCACGCCGATTTTGTACGGTCCCTACCTCTACACCTGCTCGAACTCCGGCATCGTCACCTGCTACGACGCGAAAACGGGCGAAGAGGTCTACCGCAAGCGGATGGGCAACGGCAGCTACACGGCCAGCCCCGTCGCGGCCGACGGCCGGCTGTATTTCTTCTCCGAACAAGGCGAAGGCCGCGTGATCAAAGCCGGCCCCGAATTCGACTTGTTGGCGGTCAACCCGGTCGACGACTACGTGATGGCCACGCCGGCGATCTCAAACGGCTCGCTGTTCGTGCGGAGCCAGCACTACTTGATCTCGCTGGGGAAGACTTCGCCGGCCAAGAGGGATGCGGCTAAGTCGGCGAAGCATCAGACAGCGAGATGACGATCGATCATGATTCCGCTCGATGATCCGCAGTGGGCCCAATTGAAAGGCGCATATCGGATTCCCTACGACCCATCCTCAGCGTTGCGGAAGCTCGAGCGGGGTGAGGATGCGTGGGGCGAGTTGTGGGAGAATCTGCATCATCAAGGTGATGTAGGCGACGCGTCCTATGCGACCGTTCCACACTTAGTGGCGATTATGAAGAGATCGCTGCGGCGTGATGCGAATTTCTATGCGCTTGTCTCCACCATCGAAATCGAAAGGCACCGTCGCGGGAATCCTCAGCTTTATGGTGCGCTCGAGGAGAGCTACTTCGCAGCATGGGCAGAGATACTCGATTTGGCCTTGGCCGATCTCAAGAGCGTGACCGATACCGCGTTGGTTCAGATGATTCTGGGGGCAATCGCGCTCGCGAAAGGGGACGTCAAACTCGGAGCACTAGTTAGTTCATCGCGACCGTTCCGAGATCGACGAAATTCTCGATCGCGACGATGCCTGGTCCCAGTTTTACCCGGATCGCTCAAATTAGCGGTTTTCTGTTGCCTCGATTTAGCTCCTGTTCAAAAGTTGGCTTTCCTTGTTTGCGTCGCCGGCAAAAATGGACCGCGGCGTGCAGAAAAGTTGAGATCAGCAAACTCCGGAGGATCAAATGCCAGCGCAAGAGAAGATTGCTTTCATTTCGGGGGCCAACCGTGGGCTCGGGTTGGAGACGGCGCGGGGGCTCGGCAAGTTGGGGATCACCGTGCTGTTGGGATCGCGGGAATTGGACAAAGGCGAGAAGGCGGCCGCCGAGTTGCGGAAGGACGGCGTCGCGAAGGTGGAGCCCGTGCAGTTTGATGTGCGGAAACGGGACGACCATCGGCGGTTGGCCGAGATGCTCGAAAAGCGGTTCGGGCGGCTCGATATTCTCGTCAATAATGCGGGCGTTCAGCTCGATAAGGCCGAATTCGGAAATCCGAACGGGTTCAACACCACGAGCAGCGTGGCCGAATCGGACCTGCGAGAGACGTTCGATACGAATTTCTTCGCGACCGTGGCACTGACGCAGACGCTGTTGCCCTTGATTCGCAAGTCGCCCGCGGGGCGGATTGTGAATTTGTCGAGCATTCTCGGGTCGCTTACGCTGCATGCCGACCCGAAGGCGGAAATCTACGCCATGAAGGCGTTCGCCTACGACGCGTCGAAGACGGCGCTGAATGCGTTTACCGTCCATCTGGCGGCCGAGCTGCGCGACACGCCGATCAAGGTCAACTCGGCCCATCCCGGCTGGGTCAAAACGGACATGGGCGGCCCGAGCGCGCCCTTGGAATTGAGCGAAGGGGGCAAGACCAGCGTCGAGCTGGCCACTCTGCCGGCCGACGGCCCGACGGGCGGCTACTTCCACATGGGCAAACGCGTCCCCTGGTAGGCCGGCGGCGGCGGCCTCGGGGTGTTTCGCGAGGCGTTCGTTGCGACAACCGCGCCGTGCGCTACAATGCGGGTTTCGTCCTCATCCATCGAATCAACAGGAGCGCTTGCCTTGTTTGCCGCGCAGATCACGGGACCCAGCCGGATTGAAATTGTCGACGCGCCCGAACCCTCGCTCTCGAAGAGCGGCGGTGGTGCGAAACAGATCGTGTTTCAGCCCGAGCTGACGTGCCTTTGCGGTTCGGATATTCCCTTTTTTCTGCGCGGCGAGGAGCAACCGGCGCCGAAACTTGGGCACTCGCTGCATGAGATGATCGGCACGGTTGTGGATACGAACGGCACGCGGTTCAAGCCGGGCGCGCGGGTGCTATGCGTCCCGCGGGAGCAGCTTGGCTTCTTCGAGCGTTTTGTGATCGACGAGGAGCGGGCCATTCCGCTCGACACGCGCGTGCCCGAGGAATGCGCCCTGATGGCTCAACCTTTGGGGACGGCGATCTACGCGCTCAAGAAACTGCCGAGCGTGCTCGACAAGGATGTCGCGATCGTCGGGCAGGGGCCGATGGGGCAGCTCTTCGTGGGCGCGCTGCGGAATATGGGGGCCCGCGAGATCATCGCGATCGAACTGTTGGAATCGCGGCTCAAGAACAGTCCGCGGATGGGGGCGACGGCGACGATCTGCAATCGCACCGAAGATCCGATCGCGGCCGTCTCCCGCATCACCGAGGGGCGGATGGCCGAGATCGTGATCGAGGCGGTCGGCCATCACGAGCAGGCGCTCAACCTGTGCATCGATCTGTGCCAGCACAGCGGGCGGATTCTCTATTTCGGCGTGCCGCCGCAGCATCTCGACCGCGTGCGCTGGCGAGACCTGTTCTTCAAGAACATCACGGTGCACACGAGCGTCGACCCTGATTTCAAACGCGATTTTCCGCTCGCCATGCGGTGGATCGGCGAGGGGCGGATCGACGTGTCGAAAGTGATCACGCACCGCTACAAGCTCGATCAAATCCAGACGGCCTTCGAGACGTTCCGCGATCGCAAGGACGGAGCGATCAAGGTGCTGGTCGAATTTCCCGCGTACCGCACAAAGCGCTAAAATCGGCGAATCCGCCGGTTTCTTGCCAAGATCGCAAATGGGCCGACGAATGACTTTGAGCGGGACGGTTGCGCCTTTGAACCACCTACCGAAAGCGGTGATTGCCATGCTGGCCGACATTTTGTCGCGGTTTAACTTCGGCGAATTGATTGGATTTTTGTCCGTAGGAGGGGGTCTGTTAATCGCCTTGGTCGCGGTCGCGGGCGGGTTGTGGGTGGAGCTTCGCAAGACCGAGATTACGGCCGCACTCAAGCAGGACATGCTCGGCCGTGGCATGCCGCCCGAGGAGATCAAAATGGTGCTCGACGCGGGCACCCACCGATCGCGCAAGCAGGGGCGATGTTGCTCCCCTGTGGACCATTCCGTGACTGCGGTCTGAGTGAGGACGCGCATACGACGCGAAACCGTCACTGGCCATTCGTTCATAAAACAAGACGGCGGCTTCGGCCGAGATGGCGCAAACGCCGCGCGTAACGCCAAGCGCGGCAGAACAACGGTCGGCGACGCCTAGTTTTCGTCTGCCTTCCAGAGTTCGCGGATGACCTGCAATCGGCGTTCGACGGTGCGCAGCGAGCAGCCGAGACGATCTGCAATCTCGTCGTTGGTGTAACCTTCGAGCTTGTTCATCGCCAAGGCCCGCAAACTCGGCGACGGAAGGCTGTCGAGGAGCTGGCGCACCGTTTCGGCCGCCTGCAGTGCGAAATCGGGACTGGGCTCGTCGCCGATAAGATGCTCGAGCTGTGCGGAGGGGCCTTGTTGACCCGTCTGACCCGACGGACCGCCTCGCTTCAGGGTTTTCTCGCGGCGAACGCTGTTGGTTGCCTTGCGTGCCGTGATGATGATCAGCAACCGCCAGAGATCGTGGCGATCGTGAAGCTGTGGGAATCGGCCGTCGGCCAGGTTGGCGCAAAATGTGGCGAAGGCGCTCTGGGCGACATCTTCTTCGTCTTCAAAGCGCCGCGGCGTGCGCGACATGCGCTTGTGCGCCAGTCGAACGAGCCGCTCGTAGTAGCGCTCCCAGAGTTTCTGTGCGGCGTAGTCCTGCCCCAGCCTGAGCTGCGACAGCCAAAGCGTTACAGAACCGGCATCGCCAGTGGAGGTCGTCATCACGGATCCGAGCCGGCCCAAAAATCGTCGCTGCCAATAAATCGATCGACACGCGAAGTAGGTAGAAACACTAATCGCAATTTACGGAGATGTGGGGGCTCACATTCTTTGTTCCATAAACGACGACGGGAATCAAGAGTCTCCGCTGGTCAAAGATCCGCAGTTTAGTTTTGCGAATCAACAGAAAATCTGGCGGGTTGCCGCCATGGATTGCGATTTCATGTTGGGTAGGTACGCGTCACGGCGGCAGTTTTGGAGCCGGTTTTGCTGCTTGGTTAGAGATGGGCCGGGTAGCGAGACTTCCGGATCTGAAACTGCCGCTTTTTTTCCACCCGCGTTCCCCCCTCTTCTGCGCTCCTTTGCGCAACCCGCGACTTGCCCCTTTCGCAGTTCCCGATTGGTCGAGCTGCATCTGCTTGCCGCGATGTGAAAAACAACTCGCCACTGCGTCGGATCACACTGCGCAGGCAAGATTAAGAGAATGATTGCTTTGCGTAAAATGGATCGGTAAATTGCTCCCGGACGAAGCGCTATGTCGCTCGAGCACATCACCGGGCACTTCACGGAGGGCCCACACAAGTGAGCGTTCGCGGGCGGCGCTCTTGGGCAAGGAGCCCATCCAGGCAAAATCTGCTGGAACACGCGCCCTGTTGGACGGCGCGCGGCGGTTCCAAGAATGGGGCCACCTTTGCCTTTGCTCGGATGCGGCGATACGCCACCGGCTTTGCCTCTCGCGGGAAGCCTGAACGCCACGAGTGCCGGATTACGCGCGCTCTTTGAAGAAATCGTCGGCGGTCCGGAATCCTGTATCGGGATTCGCAATGCGCCCGTCGTTCACCACGATCGCTTGCGTCGCCGCGAACGCCACGGCCGATGCTCCTCATCGAACAACCACGACTCTCCGCCGCGGTCGGATGCGACCGGGAGACGGCATTTGCTTGCCGTCCTGATTTGGCGGGCCATTGCGATATTCCCGGAGCCATCTCGTTACTAGACCGTTGGAGGAAAACGATGTTTGATGAACCGAAATGTGATTCGACCCCGGGCACAGTCGGCGTGATGCCGGCCGCAACCGAGGAATGCCGCGTCACGGCGCCGATCCGGCCGCCCGCCGGCAGCGTCGATTCCGAGCGACGCATGGCAGTCGGCCGTCGCGCGAGCGAAACGGCAAGGCCCGTTTGGGAAGGCGAGGGCGTGCAGCCGTCAGCATGTTGCGGGGCCTGCGCGGGCGAGCGGGTCCTGGTCTATGCGCTGGGCCAATTGGGTTATGACTTCGGCAGCGAAGCGGGTTTGGATGCCTACCGACATCGCATGAAGGCCTTGCCCCATCCGTACCAGTCTGGCGAGTCGGGCGGCTCCGCCTTGTGGCGCGAGGCCAATCCCCTCGACGACGCGCATCTTGTCACCTTTCTGGAAGTGATGCATGATCGAGAGCCATGGCACGCGGCGACGCTGCACTGGACATTGAATGTCGGCAGCCTGCCGACCTACGTCATTCGGCCGGAAGGCCCCTTTGCGCGGGAAGCCTACGAGCGGCTGCGGGAGTTCTTCACCGACCAATTTCACCAAAAGGCCGAGCGCATCGCCGTGCCGGGCGTGATCACCGGGCAGGCGAGCTTGCTCAACGGTCAGCAGGTCCCGGTGATCAATCCCGATTTGCGCGGGCTCGCCAATTGGCCTACCGACGGTCTGATCGATGCGGTGCTCAGTTATCCCGGCGATGCGTCGTCGACCAAGGCGGAGGACCTGCGCCCGTTAATCCGCGAGTTCCTCGATCGGATCTATTTCGAGCTGCGGAATTCCGGCCGCACGCCGCAAGAACGCGCTCTCAACTACGCGGGGACGAATCTGGTGAGTTTCAAGCAGATCCTGGGCATGCTGCACAGCCGCCGGACGCTGGACGCGCTCCGCGTGGAGCGCAGCACGGTCTGCCGTCCGTCGTCGGACTGCTGGGACATCACCGTTTCGTTCTTCGATCCGGAGCAGCCGATGCAAACCGTGCGGACCATCTACCGCTACACGGTCGACGTCAGCGAGGTGATGCCGGTGACCGTCGGCGACATTCGTTCCTGGACGGCCCGCGTGTAACGCGCGAGACGATCCGAGATCGCCTATGATGCATCCGCCCGGCTCGTTTTGGGCCCGTTTTGGGTACGTCACTTTCGGGAGATCGCGTGGCCATCGAATTCGGGACCATGATCCGCCGCCTGCTGACGGTTTCCTACCGTCCCGAACCGACGTTCCGCGATTTTCTGTCGCGAGGGGAGACCCAAACCGGGCCGGTCGCGGATGTGACCGTCGCCGTGGCCAATGCGGCCGAAAGCGAATGCATCTTCGGGGTGCCGCTGGCGCGCCGCGGTTTGCAAGCGGTCTACCTGCGGATTTGCAATCATTCGCACAAGCATCTGAGGCTGCACCTCGTCAGCATCGACCCCAATTATTACACGTCGCTCGAGGCGGCCGGGCTCAACCATTTCTCCATCAGCCGGCGGCTTTCGGGCTTCGGCATCGCCGCGTGGCTCGTCTTCTGGCCGGTCCTGCTGCTCGTGCCGCTCAAAATCATCACGGCCTATCGCGCGAACCGGCGAATGAATCAGTGCTTTCAATCTCTGGCATTTCATCTGCGTCCCATTGCGCCGGGAGACACCGCCGAAGGCTTTGTCTTCACCCCGCTCGATCTGGGGACGAAGATCGTTCACATCCGCCTGTTGGCAACGGGCGCCGCGCTCGACCTGGCCAATCCGAATCTGCTGGCAAAACGCGAAGACGATCTGGCAACGGCTGCCGGCCACGCAACTCGTTTACCGTTGGCCGTCGATTTGACCTTTTCCATTCAGGTTCCCGGGATCGCCGCCGACTATTTGCGTCGCGACTTCGAGACGCTGAGTTCGGGCGAAACTCCGGTCGAATGCGATTTGCCGGCCCTGGTCGAACGGCTGCGCGCGATGCCGGCGACGACCGTCAATGAAACCGGAACGGGCACGGGTGATCCGGCTAACCTGGTCGTAATTGGCAAACTGGAGACGCTGCTCAGTGCCTTTTTGGCGCGGTGGGACGAAAGCGAAACGATCACTCTGGCCACCTGCTGGAAGACCGCACGGGCCTTTCTCTTGGGGGCACATTATCGGTATTCGCCGGTGAGCCCGCTCTATCTCTTCGGCCGCAGCCAGGACATTGCCCTGCAACGCAGCCGGCAATCGATCAACGAGCGGCTGCACCTGCGGCTGTGGCTGACGCCGCTGCGTTTTCAACAAAATCCGGTCTGGGTGGGCCAGGTCAGCCGCGATATCGGCGTCCGCTTCACCACCAAGACCTGGAACCTGACGACGCATCGGATCGATCCGGACGTCGACGAAGCGCGGGATTACGTCGTTGAGGATTTACTGCAGGCGGAGCGGGTCGAAGCGGCCGGCTATCTGGACGGCGTCGGCGCCTGCGATGCGGCAAACGCCCGTCGCAACTTGACCGGCGACAGCTACATGACCGACGGAAATCGGGCCGTCATTCTGCTCTCGGCCGCACGCACCACGCCGCGATTTGTGGCCTGGTGAGAGGCCGATTCGGATTTCAGGCGTCCCGACCAGCGCCCTGATGGTTACAATCTGGGTCCCCTCCCGCGAAGGAACAAACGTGGATCCCGTCAATCTGGAAGAGCCGCCGGCCTCAACAACGTATTCGGCCTCTCCCACGCGCTTCGAGCGGCGCCTGCTCGTCACGGGACTGAGCGTGCTGTTGGTGGTGCTTGTGGTCTACTTGCTCAAGGAATTTGCCGTCGTTCTGCAGCAGCTGCTGCTGGCGGTTTTTCTGGTGTACTTGATTGCGCCAATTCACAGTTGGCTCTTGCGCCGCGGCCTGCCGGCCTGGGCCGCTTATGCCCTGATTGCCCTGGTGCTTTTGCTTGGTTCGTACGCGTGCGGCCAAATGCTTTATCGCAGCGTCGAGCATCTCGCCGCCAACCTGCCCCATTACCGGGACAATCTCAAACGAATTTTCCAGGAGCTGATTCAAAAAGCACCCGGCGTCGACCGCCAGCAGCTCGAGCGATTTTTTGCCAGCGAAGGCGAATTCTTTAACACGGGAATGTCGACCGTGATCGGCTGGGCGGGAACGTTTTTCGGTTTTCTTTCCGAGTCGATTGTGATCCTGGTCTATCTGGCGTTCCTGCTGGCGGAAAAGGCCGGTATGGGACGGCGGATTCAGGCTTCGTTCGACCCCGGGTCGTCGGAACGGATCCTGGCGATCGTCTCGCGGATTAATGCCACCATTCGCCAATATGTGGCCCTCAAGACGCTGATCAACCTCCTTGTCGGCTCGCTGACCGCGATCGTGCTCTGGCTCTACCGGGTGGATTACGCACTCTTGTGGGGAATTCTGGCCTTTCTGCTCAACTACATTCCCTATTTGGGCAGCGTGATTGCCATTATTCCGCCCGTGCTGTTGAGTCTCGTGGAATACGAAAGTCTTGGATGGTCGGCCCTGGTTCTGGTGACCTTGCTGGTGGTGCACAACGGCATCGGGTATCTCATTGAGCCGCGATTGACGGGGGACCAGCTCGATTTGAGCCCGATCGTCGTGCTTCTCGCCTTGGCGTTTTGGGGCTCGATCTGGGGAACGGTGGGGATGCTGCTGGCGATCCCGCTGACGGTCGTGATCCGCACGATTCTGGAGAACGTTCCGGAAACGCGGCCCCTGGCCCGGATGCTGTCGAGCGGCTGAACAGGCCGGCCGCGGTCGCCGTGCGTACAAGGGCTTGGCGCCATTGCAGCGGTCGTGCCGATTCGAACCAGAGTTATTCGTTCAGCATATCCACGGCCGCGGTTAACCCCGCCCACTGAGTCGACGGATCCGGTGTCGACGGATCCTGCGTCGTGGCGTCAAGCGAAATCGGATTGCCGTATGAACCTAAAGCCACTCCCGTTTTGATCTTTCTCGGTGCGATCGAGATCAGGACTTGGGCGGAGCCGGACAAACCGTCGCCCGAATCCGCGACGGTAATCGTCAAGAAGTCATTGCCTGTAAAACCCGATAACGGCGTGTAAACCAGGCCGTTGAGGGCGGCATTGAGGTTGGCCAGAGTCCCTTTGACGGTCAGCGACGCCGCGCCGTTCGCGCCTGAAGTGAACGTCAGCCCGGTGGTTGTTGCCAGATTGACTCTTCCACGCAGCACGGTGAGCGTCAGCGAGTCCGACGTGCCCGATGCCGCGCCGTCCGTCAGCGTGATCGGATAACTGGGTGAGGAAAAAGTGAACGGCGTATTTTCGAGAACGCCAACTGCCGCGGGGGCGGTCACATACGGGTTCACGGAGATCGCAACGGCAGCCGATCCCGTCAGATTATCGATGGAATTCCGGACCGAGAGTTGCAACGAATCGTGGCCGCTGAAACCCGACGTCGGTGTGTAGAGCAGCCCGTTGAGCGCGGCATTCAGATTGGCAACCGTTCCCGTGATCGTCATCGATGAGGAGTTGTTTGCGCCCGAGGTGAACGTCAGCCCGGACGTTGAGCCCAAAGCCACTTTGCCATTGGCGACCGAAATTATGAGAGAATCCGACGTTCCAGAGGCTGCGGAATCCGCGATGCTGACCGAGAAGGTGAACGAGCTGTTTTCGTTCAAAGCCGCAGTCGCTGGTGCGGCGATGCTTGGGGCGGCGTAGTTGCCGACCGTGATCGCGACGGTAGCCGAACCGCTCAGACTGTCCCCGGAATCCGCGAGCGTCAATTTCAGCAAATCGGATCCGAGATAACCGGAATTCGGAGTGTAGACCAGGCCACTGACGGCCGCGTTCAGGCTGGCGAGCGTCCCGGTCACGGTGATTGAAGACGTGTTATTCGAACCCGTGGTGAACGTGAGTCCGGTCGTCGACGAAAGGGTCAGCTTTCCGTCGGAGACCGAGAGCGTGAGCGAATCGGAGCTGGCGGACGCGGCGGCGTCCGAGAGACTAATCGTGCCGGAAAAAGTATAGGATGCGTTCACGATGACGGTGGCGTTCGTCGGTGCGCTCACGCTTGGGGGACCGATCACCGTGATGGCGACCGACGCGGATCCGGTCAGGCCGTCGACCGTGTCTTTGAGGGAGATTTGCAGCGAATCGGACCCGCTGTAACCGGAGTTCGGCGCGTAGACCAGGCCGGCCAGCGACGCGTTCAAGTTGGCGAGCGTTCCCGTCACCGTCAGGGATGACGAGCCGTTCGACCCCGAGAGGAAACTGAGTCCGCTCGTCGATCCCAGGGTCAGTTTGCCGTCGCTCACCGAGAGCGTCAAAGAATCGGAAGAGGACGTCGCAGCGATGTCTCTTACGGTGATCGAACTGCCGGGGAATGTGTATGAAGAATTCTGGTTTAAGGTAATGGACGCGGGCGCCGTCACGCCCGGGGGGATCGAACTCGAGCTGATGGAGCTCGATGCAATTCCATCTGCGATGACAACCAGGGTAAACGGATCGGTTCCCAGTCCAGCCGGCAGGACGACGTTAACCGTTTCGGGCGTATTGCCGGTTGCAACACCCGTCGAACTCCAATTGGATGTCGTAGCGTAATACACAGTGCCGGTCGTGCTGTCGGTGACGCGGACGATGGGATAGTTTTCCGCCATCTGGTTGTCGTCACCGTAGGCCGCCCCCTCATCGAGTCCGTTGAGTTGCGTGCCGGTGAGGGTCAGGCTGCCGTTTTGATTCTCCGCGACACTCGTGATTGTGGGTTTCCAGGCCGAATTGGGACTCCCGCTCGGCGTGTAAATGACGGGGTCTCCGCCGAAATCGCTCAAGAAGAGCTGGCCCGTCGGCAGGATCAGCATGTCGTCAATAAAGCTGTTGTAGCTCGTGTAGAATTGGTTGGCGGCAGGAGTTTCGTTTTTATAAACGCCGGTGATCGGATTGAACTCGTAAATATACGTCGGCCCGGGGAAATTCTCGTTGTTGACGGCCGGGGAGAGAGACAGGATCACGTCCCCATTCGGCAGGACGGCACCCGGAGCATCGCCCGTCGTCAATTGAGTTGGCGTTCCATTGATATTGACGACCGGCATCGTGGGACCCTGCGACCAGGAATTCGTCGTCGGGTTATAGAAGGCGGTGAGACCATTGGCGCCGTTGAACAGTGCGCGGCCGTCCGGCAGCAACAATGCGGGGCCCAGCTCGTAGCCCTGGGACGGCGTCGTCAGAATCGGCAGCGTGCCGTTGCTCGCGTCGGTCCAGGTGTTGGTCGTTGGGTTGTAGAGTTCGGCCTCCCCCTTGTTATCGGTGATGCTGGTAAAGAGGTCGTAAGCGAGGATGTCGCCATTGGCGAGTTTGACCCAGGGCTCTTCGTCGCTGCGGTCGTTGTGCACCTTTGTCCCACCGGCACTCCACGTGTTCGTCGTGGGATTGTAGATTTCGGTACCGTTGTCAAAGATGTCGCCCACAAGGATGTTGCCGTTGGGCAGCACTTCGGTCGGCTCGTCCCCCACATAGGGAAGCGGATCGCTGGCGACTTTCGTCCAGGTATTTGCGGCTGGATTGTAAATCTCGGCGGAGTTGCTGAGTAATTGCTGCCCGTTGTACGTGCCGTCGGTGGCGTACTCGCCACCGACTACGAACACATTTCCGTTCGGCAAGACGTCCGAGCCGAAATACAATCGACCCACGTTCATCGACGCAACTTGCGTCCAGGTGCCGTTCACATAGTTGCCGGTGCTGTCGGGCGTAATCTCGTACCAGGTGGACGAAACACCGCCTCCGCCGCCATGCGTCAACAGATCTCCGTTGGGAAGCAAGAGGGTCAGTCCCACTCCGTCGAAATTGGGCACCGGATTGGACATGTCTGTCCAGTTGGCAATCACGGAGATCGGAACGGTCGCGGATCCGGAGAGAGTGTCGGCGGTGTCGTTGACGGAAATCTGCAGCGAATCGGCCCCGCTATATGCGGCGTTCGGAGTATAGGTCACGCTGGAAAGTGCGCTATTCAGATTGGCAAGAGTTCCCGTGACCGTCAGGGAGGAAGCGCCGTTCGAGCCCGTGCCGAATGTCAGTCCCGTCGTGGAACCCAGAGTGATCGTTCCCTCAGTCACCGACAGCGAAATCGAGTCGGAGCTGCCGCTGGCGGCCGCGTCGGTCACGCTGATCGCGTTCGAGAAGGTGTACGAGCCATTTTCCAGCAAACTCGCGTTCGGCGGCGCTGTGACGCTGGGCGGGGCATTGACCGTGATCGCGACCCCGGCAGCACCGAACAGGCTGTCGCCCGAGTCGTTGACAATAATCGCGAGCGAATCGGACCCCGTGTAACCCGAATTTGGCGCGTAGTTGAGTCCGTTTAGCGCCGCATTCAAATTCGCCAGTGTGCCCGTTACGACCACCGACGCCGACCCATTGGAGCCGGAATTGATCGTCAATCCGGTAGTCGATCCGAGCGTCAGGATGCCGTCTGCCACAGAGAGCGAGAGAGAATCGGACGTGCCGCCGGCGGCCGCGTCGGTAGCGCTGATGCTGCCGGAGAAGGTGACGGAACCATTTTCGTTCACACTGGCTGTTGCCGGCGCCGTAACGCTTGGCGCGGGATTGGAACCGACCGTGATTTTCGTGTCGGCGGCGGTGGTCAGGTTGTCACCCAAGTCTTCCAGCGTAAGGACGAGAAAATCCGTGCCGATGAATCCTGTCGTCGGCTTGTAAACGAGCCCGTTGAGATCGGCATTCATGCTGGCAAGGGGGCCGCTGACGGTCAGCGCAGTTCTGCCCATTGAGTGAACCCTGTTGGAACGTGAGTCCGCTCGTTGAGGTAAACGTCAGAGTCCCGTTCGCGACTTGCAGCACGAGCCAATCCGTGTTGGCCGTGTTCGCCGTATCTCCCACTGTGATCGCATTCAAGTACGTCGGCGAAAAGGTCAGCGAGCCGTTAAAACCGACGGTCGCCGTCGAAGGAGGCGCTGACCGTGGGCGACGGGTTCAAGATCGACAAAACCGCGCTGCCCGATTTCCCGTCGCCCGTATCGGTGTCGGAAAGATCGATCCGGTCGGAGTAACCGAGGTAGCTCGGCGATTGAGTGTAGGTCAGGCTGGACAGGTCGGTGTTGATGTTGGCCAGCGTGCCGTTCACCGTCATGGACGACGAGTTGTTTGTCGTGCCATTCGCAAAAGTCAGCCCGGTTGTCGCTCCGAAATCGAGAGTGCCGTGAAGAACCGACATCGACAACTGTTCGGCCGTGCCGCCGGCGTCGGTCAGGCTGAATGCGTTGCCGCCACTAAAGGCGACCGTACTGCCCAACAAATAGACGGCCCCTGGTGTGGTGAAGCTCGGCGGAAGCGGCGTCACCGCGATGGTGACGCTGGCCGTTCCCGTCAGGCCGGTCGTGGTATCCGTATCCGACAGGCTCATCGTGTCGGTTCCGACGAAGTTGGTGGCCGGGACGTAATCCAAGGTCGCAAGAGCCGTATTGAGCTGTGAAAGCGTGCCGCTCACCTCGAGCGTCGACTGCGTGCTCGAGATCACCGTCAAACTGCCCAGCGTGATCGTGTAGGACCCGTGCACGAGCGAAAGCGTGAATTGCTCGCTCGTGCCTCCCGAATCGGCGACGCTAATCGTATTGGCCGCGCTAAAGGCAAAGGTTGTGTTCTCGACTGCGCTCACGGACGCCGGAGCGGTGATACTCGGAGGCGCTACCGGACTGACGGTGAGATTCACGGTCGCCCAGCCGGTCTGATGGTCATTTGAGTCTTCAACCGAGGTCTGCAGATAGTCGCTGCCGCTGAAACCGGAGGTGGGAGTGTAGACGAGGCCGTTCATGGCCGAGTTCAGATTGGTGAGTGTCCCCGACACGGTCATCGACTGGGAATTATTCGAGCCGGAGACGAACGTCAGTCCCGTGGTGGAATTCAGTTTCAGCGTGCCGTTGACAACCGAAAGCGAAAGGGAATCCGATGTGCCCGATGCGGCCGAGTCCGATGTGCTGATCGTTCCGGAAAATGTGTATGGACTGTTTTCGCCCGTCGTCGCGGTGAGTGGCGCCGTTACCGAGGCGGGCTGACTCGATTGAGAGCCGGCCAGCGCCATTACCATATCATTCGCGATCGGTGAGCCGATCCCGGTCGCCAGATCGTAGCCAGTGCCTGCGGCGTAGCCATTATTGCCGGTCGTAATATCGTGGAAATTGGCTTTCGAGAGGCTGTAGAGGTCAGGCAGCGTCTGGCTGTAGCCGTCGAGCGTGGTGAGTCCGTTGAGAATGCGGCCCTGGTCGGCGATCGAAATCAGTCCCGCCATCATCGGACACGCAAGACTCGTTCCTCCGACTTGGAAGTATCCGCCGTCGTACGAATCCAGAACGTAAACACCCGTGTTCGGGTCAGCATCGATCGAAATGTCGGGGGCGGTCCGTTGGGTCGCGCTGGTTCCGTTCACCTTCCCGTTCTGATACGTCGGCTGCGCTTCGTAAACACTGATTCCGCCGCCACCGCCTGTCCAGCCGCTTTCCGCCTCGTACGTGCCGCTCGTGTTGATGTCGAGCGACGTGCCGCCGACGCCAACGACATGGGTCGAATAGGCGGGATAGCCTGCCGGTGCGCCGCTATCACCGGTGCTGGCCAAAAACGTCACGCCTTGGTGTCCGTTCGGCGTCGTGAAATACGAGTCGAAGCCTTGTTCGCCGGAGAATTCTCCGCTCGCCCAACTATTGGAAACCGTTGACACGCCGGCCGCACTCGCTGCGGTTTGCTCGGCGGTCAGTAAGTCCAAGAATGAACTCGAATTGGCCTCGTACAGAATGACGTTGGCCATTGGGGCGATGGAGTGGGCCCATTCGACGTCGAGTGATTCCTCAACATCCCAGCCGCCGGGCGTTGAATTGGGAACGCCCGAAAGCGAAGTCCCACCGGTTTCATTGAGCACCTGCAACGTGGGGCCGCCGACATTAAACTGCTGCAATCCAAATGTGCTACTGAAGCTATTGGCATCAGCAATGATATTGGGATCGTTATATGCGTCGACGATGGCGATTGTCTGACCTTGTCCCGTTCCTTGGACTCCATTGAAGGAAATCAGATTGACGCCATAAGCGGCTTGCATCTGGGCCGGGTTGATGGGGGCGACAAAAGACGGCTGTGCATTCGGCATTGCCGCCGAATGGACCGAGCCTGGGCTGGGGGCGGACACCCGTCCCTCGTTAACAAACGTGGGATTGGCAGTGGGCGCCGCCGACAAAAGCAGGCGATTTTCCAACATTTCCGCGCTGCATCGGACGCACGATGTCGGCCGTCTTCCCGTTCGCAATCGCGCCTGACTTCGACCGGCGCACGTCAGTCGGCGTTGTCGTCCCGATTTCGGGATGAGGCCGTTCAAGAACGACTGAAACGGGTTCGACAACATGCGGCGATCTCCTGTGCGCGAAGATTTGCGGCCCGCAATCTCTCACTGAAAAATGAATCGGCAACAACAGATGCGCTGCGGACGCTCTGCATGGGATGCAGTCGCTAGAGAGCTAGCGGCACAGCGTGCCGCACAATATGCCCGATTGACGCGATCGCTGCAATGATCTTCTGTGCATTATTAACGACGGGTCCGGATTCCGACGCGTGGGAGCCGCGCTCGGTCGTTGCTCTCACTCGATCTCTTCAAACCGCACCAAAAAGTGACGCAATGCCGGCGGTTCGGAAACGATTCGAAGCCCTCGCAATTTGTCGCGATCCCGAAAGACCTCGATCGTCGCCTCGACCACATAATCCATGTGAGACTGTGTGTAGACGCGCCGCGGAAAGGCCAGGCGAACGAGTTCGAGCGCCGGCAGCGGCATGACCGCCGCCGCCGAACATGACTGACCCGATCTCCACGCCGCGAATGCCGGCGTGTCGGTACAGGGCGACGACCAACGCCTGTCCGGGAAATTGCGACGGAGGAATGTGCGGACAAAACGCGGACGCGTCGAGATAGACGGCGTGGCCGCCCGGCGGTTCGATAATTTGAATACCCGCAGCCAGCAGCCTCTCACCAACGTATTCCGCACTGCGGATGCGATAACAAAGATAATTTTCGTCGAGAACTTCCTGAAAGCCCTGAGCCATCGCCGCCAGGTCACGACCGGCTAGACCGCCGTACGTCACGTAGCCCTCAGTGAGGATGAGCAAGTTACTCGCTCGCTGAAAGAGGCCCTCGTCGCGTAGCAGCAACACGCCGCCGATATTCACCATCCCGTCTTTCTTGGCGCTGATCGTCGCGCCGTCGGCCAGATCGAACATGTCCCTTACGATCGCCCGCACGGGCCGATCCTGCTGCCCGCTTTCGCGTTGCTTGATGAACCAGGCGTTCTCGGCAAAGCGGCAGGCATCGAGAAAGAGCGGAAGACGATATCGATCACACACCTTCCGAATCCTACGCAGGTTGGCCAGACTCACCGGCTGACCGCCGAAGCTGTTACTGGTCACCGTGCACATCACGACGGGAATCTTGTCGGGGCCGACCCGCTCGATCAGAGACTCGAGCGCGTCGACGTCCATGTTGCCTTTGAACGGGTAGGCAAGACGCGGCTGGCGCGCCTCGGCGATTGGCAAGTCGATCGCCTCGGCACCGGAATGCTCGATATTGGCGCGGGTGGTGTCGAAATGGGCATTGTTGGGAACGAAGCGCCCGGGACCGCCGAGCAATTCAAACAGAATCCGCTCGCTCGCCCGTCCCTGATGCGTGGGCAAGATGTGATGGAAGCCGGTGATCTCGCGGAGCACCCGTTCGAAGTGGAAGAAATCGGGCGAGCCGGCGTAGCTCTCGTCGGCCGCCATCACGCCGGCCCATTGCAAACTGCTCATCGCGCCCGTGCCGCTGTCGGTCAAAAGATCGATCAACACGTCGGCGGCCGGGATCAGGAACATGTTGAAGCCGGCCTTGCAAACGATCGCCTCGCGTTCTTCGCGCGTCCGCATCTGCAGGGGTTCGACAACCTTGATCCGAAAGGGCTCGATGATGGTTTTCATGGCAGTCTTTCGACTCTCCTTTTTCGAATCGTCAGTTTATCACCGACCGCGATCTGAATCCCTCGCGACCGCCGGCGATCTGTGAGATGACGGCGCGCGGGCCTTTTCCATCCCGGTGTTGGAACCTCGGAAGATGGGGGGTTGCCAGGCTGTGCGCGGCCGTGACTTGCGTTAGACTCAGGAGACTCAGCAGGGAGAAAAAAACGCGGCTATTGGCGGCGAAAGACGGGCTGGAAGTCCGCATCGTCTGCCTCATCTTTGGAGTTGCTTCTGTGAGACGATTGGTGCTCGGCGTTGCGATTCTGTTCCTGTCGTATTCATCGATTGGTCGCGTCTTGGCTTCCCCGGCGGCTGATTCCGCGCCGGTCCAACTCAATGTGGATATCAGCGACGCGACGCAACGCATCTATCACGCGCAGGTCATCATTCCGGTCGAGCCGGGACCGGTCACGCTGTACTACCCGAAGTGGATCCCCGGCACGCACGGCCCGACGGGTCCGATCGCCGATCTGGCCGGTCTCAAGATGCACGCCGACGGAAAGGACGTTCCGTGGCGCCGCGACGATGTCGATATGTACGCGTTTCATTGCACCGTTCCGGAAGGTGCGCGCGCCCTTGAAGTCGCTCTGGATCTGTTGGCAGCCGGTCGCGGCGGATTCGGCGACGCGACGGAAAATATTGCTGTCGTTCGCTGGAATCAGGTTTTGGTCTACCCGAAGGGCAAGCCGATCGACTCGATCGGGTTCGAGGCCTCGCTCAAAATCCCGACCGGTTGGAAGATGAGCACTTCGCTGCCGATCGTTTCACAGGAGGGAACTTCGGCCCACTTTGGGCGCGTCAGCCTCGATACGCTGGTCGACTCGCCGGCGATCGCCGGTCTGTATCATCGCGAAGTTCGACTGGGCAAGGGTGAGCCGGCCCATTATCTCGACCTGGTCGCCGACAGCCCGGCCGCCCTCGAAATCACGCCCAAGGTGAAAGCGGCCTACGAAAAACTCGTGGCCGAGGCGGGCGCCCTCTTTGGCTCGCGGCACTATGGCTCCTACCGGTTCCTCGTGACGCTCAGCGACAAGATGCCCTATCACGGCCTCGAGCATCACGAATGCAGCGACGACGGCATGCCCGAACACAGCATGGCCGACAACGAGGCGGGCAAGGCCATCGCCTACCTGCTTCCGCATGAGTATGTGCATTCGTGGAACGGCAAGTTCCGCCGCCCGGCCGGACTGGTGACGCCGACCTACCAGGAAGCCAACAACACGCGTCTCTTGTGGGTCTACGAAGGGCTGACCGAATACCTCGGCACCGTGCTCACGGCCCGCAGCGGGTTGTGGACCTTGGACGAGGCCAAGGAATACCTCGCCATGACCGCCCAACAACTCGAAAACCACAAAGGCCGCCAGTGGCGTCCATTGGAAGACACGACACTCGTGGCCGCCATGCGGGCCTACGATGCCTCGCGGATGGACGGCCTGGCGACGCTCGGTCGACTACTACGACGAAGGCACGCTGATCTGGCTGGAAGTCGACACCAAAATCCGCCAACTGACGAACGGAAAGCGGTCCTTGGACGACTTCTGCAAGCGCTTTCACGGCGGCCCGGGCGGTAAGGCCGAGTTGAAACCGTACACCTTCGAGGAGATCGTCGCCGACCTCAACGCGGTCGCGCCCTACGACTGGAAATCGCTCTTGGAACAGCGAGTCACGCAAACGGCCGAGCACGCGCCCCTTGGCGGTTTTCAGCAAGGCGGCTGGCGCGTCGTCCTGAACGAAAAACCCACCGGCTTTGAAAAGGCCGTTCAGGGACTTCGCAAGCGCGTCGATCTTTCGTCGTCGATCGGCGTTTCACTCACTCCGGACGGGGCCATCGGCGACGTCGTCATGGATTCACCGGCCTACAAAGCGGGCGTCGGTCCCGGCATGAAGCTCGTGGCCGTTAACTCGCGCCGCTACAGCCCGAAAGTGATGGACGAAGCGATCACGGCCGCCTCGAAACACGGCCAGTCGATCTTGCTGCTTCTGGAAGACGGCGACTTCTTCCGCACCTATCGCATCGATTACCGCGGCGGAGCCAAGTTCGCCCGGCTCGAACGGTTGAAGGGCGAGCCGGATTTGTTGAGCAAGATCCTCGCACCGGTGACCGGTCCAAACGAGAAAAAGACGGCCAAGAGCGGCGACTAGCGCGCCAATCGCAATGGTGTGCCTCGGCCGCCGGCCCGTCGATCCGTATGGCGCGGACGCGCCTTACCGGTCGATTTCGCCCATCACGATATCGAGCGATCCGACGATCGCTGGAATATCGCCGAGCAGAAAATCCTTGCAGATCGGCCCGGTGATCGACAGGTTGCAGAAGCAGGAACTCTTCGCGCGAGCACGCAGAGGCTCGGCGTCGCCGTTGCCGACGATGTAAAAGCCCATTTGGCCGCGGGGACATTCCGTCTCGAGATAGACCTCGTCCTTCGGCAATTTCGTGCTCATCTTGTAAGGCACGCGGTAGGTGCCCGCGGCCGTCGGGTAACGGTCCATCGCCTGACGAACGATTCGGATCGCCTGGACGAGTTCGAGCATGCGGACGTAGAAGCGGCACCAGTTGTCGCCGACAACCACCTCGGGCGGAGCTTCGGCAAACGGCGCGACGGGAATGTCGAACTGGTAGCCTTCGTACATCCGCGTGTAGATCGGGTCGCCGTCGCGGCGGAGGTCCCAGTTCACGCCGCTGCCGCGAAGCACCGGTCCCGTGCAGCCGTAGCTCTTGGCCATTTCAGGCGTCAGGATGCCCAGACCGGCTGTCCGTTTGATAAAGATTTGATTGCGGGTCAACAGCGTGTGGTATTCGGCCACGCGGCGGTCGAGCCAGTCGAAAAAGAGCCGCGCCGCATCGAGCCACGACAGTTTCATTTTCGGCGATTTACCGGTCAGCGAGGCCAGGCCCGGCGGAATCGTGATCATTTCGGGCAGATCGTGCGTGGCGCCGCCCATCGTGATGTAGCTGTAAGTCAAACGCGCGCCGCAGACTTCCTCGAACAGGTCGAGAATGATCTCCCGCTCGCGGAACGCGTACAGGAAGGGGCTGAATGTTCCCAGGTCGAGCCCGTAGGCGCCCATGCCGACCAGGTGGCTGGCGACGCGGCCCATTTCGGCAATGATCACCCGCAGGACCATCGCCTTCTCGGGCACTTCCATTTTGACGAGCTTTTCGATCGTCAGCGCCAGGCCGAGATTCATGTTCATCCCGGCCAGGTAATCCATGCGGTCCGTGTACGGAATCCATTGCGGCGGGGCGAGATTCTCGCCGATCTTCTCGGCGCAGCGGTGCAGGTAGCCGATGTGCGGCGTCACCTCGTGGACGATTTCGCCGTCGGTCCGCAGCAACAGGCGTAGCACGCCGTGCGTGCTCGGGTGCTGCGGGCCCATGTTGACGAGCATTTCGTCGGTCCGCACGTCGAATTCGACGACGCGGGCGTCTTCTAATTGCAGACTCATGGCTCTCTCGCGAGTTTAGCGGCCCCGGATTTCGTGGTATTCCAGGGGCATTTCATAGTCTTTGCGAAGCGGATGGCCGACCCAATCCTCGGGGCACAAGATGCGGCGCAGGTTCGGATGGCCCAGAAAACGAATGCCCATCAGATCGTAGCATTCGCGCTCGTGCCAATCCGCAATCCCCCACACGCCGGAGACCGAATCGACCTCGGGAATCTGGCCGGGCTGACCGTCCTTCCAGCGAGGCAATTTCACCTTCACCGTGATTTTGTGCTTAAGCTCGAAGCTCGACAGGTGGTAGACCACCTCGATATGCGGTTCGTGGCCGAATTTGGCCGCTTTCTTGGGATCGGGCTGCAGATAATCGACGCCGGTCAGGTCGTTGAGGTGGTCCATCACCAGACGCGGATCGTTCCGCAGAAGGGTCGCCACTTCGACGATCGCGGCGGGCGCCACTTCCACCCACGGATCGAGGGCCGCCAGATTGGCTCCGACGATTTTCGCCTCACCGAATTTGTCGACGAGCAGTTTGTGTATTTCCGGGGCATTCATCGCAGTTATCCGACAGTTTGAGGCGTGCGGCGAGGCGGCGGCGACGGTGCCGAAAGGATCTCCGCCGGCGTCACGTTCTTGCGAGAAATCGCCCGCACCCAATCGAGATCGCCCCGCTTCCAAACATAGGCAAAGCCGACCAGCAGCACGCCGAAAAAGACCAGGATGTCGACCAGGCTCAAGACGGCCAGCTGCTGTGCGGCCACGCGGCTAATCGGTTGCACCGATTCCGTGGGCGGCACGTTGAGCAGTTTGGCGCTGATCGCCGCGCGAGCGGAATCACTCAAGCGAGGGTCCATCAACTGCGTGGAACCGCCGTAAATGAGCGCCCACGGAAAGAAAAAGGCGACTTCGACGTCGAAAATGATGAACAGCAAGGCGACGACGTAAAATCGCAGGTCGAACTGGATATAGCTCGAACCGATCGTCGGCTCGCCGCACTCGTAAATCGCCTCTTTTTCCAGCGTGGGGAGCTTGGGACGGACGAGGTAGCCGATCGCCAGCGGAAGCGCCAAGAACACGACGGCGATGATGCCAAACACGAGAAAATGCGCGACAAGATCTGTCATTTCACTCGACCAATTGAGCGAGGCAACGCGGTTGGCCCCAGGCAACGGGGCGAATATATCGAAAGCCAGAGGCGCGTGCCACTCGACCCAAGCGTCTTTAAGCGAGCTCGCTCAAAATCAGCTGTGCATGCCGTGCGAAAATGCAGATCTTGTTACGAGCCTTTGCCCGGATCGGCCGGCTTGTCGCCGCGGACGGAGCCCTCGAGCAGGGATTGGCGGCCGCTGAAACCCGCGTTGAGTTCGTGCCAGAAGGTGATCTCACCCTCGCCGAGCTTCCAGCACAAGTACGCCTCGCGACCCTCGATTTGCGTCAGAAAATCGACCAGGCCGGCGACAGGATCTTTCAACTCGACGCCCAAACGCCGCAGCTCGTCGCCGAATTCGTTCAGGCGGTCGTAGTCCTTTTCGATCTCGTCCTCGATCTGCTGCACTTCCTCGTCATAGGTGTCGTCGTCGCGACGTTGTCCGTGTGCCTGGCGAACCTTGGCGAGGCGATCCCGCCGTTCCTGCACGTCGTTGTAGAGCGTCACGATGTCGTCAACGATCGCCCGAACCAACGGCAGCATGGCGTTGGCTTCGGGGACGGTGAAGTATTTTTTGGCCGCGGTTGTATTCATGGCCTGGACCTCACGGTGGTCGTCCGGTCTTGCCCGGGCGGCCTCCTCAATGGTCAGGAGTCGATTCAAATTGAAACGGACTCGGCTCTCCCTGGACCCACACTGGCTCGTACAACACTTTCGATTCCGACACGACGGTCGGATTCAAGGTCGCCTGGCCCCAGCCCACCTCGAGCGGAAGTTTTGCGTAATCGACGATGCAGCCATCCCGGCTGTAACAGCTCAGATCAAAATTCGATCCCATAAAAATGCAGTCGACGGGACACGGCTCGACGCACAATGCGCAAAACATGCACTTCGTGTAGTCGATCGTGAAACCATTGATGCGGAAGCCCTTGCCGACCGGAGCCTTCTCCTTCTCGATATAAATGCAGTCGACGGGACAGGCAACCGCGCACTTTTCGCAACCGATACAAGTCGTCAGGTCGAACCGGTGAAAACCCCGATACCGCGGTTTCACCGGAACGGGAACTTCCGGGTACTCGTACACCTCGGTGAAGGTTCGCCGCCGGTAGGTCTTCCCCATGATTCCGAGGGTCACGGATAACCCTTGAATCACCGTGCTAATGGCCACCCAGACGTTGCGAAACCATTGGATCATTTCGGACTCACTTCGCCCCGTCGCACGTGTATCGGCCGTACCGGGATCGAGTTGGTTCGGTCGACCTTGTCCCTCATCGGCAAGCGGTGTGCCGCAGAATTGCACGAACCGCACAAACTCTTCAATGTTCCTTAAAAAACCGCTGTAACCTCATCGAATTATAGGCCCCTTCGACGCTGACGCAAGGGACGACAAACGGCCAATCTGCGCTTTTCAGTCGCGAATTGCTGCGAAATGCGTCAGCCGCTCCAGTGTGGCTTGCGCCTGTCCTGAATCGATGGCTGCAGCCGCGGCGGCAACCGCCTCGCGCGGTTCCTGAAAACTCCGCGCGACAACCAATGCGGCCGCCGCGTTGGCCAAAACGATATTTCGCGCCGGCCCTGTCACTCCCGAAAGCACGTCCCGAATTGTCTGAGCGCTCGCCGCAATCGACGTCACACGCAAGTCGGCGACGCTGGCATTCCTCAAGTCCCAAGTCGGCCGGCCGCCACTGGAACCTTTCAATTTCTCCATGTTCAACACGGATCATCATTGTCGTGCCCCACAGGCTCACTTCGTCCAATTCGTCGTTTCCGCAGACGACAAGCGCCCGTGCGGTTCCCAAGCGCACCAGCGACTCGGCCAGCTTTTCGGCAACCGCGATCCGCCCGGCGCCCACAAGCTGGAATTCGGCCCCCGCCGGATTCGTGAGCGGCCCGAGCATGTTGAAGACCGTGCGAAAACCCAGTTGCTTTCGCACCGGGGCCGCGTACTTCATCGCTCCATGCGCGACCGGCGCGAAGCAAAAGCCGATCCCGATCTCATCGATCGCGCGGGCCACCTCCTGTGGCGTCAAATCGATCCGCACGCCGAGTGCCTCGAGCACGTCGGCTGAGCCGCTACGGCTCGTGAAACCGCGATTGGAATGTTTGGCGACGGGAACGCCGCAAGCGGCCGTGACAAGGGCTGTCGCCGTGCTGATATTAAACGTCGAAAGTTCATCGCCGCCGGTGCCGCACGTGTCGAGCAGGCCGGGTCGCTGTGTCGGAATGCGAATCGCACGTTCGCGGAGTGCCCGCGCGGCCCCCACGATCTCGTCGACCGTTTCCCCCTTGAGCCGCAGCGCCGTCAGCAGCATGCCCAAACCGACCGCCGATGCGTTGCCATCCATCACCTGCAAGACGGCGGCATGCATTTCGTTTTCCGAAAGACTGCTTTCCTTGAGCAGGATGGAAATCGCGTTGTGAATCGCGTCAGCCATTTGAATTTAAGGATGAAGGCTGAAGGATGAGGGATGAACCAAACCAAGGCGGCCAACGGCCGCCTTGAGTCTGACTCATCCTTCATCCTTCCTCCTTCATCCTTTCCTTCCCCCTCGTTGACCGTTTCTGACCTACCATTTAGTATCGGCAAAGCTCGAAGGTCGCGGAAGCACCAGAAGCGGTTTCACGACTGCACTTTTCGAGCGGAGGACGCCAGGGCCTCTTTTGAACCTTTGGATCGTGCAACCGGCGCGCGAAGTGCTTCGATCCGTGACAGTCAGTGACGAATTGCGGCGCCGAAAGGATCCCTCTTGCCGCAGAAGCTCATTATCGATGCCGATCCCGGGATCGGTGACGCCCTGGCGATCGCCGTGGCTCTGTTCGATCCCGACATCGACCTGATCGGCCTGACGGCGACCGCCGGCTGCGTGACGGGCCGCACCGCGACCCGCAACGCGCAGGCGATTGTCGAACATCTCGACTCGCCGAAGTGGCCCCGCATGGGGGGCTTGACCTCGGATGTGCCCGTCAAAGCCCCCTCGCTTGACCCGGTCGGAGAGTTGGTCGCCAAAGTGAATGGGCCCTCGGGACTGGGCGACCTGCAGGTCGAAGTGGCCGATCTGCACAACATCCGGGATCCGGCCCGCGTGTTGACCGAGCTGGTGCGGATGGCCCCGAACGAAATCACGCTGCTCACTCTCGGGCCGCTCACAAACGTCGAGCGGGCTTGCGAACGCAGCCCGGACTTTCTGGGGCTGCTCAAGCGGTTCATCTGCCTGGCCGGAGCCGTCGATGGCGGCGGCGACGTGACGGCGGCTGCCGAGTTCAACGTCTTTTGCGACCCCGAGGCGGCCCGCAACGTGCTCCGCATGCCCGCGACGAAAACGCTGATCCCACTGGAGATCAGCAAGCAGGCCGTGCTCACCATGGACCACATTCAGCGACTCGGACTCGACGACTCGACGCGCCGCGGCCGGTTCTTTAAAGAGATGCTCACCTACTCCTTCCGCGCCTACCACGAAGAGCTGGGCTGCGAAGGCATTCCGCTCCGCGAGATCGTGGCCCTGGCGGCCGTGACGCGGCTCGACCTGTTCGAGAGCCGCCGCATGGCGATCGACGTCGAAGTCTCCGGCGAGCTGACGCGCGGCACGACAGTCGCCGACCGCCGCATGACGATCCCCGTCCACCGCCTCAATATGGAAGTCCCCTTCCGCGTCTCCGACGCCGGCGTCCTCGATTACTTCTGCCGCGTCGTGCGGGAAATCGTCAGCTGATCGCCCGCAGTCCCGCAGCTGGATCGGCGACGCTTGCCTGACTTCTGGTTGCTGAGGCCGTCATTCTGCGATGACTTCCGAAAAACATTTGAAGACGGAGCGGATCAGCCGACGCCGTGTCGTTCTGACCTTGCTCGGAACGCCGATCTTCATTGCGCTCTTCATGTTCCTCCCTGCAGGAACGTGGGCCTGGAGAAAAGGCTGGCTGTTCGTCCTGGTGTTCGTCGGCACGCTGACACCGATCGGCTTCTATCTGTGGCGTGTGAATCCCGCACTCGTGATCGCCAGAAGCAGCCCACACACAGGGACAAAACGCTGGGACAAATTTCTGCTCTCCGTATTGTTTCCGGCAATGACGGCGATCGTGACCGTGGCCGCACTCGACGACGGCCGGTTTCATTGGCGCCCTCTGCCTTGGTGGGTGTGCGGCTTCGGTTACATCCTGTTCGTTCTCGGGTTGGCGATCTGCACTTGGGCCGAAGCTGTGAACAAGTTTTTCGAGCCGACTGTGCGCATTCAGAGCGATCGGGGACAGACGGTGATCGACACCGGACCCTACGCAATCGTGCGTCACCCGGGCTATTTCTCCGGCCTGCTGATTTTCGTGGGGGCGGCTCTGGCGTTCGGCTCCGTCTGGGCGCTGATTCCTGCGGGCCTTTCAGCCATGTTGATTGTTCTTCGCACGAAATGGGAAGACGAGACTTTGCAGGCTGAGTTGCCCGGTTACAAGGAGTACGCGGGGAGAGTTCGTTACAGACTGACCCCTGGCGTTTGGTGAGAAGGCTCGTCGAAACAGTCCGATTCCGCCGGAAGTGTCGCGATGTTGCATTTATTTAACCGTTCGGCTCGTCGCCGGTGCGTCCAGCAGGGGAAACGATTCCCAGGAATCCAACGGGCGCAGACGGGCGTTATATTCGCAGAACGAGACAGGACGGCCTTTGGTATCCATCAGATGATGGCAACAGTTCGAGATCCGGTCCTGGTCGTAGCTGAAACAGTCCATAAACGGCTTGACGGCAATTCCGAATAGATCGGTAGGCCGAACGATCCGGCGGCCGATGCCGCCGACAACGCGGCTCAATACGGAAGGCTTGGGCGTTCCGACCATGCCGCGGATTTCGTCCTGCGTCAGCACCGTCTTGTAGGCCACGCGGTTCATCACGGCTCCCACGTCGATGTGCCGCGCCACGTTGAGCGAAAGTCCAAAGCGGCGCACGAAGAGAGTGAGCCAGCCGCAATTGGGATGGCTACAGGGAATAGGGACAAAGTCGTCGTCCCGCATCCGGGCCGTTGCCTGCCGGACCATACCCTTCACGACGTCCGAAAGGGTCAGCCGGTCGATCGGGTCTCGCTTCAAATCGTACCTTCCCGAGTAAGTCGCCGGCTGCAGCGCCGCCACCTTGACGTGCGAATGCCGCATCGCCGTGTCGATGACCCAGCCCACTTCGTCATCGTTGACCCCCTTCGTCAGCGTCATCGTGAGCTGCATGACGATGCCGAGCTCGGCCAAATGCTCGATCACGCGCTCCCTCGGCTGCGCTGGATTTGCGCTGCGAGATTCTGATTGGCCTCGGCCGAATGGCCGTCAAATTGCAACAGAACCATCAGCTTGTCGCGGAAGGGGACGAGCTTCTCGGCATTTTCGCGACGTGCGAAGAGCAGCCCGTTCGTGGGCAGGTAGATCTTGCGGACGCCCGTTTGTCGATTGAGGAATCCGGCGATCTCCCAGAACTGCGGGTGCAAGACCGCCTCGCCCCCGGTGAGCTGCACCGAATCGAGCGTCCCCTTTTCCGCGACGAGCCGCTCGATGAATTGCTCCAAGAGCGCCGCGGGCATCACGCGATCGCCGCGGGCGTCGCTATAGCACACCTTGCAGCTCAAGTTGCACGCGTTGGTGATCTCCACCAGGACCGTGCAGGTCTTGTTTCCCATTTGATCCGTGAAACCGAAATCCTCAGCCGCGGGTCGCCGAGCTGCCGCAGCAGCCCGAACCGCCGCAACAACCGCCGTCGAAGCTCGGAAAGGCCATTACGCGATCATCGGCATAACGGCGTCCCCAGCGGTCCTTATTCGAAAGGAAGTAGAACCGTTCGTCGTTTTCGAGAATGGCCGTCGAAGGTCCATGCCGCGGGCAGTCCTTGTGGATCCACACCCGCCCGTCCCGCGAATAGACGAGTGCGGGCGCGTGTTCCAAGCAATCGGGACAGAGACTGATCGTCGATTTGAGCAGTCGCTCGTGCGGGCCCGGCTGGAACCGGGCGACCGCCCCCTCTTCGTCGAGCGCCAACAAGTCCCGCCGCAGCGCCTCGAGGCGCTGCAGAAATGGTGATACTTCGCCGGCCGGGCGGCCCGAATCGCATCCGAGAATGGGGAGGGCCAGCGAGAGGGCGTTAGACAAGTTGATTCGCTCCCTCCATGATCAGTTGCGCGACGCGGAAAAGCAGCTTGCGACGCGTGCGGACTCCGTGATCGAAGCGATCCAGAAAGGTGCGAACAGCCGCAGCGAGAACTCCAGGTTGGCCTTGGCCTCCGCCCGGCGGTGCGTGTCGAGGATTTGCTGCGCCTTGCGGCGGGGGAGGAGGTCGACGACAGCCTCTCGCGTGTAGCGCACGTGCCGCGATTCGTCGCGCATCACGGCTGCCACGCATTTCCCGACGCTGTCGCGCCCGAGGGCACCGCAGGCGTCGGCATGGTATTCGATCGACCGGCCGACCCGCTTTTCTAGAAAGTGGGCGTGCGCGAGAAAATTGGCCAGCTTCTCCCGTCGCAGGTCGTCGTGGTCGGCAGGGACGATGTGAAACGTGTCGGGCGTGAAAGAGCGCACGACTTCATTGAACACGAAGGGGGGGGCCAGATCCTCGACCGACTGGCCGATCGACTCCAGCGCCCGCGTGTAAATCCGCACGTGCTTCGTTTCGTCCGCGGCGTGACGCACGATGTTCGCCGCCAGCTCCTCGTTGGGGGCGTACTCGCTCTGAAAATAATCGCAGACTTTTTCGGGGTAGCGCTCGCCGTTGAGGTACAAGTTGAGCACCCAGCCGTGCGCCAGCGGATTGGCGACGACTTCGCGATGGGCTCGCGCTTTCATTCCGTCGATGATAAACATCGCGTCATTCTCCAACCGCGAAAGCGGTGTGAATTCTCGGGTGCCACGCCCACGGCTTTGCGTCGGCGTGTCTTCGAACGTCAAACGGATTCGCACGCCACGAAAAGCCGTGCAAAGCCGTGGGCGTGGCACCCTGAATATTTCCCGTTTGACAGTGCACGAAACTGCCTCTCACTTGAAACATTTCACGCCGCAAAAACCGGCAGCACAAGCCGAACGCGACCACGATCACCAACAGAACGATCGCGCCGCCGTCGGCACCCAACCGTAGCCATTCTCCGACGGCTCCCGTTCCGATCCGCGTTCGGGGTCCGGCATTTTGCCCTCCTCGGCAGGCTCAGCGAGTCGCCGTTGCGGCCTCGGCCGCGAAATAACTCTCCCAGGCTTCCGACGGAAACCGCGTCCGCTTCACCAGAAAACCGGCGCCAGCGCCATCATTGCCAGCGACAGCCACTGATACGACGTCAGGTAACCAAACGACTGCGGCGTCTCGCGAATCGTTTCGGTCACCAACCGAAAGGCGCCGTAGGCAATCAAATACAACGAAAACACACAGCCGCGAAACAGCTTTTTCCTGACCAGCACGATTCCCGTGCAGCCCGCGGCGACGTGGAACAGGATCTCGTAAAGTTGCACGGGGTGCCGCGGGATTCCGTCGCCGTAAACGATCGCGAAGGGACCGCTCGTGGGCGTGCCGCGACAGCAACCGCTCACGAGACAGCCGACGCGGCCCACGGCAAACGAGAAGGGGAGCAATGCGGCGAAGCGGTCGTTGGGCGGAAGCGAATAACCGACCAGCGGTTTGGCGAGCTCGGCTCCCAGCAGTCCGAAGATCGAGCGCCCCCACGATCGATCGGCCGGAATACAGGACTTCCTGCCAATTGTCGACGGGACGAAAGGGCCAGCCGTATTCGCCGAACAGGAACACGAGCTTCGCCCCGACGACGGCACTCAGGAACGTGACGAGCTGCAGCTCGTAATACTGCCGCCGCTTGCGACGATCGGTGATATGACGCCGCGACCGGATAGAGCAGGCCTAGTAACACGGCCACGAGGACCGGAATCGCGTAGCTTGGATAAAAATCCGCAAAGCCGATGTGCAAATCGCCTCCTCCCGAGCGCGTCAAGTCGTGACCCGGTCCGCCACCCAATCCACCGTCATCGACATCACGACGAAAATCAAAAACGCAAAATGAGTCTTCGCGTGCCGGTCGGCCTCGCCCCCAGCGAGTCCGCGATGAAAGCCCCATTCGTCCGCCGACCGGGCGATCAAGAACAACACCAGTCCCGCTACGACAATCGAACGGTTGCCGGCAAAATCGTGCGGCACGATCGTGATGACCGCCAAGACGATCGTCGCGTGCAGGATCCGCTCGGGCCACGAGACCGTTCGGTAGCGGAAGTGATGCAGATTGTCGCTGAGTCCGAAATAGGCATAGGGGACCAGAAAAACCGGGATCAGCATCCGCCGCCACCAGGGATTTTCCTGCGGGCCGAGTTCGCCATGGGGCAGTCCCGTCGCACCAACAACCGGCGCGGGCCGTCGACGTTTCGAGCAATTCCCGGGGAATGCGCAATTGGTGGGCCTCGAGCCAGTTCACGGCGAGCGTCGCCACGACGAAGATCAAGAGTGCCAGGTGCTCTTTGGCGTGCAGGTCGGTCTCGACTTCGGGCAGGCCGCGGTGCCAGATGTATTCGTCCGCACCGCCGGCGATAACTAGGAGTAGCAGGCCGACCAGCATAATGCCCGAGTTGCCCATCACGGCCTGAATCAGCACGATGGCCAGCGCAAAACCGATCGCCAGATGGATCACGTGCTCGGCAAAGCTGACCTTGCGGCCGACGAAATGAAAGCGGGCGTCGCGGACTGCATAGTAGAGAAACGGCAAGAACGCGATCAGCACTATCGCAGGCCGCATGTCGCAATCCCTGCCGGAAGGAAACTGCCCTGGGAGAATTCTGCTTCGCCCGCCCCACCGCCCTCATATTGAGGCGATCGTCCGCATTGATTGTGAGGCGAGCGCCACGCGAAAATATCACGCGCGATTCGTGAAATCCAGCAATTTGATGAGACGCCTCACGAGTGCCGCGCGTTCAGGACCGCATTCCAATGAACCATTGGTCGACGGATTTGGATCAACTGGGCACCGGTCGGCTCGAGGCCGTCCGCCGACCACGCGTCTTGAATGCCGCGGGAGTTGCCGGAATCGCTTTCTTTCGTGCCTCTATTTCGCCCGCCGCCTGCACGACGGAGAGACGGCAAGCGCCTTGTGGGCCTGTCATCTGGCGTCACTCTTGGTCGGAGCGGGCATTCTGCTGCGCCGCGCCGGATTCGTGGCGATCGGCGTGCTGTGGCTTTTGGTGGGGATTCCGATGTGGTTCGTGTATCTCTCGATCGGCGGGCCGTTCCGCCCGGCCTCGGCGCTCACGCACTTGGGCGGACTGGCGGTGGGCTGCCTGGGTCTTGCCGCTTTCGGCATGCCGCGACAGATGTGGTGGAAGGCGATGGCGGGGCTATTGATTCTGCTCGGCGTCTCGCGCTGGGTTTCGCCGCCGGCACTCAACGTGAATTTATCGTTTCACGTCTACCAGTCGCGGGATCCGTTTCCGGGATTTTACGCCGCCGCGATTGTCGGACTGACGATTGGCACCACGCTCTTCCTCTTTCTCGCCGAGCAGGCTCTCCGCCGAATCTTCCCCTCGCCGGGGCGGTGGATCAGAGCCTAGGCGCAGGACTTTGAGTTCGCCCGCCGAACTCCGCACGCTCTACTTCACCACGTCCCACGACAGCAATTGTGCGTCGTGCTGGCCGACTTCGTGATCGTCGAGTCCGCGTTTGCCGCCGTCCGAGTACATGGCTTGCCGCAGGAGGCGTCCCAGGGGCGAGTTGAACGAGCTGCTGCTGGAGGTGCCGCGTGCCCCCCCGCTGACGTCGCCTTGGGCCAGAAAACCGAAATCGGCATGCTCCTCCGTGCGACGTGCTGGGGACGCCGATCGCCACCAGATGCTCGTGGCCCAGCGTTTTTCCGTTCACGTGGTAGGCCCGCGTCTGAAAGGCACGGGACGCCGGATTGTCCGAGCCTTCGAGCCGATTCGCATCGCCGACCCGCTTCGGATAGATCGCCGTAATGCCGAAATCGCTGTCCACGAAGAGCAGCGTGAAATCGATCGGTGTGCGGCCCGCGTTCGTCACGCGAAACGCGATCCAGTCCCCCGGATGCAAATTGACGGCAGCAGCCTGCAACGGCACCACTTCGCCAACTTTATCTTTGGGCCCTTTGCATTTGAGCAGCTCGACATGAATGTGGGGCCCGTCGCTGTCGGTCGGTGCGTCTGCCGCGACGCTCGCCGAGTCGTGCCGGGCGTTCTTGGCAATGGCAATCAAATTCTGAGCCCGCGCGATTGACGTCAAGGGAGAGTGAAAGCCCCGGATCGTAACCTCCTGCTGCTGCTGTTCCATTCGGATCGACGGCGCGCCGCTGCCCAGGGGCGTTGAGTCGGGAAGCTGCGCGGCATCGATGGGAAGCAGGAGGACGTCATCGCCACGGAAATGCACGACCCAGCTTGCCTCGGCGAGATTGGGGACGATCCGGTACATGGCATCGGGCGCTTTCGCAATTTGCTTGAGCTCGGCTTCCACTTTCGCCAGTCGGTCAAGTTGGCTCTGAGTCAGGGGCCTGGCGGCACCCGAAGCTTGCGGACTGGCTCTCCGGTCAATGGCGACCGGGATCCGCAGGTCTCCAAAATCGAGTTTGACCAGACTGCAAATGCCACGCTTCGGCAGCGTCGACGGCTCGGGAATTTCGCCGAAGGCGACGGGCGCGACGTTTGAATCGGTGACACGGCTCTCGGTGACGACGACATGTCCGAGCGGCTTGGTCGAACGGGCACCGGTCGCCGGAAAAACCGCGAGAATACTGTCCTTGGTCATGCCATGCAGGCGGCCCACGTTGATTGTCCAACCATCGGTCGGATTGCCCGAAAGCACGATCCGCGAACGGCCGACGTGCACGATGTTCCCCAAGACCTCGCGGTCGATGTCGCCGGGCGCCGCGTCGACAAACGGCGTGGGACCGTTCAGGCGGCCCCAAGCGATGTACTGCGCCTGAATGCGCTGGCCCAACTCGCGGAACGTGAGCGGCGTGCCCCCTTTCTCCGCCGCCTGTTCGACAAGCAGCTTGCACAGAGTGAACGTGAGCACGCCGTACCGTTTGGCACCCGCGTCGCCATAGGGCATGGGCCGCTCGGGAGCCGTTTCTTCCGCCTTGGCGGCGTACAGGGCCACGACTCCCTCGCGACTGCGGTCGATCACCGTTTGCTCGTGGACCATTTTCGGCGGATTCTTTTTGGCCCGCTCCTGAGCCGCTTTGATCGCTTGCGGGCGAGCTCAACTGCTCCGCGGGCACCTCGCGCGAGACTTCAACGTCCCCGCGAAGCAGCGTTCCCGAATGACAGCAATCGGCGACGAGGAAGACCCGCGCGCCCTTGGCCGCTATTTCGCTCGTCCAGGTCCCCAATTCATCGTCGACGAGCGCGTTGGGAATTCGCCCGGCGTCGTCGGCCGCGCCGATATCGGCAGGCAGGAAGATCTCATCGAGCCCGTCGAGTTCGTCGGCCTTCTGCGGATCGTCGTCATCCGGCTGCTGGCTGCCATGTCCGGAAAGCAAAATCACGACCTCGTCGCCCGCTTTGGCTTTGCCGACAAGCTCGCGAATGGCCCGCTCGATGTTTTTGCGGACGGGACGGTAGTCTTTTCCCTTCTCGACCGCGGCGGCCTCCGACAGGGTGACGATATTCTTGCCGTCGAATCCGTAAGAATCCTCCAAAACGTGCCGCATCAGCTCGACGTCGTTGGCAGGACCAATCAGCGGTGAAATCCGCGGGCGGTGATCGTACTTCGTGCAGCCGACCAGGAGCGCGTAGCCGGCTCGCTTCGATGCAGCGGTTTTTTGTGGCTTCGCGGGTGGCGCGGCCTTGGGCGAATCGGCGACAGTTGTAAAGACGAGACGCGGCCAGCATCGCGATGTGGACAAATCGTTTAGGGAATGGCTGAGGCATGGCGGACTCGTCGGTTCGTGAAGCAAGCGACGCAGACGTTCGGAGGCGCGGCGATTCCTGATTATCTTAACGACTTACGACGGGCGGAACGGTCTCACGAACGAATTGCGGGAGAGTGCTCACAGAATTTTGCTATTGAACGGATCGACCTCATCGCGGATAATAAGGCTAACGAACGACGAAATACGGTACAGCCACAAGCTGTAAATCTCGCATACGCGGAGCCGTGCCTGGATCAAAGATCCAGGCACGGCTTTTTTAATTGGGGGCGATTTTAGATTTTGGATTTTGGATTTTGGATTGGGAAAATCGTTCACGCCGGAGGCCTCGAATGGCGACGTTGATCCGCTTCGGATGTCTAAATTGTCGGCCGGCGGCCGGCGGGGAAGGTGGGCCGGGGTTTGGAGGGTCGGGAGTTTCGATTCCGGCGCAATCCAAAATCCAAAATCTAAAATCCAAAATAGGTTTGGGAGTTTCGATTTCGGCGCAATCCAATATCGGCAATCCAAAATCGGTCTTCGAAGGTGCGCACGCGATTTCGAAGATGCGCACCATTCTCGAGAAGTGCGCATCTTGGAAAACCTCGGAGATTCCTTCGAAGATGCGCACCTCTTTCCAAGGTGCGCACGTTTCACGTGCGCACCTTCGCACATGCTGACCCACAATCGGCGGAACGCTCCGGCAGGGCGGTCTTTTTTGTCGCCGTTTTCTGGCGGCAATTTTGGACGACTGGAAGGCGGCGGAGCGGTTTCGTAGTGTAGAAACGTTGGGTTTCGCCATCCGATGACAGGAAGAGTTCGCATTCCAGGGGGGAAAACCGTGATTCGACCGTTTCGCTTTCAATTTGTGATGCCGCCAGTGATTGCGGTTTGCCTGTTCTTCGTCGTCTCGGTGGCGCGGGGAGAGATCGAAGTCGGAACAGGGGTGCGGATCATTACACCCAATCCGCTGTTGCCGGTCTCCGGCGGCATCGGCAGGGGGACGCCGGTGCACGACAAACGGGGCGATCTGAGCGTGCGCGCCATTGTCTTTCGCCACGGGTCGGTCTCGGTGGGGGTCGTGAGTGTCGATGTGATCGGTTTTCCCGGCGTCCTGGCCGAGCGCGTGCGGGCGAAGGCGCCGCGAATTCCCAATCAAAACATCCTCATCGGCTGCACCCACACGCACAGCGCGCCCGATTGCTACGGCTTTCCCGACGGTCGCGGCGGACACAGCGGCGACCTCAAGTACATGGACTTCGTCGTGAATGAGGCGGCCGCCGCGCTCAACGACGCGATCGACCACTTGCAGCCGTGCTCCATCCGCATCGCGACCGGCAAGGCGCGGGGCAAGATTGCGTACAACTATTATGCACCGCAACTTTACGACCAGCGAATGAGCGTGATTCGCGCCGAGACGCCGGCCGGCAAGACCGTGGCGACGCTCGTCAATTACGCGATTCATCCGGAGGTTCTCGGACCAAACGCGGGATTTCTCAGTCCCGATCTGGTGGGGCCGATGCGCGACCGGCTGGAAAAAGAGGCCGGCGGAATGGCGATCTTCATGAACGGCGCCCAAGGCGGAATGATCACGGCCGACAATCGCCTACTCGATCAACCCAGCAGCAATCCCATTGAGGCGAAATGGAATGACGCCCGTACCTGGGAAGAATGCCTGCGAATCGGCCATCTGATGGCGGACGAGGCGCTGCGGATTATCAAGGACACTCCGGTGCAGAAGGATCCGCGCTTGGCCTGCTACTCGCGCGACGTGCAGTTCCCCGTCGACTCGCCCTTGATGTGGGCGATTATTCTTGGTTCTCCCCTGCAATATCCCCACAACGAGAATCACACGATCACGGCCCGGCTCAACCTGGTGAATCTCGGCAACGCGCAGATCGTCACCATTCCGGGCGAGGCCTTGCCGAACATCGGCTTTTATCTCAAGCGCAAGATGCACGGCGAGCATAATCTGCTCTTCGGCCTGACGAACGACGCGTTCGGCTACATTCTCACGAAAGTCGATTTCAACAGCTTCCCGCGATACGAATATGTTTCACGGACGTCGCTCGGCGAGATGACCGGGGAAATCCTGATTGACAACGTGCTTAAACTGGTGGAGTCGAGCGAAACACCCGAGAAGCTCTCGGCGAAATAGGCTATTCGGCTGAACGCGGAAATCGTAAACTGATGGCAACAGACCGGGCTGGGTCCTATTGCGAGTCGAATCTCCCGATTCGCTCTCGATTACGAACGGAGGTACGCTGTGCACTCTCGATTCGGCGAAAACCGTGGCATCTGGTTGGTTGGCGGCGTGTTGCTCGGGCTGGGAATTTCTTACTTCTGGCCACACGAACCGATTCGAGCCGACCAGTCTGACCGCAATGACAAGTTTGGCATGATTTCGGTCGCGGCCAGCACGGCGATCGCCGGCCTTCCCGGGACGGAGGCAATTTTCATTCTCGACTTTGTGACGGGGCGGTTGCAGGGGTTTTATCTGGCCCCAAATATCGGCAACTTCACGCAAAGCTTCTACCGCGACGTCGCGGCGGACCTCAAGCTCGATGAAAAAGGAGCGGCGCAGCCGGTCTATGCGTTTGTCGGCGGCCAGGGGCAGATCGCCGGTCAGGGTGGCACGTTCGGAGCCGGAATGGTTTACGTCGCCGAACTGACCACGGGTTCGTTAGTCGCGTACGGATTCCCCTTCACGGCTCAAAATAACGGCGTGCCGCCACAGCAGATGGTTCCGGTGGCGCACGGCACAATTCCGTCAGCCGATCGCAAACTAAGGTCACCCATCGCGCTGCCGATTCAGTCTGCGGGTGAGGAGTTGGAATCGGCTTCGCTCGCGGGGGAAACTCGACGACAAACCAACGCGCGGGCGCGTCCGTTGAGTCGAGCGAAAATCAGGACGGCCGCGTGCTCCCCAGACAAGGGCAACTTACGGCGTAGCGACTCGACGTCGATGGGGATTCGCCGGCATTTGATTTCCAGCCGACCGATTCCAGCACCGCGAAAATAGCGGCGAATTTCGCGATCGTTGTTCGGCAATTCGGCAACGACCTCAAACGGCCGCACGAACGGGGACGCGACCGGTTGTTCGCCGGAGAGGTACTCTTCCTCGTCGTCCAACCTTGCCAGCCCCGATTCCACGGCGAAGCGATCGATCAATCCAGCTCGAACAAGAGCGGGATCGGGATCGAAAAGAAACTTGGACAGCGGAGCAATCGCCGCGACGGACGCCAGCGGGTCTCCGGCGATTGTCTCACCCGAAGGAAGGGCCGTGGCCCGCCAGAGGCCCGGCTCCGCCAGTTCGCCAAACCAGATCGTCGCCTCCTTGCATTCGCCGTTCAGGCTGACGAGTTCGATTTCAGCGGCGGGGAATTTTCCTCCGAAATTTGCGGCCGGGCTGGCTTTAATGGCGCCGCCACGAAAGCGCTCGGTGAGCTGCGTCAGAAATTCGAGACTCGGGCTTCCCTCTTCCATTCGCAGCGAGCGTCGGCCGATTTGAGCCTGTCGAGCGGCTCCGGATCGGCGATCGGGATCGATGTGCAAGAGACCCGTCTGCTCAGCGAGCGATTCGATGTCGGCGCAAAGGCTTTTCACTTGGCCCGAGACGCCGTAAACCTCCGCATTGTACTCGGTGTACAAGCAACAGGCCGGACTGCGATCGACGGCAACAACCTCGCATCGTTCACCCAACATGATCGCGTCGCCACCGATTCCGCAGCAATAATCCCAAACGGTTCCATCAAATCGCTGCGCTTTGTGACGTGCGACGGGCTCGGTCGTGCTTTGTTCCAAGCCAATTCGGTCGAACCACATTTCTGAGGCCCGCGAGAATTTGGTTTTTGCTCTTCGGCGAAGCTCAGACAGGCTCAGCGACTCCCGAACCAGGTCCTCAGCAAACTCGGCCCGCAGTCGTTCCTGCAGGGCCAGCTCGTTTCCCTGCCATTCGCTGATCCGAGTGAAGATTTCGGGGGTCGCGCAGATCGCCGTAGAACGTCGACGCGCGCCTTGGCGGACGATGCGATTTCATCGCCGCCGGAACGGTTTTCGCTGCTTCGCGGGGTCATATTCATCGAGGGCGCCACCGTTTGAATGGATCGCTGTGCGCAGCGTAAAGGGGGCAATGATCGGCCCGCAACTCAGTGCCAAAAGACCAAGCACCGCAGGCAATTGCAAAGCGATCCGGAGCCGAATAGAGTGTACGTGCGCCATGCACATTCCCGATGGTTATCTCAGTCCCGACGTTTGCGCGGCGACCGGTGTGATTGCCGCCGCAGCTGTGGGATACTCGATCTATAAGTTGCGTGACGAGCTGGCCGATCGGGTCGTGCCGATGACCGGCATGATGGCCGCGATGATTTTCGCCGGCCAGATGGTCAATTTTCAGCTGGTCGTCGTACCCGTCTCGGGACATTTGATTGGCGGCGTGCTGGCGGGATTGATTCTCGGCCCCTGGGCGGGATGCCTCGCGTTGGCGATGGTGTTGATTGTCCAACGGTTCCTGTTTTCCGACGGCGGATTGTTTGCGCTGGGCGCCAATATTCTGCACATGGCGGTGATCGGCTCGATCGGCGGATATGCCGTCGCCGCCGTGGTACGTCGATTCTTTCGCAATCAGCGGGTAGGAACAATCGTCGGGGCCGTCATCGCCTCGTGGGTCACCGTTGTTGCGGCCTCTGCGCTCTTCTGTCTCGAATTTCGACTATCGCATTCGCCGCAGGATTTTCAATTTCGTAATCTCTTCGCCTTGATGGTCGCCATCCATTCGCTGATCGGCATCGGGGAAGCTCTGATCACCGGCGCGGTTGTCGCCTACGTTTTGGCTCAGCGGCCCGATTTGGTCATGGCCAGCGGCGATCCGTCCCGCCCGGGCATCATCGGGGGAATGGGTCGCGTAACGGGCGCGGGAATTGTGCTGGCGCTGTGCATCGGCGCGTTTCTGGCTCCGTTTGCTTCCCAATTGCCGGACGGACTCGACGCAGCGGCCGAAAAACACGGTTTCTCGGAGCTCAGCCAATCGGCCTGGTCAATATTCAGCGATTACAGCAAGGTGCTCCCCGCCGGAAACTGGCAGGGACTTTCTGTTTCGTTGGCCGGAGTGATCGGCACGCTTGCCGTCTTCTTACTGGCGATGGGATTCGGCCGGGCGGTGAGCCTGAGATCCAGGGCCATCGAGGCGGGCCGTGAGTGATTATCTCGACCGGTATGGCAGAGCCCAGTCGGTCTGCCACCGTCTGCCTCCGCGGCTCAAGATTTTTTTGTCGATCGCAGCCATCGCTTTAGGGATGGTGATTCCGCCCGTGCATTGGCCGGCGCACGGTGCGCTCTTGTGCGTACTCTTTGCCTCGCTCAGTCTGGCACGAATTCCGTTCCGCTACGTGCTGCGGCGTTTGGCGGGATTTCTGGCGCTGGCGGTGCTGTTCGCCATCGGCGTTCCCCTCTCGCAAGGTTTTCGCGGCGGCTGGGAGATCATGGCTGGCGTCCTGTTTCGCGGCACGGAGTCCTTCCTGTCCGGACTGTGGCTGGTGAACGTGATTCCCTTCGACCAGTTGCTCGCCACGCTCAGGCGTTCCGGAGTGCCGGCGATTCTCTTGGCGATCCTGGCCTTCATGTACCGCTTCGTGTTTGTCCTTTGGGACGAACTCGACACGATGCGCACGGCCCGCCGCGCCCGAGCCTTCGATCAGGCCGGGGCCTTCTTTCGCTGGCGCAATGGCGCGAGCATGATCGGCATGCTGATGATCCGCGCGTTGGAACGTTCCGAACGCGTGTACGGCGCGATGTGCGCGCGAGGTTGGGACGGCACCCTGCGGACCCTCGACGAATGACTCTCGCCGCAGACACCGTGCTCGACGTAAACGGGTTGAGCTACACCTACCCGAACGGCCAGCGTGCGCTTGCACGAGGTGCGGTTTTCGCTGACGCGGGGCGAGATCGTCGGCATCGTCGGGCCAAGCGGCGCCGGCAAGTCGACGCTGCTGTTGCATTTGAACGGTCTTCTGCCGCAGAGACCCCGGCAGGCACGGCCGTCGACGAACGGGGCCGCGATCCACGTGGCGGGACTTTCGGTCGGAGGAGCACATCTCGCGGAAGTTCGCCGGCTCGTCGGCTTCCTCTTCCAGGATCCGGACGACCAGCTTTTTTGTCCCACCGTGCGAGAAGACGTCGCCTTCGGGCCTCTCAATCTCGGACTGCCGCGGGAAGACGTGGAGCGACGGATCACCGAGAGCCTGGCGGCCGTACATCTGGAGGGTTTTGAGCGCCGCAGCACGCTGCAGCTGAGTCTGGGCGAGCGCAAGCGGGTCTGTCTTGCCGGAGTGCTGGCGTGCCACCCGTTGATCCTGGCGCTCGATGAGCCCTTCAGCAACCTCGACCCCCGTGCGCGGCGGACTTTGATCGACGTTTTGAGGCGTTTTGACGGCAGCCAGCTCATTGCGACACACGACCTCGATGTCGTCGCCGAGTTGTGCACGCGGGTGATTGTCCTCGACGAGGGAAAGATCCGCGCGGATGGTCCGACCGAAGACGTCCTTTCCGACAGCCATTTGATGGAGCGGCACGGATTGGAAGTGCCGCTGCGCCTGCAACAAAGAGAGAACGAACGTGCCCGAACGGATTCTTAGCATTTCGGGTCTGCGAGGAATTGTCGGAGACGGCCTCGACCCCAATTTTGTCGTGAAGTTCTCGCAGGCCTTCGGGATTCTCGCTGATCGAGGCAAAGTGGTCGTCGGCCGCGATGGCCGCGCGAGCGGCATGCTCCTGAAACATGCGGTTCAAGCCGGTCTGGAATCGGTCGGATGTCAGGTCGTCGACGCCGGCATCATCTCGACGCCGACCTGCGGATTTCTCGTTCGCCACTTGGGCGCGGCGGCCGGCATTGAAATCACCGCGAGTCACAACCCGATCGAATGGAACGGCCTCAAGCCGTTCTCGGCGAAGGTTCGGTCTTCGACGAGGCCGCGGGCAAGCGGCTCATCGAGTTGCTCGATACAGAACCGTTGCCGCTCGTGCGGTGGGATCGACTTGGTGCGACGACCGAGTCGCCGAACGCGGGCCAGGCACACCTCGATCGAGTTTGCCAATTGGTCAATGGCCCGGCGATTCGGCAGCGGCGATTGAAGGTGATCCTCGATTGCAACCATGGGGCCGGCGCACTGTGGGGACCAAGACTTTTGGAAGCGTTCGGCTGCCATGCGACGATCCTCGGCGGAAATCCGGACGGCCGGTTTGAACACATTCCGGAGCCGGTCAAAGAAAATCTCACCGGACTCTGCGACGCCGTGGTGCGCCACGGGGCCGACGTTGGTTTCGCGCAGGATCCTGATGCCGATCGCCTGGCGATTGTCGATAACCAAGGTCGATATATTGGCGAAGAACTGACGCTCGCGTTGTGTGCGGATTATGTGCTGGCGCACACCCGGTCCGGTCGTGGTCAATGGTTCGACCAGTCGAGTCACCGCGGACGTCGCCGCACGTCATTCATGCGCTTTTTCCCGTTCGCATGTCGGCGAAGCGAATGTTGTCGCCAAGATGCGTGAGGTCGGCGCCGTCTTCGGCGGAGAGGGGAACGGGGGCGTGATCGAGCCGAAGGTCGGTTACGTGCGCGATAGCTTTGTGGGAATGGCGTACATTTTCGCCGGACTGACCACGCGCACGGGCACGTTGGCGGATTGGGCCGACTCGATGCCGCGTTATGTGATTGTGAAAGACAAACTCACTTGTCCGCGCGACCGCGCGGACGCCGCTTGTCGCGCTTTGGAAATGCGATATTCCGACGCGACGGCGAGCCGGGGTGACGGGCTGCAGGCTCGATTGGTCGGATCGCTGGGTCCAGGTTCGCGCGAGCAACACCGAGCCGATCCTGCGCATCATCGCGGAGGCGCCGACGCACGAAGTGGCCGCCGCATTGTGTGCTGATGCTGTCGCCGCGGTTCGCGAAGCCGTGGCTAGCTGACGGCATCTGGGCTAGCGCCAGAGCGCATGAATTCGCCGCGTTTTCACGCGCGGCGCATCCGGAGCCATTGACTGAATCGCGTAATCATAGTGCGCAGCCTCGGCGATGAATCCCATTCGCGACAAGAGCAAAGCCGGTTGGCCGGCCACGCGCAGAAACAGGGCCGAGTGGCATCCTTCGGACGCCATTTGCGAGAGAGCGATTTGAAGCAAGCGTTTCTGCGCGTTGTACGGAAGTTCGCCCACTGCGAGCACATCGATGACGCCGGCCAACATTTCGCGTCGGCCGAGATACTCTTGAAGAAAATAATTTACAAAGCCCGCCACGCGTCCGTTCTGCTCGGCCACGATCGTCCGGGGAAAACCTTTGTGGTTCAACTGGCGGCCCAACGTGGGCCCATCCCAAACCAAACCGAAGTCCGCCGATCGACTGACCTCATTCGCCAGGCGCAGACAATCAGGCAGATCCGATTCCCGATAGGGGCGAATTCCCGCCGAAGGTGCCGCGGATTTTGGCCGTGGCTGGAACCACCCCAAGGCTCTCGCTCCGTACTTCTCAAACGGGTGAAACAAAAACTCGCTCATGACCCGGTGGTCGATCAGACGGACCCAAAGCCCGGCATTCATGACGACGTACATGTCACGCAGACGCATCCAGAATTGCTGCCCCTTCGAGACCGATTCTCCGCGGATCAAATAACCCGCCGAGACCGTTGCTTTCAACTCACGATGGCGACGCCGCTGTTCGAGCACCATCTTGAGCGAGACGCCCTGATTCTCGTAGGCCGGATCGATCGTGAAGAAACTGCCAAATGAGCCGACAATCGGCTGGCCTTGTAGGTGATATTGCACGACCTTTTCAGGCAATGTGCCAACGAGCCGCGTCCCGTCATAGGCCGCGACGAGCAATTGGTGCCCGGGGGGATCGTCCGAGAAAAACAACCAATCGAGAAGCGGACCGCCCCAAAGCGGGATCGCCATTTTGCCGCCGTATCGGTCGCGCCAGAATCCGGTACAGAATGCGGCCAACTCCTGGGGAGTGCCGTCGAACGTGCGAATCTCGATCATGGTTGGGACGGCCGCTGTAAACGCGGATACACGAACTCCGACCAACCGCGAAGCGTGCTCGGCAACTCGTCGGGCAGCATCGTGCCTAACAGGTCGACGTTGAGTTCCTTTTCGACCCGCAGGATGAATTCCATCAAATCGACCGAGTTGACGCCGAGGGCCGCGAATTCCTGCGTGGGACCGAGTTCCGAGGCTGAGCGGGCCGATTTGCCTCCTTCGCTGACGACCCGCGCGAGAATCTCGGTCAAACGATATTCAAGACCAGCCTGATCCACGTTGCTCGCACCTTGGTGTTGGAAAGACCCAATTACGGGAGTTGGTCGCGAATGATTTTTCCGGTCGACGTTCGGGGGAGCGCATCCAGTCGCGTGATAACTTCGGGCCGTTTATAGCCGACCAATTGCTTCGCACAATACTCACGAATCGCGGCGACATCGAGCGATTCCAGCTCCGGCGACCGCTGCCTTCACGATCTGCGATCCAGACCGGTGCTGCCCCGCATAAACCTTCACATCCGTGACACCCGGGGCGGTCATGAGGACGGCCTCGACCTCGCTGGGGATAACTTTGAGGCCGAAGACATTGATGACTTCGCTCTCGCGGCCGACAAGGTGAATTCGCCCGGAGTCATCGAGAAATCCCAGATCGCCGGTTTCGAACCAGCCATCGACGATCCGCGAGGAGTCGATGCCGTCGCGAGTCAGGTAACCTGCCATCATCGAGGCCGACTTCACACGGACACGTCCGACCCCTTCCCGCAATTCCTCGGCGTTGTCGAAGCGGCGGATCTCAACCGACACCGGTTCCATCGGGGGGCCGACTGAGCCGGGAATTCCGCTACCGGGCGGTTTGACATCGATAGCGATGCCTCCCGTCTCGGTCGAACCGTAGAGAGATTGCACCGCCTGACCGGTATGATCGAAGAAGGCCTGTGCGGTTTGCTCCCCCAACGGAGCGCCGGCCGATAGGACGCGGCCCGGTAATCCGGCAATTGGACCGCGGGCGGCCACCAAGAGAAGATGGAGCATGGCCGGGACCGCCGGGAAAGTCGTGATCCGATGCTCGCCGAACGCCCGCATCACGAGGTGGGGTTGAAATCGGCGGCTCGAGACGACGCTCGCTCCCGAAGTGAGAGGCATCGTCACGCAAGTTCCGAATCCGTACGCATGGCTCATCGGTACCACGCAAAGGAGGGTGTCATCAGGCGTGATGCCCATCGTTTGCTGGTAGTGGAGGGCCTCGGCGACGGCGGCTTCGCCATGTCGAATGGCGATTTTGGGTGTCCCGGTCGTTCCCGAGGTCGGATGCAAGGGGACTGACGGAATCGACGGGAAGGCATCGCTCTCCGTTCGATTCGCCGTCGTCCATCAAAGCACAAGCCAGCCCAGAGCGCACCGCCGATCGCGATCGGCTTCGTCTTGAGCGACACCGGCGTCAGATCGGCCGCCGACCAGGTTTCCGTCAGCGCGAAGCGAGCCCCGTAAGCCGCGGCCAAGCCGATTGAGTTCGCCCGGCGGCGTCTCGAAATGGAGCAAAACGGGCGATCCGCCCACCGAGAGTGTGGAAATCAAAGAAATGAGGAAGCCGGGACCGTTTCCCACACCGATTAGGATGCGTTGCCCGGCGGCAACTCCCAACTCGCGCAATTCTCGGCAAAGTTGGTCGCGAGCGGCGCAGTCTGCTACCGTCCCAGGCGACTTTTTGGTCCAAATCGAGAAAAGAACCCCGGTAGTCCTCGAACAAATCCAAAAGGGATGCTGGACTTAGGTTCAGAGTTGAAGCGGCGGACATGCGGCGCGTAGACTCGCTCGACTTGCTTATTCTGATTGGCTTTGCAATTCATGTCCTCAGGCCCCAGAATGGGGATTGGCGCTGTGTTTGTCAATTGTCACGGAGAGCCGCGCACCATGAGATTTGCCTTCGTCGTTCACCCCATCGCCAGCGGAACGGATTCCTTCATCAAGCTCGACGATGAGGGGGGCTTGCTGCGTCGTCTTTGGGGGACCGATCCCCTGGGAATGACCGGCCAGCTCCACGAAGCGGTCGAACGGGCGCGTGCTGGAACGGGGGAGACGCCGCGGGAAATTCGGATCGTCGACGAATTGCTCGGCTTGGTCTCGCCACGGGGAGCGACGGCCGAAGGTCGGCTTTACGAAATCCCGATGGATGTGATGGCCATCCTCGACGATCCGGATCAGGGCGTTAACCTATATCGCTCAAGCAGTTCAGATGGCCACTGATTGGGGGGCCCGGGTTGTTGGCTTGGGTTCGCTGACGGGCATTGTCGGCGGCCGCGGCGAGGTCATCGCCCAGGGCAGCCAGATCGCCGTGACGACTGGAAACAGTCTGACGGCCTACACCGCCCTCCAAAACTTGTATGAAGCCAGCGACGACGTGGGGATCGATCTGGCCCGCGAAACGGTCGCCGTCGTGGGCGTCCCGGGAAGCATCGCTTCGGTCGCCGCGACGCTGCTTGCTCCGCATTGCGGACGCCTGCTTTTGGTCGGGCGTCGATCGTCCGGACCGTCAATTCGTCTGGCCCAACAGCTCGGGGCCGAGCTTCTTACGGATATTCCGCAGGCCCTCGAACAGGCCGGCGTCGTCCTTTCCGCGACCTCGACCGGAAGCTGCATCGATCAGTCATGGCTCAAGCCGGGCACGCTTGTCATCGATGTCGGCGTGCCAACGGATATTCAGGGGAGCAACGGCCGAGCGCGACGATGTTTTGATCCTGACCGGCGGACTCGTGCGTCTGCCCGAAGCGATGGCGTCCTCGTCAAAATTGCTTTGGTTTCAGCAGGGCATGATCCCCAGCTGCTTGGGCGAAACGCTCCTGCTGGGACTCGAAGAATCGGGAAGAATGCCTGTCGCTGGGGCGCGAACTGCAGCCCGACACAGTGCAGGAAATCGGGGGCATCGCCCGGCAGCACGGCTTCGAGTTCTCACGCCTCGTTTCGTTTGGAGTTCCGTTGACGGATGAGGCAATCGTCAAGTTCCAGAAAACGCGGATTCGGCAAAAACAAAGATCGACGACCGCCGCGGAATCGAATGGCAAACCCCAGGCCGCATCCACGCCGGCGGCGAAGCGACGCGCGGACCGGGCTGCCCGCCTTTACTCCCGGTACCTCAATCCCGTCGTGATGGCGATGAACGGCAAGAGCGGATTGCTCAAGACGTTCGTCCGCGGCGAGGGGGCGTATCTTTACGATGCGGACGGCAAGAAATATTTGGACTTCGTCGCCGGTTTCGGCGCCCTGAATCTGGGACACAACCATCCCGCCGTCGCCGACGCGGTGACTTCGGCCATCCGCGAGCAGGCGCCGGGATTCACGCCGACGGCGGTCAATCCCTATGCGTCGGCACTGGCCGAGCGGCTGATCGGCCTCGCGCCGACCGGCCTCGAGATGGCTTTTTTCACCAACAGCGGCACCGAATCGGTCGAGGCGGCGATCAAGCTTGCTCGCGCGGCCACCGGTCGAACCGGCCTCTTGTCTTGCGAGGGGTCGTTCCACGGCAAAACGCATGGGATCGCTGTCGCTCACGGGCAATCCCTCGTATCAGAAGCCATTTCGGCCGCTCCTGGGCGATTGCCAGGCCATTCCGTACGGAGATTTTGAAGCACTTGAACGAACGCTGGCTTCGCGGCACTTTGCGGCCTTCATCGTCGAACCGATTCAGGGTGAAGGCGGGATGCGCGTGCCGCCGGCCGGCTACCTCCGCGAAGTGCAGTCGATTTGCCGCTCGACCGAAACGCTCTTAATCGTCGACGAAGTGCAGACCGGAATGGGTCGCACGGGCCGGTTGTTCGCCGTCGATCACGACGACGTGCATCCGGACATCATCACGCTGGCCAAATCGCTCGGCGGCGGAATGATGCCGATCGGCGCCATGCTCGCTCGCCGCGACATTTGGATGAAAGCCTACGGTTCGGTTGCAAACTGCACGCTGCATACAAGCACATTCGGCGGCGGTAGCCTGGCGTGTGCCGCGGGACTGGCCGCCTTGGACACGATCGAAAAGGAACGGATCGCGGAAAACGCCACCGCCCGCGGCGAGCAGCTCACGCAGGGATTGAACGATCTCTGCCGGCGTTACGACTGCTTGCGGCAGGTCCGCGGCCGCGGGCTGCTCATCGGTTTGGAATTCGAACGGCTGCCCGGCAATCTCAAGTCGCACTGGCTGGCGACCGACCCCTCGGGTCTGGCACCCTACATGGGCCGGGAAATGAGCCAGTTCATCGACGCGTTCCACGTGCTGCATGCCATGCAGACGCTGCTGCACGGGCACGGGATTTACACGCAGTTTACGCGTTCCAACCCGCAAGTGCTGCGTGTCGAACCGCCGCTGACGTTGACCGAGGCCCAGGCACATGAGTTCCTGGCGGCCATGGACAAGACATGCTCGGAGATCGACTACATCGTCGAACTCATCGGCGAAATGATCGCCAAAACGAGCATCGGCAAGCACGACGCGTCAGAACGCCAGCCAATTCCGACGGCCGCCAATCCGGCCTCTTAAACGGCAGGCCGAACGGACGCTTGTTAGCCACGCCACGGCCGCGACTTTTTTCGCTCCCCGTCGGGAAAGTCGCCCCGTTGTTTGAGCCCGCGCCCCGATTCTGCCCCTCTTCCCTCCCCCGCGGCGACTTTTTTGGCTTTTTTGGGGCGCTAAAAAGGGACTTTTTTGGGGTCCACGCCAAAAAAGTCTTGAGTCGGGCGTCCGGAGTCCGGGGGCGGAAGACATAAGTGTCAGCGCGCGGCCCGGTTCGGTCGTTTCCTCTTCTTCCCGCCTCCTCGCGACTTTTTTGGGGTGGTGCCCAAAAAACTCTGGTCCGCCCCCATGGCGGACGAAAAACTCCGCTCCGCCCTCATGGCGCTGGGGGAAAAAGTCCCCGGCCAGACTTAGCCGGGGCTTGGGTGCTCGGCTCTGCCCTCGATTTTTTTCCGCCAGATTTTTCTTGAACAACAAGCACTTTTTTGGCATAATGCAAGTAGACGGACGTAACTCGCCTTCGCCACTGAATGTTCCCGCAGCCGCCTCATTTCGCCGTTCTTGCTCGCCACTCGAAACCAGCCACGCAATTGATTGTCCCGCGACACCCCCGCCCGGCGCTCCGCGCCGATTGTGCTTTCCGGAGCGCAGCTGCACCGGCTCGGCACTCCGCATCTCGAACGCCGAACGCAGCGCGAACTCCCGCCGCGTCAAACGCGAGCGAAGAACGCCGTCAATCGTCGCAGCTCGGTTCCGACGGGCGCATCGCCGTGGCATGATAACGAGACCTCGGTTGGGGACCGGGATGGTTCCGACGTCTGTCAGCACGATGCGTCTGGCTTGGGTCAGCCGTTGGCCGCTCCGCTGACGGCGGTCAGCAGGCTCGCCGGATCGGTGTGCGGATTCGCCCCGCAAGGAACAAGTGACGATGCAGCGATTGGCCACAGGCTTCGTGCTGTATGCCGTGCTTTGCGGTTCGCTCGAGCCGACGTCACTCTATGCCGATGTCCCGTTCCGCATTCAAGTCGTGGATGAACAGACTGGTCGCGGAGTCCCATTGGTCGAGCTCAAGACCGTGAACAACGTCCGGTATTACACAGACAGTCAGGGAGTCGCCGCGATCGACGAGCCGGGCCTGATGGGCTTGGATGTTTTCTTCCACGTCAAGAGTCATGGCTACGAGTATCCCAAAGACGGGTTCGACTACCGGGGCAAGGCCTTGAAACTTGCCGCCGGCGGCAGCGCGGTGCTGAAGATCAAGCGGATCAACATTGCCGAGCGGCTTTATCGGCTGACCGGGGCGGGCATTTACCGCGACAGTGTACTGACGGGACTTCCGGTTCCGATCAAAGAGCCGCTGCTCAATGGCCAGGTTTTCGGCTGTGACGCGACGATGTCGGCCGTTTACCGCGGGGCCCTCTACTGGTTCTGGGGCGACACGAATCGGCCGCAGTATCCGCTGGGCAACTTCTACGTGACGGGAGCGACATCGCAGCTACCGGGCAAAGGCGGGCTCGATCCGGCCGTCGGCGTCGATCTGGAGATTTTCACCGGAAAGGATGGATTCGCACGTCCGATGGCGAAGATGCCGGGCGAAGGGGCCACCTGGCTGGGAAGCCTGATCGTGCTTTCCGATCCGCAGACCGGCCTGTCGAACGAAAAAACCGGCGGCGAGCGCATGTTCGCGAGCTACGTGAGGGTCAAACCGCCTTTCGTCACGGATAAGTACGGCCTGGCCGAATTCGATGACAAGACGACCCGTTTTCGCAGCGTGGCGGATTTTGGCCGCGACCCGGTGATCAAGCCGATGGGGCACCCGATCCGCATTCGCGACGGTCGAGACGATTACATCTATTACGGGACAACGATTCCATTCATTCGCGTCCCGGCTCGTGCCGAGTCACTGATGCGACTGGAGAGTTACGAAGCGTACACCTGTCTGCGACCGGGCAGCCGCCTCGACAAACGGGAGATCGACCGGGCAGCCGACGGCACGGTGCGCTATGGCTGGAAAAAAAACACCCCGCCGGTGAGCCCGGAAGACGAGCAGGCTTTCATCAAGCCGGGCTTTTTCAGGCTGGCGTCTTGAAGCCGCATGAGGGCCTGTTTCAATTTCGCGACCGGGACACGGGTCGTCCGATTCTTGCGCACTTCGGGTCTTGCTATTGGAATGAGTATCGCCAGAGGTTCGTGCTGATCTTCGTGCAAAGCGGTGGTGACACTTCGTACTTGGGCGAAGTCTGGTACGCGGAAGGGGACTCGCCCCTGGGGCCCTGGGTCTACGCAGTCAAGATCGTGACTCACGATCACTATTCGTTTTACAACCCCAAACAACACCCCGTCTTTGCGCAAGGGGCGGGCGCGTGATTTACTTCGACGGGACCTATGCCAACACGTTCGCAGGAAACCCGGATCAGACGCCCCGCTACGATTACAACCTGATCATGTACCGCCTCGATCTTGGCGATCCGCGCTTGGCCTTGCCGGTCGCGATTTACCGCGCGGCCGACGGCGGCGCGTTTGCTGCACGCCGGACTGCCAGCCCCGCGGAAGCCGTTGCCGCCGCCCGATCGGAGCCGGATTGCGTTTTTCGCGTTCGACCGCCCAGGTGACGGACGGGTGCCCGTCTACGCGGAGGCTGGAAAAAGGGGCCGGCTGTCGCTGGAACCGAATGGCGCAGGCCGGGACGCGCCGCATCGCGTTTTACGCCCTGCCGCCAAATTCGACCTCGCCGCCCGCCGCGACTGTGCCCTTGTACGAGTGCACTGCCGACGATGGCCGCTTGGATTACTCAGTCAATCCCGCGACAGAACTGCCCGGCTTCCGTCGCAATGAGAAGCACTTGAGAAACCATTGTGTCGAGTCTGGAAAAACCCGTTCATACCGCCGTAGGATCGTCAGAATCCCAATCGTTCGGGGCCGGTGCAACGGGTTCCTAGGCCGATATCACATTGGTGGAGCCAGGTGCAGTTCCTGACACGAATGGCATTTCCCTGCTTTCCGGGCAGTTTTGTGCGCGAACCGAAGCGCAGGGAGTAGTCGCTGATGGGTGCCGTCCCGGATCGGCAAGCTCATCGTCCTCGCCCGGCAGAATCGGAAATTTCTCGGCGCGAATGTGAATCAACGCGTTGGCCATCCGCTCGACTTACGCACCCGCTGATTGAGTGTCGCGAGCCGCCCGACCGATGCATTCAGGGTGGCTCCCCGTAGGCCTGTCGTGCCTTTATAGGCCATGGGATGAAACGAAGCGGCCCACTTCGGTTGTCACCGGACGGCGCTTTATAATCGGTAGTCGTCGACAGAACCGTTTGCGCTGCCTCCGCGATCGCAACTTGATGAAGTTCATTACGAATGGTCAACGTGTGCCCAGCCTGACCGTTGAAAACTATCTTAAGGCCATCTTGCAGATCTCGATGCAGAGCGGATCGGCATCGGTCTCAACCGGCGAACTCGCCGACGCGCTCGCGGTTTTGCCGGGGACCGTCACCAGCATGTTGAAAACGCTCGACGAGGCAAAGCTCGCCAGCTACACGCCGTATGCGGGAGCCGTTCTCACCGCGGCGGGGCGAAACTGGCCATGCGGATGCTCCGTCGGCACCGGTTGATCGAGTTGTTCCTCGTGAAGACCCTCGAGATTCCCATGGGACCAGGTCCACGAGGAAGCCGAACACATGGAACATGCCGTGAGCGATCAGCTCGTCGATCGGATCGACCAGTTCCTCGGCCGACCCGCTTACGATCCCCATGGAGATCCGATCCCGGCTGCCGATGGAAACCTGCGTGGCCGCTCGAAACGGGCTCGCCCCTTGACCGAGTGCCCGGCTGGAGCGCGCGTCAAGTTCGTTCGCGTCTTGAACCAGGGTCCAGAGTTCCTGCGTTTTCTCTCAAGTTCGGGCCTGGCCGTCGGAGTCGTCGGGGCCGTGGTTTCAAATATTTCCGAGGCCGGGACCGTCCGCGTGGAGTTGGACGGACGGTCGATCGATCTCGGCTACTCGGCAGCGGACAAGTTGCTGGTCGAACCTCTCCGAAGCTGACCCGGCTCCCGGCTCGACCTCGTAGGTCGCCGAGCCTTTGCTTCAGCCCCGACTGAAACGCCCCCGTCACTTGACAAATCTTCGCGCCGATATTTTGATTAATCAAAAATATGAATTTGAATTAGTGAATTATAATCTGATGGGCAGGCACGACCGTGCATTTGCGCAATCGAAGGAGAACCAATGAGACCCACGGCCGCGATTTCATCCCGTCGACGCCGCGGATTCACGATGATCGAGCTTTTGGTGGTCATTGCGATCATCGGGATCCTGGCTTCCCTGCTGTTGCCGGCCGTGCAGGCGGCTCGCGAATCCGCGCGGCGGCTGCAGTGTCTCAACAACCTCAAGCAGATTGGCCTGGCCTTTCATAACTATGCGGACGCCAATCTCTGCTTCCCGCCGTCCTACGTCCAAGGATCCGGTACCGAGGCCGGCGTATCTTATGGCATCAGCTATCCCGATTTGGGCCACAACGGCTTGTCTGGCTGGGCGTGGGGTGCGTTGATCCTGCCCTTCATGGAACAGGAAAACCTCTATCGGAACTTGAGACTCGACCTCCCGTGCTGGGCTCCGAATAACTCGACTTTCGTCCAGACCCAAATCTCCGCGTTCCTTTGCCCTTCGTCGTCGAAGAGCGGTAACTCCGACCCCTTCGCCCTGCAACAGTACACGGCCGGCACAAATGAAGACCCCCTGAATCCGGCTCCGTACAACCCGCCGATCTTATTTTCGCACTGCCACTACGCGCTCAACGCGGGTCAAAACGGGCCTTGGAATCGCACGTCAACATATTCCATCGATTTCACGGTTCCGGAACCGGTCACCGTTGGCTCGCAAGTTGAATATGACATTATCAACGGTCCGTTTTATCGGAATTCCCGCACACGCCCGCGGGACGTCACCGACGGCTTGTCGCAGACCGTCTTCGCCGGAGACGCCGACCCGATTCTGTGCAACAAGACCTGGGTCGGCGTCGTTCCGTGGTGCGTTATTCCACCGCAGGTCCCGCCCGTCGGCATCGGCGACACCAACAGCGGCGGATGCATCGTCGGCGTCCACAGCGGGCCCGACGTCCACGACCATCCGAACATCATCATCCACGCACCGGACAATCCCTTCGGACACACCGACGAGATGTACTCGGAGCATGCAGGTCGCAGCGGCGGCAATGTGTTGTTTGGGGATGGTTCCGTGCGGTTCGTCAGCGCCTTCATCGACGGCGACACCTGGTGGGCCCTCTCGACGATGAACGTGGGCGATGTGCCGCAGCCCACAGGAGACGACTGAATGTCCGACGACAACATCGCGACAACGAAACGAACGGCCATCGCAGCATCGGCCGGCGGATTGGTGCTGCTCGTGGGTTGGTTTGTCTGGTGGGCGAGGCCCCCGCAGATCGGGCCCGATAAAGAGGCTATTAAGACGGTCGACGCGCTGTTCACGGCGTTCACCTCTCGAAATGCGACGCGAGTCGCGAATGCGAGGAGCGTCTGCACGCCCTCCAAGACGCCGGAAGACTGCCGCCAAAAGCCGCCCGTTATCTGGACGGATTGATCACGACGGCACGCGAGGGCAATTGGCGGGGGGCAGCGCACAAGCTTTTCGACTTCATGAATGGACAGCGTCGTGAAGGCTCCTAGCGATATCGAAGCAAGATCAAAGACCATCGGCTAAGTGATCCGGGGGCACCAGTGAGCGACGCGTTCCAACCCGCGGATGGCAACGCCGCTCCCCAAGGCGGCAATCGGTCCCTCGAGGGCCTGCACGGAACCGTCGACGTTCCGCATCATCGAGCGAGATTCTGGCCGCAGTGGCGGGCTTATCGTCGGACCGGCCCTACTGGTCAGCGTCGGCTACATGGATCCGGGCAACTGGGGCACCGACTTAGCGGGAGGTGCACAGTTCAAGTACGGGCTGCTCTGGGTCGTCGCCTTGGCCAGCCTGATGGCCATCTTTCTGCAAGTGACCTCGGCTCGGCTCGGCGTGGTCACCGGCAAGGACCTGGCTCAGTGCTGTCGCGACTGGTATCCGAAGTGGACGCGTTGGCCCAATTGGCTGCTGTGCGAATTGGCGATCGGCGCCTGCGACCTGGCGGAGGTGCTCGGCAGCGCCGTCGCCCTCAACCTGCTCTTTCACATTCCTTTGCTTGTGGCCGTGATCATTACCGCGGCCGACGTCCTGCTCCTGCTGGCGATGCAGCGGCTCGGAATCCGGACGATTGAAGCCATCGTACTGGTCCTCGTGGCCACGATCGGCGTCTGTTACTTCATCGAGATTTTCATCCTGCCCCAGACGACTCCGAACTTCCTGGAAATGGGCCATGCTTTGATCACCCCGGGGCTACGCCAGAGCGGAATGGCCTATGTCGCCATCGGCATCATCGGCGCGACGGTGATGCCGCACAACCTGTACTTGCACTCGGCCCTGGTTCAAAGCCGCAAGATTCAGAAGGACGAGCACTCGATCCGCACGGCCCTCCGCTTCAACACCATCGACTCGACCGTGGCGCTCTCCATCGCGTTTTTCGTGAATGCGGCGATCCTGGTTCTGGCGGCCACGGTCTTCTATCACAAGGACAGCGTGACGGTTGCCAGCGGCCAGACGATCCGCTTTGGCGAGGATACCGACTGGATTCGCATGGCCTACCTCACGCTGGCGCCGCTCCTGGGCACAGCCGCGGCCAGCACGCTCTTCGCCGTGGCTTTGTTGGCCAGCGGCCAGAGCAGCACGATCACCGGCACGCTGGCCGGGCAGGTCGTGATGGAAGGGTTCATGCACTGGAAACTCAGCCCCTGGATCCGGCGGCTGATTACGCGGGGCTTGGCCATCCTGCCCGCGATCGTCATCATCGGTATCCGTGGCGACAGCAGCGTGAACGACTTGCTGACATTGAGCCAGGTGGTCCTGGCGCTGCAATTGCCTTTCGCCATGTTCCCGCTTTTGCATTTCACCAGTTCTCGCAAGCGATTGGGCCAGTGGCGTAGCAGCTGGTTCCTGCTCACCACCGGATGGACGAGCGCGATCTTGATTACCGCAATGGATCTTTACGGACTTCCCGACTCGATCCGATCCGCGTGGCAGGTGATCATCGGCCGCTAAAGACGCGACGACCAATCGCCTCGGAGACGACACGCATGTACGACACAATTCTCTTGACTTTGGACGCCTCCCCAGTGGACCGCGCCATCATTGAGCACGTCAAAAAGCTTGCAGGATTGATGCGCAGCCGTGTGATCCTGTTTCGCGTCGCGACCAGCGTCCCTGCTCAATGGAGCGGCCCGGACGCCGGGGGCGAAGAGATCGAAAAAAGTCGGGCCTATCTGGAGGCGGTCCGCTCCGAGTTCGCGGCCGCGGGCGTGCAGGCACAGGCCGAACTCGCGTACGGGGATCCGGTTCGAGAAATCGTGAAGCGGGTCGAAGAGCGCGGATGCGACCTGCTCGCCATGGGAACGCACGGGCATGGAATCGTCGGTGACTTGTTCTTTGGTGTGACGGCAAGCCGGGTGCAGCACAGTCTCAGTGTGCCCGTCCTCCTGCTCAGGTCGCATTGAAGCTCGACTTCGCTGGGCAGTTCCGGCTTGTGCCTGCGGCTGCGGGCGACGATTTTGTGCTCGGCGGGTTTGGGCGTTCTGCTTCCTACCTCTCGCTCCCGCGCGTTGCATCAGGTTGGGAGCCCTAATCCCACAAGTACCGCTCGTCGAATTCGATTTCATAGAGCTTGGCGGCCCCTTTTGCATCGCGTGAGTAGCTTGACGCTCCGTCTGCTACGCAAAAAAGTCTGTGAGAAATTGGGTATCGACTCCGACGAAGGCGGCCGGCTCAAAGCCTAAGACAAGCGACCCGGTCGGATCGCCTCGCGGGCCAGTTGATCTCGCACGAGACACTCAAGGGCCCGCGACGGCATCCCGTCCTCCAGTGCGTCCTGCCTCATCATTTTGACTGGTCGCGGATTGCCGCATCAAGACGGCAACTCAAGGCCGCAAGTTGGGAAGCTGTTACCTATTTGGCCGCCCGCGCACCTATAATTCGCCGGGTTGAATCCGTCCAAAACCAGAGATCTCCACATGGCCACGGCCTCGCACGCGCCGCGTACTTCGTTCCTGCGGCCCTTGATCGGCGTGGTTCTCATCGTGGCCATCCTGATTCTGGCCAAGACGGTGATCGTGCCCCTCGTGCTGGCAGTCATGCTGACTTTTGTCCTGGCTCCTGTCGTTAACGCCATCCAGCGTTGCGGCTTCGGACGACTCGCGGCGGTGATCGCCACGGTAATCTTAACCGGTCTGTTGTGCGGACTCGTCGGCTGGGTTCTGGCTTCCCAGGCCCGTCACCTTGCGCAGGAGTTGCCGACCCATCGCAAAGAAATCGATGAAAAAATTGCCGGCTTGCGGACGAATCGTGAGGGGACGTTCCCACGACTGCAAAAGATGGTTCGCGAAGTCGTCAATGGGGAAACGGAGGCCGACACCGTCCGCCCCAAGGATGTCTCGAAAGAGGCGGTCGTCGTCGCCCGGCCGACAGAGCCGTCGAATTTCGAGCAACTTGTCAACGCCGCCGGCCCTATCCTGGAACCGCTGGCCCAAACCGGCCTCGTCGTAGTCTTGGTGATCTTCATGCTCATCCAGCGTGAGGACCTGCGCAACCGGCTGATTGGGTTGCCGGGCCATGGCCGGCTGATGGGCACGACCCGCGTCCTGGTCGAATCGGCGCATCGGGTCAGCCGTTTTCTCCTGACTCAAACGCTGATCAATGTGGGGTTCGGCATCGTTTTCGCATCGGGACTGCTCCTGATCGGCGTGCCGTATGCCCTGCTGTGGGGTGGCCTGGCAGTCGTGCTGCGCTTCGTGCCGTTCATTGGGAGCATCATCGCCGCCGTGTTTCCGTTGATTCTCGCCTTCGCCGTTTCGCCCGGATGGACACCGCCCGTGCTTGTGCTCGCGCTCGTGTTGGTGCTGGAACTCGTGACAGCCAACATTGCCGAGCCGCTGCTGATCGGACACGGCACGGGAGTCTCGCCGATCGCGCTGCTCGTCGCAGCGGCGTTCTGGACGTGGGTCTGGGGTCCGATCGGGCTGGTGCTTGCCACGCCGCTGACGGTCTGCCTGGTGGTCCTCGGCCAGAACTTTCCTCCGCTACGGTACTTCGCACTCTTGCTTGGGAACGCTCCGGCGCTGGAACCACACATCGCGTACTACCAACGCCTGCTCGCGCATGACGCGAACGAGGCCCGGCAGATCGCCGACAAGCAGGCCCAGGAGCGCGGACTGGATCAGGTTTGCGACGACGTGCTGCTGCCCGGCGCTGGCGCTGGCCCGCCTCGACCGCAAGAATGCGGGATTATCGGTTGAGGACGAGGCATTCGTGTTTCTGTCGACAAAAGAAATCTTGCTGAGATTGCCCGGCCCTGCGCTGCCGTCCTCCGAATCTTCCCCCGCGGTGGACGCTGATCGCCGGCTTGATTCGCCCAGATGCGGCGCTGGGCCTGCCGCTCGACGGCGTGCTCGTCCTGGGCTGTCCGGCTCATCACGAGGCCGAGGAGATTTCGGTCTTGATGCTGGCCCGATTACTCAAACCGGACGAATGTTTGGTCGAGCCCATTTCCACGCGGGCACTTCCCGCCGACGTGGAAGCCCGCATCGAGAAAGAGAGTCCGGCCCTAGTCTTCATCGCGATCCTGCCGCCGGGGGGCTTCCTCCAAGCCCGCTATTTGTGCAAGCGGCTCCGCAAACGATTCGTGAACCTTCCGATTGTGGTTGGCTACTGGGGCCCCGTGCGGCATTACGACAAGGTGCTGGTCCGCCTGCGAGCTGCGGGCGCCAGCTACGTGACGACCTCCCTGCTCCAAAGTCGAAGTCAGATTCGAGCGATTGTCAGCCGCCCTGCGGACTCGAGCCGCGAGCCGGCAGCACAGGCTCCTCAGGCGACTTCGGTCGGCGGCTCGGCGAGCGTCTACGGCGCCGAGTCGAAGGCGGGAACATGAAAAGCAGCAAAGTCACCGTGGCCGAACAGCATTTGGCCCTCCAGCAAGCCGTCGCGCAGGTGTTGGCCGAATCTCCGACCCAGGCCGAGGCCGGCAAACGAATTCTGGAGACCCTCGGCGAGGAATTGGGATGGCCCATCGGCGTCTTTTGGAAAGTGGACGGGCACGAGAGCGTCCTGCGCTGTGTCGACGTCTGGCCGTCTCCCGCAACGAATACGGCTGATTTTGAATCGGCCTGTCGCATGCGGCCTCTGGCTCTGGGGGAGGAGTTGCCCGGAACCGTCTGGCGAAGCGGTGCACCCGGCTGGATCCCCGACATGACCGCGGACCCGCACTTGCCGCGCGGGCCGCTCGCTGCCAAGGAGGGTTTCCGCGCCGCCTTTGCTTTCCCGGTGGCACTCGGGAAGAAGGTCCTCGGGATTATCGAGTTTCTGAATCGGGATGTTTTGCCACCGGACGAATCGTTGCTGCGCGTGCTCGGCAGTTTGGGCCGTCAGGTCGGCCTGTTCCTCGAACTGAAGCGAACCGAGGAGGAACTCGCGGAGAGGCGCGGCTGGAGACTCTGCGGGCCGACGTCGGCGAGGCGCTGATCGGGGCCCAACCATTGCCGGACGTCTTGCAGGAATGCACCGAGGCCATCGTCCAGCATCTCGATGCGGCCTTCGTGCGGATCTGGACGCTCGACAGGGCCGGCACTGTGCTGGTTTTGCGTGCCAGCGCCGGCATGTATACGCACCTCGACGGGGCCCATAGCCGCGTCAAGGTTGGCGATTTCAAGATCGGCCGGATTGCGCGGGACAGAAAGCCGCACCTGACGAATGACGTTCTGAACGACCCGGAAGTCGGCGATCCGGCTTGGGCCCGGCGGGAGGGAATGGTCGCCTTCGCCGGCTATCCCCTGATCGTCGAGAGCCGGGTTGTGGGCGTCCTGGCTCTGTTCTCCCGGCAGGCGCTCGCGGAAAGCGTGCTCATCGAATTGAAACCCCTGGGGGACGGGATCGCACTCTACATCGACCGTAAAGAGTCGGAAGAAGCGCTGCGCGAGACAGAGGAGCGCAGTCGGCTGTTGCTGGCTTCCAGCGGCGAGGGAATCTATGCAGTGGACCTGGAGGGGAATTGCACGTTTGCCAATCCGGCGTGCGCCCGCCTGCTGGGCTACGCCGACGCTGGAGATCTGCTCGGCAAGTCCGCCCACGAGTTGTTTCACCACACGCGGCCGGACGGCACAACCTATCCACGCGAGGAATGCCGTATCGACAAGGCCTTGAGCAGCGGCAAAGGCGTTGAGATCGATGACGAGGTATTCTGGCGCCGCGACGGCTCCAGCTTTCCGGTCGAGTATCGGGCCAATCCGATCCGCAGCGACGGCAGAAGACTCGGTGCGGTCGTCACGTTTGTGGATACCACTCCCAGGCGGCGGGCCGAGGAAGCGATGCGACTGCGGGAGAGCGCGCTGCGGGCGATCGCTCAAGGCGTGTTCATTACCGATCCGACTCGCGACGACGAGCCACTCTCCTACGTCAACGCCGCCTTCGAGCGGCTCACTGGTTACGCTCTCCGGGAGGTGAAGGGGCGTGACATCGAATTTCTGCGGGCGCGGAAACTGATGCCGCGGCCGTCGAGGAGCTGCGGGCCGCCTATCGCGACGGGCGGAACGTCTCGGTCGAAGTGTTGTTCTACCACAAGGACCGCAGCCCATTTTGGGCGACGCTTTCGCTGGCGCCCGTTACCGACGTGGGCGGAACGGCGACTCACTTCGTCGGTGTGCTGACCGACGTGACGGAGCGGAAACGCATCGAAGAGCAACTGCTGGAGGCCAAGCAGGCGGCCGAGGCCGCCAACGTCGCCAAGAGCCAGTTCCTGGCGAGTATGAGCCACGAGCTGCGCACGCCCCTCAACGCCGTCATCATGTACAGCGAACTGCTGCAGGAAGAATGCGAGGACCGCGGTCTTGCCGATTTCCTGCCCGACTTGGAAAAAATCCGCCTCGGCGGCAAGCACCTGCTGTCCCTGATCAACGGCGTGCTCGACCTCTCCAAGATCGAAGCAGGGAAGATGGAACTTTCGCTCGAGAAGTTCGAGCTGGTTCAAATGATGGACGAGGTGGTCGGCACCGTGCAGCCGCTCGTGGGGAAGAAGGAAAACACGCTCGACCTCCGCTGCGCCCGGATCTGGGCGAAATGTATTCCGACCTGACGAAGGTCCGGCAAATCCTCTTCAATCTCGTGTCGAATGCCTGCAAGTTCACCGAGAAGGGCACGATCACACTGGAGGCGGCGCGGACACACGAGCCGACGGGCGATTGGATCACGTTTCGCGTTGGCGACACGGGCATCGGCATGACTCCCGAGCAGGTTGCCAAGCTCTTTCAGCGGTTCACGCAGGGCGACGCCTCGACGACGCGAAAATACGGCGGCACAGGACTGGGCCTGGCCATCAGCAAGCACTTTTGTGAAATGATGGGCGGCGAGGTGACCGCGAGCAGCGTGTCCGGCGAAGGCTCGACCTTCACCGTCCGTCTGCCGGCTCGAACCGTGCTTGCGGCATCACCCGAGTCGTCGGCGGCTGTGCCGGCCTCGCCTGACGGCTCAACGATCTTGGTGATCGACGACGAGCCGGCCGTGCTGGAGTTCATGAGCCGGTCGCTGACTGCCAAAGGCATACGGGTCGTGACCGCCGCGGACGGCGAAGAGGGACTGCGGCTTGCCGCCCAGTTCCGCCCGGCCGTGATCTTCCTGGACGTGCTCATGCCGCGGATGGACGGTTGGTCTGTGCTGAGCGCTCTTAAGGCGGACCCGAAGCTGATGAACATTCCGGTCATTATGCTGACCCTCATGAACGAAGCAGAGATGGGGTATATGCTGGGCGCCGCCGAATATCTGACCAAGCCGATCGACCGGGACCGTCTGGTCGACGTGCTGGAGAAGTACCACGCGGCCGGCGCGGGAGCGCAAGTGCTCATCGTCGAGGATGACGAATCGACTCGCGACGTGATTCGGCGAGCGCTTGCTAAGCATGGATGGACCGTGGCCGAGGCTGAAAATGGACGGGCGGGCCTCGAGCAGCTGGCGCGGTGCTCGCCGTCGCTCATCCTGCTCGATCTGATGATGCCGGAAATGGACGGCTTCGAGTTCCTCGAGGAGCTGCGGAAGCGTGACGAGTGGCAGGCGATTCCAATCGTCGTGCTGACGTCTAAGGACCTCACACTCGAAGAGCGCCGGCGGCTCTCCGGCAACGTGGAAAAAGTACTGCAAAAGGGGGCTTTCAGCCGCGAAGCTCTCTTGCGTGAAGTGCGGAAGGTCGTGGCTCTCTATACCGAGCGTCCGGCTGCCGGCGAAGAAGCACCCGTGAGTCAACCCGAACCTGTTGAGAGCCTTCCGAGGGCAGTGTCCTAACCCGTCCCCAGAGGGAGCTGAATCAATGCCAAAAATTCTGATCGTGGAAGATAACGAGGAAAATCGCGACTCCCTTTCGCGACGGCTGCAGCGAAGGGGTTATGAGGTCATTGCCGCTTCCGACGGGAAGGCAGGAGTCGCCATGGCCCAAGCGGAGAAGCCCGACCTGATTCTGATGGATATGAACATGCCCGAAGTGGATGGCTGGGAAGCGACGCGGCAGATCAAGGCGATTGTCGAGTTGCAACACGTGGGCGTACTTGCGCTCACGGCGCATGCACTGGCGGGGGACAAGGAGCGCACTCTGCAGGCCGGCTGTGCCGACTATCACACGAAGCCCGTCGATTTCACGAAGCTGCTGGCACAGATGGAGGCCATCCTGCAAAAGCGATCGGCAAACTCGTCGGGACCTGAGGGTTCCCTACCCTCCGATGCCGTTTCGGGCAACAAACCCCTGTAGTCCCGACAGCTCTCTGCTTCCCGCTTGGCATCGATCTCCCGTGCTCTAGGGATTAGAAAAGAAGGTGCCCACATTGTCATAGTCCGTTAACACCAGTGAACGTGCATCACATGAGCCAACAAAGTCCGCAGACACCTTCCGAACCTCGGCCAGCGCGGACCGGAGCGAATTCGCCCCGGTTTGTTTGGCGGATTTGGTGGGGCGATCGCTGGCTGCGGCTTGCGCTGGTCGCCGGTCTGGTCCTGCTGGTGGTGGCGCCTTTTGCCGGGTATTGGGTCGTCTATCGGTTCACGCATTCGATCACCGATGACGCCTTCGTTGAGACGCACGTCGTCAACATCGCGCCGCAGGAGGTTTCCGGACACCTCGTCCGCTACCAGGTCCAGGAATTCGACGTCGTGGCTGCCGGCCAGTTGCTGGCTGAGATCGACCCGGTCCCTTACCGCGAGCAGGTGGCACTGCTGGAGGCGAAGCTGGGTGTTGCCGAAGCGCAACGGGCCGCGGCTGAGACGACGTTGGAGCGGTTGCGGGCTCAGGTGCCTCGGGAGATTGAAGTTGCCGAGCGGGCGCTGGCCGCCGCGAAGGCCGAGCAGTCCGGCGAGGAAAAGACGCTGCAGTTCACTGTCGAGGATGTGGAGAAGGGGATTCACGAGGCGCGGTCCGATCTGGAGGCCGCCCGGGCTCGGTTCGACCTCGCGGAGAAGGATCACAACCGCTATGCCGCGCTCTTCGCCAGCGAGGCTGCCACGCAGCGACAGTCTCAGGAGGCGACCCGCACGTACCAAACCTCTCAGGCGGAGGTGAGGGCAGCGGAGGCTCGGCTCGGGCGGGCGCTGGCAGGCGCGAAGAAGGTCGAGGCTGTCCGGCAGGCGTCGGTCGCCGCAGCCCATCAGGCGCAGAAGGCCGAACAATCGGTGCAGGTGACGATGACCCGGCGGCTGGAGATCACGGAAGCCGAGCGGCAGGTCGAAGTCGCCAAACAGCAGGTCAGCCAAGAACGGCGCTCGCTGGATGTGGCCAAGACCAGCCTGGGCTATACGCGGATCGTCGCTCCCTTTTCGGGAACCATCGTGCACTTGTACCGACACTTGGGGGATCACGTGCCCGCTGGGACGCCCGTTCTGAGCATGTACAACCCCGAACTGACCTATGTCACGGCCAACCTGGAGGAGTCGAAGCTCGAGGGGGTCGCGCCGGGTAACCCGGTGCGGCTGGACGTCGTCGCCTTCAGCCAGCCGTTCCGCGGCCGGGTCGTGTGGATCAACAAGGCCACGGGCGCGAACTTCTCGCTGGTGCCGCGGAATCTCTCGTCGGGCGAGTTCACGTACGTCGTGCAGCGCGTGCCGGTGCGGATCCTGGTCGAAAAGGACGAGCGCTGGCCGCAGTTGCGGGCGGGACTTTCGGTGACGGTGTCGATCGATCACGGGCCGGGCGACCCGGAGTGGGCCAAGCAGGCCGCCGACGAGATGCGCGCACTGGAGGCGACCGTCAAACCGAACGGGGATTGATGGGATGTCCGTAGCGCGCCTTGCGCAGCCGTCCGTGAGCGAAGTCCAGAGATGGACAAACCTCGGCACCCTCCTGGTCGCCGCGTTCGTCTTCTCGCTCAACGCGCGGGGCTCCATTCTGGTGAGCGAGGTCACCGTCCAGTGGTTCGGCCTGGACCGCTACAAGATCCAATGGGTCACCGGCCTGGAGGGCATCGGCGGGCTGGCCTCGCTGTTCGCGGGCATCTACCTCATGAAGTTGCTCGGCGACGCGTCGGACGTTTCTGCTGGGCACGGCCTGTATGGCTGTGGGCGCGTTGGGGGAAGCGTTGGCGCAGACGCCGCTGCAGCTTTGCGCCATGGCGACCCTACGGAGTTGCGCGGGCTTCCTGGCGATCCCCGGCCTGACCATCTTCCAGCGGCTCCTGCCGGGGCGAATTCGGTTTGCCTACTGCACCTGGCTGACCCTGATCTACGGCGGCCAGGTGGTCGTCGAGCCGGTCGGCGCCCTGCTCGCGTTCAACCCGTCATGGCGAGCGCTGTACGTGGGCATCGGTGTGTGCAGCGTGGCGTTGGTCCTGGTGGAGCTGTGCCTCTGCCCCGACGACCGGCCCAGCCGGCAGCCGGAACACGCCTTCGACTTCGCCGGCGCGGGCCTGTTCGTGGTTATCTTAGGGCTCGTTCTGTTTCTGTTGTACCGCGGCAACTATCTGGGTTGGCGCGTGAGCACGCCGATCTGGGCCGCCGGCGTCGGCCTCCTGGTCGTCCTGGCCCTGTTCATCTGGCGCGAGCGGGTCGCGCCGGAGCCGTTCCTGCACCTGGGCGCGTTCAGCCTCCCGGACCGTCGCGCTGACGATGTTCGCCTCGGCGTTCTGGTGCGCCGCGCTGTACGGAGTCGCGATCCAGTTGCCCGATTGCCTGATCGTGCTGGGATATGAGCATTGGAAGATGGGCTGGGTGATCCTGCCCATGTGTCTGATCGTGCTGGCGTCGATGTTCCTCGGCGGCTTCGTCCGACAGCGCGGCGCCCTGGTGTGGCTCTTCCGGGTCGGCCTGGCCGGGATGACCGTCGTCGGGTTGTGGCTGGCGCGGATCGACATTTACACGCCGTGGCAATGGGTGATGGGCGTCTCGAGCCTGTGGGCCGTGTTCGCCGGAATGTCCATGTCGCCGATCGCGCAGCTCACCTTCGAAGGACAACCTCCGGCATTGGCCGGGGCCACCGGCGCGATGAAGTTCTTCATGCGGTCTTTCAACGGCACGGTGGGCATCCTGCTGGCCGGCGTGCTGATCGAACAGGGGGGCTGGTGGGGGCTGGACTTCGTCCGCGACGCGATCGTGCAGGGCCAGGGGGCCGTTCAGGCCGACATGCCTGCCATCCGCGACCACCTGGTCCGCCACGGCAGCACACCCGAAGAGGCCGTCGAACAGGCCGACGCGGTTCTGGACGAGTGGGTCAATCTGCACTCCCAAGTCATCGGCTACCGGATAGGCCTGCGGTTCTGTGCGTACTTGAGCGCGGCCGGGTTGGTCGTCTCGTGTTTCATCAGCCGACGGAAAGAGCCGAGCGTCTTTGACGCGGGGTGAGCGATGCGGTCCGTGCATTGCCGAGCCGGGGGTTGATCCCCAGGACGTGCAGCTGGGATTCACTGTCGTGACACAATCTCCCATGACAAGAGCAGTGCAACGCGCGCAAGGCGCTCGGCGGGGGATTACCCCCGGCTCGGCAGACTGGATGCTGCGGGCCGCAATCGCGGCGAGGCTTTTATTTCTTGGGTGACTGCGGTTCAAAGACTTCAAAAGACGACATGACTGGACCATCTTCGGCCGGGGGATTCAGCGGGTTCAGGCTGTACGGACTCTTCGCCCATCACGTAACTCAGCCTGGCCAGTGACGACAGGTACTCGATTCGCGCGGAGACGTAGCGCTGTTCGGCCCGCGTGGCGGCGGTTTCGGCGTCGATGACGTCGGTTGGCGTGGCGGTGCCGGCGCGGTATCGCTGGCGAACGATCCGCAGGGCCTCGACCGATTGCTCGACGGCGGGGCGGGCCAGCTCCACCTGTTCTTGGTTAGCGACCACGCCGCGGTAGGCCAGGTTCACTTGCAGGCTGATGTCGTCCAGGATGGTCTGCGTGTTCGCGAGGGCGGCCTCGATGTCCGCGTCGGCCGAGCGCAGCTCGCCGCGGTGCTTGCCGCCGGCGTAGAGCGGCATATCGACGTGCAGGCCCGCTCCCTCCTGCCAACCGGTAATCACGTTTTCGCCGTCGGTGTGACCTGCGGCCATGCGGACGAAGATGCGAGGCAAGAACTCGCCCTTAGCCGCCTGCCGACCTTCCTGGGCGGCCGCCACCGTTTGCCGCGCCACACCAATTTCCGGCCGCTGCCGGGCGGCGATCTCCAAAAGCTCAGCCAGCGCCCCGAAAAAGGGGGTTGCGACTCCATGTCGACGACCTCGAGCGGCCAGCCGGCATTGCGCCCCATGGCGTTGTTCATGCGGGCGACCGCGTCGAATTCCCCTTGCCGTGCCGCGACGAGGGCCCCGCGGCTCTCCGCGAGTTGTACTTGCGAACGCAGCACGTCGTCTTTGAGTGCGACGCCTTGCTGGCGCCGGGCGACCGTATCTTCCAAGACCGCTTCGGCCCGGCGGACGGCATCCTCTTGCACGCGGCGCGAGGCGCGGGCCAAGAGAACATCGAGGTAAGCGTTGGCCACGTCAAATTCCACGGTCTCGTTGGCCCGGACGAGTTGGAGCTCCGTGACGCGTTCGCGCGCGACGGCCTGCAGGTAGTGGCCGCAGGTCCGACCGAAATCGTACAGGGTCCATTCCACCCCCACCTCGGTTTGGGTGTAGGAGCGGGTGCCTGTGCCGTTCGGCAGAATGAAGCCCTCGTTGCCAGGGATGCCCGGAGACAGCGTGGAGGAGACGACGCCGGTCTGTTGCAGCAGATCGACTTGCGGCAAGAAGGGGGAGAACGCGATCCGTTCCTGTCCGTGCGCCCTGAGAATGTCGGCCCGGGCCGACCGCAACCGCGGACTGTTCCGCAAGGCAAAGGCGATGGCGTCGGACAGCGTGAATTTCGTTGGCGCGCCACCGAATTCGGGCGGCGACAGCGGATTCGCCGGCGCTTGGCCTGGGGCGTCCGGCTTGACGACCGTTTCGGGCGGGTTGACGTTGAGATCGGCGGGAATCAGGACCCGCGAGGACACGCCGGCGGGGTAAGCTCGGGCGGGACGGGCGAATCGGGTCGCAAGGCGGCGCAGCCCGCGACCAGCTGCGAGAATGAGTGAGCAGACTCCGCACAATGCGCGCGGCGCACCAACGGCGGCGGGAAAAGTCGGCGGCAAGATAGTTCGGGCCATAAGGAATGACCCTTTCGGCGCGCTGGACAGAGCCCCAGCGGGTGCCGCGACATCGACGCCTCGTCTGCCCAAATGAGCTATTCAGAATTATCGGCACATTCGGTAGCGGCCTTTACACTCACCCAGGTTGAGAATCCCAGGTTCAGAATCTCAGACGCATCGGATCCGCGCGATCCTCGGCAGATTTGTGGCATGGGACACAAGCGAACCTTAGAATGCGAACAGATGAGATTCGGGGCAACCGTCCGCGTCGTCGATTCCCGGTTCTCCACCGCTGCCTGAGTTTCAACTTGATAACCGCGCGTGCCGGCATGAGGCTGCATCGCTCGGCTCATTGTCCAAAGTGATTTTGGCTGTGAACCTTGCATGTCAACCAAAAACTGCCTTGCTCCAACGTCACGCGCACCATACCACGCGGTGACCTGTCGGTCCATCCTCGATGTCGATTGGAATGAATGGAATCAGCTCCGCGATCCGGAAGGCGACCCCTTCATGGATCCGAGGTATGTCCTGGCCGTCGAGAACTCGATGGGGTCGGTCTGCAGTTTTCGGCATGTCGTTGTCCGGGATAACGACGGGCGTGCCGTCGCGACGGCTTGTTTATGTGCCTATACGATCGAGGGGCCGTCGCTGGCGACCGGCACGGCGCGAAGATCCTAACGGCGATCGAACGCGTCGCGCCGGGGTTCTTTGGGCTCCGCATGCTGCTCTTGGGTCTGCCGGTCTCTTGCGGATCGAGCCACCTGCGGTTTACGCCCGGCGTCGACCGGGCGGCTGTGTTGCGGCTTCTCGACGAAATCGCGCGAGACTTCGCTACCGAGGAACGGGCTCACGTGATTCTCTTCAAGGAGTTCGAGCCGGCCGAGGCGGGTGACCTGACATCTCTCGAGGAGCTGGGCTATCGGCGCTGCGATAGCCTGCCCATGAACTGCGTTCCCGCGCACTACCAGAGCTTCGAGGATTATTTGTCCGGAATCAGCTCGGCCAAGCGGTACAAGATCCAGCATTCCCGGAAGAAGGCCGCGACGCTCGGGCTGACGTTCGAGCACCGATCGGGGGCCGAAGGGGCGGCCGAACTCTATACGGATAAGATCCATACACTTTACGAAGCCGTTCTCGAGCGGGCCAAAGTCCGCTTTGAGACGTTGCCGGCCGAGTTTTTCCGCGAGCAGGCCCGGCAACTTCCCCACGAATCGTTGTTCACGTTTGGCATCCACGATGGCCGCGTCGTCGGCTTCGCTTTGTCGCTTGTGTGTCAGGGGCGGTTTGACCAGATGTTTATGGGCGTTGACTACGACCTCAACCGCAAGCTCGATATTTACTTCAACCTGTTCTACGAAGCCCTGGGGGCGGCTTTCGAGCGGCGACCGCGGATGATTTACGTCGGGCAGACGACCGACGACGTCAAACACGAGAAGCTGGGCGCCTATCAGATTCCGTTGACCCTGTATGTGAAGGCCCGGCGGCCCCTCGTGCGGTCGGTGCTGGCGGTCCGATTCAATTGGTTCTTCCCTGACCGGCCGTTGAAGTACCCCAAGCCAACATCGGCAGATTTTTGATTTGCGATTGGATTTTGGATTCTGATGGCCGCACTTGACGAGATTGACTCGAGCCTCAGCGCATGGGATGTCCCTTTATTCTCCCCGCGGTACGGATGTTGCCCTTGGGAAGTCGGCCAACTACGAAACATAACCGACAAACCCACGGAGAAAAACCGATGAAGCTGGGATCGATTCACGATCTGTATGTCGACGAACTCAAAGACCTGTACAACGCGGAGCACCAGTTGCTTAAAGCTTTGCCGAAGATGGCCAAGGCCGCCTCGTCACCGGAATTGGCAAAAGCGTTCTCCGACCATCTGGAGGAGACGAAGGGACAGATCGAGCGACTGGAAAAGATTTTCAAGAAGCTCGACGTCAGCCCCAAGGGGAAAAAGTGCAAGGCGATGGAAGGGCTGATCGAGGAGGGCAAGGAAGTCATGGAGGAGGACGCCGAACCGGCCGTCATGGACGCGGCGCTGATCGCTGCCGGACAGCGCGTTGAGCACTACGAAATGGCCGGCTACGGTTGCGTGCGAACGTTTGCAAAACTGCTCGGCTACAAAGACGCCGCCGCATTGCTGCAGCAGACGCTGAACGAGGAAGGCGCTGCGGACAAGAAACTGACGAAGCTTGCCGAGAGCGTCATCAACGTCGAGGCCCTCGCCCCGGTCGGCGAGAAATGAGCCGCCGGCGCGAGCGCCTGTTTGGTCTTGGCAACATCCGGTATCAACCGTCGAATCGGTTGAACTGTGACTCGCATGCCCATTCCCGCGCGGCGAAAGCGCGTCGGCGCACGTAAAAGCCGCGCGGGATTTGTCGCACAACCTCTCGAGGATTGTGAGCAGCCGTCATGGGAATGCCTACGCGCCTTTTTGGGGAATCGCGATTCGGGTGGCAGCGAGACGATCAGGTCGCTTGGATGTCGCTCGAATCGCGGTGGCGAGCCATGCGGCCTAACGTCCAAATGGTCGTCAATTATGCGTGAATTACCGCATTTGTCGGTCGATTGCGCTCCAGACCTTTTGAAGAGCCATGTACGCATTTGTGCCACAGACGGAACGACGTTTGCTTAAGAACAGGCGTAACGAGACGTTGCGCTCAAACGACAATCGACGATTGTCGGGATTCGAGAACACTTACTACCTGTGACACGAAGGACTTAATCATGTCGGGCAAAGCCGAAGAAGTGAAAGGTCGGATCAAGGAAGCAGCGGGCGCCCTCACGGGCAACGATAAGCTGCGCAGGAAGGACAAGCCGATGAGACCGTCGGCAAGGCCAAGCAAGTTGCGACGAAGGTCATCGACAAGGCCCAGCAGGCGGCCGACGCAGCGGCAGACAAGGCCAAGCAGGCCACAAAGTGACGCAGTCTCGCCCTCTAGGCGAGAACAATCGCGTTGACTGCACTCACCGCACGGTTCGCGGCACGTCGGCGGATTTTTCGCCGACGCGTGCCGCGGTCTGCCACTCCGTTAAACGTGCGGATTACATCCCTCTCGTTCTGTTACCACGAGGTTGTGCGATGGACCATCTTGAAGTCGATCGACCGCATCACGGTCACCACAAAGTGGCGGCGGCTATTTTCGTCGCCTCGCTGATTTTGGGTTCCGCGCTGGTGCTTTCGGCCGAACTGATGAAGCCCGAGCGGTACGAGTTTCATCCGGGGACGGCCCCGAACACGTACATCATCTACGATCGGGAGACGGGCCGCGCCACGTTGGCCGATACCAACTCGAAGAATCCCACCGAATCGCTCAATAACTGAAACGCCGATGCGTTCAATCGCAATCGAAGTCGCTCAACCAAAAGCCAGGGAAATGAGATGCTGATTTTGCCGGCACTTGCTCTCCCCTTGGCCGCGATCGGCTATTCTCAGGGTGTACCTGCTCGGCGGCGGCGGATTTTTGGGTGCCATCGTGATCTTTCTCGTGGCGAGGATGTTGGAGACTGAGGGGCTGTTCATGCCGGGTATCCGACTGAGATTACATTCCCCTTCCAATGCGATAATCGCCGGCTGACTTCTTTCACGGAGTGCAACAGTTCCTATGCGAGTTTGGCCAGGAAAACCTTATCCCTTGGGGGCGACATGGGACGGCAACGGAGTCAACTTCGCCCTGTTTTCCGAATGCGCGACGAAAGTCGAACTGTGCCTGTTTAATTCGCCCGACGACAGCGAAGGAAGCCGAGCGGATTCCCGTCACCGAACGCCGCGACCTGGTCTGGCACTGCTACCTGCCCGACATTCGGCCGGGCCAGCTCTACGGCTATCGAGTCGACGGCCCTTACGATCCGGCACACGGCCATCGCTTTAACGCGCAATAAGGTCGTGCTCGATCCCTACGCCAAGGGGATTGGTCGCGACGTGCGCTGGTGCGACGAGATGTGGGGCTACAAGATCGGCGACCCCGAAAACGACCTCTCCTTCGACGACCGCGACAATGCGCATGCGGCCCCCCTGGCGGTGGTGATCGATCCGGCGTTCACCTGGGGCGACGACCGGCCGCCGCAGCGTCCGTGGCACGAGACGATCATCTACGAAGTGCACGTGAAGGGTTTCACGCAACTCAATCCCGAGGTTCCCGAAGAACTTCGCGGAACGTATGCCGGGCCTGACTTCTCCCGCCGCGCTCGATCATCTCAAGAGTCTGGGCGTGACGGCGGTGGAACTGCTGCCGGTCTACCAACGCAGCGACGATCGCCATCTGGTCGACAAGGGGCTCTGCAATTATTGGGGCTATAACACGCTGGCGTTCTTCGCTCCCGATCAGCATTACTCGATGACCAAGGCGGCGGACGAAACGGTCCGCGAGTTCAAGACGATGGTCCGCGCGCTGCATTCGGCGGACATCGAGGTCTTGCTCGATGTGGTCTACAACCACACGGCCGAAGGCAACCAGATGGGCCCGACGCTGTCGTTTCGGGGCATCGACAATGCCTCGTACTATCGACTGTCGCCGGAAGACCCCCGCTACTACATGGACTTCACCGGCTGCGGCAACGGCTTCAACATGCGCTCACCCGCGGGTGCTGCAGTTGATCATGGACAGCTTGCGTTACTGGGTCACCGAAATGCACGTCGACGGGTTTCGCTTCGACCTGGCGAGTGCCCTTGCGCGGGAGCTGTTTGAAGTCGACAAGCTGGGCGCGTTTTTCGACATTCTGCACCAGGATCCCGTGCTGGCGAATGTGAAGCTCATCGCCGAGCCGTGGGATCTCGGTTCGGGCGGCTACCAGGTCGGCAACTTTCCGTCGCAGTGGTCCGAGTGGAACGGCCGTTACCGCGATAACGTCCGCCGCTTTTGGAAAGGGGACGGCGGCGCGCTCTCGGAATTCGCGACGCGGCTCTGCGGATCGGCCGACTTGTACGAATGGAGCAGCCGCCGGCCCTACGCCAGCATCAACTTCATCACCTGCCACGACGGCTTCAACCTGCACGACCTGGTGAGCTACAACGAGAAGCACAACGAGGCCAACGGCGAGGAGAACCGCGACGGGGCCAACGACAATCAAAGCTGGAATTGCGGAGCCGAAGGGCCGACCGACGACCCCGGCATCAAGGCGCTGCGCGAGCGTCAAAAGCGAAACCTGCTCGCCACCTTGTTCCTCAGCCAGGGCGTGCCCATGCTGCTGGCCGGCGACGAATTGGGGAAAACGCAAAAAGGCAACAACAACTGCTACTGCCAGGACAATGAGATCTCCTGGCTGCAGTGGGACTTGAACGACGAGCAGCGTCAGATGCTGGAATTTGTCCGCGGCGTCGTCTCGATCCGCAAGACCGAGGCCGTCTTTCGACGTCAGAAATTCTTCCAGGGCCGCTCGATTCGCGGCGAGGAAGGCGCCGTTTCCGACGTCTGCATGGATCGGCACGGACGGAAAGCCGCTCGCCGACGACGCCTGGAACGCGGGCTTCGTCAAATGCGTCGGCCTGCGCTTGGACGGCAAGCTGATCGGCGAAGTCGACGACCATGGCGTGCCGATTACCGGCGACACGGTCCTGTTGCTGTTGAACGCGCACGACGAAAACATTCCATTCATGTTGCCGGTGCCGGTGGCCGACGCGTTTTGGCAGCCGCTGATGGACACGGCTCAATTTCCCGGTCGCCTGTCCGACACCAAAGGCGGCACGCAATACGAGTTGCTGGGCCGGTCGATCGCCTTACTGCGACTCACGACCCCCGCCGTCGAAGAAAAGCAAAAAGAGGGCTTTGTCGCGGCCGAGATCATCGCCGAGGCTGCGTTGGAGGGGGCCAAATCCCGCGAGCCGGCCGTCGAGGTCCCAGCAGGCGCATTAAGTCGACAGGCTCGTGGCGTCAGGAGCGATCAGAGGGCGGCCGCGCCGCTTGGAACGACGGGCATGTGTTCCTGCCCATTTGGGGGTTCGGCACGAAGTTTGCCCTACTCTTTGGTTTCCGCCACGCGGCCGCCAGCATCGTGTTCAACGAACAATCCGGTTGACGGGGTCGCACCCTGCGCCGGTGACCGTTTTTTTGCGCGATGGGCCAACGTCGGGTGCCACGCCGCACGGCTTTCCGTGGGCGTGTCTTCGAACGTCCAAACGGATTTGCACGCGCACGCAAAGCCGTAAGCGTGGCAACCGAAGAAGACCAAACGGTTAACGTCTTTGGGCCGCACGCCCCGTTGGCCAGAAAGTGCTGTTTCATGTCCGGCCACGGCAATTCTGGCTCGGCCTTGCAAGAGTCCGAGCAGCACTTCGCGCAGCTCGTTGCCGGCGTGAGGGATTACGCCATCTTTCTGCTCAGCCGGGACGGCATCGTCAAGACGTGGAACGCGGGGGCTGAGCGGATCAAGGGGTACGCGGCCGACGAAATCATCGGACAGCACTTTTCCAAGTTCTACCCGGAAGAGTCGATCGCATCGGGCTGGCCCGAGCACGAATTGACGGTCGCCAATGCGGAAGGCCGCTTTGAAGACGAGGGCTGGCGCGTTCGCAAAGACGGCAGCCGCTTCTGGACGAATGTGGTCATCACCGCAATCTACGGGTCCGACGGCGCGCTGACTGGTTTCATCAAGATCACGAGAGACCTCAGCGAGCGAAGAGCGGCCGAAGAATCGCTTCGCCTGAGCGAAGAGCGTTTTCGTCTGCTCGTGGCAGGTGTCAAAGAATACGCCATCTTCATGCTCGACCCCGACGGACATGTGGTCAGCTGGAACGAGGGGGCCGCGCGGATCAAGGGCTATGCGTCCCACGAGATCATCGGCCGGCATTTCTCTGCCTTTTACAGCTCCGAAGATGTAAAAGCCGGCAAGCCGGCCCGCGAGCTGGAGGTGGCCCGCAAGGTGGGCAGCGTCGAAGACGAGGGCTGGCGCGTCAAAAAGGATCGCTCGCTGTTTTGGGCCAACGTGGTGATTACGGCGATCTACGACGAAGATCGGCGGCTGGTGGGTTATGCGAAGATCACCCGCGACCTCACCGACAAACGCAAGGCCGACGCGCTCGAAGCGGCCGACCGCCAGAAAAACGAGTTCCTGGCGATGCTCGCCCACGAACTGCGAAATCCGCTGACGCCCATCAGCAGCGGCCTGCATTTACTGCAACTCGGCGACGTCGACCCGAGCACCATGCAGCAAACGACGCAGATGATGGAACGGCAAGTCGTACATCTCGTTCGCCTGGTCGACGATCTGCTCGACGTTTCGCGGGTGATCACCGGCAAGCTGACCTTCAAACGACGGGCGATCGAACTCTCGGGTGCCGTAGAACGCGCCGTTGAAGAAAGCCGATCCACGATCGACGCCCACGGGCATGAATTGATGCTCTCGCTGCCAGCCCGCCCCATCATCGTCGACGCCGATGCGCAACGCTTGGCGCAAGTCATCGCCAACCTCTTGGAAAATGCCGCGAAATACACCGACAAGCCCAGCCAGATTTGGCTCTCGGTCGAACGGCAGGGGGATGAAGCCCTCATCCGCGTGCGCGACCCCGGCATCGGCATCGCCGCCGATGTGCTGCCGCACGTTTTCAGCCTCTTCGTCCAGGCGGACAACTCGTTGGCCCGCACCCGAGGCGGTTTGGGGATTGGTCTGAATGTGGTCAAGCGGATCGTTGAATTGCACGGCGGACGCGTCGAAGTGCAGAGCGCGGGACTCGGCCAAGGCAGCCAATTTACGGTCCGTCTTCCCGTTTCAAAAAGCGGAGCAGCCGTCTTCGAGCCCAAGCCGGCACGCCGCGACGAACCGCCCCAGACGCCCAGCCGCAGGATTCTCGTGGTGGACGATAATGTGGATGCCGCCTTGTCGGTGAGCGGCGCTGCTCAAGGCTTGGGGGCACCAGGTTCAGACCATCTACAGTGGACCTGCCGCCTTGGACGCAGTGCGCAACTTTCGGCCGGAGATCATCCTGCTTGACATCGGTCTTCCCGGCATGAGCGGCTACGAAGTGGCCCAGAGCCTGCGGGCGGAGCCGGAGACCCAAGGCATCGTCATCGCCGCGCTGACGGGCTACGGTCAGGAATCGGACCTTCAGCGTTCCTGGGATTCCGGATTCGATTACCACCTCACGAAGCCGCCCGATCCCGAGATCCTGGAATCGCTGCTCGCCTCGCCACGTCCGCGCGCCGCGCAACTTCTCGTGGCGGCGTAAACAATTGACGGCGCCGAAACAGGCGGCGGCTTTACGCCCTCGCTTTACGGTGTGGGCAGATTTGTGGCACGGGGCGCAAGCGGCCTTTAGAATGCGAGCAGGTGAATTTCGGTGCAACCGCCCACGTCGTCGATTCCCGCTGCTTACCTGCCAGTCGATCGCAATCTCTTTTTCGCGATCCTCGCGCTGCAGATGGATTTTATTTCGCGCGACGCTCTGGTCGCCGCGATCAAGGAGTGGACGCGCGATCGGAGCAAGCCCCTCTGTGACATTCTGGTCGCAAACGGGGGGTTGAACGCCGCGGAAAAGTCTCTGTTGGAAGCCGTGGTCGATGGGCATTTGGCCGGGCATCCGGACGAGCTACGAAAAGGCGTGGGGGCTCTCGACGTGCTGGCTTTGGTCGAACGCGATCTGGATCGGATCGGCGACCGCGAGGTTCAAGCCGGCGTCGCACAGCTTGTCGCGATGCAGAAGCTGGCCCGGACCGAGGCGGCTACGCTGGCCCCCGCGTCCAACTCGACCGAAATGCTCCCGCCGCCGACCAACGGCCGCTTCGAGTTGCTGGAGCCGCGCGCTCGGGGCGGGCTTGGCGAGGTTTATCTCGCGCACGATCGGGAATTGAATCGCGAGGTGGCCGTCAAACGCCTGCAGGAGCGGCACGCCGGCAGCGCCGACTCGCGGATTCGGTTTCTCGTCGAGGGGGAAATCACCGGCCGGCTCGAGCATCCCGGCATTGTGCCCGTCTACGGAATGGGAATGTCGGAGGACGGCCGCCCTTATTACGCCATGCGGTTCATCAAGGGCCGCACGCTGCGCGACGCGATCGCGCGGCTGCACTCGGGCGACTTGATGTCGGAGAATGAGCGGCGGCTCGAGTTGCGGCATCTGCTCAGCCGCTTCATCGCGGTCTGCAACGCCGTGGAGTATGCCCACAGCCGCGGCGTGATCCACCGGGACTTAAAGCCCGGGAACATCATGCTCGGCAGATACGGCGAGACGCTCGTCGTCGATTGGGGACTGGCCAAAGCGTCTCAACTAAGCGAGGAGATGATCCCAAGCGCCACGACCGACGCTGAGCCGACGCTGGTTCCCTCGTCTCTCAGCGGTTCGTCGGAGACCCTGCCGGGGTCCGCCATCGGCACGCCGGGCTACCTGAGTCCCGAACAGGCCAAAGGACTCACCGAGGCGATAGGCCCCGCCAGCGACATCTACTCGCTCGGCGTGACACTCTATGTATTGTTGACGGGCCGCGAGCCGTTCGGTGGCTCCGATGTCGGCAAGGCGCTGGCGAAGGTCCAGTCGGGCGATTTTGTGCCGCCGCGACAGGCTTATTCAGCGGTGCCTGCGGCTCTCAATGCCGTCTGCTTGAAAGCCATGAGCCTGGCTCCGGAGGACCGCTATCCCTCCTGTGCGGCACTCGCCCGCGACATCGAACGCTGGCTGGACGACGAGCCGGTGGGAGCCTTGAGAGAGCCGCTTGCCGCGCGGACGTTTCGCTGGATTCGCAGGCACCGCGTGCTCGCCGCCGCGAGCGGAGTCTTGGCCGCCGCCGCATTTGTGGCAGCCGTCGCCGGCACGGTGCTCTTGGGCCGGGCCAATACGCGGATTCGCGCCGCGGCCGATGAAGCCGACAGGGAGCGGATCGCGGCCGAAGCGCGACGGACCGAGGCGGTGTCTCAGCGGGAGGCGGCGACGCGGCTGCTTTATGTCGCGCAGATGAACCTGGCCCAGCGGGCGTGGGAGGAAGGCAATATCTGGCGCGTCCGCGATCTGCTCACCTATCAAAAGCCGGGGGAGAAGGACAAAACCGCCGCCGCTAAATTAAGTGTCGCGGCGCCAGCTCCCGCCGCGCCAACGGCAGCCGTCAAAACTCCAACCGAGCCGCGAGCGTCTGAGACCGGCGCGGGCGAGAGTGAGCGCGGACGGGAGGAGTTCGCCGCCGACTTGCGGGGCTGGGAGTGGCACCACCTGTGGCGCGTGTCGCAAACCCAACGCATCTATTGGTACGCGTGGTGGGCGCGTCTCGCGTTTACTCCCGACGGTCAATATTTGTTTTTCGTGGATAGCCAGCAGCCGGGCCGGCTGACGAAGCGCAGGGCGACCGAGAAGAGGCACGTCCGTTGGTCGAGAGGGCGCGGCGCACCGATCATCGGCGTGGCCGTCGACCGTGCCGGTGCGGTCGTGGCGGCGCTGGGTACGGACGGTACGATCAAGCGGTGGGAAGTCGCGACGGGCATCGATTTGCCCTCCTTCAAAGTGCCTCTGCCAAAGGATTCCACCAATGTCCTGAGTCCCGACGGATCGCGACTGGCCGTCTCCTCGTGGCGGGCGGGGACCGGCGAGCGCGGCGGGTCTGCCGCGATCACCATTTATTCTCTGACCGACGGCAGCGAAATCAGGCGGCTGCAAAGTCCGGGCTCTTCCATCTTCCAGTTGGCCTTCACACCCACCGGTGACCGGCTGGTGTGTGCCTCGTCGGATCGATCCGTGACGATCTGGGACGTCCACGACGGTCACGCGATCAGGACGCTCACTGGACAAAAAAACAACATCAGGTCGATTGCCGTCAGCGGCGACGGACGGACGGTCGCATTGGGTGGTTGGAACGGAGGGCTCGAGACGTGGGATCTCGAGTCGGGCAGGGAGTTAGTTTCCTTCCGCGGGCATACCGACGCGGTGACGGCGCTGGCTTTCACCACGGATGGCAAGCAGTTGGTGTCGGGCAGCAGGGACATGAGCGTCAAGGTGTGGGACAAAGACGGGGGATGGGAAGTCGAGACCTTTCGCGGCCACGTGGGGGCGATTTACGACCTGGCCGTCTCGCCCACGCGCGACGTGGCCTCCTCGGGCAGTGACGGCTCGATTCGCGTGTGGGATGCGGGCAGCGTGCAGGAGCCCTGGCGACAGGGGCATGCGACGGCCGTCACGAGCGTCGCCTACAGCCCCGACGGGAAATCGCTCGCTGCGGCGGGGCCTTCGTTCGTCGAGGTTTGGGACGTTCCGAACGGATGGAAAAGATGGACACAAGGCGATCGGCTCGCGTTCGACAGAAGCCAGCCCGAAACGTCCCCCTCCCATTGCCTGGCGTTCCATCCGGCAGGCCGGATGCTCGCGGCGGGGCTCGCCAATGGCAACGTGCAGCTGCGCAATGCGCTTAACGGCCACGTGTTGCGAACGATCAAAGCGCATGCGGGCCGCGTGACGAGCGTCGATTTCAGCCCCGATGGAAAGGTCCTTGCCTCGGCGGGCGCGGACCGACTGGTGGCGCTGTGGGACCCGGTCGACGGTCATCAGCTTGGCCTGCTCAAGAATTTCACGGACAGCCCGCGATGCGTCGTTTTCAGTCCTAACGGCAAGCTTCTGGCGTCGGTCGGGGATTGGGGAGAGCCGCGGATTCAGTTTTGGAACGTGGCGACCAAACACGTGGTGCGGACAATGACGACTCGCGGAGCGACCTATTGCGCGGCCTTCAGCCGCGACAGCCGCGAACTCTTCACCGGCGGAATCGACAGTGTGATTCGCGTGTGGGACGTGGAGAAGGGCACCGTCAAGCGAGAGCAGATGGCACATGCCGGTTATGTTCTGGGCCTCGCTCTCAGCCCGGACGGTTCGCGATTGGCGTCGTGCGGAGTCGACGGCACGGTGAAAATCTGGGACGTCGCCACGGGAGAGGAGCTGCAGAGCCTCAAACCCAGCGGCGGATTTGTCTACGGCGTGACGTTTAGTTCCGACGGCTGGCGGCTGGCAGCGGGGAATTTTTCCGGACTTCTGACGGTGTGGGACGCGCGTCCGCTCACGCCTCAGCTTCGCGACGAGCTTGTCGCCGCCGACCTGGTTGCGACGCTGCGTGCGAAATCCTTTTCAAAGGAGGATCTGTTGCGGCGGATTCGCGAACAGCCGGTGTACGACAAACCCGTGCGAGCGGACGCCCTGCAGATGGCCGATTCCCAATGGACCGATCGTTCCCTCGACGAGGTCCTGCCTGAGCTGCGCTCGTGGTTCGACAAACTGCTGACGCCGCGACATGCAGCCGCAAAGAATCAATCGGGACAGTCGACCGGCAAACGGACTCCGTGAGCCCCGATAGTGGTTGCGTGCCGGTCGTGGCCGTGCTCGAAGGCGCGAGGGGCGGTAGGGTGCCCCCGGAAACCGGTCTTGCGTCAAATTGATTTGTGGCCATAATTTGCGGCCCTTCCCTCGTTAGATTGTCACCTTTCGTTCGGTGTTGCGGCTTGGCCCCGGCGGTCATTGGATTTCCGCCAGGTTGTTTGCCGCAAAAAAGGTAAACGTGGATGTGGTGTCCGAACTGCAAAGCGGACGTCGCGGCTGAGGTCGCTGCCGATAATCGGCGCGTGCGTTGCGCAACGTGCGGCGTCGAGATTTCCGCCTCCACAGCGTTCACCGGACTGGCCAAAACCCGCGAGGCTCGCGATCTCCTTGAGCGCTGGGCGAGCGAACGCCGCGTCGATCCGCCTGCGCGAAGCGAGAGAATTCCTCAACGGCCGGCGCCCATCAGCGACACTCCGCGAACCGGCGGAGTCAGCCTCGAAAACGAAACGCTTCCGGCGTTCCCCGCGGAACAAGAAGAAAGCGGCCACGCCACGGCGATCCCGCAAACAGAATCGGTCCGGCCGTCCGCAGTACGCGGCGGCTACCGCGTTGACCGATCTCAATCGTTACAGGGACCAAGCGTGTCCCCGCGTCGAGGAGTGCCCCGGCAGGACTCGGCCCGATTGCATCGTCATCACGAATCGAGCGAGTCGCCGCATTTCGATATTCAGGGCAGCATTCTGGGGACGGAACGCCGGCGGACCAATTGGACGTCGATCGTCGGACAGCTGATCGCGTATTTCGGCGTGGCTCTGTTGACCATCGGGACCACGCTCATCGTGTGGAGCTATTTCGGCGGTCCGGCGAATTACGCCCCGACCGGATGGCTGACGACGACGGCCGGTCAAATGCTCCTGTTTCTCGGCGTCGTGACACTTGTTTCCGGCGGAATGGAGCAGACGAACGAAGACGTCCGCACGCGGATCGAGCGGCTCGGCGAGCGGATCATTCGCATCGAGCAGATCGCTCGCGAGCAGGCACTTTCCGGCCCGTACATTCCGGCCGAGTATTACGGTTCCGGCAGGGGCTTCGGCCCACGGCGTCGAGTCGACGCGTCAGACGGTCGATTCGCGGAATTAGTCCTGCGCGGACCGCAATTTGGTGGGCGATCGTGGCACCCAATCGATCTCTTACGAGCCGAGGTGTTGATCAGGTTGCCCCCATCGGACGTGCGCGACCGCAGCGCGGAATGGTCCAATCACCGTGACGCGCTCGATCATTCGCGGGAACGAAGCTCAGGCTGCGACAATGAATCCGGTGCTGCGCTCGGACCGAGCGGATTAGCCTTTCGGCTCGGCAGAGGCCGGCTTGCGTCCGACAAAGCGATAAAACGGGACGCGTACGAACGGCAGATACGGAATACGCCCGGAATCCTCGACGACATCTGACCGTGTCGAATCGGCTTTCGAGCATTGGCAGGTGGTCGGCGCTCAGGTGCACGTTGTCGCAGGCGAACCAGGCCGGCCATAGCGTGCGCGTCGCCCAGCCGTGTCGTGCCGACTCCCGGGCGCGGATATTTTCGCGAGACGTAAAAGTCGACGACGCCGATGAGTCCGCCCGGCTTCAGGATTTCGTACGCGTGGTCGATCGCGCGGAACCAGTCGGGGATCATTGTCAGCGAATAGGAAAACGTCACGACGTCGGCTTGGCGTTCTGGCGGGCAAAAGGTCGTTGCGTCGGCGCAAACGGCCCAGACGTTGGACCAACCTCGATTGGCAATGCGCTCTTCCGCCGCGGTGAGTAGAGCCGGACAGAGATCGACGAGATAGAGCATCGAGATCGAAGCGAGCGTCTGATTCAAGTGCTCGGCGTTTTCGCCCGTCCCCGCTCCGAAGTCGATCCAGACCGCATTTGGCGGCGCGTCGATCGACTCCAAGAGTTCGCGGCGGCCGTGAAGCATGCGTGCGCGGAACGCGTCGTATGTTCGCTGTTGCGGTGCATAGAAGCTCTCGAGTCGTTCCGCGTGCGTCTCGCCGCGGACGCGGGTCGTCGTCAGATGCCAGAGGGTGCGCAGATCATCCAAGCGGGCTGAAGTCGGCATGCTGCTGCTTCTCAAGTCCGTGAAGGGTTGAACGGCCGGCCAAAACCCGGGTTCTCATGCCGTGGCGATCGAGGCGACGTGAAAGCTGCCGTAGGTCTGCACGCGGTCGCGGGTATGAAGCGTCTGCGCGAGGTCGCGGTTGTAGGTCAGCAAATCGCCAACCGCCGATCGACCGCGCGACGTCTGCACTTCGAGCGGGTCGACGAAGTCGACGTTCAGTCCCGCGCTGCGCCAGATGGCCCGCGCGGGGGGCGGCCCGGTCGACGATGGCCTGCCATTCCTGTGCCAGCAGACCGGGGGAGTTGGCGTAGAGCCAATCCATGTGGTCGAGCAGCACGAACCGCGAGATTTGCGCCGGATAGCGCCGCAGGAATCCGAGCAGCGTATCGGTGTGCACCGTCACGCGGTCCGCCAACTCTCTGCGCAGTTTCTGAAAGTTTTCGTAGCGCAAGTATTCGGGGCAGCAGTTGGGCGAGTAGTGGCCTGTCATGTAGACCCGCCAGAAGTAGTTGTCGTAGAGCGGTAGCCGCGAAAAGACCGTCTCAATGCGGTCGATGATGAACTGGGCGATGCCGCCGTCATAGCCCGTGTCCAGTTGGCGTCTTTGCGAGGGAGGAACGCCAAGCAGGGCAAAGGTCGCGTTGCGGCGCAAGAGCCATTTCAACAGCGGGCGGAAGAGAGTCTCCCGCACATTTTGCGAAACGTAGATGGCGCGCTGTTCTGCGACGGTCTTGGCTGCAAAGAGATCCTGCACCACGTTTCGCAACCGGCGGCTGCGGCGGATATAACCGCTGGCCAGATAGGCGATCAATCCGCACGATCCGTGAAAATAAAAGCTGTTGCGACGGCTCTGCCCCGAGAAGAAGGCCGTGCCGCGGCGGTCCCAATAATTCTGGGCCGACGGCGACAATTCGCGGCGGAGCTGCGACGCGTAGACGCGATCCCAATCTTTGAGCCGCCCCAGTCCGAACAGGCTGAAAAAGTGCTCGAAATCGAGCCGACGGATTCCGGCCAACTTGAGTTCCAACAGCGCGTTCTGCCGGGGATTCATGTCGACGGCGTGAACGTGGCCGGCGCCGGCCAGCGCGTAGTCGAGCGCATTGCAACCGGCCGACGTGATCACGAGGACGTCGTCATCGGCGGAGAGATCGAGGGCGACGCGATCGACCCGCGGATCTTCCCAGCAAGCGTTGTAGACTAGATTGGTGCGATGAACTACGTCGAAACAGGTACGCGAGATCCATTCGAGCGCCATTCGTTCTCCTCATCGGTTTCCGCGGAAAGCACGCCGCTTCGGATCGGGGTCGATCGGGTGGTGGATTTGGCAGGATTCGTTTGCTTCGCCTGGCGGGGCGGATGGACGATGAGTTCGGCCGTCCCGTAGTACTGCACGAGCGAGAGCGTGCCGTCGCCGGCTTCGACCAGAGCCGTGCAGTGCTCGACCCAGTCGCCCGTGTTGCAGTAGAGCATTCCGTCCCGCTCGATAATCTTGGGCGTATGCAGGTGACCGCATATCACGCCGTCGCAGCCATTTTTTCGGGCGTGATCGATGAGCGAGCCTTCGAAGCGGCTCAGGAATCGTACAAACCGTTTCACGATTCGCTTGCCCGTCGCGCACAGCCTGGTAGGGGCTTTTCCCCTTGCGCCGAGCGCCATGCTGAGCCAGCGGTTGGCCGAAAGGCACTTATTGTAAAAGACGCCGAGTGCGATCGAGATCCATTGCATCGATGTCTCGAAGATGTCGAACAAGTCGCCGTGCGTAACCAACAGCCGGCGCCCGTCGGCCGCCTCGAATACGAATTCATCCGAAAACTCGATGAAGTCGAAGCGATCGGTGACGAATTTCAAGCCGCTGCGGTCCCGCAGGAAGGCGTCGTGGTTGCCGGGCGTGTAATAAATCCGGGTGCCGGCCGCCGCGAGGTCGGAGAGTTGGCTGAGCACGCGGGTACAGGCGGGAGACCAGCGAGCCCGTCGACAGAGCTCCCAGCCGTCGATGATGTCCCCCACCAGGTACAAACTCTCGGGCCGGACCTCTTCGAGAAATCGCGACAGAGCCAACACCTGAGCATGGTTGTGCCCGAGGTGCACGTCGCTGATAAATACGGTCCGAACCGCGCCAAGCTCCCATCCCTGGTTCGCAGGCATTGAACGCTCCGCTAATTGGTTTGGCCTGAATCCGTTCCTTGGCATGCGTGTAGAGAAGCATCCGATCGAGAGGAATTGTGGCTGATGAATGTTGGAGATTGGTGAAAGTATGTTGAATTTCCTGACAAGCTCGGAGAGTTTCCAATGAAAGGGTGAGATTCGAGCCGGCCGAGCTTGGCGCAGCCGTCCGCGGACGCGATTTGACCAAAATGGCGTTTTATTCGACAATCGCGACCCACACAGGAGTCTGCGAAATGGCGTTCAAGCAACCGGAAGACAAGGGAAAACAAGCGGCGCCGACCCCGATCCCGTTGGCGAAACCGACCGCACCGGCTGCCGAAAAGCCGCAAAAGCCCGAAAAGCCCGTCAAGCCGGCCGTTCGACCGAAAGTCTCGACGGAGCGGCTGATGTCGCTCGACGCCTACCGCGGCTTCACGATGCTGCTCTTGGCCTCGGGCGGACTCGCGATTACGCGGCTCGTCGAAGGTCACCCCGATTTCGTCAGCCGCTACGACGGCAAGTGGTTCGGCAAATCGTGGGCCCTTTTCTGGCAAACAGCGTCAGCGCAGTTGCAGCACGTCGCTTGGACCGGCTGCACGGCGTGGGATTTGATCCAGCCTTCGTTCATGTTCATGGTCGGCGTGGCCATGCCCTATTCGTACGCGAGCCGCGCGGCACGCGGCGATTCCTGGGGCCGGCAATTCGTGCACGCTTTGATCCGCTCGTTGATCCTCATTGCCCTGGGTATCTTCTTGCGATCGACGCACTCGGACATGACATACTTCACGTTCGAGGACGTTCTGACGCAAATCGGCTTGGGCTACCTGTTCGTCTTCATCTTGATGCGTGCCCCTTTTATCGCCCAATTTGTGGCACTCGCCGCCATTCTGGGCGGTTATTGGTTCTTTTTCTTCCATCACCCGCTGCCGCCGCCGCAAGGGGATCTCGTCACCCGCTACATGACCGACGTGCGCGGCATGAAGCCCGAGGCCTGGAACCAGTTCAGCGGGTTGGCGGCGCACTGGAACAAGCACACGAATGCCGCGGCCGATTTCGACCGCAAGTTCCTCAATCTCTTCCCCCGTTCGGGCCAGGCTTGGGAAGGCAAGAAATTCTGGATCAATGGCGGCGGTTACCAGACGCTCAATTTCGTCCCCTCGATGGCGACGATGCTGTTCGGCGTGATGGCCGGACAACTGATCCGCAGCATGCGGACCCCGCGGCGCAAACTCGAAATTTTGATCGGGGCCGGGCTGCTCTGTTTTATCGCCTCGATGGCGATCGACACGACGATTTGGCCCGTGCACTTCGACAAGCTGACCTATTCGTTCGCGCCGATCGTCAAACGGATCTGGACTCCTTCATGGGCCGTTTTCAGCGCCGGCTGGACATTCTGGTTCCTCGCGCTCTTCTATTGGGTCGTCGACATGCGCGGGCATCGCTGGCTCGGTTTTCCGCTGGCAATTCTCGGCATGAACTCGATTCTCGTGTATTGCGTCAACGAACTGATCGGAAACGAAGCTGGCGGAGCGGAGGCCTGGCTGCCGAAGATGCTCAAAATCCATCTCACTGCGTTCGATGCGGCGGCCCACACGTCGCTGGTCAAAATCCTGTATGGCACGGGAACCGGCGGCTCCGTTCTGGCGGCATTTGGCCGTGCTGGGACTCGTCTGGCTGATTTGTCTCTGGCTGTATCGCAAGCGACTCTTCGTCCGCATTTGAGAGCGCCCGATCCGGGCCGGGCGCGGACATGCGGCCTATACGTTTCGCGACGCGGGCACCGTATTTGACGGTCGGTCCGTCCCACGCCGCCGTGCGTCTGTCGACGTTGCCAATATCCGCCGCCGCCCATTGGCAACGCGTGACCTACACTTTCGCGGCAAGTGGCAAATCGGTCGTCTTGCCTGTGAGAGAAATCGGTCAAGAACAGGCCGCTTGCCGGCCTGTAGGCAATCGAGCGCTTTTTGAGGAGGCCGGGCCGTGCGGAAAGATCGAGAGCGAGTGACGCGTGCACTGGATGCCCTTTCATCCGGGCTGGCTCCATACGTCGAAAAGCAACTGCAAAGCGTGTATCACGACCAATGGCGAAACGTCGTGCAGCAGAGCTTTCGCGACGACCGGATCGTCATCGACCCCGGAAGAGCGCTGGGACGCGCATTCCCTGTTGACCGTGATGTGGGACCAATGGAACCGGGCTTTTCGCGGTCGCTTGGATCATGCCGAACGCAGCCTCGTCAGCGAACTGCGAGAGTACCGCAATCGCTGGGCCCACCAGGTCGACTTCAATTTCGACGACACCTATCGAATTCTCGATAGCGCCGAGCGGCTCCTGGCCGCCGTTGAGGCGGAAGAGCGCGGGTCCATCTCGCGCGAGAAGAACGACTTGCTCCGCGCGCATTTCAGCCAAGAGGCTCGGACGGCCTACCGCAAGGCGCAAATCAATCGACGAAAGTGGCACGATCTGACCGTGTACTTCGTGTGCGCGGTGTCGCTGGTCTTCGTGATGACTGTTCTCATGGGCGGAGCGTACTGGTTCTTCTCGGTCTTCATCGTTTTGCTTTTCGGCTATCTCGCCTACAACCGCACGAATTCGCCGGCTCCCTTCTTCTACGGCCCCCACGAATGCATGGACTGTGGAAAGGTCATCTACGGCGAAACGTGTCCTTATTGCGAAGAGACCGCGTGGGGCGCGGACGGTTCGCACGCCGCCCACAATAAGGCTGGTGTGAGTCGTGAACCGGTCGAAAACTCACCGGCGCCGATGGCCGGAGTCTGAATGAATTGGGACAGAAAGTGATTGAGGGGGGTGGCATTGACTGGGTAGAATGGCGCGTTATAGAAGGATACGCTCCGTTTGACGCCTTTGGACAAAGGCCCGCAGATGCGAAATATCCGCGATTGACCTCCGCGGGTGTTTCGGAATAAGTAGCCCTCCCAGAAGAGCCCTATCGCGCGGCGGGCTGACGCGCGAGCGAGCCCCGTCCAACGTCAGCTTTTCGAGTCCGATCAACGGCTGGGAACCGGCTCATGCAACTCTTTCCGCGTCCCCACGAGCGGGACTATTCAGACGGCACTGCACCTGTGACGCAGGGCCGGCTCTTCGACTTCGTCGAAGACCCGATGGCCTGCATGCTTGCCCTTCGCAAGCGGCACGGCAATCTGGCCATCCTCGAGGAAGATTCGCATCGCCTAGTGTTCGTCTTCGGACCGGAGCTCAACCAACTCGTTCTTTCCGACTGCGATACGTTCGAGTCTCGCTTCTTCGCGGTGCGAGGTCCCCGCAATTCGGCCCAGCGCCGGTTGACGGCGGGCATCATGAGCATGAACGGCGAGGAGCACAAAGAACACCGGCGCATCGTCAAAGGTCCGTTCGAGAAGAAGTCCCTCCCGTTTCATCACGGCCCGATCTGCGATATCACGCGGACGCTGCTCGATTCGTGGAAGGCGGGCGATACGCGCGACATGCATGTCGAGATGACGCACTTCATGCTGCATGTGACCAGCGCGATCCTCTTCGGCGTGGACCAGCCGGAATTCGCCTGGAAAATCGGCGACATGATCGATCGCTGGGTCGCCATGAATCACGACACTGGCATGGGAGCCTTCGTTTCGGATCCGCGGATCAACGGCCGCTACGAGCGGCTGCTGGAATTTGCCGAGAAGCTCGAGGGCGACGTGCGCGAGATGATCCGCCTGCGCCGTGAGAATTCCAAGCCGGCCGACGACGTCTTATCGCTGTTGATTCGTGCCAACGAAGAGGGCCGCCAGGTGACCGATGAGCAGCTCATCGGCCACGTCACGCTTCTGTACGGGGCCGCCCACCTGACGACCGCCCACACGCTCACTTGGACACTGTTCCTCCTCGCGCAGCATCCCGAGATCATGCGGGCGCTTCACACCGAAATCACCGAGACGATGCAGGGCGATTGTCCCACATTCAGCGAAATTAATCGCATGCCGCTCACCGAGCGCAGTTCTCAGGGAGAGCATGCGGATTTTGCCCGCCTCCTCGTATTCGCAGCGCGATCTGCGGCGCTGCCGACGTCGATTTGGGGCGTGCCGCTGACCCGGGGAACGCCGGTCGTTTTCAGTCAGTACGTGACGCACCACATGCCCGAGTTGTACGCCGAACCGGAAAGGTTCTGGCCGGATCGCTGGCTGAAAACGCCGATTTCGCCATACGCATACTTGCCGTTTGGGGCAGGGGCCAAGATGTGCATCGGAGCGCCTCTCGCCATGACGACTTTGCGCACCGTGCTTCCCTCGATCCTGAAGCGTTACCGGCTGACGGTCGTTTCAGGCTCCGAGATCAATGGTCGGATCGTTTCGACCATGTTGGGACCGACGACTCCCGTGCCAATGCATGTCGCGCATCAGGACGGACGGTTCCAGAGCAGCCCGGTATCCGGAAACATCCATTCTATGGTGTATCTTCAACAAGGTGCCCAATCCCGGCTGCGCCGCGCTGCCTAGTGTGGACAGTGATCGTCCGTCCCGGCCGAGTGCTGATTATTTAGCAGTCGAGCGATGAAAGGGCGGCTGATCCTGGCTTGCTGCTGGCAGCATTCCAGAGCGACGCACCGCATGAGCGCGCGCCGATGGCCCTGGCACACTTCTTGCCAAAACGAAGCCTCGTGCTGCCGTTGGAGTGGTGGAAAGGGCCATTGACCGTTCCCAGGTCCGGAAATAAACTTTTCCACGGACGGCAGTTATGTCTCGTTTGCTTTTGCCGCTTGTACGAACGGAGCGGAGGCCGTGTCGATTCGGCCCGCCGACTTTGACAGGGACGGGCCGCGGCACTGCCATAGTGACAGTCAGGGTTGTGTGCTATGGATTTTCTTGACAATCTCGGCGTTTGGTTTACGTCCGTCACCGCCGCCATTGAGCGTTTTATTACATTCTTGTTCGGTTCGGCCAACCGCCGCCGCATCCGCAAATTCGGTTTCGATCGAGATGAGCGGACCGGCACTCAGCGGGTGATTCCGGGCTCGATACTCGACCGGATTAATTCCCAAGAGGCCGACTGGCAGAAACTCTCGGACGAAGAGCTGAAACAGACCGCCGCGAAGGTTCGCGCGCGTCTGGCGGCCGGAGAAACGCTCGACGACATTCTGCCCGATGCGTTTGCCGCCGTCCGCGAGGCGGGACGCCGCTTCTTGAAGATGCGGCATTACGACGTGCAGATGATCGGCGGTTACTTCCTGCACAAGGGAATGATCGCCGAAATGGTCACGGGCGAAGGCAAGACGCTCGTCGCGACGCTGCCCGCCTTTCTCAATGGCCTGGCTGGGTCCGTCCATGTCGTTACAGTCAACGACTACCTGGCCCGCCGCGACATGGAGTGGATGGGCCCGTTGTATCTCGGTCTCGGGCTGACCGTCGGGGCCATCCAGGCGAACATGGACTCCGACGAGCGGAAAGTCGCCTACGACTCCGACATCACGTACGGAACGAATAACGAGTTCGGCTTCGACTACCTTCGCGACAACATGAAGCCGGCGAAGGAAATCCAGGTTCAGCGGCCGCTCAACTTCGCGATCGTCGACGAAATCGACAACATTTTGATCGACGAAGCGCGAACGCCGCTGATCATCTCCGGCTTCGCCCACGACGATACTTCGAAGTATCCCAAGGCCGATCGCATCGCCCGCCAGCTGCAAAAGGGCGTGCACTTCGAGGTCAAGGAAAAGGAGCACACCTGCAATCTGACCGACGCCGGGCGTGCGCGAGGCGGAAAAGCTGGCCGGCGTGGAAAGCTTCTACACGGCCGGCAACATGGAATGGCCGCATCTGATCGACAACTCGCTCAAGGCGCATCACCTTTACAAGCGCGATGTGAACTACGTTGTCGAACAGGGCCAGGTGATCATCGTCGACGAATTCACCGGCCGAAAGATGGAAGGCCGGCAGTGGAGCGACGGTCTGCACCAGGCGGTCGAGGCCAAAGAGGGCGTGCAGATCAAGGCCGAGACGCAGACGCTCGCGACCATCACGCTGCAGAACTACTTCAAGCTCTACAAAAAGCTCGGCGGCATGACCGGGACCGCCATGACCGAAGCGGACGAGTTCTGGAAGATCTACAAGCTCGACGTGGTGACGATCCCCACCAACCGGCCGCTCAAGCGCGTCAACGCACCGGACGTGATCTTCCGCACCGAACGAGAAAAGTGGAATGCCGTCGTCGAGGAAATTCGCGAGGTGCACGCCACGGGGCGCCCGATCCTCGTCGGCACCGTCTCGATCGAAAAGTCGGAAATGCTGAGCGAAAAGCTCGGCAAATACGGCATCAAGCACTCCGTACTCAACGCCAAATATCACGAGCGCGAGGCGGAGTTTATCGCCCAGGCCGGGCGCGAGAGTGCCGTCACCATTGCCACGAACATGGCCGGCCGTGGCACGGACATCATTCTTGGCGGCAACCCCGAGTACATGACGTGGGATCAACTCCGCCATCATTACGGGACGCGTCTCGACGTACCCAAATCGGTTTGGGATGAACTGACGTCGAAAATCGGCAAAGAGGAGGGAATGGTCGACGAAGGCCGGCGCGTGGCCGAGCATGGCGGATTGCACGTCATCGGCACCGAGCGACACGAGGCCCGCCGTATCGACTTGCAGCTTCGCGGTCGTAGCGGTCGTCAAGGCGATCCCGGTTCCAGCCGCTTCTTCCTGTCGCTCGAAGACGACCTGATGCGGATCTTCGCCGGCGACTGGGTCAAGAATATGCTCACACGCCTGGGAATGCAGGAAGGCGAGGCGATCGAAAGCCGCATGGTAACCCGCCGCATCGAGGCCGCCCAGAAGAAAGTCGAAGAACGGCACTTCGACGTGCGAAAGCATCTGCTCGAATACGACGAGGTGATGGACGAGCAGAGGAAGCAGGTCTACAGCTACCGCCAGCGGATCCTCGACGGCGGAAACTGCCGACAGCTCATCCTGGAAATGATCGATAAGCAGATCCAGCAGGGCGTGCCGCATTTCCTCGAAGCCTCCTACCGCTGGGAAACGATCGCGGGCTGGGCCGGGCATCAGATGGGGATGGAAGTCGAAGCCCGCTCGATCGACGGGATGGATCGCGAACGGCTCGAGGACCACTTCCGTCACGAGGCGGCCCGACAAGCCGAACAGGAAATTGGCGAAAAAATCGAAGAGGACCTGCCCGAAGGCGCCGAAGACCAGTCGGAATGGAACTGGCTCTCCCTCTCGAAATGGGTCAACGTCCGCTATGGTCTCAACACCAATGATCGCGAGCTGAAAAAGGTCGGCCGCGACGCGCTCGCAGCCGACCTGACCAAGCGCGCGCAGGAATCGTTGAGCAAGTTCGATTTTTCCCCGCTCGACATCTTTACCGACGAAGCCTTCGGCCGCCGGTCGCTATGCGGCTGGCTGCACCAGCAATTCACCCTCGAGCTGAAGCCGGAAGAATTCGTCGATCTTTCTCCGGACGATGCCGTTGCCCTGGTCCGCCGCAAGATCGAGGAACTCTACCGCGAAAAGGAGATCGAGTTCCCGGTCGCCGTCGGCATGACCAACTTCATGGCCGAGGGCCCCGGTGGCGGTGGCGAGCGATATAACCGCGAAGGACTGATCCGCTGGGCGAATGACCGCTTCCAGGTCGCACTTCCCGTGGACGAGGTCAAGGATCGTCCGCGAAATGAGATCGAGAATCTGCTCAAGGAGTCGAGCCGCAAGTTCTTCGTCAACGGCGTACTGATCGAAAAAACGGACGAATACCTCGGACAGGCGTATCCCGATCGCGGAAAGGACTCCCAGAACGGCCAGGCTGCGCCGGACGGGATGAATGGCCGCAGCCAGATTCTGGGCGAGCTGTCGCGTTGGGCCAAGGATGAGTTTGGCCTGCAAATCGATCCGCGAGAGCTCGAGCCGCTCGACTACAACGCGGCCCGCGAACGCGTGCTGCACGCCTATGACAACCGCTATCGCCCCGAGTTGTATCAAGTCGAGCGGGCGCTCATTCTGGAAATTCTCGATACGGCATGGAAAGACCACCTGTATTACATGGACCACTTGCGGTCCGGGATCGGGCTAGTGGGTTACGCCCAACTCGATCCGAAGGTTGAATACAAGCGCGAGGGTCGCAAGACGTTCCTCTCGATGTGGGACCGCGTCGCCCAGCAAGTCACCTCGGCGATTTTCCGCATCGAAAAGGAGAGCCCGGGATTCGTGGGGTCGCTGTGGCAAATTACCGCCGTGAGTCACGCCGAGGCCGCGCCCATGACCGAGGAGGTCGCCGGCGCCGAGGGGCAGGTCGAAGGGACCGGTCCGACCGTGGCCGTCGTCGAGCCGATCCACAATCGCGGTCCGAAGGTCGGCCGCAACGATCCGTGTCCGTGCGGAAGCGGCAAGAAGTACAAAAAGTGCCACGGTGCCAACGCCTAAGATTGGCCGACGGACGGCTCGGGAAGGGACTCCCGCATGTCTTGGTTGTTTGATCTCGCATACCTCGGGCTTCTCGCAGCCGTTTCGCCCATCCTGCTGTGGCGAATGATCGTTGCGGGCAAATACCGCACGGGCTGGAGCGAGAAGTTCCTGGGACGAGTGCCGATCCGGACGGGCCAGGCTCCCTGCGTTTGGTTCCACGCGGTCAGTGTAGGTGAAGTGCTGCAATTGGAACCGGTGCTGGCCCAGCTGCGTCGCCGGTTATCCGGCGTCGAATTTGTGATCTCGACGACCACGCCGACGGGCCGTTCGGTCGCGTTAGCAAGATTTCCGAAAGATCGCGTCTGCTATTTTCCGCTCGATTTTTCCTGGGCTGTCCGCACGGCGATCCGCCGCTTGCGACCGACCGCGATCGTACTCGTTGAACTCGAGTTGTGGCCCAATTTTATCTTCCACGCGCGTCGCCATGGAATTCCGCTGGCCTTGATCAACGGGCGAGTCAGTCAGCGCAGCAGCCGCGGCTACTCCCGCATCCGTCCCTTGATGAGCCGCTTGCTCGGGTCTTTTGACGTCCTCGCGGCGCAAAACGAGCTTTACGTCGACCGGCTGGCCTCGCTAGGCGCTCCCCGTGAGCGACTGCACGTCACGGGCTCGATCAAATTTGATCGGGTGACGACAGACCGAGCCAATGCCCGAACTGAAGAACTTCGTCAGTGTTTTCAGATTCCGCCCGGCGACCCGACCTTCATCGCCGGCAGCACGCAGGCCCCCGAAGAGAACGCCGCGATCGATGCCTATCTCGCATCGCGGCAAGCTCATCCGAACTTGCGGCTGATCCTCGTGCCACGGCATAAAGAGCGTTTCGACGAAGTGGCGCGTCTCATCGAGTCCCGCGGGTTGCCGCTCGTTCGTCGCAGCGACCGCTCGACGGCAAATGGCGAATTTGCATCAAAGCAGCCGGTCCTCCTTCTGGACACCCTCGGCGAACTGGCCGCCTGTTGGGGACTGGCCGACGTGGCGTTCGTAGGGGGCAGCCTCGGCAATCGAGGAGGGCAAAACATGATCGAGCCGGCCGGTTATGGGGCGGCGTTGCTCTTCGGCCCGAACACGCAGAATTTCCGCGACGTGGTCGAATTGCTGCTGGCGGACGACGCGGCGCGCGTCGTCCGCGACGCAGCCGACCTCGCGACAGCGCTCGGCGAGTGTCTGGCCCATCCGGAGCGGGCCAAAGCCGCCGGTTCCCGCGCTCAACGGCTGGTCCTTGCCCAGCAGGGGGCAACCGCCCGCACGGTCGAACTCTTGGCCGGACTTTCCTGTCTTACGGTCGCCGCAGGCTTAAAGGCAGCCTGAGAGAGCCAAGGTTGTGAGCCTCCCAAATCGTCACTAGAATCTTTTGGACGGATTTTTTCAGGGGAGTTCCGCATGTCGAAGCCGATGTCCAAAATGATTTTTACGAGCGAGTCCGTGAGCATGGGGCATCCGGACAAGGTCGCCGATCAAGTCTCTGACGGCATCCTCGATGCTCTCCTGCAAAAGGATCCCCAATCGCGCGTCGCCTGTGAGACTCTCTGCACGACGGATCTCGTCGTCCTGGCGGGTGAAATTACCACTTGCGCGAACATCGACTACGTCGAAGTTGCTCGCAGCGTCGTTCGCGACATCGGTTACACAAGCGACGACGTTGGCTTCAATGCCGATACGTGCCGCGTCTTTCTGGCCCTCCACAGCCAATCGGGCGACATCGCGATGGGCGTTGACAAGGACGGCGCAGGTGACCAGGGACTGATGTTCGGCTACGCGTGCAAGCAGACAGACGAATTGATGCCGCTGCCGATCGCGCTCTCGCACCGCATCCTCAACCTGTTGACCGAAGCACGACAGCGCCAGGAAGTCGATTGGCTGCGGCCCGACAGCAAGAGCCAGGTGACGGTTGAATACGAGGGGCGCAAACCCGTCGGCATTCCGGCCATCGTCGTCTCGACGCAGCACTCCGAGAACATTAGCCAGGAGGAAATCGCCGATTTCGTCAAGAAGCGGATCATCCCGAAGGCTGTTCCCGAGAATCTGCTCACACGCACGACGCAATACCACATCAACCCGACCGGCCGGTTTGTCATCGGCGGACCGCACGGCGATTGCGGACTTACGGGACGCAAAATTATCGTCGACACGTACGGCGGCTGGGGTCGGCACGGCGGTGGGGCCTTTAGCGGCAAAGATCCGACAAAGGTCGACCGCTCGGCGGCATATATGGCCCGGCACGTTGCCAAAAACGTCGTCGCGGCGGGGCTGGCCGATGAATGCGAAATGCAAATCGCATACGCGATTGGTGTCGCCGAGCCGGTCGGAGTTTGCGTGAATACAAACGGCACTGCCAAAGTCGCCGAGGACCGAATCGCGACCGCCGTCCGCGAAATCTTCCCGCTGACGCCCAAGGGAATCATCGATTACCTGAAACTGCGCCGCCCGATCTTCCGCAAGACGGCCTCGGGTGGACACTTCGGCCGCAATGATCCCGACTTCACTTGGGAAAAAACGGACCGCGCCAGCGATTTGGCGAAGGCAGCAGGCCTCTAAAACTGCCGAACTCGACTGAAAAACTGCGTTCCAAGGACGGAACTGTGCCCGCAATCACCGAGGATCGGTCATTCATCCGCGGCGAAAAGGACTTTCGCGTCGTTTTCGCCTCGACAGTTTGGACGGCCGTCACGCTGATCGCAGCCGTCTTGCTCTCGAGACGTCTCGCCGGCGCCTTTGGAACAATTCGGCCGGTCGCGCTTCCATGCGTCGCCGGGACGATGGCGACCTGTGTGTCGCTGGCCGCACACGCATTGTGGTCTGCGGCCAATCCATCCGCCTCCGGGCGAAAACAGGCATTCGCGGCCACCCTCACGATCCTGCCCACCATCGTGATCGCGGATGTTCTCTGGACATTCCCGTCCGCTCTGACGGGCGGATATCTTGCTGCTCTTTTCGTTTTCGCAGCTCTCGCCACGTGGTTCATTCGCGACTTCGTTCCGCGTGAGAGCCAAAGTGTCGAGCGGGTCGAAGGCGTCGTTTCGAGTGCCCTTGAGTCCAAGCTTGCACACGGCCAAATTCCACCGGTGACACCTCGACCGATCGATCCTCCGACAATTTTGGGGGTCGCCTTGCCGTTCGACGAGCCGATCGAAGCGGAGACATGCGACGAAGTGGATGCGACGCTTTCACAAACCATCGTCCGGCGCCAACTGACCGAGGGGGCGGAGGTCGTCGAAGGAACCGTGCGAATCCACTTCGAGCCGGGCGCACGGACTGCCGTGGCACATGTTTCGTTCGTTCCGCCGCTCGCCGAAAAACCGCGGACCGAGTGCCAGGTCCAGTCGGACTTCGACGGCCGCGTGCGCATCGGCCTTTCGCAGGCTTACGGGTTGCGAATCGAGGCACGCCGGTCCGAACCGACCGAAGAGGCGGGCGACGTTCTCGTTGGATTCTCGGCCGAAGTGCGTGCCGTCAAAAGCGAGGCGGCCTAGAAGGCACCCGGCAGCCAATGTGGTGTCGCTTACCGCACGCTACTGTTTTGCCACGCAGCCTCGAAGCTGTTGGCACGCGCGGGCTTGCCGTAGTGGTAGCCCTGAGCCAATTGGAAGCCGATTTGCCGGCAGGCGGCCCCCTCGCTTGCCGTCTCGATGCCTTCCGCCAAGGCGACGATTCCCAGGTCGACAACCATTTTCACGAGCGTTTCCAACATCGACAGTCGCTCGGTCGACGCCCGGTCGATCCCACGGATCAATCCCATATCGAACTTGATGAAATCAGGCCGCACCTCCACGAGCTGGGCCAGCCGATCCTGCCCGGCGCCAAAGTCGTCGTACGCCCACTTCATGTCGAGATCGATCAGGGCCCGCTGCAAGGCCCGCATCTTCAATTCGTCGGTCGCCGCTGATTCGTGAATTTCAAGCGTAATCGGCTGTCGCGGGCTGACATTCCGCAATCCCTGCAACGCCTCGATTAGACCCGGATCGTTAAGTTCCTCTGGGTGTGTGTTGAGAAACAAGTGCGGCGGCTTCTCGAGGCTCGAGCTGGCCCGCACGGCCTCCCAACGAAACATTCGCGACAGTTCGATTTGCAGGTCCAGCTGCGAGGCCGCCTGAAACATGGCGTCCGGCATTTCCAGCCCGAAGACCGAACTGCGGCCGAGGGCCTCATATCCAACGGTCTGCCCGCTACACAGGTCGACGATCGGCTGAAAGGCCGGTATCACCGCTCGGTGGGTCATCAACTGATCGAACTGCACGAGCGCCAACGCGTAATCGCAGACGCGCGTGGCCACCGTCATGCCGCCTGTTTCCGACGATTGCCGGCGGACGCGAAAGGGGACGTCGGCAAACTGCACGAGATCGTTCTGGGCGAGCGACATCTCTCCGTTGACGCGCAGACCGTTGACGAATGTGCCGTTCGTGCTCCCCAGATCCCGTAGCATCGGGCCCGATTCTGTTTCGACAATCTCTGCGTGCAAGCTGGAGACGGTCTTATAGGCGAGGCTCAAAGTCACGTCGGCGCGACGGCCCACGCGGAACGGAAAGGCATAGATCGGCACATGGCGAACGGCTTCGCCCTCGGCCGTTTGCCCGCAGAGAAACCAGAGCGCGTGCGTCGTCCGCTGTCCCTCGGCGTGCGGCAATTCGGAAACCACGCCCGCAAGCACGGCGTCCGGCGGCGCGGAGTTCAGAATCGGCACATTCGACGAGTTGGACATGACACAGGGCTTCGCGAGGATGGGCGCGCGACGAATCGGGAAAGTATAGGGCAAGCCCAGGGCGCGGCGCGCCGATCCCCATCGCAGCCGTAAGACTGTCAATTCGAACAGATCGAGTTTGCCGTTTGCAACGAAGATACGGCCGCCGGGAGGCGAAAAACCCGCCGGGCGACAAAGGTTCAATCCGCCAAAACAGGCCCATTTATGTCCTATGTTTTCGCGGTCGGTTTTCGAGCGGCGGATCTCCGCAGCCGCGGGGACGAGCCGGGCCGTCCGGAGTTTATTGGCATGAGTACGGGCGAAACGCAGCATTTGGACTCGCCGGTCCTGGCGACGGTTCTTGCCGAGGAAAACTTCTGGCCCGCCGAACCGCGCTCGTTGGAAGAGACGGGTTTGACCGAGCCGTTCGTCGAGTCGCTGATCCTCAAGCATCTGCAAATCAGCGGAACCGCCAGCGGCCGCGGCCTCGCTGACCGCATGTGCCTCCCCTTCTGCGTGCTCGAGTCGTTTTTCAGCTCGCTGCGCGCACGTCAGCTCGTCGTGCACGCCGGACCGGCGGCGTTTAACGATTACTACTACACGCTCACCGAATCCGGCCGCCAACACGCGCAGACCCACTTGAAATCATGCGCCTACATCGGACCGGCGCCCGTACCGCTGATGGATTACGTCATCTCCGTCGAGGCGCAGGCCATTCGCGGCGAGGCGGTGCGACGCGACAAGTTCGAGTTGGCCTTCCAGGATATCTCCGTCAACAGCGAGCTGTTCGCTTCTCTGGGTCCGGCGGTGAACTCCGGAGCCGGCATGTTCCTCTACGGAGCCCCCGGGAACGGAAAATCGACGCTCGCCCGGCGGATCACGATGTGCTTCGGCCAGGCCATCTGGCTGCCACACGCACTGATCGAGGACGGGCAGATCGTCAAGGTCTTCGACGCCTCGTATCACTCCGAAGTCCGCGCACCCGAGAGCGACATCCTCAAACGGCCCGAACACGACCGCCGCTGGATCAAGGTTCGCCGCCCCACCGTAGTCGTCGGCGGCGAACTGACAATGGACGCACTCGAAATTCGCCACGATCCGCGAAGCAACGTCTCCGAAGCGCCTCTGCAAATGAAGAGCAACTGCGGTTGCCTCTTGATCGACGACTTCGGCCGCCAGCGGGTCGCGCCCGCCGAACTGCTCAACCGCTGGATCGTGCCGCTCGAGAGCCATCACGATTTTCTCTCGCTGTCGACCGGCAAGAAGATCCAGGTTCCCTTCGAGCAGTTGATCCTGTTTTCGACGAACCTCGAGCCGGCCGATCTGGTCGACGAGGCCTTCCTGCGACGAATTCCGTACAAGATCGAGATCACCGACCCGGACGTGGACGAGTTCCACTTCCTGTTCGAGCTGCACGCCACGACGATGGGCATCGAGTGCCGCCGCGACGACGTCGAGCACCTGATCGCCAAGCATTACCGTCCGCACGGCCGCGCGATGCGCCGCTGCCATCCGCGCGACTTGTTGCAGCAGGTTCGCAATTACTGCGTGTACAACGATCTGCCCATCGAGGTGCGGCCCGAGCATTTCGACCGGGTGGTCGCCAGCTACTTCGCGACTGTGTTGAAGTCCTGATCTCCATGGTAAGTTTGACCCCGACTGTCGGACCCCTGTTGCAAAACGAGCCGATTCCCGGCTACGTGCTGCGGGCCCGTTTGGGCAGCGGCGGCTACGGTGAGGTCTGGGAAGCCGAGGTCCCGGGCGGGTTGCGGAAGGCGGTCAAGTTCGTCTACGGCCGGCTCGACGAGTCCCGCGCTCAGAGCGAACTCAAATCGCTCAATCGCATCAAAGAGATCGGGCATCCGTTCCTGCTCTCGATCGAACGCATCGAAATCGTCGACGGCCGTCTGGTCATCGTCACGGAACTCGCCCAGGGCTGTCTCAAGAAGCGGTTCGACGCGTGCCGTCAGGCCGGCATGAGCGGCATTCCCCGCGACGAGTTACTCGGCTACATCCGCGACGCGGCCGACGCGCTCGACTTCATTCATGAGCGGCATGGACTGCAGCACCTCGACATCAAGCCCGAAAACCTCTTGATGGTCGGTAATCACGTCAAAGTGGCCGACTTCGGGTTGCTCAAAGATCTCAAAGAATCGCTCTCGATGGTCGGGGGCATGACCGCGATTTACTGCCCGCCCGAAGCGCTCAACGGCCGCCCCAGCCGCCACAGCGATCAGTACAGCCTGGCCATCGTCTATCAAGAAATGCTCACCGGGCAGTTGCCGTTTGGCGGACGCACAGCCGCTCAATTGGCCGCCCAGCATCTGCACAGTCCGCCGATGTTGGCCGTGTTGCCGCCCGCCGATCAGCCGGTGCTTGCACGCGCCCTGGCAAAAAATCCCGATCAGCGGTTTACGAGTTGCCGTGCGTTTGCCGGCGCGTTGGTCGAATTGAGCGATTCAAAGTCGCACGCCAGCCGCCGATCGACGTCGAGCGGGCGCCGCGTCTTCCCCCGCTCGCGAATGGCCGCGACCGAGGTCTTGAATGCGCCCGGTTCGGACTCGCCTCCGGCCGTTGACGGCCGTCCTGCCGCCTCTGAGATCCGCGATTTGCCGCGCCTTGTCCTGACGGCGACGCCGATTAGCGTTCGGCCGACCGTCGTGATCGGCGTCGGTGGAACGGGGGCCCGCATCCTTTCGCAGTTTCAGGAGCGCTTGCGGAGTCACTTTGGCGACCCGGCCAATCTACCCGCCGTGCATTTGCTGCTTGTTGGATACCGATGCAAAAGATCTCGTCGGCCGCGATCTTCAAGCGTGGCGCAGGCTCGATCCCCGCTGCGCAAACGCTCGCCCTGCCCTTGCGAGCGCCGAAGGACTATCGCGGCGACGCCGCTCGATTGCTGCAATGGCTCAGTCGGCGCTGGCTTTACAACATTCCCCGTTCGCTGCAGACCGAGGGCCTGCGACCGCATGGGCCGGCTCGCGTTCGTCGATCATTCGGCAAAAGTCTACGATCGTCTCTACCGCGCGATCCAACTCGTCCTGAGCGAAGAGGCGATCCAGACTTCCCAGCAAACCGCTAATTTGAGATTTCAGATCGATTCGCCCAACATTTTCGTCGTTGCCTCGATTTCAGGAGGAACCGGCAGCGGCTGCGCGATCGACCTGGGCTATGCCGTTCGCAAAATCCTGGCCGAGCTGCAATTGCCCGACCAGCGCGTGTTCGGCATCTTATCCCACGCGACGAGTCGCAAAGCGGCTTCGCGCGATCTGGCGATCGTCAATACACTCGCTGCCTTACAGGAGCTGCGGCAGTTCGGCGGTCGCCGCGGTTACTTCCCCGGCGATCCCTCCTGCGACCTGCCCGCGTTTTGCGAAAATCACGCGACGTTTCACGAGACCTATTTCGTTCCTCTCGGAAACGAATTGGGAAATTCCGAATTCCAGTCGGCGACCGATCGCGTCGCCGAGTACTTGTTTCAGAACACGCTCGCGGCCGGTGTTCACTTCTTCGAGGAATCGCGCCGCATCGCGAACGAAGGCACTCAAGAGAATTCGTTGGCCGCCGAACGTGTCCGCACGTTTGGACTGACACGCTTCGACGCGGCGGTCTTTGAACACGCTGCGAGCGAGCCTTCAGCCGCGTCCGTCCCCGAAATCGACCACGATACGCACAACGAGGTCGGCGATACCGAGTCTCTGCAGGCACGCACCGCCGTCGCTTGCCGAGCAGTGCGGCGGCGCAGGTCCGCAGCTCATCGCCTGCGGCGGAGCCCGGCAGACGCTTGTGCTCGGTCCGTCGACGATGAATCGGGAGCGGTTATTGGAAGCCAATCAGAGCATTCCGGCCGATTCGGTCACCGTCGTCGAGCACGGACGACAATGAAATTGTGGTCTGCCAGGAAATCTCCGAGGTTCCGGTCGAATCGGATCATGAAACACTTGATCGGCACTGCGCAAGGACTACGTCGAACTTGCCGACCGCCTGCACACGCGGATCGACATCGAGTGGGATCCGATTTTTCTCGCGGCCGCCGACTGACGACCGCCCCCTCGGCTTGCTCCGCGCCCCGCTGTTTGCGACAACAGGCGGCGAATGTGCATTTTCTCCGTCATCTACCGCGTCGTTCCCGAATGCCCGGTCTTCGTGTTGACCAACCGCGATGAGTCGACCGAGCGGCCGTCCGTGCCCCCGCGTCCAAACATGTTAGAGAATCGCACGCGTTGGTTCGGCGGCAGCGACGCAAGGGCCGGCGGGACGTGGTTCGGCATCAATGAGCACGGCCTGCTGGCGGCGATCACCAATCGCAAGAAAGATGCCGTTCCGCCCAATCCGCGCTCCCGGGGACTCTTGTGTCGCGACTCGCTCGGGCTCAAGACCGCGCAAAAGGCCGCGGATTGGGTCCTGCGCGACGCTCGGGCATCACGACTATGCCGGCTTCAATCTCATGCTGTTCACGGCCGAGGAAGCGTGGGTGATTGAAGCCGCCAATACGGCGATTGCCACGCGGCTCGACCCGGGCATCCATTCAATCTCCAATGGTCCGCTTCTGTCGCGAGAAGACCCGCGAATGAAGCTCGCCCAATCACTGGTCACACAGATGGTCGACGAAGAATCCGATTGGCACGAGTACATCGTACGCGCGAAGCAGATTTGCTCGGTCCACGCGAGCGAACACGCGCCGGGAATGTGCCTGCACGGCGACAATTGGGGAACGGTCGGTTCGACGATCGCCGCGCTGACCAGGAATCCTGCCGACGCACAGTACCATTACGCGCCGGGACCTCCCTGCCGGACACCCTACGTCGATTACAGCTAGGCGTTAAAGACCGTCCACACCAATTCGTAGGGTGAGACAATCTCGCGAGGCGAGCACAGGCCCACCTTTTGGTTTTTGACGCGATTGGCGATGGTGGGCCGGCACTCGCTTCGCGAGATTGTGCCACCCACACGCTTCATACCACTCGTCGCCCGCGAGCTGTTTCACCAGATCGCCGACCACCGTCTTGGCGTCGCCGAAGAGCATGTACGTCTGGTCGCGGAAGTAGAGCTCGTTGTCGATCCCGGCGAAGCCTGGGTTCTTGCTCCGCTTGATCGCGAACACCGTGCGGGCCCGGTCGGCGTTGATGATCGGCATTCCGTAGATCGGGCACGACGGGTCCGTGCGTGCGGCCGGGTTCACCACGTCGTTGGCGCCGATCACCAGGGCCACGTCGCATTGGGGCATTTCGGAGTTGATGTCGTCCATTTCCACCAGGTCGCTATAGGGAATGTCCGCCTCGGCCAGTAGCACGTTCATGTGTCCCGGCATGCGACCGGCGACCGGATGAATGGCGAATTTGACCTGGATGCCCCGCTTGGTCAGCTCATCGTAAAGCTCGCGAACGCGGTGCTGGGCCTGCGAGACGGCCATGCCATAACCGGGGATGACGACCACCAGCGACGATTGCTCCAAAACGATCGCCGCGTCTTCGATCGTTTCGGCCTTGTAGTGCCGCTGCTCGCCCCCGGCACCGGCCGTCTGCACCTGGCCGAACCCGCCGAACAGCACGTTCGTGAACGACCGGTTCATGGCCCGGCACATGATGATCGACAGAATGAATCCGCTGGCGCCGTCCAGGGCGCCGGCCGTAATTAGAAGTTTGCTGTCCAGCACGAATCCCATCGCGACAGCGGAGAGGCCGGCGTACGCGTTCAAGATCGAGATCACCGTCGGCATATCGGCCCCGCCGATGGGGATAATGAGCAGCACGCCGAACGCCAGCGCCAGGAGACACATGACAGGAAACGCAAAGGCCGCCCAACCACCGATCGGGTAGAGAATGAGCGAAAACCCCAACAGAGCGGCCAGGACCAACACGCCCAGATTGGTGACATTCTGATACGGATAGGTCACCGGCCGTTGCGGGATCCAGGAGACTTCTTGCAATTTGCCCGCCGCCATCAGACTGCCGGTGAGCGTCAGAGAATCCCAGAATGACTTCGGCCACGATCGCGAACATGCGAAAGGAAGTGAGCTGTTCGGTTTCGTGGTATGTCCAAAGATAGAATTTGGCCGCGCCGACGAGCCCGGCCGCCAGACCGCCGAATGCGTGCGATAAGGCGGTCCGCTGCGGGACCGCCGTGAGCGAAACCATCGCCAGCGGGATGCCCGCCAGGCTGCCGGCGACCATCGCGATCACAATCCAACCGTGATGCACGATTTGCGGCTGGATCCAGGTCGCCAGAATGGCCAGGGTCATCCCGGCGACTCCCGCCAGCACGCCGCGGCGGGCGGTCTTTGGCGTGTTCATCCAGTGCAGGGAGAAGATGAACAGAACGGCCGCCACCAGATAGGCAAGATGCTCGACAGCGCGGCTCATGGCTTCTCCGGCTGGCGAGTCTGCTTGAACATCTTGAGCATGCGGTCTGTGATCAGAAATCCGCTGACGATGTTGGTCATCGAGGCAAAGAGTGCAACCGCCCCCATGATGCGGATACCCCGGGGGTATTCGCTCCCGGTGACCATGATCGAGCCGACCACGGCGATCGCGGAGATGGCGTTGGTCAGCGACATCAGCGGCGTATGCAGCAGCCGCGAAACCCGGCCGATCACTCCCAACCCAATAAACGCCGACAGCACAAACACAAACAGCAACGACCAGTAGTCGACTGGCTCTCCGCTCATCCATGCCTCCCTTGAGTGACGACGGGGACTCAATTCTGTGGATCTGGAGCCGGCGCTTCAATTGAGCGGCGTAATTTTTGATGGGCTCGTCGCATCGCAGGAACTGAGCGCAGATTGAACACTGACCTTAAAACACGGTGGCGCGGGGTTTGCACGGCCTGCGGCGGGAGTTGTCAAATCGCAGGAATCTGGGCCGATCTTGGTCGGTCGCCATCCAAAATGACTGACGCACAGCCAGCCCTGACGTAGCGATTCCCGCATCGATTTGTTGTCGAATACCCGATTTCATGCCGCAGAAATGCGGCCTGTTTATGACCGCTTGTGCCTTCACAGGGAGGGAACTCGTGGACGCCGATCATCTGGGCGATCAGGCCACATCGATTCTCGAGTTGAATCCTCCACGGAAAAACGAAGGCTCAGGTCATCCGGCCCGGGCGCGCCGAATGAAAACCGCCGAGGGTCGGATGCCGCGCGAAAAGGCCAAAATCCTGCTGGTTGACGACCGGCCCGAGAATCTGCTCGTTTACGAAGTCGTGCTGGCCGAGCTGGACGAAGAACTCGTCATGGCGCACTCCGGCGAGGAGGCGCTCGAGCAGCTCGAATCGCAAAACTTCGCGGTGATCCTGCTCGACGTCAATATGCCGGGCATGGATGGCCTGGAAACGGCCAAACGGATTCGCGACGACGAACGCTCGGCGCACACGCCGATCATTTTCATGACGGCCTTTGCGGACGACTTCCGCATCGCCGAGGGCTATGCCACGGGTGCCGTCGATTACATGCAGACCCCCGTCGTTCCCGAAGTGCTGCGGGCCAAGGTCAAGGTCTTTGCCGACCTGTTTCACATGAGCGAGGAGCTGCACCGGCAGCGGAACGCCGAGGCGGCTCGGCAAAGTGCGGAACGCATCCGCCTGATTCTCGATTCGTCCCTGGACGCCGTCGTCACGATCGATGAGCAGAGCCGTGTCACCGGTTGGAACCCGCAGGCCGCCACGACATTCGGTTGGTCACGTGAAGAGGCAACCGGAAAGGATTTGGCCGACTTAGTCATTCCCGAACGCTACCGCGCTGCCCATCGGCGCGGACTGGCGACGTATTTGACCACCGGGGAAGGACCGCTGCTGAATCGGCGCTTGGAGCTTGCGGCGATCCGCAAGGACGGAACCGAGATCCCCATCGAGTTGACGATCTCGCCGCTCGCGCTTTCCGATCATTACGAATTCAGCGCGCTTCGTTCGTGACATCACCGAGCGTAAGTCGGCCGAAGAGCAAATTCGCCACTACGCCGCCGAGCTGGAGCGGAGCAACCGGGAGCTGGATCAGTTCGCCTATTCGGCATCGCACGATTTGCGGTCGCCGCTGCGGGCGATCGGGCAAATGGCCTCCTGGATTGCCGAAGACCACGGTAAGAGCCTGCCTGACGAAGTCTGCCGCGATTTGGGACTGATCCAGCGCCGCGTGCTGCGGATGCAGTATCTGCTCGACGATATGCTCGACTACGCCCGTGCCGGACGGCAAGACGGCGACGTAACCCATGTCGACTGCGAGAAACTGGTGCACGAAATTATCGATCTGCTGGCTCCTCCGCCCGGGTTCACCGTTTGCGTCCATCCGCTTCCGGAAATCGTCACGCACCGGGCGCCGTTGGCCCAGGTCCTCCGCAACCTGATTGGCAATGCGATCAAACACCACGATCGGGCTGTCGGGCAGATCGACATTTCGGCCGACAGACATGAGGATCAAATCGAATTCACCGTCCGCGATGACGGGCCGGGCATCCCCCGCGAATGTCACGACGAAATCTTCCAGATGTTCTCGACGCTCAAACCGCGCGATGTTCTGGAGGGGAGCGGGATGGGTCTGGCCATGGTCCGCAAAATCCTGGACACACGGGGAGGAGACATTCATCTCGAGTCGGCCGAGGGCCGCGGCGCGACATTCCGTTTCACCTGGCCAAAATCGGCGGAGGCCTGACTGATGACAGATTCCGAAGTCAGCATCTTGATTGTCGACGATGACGAAATCGACGCACGCGCGGTTCAGCGCGCCTTGCGGCAACAGCGGATTGCCAATCCCGTCTACACCGCAACCAATGGCCGGGAAGGGCTGGCCATGCTGCGCGGCGAAGGCGGGCGGGCGAAAGTGCCGCGCCCGTATTTGATTCTGCTCGACCTGAATATGCCGCGGATGAACGGCCTGCAATTTCTGCAGGAGTTGCGCGGCGATGCAAGCCTCACCGATAGCATCGTCTTCGTGCTCACTACTTCGCGGGCCGACGAAGACCGGGCGGCCGCTTATCGACAGCACGTCGCCGGGTATTTGCAAAAGCCCGACACGGGCACCGATTTTCTGCGAGCGATCCAGATGCTCGAACGCTATGTGATCAGCGTGCAGTTTCCTCCATCGTCTGCCGCATCGAGAAATCATGGCCAGCGGAACTGACAGGCCCCAAACCCGCGTGCTGATGATCGACGACGACCAGATCGATCGGCGGGCCGTCCGCCGCGCGCTCGGGGAGGCCTACCTTGTCGCCGAGGCCGAAAACGGGCAGAAAGCCCGGCAATCCTTCGATTCGGCGCCCCCCGACTGCGTTCTGCTCGACTACAATATCCCCGGCACGAACACCCTCGAGCTGCTCGCCTGTTTTCAACAGCATGCGCCGGTCGTGATGCTGACGGGGCAGAACGACATTGGGGCGGCGGTCGCCGCGATGAAGGCCGGCGCCGAGGACTATCTGAGCAAAAACGACTTCACCGCGGAACGGCTCGACAGGGCGATTCAGCGTTCGATCATCAAATCCGTTCGCCGCCGCCGCGAAAGCGAGGCCCGCGACCGCTTGCGTACCGATTACCAGTCCGAGAAGCGCCGCCGCCACGATCTCGAGGCATCACTGCGAGTCGCCCGCGATATCCAGCAGAATCTGCTTCCGTCGGGCCCTCCACAAGTCGATGGCTTCGATTTTCGCGGCGTCTGCATGCCGATCGATGAGACGGCCGGGGATTTCTTCGATTATTTTCCGATGTGCGACGGATCGCTGGCGATCGTCGTGGGGGACGTGAGCGGCCACGGTATCGGCCCGGCCCTGTTGACGGCCGAAACGCGGGCCTACTTGCGGGCTTTGACCCGCGCCAATGCGGACGTCGGTCAGGTCGCCACGCTCGTCAATCGGCTCCTGTGGGACGACGTGAACGGAGGCCGCTTTCTCACGCTGTTCTTCGGGCGGCTCGACCCGGAGGGGCACACGCTGACGTATTCGTCGGCCGGTCATCCGGCCCATATCGTCCACGCATCGGGCCGCGTGACCGCTTTGAAAAGTCACACCCCGCCGCTCGGCATGTTCGAGGATCTCGTCGTCCCCTCCAGCGCCGATCACGTTGGCGACAGACGACGTGTTATTCCTGGCGACAGACGGCCTGTTCGATGCGGCACGCTTCCGACGGAACGATCTTGGGACGCGATCGATGCGTTCAGTGGCTCCTCGAATGTCGCGCGGAGTCTGCCGAGAGAATTGTCGACGAAATGCTCGCGGCGACGCGTACATTTGTCGACGGCGCTGCGTTGCACGACGACTTGACAATGGTTGTCGCCAAAGCCAAATAGCCACTCGTCCGCGCGACGGCGGATGGCTTCGCCTATTGAGGCGATCTTGCGATGCCGCTATGCTCAGCCGCCGATATCGAATCCATTTCTCACCGTCGTCGCGGAGGCCGATTCCATGTTCGAGCGCGAAATTCGACTCAACGGTCTCATGAACCGATTGCTCACCGGTATGCTGGCCGATATGGAGGAGGCCCAGCTTCTGGCTCCCATTTCCGACGTCGGAAACCCGCCAGCCTGGATCCTGGGACATCTCGTCGTCTGCAACGATTACGCGCTGCGGATTCTGGGCGGACCGCGGCTGGCTCCCGCGGAATGGCACAAGCGGTTCGGTCGCGGTATGTCGCCCAAAGACGATCCAACTCCACTCCCCACCAAGCAGGAACTCGCCGAGAAGCTGGAGCAGGGGCGGGAGCAGCTCGCGGCGGCGGCGGCCAAGGCGGATCCCGAGCGGATTGGTCAGCCTCACAACGTCGAACTCTTCAAGGATTCGCCCCTCCAAACGCAGGGCGATATCCTGGCCCACCTGATGACGACGCATTTCGCGGGGCACGTCGGGCAGCTTTCGGTCTGGCGGCGGACCTACGGCAAGCCGCCGCTTGTTTAGAGCGGCGGTGTTTCGCGTCGCTAGGATGCCTCAGGTGCTCCGTTTCGGCGTCGTGGCCGCGGCCCGAGAACGACGGCGGCTTTCGATGCGTTCGCGCTCTTCGTTCAGCTTCTTTTCGATTGTCGCCAATTGCTCAGGCGCCGTCCGCTGCTTCGTCTTCTTGAGCATCTCCATGAAGTGGCGAATCTCCTTGGGAGAGCCGGGATAACCCGTGTTGCCGTCTTTGGGCATATCCGATGTCGCTAGCGTCTTGCCGTCCGCGTCGAGAATAGCAATCCAGGGAATCCCCATGGATTTGCTCTCGCGGAATCTCTTGATGAGCGGCGCCGCGTTAGTCATGCGATCTTGGTCGATTTTCAAGTTAATGTAATCGGACGCGAACAGGCTCTCATTTTCGGCCAGAAACCGGTCGAGCACGTGGCACCACCCGCACCACGGGGCGCCGACGTGAAACAGCACGCGCTTCGAGTCGCGCTTGGCTTCGGCCAATCCGTCCGCGAGCACCTTCTCCGCATCGGCCGGGGGCGAGGCCCACTTGGACAGAAAGGCCTTCACCTTTTTGGGATCGTGCTTCGGGCCGTCTTCGAGGGCGCCCGTCTCCTGGTTGACGAGCACTTTGCCATCGCTATCGAGCACGGTGAGAAACGGCACCCCGTGCTGCTCGCTTTTCTTGACGTAGTGATCCATCACCTTGTGCTGCGTGTCGACGTCGACCATCACGAGCTGGTATTCGTTGCGGAGGAGCACCGCGATCTCCTTGTCGCTGGCGAACAGGTCGTGCAGCTTGTAGCACCAGCCGCACCAGTTGCCGCCGTACATCACCAGTACGCGAGTATGTTCGAAGCGGGCTTTTTTCACGGCAGCGGCGATATCGGCCGTCGCGTCAGCCTTGGGATTGTAGATCAGGTCGCGCTTGGGAACTTGCTTCTTGGCCGGCTTGGCCTTGGTCGCCGCGGGCTTTTCGGGCGGAGCGCCGAAGGCCTGCGCTCCAAAAGCACAAACCAGCACGGCGAGCGAAAACACACTTCCACGAACTCCCGTCTCCCACGATCGAGCAAACGCCATAGCGAATTCCCTTTGATTGAATCGATCAAGAATCGGCACGTTGTGAGACACTTCGCGGCGGGGGCGAATCGATCGCCCATGGTACTCGCTCAAAACCACGTGAGGTACTGTTCAACCTCCCACGGCGAGACCTGCCGCTCGTAAGTCTCCCACTCCTTCGTCTTGAGCTCGACGAAATCGTCGGCAAGCACGCCCAACGATCCGCGAACAATTGCATCCTGCGTGAACTCGCCGATCGCTTCGTGCAGCGATTGCGGCAGGAGTTGGATGCCGGCGGCGCGGATCTCCGCGAGGGATCGCTCGTACATGTTGCCCAGGTTCGGCGGACCAGGATCGAGACGACGTTCAATGCCGTCGAGTCCCGCCATCAGAATAGCCGCCAAGCCCAAATACGGATTGCAGCCGGATGAGACCGTGCGATCTTCGCAGTGCCCCGGGCCGGCCACGCGGATCATCTGCGTGCGGTTGTTGTCGCCGTATCCGGCAAACGCCGGCGTCCAGCTGAAACCGGAACGCGTCGAATGGAGCCCCTGCCCGAGCTTGAGCCGCTTGTAGCAATTGACGGTCGGACTGGTGACCGCACACACCGCCCGCGCGTGGCCGATCACGCCGGCCAAAAAATGGTAGGCGGTTGGCGACAGGCCCAGGCCCCGCTCGTCGCTCTCGTCAAGGAACAGGTTCTTTCCGGTTTTGGCGTCGGCCAGATGGAAGTGGACGTGCAGCCCGCTCCCCGTCTGGTCGGCAAACGGCTTGGGCATATGCGTGGCGATCGCCCCGTATTTGCGGGCGATCTGCCCCGTCGCCATCTTGAAGAACGTGATGCGGTCCGCGGTTGTCAGCGCATCGGAGTAATTGAAATTCACCTCGAACTGCGAATTCCCGTCTTCGTGATCGACCTGGTACACGCCCCAGCCGAGGCCGTTGAGCGATTGCGTCAGCTCCTGCAAAAAGTCAATCGCCGGGGCCATCGACCGGAAGTCGTAACACGGCTTGGCCAGCCGGTCGACCCCCTGCGGATCCCAGCGGCGAATGCTGCCATCCTCGCCCCGCGTGACCAGGAAAAACTCGGGCTCCATGCCGACGTTGAACACAAAACCCTGCGAGCGGGCCTGGGCCAACACCCGCGAAAGATTCGTCCGGCAGCAATAGGGATGCGGCTGTCCGTCGACGAACAGGTTCGACGCAAACCGCGCCGTTTTCGGTTGCCAGGGAAGCGGTGTGTACGTGGCCGGGTCGATGCGGGCCAGCATGTCGTGCGAATGCGGACCCTGCCCGGCTCCCCACAAGGCTCCGCCGGCAAAACCAGCTCCCGTGTCCAAAACATCGTCCATCCACGCAGCCGGCACCATCTTGGCCTTGGCCGCTCCATGGATGTCGACGAATTGCACGAGCAGGAATTCGATCCCGTCGCGTTCCAGAGTTTTGCGAAGCTCAGTGCGGTCATGCGTCATGGGGCGTCGTTTGCCTGTCGTTGGAGGAAGAAAGCCTGAGCCCGAGACCTTGGCATTATGGCAAGACTGGCATTGTGGCAAGAGACGCCTTTCGCGGCTACGAATCGGCCCTTTGGACCCGTCTCGACCGTCCACGATAGAATGAACTTCGGAGAGGGTCGAAACTTGAATCAATCGCTGCCAGCGAACGCCCATCGCCGTACGATCGCCGTGATTGCGATCTTGGCCGCGGTCGGCCTCTGCGCCGCGGCCGTCGCCGCCTTTCGACCGACTCATTCGCCAACGGTCTCGAACGCGAGCAGCATCTCGCAGCCGAAAGACGCATCCCCAGCCAAATCAACGACCCCCAAGTCGGACCCGCCCAGCAAGCCGGTCGCAGAGAAGCCCTCGCTCGGCAAACCGACCGGACCGGCACCGCCAGGCATGGTCTGGATCCCCGGCGGCACATTCAGCATGGGAGCCGATGACGGTCCGCCCGATGAGGGTCCGCCGCACTCCGTCACGCTCGACGGTTTCTGGATGGACAAGACCGAAGTCACCAACGCCCAGTTCAAGGCGTTTACCGACGCGACGCATTACCTCACCATCGCCGAGCGCACGCCCAAGCGGGAAGACTTCCGCGGCCAGGTTCCCGATATCAATGCGATTCCCGCCGAGAACCTCGTCGCCGGCTCGATCTGCTTCAACGAGCATTTCGATCGCCGCACGCTCACTAAGGACGACCCGCTCTGGCCGTACCAGGTCTGGAAGTACGTGAAAGGTGCCAACTGGCGGCATCCCGGAAGGCCCGAAGTCGACGATCGACGACCGCTTGCAGCACCCGGTCGTGCATGTCTCGTGGGACGACGCCGTCGGCCTACTGCAAGTGGGCCGGCAAGCGGCTCCCCACGGAGTCCGAGTGGGAGTACGCGGCCCGAGGCGGCCTCAAGGGGGCGGCCTATCCCTGGGGCAACGACCTCGTGCAGAACGGAAAATGGATGCTCAACATCTGGCAGGGCGATTTCCCCGACAAGAACGACGTCAAAGACGGATTCGAGACGACGGCGCCCGTCGCCTCGTTCTCGCCGAACGGCTACGGCCTGTTCGACATGGCGGGCAACGTCTGGGAATGGTGCAGCGACTTTTACCGGCCCGACTATTACCGCTATAGTCCGTTACGAAATCCGCCGGGCCCGTCCGACAGCTACGATCCCAACGAACCGACCTACATCAAACGTGTCCAAAGAGGCGGCTCGTTCATGTGCAGCGACAACTATTGCCGCGGCTACCGCGTCGCCGCCCGCATGAAAGGCACGCCGGATAGTGGGACATTTCATACGGGATTCCGGTGCGTGAAGTCGGGCAAGTGAATCCACCGTCCAAGAATCAGGTTTGTTGATGCGCGTGCTCTCCGGAGTCCAGCCCACCGGCTTTCCCCATTGGGGCAATTATTTCGGCGCGATCCGCCAGCACATTGAGCTGCAGAACAATGAGCAGGCGTTCTACTTCATCGCCGACCTGCACGCCCTGACCACCGTGCACGATCCGCTGCTCCTCGAGCAATACACCCGCGAGATGACCCTCACGTATCTCGCGCTGGGCCTCGATCCGAAAAAGGCCACGTTCTTTCGCCAATCGGACGTGCCGGAAATTCCCGAGCTGACATGGCTCTTGATGACCGTCACGCCGATGCACCTTCTGGAAAAGTGCCACGCCTATAAGGACAAAAAGGCCAAAGGCCTGCCGGCCGACGCGGGGCTCTTTACCTATCCCGTGCTGATGGCGGCCGACATTTTGCTTTACGACAGTGACCTCGTGCCGGTCGGGGCCGACCAGGTGCAGCACATCGAAGTCACCCGCGACGTCGCCCAGCGGATTCAACGGCCTCTACGGCGAAGTCCTCACGCTGCCCAATGCCCACGTCGTCGAAGCGACGGCCAAAGTGCCCGGCATCGACGGCGAGAAGATGTCGAAAAGCTACGGCAACACAATCGACATCTTCGAGGAGCCCAAAAAGCTCCGCAAAAAGATCATGTCGATCAAGACCGATTCGAAGCCGGTCGAAGAGCCCAAAGACCCGGACAGTTGCGCGATCTTCGCCCTCTATACGCTTTTCGCCACGCCCGAACAGCAGGGCGCCCTCGCCAAGCGGTACCGCGCCGGCGGCATGGGTTACGGCGAAGCCAAGCAAGCCCTCTACGACGTGGCCCTGGCTTATTTCGCTGGGGCCCGCGAAAAGAAAGCCCAGCTCGAATCCGACCCCGGCATCGTCGACCACATCCTGAAAGACGGAGCCGCACGGGCGCGAGCGAAGGGGCAGGAAGTCCTCAACCGGGTGCGGAAAGCCTGCGGATTAGGCAAAGTGCAATCGTAACTCGTGGGGGAGGCTCTAGCCTGCCCCACCCAGCATGTATTTTACCGGCAGGCGAGCAGCCGGCCTCACGACCTCGCCGCAAGCCCGAAAAACCCGAAACGGTTTTCCCCGAACTGTGGTACAATCTCACGCAACACTTTGCCGATCCCGGCCCCCTTTGCGCAGAGGATCAATCCATGACCGGTTCCCGGCTTCTTCGGACGGCTTTCCTTGCCTCAGCTTGCTCCGCGCTCGACGATTCTCTCGGTCGTCCCCGCCGCCAAAGCCGGCGGAACCGAAGCCAGCCGCACGCAGACGCTCGTCGGCCGGCAGGTGGCCGACTTCATCCTGCCGGATACCGCCGGCAAGCAGACCGCCCTGCACGACATTGTGGAGAAAGCCGGCGACAAAGGGGTCGTGATCGTCTACTTCATGGGGGTCGACTGTCCGATTTCCAACCTCTACGTGAAGGAACTCGGCTCGCTCGCCAAGAGCTACGAAAAGCGAGGCGTGGAACTCGTCGGCATTCAATCCAACGCCGGCATGACTACCGCTAAGGCGGCCGAGCATGCCAAACAGTTCAAAGTCGCGTTCCCCGTCCTCGTCGACGCCGGCCAGCGGGTCGCCCAGCAGTTCGGAGCCTCTCGGACGGCCGAGGTCTTCGTGCTCGATCGCCAGCGAACGGTCCGCTATCACGGCGAGATCGACGACCGTTACGGCTACACCTACAAGCGGGGCGAACCGACCCGCCGCGAACTGGGGCAGGCTCTCGACGAACTCCTCGCCGGCAAACCCGTCACCGTCGCCGAGACGACCCCCCGCGGCTGCCTGATCACGCACGACGAACGGACGGCCGGCGGGACGAAAGTCACCTACGCCCGCGACATCTCCCGCATCCTGCAGCGGCGCTGCCAGGAATGCCATCGGGCTGGCGAAGTCGCCCCGTTCGCCCTCGACGGCTACGACGACGCGGTCGAACACTCGGCCATGATCAAGGAAGTCGTGATCCAACGCCGCATGCCGCCGTGGCACGCCGATCCGCGCTACGGCCATTTCACCAACGACCGCCGGCTTCACCCAGGACGAAATCGACAAACTCGTCGAATGGACCGACAACGGCACGCCGATGGGCGACAAGGCCGAACTGCCGCCGCCCCAGAAATTCGTGACGGGCTGGCAGATCGGCAAGCCCGATCTCGTGTTCCAACTGCGTAAGCCGTACAAGGTGAAGGCCACGGGCACCGTCCCCTACATGTATTTCGTGGTTCATACGCACCTGAAAGAGGACGTCTGGATCCAGGCGGCCGAAGCCCGCCCGGGCAACCCGGCCGTCGTGCACCACATCATCGTCTTTTTCCGCGACCCGAACGGCGGCGATGAAGGGTTCAACGACCACCACCTGTGCGGCACGGCCCCCGGCGATCCGCCGCTGGTGCTGCCGCCCGGCGTCGCCCGCCGCTTGCCGAAAGGCTCCGACCTCGTCTTCCAGATGCACTACACGCCCAACGGCAAAGAGACGACCGACCAATCAAAAGTCGGCCTGATCCTCTACAAGGGCCCGCACGGCGAGAAAACGCCCGCAATTGTCCGCCCGCACCAAGGGAGTGATGAACACGCAGTTCCAGATCCCGCCCAATGACCCGAGCTACAAGGTCGAGTCGGACTTCGAGTTCACCGACAACGCCACGATCTACCAGCTCATGCCCCACATGCATTGGCGGGGCAAGGATTTCTTGTACGAACTGAAATTCCCCAACGGAACCAAGCAAACGCTCCTTTCGGTGCCGCAGTACGACTTCGGCTGGCAGAACACCTACCGCCTCGAGCAACCGGTGGCCGTGCCCAAAGGCACAACGCTCCACTGCGTGGCCCACTTCGACAACTCGAAAGACAACCCGGCCAACCCCAACCCGAAAAAGGCCGTCCGCTGGGGCGACCAGACCTGGGAAGAAATGATGATCGGCTGGGTCACCTACTCGTGGAAGGACGACGCCAAGCACGAAGGCGAGTGAGTGCGGAAGGATGAAGGATGAAGGCGGAAGGATGAGCCGGAGTTTTCGGCCTTCAACTTTTCCGCCGATCGCACGTCCCTTCGCGGAGTGCCACTCTACGCCGTTAACCGTTTTGAAGAAGTAATTGTGTGTATTGAATTTGTGTCGCTGACGCTTTGATGATGATGGGTGCTCGGGGAGGTCGTTCTTGTTTTTTGCGGGGGTAGCCGCGGCTTGTCTTGTTTTTGCGCTCGTACCCGTCGATGACGGCAAGACGAATTCGGTCTCGCAATCGGCATCCCTGCTCGATCGGATGCAGATAGTCGCGTAACAGACGGCGGAACCCACGCAGGATGCCGGCGACACTCAGGCGTTGCGGCGGGATTCCGCGAGCCTGGAGCACGGGGAGCGCATCGAGGGCCATCGCCCACAGGCCGGTCAGCGACCATTCCATTTCGAGGCGAGCATTCTCGGCCCGGGCGGTGCGGAGTTTACGCCGCTGAAATGTCTGCTTCAGATGGCGATAGAACAGCTCGACACCCCAGCGGCGAGCATACAACTCGACGACCTGTCGGTCCGTGAGCTGGCGTTTGGAAACGATACTGGTCACAAGATACACCGGATGTTTGCCATCGTGAGCCACGACCAGTCGTAAAACCAGCGGGGGCTGGCGTCGTTTGGCCTCGCGCTCGGGCCAGAGATACACGGTATTTGCAGACTCCCGAGCGTAGCCGAGCTGTTTCAGGAGTCGGACGTGCGATCCGACCCGCAGCAGCAGGTGACGCCCGCTGTCGAGGACCGCCCGGGTGTATTCGTAGCCGGCGAAGCCGGCGTCGGCGGCCACGAGAGATCCCTCCGGCAGGGCCGACAGCATTTCCAAGAGATGCGCACGTTCGCTGCTGTCGGCCGGACCGATCCGCCAATCCCAGGGCAAACCCGTCCCGACATGCCACATCGTCGTGAGCCACAACTGGGGAGAATTTGACTTCTTCCAATGGCGGACCGACACTTTTTTCCGTCGGCGGCGCTTGCGGGAGCGACGCTTCTTGCGGGAGGAAGAATACGCGCACTCGTGAGATCGCGTGCGGGGCAGTTCGGCACGGCTCCCGTCGACCCCGAACATCGCGAAGCCCAGCACAAGCCAGCAATCGACCAGGTCCCGCTGCATCCGTTCGCGCAGCGTCCGTTGCAACAGGCCGACCAATTCGGTGGTCCACCGCCGCAGGATCTTGGTGAATGCCTGATACGTGTTGGCAACTTCCCCAGACTGCGGAAAGAGATGCAGCACAATCCGGCGCACCGCCCAAAACCGGTCGATCAAAGTCAATTCGTCCGATCAGGCCCAGAGCAAAGCTGTCGTAGCCAGCAACTCCGCCGTCCAAGTACAATCCTTCCGAAGTTGGATGGGCGCCCAATCGATCCCGCGCAGCAACACTTGCAGGGCAACCCGCAAATCGCATGAATTCGTGCGAAAAGGGCCCTCTTTGAGGTCTCGATGTGACATCCCCGATTCCTTTCGGGTTGGAGTCCGATCGTTCCTTCTGTTTGGCGACCGAAAGAATGATCGAAACTTCAAATCACATCGAGACTTCTTTCAATTCATCTCAAGAGGGTTAACGGCGTAGGGTGCCACTGGCGACAGCTTTGGGTCGCCAGTGCGAATGCCGCTTGAGGTTCGACATTTGTAGTGCCGAAAAGCCCGGCTCTGCCGGTGCGGGCTCACTGTTTTCGTCAGTCTGCAAGAATGACGGGCGTCTGCCGAAAGCCGGCCCGATGCCACACGACCTTCTGAACGCGGAAGGATCCAAACTCTGACTCGTCCTTCATCCTTCCGCCTTCATCCTTCTCTTCAGAACGTCATGCATAGCGTCCCGCCGTCGACCACGATCGTCTGACCGGTGATATAACTTCCGGCGTCGCTGGCCAATAATAACGCCGGGCCGGCGAGTTCTTTCGGGTCGCCCCAGCGGCCAACCGCCGTGCGCTTGGCGAAGACGGCTTTTTCTTCGGCGCTTAACAGCTTGCCGGGAAGGTCGGTAAGGAACGGTCCTGGGGCGATGCAATTGGCGGTGATGCCGAAGGGGCCGAGTTCCAATGCGTTCGCGCGAGCCAGGCCGAGCAGAGCCGACTTAGTAGCTGAGTAAACATCGCGGCCGGCTTTCGAGGCCAGGCCCATGATCGAGGAGATGTAGATCACGCGGCCCCATTTGCGGGTTTTCATTTGGGGCACAACTGCCCGAGTGAGAGCCATGCACGACGACAGATTCAGCTCGATAATGCGGTCCCAGTTGGCGTCGGTGATCTTGTCGATCTCTTCGGGAGCGTTCGAGCCGGCGTTGTTGACAACGATGTCGACGTGACCAAACTCGGCGAGCGCCGCCTTGGCAAGCCGGTCGGCCTCGCTGCGCGTGCTCATGTCGGCGACGACGTATTTGCCCTTCGCCTCGGTGCCAGCCAGAATTTCGGAGAGAGCCGATTTCAATTCGTCTTCGTGCCGGCTAGAGATCACCACATTCGCGCCGGCTTCCGCGAAGGCCCGCGACATGGCCTTGCCCAGGCCCTTGCTTCCCCCAGTCACCAGAGCCACGCGGCCCGTCAGATCGAACAGCGAATTCTTCATGTTTGCCTCTCCCTTTGATCTCGACTGGCCCAGTTTTAGCAGCCCGGCCGCAACAGACCAAGGACGGGGAGGAAGACCTCCCGATTATGGTGAATGAACGCGATTCGTCGTCGATTCGGCAAACGAAAGGACCTCCCGGTGGATACCGTTTGCCAAATCGAGGATCGCTGCGGTATTCGCGATCCTTGGTGGGATTGTCGGTCATCGGCGGTCTCCCAATCGCTCATAACAATATCCTAGCGACCGCCGCATTTTTCAGTACCACGCTCCCTGTCTCCCATCGAAACCGCATGTCCGGCCGCCCAAGTGTCCGAAGAACGCAAGATGCTGAACAGCTTGGATCAAATTCGACCGGATGATTTCGGTTTTTCCTCGCCGACCACGGTGTAGAATTGGCGTGAAGCACGCGTGCGCAGGCTCAGATGAGAAACTGGGGCACTCATTGTTCCCGTCTGGTTGGTGTCGTGGTGGTAAAGAAAGTCTTGCCTGGTACGTAAAGTCGGACTTCACCACCATGGCGCCAAGACACCAAGGAAGTTAAGAAGATGCCCGAGCAGGCGAACTTCGAGGACGGATACTGAAGCAGATGACCCACCAATCGTCAGGCCAGCGGCAGGTTTCGACTGGGATCGTGGCGTTGATCCTGGCGGCGTCGCTGTTTGCGCTGTGGTGGTTTGCCTACGATCCGGCTCCGCCTGCAGCCGAAAAAGCTCCCACGCCTCCTTCGATGGCCGAGGCCAAGGTCCAGTTGCCACCCGGTTTGTCGAAGGCCGATTTTTATCGGCAGGACATTGTTCCCCTCCTGGAAAAATCGAAACAGCGGAATCTGGAGAGTGCCGACCAGGCCGTGGCGCGGTTGCACGAGGAGTTTGCGCGGTTTAAAGCGGGGATTCCCGATTTTGTCGATGATGTCGCTTCGCTCGGCACGCGGTGGCACGTGCTGCAGGGGATGACCGCGGATAAATTGGTCAACTACTGGAAAGAATCCGACGATCCGGATTCCGAGCAGGTCAAGCAGTTGATGCTGACCAAGTTCCGCTCGCACATCATGTCGGAAGACGCACTGCAAAAAGCCGTACAGTCGGCCCTCGCCCAGTTCCACGACGACGTGACGGCCAACCGCAACCAGTTCCTGCTCGAAGCCAAGGTGGCCCTCTCCACGCGCGACGTGCGGCTCGATTTCCCAAAGCCGGCGCTCGGCGCGTTTCAGAAAGCGTTTGACGCTTCGGTAAACAAGACGGTCGCACAGCAGGCCAGCAACTCGTTGGTCAGCGGCGTCGTGGCCCTCGTGGGCAGCACGGTCGCGGGGGTGGCAGGCGAGCAGCTGGTGCTCTACGTCATCCGGATCATGGGGTCGGAAGCGGTCGCAGCGGGATTGGAGGCGGCGACGGCCGGCGGATCAAGCATGGCCAGCGGCGGGGCGGTTGGCGCCACGTCGGGCTGGCTGGGCGGACCGCTCGGCGCCGTGATCGGCGTGGGGACTGGTCTCGCCGTGGGGGCCGTCGTCGACTGGTGGGTGACGGAGAAATTCAAGGCGCATCTGACCGAGGAACTGACGACCTATCTCGATCATCTCGAGCGCGATCTGATTGAAAACACGCCGGCCAGCGACAGCCACGGAGCCCGCATCGGGCTGCGGGAAACGCTGCGTCACGCGGCCGACAAGCTGCATGACGTCGAACGCGGTGCCGTGCTCAACGCTTTAGCGGAGGCAACTTGATGCGACCCTTTCGAACGTCCTTTGTACCCAAGCTCTGCGTGGGGCCGTTTCAGAATTGCCGAGCCCCGGGGTTAATCCCCGGGGACGTCCGGCGGGGTCAACCCGCCGGCTCCGGAAGACCTGCCCTGCGACGGCGGACTTGTGTTGGCAATGTTAGCCGTATTCGTGGCGTCCGCTGCCCTGCCGGCCCGCGCACGAAGAAGCCACCCTCGCCCGAACGGCCGCCAAAGAGGTGCTCGAGATTCTGAGCACTCAAGCGGAGAAGCAAGGCATCAAGACGGCGGCCCAATCGTTGGCCGAATTCGGCGGCGAGGCGGCCGTGCGGGAGACGATGGAGCAGGTCGCCCGCGAGACGGGCGAAGAGGGGGTCGTGAATGTCGTGCGGCTCAGCAAGTCATACGGCATCGACGCCGTCAAAGCGGCCAAGGTCGCGCCCAAGCTGACGGCCAACTTCGTCGACCGTGTCTCTCCCGAACTTGCGCCGGGCGCTCTCCGCGCGCTCGCGCGACCGGAAGAGCGAGCCGTCCTGACAAAACTCGACTCCGAACTGGTGCCCGGGCGCCTCGAAGCGGCCGCCCGCCATCCGGGTGTGGGGGCCGAAGTCGTCGACAAGCTCGGCGTCGCCGGAGTCCGCGCCAGCCAGCAGTTCGACACGGACGCCATGATCCAACTGGCCCGCTCGCCCGACGCAGCCCGCGTCGCCGCCCTCCCCGTTGCCGAGCGAAAGGGCGTGATCACGGCGATCACGAACTTCATCGAAAAGCATCCCAAGACGGTGCTCGGCGCAGCCGGTCTGGGCCTGTTTGTCACGTACAAGGATGACATTCTCGGCGGCAAAGGCGAGATCGTGATCGGCCCCGACGGCAAACCGATGTACGTCCCGGCGACAGGCATTGCGGAGCGCGTGACAAACCGCACGCTGGTCTGGGTGCTGCCCGTCGTCGCAGCCATCGTCGGCTTGTGGGGGGCGAGCAAACTCTACTGGGCCTGGCGCTGGTCGAAACTCTCGCACGCGGTGAAGACGGCCGGGATCACCGAGTCGCAGCTGAATACGAAGCAGTCGTAATCGGACAGAAGCGAGTCGCGATCAATTTGTCGCGAGACTGGCAGCGATTAATCCATTAAAATAGCGGCGCAACTCCGTGCCGCGACCGTCTGAGAGTGTGCGTGACTCACGGCGCGCTTCCAAGCAATGACGCCAAACATGCCCCCGCTTAACGCGCCGCGATCGAGTCGCCCCTTTCGATGATGTTTTCCTTTTCTCCCGAACGCCAAGAGCTGTTCGCGCGGCTATCGGGCGATTACAACCCGATTCACACGGATCCCGTCGCTTGTCGCCGGTTGATTCACGGGCAGCCAGTCGTGCATGGCGTCCATGCCCTGTTGTGGGCGTTTAACGTCTGGCTCGAAGCGGAGGCTAACCGCATTCGAATCACCCGATTGTCCGTTAAGTTCAGGTCTCCCTGCTTCGTGGGCAAAGTGCCGCAAGTGGCTGTGACTTCGCAGGGGGATCTGGCCGCCAAACTGGCCGTTACGGTCGACGGGGCCAAGATGCTGGTTGCAACCGTCGAATGGCAAAGAGCAACAACAGCGGATCTCGATCTTCCTGCCTCGAGTGCTGAAGGAGTGGTTTGCCGCAGTCCTTCGCTGTCCGAGATGCGGAAACTGAGCGGCGAGATTCCGCTCGTTTTCGATCGACCGCTTGCAAAAGCCCTGTTTCCCAACGTCGAGCGCTGCCTGGCAGCGGAACAGGTCGCCGTGCTCCTGGCGACGAGCCGACTCGTGGGGATGGAAGTACCCGGTCGGAATTCGATTTTTGGCGGGATGGAGCTTGAGGCGATTGAAAATTCCCAGCAGCCGCTGCTCACGTATCGGGTCGAAGACTACGACGAGCGGTTATCCCTCGTGACCATCCGGGTCGACGGCCCGGGTCTGTCGGGCCTGGTCTCCGCCCTGCTGAGGCCTGAGGCAAGGCACCAATCAACAGTTGCCGACCTACGCAAACTGGTGCCGGCCGACCTGTTTCGCGGCGAGCGGGCACTCGTCATTGGCGGGTCACGCGGGCTCGGGGAAGTCGCGGCGAAAGTCTTCGCATTGGGAGGCGCCGAGGTCCGGCTGACTTATCACCAGGGCGCAACGGATGCCGAGAAGTGTCGTCTCCGAAATCGTCGCGAACGGCGGAGTCGCGGAGTGCTTCGCTTACGACGCGCTCAGCAACGCGGCCGACTTGGTGTCGCGACTTCGCGCCTGGGAACCGACAACCCTCTGCTATTTTGCGACACCGTACATCGAACCGGGCTTGAAGGGCCGATTTTCGAGCGAGAGATTTGCCAGATTTTGCGAATATTACGTCCGTGGTTTCCACGATGCCTTTCAAGCGGTTCGGAGTGTCAAGTTGCGATCGATCCTCTATCCTTCGTCGTCGCTGCTGGACGACAATCCGTCCATTTTTGCGGAGTACATCGCGGCTAAATCTGCCGGCGAGGCGCTCTGCCGCGTGCTCGAGAAAACGAATTCCGGCGTCCGCATTTTCACGCCGCGCCTTCCGCGCCTGGCAACCGACCAAACGGCGAGCATCCTGGACGAGGAAGTGCCGGATGCGGCCGAAACGATCGCGAACGTCCTGATCGAAATGCATGGGTCCCGTCGCCCGACCGGTTAGAGAAACGGGATCGCCGAACTGTTAGATTGGATCCATGCAGCAAAATCTGGCGACAATGGGCAAATCGGTTGGTTGGCTGGCTGCGTCGATGCTCATGCTCGCCACCTCGACGCTGACACTCGTTGCTCTGTCTGCTTTCCCGCTCGACACGACCCTAAAAACTTCGCCCGACGTCCGGTTCTTCGATCCGCGCCGGCCGCCCACTCGCGACGAGGGCTGGCTCGCCAGCATGATGGGCTACGCTCTTTCGTCCTCGGAGAGAAACGACGTCATTTTTCTCGGGGACAGTGCCTGCCGTGCGGCCATTGATCCCGTGGCCTTTGAGAAGCTGACTCAATTGCGCGGGTACAACCTCGGAATTGTGGGTGACCTCGGACCGGATGTGCGATTGGAGCTGGCGGCTCGTATCTTTCCACGCACCGCGCCCGCGGCTGATTGTCCTGTGCGTGTCGCCGGTTGGAATGGAGCGAGATGTCCCCGTGCAATGGCGCGAGCTTCGTGATCGTTGCCTCGATTGTTATGGATCCGAGCCGCAACAACTGCCTGCCAGGCTGGCCTACTGGATCCGCGAGGGAACGCTGATCAATTGGGAAAGCAAGTTTCCGTCGTCCCTGCGGAAGAACCCAGACATTCGGGACGACGTGTTCACCGGACGGGAGGAGAAAACCGAGACGTACCGCATCTACGACAAGTCGTTGCGGACGGGACGCGGTTTCATGCCGCTTTGGGGCAACAAATACGCGACCCGCCTGAACCGAAAGCAAAACGTCGTATTCGTTGACCCGGCCTGGTCTGCGGGTGTGAGGCGCCTGGCGGAGACATGCCATCAGGCGGGCTTGTCCTTGATGATTCGTTTAATCCCGATTCCCGCCGAAGGCAGCGAAAACCTGGATGTCTCACAGATCGAACGCTGGCTCCAGGACGTTGCCCGGTCGTTTCCGAACGTGATCATTGCGGACAATCCACGAGTTCTGCGATATCGCCATGATTTGATGTGGGACGGCACCCATATCAATGCCGACGGAGCCGCGAAATTCACCGAGAGGCTGGCCCAAGATGCCAAGACTCTGATTACACAGGGGCGTCTGTCTGGGACGTAACGTCTGACATCAAGAGCATTCGGCGACGTCTCGACACGCATTTTCCCGCAAGTTGACGCCGATTTGGGCTCGGGTTAGCATCGAAACTGACGCTGCATCGCGCCCGCGATGGTTCGCGATAGGGCGGTCAGTCTCTTGCAAAATCGCTTTATCGCAACTCAATTCGGGCCGCGGGAACGCGGTGTATTTCCGTGGACGACCGTCACGACGATTGCGAATCGCTGCAATCGTATTTGCAGCTCGACTCCTCTGGCCGCACATCGCGTTTCGCAGAGTTCCACCGGACGCTGCAAAACCTGCACAAAGCGGGCCAGGCCGATGCCGCGAGGCGCTGGGCGGCCCGTGCCGTCAGTCCACTGCTTGACTACTCCTCTTTGATGACGCTGCGCCGTTTCGTGCCGGCCGGTTCGAGCGCACATCAGCCGAAGGCCAGGCGTTTGGCCATCCTGGGAGGACCGACCACACTGCAACTGCGGCAGTTGATCGAAGTCTTTCTCGCCGGCGAGGGAATCGCTGTCGAGGTCTACGAGGCGGATTACGGCTTGTTCCGTCAGGAGATTCTTACCGACGGTTCCGGTCTCGACAACTTCGCCCCGGAGATCATTTTTCTGGCGATCGACGCACGGGACGTGCGGCACTTGCCGCCCATCGACGCGGAGGAATCCGCGGTCGAGCGATTGGCCGACGTCGAGATCAATGCCTGGCAACAACTCTGGGAGCGGGCCCGCTCGCGCTGGAACGCTTCGCTCATCCAAAACAACTTCGCGATTGGCCCGCATTCCATCTTTGGACACTTTGCCTCGCGACATCCGGGATCGCGAGAGCACTATCTGGCGCGGCTCAATCGATTGCTCGCCGAGAAGGCCCCGGGCTCCGTGATCTTGCACGACGTCAACAGCCTGGCGGCCGAGGCGGGCGCGTCCGTCTGGTTCGATCCGCGATTCTATTACGAGTACAAGATGCCCTGCGGGCCCGACTGCCTGCCGACCTATGCCTACAGCGTCGCCGCCCTCTTGCGGGCGCATTTGGGCCGCAGCAAAAAAGTACTCGCCCTCGATTTGGATAACACGCTGTGGGGCGGCGTCGTCGGGGATCTCGGTGCGGGGGGCATCAAGCTCGGACAAGGTTCCGGCGAAGGCGAGGCGTTCCTCGCGTTTCAGCAGTTCGCCAAAGATCTGGCCCAGCGCGGCATCATCCTCGCGGTCTGTTCGAAAAACGACGCGGACAAGGCCCGCGAGCCGTTTGAAAAGCGGGCCGATATGGTGCTCCGCTTGTCGGATATTTCCGCCTTTGTGGCCAATTGGGACAACAAAGCGGACAATCTGCGGACCATCGCCAACCGTCTCGCGCTCAATCTCGATTCGATCGTGTTCGTGGACGACAATCCGGCCGAACGCGCGTTGGTGCGCCGTTTCGCTCCAGAGGTGGCCGTGCCCGATTTGCCCGACGATCCGGCCGGTTACATTGCCGCCGTCTCGCGGCATCGGTATTTCGAGATGACGAGTTTCACGCAAGAGGATCGCTCGCGTTCGCGGTTTTATGCGGACAATGCGCAGCGCGAGGCGCTCAAAAGCGAAGCCCCCGACCTGGAGACATTCCTGCGCTCTCTCGCGATGAGCATGTTGGTCGAGCCGGTGACGGACTTGAATATCGAACGGGCGACGCAACTGGTCAACAAGTCGAATCAGTTCAATCTCACCACGCGGCGCTATTCGCTGGCCGAAATGCGTCAGATGTCGACCAGTCCCCAGTGGCAGACGCGAACGTTCAGTCTGCGCGATCAGCTCGGCGACAACGGCCTGATCAGCGTGCTCCTGCTTTCGAAGCGGGGCAACGACCTCGTGATCGATACGTGGGTCATGAGCTGCCGCGTCTTGCAGCGGGGCGTCGAGCAGTTCGTCCGCAATGAACTTGTCGAACTGTGCCGCGCGGAAAACTGCGATCGCCTGCTCGGCACGTTCATACCGACCGCCAAGAACGGAATGGTCAGCGACCTGTACGGCCGGCTTGGCTTCTCGAAGTCCGGCTCCGATGGGGAAACGACTCGCTGGGAACTTCCCGTCGGGAATGGTCTCGCCCCTCTTCCTCATTGCATCCAACGGGAAGTTCCACATGGATGACGTGCGTGCCGCGCTGCAGGGAATTTTTCGCCAGGTCTTCGACGATCCCGATCTCGTGCTCACCGATCAATTGACGGCGGCCGACGTCGACGGCTGGGATTCGATGTCGCATATCGATCTCTTGATTGCCGTCGAGCGACACTTCGGCATCCGCTTCGCGACCGCCGAAATGTCCCGCTTGAAAGATCCGGATCAGAATGTCGGCACGTTTGTCGACCTCATCCACCAGAAGCTCCAGGCGAAATGAGACTGCGGAATGTCGCCATGCTCATTGACGTTTCTGTTTTTTTGCATGGCCGTGATTTTGCTCGATCACCTGACGGGCCGCACGCGCCTGCGCCAGCTCATTCTCGTGGCGGCTAACGCCACGTTTCTGGCGACGTTCATTCCCGACGGACGAACCTGGATCTATTTTTCGGCCATCGTGGTCGGAACGTACCTCGCACTGGCGCTGGTGCGGCTCACGCATCGTGGCGCCGTCGTGGCTGCCGGCATCGTGCTGTCCGTGTTGCTCTTCCTGTGGTTCAAGCGATTCACATTCGTGGCGACGGTCATTCCGCTGCCCTACGAGTGGAATCTCGACAAACATCCGGTCGAGCTGGTCGGACTCTCCTACATGCTCTTCAAGATGATTCACATGCTGGTCGACGAGTGGCAGGGACAGCTCGCGCCGTTCACCTTCTGGAGTTACCTCAACTACCAACTCGCCTTTTTCACGCTGACGGCCGGTCCGATTCAGCGGTACAACGACTTCCAACGCACCTGGAAGGACATGTCGACCGGATCGGCGGACGGCCGGGACGCGATGCAATTCTGGATTCGCATCGTGTTCGGCATGCTCAAAATCCGCGTGCTCGGCGCCTGGGCCGAGATGGAATTTACCCGGGCGGCAACCCCCCGCGTACACCGCGGCCTCACGGATTTCTTGTTCGCCTTTTATCTGTACCCTTTTTACCTCTACATGAATTTCTCCGGCTACACCGACGTCATGATCGGAGCCGGCGGCCTCTTGGGATTCAAGGTGCCGGAGAACTTCAACCATCCCTACCTCGGCGCAACGTCCTCGACTTTTGGGATCGCTGGCACATCAGCGTCACGCATTGGATTCGCGATTATTTCTTCATGGCGAGTTACAAAGCGGCGGCCATGCGCTTCCCCCGCGGTGCGCGATACATCGGATACGGCTTGCTTTTCGCCGCCCTGTTCCTGGCTGGCGTCTGGCACGGCACGACCGAGGCTTTCGTGGTCTTCGGCGTGATGAACGGGCTGGGAGCGGCGGCGACCCGCATCTATGGCGATCTCTTGAGAAAGCGACTCGGGGCGAAAGGGCTGCACGCCTACATGCAGAACCGCTTGATCGGCTGGGCCGCCGTTTTGGTGACGCTGCACTACGTGGCTCTCTCGATGCTCTTTTTCTCGAGCGGCGTCGGCCCCGCGCTGTCGCTGTTGTCGACCGGCTTCGAGGGCGTGATCCGCCTCCCCTCGACGATTCTCACCCACGCGTGGAGACTGCGGGACGCGGGCATTCTGTTAACCGCCGCCTTGCTACTGGTCGGTCTTTGGAAGCACGACACGATCGGGGGGCTGGCCCACCGCCTGGACATGTTCACCCGACAACGCGCGCCGCTCTGGCCGCACTGATGTGCACTGCCACGGTGGTCGTCGTGGCGATCTTTTTCTTCGATTGGGCCTTCCAAGAGATCCCGGCGCCCGTCCGCTACATGGCATTCTAGTAGAACGTCGATCGCAAAACGGTGGTATTCGGTGCCACTGGCGAGGCCCGGCCATTGGGGCCGGCTCATGAAGCCGGGGGCTCGCCAGTGTCTTCCTTGGGAGATCAAGCGGCATTGGCACTGGCGAGCCAAAGCCCTCGCCAGTGGCACCTTACGCCGGTAACCCTAAATTCAGCGAAAATAAAGCGAAGAGGAGCGACGCAGGGTGCCACGCCCACGGCTTTTGCGTGGGCGTGTCCTCGAACGTCAAACGGATTCGCACGCCCACGCAAAGCCGTGGGACGTGGCACCCAAAACCACAACAAGGGTTACCGGCGTAGAGTGGCACCCCGTGGCACCCACAATTTTGAGTAGACGGACTACGAGAGCCCCGCTCTACCCACCGGTTATTTCGCCGTGTCTCCCGCCGTTGGTTTGAGGCTGGACGTGACTTCCTCGGCAAGTTGCTGTGTGAATTTCGCGGCGCCGGCGACATTGCAGTGCATCGGGTCGTAACAGAGTTCCGTGGGATACCGGGTCAGGCGGTTGTCACTCGCAATCCGCAAACGTGGATTGGCCGCTTTCAATTCGTTCAGCCATTGCTCCACCGCGTGAAAATCCAGTTCTTGTGAGGCGTCCGCCGCGATCGGGCCGAGCCGAATCATGAGGGGCACATTTGTCTCTTGGCAAATCGACGCCAGCCGTCTGACACCGCGGTCCCACGCCGGATCAATCCTCACAACGCGTTTCCGGCGATCGAGAAATCCTTTGTGGCCGCTGCCGATCATGGGATAAAACCCCAGCTGGGCTCGCGTGAGTTTTTCGAGCGAACGATAAGTCTGTGTTTTCTCCAAGTCCAGGAATTCGTCGCGCAGATCGTGCCGGCCCCCGTCCGCCGATTGGTACCACCGCAGAACGGTCCCTTGCTGAATCAAATACAGGACGCTTCGGACATAGGCCCGAATCCCCTCTAGCGATCGCAAGTCGGGCGCCTCGAAGGCGAAGCAACTCAGAAAACGATTGTGCAACGTCACGTAAGCCGCATCAACCTCTTTCTCAAAACAAACGGGCGACGTGCAAAGCACCACGAGGCGCGGTGCCGGATGCTTTGCCAGGTAAGACAGCACGATACTGGGAGCGGCTTCGGGCCCCAACCCGCCGAAGAGCACACCCAGATTGTAGCCGCGCAGCCGCGTGAGCTTTCGAAACTGGACCGGCTCGATTCCGCTGCAGCAAATGCTGTCGCCCAGGAACACGACGTCGTTCCCCTCCGTCGAGCAAAGCGCATAATCCATGACGGTCGCCGTCCAGGCCTCATCCATCGTCGGCGAACGCCGCGGATCGAAGAATCGCAGAACCGGTTCGGCACGCCGGGCCGTCGAAAATCCGAATCCTGCCAATATCACCATCTCAATGGCGGCGACGATCGCGATCAGTGCAGTCGGAAGCAGAAACGGCGCGAATCGCTGCCTGCCGGCGGGCTTTGTTTCCGGAAGATCGCTATCTTCGACCAATTCGACACCAGCAGGCTTTGGACATGAATCGACATCGACTCTATCGCTCAACAACGTAGCGGTGCAATATAAACCCGCACCGTTTGATTAACTGCGACAAATCTAGCAGGAGCGCGCAAACTACCTCCACAAACGTTACACTGCCAATCATGATCATCTACGTTCCGTCCTCCGGTGATCCGCGGAAGCCGCAGCCTGCGGCGGGGCGGTGGTCGGGTGCGGACCACAAGAAGCTGATGCTTCTGGGCTGCCTGTGCATCCTCAGCGGAGTGATCGAGATCGCGAGGGTCTTCATTCGCGACTCTTTGCTCGGCAATCCACATCCGTCGGCGATAGCAGGCTCTGCCATTGGCGGGCTTGTCGTCTGGGTCGCCCTGCGAACTGGGACGGGTTACGGGTTCGGCTGGCTCGGTGCGCGACTCTGGGTGTGCGCGCTGGCGAGCATGTCGTTGTCTGCCGTTGATATCGTCGTGTCTGCTGCGGCGCTCTTGTTGAAAGGCGAACCGCAGCAGCTTCCGAGCCCACTGATCTTCCTTGCCGCGGCCGTCACTCTCGTTTTTGACGCCCTCCTGGGGGTTGGCGGCGGCTGGCTGGGGAGCACACGCCAGGCCGGACGGCCGGTGGCCATCGGTTGCGCGACGGTCCTCTTGGTGGCGGGGGCCTCGTCACGTTTGCGTTATTCAAATGGAATCCGTTGCAAATCCCGCAAGCTCCGCCGGAGTTGCAAAAGCCCGAGGTGCGGCTCGGCCAAGGGCTGCTGCAAAAGTCCGTTTTCATTTCCGACGACGAGTTGGGAAATGTCACGGACATGATCCTCGATCCGCTGCCGGGAGCCCGATTCGGAGTGGCGGGCGTGAAGGGAGCCGTGTTTCTCAAGCCGGATCGAACGCCGCTGTCCCACGTGAATTTCGAGTCGCCCCAAAAACTCGCCGGCTTCGGCTTCCCGCTGAACGCGACCTACGTCCAATTCCTGGATCTCGATGGACACCACAATTGGGCCTTTCTCAATCGGGGTGGCAACGGGTGGCAGGATGCGTCACTCATCGGTCCGGACGGCAAGACGCTTTGGGTCTGTGGCGGCCAGCCGGCCGTCGACGACATGACCGCGGGCAATCTCGGAAGCGACGGGGCGCCACAATTCGTCGTGGGCTTTAATGGTGGCGGAGGACTTCGCTGTCTCAACGTCAAGAACGAGCTGCAATGGGAAAAGCCGGGCCGGAACATCTGGCACGTGGAAATCGTGGATATCGACGGCAAAGGGCAACCCAAAATTGTCCATACCGACGCGTCCGGCGGCTTCACCATCCGCAATCGCAAGGGGGACATCGAGCGGGAAATGAAACCGGTCGAATACTCTTCCGAGTTCTCCGTCTGCCGCTGGCCTGCGGCGAAAAGCAGCCCGAAACTCGTCATCCCCGGCAAGGAACAGATTTGGCTGGCTGATTTCGACGGGAAAGTCATCGGCGAATTCAAGGCTCGGTCCTGGCAGGGATCGTCCAGGGAAATCCACGCGACCGTCTGCCGGCTTAAAAAGGACGAGCCGCCTTACCTGGTCACCGTCACCAACTATTCACTCTGGAATGTTTCCGTACTCGCCCTGTTCAACAGCGAGAAGCAGCCCGTTTACGAGGAGATCATCACGGAGCAGTGTGCGTCCCTCCTCGCACTGCCGCATGAGGGGGCGGCGGTAGACGACCTGCTCGTCGGCGGCAACGGCAAAGTCTGGCGGTACACGGCGGCGGAGACCGCAGTCGGAAAGAAAAAGTAGGCGGGCGTGCCCCAATGGCGGAAAGACACCAAGAGAGGCAAGGAGATCCGCAGATTCGCCGATTTCGCCGATTTGAATTTCAAAATCTGCGTCCTTCTGCGAAATCTGCGGAGAACTGCTTCTTAGTCTTTCTTGGTGTCTTTGTGGTCCACACGGCTTGATTCGTCCCTTGCGTGTGTGGCAATACGTTGCCATACTGTTAACGTATTAACATCACGGGAGGGACCATGAGAGCTTCGCGGCCGGTTCATCAGCTCGGCGCTCGGGAGCGGCAGATTCTCGAAACGATTTTTCGCCTGCAAGAGGCGTCCGTCGCCGACGTGCGGGCGCAGTTGCCCGATCCGCCCAGCTATTCCTCGGTGCGGACCATGATCCGGCTGCTCGAGAAAAAGGGCCTTCTCCAGCATCGGGCCCTCGGGGCGAAATATCTGTACCGTCCCACGCAATCGCTGCAAGCCGCCTCCAAGTCGGCCTTGCGGCACATGCTCGACACGTTTTTCCAGGGGTCGCCGAGCGATGCGCTCGCGGCCATCTTGAACGTGAGTTCCGACAAGTTGACCGACCAGGACCTGGCCCGCATGAAAGCAATGATCGAACGCGCCAGGCGGGAGGAAGGATGAAATGCATTCGATTTTCGCCGAAAGCTTGCTGCCGTCCGCAAGGCGTAGGGTGGGACAAGGCCGCTTCGGCCGCCGGCCCACCTTCTTCGTGCGGCGATCATCGGGAAGGTGGGCCGCGCTCGCCGAGCCTCGCTTGTCCCACCCTACGGCCCCGCGGCGATCCTGAACGTGACTTCGGACAAGCTGACCGACGAGGACCTGGCCCGTATGAAAGGAATGATCGAGCGCGCCAGGCGGGAGGGCCGATGACATGCCTTCGATTTTCGCCGAAAGCTTGCTGCCGTCCGCAGTCAGCCTTGTCGTCGATGCTTCGTGGAAGGCCCTGCTGTTGCTTTTGATCGCGACGCTTGCCGCATTTTGCAGCGAAGCGGAGTTCGGCCGCCATGCGGCATCGAATCTGGTGCCTGGCGTTTTTGGGCCTGCTCTTTTTGCCAATCTTCTGTGTGGTCGTTCCGCGCTTGCGTGTGCCCCTGCTGCCCCGGCGGCGAGGCGGCGGCCGCATCGACGACGTTCGCGAACCGGCCGGTCCCCGGCCGACGTCGTCATGAGCGAGATTTGCCGAAGGAGACCAGACCGGTGGGTCGCTGCTCGAAACGGATGCCCAAGCCGAACCGGCCGCAATGGATCAACATTCGAGAATCGGTCGACTCTCGAGTGCGCCGGCCGAGGCGCCGGGTGCCACGCCCACGGCTCGGCGTGGGCGTGTCTTCGAACGTCAAACGGATTCGCACGCCCACGCAAAGCCGTGGGCGTGGCACCCACCATTTTGGGACAGCCGGTCTGCTCGGGCCTCCAAGACGAGCACGCTGATCCAATGGTCGCTGCTCAGCCTCTGGTTTCTGACCGCGCTCGTTCTGATCGGTCGGCTCGCACTCGAGAGCGCGAGGGTCTGGCGATTGGTGGCTCGATGTCGCCCGCTTTGCGACGACCGCTGGAACAGGCACTTGTCCGGAATTGCGGATCCGCCTGCGCGTGCGGCAGTCGGTGAGGCTTTTGGAATGCGATGAGGCGATTGTTCCGCTGACTTGCGGTCTCGTGCGGCCCGTCATCCTGCTGCCCACCAAATCGCGAGACTGGGACGAGGAGAGGCTCCGCTACGTGCTTCTGCACGAGTTGGCGCACATTCAGCGTTTCGACGTCTTCTTCCAGATGGTCGCGAGGACCGCCTGCAGCCTCTATTGGTTCAACCCCCTCGTGTGGTATGCCCTGGCGCGGCTCCGCGTCGAGCGGGAATTGGCCTGCGATGACTGCGTCGTCGCGACCGGCGAGAGCGCGGTGGATTACGCCGATCAGCTCGTCGAGATCGCGCGGTCCTGCCGATCGTCCGCGTTATGCCGTCGGCATGCCGATGGCACGCTCGTCAAACCTCGAAGAGCGAATTGTGGCTCTCTTGGATCGAGCGAGGTCGCATCGGCTGCTCTCGAGGCCTGTCTCCGGGCTCGTCGCTCTCACGGCGTTCCTGCTCGTGGTTGTGGCGGCGGCCGTCCATCCGGTGGCGCGAGCTGCGGTCGGCATTTCCCGACGGATCCCCGACCGTCCACGCGCGCGCGATCGGACTCGCGGAAGAAAGTCCGAATCTCCAGCCGAAATTCGGCAGGAGAAAACAAGCTGCTCCCCGCGAAGGAAATCAGCGGAGAGACGCGCACAATCCGCGGCCGCGTTCTGACGGCGGATGGCCGACCCGCCGCCGGAGCTCGCGTCGCCGCGTCTATCAGTTCGACTTTGCGAGAATGGAGCGAGTCCCCATCGCGGCGACAGAGGCACAGCCGGATGGGCTGTTCGAGATCTCTTACTCGCCGTCGTCGATGATTCGGGCGGCGGGCAACAATTTGCAGGCATCCGACGATCGTCGCCCAATCGCCCGGCTACGGATTGCAGTGGGCGCGCTGGCCCTACATCGATCCCGCAAAGCCGCTCGTGTTCAGGCTCGAGCGCGACATGCCGATTCGGGGCCGCGTCGTCGATCTGCAGGGCTCGCCGCTTGCCGGAATCCGCGTCGGCGTCCAGGAGAATGGATAGGACGCCCAACGGAAACCTCGATTCGGCTCTGGCTTCGATGCGGTCCGATCCCAGCGGGTTCTCGCGGAAACGGTCCCATCTCCGATCAGTTGGGACTACTTCGGCGGCCAGCTCCTTCCGCCGGCCACGACCGATGCGGACGGACGATTCTCGCTGGCAGGATTGGGCAGAGAACGGCTCGTCGTCCTCGAGTTTCTCGGCCCCAACATCGCCTATACAAAGGCGGAAGTCGCGACGCGGACGAAGGTGCCGCCAATGCCGCCGGTGGGCCACGAGCGCCTGCAGATCTTCGCCGCGGATTTCACGCTGACGGCTCCGCCGACGAGACCGAGTCGTCGGGACCGTCCGCGATGCAAAAACAGGCAAGCCGCTGGCCGGCATGCGAATTCAATGTTGCCAGATTCTGGATTCCCCACTTCTTCCCCCCGGGCTGGACACCGAGACCGACTCCAACGGCCGCTATGAGCTGCGCGGCATACCCGACGGCCAGGGCAGCGTGATTCAGATTCTGCCAAGGGCCGATCAGTCGTACCTGGTTCGGCAAGTGCACGTTGTGCCAGAGCGAAGCGGGTTGAGTCCGGTGACGGTGGACGTCCAACTGCACCACGCCGTCTGGATTCAGGGACGTGTGACCGACAAAAGCACGGGCCGACCGGTCGGCGGCGCTCTCGTGAAATACAGACCGCTTTTGTCGAACCCGTTCACATTCGAGCTTCCGGAATTCGACCGCACGGATGGCCGACGACGGATGGACGATTTGCAAAGGTATTGCACCGATGGCGAGGGGCGATTCCGCATTCCCGGCGTGCCGGGCCCCGCGATCATCGGTGTGTTGGCTCTCGGCGGGAATTATCTGAAAGGAGTCGGCGCGGCTGACGTCAAAGCTCGCGTTTCGAAATGGGGCGGATACGACACCTATTTCGATTCCCCCAGTGCCCAGCGGCAGAATGCGATCAAGGAAATCGACCCGCCTGCCGACGCAACCGCGGTCGCCTGCGATTTCGTCCTCGCGCCAGGTGAATCAATCCACCTGAACATCGTCGACGCCGAAGGCCGGCCCGTACGCGGATCCTTGGGCCTCAACATTAGAGAAGCAGGCTTGGACGGATCCGACATGCAAATGGATGCAGCCTGTGAAGTGCGGAGCCTCGCGCCGGACGAAACGCGCCACGTCTGGATTCTGAACCGCGAGCGAAAGCTGGGCCGATATTTCGACATCAAGGCGGGAAGCAGCCCGCGCGAGATGACGGTCAAATTAGAGCCGTGTGCGACGCTGACCGGCCGCGTGGTCGATGCGGAGGGGGCTGCCGTGGAGGGAGTGGTTGTCAATGCCCACGCTCAAGACTTACAGCCCAATTCGATCAACGCCGTACAGACGGGCGCCGACGGACGCTTCTCTCATCCGTACCTTCCGGGTGGCTGCCAATACGAATTCGATTTTTTGAAGCCCATGACCGGAGGCGGTGGAATGAGGGTACACCAACTCAAAGGAATCCAATTGGAAGCCGGCAAATCGAAGGACTTAGGGGAAATCAAACTCTCGAAGCGGGACTGACGGCGAGGATTTGTTGTGGGCGATCCGCGTTCCCGGCCGGGTGCCTCTCGAAAAGTTCGTTCTATCGTTTTCCGTCCTCAGCCCCAAATAGGGGCGGCAGTCTGCTTGCCATCGGCGTAAGCCGGTGGACCGCAGATTACCCCAAACTGCCTTTAGAGCCCCCGATAGGGGGCGACAGTTTTGCAAGCGACGCGTGATGCCGTTCTCTGTGTTTGCAGAACGCCTGTCCGCAGATCGAATCTGTCGCCCCCTACCGGGGGCTTTCGAACTCATTGAGCCACAATTCCACCGGCTCACGCCGGTGGCAAGCAGACTGCCGCCCCCTCGCGGGGGCTAAAACTCAAGTCGCTCCCTGAGAACGTGCTGCCGCCTCGGTCGTGGAGAAGAGACCCGACACGACCACTTCCTATCTACAATTCCAACAGGCGATGCGCTCGGATTCTTGGTTTTCGTTCGCGCCGTTCTTGATTGTGGGAAATCTTCTCGCGGGGCGAATTCGCGAAGATCCGCTGGGGAGCGGATCGCGTAAAGTGAGTCAGTCGCAGTAAGCCCACCGACTGCTGTCGGTGGGCTGAGGGGCTGTGCGAGAGGTTGATCATGTCTCAAATTCGTCGTGATCCGCCGGGGCCGAAGCGGGGGTTTCTGGGGCTGTCGCATCTCAAGCGGATGCAGGCGGATCTGCTCGGGTTTCCGACCGAGCTGGCCCGCACGTATGGCGATCTGGTGTGCGTGCCGATGGGGCCGATGCGGCTCTACTTTGTGAATCATCCGAACTTCGTTCGCGAAGTGCTCGTCAATCAGGGGAAGAGCTTTCGCAAGCTGCCGCGGATTGTGAAGGCCTTTCGCTCGATCGACGGCAACGGGCTCGTGTTCAGCGAAGGCGATTTCTGGCTCCGGCAGCGGCGGCTCGTGCAGCCGGCTTTCAGCACGAAGCGGTTCGACGGCTACGCGCGGACGGCCGTGAGCTGCACGCGGGAGATGGTCGACTGCGTGGCGGCCCGGCGCGACGATCGAAATCTCGGCGGCGATGAAGCGGCTGGCCCTGCACATCATCGCGCGGACCATGTTCGACGTCGAAATCATCGACGTCGAAGGGCGGATCGGGGCGGCGATCGAGACGCTGTCTGCCATCGTCACGAAGCAGACCGGGCGCGTGATCCAGTGGCCCGACTGGGTGCCCTTTCCCGAGAATCGGCGGAAGCTGGCGGCGGTCAAGGTGCTCGACGACATCATTCGCCGCGTGATCCGCGAGCGGCGGGGCAGTATCGAGGGCGGTGGCGCGGACAAGGGGGACCTGTTGTCGATGCTGCTGAGGGCCGTCGACGAGGAGGGGGACGGCACGGGCATGACCGACGAGCAGGCCCGCGACGAGGCGATCACGCTCTTCAACGCCGGCCAGGACACGACGGCGGCCGGGCTGACGTGGTTGTGGTATCTGTTGGCGACGCATCCCGAGGTGGAACAGAAGCTGCGCGACGAGGCGCAAAGCGTGCTCGGCGAGCGCGAGGCCGGGTATGCGGACTTGCCGTCGCTGCCGTACACGGCGATGGTCGTGAAGGAATCGCTGCGGCTCTATCCGCCGACTTGGGCTCTCATTCCGCGCGAGGCCGTCGACGGATGTGCCGCTGGGCGATTTTGTGATTCGCAAGGGGGGCTGGGTTTACATTTACCCGTGGGTGCTGCAGCGGGATCCGCGGTTTTTCCCGGAGCCCGAGCGGTTCGAGCCCGAGCGGTTTTCGCCGGGGCGGGTGGAATCGATTCCGCAGCATGCTTACATCCCGTTTGGGGCCGGGCCGCACGTGTGCATCGGCAATACGTTTGCGCAGATGGAAATGGTGCTGGCGGTGAGCACGATCGTTCGCCGTTTCCGGCTGGTGTTGCCGCCCGATTCGCCGCCGGTGACGATCGAGCCGTATGTCGCCATCCGCCCGCGCGGGGGCTTGCTGATGCGCGTGGAGGCGGTGAGCCGGCCGGCACTGGCCGGACGGGTGTCGGTGGGTAGTTAAACGGCGTGCGGCGCGCGGAGAGTGCGTAACTTGAGCGCGTCGCGGTTTGCGGTAAGCACAGCGGACAGAAGGTCCGATCCGTGGAAGGCTCGGAGAGTTTTCACTCCCCACTCGAGATCCGAGCGCTGCTAGCTTGATTATACCTAGCAGGTTGCGGATCACGAAGACCAATCCAGGAGGTTTTTGGCCAATGGCGAGTTTTTTGGGGCGCGCCCAAAAAAGTCCCTTGATGTTTAGGAGCCTAACTTCGCCACGCGCCGGTTCGTCGACTCGACGCAAGTTCAACGCGAAACGCACCTTCGAGAAATTTCGCTGCCGAAGCCAGGAATTGGGAACGAACCGCAGAGGGACTTTTTTGGTGTGGACCCCAAAAAACTCCCCCTTTTTAGCCCCAAAAAAGCCAAAAAAGTCGGCCGGCCGGGTGTTGAGTTATACTTCGAGAGGCACGATAACCAGTTCCGGGTTGTAGAAAGGGACCGCTGTGAGTCGATTGGGATTGGCGGTCGCTCGCCTGGCGGCGGCGGCTTGGGTTGGGGCGGCGGCACTGTTCGTCGTGACGGCGATCCGCGAGGTCCGCTTTCCGGGGTTCGACTCGGCCACGAAGGACCAGTTGGCCCTGTTGCGGTTTCCGGCTTACTACGTCTGCGGGTTCGCACTGGTCGGGATTGCCTTCTTGGGCGCATTGGTGGCGAGTCTGGGGATCCCGGCCGCGGCCCAAAAAAGTCGCGGTGGCCGCCGGGTTGCTGGCGGTCACGCTGATTTTGATGGCCGGCGACTTTCTGGCCGTTTACCGCCCGATTGCCGAAATGATCACCCCGCCGGGCCGTGTGCACGTTTCGCAATTCCGCGACTATCACCGGGCTTCGGTCTGGTTGAATGTGGGACATGTGGGCCTTTGTGCCGCGGCGGCCGTGCTTTTGTGCTGGCCGGGTCACCCCGTGAACGTTGCCGGCAGCAGGGGGGACGTTGCCGGCGGGCCCGTTGTCGAGTAGATTTGAGGGTGGCGAGAAATGCGTCGCGGGGAAGAGCTTGCGACGCCGCGGGCCGGGCGTGGACGAAAAAAAGCCTCCTGATGCATTACGGTCCGTCCAACCTGCTGTTTCGCATGGCTTCGATCGAAAGGCGACGGAATTGAGCGCCTCGGTTCCCGTGAGTCATTCGCGGGTCAGAATCCGCCCCCGCTCCTGCGCCGGTTGCGGTTCCCAGCGGTCTTCGCGGGGCGACTCCGCCGTGGGTGATCAGCCTGGTCGGCCACCTGCTGGTGCTGGCCTCGTTGTGGCCGCTCCACATGGCGACCTCGATGTTTCAGGAGACGGTCGTCACCGGCACGGTGCGAAGAGGACGAGCCGGCGTCGCACTGTCGCAGGAATACTTCCACTTCGACACGGCGGCGGCCGAAACCATCGGCAACGGCGGCGATTCGACGCGGAGCCGCCGGCGAACGAGTGGCTCCATTGGGTCCGGCGATGGAAACTCCGCGTGCCCCCGTGCTGAATGTGGTGGGGACGGCAACGGCCCTGGGAACGCAGGCGACGACGGCCATCAAACGGCCGCTGCTCGATATGGGGCACACAACTCCCGACCACGAGTTGAGTGCCGTGGTGGAAATGACCGGTTCCAGCGAGCACGCGGGGGCGTCCGCGGGGCGGTCGACCGGTTGACGGTCGAAATTGAAGCCTCGCTTCGACAGGAAAATACTCTCGTCGTGTGGCTGTTCGACGCGACTCCTTCGATGAAGGAACGGCGCGAGGCGATTGCCGACCGGTTCGACAATATCTACCACCAGCTCGCGCTAGCTGAAAATTGCCGATCACGGGGCCCTCAAGACGGCCGTGGCGAAGTTTGGCCGAACGGTCGAGTATCTGACGAAAAAACCGGTCGACGACGTGGAAGCGATCAAAAAGGCGATCCGCAAGATCAAGGACGACGGGGATCCCGACAAGGATTCGGTCGAAAACGTGTTCGGGGCCTGCCTCAACGCGGCGGAACGGTTTCGCAGTTATTGCGTCGGCAAAGAGCGCCGGCGGGTGATGGTGATCGCCGTCACGGACGAGCGGGGAAGCGATTTTAGCCGGGTGGAAGAGGCGATCACGAAGCTTCGCCGGCTCGGCATGCGGGTGTATTGCGTGGGGGATGACGCGGTTTTCGGCCGCGAGAAGCACTTTTTCCCGCACGTTTTTCGCGACGGTTTCCGCGGACTGGGTTACACGCTGCGGGGTCCGGAAACGGCCCGGCTGGAAAACGTGCAATTGCCCTATTGGGGCCGCGGCGATTACGGGGAAATCACGTCCGGATTCGGTCCGTATGCGCTCAGTCGGTTGTGTGATGAGACGGGCGGAATGTATTTGATCTCAGAGGAAATGCCGGGCGCGAAGTTTGACGCGGCCTTTTGCGAAATTATCTGCCCGATTACCGGCCGTTGCGGCAATACGAGGCCGAACGCGAGAAAAACGCGGCCAAGGCGGCACTGGTTCAGGCGGCCTTTCTCAGCACGGAAGACGGGTCGGCCATCACGCGAATTCCCCAGCCGCGGATGCAGTTTCGCGCCGATAATGACAACACGTTCCGCCAGGAAATCAGCGAAGCCCAAAAGCCGCTGGCCGAATTGGATTATCGTTTGACGGAGCTGCACAATTTGCTGGAGATGGGCGAAAAAAGTCGGACGCAATTGGACACGCCCCGTTGGCGGGCGTCGTTCGACCTGGCTTTGGGCCGCGTGCTGGCCCTGCGGGCTCGGGCGATGGGTTACAACGTGATGTTGGCGGAAATGAAGACGCAGCCCCGGCAATTCCAGACTCCGGGCGACAACACGTGGCGGATTGTGCCCGCCTCCGAGGATCATGCTCCGCCCAAAAGCCAAAGATATGCGAAACGAGCGCGGGAGCTGCTCGAGGGCGTGATCGAGGAGCATAAGGGGACGCAGTGGGCCCTGCTTGGCCAAAGAGGAGCTGAACGCTCCGATGGCGTGGGATTGGAAGGAATTGCACGTCGATTATCCGCCCCCGGCTCCGCCGAGGCCGCCCCGCAATGGCATTCAGCTCGAAGAAGACCGGCAGCGGGAAGCGATGCGGCGGCAACAGCAGCGGATGCAGGAAGAGCATCCGCCGGTCAAGGAATGAAGCCGCCGACCGACGGGGAGATTCGTCACCGTCGACGCGGCCGGCCGACGCGGCCTGGCTTTGCCGGCTCTCGACGATCGCGCTGGCCGGTTATTGGCTCGTGATGTTTACGGGGACGCACTGGCCGAATCTCAGCCTCGCCGCCTACCCAGAAAATACCGACAAGGCCCTGCATTTGACCGGCTATGCCGGGTTCGGTTTTCTGCTGGCACTTTGGTTTTCGGTGCGAGCGGGCAAATCAGGGGTCGCGGCCGCTCGGACGGGCTTTGCTGCCGCTCACGAAATTCCTTTGGATAGTCGCAGTGATTGTCGGGTATTCGATTTTCGACGAGGTCAGCCAACCACCCTTTGGCCGAACGTGTGACTTTTGGGACGCGGTTGCCGACTGGGGCGGCGGCCTGATCGGACGTGGGCGTTTTCACCCTCGTTCGTCTCACGCTTGTGGCGGTTTTCCGCGCTCTGACCGGGGCGGCGGCCACCGTTTTGGCGTCTTGCCGGTTTCTTCAAAAGACTCCTATACTCCGGCATGAAGCGCCGGCTTGCAAATTTGCCACTCCACGGCGGAAAAGCTCCCCCGTGGCTGTTCCGGCGGATGACGCGTCTGGCCGGTGCCGTGACGATGGCGATCGTCGACCAGTTCGGGCCGGACGAAGTCCTGCGGCGGTTGGCCGATCCGTGGTGGTTTCAGGCGTTCGGCTGCGTGCTCGGCTTCGACTGGCACAGTTCAGGTGTCACCACAGTCACCTGCGGGGCTCTCAAGGAGGCCTACAAACTCTACGGGGCGGACCTGGGCATCGCCGTAGCTGGGGGAAAAGGGGCCACGAGTCGCCGCGCGCCCGACGAGATCGCCGCCGCGGCCGATCGGTTTGCCGTGCAGGCCGGGGATCGGCTGGTTTATGCCTCGCGAATGAGTGCGAAAGTCGACTCCGCCGCGGTGCAGGACGGCTTTCAACTCTATCACCACGTCTTTTTGTTTACGCCGGCCGGTCAGTGGTGCGTGATTCAGCAGGGATTGAATGGCGAGTCGAAAACGGCCCGCCGTTATCACTGGCTCGGTGAAACGGTCGACGATTTTGTCTGCGAACCGCACGGAGCGATCAGCGATCTGGCGGCGCCGCGGCGGGAACTCCGGCCGAATAGCGAACGCCAATTGATCCTGCTCAACATGGTGGCCCGCGAAGCAACGGCAAATCGCGAAAAAAGTGCAGCCCTCGTCGGAGAAAACCCGGATTGGCTGCTTTCGCAGATCGAGCGGTATACCGAAGGCCCGACGCTCTTTGCTCCCAAACATCATCGGATCCTGCCCGCGGACGTGAATTCCCGGCACTTGCGCCGGATCCTGGTCAGCGCTCACGAGCAACATCCCGATTCGTTTCGAGAAACTGCTGGGGACGCGCGGAGTCGGTCCGGCGACCATTCGCAGCCTGTCCCTCTTGGCGGAAATTATCTTCGACGCCCCGGCGTCACACCGCGATCCGGCACTCGGGGCCCGTTCCGACGGCGATCCAATCAGCCACCAAACGGCCGCGACGGCACCGAAAAACGCGGACCGCCATTGGGCCGATTACTCGTATGCCCACGGCGGCAAAGACGGAACTCCGTTTCCCGTCGATCGGGCGACGTATGACCAGAACATTGCCATTCTGATCGATGCCGTCCGCAAGGCCCGCGTTGGTGAAAATGAAAAGATGCAGGCTCTGCGGCGGTTGAGCGGACGGGATCGGCGTCCTAAATCTCGCCCTAGTCTGCCGAGATTATTGACATTCCGCCGTCACCGGCTAATCTTGTCCCAATCATGGTGTTGCCGAAAGCTGGGCCGCTTTCTTGGTAAGCCAGGCCAGTTTGCGGGGCGCTGGCCCTGCGGCTTTGAACACATGGATGGACATCGGCTCGAATTAAACGGAGTTTCCCATGAAACCTCGACGCAAGTTGTCTCGTTCCGCGCCGCGCACTGTGAAGCCGCGATTGAATGCCTGGAAGAGCGGACGCTGTTGACCGGCAATGTCCTGGCCGCCGTTGTCCAAGGCGGAAATCTGCTGGTGCTCGGCGACTCGAAGGCCAATCAGATTGCCATCCAGTCGACGGGCGGCGGGGGGTTGCAGATCTCCAGCCTCGACGGCACAACGAAAATCAACGGCAGCACGAACCCATTTACTGCCAATGGCGTGACGGGCGGCGTGTATATCTTCCTGGGACAGGGAAACGATGTGCTGCAGATCGGCGTCGGCGGGGTGACGCCAACGGTATCTCCGGCCATCCCTGCGATCACGACCAACATTCCCCAAAACCTGCTGGTTATCACCGGTAACGGGAACGATACCGTCACGATCGAAAACACCGCGATCGGGGGAAGCGCCGCCATCTTCGGCGGAATCGGGACCGACGTCTTCACGGTTGGCAGTCCCGCGACGGGAATTCCGGTGACCGTGGGGAGCAATTTGCTCGTCGAAGGGGGCTTCGGAAACAGCACGATTGCCGTCTTCGACGCGAATATAACCGGCAATTTGACTCTGGTCGGAAACGGCCCCAACGACCACATTCAAGTCGGATACGACGAGGGGCTGGGGCTCATCGGCGACGAATCGGAGACCGGCCACGTCAATGTGGGCGGGAATCTGACGATCACCGATTCGCCCAATTCGTTCGGTTTTCTGTTCGGCGGATTGGGGTGTTTTGCGACGATTGCGGAATCTTGCGATCCCAGCTCAATCGGTTTCGCCGGTTGTTACACCTTCACCGGGGGCTGCAATTTTGGCTGGATCTTCGGATCACTGACTCAACTGCGGGCTGGGAAATTCCGTCTCCGGGGGCGAGCACGTCGCCGTGGCCGACGTGGACGTGACCGGAAATCTCTCGATCAAAACGGGATGCGGGAGCGACGAAATCCTCGTCGGCGCCGCCCATACTCCGGCAACCGATTCGAATCCGTTGATCAACCTCGTTTTCGGTCCCGTCTCCGTCGGCGGGAATCTCGAACGTCAATTCCGGCGCAGGCAACGACACGATTCTCCTGGTCGAGGTGGCCGTCACCGGAAATACGCAGCTCGACAGCGGCGCGGGCAACGACGATATCGGCGTCCTCGATAGCTCATCGTTCACCGGCGACTTTACGATTCATGCCGGCCGAGGCGATGATTCGATCGTCCTGTCTACCGATAGCTTTGCCATGAGCGTCACGATTTACGGTGGCAAGGGCATCGACACTGTCGGGTCTTGCCGATAGTCTGTTCCAAGGAACCGTGACCATCAACGGCGGTCCTGGGAACGATACGTTTCTCGACAACGCAGGTCCCCTTCGCCAACGACTTCGCCGGCGGCGCGCCCGATTTTGAACTCCGTCGAGAACAGTTCCGAGGTCAGCGCGACCGACTTCGTGGCCGCGTTCCCGTGGATTTCCGGCCTTGCTGGGAGTTTAAGTCGGCCTGCTTGGCGAGCGGGCCGTCAGTTGAGGTCGATGCGGGCCGTATAGAGCGATCTGGCGGTCCGCGCAAGTCGAAAGTCATCCAGGATCGCTTCGACCGACGGATGCACCATGCCGTGGAACTTCTGGGTTCCGCGTAAGGTGATCTGCACGCGCTGCGAAAAATTGATGAGGTCGGGCGAAAGCCAGACGGTATTGCTCTTGCCGCCGGACATCAGATAAATCGTGTTGCCCGGCGTGATCTTCGCGCGGAGCACCATCGGCTTGACGACTCCCTTGGCCGGTCCTGCCAGAAATGTGGGCTCGAGCACCGATTGCGGCAGTCCGTCGGCCTGCAGCCAATAAAAGCGACTCTCGCTTGGACGCAGGACCGACATGCGGAATTCGCGCGGCGGCTTTTGACGGCGGAGCGGCTCCATCCAGTCGAAAATCCGCGGGCTTTCCTCGTGATACGATTCGTATCCGCGCTGCATGAATTCAACCAGGACGACGTCGGTCGCCTGCCGCATCATGCGGCCCAACGTGCTGGCGTTCGCGCCGAATGTTTCACGGCCGTCGAACTCGCCAGTGACGACGAACCATTGCGTGTGTGCGGCGTTCTGCGTGTACCATTTGCAGACTCCGTCGCAGAGCCCGTTGATCGGGATCACTCCGGCGAACAAGTCCGGGTGGGACATGCCGATATCGAATGCGGCATCCGCACCCATGCCGTGGCCCGCGAGAAAGACGCGGTCCGAGTCGACGTTGAATCGCTTACGAGCATCGACGATCGCCCTCAGGACGGCGTCGTGCGCCGTCACGGAATAGTTGTAGTCGATGCTCGTTCGCATCCGCATACTCCGGCGCGATCACAATGTAGCCCCGCTTTTGGGCCAGACCCGGTTTTTCCGTCGTTCCCGCCCACCATTCCAACTCCGCCTTCAACGAGTGATCGAGCGGATGTAAGGCGACGATCATCGGGATACGAATGCCGCCAGTCGTATTCGGGCGGCACAATCGCCATGTACGTGGGACGTTCCTCGGAGTCCCGGCCGGCCACTTTCAGCGTCGCGGCGACCGCGGGCCGCATTTCCACTGGATCGATCGTCGGCGGCAAGCACCGAATCAGTTTCAGCACGATTTCCGGGGTAATACCGTCCAGTGCAGTCAGTTCGGCGAGGTGGTCTTTGCGGTCATGTGGATTGTCGGCTCGAAGATAAGTCGAGAATCGCATGCTGGGCGTGCCACATGCGGATGGCCAGTCCGAGATCCGTCACGGCCGAGGCACTGCCCACAACCCATCCTGAGTAGGCCAAGGCCAGCTTTTCGGACGGCTTGAGAGTCGTGTCGTCCATCAAATTGAAAAAGGCCTGCAGGCGATCGAGCGCTTCGATCGACAGTTGATCGTCAACGACCGACCGCATGGACATCACGGCATTGACCTGATCCGGCTGATCGAGCTTCGCCTGCAATTCGGCGAGGAGCAGGCGGACTTTCGCCATCCGCTCGTGTGCCGTGTCATAATCGCGGAGCAACTCCTGCACATCATGCAGCACCGTCGCGCTGGCCTCGTTTTGCGGCACGGCCAAGCGCCGCGGCATGGGCCAACTCGTATTGCCCGGCTGCCTTCCTGCGGGACAGCTCCTGCAAGATCAAGCGATGTTCGTAGTTCTGTAGCTCCTTGCGGGCGTCGGCCACGCGGGGAGCCAGCTCGGGAAAATCCTTGGCGATCGATTCCAGCTCCTTGCCGGACTCATCGTAGAAACCAGCCTGGAGATAAAACCGGGCGATCGCAAAGCGATGGTCGGGATTCTTCCGATCGGTCGCCTTGCGGATCATGAGGTCGATCTGCGACGCGGGGAGTGAGTTCGTGGCCACGCCGTATTCCCAAACGACGTTGAGTCCCGTGCACGAGATGTACAGTGGGTTGATTTTGGTGGCCCCGACGACGATCTCTTCGAGTCCGCGGGACGTCCGCAACTTGTGAGTGCGTTGCCCAAACTCGTTGAAGGGGCTCGTCTCGACGACAGTCCCTGTCGCGGCGTGGAAGCCGGTCCGGTGCTGGCGCAGGGTGAACGTCTCGAGGCGACCGAGATCGTCGCGCTCATCGAGCCTTGCAATTTGTTGGCGGCCGACGAAGATTCGCTCGTAGCCGTTTTCCACCATTACGAACGGCAGGCTCAGCGTTTCGGTTTCCCGCTGTCGAACCGGGCGGGCACCGTCGACGGCCAAAGCCTGGAGCCTCTTCAATTTACCGCTCACCACCAGACCGTTCTTGAGAGTCAGCTCGCCGGCAGACGCCGACGGCAAGCCCACAGTCGCGGCGACTAGCGCCGCTAATGGACCGAGAACCGCAACCCGTCCCCAAATGTGCCGCATACTCATATCCGTTCTGGCCCGGCTGCCGTCATTGAGCACCGTTCAATGATACGACACAGCGGCACCGGAGGCACGTGAAGGAGTTCGACCGATTGATGACGCGGAAGCCGAGCGTTCGCATCATGCCCGGCCGGGGAAGAGTATCGAGGAGGGAACCCGTGACGTCACGGTTGAGCGGGGGCCTCGGCCTTGGCTTTGCCGCCGATCATCTGCTTGACGTCGTCCATATGAGTGAACGCCCACCAGCCGGCGCCGCAGAGAATCACGAGGACTGCCAGGTAGATCAGGAAAATGACGAGGCTTTTGACGCTGCTAAAGAGGTTCCGCAGCCAACGCCAGCGTTTTCGTCGCTGATCTTGGCGATCCAGCTTCTCGTACATGTCCTTCGTTTTGCGGGATCGGGAATCGGCCTGCATCTTCGACCGCGCGATTGGTCGCCAAAGCGGCAAATTCTGAATACTGAGCCAGCGGCAGAAAGCTGCCGTTTGGCGAATCCTTGGCCTTGGCCGCCGGGTCGATCGTTTCACTCTTGATTCCAGCCATGATTTCCGGGGTGGACATTTTGGAAATCACGACCTTGCCGTCGGCCCCCTTCTGTTGAACAAACCAGGTCTTGTTCGAAACCGGGGCCTTTTGTGCCGAGCGAGCTGCGTCTTCGGCCGACGTCATCCGGCCCGCAGTCGGCGGCAGCTTGGCCGCCTGAGTGGGGCTGGCTCCGGGACCGCGTGTCGATTGCATGCGAGCCGCGCTCACCGACGAAGCAGCCGCGACGGCGGCACTCACAACGGCCGTTTCCCCTCCGGCCGATTCGATAAAGCTCAGTGCCGGATTGGCGATTCCGAGGCCGCCTAGGTCGCGAATGATATCGCCGCAATCGCCATAACGGTGATTCGGGTCCTTCATGAGCATCTTGTCGACCATCAGATCGAGACGCTCGGGGACTTGCGGGTTCAACTTGCGCGCGTGCGGAAACGTGCCTTTTTCCTTGGCAACGATCAGCTCGAGCGTGTTCTCACCGGTAAAAGGCAGCTTGCCGGTGAGGAAGTAATACAGCGTGCTACCCAGAGCATAAATGTCCGAGCGCTTGTCGACGTGCTTCGCGTTCCGGGCCTGCTCCGGCGCCATGTACAGGGGAGTGCCCAGACCGGTGCCGCTCTGTGTCATCGACACGTCTTCGTCGACCGCCTTGGCCAGCCCGAAGTCGGCAACTTTGACGACACCCTTGCTCGTGACCAGGATGTTGTCCGGCTTGATGTCGCGATGGATCATGTTCTGATCGTGCGCGTGCTTCAGCGCGTCGGCACAGACCAAGGCGACATGCAACGCGTCACCCACGCTGAGCTGTTTGAGCTCGTTCATCCAGCCCTGCATGCTGCGGCCGTCGATATATTCGATCGCCGCGTAATTCACGCCGCTGGCCGAGTCGGCCGCGTAGACTTGCACCACGTTTGGATGCTGCAGGCGGGCCATCGACCGGGCTTCGCGCAAGAACCGCTTGACGAAGTCCTCTTTCTTGGCAAATTCGGGAGAGAGCGTCTTGAGAGCCACTTTTCGATCGAGGCTCATCTGCGTGGCCAGGAAGACGGTTCCCATCCCTCCCTGGCCCAACTTCTTTTCGATGCGAAAGTCGCCGACTTGCGAAACTTTCTTGGGCTTTTTCGCTTCGCCTTCGCCGCCCTCTTTTCCAGCGTTTCCCTTGGAACTGGATGACGATCCCCCGGGCGCGGTGGCCACGACCGGAGTCCGCGCGGCGGCCGGTTTCGACGAAGCCGGCCGCGGAGGCGCCACGTTCGTGTCCGCTAAGTTGTTTGAATTGCTGGGAACGTTCGTTTCGGCCAAAGCGTCCGATGTTTTCTTGTCTGAAGCGGACGGACGGCGGGGATTGCCAGAAGCCATGGATGTCCCTCGCTCTGTGCTTCTCGTTGGAGGGAGCTGCTCGCGGAGCGTATCCGGCCATTATGCGAAACGCTATCGCACTTGGCAATTAAATTCTGACCGGACGGAGTGAAAAAACCGGCGGAATCGCTAGGATCGCAAGGCTCGATCTCGAAACGGGTAAAGACAGACTGCCGCGAATGAAAGGCCCAAGATGACCGTCCCCCAGAGATTGGCCCTTCTTACGATGATCGGCGGCCTGATTCTGCTGCCTTTTCCGAGCCGAGGATTCGCCGGAAAAGGCGTCCGACCCTACCTGCGAAAACCGGCGGATTGGTTCTCAGGCGCCGAGGCGAAACAAGTCGCCGCAAACATCCTCTCTTTCCAGTCCGATCTGGGCGGCTGGCCGAAAAACGTCGACACGACGACAGTTCGGTATTCCGGCAGCCGGACCGAACTCAAACCGACCTTCGACAATGGGGCAACGACCGACGAGCTGCGTTTTCTTGCGCGGATTTTCAACGCGACGAAGGACGACACCTATCGATCGGCATTCGATCGTGGGTTTGCCTATATTATCAAGGCTCAATATCCCAACGGAGGATGGCCGCAATACGATCCGCCGGGGCGCAAATATCCGCGATACATCACTTTTAACGACGACGCGATGGTGCGGCTCATGGAGTTCCTTCGCGAGGTTGAACGCTCGCCGATCTACGACTTCGTCGGAGAGGCTAAACGCTCGGCCGCTCGACAGGCGTTCGATCGCGGTATCGATTGCATCCTTAAGTGCCAAATCAAAGTGAACGGAAAACTGACGGCCTGGTGTGCTCAACATGATGAAAGCGATTTCAGCCCACGACGCGGCCGTTCGTACGAATTGCCCAGTCTCAGTGGGAGCGAATCCGTCGAAATCGTACGGCTCTTGATGAGCCTCGATTCACCTGACCCGCGGGTGATTCAATCGGTGCAAGCGGCCGTCGCATGGTTCAAGACGGCCGAGATCCACGGCATTCGGCAAGAGGTGAGACCGGATGCACGTTCGCCAAAGGGGACTAATAAAGTCGTGGTCAAGGATCCGATGGCACCGCCGATGTGGGCCCGTTTCTACGAGATCGGCACGAATCGGCCGATGTTTGTCGACCGGGACGGGGTTCCCAAATTCGATCTTTCCGAGATCGGCTACGAACGCCGAAACGGCTACAGTTGGCTCGGATATTGGCCTCAAAGGCTTCTCCAAACGGAATATCCAGCCTGGCTCAAACGATGGAAGATCCAGACCTCCGGGAGTTGAATTGCCTCCCGTCGCAAGAAATCAGCGCGTCGTTTAGAATCAAGACAATGGACACCACAAGGCGCCTTTTCGCAATGCGATGGATTGCACCGGGCCTCCTTTTGTGTTCCCTGCTTTTTGCAGCCACTCCGTCACGGGCGTGGGAACGTCCGGCCTACGGCCAGGCGACCAAGAACGCCTCCCCCCGACGTCTTGAAGCGGTCGAAGCTGAGCTGGACAACGCTCAAAAGCAGCACGCGGCCAAACTCATCGTCCTCCGCCAGGGATTCGCCGACCTCGGTTTGAACGTCGACGCGCGACATTGCCGCGAACTGGCGGCGCCGATGGAAGCCTCCCTCTTTCGCGTGGTCAAACTGCCGAAAAACGTGCAGCCGGAAATCCCCGCCGGCCTTCCCGAAAAAGAACACGAGCTGCGCGTCTCTCTGCACGACCTGCAGGACAAGTACGCCGCCGAGTTGTATGTCCTGTGTCGCAAGGCCCAGCGGGCGGGATATCCGGGCTACGCGTTTCGCATTCTGGAAGAGGTCATTCGGCAGAATCCCGACCACGCCGCAGCTCGACGCATCCTGGGCTACAAGCTGCGCAGCAAAGAATGGGTGACCCCGTTCGCCAACGAGCAACTCGACAAAGGCAACGTCTGGGATGACACGTTCGGCTGGCTGCCCAAGGATCACGTCGCCAAGTACAAGGCGGGCAAGCGGTACCGCAACGGCCGCTGGATTTCAGCCGACTTGGAGGCGGAGATTTGCCGCGACATTAACCACGCCTGGGTCGTGCGAACTGATCATTACCTCGTCCGCACCAATTACAGCCTGGAACGGGGCGTTGAAATTGCGAAAAAGCTCGAGCAGTTCCACGACTTTTTCATGCAGACGTTCGCCGCCTTTTTCAGCACGCCGGACCAGATGCAGAAACTGTTTGTCTCGTCGGCGTCCAGCGCAAACTTGCAGAGCCGACTCAAGCCGTACCGGGTCGACTATTTCCGCAACCGCGAGGAGTACGTGCAGCGGTTGATCAAGAAGGTCCCGCAAATCCGCATCACGAACGGGCTGTATTTCACCGGCGATCGCGTGGCCTACTTCTACTACGACCCGCAGATGCCCAATCAAGACACGCTGTTTCACGAAGCCACGCACCAGCTCTTTTACGAGAACGATCGTCGCGACCGGGCAATCGCCATGGACGCGAATTTCTGGATCATCGAGGGGATCGCCTGCTACATGGAGTCGTATCACAGCGAAAACGGCCAATCGCTCGTTGGCGACCCGAAGCACCCGCGCATCCTCGCGGCACGGCACCGCGTGATTGTCGACAATTATTACATTCCTCTGGAACGATTTTCCGAGATGGGCATGACGGCCTTTCAGTCGAGCCGCGAAATCTCAAAAAACTACAGCCAGGCAGCCGGCCTGGCCCATTTCTTCATGCTCTTTGAAGGTGGCCGCTACCGCGACGCGCTGACGGAGCATCTCTCGGAGATTTATCGCGCAGGACCGCGTCAACGGCAGACCGTGCACTCGCTGTCCGATTTGACGGGCGTATCGTTCCTCGAGTTGGACAAGCAATACGAGAACTACATGCGGCTCTTGCCCAGTGAGATTCCGCAGGCTGCCGTTCGACGAACGGCCGGCGCTCGCTGACATCACAGGCGCGAATGCTTCGCAAAAGGCATTCAACCGGTGCCGCGACCGAAGAGCGACTGCCGCCGCGCATTGATATAGATGTCGTCTCCCAGTCGCTCGAAGTGGACCTCGCCCAGACTCACGGCTTCGATAATGAGCGAACTACCGCGGCCGGCAACCGCCGGGACGGCCTGGGTCCCTCCCACGATCTTGGGAGCCACGAACACGTGGACTTCATCTGCGAGGTCACCGTCAAACAGGGAACCGAACAGCCGGCTTCCCCCCTCGACCAGCACGTTGGTGAAGCGGCGACGGCCCAGTTCCTCGAAGAGACTGTCGAGATTGACTCCCTCAGCGGCGTGGGTCGAATGGTTACCTTCTGCTGCGAACGGAAGAATGAGCACCTCGGCTCCCCGCTGCTCGAGCCGGCGAACGTTATCGTGAGCGGCGGCCCGCGTTGCGGCTACCAGCAAGGGCACTTCTCTTGCGGTCTGCACGAGTCGCGAATTGAGCGGAATTTGTGCGGCCGAGTCGACGACAATTCGCGCGGCCACCCGTGGTCCGGCCGGGCGCACCGTCAACAATGGATCGTCACGGAGAGCGGTTCCCGTTCCGACGAGGATCGCATCCATCCGACCACGCAACCGATGCACGATCGCCCGCGATTGCTCGTTGGAAATCCAGCGTGAATCGCCGGAATGCGTGGCGATTTTGCCGTCGAGGCTCATCGCCCATTTGGCGTGAACCCACGGTCGGCCAGTTGTGACCCGTTTTATAAACGGGTGCGCACAGTTTCTCGGCGGCCTTGGAATCGAGTCCGAGTTCAACTTCGATCCCCAGCGACTCCAGCCGGGCGATACCTTTGCCGTCGACTTCGGGAAAGGGGTCGCCAAGCGCGACGACAACGTTGCGAATGCCGGCTCCCGCAATCGCTTCAGTGCACGGCCCCGTTTTGCCCTGGTGGCAGCAGGGCTCGAGAGTAACGAACAGGGTCGAGCCTCGGGCCCGCTCGCCGGCCTGTGCGATGGCTTCGATCTCGGCGTGTGGCCCGCCAAAGCGCTGATGCCAGCCTTCCGCGATCAGATTCAGATCGTCATCGACCAGCACGGCCCCGACAGGCGGATTGGGTTCGACGGAACCGATGCCGCGCGACGCCAGTTGCAAAGCGCGGGCCATGACCGCGGCGGCGTTGCCAAACCGCGTAGGCATGGCGGATCACCCCTGCCCCGGCAGCCAGAGCTTGCCGCCCGATGGCGAAGGCGCAGCGGCCGAGTCGGGCGTCCAGAGGCCGCCGGGCGTCGGGCCGCCGTCGGCCGCGCTTCCCACCAAAAGCTCCGAAGAGCGCAACCACGGAAGCTTCTCGACGTTCTGCTGTCGAAAGACGTCAAGAATCACGGCGACGTGCGGAACCTTGGGCGCGTAGTATTCGGCAAGAAGTCGATAGAGGGCGGGCAACTCCGGATCTTCCGGTTGCTCGGCCCGAAGCGCAAATTCCGTCACCGTCCACGAAAGCACGCTCTCAAACGCCCCTTGATCCTTCGATTTCGCAGCGCGTTCTTTGGCCTGACGCGAGTAGGCAATCGCATCGTCGAAGCGCCCGTCAATCTGGGCGATATCAACGAGATTGTAAAAGACGCGGTTGGAGTCGACCTGTTCGAGGCACTGTGGCCGGGCGACGAGTTCCCGCAAAACGGCGTCGACGAAGCGGCGATGACCCACGAGCGTCGCCCGTCGTTGTGTGTAGACAAGCTGACTATCGGAAAGCTGCGCGACGGGCAAGCGGTGCAGTTGCATCGGCGAAAGCGCACTGAGCGTGACGTTCGCTGCATCGACCGGCGTCGGAGGATTCAGACTCAACAGCCGCAACAACCCGTCGAAATCCAGCCGTCCCCGGAGCCGTTGAACCAACGCATCCAGCACGTAGGCCGCCGCGGTGAGCTGAATTCGCAGACTCGGATCCTCTTTGGCCACGGCGGGACTTTTTCCGCCGAGTGCCGCTTGAGGCGCGTTCATCCACACCTCGTCGACGAGGTGTCGCCAACGTGTTTCGATCAGCTGGTGCCGCACGGACGCAGATGTCTGCGGCGGGAGCTGCCAGGCTCGGAAGAACGGGATCTGTTCCCTCGGCACGGATTCCGCGCCCTCGTCAATTCCGGAAACGGCCGGCCCGGAGATCTCCGTCGCTTGCGAGCCGCTCGATCAAGGCCAATGCCGCGTCGAATGCCTCTCCCGCGTAACCGCGCAGATAGGCCAGCGCTGCGCGCCCTTCTTCCGCATTGGCGTCGAAAATGAGTGAGCGTCGCGGCGATAAAGGGATAATCGTCGGGCGCCAGATTGCCCGAGTTCGGTCTCGCTGGGGAGCGGCTTATTCTTGACGATGAACTCGCCGGCAATCGCGATCTGTTCCTGTTCCTCGCGCTTCGGCTGGGGAACGCGCGTGAGTCGATCGTCACCCTCCAGAAGCCCCAGCACTCTCGAAGCGGAACGGATGGGGATCTCGACACCGCGGAGCAGGATCGCGTCGCTGCTGGTCTTCAAATTGAGCAACTGGGCGAGTGTCTCGTTCTCGACGGCTGTTTCAAAATCGGATGACAGGCTCGCGGCCCGGTGAAACGCCTCGGCGGCGCCGACTTCATCCGCATCCCACGCTCGACAAAAGGCCGCATTTTGCCACAATCCGGCGTTTTGCGGTTCCTGCTCGGCCATCCGCGCGAAGGCACGGGCTGCCGGCCCCCAACAACCATACGTCGCAAGCGCGTTTGCCTTCGCCAGCCTCGCCCGCCTGCGGACCGTCGCTCGGATAGGCAATCAACTGGTGAACGTTCCGCAGCGGGTAGGGAACCTCCGCGTCTCCGTCCATCTTGAGCAGCATGACGAAGATTTCTTCGCGGGCCTCCTTGTCGAAGAGTCGCATCGCCAGGCTCAAATACTGGCGAGCCGCCATCTCGTGCTGTTCTTCCTGCAGCACGGCTGCCACAGCCACGACTAACACGGCGGCGTTTTGCGGAAAACGCGTGATGCATTTTTGCAGGGCGCGGTGAATTGCCGGGCGTGCCGCCTCGTAGCCTTCCGCATAGAGCGTTGAGAGGGCGAGCATGGCGTAGGCGGGCGGATAGTCGACATTGTCCTGCAGCAGCCGTTCGAGCCGCTCTTTCGCCTGCCCGGGCTCCTGCAAACCGATCAATACTTCCGCGAAGACCGTATTCACCCAGGGATTGTGTGGGTGCGATTTGTCGAGCTTTTCGAGAATCGCCATTGCCTGACGCGACTGGTCGGCGGCTTGCAGCCGTGCAACCTTGGCCATCTCATCGACAATCGGCGCACAACAGAACTTGAGCTTCTTGCCGCTGCCGCACGGACAGGGGGCGTATACGTCGAACTCCATTGGGCGATATTCCTCGATCGCAAAATCTTGGACGGCTTAAGGATCGGCGCCGTCGTCAGCCCGCCGTTCGCGTCGCGGGCGTAACTGCCTGGCGATTCAGTCGCAATTCCGGCGGACTTGCTGATGGTAACAGAACGCCCGAGCGCGAACCACAAGCCCCATCGGGCGAATTATAGGTGGCTCGATCACTCGGGAATCTCAAACCTCTTCCTGCGACGATTCGTTTTCGCTCTTGGAAAACGCCCGTCGCTGGGCTTGGAGTCGATCGAACGCCGGCTTTGGCGTCCCGTTCGGTCGAAGCAGGCCGGCATGCGGATAGTCGTGCGGTGCACCGTCCGAGAAGTGCGTCCAAAAGATGCCGACGACCGCTTGCTTCGCCATCAAGACCGGTAGCACCGAGTCGACCCAGGTCGCTTGAGCGGCTTCATTCCACGCCTCATGTGCATCATCCGATTCCACCTGAATGCCGGCGTTCGCCAATGGATCCGGCGACTGGCTGTCAGAAGGGCAAGCGAGCGTCACATACAGCGGTATGCCCAGCGCGGCCCAATTGTCCAACATCCGCGACAGATCGACCAGGTCTCGCGGCGTCGAACCGCGCGGCCGAAAACCGACGGCAACTTCGAGATTGACGGCCGACAGTCCGATTCCCGAACGCAACAGGGCATCGACAAATTGCAGCGGGGAAAGTCGATGCATGCCTCGCGATTGATACTCGCCCCAGGGCTGATCGATCTGGATCAAAACCTGGATTTCGTCGTCGACTTGACGCACCACGTCGAGAGCGCGGGCGACAAGCCCCAGCCGGTCCTCCTCCGAAAGGCCCAGCGCGCCGCCGGTATTCCCGCCGGCACAGACTTCCCACTTGCGGATTTGCCCGGCGTAACGGGCGACCGCCGTCTCCACGTAATCGCACACCAGGCTCTGCAAATTCGAGGCGTCCTTGGACCACGATCCGAGCCAACCAGGCATGGCGTCCGGAGCGAAATTCAGGAGCGGTCCGCCGCAAACCAAGAGTCGATTTGCCAAGCACCATTCGACCTGGCGGTCGGAAATCTCCCACTGGCGATGACCGGCCGCCGGCTCGACGTTTCGCCATTCCACGGGAACGGCCGCGGCCGTAAACGTTTCCGAGAACAATTTCTCAAATCGTGCATCAAGAATCTGTCCGCCCAGCCTGCAGCCCAATGCCGCCGGCGGCAGTGGCGATCGCTTGCGCCGCGCCGCCATCCGCTGTGATGCGTAGGCCTTGACGGCGATTTCGCCGGCCACGAAGGCCCACCGCAGCGACTCCGCCCCCAACGCGCTGGCCTCGGCCGGCTGATCCTGAATGGCTGCCGCCCTGACGAAAGAGCCGGTGCGCTTCGTGAAACGGTTCCTGGAAGGCGGCAGGGATCGTCATTCCCGCAATTTCCCAAGCGGAAATCTGATCGCGAAGCTGGGCGATCTTGCCGCGAGCCAATTCGACTGTCAGCAAATACGGTTCGGGCCGTTCGACAAGCGATGCCGTGCAGACGACGGGCGTGCCGAAACCGGCAACCGGCCAGGCGACGTACAAGCGGCCGCTGTCGGAAACGAGGCGGCGGCAGGTGATGATCGTGCCGTCGACTTCAACGCGCGTGGGATAGACGCGACCGTCAGCCCCCGTCATATAAGCGCGGTAGAGGTCCGGCCAATGTTTTTCCAGGGTCGGCAGCGAGGACACCTGGAACCGCATCACCCCCATTCTGAATCCCCGAGACCTTCCCCTGATAGGGTGAACGCGACCCGCATGGCCGATTGGCCAAAGAACGCCACTATAGTGGTCGCCTGATCGGCATTCAACCGGCATAGTTGATGGGCTGCGGCCGTTCCATCAGAATGACGCCTTTCACGGATGGCCATTTGAGGAAGCAACTATGCCCCGTTCTGTCTTGCTGCAGAGTGAAATTCCCGGTGTTCCGGTCCGCCGCGGAAAGGTCCGCGACGTCTATGACTTTGGCGATCGCCTGCTGTTTGTCGCCAGCGACCGCATTAGCGCCTTCGATTGGGTTTTGCCCAACGGCATTCCCGACAAGGGACGCGTGCTCACGAAATTGAGCGAGATGTGGTTCGGCCGTCTCGACGTGCCGCACCACTTGATCTCGATGAGCCTCGATGCGCTGCCTCTGCCGGCGGGAATCGATCGCGAGAGTCTGGTCGGTCGCAGCATGGTGGTCAAAAAGACGCAAGTCGTTCCCATCGAATGCGTCGTCCGCGGCTATCTTTCGGGTTCGGGATGGAAGGAATATCAAGAAGTCGCAGTCGGTCTGCGGCATCAAGCTTCCGGCCGGCCTTCGCGAGAGCGATCGTCTCGAACAGCCGATTTTCACTCCCGCCACGAAGGAAGAGTCGGGTCACGATATCAACATCTCATTTGAGCAGATGTGCGACATCGTGGGAAGGACATCTCCGAGCGACTGCGAACGCTGAGTCTCGAAATCTATCGCCGCGGCGCCGAGTACGCACGACCGAAGGGGATTATCATCGCCGATACGAAATTCGAGTTCGGCAAACTCGGCGATCAACTGATCCTGATCGACGAGGTCCTCACTCCCGATAGTTCGCGGTTCTGGCCCGTCGACGCTTACGAGCCCGGGCAAGCTCAACCCTCGTTCGACAAACAATTCGTCCGCGACTGGCTCGAAACGACCGGCTGGGACAAGAACAGCACGCCGCCGACGCTGCCCGACGACGTCGTGGAAAAGACCCGCGCGAAATACATCGAAGGATATACGCGCTGGTCGACCAGACGTTTCCTTGGGCCTGAATTGCTAGCCTGATCCAGAGGGCCAGCCGAGAGCCGCGCTGGGCAATGACAAACGCCGCTTTCGGCTTGCCGGCCTTGCGCGCGTTTTCTTTGAGCCGCTCAAGATGCGACGGATCCCGGAGCAGGGGCGCCTAGCTTGTACGCCAGCGTGGCGACATTGTTGATCTTTACCGCGGCCCCTTTCTCCAACAGATAGTCGCTATTGCGGCTCTCTTGTCCGGGGATTGGATTGATCACGGCCATTGCCGCGCCGCTGGCCAGGACCTCGGACGTCGTCAGACCGCCCGGCTTCGAGACGACGATATCGGAGACGGCCATCAAATCGTCCATGTGTTCGGTGAAACCGAGGATCGTCGCGCGGTGAGCCGCCGGAACAGCGACCTGTTCCAGTTGGGCCTTCACCTTTTCATTGCGGCCCGTGACGACCACGACTTCGATCGGCACATCGACCTCGAGAATACCGCGAAAGATCTTCTCGATCGGCCCGACGCCGAACCCGCCGGAAAGTTGCAACACGATCGGCCGATCGCCGACCAGACCGAACCGCGAAAGGCAGGCGGCACGGTCTTTCGGTTCGCTGAACGCGGGATGAATCGGAATGCCGCTCACCGTGACGTCGCTCGCGGGCACGCCCCAATGGCGCAGGTAGGCCGCTCCCTCTCCCGTCGCGCTGAAATAATGATCGCACGGCTGGTTCACCCACAGCCGATGCGTTTCGTAATCGGTCGTCACGGTGAAATGCGGAGTCGTCAATTTGTTGCTTTTCCGCAGCGAGGCGATCAGTTCGGCCGGCAGGAAGTGCGTGTTGACGACGATGTCCCACGGCTCCGATTTCAGAAACCGCAGGAAAGCGGTCATGTTCAACTTCTCGAGAGCCAGTCGCAGGCGATCGGCGTTGCGCTGCGACGAGGGGGGCCGATCCATCAAGTCGTAAAAATATCCCAAAACGTGCGGTGCCTTGTTGACGAGGTCGAGATAGGCCTTGCCATACACCCGCCGAAAAGCGGCGTTCGTGAACTCGAGCACGTCGATATTCCGCACTTCGGCGCGTCGGGTCGACCTGCTTGAGGCGCGAGTTCGACCGCCTGGGCCGCCCGCAGATGGCCGGCACCAACGGACGCGGAGAGGACCAGCACTCGTTTCGGCATCTGCGATCTCCTGGCGACTGAAAGCCGGCCGATTTTGCCGATCTCAAAAATAAAGGAAACGGCTCGAACAAAAAAGCAGCAATTTCGCGTGAACCATTCGCCGCCGGCCCGCGTCTTATCTCCGCGGACAACAAGACTGAAACACAAACCTGTTGAAGTTGGGTGACCTTTCCATGATCCAGTGGCGGCCGAGTTCAGATCAAAAGCGTACGGGTACGGGATATTCCGTGCATCGCGAATTTGCGCTGCAGGCGAATATGCCGCAACCCCCCTTGCGCTTGTGACACTCGGCGGCTCTTTGGAGCACAACCTTCCAGGCCCGGTGTCACAGCGACACCGGGCCTTTTTCTTTGGTCTCGTGAGGTAATGCAATTGTCGGGTCGGTAGCTGAGACGGATTAGCACCTGGCTGAAAACCAGGAGACGAGGATTCGAGCGCCTCCCGACCCACTCGCGCTTGGCGTGCGCGCACAAATCGGCTCGTTCGTCTATCGGTGCGAGGATACCGCCCTTTCAAGGCGGGGAGATGGGTTCGACTCCCATACGGGCCACTCGAATTGAATGGAGAACAAAACTCGGGATGAAGGGCACCGGGCGCCCGCGTGTCTTGGGAACACGAGACAGTCGGTTCGATTCCGACCATCCCGACTGATTGAAACGAGAATGGCAAGAACGCTCGGTGGTGTAACGGAAGCACGTCGCTCTGATAAGGCGGAAGCGGTGGTTCAACTCCACCCCAAGCGATTTTTCTGGCCCTTTGAAAGACTCTGCAAAGGAGATGGTTGTGATTCGGCAAATGCAGACGCGACTCAAACGCACCCACGCCCTCGCACGGGGTCGTGGTGTAACGGCAGCACAGCAGACTTTTAATCTGCAAGGTGAGGGTTCGAGTCCGTCCGGCCCCAATTTCATTTGATCACGAAAAGATGGGATCAAGGTGTTAGCGGCAGCATGCCTGGCTCTTAACCAGGTCGGTGAGGGTTCAAGTCCCTCTGGTCCCACTGCGAAAGTTGATTTGTAACAAGCACGGGTCGTCCAGCGGCCAGGATACCGCACCCGTAATGCGGCGACGTGAGTTCGAGTCTCACCCTGTGCTCTGTGCTCTTTGACAATCTGATTCGGTTGCCAATGCACCCATGATGTAGCGGCGGCCTGCCGCCTCGCCAGGGCGGACGTGCGGGTTCGACTCCCGCCGGGTGCTTTTTATGGCGGTGGTGCTCCTTTAGAGAAGGAGTCGCCTGCGCCTCGTGATCGGCGTGTGGGAAAGTTTGGAAATCCGCGTGCTTCGGGAGCACGAGATCGTCGGTTCAAATCCGGCCACGCCGACTCTTTCGCCATCACGGCGAAAGTGGAATGCAATTGCGGTGGTGCTCGTGTTGGTACGGGTGGGCGGCTGTTAACCGCTCTGACGCAGGTTCGATTCCTGCCACCGCAGCTTGAAAGAAATCCAAACGTGCCCTTGGCCGAGCGGCAAAGGCACCGGTCTTCCAAACCGGACAGGCGGGTCCAACTCCCGCAGGGCACTTTCGATGCAAGATCGTCAACAGACAACGCTCGGGGATCGGCTAATGGTAGGCCATCTGCCTTTGAAGCAGGCGATGAAGGTTCGAATCCTTCTCCCCGAACCTTTCGCGAACGCCAAACATCCTTGATGGAAACACCGTTCGATGAACACTGCGGGGCAGTTGCTGCTGGTAGTGACGCCTGACTCTGAATCAGGAGGCCGCTGGTTCGATTCCAGCCCCCGCAACTCGCGAGCGATTGTTTGATGCACTTGCAAAGAACAATCGCCCGCGCGGGAAGTCATCCGGCTGGATGAGGAGCCTGTCTCGAAAACAGGTGGCGGCCTCTGTGCGGCTTGTGGGTTCGAGTCCCACGGCTTCCGCCTTCTGAAGATGAAACAAGAAAAACAGTCCCGTGGTCCAGCGGCAACGACTCCTGGCCTACACCCAGGCAACGATGGTTCGAGTCCATCCGGGACTACTGATCACAGAATAGATCACTTACACGTCCTCGCGGAGCAGCCCGGAGTGCTCGCCAGCCTGTCACGCTGGAGATCGTGGGTTCAAATCCCATCGAGGACGCTTTTTCACTCGGCACGGTACGCAAACTGGCAAAGCGGCGAAGCTCAAACCTTCGTGACCTGCGGGTTCGACTCCCGCCCGTGTCACTCGAGTGCCAGTCATCGATAAATCGGGTCGTGTTCCTCGTGGCGGTCTGTAAAACCGTCGTCAATGAAATAAGCGAGGTGGACGACGAGAGGTTCGAATCCTTCACGACCCACTCGATGCCGTGTCTGCATCGAAAGACGGCCCGTTCGTCTATCGGCACAGGACGGCGGCCCCTCAAGCCGCAAAGGCGGGTTCGATTCCCGCACGGGTCACTGGAGAGTCAGAACCAAACGACCAAGTGGTGAAACTGGCAGACACGCGACGTTCAGACCGTCGTGCCCTCAGGGCATGGGAGTTCGACTCTCCCCTTGGTCACTCACCGTAGGGCAAGCTGCCAGCTTGCCACGTCTCGGCGCATCAAACGTCGCACTGAAAGGCAAGCTGGCAGCTTGCCCTACGCAAAGACACACATCGCAGGTGGGCCAGTGCCCAATGGAGTCTCATAAGCTCCGCCGCCGGGTGCGACTCCCGGACCTGCAACTTTAGAGTGGCCGTAAGGCGAACAAACGACATGCGGCCGGGTACGCAATCCTGGCCAAGGGCCGAGTACGCAAATCGGAAAAGCGACGAGGTCGAGAGCCTCGTGATTCTGTGGGTTCGACTCCCACCTCGGTCACTCGCGAACTGGCATTTGGTATGGGCTGCTGGTCCAACGGGACGACACCTGGCCTGCAACCAGGAAATCGGGGTTCGATTCCCCGGCGGTCCACTGATCAGAAAGTACGGAAGGTAGCCGGATACGGTTGGCCGGGCCGCTCTGCTAAGGCGGTTCCTCCTTCACGGGGATGAGGGTTCAAATCCCTTGCCTTCCGCTCGGGTTAGCGGCAACCGCGCACATCGCATTGAGCGTGTCACACCATTGCCACAACCCCGCCTGCCGAAGGCCCAAGCCGGCCACGCCGGGCCGCGGCGGCTCTGATGGTGAAATGGACATCATGCCTTGCTTCTAACAAGGAGTTCCGGGTTCGAGTCCTGGTCGGAGCATTCGCGATCGGTAAGAAACTCGTCAGTCCTATACGAAGGTTGCATTCGGAGCTTTTCCCTGCCGGAGGCCCAAACCGGCAGTGATGGTGTTTGTGGTGTAGCGGTTTCTGCACGTCTGGCTGTGAACCAGAAGGTGGCGGTTCAACTCCGCTCAGACACCCTTTTTTGAAATTCAGATCGAGTTAGCTGCAACGGTGCACTTCGCGTTGAAGTGTCGACCCATTACCCCAACCTCGCCTGCCGAAGGCCCAACCGCTCGTAGCGGAAAGGAACGATCGGATGATTGCCAAGGTCCTCCAGCGCCCGACGCTGGTTCTCAACCGCAACTGGCAGCCGGTGAACGTCGCCACGGTGGCGCGTGCGCTGGTGCTGTTGTGGAACGAGTCGGCACGCGTGATCGACCCGGCCAGCTACCAGGTCTACACGTGGGCCGACTGGGCGCGCCTGCGCCCGGAGGAGGGCGAGGCGTTCATCCACGCCGTGCGGACGCGGCTGCGCGTGCCCGAGGTGATCGTGCTCGCGCAGTACAACCGGCATCCGCAGGGAGCGGTCAGCTTCAGCCGCAACAACATCTTCAAGCGGGACCACTGGACGTGCCAGTACTGCGCGAAGCAGCCGGGCGGCGAGGAGCTGACGATCGACCACGTCTTGCCGCGTTCGCAGGGAGGCGTCTCGTCGTGGGAGAACTGCGTGCTGGCGTGCATCGACTGCAACAAGGGAAAGGCAGACCGCACGCCGCAGCAGGCGGGCATGAAGCTCCGCCGGGCACCGGTCCGGCCGGCATGGAAGCCGCTCTACGCACGCAGCAGCGTACGGATGGAAAGCTGGTCGAAGTTCATCAGCGAGGCGTACTGGAACGTCCCGCTGGAGAGTTAGAGTATCCCTAAGCCCACGGACAGCAGTCCGTGGGCTTCTTACGAGCGTGCTCCTGGGAGAGCAAGCGGCCTCCAAAACCGCCCCACGGGGTTCGACTCCTCGCGCTCGTGCCTTGAATCTCGATCGGTCAAACTCTGAGTTCCGTGTCCCGATGGTGTAAAGGATCGCATCGGAGTCTCCGAAGCTCCAGGTCCTGGTTCGACTCCAGGTCGGGATATTGCGTGTTAGTTGTGTCCAAGACGCCTCGCGGGTGTGACGGAAGCATGGCAGCGTTCGAAGCTGCCGGATGAGGTTCGACTCCTCGGCGAGGTACTCAGAGTAGGGCAAGCTGCCAGCTTGCCAAAATTCGCATAAGACGTCACTGTATCGGCAAGCTAGCAGCTTGCCCTACGAGGAGAAAAAACAAAAAAGTCCTCGGAGTGTGCCGGATCGCACGCGACTCTGCGAAGGTCGTAGACCAGGTTCGACTCCTGGCGAGGACATTTTGAAGTGGTGGACTCTTAACCCGCGGACTCTTCAACGGGCCGGGCATGCGCATATTTGAGAAGCCCGACGAAGAACGAGCCGCCAATGATATTTCCCAGAGTCGTCCATAAGAGAAAGTGTCCGAAGTCTTCCATGTCGGCGCCCCGCGAGACGAAGACTCCCGCCAAGACCTCGACGGTGCCCAACACGGCGTGATGCAGGTGGCCCAAACCGATCGCGGCGGTCACCATCCAGACGATGACCACCTGGCTGATCGTGTCACGCCCGGCGGCAACGACCCACGACAACAGGCCCATGAGCCATCCGGCCAGGAGGCCGCTCAGGAAAATCGTCGAGCCTGAATGACTCACGACGTTTTTCGCGATCGTTCCCAATGCATCGGGCGAAATCATTCCCAGCCGCACCCCGGTGAGGCCCGCAAGCCAGGCAAAGGCGGCCGCCCCGATGAGATTCCCGACATACACAAGCGCCCACAAGCGGACCAGCGCCCGAATGGAAGCTTCGCGGTTCAACACGGGGAGCACGGCCAGACTGGTCTGCTCGGTAAAGAACTCGGAGCGCCCGAGAATCACGAGGATAAAGCCAAACGAGTACATGTTCGCCGACAGGAGTTCGACGACCGCATTCGAGAGTTGCGCCTTGCGTGAGCGTTCGCATCACGCCCATCAAGAACAGGCTGAAACCGATCTCGAGCCCGGCCGACAAAGCCGAAAAGAAGAGCCGGCCGGCAGGCCGCTCGAGCGCGTCTTTTCCCTCGACGATTTCATGGTGCATGATCTGCTGCGAGGCGACTTTGGGTTCAACATCCAAAGTCGCACTCACGGCATCTGACGACGCATCGCGTTGATCGACGGCGGACGGCATGGCGGCGCCCCTAAATTGAAACCAACTTAGGAGCAAATCGCATTCCGCAGAGCAATTCCAATTCCGCCGTCGTGGCAGGCGACGAGGGCGGGTGCCCTCGCCCATCGATAATGTCGACGTTGAAGGCGGAACGAAACACGAAATCGAAAGAGCGGGCCACCCGCCCTGCGGAGGCCCGCAACAGGCCCCGTCAAAACTCGCGGTGATAGCCGGCGATCCAGCCGCCGTCGACAACGAGCACGTGGCCGTTCATGTAGCTATTTTCCGGATCAGCCAGGAACAGTGCGGCGACGGCAATCTCATCGGTCGTGCCGGGTCGGCCGAGCGGGACGTGATCGAGCATTTGCTGCACGCGAGAATGAAACGTCCCGTCTTCGCCGTAGAAGAGCTGCTTTGTCCCTTCAGTAAGCGTCGAGCCCGGAGCGATGCCATTCACCAGAATTCCGGCGGGCCCCAATTCCAACGCCATCCCTTTGGTGAGATTGACGACGGCCGCCTTGGCCGCGATGAACGCGCACTGCAGCCGCAACGGCACCAGTCCGGCGATCGATGCGATATTAATAATGCGTCCGCCCCCCTGTGTTTTCATGATCTGGGCGGCAGCTCGGCTCACTTCGAACACGCCGTTGAGATCGACATTGAGAATGCGGTCCCACTCATCGCGCGGGAACTGATCCAGTGTCACGCGGTTCTTGAGCGTGTTGACCCCCGCGTTGTTGACGACAATATCCAGCCGGCCGCATTCGCGCTGAATCTTGGCGACCAGTGCGCGGACGGCGTCGCCATTCGTCACGTCGAGCGTCGCCGCGCGGCAACCGGCCGCACGAGCGGCGGCCGACTCCGCACCGGGTCCGTCGATATCGGTGTAGTAGACGGTCGAGCCGCTGGCCGCAAACCGATCGGCAATCGCCTGGCCAATCCCCCGCGCGGCCCCCGTCACGAGGCTGATTTTCCCGCTCAAGTCTGATTTCATCTTCGTCTCCGCAAATCCGTCAATCGTTGGATGAATGGCAATCAAGAGAACTAAGACAGCGTTATACGCAGACTTCGCAGATGACGCCGATTTTGAATTTCAGATCGGCGAAATCTGCGTAATTTGCGGATCTCGTCGTTGCCTTCCTTGGTCCACAAATCCGTCAATACTTGAATGAGTCTCAATCAGATTGTGTTCGATCCGCCGGATGCGCACCACCGTCGCCACATTTCGCGATAGGCCGCCTCGATGTTCCGCGCGAAGCGTGCGGCATCCATCAGCGGAGATCGTTCCATTCGTCTGCGAAGGGTCGCCCGCAGATGAGTCAGCCGGGGCCGGTCGGCCGCCAATCGAGCGGCGATCGAGACGAATTCCTCATCGCTCCACGCCACCAATTCCGGCAATCCGAGATTCGTGAGCTGGCTATAACCGGCGCGACCGACAACCGTGCGGCCGACACGCGTCACGACAGGCACGCCCATCCAATACGAGTCGAGACTCGTGGTATGGCCGTTGTAGGGAGTCGTGTCGAGGCACACATCGATGCGGTGATAAAGTTCCAGGTACTTTGCTCGCGGTCGGTGCTCGACGAATTCGATTCGAGCGGGGTCGATGTGCTCTTCGCGAAATCGATCGAGTACCCGCTGCCGAGCGGCTCCGACAGGAGCCAGCAACAACAGGCGGGATCCGTCGACTGCCTGCAGCACCTTGGACCACAGTGCAAGAGTCTGGTCGCTCACCTTACAAAAGTTATTGAGGCAACCGAACGTCACGCGCCCTTCGGTGAGCAGCGGGAGTGCATTCGGTGCGGGCGTATCGGTAAGCGCGTCGTAACACCAAAAGGTGTCAGGCAAGCGAACGGATTGTTCGACGTAGTCGGCGTCGGTCTCGCCGGGCGGATCGAGATACGGATCGGTCAGCCGATAATCGATCGCCGAGAGTCCCGTCGTCCCCGGATAAGCCAGATACGCAACCTGCACGGGAGCCGGCTTGTGGGCCATCAACACGGGCCGGCCATTCGACATGTGCATAGTGAGATCGACCAGAATGTCAATCCGGTCGGCGTGCACCTGACGAGCCACGTCGTCATCGCTCTGGCCAACGGTGTCGCGCCAATGGTCAACAGATTTACGAATCCGCTGGGTCAAACCGTCGGGCCGCGCCACGTTGGCGTAACACACAATCTCGAACCGCTCGCGATCGTGATACTCAAACAAGGGAATTGTGAACAGCGACTGGCAGTGGTCGCGGAAATCGGCACCGACGTAACCGATCCGCAGTCGTCGTTCGGGATTCGGATTATTCTCGTACTTCGAGCCGCCCGCATGCTTTGGCGCGTGCATCGCGTCCCACTGTCGCACATCCGCAAGGATCGCGGTGGAGTCGTAATTGGGGTGATAGTAGACAGAATACGACAAGTTACTCTGTGAAATGACGTCGCTCGGATTAAGTTCAACGGCCCGGCGAAAGAACCCGATGGCCGGCACAATCTGGCCGGCATCCTTCAACGCGTTTCCCAAATTGCAGTGGGCGGCATAGAAGTCCGGTTGCAGAGCGACGCACGTTTGAAACGCGGCGATAGCCTCGTCGAGCCGGCCACTGCTGCGGAGCGCGTTTCCGAGATTGCTGAATGCTTCGACATCGCGAGGCTTGAGGGAGAGCGCCCGTGAATAACAGGCGATCGACTCGTCAAATTGACGTTGGGCCTGCAGAATGTTGCCCAAGTTGACATGCGCTTCGGCCCGATCGGGCCGCAAGGCGAGTGCGCGGCGACAGGCAGCCGCAGCTTCGGTGAATTTCGCTTGTTCACGAAGCGCATTCGCCAGGTTGTACCAAGCCTCTGCGAAGTCCGGACGCAGGGCAATTGCACGGCGGAGCATCTCGACCGCCTCGCTCAGCCGCCGCGCCCCTGTGAGAGCGCAACCGAGGTTATTGCAAGCCATGGCTGATTCGGGCTCGAGTTCCACCGCGCGGCGGGCTGTCTCGATGGCTTCGTCGAACCGGCCGGTTCGAAACAGTGCGCTGCTTAAATTGTTGTGAGTTGATGCTCGATTGGGATCGAGTTTCAGCGTTTTGCGGTAATAAGCGACGGCCTCATCCATCTGGCCGCAGAGTTCCAGAGCGCTCGCCAGGTTATGACAGCCGTCGACGTGCTTGGGCTGGATTTGGACCAACCGGCGATAGACGTCGACCGCTTCCACTTGTCGATTGGCCGCTTGAAGAGCGATCCCGAGTCCAAACCAGACGTCGGGCAGCTCCGGAGCGAGCTGGGCCGCGTGCCTGTAAGCGGCAATCGAATCTTCCAGGCGTGATGCCGCGGCGTGGACGTTTCCAAGGCTCAGCCGGTACGCCGCCGACTCGGGCCGCGCTTGGATCGCTTGCTCGATCAATTGCAAGGCGTCGTCATTACGTCCGAGTTGTAGTGCCGCGACGCCTGACAAATGCAGAGCGTCGGCGTACCGCGAATCGGACGTGCAAACCTCGCGATAGAGCTGTTCGGCCATCTCGATGCGGCCCGCGCGATGATGCTCGACGGCTTGCTCGAAAATCGTCCGATCCGCTCCCTCGGACATCGCTTCGGCTCCTTCCGACGGTTTCACAAGGGCTCGAACCAGCCGATGTCGAGAATCGACGCCGTACGCTTGTCGGCGAATGCCGCGCGCACGCGGCCGCCAACCTGCAACCGATCCAGATCCTGCTGCCGGACGACGTGCGTGAGCGAAGTGTCGGCCCCATCGAGCTTAATCAGTGCCAAGCCGAAAGGAACCGGCAGTGGTTGGTACGGCTCGGGGTAGCGAACGATGGTGAAGCCGGTCACCGTGCCTTCGGGGCCAACTTCGACCCAGTCAGCGGTCAGATCGGTAAAGTCGCGCTCGTCGACCTGGCGCGGCGGCACGTAGACTTTGCCCGTCTTCGGATGCCGCACGCCATAGATTTTTTGTTCGTCCCGCAGGGCAACCAGCCAGCGGCTGCCGACGCGGCCGGCAAAATAATTATACGGCAGTGCAAACGTGCCTTTGACAACGAACGCGTCTAGCGTTTGGTGTCCAGCGTCCGGCGTCTGAACAGGGCGAGGGCCCGGCGACTGAAGGGCACTCGAGCCGTCTTCTATGATTTCGAAGTATTTGATGTCGCTCGTGGCGCCCGTGCGCTTGCCGTCCTCTTCGAAGACAGCTCGAACACGGATATCGCGACGGATTTTCGTGATGTCGGTCTCGCGCAATTCGTGCCAGAACGTGGCTCCCCCCTTGCAACCGTCGAGTTCGACGTAGCACGTCGTATAGGGAACCCCGCGGCTTAGTCCAGTCACCGGATCGGGGCTGGCGTAATAGACGACGTCGAAGTTTCGCAGCACGCCCTCCGGCCCGACTTCCTCAAAATCGGTCACGGCGACGCGGCACACTGCACAGACTTCACGCGGCGGCACCTGCGAACGGCCGCAGCGGGGGCAGACGTTGGCCAGGATTTTTTTCTCGTCGCGGAGCGCTCGCAAAAACCGGCCCATCACAGGACCCGTCGCCCAACGCTGGGGAAACCGAGCCATGTGGTCGTGATGAACCAGTTCGTCCGTTGTTTTTGGCGGCGTCATCAACGCGATCCCGTTTGGTTGTCCAACGTCCAAGCTCGAATAGAAACCAATCCACAGTTATCGGTAGTGGGTTAGTTTGAAAATAAATCCGGGCGAAACAACGACCGCGGTCTTGGCGGTTAAGCGACCGACGATTCCTCTGACCGCTTCGACTTTAGCTCTTGCTCAAGTGTTTCAACGCGGTCCGACAGTTTTGTGAGGTTAGTGAGCATTGCGTAAACGATTGACGTTGCCGCTGCCCAATTCGCGACAAGCCATACGAGTTGCCAGTAAGGCCAGTCACCCTTGCTTAGACCGTTCCAAAAGATGAAAAGCGGTATGAGCGTGCACATCGCCCACGAAAAATTGAACACCCAAGTCAGGAATTTCCAACCTTCACCGGGACCGCACAGTAAGAATCGACCGGTAGTCATCGCGATCCCTTTCGCGCCGTATTGATCATCATGCTTGAGCACGTAGGGTTCGAGTACGCCAAACCGCTCAAGCAGGGTTGCTTCAATTTGGCGGGAAAAAGTTCAAACTGACCCCTTACCCAGTTTTTTGGACTTTGGACTCATTGTGGCGTTTCCTTGGAGAGCAGCATCAACACCGTCCAAAGCGTTCCACCAAATCCCGAAGCGAGCGCTTTGTTGACCGGCTTGGGAACCTGGTGCTCGCCCGCGTCGCCTCTCACTTGCAAGGTGGCCTCGAGCGGCCGCAGCATGGCGGTCGCGCCGATCGGATTCGTCGCCGTCACTCCGCCGGAGGGATTGATCGGGAAGCTGCCTTCGATCTCGATGTCGCCCTGTTCGACCATGCGAAGATGCTCGTCCCCCTCGAGCAGGAGGAAGTCGCGAATCCAGCTTACGCCCCACCAGGCACTCGGATCGTACATCTCGAACACGTCGATCTGCTCGCGCGGCCGCGTGATGCCGTTGCGTGCAAAGAGTTTCTCGGCCGCGTAGCGCTGCGTCGTGACTTCGATGCGGCCGCCGACGCCCCGCGTGCGGACTCCGTCGATCGCCATTGTCTCTTCGCGGTGGACTGTGATGTGGTCCTGCACCCACACCGGCGGGCAGCGCATGGATTTCGCCCGCTCGCGCGAGGCGAAGATCATGGCGGCCGCGCCGTCCGATTGAGAGCACATATGGATCAGTCGCAGCTCGCCGACCAGCGGCGGCGACTTTTTCATCTGATCGTCGATCATATCGAATGAGAGATGAAAGCAGCGGTGGGCGTTCGCATTGCGGCCCGCGTGTCGGTCCATGATCACGCGGTATTTCATCGCCGCCCGGCGGGCCCGATCGGCTCCAAATTCATTGATCACTTCGGATGCCGCCATGCCGGTGAGCGCACCCGTTTGCAGATGGCGGCCCCACAAGGGATCGGCCATGGCCGTGATGCCGCCGGTGGTGTGTCCCTCTTGTTGTTTCTCCAAGCCGATCGCCAGGACGACGTCATGCAGGCCCGAAGCGACGAGGTTGTCGGCCGCACAGACCACCGTGGCTCCCGTTGTGCCGCCCGTCGACACGCGAAGACAAGGCTTGCCCCAGGCGCCGTTTCCCAGCACTTGCCACATGTCGGGCTGATGGATGCCCTCGAACATCTCCATGTTGCCCGTGACCACCGCGTCGATGTCGTCGAGCGCGAGTCCGGCGTCGTCGAGAGCGGCCCGCACGGCCTCGTGCAGCAACTCGGGCTGGTTGACGTCCTCCCGATGGCTCGAATGCCGCGTCTGACCGACGCCAACGATGGCAACCGGACGGTTCTTGCGGGACACGGGTTTCAAAGCCTCCTAAGTCATCCTGCGCGATTGTGAGATGCAATGGCCCGGGAAACGTCGGGTGTGACAAGGCAGAAAGAATGAAGGATGAAGGATGAACAATGCCAAGGCGGCCGAAGCCTGCGAGTCTGACTCAGCCTTCCGCCCTCATCCTTCATCCTTGAAGAAGAAGGTGGGCCGGCGCTCGCCGGGCCTCGCTTGTCCCACCCTACGGCACACTTTGCTGGATGCCAATCCCACGGCTCTGCGTGGGCGTGTCTTCGAACGTCAAACGGATTCGCACGCCCACGCAAAGCCGTGGGCGTGGCACCCCGACTGGGCCCAAAGCTTCCGACAGTGGCTCGGCCGAATTGCGATCGACGCACGATTAGGACTCCAAGACGATGACGGCGTGGTGTTGACCGGCTGGTCCTGTCGTGCCATGAGCTAAGGCCTTCTTTGCGCCGGTGATTTGGTGCGTGCCGGCTTCGCCCTGTAATTGCAACGCGGCTTCGGCCGTTCGTGACAGGCCGCTGATCACCTGCGGCGTTCCGGACAGCGTTCCTCCCGACGGGTTGATGCGGGTGAGATCCTCGTTCAGCCACCGCTTCGGATTTTCCGTCAGTCCGAGCTGCCAGGCCCACATCGGTAACTGGTGCGCATACGGGATCCGAGATCTCGCACAAGTCAAAGGAGTTCGCCGCGTTGCGAACTCCAGCCATCCGATACGCGCGCTCGGCTGCTTCTCGCAAACTCATCGACTCCGACAAATCGCGGTCGCCCAAGAAAAAGCTGTCGACACCGGAGCCCAGGCCGGTGATCCACACGGGCTTGTCCGTCAATTGGCGGGCGCGCTCTTCGATCGCCAGGATCATGGCGACAGCCCCGTCACTGGCCGGATAGACGTAAGCGGTCCGTAGCGGATCGGCCATTAGGGGACTCGAGGCTGCTTCCGCAGGCGTAATCGGTGTCGTCTCGTTGGCGAGCGGATTCCGAGCCGCTTTGCCGCGCTGCTGCGACACGAGTTCGGCCAGCTCGGCATCGGTGATCTCAAATCGCCGCATGAAGGCCTGCGCCTGCAATGCGGCCGCCGATAAATAATCGAGCCCGACCGGCCGCGTGTAAAACGGGTCGAAGGCGGCATGCGTGATCAGGTTGCGGTCACCGACCTGGCTCTCTTTCGAGTGACCGACGATGAGCGCGACGTCGGAATGCCCCGACGCGACCGAGGCGTACCCGTAGTAGACCGCCTGTGCTCCGTCCTGGGCGACCTTTTCTTCGCCTTTGTAGTGCGCACCGACGACGTCGGTGATGGCATTGTCGGAAATTGTGCGGCAATCGCAGAAATCGTCCGAATTGCTGACGACGGCGATGTCGTCGCCGGACAGATCGAGGCCCGTTCGGCGAACGACCTCTTCGACCACTTCCCAGCACATCCCCTGGAAGCGGTCCTGCCAGCGGTCCCGCACGTACTTCGACTGCGCGACGGCGCAGATCGCCACGCGTGGCATCAGATGACTCCAAAGCGCTTCGTCAACCGCGAGGCCGACGGTCCTCGTCCCGCAGGCGAGGGCGTAGGTCCTCGCCCCGCACGCGAGGGTGCACGCCCTCGCCCCGCAACAGTGAAGCAGATGCCGAAACGAGAGTCAAATTGCTCGCGAGGAGAATTCTCAGCGCCGTTCACCCTTTCTTCGACTTCTTCGATCAGACACGGCACACTTTTACGTCGCGATGCTCATTACCCGACTGGTCTCGATGTCCGCCGATGGGAGCGCCGGCCCGCGGTGGCCCACGGGCAACTTCCTCAGCCACCGGCGAAACCCAGAGATCGAGGGCCACGACCACGCCAGAGCCAAGAGGATTGCTCCGGCGATCAACCACCATTCGAAAAAGCATGCGGGGGCGATCTCGGGAGCGCAGAACATTTTCTCAATCAGCGCGTGCACTACTTGCGGTGGGAGATTGTTCTTCATCTTGCCAGCACTTTCATCTGTTCATTGGACTGCGATCGGCGCGGCGTCCAAAAACGCAGCGGTGACTTTGGCTTTGTCGTTCTTGCGACCCGTCCCCCCTCAATGCGCCATCGCGGCCGCCGACCTGTCGAAAAAAGGTGCGCAAATGCGGAAAAACGAGAGTCGATTCGCGCAACGCGTGGCTCGATCACTTGGGGCGCGACGACGCTGGTATACTCCCGGGGATGGGCGACTTGACGGCCATGCTTCTGGCGATCAAAGGAGGCGATCGAATCGCGGCGGAGAAACTGCTGCCCTTGGTCTATGACGAGCTGCGCAACTCGCGGCGTAGCGCATGGCTCGCGAGCGGCCCGGACAAACACTCAATGCGACCGCCCTGGTCCATGAGGCCTACTTGCGGCTGGTGAAAGTCTCCGAGTCCGATCAATGGGACGGGCGAGGCCACTTTTTTGCCGCGGCGGCCTTGGCAATGCGAAGAATTCTGGTCGAGAATGCGCGCCGCAAGCGGCGCCGGAAGCGGGGGAACCGCGTGCCCGTCGAAGAGCTTGCCGCGCCGGACGACGACAGTCGCGTCCTGCTCCTCGACGACGCCTTGAAGCGGCTCGCACAGGAGGATCGCCAGGCCGCGCAAGTCGTGGAAATGCACCATTTCGGCGATTTAAGTCATGAGATTGTGGCCGAGGCCCTGGGGCTGACGGTCTATCGGGTTCACCAAAAATGGACCTACGCCCAGGCCTGGCTGCGGCATGATCTGAAGCGCTAGCACGGCGAAGCCCCGCTCAGTTTTTCGAGTTCGCCATTCCTTCCCGCAGTCGGCGGAAATCGGGCCGATCGCAGAGCGCATCGAGATCCTTGTCTTCTTTGATCTTGGCGACGTTTTTGTAGCCCGCGGCAACAGCCTTTTTCAGCCAATCCATGGCACGCTCGGCATCCGCTTTGGCGAGCTCCTGGTTGCGAGGGGCTTTGCGGTCGGCACGAAGCAGGGCCGCGGTCACAGCCCGATAACAGGCGAGGTTGTACAGCCAGTCCGGAATGGTCGGCTGGAGATCCTCGCAGGATTCGACGATCTTCCGGCAGCCAGCGGCGTCGCCGCTCTTTTGCAAATCGCGAAACTGCAGGGCCGACATCTCCATGATACAAGCCACTGTTTCCGGATGCTGGGCGCCATACTTCGCTTTCCGCAGAGCCAGCGCTTCTTCATAGATTTTGAGCGCCTCGGCTCGTTGCCCCAGCGCAAAGCGTGCACACGCCAGGTTGTGCATGCTGTTGAGAGTCTCCTGGTGGTCGCGGCCCAGCTTCTTCTGCCGTCGCGCCAGGGTGTCCTCATGGAGTTTGGCGGCCTCCGCGACCTGACCGAGGGCCGAATAGCAGTTCGCCACGCACATCATGGTCGACAGCGTATCCGGATGGTCGGGCCCCAGCTTTTCTTTGCTGAGAGCCAGCGTTTCTTTGGCGATTTCGAGCGCTTCCGCGTTCCGGCCCAGGTTCAGGTAGCATTCGCTCAAATTGTGCATGCTTTCGAGCGTATCGGGGTGATCCTTCCCGAGTTGTCTCCGGCGCAGCCCCAGCGCTCTTGAAAGAATTTGAGCGCCTCCTCCGCACGGCCGAGCATGAAATACGCGCTCGCCACGTTGTTGATGCTCGAAACGATGTGGGGATCATCGGGCGGAAGCGTGGCTCGACGGATCGCAAGCGTCTCCTCGTGCAGCTTGAGCCCCTCGGCGTATCGGCCCCCGCGGGAGTAGCTGTTCGCCAGATTGTTCATGGCGACGAACGTGTCGGCATGCGTGGGGCCGTATTTGGCTTTCAACCGGGCCAGCGTGTCCACTTGAAGCGGGATCGCCTCATCGAGCCGGCTCAAAGCCGAGAAGCTTCTGGCCAGCTGACCGGTGCTGGCGAGCGTTTCGTGGTCGTCCGGACCGAGCTCTTTCAGGTAAATCGAGCGGGCCCGCTCGTACTGCTCCGCCGCGATTTTTGGATCGCCCAGCAACGAAAACGAGGCTCCGAGCGTCATCCGCACCTGCGCTTCGATCAACGGCTGTTTTTCAAACGACTCCGCGACAGCCGGCAACGCGGCTTCGAGAGCACGGCGAAGAGAGACTTCCCGCCCCAAACCGCCGGCGACGTTTTTGGGCCGGGCCGCGGCGAAGACCTTGGTCTGCACGAAATTGAGGACGGCTCGAGCTTCGGCCTCTTTCGTCTGTGCCGTCTCCTTAGCCGCCTTTTCTGCAGAAGCGGCGGCCTGAGCCTCTTGTTTCGCCGCTCTCTCGGCGTTTGCCGAAGCCAGGGCCTCTTGTTTTGCCCGCGTGGCGACGACCGCCTGCCAGGTCGCAATCAGGGTCCCGCCGCCGAGTGCGGCAAGCATCGCGAGCATCGTCAGTACGGCCACACGGTGGCGGCGTGCGAATTTGCGCACGCGATAGGCGGTCGATGGCGGGCTAGCCTCCACCGGTTGGTCGGTCAAATAACGCTGGATGTCGAGGGCCAGATCGCCCGCGGCTTCATAACGGCGGGAGCGATCCTTCTCGAGCGCTTTCATGACGATCCAATCCAGGTCGCCGCGAATGAGCCGCGTGAGCTGCGCCGGCTCGAGCTGCCGCTGGGCCGCGACCGACGGCAATGAGCCGGAGCTGCTGAGCTTGGTGCTCGGCCTGATCGGCTCGTCTTCTTTGATCAGCCGCACGATCTCTTGCCAGGCTGCCTCGTTGCACCGCTGCCGATCCAGCGGCGTTGTTCCCGTCAGCAGCTCGTACAGGATCACGCCGAGCGAATAGATATCGGTCCGCGTATCGACGTCGAGGTTATTGAGCTCCGCCTGCTCGGGGCTCATGTACAGCGGCGTGCCGACGATGACTCCGTGCCCCGTGTACAAGGTGCGTTCCGTGAGCGGTTGGTTCATCGCCTTGGCCAGGCCGAAATCAATCACCTTCGGGACCGCGACGCCGTCATAGAGACAGACCAGGATGTTCGAGGGCTTGAAATCCCGGTGAATAATCCCTCTGCGGTGTGCGTGCTGCACGGCCTGGCAGACCTGCACGAAGAGCGCGAGGCGGTCTTCGACTGTGACCCGGGCCTTGTCGCAATACTCGGTGATGGGCATCCCTTTGACGTACTCCATCGCGAAGAACGGGCATCCCTGGTCCGTCACGCCGCCGTCGAGCACCTTGGCGATATTGGGATGGTCCATGAGCGCCAGCGCCTGCCGCTCGACTTCGAACCGCGCCAACACCGTGCGGCTGTCCATGCCCGGCTTAATCAGCTTGAGAGCCACCCGCCGCCGCACGGGTTGCGTCTGCTCGGCCACCCAGACCGTTCCCATTCCCCCTTGGCCGATCTCCTCGATCAGCCGGTAGCGGCCGGCGATGGTCTTGCCGGCTTCCGCGGTCCCCGGACGTTCGCCGCCAAAATCAATCGTCCCGGCGTTGGGCAACTCGCCGCTTTGGTCATGGGCCGCCAAGCAGCGCCTCGACGCGCCCGCAGCTCGGCATCGTCCGCGCACTGGGCGTTCAGGACTTTAGCCCGCTCCGCGGGATCTTTGCATTCGACGGCCGCCAGAAAGACGGCCTGCACGCGATCGGGATCAAGCGGCATTGACTCTCCTCCCAGTCAACTACCCTTTCATGCGATATCGGCAAGGCGGCCTGTCGAAAAAAATCAAAAAAATGATCCCGCCACGACGTGGACCGGGCCTGCTTGCGGCGATCGATTGGGCATTGAGCGACCTTGCCAGGTAGGGGGCCTGAAAAAAGGGACAGGCGCATATACCGAAAATATGCGCCTGTCCCCGCGCCTCTCCCCTTTCACGGCTCCCGTTCTCTCCCGGTGTCGCTACCCAGGTCGTTGGGCATTGCACAGAATGGTGCGGAGTGATCGCGCGATGTCACAACCTTCAGTACCCTGGTCGGATTCGCCTGATGTTTCCGCGAACGCGCTTGTCCTTGTGCCACGCCGTGGTTTTGCTGATCGCATTACCGACGGTCGCGCTTGGCTCAAAAGCCCCCTTACGATGTCTTTCCACCGGCACAGCCGCCGTATTACCGCGTGCGTTTTGAAGCCGCGACGCAGGCGCACAACACGACGCCGGCGGACAACGCGACCCAGCCGGACAAAAAGACGCAGCCGGGCGGATTGATCTTTCCCGTCAACTACACGATCTGGATTCCCGAAAACGTGAAGCTGCTGCGCGGAGTCATCGTGCACCAGCACGGTTGCGGCGAGGGATCGTGCAAATCGGGTCTGACGGGGGCCTACGATCTGCATTGGCAGGCACTCGCGAAGAAGCACGACTGTGCCCTGCTGGCTCCGTCCTACGAGCAGCCGGAAAAAGCCGACTGCCAGATGTGGTGCGATCCGCGAAACGGTTCGGCGGCCGCGTTTCAGAAGGGCCTGGTTGAGCTGGGCAAAATGTCCGGACACCCGGAATTGGCCGAAGTCCCCTGGGCCTTGTGGGGACACAGCGGCGGCGGGCATTGGGCGGGGGGCATGGTGCTGCTCTATCCGGAACGTGTCGCCGCCGCCTGGCTGCGCTCCGGCGTGCCGCTGCTCGAGCCGAATCCGGGTCGCCCCACGATAAAAGCGCACACGTTGCCAGACGCGGCACTGCAGGTGCCGATGATGTGCAATTTGGGAACGAAGGAAGGCGTGACCTCGAAAGACGGCCGATTCGCCGGCGTGTGGACCGCGAACGAAGCGTTCTTCAAGGCGGTCCGCAAACGGGGCGGCCTCGTCGGCGTGGCCGTCGATCCGCTGACCGCGCACGAGTGCGGCAATCAGCGATATCTCGCCATCCCGTGGCTCGATGCCTGCTTGAGCGCTCGCCTGCCGAAAGCCAGCGGCCAGCCGCTGCAGCCCATGCCGGCCGACGCCGCGTGGCTGGCCGAACCCACCGGCACCCAAGCCAGTCCGCCGCGAAATTTGCCGGCGATCCGCTGCAGGCGGCGTGGCTGCCGAACGCGGCCATCGCACGAGCCTGGATGCAGTACGTCAAAGACACGGCCGTGACCGACACGACCCCGCCCCCCGCGCCAACTGGCCTGCGCGTCAAAGGCAACGTCTTGACCTGGCAAGCGGAAGCCGATCTCGAAAGCGGACTCGCTCGTTTCATCATCGAACGCGACGGAGAGTTTCTGGCCAACGTTCCCGAGCGGAGCAAAAACCCCTTCGGCCGCCCCCTCTTTCAGAACCTGCAGTACAGCGACACGCCCACCCAACCGCTCGTGCCCATGCAATTCACCGACACAAAGGCCGTGCGTGGTGGAGCACACATCTACCGCGTGACCGCGGTCAACACTGTGGGCCTGCAGTCGAAGCCAAGTGCCGACTCCGTCGCTGCGGACGGTAATCACTGATTTTTTCGCATCGCGCGAATCTGACGCCAGATGGCGCGGGCTCCGCATCAGTCGCCGAAGATGAGTCAGTGTCAGACGGCCGCCGGATGGTCATCGGGCGGGTGGGCCTCACGGCCCAGACCGTCAGCGGCGACGGCGACGAGCACCGCAGGCAACGCATCCCAGGCCCATGGCCACGAGGGTCAGGCTCGCCGGTTCCGGTGCGCCGACGACCGTCGGCGGAGTCACGAACGTGTCAAAAGTCGTGAGTTCTGAGCCGACACTGAACGAGGTCAAATGGGAAAAGCTGGTGTTGGTCATAATCACCTCACCTTTATTCGAGGCGGTCAGCAACTCCCCCGAGTTCGCTATCTCGAGGCCGGTGAGGCCGGTGAACCCGGTGGAAATACTGGCCAGCACATTGCCGTTGCTGTCCAACTTGTAGATGTGCCCGTCGCTCAGCGCGCCCACTGCGTAGATGTCACCGGCCTGATCCGCCGTCACCCCCGACACCTGAAACGTAAATGGCAGGTTGATCGTGGTCTTCGTCATCGAGTTCGGGTCGATCACATCGATGTGGTTTCCCACCGGGCTGCCGGCCGGCCAGGGAGCGTAGAGTTTGCCGTTGAGTCCCAAATCGACCTGGGTGTAATCGCCCGATCCGTTTGCCGGTCCTGAGGCGAACCGCGTGGCCGAGAAGTTGGTCAGGTTGAACCGCACGATGCCATTGGGCCCGCCGGGACTGGCGGTCACCATGTCCGTGGCGTAGGCGTAATTGCCGTTGACGGCAATACCGCCGAAGGAGAGGTTGTTGATCGTGCTCCAACCGGTGAAGGTGTGGTTCGTCAATGTGTTGGCGGTGGGGTTCAGCGTCGTCAAGTACGGACTGAATGTCCCGTTGTAAATCTGCACGTTTCCCGAGCTGTCGGTGGCGATCCCTCGGTTGAAAGAGTCTCCTCCAGGAGCGGTGGGCACGAAATAAGTCTGCACCAACGTGCCCGTGGGCGTGTATTCCCGCAGCGTTTGCACACTCTCGCTCGTGGTGGTGGAGACCAGGATATCCCCCGGAGTGAAGGACGCGGCCGCAGCCGCGCGGGGAAGATCGCCGCGACCCCGATCGCGGCTGCAATCAATGCGCACCAGCGCAGCTTCGTCGATTTCGGCATGGGAAGGCTCGCTTTTCCAGGAAGCTCGTGCTCGACGGGGTCGATGATCGCAACTGCGTCTATATTAGCACTTGTAAATTCCAGGGGTCAATCGGGCAGTTATTGTGGCGCTCCTAGAACTGACAGTCAAGATTATGACACACTCATAGCATCGTGTGCGGGCCGGAAAAGCGGAAAGGTGTCAGGAACCGCACGGTCGAAGGTTTGCCCTGCTAGGCAACGCAGCGGCTTTCACTAAGCAGCCTTTCGTCGCCAGCGACGAAGGCCAACAGTCCCGTGCCGGCTAGAGTCAGGCCAGCGGGTTCCGGCGTGGCATTGGCCGCTCGGGTAATTCGCCGCGACATTGACGGCGTTGAGGAAGTCCGCTGTCTTCGTGCCGCAATTGATGACGACGATGCTCGCCGCCGGCGCAATGGCGTGTGCCCATTCGACGTCGACCGATTCTTCGTCCTCCCAGTTACCGGTGGGGCGGTCGTCTTCGCCGAGGGAAGCTTGTCGACAATGAGATTGATGGCCGGAAGATTGAATTGGCTGTCGAAGACATTCACGTCGTTTTGAATATTGGGGTCGTAATACTTGTCGATGATCGCAATCGTCTGACCTGTCCCATCACCAGGAGCAGTGGCGCGGGTAAAGATCGGCCCAAAGCGCGATTGAAACACGGTGTAGTAAGTAAACTGGATCTTGTCGAAACCGTAGTAACTGCGAACCTCGGCGGGTGTCAGCGCCATCGGCGCCGGAGTGCTCGAAAGGAGTAGACGATCCTCGAGCTCCTCGACCGCGATGGCCCAAGATTGGCTGGAATGCCTGCGCCGAACGCAACCCGTCTTTCGTTTCAGTCGATTCAGCATGGCGTCACCCCGCTACAAAAATGCTTGGTCGCTCAGCCGCCATTTGCCCCAAAGGTTTCGACAAGATCGGTGCCGACGAGATGGCCGCTGATGGCTAAAAGCGTGTTTGGGCCCTGGGCCACGAAGAATGCGTCGTTCAACGTTGCTTCGCCATTCGTCATTTGTGCCTGAGAGGCGTTGCCCGGAAGGGCGATCAGCTCAACCGGCACGTTCGTCACGCTCGTGTCGACGTTGCCGAACTCGTCTTCGGCAGCCACGGTCACGCTGAATGGCCGGTCGACCGCGGCCGTTGTCGGCGCATGGACGAAGACGAGGCGATCGGTCGCCGAAAACGGCGAGACGATAAACGTGTTGGACATGACTGCCGCCGCCGTCATGCTCGGCGGCGTGACAACGGCGACGGCGTGGAGCTGGTAATTGCCGGCCACATCGATCGAAGTCAGCTTGGCGTGATTGGAAGCGACGCCGTTGACGAAGGGCTGCATCACGGCGGCGAACGGAACGTTGGGACCTTGAGGCGAGGTTGTGTCAATCGGCGTGTCGAACGTCCCCGGCCCGATGGCGACGATCGAACAGGTGCCGGTAAAGGCCGTATCCACCTGGGTGACAGTCCGGCCGTCCGTCGTGGTTGTTTCCATGGCTGTCACCCTGAACTTCAGGTCGTGACCGGCGATGATATTGGTTGGCTGTGTTGAAAAGACGAGGAAAAGGGAGCTCGCAGTCAACAGCTCGCGGCCTTCGAGGATTTCGGCCGGGGCATCGAACACGACGGGTCGCCGGCGTGCAGTTCTTTTGCGTCCCGGCTTCGGTTGATTGGTCAGAATGGACCTGAGCCTCTCGGGCATTTTTGCAGTAAGCATGGATTTGCTCTCCTTGTGAAGCGATATCGGGCTGGGTCGAGTGCTGAGCGGAACCTCGTCCAATTACAGTGGCGAGTTGCGAGCGTCGTTTGGCCTCGCGCGATCGCCAGGTTTTTCAGTCTTCACAACTGGCTCGCAGCACCTTCAACCGCCGTTCGTGAGCGCCACGACCGGCACGATCTCGTCGCCCACCAGGACGCCATTCGGCCCACCGAAGCCGTAGGCGATCACGACGTCTTGCCCCCGCTCGTGAAGATCACGTTGTTGAACGTGGCCTGTCCGTTGACCAACGTCGCCGTGGCTGTGGTGCCCGGGATCGCAACCAAGTTCAGTTGCACATTCGAGACGTTTGTGTCGACATTGCCGAACTGGTCTTCAACCGACACCGTGATGTTGGCGGGAAACCCGGCGAAGGCGAACGCGGGGGAGAACACCAGATGGTCGGTGGCCGTATCGGGCGATACGGTAAATTTGGCGGAAACCGCGCTTCCAAGGATGCCGGGGTTGTCGGTTCCTCCCCCGCCTGCCGGGCTGGTTGCCGTGAGGGTGTAGGTACCCGCCATGTCGATGGCCGCAATGTCGGCGCGGGCGGGATACTGTCCGACCCCCTTAACGATGCCCACCCCCCAGATGCCGATCGGGAGATTCGCGCCGACCGGCGAGTTGGCCGGAAAATTGAGCACCCCGGGGCCGTTTGCCGTGAGGAAGTAGAATCCGTTGTAGGCGGTGTCCACGATCGGGTGCGATTGATCCTTCAACTGGATCATCACGTCGACCGTGAACGAACTCAGCCCGTGGCCGGCGATGGCATTCGTTGGCTGCTGAACAAACTGCAGGTAAGGAACCCCGCCGGCTGTCAACAACTGCCGGCCTTCCAGAACTTCGGCCGGAGCGTTGAAGGAAAAGGGTTGCCGCTGCGCTCTGCGTCGTCGCACACTCGCGGCTCGACCTGTGGTGAACCGTCTCATCCGTTGCCGCCATTGTGTCGTGAGCATGAGATCCCTTTCGTTGATCGCCTGATCGTGAGAAGTTCAATCCGGCGGGCGAGCTCGAGCGCCCCCACCCTTGCGGCAGAATCACAATCGCGCACCTGGGTCCCTACACGTAGTGGCGATTTTCAAAGCGCATTTGCCTCGCCCTCTACGTGAACTTTGCGAAATTTGTGCGCGACGCTCCCCGGAACGATGGAAGGCGACGAGTCAAGCTCACCGCGGTCCAAGAGTTGGACCGAGAGAGGCCGGCGGGCGGGAAGCAGCGGTCAAGAACGGGAGGTGGAGTGCGGCTCGACGGGAGGAGCGACGGGGGGATCGGCCTGTTTGGGTTGGGCCTGCGTTTTGTCCGAGGGCTTCTGTTCAGGCACGACCGAAGACTCGGGCGGGGGCCCGGCCATCCACGCATCGCCGAGGCGGATCTCCACTTTCAACGGCTCCACGCTGCCGCGCGGCGCGGCGCCGACGGAAACTCGGGCCAGTCCCAGTCGAGGCCGAGCTCTTTCAACTCGCGGCGCACGAGTCGCAAATCCCAGACATGAATCCCTTTTAAGCTGTTCAGCGTAATCAACTTCGTGCCGTCCGCCGTGAAGAGAGCCTGATCAATCGAAACGAGGTCGGGTTCCTCCAGCACGGCAATTTCGCGGCTCGTGGCGGATTCCAAAAGACGAAGGCCGCCAGCCGTGCCGGTCGCCGCAAGCGTGCTGTCCGGTGACATCACGGCGCGTCCGCCCAGGCGCGGCCCCGGTTCCCAGCTTTCGACGGCAAACAGCCGGCCGCCGTCAAGAGTTGTGGACAGCCAGCGTCCGTCGGGGCTGAAACAGGGAAAGGTGGCGCCCCAGTTGGCGAGTTCCTTCACCAGTCGTCCGTCGCGAGCGTCCCAGATCTTGGACAATCCGATCATATGCGTGGAGGTAGCGACCCAGCGTCCGTCGGGACTGACAGCAATCTGACCGACGTCCGCACCGGGGTCGAGGTGAATGGGTTGAGTCAATCGATCGCTGCGGAGGATCCATCCACCGGCATAGGGCAGTTGGGTTGCCACGGCCCGATCACAGGTCACGGTGACGCGGCCGTCACGGCTTTGGTCGAGGCCCTCGCCGTTGGGCAGGGGTAATGACTCGGGCGGGCCGATCGTCACTTCGCCCGTCGCATTCAGCCCAGACCGGACGGGCCACCGTGACAACCCGCCATGCGACAGCGTCAAGAGCGCCCAGACGGTTCGAAGAGAGCCAGGTTGTTTCCCCATTCGCTGGGGATCGAGCGCAGTTCGGCTCCCGTGTCGAGATCCCAAATTCCGAAGCCGTCCGACATGGAACAAGCGACCAGGCGGCCATCCGGATGCACTGCCGCCCGGCGATAGTTGCCATTCTTGGGCAACGGTTTGCTGCGCCGCAATGCGCGGAATTCTTGCCCGCCCGCGACGCACCAGGTTCCGAGCTTCCCATCCTGAACCCCGCCGGCCAGTCGAAGGCCATCGCGGCTGAAGCGACAGGTACTCAGTGTCGCCGGAGCGCTCATCAACTTTTCACCTGTGGCCACACGGAGCAACTCGACATTCCCAACATAGTCGAGGGCTGCGAGTCGGTCGCCGGCGCGGTCAAAGCCCATCCGCGTTGGATACAACTCAGCTTGCAGCGTTCGATAGACATGCCACGTGCTTCGATCGTAGAGGTGAATTTGATAAAGGTTCGAGCCGACCGCCAGGGTTCGTCCGTCGGGATGCCAGGCGAGTCCAACAGCGCGGTCGGTGAGCGGCGTGGAGGCGAGCACTTTACCGGTCCGAATATCGCGAAGTTGGAGCACTTGTTCGGAGTAAGACTCCGCCGCCAGGACGGGCTCCGTTGGGTGCAGGGCGATCGCGATTCCGTCGGTAATGGTGTCTGGCGCCAACCGGCCGAGTTCACGGGCGGTGGGAAGCTCGAAGAGCCTGATCGAGCCGTCCTTGTACGCGAGCGCGACTTGTTGCGAACCTCGGAAGTCCGCCCAGCACGCGTTTGGTTCCGACAAGATCCGGCGTGGTGTCGGTCCGTCCAACTGCCACACATGGATTGCGGTTCTTCGACTGAAACTCCGATTGAATTGCGTGATGGCGATGAACTTGCCGTCGCCACTCAGGCAGGTCGTGGCCGGCCAGTTCAATGCCGGCAGCCGGCAGACCTCGACATCGTCAGCGACGCGACGGATGCTGCAGCTGCCCGCTCGATCCGTGCGGGCATAGATGGCATGCGCTTCATCGAAGTCGACCGCTAACGCATCCACCGGCCATGGGTGCCAGGGTCCAGTCAGGTAGAGATCCGGCACGGCCAGCGCGGCGATCGCTGCGTTTCGCAGCTCCTGAAAGTTCGCCACGGGCAGTTCCAACGCCCGACCTAATTGCGTTGCCTGCCGCAGAGTTTCGAGGCTCTCGAAGCGTTGCCCAGGCCGACGGCTCAAACGACGCGCGCGTGCCTGTGCGACGAGAGCCTGCCAGAGTTGCTCCGATCTCGTCCGCTCGCTCTGTTGGGCCAGAGCCAATGCAGCGACTTTTTCCGTCAGCGCAATCTGCTTCAGATCGGCGGCCCGCTTGGCCCGGACTTCGGCCTCGGTGGCGCGGACCATGCCCCACGTGGTTCCAATGATGCCGACGACGAGCGCGACTAAGACGGCCGAGGCGGCCAGCACCAGCCCTTTGTTTCGCCTGACGAACTTCCGCAGCCGGTAACTGGCCGATGGCGGAGAGGCTTCCACGGGCTCGCTCGCTGAAATCGCGCTGGACGTCGAGCGCCAGGCTGTTGGCCGTCTCGTAGCGCCGCGCGATCCTTTTCCAAGGCCTTCATCACGATCCAGTCCAGGTCCCCACGCACGATCTGTGTCAGACGAGTCGGATCGGCATGCCGGCGGGCCGCAACCTCCCGGGCGGTCCGGCCCATCGTCCTGATCCGCGTGCTCGGTTTGGGCGGTTCTTCCTCTTGGATGATCCGTCGGACCTCGTCGAACGCCGCCTCGTGCAAACGATCGGGGTCAAAGGGCGTTCTCCCGGTGAGCAGCTCGTACAGGAGCACTCCCAGTGAGTAGATGTCGCTGCGTGTGTCGACATCTCGGCTTGACAGTTCTGCCTGTTCGGGGCTCATGTAAAGCGGCGTGCCGATCAGCTCATACCGCGTGAACAGCGTTCCCTGGGTCAACTGCCGATCGATCGCCTTAGCGACGCCGAAGTCGATGACCTTCGGCACGGGCCGCCCGTCGAGCTGCGTGACGAGCACGTTCGAGGGCTTGATGTCCCGGTGAATGATTCCCTTCTGGTGCGCATGCTGAAGCGCGTGGCAGACCTGCACAAACACGTCCAGCCGGGCCTGCACCGAAAGATGGTTCCGGTCGCAATACTCGGTGATGGGAACGCCGTGGATCAGCTCCATCACAAAATACGGCCGCCCCGTCTGCGTGGCGCCCGCATCGAGCACCCGCGCGATATGGGGGTGGTCCATCAGCGACAGAGCCTCGAGCTCGGCTTTGAATTGCGCGAGGATCTGGCGCGTGTCCATGCCGGGCCGGACAATTTTGAGCGCCACCTGTCGACGGACCGGATTCTCCTGATTGGCAACGTAGACGATGCCGAAGCCGCCTTCGCCGATCTGCTCCGCGAGCGTGTAGGGTCCGATGATGGTTCCGGGGGCTTCCGCAGGCGCTGGAACAAATGCCGACGCAACTTCCGGGGCGGGCGACTCCAGAAAATCGCCTAGTTCGAGTTCGGCGCGGAGCAGGCGGTCGAGGCGCCGGCGCAGCTCGACATTGCCCGCGCAGACCTGATCGAGGTAGGCGGACCGCTGCTCTTGGGTCCCGCACTCGAGCGCGGTCGCGTAAATTTCATCGATGGCTGGGTTCATGTCATCGATTCCTGACGTCACATACACTGTGGCGCCTATTTAGGCCGATTTGCCTCGTGCGGCCGGCGATTTCGTCAGGTCTGTTCCGCGTCCTCCATCGCCGAATACAGGAAAACGCGAGCATAAGCCCAGTAGCGGTCGGCTGTTGCACGCGTGATTCCCAGAGCCAGCGCGGCCTCTTGATGGGAGAGACCACCAAAGTACCGCAGCTTGACGAGTTCGGCCTTCTGGGGCGATTCCTGCTCCAACTTCTCGATCGCCTCGTGGAGCGCCAATAACTCGTCCGCCCGCTCGTCGGTGAACGAACAAGCCTCGTCGAAATCAACCCGCGTCCGATCGCCGCCGAATTTCGGCCGTCGCTTGCGACGGGCATTGTCGACCAGAATCCGCCTCATCGACTCGGCAGCAGCAGCAAAGAAATGCCGGCGACTGCTCCACTGTTGAATCCTGTTCCCGTCGACCAGGCGGAGAAAAGCCTCGTGGACGAGGGCGGTCGGCTGAAGCGTCTGCCCGGGCTTTTCCCGAGCCAAGCGAAGGGCCGCCAGCTTGCGTAGCTCGGCATACACCAGCGGCAGTAACTGTTCGGCCGCGGCGGGATTGCCCGACTCAATCGCCGAGAGAATACGTGTGGCTTCGCCCATTGAATGGGTGCCGAATCCAAAAGCCCAATCATCGGTTCGACCATTGAAGCTATCCGAGAGGCTATTGCAAATCGAGGAGAATCGGTCGCCCATGGAAACGGGTTACGCCTGAACTTACCGACTTTGGGCCTGGATCGACGCGATGACGCAGACGGTCCGCTGATCCGAGATCGCGAAAACGTTCCTCTTTTCAGTGGCGGATCCGTTCCGACACGTCGCTTAGCCATTCCCGGGCAACGCCCTTTCCGTTTTCTCATCCGCGAAATCAAGACACCGTCAAGCCGTGCGCGGAGGTTCTTGCGCATTCTGACGGGCCGATGCGCCCAAGCCATCGAGCACCGATCCGACACACCGCCACATTCACGCGGTCGCTGACAAATCGCAATCTCGCAGGCGCACGGGGACGCGCCCCCGGCCATTGGGGCGTTCTGGAATGCCTTCAAAAGAGCTTCTGGGCTGGCGGGGAAAATCCGTCCGAGGTGGACCGTGCCGCGATGCTCCCAAAAAATATCAGTCAGTATTTCTCGCGGTCGCCCCGATTCGTCGGCGTGACGTGCAGGAAAATCACGCGGAGTGTCGGGGAACGCACTGCTTTGGCCGGGCGGCAGTTGGGAATGGGACGGGAATTCGACCGTCGCATTGGCGATTCGTCATCGAACAAGACGGAGCGTTTCTGGCCAACGTTCCCCAGCGGAGCAAAAACCCCTTCGGCCGCCCCCTGTTTCAGAACCTGCAGTACAGCGACACGCCCACCCAACCGCTCGTGCCCATGCAATTCACCGACACCAAGGCCGTGCCTGGTCGAGCACACATCTACCGCGTGACCGCGGTCAACACTGTGGGCCTGCAGTCAAAGCCAAGTGCCGATTCCGTCGCTGCGGACTCTGGCGTCGAGCGTCCGGGGTCGAAAGCCGCAGGTAGCAAACGAGTCGACGTCGGCCGTAAACGGGTGCGAGGTGCGGCATTCGACGTGCGAAAGGCGAGCGGAGCTACGTGCTGAGAATCTAGCCTCTGATCCTCTAGCCTCTGGCCCCTAGCCATTGCCACATGCTTGACACGTCAGATGATCTATCTTACGCTCACGTCAGATAGCGTATCTGACGCGGCATTCCGAGACCGAAGCATGGCGAACCGAATTCGAGTGACCGACGCGCAGTTTGCCATCCTGGTGCAATTGTGGCTGCACGGAGCGCAGACAATTAGGCAGGTGATGGCGGCACTCTACCCGACGCAGACCAAGTCCGATTACGCGACCGTGCAGAAACTGTTGGAGCAATTGAAGGAAAAGGGTTGTGTCCAGCTTGACCGGTCAAAGATTCCCCACGTCTTTTCCGCCGCCATCGAGCGCGGCGATCTGATCGATGCACAACTCAAAGAGATGGCGGACCGGTTGTGCGATGGTTCGCTAACACCTCTTCTCATGCACCTGGTTGCGGATGCACAGCTGACCAAGCATGACCGCGCGACACTGCGTCGCCTCCTCGACGAAGCAAAACAAAGAAAGAAAACACCTGGAGGGCTCGATCCATGATCGAGTACGGCCTGACGGTCTGCGGGAACAACGCGATCACGGCCACGGTGTTGGCCGTCCTTGCGGTCGCCACGACACGCCTGTGGCGGAATGCGCCGCTGGCCCATTTGCTCTGGCTGGTTGTGCTGATGAAGCTCGTAACGCCCCCGGCTTTGGGCATACCAATGGCGATTTCTCTTCTCAGGCCGGCCGGCACCGATGTCCAGATCGACTCAACCTTCGCACGCGTACCTGCCGCCGAACGGTATGAACCCCCAATGACTGACCTTCGGCACCTCGAAACAGAGGAATCTGGCGTAAATGGTGGGTCGGATTCGCCGGCACGCCGGCGGAACGTCGAGTCTCGGAACGGCGGACGCGGATGCTGACGCCTCATCAATCGCGATGACATCCAAAACGATCTGGTTCAATGCCGTGCTGATTGTCTGGATCGCCGGATCCTGTGTGATCTTGGCCGCAGCATGGCTCAGGATCACACGCTTTCGTCGAGTCATCTCTCGTGCGCCGTTGGCTCCGCCCGCATTACGTGACGACGTCGCTCGGATGGCACTGCTGATCGGCTTACGTTCGGTTCCTGAGGTTCGCGTTTCGGGAGCCCGCGTCGGACCGTTGGTCATCGCTTTGGGGAGACAAGCGATCCTGCTGCTTCCCGAAACTCTGCTTGCATCCCTGAACGAGGACGAACGTTCGACCGTCATTGCGCACGAGTTGGCTCATCTGCGGCGTCGCGATCATTGGGTTTCGTGGTTCGCGTTGTTGTCCGTCAGCTTCTATTGGTGGCATCCCGTGGCCTGGTTTGCGCGGCGCGAGCTGAGTCGCGCGGCCGACGCATGCTGCGATGGCTGGGTCGCGCGTTGGTTTCCGGACAAAATCCTGTGCTATGCGGAAGGCATGATCAAGACGGCGGATTTTTTGACGAACGTTGTGCCGCTGCCCCCGGCTCCCGCGGTCGGCTTCGGCCGTTTGGGACAGATGAGCACCAGAATTGCGATGGTCATCGAAAGCCAAACGAGCTGCCGATTGCAATCCCCGCTTCGCTTCGCCTTATACGCGACATTGTCGCTCTTGCTGCTCGTTTCTCCTTTTTTTGTCCTGGCGGACAATCATCCACTCGATTCGAACGGCACGACATCGAGCGCCATCAGCTCAGTGCCCGCGGAGGAGCGATTTCCCTGGCAACCAAAACAACTGGTGAACGTGTTTGGAACGCATCGCGGACGGCATTGGTGGGAGGCCTACGCTGTCGCCTTTAGTCCCGACGGCCGATGGATCGCAACGGGCAGCGGCGATCGGCATCTGCGGTTGTGGGATGCGCGGACGCTTCGCGAGCAGGCGTCGGTCAGGCTTTCGGGATTTGCAAAGTCCGTGGCATTCTCGCCGGATGGTAAGCATCTGCTGGCAGCCGAGAACGTGACGATCACGCCGGGCGTCGAAGCTGGTCACATTCGCATCTGGGAGCTATCTAATGGACAGCTCGAACATGGGCGACGCTGGAACGTCGGCCAGGAACGCATTGCGGATCTCGCATTTTCGCCCGACGGAAAAATGCTGGCTGTCGGCAGCGGTGAGATGCACTTTCTGGACGTGACCGGTCCGGAACCACGTGAAATCCGCGCCCTGCCGCTGCCCGGCTTGCTTTGGAAGATTGCCATGTCGCTCGACGGCAAGCTGGTCGCCGGCGCTTGCAGCCACTCGCTGGTGCTGTGGGATCTTTCGCAGGGAGAGCCCAAGGAACTCGCACGGGTTCCAACCAGCGCCCTATCGATCGCCATTTCGTCCGATGGGCACACACTGGCCACCGGTACGACTTACACTGAAAACGCGATTCATATTTGGGATTTACGAGATCAAGCACTCAAAGAGCGAATGGTGTTACACAACGCGGCGGATTCGGGAGTGGAGGCGTTGCGGTTTTCGCCCGATGGCCGCGTGCTGGCAAGTTCGACCGGATATCAAAACGCGATTCGCTTATGGGCCATGCAGAACGGTCGCGCTGCGCCATTCGATATTTTGAAGGGCCACCATTCAAAGATACGCGAACTGGCATTTTCGCCGGATGGCAAACAGTTGGCTTCGGTCAGTTCTGATAAATCGCTGAAGCTGTGGACGATCGATGCGCATCCAAAGGAAAGCGATGCGTCTCGAAGTGCCGACGATAACCTGGGTGACGTAAGTGCTCTCGATTTCACGGCCGATGGTCAGTCGATGGTCGTCCTGCACTCCGATAGCCTCGTCCGACCCCTGATCGCGACGGTTTTCAACATGGCTGATCGACGCATTCGCACGCGGTGCGAGCTCGGCGCCGGCGAGAAATACTACTCTCGGTCGCTGCGCGTCTCTCCCGACGGCAGAACGTGCGCAACCGTGCAGCGGCGGGTGAAACCACTTTCCGATATTCAGACCGGTCAGTCTCTCGCCGAAGAAGAGGCGTCGGTGATGCTTTGGGACCTCTCGACAGGACGTCGTGCACAGACGCTGTCGCACCGCTTCCAAAACCTCAGCGCACTGAGATTCAATTCGGACGGGCGACTGCTCTTGACGGCAACGGGGAATGGTGAGATCCGCGTGTGGAACGCCCTCACTGGAGAGCTCATGGCGGCCACGGCCTCGAAGGGCGGCAAAGTCTTCGACCTCGCATTTCTCGACAAAGGCGAGACGTTCGTTTCCATCACTGGCAATGCCTCCGCAGTTCAGGGACCGCCTGCTGTCATTCAAATCTGGCACCGGATCGGCACCCACCTGTCACCTGGTCGACATTGGGAGACGACCGCAGGCAACACGGAGACTCGTGGGGTTTTATCGGCCGACGGCAAGACGGTGGCGGTCCAGCGACGAGGCGATCGTGCGGAAGTTTGGTCGCTGAAACAGGGCGCCTATCGTCGGCAAGTCACAGTAACGCTCGGCGATCGGCAGGAGTTCGTAAGTGCCATTTCGCCCGATGGCACAATGATCGGCGTGCAGACGGGGGGAAGTGCGTATCCTGCCGTATCCATTTGGGATGTCGCCAGTGGCAGAATCATTAACGAATGGCCGCTGCCCGGCGACGTGGCGGGCTTAGTCTTCGCGCCGGACAACAGCCAGATAGCGACCGCGAACCAGAATGGCACAATTTACGTTTTACGGATTACGCGGCAGGGCGCTTAGGGGCATCTCAGAGAATCCGAAGACTCTCGTCCCCTTTGTTTCAAGCCTTGTCAGTGATTTTCGCGCACTTCGTATGGCGATGACTGGATCGGCAAGCCTCTGGCATCACTGTCTGTCCTGTTGGATCTGTCTGCTCTGACGGGGGCGAAATCAGCCGTTCTCGATGTCAAATGGCTTTTCCGAAATCGCGCCTTCGTTCGCAGACGTTCTTGAACCTGAACCGTGCAAAGGCGCCGCAAACTCCCCAGCGTAATTGATCGCCTCAATTGCGCGCTCAATATCGTCCAGGTTGCGAAGGTGCTGCAACACCGCTGCTGCATTCTCAAAATCGCCACCAAACGCCTCTGCAACAAGCCGACGTGCCCAACGGATTTCGTCAACTGTGATTGCACCATTCTTTACCTTACTGACCGAGACCGCCGGATCAGCCTGCTGGCCCGTCATCGGACGACTCGGCAGGATCTCGTTTGACGCGCGTGGCGCTGGTTCTTGTCGCCGTCTTTTGGCCATTTTGTTCGTCTCCCAGAATGCGGTTCAGTACGCCGCTTCGCGACCTGCTGTCATGAAATACGACCATCCGACGAGTCGCATTCTAGAGTTGCAGGTGTGCTCGTGCCAGAATCGGGCCGTCCGCAGGCCTACGGCATCCGCGAAGCTTCAGTCTTGTCGGGCAGGCTGTGCCTGCCGGCCTTTGAGCTGGTAAGGCGTGAGGAAAAAGGATCGGCAGGCAGAGCACTGCCCTACGAGACTGCCACGTTTTGTGCCCCCTCGTGAAAGATTTCTGCCTGCACTGTGTATTTAACGGTAGAGTGGTCGAATGAAACTGGATCGTCGCGCGCCTCGACATCGGTGAGCCCGACAATGGCGGGCCCATGGGGGGTCGTGTGCCGACGACTCCGAAAATCCGGAGGAAGTTAAGGATGCGTTGGGTCCGTTACTACGTACGGGTGCTTCTGCTCGTCAGCGCGATGGGGGCAATCACATTTTGCCTTCGCACGCCCGCTGACGCTTTCGGTGGAGATCGCTCGCCCGCCGAGGACGGGGCAGTAAAGGCCGGGCACACCAAGGACGACTCGCGAAATCGCGCAGTTGGACGTGCGGATTCAAGAAATCCTCCGCCGGCCGGAGTTCCGTAACGCGCTGGGGGATGAAATTCTACTCGCCGGACGCGAAGGAAGTCGTCTACACGCTCAATTCCGACCAGTTGTTCAACCCGGCGTCCGCCATGAAGGTTTTCGTCGCGGGAACGGCGTTCTCGGCGCTGGGAGCCGATTATCGCTTCCACACTCCCATTTATCGCACGGGGCCCGTCGAGAACGGCGTGCTGCGGGGCGATCTCGTGCTGGTCGCCAGCGGCGACTTGCTGCTGGGCGGCCGGGTGTTGTCCGACGGCACGCTGGCCCTGCCCGAACGCGACCATACCTACGACATGAGTCCCGGGGCGGTCCCCGTCTCGGCGGACCCGCTGCGGTCGATTCACGACCTTGTCGAACAGATTGCGGCACACGGCATCCGGCGGGTCGCGGGGCGCGTGCTAGTCGATGCCTCGTTGTTCCGTGAAGCGAAAGGCGAAGCCGGAGGAACGGGCCAGGTTGTCATTTCGCCCATCATGATTAACGACAATCTGGTGGACGTTGTCGTGCGACCGGCAAGCCGCGTCGGCGAAGCGGGCAGCGTGAGTGTCGCACCGGAAACGGCTTATGTGAAAATCATCAACAAGACCCGCACGACGGCGGCAGCCGCGGGCACCGCGGTCGTTCTCATGCGCCAGATGGGGCCGGGAGCCCTTCAATTTACCGACGACGTGACCAACGCCGACGGCAGCCACACGGTGAACCTCACGGGCGACATCGCTCTGGGAAGTCGGCCCGTGTTGTGCGCGTACCGCGTGCCCGAGCCGGTTCGATTTGCGGAAATGCTCTTGGTTGAAGCGCTCGTGGCGCGGGGAATTTCCGCCCGGGCGGACCTGCTGACCCGGACGGACGAGGGGGCTCTCGCTGGGTTCTATCGCCCCGAGAATCGAGTGGCCGAGCTGGTTTCTCCGCCCCTGTCGGACGAGGTGAAGCCCATGCTCAAGCTCAGCTCAAACCCACAGACCCTGCACTTCCCCTACCTGGTGGGAGCGATCGCGGGACACGAGAAAGAGAACGCTCGCCAGGCGGGCCAGGAGATCCAGCAGAAGTTGTTCGAGAAGGCGGGAGTTGTGCGGGGCTTTAAGCTGGGCGGCGAGCTCGGCATGGACCGCTACTCCGCGGACGCCTTCATCACGTTTTTAACTTACATGTCACAACAGCCGTGGTTTGCCCGGTATCTGCACGCGTTGCCCATTTTGGGAAAGGACGGAACCGTCGCTAAGGTTCAGGCCGGTACGCCGGCCGCCGGGCACGTCTACGCCAAGACCGGAAGCGCTGTTTGGATGATCATGCCGCCCGATCGCCGGGAGGTCACGAAGGCCGCGCCCTCAAATCGCGGCGAAGTCACAATAGCCGCGCCCTCCAAGCGCGGCGAAATGACAATAGCCGCGCCCTCCAATCGCGGCGAAATGACACAGATCGGGCCCGCCGGCGGACTGCGCTCGACCTTCAAAGGGAAACCTCCGCAAAACGGAGCGAACCTCGTCAAAGCGCTTGCGGGATACCTCGAACTCCCCGATGGACGCTACATCGTGTTTGCGGAGTTTCTGGAACTTGAAGGCGTCCGCGGCTTCAAAGGCTTCGACCCGATCGATCAAGTGATGGGAGAGATCGCGAGCGCCGTCTACGAGTCCCTGGCGTCCCGGTGACGCCTCTCTAGCCAACTTTTGGCCCTCGCTGCCGCGCGAGCTTTCGCCGGCGCCAACAGTAACCAGGCAAGATGGCCAGGCTCGTGCCGACAAGGATCAGACTCGAGGGTTCGGGAGAAGCCAGCAGGAGGCCGTCCGCTCCAACGATCCCGGCAGAAAAGGGGCTCACCGCGCCCGTGGGCGAAATCTCTAGGATGCTGTTCTGGGCATATAAGCTCACAAAAAGGTTGCCGCTCTGGTCAAAAACGATGTCGGTCGGAGTGCCTGGAAGTCCGGTCACGAAAGGAATCACGAGCCCTTGTGTAGTCACCTCGTCGATTGCCTTCCCGGAATAGTCGGCCACAAACAGAGTCCCGGACTGGTTAAAAGCGAGCCCTTCCGGCTCGGCAATTCCCGTGGCCAATGTCGTGATGGTTCCGCTGGGTGAGATGATGTCGATGTTCTTGCCGACGGTATTACTCACCAACAGGTTGCCGGACTTATCCAGCACGAGCCACTGAGGAAAGGAACCGGCTGGTAAAGAGACGAACGGTGTCACCACCCCGGTCAGCGAAATCTTCTCGATCGAGTTGCCCCCGGCATTCGATGTGTAATAGAAGGAGCCGTCGTTCGCACGGACGAGACCGTCGGGTTCGCCCGCCCCGGTGGCAAAAACGCTGACCGCCCCGCTGGGCGTTACCTTCAAAATGTTTCCCTGGTGGGTGTTGGCAACAAGAATATTGCCGGAGCGATCAAACGCCATCTGGGAAGCAAATCCGGTCGGATTGAAAGTGGCGAACGGGGAGGCAGCCCCGGTGGAATCGACACTCACCACACCGAGTCCTGAGCCCCCACCGTCGGTATACTGCGACACATATAGGAATGGACTCGCACGGAGGGGTGAGTTCAACGAAAGGAGCAAGACCGAGAAGATAATTGCTCCATGGAGGCTCCGACACCGACCCCTGGCAACCACAATCGTTGCCTCATTGCGCCCGAAGATTCTGCGAAAGAAACTCGTAAGGCCTCCCAGCAAAGCTCGATCTTCGAGCACCTCCAATCCCTGCACGACAGAGTGCCATCTGCGTCGGCTGCATTTGTGCTGCAGCCGGCCGCTGCCGCCGAGAACCGCCTGCAGCCCTCGACGCCAGGCACCGAACGGGATGATCGAGCTTCGGCGAACTTGGGGAGGGACGAGACGGCTGACTGGGGTTGTCTGCATTTGGTTTTCCTCCGTCAAAGAATTCCGAAGGTCGTTGATTTTGTGGACCGCTGAGGCAAGTGCGACGTTAAGCCCATCGAGACGCCCCGCCCGGACGCGGTCAATCCGCTCCAGGCTCCAGTCGAGTTCGCGCTCAGGGTGTCTCAATACCCACTTACTTGCGGAAACCATGCAATCCGGGACACGTGCCACACGGATTTCTTTCGGATTTCTCCGATGGCGTGCACGTATCCAGAACGCCGCGTATCCAGAACGCCACAGGGCGAAAACTCCGCACTCGGACCCATCGCCCTTGGTCACCGTCGACAAAGGCGAAGCCCACCGATTGCCAAGTAAACGCACCGGCTCGCACGGAAAGCCAGCGCTGTCGTCTTAAGACGGGATTCGGTGACTCAGTTTGGCTCGAGAGAGCAGTACGATAATGGGACAAAGTAGTCGCCGAAGTAGGTGCCCGAGCTCTCTAATGTTTGCGGATAGAGTTCGGAGCCGTCGTATCCCACCAAGGACGTTCCAGGTAGTGTTATGAAGAGTTCGGCATACCCTTCCCCGATGCCCGGTCCAAACTCGATCTGTGTGTATGGTGCTCCATTCGAACGGCGTACGGAAACGCTTCCGTCAAAGACGTACATCTCGACAGAACCAAAGGTGACACTCAAATCGGCAGACAGCACCTTGCCTGTCGCAGTATCAATCGTCACCGTCCCGGACAGTCTACGACCGTCATTAAATAACCCCGAAGCCTCGAAGACCACGGGGGCCGCCGTCGCCTGAGTTGCCAGGGCGACCATTGCGCCGAGCAGGAACACGGCTCGCAAGGTCCACTTCCTCAAGCGCCCCAAGGGACGAGTTTCTTGTAAGACGAGATGGCTGACTGGGGTTGTCTTCTGCACTGGCTTTCCTCCGTCAAAGGAATTCCGAAGGTCGTTGATTTTGTGGACCGCTGAGGCAAGTGCGACGTTAAGGCCATCGACACGAGTAAACGCGCCGGCTCGCACGGAAAGCCAGCGCTGTCGTCTTTAGACGGGATTCGGTGACTCAGTTTGGCTCGAGAGAGCCGTACAACGGGATATCGGTCGACGAGTAGTATCCGTCGCCGATCTCGATGCACGAGGTGTAACCCCCGCCGGTTTCGATAGCCTGGGCGAGCGATGATCCCTTGAATCCCACCAACGTCGCCTCAGGAACCGTGAGGAACAAAGAATAGTGCCCGGACTCGTCCTCGAAGAACATCCTGGTCCATACCGGATAACCGCGTCGGGCGGTGATTTGGGTTACGGTACCGTAATAGACGGTGTCAAAAATGACCGTGGAAGAACCGTCCTTGGCAGTCAAATCCGCAGACAGGACTTTGCCCGTGGCAGTGTCAATCGTTACGGTCCCGGACACGGTCCAACCCTCACTGGATTGGGCCGATACGTCGAACACCACGGGTGCCGCCGTCGCCTGAGATGCCAGGGCGACCATCGCGCCCAGCAGGAACACGGCTCGCAAGGTCCACTTCGCCAAGTGCGCCAATGGACGAGTTTCGCGTAAGACGAGACGGCTGACTGGGGTTGTCTTCTGCACTGGCTTTCCTCCGTCAAAAGAATTCCGAAGGTCTTTGGTTTTGTGGACCGCTCAGACAAATCGCGACGTTACGGGCATCGACACGCCCCGCCCGGACGCGGTCAATCAGTTCCAGGGTGGAGTCGAGCGGGCGCTCATCGTGTCCCAATACCCACTTACTTGCGGAAACCAGGCAATCCGGGACAGGCGCCGCACGGATTTCTTCCGAATTTTCGGATGACTGCGCACGTATCCAAAGCGCCACAGGGCGAGCGCCCTCGGAAGAAGCGATCACAGGAATGCGCTCTGTGGCTAGAGTTGATGGGCGTGCAGCAGCGGCAAAGCGTCAGCGGTAACGGCGCTGGCGATCATGGCCGGCTCAACTCCGCTTCCGCCTCAGCCTGGAAGCTCGTAAGGCTTTGCGCTCCGTCCGCGGAAAGTTTGCTGCGTCCGGCCTGAGACCATTTCACGGCCCGGTCATAACGGGCCTTGGCGGCGGTCTTGTCGCCCAGGCGCCGTTCGCACATCGCGAGAAAGAAAAGGTTGAAGGCGTCGGATTTCCCCTTGCCGGCGGCGAGGCTTTTTTCCAGCACGCCAAGCGCCTCTTTGAACTGGCCGTTGCGGTAGAGGGCGACGCCCAGCGTGTTGAGATACGCGGGAAAATCGGGGGCAAGCTCGACGGCCCGCCGGGCCAGCGGCAGGGCTGCCGCCGGGTCGCGCAGCTCCTTGGGTCCGGTGACTAACAGCCACGCGAGGGTGTTGTGAGCATCTGCATGGCTCGGATCGGTTTGGACGGCCTTTCGCAACACGGCAACCGCCCGGGCATCATCTCGCGACATGATCAACTGGGCCGCCTTCGAAACCAAGGCTGCCGCGGCGGCTTTCTCTTTCAAGTTCCCCAGATCGACAATCAAGCGACTGGGAAAGGGGGCGGCCGGCCGGGCCGGCGGTAGCGGCGGGGCATCCCAATCGAGATCGAGGTCGCGCAATTCCCGACGAATGGCCCGCAGATCGAAGACGTAAACCGCCAGTGTTTCGAAGCCGATCGCCACCAGTTGCGTCCCGTCCGGAGCGAAACTGAGCGGCCGCAATCGCGTCGGTTCGGAAATCGTGAGGCGGGCGATCTCCGCACCCGTTTCGGGGAGCACCAGGCGCACCACACCTTTCTGATCCCCGAGCGCCAGCAGTCGACCATCGGCGGAGAAGGCACATGTCCCGTTATTGCTCCCGAGCGAGGGGCGTTCGTGCCAGGTGCCAACCTCCCATAGTCGGCAGCACCCGCTGGCGGTCACCAACCATCGGCTATCCGGGCTGAACTGCACACTGCACTGTCTAGGCACAGGCAACTCTGCCACGTTCCTTCCCGAACTCGCGTCCCAAACATGGGCTCCCCCGCCTTCACGCAAATTGAAGGAGCCCGTTGCGACCCAACGCTTATCGGAGCTCACGTCGGCACTGCGCACGTCGTCCTGCGGACCCAGCGGCAAACTGCGCCCGATCGAGCGGTTGATCAAGATCGCGCCGTGAGGGTGGGGAAGAACGAGCAAAGTTCCGTCAGGGCTTGCATGGGGGAAATTCGTCAAGGTTGACAACCGGTCCGGCGGCCCGACGCGAGCGGCGTCGGGTTCGGCCGGCTCCGGTCGAATGGGCCAACGCAGCAAACCCCCGTCTCCCCAAGTCCAAAGCGAGCGATTAACCGCATCGAAACGCACCGGCTTCGTGCGCAGCGGCAACACCGCCAGCTCGCGTCCGCGCACCAGGTCGACGATCGAGACCCCGGCGCTTCCAGAAGCAGCCAGCCACCGCCCCTCATGGTCGATAACGGGAACCCACGCAACCGGGTCGAGGCCCTGCTCGACGGTGATGGTGCGGAGCCCTTGGCTGCGGTGACAGCGCAAAAAACCAATCTTCGGGTTAGAGACCGTGGGTCCCAGAAAATCGTCATCTTGGCTGAACTGCATGACCAACCCTGCATGCTCATAGGTCAGGAGTTGTTGGGCGGTGCGTGTGTCCCAGATGTGCAACAGCCCTGCTCCCCAATCCGTGCTTGCCAGCCAGTCGCCCGAATGGTCAAAGCAACAGACCAGTCCGGAGGGCGCGCTCTTGCGATTCGTAAGGGGGGGCAAAATTTGCCGGCCGCTGCGTGTGTCGATAAGGTAGATTTTTGGGTCCGTGTGCGTGCACACGGCCAGGATCTCGCCGTCGGGATGCCAATCGGCCCAACTGACCGGGCCGGCACACGGAAGCTCGCGGACCAGTTTGCCCGTCTCCACGTCGATGATCTGACAGGCGTCCGCAAACAACGACCACAAAGCGAGCCGTGCCGAGCGGGGGTTCCAGGCCCAGCCGGACGGCCCGCGAAGGGTGTGGGTCAGAGTCTTCGTTTCCTTGCCCGTTTCGAGGTCGAAGATTCGAATCGTCTGATTGGCGTATGAGAGCGCGCAGCGGCGCCCGCCTGGCTCGAAGGCGCACCCGACGAGCCCGCCGTCAACAACCCGGGCAGGCTGCGGACCATCCAGCTTCCACAGTCGGCCGAGGGGCATTCTTGCTTCAAAACCCTGAAAGAAGAAGCGGCCGTTCGGGCTGAACTGCAGGCCACCGTAAGGGGAAATCGGTGCGCTGCCTGGAAGCGAGCAGAATCTCGGCGTCGTCAGCCACACGGCGGACCGACACCTTGCCATCCAAGCCTCCCCGGGCGTAGCGCTTGAAATTGGCATCGAAGGCGGTGGCGACGATGCCAACTGGCAAGCCGTTCCACTCCTTGGCGGTCTCCAGGTCCGGCAGGAGCAAGGCCGCGATCGCCTCGGTCCGCAGCTCGTCTACCGAACGGCCGGGCGGCAACGGCAACTGTTGGGCTCTTTTGATCGCCCCCAGCGCGTCCTGGCGCTGGCCCGGCTCGTGCGTCATCCGACTCGCTCGCGCCTGTCCGATCAGCGAGTTCCACAACTGGGCGTTCTTCTCCGCGTTGGCTCTCTCGGATGCGTGCAGGTTGTCTTCCGATTCTCCGAGCGCTTTGCCGAGTCGAATCGCTCCGACGGTCGAGATGACGGCCAGCGCGGTGATGAGCGCCAGCACGGTCGCGGCAAGACCGGCGATCGACGGGTTGCGATGGCACCAGCGCCACAGTCGCTCGAGCGCGCCGACCGGGCGAGCCAGAATCGGCTCGTCGTCGAGGAAGCGCTGCAAGTCCGCCCGCAGCTCGTCGGCGGTGCCGTAGCGGTGCGCCGGCTCGCGCCCCATCGCCTTGTGGACAATCGTCCTCAAGTCGGCCGGAATAGCCGGGTTCAATCGGCTCAAAGGGAGCGGCTCTTCCGTCGTCACTTGCTTGATGAGCTGGTTGTGATCCTGGTGGTGGAACGCCGGCTGCAGAGTCAACAGCTCGTACAGAGTGACGCCGAGCGAATAGACGTCGCTCCGCTCGTCGGATTTGCCGTCGAACGCCTCGGGCGCCATGTAGCGGACGGTCCCGAGGATGTCGCCGGTATGCGTCAGGTTCTGCTGATCGTCCATCTTGGCCAGGCCGAAATCCGTGACCCAAACCGTGCCCGCCTTATCCAAGAGCAGGTTGCTGGGCTTCACGTCGCGGTGCAGGATGCCCTGTTTGTGCGCGTAGTCGAGCGCGGAAGCCACCTGAATGCCGATGCGAGCGACGCTCTGCCAATAGGTCCGTTTGCCGTCGGCCTCAGACTCGGACTCGCTTTCTCCCGGCAGGCTCATCGACGAGGACGAAACGGGGCGGGTCACGTGCGTCCGTCCGCTGGTTGCGCTTCCGGCTGGCCGTGCCGGCTCGGACGGCTCCGCAACGGGGACGACCGTCTTGCCATTCACCGGGGCTTCCTCGATTGCAAGGCCCGTCGCCTCATTGGGAGACGGAGGCGCGAAATGTCCTGTCAACAACGAACGCGCCATTTCATGAGCGGAAGGAACCATCCGCACCGTGTCCGACCCATCCGCAAGCGGCGTCCCGTTTCCGGCGGTTCGGAATTGGAGTTTTCGCAGCTCGTCGAGGACCTGGTCCATGCCCAGGCCGCGGATGAGCTGCATCACGTAATAGGGTTGGCCCTCGTGCTCGCCGACGCCAAACACGGTGACGATATTCGTGTGGTGCAGCCTGGCCGCCGCCCGCGCCTTGCGCTCGAAACGCCGCTTGTGCTGGCCGCCGCGGAGCCGCTGCTGCGGAAGCAGCTTGAGCGCCACGCGCCGGCCGAGCGAAATTTGTTCGGCCTCGTAAACGACCCCCATACCGCCGTAGCCGATCTCGCGGAGGATGTGATAGTCGCCTAGCTGCTTGAGCGTCGGCGGGCTCGGGGGGCCCGTGCGCTTCCCGTCCGTCCACGACCTCCTTGACGCGCTCGATCTCGACCATCGCCGGCAAGAGTTGCCGCAGATCGTCGGCAATCTCGGGATAGCGGTCGAGGTATTCCTTGATCGACGGGCGTTCGCCCTGGCGGTAGCGGTTGGTGAACTCCTCCGCGAGCCGGTCGACAAGGCTGTAACTCTCGGATTCCGCCATGTCAGAGTCCCTCCAATCCGCCCGGCATGTCGGCAAGGAGATTCGTGAGCCTCTTCATCGCACGAACGTAACGCTTGGCCGTCGCCGCCTCGGTGATGCCGAGGACCTGGGCGGCCTCCGTGCGGGTCAACTCTTCGAAGTGCCGCAGCGACAAGACCTCGCGATCGATCGGATCGAGGGTGTTGAGTGCTTCCTGGAGCCGCAGCATCCGCTCGGCCCGCATGGCCGCCTGGGTCGGTGACGTGAATTTTCCCATCAGTTGGGCGGCGAGGGCCGCGGATGACGCGGCCGGCAAGGCCTCGCGAAACAGGGAAACTTCCCGGCCCGCGTCCCGCTGTTGTGCTCCGAGGTGCCGCCGATGCAACGTCATCAACCGCTGGCCGACCACCAGCCGCAGCCACAAAAACAAGGGGAGCTTCGGATTGCTGAGATATTCGTCCAGCCGCTGGATCACTTCGAGGTAGGCTTCTTGAAGGACGTCCGACGCATCGATCCGCGCCTGGAGCCGCCGGTCCATGCGGATGTCGACCATGCGGCGCAGACGTTCCCTGTGCCGGGTGAAGAGCGCGTTGAGGGCATCGACATCCCCGGCGCGGACCCGGTCGATCAGTTCCAGGGTCTCGGTTGAGTTGTCCGTCATCACGTCCCCATACCCATTAACTTGCAGAAACCGTGCAATCGGGGACAGGGCCAGACGAGTTTTTTTTCCGGATTTTGCGATAAGCGTGCACGGGATCCTAAAAGGCTCACTGACAGTTGCGACGATCGATCGGCATCGAAGCGAAGCTCCGGGGATGCCCCGTATCGAGCGGCGCCCGCGCATTGGGCGCGCCGGGACCGGCCCCTTCACGGCGGGGTGCGTTCTGGAGGGCGGAAAAATCTGCTTTCAAAATAGCTTTTGTGTTGGCGGGGAATCCGTCCGAGGTGGACCGTTGCCGCAAGGCTCCGAGAATTTTCTTGCGGACGCCCCGTGTCATCGGCGTGACCTGCAGGAAAATCACGCGACGTGTCGGGGAACGCACTGTTTTGGCCGGACGGCAGTTGGGGTGGATGGATATCCGGTTCGGCGATCGCGTTTGCGATTCGGCGAATCCGCACTTGCCGGAGCCGACGAGCGGCGGGAATGTGTAATTTTGGGTTCCGCTCGTGCGATGTCTCTAGCCTGATTGTAGCAGAAAATGGCGCGTAGTTCCAGATCTCTTTTCAAGCGCGCGGGCGTCGGACAGAGTTTTTTGGGGTGGACCCAAAAAAAGTCGCTCTTTACTTTCAGTCGCAAGCGGTCCGTTTTCGCCGGGAAGCATCGGATCGTTTTCCTCAGCCGAGCGTAAACCAGCTTCATCACGGAGCTTCGGAAACCTTGCGTTGCCAAGAGCAGCGCTCGCTACCCTAGTGAGGGACTTGTTGAGCAATACTTTTTTTGGGTGGAGCCCAAAAAAGTCCCCCTTTTTCACGCCCCAAAAAAGCCAAAAAAGTCTCCCGTGAACCAAAAATTTCAGGGTCTGGCCATGCACGAATTGATCGCCCGGCCTTGTACCCAATTCGTGGCCCGCCCCGCGCGGATCTCGCGGAGGATCGTGTCTTTGTCGAGCGGGCAATCGATGGTCACCCAAGAACGTCCGCACATCCCCGGCGTATGGGCGTCGTCCGAGACGATCTTGGGATAAGGGATTTCGGCCACGTCGTACTGGGGTGTGTAGAACCCTTTTTTCGACACCTCGACGCAGTCCAGGGGAATCCGCAGCGCAGACGCTGGAAAGCACGTCCAGCAGCTTCTCGAAGGGCAAATCGTATTCGGCGGGGTGATTGAAAATACGCAGCGTCTCACGCTCTCCGCGAATCTCGCCAACGTGGACGTAGCCGCGCTCGAAAACGGTCAGTTCGACGCCAGGAAAGACCAAAAAATCGGTGTCGCCGTGGGGTAACGACTCCCAGTAATCAGGACGGAGCAGGTGGTCGTGATCGGTGATCGCCACAAACTGGAAGCCGAGACCGCGGTAGACGTCCACGAGTTCGTCCGGTGTGAGCTGCCCGTCCGAGCAGGTGGTATGTGTGTGCAGAGCGCCTTTCAAGACCGGCATCGAAGGCTTCCGTCGCTTTCCTCAGGCTTTCGCGTTCTCAGCACGAAAAAGTCCCTGCGAGAGGATTGATTCGGCTTGGGAAACGATCTCGTCGACGATTTGCTTGCATGTCTGCACTTCATGAATGCCGCCACAGCCCTGGCCGGCCGGGAAGCAATTATGGGCCGGATCGCGGTCGGCCATTTCGGGGAAGAGGAACCCCATCAGCCCCTTGGAATGCATCAGCTCGGCCTGCTGTGGAAACGGTTTGATGTCCTGGGGATGCTTTTCCCATTCGTCGGTCGTGGGATTGCGGATGGCACGCAGCGTTTTGCCCGTCCAGCAGCGGGAGACGACCGTGTCGCTTTCGTTCGCTTTCAGGATGGCGTTCTTGTAGACCTGAGCCGCCCGGGCCTCTTGCGAGGCGACGAACCGCGTGCCAAGCCAGACCCCTTCGCAACCGAAGGCGAGGGCGGCGACAAGGCCTCGTCCGTCGAAAATTCCTCCAGCCGCGACGACCGGAATCGACACGGCATCGACCGCTTGCGGCAAGAGTGCGAACGCGCCGACCGAGCCCGTGTGTCCGCCGGCTTCCGAACCCTGAGCGACGATCATGTCGCAACCGGCTTCGGCCGCCATGCGGGCATGTTTCACTGTGGCCGTCACGGTAATCACCTTAAGTCCCGCTTCGTGGCACATGCCGATTACGCGTTTGGGCACGCCCAGCCCGGCGGCAAAGCTCGTGGCGCCCCCCTCGATGATCCGTTTGACCTCTTCGATCGGGTTGTCGTTGAGGGCATGCAGCAAATCCACGCCGAACGGTTTTTTCGTCAGGCTGCGGACTCGCGCCAACTCGTCCGTTATCTCGGGCGGACTCATATTTCCCGCGCCAGGACGCCGTAACCCCCGGCTTCACTGACCGCCGCGACGACTTCGGCCAAAGAAACTCCGGCCATGCCCGCCAGCATGATCGGGTATTTGACGTTGAATATCTCGGTCAGTCGGGTGGAGAGCATCGTTGCGGCCTCAATTCTGTGGGCACAGAGCGGCCCGAAAGAGAGGATGAAAGCGCCGCCTGACATTCTCCATCGAGCCGCGGGCGAATGCAATTTGACCGCGTGGGAACAAAAAAACCCGCCCGGGTTTTTATTCCCAGGCGGGTTTACGGATTCGCGGGAATCCGATGTTCGCGCCGATCAATGCAGGTTGTCAAAAGTTCGCGTCGAATTTGTCCCTAACATAATAGTCGACAAACTCGCCGGCCTTTACCGGACTATGGCTTTGACGTCCTTTACCGGACTCTGGCTTTGCGCGTCCTTTACCGGACTCTGGCTTTGAAGGTCACAACGCCCTTGGTTTTGCCTTTGAGCGGCTCTTTCAGCGACCAGGTAAGGATCACGCTGCCTTCGCCGTTGTCGGCGATGTCGAGCGCGGCCGCGCGGCTGGAGCTGGCCGTATCGGCCACGTATTCGAGGCGCGGCGTCAAATTGTCGATGATCCGCACTTCGGTCAGCTCGCGGTCGCCGATGTTTTCGTATTCGATGCGGAAATTGACGAATTCACCCGGCAAGGCGGTCTGCCGGTCGGCCAGCTTGACGATTTCCAGACGACCCGGCTTCCGCCGATCCTCGACTCCCACCAGTTCGTTAACGGAGAACTTAGCCACAACCTGTTGTGCCCCTTCGAGCGAGGCAGCGATGACCGGGAACTCGTTGCGCGTCCAGGCAAAGGCCGCCTGACGCTCGCGAGCGATCTTAGCCAGTTGTGCACTTCGCATTTGCGGCGCGACGACGTTTTGCACGTCTTCGACCGAACCGGCCAATTCGCGGTTCTCGCCCAAAATAAGTTGCTGGTGGATGCCCAACTGGCGGGCCTGCGTATCCATCCCGCTTGCACGCGTGCGAACTCGAACGCTGAGGGACGGCATGCGCTGGGCCTGGTTGACGGTCGACGTGCGGTTCCGCAGGCCTTCGCCCCGTGCCAGATCGACTGCACTGGCCAGTCGGGCCACGTTCACGCCGGCCTCGAGTCCGAGCTGTGTCGCCACGACCCCGAAACGAGGCGAATAAATGGCCACGCGGTTTGTAGGCAGGATGTGATGATTGCCGGCCTGGTCGACGAACTCGGCCACGGCGTCTTCGCTGTCGAGGCCCTCGCGATGGCTCGGCGTTTCATGTACGGGAAAATTCCGGTCGCCACCGTCGAGCAGGTACTCGTCCGGGAACAGTTCCCACGGAGGAAATGGCGGTTCGAGCGTGAAATAGGGACGGGGAGCGAGCGGACGGGTCATATTGCGGCGTCCGGCTCGGCGAATGGCGTCGGTGTCTTCGATCTCGGAACGCGGCACGGCCGGAGAGAACGTCGTCGCCTTGTCGACGATGACGGAATGGCCCGAGTCCGCCTCGCTGGGCCGAGTATGCAGTTCGGCCATCTTGAAGGGAGCGGGCCGCTCGAAGAACTCCGCGTCGGCCGGAGATCCGTCCGGCGTACGACTGCCAAGACGGACAAGAATCATTGGGCGTCCGGCCCGATCCGCCTCGATCAGCAAATTGCGATCGGGGGGCAGGAAGCGATTAAGCATGGCCTGAGTGAGATCGCCCGTCACGGCGAACTGCGGCTGCTCCAAGTAAACGACTTTGGTGATGAGCCGGCCGGCGATCGCCGTCTCGATTTCGTCCGCGCTGAATTGGATCGGGATCGGGAATTCCTGCGCCCGCCCCGACGGAGGGTGCAACCGGTCGATCATTTCGATCGTCGGATAGAGTTCAACGCCCGGGAACTCGGGCATACCGGCGATCTTCAGACGATAGACGAAGCCGATGCCCACATTGAATTGAGCCGGGGCACCCAGGTTGACGGCCGTTTCCGGGCCGCCGTTGTAAACGGTGACCGATCCCTTCGAAGGGAGCGCGACTTGCACTGGCTGTAGAACGCCGGCGAGCCCTTTTCCGACCTGGCCCACCCACAGGCCGATGCGGCCTACTGGGGCATTCTGATCGAAGGGGACGTAACGGCCCTCTTGAGCGGCACTGTGAGTTGGGCAAATTCCCAGGAAAGAACCAGCCAGCAAGAGAGTCGAGACGAATCCCGCGGGACGCCACAGTTTGGCGAGAGGCATTTCCCACCCACGGGCCACGGCAGCGCTCCTTGACCCGCGAACGCAGGTCGATTTGAGGGTTCCAGAACGTGCCGCTCGCGGAGCGATGTTAGACACATCGCTCCGCGAGATCAGCAGACTTCACGATTTTCAGACTATTGCTGCGGCGGCATGGCCGGCGGTCCGCCCATCGGAGCCCCCGGAGGACAGGCCCCACCACCAGCACCACCTTCCGGCAAAGCCCACTTCGGATAGACCACTTCTCCTTCACGATAAACCGGATGGTCTTCCGTGTAGGTAATGTGCTTGACCGGCGGCGGAACACTGTAGCCAGGGTTCTCTTTGACGTCGATCAGCATGTGGTCGACCGGATGCGGCATATTGTCGACGGTCAGGTTGCGGATGGTGTGCGACTTTAAGGTGGCCGGGGCGCCGAGCGGAATATGCGGAGGACCGGGGAGTCCGATCGGGGTTCCCGTGATCGGGTAGCCCCAGACCGGAGGCGTTGCCATTCCCGGATACCCACCACCGGCGGCAATCATCGGGCCAGGCACAGCCGACAGTCCGGCGTCGAGAGCCGAGATCGGCACCGGTTCGGCGAATTCCTGTTTCTCACCATCCAGATACACGACCTGGTTGATATTGCCCGGACCGTTCGGACCGGCCGCCATGCCGCCATTGGGCATTTCGAGGTCCATGTTGCCCATGCGGAAGACAGCCAGAATGGTTCCACGGCGATTGGCTTCGGCCACCGGATCGACACCCGGCTCGAGCCGCGTCGAAACAAGGGTCTCGACGCCGGCGACCGCCAGTTCCTGGTACCGCGGATCAGGCAAGTAGATGACCTTCGTGACAAAGTTGTTGCTCTGCACCTGATCCAAATCTTCGTCGGTCACTTCGATCGGCACCGTGTCGTGCGACAGGTAGGCGTCGGTCATCGGAGTGGCCGGATAAACTTGCAGCGTCGGATAGAGCGTCAGGCCCTCGCGGCCCGCGCCGGAATCTTTGTGAGCTTAAGCCGGTAAGTTCCGCCCTGATGGAAGTTCTTGCGGGCGGGAGCCGTCTTTTGGTTCTCGGCGAATCCGCCGGCAACCTGCCAGCCGATCTGCATTCCCGCCGGCCCCACAAAGCGGACCTGCGTCACCTTGAGGATCGGAGCCGGCGGCGCCGGGCTGGCCAACATCGGCATCACGCCGGGGCCAGGCCCGTCAACCATCGGGCCGGGTCGAAGCATTCGCTCCGCCGGGGGAGCGTTATACACGCCCTTCTCGTTCCCGTTATCGAGTATCTGTCGGCCGTCGAAGGCGCAGCCGACGCACACCAAGAATAGCGTTCCCAACGCCAAGAAGTAGTACTTCATCACGACCCTTTCCCCTGTCTCTCACCACCCGGGCACGTCGCGTGCGGAACTGCCGTCGACCCAACTCCCGAAAGGACTAAAATGCGTCGGCGCCTTCACGGCCAGATCCTGGGCCGGCGGCTGCTCGCAGACGATGGACTCTTCTCTTTTCGGATTGACGCGGCCGGAATCTTTGGCAAATCCCACATTTTCCGAAGAACATGAAAAGTCATCCAATTTTGACAGCAGCTTTGATCGCCATCGGGGCACTCGGTGGTATCACGGGGGCCATGGCGCCTTGGGTAATCTGTGCGGCCGACACAAAGCCGCCAGCCACCCCAGCGGTTGCCAAAGTTCCCTCGACCGCCCCAGCACCCATGCCCGCTTCACCCGCTGCTAAGCCGGCGCCGCTACCTCCTGCCGATCCGCTGGATACCCTTCGTGCCGCGCGCGAACGCTTGGTCGCTTCCGGCGTGCGATCGATCAAAAGCCGCATCGTCGAGCGCGTTTCGATCGGCGGACGAAGATTTCGTCTCGATGGGACTTACGTCCAAAGCACCGATTTGCGGCTGAAGCTCGATTTCAAGCTCCAGTCCGATGCGGCCGAACAGGGGTTTGAAGGCTCGTTTCTGGAAGTCTGTGACGGCACAATTCTTTGGACGCGGCACAACGTGGGGGGGCAAACGCGCGTCACCCGCCGCAACGTTCGCCAGATTCTCGAAGCGTCCAAAAATGGTTCGCAGACGAATCTTCTTGCCGTCGAACTGGGATTGGGTGGGCTGCCCGCGTTGTTGGCCTCGCTCGAGCGGTCAATGAAATTCGAAGCGATCACGCAGGAGGAGGTAAACGGGAAGAAATTCACCGTGATCGCCGGCACTTGGAACGACGCAATGAAGGCAACCTTCAAGTCGTCTACAGGCAATCGGCCCAGCTCCCACATTCCGGACTCGGTTCGCATCTATTTCGAGCCGGTGATTCTGTTCCCCCGCCGCATCGACTTCCTGAAGAAACAAAAAGGGAGCGACGAACCGGAGGTCGTGGTCGAGCTGGACTTCCTCGACATCGTCATCAACGCACCTGTTGACGATCACCAATTCGAATTCGAGCCACCCAACGGAATCCGCACAATCGACGTGACAAACGATTATTTGAAACAGCTCAAATAGTCGAAGGCGAAGTCGGTTCGCTGCGATGCAACATCGCGCAGTTAATCAGTGCCGCGCTCGTTCTCGCCGCGTATGATTTAGTGCGAATTCACCGCGGCCGCCGGAAGGGGAGCATCATGTACCTCTACGAAACACACTTGGCCGTGACGGACACGAGAGCGTCGCAGGCATTTTACACGGAGATCGTGGGACTGCCATTTGCCTACCGCGATCCCAAGCGGGACATCGCCTTTCTCTGGATCGGCGAGGATCGGCGGTCGATGCTCGGACTCTGGGGGCCGGGCACTCAATTCGGCCATGCGGCGCAAAAGTCTCATTTTGCGATCGCAGTCTCGCTACCCAAGCTTCTCATCGCCGGCAAGCGGCTTAACGACTTGGGAGTTGCGACTCGCAACTTCAACAACGAACGAACGACCGAACCCTCCGTGATCGGCTGGATGCCATCCGCGCAATTATATTTCGACGATCCCGATGGCCATCTGCTCGAGTTCATCGCCCTCTTGAATGACGACCCCAATGCCGAGTCTATCGGCTCAATCAGCGAATGGGAGGCGCGCTGCCAGGCACAGTAGCACTTGCGCCGCCCAACTCCGCGAATGACCGATCTTCAGACAACTCTTAACTTGCTTTTATCCCGGTGCTGAGGCGATTGATTCTTCGACTTGCCCCGATAGACTCAGTGGCATGCCGCGTTGTCCCGGCTTCCTCGACGGGCGTTCCAAGTCCAATCTTGCCCGAACGGAAAGCATTCCAATCAGCCCGAAGGACGTAGCGATGTCACGTGCGATGCGACGACTGGGAATCGTTGTCGGTGTTCTCGCGACCATTCAGGCGAGTGCCGCCTTGGCGCAAGACTGGCCGCAGTGGCGCGGAGCCAATCGCGATGGGAAAGCGACTTTTACGCCGCCCCAAACGTGGCCAAAGTCGCTGACGAAAAAATGGCAAGTCAATGTCGGCAACGGCGTGGCCACGCCGGCGCTCGTCGGCGATCGCCTGTATGTCTTCGCGCGTCGCGACGGGGACGAGGTCACAAGCTGCCACGAAGCAGCATCGGGCAAGGAACTATGGGCCGACAAGTACAAAGCCAAAGGCGCCTCGGGGCCGGCTGCCCAGTTCCCCGGACCGCGGAGCTCGCCGACCGTGACGGACGGAAAGGTCGTCACACTCGGGGTGCAGGGCACGCTCTCGTGTCTCGACGCCGCCAGCGGCAAGAAACTCTGGCGCACATCCGAAGCGGGCGAGGATAGCGTCCCTCGCTTTTTCACTTCCTGTTCCCCGATCGTCGTCGAAGGTCTGTGCATCGTGCAGTTTGGCGGCGAGGAAAAAGGTGGCATTGCGGCCTACGATCTCACCAGCGGCAACGAAAAATGGAAATGGACCGGCGACGGCACTGCGTACGCCTCGCCCGACCTGCTGACGATTGACGGCGTGAAAATTGTGGTCGCACTCACCTCCAACAAGGTCGTCGGCCTGACGGCGGGCGAGGGTAAGCTGCTGTTCGAGACGAAATTTGCCGTCAAAGGGATGGGCGGCTACAACGCGGCCACACCAATCGTGGGCGGCGACATCGTGTACATCTCGGGCTCATCTCGCGGGACCAAGGCACTCAAAATTGAAAAACAAGGGGACGCGTTGAAGACCCGGGACCTCTGGACCACGGCCCGTGATATGTCGGTGCAGTTCGACACGCCGGTCCTCAAGAACGGCCTGCTCTTCGGCATTTCGGCCCGCAATTTTCTATTCTGTCTGAATGCCGAAACGGGCAAGACCGACTGGATCGAGCGCGTTCGCGATGATCGCCGCGGCTATGGGTCCGTGGTCGACGCCGGCCCTGTCTTGCTCGTTCTCACAACGAACGGGCAACTTCTCGTGTGCGAGGCGAGCGACAAGAAATTCCAGGCAGTCGCCAAGTACCGCGTCGCCGAGGACGGCACCTACGCGTACCCGGTCGCCGCCGGCAACCGGATCTTCATCAAGGACTTCGATGACGTCACGCTTTGGACTGTCGACTGACTGACACCGAAAGCGCCGACTCGGAATCCGGAAGGTCTCAACCGCGCCCTGTCGGCCTTACGGCCGGCGACGGTGCGAAGACGAACTTGTCGTGCTGGGAAATTGCGCCGGACCAAATTGATTGGCGGAGCCCATGAGTCTCGATGGATCGATGAGCGTGTTCTTTTCCCAATCCGGGGCTTGAAACTCAGGCAAGTTGGATTGCGGGAAGGCGGTCGCGGTCGCGAATTTTTTCTTCAAGAGGCCGGCCAATATGCCGTCCTTGGCAGCGGGTGCTTTGATCGAGTCGCGGTTTTGATAGGCCATGACGCCGGCCACACCCAAGACGGCGCAGGCAACGATCCCCGAAAGAATCTGATTCATGCGGTGGATCAGGCGATCGTTTTGCGCTGAGCCAGTTTCGTGCGCGAGTCAGTCTCTTGTTCGTGCTCTGAGCCAGTCTCTTGGTACATTTTTTGGCCCTCGATTATCCGCCCCTTTTGTCGTTGCAGAAACAATGTCCCCCAGCACTTTTGAAAGCGTAGTTCACTAATCGGCGTCGGCAACTAGGTCCGGCTACAGCAGCAGGTTCCAGAGAACGACGATAAAGGCGTTATATCCGGCATGAACGGCCATTGACGCCAAATGCGGCCGGTCCGTTCAAAGACAAGCGTGGAGATCAGTTTCGATCGCGTGCAGGGTTACCTGCAAACCGCCCGGTTGCGAGCCGTGAGCCCTTGCTTCGGTTCTTGCCCGGGTTTTGCTTTTTCGAACGACGACCCGATGATTCGCGCTCTCGGATCAAGCTCCAAGGACTGTTCTTCGCCGTGAACTTTCGATAAGTTCGGACGCTGACTTCCAACGCCAGAGACTCAAACGTGACGCATCTCGACCGTCTCCACCAGCGACTCACTCCGCTAAAAACGGCTCTGCTCGATCATCCCGTTTACCGGTCGATCGACTGCCTCGAAGCATTGCATGTGTTCATGCAACACCATGTGTTTGCGGTGTGGGATTTCATGAGCCTGCTCAAATCCCTGCAGCGTTCGCTCACTTGCGTCGACGTCCCTTGGGTGCCTGTCGCCAACGATCTCGGTTGTCGTTTCATCAACGAAATCGTTCTGGCCGAAGAGAGCGATCATGACGGCGAGGAAGGCTTCGTCAGCCATTTCGAGATGTACCGCCGGGCGATGGCCCAGTGCGGCGCCTCGACGGCATCGATTGACGGCTTCGTCAATGCCTTGCGTCATGGCGTGTCGGTGGAAACGGCATTGGAGTCAGAACACGTCAACGCAACCGTTCGCCGATTTGTGCAGTCGACGTTTGGAAACATTCGCAAAGGCACAATCTGTGGGATGACGGCTGCGTTCACCTTCGGCCGCGAGGATCTGCTGCCAGGTCTCTTTCAACGCATCGTGGACGAGCTGAATGTCGAAGCCGCCGGCGGTCTCACGCTCTTTCGGCATTACTTGCATCGACATATCAATCTCGACGGCGGCGAGCACGGGCCGATGGCAGGTCGCCTGCTCCAATCGCTGTGCGGTTCAGACGACAAAAATTGGAGGGAGGCCGAGCAGGCCGCGGTGACGGCCCTCGAAGCTCGGCGACAGCTTTGGGACGGAATCTACGAAATCGTGCGCAAACGCCGGCGGGAAATCGACGCGACGATTCAAGATTAGAAATGGAATCACAGAAAGAACGCGACCTATAATCGAGAATGATGGACCTGCTGGAACTGGTCATTCTCATCGTCGTCGTCGGGGGGGCCGCCTGGTTTCTTTTTGCGGTTCGCTTCGAATTTCGTGTCCGTATTTCCCGCGGTTCATTGCGATTAATCAACGGCAAAGTCACGCGCGACGGCCTGTCGGAACTCAAGTCGATCTGCGATGAATGGCAGATCAAGCACGGGTGGATCGGCGGCGTCCGCCGGGGTCGGCGGATCAAGTTGAGCTTCTCGCGCAGCGTGCCTCCCGGTTGCCGGCAGCAGATCCGTAATATGTGGGAAAACCGCTAAGACTCGGGCGATTCAACCAACTGCCAACATGCTGACGGCGTTACAGAGCGGCATCTTGCAGAGGCCTCGCGCGTCGCTTAAAGTGACTGCTGGCCGCGGCGAGCGGCCGACGGTCCGCGTGCAGGGTTGAACCCACTCGTCAACAAATAGACCATCGATCCTTCTTTCTGCCCGTGACACGCGGACGCCGGGCGCCTGGAAAGAAGGTCTCTCGATGCCCCGCCCGCTTCCGCTCCGCGCCAATCTCGAGTGGCTCAAGAAGCAGAGCAAAGATCGTCTCGACGCACTTCGCGGAGAAAATCCGCACGCCAAACTCAGTGACGCGCAGCTTGCCGTCGCCCGTGAGTTCGGCTTTGCCAGTTGGCGAAAACTGAAGGCCCACGTGGAACAGCTGCGCGATCAGCTTGACGCGATCGTGCCGGCCGATGTGCGACGCCGTGCCCAGGCGGAGAGGGTCGAGCCCGATGACGCGGATTTGGCTCGGCTGTTGGCCGCCGTCGACAAGGGGGAGGTGCCCGAGGTCACAGAGTTGCTGAATAGCCGCCCCGCATTGGCATCGGCGCACGGACCGGATGGGCGAACGCCGCTGCACGTGGCCGCGCAGTGCAACGACCCGAATCTCGCCACAATGTTTGATTGCGTACGGTGCGGACATCAACGCCCGGTTCGGTCAATGGGGGCATTCGCCCCTCTCCTGGGCGGCGACGTGCAACGCACCCGAATGTGCGGCCACCCTGCTGCAATTGGGTGCCGACGCCGACTTGTTCTCCGCGGCCGGCATCGGCTCGCTCGAACATGTCCGTGCCTGTTTCGATGCGAACGACGTTTTGATTCCGGGCTCATCGCGGACTGGAAGCAGTCGCTACGCGGCGGATGGAACGCTCTTGCCTTGTCCGCCGCCGACCGCGCGAGCAAATCTCCGACGCGCTTTATATGGCTTGCCGCAATGGGCACGCCCTGGTTGTCGAGTTTCTCCTCGCCAAAGATCCCGATCTCGCATTTCGCGCCTACCAGGGTGGAATGCCGCTGCATTGGGCCTATTTCGGGGGTTCGCGCCGGGTGATCGAATTGCTCGAACGGCATGGTGCCGATCCGATGGCACGCGACACGGGACTTGGATGCACTCCGCGGTCGTTCGGAATTTGTGTGCCGGCCAACTGGGGATTGACGTTTCTCGTGCGTGCACGTTTGGACCAGGATCCTGCGCTGCTCAATATGATGGATGGCCGCACGAGTCCACTGCACGAGGCGGCCCGGAACAATCACGCCGAGATCGTGCGACTATTGCTCGATCGCGGCGCGAAGCCTGCGCTGGCAAACGGCAACGGAAAGACTCCGTCGGAACTCGCTGCGGCAAACGGGTCACACTGCCATCGTCGAAATGCTCCGTCGCCGCTAGCGGAGATGAGGGATGACCCATGACCGAATGCCAGATCTTGAAAGTGCGAAGGCCTCGAGACGACATGGACTACGGCCAACTCGAATTCGGGATTCGCGACCGCGACGGTTACATTCTCGCCTTCGCGGAACCGGATGACGAAAAATAGCGATACGGCGTCACGCCGAGCGTTCGCCGGAACATGGCGATAAAGGCGCTCGGACTTTCATAACCGACTCGGAGCGCGACATCGGTCACCGGACGGCCGGCGGCGAGCAGTCGCAGAGCCTGCAACAGGCGGAGTTGCTGCCGCCATTTGCCGAACGTCAGACCGGTTTCCTTTTGAAACAGGCGTTCGATCGTCCGCACGCTGAGGGCGAAACGCCGGGCCACCTCGTCCGTGACGTCCGGGTCGTCGGGATGTTCGCGGAGCCACGCCGCGGCACGTCGCGCCCGCTCGTCCACCGGCCACGGAAGTTGCAGCGGGATCGTCGGCAACGCGCTGAGCTGGTCGATCAAGACCCCGAAGAGTCGTGCCCGCGGTGGATCGTTTTCGTCGAGCATGCCGAGCGACACAATGTGGCGGATCAGTTCGCGCAAGAGCGGCGAGATATTCACGGCACAGCACCGATCCGGAAGCGACCCGTAAATCGACGAGTGCAAATAGAGCGTCTGCACGAAAACCGAGCCGGTCATTTCGATGCTGTGCTCGACGCCGGCCGGCACCCATACCGCGCGATTCGGCGGCACGACCCAGTCCCCCTGGGCCGTCTGCACCCACATCACGCCCTGGCTGGCGTAAATCAGTTGATGCCAGTCGTGCGCGTGGGGCGGAATCAGATAATCCTTCGTATGTCGCACTGCGTAGGTGCGCACCACGATGCCGTCCGCGGCGCGGCGTCGAGCAGTTTTCTGGGCTTGACGCTTTTTCGACATTTCCTGGCATTCTAGCGAGAGACATGCAGACGAGCCCACCTCTAAAATCGGCCGTCAAAGGTTGGAATTCTGAACTCACGACTCTCGAGGAAAGGCATCGCATGTCCAACAATCTGGTGTTCTTTGCCATTCATGCCGACGATCTTGCCAAAGCCCAGCGATTCTACGAGCGCGTGTTCGGCTGGAAGTTCGAGCCCTGGGGCCCGCCGGGCTTCCTGTTGATCGCCACCGGCGACAAAAAGGATCCAGGCATTCAGGGAGCGCTGCAAAAGCGCCACGAACTTATCCCCGGCCAGCGGCTCACGGGCTACGAATGCACGATCGGCGTCGAAGATATCGACGCGACGGAGAAAGCCGTCGTTAGCCAATGGCGGGAAAGTCATCCTCCCGAAGTGCGAGATCCCCACCGTCGGCCATCTGATCAAGATTCAGGACACGGACGGCAATGTCGTCTGCGTGAAACAGCCCGCCGCCCAGTAAATCGACGGCCCATCGATGCCGTCCGGCGAATGATCAGCAGAGCCGGCTGGCCTGCGAGTCGGTCAGCCGGTGTTCCGTCTGATTAGCCGCCGTCCGTGTCTAAAGGCCAGAAAAATGAGTGACACACCGCCAGCCATCAGCATGCCCGTACGCAAGTAGCTGGCGGTGGAGAAGGAAAGACCGATCCCCGTCCAAACGGCGACGTACGCCGCCAGGCAGGCCGGGCACTTGGGCACGGCCGCCAGCACCACGGCGGGAATCACCCACTCGAAAGGTGCCGCAAGTCGTCGGACCGATGGAACGCGTCGCCGTTTGGTTGTGGCAACAGCAACTCATGTTCGCGCTTCCTTCGCCATGGCAGCACGACTCGCCGAGCGGCACCAACTGCTCATACTTGTCGTGGTGCTTGACCCAGCTCATCGTCGCTGGCAGGCCCTCTTCGTCACGACCTTTCGGCACCATGTCGAGGATCGCGTACGTGCCGATCATCGATTCGAGTCCACGCGCATACGTCGAGTACGTGTGGTAGACGTGGCCGTCCGCATCCTTCGCGAAGACGCTCAGGCCCGGGCCACTCCTCTCCAAACGGAGCAATCGTGCCGTAGTTGTACGACGGCTTTCCCGTGGCGATCTGTTCCTTGGTGTAGGAGACACCAAAGTCGCTGTTGAAGTTCGTCCCGTGGGACGAAACCCACGCGAAATGCCACCCCATCCGTTTTTTGAACGCCTCGATCGTGGACAGCGGCGCCCGCGAAACCAACGCGAACGTCACGATCGCGGGCTTTCAAATGGCCGATCGCACCGTCGAGGTGATCCATGAGATACGAGCAACTCGGACAGCCTTCCTTCCAGTCCGGGCCGAGCATGAAGTGGTAGACGACAAGTTGGCTTCGGCCATCAAAGAGGTCCGCCAGCGACACTTTTCCGCGAGGACCCCCAAAGACATACGACTTGTCCACACGGACACACGGCAGCTCGCGGCGTTGCCGTGCGAGCTCGTCGTGCTGTTGTGTGAGAGCCTTCTCCTTCGCCAAGAGCGCGCTCCGCGCCTTGAGCCATTCTTCTTGCGAGACGACTTTCTGTCCGGAAGGCAATTCGTGTTCGGATTTCATCGGACGATTCTCCCGTTCTGATGTGTGAGTCGCATACTACTTCCGTTCGGCAAGTTGTCGAACGCGGTCAATCTTAAAGCCCCAGCCCTTGGGCATCCCTTCGCGATGGTCGGGAGTGATCAGGCCTATCGCGCGATGCAAGAGCGTCAGCACCGTGCCGCTCCCTTCGGCCTTCAGGCGATATTGAATGTGATTGATCGCCGGATACGACATGGCCATCGGTCCCCACAGTTCCAAAAGAGTGGGCGCTTTGATCACCTGCACGTGACCCCAAAGATGACCCGAGTTGTCGCCCAGATCGCGGAACCAACGTCCGCCCGGCCACGCCTCGAGCGTCAGCGGCATCGGCTTGCCGTCGATCATCTGGCTCTCGGGGCCGATTTCCTCGAGCAGGGCCTCGAAAGTCAGCTCGATCGGTGCCTTGATGGTGATCTCTTTGCGAATCTCGAGCGTGTCGACCGTTTGACCTTGGTTGGCGTTCATGATGATCTCCGAGCCTTTCTTCTTGTCAGATTGAAGTTCTTGCGAGTCCGACTGGCCGCTCGCCTTGCGCTCGGCCCGCTCTTTGACGCGGTCCAGATGTGTGGTCCAAAACTGCTCGAATTTGGCAACCCAGTCGTGCACGGTTTTCAACTCCTGTGAGTTGAGGCGGTAATGCCGCTGCTGGCCCCGCTTGTTCACCGAAACCAGCCCGACCTTGCGCAGCACGCCGAGATGCTTGGAAACCGCCGGCTGCGCGATCCGCAGGCTCTCGACCAACTCCCCGACGGCCTGCTCGCGTTGGTCGTGCCAAAACCTCAATGATCGCCCGCCGCCGCGGTTCGGCGATGGCATTGAAGACGTCCGTTGTCGTCGCGGTTCGAGCCATGGCTGCATTATATTCCCATATCGGAATATATAAAGCCCAGAAATGAGACCGCGGCAGCGGAATTGACATAAAATTATACATATGTATAGTTACTCTGGCTGATGGACAGCGACGACCTGACGACAGAGCAAGCCCGGCAAATGCACGAGTCGTTGTTTCGACTCGCCAATTATCTGCACCGCCTGGTCTCGCGAATGGAAAAGCGGGGCTTTCCCCCCAACGATCGGCTCTACCAACATGCGAAGCGAGCCTATGACACGGTCTGTAGTTTGGGTGTCGAACTCCACTACCTCTCGTGCAAAAGTGGCGTGGGAAAAAACACGAAGGAGCCCTGAAATCGAACTCCACGGCTTCGAAGCGTCGCGTGCCGAGAAGTCCACGGAGACGGCCCTACCGGACACACTGGGCTTCGCCGTCGGGCAATATCTCCGCCGGATCGGCATTGCTGACGACGTCGGCCCTGTTGCGGCCCGGCAGACGGCGACGGCACGCCGGACTAAGCCGGCTTCACAGCTCGTTTGAATTTGCTTCGCTTGCGCCGGCCGGACCTCTCGCGTTTGGCAGTTGGACGCACCACCGTCGTCACCGTGCGACGGCACGACTTGAGGATTGCGGTTGCCGTCTGCTCACTGGCGACCATCCGAGAGAGCACCAGGCCGCCAACTTCGAGGGCCATCAAACCCCAAAGATGGTCCGCAGCCTGATCGGCGTCGCCCGGCAGTTGGTGCCGCAATTCGGCGTGGACTCGCCGGAGTCCCACTTCGCAAACCGCTTTCACCTCGCGATCGCCGCGGGCAATGTCCGAGGCCAACGCGGCCAGCACGCACCCTTGCGCGATCGACCGCCGATGCGTCTCGCTCAAATAGCCGGCGGCGAACCGTTCGATCGACTGGCCATCATTCGTCGCGCGTTGATCGCCCGGTTGGCCGCCGGACGCTTGACGCATTCGTTCGATCGACTGGGCGAATCCGAGCGCGAGGGCCGACTGCACGAGTTCCGACTTCGACTCGAAGTGCCGGTAAAAACCGCCGACCGTCAGGCCCAGCTCGCGCATGATCTCTTTTAAGCCGGCCGAATCGATACCGTTCCGTCGAAAGGCGGTGACGGCCGACTCGACGAGTTTTTGTCGCGTTTTTGCCTTGTGTTCCGGTTGATACCGCGCCATCGCGCGTATGAGCTCCTGTGTAGTTTCCTGCCGTCGGATTGACTAAGCGGTGGCGGGACACGCCTCGCGGATATCGCCAGCGACGGCCGTCTCGCCGGGGCCGACCGGTCGCAGGCGAACGCGGACGTGCTTGTGAAACGGGACCTTGGAAAGCGAGTCACACCACGCCGATTCTGTGAGGAAATTGATCGCCGGCCCGTTCCGCGGGTCGCCGCCTGGTTCCCGCGTTAACCGATCGTCATTGCCATTCGATCCCGTCGGTTCATAGGTCTCGCCGAAGCTCTCGAACATGCCAAACCCGTGCGGCAGGGAGACGAGTCCGGCCCGGACCTCGTCGGTAACGGCAACCCGCGCGCACACGGCGGCCCGCGGCGATTCGCACCACGCCAGTCCGCCGTCCACCAGCTCCAGCCGGCAGGCATCCTCCGGGTGCACCTTTAGCGATCCCTCGGGATCCTGCTTGCGCCACGCCTTTTCGCGATAGATCGTGTTGGCGTTATAGCTCCGGCGTTCTCCTGCCTGCAGCACGAGCGGGTACTCGGCATCGGGTAACTCAGGCTCAAGCTTGCAGATCTCTTCGATCATCTGCGGAATCGCCAAGTGAATCTTCCCGTCGGCATGTTTGATGAACGACCACGTGTCCTCGTAGTTGTGCACACTGATCAAGGTGCCTGACCGGCTGTTGAGAATGCGTTGGAAGAGGGCCTCGGCAATGCCCGCCCCCTCGTCGCGAATGCCGGCCCTCTCGACGCACTCTTTGCCGTAGTTGCGAACAAAGTTCTGACATAATCCCCAAATAACGGCGGCCGCGTTTGCCCCCTCCGGCAGCGCCTTGCCCAGTGTTTCGTGCAAGATGAGCGGCAGATGCGGCACAAGCTGCGGACGCCGCTTGAGCGTGAGCAAAAGCGCCAGCGGGAAGAGCCGCATGCGGGGTATACGGCGATCGACGCGCGCAATCGCAGAGAGCATCGGAAACTTCGCGGGCACGGCTCCCAAGGCGACCGCGAGCCGGCGATGGATCTCGGGCTCCGGCAGGGATTCGCCTGCCGGCTTTAACAGGGGCCGCCGCAGGTGAAAATAATTCGCCGGGAACTCGAGATTGAAATACGTCGCTTCGTATTTCTCGAATTGCGTGGCGGCCGGCAGCACGTAATGAGCCAGCCGCGCCGTCTCCGTCAGCGCCACGTCGATCACGACGAGCAGCTCAAGTTTCTTGAAGGCGTCGCGATAGGCCCGAGTATCGGCACCCGTCACCAGAGGATTGCCACTTTCGACGACCACCGCGCGAATTCGCTCGGGATGATCCGTGTCGATTTCGCGGGGGAGCACACTGGGTGGGTAGAGTCCGCCGATTTCTTGCGCACCGGTGACTTTTGTCTTGCGGCCTCCTTGATCCGGATCCTTCGAATGCCTGATCAGCGGCCCCACCATCGTGTGGAACACATTCGTGCCCGGCTTGCCGAAATGCCCTGTTACGAGAAAAAGCAGTTTTGACAAATACGTGTTGAGCGTGCTGTGCGGCGAATGTTCGAGCCCGAGGTCCGTGCGAATACACGCTTTTTCCGCCGCCGCGTAGTCGCGAGCGACACGGCGGACAAGGTCGGGTTCGACGCCGGCCTCGCGGGCATATTCGTCAATCGGAATCGCCCGCAACTCGTCGGCGACTTCTTTGAATCCGACCGTGCGTTGTTCGATAAACGTCCGATTGTAGAGCCCCTCTTGCACGATCGTTCCCAACATTGCCAGCATCAGGTGAGCGTCGCCGCCGGGGCGGACGGCCAGATGCACGTCGGCCCGTGCGGCCGTTTCGGTACGTCGCGGATCGACAACCACGAGCGTCCGCCGCGGGTCTTTGCTGAGCTCCTGCAACACGTGCCGCGCCTGAGGAAAACCGTGCGACTGCCACGGATTGGCGCCAATCACCATCAAGAAGTCGGCCTGCTCGACATCCTCGGTTGGATGGCAAGCCTGATCGCCGAAAAGTTTGCCATCGACCCAAAACCCGCCCGTCTTCTCCTGCGCAAGGGCCGTATAAACGTAGCGCGTCCCCATTGCCACGCGAAGCGATCCGCTGTGCGACCCGCCGAGATGGTTTCCCTGCCCACCTCCGCCGTAATACGCGAACGCGTGGCCGCCGTGCGCTTTGCGGATCGCTTTGATCCGCTCGGCAATCTCGGCGACGGCTGTCTCCCAGGAAATCTCTTCAAACGTCCCGTCGGCCCGCCGGCGGAGCGGCCGCGTCACGCGGCTCTTGCCGTTCTGATAATGGTCGAGCCGCAACGCCTTCTGACAGGTGTAACCCTGCGACATGGGATGGGCCTTGTCGCCGCGAATCCGCACGAGGTGCCCCTCCTCGACGTCCACTTCCAGCCCGCAATTCAAGCTGCAAAGAATGCAGGCCGTCTGCTGAAGCGACCGGCCCCCAACCGTACTCTCGTGACCGTTGGACATCTCCCGCTCCTGCTCGCTGCCCACTCGACCGAACAGATTACGGACGTCATCCCATGCATGGGATGATATTCGTCATCTCTTACGCGTACAAGCGGAACGATGGCGCGATGGTCGACACTCTCGAAAGGTTGGGCAGGATGCGCGAGTCGAAATCCGGCTCCGCGCAGGCGGCGCCTTCAGATTTTTTCCGCGAGTATCCGCAGCGACTCACCCCGTCCAATTCGGCGGGCCCACGTCGCCACGGATCGACTCACGGCACTCCAGCGCAGGCTTCGAGTCCACAGGTCGGGGGAGCCGCTTTGAATGGCCCGGCGGGCCGACTTGCTTACCGTGCTGCCGTGTTCGATCTGGGAAATGGAGAGGACGCGAAAGCCCTCGGCTTCGACCATCGACGAAAGCGTCTTCGGCGTGAAATGGGTGAGATGCCGCGGCAACTCCAAGCCGTACCAATTCTCTCGAAAGTGCCGCCGCGACCAGGATGCAAAATTCGGCACGCCGATGACTAGGAGGCCGCCCGATCGCAGGGATTCCCGCGCACCCCTGAGTACGCTTCGGGGATGATGCACGTGCTCCAGGGAATCCCACATGACCACCGTGTCGAATGATTCCGGACGAATCTCAGGATGCGGCAAGCTTCCGACGTGCACCGGTACGCCCGCCGATTCACGAACCTGCCGCGCGATCTCGGGCGAGACGTCGATCCCCTCTACCGTCCAACCGTGATCGCGCATTCGCTTCATGAAGTCGCCGGCTCCGCAGCCAAAATCCAACATCCGCCCCGGCGCGAAACGGGATCCAGGACAGCCGTTGTCGCGACTTGCGAATGATGGCTTTACCTAAAATTCCCGCCAATGCAGGGGCAGATCCCCGCGGCGGTGCGGGGTGGTTGAAGTAGCGTTGCAACACGGCACTCTCGAGCCGCCGCTTCCAGGTTTGCCGGGCTCGCTTCCCGAACTCGTGCCCCTCGTAAGGGCTATAGCTATGGGGATAGAACAGACCGATGCTGCGTTCCGTCGGCCTGGGATTCGTGAAGGCCAGCCCGCAACGTGTGCAGCGCGCGATCTGAAATTCGCCGCCAGCCCTTGTCAGATGGTCGCATGCCGCCACGATTTTTTCGTGCGTGCTCCCGCCGCAATGCAGGCAGTCGACCCATTCCATCTCGATGGCAACAGACGGATCATGGGAAGCCGAGCACGCATTCGGGAAGTGCGTCGGTTGGGACATCAAAAATTCGCCCCTGGCGCCAGCGGGCCCGAGCCGGAAAGGCGTGGGCCGCGGAAACCCCGTCTCTTTCAATTTCGACGAACGACTCTTCCGCCTTTAAGGAAAACGCCGGATTCGGCGACCCTCAAAGGGATGCGGCAAGCTCAAGATGCGGCAAATTACCCGGTCTCGCCAATCGATTGGTCGAAACCGGTTCTTGCGTCTGGGGCACATCGGCAACGACCTCGTCCATCTGGACGAGTGAGGGGGCACGCGGTCTCTGTCGACTTCTTTTTCTTTCAGTCAGAAGAAATGGCAGCCGACCTGCGTGCCGCGGGCTTCACGTCTGGTATTGTGAACGAGCTCGACAGAAGGCAGCCGCGGAGGAGAACCGAATTGTCGGCACCCGTTTCCGCTGCTGCCGTTTCCCCGATCGCAAAAAAAGGTCAGCGAGTCCATGATTTGTGTTCGGAGGTTTTTCCTGGCGGCCCTCCTGCTGGGAATGGCGTCTCGGGCAGTTCCGGGTGCGGGGCTTGGTGACGCGGCCGGTCCAGTATCGCTTGTGGATGCCGAGGGAGCCAAAATCGTCATCAATCAGCTACGACGATCGGCCGGGGACCGTTTTCTTCTTTTTGTCGGCTCGCAGCGACGCCGTCGCGAAAACGATTGCCGCCGTCGACCGGCTCTACAATAAACATCGCCGGCTGGGCGTCTTGTACGTGGGGATTTGCTCGAACAGTGTTGAGTCGGCTGACGAGCTTCGCGATTTTGCACAGAAACGCGGGCTGAGGTTTGCGGTTTACCGCGATCCGGCCGCGCAGGTTGCGCGGCAGTGGGGCATCCAAACGGTTCCGACCGCCGTGCTCATCGATCGGGGAGGCAAGATCGCCCATCGAGGCGGATTGGAATCCGAAGGACAGCAGCTCGCGCTCGACGCGGCAATCGTCAACGGGAACGCACAGCAACATGACGGCGCTTCGGTGCAGCCGACGCCCATCGACGAGCCGGGGCCAAAGCGGACACTGCCCGATCTCTACGGTGCGCCGGCCTTCGCTTCAGAATTGGTCTTTGAGCGGATTCCGGGGGCAGTCGCCTTTCACTGCTCGACGATCACCCAGACGCCGCGCGGCGATCTGTTATGTCTCTGGTACGGGGGCAGCTACGAATCGGCCGACGATCAAACGTTATTTTTAGCACGGCGTCCAAAGGGATCGCGGATTTGGCAACCGCCGCAGGCCATTCTCCGCAACGCGGAACACCCGCCGGGCAACGGAGTGATTTTCGTCGATGGGAAAAAGCGAGTTTGGATTGTCTGGTGCCGGATGGAGACGCCCCGACCTAGACAGCGAGGCACCGGATGGGAGAATTGCAAGCTGATGGACCGTGTCTCCGAGGACGACGGCGAGACCTGGACGGTCGACCGAGAGTTTCTCGGCGACAACTCTCTGCGGGCCGTCCCGCGTAATCCGCCGCTTCGGCTGTCCAATGGGAATTTGATGCTGGCCGTCGAAGCCTACACTCCCGAGCTGAGCGGATCGGCCTTTCTGATCGGAACCGACAGCGGCTCTCGATGGACGTTGGGCGGGTTCGTCACGGGCGGAAGCCAACCGGCGCTTGTCGAGCGATCTGACGGATCATTCTTTGCGCTTCTCCGCGAGAAGCCGCGATTGATGAAGACCACTTCGCGGGACGGCGGCCGTTCGTGGAGCAAAGCCGTCCCGTCAGCTATTCCCAATCCCGATGCCGGAATCACGATGACGCGGCTCTCGAACGGGCATCTCATCCTGGTATTCAACGATTCGGAGACTAAGCGGACACCGTTGAGCGTGGCTCGATCGATCGACGAGGGATCGACATGGGAAACTCCCATGAATTTGGAATCGAATCCGGGCGAGTATTCCTATCCCTGCGTCATCCAGACGACAGACGGCCGGATTCATGTCTCGTACACGTTTCGGCGCTACGCGATCAAGCACGTGGAGTTCAACGAAGATTGGATCATCCACACCGAACGCCCGGACTGATGCGAAGCGGTCATCATAAATTACTGGACGAGTTCGCGCGTGATTTGGCCATGCACCATGTTCATAATTTTGAGCGTTCGGCCCTGGATCGGTTGAAGGCGAAGCTGCTTGTATCAGCCCTGGCACTTGCCATCGGCCTGGTTCCGACGAAGGCTCCTCGCGCCCAGCAAAACGAGGCTGATTGGGTCAAGGTGACGGACCACGCCGGATGGCAGCCGCGTGATTCTCAGGGAGAGGCCGTCTTCCAGAATCGTTTGTGGGTGCTCGGAGGTTGGTTCGACTCCTTCCGACCGACTCCCCGTGACGTTTGGAGCTCGCCCGACGGCAAACAATGGACGCTCGTGCAGCCGACCGCACCGTGGAAGCACGGTGATCTTCCGATGACCTTCGTCTTCGGCGGCAAGTTGTGGCTCATGGGAGGCTGGCATAACGGGCGGCTCGCCGGCCACTCGGCAAGCAACGAGGTCTGGTGGACAAAGGATGGGGCTGAGTGGCAACTGTCAACGCCCCATGCCGCATGGACGCCGCGGCTTGCCGCGGGCGCCGTCGTGTTCGACGACAAGATGTGGATTCTAGGCGGAACTGAGAACTACTACTTCGGCGACGAAAAGAGCACGCGGAACGACGTGTGGCATTCGTCAAATGGAAACGGCTGGCAGCGCGCCACGGAGCACGCCGGCTGGTCTCCCCGCGCGTATCACGCTGCCGTCGTCCACGATGGCAGAATGTGGGTCCTGGGAGGCGGCGATTACAAGCCGCACTCTCGCGCAGAGAATGATGTTTGGTCCTCTGCAGACGGCGTCAATTGGCGTCGAGAAACGGCGGCGGCTCCCTGGCATCCACGACTCTGGTTCTCCTCGGTCGAGTATCGGAATCGCCTCTGGGTATTGGGCGGCTGGTCCGATAATCCTTCAGAGAACTGGGGAGATGTTTGGTATTCCAAGAACGGCAAGGATTGGACGCAGTTGCATTCCAAGCGAATCTGGAAGGCACGTCACGAACTATCGGCCTATGTGTTCCAGGACAAAATCTGGGTCGCCGGCGGACATGCTCGACCGCTCAGCAATGACGTCTGGTCGCTCGAGATTTCTGAAGCACGGCTCCGGTGAGACCATTCGTCGGCCGCCCTGAGAACGCGACGTGCTCAAATTCAGTGCCTCCCTTCGACGGATCCTCTCTGTGTCATTTGCGAAGTCGGCCGGCGGAGACCGCGAAGACGCTGCCAGCCCGACAACACCTCAGTCGACAGCGCCCATAACCGGGCGAGAACAGCGTGGCCGCAATCGGTCAGATGCACTTCCTGATTAATGCGGTCGAAGGCTTCCTCGATCTCTGCGCGAAGATCCTCTCCAAAGGCGATCGGATCAGAGTCGATGAACCAGGGAAGGGCCGCGAAGTCATTCTCCACCAGAGCGACGGAGGAGCGACCACTCGTAAAGGTGCGTGTAGGGAATCTGCAACAGCGTGCGGATCGGCAGGCGGCGGTTGTAACGCTCGACAAACTCGGTGTAGTTGCCGTGGGTGGGCGCAAATGAGAAGCCGATGACATGCAGGATCGTCTCGATGAGATAACTCTTCGTGTGGCCCAGCTCGTGGGCGAACCAAGTGAAACAGAACGGGTCGATCTGCACCCCATCATCGTCGGTGTAGGAGATGTTGAGGTTCATCACGCGGGGGAGCGTAGGGTCGGAGAATGATTGGATCGTGCCGTAGGCGGCCGGCGGGAGTTCCCAGCCGCGGATCGTTGAGAGCAGGCCGTCGAACTCGGCGGCAATCGTCGGCGAGTTCGTGCGGATGGCATTCAGGATGGCGGCGGTCAGGCCGCCGGTGGTGCCGGCACGAGAAGCGATGGTGAAGGTCATGGGGTCGTAGCGCACGTGCCAGCCGGGAATGCGGCCCGCAAAATGCAATCGGGCCGTCGTCTCGCGGCTGAGGTAGACGATGTTGCGGCCGTCGATGGCTCCGTCGTTTCCGACGAGCATCCGGAGGCAGTCGCGGCGGGGGAGGACGACGACGATTTCGTAGTCGTATCGGTCGATGGCGAATTGGATGTCTCCCCGGGTAAGTTTGGCTGTTACCGGTTCGTCGGCGAGGACCAAATGGGGGTCACTATCGCGGCACAGGAGTTCGATGCTCCAGTCCGAAAGCGGGAAACGCAGGCGGCCGAAATGGTCGGTGCGCAGGGCAACCCGGCCCTGCCAGGTTGGGTCTTCGCGCAGCCGCAGGGGGAGGAGCGAATTCCCCAAGCGATCGGCGTGCTGCGGCGTCGTCGCGGGGCAAAGGGTGGCGATGCTCGGTTCGGCGATTGAGGTGTGCCAGGCGGCCAGGGTCGGCGAAATTACGGCAGCAGCGTGCAGCCCTTCGATGAAGGCGGGATCGAGCAACAGCCTTTGTCGCGCGGCTCGGCTTGGTAGTCGCTCTATGTGCGACACCAGGGTCACCGGCAGGCGTGCCATCGGTGGATGTGTGTTGGCAGAGTCGGCTGCCGCGCTCGAGGAGCGCGAAGTCGGCGCATGCCGCGCGCCCGAGAAACTGCCGCGTGCCGGCGCTGGCACAGCCCGGAATTCGAAAGAGTTGCGAGACCAACCTGTCGAGAGGCGACATCGCTTGGCCCAACGATGCTGTGGGAATCGAACGATTCCGTTCGCCGGAACAGAGTCGCCTCGTCCGCGCGTCGCCAAGCGGCGACGAACTGTTGAGACGACGACTTTTCGGACGACATGCAAACCATTCGCTTCCGCGAAGCGCAGGCCACGGAGGCGAATGGGTAATTCGTAAAGCGTCGGGCCAGAAACGACAGACGTGAAAATCTGAACACCGGCATTCTATCGTCGCAGACTCGAAGTTGCGACAGGCGAACTGACGGACGACCGAATTTCGGCACTTTTGGGGGTGTAGGTCAGCGGACAGGTCGCCGAAGTTTCCCAGACGGGGTTCATCCGGCTAGAATCGAAGTGGCTAAGATTAAGAGAGCCCGTGCCGCGCGTCTCTTCGCCTCTCGCCTTTCGACGTCACGCGCTTGGCGTTCACCGTTGAGGTTTGGCTTGGCTGACTGACCCGCCTGATGTTGACCACCTTCCCCAGCAGAAAAAGTGAGTGCCATGTTCGACGTCGCTACTGGCAGCCGCACTCTTGCGGCGACGCTTGTCTTCTCAGTCGTGATGCCACTGTCGGCAAGGGCGAGCGATTGGCCGTCGTTTCGCGGACCGGATCGCTCGGGCGTTTCCAAAGAGACTGGGCTTCTGGCGAAATGGCCGACTGAGGGTCCACCGCTCGTTTGGAAAACGCGGGGCGCAGGTCGCGGTTATGCCAGCCTGGCAATCGCCGGCGATCGGATTTTCACGCTGGGCGACGGCCCCTCGAACGCCGGTGACAAGAATGAGTACATCGTTTGTTTCGACCGGCAGACCGGTAAACGAGTTTGGAGCACCAAGACGGGCAAGCCTTGGACCTCGGGTCAGCCTAACTGGCAAAGCTCACGCAGCACGCCAACGGTGGATGGCAATTTCGTTTATGTCGTCACGCCGTTCGGCTATTTAATTTGTCTCGACACGGCCAGCGGCGCGGTGAAATGGCGAAAGGGTCTGAGGGGCGACTTTGCGGGGCAAAAGGGGGATGGATGGGGATACAGCGAGTCGGTGTTGATCGACGGAGATCGGCTGATTTGCACTCCCGGCGGCCCGACGGCGACGATGATCGCCCTCGATAAGCGTACCGGCGCGGGACCGATCTGGACGGCGAAACGGGCCGACGACCGCGGGGCGGCCCATCCCTCGATCATGATTTCCGAGATTGGCGGCACTCGGGTCTACGTGCAGAATACGGCCAGCGGTCCGATGGGGGTGCGGGCCAAAGATGGAAAAGTCCTCTGGACATACTCCGTCACCCCAGTTCCTGCAATCGCTCCCACGCCGATTATTCGCGGCGATTTGGCCTATTTCTCGATGGGCTACAAACGCGGCGGCATTCTCTTGCGGCAGGTTCCGCTAGCGGATGGGGGAGTCAGCGTGAAGGTGGTCTATCCGCTCGATCCGCGCATGGCGAACAAGCACGGTGGCGTGGTACTGGTCGGCGATTATGTGTATGGCGACTCCGACGACGCGGGAGTTCCCTTCTGTGCCGAATTCCTCACGGGGCAACTCAAGTGGAAGCACCGAGGTTCAGGCCGCGATTCGGCCGCCATGGCTGCCGCCGACGGCCATCTCTATCTTCATTACGCCGATGGCACGATGGTCCTCGCGCCCGCCGATCCGAAGGGCTACAAGGAAGTCGGCTCTTTCAAAGTTCCTGGCAGCGGTGAGCGGCCGAGCTGGTCGCACCCAGTCATTCTCGACGGCAAACTCTTTCTTCGCGAACAAGATCACGTGTTGTGTTACGACATCCAGGCCAAACAAGGATCACCCGTGGCGGGCCGGTAGTGTTGACCGAGACTCGGAGTGCCCCGTCGGGCGAATTGTCGCCTAATTGGCCGATAGCGAGACACGCGGAAGGATCTTGATCGGCCGGCGCATGATTTCTTCGCCGCCGATCCGGAGCACGAGTGAATAACTTCCGGGGGCGATGTTATCCCCCAAGTTGTAATAAAAGAGCGCCCGCAGATTCTCGGCTGCCATGAAGATCCCGTTCGTATCAACGGCCCGATTATCCGCGTCGTGCAAGTTGCATTCGACCCAGAGAACCTCGTGGGGCGGGCAAAGGCCGCACTGAATTCGCATCGCTTCGCCCTGTCGGAATTGCACGCGGCGATCGAGCACGGCCCCCGAGACGACGATCGAACCGACATCGAAGTGTAGCACCTTGTCTTCCTGTCGAAGGCGTTCCGTCGGCTGAACCATATCGGCAACGTGCTTGGCATCGACCTCTGTGAGCGTATAGGGCCCCTCCGGCCGCCGAATTCCGTACGGATCGAGTTTGTATTCCAGGCCAACGCCGCCGACCGCCGCGAGAGCTGCCGCAGTCGCGAAGAGGGCGCCGCTCCTCACCGGCGTGATGGCTGGCAACAGTCCCGGATCCCGCGATCGCAAAAGCCGTCCGATCAACAAGCGGAGGCCATGAGTGCGCGAGCGCCAGCGGGCCAGCATGACTTCAATCTGCGCAATGTCATTTTCATTGATGAAGGAAAAGTAAGTCGAAAAGCAGACGAGCGGAAAAACCCACAGGCCCAGTGTGAGCCAGGTCATCGTGTGAAAGAGGACGCCCAGGCCGAGCATCGCGGCCCGACCCGCACCTCTCCATGCGATAAAGATAAACAGAGTTTCCCAAGCGAGCGCAATATACGCGAACGACACGAGCAGCGAAGGATGCATCGCGAACAGCGCGCGAAAAAGTTCGGAACGTTGTAATTGGTGATCATCCACGTGGCGAGTTGTTCTCCGGTGAAATAGGTCGGCACGTGGAGTTTTGTCGTGGCGGCTCCGATGTAGACGGCGGCAATGAACAACTGCAGAAGCCGGCGCGACACTGCCGGAAAGCGGCGAGGTTGCGCAAGAGCGCTGGCGGGACGCCTTGCCGCGCAAGACGCGAGCGCCGCAGCCAGCTATCGATTGACCAGAGCGAACCGCACTGCGAAAAGCACAACAGGAACAAGACGTGTGACGAGATCACCGTGTGTTTGTTCATCGTCCCGATGATTTCATTCATGTTGAGGTATACAAAACCGAAGACCGACACGATCAGCGAGACTCGGGTACACCAGCCAAGGGACGCGGTCACGAGTGTTAAAATCACCAGGCTGTGAATGGCGACGGCGACCGTTCCATTCGGAGTGGGGATCCACGCATGCGTGTGATACGCATCCCAGAGAGAAATCGGTGCACCGTCAGTCGAGAAGAGTTCGCGGGCGAAATGCCATCGGGGCACCATCACGAACAAGAGAACGAGCGGCAGCGTCATCCGCGCAAGCGCGAGGCCGTACGGTACTTCAAGACCGTAAAAGAACTCGCGGATGCTCGCCCGCAGTCCCTCCGGGTGCGCGGCAATCGGCATCGTGCTCATCGATCGGCTCCGTAATTGGGAAGGGTGTAACGTCGGCGGGGAATCGTTTGGGAAAGGGGACCGTGGAGTTGCGGTCGATCGTTCACGCGAAGCATCGTTGCCGAACGTGAAGGCGAATGGGTCGCGCGACGACGTCGGTGCCGCCGGGTACAGCGGGGACAACTTGGAAAAGGCGACCCCGCATCCTGGGCGCCGCTACGCGCGTCTTGGCATTCGGCGCATCAAAAAAGCCTCTGCAGCGCTCTTATTGCACCGCAAGGCCTCGTCGCCAAATCAAGCCGCCATTCATTAGCGGCTCATGCTGGCCGCGGAGTATGCCGTCGAGCGCTTTTGGGTCAACATCGATTTCCATGCCGTTGCCTTTGGTCGACCGTCGACGGCTTCCGCTCGTGAGACAGCCCGGATTAAGCGCCGTTGCGGCCGGGCTAAAAGTACCAGTTGAAAGTGGCTCGCCACTCGCGTGTGAATTGCTCGTCCTGGCCGGCACCGACGGCGAACACGTAAGCCACGCTCAGGGTTTTGTTGTCCTGAACCTGCAGGCTCGTTCCGAGAACCAGATCGACCAGATTGATGTTGCCGCTTCCGCTCTCCAGATTCACCTGGCCGGGGCTGATGTTGACCGTCTCAGGATTCTGCAACGAGGCAGAGTAGTGCACCTCGAATTGTCCGGCCCAGTTAAAGCCGTCTTGGCGGACGATCCAGTAACCGATGCCGGCATCGAAATAGGCAAACGTTTGATCGCGATCCCGGCCGAGGTCCGTCGAAGTCGCTCCATTGTCGAGGACGACGTCTTGTCCGTTCGCGTCGAAATCGACTTGGAAAAAACCTTGCAAGAAGAGGCGGTCGGTCGGAGTCCACAGCGCCGCCCAGATACGGGGCGAGGTGAACGGCCTCGTTCTTGATCTGCAACGTTGCGGACGAGGCATGCAGGGGCGACAGTAATCCGGTGACGCTCAGATCGTTCGCCGTCGGCACGGTGACAAGAACGCCGGCAGAGACTGCCAACGTGTCGGGAATCCGCAAGAGCAACGCCTTGGCGCCCACCGCGACGTTACCCAACATCGTTTCCTCGCCCGTGCGATAATTCCAATGCGTGATGCCGTGGACGACCTTTCCCGATTTGACCAGGACGTCATTGTCGAGTGTCGTCCCGAAGGGGAGACGCACTTCCGCCGAGACCCGCCCGTCGAAAAATGTCTTTTCAAACCCCGCCACGAAGCGATCGACGGTATCACCGCTTGGAGAAAATGGCACGCCATAGAAATAATCGTAATCGAAAAAGAAGCGATCCCGCGGCATGGGACTCGAATCATCGCCGATCGTCTGGCGGCCAAGAACCGATTCGGCCGCGTTCGGCGTTATGAGCTTCGCGACGGTCGCGTGGGGAATGTTGGCGAAGTCGATATTGCTGGATCCTGCCCCAAAGTTACCACCAATCATGTTGGGCGCGGCCGATAGCAGATCACCACAGCAGAGCGGCCCACACGCGTTCGTGATCGGCGGCACAGTCGTCCTGAAGGCTCCGATCTCCGGACGGTGTTGAAGCCACAGCCGGGATCGGCAGGGGCACTGCGGGACTGTCTTGCTCGAACGATTCCGGGTTTACCGCGGCAATGGTCCGACTGACTCCTGGTGCAGCATCGTCGGCCGACGCGTCACTGGCGCGTGCGACGGCGACAAGATAAATCAAGAGGACGGCGGTTTTTGCCGCTCGCCCCGAAAGACACGCTTTGGACCGCATGATCGCCGCCGACCTCGACCCGCGCCGCGGGTGAACTTTTGCGAACAACTCAGCGCGCGAATCGTCGCGGATCGTCCGCTGAGCTTTGGTTCCGCGCAAACCACGACCGAAAGACACCAGTGCAATCGGATTTCCCGTCATTTGCGGTAGATACGGAAAAGTCCACGCAGCGGCAGAATTACAAACTCGTGGTGGGACAGTCGTCAAAGATTTACAACGACCGCGGGGCAATGCGGATCCGGGTGATTTGCGAGAACATTTACGGCGCAGTTCACGCCTTAGCGAGTCCGCGTCCCAGCGTCGGTTCCGCGTCAGGCGGCCTTACGCCCGCGTGCGACGAGGTGCCCGAACTTTCCGACTTCAATCTCCTGCAACCCGGCCTCGTGGGTCCATCGGTGTAGCGCTCGGGGCGTTTGCGGCTGATCGTATTCCGGCGCGAGCATATCGAATGTGTCCAACACGGCCCATTCCTTGAGCTGCCGTCGATCCAGGCCGAACATCCCATCATAGTTGGCGACCGGCAGGAGCCGACGCGCGAGTTTCCCGACGACGGGGACGCGGCCGGCATGGATACTCAAGCTCAAGACAAAGGGAACGCTGCGTTCGACGGCCCGAAACAGCCGGTCTTGGGGAAGTCGAGAGGTGAGCGGTCGCAGCCAATATTTCGTGTTGAGCGCACGGATCCAGCCCCCTTGATAAATGTCGACGGCAAGGCGACCGCCCGGCTTCAAGTGTCGCGGCAGCGACAAAAACGCGCGTCTTGGATCGGGGGTGTGTTGCAGCACTCCCAGACAATAGATGGCGTCGAAACAGTTTTCCGGGAAGGGCAATGAGTAGATGTTTCCTTGCACGACATGCAGATTGGGATGCGCGAAAGTTCTCGCGGCAAGCCTCGACGGCTCGCGAATAATCGACCGCAAAAACCGTCGCGCCCAGCGAAAGCGCGATCTCCGCAAACCGTCCGGCGCCGCACCCGGCATCCAGAATTGTCAGACCTTCGAGCGACGCGGGTTCCCAACCTGTTGCGCGCAGGAATCGCTCCCGGCTCACACTGCACCCCGAGTAGCTATCGAGCTGCGTCTCTCGAAACCGATTCCACTGGAAGCCGAAGTTGGCCGCGTAATTCTCGAGCGGGACGAAGCGCGGAATTCCGTCGAGGATCGGAAATCGCTTGTGACAGCCCGCGCAATCCAGAAAGCCTCCTTCGATCTCCGATCCCTTCATCGTCGGATCAGATAGCCACAATTCGCCGCGGCAACTCACGCAACGCAAGCAAGAGACGAGAGATGGTTTCACTTCGCGAACTCCGATTTACATCCACACGATGATTGCGGCACGTGTTCATTCCGCTGTCGTCAGTGGCGAGCGGCAAGTCGCCGGAGCGCTCGCTCTCGCATGCCAGGCGCGAAAGACAAGAGTCCGTTCCTGCGGCCGCAGGAAGCCAGTTGCCAAAAGCACCAGCGGATAGGCTCCCGCAATGGCCGCTTTCAAGGGCAAGGAGACGATCGAACTCATGTCGACGGGCAACACGAGTGCCAACGCGACCAGCGATGCGCCGACCACAACAGCATGGAGCAAACGCTGCACATCAAATTGCAGCGCGTAGAATTTCGTCGAGAAATACAGATTGAGCCCGTTCCACACGACGAACGACGCCAATGTCGCCCAGCCCGCTCCCAAAATTCCGAATCGCGGAATCAAGAGAAATCCCAGTGCCAGGTTGACCAAGGCAGCCGCGAGCGCCGTGAGTGAGCAATACGCCGGTTTGTTTCCGAGCGTGATTCCGGCTTCCGTGAAGGCAGCCAGGCCCTGCAGGGCTTGCGAAAATGTTAGCAGCGGGACGACAACTGCTGCCGCCACGAACTCGGGCCGCGACGCCAGCAGATGGATCATTTCGCGGGCGAAAATCGACAATCCGACAGCCAATCCCACGCCGGCCACGCAGACGAACGTCGTCACTTGTCGGACAAACGCCCGCTGTGCGTCGGGATTCTCTTCCATCCGGCGGATCGTCGGCCAGACGCCGCTGATGACCGGCGTGCCAATGGCCAGCGTCACAATATTCCCGATGTTGCAACCAAAGGAATATAGTCCGACCTCGGTGACGGTGCGCAAGAAACCGAGCATATAGCGATCGCCGGCGATAATCAGAATGTTCGAGTAACCGGAAAGGAGCGTCGCATATCCGAATCGCAGCGGCTCGCGCACGACGTTCCAGTCGAGTGGTGAATTTTGCTGAACTGCGCGAGCACGGGCAGGCACAAGACCGTCTGAACCAGCAGTCCGGCGGCTTGCCCCAAGACGACCGCGGCGACTCCGAGACGAGCAAAGTGCAGCAGAGCGACCGAAACGATGCCCGTCACGACCACGTTCAAGATCGACGCGACCGTGTAGAGCCGCGAGCGCTCGACGAGCATGACGAATACGCCGGTCAGCGACGTCGTAATCGAAAAGGCAACCACAAAACCGTGCAATCGCACGGTAGCGGCGAGCGACGACTCGCCAAACAGCAGCCGCGCGAGCGCATCCCCCGCGAGACGGTAGAGCAACAGCACGCCCAGGACGTTGGCGGCCGCGAACAGCGCCAGATTAAAGACCAGAACGTCCTGCCGGTCTTTGTAATCCGGTCGGAAATAAAACCGCTGCAGCGCATTGCCGACGGGCGTTTCGACCGTGCGCAACACGATCGTGCCGCTGATCGTCAACAGCGCCAGCACGCCGAAGTCGGCCGGGCCGAGATAGATCGTGTAAAGCGGAATCAGCAGCACATTGAGCGCTTGCCGCCCGATGCCGGCCGCCGCATAGCGGACGGTCAAAGCAAGCGAACGCAGGCGGTCCCCATCCATGGAATAGTGCCTCGACTCCGCGGAAGTGGCGGAAAATAGGCGTTCCAGGCAGATGCGTCAAGACGGCTGCCGGCTAGCTTCGTTGGAGCCTTTTGTCACCCTTTTGAGCCGGTCACCCGTTGCCTGACGCTGAGTCCCCGACTTGCCAGACTTCGCCAATCTCGTCAGCAGGGAGATTCGCGGAAAAGAACCGAGTCGAATACCGCTTCGCGCGCGAGCCAAGTTTTGATCTTGCTGGAAAATCGCCGATAGGATTAATAAGGCGGCCGCGATTTGCGTGCTGCTCTAGATAAGAAAGGAGACTCCTATGCTCCGAAAGCTTAGCATGGCCGCCCTTGTTGTGCTGGCGCTTCCGCTGGCCACGACCCAGGCCGGAGGCGTGCGAATCGGAGTTGGAATCGGCGTACCGCTACGGTGGGTACTACGGCGGCGGTTATTACGGTGGACCATACTACGGCGGTTATTACGGATGGGCCCTATTACGGGTATCCGTATTACTACCGCCCCGTTTACGTCGCACCCGGCGCCGGTCGTTGTCCAGCCGGCGCCCGTTTACGCTCAGCCCGCGCCGACTGCGGTTTATTCGCAGCCGGGACCGGGTCCGACTTATTACGGCCAGCCTTCCCAGGCCCCGAGCTACGCGCAGCCTTCGGCTCCGCCGAGTTACTCGCAGCCGTACAACTCGGCTCCGCAACCGCCGGCACCGCTGCAATAAGTCAGCGATCGGGCAACGCCGATTTGCAGAAAGCCCAAGCCGACGTGCACCGTCGGCTTGGGGAAAGCATCCGATTGCAAAAATCGGTCGTGAATCCGCGCGAGTTCGCATTCCCAAGCTGGCAAAACTGCCTATAATCCGTCGCCTCGATGACGAAGAGGCGATTGGACACTTCAGCTTGAGACTCTCAGCGAACGGATTCCGGTCATGCAAGGAGTGCGCCGAAGATTCCGGCACTCGACCTCACTCCCGAAATCGACCTGCTCTGGAACGATATTCAGTCGGCCATCGCCGATGTGATGCGGTCCGGGCAGTTCATCCTTGGCCCGCAAGTGCGGGGCTTTGAGGATGAGATGGCCCGCATGTTGGCCGTCAAGCACGCGGTGGCTTGCAACTCGGGGACCGATGCTCTGGTGATTGGGTTGCGGGCGCTCGGCATCGGGCACGGCGACGAAGTCATCACGACTCCGTTTACCTTTTTCGCCACGGCCGAAGCCATCAGCCTCGTCGGTGCTGAACCGGTTTTTGTCGACATCGATCCCCGCACGCTCAACCTCGATCCGCGGCTCATTCCCGAAGCGCTGACGCCGCGGACCAAGGCCATTCTGCCCGTCCATTTGTTCGGCCATGCCGCCGACATGGAGCCCATTCTCGAGATCGCGCGGCAGCACGATCTGGTCGTCTTGGAAGATGTGGCCCAGGCGTTTGGCGGCCGTTTCCTGGGCCGGCCGCTGGGAACCCTCGGACACGCCGGCGCGTTTTCGTTCTATCCGACGAAAAATCTCGGCGCCTTCGGCGACGCGGGCCTGTTGACGACCAACGACGACGACGTCGCTCAGGAAGCACGCAAGCTCCGCACGCACGGGGCGGAGGGGCGAAACCTCAACGACACGGTCGGTTACAACTCGCGCCTGGATGAAATTCAGGCCGCCGTGCTGCGGGTGAAGCTTCCGTACGTGGAAATGTGGAATCGCGAACGCCGCCGGGCGGCCGCCACGTATCGCCGTCTGTTGGCCGATATTCCCGGAATCGTGACGCCGATCGTCGAAGAATACGCCCTCCACTCGTTCAACCAATACACGATCCGCGTCACCGGCTGCGACCGCGATGCCCTCCAGCGGTCGATGGCGGAAGCCGGCGTGGGGACGATGGTTTATTACTCGGTCCCCGTCCACCGCCTGCCGGTTTATGCCGACCACCATGCCGAATTGCCCGTCGCGGAAAAGGCCGCCCGCGAGGTGTTAAGCCTGCCGATGGGACCCATGCTTTCCAATCATGCCATCGGTCGCGTTGTGGATGTCCTGCGTCAGTGCCTTCCCGCACAATCCGGCGGTGAAGTCGTGGCCGCTTGAGCAACTTCGTAATCCGTCGATCGCAAATTGGCGGGTGCCACACCCACGGCTTTGCGTGGGCGTGCGAATCCGATTGACGTTCGAAGACACGCCCACGCCGAGCCGTGGGAGTGGCACCCGAAAAAGGGATTCGCCATCGCGAAAAATCAGCGAGCCGTGATGCCCAAAGTCGCCGATCGGCCGGTCAACCGGTTGCGCGAAGCGACCGCGCTGCTCGATTCGCCGCAGATTTCGGCGATGTTCGACAAAGTCCGGGCGACGGTCACTCCGCCGCCAGAGCCGCCTCCTCAACTTCAACCGCCGGCTCTCGAACCGCCTAAGACCGCGGCGCAGTCCGCGGTTTGTCACGGCGGGAATCGTCCTGGTGATGCTCGCGACGGCCTGGTGCTACGGTCCCGCACACACGCCGACGCTGCGGCTGAGTCTTCCGGTCGGCGCGCGGGCTGACGCGGTCGTCGCCGGCGACATGCATCTTTATAACGGCGATTTTATCCCCAACCAGGATTTGGCCGCGCTCAACCAACTCGCACTCCTCAAAGCCACAACCGGGCGACCTCCGGCCGCCGCGATGCACCCAGACATCGAGCACATTGGCTATTCCGCATTGGGCAATCTCTTCACGGTAGGACTGAACGCGCCGTATGCACTCTGGGTATTCAATCTGGCGATCTATGCCTTTTGCGCCTGGCAGGTCGCCCGCCTGACACGAACTCTCTTTGGCGACCGTGCCAAGTCGCAACTGGCCGCCGCCCTGTATGTGCTATCGATCGCAGCGACGGTTCAAATCGGCCAGCTCAGCCCGCAGCTGCTGTCAGTGGCTTTAAATTTCTTGTGGATTTCGCTGCTGGTGCAGAGCGACCTCGCGGGACGACCGCTGACGGGAGCGAGGCTTTTCGGACTCTCCGCTCTTCTGGGCGTTTGGTCCCTCGTTTCGGGCACGTCGATCTTCGGACTCGTCACGTTGGCGGCCTATCTGCTGAAAAAACGCAACCTCGCGGCCATCGTTCTGCCCGCGATCGCCTGGTACGCAGTCCCCCAGGCGCAACGCGCCCTGTTTTCCTCGCTTGGCTTCACTTCCTCGCTCGTCTCCGACGCGATGCCGACGTGGCAATCGCTCCAACACCAGCTCGCCCAGCTGACCGCGAACCCGCTCGCTTACCTCGGCTTCCTCGCGATTCAGCTGGGCAATTTTCTCTGGAACGATAATCCCCTGAATCTGCTGATCGGCATCGCCGGGCTGATCCTGCTGCGGCATCGAGCCAGATTTCTCTTGGGGATTTGCTATCTCACTCCCACGATCGTCAGCCTGGCGACGCTCTCCTCGACGGCCAGTCGCGGCGCGGCGGTCGCCGGCAACACAATCGTGCTGTTCGCGATCGTGGCACATTACGCGGTCGAGGCCAGCCGTCGCATCGACGGAAGTTTCGCTCCGCGATTCGCCCCGCTGCCCGTCGTCGCTCTACTCGTCGTGCAAGCCGTCTGGAGCCATTCCTTGCTCGCCGGCTGGGTCTATCCTGCGGCCTCGTTCGAGACGGGCGCTTTCGAGAATGTCGGCGTCTTGCGGCCGACGGAGTTTGCTCGCCTGGCCGGCCCCATCGATGACAAACCAACCGTCGCCGGCGGCAAAGTCACGGCCGCCTACTCGTATGGCCTCGACGCAAACTTCGGTCGCCAAACCGTACTGCCGAAGCAGCGACTGGCCCCGTATGCCGACCACTGGTCTGGCCGGGAAACCGCCTTACGAACTTTGGCACTCCAAGCGCCGCTCTTCATTTGCCTCATCGCCACCGCCTTGACCTTCCTGCGCGGCCGCCGGAGTTTCCTGCTGATCCTTCTGCTGACAGTCTCGCTCGCATCGGCCCAACTCTGCGGAGCGGCCATCGGCGTTGACCAGCACGTGTTGCGACAATTTGACGATCGCATTGCCGTCAAGGAGGACGAAAAGCTCGTCGCCCACGTGCAATTGTCGGCCGACTTTCGCGAGCGGCTCGAACGAGCCGCACAAGAGAATCAGCAGATCGAATTCGCGGTCCGCCTGCGAGGGGTCAACTCGTCCGCCGCGGCCCCGGCCGAAATCCAAGTTGACGAATGGTCCTCGGATCAGCAGCGGTTTGCAGTGGACGCTGCCGCGTTTCTGGAAGCGCTCAAAACGCACCGCGGCCAGATCGAACTGGCCATCGCCCCCAAAGCCGGCACGCGCGGCGTGCTGGTCCACTCCTGGCAATCGCTCGGCAGCCCCGACCCGGATCTGACCATCGGCACCGCCAACGGCGGCCGGCAAGCGACCATCGTCCGCCAGGACGGATCGATCGAACCGCTGGAATGGTTTCCGACATTCGAGATCCGCGTCGTGCGCGGCGGCAACGGCTATCCGTTCAAACCGCTCATCGAACGCTTCCAATCGGCGCGGCCGGCTGCTTACACGCTGGTCGGCTTCTAAGGGCGACGCCCTACGCCTGTCATTTTCTTCGTCCCCTCGCTCCTACTGAGAGTCTACTGAGAGAGGTCGGGGGTTGAGGGGGCTTTCGAGTCCGCCTTGGCGTCGCCGGGTACAAGGCCTCGGCTGCTCTCGAAGGATTTTAACCCGGACCTTGGTGCCGACGGCTCGCGGTCAGCCGCCGCCGCCGCTTGGGTCGTTGATCAATCCCGGCATTCTGTCGCGGATGCTCTCGCCGACTTCTTTGAGTCGACTGCGATCAATCGCCATACCGAACCGGCCTTCCCGCGGTCCGATGCGAAGCACGTCGAAGGCGAACATGGCCAACAAAACAGTGACCGTTGCGGCCGTTAAAGCGAACAGCATGATGCCTCCCGCGCATCCAGGCCCGTTCACTTGGAAAGACAAAGCGCACGCTACCTCCTGCCCCCAAAACACTAGGGCAACATTTGTTCCTGCCGGCGAGATTCTGGGTGAATGATTTGTGTTCAACAGCCTTTCGCCAAGCGATTCAATGGCTTGAGACGCATATTTTTTTTCAGGAGGTCCGTGCAAAGCCAAAGGAGTCCGAGATCGCCTGGCCGACGAACTGCGCAATCCGATTCGGCGGTTTACAGTCGCGTTGAATCGCCACGGAACACCGCCCTCGTCGAAGCCCGACCACAACTGACGCAGGCGGATTTGGCGAAAAATTCTCACTGCCGCCCACAAGGAATTCGACGCAGCAGCCGAGGAAACGGCAAGCCATCTCGCGATCGGCTCGCTGACGGAACGCTAAGGAGCATAACCGGCGGAGTGAATCGCGCCGCCCATTCCCCCAGTCATTTCGTCCGCGTCTTTGTTGCCGGACGCGGAATAGCTCACGCCCTCCTTGGTGACGCGGCGAGTCAGGACCAGGCCGCCGTTCGTTCGTTTCGTCCCGCTCACGGGAGCCTGCATCACCTTCGCCAGGAACGCCGAGGCGGCGGCAACCTCGCAGCTTTTGCCGGCGTCCTTTGCGGCAGCCGCGTTGAACGCGTCGAGCGCATAGCCTTTGAGCAGTTTCGGCCACAGTTTCCGGAAGAGGGGCGTGGACTCGAAAATGTCGACCGACTCGACCTTTCCATTGACGGCCACGAGTCGCCGACGACGCGGTCTTGGCCGGCGATTTGCTCGCTCAGCCCTTTCAGGTACTGGTCGAGCCCTTCGCGCACTTTTTTGTCGGAGTAATTGGCGGTGAAAGCCCCCGACTCGGATTTGACGTCCGCTCGCTCATTCGCCATTTGCACGCGGTCCCAGACTTTTTGCTGGCCTTCCTGGAATTGGACGGCCTTTCGCGCGTTTTTGCTCAGCGATCCGGGCGTCGCCACGAATTTGCCCTTGGCGGCCTCGGCGGCCAACGGCCTGGCAGCCGCGGCAGTTTGAGCAGCGGAGATTTCGTTCAAGAGGACCCCGGTTTCCGCCAAAGCCCGCACTCCCCACCGGCCGTGCTCGACACAGTAAACATCAATCGGCACCGGCTTGCCGGTCGGCGCGACGGTCAACTCTTCGCCGATCGTGCGATCCTGATCGCCGCCGACGATCACCTCGCCCGGCATCAAATACAGCGGCTTGCCCGACTTGTTCACGACCACCAGGCGATTGACTTCGTTTCCCTGAACGGCCCCATCCGCGGCAAAGGTCGGCTGCGGATTGATCGTTTCCGCATGCTGTTGGCGATTGACGGCCCTCGTGTTCGGTCGCGACTGGAGAGCAGCACGCGGATTACCGCTTCGCCCGCTGGCCTCGGGATTGGCGGGTGCGTTTTGCACGGCGGCGTCTTGCACGGCGGCGATTGCCACGGCAGCGCGGCTTGCTCCCAGTTCGATGATTTCGACCGTGTGAGTCCGCAGCCCTTCGTCGAGCGTGATGAACCGGTCCGAATTCTGCGCCGTTTTTGACAAGACAGGGAAGATAGTGAGGTTTTTGTACCGCACCGGTGCGCCAACGATGAAGTGAGACGGACCGGCCGGTTGGGTCGAAGCACCGTGAGCAGCGGCCGTACCCCGGCCCGGTTTGGTGGGGCTCTCCTGAGGGCAACCGTATTGATTCCCGGCGACGACGAGCAAGCATCCGACCGACGCGACGAGCAGAGAGCTGCGCATGGAACCACTCCTTCCCGAAAGGGTAGCGAGAAAGCGCACAATCAGAGGGGCTGCCTTAGGAGACGACCGATCGTGGCAAAAAGTTCCCACAACTTCAGAAACTGCTTGTTGCCCACGTCGATCACGCCCTGCGGAGAGGGCCATTTCGAGATCGGCACGGCGGCGTTAGCCTGGAAGAGGCGTTCGTCTGGAATAGCGGCGAAACAGAGCGCGTCATGCAGTTCGACTTTGTAATCGTCGGAGGCGGAATCGGCGGGGCGGTGTTGGCCAATTTGTTAGGCCGTCGCGGCCGGCGCGTGCTGGTGTTGGAGAAAGCCACCGCCCCGACTCCCCAGGCACGGCCGGAGATGCTGTGGCCCGCCACGGTTGCCGCGTTGCGCACGCTGCTCCCCGAAGAACTCGAACCGCAGTGGTCTGTGCCCATCCGCGCCGCCTTGCTGACCTGCGGGAAACAGGAACTCCTGCGCATCGATGCGAAGGTGTTCGACGACGCGGGCGTTCAGCCCTGCTCGACGGCCAACACGCGCGAATTGCTGATGCAACAGGCACGTTGCGAGTATCGGCGCGGCGTGGAAGTCACGGAGGTTTTGCGCGACAAGGAGCGGATCGTCGGCGTGCGAACGCGCGATACGGCGAGCGGCACGGAGCAAGAAATCCTGGCCGATTGGACGGTTGGCGACGACGGTGCGCACTCCGTCGTCCGGAAGGCCTGCGGATTCCCGCCCGATCTTCGCCAGTTTCCGCTCGACGTGCTCGGATTCCGCTTCGATTGGCCGGCGAGTCTGCCGCCGAATGGCGTGCGAATTTGGCTCAACAAAGACCGGCTTCGCACAGGACTGCTGGGCATGCCGGCCGCCCCATTGCCCCAAGGCCAAGGGGTCGCCCTGCTTCCGATGCGGCCCGAGGCAGGCCAAGATGCAGCGCGTCTGCAAGAAGCGCTCCGCAGTTTCGCGCAACAGGACTCGGTTCTCGCGGAATTAATCGGTCCGCGCACCGACGTGGCTGGGTTCGCGCGGTTCCGCATCGGATGGAGCCTTTCGCCGCGATTTGGCATCGCCGGTGCATTGCTGATGGGGGACGCCGCCCATCCAGTGACGCCGGCCGGCGGCCAAGGTGCGAACTTATCGGTGGCCGACGCGCTGCTCATTGCTGAGTTGGCCTCCGAACAACCGGATCGGCTACTCGAGGAATACGAACGGCGTCGCCTGCCGCCCACAAAGCGCTCGCTCTCGTTCTCGCGCAGCGCGTCCAGGCTGCTCTCCCTGCCGCGGCTGGTGTTGCACCTGGGCTTCGCATCCTTGCCTTGGTTGGCCCGCTGGCTCAATCGCAGAAGGGATCGCTTCGGTAAATTTCTCCGCACCGCGGCGGAAGCGTTTCAAGAAGTACGGCCCGGGCGGAATGACTGAGTTCCGTACGGCATGCTCAGCATGCCGCTCACTCGGCATCGGTCTGCAGACGCGATCGGAATCGGCAGGCAAAGCCTGCCCCACAAAACTTCGTCCGGCGGGCGGCGATGTCAGTTTGATTGAGAACCAACTCCCAGCGCGCCGAGAGCGCGAGACACTTTGATGTAGACCCACACCTTACGATGCGGCTCCTTGAGCATCGCTTGCAGCAGCGGAATTGCCTCGCGAGGACCGCCGCAATTCTCGATCACGTTGACGGCGATCCAGCGATGGTCCCAATAGGCCTCTTGCCGGCCGGCCCGAAGATCCTCGGCGCGGGCTTCAGCCATCTCAGAATCAAGTCGCGATAGTCGGCCCGTCGCTCGGGTTGATCGTCGAGCCTCAAGAGTGCGGCGGCGAGTTCGATTCTCTCGTCGACCGGCGTGTGATCGTAGTCATGCACGCGGAAATCGGGCTGCGTCTCCAATGCCGCGTAACGCTCTTTCATCAAGGCCAGCGTGTGATCGGATTTCGCCCCGATCGATCGCGCGGCCGCGTAAAGATAGAGGCGGACGGTTCGATCCGGCTCGACTTCCACCCGCTTTGCAAGCTGCGGTTCCAGCGGCAAGGCTGTCGGCCCGATCTCGCGCACAACATACAACGCGTTTTGCCGAATCGCGTCACTCGCATCGGCGATCGCATCCCGCAAAACCGGCTGCAAGATTGCGTAGTTATCCTTGAAGAAGGGAACATCCTTCTCGGGCAGCCACATGCCCAGTTTGGACCACTTTTTCACGCGTTTGCGCCCGGTTTTGACAAGAGCGCCGCCGTCAGAAACCCGATGCGAAACGTCGTCCCAGCCCAAAGCGCGCCCTGAGTCACGCCACCCAACCAGCAGATTTGAATGGCTCACGGCAAGCGTGCTCAAAACGGCCAGTATTGTCGACAGTCGGCGGACCACGTTTGCGCCCTTAACCAGGTTTGCGAGTGACGATACCAGCGAGTCTAGCCGACCATCAACGAAAAGCTGCGTCCACTTTCCCTCCTTTTGCAAAAAAAGCCGCTCTCCTTCTTTGCCTACCCTTTTGCCTCGTCGTTACCATTCCTTAGTCGAGCACAAAATCGGGCAGAGTGCCGTACCAAGGCTCTGGGCCGATTGGAGTCGCGTCCGCGGACAGGATAAGCAAGGGAATGCCGTCGTTGTCGGCGAAGAATGTCTGAGGGCCGCAAGTCCGCGCCAGTTGACGGACGATTGCGACGAGCGGCTCGCCACTGCCTCGAAGGCTCATCCACTCGAGGACAATTGTCGTCGAAACTCGAGCGCCGCCTGCCTGCACCCGAGAATCGTGTGTTCGCGGTGTTCATCGTTCCACGCACTCAATGAGATCGGAAGCCAAGCCGCTCCCGGCGCGAGGATTTCTCCGCAAAAGAATCCCACTTCGCGAAGCACCGACTCTGGCACCATCGTCGCCACTTCTTTGACGAGACCGGGGCGGTCGGCTTCCTCGGTGTGCGCAATCCAATAGATGACGTCGCTTGCCAACTCGCGGTCGGTGAGAAGGTTCTTTGCATGAAGTTGCAGCCGGCGCCCAAGACGATCGATTGACTTTTGCGGGTGAAAATAGTCGTCCAAATTCAGTTGTCCTATAATTTGACGACGAGTTTCCGCGCCTTCGCATCCCATTGCAGACGGCTCTTGTTCTCGCCATACCAATGCTTCAAGGCAGCGATTTGTGAATCGCGTTTCCGCGTATCGGGTTCCAAGTCGTTGAACAGCGCGGGATCCAGCCGCATGAATCCGTGCGCTTGCGTGCCGAATCCCTGTCTCATCATGGCAAACGTCCGTGCGGCGGTGTCTTTGACGCGAAGCGGATTGTCGTTGATTACCTCGCCGCTCGGCTCGGAGTGCTCCATCGCCGCGATGAGGGCCGGACAAATCTCCACGCAGCCGGCCGGCTCATGTTCCTTGCTCCACAAGTCGCCCGTGATGGATTTTTCGATCATCCGCACGATTTCCCCAACTCGCTGCGGCGGCGCCTCCACAACCATCGCCTTCATCGCTTGCATGGCTTCCGCGTTGCGTGCCCGCATCAGAAACCAGATCGGCTCTTCCCAGTTTCCATACGGTTGTTCTTTGGCCTTCATGTACTCGACGGCAAGCGGCACGCCGGAATCGTCGCCCAGCTCCCAAAGAGCGATTGCCGCATTGAGGCGGTCGGAGGGCTCGCGGGCCGTCTGGAGCACCGTTCGAAGCACGGGCTTGGCACTCTTGTCGCCAAAGCGGCCCACGAGTTCGCACAGGTCACCTTTGACGAAGTTTCGCGCATTGGGGATTTTCCGCAGCAAGGGGGGCACGGCCCGGGCCTCCTTCTTTCGCAGAAAATAAAGCGCCGCAGTGGTCCAGTCGTTGGGCCTGTCGCTGGAGAAGAAACCGAACATCCGCTCGTCGGGCGTCTGGCTCTTGTTCGCGTCGTACCAGCGCTTGATCTCGGCAATCACGTGCCGCTGTTCTGCCGGAGGCATCGAAGAGAATGTAAATCCGCCGACAGGCCGGGCGCCGAATTCCTTTCCGGTGATCCGCCGCAAGAGAAACCACGCAAAATCGGAGACCCTCCACACCATTCGTTCGTGGTAAAAGTCCCGCCAATGATAGACGGTCCGCGTCGGCGTCTGATCGTCGAGCGCCCCGATCAACGGAGGCACGGCCTTCATGCCCATGCCGCCCAGGAGGAGGGTCGGCGCCACGGGAAGGGGTTGGCCGTTGACCATCACCACGTAGGGATCGATCTCGCCCGGCTGTGAGATTTGCACGCAGTGCACATTCACCAATTCCGCGATGAGCCGGCGGGCTCGTTCGGTATCGTCGGCGGCCGGTTGGTCGGACGGGCGTTTCGCATCCGCCGCGGCCTTGGCAATCAAACGTTCCATGTGTCCGGCCAAGTCGCGGGCCCGCGATGCGAACTTGCCTTGCGGTGAAATCTCCAAAACCAGTTTGAGTTGGGCCAGAACCTCCTTGCGATCCGCGAACATCAACAGGTTGACCGCCCTTAGGTAATGCAACCAGGCGAGATCCTCCACAACGTCGCGTTGGTAAGTCGCAAAATCCTCGCGGAACTTATCCTCCGTTGAGAGGATCCGCAGGGAGAGTTCGGGCAGGCCTTTTTTCCAGGCGGCGTGTGCAATTAAGAACTTTTCTGATGGGCCCGGGGCAAACAGACTGCGGCGAGCACGCCCGGATTCGCCGGCGGGCGATTCCTTAGGATGAATGAGTCCTTCGCAATAGGCCGGAAAATCCGCCTTCTCGATCGCGCCCAGGGTGACCTCGGCGGGGTCCCAGTTCGACGGGATCTTCGTGGATCCCCGTCTGTTGTAGGACCAGGGCACAAGATCATTCTGCAGTAACATCACCGCTTTGTCGTTTTCGCCAACCAGCCAGGCGTACTCGGACGATTTGTGCCCCTGCCGTTCGACGCTGGAAAGCGTGACCTTCACGAACCGGGCGTGTTCCACCGAGGCGCGGCCCAGTTCATCGATGCGGCGAAAGAGTGCCGACAAGTCGTTCGACAGCTTGGCGCTGGCTGTCGGGACCGTCGTCGACGCCGCGGGCGGTTCGCCGTCATTCGCGGCGAACGGCGTCGACGGAGTCGCCAAGAGCAAAGTCGCACAAAGCCCCGTGATCGACACGAGTCGAGGACCGATGCGAGTCCGGCCGAGACAAGTCATGGCGTACCACCATTCATGGCACTCGGCGGCAGAGCGTTGAAGGGATCGAAGAATTCGTGGCATCACAATCCCTTTGGTCTCCTAGGCGTGATGACGCTCGTTTTCTCTATCGGGCCCGTGCACGGTCTTGCACTTGCGCAATTTCAGGACGGCCGAAGCCGCGCGATTTGTCTGCCAGAGACGCGGATTAGTCCGCTCCCGAGTGGCGCAGCTTTTTCGTGGCCCCTGTCAGGCAATTCGTGGACCGCTGACCGTCCCCCGGCTCGCGGGGGCTTACGGACTTGGAGGATTCAGCGCGCTATTTCGGATCGGGAAAACCGTTCCGCTCATCGCGACGGATTCCCCGCCGGAATTTGCGTGTGGCCGCTTCGAGAGAAGCTGGCCCGGCTATTCGAGAGTGCGAATTCCAAACGCAGCGTGCCGGCCTACCGTGCCTGCTACGCGGAACGTCGCAACGCCTTCCGGTTCGTGCTCTTCGCGCCGAGTCGCGGGCCTCGGGAAATGCGTGGCAATTTCCCGCGGGCGACACCCGCGTCATGGACGGTGCTCACTCGCGGGAGATGAGCCGAGGCGAACCGAATCCGGTCGTTTTCTCGAAGTCTCCGCCTCAATGGCGGAGGCAATATATCCCCGTGCGGAAAAATCGCCGCACAGCTGTATCATACCCGAAACTGGCCGGGTACTTCAAGAGGAAAATTGCGACTCTTGCGACGCAAGATCAATCAACAAAACGACTTGAGAAAATTCATCCGAAAAACTTGGGGGGCGTTTTTTAGTTGAGCGGGACTTTTTTTGGGTGGACCCCAAAAAAGTCCTTTCCTTTTTTAGCGCCCCAAAAAAGCCAAAAAAGTGTACAGAAATTGGTCAGGTCGGGGTGGCTCAGACGGTGCGGTTGAACCAAAGGCGCTGGGCGTTTTCACCGGCGACTTTGGGGATGGCCTCGGCGGGAATCGGCAGTTTGCCGTCGAGGAGCAGGTGCAGGTCGGCGGTGTAGTCTTCTTTGGTGCCGACGACTGGAAAGTTCGAGCCCCACAGCATCCGCGTGGGCCCGAAGTGGGTGAAGGCGTCGGCGATGAGCGGGCGGAGATCGTCGTGCGGGAACGGGCAGAACTGCGCCATCCCGGAAATTTGCAAAAAAACGTTCCCGAATTTGGCCAGGCGGAACACGTCGCGGGCCGATTCGGCGAGGTCGCCGTTTTCGAGACTTGGGTTGCCCAGATGGGTGACGACCACCCGGGTGAACGGTGCGAGACGCAGTTCTTTCTCGAGCGTTTTCACGATCGGGCGGATGCCTTCGGGGGCGTAGAGCACGATGATCAGCCCGAGGTTGGCGGCGGTGGCGAGCAGGTCGGGCGATTCGAGAATGGCCTGCGAGGTGAGCCGGATGCCCTGGAAATGTCCCGTCGAGTGCCACTTTCCAAGCGTGCCGAGGACGTCCGGTTGGCGGTGGTCGACCAGGAGCACTCCGGCGAAATGCTGGGGATCGGATTCGACGACGGAACCGATGTACGAGTTGTCGAATTCGCCCAGATGCTGCACCAGAACGGCTCGCGAAACGCCGGCTGCGGCCATTGCCTGGCGGACCTTTTCGATGGGTTCGTACTTGGAGAGGCCGCAGTGGGCGTAGGCGTCGACGACGTCCATCATCCGGCTCCCGCGGGGGTCTCAGGAACCGGCTGGAATTCTCGGTTTCGAGGCAAAAAAAGGCGGGCGGCGATTAGCAGACAGGCAGCCGCGAGTGCGACCCACTTCCAAAACGGCGGTCCGAAGACAACCGTGGCGTTGAAAAACATGAAGGCGAAGATGGCGTGCACCGTCCAATAAGCAGCCGCAGGCGTCGGTTCGCCGCGGGCGGCGCGAATCCACCACCAAACGACGTCGGTGACCCACAGCAGGGTGAACGCGTAATTGATGTAAACGCCGCCTCCCCAGCTGAAACCGACGACCTCGTTCGTCCGCTGAGCCGTGTGGGCGACCGCGGCCGCGTGGCTCCAATGGTGCAGGAAATGGAAGGCCAAGGCGAGATGTGCCAGGAAGAGGGCACAGCCCGCAGTCCAAGCCCAGCGAGCCCAGCGTTCCCGCCGCGTCGGTTCCACCACAAGAAAGTCGGCCGCCAATCGCAGTGCGTAGAAAAGCACAACGATCCGGGCCGACCAGACAATCAGCAATTCGCCCATGATTTCTCGGTTATCCCAGCCAATCGGGATGGCGTGCCGTGGCGTCGAAGTGGGCCGTGGTTTTGAACAGCTCGTATTGCCCGTCGGCCGCGGCCGGAGCCGTGCGGTTCAGCAGGTCGGTCGACTTGCTGGCGGGAAAGGGGCTTGAAGGTGCGGACGGCTTCGAGGCCTTGCTCGAGGATTGCGGGCGTGTCCATGCCGGTGATCACCACCGAGGTCGGCAAATTCATGGCGTAGTGCAGGCACTCGATGGCCGTGGCTGTTTTGCTCTTGAGGATGGCTCCGCTGCCGAGCGGCTTCATTCCCAGCACGCCGATTCCCCGCTCGACCGCGACGGGAACCACATTGCGTCCGAAACTGCGGAAATGGGCATCCATGACATTCAGCGGCATTTGCAGCGCGTCGAAGTGGAAACCGTGGTCGGCGGCCACCTGCAACATGCGGAGGTGGACCATGGGGTCCTTGTGCCCGGTGAAGCCGATGTAGCGGATTTTTCCGGCCTGTTTGGCGTCCAAAAAGGCCTTCATGGCCCCGTCGGGCGAAAAAATGCGGTCGGGGTCTTCCAGGCGGATCACTTCGTGATGCTGCATCAGATCGATGTGATCGACGCCGAAGCGTTTCAGGCACTCGTCGATCTGTTTGGCGGCTTCGACACGCGTACGGCCGTCGATTTTGGTCATCAGAAAGACTTTGGCCCGGTAGCCGTCTTTGAGGGCCTGGCCCATGCGGATTTCGCTTTGGCCGTTGTTGTAATCCCAGGAGTTGTCCAAAAAATTCACGCCGCGATCGATGGCCGTGCGGATGATGCGGACGCTTTCCTCGACGGTCTTTTGAATTCCGATGTGGTAGCCGCCCAGGCCGAGCAGGGAGACGCGTTCCCCGGTGCGGCCGAGGGTGCGGTACCGCATGTCGCCGCGGACGGTTTCTGCGGGCGGTCCGGCGGGGGGTGGCGACGCGGGTGTCTGTTGGGCGGAGGCTGATTGGCCCGGTACGGAGCCAAAAAATCCCGTCGCCGCGACGGAGACTCCGGCGCCGGCGGACATCGTTTTCAAGAAATCGCGACGCTCCATGGAAGTTCTCCTGTAAATTGCGGCCAAACGGCGGGCCGGGGCGCTGCACAAGGTGGCAAATCGTGTGCCTTGATCCGATCTCGTCGATTTGCGTCTGCCTGGCGACGGGGCGGTTAAGTCCTTTCGGGGCGGCGTTCCCAAACCCTTACAAATCGCTAAAATTCGTCCGATGGTGCCTCCGGGCCGATTGGTCGCCGGGGGTCTTACCGACCTGGCGCCGAAGCTGCTTCAAATTGAAGGCTTTGCGGAGGTGGCGGCCGCTCTTGCTCGCGGCGAGAGTGCCGCCGTCGACGGAGCCTGGGGCTCATCGTCCGCGCTGGCGGTGGCAGCACTGGCCGAAAGTATTGAGCGGACGTTCCTCGTCGTCCTGCCGCGGCCCTCCGATCTCGACGATTTTGCCGCCGATTTGCTCGGTTTTCTAGGTAGCGCCCCGAAATCTTTCCGGCGTGGGACACGCCGCCACAAGAATACACGGTCCGCGACGCCGTTTACGGCGGGCCGTTTGCGGGTGCTGGGCCGGTTGGCAGAAGCCGACGGACCGAGAGTCATCGTGACGACGATTTCGGCCCTGTTGCAGCCCGTGCCGAGCCGGAAGGAACGAGAGCAGGGGACGCGACGGGTTCGCGTGGGGGACGTCGTCGACACGGAAGAGTTGCTGCGGTGGCTCGTTGACCGCGGTTTTGAGCGAGTGCCTGCGATCGAAGTCCCCGGCGAATTCTGCATGCACGGCGGGATTTTCGATCTCTTTCCGGCCGATGCCGAGGACCCGGTGCGGATCGAGTTGTTCGGCAACGAGGTCGAGTCGATTCGCCGTTTTGACGCAGAAACTCAGCGGAAACTCGAAGATCTCACGGAAGTCGAGCTGACCGTCCTCAAGGCGGGAGGAGGCAGCCAAGCGCCGACTGAGGGCTTTCTGGACGCGCTTCCCGCGGAAACCCGCGTCGTCCTTTGCGAAGTCAGCGATTTGATGGACGAGGCGAAGGCGTACCTCGGCCGTCTCGATGACGCACGAGGACTCTTCAGCATTCCCGCGACGATGACGCGATTAACTCAGTTTCCCTCCGTCACGATCGCGGCGATTGCCGGTGACAGCTTCGACACGACATGCCATTTGCGAATCGAATCGATCGAGCGGTTTCAGGGGCCGCGAACCGAGGCACTGAGCGAGTTGGAATCGCTGGTCGGGCGGGACGAGCAGGTCCTGATCGCCTGCCATAACGAAGGAGAACGGGCGCGGTTGGCGGAGCTTTTGGCGGAGCCGGGCCGCTCGTTGGCCGGCCGCGTGGAACTCTGCATCGGACATGTCACGCGCGGTTTTCGGCTGGTTTCCGAGGGCATCCTGGTCTTGAGCGACCAGGAACTCTTTGGCCGCACCGAATTGCGCCGCGAAGCACGTCGCCGCACCTATGAAACGCGGGCGATCGACAGCTTTTTGGAGCTGAGCGAGGGGGATCTGGTCGTCCATCTGACGCACGGCATCGCCGCTTATCGCGGCATGCAACTTTTGGACAAAGGGGTGCAAAAGGAAGAGCACCTGATTCTCGAATTTGCCGATGCCGTGCGGATGTTTGTTCCGGTTTCACTGATTGACCTCGTGCAGAAATACATCGGAGCCAGCAAGTCCACTCCTCAGCTTTCCAAGCTCGGAACCACGACGTGGGCCAAAAAAAGGAGCGGGTGGCCCACGCGGTTCTGGACCTCGCCAGCGACATGATCCAGATGCAGGCGAAACGCGACTCACGACCCGGGATTGCCTTTCCGGCCGACAGCCATTGGCAAAAGGAGTTCGAGGCCGCGTTCCCGTATACCGAGACCAAGGACCAGGTCTTAGCCATCGCCGACGTGAAACGCGACATGCAACAGGCCCGCCCGATGGACCGTTTGCTTTGCGGAGACGTGGGATACGGCAAGACCGAGGTGGCCATGCGGGCCGCCTTCAAGGCGGTTGAAGCGGGCCGGCAAGTGGCCGTTCTTGTTCCGACCACCGTGTTGGCCGAGCAGCATTTCCGCACATTCAGCGAGCGGATGGCCGAATTTCCTTTCAATGTGCATGTGCTCTCGCGATTTTCCACGAAAGCCCAGCAACAGCGGACGCTCGAAGGAATGGAATTGGGCGAAGTGGACATCGTCGTCGGCACGCATCGCATGGTGCAGAAGGATGTTCGCTTCAAGGATCTCGGGCTGCTCGTGATCGACGAAGAGCAGCGGTTTGGCGTCGACGCCAAGGAAATGCTCAAACGGCTGCGGCTCGAGGTCGACGTGCTGACGATGAGCGCCACGCCGATCCCGCGTACGCTGCATATGTCGCTCTTGGGCATCCGCGATATTTCGAACCTGACGACGCCGCCGCGTGATCGGCAAGCGATCGAAACCCGCATTTGCCGCTTCGACGCCGAGCTGATCCGCAAGGCCATCGTTCGCGAATTGAATCGCAATGGCCAGGTCTTTTTCGTGCACAACCGGGTCTACAACATCCGGCTGATCGCGGACCGCCTGGCGACCATTGTGCCGGAGGCGCGGTTTGCCATCGCCCACGGCCAGATGCCCGAAGGCGAGCTGGAAGACGCCATGCTCAGCTTCGTGTCGGCCAAAACCGACGTTCTGGTCTGCACGACGATCGTGGAAAGCGGGCTGGATATTCCCAACGCGAACACGATTTTCATTCACCAGGCCGACAAATACGGCCTGGCGGACATGCACCAACTTCGCGGTCGCGTGGGTCGCTATAAGCACCGCGCCTATTGCTATTTGCTCTTGGAAGAAGGCCAAAGCCTGTCATCGACGGCGGCCCGCCGACTCAAAGCCGTGGAGGAATTCAGCGAGCTGGGAGCCGGTTTCAAAATCGCCATGCGCGACCTCGAAATCCGCGGCGCGGGCAATATTCTGGGGACCGAGCAGAGCGGCCACATCACGTCGGTGGGCTACGAACTTTATTGCCGGCTCCTCGATAATGCGGCCCGGCAGCTAAAAAATGAACCCGTTCGCGAGCCGTTTCACGTCTCGATCGATTTGCCCGTTTCCGCGTTTCTGCCAGGCTCTTACGTTCCCTCCGCTCGGCAAAAGATCGAGATCTACCGCAAGCTGTCCAACATTCAGACGCTTGCCGAACTCATCGAATGGGAGGATGAACTCCGCGACCGTTTCGGTCCCTTGCCCATCGAAACAGAACGCCTTCGACACGTGCGTGAGCTGCAGATCTACTCGCAGCATTGGGAAATCGAGGACATTCACCTCGAGGGTTCGACCGACGCGGTCTTCCGCTACAACAATTCGCAGAAGATGGGGCAACTGGCGAAGCGTTGGCCCGGGCGGCTACGCGTGGTCGATGCAAAAAATGCGTATGTTTATCTCCCTGATCGCCGAATTGACGGGTGATGACCTGGTTGCCGAACTGAAATCGGTGTTGCAGCCGGCAGACACCTAGGCGTATACTCCGCCCCCTTTTCCTCTCTCCCGCTAGCGGCTTCCCAATCACGTACAGACGCAGCCTCTCCAGGCGCGACCCTGAGTAGCGGAACGGTTTCTCGACCAATCCGACGATTCGGGTCGACGCAAGTCGAGCGCGCGTTTAGAAATCCCGTCCATGGAGCGGTCCACGGTCAATCGCCCGATGCGCGAAGTCGAACGGTGTCAACCGGCCGTCGACTCTGTTCGACCGATTTGCGATCGCCGAACCTGCCGCAGCACTCCCTTTCTGCTGGCACTGACCTTGGTCGCATTGACTGGATGCGATCTTTTCGATCCCGCGAAGACCAACGACCCGGTTTTCGCACCTCCGCCACCCCGCAAGCTAACCGCGGCCAGCAAATCGACGGTCGATTCAACCGCTAATCAGACCGCAGGTAACGCCCCAAGTTCCGGGACCTCGGCCAGCAATACGGTAAGCGCTGACGGCACCGTCCAACCAGCCTCCGAGACAACACGTGGAGCGGCTCCAACTGAAGAAACGATCAAGCGGACTTCGTTCACCGCAAACGTTCCGCCTCCGTCGAAAAGGCTTCCCGACACGACGGTCGTCGCGATGGTGAACGGCCAACCCATTTTCGCCTCGGAAATCTTCGAGCGCGCCTATCCCGAACCGCTGCCGCCCGAAGGATTGAGCCTGTTGATCGCCAGCAAGAACATTGCAAACGGAAAGGTGAGCGAACAGGAACTCCGAGCGCTGCAAGAAACGGCAATCAAAAAATACTTGAAGGAATATGTTCGGACGCGGGTTGTCGCGCAAGCCCTCGAAGCAAAACTCGAAAAAGAGCAGAAGGACAAAATCGAAGAAGCCATCGGCAAGATGTTCGACGAATACGTCGAGAAGCTCAAAAAAGATCTGAAAGTCTCCGCGAAGACTGAGGTCGAGCAGAAATTACGAACTCAGGGCACGTCGCTTGCCAGCCTCAAAGTCGAGTTTCGCTACCGGCTGCTGGCGGACGAATATGTCCGTCAGAAATCGAAGAAACCGCACGTCGTCGGTCGGCAAGAAGTCCTCGCGTACTACGAGTCCCATCTGGCCGACTACAGTTATCCCGAAAAGGTCAACTGGCAGCTGCTCGAGATCAGCTTTGCCAAGCATGGCGGACAGCGAAAAATCTTTGGCTCTGCTCGAAAAGGCCGTTGACGCATTGCGCCGCGGTGAAAACTTCGCGAAGGTCGCCAAGAAATACTCGGATGGACCGCACGCGGAAACTGGCGGACAGCAATCCTGGACGAAACCGGACAGCGTGGCCGACGTGAAGACCGCGGAGATGCTGCACAAGTTGGCTCCGGGCGAAGTCAGCCCCGTGATCCACACGCCCGATTCATACCGTCTCATTCGCCTCAGCGCCCGGAAACCGGCGGGGCGGCATTCGCTGGCGGAAATGCAAGAAAGCATCCGGCGCAAAATCGAGGATCAGCTGCAGAAACAAGCGACGCAGGAAGTTCTCGTCGAAGTGTATCAGCGTGCGAGCATCGAATCGTCATTTTTACCCCCGGAAGAACTGGGGCCACCGGCAGATTACGCCGGTCCTTCGCCGGTAAACAAAAATGGAAGCGATTCTGTGAAAAAACGTCGTGACCGCTCTTGACCCGATTCAGCGGCTATCAGTTATGTAGCCGCCCGCTCATCTCCCCTCTCCTATCGATTACAGATTTTTCAAGCCACGCGACCGCCGGCCGCCGCGAATGATCTCGCGACACTCGGCGATCGGGACCGTCCAATCGGCATGTCGTGGTCGACGTCGCCAGCGAACTTTTGCCGACGACCGACACCGGCAATTCGGAATGCCTTATGAACCTGCTCCTACCCACCGCTCTACGGACTGAGGACTTCGGCCTTCGTGGACTGAAGGAGGAACGAGACTTGCGCCACGCATTCGGATTGATCACTTGGACGGCAGCGGCATTGCTCGCATCGCTGATTGGAACGGCCGCCGCGGACGACGGCGCCGCGCCGGCCTCCGGCGGACCGGTCGCAAGAAAACCGGCGACGGCCGGAGCGCCGTCGAAGGAGGCGGCCCGCCAGGAGATCCTCAAGAAGCACCGCTATGTCGCGGCGCTCATCGATTCGGCTCGCGAAGATCTCGAGCGTGGCCGCGTGGACCTGGCTCAAGCCAAGGCAGCGGCCGTCCGCAAGGTACAGTCGGCCTATCATTTCCTCGACGACCGTGCGACTCGCGTCCTGGTTCAAATCGACAAGCTGCGTCGGCCGAAGGCAGCAACTCCCTCCTCCGGCACGGGCGAACCGCTCGTTGTTCGCGGTCAATCGCCGGGACCGGAAGCGCCGGCCGACTTTCCAGAGTTCGCGGACAATAGCAAACAACTGACGCCGGCATCGGGTCCCAGCGCATCGGCGCCCGTCACTCCCAAGGCGCAAGCAAAGAAACTCCTAGCTCAAGCACGTGCCGCCTTTAACACCGGAGATTACGACGAGGCGCGCACCAAAGCCCTCAAGGCAGACGAAATCGACGTGAAATGGGACATCCTCGAGGATCAGCCGCAGACCTTGATCAGCGAGATCGAGCGTGCCACGGGAACGAAGATTCTCTCCCGCAAATCGCTCAAAAAACGCACGAATACGATCGCGACGGATCCCGGCCGCACTCAGGCACTCGAGCTGATCCGCCAAGGACGAGCCGATCTCCAGGCAGGTCGTTTTGATGCAGCCCGCAAAAAGGCGCTTCAAGCGAAACAAATGAACGTGGTCTTCGGAATGTTCGAGGATCGTCCGGACACACTGTTGGCGGATGTCACCCGAGCCGAGCGGGCCGCGCCCTCCGGTTCCGCGGACCCCTTCGCCTTCGGAAATGAAACCGACAACTCAACCGCCAGGTCGCCGAAAGAGACTGCGGGCTCGCCCGCGGACGCACAAAAGGCCCAAGATCTCCTGCGGCAGGCGCGACAGGATCTCAAGGCGGGCAATCTGGCCGCGGCTCGCGTTAAGGCAGACCAGGCCGCGAAATTCCATGTGAACTATGGTCCGTTCGATGATCGGCCCGAACTCGTGATGGAATCGATCTCCATTCGCGAGAGCCAGACCAATCAAAACACTGCAAAGGATTTTGGTATCGAACAGGCCGGAGCCGAATCGGTCCAGGGCGCCTCCGACAGAAACCACGTCAGCCAAGCCGACTCACAATCGCCTGTGGGAACCGAAAGCGTCTCTGTTCATAAGGCGAAGAAGGAGCAAGCCCTCTCGCTGGTGCGCAGTGCCCGAGAGGATCTGAAAAAAGGTCGCATCGAATTGGCACGGCGCAAGGCCAAAGCAGCTGCGGCGCTCGACGTCACTTATTCGATCATGGAAGACAGGCCGGAACTCGTTCTTGCCGACATCGATCGACGTGATTCTTCCTCCTCGATTGCCAGCTCGGGCAACCCGACCGCTCCAGACACTTTCGACGCAGCCCCTCCGGTGCAAATGACCGCCGCCGCGGCAACAACACCATCACCGTTGCCCGCGCCGCCGGCCGCCCCTGCGGCTACCGACGCAATGACGACCGCGCCGACCCCAACCTTGCCGCCTCAGTCAGTTCCAACCGCTGAGCAGCAGCCCGTGGCGGAATTGCCGTCATTGCCTCCGACAAGCACACCGGTTTCACTCCTCCCAGCCGTGCCGTCCCCGGCGGCTCCGCGGACAACTGCTTCGGCGAATCCTGTCGACGCTATTGCTGTCATTCAACCGACGGGTCTGTCGGCGGACGAATTGTTCAATCTCGGAATGCAGGACCTTCGTCAAGGACACACGGACGCGGCCTACACCGACTTTCTCCAGTGCTATCACTCGGGCCAACCGCTCGACCGCATTCGACATCGACAATTGCACGATTTCCTGAGAGATCTTGCGCCTGCCCACAATAAGGGCATCCGACAGGTCTCGGAAGAGGTGGCTGCCACGGGTCCCGCGGAATCGCAACGATCGCGCAGCACGAACCGAATCGATCTGGCCGATCAGCAGCGGGCCTTGAAGTTCGAGAAACTGCGCACGGAAGCGCTCAACGCGCATTTCAAGGCAGAGCGCCTGCGTGACACTCATCCGGACGAAGCCGTGAAAATCCTCGCCAAGGCGATCGACAATGTGGAGAAATCGGACCTGGGCTCGGACGCGGTCGCTCCCTTGCTGCATCTGCTCAACCGTTCGCGGCAGGAGATCGAGGCCCGCCAGAAACAGCTCGCGCCGGTCGCAGGCCAACTCCAACACAACAATCAAATCAAAACTGAAATCGAACTCGATCAGCAATACAAGATTCGCGTCGAACAGGAATTCGCCGATCTCGTCGAAGAGTACAACAAGCTCGTCAAGCAGGACCGTTGGGCCGAGGCCGAATTGATCGCCAAGCAAGCCAAGGAGCTCGATAAAGAGAATCCAACGGCGACGATCATGTACGAAAAAGCTCGCATCGGCCGACAGGTCGCGCGAAATGCCGAATTGAAGACGCGGAAAGAGGACCAGTTCCTCGAGATGCTGTACGAGGTGGAGGACGCGGCCGCGACCCCGATGTACGGCAGTCCTTATCGCTTCCCCAAGGACTGGAGCGAGATCACCAAGCGTCGCAAGGGCAAATACGGTTCGGACAACAAGGAGCGGAGCGAGCCTGAAAAACAGATCGAACAGAGTCTCAGCCGGCAGGTCTCGCTGCACTTCAACAACGAACCGCTGGTCAAAGTCATCGAGGAAATCCAAAAGATCGCGGACGTCAATGTGGTGCTCGACAACGCCGGACTCGACGAGGAACGCGTTACGTCGGGCACTTCCGTCACGATCAGCGTCGATGGGATCACGCTTCGCAGCGCCCTCAACCTGATTCTCGATCCGCTGAACCTCGGCTACATGATCAATAACGAAGTGCTGGTCATTACCAGCCGGATCAAGCAGCAAGGCAAGCTGGAACCGCGTGCGTATCCGGTCGCCGATCTTGTCCTGCCGATTCCGAATGCCACGCCGACCGCCTTTATGCAGGCTGGAGCCGGCCCTCAGTGGAGCGTGCCCGCGGCACCGACGACACAGCAATCGTCCTCGGCCCAAGCGTTCATGCAGGTGGGCCAACCGCTCGGCGCCAATCCGAGCGCTGCGATGGTGGCGACCACGAACGCCCAACGTCCGGCAAACGCCCTGGGTCAGCCCGATTTTGATTCGATCAAGCACTTGATCGTGACGACGATCGAACCCGAATCATGGGATGAAGCCGGCGGACCGGGGTCAATGACCCAATATGAGCCGACGTTGAGCCTGGTGATCCGCCAGACTCAGAGGGTCCACGATGAAATTCGCGACCTCTTGCAGCAACTGCGACGCCTGCAGGACCTGCAAGTGACGGTCGAATGCCGATTTATCACAGTGGACGACGACTTCTTCGAATCGGTCGGCGTCGACTTCAACTTCAACGTTCAGGACAACGTTCCGAATTCGACGCTCGGGCTCGGCAAGTTCGGTTCCCCGGTCTTTTCGGGCACCAGCACGTCGGGCAGCACGTCGGGCAGCACGTCGGGCGGCACGTCGGGCAGCACCGGCACGAGCAGCACTTCGGGCACGTCCGGCAGCAGTTCCTCGGGAACGAGTAGCACCAGCACATCCGGCACTACTTCGGCGGGAACTCCGTTCCTGCCCTTCCCATTCCCGCTCAACCTTGTCAATACGGGTAACTGGCCAAGCAAGGGAACGATCGTCGGCATGGATTCTCCGACGACCTTCTCGCAGGATCTCAATGTTCCCTTCCGACAGGGCTCCTTCGATATCGGTATTCCCCAATTCGGTGGATTCAATCCGGACGCCGGTATGACCATTGGTATGGCCATCCTGAGCGATATCGAAGCATTCTTCTTCGTCCGCGCCGCACAGGGTGATACGCGGACGAACGTGATGTTCGCTCCAAAAGTGACTCTGTTTAACGGCCAGACGGCGAACATCCAGGACACGGTGACCCGGCCATTCGTCACCAGCGTCACACCCACCGTCGGCGTCTTCGCGGTGGGATTCACGCCGCAGATTACGGAAATCAACGAGGGCGTCCAAATGGGAGTGGCCGCGGTGGTATCGGCGGACCGTCGCTTTGTACGCCTCTCTGTTTATCCCGTCTTCCGTCAAATTACCAACGTCTTCACTTTCACATTCGTGCAATCGGGTTCCACCCAAGGAGCTCAAGGCCAGGGTTCCGGGGCAACGGGAACGTCGGGGGGAGGCAGCTCGGGAGGAGGCTTCGGCGGTGGGTTGTCCGGAACGGGTTCCGCTGGTATCAGCGGAACTCCGACTGGCGGCACATCCACTGGCGGAACCACCAATAACCTGGGCGTCGGCAACATCACCATCCAGCAGCCGGTGTTCGAAACGATCACCGTGACGACAACCGTCAGCGTGCCGGACGGCGGCACCGTGTTGCTCGGCGGCATCAAGCGGTTGCGTGAAGGTCGAAACGAGGCCGGCGTGCCGATCTTGGGCCAAATCCCCTACATCAGCAGACTGTTCAAGAACACCGGCGTCGGCCGTGAGACGGAAAGCCTGATGCTGATGGTCACGCCTCGAATCATCATTCAGGAGGAGGAGGAAGAACTGCTCGAATCGTCTGCCTCGCAATGAGGTTGAATTCCGAGCAGCCACGCTTCCGAGCCTGAATCGCAAATCAATTTAGTGCGGGTCAGTTTCTCGGTCCTGAACCGCGGTGACGTGCGGGCGTCGCCGCGGTTCAATTTTTGATGATTGCTTGAAACGCCAGCAGAGCATCCCTCACGGCTTGAACGTCGTGCACGCGAAGGATGTCGACGCCCTTGACCGCCAAGGCGATCGACACACCAAGTGTGCCTGCGAGCAATTCATCGAGCGGACGGCCCAACAACTTGCCCAAGAAGCGCTTCCGCGAATGGCCGACGAGGACCGGCCTTCCCAGGGACCGGAATTGGCCGACGTTCCGCAAGAGGTCCAGATTGTGTTGGGCGGTCTTGCCGAAACCGATCCCAGGATCGATGACGATCCGCTCGCGAGCGATTCCGGCTCGCTCCAACGCTTCCAGCCGTGAATTTAGGTAAGCGGCAACCTCAACGACGACATCGTCGTATTGCGGGTTCAGCTGCATCGTCGCGGGCCTGCCCTGGATGTGCATACAGACAACACCCGCCTTCGCTTCGGCGCAGACCGACAGCATCTTTGGGTCGAAGGTCAAACCGGAGATGTCGTTGACAATGACCGCGCCCGAATCGAGCGCCCGCCGGGCGACTTCCGCCTTCGTCGTGTCGACCGAGATAGGTCCGTCAGCTTTCTTGGCGACTCGCTCAATCACAGACAGCACTCGCTGCATCTCATCGTCGATCGCCACGCTCTCCGCCCCGGGCCGAGTGGATTCTCCTCCGATGTCCACAATGTCTGCCCCCGCGCGAAAAGCTCTGCGGCCTGATCGACCGCGCGGGCCGGATCGAGATATCGTCCCCCGTCGGAAAAGCTATCGGGGGTGACGTTTCAGGATCCCCATCAGTTTGGGGAAATCGCCAAACTGCCACTGCGTACCCGGAAAGGTCCAGTTAAGGCGAACTGCGTTTTGCGTCAGATTAGAATTGTGCATTCAGGGAAATTGGGCAAATGGTTCCGTTCGAACGCTTGGCTATTGAACGCCTTCGAATTGCCCCCCAAAGGGGCTCGCGGTGAGGAAACGAACTCAAACTAAGGGCAATTTCCGAGAGAATCCGGTTCCGTGCCTCAAGTAAAGAATCGCGAAAAACTCGAAAAAATCCGTCTGCATTGGTTTGACAGCCCAGATCTGGTTGTTATTTTGAAGGCCACAATCGGAAAACTCCATACAGCTTGCGCAGCTTTCCATGATGCAATTTGGCAGTGCAGGCAACCAGGGCGTGTGCAGTTTCCAGGGTATAGGCGTCTTAAGTGTTCCAAAATGCAAGGAGATTCCCTGATGTTTCGTAAGACATTGATTCTGGCTGTCGTGGCCGGAGCATCGCTGCTGGTCGCGGGCACCGGTAGCGCTCAGGCCTTCCACCACTGGGGTGGTGGATGTGGTGGATGTGGCGGCGGCTACGAAGGCGGCTGCGGCGGCGGATGTGGTGGGTTCGGCGGCGGATGCGGTGGATGCGGATTCCACCACCACCTGGGCCTGTTCCATCATCATGGCTGCGGTTGCGGCATGCAGATGGGTTGCGGAGCTCCGGCTCCGACTTGTGGCTGCGGCGCCCCGGCTCCCAGCTGTGGTTGCGGTGCCCCGGCTCCGGCTCCTTCGTGTTGTGCTCCGGCGCCGACCTGTTGTGCTCCGGCTCCGTCCTGCTGTGCTCCCACCCCGTCCTGCGGAGCCCCAGGTCCGTCGACGATGATGGGTCCGCCCATGGGTGCCCCGCCGGCTGGTGGCACCATGGCTCCTCCGCCGGCTCCAGGCACCGGTCATCCGGTTGCCCCGCCGCCGCCGCCGGAAGAACCGGCCAAGCCCGGCAAGCCGAAAGCCTGATTTAAGAGGTCCGATTGCAGCCGTCGACACATGTTCGGCGTCTCGATTGCAATCCATTGCTAGCTAAATACGGGTTCGCTCGCAGCCCAGCGCGCGAACCCTTTTTTTTGCGCAAATGACCGCGCGTGTTTCGCGAAACCTAACGCGAGCCCGAATTCTGCGGCGCTGGAGCTGGTGGCGTTGGGTTGGGTGGCGGTGGCAAACTACCCGCAGACGGCGGCGAAGCAACCGGAACGGTGTCTGTCGTCGTCATCGCGGCCGGGCCAACCGTTGGATAGGGAATCCGGATAATCCCCCTCTCGTAACCGGTCACGGACCCGCAGAATCCGAGCGCAGGCGCACCCCCTTTGACGCCGAGGGCCGCCGCCTCGGCTGCCCATTCCTGCGGCGAACGGCGATCCTTGCATCCGCAAAGACACGAGCCCCAACGCCAATCGGCTCGCACCGAAATCGGCGGCGCAAGCAGTGTGATTACAGTGGCCCCTGAAATCATTGCCGCAGCAATCGTATTGGCTCGCCTCATCCTTCGGCTCCTAAGCAACTCATCGCACCCTCGCTGAGCGTTCCTAACCAGCTTCCTCCAAGCCCATCGTATCCGGATCGCCCGCGTCGAAACCAAAAAGGGCAAGTCGACCGCGTGGGACGAGGAAACGATAGCCGAGAGCTGTCCATCCGACAAAAGCCCTACAACCGGAGCGCGCAGGTCGCTGCCGCCGGCGCGACGGAAATCCTTTGTCCAGGACTTGCTCCGGCAGGATTCTTGCTACGCAAACAGGTCTGCGCATTGATCGAGATATCTAATGGGGACGAGCGACTCGATGCCCGTTCGACACCCAGCACAGCGAGACCGGAAACTCCGACAAGCTAAGTCGAGCGGCTCGTCTGCGACCGATTTTTTGCCGAAGCGTGAGAGCCTGACGGCTCTCGACAAAGCGGCCGAATCTTGCGAAGGTTGTCCGCTCTTTCGACTCGCCACGCAGACGGTCTTCGGCGAGGGCCCAGCCCAGGCGACCAAGAGGATCGCCAAGGAAGACCCTTTGTCGGTCCCGCAGGACGCCTGCTCGATGAGGCACTGACGACTGTTGGTTTGAAACGTGAAACAATCTACGTCACAAATGCGGTCAAGCATTTCAAATGGGAAGAAAGGGGCAAGCGGCGACTTCACAAGAAGCCGAGGCGCGAGAGATCGCTGCTTGCCGTCCGTGGCTGGAGGCGGAGATTCGGGTCGTACGTCCACGCATCATTGTGTGCTTGGGCGCAACGGCCGCCCAGACCCTTATTGGTCCCTCGTTTCGCATCACCAGGCAGAGAGGTCTTCTGCTGGCCTCAGCTTGGTCGAGCCGCCTGCTGGCAACTCATCACCCCTCGGCGGTGTTGAGGGCACCCCTTCCAGAGCGGCGTCACCGCATGCGGGATGAACTTGCGGCAGACTTGGCGCGGGCCGCGTCGGCCCTCCATTCATCCGACGATCGTGGACAAGCGCCGCGCGCAAAATAGCAAGCTCGCCGCAGGCACGCCATTTGCCTCTCCAGGTTGTATAGGCGCAGCGGTTCATTCCTGAAGGCGAGATTCAAATGCAACGGCGGATAAAGAACGATGACGATCAGCGACCACCTAAATGGATCCGTTTGCGTCATCCGCAGGCGACCCTCGTCGGCTCAACACTTGCGGCTGGAATTGTGGTCGCAGCAGCAAGCGCGCTGGGGGCTAGCGCCCTTGGATTTGCCGCGGGTGTCGGTATGGCGATTGTCGTCGGGGGCTGGGCCGGTGGTCGATTCAGTCGTCATCGCGAGCGAGCCAGGTTACCGCGCGAGGCCGTGCGGCGTCGACGACGGATTCGAGTACTTCGGATCACGCGAACATTGCGTCGCCGGAAGTTAGGACGCCGCTCACCCACCGCGCGGCCCGATATTTCAGGCCTTGCAAACGTCGACCCCGTCCGGCGACCTGCGTAATCACTGTACCGCACGGAATGGGTAGCTGCGTCACTCTTCGACAGAGACGGCTGATTTACCCGAGGCGGTTAACCCGATGGAAACGCCGCCGCGCGTCGCCGCACCAATGGCAACACCGCCCAGAGCGATTCCACCGACCGCCACGCCCCCGAATGCCAGCAGAAGACCCAACGTGCATCCACCGACGGCAACCACGCCTTCGGACAAGCCACCAATTGCCAGGATCCCCTGGGCCAGCCCTCCGACGGCCACAACGCCCGTCGCTTGATCGCCGATCGCAATAACGGCTCGTGCATGCCCATGTTGCTCGCCATGCGACCAACGGGGACCAAACGCCACTTCGTACAACGGGAGGCTGCCAATCGTCTTATCGGACCGCAGCCGCACCGTTGGTTGCCGGTTACGGTGCAGGGCGCGAAATAACGCGGCGAGCATGAAATTTCCTTCTAAATGATCGGCGAAAGGACCGGGCGACACGTCTTTTTAACGTACGTGCACTTCTCTGCGTTCCGGCGCGCTCGACCCAGTCCAAGTGCCCTTTTTCGTCCCGGCGGGACATGTGCGCATCCCGAGAACCGAATAAAACGGGCAATGCCCCGTAATTCCGCGATAAACAAGGCTCGCCCCCACAGCCGTCGCCAACAGGCCGCGGATGGAGCGCAAGTTCGCGGTCGTCAGCAGCAATGCCCCACCGCCAACTGCCGAGAGAAATCGTTCGTTCTCGTCGAGATTGACATCGGGGTCGATCGCCTTCGCGGCAATCTCTTGCGCCATTTGTCCGTATGATTTAGTCATTTTTTGTCTCCTGCCGTCGGTTTTTACTTGGGTGCACACGAAATGCGAGCCGCCCTCTTCCTGGTGGTCACCATGGTCTCCATCAGCACCTGGGATACCAATTTGCATCAAAATGTCGAAAACCAGCCGAATGGGCATCAAGCGTGCTGCTATCGAAGCGAAAGATAGGTTTAATCAATGCACGCGAAAGATTTACGGTTTCAGAACGGTTTCCGCGTGGCGATCGGCAACCACAAGTCGCAGGCGGCCGAGATGGTGATCCAGCCGGGCGAGGCCGAAGGTGGCCCACAGAACCGCCATCGGGGCAGCGACCAATGGCTGTATGTGCTGTCCGGCAATGGAACGGCCATCGTTAACGGTCACCGCCGTCAGTTGCGGCGGGGTTCGCTCCTCCTCATCGAACGGGGCGAGACGCACGAAATCCGGAATACGGGCCGTCGTGTGCTGCGGACGCTTAATTTCTATGTTCCGCCAGCGTATACGAGTAAAGGGGCCACGCTGCCCCGCGGCCGAAGCTGATGGCCTCCGCCCATGATGGTCGCTCGAGGATTCGGCACGACTCTTGCGAGCCTGTTTATCCCAAACGATGGCCCTTAACAGCAGGAAGGTCTGTCATGCACGAGTATGTGATTGAACGCACGAGCGAAACGCGGCGCGAATGGTGGACGGGGAGCGATTGGTCCGACGACGAGAACCAAGCGAGATGGTACGACTCCGAGCCCGACGCTCCGAAAGAGACTGACGACGAAAATGCCCACGCCGTCCATTACGAGACGGGAATCGTCGTCGACTAGTGCCCCCGCAAGTGACTTGGGGCTGCGCGAGTCTCCCGCCCCGGAGAAGCGAGCAAATGGCAAAGGCAAAACCGAAAGGCGCGGCAACCGCCTCACATCGCAACGCGGGCAAAAAATGGGTGCAAGATGTGACGTCCGTCTCGACGTTCCCGCCCAAGGACCTGTTCACCAAAGATGCGGAAACCATCGCCCGGGTTATGGCTTCAACCAAGGTGAGTCCGAAAGGCCTCGGCTCGGGAATTCGGATGATCCAGTACTTCATCAATCGAGGCGGAAAAAACCTCTCGGCCGCCCGAAAAAAAGAGCTGGAGAAGGCCAAGCACCTTCTCCAGCAACAACGACAGTCGCTCAAATAAACAGGCGAGCGGGCGCCCCTCCTGCTTAACGGTTCCGACGCTTGTCCTTGCGAGCGACTTTCGCTTCGTAAGGCGCCTTTGTCGGATCCACATCCTGATGCGGCAGGGTATCCGGCGTCACGCGTACGGCCGTGGTGACTTTCAGCGGAAAGGGGGCCCCGACGTCGAAGGTCAGCTCGACAAACGAAGCGGTCCAGCCTTGCTTCGGCGAGTCGATCTTTCCCACATAATGCCCGCCACCGAGATCCTGCAGCACCTCGGAACGGAATGCCTGGCCGATCGTCTCCACGCGGAAATCGCGCGCTTTTGGATTCGTTGCTTGCCAGAGCAGGGCTTTTTTGGGCCGGTCACTGGTCCGGACGTCGATCGAGCCGTCTTTTTCGAAGGTCCACGAGTATTTCGGTCGAGGCGTGCCGTTCACGACCGTCCAGAAGTAAGCGACGACGCTGTCGCGAGCGTCCGAGCCTTTCAGGCTATGGTCGGCATTCGGAATGTAGCGAAGCAATTTCTCTTCCGGCAGGTCCGCGTAATAGAACTGAGACGAGTCCGGACAAAAGTATTGATCGCCCACTCCTCCGACGATGTATTTCGGCATCGTCAGTCGCTCGCGATAGGAATAGGGATCCTCAATCTCCATGAGCAGCTTCATCCGCGGGTCGCGTGCCCGGGCCGTAATGCCGTGGGCAAAGTAATCCCCGACGGCTTCGGTGTAAAAGCCATAAACGGCGACATGGTGCTGCATCGACGGGGCGTTATTCAGACAGTCGATCGAAAGCGGAATGATGGCGGCCACGCGCTTGTCCACCGCGGCCGTGCACCAGGTGGTCCAGCCGCGCTTCGATCCCCCGGCAACGACGAACTTCTCGACTTTGATCTTTCCCCCTTGATCGCTCGACAAAAGTTCCTGGACGCAGTCCATTGCGCGGACGGCACTTTTCACCATCGGCAATCGGGCCGGCCAATTCTCGTCGCCCCCATTCAGAAACTTGTCCCACGTGTAGGCAATCAGGTCGTCCTCTTTGCGCTTCACGCCGTCGTTGCCAAAGACGAGCGGCTCGTTGGGAACCATCTTCAACTCGGCCACGACCGAATTTGTCAATGTGGCGATCACGCCCAGCTCGGCCCGTTTGGGAGCGTCACCGTTGCTGCCGCCGGTAATAAATAGAAACGCGACATTCGATTTCGGCTTGCTCGGCGCGACGACGTGCAGCCAATGCTGCCAGACGGTCCGATCGACCTCTTTTGGGCTGCGCCAGGTCTGGGACTTCAAATCGACGACGAACTGGGTCGCTCCGCCCCCCTCGGATTTCTTCACGATTTTCCAGGAGTAGGTCGGATCGGGCTTGGCGACGTAGCGATCGAGGGCCGTCTCGCCAGCCGGCAAAAGACCGGTCCAGCAGAGCACACCAAACGCAAAACTGGCACACAGCGCGCCAGTACGTCCAACCGATTCCAACCTTCGCATGCGACACCTCGAGGGATTCGATCTCAGCGCGGATTCACGAGACATTCACACTAGCCGCCGTCGAGCTGAGAGAAAAGTGTCTTCCGCTGAAAAGGCGGCCCAAGGAACTCCCAGCGCCGTCACGGGGACTTTTTTGGCTTTTTTGGGCGCTAAAAAAGGAGACTTTTTTTGGGTCCACCCAAAAAAAGTCCGGCTTCTGGAGTCCGGCGACCCGGCGCGGCCATCAGGCGCAGGAAACCCGGGTTCTCGCAAGTCGTTCTCTCCTAGCCCCTTGTGACAGACGGGCCGCGGGTGAGAGCCACCGTAGTCGGGTCGAGGACCGAGGGGCGGAGCAAAAGGAGGGGGGACTTTTTTTGGGTCCACCCCAAAAAAGGCGGTCCGCCCTCCATGGCGGACCAAAAAAGTCCGTCCGCCCCTATCGCGGAACTCTGCCCGCCAAAAAAACTTCCCAACGAACCCGCCGTCGAAAAGTACTTTGCGACGCAAAGTATGCCTGAAAAATCTCGTGTCGCAACTTCCCCGCATCTCGTAGGTTGCAACAAACTCAAAAAATCTTGATCGTGATTCGAGTCCAGCTTGCTACACTCGGGCTAGGAAGGAATTCCGGGACATCCGGTGACTTTCACCTCACCCGGCCCGCACCGTGTCGTCACGACGCTGGTCGCGGAAGCTCTTTCCTGAGCGAAGCTGACTCGCCTTAACTGCGTGAGGCAATTCGCTCTGCCTTGAGCCAACGGTGGCGGCGCATCCGCGAGCCGCTTTGCGGGTGCCGGTTGCTTTACCCGTATTTCGGGATTCGAGCGGCCGGTGCCGGAAGCGTGTCATCGCCCCGCCCACTGAGAGCCTCCGTTGGCCCGAACGCCAAGCTCGGCCGGGGCAAACTCCGCTTGGCAGTTTTTGTTGGTGCCGACCGCTTCGCTCGAAGCGAGCGGCGTCGGCAGTTTCGTTGGTGCCGACCGCTTGTGGTCGATGCGACCGGAGTCGGCAAATTCGCCGTTCCCGATCGCGTCGCGCCTGCGCGGGTACCGTGCAACCGGTGTCGGCAAACCTCCCGAAGGAATCGGGGGCCAACTGTCGGCTTTGTGTTCCGCAGACCGGAGCCCTGAGCTGGGTCCAGACTTTTCACCTGATCGGAGTTCACCTTGCGCCCGGCAGCATGGCCGGCTTATCCAATCCCGTTTTGAGCGTGACCCACGTTCTCGGCAACTTTGCGCACGCATCGTTCGTGGAACCGGTGCGTACCAACGTCGAGATTGAACGTGCGAGGGCCGCTTTCGTGCTCTCGGGCGCCTGTCGGCAACTGGCCGAACGGCTAAGACTGCGTGAGCAGAAGTCAGAGAACCAAACTCCTTGTGGTGTATCGGGGACAGTGCTGGTAGGCTCGGGGTGCTCGCGACGAATTTTGCACAGGCCAGTCGTGTCTGTTTCCTGCTGCTTGAAAGCTTGCGGCATCCGAGCCTTGTCTTGATCGAGGGCCGTTCGATGCGGGGAACCAGCGAACAACGAAGTCATCCCGCCGTGCGGGCCGTCCTGTGGCAAGGCGGCTTGGTCGCTCTCTGGTTCTTGGCGACGTTCGCCGGCCCCGCCGCCGCTGCCGACCCGCCGGCCGCGAATAAGCCGGCCACCGTTTCGGGCGCCGAGCGCACGAAGCTCCTTAAGGAGCGGGACCGGTTGTGGCAAGGGGCCAGCCGACTGCTGAACCAAGGAAAGGTCGGCGAGGCCATCCCGGCGATCCACCAGATGCTGGCGATTGAGCGCCAGCTCTTCGGCAACGCAAACGCAGGCATCGCCCAATCGCTGCAGTGGCTGGGGCAATCGCACTTAAAGCGCGACGAATTTGAAGCGGCTCGCACAGCGTGGCAAGAAGTTTCGACGATTCGCACGAAGCTCTACGGCGAAAACGATTGCGCGCACGGCCGATGCGCGGCGGGCGCTGCGGGACGTGGACATCCGCTCGCGCTTGACCGTCGAACAGCGTCGCGAGGTTTTAACTGCGGAGCAAGTCAATTCCCAGGCCGTCGTGCTCTATCAAAAAGGAGGATTCCGCAAGGCGATCGAATTGGCCGAGCAGGCCGCGAAGATCCGGACGCGACTTCTCGGCGACGAGCACCCGGAAACGGTCACGAGCCTCGTCAATCTGGCTGCGCTGCACCGGTCGCTGCGGGATTACGCGAAGGCCGAGCAGCTCGATCGCCAGGCGTTGGAGATCCGGAAGAAGACACTGGGGGACCAGCACCCGGACACGGCCACGAGCCTCAACAACCTGGCTGTGCATTACGACTCGCTGGGGGATAATGCGAAGGCGGAGCCGCTCTATCGGCAGGCGCTGGAGATCCGGAAGAAAGTCCTGGGGGACCAGCACCCGGACACGGCCACGAGCCTCAACAACCTGGCTGAGCTGTACCAGTCGCAGGGGGATTACGCGAAGGCGGAGCCGCTCTATCGGCAGGCGCTGGAGATCCGGAAGAAAGTCCTGGGGGAACAACCACTCGGGACACGGCCACGGAGCCTCAACAACCTGGCTCTGCTGTACCAGTCGATGGGGGATTACGCGAAGGCGGAGCCGCTCTATCGGCAGGCGCTGGAGATCCACAAGAAAGTCCTGGGGGAAAATCACCCGGACACGGCCACGAGCCTCAACAACTTGGCTTCGCTGTACTGGTCGATGGGGGATTACGCGAAGGCGGAGCCGCTCTGTCGGCAGGCGTTGGAGATCTCCCTCGGCGGATTGAGTCACAACTTCGGCATCCTCTCCGAGCGACAGCAGTTGGCTTTGGAGTCAGCTCACTGGGGTCTCTCAATAGTTACTTGTCCCTCGCCTCATCCGCGGGCATCGGCGATGGGGCCGTCTATGCTTATGTCCTGGAGAGCAAGGGAGCGGTCACCGCGCGGCAGTCGTTGGTTCGGCTCGAGCGCCGACGGCCCGATCTGAAAAACTTGTTCGACGAGCTGCAGACGGTCGGCACCCGGCTGGCCAACCTGTCGCTGGCGGGACCCGACCCCGAACATACCGGAGCCCGGCTGAAAAAGATCGAGGCGCTCACCGAGCAAAAAGAAACGCTCGAGGGCAAGCTGGCCGCGGAATGCCCGGAGATCGCCCAAACGCGGGAAACCGCCAGGCTCGGCCGCGAAGAACAGCTCAAGAAACTTCAGTCTGCGATGCCGGCCCAAACGGCCCTCGTGGACGTGCTGGAGTACAGGCACCAATCGCCGCAGTCAGCGAAAAAGGGGGCGTTCAGCTACGAGCAACGGCTGGTCGCGTTCGTGGTCAGAAACGATGCCGACGCGAAGAAGAACAGAAGGAGGCGGTGACCAAGATCGAGCTGGGGCCGACTCGCGAGGTGACCCAGGCCGTCGAGGGCTGGAGACGCGTCGCGGTCGATGCCAACGTTCCGCGGACCAATGGTCTCGAGTTCCTGCAACAGTTGCGGACGCTGGTCTGGGACAAGCTGGAGCCCGCCCTGGTCGGGGCTGAGACCATTTTGGTCTCACCAGACGGACCGCTGTGTCGCTTCCCGCTCGGGGCGCTGCCCGGGCTCGAAGCCTGATACCTACCTGATCGAAGAACGCACGATCGTGGTGTTTCCTTTGCCGCGACTGTTGCCACAGCTGGCAGCCTCGGCCGCGGCAGCTCGCAGCCCGACCGTTGCAGAAAGCCTGTTGTTGGTGGGGGACGTGGAGTATGGAGGGTCTCCGGGCCAGGCGGACATGCTGGCGAGCCGCTCGGCTCCTCGCTCGCAATCGCTACACGGCTTTCGCAAGCTGGAGCACTCGGCGGCCGAGGTCGCAGCCATCCAGCTCAGCTTCATGCGGCGTTTTAAGAAAGGAACGGCCGAGCTGTTGCTGGGGGACGAAGCGACGGAGTCTGCGTTCCGCCAACAGGCTGTCACTCATCGCTGGCTGCACCTGGCGACGCACGGTTTCTACGATCCGCCGGAACTGCGCGAGCTGAGGCGCGCGCAGGTCGCGCATGACGAAGGGCGACCTGACGCAAGGCCTGTTCGAACGGGGCGGGATTGCCGGCTACAACCCGGGCTTGCTTTCCGGTCTGGCGCTGGCCGGAGCGAACCGGCAGGTCGTCAATGCGGGCGAAGACGACGGGATCCTCACGGCGCTCGAAGTTTCGTCGCTCGACCTAACCGGCGTGGAACTGGCGGTCCTGTCGGCTTGCGAAACGGGCTTGGGCTCCACGGCCGGCGCGACGGCCGGCGGCGAGGGCTTGCTGGGATTGCAGCGGGCCTTCCAGATGGCGGGGGCCCGAACAGTGATGGCCGGCTTGTGGCAGGTTCCCGACCGCGAGACGATGCTGTTGATGCAGCGGTTTTATCGAAACGTGTGGGACAAGAAGCTGCCCAAGGCCCAGGCGCTGCGGGAGGCTCAAATCTGGCTGCTCAGGGACGGCAAGCCCCCGCGCGGTCTCGACATCCCCGACGAAAAGGCCAACCCCTCGAAGCGGCTCCTGCCGAAATACTGGGCCGCGTTTGTGCTCAGCGGCGACTGGCGGTAGAGCAACGCGTTGCACGCGGCCTACGCCTCTCCCAGTTGCCGGCGCAGCCGCCTCAGTGTGCGGCTCTTCGCCTGTCGCACGGCGGCCGCGGTGAGGCCCAGTTCGTTGGCGACGTCGGGGGCGGCTCGGCCGAGCACGGCCGTCTGCCAGAAGGCTTCCCAGGTTTGCGGTTCGATCGTTGGCCGAATCTGGTCCAGCGCCCGCCGCAAGAGCGCCGCCGATTCGTCCGGCGTTGAAGGGGCCTCCCCCGAATCGGCGTCCCCGGGAGCAGGGATTTCCGCCAGGCGTTGCTGGGCCGTGCTGCCTCCGGGGGGTGGGTCATGGTTCTGGCGCCACTTGAGGATTGCGTTGTGCGCAATAACCCACAGCCAGCCGCGGAATGTGGCGTGAGGCAGCGTCGGGTCAAACCGGGCAATCCCGCGATGCACGGCCAGGAAAACGTCCTGGCCCACGTCGGCGCGAGCGGCCTCGATCGACAAGCCCGACCGGCGGCACCAGCTATCGACCAGCGGACCGTACAAATCGACCAGCTCGCGCCACGCATCCGAGGAGCCGGCGCGAAGGCGAATCGCCAGGCTGAGATCGCTCGAGTCGTGTTCGGTCTGCGCGGCCGCCCCCATGTCTCGCCCCTGTGTCTGTCAGTATAAAGCGCCCGGCAGACGGCCCGCGACGATCGACATGTTGAAAAATCCACAAGAGCGCGTCACACCGCGGGATTGAACCTATTGGTGGATTTTCTCGCGGAGAACCGCCCGCGAGGTTCTGCCGAGCCGGGGGGTTAATCCCCCCGGACGTGCGCGGGCAGGAGTTACTTCCTTTAGCACAAGCTCCCCTCTGGGAACCGAATGACGCGGCGGGGAGGTCGCGACCAGTCCACGCCGCAGGCGCGTTCGGACCGAGGGGATCAACCCCTCGGCTCGGCAGAGGATGGGTCGCGTGACTGGGACCAGCATTCTGAAGTAGACGCTTTACTGCGATCCAATTCGGAGCGAGCCGCATGACAGTCGAATGCCCGTCCCAACAGCTCTTGCGGCGTTACGCCATCGGCGATCTGGATAATGACGCCAGCGACGACGTCGAGCGGCACTTGGCGCTGTGCCCCGCCTGCGAGGACTCGCTGGCCCAATGCGATTCGGCCGAAGACAGCCTGATGCGGCACCTGCCCCTGGCAGGGGCGCTCTCCGTCGAGGCGCAGGCGGAGCCGCCGGGTTGGTTGGACCAGTTGCGCGGCGGGCCGTTGGAATCGGCAACACCCGCACCGGCGCCCTTCTCCGCGCGCCCCGAAGCGGCAGCCGAGTTCTCGTCGTACGAACTGTTGGGCGTCTTGGGGCACGGGGGAATGGGGGTCGTCTATCGGGCCCGTCATCGGCAATTGGAGCGACTGGTGGCCCTCAAGGTGCTCAGTCCGCGGCTGATGGCGACGGCCGAAGCGCGGCGACGCTTTGAGCGGGAGATCCGCGTGCTCGGCGGGCTGCATCATCCGGGCATCGTGATGGCCACCGACGCCAACCGCATCGACGGGGCGGCTTACCTCGTCATGGAATTGATCGACGGCGTCGACATGGCGCGCATGGTGCGCGACGGCGGACCGCTGACGGTCGCGGAAGCCTGCGAGGCGGGCCGCCAAATTGCCGAGGCGCTGGCCGCCGCGCACCGGGCGGGAACGATCCATCGCGACATCAAGCCGTCGAACGTGATGATCGATCGACAGGGGCGGGCGAAGCTGCTCGATTTTGGCCTGGCCCATCTGACGGAGCTTTCGACCGAAAGCCGCGATACCTCGCTGGGACGGCTCCTCGGGACGCTGGACTACATGGCTCCCGAGCAGGCGGATTGCGAGCGTGGGCTCGACCCCCGCGTCGATCTGTTCGGCCTGGGCGCGACCCTGTTCTATCTCCTGACCGGCCAGCCGCCGCACGGCGACCACTCCAAAGGTTCGCTCTTGGCGCAATTGCGGGCACTCGTGGCTGAGGAGCCGCCGCCCGTCCACACGCTGCGCGCCGATGTGCCGCCCGAACTCGACGAGTTCATCGCGCGCCTGCTCAACCGCGATCCGGCACAGCGGCCGGAATCGGCGGAGAGCGTGGCTCGGACCCTGTCGACTTGGGCCGGCGGAAACCTGGCTGCGCGCAGTCGAAGAGCTGTGCCGAATTCGTGACTCGGAAGTCACGCGGCCGACAAATGCGTCGGAAGACGGGGCGGCGGCGGCCTCAAGCGGCGCGATTGCGCAGCGCTCGCTCTCGGAATTGCTGCGCACCGGGCTCGTCGCCATCCCCGAGGAACGCCCGCTCCCTGTCGCGCCGCAACCGGAACCAGAGCCCCCGCGTCGCGGCAGCGGCCGCAAGATCGCAGCCTGGGTGGCCGCAGCGGCTTTGGTCGGGGCGGTGCTATTCGGCGTCACGATTCTGCTCAAGACTCCCGAGGGGACGCTCAAGATCGATTCCGACGTCGACAATGTGAGCGTCGAACTGGTCAATGATCAGAACCAGTCGCACCCTTTGGAAATCCAGCGCGGCGTGAACGAAACTACGTTGCGCCGGCGTCTATCGCGTCCGCTTTGCCGGGCGCACGATGGAATCGCCATCGAACCCGATCGCGTCACGCTGAAGCGCGGCGAACAGACCGTCGCGCGGATTACGCGGATTCCCGTGCCGAGAAATCAAAGCCAAAGACAAGCGTCCGTGACCAGATTTTAAACGGTCTCACTACGGAGGATCCGTTTGCCGCTGGCGTCACCGTCGGCACCAAGGGGCCGCTCTATCAAGGCATCTCGGAGCGGGAGTGGCAGCAGATGTTTGCGGTGGAGACCTCGCCGACCGCAAAACTCGACGAAGCCGTGGCCCTGGTGACGCTGGCTGCGGAGTTCGCCCCGAAGGAGCGTATCCAAAAAATCCTCGACGTCGGCGCGGAGATCGTGCATGCCAGCTTCGGGGACGACCTGATCGATTTTGCGCTGGCCGACCCGACCAAGCCTCCGACCGCCGCCCCGCGCTGGCAGATCAAGAAATCGGCCGAGCGATACATCTCGCTGCCCGATGGTCGATTCAATCGCAGAGGGGGCAGAGTCGCGGTGCCCCACGACTCGGACATTCGAGAAGACGTCTACAGTGCCTACTCGCGGTTCCAGGATCTCGTGAATCATGATTTGCGCAACATCCCCGCCCAGCCGCTGGCTGACGCACTCAGCGAGGCCATGCGTCGGGGGCCCAGCCCACGCGCTGCCTTTGCTGCCTCGCTGTTGAGGGTGCCTGCACGTTCGACAATTCAGCAGAATGAGGCAGCAGCGCAAATCGTGCTCCGCAGCGGTGACCGTTTGCGTCGTGGCGAGAACAGGATTTGAACCGGCGACCTCGAGGTGATGAGCCTCGCGAGCTACCGGTCGGTTCCGCCCCACCGACGGGGATCGATTGGACCGCGGTCTGTCTGCTCGTTCGCGTGGGCTACGTCGACGCAGCGTACGACGACCGGGCACAGCGGATCGCGGCGGAAGTCGATCAACTGAGGGTCCAGTTGCAAGCCGGCGCATCCACCAACACCGCGGACCTGTTGAGGTCCGATCTGTTGGAGGCCCTGAAGGTCGAGCCAAAAGGAGGCTGGCCGGTGTCGGTGCGGCGCACGATCGCCAGCCTGATTCTGGATGGCTTTGTCTCGGGGTCTCACTCGTTCTATGGCATGACGGACCTCGGGTGGTTCTCGACGAAGAATAATTCCTCGGCCGATCAATTCCGGGTTATTTACGACCCGGCAAATGTCGTCGCAAATGCGCGAGAAATCGCGGCAGTTCCTCGATCAATGGCTGGGTGTCACAAACGATTTTCTGCAAAAGCACACCGGCCCGCCGTACGGCGCCGCTGTTCGCGAGGCGGCCGAATCAGTTGATCTGGTGCTCTGGGTCTATTCGGACGGGGACAATTGGCCCGTCGACGAAACGATCGCCTTGTTCACGAAACAGTTGCGGACCTACTACGCGGATAACCCCCAGGACGCGACGGTCCAGTCGCCAAGCGACCTCCTTCCCGCAGTCGCCGGCCACGTTGCTGACCCAGATCGTGCGGGTCACGGGAGAGATTCCCGATTTTGTGAAGCAAGGGCCACCCCAAGCCCCGCTCGGTGATCGCAAAATGGGAGCGATTTGAAGCCGCCGTCAAGTCCATCGATCCGAGCCTGACCGGCATGCAGTCGCCGGAGGCGAAATTCCGCAGCTTATTCAACGACGATCCCTATGCCGTCATCAAGCTGGCGGTGCAACCCGCGGTGGCGAGAAAAGCCCAGGGCCAGAATTTCTACATCACGCCCTTCACACCCGACCAGATTATTTATCGCTGCCGCCGATTCCAGCCGACGTCGATCCACTCCTCCTGTTGGCGCTCTTGGCCGACTTGACCGGCGACAGCCCGGCTCAAGATGCCCGGATCGCGGCGCTCGTAAAAACCTGGCAGCCTGAGTCGAACATGTGGCGCGGACTGGAGAACTTGTTTGCCAGTCACCTCAGGGCCCGCGAGCAGGCCCGACGGCTGTTGCAGAAAATGATGACCAAGGCGAAGAGTCCAGAGCTGGTGGACGCTTTGCACGAACTCAACGTGCCAGTCTGCGCCGCAATCGACGTCCGGTGTACGGCGCAGATTCGGGACGCCAGCCAACCGCCCCTGTATCGGCGGCTGCGAAACAGCCGATCCGCACCGCCGCCGAAGGTCGCCGCCGATGTCGCCGCTCTATCAAGGCGTCCCGACAGAAGAGTGGCAGCAGATGTTCGCACATGAGACGTCGCCGGCTGCCAAGCTCGAAGAGGCAATCGCACTGGTGACGCTGGCCGCGGAGCTTCCGCCAAAAGACCACCTCGCAAAGGTTCTCGATGTCGGCGCGGAGATCGTGCGCGCGAGCTTTGGGGACGACGTGATCGACTTTGCCTTGGCCGATCCCAAGTCTCCTCCCACTGGCGCTCCGCGCTGGCAGATCAAGAAGGGCCAAAACAACGCCGCTGATGGATCAGTCATGCACCTGCGGACGTCGGAAACAAACCCAATCGCCGCCGGATCCCACGCCTCGCGACGTTCCCTACGTTGCCTTTTCCCGATTTCAGGATCTCGTCAACCAAGACATCCACAAGATCCCGGCCGGACTCCTCGCCGACGTTTTGAGCGCCGCGGTGCGCTCCGGGCCGAGCCCCCGCGGTGCGTTTGCTGCCTCGTTGCTAAGAGGTCCAGCGCATTCCGTCATCGGGGAGACCCCTGCGGACCTGAGGGTCGTTTTTCTACAGCTTGACGTGCCTCTGAAGGGAGTGGATTGGACGGCGCTGTGCCTTATCGTTCGCTTGAGTTATGTCCAAAACAACTCGGCGACACAGATCCAGTCCCTTACCGCGGCAATCGGTCAGCTCGGAGACAGACTGCGAGCCGCCGCCGTATCCCAAACGACGAATGCGATGAGATCGGATCTCCTGGGAATCCTCAAATCCGAGCCGCCGGAAGGCTGGCCGCCGAGCGTGCAAAAGACGATGGCGGAGTTGATTCTCGACTTGATTGTCCGCGAGCATCGACGCGTCGACGAGTTTCTGAGCTTTCCCGCGGTTCAATGGACTCGGTTCTATGACCCCGGGGTCGTGGCCGAAAGGCGGCGTCTCGTTGGACGATTGCTTGGTCCGTGGCTGACGGTGGCAAACGGATATCTCAAGCAGCACACGGCTCCTCCCTACGACGTCGCCGAGCGTCAAGTGGTCGCGTGGATGTATCTGCCGCTGACTTTGTACTCAGACGGCGACTCTTGGCGGGCCGACGAGACGGCCGCGCTCTTGACGCAGCAATTGCGGGCCTATTACTCGGATGATCCCCGCGGCACGACGAACCAATCTGTCGAGGAGCTGCTTCCCGCAACGCCCTCGGAGTTGCTGACTGACATCGTGCGCGTGACGGGCGACATTCCCGATTTTGTAAAATCGGGCTATCCCCGTTCACGAGCTGTCGCTGCGGTAAGGCAGCGGCTTGAAAAGGCGGCGAAATCGCGCGACCTGAATTTTATGCAGCAAAGCAATTTGCGTATGCCCGCCATCCGTGAAGACTCCCTGGCCATCGACGATCCCTACGGAGTGATCAAGCTGGCCGTCGAGCTGGCATCGGCAAACGAGCCGCCAAATAAAGTGGAGAGGCTTCCCTTCGAGTTCAATCAATGGTTCTCGCCTCAAACGATTTTGCAGATGACCACCCGAGAGAGTTCCGACATCGATCCGCTGTTCTACCTCGCGGCGCTCACCGATCTTGGCCGGCCGCAATCCCGCCTGGGATGACAACATTGCTCTCTTAGTCAAAAACTGGAAACCGGGGACGGACACGTGGGTCGGCCTGGAATACCTTGTTGCGGGCCATACGAAGGCAAGCGGCCATGCCCGGCGGTTATTGAAGACAATCGCGGCCAAAGCGAAGAGCCCCAAGCTGGCCGACGCCCTTCGCGAGCTGAACGCGGGTCTGCTTTCACAGCGAGGCTAGCGAGTGGGATTGCGGAATTCTGTCCCGGTAGGGACATCCGACAATAGCCCATTGCTTTTAGCAATGGGTGCCAGTCGCGCGAACGTCAAAAGCCCCGGCAGGGGCGACAGAGCGATCAATCGAATGCTTCTGTCGTCCCTGGCGGGACTTTTCTGATCCTCACGGCATCCTGACCCCACGATGAATCGTGGGGCTATTTTCCTTCGCCCTGCCGGGCTTTTGAGCGACAAGCTCGCGAGGTTCGGGCTCTTGGGACAGCGCACGGCGTCCGGACGGAGACTCCGGCAACATCGATATTGGATTGCCGATTTTAGATTGAATCCAAAATCCAAAATCGAAAATCCAAAATCCTCCTGCTGGCCGCGGCTCTAAGACTGTGCGCTCAACCTTTGACAGCACTCGCTGGCGCGGGCTCGCCAGGTTTCGTTGCGTGGAGTCGGAGCGCGGAGCAGCTCGACGGCTTCGCTGTTCAAGCTCAGATCACCAGTCGGGTTGAAGAAGGCCCGGCTCAGTCCCAGCGAGAGTTCGGCGTCGATCAGCGGGATCTGCAGCACGTCCGAGAGTTGCCTCGCGGTCGCTAAGGGGTCGGGCTCTGGCTGCGGCCCGCGAAACGCTTGTGTCAACCGACCGAACCCCTCTAAACAGACGAATCGCCAAACGCCCAGGCATTGGCGGACATCCCCCTTGGAGGCAATGAGGGAGATCACGGCATTCAATGCAAACAACGACAGGGCAACTGCGGCAAATGACCAAATCCAGTTGAGTTCCGGAAGGTGCATACCTTCCAGCATAAACAACGAGGGGACCGAAAGGCTGAAGGTCTTTGGACGGTCCTTGCGGCCGGCTCAAACAAGGGTCCCAAGCTGTCCCTGCCGCGGCTACGAAACGCGGCGATCGCCGGTCCGTCGCCGGAATCGGCCCAAGCGACCGAGCAGGGGCACCAGACCCATGGCAGCCAGCGTGAATGTTGCCGGCTCAGGCGCCGGGGCCGCACCCAGGTCAAACGGCGAGAAGCTCGACGTTTGAATGGTGATCGTGTCGTAGCCCAGCGTCGCGTAGGAGTCGACGATCGGCCCCGTCAGAAACTGCCATTGATCCAGAGCGGAGTTGAAATGCCAGATTCCCAAACTGGAGAGCAGCGTTCCGGAGGGGATGGTGGTCGGGTCGAAATCGAAGGTCAACGTGGCAAGTCCGCCATTCAGGTTGCCGCTGTAATTGACTTGCCAAATCTGCGGAGCCCCGATCGACACCGAGCTGGTCGACAAGCCGAACACAGAATTGTTTTGGCCGGCAGTGACGGCGGCCTGCGTCAGAGAGGTGATACCGGGGACCTGCTGCACCGTTAAGGTGCCGCCGCTCGAGGCCGTCGGGAGATTGGCTGTCACCGCAGCGCCCGGGGTATTTCCCGTCACCGTGACGGTTTGCGACCCCGAAGGGACGCTCGCCACGTTCGCGGTACTGTAGCTGGCATCGGCGACAATCGCAGCCGAGGCGGTCAAGGTCCCCGAGCTGTAGCCGGTGTTATAGCTGTAGGTGTATGCCGAGTTTTCCGTCAGCGTCCACTGCCCCGAACCGGCCGCTGATTCGCTCAGAGTCCAAGTCCCCGTCGTCAAATGATCCGTTGCCCCAACATAGGACGAAGAACGCGGGCCCCCGCTCGTTGGGGTCTGGTAATCGATGCCACCTGCTGTCACGTTGAAAACTGTGCTCGTCGCGGTAAACGTCTGTGACAGGCCCGAGCCGCTCGCGGGAGTGAGTACGGGGCTGTTCAAGTTGTAAACCAGATTGCGGAGCGCAAAGGGTAAATCGCCGCCATTGACGTTGCCCGCCAAATTGGCCGGGGTGCCGAACGGCGCGGCGCTCGCCTGGCTGTTGGCTAACTGATAAAAGCCGTTGTTGTTGTTGGGATTGCTACCTGCAATTTGGATCGAGGTCGGAGTATCTGTCGTCGGATCGAAGCTGACGATGAAGTTTCCGCTGATGGGCGTCGAGAGGCTCCCGGGAGACGCGGCAACAATCGGACCGTAACTGTTGTCGTTTCCCGAATATGTTTCGGTGCTTTGCGAGGCATCGATCGTGAAAATCACGTTGACGGGGTCTGCCGAAGCCGGGCCCGCCATCCACACAAGCAGGGCAACGCCCCCGAGAGGCCACAGTCGCGCGGATCGCCCCGTCATGCGTGTCATGCTCGTCTCCAAGAGATTCGAATCACGAGTCGAATATTGAACAAGCGAAATCGCCTTTGGCTGGCGCAAGGTCAGGTCACCAGACGCCGACTCGGGCGGAATCTCAAACAGTTAGAGCAGACGGGTAACCGCCATTCAAGTAAGTACTTTCACCCAGTTGCTGCCGGAGGCGCCGGATTCCGACGGGATCGCTTCACTCCCAGATGCCTTCCGGCACCGGCTTCTCTTCGACGATTTCGATGGAAACGCCGTCCGGGCCTTCGACGAAAAAGCTGTTGAAATGGTACTTGGGGTCCGTCTTGATGTCCTGCGTGATTTTGACGCCGGAGCTCTTCATCGCCTCGTAGACGGGCTCAATTTTTTGATACGAAAACGCCAGGTGGTCGATGGGCCGGCCTTTTGTCGGTTCGAGCTTTTTGAGCGGTGCTTCGGGCCACCAGGGGGGAGGAGGCGTCACGTCCGGTTTGCCGAACACGATGATCAGCACATTGTCGCACTGCATGAAGTTGAGCCAAATCTTGTCGAGCGTCGCCATGTTCCCGGCCGGTTTCGGCCGCTCGCCCAAGCGCGGCTTGAGGCCGAGGTGGTCGCGATACCACTTGCAGGTGGCGTTGACGTCGGTCGCGAAGAGGTGCACGTGAGCGAAGCGATGATGTCCCATCGTGTTGATCTCGATGAGTTCTTTGTCCGGGCCGTATTGATAGAAGTAATAATTGTCGGCACCCGGTAGCGGGCTGAGCGGGGTTTGAATCTGTGCCCCGTGTTTGCGGTACCAGTCGTACTCTGCCCGCATGTCGACGCCGCCCCAGCCGATGTGCCAGATAGCCGTATTGAGCGCACCGTCGGGCGGTTGTTCGACCGTGTTAAACAGCAAGAACGAGCGTTCGACGAAAACCGAGTCGGGATTCCCGCGATACTTGATCGGCACCGCTCCGAACATCCGCTGATAGAACCGCATCGACTTGCCCACGTCGCGCACGTTGAGGCGCACGTGATGAAAATGGGCCGGCTCGTCACTACGGACAAATTCTGACGGCAACACACAACACAAGAATCCGAAGACCAACAGTGCGCGTCGGTTCATGCTTTGAGTTTCCTTTCGAGTGGAAGTGAGCTGCGTAGAAATTGAATGCAATTCAATATTTAGCACCAATGCACGAAGACACCAAGAAAGGCAAAGGAGATCCGCAGATTACGCAGATTTCGCCGATTTGAATTCTCAAAATCTGCGTCATCTGCGAAATCTGCGGATCGCTGCTTTTGAGTTTTTCTCGGCATCTTGGTGGTAAAAACTTTGCGTTGCGTTTCCTTTCAAGTGAGGACGGGAGCCGGGCCGGTTGCGGGGCCGAGCGGAAAGAACTGGCCGGTCAGCCATTCCTGCACTCCGCGACCGTAGCCCGGGCCGAAGCGTCGCTCGGACGCGCCGCCGGGGATGTGGAACCACCCGCCCGGCCGGCTCAGATCGAAGACCATGTGAAACGCCGGTGCGAAGTACAACTTCATGCCGGCAAAGGCGACTTCGCGAAGCTGAAAGGGGACCGTCGGCCCGCCGGGCGGCTCGACGACTGCCGTGTCAAAACCGAGGCTTCGTGGAAGTTTGCCGCGAAAGTATTCGTTCACGAATGGGAATTTCGCCGGAACGTTCCATCCGGAAGCGGATCGCTGACGCGCGGCGGGCCAGGCCGCGACCACGATTTCTCGCAGCAGGCTTTCATCGACGACATCGGTTTTTTCCAGCGCCAACGCCTGGTCCATGTGGTATTGGAAGAGCAGGATGCCCGAAGCCGCGTCGACAACTTCGCTCACGGATTTTGCGGGGAGCCAGCGCGACAACAGGCCGAGCACGGCTTCGTGATGCAGCGCGTGGAACAGGCCCAGGAGCCGACGATCCTTTTCCGTCGGCCTGGAGGATTGTGCGGCGGCCCATTCGGCGAGTTCCCGTGCTTCGCCGTCGTCGGAAAGGAACCGTTTCCACACGGCCATCAGACGTCGAGCGCACAGATCGACCGAATCGTACGAGGCCCGCACGAGAGCGTTTGTGTCCGGGCGAGGGGCATCGGCCAGGATTTCGCGCAGCCGCTGCCATCGATAAATCGGCTCAGGCAGCGTGCTCCACCATTCGCCATGCTGGCCGCGACTCAATTCATTGGCCGAAACGACGAAGCCCTCGGCAGGATCCAGGACGTAGGGTCTGACATCCTCCGGCAGCGGGGCGGGGCGTCGGGAGGACAAATCCCATCCTTTGCGAGGATAAGCGCCGGTCCAGCCCGCGGGGCGCTCGTCGACACGGCCGGTTTGCACATAGGCGATGTGACCATCGACGTCGGCGATCACCGCACCGAGAGAGAGTGTCTTCGCGGCGCGGTGACGCTCCGCCATTTCCGCGGCCGAGGAGGGGAACGATCCCCCCAATACGCCATTCAGATCGGACGCCGACTCGCGGAGCCCCGCCCAATGCACGAAGGGGAGTCGGCCGTCGGGCGAGCGACGCTACCACTTGCTCGATTGCCTGCTGTGCCCGCGACGGTTGTCCCGTACTCGTTCTCGAAATAGACCCATTCCTCAGCCGCTCGTCCGCGAATCGGAATTGTTTCGACGCGGCGATTGAGGGGTTTCCACTCGTCGCCTGCCTGAAAGCGGCCGGCTTGGCACTCTTCGACCAGCACGTCGATGTTGTCGGCATGTCCGTACGTGTACGACCAGGCGACGCGCGAGGTGCGGCCGGCCGCGAGAAAGCAAAGCCCTGGAACGCCGACGCCTTGATAGTATTCGCCGTTTGGGTATTCGAGATGCGCGGCATACAGGATCGGCGGGAAACGGCCCCCCTGCATGTGAAACTCGCCCATGAGCAACGCCCCGCCGGTGGCGGATTTCGAGCCCGGCGACGGCGAAGGCATTCGAGCCGGCCGCGTGCGGCAAGCGCAAGAACGATAATTCCGGCGGGAATTTGAGGCCCTGCAGCGATTCGAGTTCGAGTCCGGCAGCCGCATCGCCGAGCAGGAAATCAAACAGGTTTCTCGGGGCTCCGCGCGCCGCCAGTTCGGTGATCACCAGTTCGGCCGTGTGTTGCAACGACGTCAGCCCGAAATAGGCGAGCAGCCGATACATCACGATCGTGGTGATCGCGCTCAACTGAATCCTTGGGACTTTCAAGAGTCGCAGCAACACGGGCCGCCCGCGGCGGGCCATCGTGTCGTTGAAGCCGCGACAGTAGGCGTCGACGAGCGCCCGCGTGTCGGAATTGAGCGCGGCCGCTTGCGACTCGGCATCGACACGGAAATTGAAGAACCGGATCGAACGATCGATGGCCCGAGCCACCGGCTCGTCGCCCAGAAATTCGAGCAGTCGCCCTTCGGCCGCCAGCAGAGACAAATGCACCTGGACCGGCCGATCGATCGCGTGCAGGCAACCGAGGGCGTAGCTGCCGCTGATGCGGTCTGGGGCCTGGATGTGCGGATAACCCAACGCGGCCCGGCTGTAGGTCACCGGTCCCGCTAAATCGGGTGGCGTTGGGATTTTCTCGAGCGCGCTCAAACGAAGTGCCCGCCGGTGGGAATTCGCAGACGCAGAACTGCTTAATGCCGCTGATCGGCCCTAGCAACTTAGCCGAAAGGCATCCCGCTCGAAATGCTACGGTGCGAATTTAAAGCGGCGAATTAAGCCCTGAGGACGTCCATCACCGGTTGGCCGACGCCGTCCTTGGTGACGTAGAAGGGGCGCTGCTCGACTTCGATGCCGTATTTCGGGGAGATGCCCAGCGTGCGATAGATCGTCGCGTGGAGATCGGTCACTGTCACTTTGCGAGTGATCGACGTGCAGGGCCGCTCGTCGGCCGTCTTGCCGAAGAGAAAACCTCTCTTGGCTCCGCCGCCAAAGAGCAAGACCGAGCCCGCGCCGGTGAAATGGCGGTGCATGCCATAGTGCTTGAGTTCCGTCATTCGGTCCGGTTGCGCGACCTGGTCGGGGACCGGCTTATCCGGTTTGCCCTCGACCATCACGTCGCGACTGAATTCGCTCGCCAACACAACCAGCGTGCGATCGAGAAGTCCCCGCGCTTCGAGGTCGAGAATCAGTTGGCTGATGGGGGCGTCGATCATCTGCTTGAGGGTCGCCATGCGCGTGTGGCCGTTGTCGTGCGTGTCGAAGCCGAGGAACGGCACGTACTCGGTCGAGACCTCGATGTACCGCGCACCGGATTCGACCAGGCGACGCGCGAGCAGGCAGCCCAAACCGAATCGCCCCGTGTTGTACGCGTCGTAGTTCTTGCGCGGCTCGAGCGACAAATCGAACGCCTTCGCGGCCGGGGCATTCATCAGCCGGTGAGCATTCTCCAGCGACTGCTCGAGTGATTCGCGCTGATAATCGCTGCCGTGCCTGGCAACGGGACTTTCCGCCAGCAGCTTTTTGTACGTCTCGAATCGGTGGCGGAAACGCTTTTCGCTCATGCCGGCCGGCGGCCGGACGCTGAGCACGGCTTGTTGCGGATCGGGAACGCGGAACGGCCCGTATTGACTGCCGAGCGCACCGCCGGTTTGAAACGCCTTGAGTTCCTCCGCCTCGCCGTTGCCGTCGTAACGTTGACCGATGTCGATGTACGCGGGCAGGGCCGGGTTCTGCGGGCCTTTTGCCTGGGCGATCCACGCCCCGATGTGCGGAGCCGCGACCGTCTGCGGCGGCTCGTAGCCCGTGTGCCAATGGTATTGATGCCGCGAATGAAGAATCTTCCCCATATCCGCGGCAACGTGCGTGCGGATCAGCGTTCCCCGGTCGAGCACGGCCGCAATCTTTTCGAGGCCCTGTGAGATGCGGATATTGTCGACAGCGGTCGGAATCGACGGAAACGTGCTCAAGACGCGGTTCGACTCGAGCCCTTTTTCAAACGGCGTGTAGCGCTTGGGATCGAACGTCTCGGTGTGCGCCATGCCGCCGGCCATCCACAGCACGACGACGCAATCGGCCGTCGGTCTGATCTTTTCCTCTTTGCCCTCGGCGCCTTTGAGGATTCGAGGACGGCCGGCCGCCAGCGTGCCGAGCAGTGCGGCGCTTGCTGTCGCCAAAAAGTCGCGTCGATTGTGAGTGTTCATCTCGGTTGCCCTACGAATCTCTGCTAGTCAATCAACTGGAATTCGGGCAGCATGACGACGACCCACAGCAAATCGTGAATTCCATCAACCGTCGGTTGCGCGCCGACGATGGAAGCGGCCGTGCTTTTTTCCGCTGCGCTCGGGCTGCGACCGATGGCCAAACGATAGGCTCGCTCGACGATGGACGACGGATCGTGTTGTCCGTCTTTCATCCACTGGCCGGGCGCCACGATTCAGCACCGCATCGAGAGTCGTCCCGTTGACCAATTCGAGTGCCTGCAGCATCGTCGCCAGCGTGTCGCGCCGCGTGACGACCTGTTCGCGATTCGGTCGTCCCAAGGCTCGCGAAAGCGCATTATCCATCGCCAGGGCGGCTCGAACATGGGCGACTTTCCGTTCGGCGTCGGGAGACTTCTCGGACCGCAGCACATCGCGAACGGCTCCGACTTGTCCTCCCTGTCCGCGGCCGTCCACTTTGAGCAAATCGCCCGTCGGCGACTGCCACACGCCGGTAAGCGTCGCAACGGCGTCGACGAATTGCTCGGCCGTCATCCGCCGCACCGTCGGGCCGCGAAAGGCGGAAATGGTCTCGCCGGGCCGCGGCTCGCCGACCGAGGGAAGTTGATACGTCTTCGACGTGCAGATGAGTTCCAATGTGCGTTTGAGATCGTAGTGATGGTCGACGAGATCGGCCGCCAGCCAATCGAGCAGGTCCGGATTCCAGGATTCCTGTTCCATGTTGTCCAACGGCTCGATCAGGCCGCGGCCCATGAGACGGGCCCAAAATCGATTCACCACGGTCGCCGCCAGACGTCCGTCCTTGGGATCCGTGATGCGGTCGGCCAATTGCTTCATCCTCGCGGATCGCGGAGCATCGGCATCGATCGTGCCCAGTTCCGGGAACAGAAACGCGGCCCGCGCATGTTCGCCTGTGGCCTTATCACAGCGATAAACGTCGAGGGGTCCATCGGCGAAGACGGCCGCCAGGCCGTGCGAATCGGCCAGGGTCCACTGGCTCACAAAACTGTCGTGACAACTGGCACACTTGAGATTCGTGCCAAGAAAAACCTGGGCCGTGGTTTGCGCGGCCTGCATTTCGCGTCGCTGGCTGGCGTTGACCACGCCCCGCCATTCGATGCCCTTCACGAATCCTTCCGCACCCTTCACGGGGCTGACGAGTTCGTGCACAAAGCGATCATAGGGCTCGTTGTCGTAAAGCGCGCGAAACAGCCAGCCCGTGATCTGGCGACGGCCGTCATCGATGAATCCGGTTCCGCGATACTCGTTCCGCAGCAAGTCGTTCCAAAACGCCAGCCAGTGGATCGAGTAGTCCGCACGCTGATCAAGCAGCCGACGAACAAGTTGCGTTCGCTTATCGGGCCGCGAATCGGCGGCAAACTGATCAAGGTCCGCCGGCGATGGCGGCAAGCCAATCAAATCCAGATAAACGCGACGGGCAAAGACTGCGTCCGGCACGCAGTGCCCGGGATCAACGCCGACCGATTTGAAGTGTGCTTGCAGCAGAAGATCGATTGGGTTGGAGAGACCGGACCCTGCGAACGCCTTCGGCAGTATGGGCCGATGAATCTCCACATTCGGGAGCGACGATCCGCCTTTTGTCGTCGGACGAGCAACCTTTTTGGCACTGGTCGATTTCGCGTTCTCGTTTGCCAAGGCAGCGAGAGCCGTGCACGCCAACGTCACCAGCGCGACAGCGAAGGAACGACTCAAGAGATCAGGTCTCAAGCGACAAGCGGACCGCATGAAGTGCTTCCGGGCGGCGGGTAGCGAGGCGGGACGGCAGAAACCGAACGCCTCTACTCTCGCACATGCGCCGGAGTCTGTCTACCAACGAGAAACGCGCCGACAGACTGAAAAACGCGAGCAAAACCGTTGCCGATTCGTCAGCTATTCGCCGGGCGCCGCTTTGGCAAAGCGCGAGCGAAAGAATCCGCGGCGCGACTCTCTTTCCGCGGGCCCCTTCGATGTCGCAACCGGTGCCGCAGCGGCCGGTGGAACGAAGCTCGGTCCATCCTCAAAGTAAACAAAGGGCTCAATGGCCGAGGCCAGTTCGGGGTGCGTGTAGTAGTGATTCCACACGTGGCCCAACTGCACCATGTTGGTCACATCCAGCTCGACGACTTTCGAGTTGAGGTAACCCAATCGCTCGTGATCACGGCGGGTCAAACCGCTTTCGCCAAGAGCGCGGCGCGAAAAGACTTTTCGAAGCGGATAAAACGTGAGCACAATGTCATGGTCGTTGCGCAGGTACATCAAACATTCGGTCCGGCATAGGGCGAGTCCGAAGCGCTGCCCGGGATCCATCCAATGATGGTCGAGCGCACCGGCAACGAGGACCGCACGAATGCGTTGGTCGGTCGGCGGAAAATTCGTCAAATGCGTCCCGTCGACTTCGCCGCCGCCAAGCAGGTGAAGTGCCGCCGCGGTCATTCTCGCCCCGTGACTATGGCCGATAATGCAAATGGGGTGTCCAGGTGGAACTCGGGCAATCAGGTCACCCAGGTAGACGCCGTTGAAGCTCGCACGCATTCCCAGGAGTGCCACGTCGATGTGCGGTTCATAAGTCAGCGGGGCCGAGCTGGGCCAGGTGTAGAACACCACGTTCAAGGCTCGCGAGGGGGCCGCATTGCGGATCCAGCTAAAGAGCGGCCCACAGTCATTGAACATCGAATTCCAATCGGTGAAGCTCCCGTGGACCACGAAGCAAACCGGTGTCCCGGGAGCCAGCGACGCGTTAAAGGCATCGCGGTTGAGCAACTGCGTTTGGCCGTCGCAACTGCGATAGTAGAACTGGAGGTCGCCGCACGGACAGGCGTGCGGCGCGCTCTGCCGGCAGTTCCAACTGCTCGCAATCCAGTAACCATCCAAGCCGGCGGGTGGGACTGGAAGATTGGGAGCGCCTGCGCCAGGAACCGTAGCCGGTGCGGGGGGTGGCGGAACGGCCTGATATTGAGCGAGCGGAGGAGTGAAGGATTCCGACTGCGCTGCCGGAGCGGGTGGGGGAACGAATTGGCTCGGCCCGGGCAGATCCTGACCTCGCGAATAACCTGCCGTCGAGGCAACGACCAAGAAGAGTACAACCGGCCGAACGAATCCAAGAAAGCCTGTCTTGGACGTCGCGGCACGCAACTCGAACCTTGGGCGTATTTCGCTCATGCTCGTACTTATCGGTCACCGGCTGCTCACACCGCGTCGGCGTTTGGGAAGTTCCAGCGGTAACGATAGCGGTGGATCTTCGCCGGCTCGAAAAACTTAGCTCACCGACACGACACTCCTGTGCGGATTCGGCGAAGCCGCACCGCGTCCGACTCCAAGACACCGCTACTGTGGCTAATGAGGGCCGTAACAATCGTGCGGGCGGTCCCATGCAATTGGATCGTGCGTCGCGTGCCGGCCGCAACGTCCTTTAGCTTGGTCCGACTGCCAGCTTGGATCGGTCAGTCTCTCACGCGTGGTGCTTGAAATACTGCACGGCTCGTTCGTGTTTCTCGGCGGCCGCTCGGCTGTTGAATGTGCCAAGGTTGCGACGCTTCCCGGTGCGTGGGTCGGCCTTTCGCGAGTAAAGGCGATATTTGCCGGAACTGAGCTTGCGAATCACGGTCATGCCTCCTTTGACGATTACCTTCGCCCCCCCGGTGCGAAGGTGCAACGCTCGCGCCGCAGTCGCACATTTACCAGGCATTGAGCCCGATGAACGATCAAAACGTCGCAAATTTCCATTGCGTCGACCGGTAAGTAAGCATAAACTTACTTCATGGGCGGAGCGTTACGACCCTCAAAACCGAACTGCAAGTTATCGAGCGAGGAGCGACGGGCGGCGATCTTGCGCGACGTCCGAAGGGTCTTCGCGGAAAAGGGATTTGACGGGACGACGACGCGCGAACTGGCCGATGCGGCCGGCGTGTCCGAGGCCCTCTTGTTCAAGCATTTTCCGAACAAAGAGGCCCTATTTTCCGCAATGAAGCTCTCCCTCAACCAGCAGGATCTGGGACGACTCGAACGGATTACCGGTCTGGACGCCTCGGTCTCAACGCTGGTCCTGATGGTGCACTTTCTGGTTTCCCGGGTGATCGAGGGTTGGAAGTCGTGCGAAGATGAACCGGCGGTTCAACACCGCTTGATGCTTCGCAGCCTTGCCCAGGATGGCGAATTTGCCAAGCTGTCGCTCCGGCGTCTTTGCAGCGATTGGGTGCCCAAAGTCAGCGAATGCATTCGGACGGCAATCGCGGCAGGCGATGCCTACGAAGGGCCGGTCTGTCCAAATCTCTCCGGGTGGTTTACGCATCATTTGGCCTTGATGATCACGATGCAGTCGCTCCCGGCGAACCCCGCCGTGGATTACGGCGTCTGCCGCAGAAAGCTTGTTGAACAAGCGGTTTGGTTCGGCCTCCGCGGGATGGGCATTAAGGAGGAGGCGATTCGGCGTCATTACAACCCCCAGGCCCTTGAACTGATCGAAGCCTGATCCAGCCAGTGGGTGAACACCCACTCATCACTGAGTGGTACTAACAACCAAAGCGCATCCATAAGCGGAATAAGTACTTTTACTGATACACGCTTCGGAACTTGACCATGAAGACACTCGGTGCCCTGGGAATTGCAATGTTCTGCTGCGTTGCCGCCGCCGGTTGCGGCCGTGCTCCGGCACAGACGATGCAACTGCCGCCCAACAAGGTGACGGTCAGTTATCCGATCCTGAAACCGGTTGCCGACTACGTCGAATTCACGGGCCAGACCTCGGCCGTCAAAACGGTTGAAGTGCGCGCGCGAGTTTGGGGTTATCTCGAGAGCCTGCACTTCACCGAAGGCGCCATCGTCAAGCAGGGAGATCTTTTGTTTCAGATCGATCCGCGCCCGTACAAGGCTCTGGTCGATCAGGCCAAGGGCAAGATCGCGCAGGACAATGCTCAGTTGAAGCACAACGAGGCGACTTAGCGTCGCTACGATAAGCTGCGGACAAACGGAGCCGCAACGCAAGAGGATCTTGATCGCGTACTGGCCGATCGCGATGCGATGAAGGCCACTTTGGCCGCCGACACGGCCGATCTCGAAGCCAAACAACTCGATTTCGACTACACCACGATCCGTTCGCCGATCACCGGCCGCGTCAGCCGGTACGAGGTCACGGAAGGCAATGTCGTGCAATCGGGCCAGAACGGCGGAACCTTGTTGACGACGATCGTCTCGGTCGACCCGATGTACGTTTACTTCGACGTCGATGAACGCACGTTGCTGGCCGTGCGCCGGCTCATCAACAACGGATCGATGAAGAACGTGCAGGAGTCGGCATTTCCCATCCAGGTCGGATTGGCCGATGAGGACAACTTTCCCCACCATGGCCTCGTGAATTTCCTGGACAATCGCGTGGACCCGGGAACGGGCACGTTGCGGGTCCGCGGCACCTTCGAGAATCACGACGGTTTCCTCAGCCCGGGGTTGTTCGTTCGCTGCCACTTGCCGCTGGGAGAACCGACGCCCCGTCTGCTGGTGGCCGAAGAGGCCATTGCCAGCGACCAGGAACAGAAGTTTGTGTACGTCGTCAATGACGCCAATGAGGTGAGTTACCGGCCCGTTCAGCCCGGACGCCTCTATGACGGAATGCGCGTCATCGAAGGGGGCCTGGCCCGAAATGAAAAGAGTCGTCGTGAAAGGACTGCAAAGGGTGCGGCCGGGCGTAAAGGTCGAAGCGGAATTGGCGCCGATGCCGACGCGATCGGCCGAGGCGAAAGCTGCCAAGCCTTCTCAGGCGCTCGGCAACCCGCATGCGTCGCAGCAACCCCGCAAGACCCGGCCACGAACGGAGACGCCCCAATCCACAGAAAAGTAGCCATCGGAACCAGGCGCCCAGGGTGCCTGGTCCACGGCTTTGGTCGGCGTGCTCTTCCCCTCAGCACTCCCTCCAGAGCCGTGGGCCTGGCCCTCGGGGATCGAGAAAAGGGATGAGCACAAATTCGGTCTTGATTGCGTCTGAGACCCTCGTCCTCGGTTGAAGAGCACCAAACCTCAAACGTCGAGACACGCGTGATTTCGCGGTTCTTTATCAATCGGCCGATTTTTGCCGCGGTGCTGTCGATCGTCATCACGCTCGCGGGGGGAATCTCCGTCTTTAATCTGGGCCTGGCGCAGTTCCCGCCAGTCACTCCGCCCACCGTGCAGGTCACCTGCAACTACCCGGCGCGAGCGCAAAGGACGTGGCGGAGGCGGTCGCGGCTCCCATCGAGCAGCAGGTCAACGGCGTCGAGGGCATGATGTACATGAACTCGCAGTGCGCCAACGACGGCTCCTACAACCTGATGGTCACGTTCAAGCACGGCATCGACCTCAACATGGCGCAGGTGCTCGTGCAGAACCGGGTGAGCCTGGCGATCCCCTCGCTGCCCGACGTCATCAAGCAGACCGGCGTCACCACGATCAAGCGTTCGCCCGACATCTTGTGCGGCATCGCACTCACGTCGCCGTCGGGACGCTACAACCAACTCTATCTCAGCAATTACGCCGTCTTGCAGGTGAAGGACGAACTGGCGCGCGTCGACGGCGTCGGCGACATCTTTCTGTTCGGCCAGCGCGACTACAGCATGCGTATCTGGCTCGATCCGCATAAGTTGGCTTCGCGCGGCTTGACGTCCAGCGACGTGGCGGCTGCTGTTCGCGAACAAAACAGTCCCGTCGCCACCGGCGCGATCGGCCAACAGCCCTCGATCGACGGACAACAGACGCAAATCACGCTCTCGACCTTGGGCCGGCTCAAGACGATCGAAGAGTTCGAGGACATTATCCTCAAAACCTCGCCCGTCGGGGCGATGACCAAGGTGAAGGACGTCGGCCGGGTCGTGCTGGGGGCCAAGAGCGAGGACGTGAGCGTCAAGCTCGACGGTCACGACGCCATTTTCCTGGCAATCTTCCAGATGCCCGACGCCAACGCACTCGACACGCACGATCGCGTCATCGCCAAGATGGAAGAGCTCAAAAAGGACTTCCCGGACGGACTCGATTACACGATCGGCTTCGACACGACGCCGTACACGCGCGAATCGATCCGCGAGGTGCAAAAGACGCTCCGCGACGCGATCATCCTCGTGGCTGTGGTGGTGCTCTTGTTTCTGCAAAACTGGCGGTCGTCGATCATTCCGCTGGTGGCCGTGCCGGTGGCCATCGTCGGCACGTTCGCGGCGATGCTGTTATTCGGGTTCAGCCTGAATAACCTGACTCTGTTCGGTCTGGTGCTGGCGATCGGGATCGTCGTCGACGACGCCATTGTGGTCGTTGAGGCCGTCGAGCATCACATCGAAGAGGGAATGTCGCCGCGCAACGCGACCCTGCTCGCAATGGAGCAGGTCTCCGGGCCGGTGATTGCCGTCGGACTCGTGCTCTCGGCCGTCTTCGTTCCGTGTGCGTTCATTTCGGGAATCACCGGTCAGTTTTTCCGGCAGTTTGCCGTTACGATTGCCGTCTCGACGATCATTTCGGCCTTCAACTCATTGACTCTGAGCCCGGCGCTCACCGCCGTCTTGCTGCGGTCCCATGATAAGGAAGCCGCTCCCCCTTTGCCGCGGGTCGCGTACCTCATCGCCGGGGCAGCTCTCGCCTGGTTTTATCTCGGCCCTTGGGCAGTCCCCCTGACTGCGGGCGCGGTCCACTGGCTCCCGGCCTCTCTCGCGTCCCAGCGCTGGTTCCCGGTGGCCCTGCCGATGACGGTCAAAGTGGCCTGCGCTCTGGCGGGCGCCGTCGCGGGCTGGATGGTCGGGAAGCCGCTCAATCAGATTTTGCGGTCGTTTTTCCGTGGATTTAACGCGGCTTTCGCCTTCATAACGCGGCATTACACGCGGGCGGTCGGCGGATTGTTGCGGGTGAGCGCCATCGTGCTCGTCGTCTACGGCGGGCTGATGGGACTGACTTATTGGGGGCTCGCCTCCACTCCGAAGGGCTTCATCCCGCAGCAGGACATGGGATATCTCATGTGCAGCATTCAGCTGCCGGACGCGGCCTCGAAAGAGCGGACCGAGGCCGTCATGAAGCAGCTCGTCGACATCGCGGTCAAGACTCCCGGCGTCTGGCACGCGACGGGCGTCACGGGGCAGTCGTTCGTGCTCAACGCGTTCGGCTCGAACTTCGGATCGATGTTCGTGAACTTGAACGAATACTCCGAGCGCCGCGAGGATGCGCTCTCGTCGGAGGCCATCGCCAACCATTTGCGGACAGAGTTCGGCAAGGTCCAAGAGGCGCAGGTCGCCGTCTTCGGGCCGCCTCCGGTCCGCGGCGTGGGCCGTGCCGGCGGGTTCACCATGATGGTCGAGGACCGCGGCGACGTTGGACCGCAAATTCTGCAACAAGAAACGGAAAACCTCGTCCGCGCCGGCAACCAAACACCGGGCCTGGTCGGCCTGTTCACGATGTTCCGCGCCAACGTCCCGCAAATTCGCGTCGAGCCCGACATGCAGGCGTGCATGTCCAAGGGCGTTTCGCTGCAAAACTTCGCCGATACGCTGGCGATTTACGAAGGATCGCTCTACGTCAACGACTTCAACCTGTTTGGCCGCACGTGGCAGGTGAACGTGCAGGCCGACGCGCCCTTTCGGGACCAGGTCGAGGACCTGATTCCCCTTGCGGTCCGCAACAACCAGGGGGGGATGGTCCCCATCGGTTCGCTGGCGAGCATTAAGGCGGTGAACGGTCCGCCCGTTTTGACGCGCTACAACATGTATCCGGCCGCGTCGATCAACGGGACGTCGATGCCCGGGCTCAGCTCCGGGCAGGTCATCGATGTGCTCACGGGCCTGGCCGCGCGCGAGCTGCCCAACACGATGTCCTTCGAATGGACCGACATGTCCTACCTCGAAGTCATCGCCGGCGACACGGCCATGATGCTCTTCGGGTTCGCCGTCGTGATGGTCTTCCTGGTGCTGGCGGCCCAATACGAAAGCTGGTCTCTGCCGCTCGCGGTGATTCTCGTCGTGCCGATGTGCCTGTTGAGCGCGATCATCGGCGTCAAAATCGCGAATATGGACGTGAACATCTTCACCCGCATCGGTTTCGTCGTGCTGGTCGGGCTGGCGAGCAAGAACGCCATTCTGATCGTCGAATTCGCCAAGCAGCAGCGTCTCTCGGGCAAATCGAGTCGTGAATCCACGCTCGAAGCCTGCCGGCTGCGGCTGCGGCCCATCGTGATGACGTCGCTGGCGTTTATCTTGGGTGTGTTGCCCCTCATCCTTTCACGGGGAGCCGGGGCCGAGATGCGGCACACGTTGGGAACGGCCGTCTTTGGCGGCATGATCGGGGTGACCATCTTTGGGCTCATGCTCACGCCTGTCTTCTTCTTCGCCATCGACCAGATGGGCAAGTCGCATGTCTTTGCGACGGCCTTCGTGCGCAAGCTCAACCGCGCTTCGCTCTCGGTACTGACACTGCAACCGTTCCGCTGGACGGTCCGTGCCGGTTGGCACAGGCTCACCGTCGCCCGTCGCACTCGCCGCCTCGAGCACGACGATCTCGCCCTGCCGATTCTGCCCCACACCGTGAATTCCGACTCGGCTCCGCTCAACGGCAAGACTCCCATCCATCTCAAGCCCCATTCGCTACGGACGCATCTCGAGCCCGCCGATACCTCGACGCGTGCCGTGACCAACGACGACTGACGAATCGAAAGCGCGTGCCGCGTGTTCTCGACTTTTTTCATTAACCGGCCGATTTTCGCCTCCGTGCTGTCGATCATCATCACGCTGGCGGGATCGATCGCCGTCTTCAACCTGCCGATCGCGCAGTATCCCGACATTACGCCCCCCACAGTCGAAGTCTCGGCGGTCTATCCCGGCGCGAACGCACAGGTGGTGGCCGACACCGTGGCCGCTCCCATCGAGCAGCAGGTTAACGGCGTCGAGAACATGCTCTATATGTCGTCGCAGTGCACCAACGACGGCACCTACACGCTCACGGTGACCTTCAAGAACGGCGTCGATCTGAACATGGCTCAGGTGCTGGTCGAGAACCGGGAATCGCTGGCCGACCCGGTCTTGCCCGACCTGGTGAAGCGGCGCGGCGTTTCGGTGAAGAAGAAATCGCCCAGCGTGCTGATGATCGTGAACCTGTTCTCGCCCGACAACAGCCGCGACAACCTGTACCTGAGCAACTACGCCACCATCCAGCTCAAGGACGAGTTGTCGCGTCTTACCGGCGTGGGCGACATCACTTACATCGGCCAGCGCGACTACAGCATGCGGTTGTGGCTCGATCCCAAGAAAATGGCCTACCGGGGCCTGACGGCCAACGACGTCGTCACGACCATCCAACAGCAGAACACGCAGGTCGCGGCAGGGCAGATCGGCCAGGCCCCCGTGGCCCCCGGCCAGGTCTTCCAGCTCACCATGAGCACGATGGGACGCTTAGTCGACGTCGAGCAATTTGCCGACATGATTCTCAAGACCGATTCCAACGGCGGCCTCGTGCGCGTGCGCGACGTGGCCAAAATCGAGCTGGGCGCACTGGCCTACGACCAGACGTGCACGCTCGACGGCAAATCGTCGGTGGCGCTGTCGGTTTATCAGTTGCCCGGATCCAACGCGCTCAAGGTCGCACGCGACGTCAAAGCCAAGATGGAGGAACTGAAGGCCCGCTTTCCCTCGGGACTCGACTACAGCATCGTCTATGACACGACCCCCTTCGTCAGCGAGTCGATTTGGGAAGTGGTACTCACCCTGATCGACGCGGTTGTGCTCGTGGCCGTCGTCGTGCTCTTGTTCCTGCAGAACTGGCGGTCGGCCGTGATTCCGCTCGTGGCCGTGCCCGTCGCCATTATCGGCACGTTCGCCGTCATGGCGATGATGGGCTTCAGCCTTAATAACCTCACGCTCTTCGGCCTTGTGCTGGCGATCGGCATCGTGGTCGACGACGCCATCGTGGTGGTGGAGGCGGTCGAACGGCAGATGGAAAACGGGCTTTCGCCGCGCGACGCGACCGTGCGCGCCATGGAAATGGTCTCCGGCCCCGTGGTCGCCGTGGGTCTCGTGCTGAGCGCGGTCTTCGTTCCCTGCGCGTTCATTACGGGCATCACGGGGCAGTTCTTCCGCCAGTTCGCCTTGACGATTGCGGTCTCCACGGCGATTTCCGCCTTCAACTCGCTCACGCTGAGCCCCGCGCTCACGGCGCTGTTGCTCAAGCCCAAGGGGCACGGAGAGGAGCCGCACCCGCTGCCGTGGTTCATCTTCCCTGCCGTGGGCGGCTGGCTTGGCTGGCGGCTCTTGACGCCCTGGACGACCATCGCGGTGGGCGAGCTGACCCAACTGTTCGGCCCGCGCGTCGCCACGCCGCTGGCCTATGTGGAGAACTGGCTTCCCGCGATCGCCGGGGCGGTCGGCGCCTGGATCATCGGACCGCCGCTGTTTCGTTCATTCAACCGGGCATTCGAATGGACGGCCAATATCTACATGGGAATGGTGTCGCGGCTGCTGCGTTTTAGCGTCGTGGCCCTGTTGGCGTACGGCGGCCTGCTCTTCCTGACGTACGGCAGCTTTCAGGCGACGCCCAAGGGCTTTATTCCGTCGCAGGACAAGGGCTATCTGCTGGTAAACGTGCAGTTGCCCGACTCGGCCTCGGTGCAGCGGACGCAGCGCGTCATGCGGAACATTGAGGAGATCTCGCACAAGACGCCGGGAGTGAAGCACACCGTCGCTATCGCCGGGCAGTCCATCCTGCTCAACGCCAACGCGCCGAATTTCGGCGCGATGTACGTGATGCTCGACGACTTTCACGACCGCGTCGCCAAGGGCCTTTCGGGCGAAGTGATCGCGAATCGCCTGCAAGCGTCGCTCCAGAACCAAATCGACGACGGCCTCGTGAATGTCTTCACCGCTCCGCCCATCGACGGGTTGGGGACCGCCGGCGGCTTCAAGATGGTCGTCGAGGACCGGGGCGACAGCGGCATGAAGGAGCTGCAGGACACCGCCGACAAAGTCGTCGCCAATGGGCGCAAAACAAAATCGCTTAAGGACGTCTTCACCAGCTTCAGGGCCAACACACCCTGGCTTTATTTGGATATCGACCGGGCCGCCGCCAAGACGATGGGCGTCTCGATCGGCGAAATCTTCAACACACTGCAGGTTTACTTGGGCTCGCTTTACGTCAACGACTTCAACCGTTTCGGCCGGACGTGGCAGGTCAACGTCCAGGCGGCGTCGAACTTCCGCAGCCAGATCGAGGACATCAAGCAGATCAAGATCCGCAACGGACAGGGGAACATGGTTCCGCTGGCGACAATGACCGGCATCCGCAGCATCACGGGGCCCGTGCTCATCATGCGGTACAACATGTACCCGGCCGCTGCGATCAATGTCACCCCGGCCGCGGGCGTCAGCTCGGGACAAGCCATCGACGACGCCGAGGCGGCCGCACAGTCGGCATTGCCCCGTGCAATGCACGCCGAATGGACAGAGCTGGCCCTGCTGCAATTGCAAACCGGCAACACGGCCATGCTGGTCTTCCTGCTGGCGGTGGTGCTCGTGTTTCTGGTGCTGGCGGCCCAGTACGAGAGCTGGTCGCTCCCGTTGGCGGTGATCCTCGTGGTGCCGATGTGCCTCTTGTGCTCGGTCGCCGGAGTGCTGGCGGCCCATCTCGACATCAATATCTTCACCCAGGTGGGATTCGTGGTGCTGATCGGATTGGCGTGCAAGAACGCCATTCTGATTGTGGAATTCGCCAAGTCGGAAAGTGAAAACGGGCTCGCCCCCGACGTGGCGACGCTCGAAGCCTGCAAGCTGCGGCTGCGGCCGATCGTGATGACGTCGTTCGCCTTCGTCGTGGGCGTCGTGCCCCTGGTGATTGCCGAAGGCGCCGGCTCAGAAATGCGGCGCACGCTGGGAACGGCCGTCTTCGCGGGCATGTTGGGCGTGACGCTGTTCGGCATCTTCCTGACGCCGGTCTTCTATTACGTGATCCGCTGGCTGGGCGAGCGCTTGAGCGGCTATCAGAGAACTCCGGCCCCCGATCATCACGAGAGCCATCTGGCCGAAGTCTGAAGCCTGCCGGGTTCTTGCTCGATCCCCACGACAGCCCGTGTTCGCTCAAGCCGCGCGGCGGAGCGGGGCTGCCTGATCGGAAGCTCGATCGTCCGTTTCAAACGGTCGCAACACGTCGAGGCTTTCCAGAGCGGGCCGCGTTTTGCGACGACCGAGCTGATGCATCCAATCGAGCAAGCCCGGAACGAAACGCTTCGCGTTATAAAGCACGTGGGCAAGCGGAGTGAGCAGTACGAATCGCTGATTCTTCTGAATTGCCCGCACGGCGGCGACGGCCACGCGTTCCGGCGTCGTCGATAACCAAGCGGGAGGATCGGGAACGACGGCCCGTCGCTTTTTGCCGCTGATCGCCGAACGGTAGAGATTTGTCCGCACGGCCCCGGGACAAAGCGCCGTCACGCCGATTCCGCGCCGGCCGAACTCCGCCCGCAGGGCTTCCGTGAATCCGACGAGGCCGAACTTACTGACGTGATAGGCCGTTGTGCGCGCTCCGGCCACGAGCCCGGCAATGCTGCACACGTTGAGAATGTGCGCTTCGGGACGAGCTAGCAGGGTCGGCAGCAATTCGCGAGTGATTTGAATCGGCGCGAGCAGATTGATTCCGAGCAGCCAGTCCCATTGTGCTGCCGTCATCTTTTCCGTCGGGCCGTAGAAGGCAACTCCGGCATTATTGACCAGGATGTCGATTCCGTCCCAGGCGGCGAGCAGCTCTTTCAACGCGGCAGTCACCTCTTCGGGCTGCGACAAATCGCAGCGGGCGCCAACAGCTTCGACGCCGCAAACTCGCGCGTCGCGAATGACCTCGGCAAGCGCGGCTTCATCAACGTCGAGCAGATAGACGTGCGCGCCTTCGAGGGCCAAAGCCAGGGTAATTTCGCGTCCAATTCCCGAGGCGGCCCCCGTGACGAGGGCCCGTTTACCGCGGACCGATTTCATCGTTGCCTCCCTGCATTCCGCAATCTTGCCAAGCCGCCAATCGGCCGGATTTAATCACATCGCCGCCAGTGCCACAACTACAGTTTGGGTTCACCGCGTGGCGATGCATGCGGCTCCGGGCCTTGGCGCAACGCGTAGAGACGTCGAAATCGTCACAGAGACCATTCCGGAACACCCAAGACTCGCCGGCGTGACCGTCGGTTTTGTGGCGTACACTAGTCGGACCGACTGCTGAAAGAAAGCGGCAAATGCCGAACAACCCTTGCGGGCGGTCGGGGAAGGACCTTAGAGTGGATGAAGCGATCCGGCACGACCGGTTTGGCAGCCTAAGTCGATAATCTCCCTTCGCTTCCGTTCCGCGGGCCAGCAAAGATCGCCGAGGATTCCGCACGTGACGACCAAGATGCAAACTGCGATGGCCACACTCGTTGCCGCTGTGCCAGCTGGCGTTCTGGGTTACTTCGTTGTTAACTCGTTCCTGGGAGTGGGCGGAAGCGCAGGTCTCGAGCACCTGCCGACCACGTATCAAGGACTGTACGGGGCGACCTTGGCGGGTTGCGCGGCGATGGTCTTTTTGCCCTTTGCCGTATTGATCTTCGGGCCGAAGGCGCCGAAGAGGGCGGCGGCTGAATCGGTAAAAGCGGCGAAGAAGGGAAAGGGCTCGGACTCGAAGGTCGTCGACGCCGTCGAGAAATCCACTCCCGAATTGGCGGCCGAAGGGATCGAGGCGGAGAGCGAGCGGCCTCTCTCGACCGGCGAACTGGAAGTCGTCGAGCCGACCGCATCGGAAGCCGAGATGGACGCGTTCGACAGCTCCGCCGATCAAGATGAAAGCAAGACGGAGACCTTCGACGCTTTCACCGACGAAGGCTCGTCAGAAGACATCGCGCACGCCGGAAGAGGCCGAAGAAATCGGTGCCAAGACTCAGTCCATCGTCTTTCCGGGTGACGACGAATTCACCTTCGACGACGAAGAAGTCAAGCCGCCCAAGAAAAAGAAGAAGTAGCGAGTGCACGCAACCGCCCGCCCTCGGCAATGCATCGCTGCTGTCTAGCTACTCGCGCTGCGATACGAGCGCAGCGACCACCGGAACACGGCGCACGACACGGCCAGTCCGACGACGGCCGACGTGATTGCGACGAGCGTCAGCCACGAAGGCTCGAGGACCTTGGCCAGCAGGATCCGCGACGGCACGGTCACGACAAGCAGGATCGGCACAAAGTAGGTCAAGCCGAACTGCAGTGCCTCGCCGGCCGGCGAACCGGCGTAAATGCCGCGCGGGTATCGTGCAAAGATCGTGACATAAAACCAGAAATCGTAGAGTCCCGTGTTGCGGCCGAACCAAACGCTCGTCGAGGCCAGTAGCAACATCAGGCTGTAGAGCAGGGCCACTCCCACCGCGACAAAAACCACATACATCGCCGCGTGCAGGGGATGCACGGGATGCCCGATTTTGACGAGGGCATACGCCACCAGGGATAAAGCCAACACGGCCTGATTCAACATGGCCAGTTCCATCTTCTCGAACGAGACGAGAAACTGCGCGTCGATCGGCTTGAGTAATACAAAGTCGAGGTTGCCCGTGCGGATCAATTCGCTGAAATTGGCGCAGTTGGGCATGAAGAACGCCTCGACCAGCGAATTGATCAACATCCCGGTCGCCATGAAGGCGAAATACTCCTCGCGGGTCCAATCGTCGATGGCGAGCACCTGGCGATAGATGATCTCAAACAGCGTCAATTGCGCGACGAAGTAAAACGTCCGCGTCATGATCGTGATGATCAGGTTGCCGCGAAACGTCATCTCGCGAACGAGGGCATTTCTGAGAAAGGTGGCGAAGACGCGGTAATAATTGGCCCGCGCCATTCGAGCGGTCGAGGACGTATCAGCCGAAGCGGGCCCGACCAAAAGCCCTTCAGTGGGCAAGTTCGACACCTTGCGGCCCCTCTTGGATCGAGCCGATCGTCCAGTGTGGAATCGAATGCGACGCCAAGCGTTCCGAGACGGCACGAACTTGCCGCGGCGCGACGATGAGCACGAAACCGATTCCCATATTGAACGTGTGGAACATCTCGGATTGCTGGACAGCACCCAACGACTCGAACCACGAGATCACCGCCGGCCGTTCCCAGGTCGATGTGTCGATGACGGCCCGACAATTGTCGGGAAGAATCCGCTCGATGTTGTCGACGAGTCCGCCGCCCGTGATATGGGCCATCCCGTGGACCGGCTGTTTGCGAGCCGCCATGTTCAAAACATCGAGCACGGGGCGGACGTAAATCCGCGTGGGCTCGAGGAGTGCCTCGCCCACCGTCCGACCAAGCGCCGAGACGGTCTCATCTATCTTCAATCCGCCGCGCTCGAAGATGACCTTGCGAACCAGGCTGTAGCCGTTCGAATGGAAACCGCTCGATGCCAGGCCGATCAATTTGTCCCCCGGACGAATGGCCGAGCCGTCGACGAGCGACTTGCGCTCCGCCACGCCGACGCAAAAGCCAGCCATGTCGAAGTCGCCCGGTCCGTAGAGACCCGGCATGATGGCCGTTTCGCCGCCGAGCAGGGCCATCCTCGCTTCGAGGCAGCCGTCCGAAACGCCTTTGACGAGGGCGGCCAATCGCTCAGGGTCGTCCCGATCCATGGCGATGTAATCGAGAAAAAAGAGCGGCTCGGCCCCCAGGCACAAGACGTCGTTGACGCACATGGCCACCAGGTCGACGCCGATTGTATCGTAGCGAGCGGCGAGACTAGCGAGTTTGACCTTTGTCCCCGCGCCATCGGTGCCGGAAACGAGAACGGGATCTTTGTACCGTCGGCCGCCCGGCTGATCAGCGTCGTTCAGACGAAAGAGCCCCGCAAATCCGCCGACGAGATCAATGACCCGCGAGGACTGCGTTCGCCGCATGAGCGCGGGAAGCTTGTCCATCGCCTCGGAATAGAGGCCGAGGTCGACTCCTGCATCCTTGTAGGTGAGCTGCGTCATTTCCGGATGATAACGCAAGTGTGCCGCGTCGTCTCTCGTCGCGGGACGCCAACGGAAAAAGCCCACGGAGAGCTTTCCGTGGGCTTTGATATCGCAAAATTGCAAAATTACTTCTGCAGGGCTGCTTCGATCGCCTCGATGACCTTTGGAGAATCCGGACGATCCATACTCCGGAAGCGAACGATCACTTTGCCGTCGCGACCAACGAGGAATTTCTCGAAGTTCCACTTGACCACACCGGGATCAGACGGAGTCGCCTCGGGCGATTCGAGCCACTTATAGAGCGGTGCTTTCTTCGGGCCGTTCACGTTGATCTTCTCGAACATGTCGAAGGTCACATGGTACTTCGACGAGCAAAAATCCCGGATCTGCTCGCGCGTTCCCCCGCTCCTGCTGCCCGAACTGGTTACAGGGAAAGCCGAGCACCGCAAGACCGTCCTTGCCGTACTTCTCGTGCAGCGCCTCCAGCCCTTTGTACTGAGGCGTGAAACCGCAGGCGCTGGCGGTGTTCACAATCAACAGGACTTTGCCTTTGTACTTTGTAAGGTCGACGTCGTTTCCCTCGAGGGATTTCGCCTTGAATTGGAGCACGGGGGGCACGTCTTTCGAGTTCTCGGCGGCAACGGCCGAGGCGGCATAGGCCGGCACGAACAGGCCAAATACAGCGACCAGCATCAGGCGGGACATCGACAGCTCTCCTCGCGGGAAACGGGGGTTCGGCAAAAACGGCTTATCCCAATCTAACCGAACAATGAGTGAAAACAAATCATCCAGAGTCGTCTATTTGGCGGCGACTTCTTTCTCGCTCGATCGCCACTCCGGATGGGCGGCCGCCGCTTTGAGGCCTTTTTCAAACAACCGGGCCACTTTCCCGAGCAACCAGGTCGGCGCAAGCCGTTTCAGATACCAATTGAATCGCGACTCGAACGGCATGAGGCAGTACAGCTGCTTGCGCTCCATCGCGCGCATGGCCGCCTGGGCGACGTCTTGGGCCGTCATCTTTGCCGTCTGGAACCCATGCAAGAACAGCGTGCGTTCCTCCTCCCGAGACCACCGCGCGTTGTCCAAGAGATTCGTGCGAAAGACGGCCGGACAAATCGCCGTCACGCCGACGTTATAGGGCATGAGTTCGCTATAAAGCGTTTCCGACAAGGCAAGCATGCCCGCTTTGGTGACGTTGTAAGCGCCCATCGACGGAGCCGAGACGATCGCCGCCAGCGAACAGGTATTGAAGATGTGGGCCCCGCGGGGATTGGATTTCAGCCAATCGACGAACGTGTGGCAACCATTGATGCCGTTCCACAAGTTGACGTCGATAATCCAACGCCAGTTTTCAAGCGAATATTCCCCGACCAGGCCGGAACCGGCAACGCCGGCATTGTTCGCCAGCACGTCGAGATGGTCCCATCTCGCTTTGAGCCGGTCCCGCAGGGCTTCCCATTCTTCGATGTGCCGGACGTCGAGTTCTTCGACAAATCCGTCACCGCCCGCCTGGCGAACGAGCCGCAGTGTTTCCTCGCCGCCGGCCGTGTTGACGTCGGCAATCGCGATGCAAAACCCCTTGCGGGCCAACTCGACGGCGAGTGCCCGACCGAGACCGCTCGCAGCTCCCGTCACGATCGCGTTTTTTCGTTCGCCCATCACGATCCCCTTTCACGAAGTCGTCTTGGGTATGGCCCTTCGACAAATCCCCTAAATCCCCATTTCCACGAGTCCGTCGATCAATCGGGTGAGGGTGCCAGTGAGCGTGGGATGCGTCCCCTCGAATCGTTCGACGGCAAGCCGCAACCGTCCGATCAATGTGTGACGTTCCTGTTCCACGGGTTTCTGCTCGGCAAGCGCGGCACGGACATCGCGAAGCGCCTGTTCGAGTGCCTGGCGAGACTGGTCGTCAAGCGACGCCGATTCGCTGAGTTGGCGTTCCAGCTCGGCGACGGTCGCATGGAGTTGTTCTGATTGCATTTGATCTTGGCGATTGAAGGAAATGAAGCCGAGGGTTTTCCCGCCGCGGTGATTCAACCCTCAGATTAAATCACCATGCGCAAATGTGCGACCGTAAATCAAGCCAATCGTCTCGCATCTGGCCGTCAAACGACGAATGTCCGCTTCCCCGTCAGGAGTCTGCCTCGCTCTCGGTCCCCACGGCCGACACTCCTCAAGCAGTCCGGGAAGCGGCGACGAAATATGCAATGCAGAATTCAAGGGGCGGGCTTCGAGAAAGAGTGGTTGCGTGAGCGGCGATCATTTTGGCGCGAAACGGTGGGGCGTCGGACTGGGGTTCGCCTGCGGGATCCTCTTGGCGGCGCTCACGCTGTCCGAAGTCCCCTTCCTCGGCCATTCGCGAAGCGAGATTCGTCCGCACAGTTTGCCCCGCCCGCAAAACCGCGAGTTTCATGCGAATGTCGATCCCTTTGGGGAATTCGTGGAATCGAAACCGCCAACAACGGATCCGGCGGTCGCCAAAGACGTCAGAAAGGCTGAACCGGGCGCCGCGACATCGAGCGCGCTGCCAATCCGCACCGCTCAAAAGTTGGCGCCGGATCTTCCGCCGGCACCGTCGATCGTCTCGCCACTAGTGCCACCCCCTCGTGATCTCGACGAGAATCCAGAGGAACAGCTCAAATTTGCCCGATTCCTCATTAAGGCTCAGCTTGCTCCTCTGGCGGCTGGGCCGTTGCGTAAGGTCGTCAACGGAGCACCTGACACGTCGATCGCCAGGGAAGCGCAACACACGCTCGATGTCATCTCGCGGAACTAAGAATTATGGAAGCGAGACCTTTAGGGACGCTCCCGCTTTTGCGGCGTGCAGTTGGCGTGGTCGACCTGGAGTCCCGGCGCGCCCGCTCCAAGGCTTTTCGGAAATCGGGTGGCAGCGGGGTCTTTGTCAGCGTAGCAGCGTCGACCAGGACGTAAATCGTCTCTCCGCTGGCAATGGGCGTTTCATTTCCGGCGATCCGGAACTCGGTGGCGATCACGAATGACGTCGTGCCGAGGTGCTTGGCCCAAACCGAGACCTCAACAACCTGATCGAACCGGGCGGGCCCCTTCCATTCGACGGCCTGTTTGACGACCTGGTAATCCAGGGGGCCTTTGACGAGTGCTTCGCTGAAACCGAGCACGCGCATGAACTCATAAACCGCGATATCGATATACGTCCCGAACTGCGCGTTGAACGCCACTTTCTGCGGGTCGCATTCGCAGAAACGAACGCGGAATCGGTAAACGAACGCATCAGCCATCACTCTGGGTCCGCATCAAGAATCGCTCGAACTCGACCGGAAGGGGCGACTCGAATTGTAACCACTCGTGCGACCGCGGATGCTCGAAACCGAGGAGCGTCGCATGCAGAGCCAGGCGATTGGCCCTCCAGCCGGGATGCCGGGCCAAATCGGCGCGATACCGCTCATCCCCCAGCACCGGGTGACCGGCTTCGGCAAAATGAACGCGAATCTGGTTTCTCTGTCCGGTCTCCAAGCGCACGCGTACGAAAGTCGCCCCCTCCAGTCGCCGCTCGACCCGATAATGTGTGATAGCCGGTTCGCTCTCTTCGTTCTCGCGGCGTCTATCGCGGACCGAATAGCGCTGCAGGCTCTTCGACGTCGCCAGGCGACTCTGAAATGTGCCGCTCTGTCGTTCGAGTGAACCGGCGACGATGGCGGCGTATTCTCGCGCGGCCTTTCGCACGCGAAACTGGTCTCGCAGCTCGCGAGCCACCGGCGGATTTTTCGCAAAGACCAACAGCCCGGAGGTTCCCCGATCGAGCCGATGGATCGTGGTCGCCCGGCCACGATGTCCGCGACGGTTCAAGTAATGCGCGATCGCATCCAAAAGCGTGTTCTTATCGCCTCGATCGGTGGGCACGGTCAAAATGGACGCCGGCTTGTCGACGACCATCAGCAGATCGTCCTCGAAAACCAGCCTGAATGCCGCATTGTCGTGACGACGCGGTTTCTCGGGATAACCCCTCTTGGGGTCGTGCCGGACAGTGACGCGATCTCCCTCTTTCAATGAAGTTCCTGGTTCCGTGCAGACGTCGCCATTGAGCCGCACGCAGTCGTGGTCGAACAAGCCGCGCACGCCCGCTCGTGAACGCCCCGTCAGTTCCTGCACAACGCGATCGATTCTCGCTGCGGGACTTATTTCGATGTCGCGTTGCAACTCAATAACCGGCACGATTTCGATTTTCCTCGCTGCTTCGCTCGCTAGCCGTTCAGCTTCAGCAAGCGTTCCGCATTCTGGCGGAAAATCTTCTTCTCGATATCCGCCGGCAACTTGAGCGAATCAAGAACCGCGAATTGCGGCACCTTTTGTCCCGGCTCCAGATAGTCCGTGCCGAACAGGATGCGGTCCTGGCGGCGAATCAGGAACTCGCGACCGAACGCCGGGGTCGCGGCTCAGACGCGCCGCGCCGGAGCCGGCCGAGAGTTCGCCGTAAAGATTCGGAAACGAGTCCATCAGTCGATCAATCGCACCACCCGGTTTGACCGGCCGATTCGGATAGCCGCCAAAGTCGCGGACTTGGACGTCGGCGGAAATCGAGGCCCACCAGCCGGGCCCGTGGCCGATGAACGTGAGCTTCGGAAACGTTGCCAGGGCGTGTGCCAGTCGCGGCAATCCTGGCTGGTCCTTGCCGCGGATCGAGTCCATGTGAAACAGCAGGGGAATGCCGATCTTCTCGCAGACTTCGTAAATCTGCATCATCAACGGATCGTCGAAGTCGAGCCCGACTTTATGCTCGCCGAAGCCCCTGGCTCCCTGTTCGACGTACCGCCGAATAATGGTCTCGAAGCCTTTGACCCCTCCCACGACCGACGTGCGGGGATCGATCGAACAGAACGGAATCAGGCGCCGCGGGAATTCTTTCGCCGCCGCGAGCGCGCCTTCCGTCAAGCACAAGAAACTCGACGACTCGGGCGACGTCAAAGGCAGCACGACGGCCTTTTCGATGTCGTGCTCGTCCATCCAGCGGACGAGATTCGCCGGCGTCAGCTCCTTGTGGCCGTTCCAGACCGTGCCGACATGCGTGTGCATGTCGATATATTTCGACGCGCGACGTGTCGGCTCCGCGACGGACTGATTCGGCAGAAGCGATCGCACCGCTGCCAGGCCAATTCCCGCGGTCACCGTCCGCGCGAATTGGCGGCGCGTCAACATGCGCGGTCCTCGGGAAAAGCCGCCACGGGCGCTTCTGCAAGGATGCTGGGACGCTTCAGTGGTGCTGGCACGTCGGCCAAATTGCGATGTGCGATCAATTCGGCCACGATGCTCACGGCGATTTCGGGGACGGTTTGCGATCCGATGTCGAGTCCCAGCGGGGCGTGCACGCGCCGCAGGTCTTCGCGCGGAATCCCCTCGCGGAGCAGGTCGTCGAAGATCAAGCGAATTTTTCGACGGCTGCCGATCATGCCGATAAAGCGGGCCGGACGACGCGCCAACAGAGACAGAGCCTCTTCATCGTGATGGTGGCCGCGCGTGACGATGATGCAAAACGTTTGCTCATCAACCGGCACTCCCTTGAGCGACTCCTCCAGCGGCCCTACCAGAAGTCGCTTGGCAAACGGAAACCGAGTCGCGTTGCAGTATTGCTCACGGTCGTCGACGATCCACACGTCGAAGTCGGATTCGTGAGCCATTTCGGCCACTTTTTGCCCGACGTGGCCTGCACCCACAATGACGAGCCGCGTCCGATGCAGCCACGGCAGATACGACACACCGGCCGCGACATACGGCCGCGGTCTCTGCGACAACGGCTTGGTGTTGACCAGCAGATCGGCCGGCATTTGGTCGCCGCCGCGATGCGTGGCGACCGCTCCGTCTCCGTCGAGCAACCAACGATCGGCCGACGATCCGCCGGAAGTCTTGGGGTCGATCACGACCGCTTCGGTGAAACCCTTGCCTTCACCGACGCGCGAGGCCAGAGCCTCGTAGTAACCGACGTCGTCCCCCGGCCGGACCGGGTCAACGAGCATTTTCATTCGCCCGCCGCAGATGAGTCCGTCATCCCAGCCGTAATTGTCGTCCAACTGGAACGTAACAATTTCCGGCTGTCCCTCGTTCAAGAGGAACAGAGACCGCCGTTTGACCTCCGCTTCGACGCAGCCGCCGCCCAAAGTCCCCGTCTGGGAGCCATCGGGAAAGACGAGCATCGTCGCGCCGGGTTTTTGAGGCGTCGATCCTCGCGTTTCGACCAAGGCCGTATAGGCAACCGGCTGCTGGTTGCGGATCGCTGCGGTCAGGTCGTGCAGGACATCGCGCATCGGACACTATGTGGTTGCCGGGATTTCGCCGTTTCGTATCCGCCCGTCCTATTTTACGGGAGGCGTCACGCCAGCGCCGGTTGTTGAACCGCCTTCGACCGTCGTGGTCTTCTTCGTCTTCTTTTCCTTCTTGACCTTCTTGCCGTCGGGCGTCGAGTCTGTCTTCGTCGTTGTCGTCGTGGTCACCGACTTAGCCGGCGGCGTGGTGGCACTTGTCGACTGATCGCTGCAGCCAACGCTCAGCACGGGGACGACGGCCATCGCCGCAATGCTGACATAAGAAACGAACTTGCGCAAACGCCTCATCGGCCAGACCTTTCCACTTCTTGAGATATCGGTAACAAACGGTCAACTCTATTTAACGTGTCGCCAAAGAGTTCTGCAACGGTCGGGTACTCACCGTACGTGCTGGAGGCAAACTTGGGAGACATTTGCCAGAACCACTGGTGGCCGCCCGCGCTTTCCGGCAGAATCTCACCCATGGACCCGCACCGCGAGACGGTCCCAGCGACAACGCTCCCAGACATCGAGCCCGGTGGCGGTCTGAATTCGCAGACCGCCGCCGAATGGATCATCGATGCCGCGGGCTGCGATCCCCACCTTCTTGCCGACGTCGACCACTTACGGCAAATCTGCGACGCCGTCGTCACGGGGCTCAAATTGCGCGTCGTCGGCGAGCCGTGCTGGCATCGATTTCCCAAACGGGCCGATTCGACGGCTCCGGGCGGCGCGACCGGACTCTATTTGCTGGCCGAGTCGCACCTGACGTGTCATACCTTTCCTGAAATGGGACTGGCTGCCTTCAATCTCTATTGTTGCCGCGAGCTTGCCCCCTGGAATTGGAACGAATTCCTACGGGACCGGCTCGATGCCGCGACGGTGGTGGTGCGGACCGTGACTCGCGGCTTGGCGGCTGTGACCGAAGCCTGCGAGGAACCGCGATGAAGGTCGCACACTGTCCCGCGTGCGGAGCCATCGTGTCCTTTCACGTGAGCACGTCGCTTGTCACGATCTGCGAGTACTGCCATTCGGCCGTGGCTCGCGGCGACAAGCAGCTCGAGGATCTCGGCAAGGTTGCCGATCTCGTGGATACCGAATCGCCTTTGCGACTCGGCGCGCAGGGGCACTTGGGAAACAAGAGCTACGAAATCGTCGGCCGCGTGCAGTATCGCCATCCCGCGGGCGGCGTGTGGGACGAATGGTATCTGTCGATGGGCGGCGATCGCTGGGGCTGGCTGGCCGAAGCCCAGGGACGCTTTTACGTCACGTATGCGGTGCCGACGCGCGAGTCGATGACGCTGCCGGCGTTTGACGAGATCGAAGTCGGTCAATCGTACAATCTCGGACCGAAGCTCGGCGTCTTGAAAGTCGCCGAGAAGAACGTCGGCACCGCGGCCTCGGCAGAGGGAGAAATTCCCTGGCACTTTCAACCCGGGGCGGCCATGCGGTTCGCCGACCTGTATGGCCACGACGGCACATTCGCCACGCTCGACTACAGCGAGGCCGAAACGCAGTTCTATCTCGGCAAAGAGATGTCGTTGGCCGAACTGGGAATTACGCCGAATTCGGCGATCGAAGAGCGGCCCGCCAAAACGGTCAAAGCGCTGCAATTGAACTGTCCGAAATGCGGCGGTCCTCTGGAATTGCATGCTCCCGACCAGGCGCAGCGCGTCTCCTGCCCGAATTGCCAGGCGCTGCTCGACGTCAGCCAGGGAAACCTGAGGTATCTCACGACGCTCAACAAGAGCCGCATTCAGCCGCTGATCCCCCTCGGCACAACGGGCACGATTTCGGGACTTACATTGACCGTCATCGGTTTTCTCGTTCGCAGCGTGACTGAGGAGGGGATTGTCTACCGCTGGCAGGAATATTTGCTCTACAACCCCACATCGGGCTTCCACTGGCTCGTGCATAGCGACGATCATTGGAACTTCGTCTCGGCCGTCTCGCCTGGCGAAGTCGACGACCGACAACTGACGGCCGCTTTTGCTGGCAAATCGTTCCGGCTGTTCCAAGTTGGCGTGGCCACAGTGCGAGCGGTCTTCGGCGAGTTCTATTGGAAGGTCGAGGTTGGCGAGCAGGTCAAGTCGCGCGACTACATCGCGCCCCCGTTCATGCTTTCCTTTGAGGCCTCGGAGAATGAAGAGAATATTTCACTCGGCGTCTACACGCCGCCGGAAGCAATTGAAGCGGCTTTTGGAGTGAAGAATTTGCGTCGTCCTTGGTCGGTCGGGCCCAATCAACCCGGTCCCAGGATCGGACGCGTTTGGACGATCGGCGTCGCGTGCACGTTCTTCTTGTTCGTGCTCAATTCCCTGCTGACGCCGAAAACTCCGGGATCGGCTTCCCCTTGGTTGTTGATTTACGCCATCTTCTTCGTTCTGATCGTGCCGATCGGGGCTTCGTTTTATGCGTGGTCGTTTGAAACTCGACGCTGGCAAAACAGCAACGTCCGCTGAGGATCGATTTCTGCGAGTGGAGAACGCGTGAACAAACTCGAGCGAATCTATGTAGTCATCTGCGTGGCCACCTCAATCCTGTATGGGATGGGGGCGCACTACGGAGTCAAGGCAGGTCCGCCGTTTCCGACGGGCACCGGGGGTGGGCACGCGTACTCACCGGGTGCCCGCGGTTTGTACTTTTACGGAACGGGCGGATCCCGCTCAACAGGCGGTTCCTGGGGCGGTGGAAAGTAACTGCGGTCGACTTGCGGGAGGCATGCGATGGGATTTTGGGGTCAGATGCTCCAGTATGTGGCGGCCGCAACCATTTTTTCTGTGTTGGGCATCGCCATCATGGGCGGCTGCTACTGGCTCATGACGCACTTCTTTCCCTTTCTCGATCGTGAAAGAGATCGAGCAGGATCAGAACACGGCCCTGGCCATCATTATCGGGTCTGTGCTGATCGGCATGGCGATCATCATCGCCTCGGCCATTTACGGATTTGCCCCGTCGTGAATACCGTCGCCTCATGAACCGCACACCGTTCTTTCTGCTCTATTTGAACGTCCTGGTTGTCGCGACGTGCGGTCTGATTTACGAGTTGCTTGCCGGCACCCTGGCGAGCTATGTGCTCGGCGACTCGGTCACCCAGTTTTCAATCGTAATCGGCGTCTATCTCTCGGCCCTCGGATTGGGCGCCTGGCTGTCGCGCTTTGTCGAGGAGAACCTTGCCCGCTGCTTCGTCGAGGTTGAACTCGGCGTGGCCCTCGTCGGCGGGGCGTCGGCGCCCCTCTTATTTTTCTGCTTCGCGTATCTCTCCTGGTTTCGCGTCGCGCTTTTCGGAGTTGTGCTCGTGATCGGCACGCTCGTCGGCCTCGAGCTGCCCTTGTTGATGCGGATTCTCAAGGATCACTTGGATTTTCGCGACCTGGTCTCGCGCGTGCTGGCGTTCGATTACATCGGGGCCCTGGTGGCGTCGCTGCTGTTTCCCATCTTTCTCGTTCCGCGGCTCGGACTGGTGAGAACGTCGCTCGTCTTTGGAATGCTCAATGCGGCCGTCGGTTTGTGGGGCACCTATCTCTTGCGGCCTCTCTTGAACCCCGCCGGTCTCTTCGGGCTCCGCGCCCGGGCCGGAATTGTGCTGGGTCTTTTGCTCGTCGCGCTGACGCAGGCCGAACGGCTGACGACCTTGGCCGAAGAAAACACGCTGCCGCATCCGATCGTCTATTCAAAGTCGAGCCCCTATCAGCGGATTGTCCTGACGCGCGGCGACGGCGGCTTTCAGCTCTATCTGAATGGAAATTTGCAATTCAATTCGATCGACGAATACCGCTATCACGAGGCACTCGTTCATCCCGTGCTTTCGGTCGTCCGCTCGCCCGCGCGCGTGCTGGTGCTCGGCGGAGGCGACGGACTCGCTGTTCGCGAAATTCTACGGCACCGCTCGGTCGAATCGGTGACGCTTGTCGATCTCGATCCCGAGATGACGACCCTTTCCGAGCGATTTCCCGCACTCGCCCAACTCAACGGCAACTCGCTCTCAAACCCGCGCGTGGCCGTCATCAATCAAGACGCCTTTCTTTGGGTGCAGGAGCCCGGTCCCCAATTCGATGCGGCCATCCTCGATTTTCCCGATCCCAGTACGTTCGCCGTCGGCAAGCTGTATACCACGCGGTTCTTTCGACTGCTCAAACAGCGTCTCGCGCCGGGAGCCGCAATCGCTGTGCAGTGCACCTCCCCATTAGTCGCACCGCGCGCTATTGGTGCATCATCGCGACGCTCGAGGCGGCCGGTTTCCAGGTGCGGCCTTATCAGGTCACTGTGCCATCGTTCGGCATCTGGGGCTTCGCCTTGGCGTCGGCCGCGCCTTTTCCGACGCCCACGTCAATTCCGGCGGGGGTCGCTTCGCAACTGCGTTTTCTCGATCCGCAGTCGCTCGACGGACTGTTTCATTTTCCGCTCGATGTCCGCAGGGTTGAGACGGAAGTGAACCGCCTCGATAACCAGGCGCTTGTCCGGTATTACGACTCGGAATGGCGGCGGTGGGAGTGAGGCAAACGCCGATGGGGCCGATCAGCCGCCGAAAAATGCTGGCCGGAATGCTGGGAGGCACGGCCGGGCTGTTGGCCGGCTGCTCGCAACGCGAACGGCCCCTTCCGCCGGGGGGCGAGATTCTTTCACCCAACGTCTGCGCTCGGCCACCGGCTGCGAGACGGTTTCCGGCCTCTCCCCGCCCCAGGCCAGTGGCAGGAGACCGATGCTGTCATCGTTGGCGGCGGGATGTCGGGGCTCGCTGCCGCGTGGCGTCTCAAGCGCGCGGGACTCGAGCGATTTGTCGTCTTGGAATTGGAAAGCGTCGCTGGCGGGACCGCTCGCTCGGGCCGCTCGCCGCTCACGGCCTATCCGTGGGGAGCGCATTACGTCCCGGTGCCGATGCGCGAAAACCGCTCGCTGATTGCCATCCTGTGGGAAATGGGTGTGATCGAGCGGCTCGATCCATCGGGAAACCCAATCGTCGGCGAACAATTCCTCTGCCGTGATCCGAGCGAACGGATCTTCGACGCCGGCACGTGGTGGGAAGGCTTGTTCCCCGAAGACGCATCCGATCGCGATCGCAAAGCGCTCGACGCTTTTCGCGCGGAGATCGCCCATTTGGCAGACAGGCACGACGGGCAAGGGCGCCGGCCGTTCGCCATCCCCGTCTCGACCGGCAGCGATCATGCGGAGGTCACCTCGCTCGACACGCTTTCGATGGCAGACTGGATGCGCAAGTGCGGATTCGATTCGGATCGGCTTCGCTGGCTGGTCGACTATTCGTGCCGCGACGACTACGGCTCAACGATCGAAGAGACGAGCGCGTGGGCGGGTGTGTTCTATTTTGCCTCTCGACTGCGGACTCGAAACGGCGACTCCCAACCGATCATCACCTGGCCGGAAGGCAACGGACGGATCGTCGGGACACCTGGCCGACAAGGTCGCCGCTCACTTGCGCTGCGGGACCGCGTGTGTTGGAATCACGAGGCCTCAAGCTCAGGCCGCCCAAAATCAAGACCTCGTCGAAGTTGCCGCCTTCGACACGCGGACGGAAGCGGCGATCGGGTTTCGCGCTCGCCACGTGATCTTTGCCGCGCCGCAGTTCTTGGCCCCCGTTCTGATTCGCGATCTTCCGGAAGGTCGCCGCAAGGCTGTCGCCGCGTTCGAATACAGCCCATGGCTCGTGGCCAATCTGCATCTTCGCCAGCGACCGGCCGGCAACGGCTTTCCGCTCGCGTGGGACAACGTGATTTACGACAGCCGCTCGCTGGGATACGTCACGGCCACGCACCAATCGGGAATCGACTACGGGCCAACGGTTCTGACCTGGTACGACGCCCTCTGCGATCAGCCGGCGCCCGTCGCACGCAAACGTCTTTTCGAGATGAGTTGGAAAGAGGCCGCGGAGCTTGTGCTCAGCGACCTTGAGACGGCCCATCCGGAGATTCGTTCGCTCGTCGAGCGGCTCGACGTCATGAAATGGGGGCATGCCATGGTGCGGCCGCGGCCCGGCTTTGTCTGGAGCCGGGCGCGTCGCGAGGCGAGTTTGCCGCTCGGCCCGATCCATTTCGCGGGAACCGACCTGAGCGGCGTCGCCTTGTGCGAGGAGGCCGTCTTCCACGGAACCCGGGCCGCCGAAGAGGTGCTCCGGGGGCTGGGCCGCAAGTTCGACACTCTGCTTTGAAACACGGTTGCCTCCATGAAAAAGCGTGTGTTGCTCGCGGGCCTGTTTCACGAAACGCACACCTTTCTGGACGGAGTGACCAGACTCGACGATTTTGCGATCCGCCGCGGCGAGGAACTTTTCGCGGCGGCAGGCGACGGCTCTCCGCTAGCAGGCGCGCTGGAAGTGGCCTCCTCGTGCGCATGGGATGTCCGGCCGGTCATCGATCTGCGGGCAACACCGAGTGCGACCGTTGACGACGCGGTTTACGAATTCTTCTGGCAGCAATTCGAGTCGGCATGGCATTCAGAGCCGCATGCACCTTCGGGCATCTTTCTGGTCCTGCACGGAGCCATGGCATGCCAAACGATCGGCGATGTCGAAGGCGATCTGATCGAACGCATTCGCGCTCTCCCTGGAGCGGCCGACGTGCCGATTTGCGGCGTGCTCGACCTGCACGGAAACATCTCCCGCCGCACGATCGAGCCTTCACAAGGCTTTATCGCCTATCGCACGAATCCGCATACCGACGCGCGGCAGGCCGCGATCGATGCCGCACGCCTGCTTGACCGCATCATGACAAGCGGACGCATGCCGACGAGTCTCTTCGAGTCGGCTCCCGTGATGTGGCCGCCAACCGGGACCGGCACGGACGACGAACCGATGCGCAGCCTGGAAGCGATGGCGCGAGCGATCGAACAAACCGACGCCGAGATCGCCGCGATTAACGTGATGGCGGGCTTTTCCTTTGCCGACACGTTCGATACGGGCGTTAGCTTCTCGGCCGTTACGTTCGGTGATTCAGACCGCGCTCGACAGCACCTGTGCACGCTCCGTGACTACGCGGTCGAACATTGCGAGGCGGGAAACGTCATCGAGCCCACTCTCGAAAGCCTGATGCCGCGCGTGCTCGAGTGCATCGCCCGCGGACAAACGCCCGTCGCGCTGGTCGAGCCGGCGGACAACATCGGCGGCGGCGCACCAGGAGATGCACCAACCATTCTGAGCGCGCTCGTCAAACATCACGTCGATCGAGGCGCAGTTGTCATCAACGATCCGGCCGCGGTCCGCGCGCTGGCCGACGTTGCGATCGGGAATTCCCGACAACTGGAGATCGGCGGCAAAGGGAGCGGCTTGACCGATCCGCCCCTCGCGCTCGAGGTCGAACTCGTCTCACGCAGCGACGGTCGTTTCGAATTGGAAGATCGCAAAAGCCATCTCGCATCGATGAGCGGCGTGCGGATCGAAATGGGGCCGTGCGCCGTCGTGCGGCACGCGGGTGTGACGATCCTGCTCACCAGCAAAAAGACTCCGCCGTTCGACTTGGGCCAGCTCCGCAGTCAGGGAATCGAGCCGGAGTCGCTCGATGTGATTGGCGTCAAGGCGGCCGTCGCGCATCGCCGTGCTTACGATCGAATCACAAAGGCGAGCTTCACCGTCGCGACGCCCGGCCCCTGCACGAGCGATCTGGGTCGTTTTCCGTTTCGACACGTGCGACGGCCCATTTTTCCGCTCGACCCGGCTTCGGAAATCCGAATTGTGCGATCCGAATGAATCGACTGTGCCGACCGCATCGATCTCAGCGGAAGCGCCGCTCCTTTTTTTGGCAATCCCGTCCCGTGTCGCCGATTGGCCTCAACGGGCAACTGGCGCAACTTGAGAAAACTTCGCCATGTTTCCGGATTGCGACCTATAGTTGAACGTCAAAATCTGGAATGGCCGGACGGTCGCACTTGCCCGGAACGGGCGCGGTGGCCGCCGGCGGCAAATCAACGAAGCGATTGGGTCTTCCTATGCGAGCAGTTCTCGCCGACCGCTGCGACACCGATTCGTATTGCGACGACTTCGACTGCGGCATTGCCGACGATGCCGCTTCGAGCGATCGTATCTCGTCGCGCGGCTTGGAAATTTTGCGAATTCTCAACGACGTCTTTAACGGGCTGCCCACGCAGACCGCCGCCGCGGAATCAACGACGGCCGGCCACATCGGCGAAATCGAGCGGCGTTCGATCCGCGGATGATCTGGGCCGCCGCCGAACGGAGCGCCCCGCGTCGTGCGCCAAGTCGGTCGTGAATCGGCCGAGCGAAACGCAATCGCATGTGGCAACAAAGGAGCCTGCCATGAAAGCCTCGCCAACCCGCGTCCTGATCATCGATGACGATCCGCTAATTCGAACCTTGCTGGTTTCGACGTTACGGAAGGACTGTTTGGTGGCCGTCGCGACCGAGGGTTCCGAAGGCTATTTGAAGGCGCTCGAGTTGAAGCCGGATGTAGCCGTCATCGACGTGAACATGCCCGGCTGGGACGGCCTCAAGACCCTGGAGACATTTCGCTCGCATCCGGAATTGAAGAACGTCAAGGTGATCATGCTCACCGCCGACGCCAGCAAGCAAACCGTGATGGCGGCGATCCACGGCGGCGCCCACGATTACATCATCAAGACAAGTTTTTCCAAGGCCGACTTTCATCGCAAACTGAACCGGCTCGTTCCCGGCAGCATCGCGGATGTGCCGCGGGCTGACGGCGAAGTCGAAGACGCTTCCGCGTCGGATGCCCAAAGCGCAGCCGACGGCGCGAATTGCCAGGAAGGTCAAGGCATCACGTCGGATTCTCACGAACCGGGCACCAGCGCCGACTCCGCTTCCGCTCTCTGTGTCGCATCCGCCAGTGCGAACATCGAATCGCGCCTGCAGGAATTGATCGACGGCTGGGAATAGCCGGCCGCTCGATCCGTTCGCCGGCCAGGATTCCAACGCGCAAAGAGCCGCAAGGCTCCGCTCCCCTGCGTCGCGTCGCGGCCCGCCCGTCGTTGCAATCGCGACCTCTTCTTGAGAGATGACGACTGTGTCATCGCGGGCTCAAAAATCGAGCTTCAAAATTTCCGCGAATTAAGACTTTCCACGTTCCGCGAAATCTGCTTACAATCGAATTCGTTATCGGGCCGAACGTCGCTCGGAGCGCACGCGTGCGACGGACTTTGAGACGGAGGGCTTTGTAGCCTTTGCAAGATGCGCGAAGGTGCCCTGCCGTTTGACACGCGGTTCGGGACGCAGCGGTTCTGCAATCCCAAACTCGGGAAGGATTCGATTCTCATGTTGCACTTCACGTGCGATTTGTGCGGGAAACAGCTCGGCGATCAACGCTTTATCGTCAAGCTGGAGGTCTATCCCGCTTTCGATCCTGAAGAAGTCAGTGAAGAACATCTGGATGCCGATCACCTCCAGGAGATTTCCGAGATCCTCCAGGAGATGGAGGACACCGGCAAACCGGAGCTGGACGACTGTGGCACCAAGGTCTTCCGTTACGACCTTTGTCCGCGCTGCCACAAGAAGTTCCTCAAAGACCCGATCGGTCGCGACGCGATGCGCCGCTTGAAGTTCAGCCAGAACTAACGCACGGGCGGCCGGGCTTCGGGCCCTAGTGCGTGTCGTCGCCGGGCGGTCTCGCTATGAAGAGCGGAATGCCGCGCTTTCCGGTTGGCGACGCGCTTCGGGCGACAGTGGAAGTTTTGGCTGTTGGCAGCCGCGGGTGCCGTGATCGCGTTCCGGCTTTGGGAAACCGTCCGAAGTCCCGCGCCGGATTTTGATTTCCAGTCGCCCGGGCCTTACCGGGTCGAACGCGTTGAAGACGACGGGTCGCTCGTTCTCGCTGGTGGAATTCCGCTCCGGCTCATCGGAATTGTGTTCGGAAGCAGCGGACAGGAATCGCCAGGTGCGGCCGTCGAGTTTCTCCGCAGCCAGACCGACGATCGCGAGCTCTTCCTCGAATTCGACCGCGAGCGACGCGATCGACGAGGCCGCATTCTGGCCTATGTCACTGTCGACGGCCTCTTGCTCAACGAAGAACTGATCCGCGCAGGGCTCGCGCGAATCGACGTCGGCGTCCTCCTCAATACTTCGATGGCAAGCCGCTTCCGTCGTGCGCAAGAAGAGGCCCGTCTCGCAGAACGCGGCATCTGGCACGACGAGTCGGTCACTTCCCGCTAGCCCGGGTGAATTCCCGGCTGAGCCCGCCCAAGCTTCGCTACGATTGTGTTTTCCGACCGTTCGGCGGAAACTTGAGTGAGCCGCGGCGCTCCCGTCACCAGACCTTCGTTCAAACGCGCTTCTCGAAGGAGTGGAACCATGCCGACCCGTCGTGATTTTCTCAAGTCGTCCGCCCAAGCGGGAATGTTGTTGGGTTGTGTCACTCCGCAGGCGCTCGCCGCTCTTGCGCCGCAAGAGCGCAGTCAGGCCAAAGTGACGCCGGATCTGGTCCGCTTCACGCCCGATGTCGAACCGATCGTGCGGTTGATCGAAGAGACGCCCCGCGAAAAGTGCTTCGACATGATGGTCGAGCAACTGCGCTGCGGACTGCCGTACCGCAACTTTCTGGCGGCCCTGTTTCTGGCGGGCGTTCGCGACGTCAAGCCCCATCCGGTGGGATTCAAGTTCCACTGCGTCCTGGCGATTCACTCGGCCAACCAGCTGAGTCTCGATGCGGTCTCCGAAGACCGGCTCCTCCCCTTGTTCTGGGCCCTCGATCAATTTAAAGGGTCGCAGAACGACCGCAGGCAGGGCAATTATCACATGCCGAAGCTGACCGGCACACTGCCGTCGCCGGAGAAGGCCGCGGATGAGTTCCACGCCGCCATGCAGGCCTGGGACGAGGAGCGGGCCGGCCGCGCGGTCGCCGCATTTGTCCGCAGCCACGGCGCCGACGAAGTCGTCGAGGCCATGTTTCGCTACGGCGCCCGCGATTTCCGAGACATCGGCCATAAGGGGATCTTCGTCGCCAATTCGTGGCGCACGCTCCAGACGATCGGTTGGCGGCATGCCGAGCCAACGATGCGCTCGCTCGTCATGGCTCTCTTGGATGTCGGGCGAGACCGCGCCGGCGAATCGCATGACGACGGCGACTATCTGAAGAACGTGGAACGGGCCAAACGCGCGCTGCCGCGGCTGCCTGCAACCTGGACCGGACCAGGTCACGACGACGCGGCGACGCGGGATTTGCTTGAGGCCATGAGAACCGCCAGCGTGGGCGATGCGTGCGATCGACTCTTGACGCAGCTTGAATCGGGCAAGACCGAAGCCCAAGGGGCCTGGGACGCCGTGCACCTGGCGTCCGGCGAACTCATCATGAAGCAGCCGAAGATTCAGGGCATTCACGCCGTCACCTCGACCAATGCGTTGCACTACGCATTTCGCACGGCGGCCAATCCGGAAACGCGGCTGCTCCTGTTGCTGCACGGTGTCGCCTGGATGGTCCGGTTCCGCGAATCGATGCAGTCGGGCGGATTTCGCCCCGTCAAAATCACCGAACTCCCCGTCGAGACCGTTTCCGACGATCCGGCCCGCGGAGCCGCGGAGGTGTTGGAACTCATCGGCCCCAATACGCCGGCCGCGGCCGCCCGCGCCTTCGCACTCGCCAAAAAGCATCCCGAGCCAGAGGCGTATACGAAGATGGCGCGGCGGCTCATTTTCCGCAAAGGGACCGACGCCCATCACTACAAATATGCGGCCGCCGTCTTTGAGGATTACGGCCTGGTTTCGCCCCAATGGCAGCCGCACCTGCTGGCCACGTCGGTCTATTACCTCCGCGGCTCACACGATCCCGATTCCAAGATCATGACGCGGGCGATCGAATCGGTGCGCAAGGTTTAGGCAGCCGCGGCTTACGAGAAACGCACGGGCGGCCGGTGCTCTCAGTGGAAGTCCGCCGTATGCGATTCTTTCGCCCGTCGCGCCTGCTCGCGGGCGGCTTGTTTTTCGGCCCGCCGTTTGGCGATCGCTTCCTTTTTCTGCCGGGCCTTTTCCATGCCGGCTTCGATGATCGGCCGCACTCGCTGGAGAAGCCGGCGGGCCCATAGGAATTCGGTCGCCAACAGGGCCAGTCCCGCCGGAATAAAGACGATCGCCGGCCCCGGCGTAAAGATCATGATGATGCCGACAATGAGCAGGAACATGCCGACGATCAACACGCCCATCCGCCAGACGAACTTGGCTGAGTGCCTCAAGATCCGTCGCACCGCCCGGCTCCCGGGAAAGCCAACAAACGCGGGGAATTAACCCGAACAAGTCCCCGACGCAGCCGTCGACCCGCCGGGCACTTCGACCCGGCCTTCCGGCCGCCATTGACGTTTTTACAAAGGGAGCCAACCGACCCGGTCGGCCCCCTCGAATCATACGCTTGACGCCCCGCATAGAATCAAAAGATGGATCGTCTTTGACTGGAAATCCGAAAAAGACGTCTGTCGTCAAAAAGCCGACAACAATCCGCAGAATGCGACAATTTTGCCCATTGTACGCCCTTAAGAGGTCTTATACTAAAGCGAAGTGTTGAGTAAGGGGCGGTTTTCCGGCCAGTCCAGGGCTTGGAGCCAGAACTGGCCGTACCGGCCTCGGCCGTGGAATTCGTCACGTCACATCGTTCCGAGTCACCTCTCCAGGGACGTAGGGCCGTACCACAAACCGCGGGGAAATGAGCATCGCGGAATGCGTTTTGCATCCGCGAGGTCGCAACCCCTCCAGACTCAACTGGATCCTCGAACGGATTGTTCGGAGGGATGGGATGCGGTCATTGGTGACAACACAACAGGAGATGCGTCCGCAAACGGAGCCGGAAACGGCCCGCCCGCAGACGACGCGAGCGCCGGAACCGCCGCACGGACAGCCCGCGCCCCACACCACGCTTCTTCCGGACGCAATTTTACCCGAAGCGCCGCCCGAAGCCGCACGCGAACGGCCCTGGTTGGATCACTATCCGGCCTGCGTTCCCAAGACGCTGAAATATCCCGCCGTTCCGACCTGGGGTTTGCTCGCCCACAGTGCGTGCGAATTTCCGGAACGCACAGCTTGTATTCACCTCGGCCGACGAACCACCTACGCCGAACTGGCCGAAAAGGCGCGACGCACCGCCAGTATGCTGGTTCGGCTCGGAGTCCGGCCCGGCGACCGTGTTGGCCTCCTCCTGCCGAACACTCCCGAATTCCTGTCGGCCGTCAACGGCATCTGGATGGCCGGAGCGGCAGCCGTCGCGATCAGTCCGCTGTCGGTCGCGGAAGAGGTCTCCGCCCTCGTCGCCGCGACCGGCTGCAAGACGGCAATCTCGCTGGATGTGCTGGCTCCGCTGCTGTGGGACGGACCGACTCAGCCCGAAACGGTTATCTTGACGACGCTGCAAGACCGACTCCCCGTTTGGCAACGGCCCCTGTATTGGTTCGCACGCCAACGACGCTTCCTCCGCTCGGCCGCCCGACCGGCAAGGCCGTGTGTTGTGGCTCGAGAAGGAGCTGGCCCACTCGGACGCGAACTTCGCGCCGATCGCCCCCGCAACCGTGGATGAGGCCGGCCTTTCTCTTGGCGACCGGCGGCACCACCGGTCGACCCAAAGCGGTCGTGCTCAGCCACCGCAACCTGGTCGCCAACGCCACGCAGCTTCACGCGTGGGCGGGGGCGACAATGGGACGCGAATCGATGCTCGCGCGTCGTCCCCTTTTTCCACAGCTACGGTCTGTCGTCGTGCGCGATGTTCGGCGTCTCGATGGCGGCGACGATCATCATGCATCACCGCTTCGTGCCGAAGATCGCCCTGAAGCACATCGAGCAATACGAGCCGACCGTCATGCCGGCGGTTCCTGCCATGCTGGTCGGGCTCAACAAGCTGCTTCGGTCGCGGCCGCTCAAGTTCCGGGCCTTGCGTTACTGCATTTCGGGCGGCGCCCCGCTCGATCCGACAGTCGCCGAAGAGTTCGCCGCGCACACCGGGGCCACCGTGGTCGAGGGATTTGGACTTTCCGAAGCCAGTCCCGTGACGCATGTCGGTCCGCTGGACGGATCGGCTCGTCCCGGGACCATCGGATTGCCGCTGCCGGATACCGATGCCCGCATCGTCGATCCGAGCGACGGCCAGACGCAACTTCCCGTCGGCGAAGTCGGCGAGATGATCATCAAGGGGCCGCAGGTCATGCTCGGCTACTTGAACGATCCCGAAGCCACGGCCACGACGATTCGCGACGGCTGGCTCTACACGGGCGATCTGGCCGTTCAGGATGCCGAGGGTTTCTTCCGCATCGTCGACCGCAAGAAGGACTTGATCATCACATCGGGCTTCAACGTTTATCCCAGCGACGTCGAACAAGTGCTCCGCACGTGTCCGGGGGTGGCCGATGCCTGCGTGATCGGGGTTCCCGAACCGGAGCGCGGCGAGATCGTCAAGGCGGTCGTCGTTCCCAAAGCGGGAAGCCGCCTCTGCCGCCGCACGGTTGAAGCGCATTGCGAACAACATCTAGCGAAACACAAGCGGCCCCGGCTGATTGAAATCACCGGCGCCGACTTGCCGCGCAACTTCCTCGGCAAAGTCTTTCGCCGCAAGCTGCGCGAAGTTCATGCGGCGACAAATCCCCAGGAGCACCACCCCAAGGAGGCAAACGACTCGATAACGAACGGCGGTTGATTGATGGCCACGCAGGTTGGAACGGGCAAACGGCGGTCCTTGCCGACTGCCGCTCGTGTGCTTTGCCTGACGGGTGTCGCCGGATTGATCGGACTGCCGGTCGGAATGTACATCGTGTCGTCGTTGCGTCCCCCGGCGAAAGCCGTTCAGCTCGACCTGCCGCCCGCCGCCCCCTCGGATGCGAATTCAGCGGCCGTTGCCGAAGTTGGCCCGAACAAGACGCAGCAAAATTCGTCGTCGCCCGCCAACGCGTTGCCGTCGAAAGAGACACCTGTTCGAACAACGGCCGGACGAGTTTTCGCCGGCGTGACGCAGCTCGCCCTGGCCATTCCGGAAAGGTCCGCTGCATCGCCGCCTCCACAGCCGGCTGACACGGGCGAATCGCGAATCTTGAAGGAGCATTTCGCTCGCTTGAAAGCCGGTCGCGCACAGTTCAGCCGCCTTCCTGGCTACACCGCGACCATGGCCAAGCAAGAGCGTGTCGGTTCGGTTTTGCTCGAGGAAATCACCTACAGTATCAAGGTCCGCCAACAACCGTTTTCCGTCTATATGAAATGGCAGAGCGGGGCCGAAATCGGGAAAGAGCTGCTCTACGTCGACGGCACGAACGACAACCAACTGCTCGTTCGGCTCGGCGGCATCAAGGGCCGCATTCTTCCCGCCCTCAAGATCGATCCGTTCGGCTCGCTGGCGCTGGCCCATTCGCGCTACCCGATCACGAAATTGGGCATTGTGGCTCTGGCCGACACGTTGATCGAACGCCGCGAGCTCGAAATGCGGGAAAACATCGCGGTCCACGTCGAGCAGCGCCCGGACACCGACGTCGAGGGCCGGCGGTGCGCAGTTTACATCTTCGAGGACGCCAACCCGGGCCAGTCGCCGGTCTATCGCAAGTCGGTCCAATACATCGATAAGGAGTGGAACGTCCCCCTCCGCGTGGCCAACTACACCTGGCCCGAGCCGGGCAAGCATCCTGACGGCCCGGCGCTCGACGAGGCGACGCTCATCGAATACTACATGTATTCGGAAGTCGCGATCGACGCTCATCTGACCGACGCGGATTTCGACCGCGCCAACGAAGAATATCATTTCCATCGATGAGCGAGCGACAAGCCGCCGGCTCGTCAGCGTGCATCCGGTTTCTTTTGTGCACTTAGCAAAGCGGCCGAAAGTTGGCGACTGGCACGGGGTTTCAGCGACTTGTCGGGCCGCGCGTCCATTTTGCCACAAGACGCCCTGAGACGAACCCGAGAAAAATCGCCGCACAAAAAGAAAGAAAGGCGTCTCCCGATCGGTCCTGAAGCTCCGGATATGCCCAGCGATCGAGCCGAAAGCCGGCGTACAGTGTGCCGATAAAAACCAAGAATGAAACGAGCACGATCAGCAACTGGCGGCTAATGGAGGCACGCAGTCCCAGTCGCGAATCGTCCCTTGGTTCGCCACTCATGCCGTCATTCTAGCGACCGAACGTCCGAAGCGCTACTTGCCCTTCTCAGGCTTAGGCTTCGCTTTCGGCACCATGTCCTTTTTTGAGGTCCACGAGCGCTTTGTCACAGCCTAATTTTCGGGTGCCACGTCCATCGCTGGGCGTGGGCTTGGCACCCAACCCGACTATTTGGCTCTTTCAGAGCATTTGCGGACTATTCCCTGTGGGGACCGCCAGTGATTCCGCTCATTCGCGGTTGCGACGGCGCATTCTCAAAAACAATTGACCTTGATCGACTCGAGCACTTTGTGGATAATACCAGTATGAAACGACGGTACAGCGACAAGCTGTAAATCTCGCTGATGCGGAGCCGTGCCGAATCTGAGGCGCGGCTCTTTTCGTTTTCACGCGGGCCATGTCCTTTGAGTCCGCCCCCATAGCGGACCTGCTTTGAGTCCGGCCCCATAGCGGACCCCGCACGAAAGCGACCCGGCTAACGCGCCCAGCGGCGAAGCTCCGTAACGTGCCAACCGATGAGAAGGCAAAAATGAAAGCACTCAACCAGGGCAAAGCCCTGGCATCATTCCAAATAAGCCATCGAGGCCGCGACCAGTGGCAACTCGACTTTACGCATGAACGGCACCGGGCGCGGGGCGAGCCCCGCCGAAGGTGCGCACCCCCCTTCGAAGATCGGCCACGGTTTTCGAAAGTGCGCATCTTGGAAAACCCCGGAGATTCCTTCGAAGATGCGCACCCTTTTCCAAGGTGCGCACGCAAAAGTGAGCATCTTCGCACGCTTTCCGAGCCTGTTGCGCGTTACTAGACTGGCTACACAACGACGGTCAATTGGGTCCCACTCCGTTAACCCGTTTCTGGGTGCCGCGCCCATGGCCCGGCCTGGGGCGTGTCTTCGAACGTCAAGCCGATTCGCACACCCCGAATCGGAACGCGGATCGCCGCGGTGCGCCTACAATTGTTGATTCGGCAAAGGAGACAAAGTTATGGCAGAACCAATTATTGTTGGAGGCGTGCGGACGCCCTTCGTCAAGGCGGGCGGGCCGTTCAACCACGTTTATGCCCAGGAATTGGGACGGGCTGTCGTTCGCGAGCTGATGGAACGCTTCAACCTCGATCCGGCGACGCGTCGATGAGGTGATCACCGGAAATGTCGCCGGCACCGACGCGCCGAACGTCTCGCGCGTGATCGCCCTGCGGGCCGGCATTCCCAAGGACCGCGTGGCCCACACCGTCAACCGCAATTGTGCCAGCGGCCTCGAAGCGGTCACCGAAGCGTACGAACGCATCCGCGGCGGCCGGGCACAGGCGGTGATCGCCGTCGGCGTCGACTCGATGAGCAATATTCCCGTCCTCTGGACCAAGTCGCTCACCGACGATTTTTTGGCGATGAGCACGGCAAAGAGTGGCTGGAAGAAAGCTGCAGGCACTCGCCAGGATTCGCCCGCGCGATCTGGCGCCGGTCATCGGCATCAAGCAGGGGCTCACTGATCCGGTGTCGGGCCTGATGATGGGGGATACGGCCGAAAAACTGGCCCGCGAATACGGCATCAGCCGCGAGGCTCAGGACCTCTTCGCCCTTCGCAGCCACCAGCGGGCGATCGCGGCCTGGAACGAAGGCCGCCTGCAGGATGAGGTGATGACTTTCTATCCCGAACCCAGCTCGACAGCCGTGACGAAAGACGTCGGCCCGCGGGAAAACCAATCGCTCGAATCGCTTGCCAAGCTCAAACCCTATTTCGACCGCCGCTGGGGGACCGTGACGGTCGGCAACTCGTGCCAGGTGACCGACGGGGCCGTCGCCCTGTTGCTGATGGACGAAGAACGCGCCCGTTCTCTCGGCCTGCCCCGGTTGGGCCGCATCCGCGGCTACGCCTACGCCGGCTGCGACCCGGCCCGCATGGGCCTCGGCCCCGTTTACTCGACTCATCGCGCCCTGCGTCTGGCCGGAATGACGATGAAGGATCTCGAACTCTTCGAGATCAACGAGGCTTTCGCCGCGCAGGTCCTCGCTTGTCTGAAATGTTTCGAGAATCCGCCGGCGGACTGTGCCGGCAGCGACGGCGCATCGCTGCTTGGCCCGATCGACGAATCGAAACTCAACGTCAACGGCGGAGCGATCTCGCTGGGGCATCCTGTCGGCGCCAGCGGCGCCCGCCTGGTCCTGACGATCCTCAACGAACTTGGACGCCGAAAGTCGAACGTCGGCCTGGCCACGATGTGCGTTGGCGGCGGACAAGGCGGAGCGGCGATCGTCGAACGTCTGGACGGCTAGAAAACAAAATTAGGGAGTGGGTGAAATCAATGTCGCTGATGTGGAATGCGGGCCAGCCGAGCGACGGCGTTCTTTGGGTTGAGATCAACTGGACAGAGCGGCCAGTCAACGCGCTGTCGCGAGCGACGCTGGCCGAGCTTTCGCAGCTCATAGCCGACATTCGACGAAACTCCGCCATTCGCGCCGTCGTTTTCAAGAGCGGCAAATCGGGCAACTTCATCGCCGGGGCCGACGTCACCGAGTTTCAGAAGCTCAAGACGGCCGATGAAGCCCGCGAGTTCGTGGAACTGGGCCAGCAGGTCTTCGACGATCTGGCTGCGCTCTCCGATTCCAACCATTGCTCTGATTTCCGGCGCCTGCCTCGGCGGTGGACTCGAGTTCGCCCTCGCCTGCCGCTATCGCATCGCCGACGAAGGTCGCAAGACGCAGCTTGGGTTGCCGGAGGTGAAGCTCGGCATCGTGCCCGGCTGGGGCGGAACGGTCCGCCTGCCGCGAGCGGTCGGATTCATGGAAGCCGTTCCCATGCTGCTCACGGGCAAGACGCTCAACGCCCGGCAAGCCGCGCGGAAGGGGCTCGTCCATGACGCCGTTCCCAAAGAGGCACTCGACCACGTCGCCCGGGAAATCGTGCGTTCCGAGGGGCGCAGCGTGCGGCCATTTCGGCTCAAGGGGATCGGCCGCGTCGTCGACAACACCAATCCACTCAAAAAACTCGTGCTCTGGCAGGCGACCAAGCAAGTCTTGGCAACGACCCACGGGCACTATCCCGCGCCGCTCGAGATCCTGAACATCCTTCGCGACGGCATCGGCAAGCCGGATCAGGAACAGCTCAGCCTCGTCCGCGAGGCGAACGCCCGCTTGGGTGACGGGCCGGTCGCCCGCGAACTGGTGCGACTCTTCTTTTTGAGCGAAGGGGCCAAAAAGCTTCCGAGCGCGGGTGCCGAGGCCAACGGCGATGCGATCGCTCGGGCCGCCGTGATCGGAGCAGGAGCGATGGGGGCGGGAATCGCCCTCTTGATGGCCCGCCGCGGAATCTGGACGCGGCTCAAGGACCTGAATCCGGAATTCGTCGCGCACGGCATGAAAACCGTCCGCAAGCTTGTCACCTCCGACGTGCGTCGCCGCCGCATCACATCGATCGAAGGGATCGAGGCCCTCGATCATTTGAGCCCCGACCACCGATTACCGCGGCCTGAAAAATGCCGACCTGGTGCTCGAGGCGGTGCTCGAAGAGATGGACGTGAAGCACAAGGTCTTCGACGAACTGGCCGCCGCGACAAGCGACGAGTGCGTGCTGGCCACCAATACCAGTTCCTTGACTGTCTCCGACATCGCCCAAAAAGTGGCTCATCCCGAGCGCGTGGTCGGCCTGCACTTTTTCAATCCGCCCGACAAGATGCCGCTCGTCGAAGTTGTCCGCGGGCCCAAGTCGAGCCCCGAAGCGGTCGCCAAGGCGGCCGCGCTTGCCAGCCGCATCGGCAAGACGATCGTGCTCGTGGGGGACTGTGCCGGCTTCCTCGTCAATCGGCTGCTCGCCCCCTACATGAACGAGGCGGGCCACCTGGTGACCGAAGTTCAAGACCCGCTCGAAGTCGACCGGGCCGCCATCGAATTCGGTATGCCGATGGGGCCGCTGGAATTGATCGATCTGGTCGGTCTGGGCGTGTCGAGCCACGTCTCGGAAAACATGCGGGCCGCCTACGGCGAGCGGATGGAACCCGCCCCGCTCTGGAAATTCCTCCGCGAATCGACCGAGGCAAAAAGCGCCCCGCCCAAGGTCTTCTTGAAGTCCCGCCTGCGGCGCCGCCTCAATCCGACCGTCGCCAAGGCCATCGCCGAAATGGCCCGCCAGTCGCCGCCGCCGCAACCGATGTCGCACGAGGCCATCGTGCAACGGCTCGTCTATCCGATCATCAACGAAGCGGCCCGCTGCCTCGACGAAAAAATCGTCGCCACGGCCGACGACGTCGACCTCGCCATGGTCTTCGGCACAGGCTTCGCCCCGTTTCGCGGCGGCCCGCTGCGTTACGCCGACAGCGTCGGCGTCAAAAAGATCGTCGAAACACTCGACCGCCTCGCCCCTGAACATCCGCGCCTCGCTCCGTGCGATGCGCTCCGCCGCATGGCGGCCGCTGGCGAACGCTTTCACCCAGCCGACGCTTGAGGCGACCCGGGGTGCCACTGGATTTCCAATTTGAAGCGAAACCTCGGCAATCGTGATCCGTGCATACGGCCGAGTTATCCCACCAGCGATTCGATCCGCTTCACTTCATCCTCTTGGAGCTGAAAATCGAAGATATCAAGATCAGCCCGCATGTGGTCAGCGTTGGTCGTGCCGGTGAGCGCGATCATGCCGACATCCAAAGCGAATCGAAATACGATCTGGCTCACGGTGCGACCGTGTCGCTGAGCGATCCGGGCCAATTCGGGGATGCGACATCGCATCGCGATTGGCCGTCAGCAGCGAAAAGCCCTGATACACGATTCCATTGGCGGCGCAAAACTCGCGCACGCGCCGATCCCAGCCGCGAACCGCGTAGCAGCGGTTCTGCACGAATCTCGGCAGCACGCGTGCCTCGCGACAAAGCTGCTGCAATTGGTCGACACCGACGTTGCTGACCCCGAGGAAACGTACGCGGCCTGCCTCATGGATCGCTTCCATCGCCCGCCAGGCGGCCCAATCGGCAGCCCCCAGGCCATTTCGCTGGCTGGGACCATGCAGCACGTACGAATCGACGCGGTCCGTCCCCAGGTGCGCAAGCGAACTGGCGAATGACTGAGCCACCTGCGTGGCAACGGGCGCGTTCCGCTCGTACGGCAAGCGATGGTCCTGGCCGGCGACGAACGTAAACTTCGTCTGCAAAAACAGGTCATCCCGGCTCACCAAACCGCTCTCGATCGCCGCCGCGATACCGCGTCCCACAGCCGCCTCGTCGTAATGCCGACGCTGATTGGCCGTGTCGATCCCACGAAATCCCTGGCGTAACGCTAGTTCGGTCACCTGCTCAGTCTGGTCCTCTTTCCAGGCCGTGCCATAAAGAAACTGCGGGACTTCACGACCGTCGATCAAAAGCGTCCGTTCGCCCATCGCATCCCCTTTGTCGCCAGCCTTTCCGGTCATTTTGCCAGCGGACCTGTAACTTCGGCCAGCCGAGTGCGCTTACGCAATCAGACGATTTAAACGCCCCCTTGCGAAACCCAGCGACCTCACTCCCGGAAAGGGGAGCCAGCCATGAGCGCCTCAATCCTCACCAACGACCTGACCCGCCGCCAAGTGGGAATGGCCCGCTTGGCCCCGGCGTCCCTGATTTTCGCCGCTATCCTGTGCTTCGTGGGAGGCGTTTCGCTGTACGACGGCTATCTTGTGATCCGCACGGGTGACGAGATTCGCGAATACGAAAAGAACCCGGCCGGCCTGTGGCTGCTCGAATGCAATCACGGCAATCCGACCCTGTTCCTGGCGGCCAAGGCCGCGGGCACGCTGATCGTCCTGGCATCAATGACGGCCCTTTACCGCCGCTCGCAGCGATTGGCTCTGCCGGTCGCGTACGCGTTGTGCCTGTTCCAAAGCGGGCTGCTGATCTTTTTGGAACGCGCCTGAGCGACGCCGTTGGATTAGCGTCCTGCGTGAAGCATTCGACCAATCGCCTCGCGGCGCAGATGCACGTCGTCAATATAGTCAGCCTCCGTCACGCCGAGATGCCGCGGATCGAGCGATCCCCGCACGCGCAACTTGTATTTTGCGGCCAACGAGCGAATGACGCCTTCCGTTTCGACCGAGGGCAGCTCCTTCCCGTCACGCGCCGCCGCCTGCCGGGCTTGCTCGAAGATCCAAGGGTTCGGCGGCAGCAGCAAGAACTCAACCTCGACCCCCGACCGCACGAGATCACCGACGAACGCCTCGTACATCCGGCTCTTTTCCGCCACCGGCCTGTCTTGTAAGCCGGCAAGCGAGGCCGGCATTCGTTTGGGCGAGACTCTCTCGAATGCCTTCGGGAGTCTGGGCCAGCGCATTGTCCCACCATTCGAGCGATCCGTCGGGATACATCAACGACTCGTTCGACTCGCCGAATTGCGAGACCAGCTCGGCCGGCTTGTCACCGCGAGCCAGCCAACGCCTCGCGAGAAAGGCCATCGTGAACTGAAAGTACCGCGGTGAAAGCAATTCGTCGTACGGATAAAACGAACCCCGCATAGTGGCCGCGCCGGACGCGTCCTCCCCCGGAACGATCGCCCGCCACACCCGCCGCAAAATGGAATCGCGCTGGATCTCGAAGGGCAGATTGAGCCGCCTGAGCCCCCGTTCCAGCAGCTTGGAATCGGGCACGCCGTCTCGAGGGCTGAGCGATCGGCTGTCGACTTCGATCAGCACGTGCCGCGGCTTGAGCCCGCAATCGAGGGCCAATTGATAGGCCATGGTCATCTCTTCGATCCGACCGCCGGTCACCGACGCGTTGAAGAAATTCGGCCCGCCGAAAAGTCCCGCATGAATCGGCTTGGCAATGCTCGTTCCGAAGACGAGCGTGTCGATCTGCGGGCGAGCGCGAAAGACCAGCTCGTCGACGACGAGTTCCAGGTGCATCGACTTGAGCCGATGCGGATGCCCGGCAAGCAGTTCCCGTGCGATCACGTTTTCGTAGGGGTGCCGAGTCGGATCGTCCCGGTGCTCGGGCATCAAGATCGCCGGATCAATCGACCAGTTGACCCACACCATGCCCGCGAGCAAGGGGAGCAAGAGACTCAACTTGAACACGAACTGCCGCATCGCGCACTGCACTTAAAACTGGAAGTAGATAAACGGCTGACCCGAAAAGTGGCCGAAAAACATGATGAACAACAAGAGCCCGTAATACCCGGCCCAGCGCACGGACAAATGGACGCTGCGACAGCCAGGCCCGCACCGATCCGTACGATTGCAGCGTGTCGCCAATCTCCACGACTCCGATCGCCAACAGCGTCACAACGATGTCGAGCGGCTGCCATTTAAGTCCCGCCAGCTCCTGCAAGACGCGCTCGAGCGTGAGGAACGATTCCCAATCGCCCGCGACCTTGGAAAAGATTGTTTGAGCCGCCTGCATGCTCGGAGCGCGAAACAGCACCCAGCCGATCGTCACCAGCGCGAACGTCGCTGCCACACGAACCAATCGCGACACCCGCGCGCTCGGTCGCCAGCTCGTCGCATGTGAAACGGCTCCCACCGCACTTTGCCCTGCCCGTTCGCCGATCATCAACAGGCCGTGGTACAGACCCCACAGCACGAACGTCCAATTCGCCCCGTGCCAAATGCCGCTGAGTCCGAACACGACCAGAATGTTGAACGCCCAACGCACGGCCGAAACGCGACTGCCGCCCAAGGGAATGTACACGTAATCACGAAACCAGGTCGAAAGCGACATGTGCCAGCGCGTCCAGAATTCCTGCAGGCTGGCCGAGTGATAGGGCGCCCGAAAATTCGGCCGCAGCTGAATGCCCATCACTTCGGCCGAACCGATGGCGATATCGGTGTAACCCGAGAAATCGCAGTAAATCTCGTAGCCGAAGGCCACCGTCGCCAGCACGAGCATCGGCGCCGAATAGACACTCGGGTTCCCATACACCGGATCGACCAGCGTCGCCAGGCGATCGGCGACGACCACTTTCTTGAACAGCCCCCAAGCCATCAGCTTGAGCCCGTTCGTCGCCCGTTTGTATTCGAAAGTTTTTGAAGTGATGCAGCTGCGGCAACATTTCGCCCGCCCGCTCGATCGGTCCGGCCACGAGCTGCGGAAAAAACACGATGAACGTGGCAAACGTCCCCCAATGCCGCTCCGGCTCGGTCTTGCGGCGGTACACGTCGAACATGTATCCCATCGACTGAAACGTATGGAACGAAAGCCCGATCGGCAGCACGATCGCCAGGTTGGGAAACAGCGTCGTCTGCTGCCAGCCGTTCAGCGTGTTGGCCACGAAGGGGTAGTACTTGAACACGAACAGAATCGACAGATTGGCCAGAATGCTCACGAGCAAGATCGCCCGCCGCGCGGCCGCCCCGTTCACGCGCCCGAGTGCCCGCCCAACGAAAAAATCGATCGCTGTGATCACCACCAGCAAGATCGCGTACGGCGGCCTCCAGCACATGTAGAAGTAGTAGCTGGAGACAAGCAGCAGCACCCACCGCAGCCGCTGCGGAATGCACCAGAACAGGCCGACGACGATCGGAAAAAAGACGGCGAACTGAAACGAGTCAAACCGCATTGCTCACCGCGACTCGCACGCGACTCATTTCACCTTGTCGCCGCGCTTCAACTCTTGAATGCGGAGATTCTTCCAGCGCACGTGATACGGTCCGCTCCCCTTCTTGATCGCGTGCACCTGCAGGCCGATGAAGCCAATCGAATCCGTCTTGTCGTGAAAGTCGGCACATGCGATGCCGTTGACCCACGAGCGGATGTGATCCCCCTGCGCCGCGATGCGATAGTGGTTCCACTGGCCGAGCTTGTAGGCCGTCCGCGCCTCGGGCTTGTTCGCCGCATCGTCCCACCACTTGTCGTAGCGGCCCTCGTCCCAAAAGTTGCCGCAATGCGCGCGGTCGCCCGGAGCGATCTCGCACTGATAGCCATACACGACCCGCTTGCGCCGGCCCTGATCGTAAACATGACTACGAATCTGCACGCCCGAGTTGAGTTCCCGATCGCAGAGCACATCGAACTCGAGCACAAAATCGGTGAAGGGCCCGATGGTCAAAAACGTATTCGGACTCCCCTCGGCCGTCGTGCCGACGATCTCGCCGTTCGCGACTTTGTAGGTCGCAAATCCGCCGCGCACCTTCCAACCCTCGAGCGAATCCCCCTTGGGGAGCGGCTCCCACGTGCCGATCAGGCCGAGAAGATCATCTTGGGCCAGGCACGATGCTTGCGACCAAAAAGCAAGGCGAAACCCGCGGAAACGAGCCTTAAGGTGCGTACGGACAAGTGGTTGCGTCATGGCAAATCCTGATCAGAAATCCGGCAATCGAGGCGAGCAGCGTTCCTCAGTCTACCCAAGTTTGGCCAAAAATGGCGATTGTCGCCCCGTACGGCCAATTTGTCCGTAACAAATCCCGCAGCCTTTCGCTGGGCAGATTGTTAAGAGACACCGGCGACCGGAAAACAAGGCAGGCCCGCTAGCCGTCACCAATATCTGCCAAAGAATCAGGAAACAACCATGTCCCGCAAACTCACCCTCGCGGCAATTCCCGCCATGGCCTTGGCCCTGACTTTCTTGGCCGCCGATCAATCCTCCTCGCAAGCCTTCGCTCGCGGCGGACACGGCGGTCATGGTGGTCACGGCGGTCACCACGGTGGCCATCATGGATTCCATGGACATCACGGACACAACTTCTCCCACCGGGGATATCACCGGAATTGGGGGCGTTACGGTTGGGGCTACGGCGGATACGCCAGCTACGGTTGGGGCTACCCCAGCTACTCGTATTACCCGAGCTACTCGTACTACAGCTACCCCAGCTACTCCTACGATTGCAACTGCACGACTCAGCCCGTGTACCAGAGCCCGATTTACTCCGTGCCGGACGCGTCGGCGAACGCCATCGGTCCGAATTTCGACGGAGGCGCGGCTCCGAATGGTCCCGCGGGTCCCAATCCCACAATCGCACCGCAGGGTCCCAATCGCACACAGGGACCGAATCGCACGATCGCACCACCCGCACCCGGCCTGACTGCGGGCGGCCCCGTGGCACAAAACGGACCAGCTCCCGAGATCGAAGAATAACGACCACGCTGAAAAATCAGGTCGAACAGATATGAAGGAAGGGCGATCGCAAGGTCGCCCTTCTTTTTTCGTTCGAAGGTAGTAATCCCCCTTATCCGTTAACGAAAAAGGGTTGGCCGCGGACCAGAGGATACGCCGAACGGTTCAGGGCGTCTACTGGCCATCATCGCACGTCGCCGTCGATCGGCTGGCCCCAAAACGAACCCGCACAGCTGATCGCCCGTGCATAGACGAGGATGTCCATATCTTGCGAAAGTTGCAGCGCGTGGCCGTCTGTAAAACAGAAGATCGCGATCCTCGGGTGGTTCGAGCTGGGTCGCGGAGATTGACCGTTGACCGCGCTCGTAAGGTTCGAGTTGATCGTGGCGTCGTTGTGGCCGGGACCGTCGCAGAGGGCAAAGCCCGTTTCGGTCGCCAGGTAATTCTGGCTGTTGTAGACAGTCCCGAACATCCCCGTCGGCTCTTTTTGCTCAGGAAAGCGGTAGATCTGGCTCCTGTACATGACGCTGAGTCCAAATGCGATGTATCCCGTTTGCAAATCGCGTCGCGCCGGGGTGATGTCGGCCCAGAAGCCGCTGTTGATATTCTCCGCAAGCAGAAATGTGCATGACTCTCCGTCGGCACGCTGGACGTTATCCGTGGTCATGCGGTAGCCGTCAAACTCGTTCCGCCAGAAAACACCCGTCGATCGATTGATCAACTGGTCTGTGGGCGATGCCTTATTGACAAAAAAAGGCGGAGGCGGAGGCGGCGGAAGTTTGGGACTCGGGGGCGAGATGATCCCCCAACATAGGCACATCGAGTCGTGGGTTCCGTAGCCGCCGGAGTCTGGGGCGACGAGAGTGATCGAATTGACGTTTGCCCAACTGTGGTAATTAATGTAGCCCGCATTGGCGGCGTAGCTCAGTCCGCCGGAGACGCCGCTGTTGTTCGAGTCATCGGGACAAGTCAGCGTCGAGAAAACGGGAACCGGCACAGGTTTCCCCGAGGGATCGTTGCCGGTAAACGGAACGCCTGAGGAGCTGATGATGCCCCCCGCTTGCGCGAGCTGGCGGGCCAGCGCCGGCTGATCGAGATAGCCCAGGATCTGAGCCACCCACGATTTGCCCGTCGTCGAGCGGGTCCCGGGATTGGGAACGATGGGGCTGGGACCGCTCCAGGGGCTATCTTCCAGCAGTGGATACTGCTGGTGACTGATCGTCGTGAAGTTTTGGATGGCCAGCCCCAAGTTGCGAATGTTGTTGAGGCACTGCGTGCGCCGGGCCGCCTCGCGAGCACTCTGGACAGCCGGCGCAATCAACGACACGAGGACGGCAATGATCGAAATCACGACCAATAGCTCGATCAGCGTGAAACCGCGACGCCGAATACGGCGCAGCGGCAAACGGCGAGAATTCATCAGGGGAATCTCCCGCGCGAAGCGACACCGACGATCCCTGGCCACGTTCGCGACAACCCATGGCCAGGTGGAAGCCCGCGACAGCCCGAACCCAGATTTGCGCGACCGGCCCCCCGATCGTCAGCCCCTTCCGGACCGACGCGGGCCAGATTACTGCGATCAATTTGAGGAATCAAGACCCGCTAAAAATTCACCTCCAACAGCCTGCTTCGCTCGGATTCTGAATTTCCGGAGCAAGAGAGCTGCGTTCACGTTTTTCTGCCCTCAGCACGATTTTGTTGGAAACCCGATCGAATAGGTGGAAACACGCAATTTGGTTTATTTACGATGTTTTTTGTTGACTTGGTGAATTGGAAGTGACAAACATAACGTCGCTCGATTGGTCGCTGCGGGCCCTCATGAAAAACAGCGACGGATTTATTCAGAGAGTCTGAAACAATGCCGCGCTTTCCGACGACTCCGAAAAGTGTCCCGGCGCACGCCAACACATGTCACGCAGGTTGCGTCCGTTGGCTCGGCCCTGTGGCGCTTGCGCTCGTTGGCACGCTTGCGTTCGCAAACGCTTCGGCCATTCAGGCGGCAACGATCAACGTTTCGACGGGTCTCGACGCGTCAGACAATTTGCTGCTCGCGTCGGGCCTGCCAGACGCCCATTGGGTGGCGACGAACCCCGGCGGTGGCGCACCCGCCCAAGCGGTTTACCCCGACAGCCCGGATTGGTACGGGGGCTGGCTGCCGAACGGGCCGAATTCCGCCTGGGTCGCCCGTGATGCGTCGACCTCGGCGAACGGCACGGGAACTTATTCGACGACGTTCAATTTGAATGGATTCGATCTCAGCACCGTTTCGCTCAGCGGCGGTTGGGCCCTCGACGACTCGGGCATCATCGCACTGAACGGCAACACGCTTGGCTTCTTGCCTTCAGGTGCCTGGGGCAGTTTGACCCCCGTCACCGTCGCGGCGGGAAGCCCCGACTTCGTTTCAGGGTTGAATACCCTGAGCATCACCATCACGAGTTCGGATTTCTTTCTGGAAGCCGTGCGGTTTGAGGGATCGGTCCAGGGAACCCAAAGCACACCCGAACCGGCCACTCTTGTCTCCGCCCTATTAGGCGGATTCGGTTTGGCGGTGGTCCGCCGAAAATCCCGAACCAGGGCTTAGCCCTGGACCCGGTGCCGTTGACGCTGGCCGGCGCGCTCGTGACTTTCACCGGCGGGGACGCGGTTCCGCGCCCCTCGCCTCCGTGCATGAGCTTTCTTGCATCGTCATTCGACGCTGCGGGTCTCAGCTGACCGACTCTTCCTATCCAGCTCGTTGAACCTCACCGGTGCCGCCAAAACTTCTGGTGCGATGGCTCATCCGCAACGGTGCCAGCCCGCTTCCATTTTCAATTCTGGCCCGTGATCAGAAAATCGACCACCTCTCCCTCGCGCAACAGCAGAATGCCTTCCCACCCCATGAAACGGTCCCACTCCTCTTGTGGGCTGCAAAACGTCCAAAGCTCGTCACCGGGCTGCATTTTTCCCTTGAGAATATCCCAATCGTCGTGGATACGCCAGAACGGGATGCCGTCGTCGTACACGTGCTCGGCCTCCAATTCGCTGACGCTTGGCCAGTCGCTTACGCCACCTCATGAAGCAGGCTTGCAATCGGTCGTCACATGCCGCCACGATCGCGCATGCCTCGCAAACTGATTTGCCAAAACTCTCGCCAAATTCGGCGGCGCAACAAGGGCACTTAGACAGAGGCACGAAGTCGTCCACCGACGCGTCTTGAAACCACCAATAATAGGACCGCCGATAGTTGTTCAGCTCGCGGACGAGGTCGAGTCCGTTGACGTTCACCTGGCCGGCGGGATCTTCGAGCCGCGCAGGCCCATCCTCATATTCGTCCGAGTCCAGCCATAAGGCGTAGAGCACAGCGTGCAAATGCCGCCAGTACGCCAGTCCATCCGCAAGCTCTGCCGTAAACCCGATCCTCTCCGGCGACACCTCTCCATTGCACTTGAGACATGCAAGCGGATTCTCGGAGAGATGGTCCTGCAAGACGATCGGCGGTTGATCGCCGCATGAACACACTTCGTCATCCGGCGTAGCCGGCTTCGGCCGCAACTTCCAGTACGGATCACTTTCATTCACCACGGCGAAGCTCACGCATGAAAGCAGGCCCAAAGGGCATAGGGGAGGCTGAGCGGGCGAAAGCGGCCAGCCACAACACAAACGCCCGCGTGAACCGCACCACGAGCGATTCCAGCCAATCCGGCATAAAGAGCGACCACACAAGACCCGCGATGAAGAACAGCATGCCGGCCAGTCCCAGCTTCCCCACAATCGTCGTGATCAGCCAGCCTTCAGCCGAGCACGGGCTCGCCACCAAAAGGAACGCATACGCGACAAACCCAAACACGGGCCCCCAAAATGCCGACGCGATGAACAGAGCAACGCGGCCGAGCCCGTCGCGCGGAAAGATAAAACGGGGATCGTTAAGTCGACTTTCGCCGTTATTCACGATTCGTCTCAACAAAACACGCCATCCGGATTGAATCCCACGCCGGCAATTGTGACACTCGCCGCGAGCGTGAGGTTCGATTCCCCCAACAGCCAGCGGACATTTACAAAGTCGGTAGGGCATGCTTTGCGTGCCGATATTTGTCGACCGCGATGGTTCAGCAATTTGTCGCACGGCCCGCGACAATCGAGCGGTATGCGAAGCATGCCTACGAAACTACGGCTTGAAGACCGGGCTTCGGTAAGTCTTCTCGTCTGCGGTCAGTTCGAGCTGAATTTCGTGCCCATCGTCGAGGCGAATCCTGTCACCCCTTGGCAAGCCGTCGATTTCGGCGAGAGGCTTGTTCTTGATTTTGAGATCAAAGACTCGCGTGCGATCGATCGGCGACGGCTCATTCGATGAATCCGTCAGTTCAACGTACCAGCGGTTCAGTCGTTTGATGAGCAGTTCGCCCTCTGGCACTGCGACCCGCCACGTCAGCAAGGGATGAAGTGTTTCGTCGAAGGGCGGGATAAACGTTCCGTCCAGGCGGGTGTAAAGGGATTTCTCCGCATCCCAGCGGACGGCGAGTTTTGACGCTTGGTCCAAGATCTTCCTGTTTTCAGCCTCCAGGGCCTTCTTTTCTTTGGCGTCGGCGCAGCAGCAGTACTTGAGATACCCCACGTCGTCGTCCGGCTCGAGTCGATGGACCGTGTCGAGCAACTCAGCGCCTGGTCATACAGAATCCCGTTCCATCTCGCCGATTTTGTGGTCCGTGCCCAATTTGTGTTCCACAAGGGCGGAGACTCGATCAATCTCTTGATCGCCGCGATTGGCTTGTTCGTCGGCTCCAGCGGTTTGGCCCGTAACGTGCCGTATTTGCGAAAGTAGTCGACATGCATCAGCGGTTGTGGTCCAGGCCCGGTGGAGAAATTCGCCCGATCGTCCCAGAAAAAACGGGATGTCCCCCGCCATCACGATCGGAAGACGGGGCAAGTGTTCGGCGACGGACGGCTCCGACCGCAAAATATAAGGGAAGCATGACTCCCGGAAGTTTCGGTTTGTCTTCCTCGTCGTCGTATAAAGGTGGTCGGGACGGTCGGGACCTCGAACAGGGTTCGCAAAACCAGAATCAGGGATTCCCACGCATGAAAATCGGTGTCCTCGTTCGAAACTCGCACATATTCGGCGACCGCGGCCAACGCCTTCTCTTTGCCGAGCGGCCAAAGCACGTTGACGGCTCGAATGATCAGCCTGGGGTTGTAGCCGCGTCTCAGGTCGTTCAAGTCGTTCAAGTTGTACAGGACCTGGGACAACTTGGTCAGTTCCGGCTCGGTGAACATCCCGTCGGGCGGCGGAGCCCCTTGGCCGAACACCTGCGCAACACGACCGGCCCCGTTGATCTCAATTTGTCCCAGCGTAGCCACCTGCATCGGCCCGGCAACGCCATATCGCCAAATCTCGCCACATCGGCAAAGACAACTTCCCAATCCTTCTGCGTTGTCACGTCATCGGGTTTGCCGACCAAAGCGATGACCTCCGCCTGCGACACCCCTCTTGAACTTTGCTCATCGCCTCGGCAACACACCCGGTTGCGGGACGGCGCATTTGCAAGCGCGGAGGTTGCGGCGATTTCCAGAATTGCACAAACGCACGCTAGAAATCGGATGCGGTTCGGCATTCATGGAACTCCTCGTGCGCTACGGCTTCACGCAATAGAACCGATTTTCCACCTTCCGTTGTGCGGCCGGGGGACTTGTTGTGCAAGTCGCTTTGGCACGGGAGTTCAGCGAAGGCTACGGAAACAGCCTAACCAAGCGGCTCGAAAATGCACCGGTCGTCAACATCGCAAGATTCAGGAGTGCCACCAGTAAAAAGACGATTGCGACATGCGGCTTTAAATCCAGCCATAAAAGTCCCCTTTCCCAGCATCTATCGTCGGGCTTGTCGCTCATGCCGTCATTCTACCCGTCCCTTAGGGCATGCTATCCATGCCGAAACTTGCCGACGCAGTGGTTCAGTAATGTGTCGCCGGCTCGCACCAATCGAGCGGCATGCGAAGCATGCCCTACGAAACTTTTGGCTGTCCGCGTCAAAAGAATTCCCATTCTCCGACCGCTTTTCCGGCCCTTAGTTTCTTCGCAATGCAATAAGCATCGATCGCACTAATCGGCCAAAGAACGAATCCGACAACCGAGAAAAATAGGCCCACACACGTGACCGCGAGAATCAATGATACGATGAGCATCAGTGCACCCTTGTTTGACTGGCCCATGAGGAATTGGCCGAACCAGGGGAAGGTAAGAGCACTAATGAGGGCCATCACGATTGGACTCGGGAGATTCGGCGAGCCAACGATGACCTTCGAAGTGCTCCCCTCACTGACGAGTCTCTCGCCGCATGCAGTGCATTCGGCCTCATCAGCATAGGAGACCTGACCGCAGGCCTTACAGAAATTGTGCCCAGTGCGAGGACAAACCCCGCAATAACAGACGTCTGTGTCGGGCTCGACCTTTGCTCCGCACGTTTGGCAGAACATTCGGAACTGCCCCTCTTCAGTTGAGCGGATTGTCGCGATGGAATGCTCAAGTCAATGCTCGATTTTAGCAGCTGCGGAGAAGGGGACCAAAGGGGCGCAGCTCTTTTGTCGGGCTCGAGACTTCCATCGTGGTTCAATACAGCTGCCTCTTTTGGCTGCCCTAAAAAGGGAGTGCTGCGTCCCGTTTGATTCACCTCACCGAAGCGATGCGTCAGTTGACTGCCGAATATGAACGACCGTTAACAACGCGCTCTTGAAAATTGTGATCACAAACAGCCAAGGCACGGCGCACTCCCACAACGGCCCGGCAACGGGCCAATGGATATTTATCACCACCACCAACGTTAGGCCAACCCACGCGTACACGGCGAGCAACATCATGCCAAGGAGTCGTGGCACGCGATGTCCGCATAGACAAAAGACCGACGGCGCACACACAAGCGGCGTCGACAGCACGACGGTTTCGACGACACTACTCATTGATGCGCATTGCAAAAGTCCCCACAGCAGCGCACAAGTAAAAGCGGCACCATCGTTACCAGATCAGCGCCAACCGAAACAGCGCAACACCACGAACTATATCCAGGCTTCTCAGTTGCCAAGCGTCGAAACGGGGACAGGCGCATATAGTCATGTCTTTTCCAAGAGTGCGGCGAAAGGGGCAGAGCCCCAGCGTGCGCCGATTTCTTGCTCGTATATGCGCCTGTCCCCTTTGTCCATGCTCCAGCGCCCCCTTGCCGTCCGATGCCGCGTACCGAACGTCAGTCGACTTGAAGTCCCGTACTTCCGCCGGCCACGGCTCGTCGTATGAGAACCCTTCGAGCAGTACGGCTCATCCAAACCAATCGGGACGCGTTGGCCGGCAATAGTTGTGAACAGCGGGCGACCACATGAATAGGTACGACATTTCATCATCAAGCAAAACCAGGGCCAGGCGCATCTGCATGGTGAAGCTTGTCTGAAGTTCCTCGAGCGTTGCGATCCGTTCGGCCTTCTGCCTCTGCGTTAGAACTTTGTTCAATAAATTACACGTCTCGTAGAGCACGTAGCGGGCTGCGTTGATTTCATGTTCACCACCCTGCAGCGACGGGTGGCCTTTGCGTAGTCGGAAGTAGTGGTGATCGATGTCTTCCAGTGTGACGCCGTAAGAATCCGCTGCGGTCTGTTCTTTAGCGACGCCCAATTCGATTCCGACCGACGCCAGCAATGGCCGCACCGATGCGATCGCGTAGCCACCTCGTTCGTTTGCGAGGCGCGCAATATCAAGGTTGACGACGCGACCGGATCGGGGATCGCAGAGCACAGCGCCGGGAGACGCGAAACGTCCTTCGAGAAGCTGCCATTTCTTGGCTGCAAAGGCTTGTGGGACCTCCAGGAAATCCCGAATCATGATTTCCCTGGCCTCCGCAGGCATCAGTTTGAAGAAGCCGTGCCTCTGCAATTCGTCAACAAACTGCCGAGGATCCTCGATCGGCTCTTCTGGTGGTTTTGCCAGATTTCGAGCGGACGATCGGCGTTTGGCCGGCAAGGGATGGGCCGCGAGAAACGCTTCGAACTTTGCCTCCATCAACTGTTGAAACGACTCGTAACACTCCGCCCGGCACCCAGTTCGCAAAAAAGGCAGCCTGCCACTCATTCACGCGCGGCTTGATCGGGGATTGAGAAGGTATCTTCCGTCGTTGTCGTCGCTGATTTGAATGACCGAAGCGTAGTGAGAATTGGGCAAATCGGCCGGATCGTTGTTTTCGTCGAAGTCACCGTCTCCTCCAGCCCAGATCGCGGAGGTTGGGGATCGACTTCGGCCATCGGTCGTACCTCTTCGATACCCCAAAGTCGCATCGGGCCATCGGTGCCATCCAGCCACCACCCATTGCTGACCCGCAAAAACTGTCGATAGGACTCCGGCAACCGCAGTTTCAATCTGCGTTCTGTATCGGCGATCGCAGTTTCGCTGGCGGGAGGAAAGCCGGCCCATTTCTTCGCCACGGCTTGGGCATCCAACACAGGTGCATACTCGCCCGACGCGATGATCACGTCGCTCCATCGTCTGAGGATTTTTCGCCAGTCGAACTTTGCCACGTTCAATTCCGAGACGGAGATTTCTCCAAAGCAGCCCCGTTGTGCGGCTGCTCAACGGCTTGCAGACCTTCATCTCTTGGGGGTCGTTGCGACCTCGAAATGTCGCTTGAAGTCGTCGACGTAAATGTAGCCTGTTTCGTTCTTGACTGTGCGGAGCTTCAGAATCGGTTTCGTAAGCCCGCCGCCCGCCTCGACCGCAACAACTTCTGTCCCCTTTCGCATCTTGGAAAATCGCTTTGGAAACTGGGCGGCCGAACGGTCGACGTCGCCCCGATCGTTGGCACAGCTCACGTCGGTCGTCGCCTGCCAGACAATAATGTCCCTGAACGGCGGCTGGTTCGGGCCAGTCTGCGGCTTGGAAAATGAGCCTCCGACGAGGAGAAGAAACAGGATAAACGGCCACGCTCTTCGCTTCCTCGAGCGGCTGCCGCAGCACGGAGTGAGCGGGCTCGTCGGTTCCAGGCTGATTGGCTGATCCCGATTGAGCCACGTTCTCAATTGCCCCCCCTCAGACAGCATTCAGTTTTTGTGGTCCGCTGACCAAATGAGGGTCAGACAGAAAAGGTGTCAGGAACCTTTTTTGCAGTCGGCCATTGGTGCGGAGCGTGGCTTCGTACCGGGAAAAGGTTCCTGACACCTTTTCCTGCTCCCTTTTCCTGCTCCGAGAATCTCGGCCCTCCGCGCACACATCATTGAATCTCTCGGCTCCCTGCGAAGCCCCACCCTCCCGTATACACGATTGTTTCCCTAACCGTCGCGACCTTGCCGTCTCTTCCAAGAACAATCTCATCCTGCAAGTTGGCGGAACTGGTTCCAGTGCGGGCAAGGATGCCCAGGCACGCGTAAAGTTTGTGCTCCCGCTCGTCGTAATGATGTTCAAGCTTGTACTGTCTTAACAGGTGATCGACGTCCTCTTTCGACATTCCCGGTCGAAATTCGAGGGGGCGCCTCGCCGCGCCGTCGTGCGGAACCTGGGCCTTTCGCGCGAGCACTCCTCTGGAGCGTTCGCAAAAAGTGCGACAAGCGCGAACGGAGCGACGAGCAACAACGTACCCAATCTTCTCGTGAGCATGGGATTCTCCCTACGGCGCGGGTGCCCCCTTAGCTTTTAAGCGATCACTCCACAGCTGTTTCAGGCAGCTGTCCACTGCGCAGCGTAGCAAACGTGATCTCGCCGTTTCGAGAGAATGTCGCAACCAAGTGGTCGTAGATGTTAAAATCCATCTTTATTTCTTTCAGGTTCTTCCTTCCTAAGATGACATGCATGCGACAAAGCGCTCGGGATCATCTAAGGCCGCAAGCAACTGGTTTGATACTTCTGGCCCGCAATAGTTGATCACAAGTCGCGTTGTGCCTCGGATACGCTCCGGCATCATCCCCACGATGCCATTCGTAGCCCAATCGAGATCGTGGTTGTTGATCGCCCCGACAAGTTCTTTGGTGGGTATCTTGACGCTGGCGTCGCGATCTGCAGCCGTAGCCGCCGCACCGTCGATGAGAATTAGCGACATGAGCAACGGCACACGCGGCTTCATTTTGCATGACTCCTTGGGACTAAATCGGAATCGCGGGACCAATCCAGAAAATGATTCCCGGCCGAAATCGTTCATTCCACGTTCAATCCCGGCTGATCGTTTTCAGCGGCGAATTCCCGGGAGGACGGCCCGTTCCGCACCATCGATCAAGTAATAACAATGGTCCATACAGATCGATCAGAACTCGGTTGAGTTTCTCTCGATCGCTGGACGTCGGCTCACAGAAGTAAAACCCCTCAAGGTTGTTCGCATCAGCACTCCGAAAGCCGGCTCGTGACAACACGGCGTACGACGCCACATAAAGAACCGCGAGAGCCACGGCACAAAAGACCGCAGAAGCCTTGATCCGCCGCGCACGGTCGTTTGCCATTATATCGCTGCGCCCCTACACACCTTTGGCTTGGACCACAATTTGTTCACCGTCCCCCGCTCGTTCTTCAGATCGCGTGGGCGATCAGATCCGCGAAGACCCCGTCATTGAAGACGCGGCTGTGACTGTTGGTTGTCTCCAAAATATCTGCTGGACATTGCGAAAATGCAGCGACGAAAGTGTCGTGCCCGCAGGCGTCACCTGCAAAATAGTATCACGGCAGGCTTGAGCCCGAGGCGCGATGTGTCTCGAGGTATTGTTGGCCGAGCGGCGTGCGGTGGATCAGCGAGCCGCGGCCTGGTTCGTGGGTGCGGGCGATGAAGCCGCGGTCGGTGGCGTCTTCCCAGACCGTGAGCCGCGGGCAGGACGTGCGCCAGGCGTCCATGACTTCGGCGTACGGTCTCGGTTCGGGGCCGAGCCATTCGAGGAAGTCGAGGATCAGGCTTTCGATGACTTCGGGCATGGGCGGCTAGGGGTTAGAGGCTAGGGGCCAGGCAAACGCAACAAAATCGAAACGCTTCGCGTTTCCTCTTCGTTTGGTGAAAATGAATTCCGTCGCATTGAATTCTATTCGTCCGGTTGATGATGCGGGTGTGTGCTCCTTCAAATTATTTCGCCCCGATCTTCACAAGTGGCAGTGATTTTTGGAGCTCCGAGCGTCCGTTCTCCGTGGTCTGCCCGCCTCTGACGTCCAGACTCCTGAGGTTCTTGAGCGTTCGTAGCTCCCCCAAGCCGCGATCGGTAATCAGCGTGCCGGTGAGTTGGAGGTCCCTCAAGAGGCTCAGGTCCGTCAGTTCCTTGACTCCCGAATCGGTGATTTCGCAATTGCAAAGGCTGAGGTCCGTCAAATTCCTGAAGTCCTTGAGGTACTTCAGCCCATTGCTCGTAACCTTGGTATCGCTGACGTCAAGTTCTGCGAGCTGCCTTAGTCCGCTCAGTTCCCTCAGGCCGCGATCGGTGATCCGTGTGTGCTTCAGATAGAGCGTCGTCAGATTCTTGAGTTCGCTGAGCTCGTGTAAACCGGCATCTGTGATGTTGGTGTCATTGACGTCGAGAAATTTCAAGGATTTGAGCGTCGCGAGTTCGCTCAATCCCGCGTCCGCGATCAAGGCTCCCCTCAGATGAAGCCACGTCAAGTTTGGCAGCCCTCGGATTTCCTTCAGTCCGGCATCTGTGATCTGCGTGGGAAGGACGAGCATTTTCAAAGCGTTCAGTTGTCGGATCTCTTTTAAACCGGCGTCCGTGATCTGGGTGTTGCCCAAATCGAGTTCAGCCAGGTTCGTGAGGCGGCCGATCTCCTTCAGACCGGCGTCCGTCATGCCCGTCCCGCACGCGACAAGCATTTTGAGGCTCATGAGTGTGTTGAGGTTCGAAAAGCCGGCGTCCGAAATCCCGGTGCTCCAAAGGGAAAGTTGCCTCAGATTTCGCAGACGCCCAATGTCCCTCAACCCGGCATCCGAGACTGTCGTACCGTCCAAGCTCAGCTCCTGCAGGCGCTCGAGCCTGCTCAGCTCCCTGAGCCCAAGATCCGTGACCTCGGTGTGCGACAGGTTGAGCGACGTGAGATCCTTGAGCGCTCCGATGAGCTTCAAACCCGCGTCGCCGACTCGGTCGGCTGTCAGGTTGAGCGATCTCAGGCACTTCAGGTGACGGAGTTCATTCAGGCCGGCATCAGAAACGTGCGTCAAACCGACGTCGAGTGTTTCCAGGCGCGTGAACGCATCAATCACTTCACAACTCTCGTCACCGACTCCCGTGGCGAAAAGATTGAGCGTCCGCAAGTCTTTGAGGACTTTGAGATCCTTGAAGCCGGCACCCGCGATCCGCGTACCGACGATTTTAGTATTGCGCAAATCGAGCGTCGTCAGCTTCCTGAAGGCGGTAAGCAGCGGAATGTGCTCGTCCCCAAAGTCACTCCCCTCGGTGAAACGAATCGCCGTCACCGGCCGGCCCGGCAGTTTACTGCCTCTCTCGACCTTGCCACCGAGCTGTTCGATTTCGCAGATGGCCTTCGTTTCAGCCGATGTGTCTCCGGCAAATGCAACATTGGCTGGTCGCACATTGACCGCGAGGATCACCAGGATGTGCAAACATCGCGATTGATATCGAGCTCGAGGCACTATTTCGCCCAAAACCGTGCTGCGCGCTTCACGCGGTAGACTTGGAGATCATCCAACACGTCTTTTACCTCCCGCTCGGATTGTTCGCCCAGGGGACAGGCGGGGGTGTCGTCTTTTGAAAAGTGATTTTCGCGGATTGGCACGGGAGTTACGCTCGCGGCTGGCTACCCTATCCCTGAATGGCACTATGTTAAGGGGCGCGTTTCCAGTTGTGTTGCTGCTTAGGTGGTCACGACTTTTTTGCGGCGATGCGCGTGGACAATGAGCCATGCGGCACAAGAGCCCCAAAGGACGCTATTCAGAACAACAATCGCGACTTCGACGATGCCGGGCAATGAAAGATGCATCCAGCAAAACACGTCGACCAATGGGAAGCACAGCACCAGCATGATGCCTTCCGCTAGTCGTTCCGCAAATGGCTTGGTCCCCCCGAATATGGCGCGCCAAATCGTTCCCTCCATTAGTGGACCACAGAGAACAACGAAGAGTACGAATATCGCGAACAAATGCACGCACGAAAACACAAGTGTTAGGACCGGCACCCGCCACCGCTTCCCGTCCGGCTTGTCGCTCATGCCGTCATTCTAGCGAGCGTCACCGTTAGCGGTTATTTTGACCTTGGTTCTAGGGAGGCGGCAGCCACTCATCATACCTTGCGAGGCGTGGCTGCGCGGCGCGCCGAAACCGCGTTCCGGGCAACGATGCCACCTTTCAAGCCAACGCAATAGTAATCCGTCCAAGAACCCGTCCTCAGCCGGTATAATCCCGTCCGTCCGCGGTTGTTGTCGCCCGTCGGAAATCCCCCCGGAGATCTCTGCTTGATCCAGGCAGTGTTCTATCCGTTCGAATTCCTCTGGCGGTCCGTGTTACGCATGGTGCGACCGCCGCAGCACCATACGTTTCTCGACGCCGAGTACGACAACGGGTTGGTGGTCGAGGTAATCGACGGAATTGTTCGAAGCCTCGACTGGAGTTGCCGGGTCGGGCATCCGAGCCGCTGTCCGTTGATCGTCTGTCTCGACAGCGGGGTGGAAATTGATGAGCCGACGTTCCAATCGCCGGACGCCATGCGCGCCCTCGGTGCAAAAATGTCCAAAGGTCCGCAGGCGAACACAGGCGAGGATACTCTCATCGCGGAGTTCCGGACACGCGACTACTTTGTCGTGGGCACGTACGTCAAAGACGCCTTGGATTATGTGGAGTTAAAAATCTTGTCACAGGCGGAAGGAGCGCTCAAAGTCACCGTCGATGGGCGAACGTTTGAGCTCCCCGTTTCGCAAGAGCGCTTGTTTGAGATCCTCGGGCCGCCAGCTCGCGAAGAGTAATGCTTGAACCTGCTCGGGATATGGTGGGGCCATCGCGCCAATGAAATTCCCCGCTGCGGAGCATTTGGAAGACACCGAAGCAGAATCCGCCGGCGGCCACCCAGCATAGGAGGACTTCGGCTGTCTTATCGCTCATCGGTTGCCCGCACTTGAATTTGCACCCAGCCCAAGGCTCCTCGCACGGGAGCACAAGGCCGATGAATTGGCGCGCGATCCGTTCCGCGCGTTTTGGCCGACGCCGGACGCTCCAGTACCCGCGGGCGGGTGCGAAGCGGTCGGCGCACCGACAAATCTGCCGACGCCGCTTCGACTGGAGCGGTCGGCACCAATAAAACTGCCGACGCCGCTCGCTTCGAGCGAAGCGGTCGGCACTAACAACACCGCCAAGCGGAATTTGCCTGACCTAGCCTGGCGTGTCGGCCCAACGGCAGCTCTCAGTGGGCGGGGCGATAACGCGCTTCCGGTGCCGGTCGCTCGAATCCCGAAATACGGGCAAAGTAACCGGCACCTGCAAAGCGGCTCGCGGATGCGCCGCCACCGTTGGCTTCAGGCTCGCGACGAAAACGTCGCGACGGAAAGACCTTCCGCGATCACTGTGCTGACCGGGTGAGCTGAACGTCACCAGATGCCCCGGAATTCCTTCCTAGCTCGAGTATAGCCAGGTGGGCCAAAATCCCGATCGAAATTTTTTTCAGTTTGATCCAACATCTGAGGTGAGGGGAAGTTGCGACGAAAGATTTTTGAGCGATACTTTGTATCGCAAAGTAGCGCGCCCTGCGGGCTAATGTGGCGAGTGGAACGGAGGGGAGTTGAGCGGGGCGAATCGCCCGACCGAGTCACGTCTCCTCTCAACGCCAATGATGGGGACTTCTTGGTCCGCCATGGGGGCGGGTTATACTTTTTTGGCCCGCGATGAGGGCGGGCGATACTTTTTTGGGCGCACCCCAAAAAAGTCCCTCTTTTTTGCTCCGCCCTTCCGCCCTGTGCCCGACCTCGGCAACCCCTCACCCCCGGCCTCTCTCCCGCAAGAGGCGAGGGGTGAAAGACTTAGGACAGTCCGCGGCAACGCTTCGATGTATTCCTCCGCGCCGTGCCCTCTGCCCTCGTCCGACTTTTTTGGGCCGCGCCCAAAAAAGTCCCCCTTTTTCAGCGCCCAAAAAAGCCAAAAAACGCCATTTTGGCAGGATCGGAACCCCTCACCCCCCGGCCCCTCTCCCGCAAGGGGCGAGGGGAGGAAGAAAAAAGTCAGAGCCGGCCGCTGCGGAAGATGCCGTAGATCAGCCAGATGCCCAAAAAACTCGACAGCCCAAAGACCGGGATGCTGAACCACAGCGGGGCGTAGCCGGCGCGGATTACGAGCGAGGACGAAATAATCAGCGACGCCATCACCACTCCGATGACCACGCGGTTGCTGGAGCGGTCGAGTTCGGTGATCAGGCGGTCGAGGCCGGTGTGCTCGAATTGGACTTTGAGTTCGTCCTTGCTGAGTTTTTCCAGCGACCGGCCGATGTAGCGGGGCACGTCGCGGGCCAGGCCGGCAAGTGTGCGGGCTTCGTCGGAAACGCGGTCGACAATTCGCTTGGGGTTGTAGCGCTCCGTGACGACTTTTTCCATGAACGGGGCAAGTTCGGCGGCGAGGTTGAATTGCGGGTCGAGGTCGCGGCCCACGCCTTCCAGGGTGACCAGGCAGCGAACCAGCAGCATGAGATCCGCCGGGCAGCGGATGCCGTGGATCAAGAGGACGTTCACGAAATCGGTGAGCATCCGGCCGACTTTGAGGCGTTCGAGCGGAACGCCGTAGTAGTTTTCGATGAAGTCGCGGACGTCAGCCCGGAGCAGGGGGGTATCGATGGGGCGGAACGGCTGTCCGATGGCGAGCAGCGTTTCGACCGTGCGGTTCAAATTTCGGTGGGTGATGGCCAAAAAAAGGTCGACCAACAGCTCGCGGTGTTCGTCTTCGAGGACGCCGATCATGCCGTAGTCGAGGAGGCCGATGCGGCCGTCGGGCAGCACGCGGAGATTGCCCGGATGCGGGTCGCCATGAAACAGGCCGATCTCAAAGGCCATTTTCATGAAGATCCGGGCCCCGCGTTTGGCGAGGTCGGCCGGATTGACGTGGACGGCGGCCAGGGCCTCCCGGTCGTCGATGCGGCAGCCGTCGATGAATTCCATGGTGAGCACGGCTTCGCTCGAGAGTTCCCAGTCGACTTTCGGAACGGCGATCGTGGGGTCGTTGCGGAAGAGCCGGGCGAATTCCTCAATACTGCGGGCTTCACGCGAAAAATTCAGTTCGCGGCGGATCGTGCGGGCGAAGTGGTTGACGAGGCCGACCGGGTCAAAAACGTCCGCCTCGGGAATGTGCCGCTCGACGAGCAGGGCCAATTCGGTCATCAGCGACAGGTCGCGTTCGACTTCGCGAACGGCGTCGGGCCGGCGGACTTTGACCGCCAATTGCCGACCGTCGTGGGCGGTGGCCCGGTGGACTTGTGCCAGGGAGCCGGCGGCCAGCGGGACGGCGCTCGAACTCGGCAAAGAGTTCCTGGGCCGGCCGTCCAAATTCCTCTTCGATGACACGAAAAACGTCTTCGGACGGGAACGGGCGAACGTGTTCCTGGAGTAGGGCCAGTTCCTCGATGAACGATTCGGGGATCAAGTCGGGCCGGGTGCTCAACACCTGGCCGAATTTGACGAACGTGGGTCCCAGGTCTTCCAAAGCCCGGCGAAACCGGCGGGCCCGCGGTTCGTGACGATCGGGGACATTTCGCTGCCGCAAGAGGACACGGCGACCCCAGCGCAAGTAGCGGTCGAGCTTGAGTTGCTGCACGATGTCGCCGAAACCGTGTTTCAGGAACACGGCGGCAATCTCGCGGCTGCGGCCGAGATTGCGGAGGAAGCGAAGGGGATGCGTTTCGGACAACACGTTTAAGCTCACCAGGGCAGAAAAAAGTCCCGACCGAAGGGGCGAGCGGATGCGAAAGCCGGCGAATCCTCAGGATAGCGGAATTGGATCGTCGGAGAGGGGCATCGACCCGGCTACATCACCGAGAAGTAGTTTTCGATCGCGATATCGAATGCCTCGTTGGAGAGCTTTTTGGCCGTCTGTTTATACATGCAGAAATTGCGGACCTGCAGCATCAGGTCGCGGGGATGGCAGGCGCGGAACGGGCGTCCCGCCTGCTTGTAGTGCTTTTCGATCAGGTAATCGATCGGTTCCTTTTCGTACTCGAAACCGAGCAGGGGGGCCATGAGCTTGCAGAGGCCGCGGAAATCGTCCTCGGTCGGGTCGGGGACCTCGATCTTATAGGGAATTCGCCGCAGGAAGGCGCCGTCGACCAGGTCTCGGGGCTCGAGATTGGTCGAAAAAATGATGAGCTGGTCGAAGGGGACCTGGATTTTCTTGCCGCTGGGAAGGTTCAGGAAGTCGAACCGCTTTTCCAGGGGGACGATCCAGCGGTTGAGCAGCGTTTCGACGGGCATCGTTTGCCGGCCGAAGTCGTCGATGATGAGCACGCCGCAGTTGCTTTTGAGCTGCAGCGGCGCTTCGCAGATTTTGGTTTGCGGATTCTGGACGACTTCGAGTTCCTGCATGGTCAACTCACCGCCGGCCGCGACGGTCGGGCGGGCGATTTGCACCCAGCGGTGGTCGATGCCCGAGAGATTCAAGATGCCGTCGGTGGCTTCGGCTTCGACGGCGTCGTGAATGCCCGGGTCGTAAAGGCGGATAATGTCGCCGTCGATGCCCGAGCGTGCGCGGGATCCAGATCGTTGTGCCGAAGGAGCGCGTGACCCGTTCGGCGATGCTGGTCTTGCCGTTTCCGGGGTTGCCGAACAGGAACATGCCGCGGCCCGAGTTGATGGCCGGGCCCAATCGGTCCAAAAGCCGTGGCGGCACGATTAAGTCTTGGAAGGCCCGTTTGAGGTCTTCCTCGGTGGCGTGCTGCTTGGCGATGGTTTGAGCCGCCATCGCATTGAGGTAATCGGGCAGCGTCACCGGGGCCGAGCCAAAATAAGTGCATTCCTCAATGTAGCGGCGGGCTCGTTCGCGGCCGAGTTCGGTGATGGCGAACTCGTAGTCGCCCATTTCGGCCGCGCCTTTGAAGGCGACGCATTTGGTCCTGCTTGCACTGCTTCAAGATCGGGTCGACGATCTGGAACGGCAGCCGCACCTGATTGGCGATGGCACGACCGCGGGCGGAGCCTTTGGCCAGCAGGAATTTGAGGATCAGCCGCTCGATTTCCTCGAACGTCAGCCCCGTTTCGTTGAGAGTTTCCGGAGCCTTGGGCCTGAAGGTCTCGTTCGGATCCTGGTTGGCGTTGCTGCCGAGGAGCGTGTTGACCCGGTCGAACAGCTCGGTGAGCCGCGAATTCCGCTTGACGTAGTTGCCGAAGTAGCGACTCGGCGCGGAGCCTGAGCCGTCGCCGGAATTATCATTCGCGGCGCGGTCTGGTTGCGGTTCCTGGGACTCCTCCTCCAGTTCGGACTGCTCCGCCGCGAGATCGGAGATCGTCGTCGCTTTCCGGTTCCGGCGAAGGGATGTGCTTCGCCGGAGGTTTCCGTCCCTTCAGAGCGGCCAGGAACTCCGCAGGAGTCAGTTTTCCCTTAAGTTCGGCCATGATTTTGCGTTCCGAAGCAAAGGCTACATCATGGCTTGGGTCGGTCAAACCAGACCGGTGCGGGGGACGGTGATGAACGGCAACATCGTACGGTGGCAGCGGTCGTACGTTGTTGCCGCTCACCGGGGCTTGGCGGACCCGACTTGTCGGCGCATCAGGCACGTCGCGCAAAATCCGCTCGGTCGGGCCGGTTCTCACCGGAAAAAAGCTCACAGACCGGAATCCCTTCGAGGTTCTGGACTTTGGCTGCTCAATCGAGGGGCGAACCGACAATCCGGCATCGAAGTTGCAACGATTTCTGGGCCGAAAACCAACGATGGTTTTCCGAAACAGGTCTGGAGGCCATGTCGAAATTGATTGTCGGAGGAAAAAATGACCGGTCCGCCGCGTGGAGATGTGTTTTCCGAAATGAAAGGATGCCTCGATCAAGGGATCGGCGGCCGTCCGTCTTTGGCGCGGTTTGTCGAGATCACGTACGAGGCGATCCTCGAACTCAAACAACAGATTGATCAGCTTCGGGCACGCCGTCCGCGGCTGCGGCTGAAACGCAAACACCGGGAACAGCCGAAAAATCACGACCGAGGAACCGGGCAAATCGTGACGCCGGCTCGTCACGCCGTTGTCAGGGCGGCCATCAGAACACCGGCTGCGACCGACACGTTCAACGATCCGACCGGCGCCGTGCGACGAAATGCGGCAGAGTTCGTCGCACGTTTCGGCGGTCAGGCGGCGGAGTCCGGATTCCTCGTTCCCAAGGACGAGGACCCACGACCGATCGCGATCGACTTCGCGAAGATCCTTGTTGGCGTGCTCGGAGGCTCCCAGGACCCAGAGACCGGCCTTCTTTGCTACTTCGAGAGCGCGGGCCAGGTTGGCGGGATTGGCAAACGGCACCGACTCAATCCCTCCCGAGGCCACGTCGTAAACCGTGCCGTTCATCGGGGCCGACCGATCGCGGGTGACGATGATCCCCGCGATCCCGAAAAAGGCGGCCGTGCGAAAAATTGCTCCGACGTTGTGGGGATCCTGAATCTGGTCGAGTGCGAGCCACAAGCGATGCGATTTTCGCGTCGCGCCTTCCGATTCGGTCGCCTGTCGATCATCAGGCGAGTTAGCGAACAGCGTTTCGAGGGGAACTTCGGGGCGCTCTTTCACCGTGGCTTCGGCCTCGCCGCCACGACCGCCGGCTGATTCGCGGTGACTGCGGCTGCGCCGGCGTTCGTCGCGGGTGGCCGCCTGCAAGACCGGCACGCGGTGTTGTCTTGCCAGGTCTTCGATTTCCCGCCAGGCATCCGTTGGCCGGCCCGCCGGCAGTCGAACGTCGACGACGGCCTGGGGACGGGCGTAAAAAGTCGCCAGGATGCTGTGCGGATTTCTCAGGCTGACGGCCAACGCGGAAACCTCTTTTCGGATTCAGGTCGAATGCGATTTTCCGGCGCAGCCGCGGGGGCACAATTGCTTTCGGCGCGACTTTCGTTTCGCTGCCGGGCGACCTCGTAGCAAAGGATGCCGGCCGAAACAGCGGCATTCAGCGAACCGACATGCCCACGCTGACGAATCAAGACGCGCTCGTCGCACAAGCGAAAGGATCTCGGGGCGGATGCCCACGGCTTCGTTGCCCAAGACGAGAGCGACCGGTCGGCAAAAATCGCACTGGGAAATGTCGCGTTTGGCTCGCGGCGACGAGCCGACAACCGACAGGCCTGCCTGCTTCAATCGGCCGAGCCACTCAGCCAGATCGTCGACACGGGCAAGCGGCATGTAATTGACGGCTCCGGCGGATGATCGCACAACGAGGCTCGTCACGTCGGACTGGTGGGTGGACGGCGACGAAAACCCCATCGACTCCCAGCGCATCGGCACTGCGGAGGATCGCCCCGAAATTGAACGGATCTTGCACGGCGTCCAACACCAAATAGAATGCGCGGTCGCGACGCCGGCTGAGGACATCCTCCGCATCGTCGTACGGAAAAGGCGGCATTTTGGCGAGATAGCCTTGATGATCTTCCGAGCGGCACAGACGAGTCAGCTCCTCGGGAGTCTCGATGGACACGGGAAGATTCAGACCGTCGGCAAGCTTCATGGCGGCGTGCAATTCGTCGACCGCCATTTCCTTGCTCAAGTGCAGGTCGAGAATGGGCCACCGAGCCGCGCGGAGCGTCTCCACGACGCTCATGCGACCCCAAATCCAGCAACGCTGATGGCTTCCCATCAGGCCGGACGGTTTCTTTTTGCGTTTAAGAGGTCGGGCCACGAAAATGGACCTTTGCCGGGCTCGATCAAACGAGTTGAAACTGCCGGCGTTGACGACAACAATGCAATTGGACAGGGTTCGGGTTAAAGGAAGCCGGAAGCAGCCTGCCGAAGGAACCCTTGGCTTTTGCCCTGAGTCCATCATAGGAAAATAGACGTCGTGCGTCGCAAGCGATCGGTCCCTACGATCCCGATTTATAACGAGGATGAGCGGAACGGCCTGCGCGCCGCCGGGCGGTTCAATGCCCAGCTCATGGACTTCATTCGTCCGCAGGTCGTTGCCGGCATCACCACCAATGAAATCGACCGGCTGGTCCACGAATACACGCTCGACCACGGGCATATCCCCGCTTGTCTCGGTTATCAGGGCTTTCCCAAGAGCGTCTGCACGAGCATTAACGAAGTGGTTTGTCACGGAATCCCCGATAGCACCGTGCTGCAGGAGGGCGACATCATCAATGTCGACCTCACTACGATTGTCGATGGCTGGTACGGCGATCAATCGGAGACGATCTTAATCGGCAACGTTTCCGACACGGCGAGACGGCTCGTCCAGGTGACCTTTGATTGCCTGTTCCGCGGAATTCGGGCCATCAAACCAAACGGATTCGTCAACGATATCGGCAAGGCAATCTTCGACTACGCCCGTTCGCACGGCTTTGAGGTCGTTCGCGAGTATCAAGGGCACGGGATCGGCCGCCAGTTTCACCAGGATCCGGGCATCCCACATTTTCCGCATCCGAACAACCTCAGCGAAATCGATTCCGCCCGGCGTCTGTTTCACCATCGAACCCATGTTGAATGTCGGAACTTGGGAGACGGATCTCGACCACAGCGACAAATGGACAGTCCGCACCCGGGATCGCAGCCTGTCGGCCCAATTCGAGCACACGTTGCTCATGACCGAGACCGGCCCAGAAATCTTGACGTTGACGCAGAACGGCCCCCAGGAAGGACAGACTTTCTGACGTCAACCCGTCTTCATCCTTTCTTAATCGCCACATGTGACGATGGAACGTAAGGACGTTCCCTTGAGAGGTTACGTCTCCATCTCGAATTCCGCTGCATGGACGCTGTTGGTCTTTTTCGCGGTCGTTGCGGCTGGCTGCAGCATTCGTGATGCGGAACGGTCGGGCTCGAAAAATGGCGAGGCGTCTATCGCCAATTCGAAGGGCGCCGCCCAACCGAATCGCGACCTACTTCGGGCGAATTAGCATCGATGGTTCGAGCACGGTTTATCCGATCACGCAAGCCGCAGCAGAAGAATTCATGAAATTGCACCGCAGGGTGGCGATTCCGATCGGCGTTGCGGGAACGGCTGGCGGATTCAAGCGGTTTGTTGTCGACGAACTCGACATCTGCGATGCGTCGCGGGCAATTGAGCCGGAAGAAATCGAGCTGTGCCGCCGGTCCGGAGTCAAGTACCTGGAGTTCCCGATCGGAATGGATGGCATCTCGGTGGTCGTGAACACCAAGAACACCTGGTGCGATGGGCTCACCGTCGCGACAACTCCGACAAATCTGGGAATCGCACAGCCGTGTCAAGACGTGGAATGACATCGATCCGAGCTATCCCAAACAGGAAATCGTCCTTTACGGCCCAGACACCGATTCCGGCACGTTCGAATACTTCACGGAGGTGATTTGCGGCAGGCGAGGGAACAGCCGCACGGATTACACGCCGAGTTCCAACGACAACATCCTCATTCAAGGCGTTGAGGGGGACAGCGGGGCCCTGGGTTACTTCGGCTACGCCTATTATCGGCTGAACCGCGGCGCTGCTCCGCGCTCTGCGCATCGTTCCGGAAAGCAGTCCTTCGACCAAAAATGAGGGGACGCAGACCGGCGTCGCTCCGAGCGAAGAGACGATCTTGAGTGGTCAGTACAAACCACTGACTCGATCGTTATTTTTATACGTCAACCGGAAGGCGTTGAACCGGCCCGAAGTGGCGGCCTTCTTGACGTTTTATATTGAACACGCGCCCTCGTTGGTTTCGGAGGTTCACTATATCCCGCTCCCACCGGCGCGGGCGGCCGAGTGTCGTGCGCGTCTCAAACGTGCCCTTGGAATCGAATTGACTGATTGAAACCATGTCGACACTCGGCGTGCAACCCGCAGCGAGCGACCCGAGCCATTTACGGCGGCGCTTCTCGCTTTCCAAGGCGCGCGAACAGGCGATCCGGATCGGCCTGCTGTGCTGCGCTCTGGCGTCGATCCTGACAACCTTGGGAATCATCTATGTCCTGGTGACGGAAACGGTGATCGCCATTCCGCCGCAGAGGGCCTTTTTTCAGGATGTTTCGCCGATTGAGTTTTTCACGGGAACTCAATGGACGCCCCAATTCGAGGATCGGCACTTTGGAATCCTCCCGCTGCTTGCCGGCACGTTTCTGGTCGCCGGGATCGCCGCAATCATTGGGCTGCCGATCGGGCTGTCGGGAGCGATTTACTTGAGTGAATACGCATCTCCCGGGCACGCGAAACGTCGTCAAACCGATCCTCGAAATCCTCGCCGGAATTCCCACGGTCGTTTACGGGTACTTTGCCCTGATTTTGTGACGCCGTACGTCCTGCGGCCGATTTTTCATGGACTGTTCGGCTTCGACGTGAAGGTCTTCAACGCGGCAAGCGCCGGTATCGTCGTCGCCATCATGATCATTCCCATCGTGACGTCCCTGAGCGAGGATGCATTGCGGTCGGTCCCTCAAGCTTTGCGTGAAGCGGCCTATGGTTTGGGATCGACGAAATATCACGTCTCGTCCCGGGTCGTCGTCCCGGCGGCGCTCTCCGGAGTCTTGGCCTCGTTCTTGCTCGCAATTTCCCGCGCGGTCGGCGAGACAATGGCAGTCGCCATTGCCGCCGGGCAAACGCCCGTGCTCACCATGAACCCATTCCGCAGCGTCGAGACGATGACGGCGTTCATCGTGAACGTCAGCTTCGGCGATAAACCGCAGGGGAGCCTCGATTTCAAGGCCCTGTTCGCGGTGGCCATGACGCTGTTCGTCATTACGCTGGTGATGAATATTCTCTCGCAACTTGTCATGCGGCGCTTCCGCGAGGTCTACCAATGAGCGTCGTTCCCAAGGAACCGGTGTCCACGCTGTTGCGAAGCGATCGGGACGCCGCCTCGCGATGGTCGGCCCGGCTCTTCGAGTGGACTTGTGCCTTTTCGACTTGGTTTGGCCTGGGCGTGCTCGTCGTTTTGCTCTTGGGAGTGATTTGGAACGGGGCCGACTGGCTTTCCTGGTCGTTTCTCACCAGCTACGACTCTCGTCACCCGGAACAAGCCGGCATCTTGGCGGGGCTTTGGGGCAGCTTTTGGCTCGTGTCGCTCGCGGCTTTGATTGCGGTCCCGGTCGGAGTCGGGGCGGCGGTCTTTCTCGAAGAATACGCGAAGAAAGGCTGGTTGCGGACGCTGATCGAAGTCAATCTCTCGAATCTGGCCGGCGTTCCCTCGATTGTCTATGGAATTCTGGGGATGGCCGTGTTCGTCAAGATGTTTGGCCTGCGACCCAAAGTCCTCGAGATTTGGCTCCCTTTTTCGAGCCTCTCGATTCCCCTGCCTTTTGGCCGCACGGTCCTTTCCGGCGCCTTCACCCTGGCCCTCTTGATCTTGCCGATCGTCATCGTCGCGTCGCGCGAGGCATTGCGGGCGGTTCCCCCGACCATTCGTCACGCGTCGTATGCGCTGGGCGCGACGCATTGGCAAACGATTCGTCACCAGGTTTTGCCGACGGCCATTCCAGGCATTCTGACGGGCGTGATCCTGGCCGTTTCGCGGGCGATCGGTGAGACGGCTCCGCTCTTGATGGTCGGAGCGGCCGTCTTCGTTGCGTCGACTCCCGGCGGAATCGAGTCGCCTCTCGATGCGTTCCGCCACCCCAAAGGTCTCTTGGAAGCTCCGTTCGACCCCTTTACCGCGTTGCCGATCCAGATCTTCAATTGGGTTTCGCGACCCGAAGCGGCATACCAACATGTTGCGGCAGCGGCCATCCTGGTCTTGTTGGCCGTTCTCCAAGTCTTTAATGTCGCGGCCAGCGTGGCTCGCGCCCGCATGAGACGACGGGCCCGCTGGTAGAAAGAGATTGATTCGCCCATGCTCAATGCCCTTTCGGACATCGTCCGGAGCAGAATCGACGCTCGATCACTGACCCAAGCCGACGCGCCGGCCACCCGGAAGACCAAGATCGAAGTGCAAAACCTGTGCTTCTTCTACGGAAGCACGCAGGCGCTCTTCGATGTTTCGGTGGCGATTCCCGAACGGGCGGTCACCGCGTTGATCGGACCTTCGGGTTGCGGAAAAAGCACGTTCCTGCGGACCCTCAATCGCATGAACGACATCATCGAGGGAACCCGGGCCTCCGGCAGCGTCATTCTCGAGGGGACCGACATTTACCATCCGTCGATCGACGTCGTCTCCTTGCGCAAACGCGTGGGCATGGTCTTCCAGAAGTCGACACCGTTCCCCAAATCGATCTTTGAGAACGTCGCTTACGGCCCGCGGGTTGCCGGCCAGAAGAACACGAGAACGCTTTCCACCCTCGTCGAAGCGTCGCTGCAACGGGCCGCGCTCTGGGACGAAGTGAAGGACCGGCTGAACGATTCGGCGATGACACTTTCAGGCGGTCAGCAGCAGCGATTGTGCATCGCCCGAGCGCTGGCGACAAATCCCGACGTATTGTTGATGGACGAACCGGCGTCGGCCCTGGATCCGGCCTCGACGGCCCGAGTTGAGGACCTGATTTTCGAACTTAAGCACAATTACACGATCGTGATCGTGACGCACAACATGCAGCAGGCCGCCCGAATCAGCGACCGAACCGCGTTTTTCAACCACGGGCACTTGATCGAAATCGACGCAACGCAAAAAATCTTCACGAGGCCCGGACAGAAGCAGACGGAGGAATACATCACAGGCCGGTTCGGATAATTGAATGAGCAAGCACCTCGCGCGGGAACTCGACGATCTTCACCACGACATCTTGTCAATGTGCGCCATGGTCGAGGAGATGGTCCATCAGGCGGTGGACGAACTCGCCGAGCCGAATCACGAAACGGCCCGCGCGATGGCGGCCAAGGATGACGAGATCGACCAGTGGGACGTGCGGATCGAAGAGGAATGCCTGAAGATCCTGGCGATGCACCAGCCTGTCGCCACCGACCTTCGCCGCATCACCAGCGTACTCAAGATTTCCAACGAACTGGAACGCGTCGCCGATCTGGCCGTGCACATTGCCGAGCGGGCGTGCGGCCTAGTGACCTGGCCCGAGGTGTACGCTCCCGCCAATCTCAAGGAGATGGCCGGCATCGCCGGTGAAATGCTTCGTAACAGCATCGACGCCTATGTCGATCTCGACAGCGATCTGGCCAAGAGCGTCTGCGCACGCGATGAAACGGTCGATCGCCTCAATCGCGAGATCATTGGCGAAATCCTCGCGCGGATGAAAGAATCTCCGGCTCACATCGAGCCCTTGTTGCATCTTTTTTCCGCGTCACGACACGTCGAACGCGTCGCGGATCACGCAACAAACATTGCCGAGGACGTGGTCTACCTCATCGACGGCGAGATCATCCGTCATCGCCCCGAGGTTTGAGCGTGATCAATGCCACCGTCGTCAATGCCACCGTCGTCAATGGCGCTGTGCGACAAAGAACAGCCGCGGCATGGAGAAGAACGTGACATCCCCCGTGGTCGGATAGATGCTCGTGAGGCGGAGCCCGAGTTCGGCCAGGAATTGAGCGGAATTTGCTTCGTCCAAAGCCGCGAGGAGGGGCCGCAGTCCGGTCCCTTTGATCCATTCCAGCACGGGATTTTCACCAGTCAAGACGTGAACGTAGGTCGTCTCCCATGCGTTCACCGCCAATCCCAGGCCGTGCAGCAGACGAACGTACCATAAAATCGGCCTGACCGACTCGCGGTGCAGCCCCACACCTTTTAATTGCGGTGCCCAGCGCGGATCGGCGACGAGGGCATCGATTGCCGCCTGCATCGGACCTTGAAATCGATTGGGCATTTGCACGGCCAGCGTGCCGTGCGGCGAGAGCATCCGCGACAGTCGAGTGAGCAGCGATTCGTGATCATCGACCCAATGCAGGGCCGCGTTACTCACGATGAGATCGACCGGTTGGCGGGCGGACCAATCGGCGATCTCGCCCCGGACAAACTCGAGCCGCCCGGGAATTGCCAACGGCTCTGCCTTCGCGAGCATCTCCGCCGATCGGTCGACGCCGATGACGACGCGCCTTGGGCCAACGTTCCGCCATACTGCGTGTGAGATGTCCGGTGCCACAACCGAGGTCGACGATCGACTCGACCCGATCCATCGAGACCTGTGCCAGCAAATCGGCAAACGGCCGCGCCCGGTCGGAGGAAAACTTCAAATACTCGTCTGCGTTCCACATGCTGGCGAATCAGTCTTTCGCGAGGCTCCCTTTCACTTCACTTCCAGATCGATGGCTGAAAAGTGTTCGTGATCGCTCTGGGTATTTTGCGTGTCCACGCGGACGAGATAAATACCCGGTTCGTCGATGCGCACATTCAGCCGTGCGCCGACTCGGCACTTGGGCTTGAAATTCATGTTTACGGTCCCCTCGGTGACCGCGTGTTCTTTCAAGTCGGGCAGCTCTTTGGCGCCAAATGCCCCCGTGCGAACGACGAAATACCGGACCACGACGCCTTCGATTTGCTTGTGCGGGTAGGCGTTCGTCAAAACGAACTCGAAGACAAGCGGTTTGCCGTGCGTGACCGAAATCCGCGGACGGCGTTTAATCCCACCTGCAGGGGGCTCCTGGTCGGCAAACGATTCTTGCTTGCCATCCGGCGAGGTGATCTGCAGCTTGATCACCGCGTGCTCGGCCCACGCATTTGACGCAACCAAGACCAGGCAAACAGCCGACAAGAGAAGTCGTCCGACTCGAAACAGGGAAGCGAGCATGAACTGCATACCTCAGAGTGACGGCTGCCAAAAAACAGTGGCCGCGACCGGTGCGCTTGGCCCTTCAACAAACACCCGGCTTCCGCCGGCAGTCACGTTCGAGCGCAGGACAGCCAAAGCCACGGGTGAATTGCTGCCAAACGAAAAACCAGCCGAACTGATCGTGCCCACGGGCGTCGCGCCGGCCGCATCGGAGAAGACGCGAGAACGCGCCGGCGGCACGAACTCTCCCGTGATCCGCAGACTGCGTAACTCACGATTGACGTGTCCCAACGCGTCGATTCGAGCGATCGGTTCCTGACCCAGATAGCATCCCTTGGTGAATGAGATCGCCGTTTTCGTGCGGCCGACTTCCTGGGCCAGATTCTCGTCGCTGATGTCGACGCCATAAACCGGCAACCCGGCCTCGATGCGGAGCGCCGTCCAGACTTCCGAACCTGCCGGCCTCACGCCGGCCTGGCACAATTGATCCCAGACGCCGGCCAGCCGCTCTCGTGGAACACAAATCGCGAAACCGCAATGGGGCTCGACATCGAATCGCCGGACGCGGACGGCTCCGCCGATCTCGAGCGTCCGATGCTCGAGATGCTCAAGTCCGGTCACATCGACGCCCAACTTTCGCAGGCGTTCGGCCGCTTCGGGTCCGACGACAAACAGTTCACCCCAATCGGCCGTGCGATCGGCGATTTGGACGTCCTCGTTGATGAGATAGCGTTCGAAATGCGGAACCAGGCGCTCGGATTGTGCGGGGTCCGCGTCGATCCAGAGCGATGATTCGGTCGCATCGACGAAAACATGACCAAGGACGCGACCTTTGACATTCGGGACAAATGCCTCGCAGCTCTTGCCGGTCTTGAGTCCCTTGATGTCGTTGGTGCAGAAGTTGTGCAAAAAGCGAAGTCGATCGGAGCCCGATAGCTCCAGAAGTGTTCGGTCACCCACGTCGAAGACGGCGGCTTGAGTCGTTGCCGCCGCGTACTCTTCGCGCGCCGATCCGAAATGCAGCGGCAAGCTGCCATCGGCCGATTCGGGCACAAAGACCGCTCCGCGTTGAAGTTGATTTTCACGCAATGGCAACTCGTCGATCCCGTTGGAGGCGATTCGCACGTGCAACCTGTCAGCAATCAAGTATCGTCATGGGGACGTTTGCTGCCAAGACACACTCTTGGGCCGAGCTTATGAGTCAACCGCTTCCCGTCGCGTCTTGCCTCCCCTAAGATGCTAATAATCGATGACCTGAAGGATCCGCACTCTCCAACTTTCGTACGAAGAGGTTCGTCTCGCATGCCGCTTTTGGAAGCATCCGTCTTGATTCGTTGTCCGGTCGATCGCGTCTTCGACTTTTTGACCCTCAGCGACAATTTCGACAAGATCGTTCCTCCCGATTTGCAGCTGCGAATGGTCCAATCGCCCGGACGTCTCGCACTTGGCAGCCGCTTCGAAGTGCAGATTTCCGGCTTTGGGATTCCGCAGAACGTGATCTACGAAATCACCGAGTTCGTTCAGCCTCATCGATTTCAAGAGTCGCAGGTCAAGGGACCGCTCGGCCGATACGTGCACGGACACTTATTCGCGCCGCAAGAGGACGGGACGGTCCGCGTCACCGATCGGATTGAATTCGAGCCCCCCGGCGGCATGCTGGGGTTTCTTTTGACGGCAGACCGCCTGAAAACCTCGCTCGAGCAGGGACTCACGCACCGGCATTACGAGTTGAAGCGGCTTTTGGAACAGATATGAACCGCCCGCAGCAGAGTGACGCGCCGACCATCCTGGCGTTGCTGGGTCTGTTGGCGATTGCCGCCGCGCTTTTGGGGCTGGTCGCCCTCGTGTTGCCGCAGATTTTCGGGCTGTTGGCGGTCGTCCTGGGCTTTTTCGCGTTTGGCGCAATTCATTACCTGCTGTGGGGCTGGTGGTTACGACCGATTCCCATCAAGGACGATCCCGACGCGGACGGCCCGCCGCCGCGCCGCGATTAAACACTTCCCACCCCCGGCCAGCTAGCCGTTTGGCGTGGCCCGATTGTGCAGGTATTATGAAGAGGAATCGTCTGTTTTTCGGGACACTTCTTGCATGAGCCGAATTCCGAATTCGCAGCCCGCTGCGGCGGGTCCGCGCCCGCAGCCTTTCCAGGCGCCGCAGGGCGATCTGGCGGTTTTGGCCGGCTCCGGAAATCCGAAGCTCGCGCAAGCCATCGCCGCTGAACTCGGGGTGCCCCTTTCCCCCTGCCGCGCAGCACGTCTTCAGCGAGGGAAATGTTTTCGTCCAAATTCAGGAGAACGTCCGCGGCCGCGACACCTTTATCATTCAGGGGGTCCACTATCCCGTAAACGATAACTTTGTCGAACTCTTGTTCTGGGTCGACGCACTCAAACGGGCCAGCACCAGCAAGTGACGGCCGTCATTCCCTTCTTCAGCTACGCGAAGGGGGACAAGAAAGACGAGCCCCGCGTGTCAATCCGGGCCCGCGTCTGTGCCGACGCACTCGAAGCAGCCGGCGCCGACCGCGTGCTGACCATGGATTTGCATAGCCCGCAAATCCAGGGATTCTTCAACATCCCGGTCGATCATCTTATACGGTCGTTACGTCATCTCCGCGCACTTCAAGAAGCTCGAGATCCCCAACTTGTGCGTCTGCAGCCCGGATATCGGGTTCGCGAAGGACGCATCGGCCTACGCGCACCTCATGGGTGTGCCGGTGGTCATCGGCAACAAGCAGCGCACGGACCACAGCGAGCGGGCCGTCGTGCTGGAAGTCATCGGCGAAGTCAAAGGCAAGAATGTGCTGATGGTCGACGATTTCACGATCACGGGAAATTCGTTGATCAGCATGGCCGAGCTGCTCAAACAACGGGGCGCGCTCGACATCTATGCCGCTGTGACGCACGGTGTCTTATCGAAGGGGTCCTTGCCGCGGATCGCGGCCAGTCCCATCAAGCGGCTCTTCGTGACCGACACGATCGAAGCGGCGCAGGATCCGCTGCCGCCAAACGTGTCGGTGATTTCGGTCGCCAATCTCTTTGCCAAATCGATCCGCTCGATCCATGACCGAACGAGCGTGAGCAGCCTGTTTCCCGATACCAAAGGCACCTACTGACGCCGCTCAACTGAGCTTGGCAGCCGCGTCGCGGACGGCCTGCAGGCTGACGGCGATGTCGGAGAGCGGATTCTTTTCGTTCTCCTCGTACTCCAGGGCCAGGCAGCCCTGGTAATTCATGCCCTTTAAGACGCGGAGGCATTTGGCGACGTCGAGATCGCCTTGGCCGACGATCGTGAAAATTTTCTGCCGTTTCCCCCCCGATTGAACGGTGCGAACGTCCTTCAAATGCACGCCATACAGGCGGTCTTTGAAGACTTCCAAGGCCTCGACCGGATCCTCGTCACTACGCAGATAGTGCCCCGTGTCGACACACGCGCCGATCTTCGGATTGTGATCCTTGACGGCATCGGCCACATCGCGAATTTTGCTGTACCGGGCCCCTGGACCGTGGTTGTGAATGGCGATGGCGACGTCGTATTCGGCAACCAGTTTGTCGAGCAGATCGAATGTCGCCTTGTTCTTCCGCGGATTGGCACTCATCGCCACCAGCCCGATCGCCTTTGCGAAATCGAATTTCTTCCGGGCCTCGGATTCATTGGTGTCGAATTCGACAACTCCGTACGACATGAGCCGAATGCCGGCGTCGTCCAGGAGTGCTTTGTGCTCGCTGATATTCTTCGGGGTTGTCGAAAGCGGGATGTGCTTGGGAAATGCTTCCCAGTATTTGAGGCCCAAATCCTTCGTGTGTTTGAGGGCCGTCGCGCAATCGTAGGTCCGCAGCGAATAACTCTGCATGCCCATCTTGAGACCGGCGTACGGATCGGCCGCCTGCGCGCCCAAGACCGCTCGCGTTCCGGAGACTGCCAACGCGGCGCCGGCCAGTTTCAAGACGTCGCGGCGGGAGAACTCGTTCGTATTCAGGTCGTGCATCGTCGGTTCCTCATGCGCGTGAGTGTCGATTCGTTTCAGACGATTCAAGGATACTCAAGGAAACGGCGGTCGGAAACTCGGTCGACCCATTTCGATAGCGACCGAAAGACGGCCCACCTATGATGGCGTGCGAAGTCGATCAGGAATCGAGTGAGGATCAACGCACAATGGCGGGCGAATTTGAGGGACGTGTCGCGTTAGTCACCGGCGCATTGCGCAGGCATCGGCCGCGCGACCGCCTTGCAACTCGCGCAGGGCGGGGCGAATGTCGCGATCGGATACGGAAGCCGGAAGGATGCGGCCGACGTTGTGGTCACCCAGATTCGTTCGCTGCGACGAAAATCGCTCGCTGGGCCTTGCGACCTGAGCCGGCAGGATCAGATCGACGCGCTGGTTGCCGCCGCACGGAAAGAACTCGGTCCCATCGATCTCTTGTGTCACTGCGGCGCGATCAGCAACGTCGCGCATCATGCGGAACTCTCCTACGAACGCTGGTTCGAGACGATCGATGCCAATCTGAACGGAGCGTTCCGCGTCGTCTTCGCGGTCAAGGACGAAATGATCGAGCGCGGCTTTGGCCGGATCGTGTTGTTCTCGTCCGTCGCCGCTCTTCGGCCGAGAGCGATGCAGATTCATTATTCGGCGGCCAAAGCAGGCGTGATTGCCCTGGCGCGCTGCTGTTCGGACGCATTCGCCCCGCATGGCGTTCGCGTCAATTGCATCGCACCCGGACTGATCGAAACGGAAATGGCTCACGTTCTCAGCGAGGAGCAAGTCGGTCGCATCCGTTCGGAAACCCCCTTGGGCCGGCTTGGCCAGCCCGAGGAGATCGCTGAACTCGCTTGTTTCCTGCTCAGCGAACGCTCGAGCTTTATGACCGGTCAGACGATTGTCTCGTCCGGCGGCCGCGTCACGCTTCCGTAACCGCAGCGTTCCTACCCGTAGCGTTCCAAACTACGGCATCGTCGTGCCATTGACGGTGATCTCGCCGGTCGTCGTTCCGGACGGAACATAGAACGGCGTGCTCGCTCCTTGGATGGTGTTGTTCTGCGTACCGGAGAGATTGAGCAGCGTCGTCGCGCTTCCGCTCGTCTGATCGGTGACGTTCGAGAACACAATACCCTGCGTCAGCAAGGCGCCATTGTTCGAGAGTTGGATGCTGTTGCCCGAAATCGTCGCCGTGCTGGGAGCCGTGATCGAATCGAAGAGAATACCCGTGGCCCCATCCGTTGTGTCGATGATCACGTTGCCGGTCACGTTGACGTTGGACGAGGCTCCCACCGAGAACCTGAAGCCCGTGCCACTGGTTGCACCGAACTGAATTTCGTTGGAAGCGGCGTTCACCTGGGCAGCGCCGACGGTGACCACGTGCATGGCCGTGTCCGTTCCGCCCTCGCTGGTAAAGACGTTGTTTGTATAAGAAACCGTGGTCAGGCCGGTCGACGAAGCGTTGTTGACCAGGAAACCGGTGTTGGTGCCGCCGCTCACAAGGAACGCGTTCTGGCTCACCGACGCCGAAACGTTGCCGTTCCAGTTGATGTGGATGCCCGTCGCACCGGACAGCGTGTTCTGAATGTTATTACCCTCAGCGATCACGTTGACCGTGGCGCCCGTGCCTCCGCCCAGCGATTGGACGAGGAGGTTGTCGCCGCTCGCGGAGACCAAATTGCTCCCGACGACGCTCTACGCGTACGAGTTGACGTTGTCGACTTGGGCCCGGATGTTGGTCGCCCCGTTGGCCGAGAAGGTCGAATTGGTGACCATCAAGGTCTTCGTATCGAGCGAGTCGATGCCGTACGTCGAGGAATTTTCGATGTTGAAGTTGGTCATGGCCAGGTAGTTCGTGTTGGTCGACGAGATGCCGACGCCGTTTCCGTTCAGGATCATCGAGACCAGGCCGACGTTGCCCACGTTCTGCAGCAAGATGCCGGTCTGGGCTCCCTCGATCACGCCGCCGGAGCCGGCCGTCTCGTCGCTGTTGCCGAACACGGCGAACGAACCGGGCGAGTTGACGAGTTTCAAGCCGACCGTGGCGCCGCTGCTGTTGACGGTGAACAAGTTGACATTCGTCGTCGTGCTTTCGATGTCGACCGCCGTGCCGTTGACCGCCGAGATCGTTCCGCCGGCTCCGACTTTCTGCGCACTGTTGATCACGAGGGTGCCGCCGTTGTTGGCGTAAAGCGCGGTGCCATTGTTCGAATTGACGTTGATGCGTATTGAACGTCGTGGTGCCCGTGTTATTCGTCAATGAAACGCCGGGATCGACCGTGGTGTTGGTCACGTTCACGGTTCCCTTGAACGTGACGGGGCCGGCAGTGTTTTCGATATTGAGTGCCGAGGGGCTCGTGCCGCCTTCGTTCGTCACGGTCGTCGTGCCGCCGACGGTGACCGGGGCGGTCATGTTGTTGATCACGAAACCGGCATCGTGGCGATTGGCGATCGAGATGTTATCGAAGGTGACCTGAGTATTCTGGACCTGTTCCACATTTCCGGCGGCGTTTTGCACGGCGGCCAACGGCGCCACACCCTGCACCAAGAGAGACGTGGCGCCGGCTCCTGAGATAATCGTTGTCCCATTGAATTGGAAGTTGCCCGCACCGCCATTGATCTCGACGCCGGGGCCGGCCGTATTCGCGACCAGCAAATTGTTGAAATTGACCTGGCCCGAGACGTTTTGCAGCAAGATGCCTTGGCTGCCGCTGCCCGGGAAGGTCGCCTGTGTCATGTCCATCAGGCCGCCGACTCCGACATTCTCGACCATCAGGTCGTGCCCCTGGCTGCCGGCGATCTGCCCGATGTATTGCAGGTAGGAAGTCCCGCCGTTCACGAACAAGCCGTTTCCGGCCGAATTGGTGATCGAGACGTTGTTGAACCAGGTATTGCCAGTCGCGTTGACGATTTGAACGCCGTCGCTGCCCGAATGGTCGACCGTGACGTCCTTGATGAGCACGTTACCCACGCCGTTGCCCAACAATTCCCGCGCCGGCCGCGTTCGTGATGCTGAATCCCGCCAGCATCGAATTGCTCGACAACGTGATCGCCGTTCCGGTCGACGAATCAAGAACAGGCAGGCTGCCGCTGAGGTGGGCCCGTGGGGCATCAGGATCGAGCCCAGGCCGGGCACGGCTGAGAAAGTGCTGTTCACCGGCTCCGTCGCCAAACAGCATCTGGCCGGTGTTCATGACGACATTGGAACCCCCGCCATGGAACACGCTGCCGGCGTGCACAAAGATCACGTCCGCGGCAACGCCGGCCGCTTCCGCGGCGGCAATCGTCTGAAACGGGGCTGTTCACATTGCCGTTACCGCCGGGCGCCGCGTTACTGTCGACGTGGGCGATGACGTAGGGCTTATGCGTGGCGGGATCGATCGCGAGCATGCCGGCGTCAACCTGGTTTTGCGGCGTGACGAGCACCGTGTAATTACGCATCACCCGTTCGCCGATACGCCCCTTGGCGTTGTCCTGCGACAGGTTCGAGCGGTGCAACGGACCAAACGTCCAGGACGCGCCGACGATCGCACGGGCGTTGAAATAGTTGTCGTTCGTGATCTGCACCGACGCATCGAGACCATAAACAATATTGGCCTGCGATGCGCGCCGATCCGCCCACGATGTGGTCGCCTTGGTCGTCGTCGTAGTAATACCAGCCGCCGTACAGGTGGATGCCATGATCCTCGGCAAATTTGCCCGGCAATTGGACGCCGAGCCTCCATGTCGAGACCCTTCATGGCCGCCAGGTACGAATTCATCTGCGCGTAGGATGAGATTCTCGCCGACGTACTGGGCCGATCCGGCCACGACAGAAGACGACGACTGCTGCGTCGTGTCGCCAACGGGGAGATACAAGTTCGTGCGGAAATCGAGCCACTTGCCGTACGTTTCAAGGCTCAGGCCGACTTGCTGGAAATAAACGTCGCGTGTGCCGTCGGCGTCGTACCAGAAGCTCGCGCCGAAGATGCGATCGATTCGCGGAGCATAGTAGCGATAGCCGGCGCCGACGTTGCCGCCGAACGTGCCCTCGATCGTGGGAAAGAACCGCAAGTCGCTGAAATACAGCGAATTATCCATCAGGAAGAACGGGAAACGCCTCGATCGGCACAAGCGATCGATCTTGGGTCACGTCCTGACCAAAGCTGAACCCGCCCGTCAGGTCGACGCCGGGACCATCGTTGGTCTGGCCCGAAGTCGGCTTCGTTGCGGCGTTATCAAAGGCCGATTCCGGCTGCTCGTTTTTCGCCGCGACATGGCGACCCGGCGCGGCCGGTACGTCCACGCCGTCGTCTTCATCGTCGGCGCGAATCTGCGCTGGAGAGTGCGAACAGCAGACTTATCGACGTCACGCCGACAAGTGTCCGTCGCCAGTGCCGGGTTCGTGCCGGGCGAGCAACCGCGCGGATTCTGTTGCGACTCGCGCAAAGTGGGTGCGAGCATAGGTTGGCCGTCCGTGATTTTTTTCGGAAGGGCCGCCAAGGCATTCGCGGAACTTGGCAACAGGTCTTGTTGCTGCCTGGACGGTCGGCGATCGAGGTGAGGAAAGGCGAGACTGAAAGGAGAGGGGCGTAATTTACGCGCGAAGTCTTTGCCCGTCAATAAGAAGCTGACCGGAGAAGTCCGCGACGGCTCAATTGGCCGCTTTTCGACCTTCAGCTTTTTCGATAATCCAGTGAGTCTGTAAAGGTTACGCGAGGAGGCCGACTCACGATTACTTTTTTTTCACCCGCGGCCGTGGACGGTAAAAAGTGCGCCGCGGACTCGAAAATCGTGGAAATGCGGTAGGCTGGGACCAGCGAGGCTCAGCGATGCCGGCCCACCTTTCTTATTCCATACGCCACAAAGACGTGTCGCACCAGCGCGGCGATTTAGTCCTCGTCTTCGTCCGACTGCTCGTGGTGGTCTTCGGACGTTTTAAAGGTTGCCGACCCTTTGTTGTGGGGCCCGTTGTGGATTAAGACCGCACCATTGCGCGAGCTGGCGAGCAGTGTGCCGCCGCCCGAGCCGATCTTGCCGCCTTTGGAGTTGCGAAAGCCGTGTCGCGTCTTGGTCACCAGCTCGCAGGACGTCTGTTTGCCGACAGTGATTTCGACCAGCCCGTTGTGCGTTCCGATCTCGCCTTCAACCGCGTGGCATTCCGACAGGTCCGCGGCGATTCGTCCGTTATTGCTTTGCAGATTGACCTTATGACCCGAGAACCGGGCATCGATTTCGCCGTTGGACGTCTTGGCTTCGAGAGATTCGCCGGACGTCTCGGTCTCGATCTCGCCGTTGTGAGTATTGATCCGGGCGTTGCCGGCAAGTCCTTTGACTTCGACCTTCCCATTATGGCTCTCGACCTTCAGATTGACGTTCTTGGGTGCGCGAAGCGTGAAGTCGACAAGGGCCGACCAGTCCGCCTCGGGTTGTTTGCGCCACCGCCAACCGATGCGGCAGGTCTCCGTATCCTTGCCTTCGGTCGTGATTTCGATGTCATCCAGCGCCTGCTGAGCCTTTTCGTCGGTATTGGCCCCGCCTTTGATATGGGCAACCAACTCGGCCGTTTTCAGCGTCTCGTCCTGGCCGGCAAACTCAATGGTGCCGTTCTGGGTGGTGATCTCATAATTCTTTGTGGCGTGCGCAGGCAGCGAAATGGCCTCCGTCCGCTCTTCCCAACGCGTGGAAATCCAGCTCAGGCTGCTGACAGCCTTCACCACCAGCAGCACCGCGACCAGTCCAATAACCGTTGAGCGCACCATATTCGTTCCCCCCGATCCTTATTCTGAGCCATTCGCCGGCCCGAAGCAAATCTTGGACAGAATCTCGCGGTAAACGGGAGATTGACCGACGCCGCCGGCCTGGAACGCGTGGGGCTGTTGCCGGTTGGTAATTCCGGCGATGGTTCTTCTCCTCGTCCAATCTTCTCACCTTGCAGCGGATGAAACGCTGCCAACAAAACATGAAGAAACTGTATTTTCCCAGGAAACCAACTTGATCCGGGAATTGGAACGGCCCAAACTGTGCAAACTTGGCAAAGAATCCCGGCAATTCGACAGTAATCGCCTTTCAAAACACACTTCAACCAATCCGGCGTTTCGACCGACAGGACGCCAAAACAGAGAAACGAATCATGTGCAACGTAAGGCACAAAATGCCCGCTCGCGCCCTTGCCGCACTTGCGACCGTGGCCGCTTTCTTGTTGGCGGATGTTCAGGCGAATGCCGCTGAAGTCGTGGGCAACGTCCAGGGCGCTGGCAGTCCTATCTTTGAGTGCACCGTGACGCTCTACGCGGCGAGCACCGGCGCTCCGCAGCAACTGGCCCAAGGGCAAACGGACGCCAACGGTGCTTTCAAACTGAGTGCCAAACCAGCCCCGGCAGACAGCGTCTTATACGTGGTCGCCAAGGGCGGCATCCCTGTAGCCGCCGTGAATAGTGGCGCCAGTGACTCGATTGCGCTCCTGACGGTGCTGGGGACATCGGTTCCGAGAAAAGTCACGGTCAATGAATTCACCACCGTGGCCTCGGTTTGGACCTGTGCGCAATTCCTCAAGGGCGAGGTGTTGAGCGGAAAGCCTCTCGGCTTGCGCATCGCCGCCGGCAACGTGACCAACTTCGTGAACATCGAGACGGGCGGCTATGGCGGCGCCATTCAGGACGCGCTGAACAGCACGCAAACACCGACGATGGCAAACTTCGCGACACTGGCCGACGTCCTGGCCGGTTGTATTACGCAGGTCACGCCGGGTGCGTGCAGCCGTTTCTTTGCGGCTGCGACGGACCCCGCCGGCAATGTCCCGACAGACACGCTGACGGCGGCGGAGATGATCGCGCACAATCCTTGGCATCAGCCGGCGATGGTCTTCGAATTGTTGGCCGCCTTCTATCCCATCCCGCAGGGCCAGTTCCTGCGGCCGGCGCCGTTTCAGCCTTACCTGAATTTTCCTCCGAGCGCGTGGGTGTTGCCGCTCAAGTTCGCCGGAGGCGGGCTGAGTGCTCCCGGCAAGCTCATGATTGATGGCCAAGGCAATTGCTGGGCGGCCAACAATTTCCTCGTCGGCGCCCAAAACCAGTCGATCCTCTGGTCGGGCAACCTCACCAAGCTCGCCCCGAATGGCCAACCGCTGTCGCCAATGACATTCGGCTTCTCCGGTGGCGGGCTGATGGGGCCCGGCTTCGGGCTCACCCTCGATGCAAATGACAATGTGTGGGTCTCGAGCTTCACGGGAGCGGGCATCTCAAAATTCGCCAATTCTGGCAAACCACTTTCGCCGCCGGCGGGCTACACCTTCAACGGCCAGCTCGGCAAGATGCAGGGCATCATCGCCACGCCCAACGGCGACATCTGGGCGCTTGACGCGACCAAGATGCAGGTCGTGTGGTTTCCCAAGGGCGACGCCACCAAGGGCCAGTTGCTCATGCAAAACCCGACTGGCGATCCGCTGCGTAACCCCTACAAGCTGATGGCCCCGTTTCATCTCGCCATCGACCAGCAGGACCGCATTTGGATCTCGAACGCCGGGGGCCATTGGGTGACGCGCTTTTCCGCCGCCAATCCGACCGCGGTGCAAACCTTCGATGTGGGATTTAGTCCCAGTGGCCTGGCCGTCGATAGTCAGGGCAACGTCTGGGTCTCCAACCGATTAGGCAGCTCCGAGCGCGGTCGCCTCAAGCTCTACGAAATGCTGGCGGCTTTCAAAGTGAACATCGACGGCGATCCCGACCCGGCGGATCGGCTCACTAAGGTGTTGATTCCCGCGATGGCGGCGCAGACCTCAGGCTACTGGGAAGGCGGGAGTGTCTCCGTCCTGCGCCCGGATGGCAGGCAAGCATCCTTTTCGCCCGTGTATGGCAAGGGGCTGACAGGACCGTGGGCTGTGGCCGTGGACGGCGACGATCATGTCTGGATCTCCAACTTCAGCACCTCTAAGGCGGGCATTGTGGAACTGTGCGGTTTCCGGACTGAGAAAAATCCCCCGGGCATGAATCCGGGCGATGCCATCTCGCCGCCCGGCGGCTACGTCGGCGGCGGATTGCAAATGCAGGTCGATATCGACATTGATCCAGCCGGCAATGTGTGGGTCTCCAACAACTGGCAGGACTACAAGGCCGCCCTTGGTCAAGTCGCCGAACCGCTCTCCACCCTCGGCGCCGGCCAGGGCGTGGTGGTCTTCTACGGCGTGGCCAAGCCCGTGCGCACGCCGCTGATCGGCCCGCCGGTTCAGCCGTAAGATTCCAGCACGTCGGGCCCAACCGTTCAAACCGGATGCTAAGAGGGCTCAGATTTCGGGATGACAAGGGGCAATGGCGCGGGGATTGCCGCTCCGATCCAGATGACGTAGCCGGCAAAGTCCACTGAGCCCTATTTGACGCGCAACCGCGAAGACCAATCGGCGGTCTCCGATCGGAGAAGCTGTCGTCTGTGCCGGTTTTGACGTGCGGCGCGATCGTGGCGGCGGACATGCGACGGAGACAGGTCGCATCGGCCGCTTTGAGTGGGTACAGCACGCCTGCCTGGACGAATAGGTAAAAACGGCGGCATCCGCACGACCGGTTCGACTGCCTCAACCGATAGCCATCGAGAGTTCGCCGGCCTCGTCCGAAACGGCGATTGATCCAGGGAGGGACGATCCAATGTCACGCTCGCGCTGGTGGTCCGAATTAACAAAGCAGCGGTTGAGCCCAACGTCCCGGCGATCCGGTCGGCACAGGCTCGTGCGGGCATTGCTGACGGGCGGAGCCATCGCCGGCTCGATGTCGTCGGTCGTCAAGGCAGACGAATTCGATTCGCTGCCGCCCGTATCGGTGCCCGCATCTCCCGCGCCCGCGACGCAAACACCCCTGCCGCAAACACCCCTGCCGCAAACACCCGTGCCGCCCGGTGTTTATCGGCTGACGCTCGACGACGCCAAGCAATTGGCCATTGCCAACAACACGCAGCTTCAACTCGGCCGCTTGAACGTCGAAGAAAAACAGATCGCGATTCGTGCCGCACAGACCGATTACCTGCCGAAAATCCTGGGCAGCTACGCCGCCGTCCACTTCAACGACAATTTGGGCAAGATTGAGACGCCCGGAATTCTGTTTACGCCAGTTTCCGTTTCCGTCATCAATCAGAACTCGTCCTACGGCTCGATTATTGCCGCACAGCCGATCACGCAGTTGATCGGAGTGAGCGCGCTCGTGGATATCGCTCGGGCCGACGCGAATGCGGCCGCCGCCCAGTTGGACAAGGGGACGGCCGAGCTGGTTTCGGGCGTCACCCAGGCGTATACAGGGCTCGTCGTGGCGAAAAAGGTCGAGGCCGCCCTGACGCTGCAGATGCAGATGGTCGGACCGCTGCTCAAGCAGAAGCCGACGGCCGAGCTGCGCTTGGGATTCCTGGAAGCACGCAAGGGATTGGCGGACGTCAAAACACAGGCCGCCGAATTAACCGATACGCTCAATCAATTGTTGTGCCTGCCTCCCGGCACGGAGTTGGAAGTCTTCGAGCCCGTGCTGCCAGGCGTTCCGGTGGGCTCGGCCGACGAGGCGGCCCAATTCGCCATGGCGAACAACCCGAAGCTTTGCGAGGCCCAGCAAGACATCGCCAAGGCGCGAGCGGGGATCAAGGCCGCCAAGATGGATTGCCTGCCGATCGTCGACGTTGTCGGCGGCTATGTGAACCAGGATTTCGCCGAGTACATTCAGCCCAATATCGGCTTCGTGGGTGTGACCGCCAACTATACGCTGCTTGACTGGGGCAAGCGTTACCACGTGTTGCGGCAGCGCGAGACGCAGTTGATGATGGCCAGCAAGAACGTGCAAGTAACTGCCGAGACCGTTCAGCTCGATGCCCGCAAAGCGTACCTGGCCTACACGCAGGCCCAAAGCGAACTGCAAATTGCCAACGAGGTGGTGGCGGCAAACGTTGACGGTGTGAAGGAAGCGAAGGATGTCGCCTCAATGCTCACCGCCAAATCGGCCGTCGCCAAGGCTCAACTCGACCTGATGAAGGCGGAACTCGCCGCTCGCCTGGCCCAAATCAAGCTCCTGGCGGCGATCGGCCAGCAGTAAAGTCGGCCGGCACGCTTCGCGGTTACCTTCAATCTGAACCCCCGCTGATCGCTCGAGAGCGGGCTAAGTAGGTCCTGCTTGCCGAGCAGGACACTCTCGTTCGACGATGAGTGGGACCGAGCCCCGAATGGGCACGACTGTCCGAGAAAGAAGTTTGGCCGACGTCGCCAACGCGATGCCGTCGATCGATTTTCGCTCACCAAACGCCAAGGTTCCCGCTCGGCAAGCGGGACCTACTTCAATTCGCGCTGCCCGGGTGCCATTCCCATGGCTCTGCATGGGCATGTCTTCAGCCCTACCGTGCCAGTGGGAGGAATGATTTTTCGTGCCCGGCCTACGGCGTGTCCGCCGAGATTGATTGGACGAGCCGATCGCGCTCTGCGACCGTGAGCCGCCGGGCGGTGCGATCGAGCATTTCCTTCAAGAGTCGTTTGTCTTTGACAGTTACGGGAAAGCCCATGTTTCCCGATGGGCCGACGCTCGTGACGATCACCGCTCCATCGGGTTCGGCGATCGCGAACCAAGGCACGCCTTGGTCTCGTTGCGGATTGAATTTTCCAATCACCTGGCGGGAGTGCTCGTCGCTTTGCAGCACCTTCACGATCACGTAATCCTTGGCTAAGAGTGCGTGCTGGTCGTCCAACCAGCGCGCCAGCCGCAAACACGGGCCGCAACGCGGGCTGCCCTCGACGAAGAACAACCGTCGTTGCGTCTCACGCGCCTCCCGCTCGGCAGCCGTCAGGATCGCCTGCGCGTTGCGCGCCGGCGGCGCGTTCTGCTTGATGAACTCAGCGAGCTGCCGGTGGAGGCCCGCATTGCCGGCGATCATAAACCTGCGGTCCGCGAGCTTGTTCCCTGCCGCGTCGACGGCGATCAAGGCAATTTCGCCGGTCTTGGGCCGCTCCCAACCCAGCCGAGTGAAAAAGCCGCCTTCGGATTGGCTCTCCTTCGCGCTCACCACGATCGGCAGGAATCGCAGGATCTCGGGCGGATCCTCCGAAGACCAGATTTGCTCACCAAACGTCGCGACCTCCTTTGACGCGTCTCCCAACAGCTCGACCAGAAGCCGCATGCCGGCCAGATGCGCATCGCGGTTAAGCGAGGCGATCTGCTGTTCCAACGGCACGTGACGCCCCTGCAGCGAGCGGCAAATGGCCCTTCCGGAACCAGGGAGCGACCGTCCCAAATGAAGAAGTGGCCGTCGCTGTTGACCACGCGGCCATTCGCTAAACCCAGCCCCTCGATTGAAAACACACTGTCGGGAAGCTCTTGGTTGAAGGCGGCCTCTTCAACCGTGGCGACTTCTTCTGTTTGGAGTTTGCCGCCGCTGATGATTCGGAAAGTCACCTCGCTCGGATACCAGATGCCCGGCTGCGGGTAAGACTTGAGCTTTGTGCGAATTGACTGTTCGTACGAACGGTCCCCTTCGCCAGATTTCACGGAAATGTAAATGGGCTGGCGTCCCTCGCCGCCGCCGTCAGCCAGTACTCGAAATCCGGGCGCGTGCTGCCGCCCGACTATGGAATAAGTGACCTTTTCAATTGGCCGACCGACTTCGTCAACTCCGGGCTCCCTGCGGAGATCCTCGCGATTCGGGCGAAGAAGATACGCGTCAAAGCCGTGTTGGTTGATGGTCTCAAAAAACCAGGCAACCAGCCCCAGACGGCGCGGATCGGGGATCTCAAACGCACCCGTCGGCTTCGTTTTCGCCCCGAACAACTGAATCGCCTGATCGTTTCCGAAGTCGCGGATGAAGTGGTCGTTGGTCCAAACGGTTTTGGACAACGGCACCGAGGTGCCCTTGGATAAATCCACTCGCTCCACATCCGCGCGCCATTTGTCGCCCTTGAAGGAGACCTTGTATCGACGATCAACTCGCGTGGCAGCCGGCGAGCGTGGAAATACGTTGTAGTGGAGCCTGATCACGACGCGGCCGGAATGCAGGTCCTTTCTTGCTTGAACGATCCCAGCCTCGGTCGCCAGAATCTCGGCCTTTGCTTGCACGGGCTCGCCGCCAACGAGCCGGCCCTCGCTGAACGCCAGCGTCAGCGAGAGAACCAGGAACGCGCTGCAGGCACGGCGAGAATCGGTCGTTCCAGGCATGTTACGAACCCTCGCGAGGTTTAATCGGGCATAACACTCGGGTCGGATGCAACACCCGACGCTAGCTCTCTTGGAGTTCTCTCGCAGAAATGAGAGTTGAAGTCACCAGGCTTTGAAAAAATCCTCCAATAGCTTCAATCCCAGAGTGTGACGCGCTCCTTCGAGCTTTTTGTAAAACCGAGTCTTCCTCTCCTCGCCCCTTCCTGTTCCCCTCGCCCCTTGAGGGAGAGGGACCCAGAGGGTGCCCCGGGGCGAGGGGTGAATGGCACCAGGTTAAGGGACTCGCCGAGGTCCGTTTGAAGTTTCGGTAACGGGCGCCGAGCCGTTCGGCACTGGAGTTTTGTGCTTTGCTCGGTACGGCGCTGACGTGGTTGATCACCAGGGCGACGAGCAGCAGCGCGATCAGCAAGCACAGCGGAAACAGTCCGATCCCAAAAATCGAGAAATAGTCGCGTCGCGTTCTAATGCGTTTGCGGGGCAGAAATGCCGTCAGTACCCATCCGAACAACCAGCCAAAGCAGCAGCCCAAAATCATCAGTATGCGGCTAAACATTCCCAGCGGAGACTCAAATATGTGCCCATCTGCCCGCAATCGGGCAACGAGCTGGGCGTCCACATGCTCGCCCAAATAGCGGCCGAGTACGGTTCCCGCGATTCCGCACGAAAGCCCGCACAGACAGCCTGCCGCATAGGACCATCTTCGTTGTTCCGGCGTGCCGGTTGTCGATTCGCCCATGCCTTCATTTTAGCGGACCGCCACCGACTGGCTGTGCAAATCTGGTTTGACGCCGTGTGCCATGCCCAGGGCTCTGCATGAGGCCGTCCGGGAATTCCGTGCTGCGAAAATGTGGGTTGGGAGAAGGCTCGCATACTACGAGGGCGGGTGCCCTCGTCTGTCGAGTTTTTTTGGAACAATCCTATCGCTCTCCGATCCCAAATAGGCCGAAAGTCGAGGGCACCCGCCCTCGCTGCGTTCTTTCGGCGTCCGGGAATTGGTCTGCCGAGCCGAGGGGTTAATCCCCCCGGACGTCTTGCGCGAAGGAGCTGGCTGGGACGCGCACGCATCAACCGCGCAGAGGGACCTCGGGGATCAACCCCGGGGCTCGTGATGCGTTGTTCCTGCGGAATTCGCTGATTCGTTCCACCGAATTCCCGGACAGTCTCATGGCTCTGCATGGGCATGTTTTCAGCCCCGCCGTGTCAGTGGCAAGGACGACAGGTTCAGGCGAAGCAGTCCGCTGCCTGGTTGTTCTTGTTCCCGCGCCCCACGACCCCCGCCCCACGTCCCCTCCTGCGAGACGCATGTCCGGGTTCGTTGAACCGTCGACAGAGTTTCCGCCGTTCGTTCATGGGGCAGACTCACGGATTGCGGCTCAAAGCCTTGCGGCGACCACATTCTGCCGTAATTCCGCAGACATGCCCACGCAAAGCCGTGGGGCATGCCACCCAAACGGATTGCACCCGCGCGGCTTTAAAATCCCAGACCCCCTGACCAGCTTTGATTTTCTGTACCAGGTGCTATGAAGGTTGGGTTAGGTAATCTCCGCTGTGCTGCTGGAGTGAGGGCGTAGCCCGAACGGAAGTAGCACAGCGGGCCGCGAACTCGTTCGGGGTCACGTAACCCAGCGAGCTATGCGGCCGGTGATGGTTGTAATCCTCTTGCCACTGCTGGGTCAGCCGCTTGGCAGCTGACAGGCTCTCAAACACCTCCAACGCCAAGAACTCGTCCCGGAGCCGGCTGTGGAAGCTCTCGGCGTAGCCGTTCTCCCACGGACTTCCCGGCTCGATGTACAGCGTCTCGACATCCACCCGACCCAGCCAGCGCCGGACTGCTCGCGCGACGAACTCGGGGCCGTTGTCCGAGCGGATACACTTCGGCACGCCGCGCATCCCAAACAGCTCGGCCAGCGTGTCGATCACATCCTCGCTCGTGATGCTGCGAGCCACCTTCAAGGCCAGACATTCGCGCTATACTCATCCACGATCGACAGCCACTTGAGCTGGCTCCCGCTCGTCGTGTGATCGAACACAAAGTCCCAGCACCAGACGTGATCTCTGTGCTCCGCTCGGCGATGAACACAGCCGTTCTCACTCTTCCCGAGTCGTCGCTTTTTCCGCTTTTTCACTGGCACTTTCAGCCCTTCCCGACGCCACAGACGATAGACACGCGTGTCGCTCGCTCTCCATCCGTCTCGCCGAAGCCGCCAGGCGACTCGGCGGTAACCCCACCGCGGACGTCGCCGCGCGACCTTCAACATGCCCTTGGCCAAGGCCAGCTCATCGCCCCGTGGCTTCGGCTCGTAACGCTGCGTGCTGCGCGGCTGCTCCAACGCCTGACACGCCCTCCGCTCGGAGACCGAGAACTTCTGTTGAAGGTCTGCGGCCGCCGTGCGCTTCCGCGAAGGGCTCACCAGTTTTTTTCCGCAACATGCTTGAGCATGCGATTGTCCAGCGTCAGCTCAGCAACCAGCTCCTTCAATCGCTTATTCTCCTCCTCCAGCAGCTTCAAACGCTTCGCTTCCTCAGACTTCATCCCTCCGTACTGGTTGCGCCACCGCAAATACGTGGCCTCGCTGATCTCGAGAAACTGCAGCACCGCGGCCACCTCCTTGCCTGCGTTGAGCATCGCGTCCGCATCCCGAAGCTTCCGCACGATCTCCTCCGCACCGTGCCGCTTCCTTCGCTTACCCGTCATCCAAGGTTTCCTTGCCCATTGGGCTCAGAAAACCTTCATAACCTCTGGGTCAGCTTTTCAACAGCAGGCCACCCCGCCCCACGTCGCCTCCCGCGACGAATTCGACGGCCTGGAGTACATCATGCTGAAGGTGAAGATCCCGGTGAATCAACAAATTGACGGCATTGTGGAACTGGCCAGAATTTATTAACGGGCTGGATGACGTGGTCACGGTCGATTCGATGTGCGGTCATTTGGCTGGGCGTTGCGAAACCCACGCTGTTGATGTTGTCGTGGAAGACAGATCCACGCTGGGGTTATCAGGGATCGACCACAGAGTTATATCCAGGCCACACGCTCGTCAGACAGCCACGCATGGGCGACTGGGCCAGCGTTGTTGAACAGGTTATGGAACTGCTGAGATCAGACGATGTAAGAATCCCGCGAACGACCTGATGTGGATCGTTCCATTTTGTTCGCCAGCCAGTTTTTGCTCGTGTCCCTGCATAGCTTTTCAACAGTCTTTGCAAATGCCCCCTCTCCTCCAGGGGCGACCACGAGTCTTTGGATGAAGTTGTCCAAATCGCTGATTTGCACTTCCATCCCCGCATCTACGTCCACATCCGTGATGTCTTCCCCGTTGTTAATCCGATTCAGGATGGGCTCATCAATCCGCCAAACTCGAAATTCGTGCTCCCACTCGAAATCCTCGCGTTTGAGCAGAATCAATTCGTTGCGGTCAATTGTCGTCGTGCAAACGCCGTCTGTTGGCTTGTAATACCTAACCACATCGGCACCATATATGTCCAGGCATCTATGCTCGATCATTCCAACAGTAGATTGGATAGCGACACCGAAAGGGGCGAGTCCATATAGTCGCCACATGGCGTCAGACTCGTGGTCATTGATGTGCCAACAGTTCACAAAATAGCCGTAACGTCGCATCGCTTCCATTTTCCGCAAAGACTCTTCGCCATCTCTGGTGCCGGATCGACGCATGTTGTTGAAGAAAGACGGCGGACACAGGCCCTCCCATTTGTCGTTAAACTTGAACGGGCGACTGAACCATAACGTGTTCTGGTCGCCCAGGATCATCGAAGCGAATTGCCAGAAGCTCATGTAACGCCAAATCGGCGTGTCGGCTGTTAACTTGTCCGTCATGGCCCGTTTTTCTCACTTCAAGTTGTCTGCCTCTTCCGGGAAATCCTTCGCCAGTTGTTCAAGCTCGAATAGAAGCTTCATGGCTGCGTTGTTGCTAACGTCGTTCGGATGACCAGACCACGCCTGCACCTTGTCACGCAGTTTGACTAGCCGTTTCCAACAGGATATTGGCCGTGTCTTGCCGTTGCTGAGCAGCACTCTTGGGTTTTCTTCGTGAATCAGTTCATTCAGTCGGAGATAGAGCTTCTCGGCAAATCGCTGGAACTCTTTGGAATCTTTGCTGCAAACGGTTTCCCACCAATGACCATTAACATCGTCATAAAGGAATTGCAGTTTCGTGACCTGCTTCATGTTTTTCGGACAGTTGGTTGGCTTATTCTGGAGGGCTCCAGGAGAGCCGGCCGATGTCGAAAGCGGAGCCGGGAAGTCTGGGGAAAAGCCAAGAGGATCGGCGGCAGTACACCGAGGAGTTCAAGGCGGAGGCGGTGCAGATGCTCTTTGACGGCCATGCGGCCGCTTCGGTCTGTCAGCGACTGGGGCTGATCGAGCCCCAATCTGCTGTATAGCTGGAAGCGGGAGGCGATTCGCCAGGGAGGCGCGGCCGCGGTCGGCCTGGAAGGCCGGGTACGGGAGCTGGAAGCCGAACTGCGGCGCGTGGAGCAAGAGCGGGACATCTTAAAAAAAGCGTTGGCCATTTTCGGCCGCGACGGATGAGGGACGTGTACGCCGGCATCGATCAGTTGGTGATCATGGAGAGGTTCGCGGCTTCGGCGGTGTGTGGGCTGCTGGAGGTCAGCCGATCGGGATTCTACGCCTGGCGGAGCGGGCAGGAGTCTCGGAGAGGCGTGCGGGATCGGCAACTGGTCTCGGGGATCAGCGAGATGTTTTGGCGTCATCGCCGGCGATATGGGGCCCGGAGGATTGCGGTGGAACTGGCGGCTCGAAGGCATTGCGTGCGGGGTGGCGCGGGTCGCCCGATTGCTGAAAAACCAGGGTTTTCGGGCGATTCAGCCGAAATCGTATCGGCCGCGCACGACCGACAGCCGGCACCGGTTGGGCTACAACCAAAACCTTTTCGCAGACAGCGGAGCGCCGACGAGGGTGAATGAAGTGTGGGTCGGCGACATCACGTACGTTCCGCTGGTGGCCCGAGCGCCCAGAGGCCGATTCGGCTACTTGGCGCTGCTGATGGACCTGTTCTCGCGGCGCATCGTGGGCTGGGAGTATGGCAAGTTCGATGGACGAGGACTTGGTGTTGGGGGTCTTGAGGCGAGCGATCCAGGAACGTCAGCCGGCGCCGGGGCTGATCCACCACACCGATCGCGGAGGACAGTTCGCGTGGAAACGTTATCGAGAAGTCCTACGTCGTTCCGGCATGCGTCAGAGCATGAGCGCGGCGGAGAACTGCTACGACAACGCGTTCATGGAGTCGTGCTTCGGAACGGTGAAGACCGAGTTGGAACTGGTCGAGTACGGAGCGGCTGCGGAGGCGGTGCGGGAGATATCCAGTACATCCGGTACTACAACGCCGAACGTCGTCATTCGTCGCTGGGATACGTCGCCCGGTCGAGTTCGAGAGCCAACAGGCCCTCCAAAATAAGACACTGGACTGTCCAGGAAACCTGAAGCACCTCATCGGTCCAAGTTCCCGCGAACCTTTCTTCCTCAGTTCAGTGTATTGTCGGTCTTCGTCTGGCTCGCTTTCTTTGACTAGCTTGGCGAAAAAGCGAAGGATGGGTTTGCCCTTCCATATCACTGCTCCTAATGCAGCGACACCGAGAGCCCAGCCAATCCATTTGCTGGATTCGTCCCGGAACTGTGCCCAATCACCTAAGATCGGTTGAAGGTCCACTGCAGGGAGTTATCCCAAATGCGATCCACGCACGCGACAAAATCCGTAGGTACTTCTAGAGATGGGGGTCGCGGAACTGGCGAAGGCATCGCACCACTTTGTTATACGTCGTTTTCCAAAAGCCGTTCATGTTTGACGACGGTTTGCCGTCACTCGCCTTTGCCCCCTTTTAACGCTTTCAGTCCATCAGCAAGCTGTTCAATCAAGCTCGACGGAGCTTTTCCAAAGTCAATGCTTTCAGCAGCGAGAATCTTGGCAAATACGTCATAACGTGCTGCGAACTCGTCGTCATGATCCACGGTCAAACCGTGTGCCTGTGCCCGTGCATCGTTATAGGCTGCCATACGCATCAGATACTGCACGACATTCAGAATGACGCCGCACACATATATCGCAATCAAGAGCCCGCCAAACCTTGTAATTGCCGCGTATAACAGTTCTTGATTCATGGTGTTGTGCGTCCCGCTGGTTGCTCTGGTGGCGGTCCTGATGCTGGCTTTGTTTGATTTTTGTATCCCGCTGGTGGCTCTTGTGGCAGTATTTGTGTTCCCGTCTGCGGTAGCGTCCGTGACGGCTTCTCGATTCGGTCCTGCAACCCTTTAATCTGGGTTTTCACGTCGTTGATGTCGGTCCCGATTTTTTGCATTCCGGTCGCCATTGTCTGCAAGAGGGCGAGTTGCTTTTTCGACACGTCCAGGAGTTGGGCTGTTATCTCTGGCGAAAGCGGCTGCGGCCACGGATTACCGTCAGGAAGTTGCTCGTAGCCTGTCGTTACTCTCCCTGTTGTTTGAGCCGTGCGGACGGCTTTGACGATTTCGTCCACTTTCTTTTGTGTGTCTTCGATTCGTTTAGAGTTTTCCTCGGCAGCGGCGAGCAACTCTTTATTTCCCACGCTCTTGGACACAATGTCATTGGCGTTAAAAAACACGTAACCGCCGATGAGCAACACGAAAGCTGCGACACCCATCAGGACTTTTGCGATTAACCGAAGGGAATTTGCCTTCGCCCGCAGGGCGTTCGGGTCAAAGGGCGTTGAAGCTGTCAGGGGTTGGGTGCCGGACATTTGTGCGTCCCTCAAGTTTTGTGCGTGCGGCGTCCATTTTGGCGAAGGGCGATTTAAGACACAAGAAAAAAGGGCACGCAGCAGCCGTAAATAATAGCGATGAGAAGACGACGCCCCAAAGCAACGCTGGCGAAGACAGAACAAAAGGGACAGGCGCATATCGGGTCGAGTATGCGCCGGTCCCTTTTCTCTCGCACGCTTTTGCAGTAGCAGCCAAAGATTTAGCGCGGTTAGGTGTCCGTCGGAATTCCGAGCTTGTTTTCGTCGAGCCACTCCAAAAGCTGTTCTGCGGTCATACCGCTCACCTTAATCGCCTTCCGGGCGAACGTGCGTGACGACGCGCCTACCGCAGGCGTGGAATGGTTCGCTGTCTGGCCGAGATGTTCAAGACAGCCCCGTCGCAGCATTATCCACGAAAAATGACCCGCTGCTTTCAACTCTTTCAACGCGTCTGTCGCATTGAGTTGGCCGACCTCGCGTCGCCCCGACCGAAAAAGAGGCCTGATTCTCAATTGAAGCGTGTCCCTCTTTGCTGAGCGGAATCGGCGGCCGGCCGTCACGCACCGGGTGATGAAGCTGCATTGCTTTCATATCGAGGGGCTGACCGGTGACGAGGCACGTTTTCGCAACAGCCCTGCACCTCGCCCTCGCCGTGCCGCCGAGTAGATAACGATCAGTCGCCGATTGCTCGGCAGCGACCCATTGCTTCAAGGCATTGATTGCGAGACAGAAGGCACGAAATTCAATCGGAAGACGCTGGCTCATTGTTGGAGGGAGCGGATGTCCTTCAAGAAAATCTCGAACCGGCCCATCGGCGGTGGCCAGCCGCTTCGATTCGGCCAGCAATAAGCTGCCGATCTGGTTTAGAAGTTGGTCGAATGCAGTGCGCGGAACTTTGACATTCAGAGCAGCCGGATTCTGGCTGATGAGAGCTGCGTAGTGAGCAAAGTGCTCGTTCAGCAGCTGCGTCTTCTCAGCGGCCGTAAGCCTCGAAGAATGGCTCGGCCGGACATAGGGTATCCCATCACTTCCACAATTCCCTGTCATACGCGGCCTCGCTTTTCGGTTGCGAATTTTGAACCATACTAACGAGCGTGACCCAATTCGTTAATTCTCTTGCAGCTCTCTGGGGGCCGCGCTCACGGCACGGCTCGGTTGCCCGAGCTGTGATCAAAGGGGAAAATGAAAGCATGGAACTCACACAGGAACAACGCGACCTCCTGAAACGGGGTCAAATCGTAGAACTTAAGGACCCAGCCGTCGGCACGGTGGTCGTCCTCCTGTCTCACGTCTACGAAGCGATCACCGACGCCATTGAACACGAGGAACTTGCCACTCTCGCGAAAAAAGCCGACGACGAGTCGGCGCGGGACAACCCTTATTGATGGACCAGGGAAAAAAATGGCAAACTCTTGGGTTGCACGCGCAGTACCACATATCATCCAGCGGATCTCAAGTGCGTCAGATCACTCAGCGACCTATACGCTAGATGCACTAAGGGAGATCGCTGGTGGCGATCCCGAACCGAGTGGATACCGGGATCGTTCGTACTGGATGTCAGAGCAGCGCGGCGTTGAGTCCAACTGTGGTTTTCGTCGTGCCGGGCTCGTGCTCAACTTCAACCCCGATGTCCGCGGCCAGCAAGTCCAGACCGTTACGTTTCGACTGGATCATCTGCATCGTCCAGCTTGACTACGAATTCCGCAGGAACATCGCACCACGAGCCGCGGGGTTGACCCCCGCGGTCTTTCCGCGCGGTTGACGTGGCGCGTCACAGCAGGCTCCTTTGCGCGGACGTCCGGGGGGAGCGGCGAAGTCACGGATCGAATCGAGCCCAGCGGCCAGAGAACTCTGCATCGGGCGCACCGATGCAGACCGTATGACGAAAAATCTTCGCGTCAAGCCAGCCGAGCGGAAGATAGGCGATGACAAGCATGGGCGACGGAAAGACGCGGGTTTCTCCCTCGACGGGAGCGCGATTATGTTCCGGTAGCGCGAGGTACCCGGCGACGTAGAGCAGAAGCACAGCTGCCGCCCGTTTGATCCAGACACGGGGCCGTTTCACCGGTTCGTCGAGTATGTCACCATTCTAGCCCCAGACTTAGTTGTGCCCCTAGTCCTGTTGGGCATGCTCCGCATGCCGATTTCAATTGGCATCAATCTGCACACGCAACGGAGGCGGCAGGCGAGAGCCTGCCCTACGAGACTGTGCATGCCGCTTTCAATTGGCACCGACCGGGAAGCGCGGCGCGGCGGACCCCGCTCTACGAGACCAAAGCCCGAGCTATTTCAAGAAATCATAAACGATGTGAGGAACGATGGCCTGGCAAGGAATCATGAACAGCGGAAGCACAATGGCCACAACGATGTAGAGCCTCACTGATGCACCCTGCGCCTGGCGTCGAATGATCGGCGCCAACGCGACGCCAAGGGAGAAGAGGATCAGGTTTGCAACCGGATTCTCGACGAGCACGATATGCATCGCCCCCCAGCGAAGGTGATCGGCACACTGCACCAACCCCATCAGTAGATTGATCACCAGCACAACGACTGTGAAAATCGCCGTCGCTGCAATCACCCGTTCCGGTCTCGCCTTTGCTTCCGGCTTGTCGCTCATACCGTCACCTTCGCCGATTTGCGGCCTGTCTGAAATCCGGCGTCACAATGCGGGCTCGCCAGCCCAAGTCCTGAGCCCTTAACTCACGTCTTTAAGTCAGGGCGGCAAATGATCGCCGTTATAACGCGGCACGGATCACAAGCGGCGGGGTCGTCGCGGACCATCTATGCAGTTGACTGACTGCGGATACAAGGGAGCATCTTCGTGCGAATGTGGCGGGGGCGCATCGCGTTCCTTTGGACCTGAACCCCCAGCCTCTAGCCCCTTACTCCTCACTATCCGGCGTCGCGGGTGAGAACAACATGCGTCGCACGCTCGCCCGCGACGTGCTCCGTACAGGTGTAGCCGAGCCTGACGAGATCAATGTCGCCATTGCGATTTTCGATTTGGATTTTGGATTTTGGATTGAGAACGAGATGTCGCGCAATCCCGAATCCAAAATCGGCAATCCAAAATCCAAAATAAGAAGCTAGACCCTCAGCGAGCCGCGGAAGCCGCGGCCGGCGTAGTACGATTCCGCGCCGTTGTGATACACGAAAATCGGTGTCGAAGCGGCGATCACAGAACAGGGCGCCGCCGAGTTCGCGGATCTTCGCGGGTGTCTTCACCCAGCTCGACGTCTTCGTATCGAACTCGCCGAGCTTCTGCAGCTCGCGAAATTCCTCTTCCGTCAACAGCTCAATGCCCATGGCGGCTGCCATGCCGATCGCGCTGTCTTTCGGTTTGTGTTCTTTCCGCGACTCGAGTGCGTCAGGGTCGTAACACACGCTTCTGCGGCCTTTGGGACTTTCCGCGGCACAGTCATAAAAAATGAATTCGCCGGTCTTTTTCTCGTGGCCGACAACGTCCGGTTCGCCGCCCGTGCGTTCCATTTCGTGAAGTGACCAGAGTTTCTCCGCGTTCGCTTCCAGTTTTGCCTGCACTTGCGACCAGGCCAGCCCTTTGTGGCGCTGCGGGTGCTTCTCAAAACGGGCTTTTAAGATGCCGAGGAGTGCTTCACGCTCTTTTGGCGACAATTCCTGTTTGCACGCTTGCCGGCGGCGGCTTTCATGATTCGCTGGTGCTCCCCTGATTCACGACGAGCGAGCTGCCGGGCGCGGCAGTCGGCGTTTCGATACCGTACCTCATGGCGTCCCCGTCGTCACTCTGTCGAAGCCTGGTCACGGACGAATCCTCGGGTGTTGAGTTTCGGATCAGCTTGAACAACGCGCCCCGAGCCCTGGGGTTAATCCCCAGGGTCTTTCTGCGCGGTTGATGCGTGCGCGTCTCAGGGGCTCCCTCGTGCGCTCGTACCGGGGGGATTAACCCCGCCGGCTCGGAAAACGCTGCAGGACTTTGACGTCGTTGCCGGCGAAAACATAACGTGCTCGCGTGCGGCGAGCGGTCGCTCAGGTTGGTCCCGAACTCCACGAATGGTTCGCCCGACAATCCAGCCAGGCGAACAGACGGTTGACGCCGATTCCTTTCGGGAGCGTGGCTTTGCACAACAGAACCGATTTTCGATGTCTCGGCGTGCAGATGGGGGATTTGTCGTGCAGAGAGGTTTTGCACGGGAGTGCATTCGCCCATCCGGCTTTGCACAAACACTGCCAAAAAATCTCGGCTGCACAAACGCCCCCTACTGCTCGGAGTTCTTGATCAGGCTTGAACACGAAGTCAGGATTGGTCAGGGGACATATAGATGGGGGTGAAGTGCCGCTGGATCAGATCGAGGACGAATTGAACTCCAGCTTCGGCCAGCGCCAATTGGAAGGCGCTGCCTAAGTCCGCACGGCTCGTTACCATCGGCGGCACACCCTGTTTGAGCAGTTGACGGAGTTCGTTGGCGATCTTCCGTAATTCGATCCAATCGTCATTGACGTAGGCATCACACATTTCGTTCCATTTACTTTGGATCTGCACTTCCGGCATCACGACTTCGCCCCCTTTCTGCCTTGTCAAAATACCGGAACAGGGCTGGATAAATCCATCTGGCAGTAAACCGCGCCGATCCGAGTTGCCGACACGGATTAGGGCTCAAGACTTGGCCATTCCCCCTTCTGTTGTGCAGACCCCGGAGCCGTTATGCAAAACGGATTTCCGTTGTGCAAAGCGCGGCAGAGTTAACGACGCCAATCTCGCGGGCGCCCGCGTGCGTCTCGAGATATCCGCGGCGGCGGATGACTCGACACATCCGCGGCGGCGGATCAACGGGCGCAGCAACACCGGTCGCAGCGAGGGGCCGCGGTCGGTACAAACAATCCTTCCGACGCCGGTCACTGGGTACCCGCGTGCGGGTGCGAAGCGGTCGGCACCAACAAACTTGCCGGGCGGAATTTACCCGACAGGCCAACAGAGGCTCTCAGTGGGCGGGGCGATAACACACTCCCGTTGCCGATCGCTCAGTTGCCCGGATGCGGGCGAAGCGGCCGGAAACGGCCCTAGCGGCTCGCGGATGCGCCACCACCGTTGGCTTCAATCAGGAAGAATTCGAGCTAGCAGAGAGCCCGGAATTCTTTCCTAGCCTCAGTGTAGCGAGCTGTCCTCGAATCACGCGCAAAGATTTTTTCTGTTTGTTGCAACATCCGAGGTGCGGGGAAGTTGCGGCAAAAGATTTTTCAGGCGTGCTTTGCGACGCAAAGTGGCAAGCATGCGGGGTGAGAGATCGCGACGGGGCCGTCTTTTTTTGCCCGCCATGGTGGCGGGCTGACCCCTTTTTTGGGGTGGACCCCAAAAAAGTCCCCACTTTTTGCTCGATGGCTCCGCGTTCTGCCCGACCCGCCGGCCCCCTCACCCCCGGCCCCTCTCCCGCAAGGGGCGAGGGGTGAAGGACTTAGAAAAGGCCGTGGGAACACCCGACTGCATCCGACTTTTTTGCCCGACCATGGGGGCGGGGAGTTTTTTGGGCCGGACCCCAAAAAACTCCCCCTTTTTTAGCGCCCCAAAAAAGCCAAAAAAGTCGGTCAGGGATCGCAGGCCGGGGAGGCCCTGCCACGTCACGAGGCGGCTGCGGCGGACCCGAGAATTTAATGGGAGGCAATCGCACAACCGCCTGCGACCTTGCTATTCTGAAAAAATGTGCGACACACTCGTCGTCGTTGGCTCCCAGTCGGTCCTGTTTGCCAAGAACTCGGACCGCGATCCGAACGAAGCGCAAATCCTGGACTGGATTCCTCGCCAGCAGCACACTCCCGGAACGGCACTTCGCTGCACTTGGATCGAAATCCCGCAGGTGGCTCAGACGCACGCGGTTCTGCTCAGCCGCCCGTTTTGGATGTGGGGGGCCGAGATGGGGGCCAACGAGCACGGCCTGGTCATCGGCAACGAGGCGGTTTTTACCCGGCAACCGCACGAAAAAGTCGGCCTGACCGGGATGGATTTGCTGCGATTGGCACTCGAACGGGCGACGGATGCCGAGTCGGCCGTGCGAGTGATTGTGGGGTTGCTGGAAACGCACGGGCAGGGGGGTGGCTGCGGGCACGAACACCGCGGGTTTACGTACCACAACAGTTTTCTGGTCGCTGATCCGACGCGGGCCATCGTCTTGGAGACGGCCGGTCGACACTGGGCGACCGAGGAGGTGCGCGGTGCTCGGAGTATTTCCAATAGGCTGACGATTCCCGGGTTTGCGGAAAAGCACTCCGACCGCATCAAAACTTGGGCTTCGGGAGCCAAGTTGCGGGGATCGCGGACGCAGTGCCTGGCCGAGTCGGCCCGTACGCCGCACGACATGGCCGCCATTCTTCGCGACCATGGCGAGGGAAAGTCGTTGCCGCGCTACTCGAAGATTAACGGCGGACTGAACGCTCCGTGCGCCCATGCGGGCGGGGGTTTTCTCGCCGCGTCTCAGACGACGGGAAGTTGGATTGCCGAGCTTTCGCCAGGATCGGTTCGCCATTGGGTCACTGGGACCGCCGCTCCCTGCTGCGGGCTGTTCAAGCCGGTTCGCGTCCAAGAGCCGATGGATGTCGGCCCGCCGCCCACAGATGTGGCGGACAACCGCAGCCTGTGGTGGCAAGGGGAACGGCTGCACCGACGAATCCTCCGCAATCCCGCGGCTTTCCTGCCACAATTGAGCACCGAACGCGATCCGTTGGAACGATCCTGGTTCGATTCGGATGTCCGCCCAGCCGACGCGTTTCGCGAAGCGGCGGCATTTACCGACCGCTGGATTGCCCGTGCCCAATCTCTGCTATCGCAGAAAAAAGTCACCGATTGCCGGCCCTCCGCGGTGCGGCGGTATTGGGAAAAGCGAAATGCCCGGGCCGGCCTCGACCTGGATCGTGGGCCCGTCGCTCAAGCTCCGGTCACGGCCGTGACTTGAATTGTGAGCCCGACTCGGGCACAAGAAAGCGGTCATTCTGGCGCGACCGATCCGATTCCGCTGACTTTGCGGGTTCCGATTTTGACGGCGGTAACAGATTGTTTGGATCGACCGGCGTCACAGGCCCGATATTCGCTTTGATCGGAACCGTAATCTGGGCCCTTTCGTACGACTTAACGAGGGTGGTGAAGCGATGAAAATCTGCCGCTATCGCTTTTTGACGAGGTCTGTTCCCGTTGTGTTGAGCCTCTCCCTCGTGGGTTGGGCGGCGGCTCCCGCTACGGCCCAATCGATTGTGCCGGGCACGGGGACCCGCATTGCGTATGACGACATGGAAGATCCCTCGTGGAGCTACGAGCTGAATCTCCCGAAGGCCAGCAGCAATCTCGATAACCAAGAGCGGCAGCCCGGCGGTCAGTCTTCCAACGGCAAGTGGTACGAAAGCTCGCTCCGCGGCGAGCCGGACATCGTTAAGCGCGTGCCGACGCCGGCGGGCGGTCTCCCCGGCAGCCAAGGCTCGTTGATGATGCGGACGCTGTACTCGGGCTTGCCGACGTATCGCACCAATAAATTCCAGCAGGACGACCTCGTCTTCAATGCCAGCATGACGACGGGGGGCTACATTTCGCCTTCCCGGACCCCCAATTGCGTCGTGCGTGTGTATTTGCCCCCCTTCCCGCAATGGGAAAAGCGGACGGGAACCTCGTTCGGCATTCGGGCCGATGTCATCGGAACATTTCATAAGAACGACGGGGGCGGACGCGGTTGGTTTCGTCGTGGGCCGACCACAACCGTCGAGCCGTTCTGGCCGGGGATGTTCCTTCAGTTCAACAGCAAGACCGACGGCCAGAACCAGGAAGATTCGGCCACGATTCTGGTCCGGGCCAACGAATACGGCCAGGACATCCCCGCCAAGCAAATTACCCAAACGGGCTGGTGGACCTTTGGCATGACCTTCACCCCGGACGGAAGGGTGCACTACTACGCGAAACCCGGCGTCGGCAAGCTCACGCCGGCCGACCTGCTCGCCTCGACCATTCCCTACGGAACCAAAGTCGAGAACTTCAACACGATCTTCTTCAACGTCGTGAACCAGGACGACGGCCGGTCGTGGTCGACGGAATGGATCGTCGACGATCCGGAGATCTACGTCCTGTACTAATCGCGTCCTCCCGGGCAATCCACCACCCCGCGCGGGTTAACGGGGGGACTTTTTTGGCTTTCTTGGGGCGCTAAATAAGGAAGGACTTTTTTGGGCTGCGCCCAAAAAAGTCCGCGGGTCACCGTTACCAGAGGAGGAAGACCTCCGATTTACCGATCCGAACAGAAGAGCCGGTCGGAGATTGTCGCAGCCTGGCCATCGATCTCGCGTTGCGGTGAGAAATCATTCGAGATTCGCGACAGCGCCTTCCTGCAGCGATCGTCGGATGTCCGAGGCGTCGCCGTTGGGCATGCCGATTCGCTGGATCAGCAGGACGACGATCATCTGACGCTTTGGATCGATCCAACCCTGCGTGCCGAACGCGCCCCCGTGTCCAAAGGAACCCGGCAAGAGATCCTTCGTGGCGCCCTGAGGTTCGCGGACGATGCCCCAGCCCAATCCCCAGCCGCAACCGGGTGTGAAGCCCGTCTTCAGGTCGCCGGTTTGCACCGTCGTCATCCGCCGTACCGCTTCCGCTGAAATCACCCGGCGGCCTTCGAGTTCGCCACCGTCGAGAACCATCTGGTAGAAGCGGCCGAGGTCGGATGCGGTGGAATAGAGCCCTCCGGATGGGTTCGGGGCCGATTGATCGTTCACGTCGAAGAGCCAATGCTTTCCCGGAACGAGCGATTGGCTCTGCTTGTCGATCGCGTACAGCCTGGCAGCGCGGGCCCGCTGCTCGGCCGTCGGATGGAATGTGGTGTCGATCATGTTGAGCGGACGGAAGATGCGGTCGCGCAGGAACGCGTCGTACGGTTGGCCGGAAACGACCTCGATCACCCGGCCGCAAATCGATAGGCCTGGGCTGTATTCCCATTTCGCGCCCGGCTCGAATCCGAGCGGCCGGCGAGCCAGCATTTCCGCAGTCTGGCGAAGCGTGCCTTCCGTCTCCTGTTTTCCGACGACGCCCGACGTGTGCGTCATCAGGTCGCGGAGCGTGATCTCGCGACGCGGCGGCCGGCCCGCGAGTGTCGCGCTCTTGAACTCGGGCAGATATTTCGACACGGGGTCGCGGACCGATAGTTTCCCCTCGTCTTGCAAGATCATGATGGCCGTCGCGGTGATCGGCTTGGTCATCGAGGCGATCGCGAACATGGTGTTCTTGGCCATTGGCCGATGCGTTTTCAGGTCGGCCTCACCCACGGTGTCGAGCCGCAACACGCGCCCCTTGTGCGCGACGAGCGTCACGGCGCCGGAGATCTCCTTCCGGTCGACAAACCCCTGCATGCGTGCGGCGACGTCGGCCGACTTAGCGACCGGCGCGACGGCCGTGCCCGCTGATTGTGCGAAAAGGCAGGGACCGACCCACAGAACGGCGAATGCAAGCACCGAAAACCGTAGAGCACGCACGAGCAGACGAAGTTCCATGACTGGATCCCTCGAGGTTCGATTCTTGGTGTATTCGGCTTCCAGCTCGGCAGCGCCATTGTGGCTGGGAACGCCGCTCGCATCAAAGCATCGATCGGGACCTTTCAGCGACAGCAACCTGCTGTTGACGCTCAGAGGCTGACGAACGCCGCGGCACAGATCGACAGCGAGTCTTGAGGCAACCTCGGACTCGCGTCATACTTTAAAGCCGCGCGATACGAACCCGCCTCCAGAAAGTCCCCCCGTGGCGTCCCACCGCCGAGTCCATCCCGCTGAGCACTGTCTCGGGCCGCGTGCTACACGACAGCCGCATTTGTGCAGTCGTCGTACATTGCTGAAAGTCGGCTTGGGGGGCTTTTCCGGTCTGAGCCTGCCAGGCCTGTTTCGTCTTCGCGCTGAGGCGGCAGAACAAGCTGCCGCCAGGCCTACGGCGGTCATTCTCATTTGGCTCCGTGGGGGGGCCAGTCATCTCGAAACATTTGATCCCAAGCCCGAGGCCGGATCGGACTTTCGCGGGCCTTTTTCGCCGATCGATACGAACGTTCCGGGCATCCAGATCTGCGAACTGCTACCGCGATTGGCGAAGATGGCGGATAAGTACGCGCTCGTGCGCTCGCTGTCGCACACCGGCGGCGGGCATCCGGCCGGTTCGCTGCAAATGCTTTCGGGCGATCCAGACGCTCAAGACAAGCTCGTGCCGCGCTATCCCGATTGGATGACGATCGCCAATTACGTTCGGGCCGGGCGGCCGCGGAATATTCCCAACTACGTCGCCGTCAATCCGGTCGATCGTTACGACAACTTCACGATTGCCGGACCTGCTTATCTTGGATCCTCGTACGAAGCGTTCGAGGTGCTCGGCGATCCCAGCCGTCCCGAATTTCACGTCCCCAACATCGGTCTGAGCGACGACGCGCAGAAACAACGGCTGCGACACCGGGTCGAGGTTCGAGCGTCTCTCGATCGGGTGCGCCGCGATATCGACCAATCGGGCATGATGGATGCGATCGACCGCTTCGAGTCGCAGGCCATTAACTTGCTGACGAGCCCTGCGGCCCGGCAGGCGTTTGAACTCCATCGCGAACCTGACGCGGTGCGAGATTGCTACGGAAGAAATCAATGGGGTCAGCAATGCCTGCTCGCACGACGGCTAGTCGAGGCAGGCGTGGAAATCGTCACAACCGAATTCGACGGGCCGCTCTGTGGCCGCGTCGCCAACTGGGACGACCATGCGGTGAACCATCACGTGTTCGACGCGCTGGCGTACCGGGCTCCGTTCGTCGATCAAGCCGTTTCTGCGCTGATTGCAGACGTCTACCAGCGCGGTCTCGACAAACGAGTGCTTGTCATTGTGACAGGTGAGTTCGGCCGCACGCCGCGCATCTCGCATGTCGCCAGCAGCGGTCAAGGCATTGCCAGTGCGCCGGCGGGAACTGTCCAGCCCGGTCGCGATCATTGGCCGCAAGCCGGCTCCATGTTGTTCGCCGGCGGCGGAATCCGCACGGGTCAAGTGATTGGTGCCACCGATCTCCGCGGCGAAGCTCCCATTGCACGGCGCGTCGGGCCCGAAGATTTTCTGGCGACGATCTACCGGCACTTAGCGATCGATTTTCGCAGCGTCACAATCCGGGATCTTTCCGGTCGTCCCACGCCGATCATTCGCCAGGGCGAGCCGATCGTCGAGCTTGGGCGGCAAGCGTAAACACGCGCCGCTTTTTGGTCGCGTTGTCACCGTTTTTCCACGGTAATCGTAATTTCCAGCACGCCGGCGTCAGGGCGCGCGGTGACGTTGGGATAGAAGAATGGATGCGGGTCGATGAAGACCATACCGCCGTAGTGCACCTTCTTTTCCGTCTTGCCGGCGGGGACGATTTTTTCCAAGGTCCCCTTCGTGACGGTCAGCGTCGTGCCGTCGGGCCAGCGCAGCGAGTTCTTGTCGCGCTTGGCCTCGCCCATGTACCACCAGGTCATGTCGGCGTCACGTTCACGGCGAAACGTCAGGCGGCCAGGGCGATGCAGCTCGACGCGCTGTTCTTTGACGCCCGCCTTTGCCGGACCGACACAGCGGATCATGGCCACGCGCCCGTCGTCGGCGAGGAGCAGTTCGTCGACCGGTCCGGCGGGCTTGTTGACGTCGCCGACATCCAATTGATCGACGAGGACGGGCCGGCCCCCTGCGTGCACCAGCAGCGTCCCCTTCTTCAATCCCGCGACGATGTCCCCCGCCCGATACGAATCGCGGATATAGGCTTCGTTGACCGCCAGCTCGGGGAACTCGAAGGCCCGCGGGAGGCCGGGCTCGATTTCGTCGGGAACGGACGGGTCGTACCAGAGGTAGGCGTAGCCGCCGAACTCGAACAGCAGTTCCTCTTTCTTTTCGGGCGTGATGAATCGCGTCCGCTGGAGCTTGCCCAGCGATTCATCCCACAGGGCCAGGTGCTGATAGATCGGCCGCCGTTCCTGGCGGGCCATGAAGAGGAGGTCGGGGGCCCAGTAATCGATCTGGCCATAATCGGGGGCGAACAAGACGGTCTTGTCGGACTCATTATAGAGCACGTCACGCGGCTGCTTCGCGGCGACGGCCGCCAGTGCGATGCGGCCCGGCAACGAATTCGGAAATTCGGCGAACAGGTCCCGCCCCGTCACGCGCCGCAGTGCATCCATGAAGAAAATCCGGTAGTGCAGCGTGGAAGCCCAGAAGTTCGAGGATTGATCGTTGGTGCCGCTGGGCGTGAGCGCATGCGGCAACAGGTAATCGACGTGCTTTTCGATCATGCGATCGACCCAGGCCCGCGCTTCGGGAACGTCGCCCAGGAGTGCCAGGCCGACGACCCCCAGCGGCCCGGCGTCGACGCTGCCGTGATGCTTGTTGTAGCCGGGACCTGCGTTGACGGGGTCGGCGAAGAACACGAAATACGCATGTCCGACGGCGACCAGCGTGTCGCGGATCGTCGCGCGTTCGGCCGGCGACAAGCGGTCGTAGAGCACGTCGTACGCGACGGCCAGCGACTTCATGATCCGCAGCACGGCGTAGGCCTTGCTCGCGTCGGGCTTGTTGGTCGCCTCGTTTTTCCAAATCTTTGCGCAGGCAAGCGCCCAATTGCGGGCTGGCTGGAAATAGGGGTCGTGCACCGGATCGGAGAGGGCCGACGCGAAAGCCAGGTGTTCGACGATCGCCATGTCATGCATGGCGGCGTAAAAGCGATCGTAGAGGTTCTCGAATTTCGGGTCGGGCGTGGTCGTCGGAATCCATGCGGCGCGGGGGGCCTGGCGGGCGCACCAATCGGCCGACTCGGTCAGGTTCTGCCAAATGCGGGCGTGAACCCCCTGCGTGCGGAGGCTTCTCAGTCGAGGGAGGTCGGCGGCGGTGAAGTAGAGCCGCGGATGCCCGGTCAGCGGCAACCGAGCGGCTCCCCCGTGACTGACGTCGTTGCTGATGGCATCGCTGGCTGTTGCCAGTGCCCCCGCGCCAAGACACAGCCCACCGAAATACAGCGCGGCGGCCAACCCGCGCAGACCGGCGAATCGAGTGGCCGGAGTCGCCACCGCCCGATGGGGCACGCGTTTTTTCAACCCTCGCCTCGGCGGCGGAAGCGGGACAGCATTTTCTGGAGCTGCTCGACGCTCACCGAATCCTTCCCGCCGCGGATCAAGTCAAACTGGCCTTGCAGCCGCTCGGGAACCTCGTCGCGTGTGATCTTGCCGTCTTTGTTCACGTCGAGCTGCTTGACCAGGTTCTTGAGCGCGTCGTCGTCCAAGCGGCCGAAACCGCCAAAGCCGCCGCGACTGCGGTCACCGGACGAGCGGCTCCCGCGGGGCGTCACCATGTCGAAATAACCGATCATCATTTCTTCGTACGTCTGGTCACCCCAGAAGACGATCCGCTTGGGATTCGGATTGTTGAGATTCTCGGTCGAGTTGTCGAAGTGGGCGACCGCGTGAATTTTGGTTCCCTTGGGGAATTTCAGCGGCTGCTCGACCCGATAGGCCGTTTGCCAGTTGAAGTCGTACTTCGGCACGTCCAGCAGAGTTTGGCGTTTTCCGTTTGCGTAGACGGCCTCGTAGAGGAACGATTTCCCGCGGAGGTGCATATGCGGCATGAAGGCCACGATCTGCGCGTCGGACGGCAGGGTCTGCGTCGACGCTTCAACGGGGTGGTTATCCGCGCCGGCGGGAATCGCGAACAGCGGGTTGACCGCGGCGATCGTCCGCACCTCCTGCGTGACCGACTTGGGGTCGGCAAACCACAACCCGATCCGCGTGATGTCGTCTTGTTTTGATCCATTCGGAGTGTAGTGAATCTGGAAGGTCAGCTTGGAGCCGGCCGAAATCCGCTTGGCCATCCCCTTCGGATAGGGAATGGAGCGCAGCCCGGGGACGTACGCGGCCAAGAATCCCTGTCCGGCGCCGCCGCCACCTTCGCCACCGCCGCGGCGCTCGCCCCGGCCGCGCGCGTGCACGAGAACATGGTGCACGACGGCTCGATTGCCCGGCAGAATCTCCGCCGCCTCGATCCATTTGTCCTCGGTGAAATGCGGGTCGACGCGGAAGTTCTGATAGCTCAGCACGCCATCGGCTTTGACGTGATAGGGTTTGTCGCTCATCGCCAGGACCAGATCGGGCGGCCGATTCTGGTGCCAGCCGCTGGCGGCAAACGTCGGCGTCGGCGGCAGTTCTTTCAGATCGCCCAGCGGCGCTCCGGCTGCCACCCAGGCGTGAATCAGCCGCTTCTCGTCGTCCGACAGTCGGCGGTCGTCGGAAAAGTGGCCGTACTTCGGATCGGCGTGCCACGGCGGCATGCGGCTCTGATCGACGACTTCGGCGATCATTTCGGCCCAGGCGGCCGCGTCCTCATAGCGGGTGAGCGAGAACGGCGCGATGTCGCCTGCGTGATGGCATTCGACGCAGCGTTTGTTGAAGAGCCGCGCGATCTGATTGGCATACGTGACCTCGGCGTTCGCTTGCGGCTCGTGCGCTCGGCCGATCAAGCAACCGACCGGCTGAGTACGGGCCACCGCGACGCTGCGCCCCGCAAGCAGCGCGTCGACGGCCTCTTTGAGTTCATTTTGTTCCGCCGTCTTGCGGGCAAACCCGACGCCGTATTGGTCGTCGATTCGCCCCTGATAGCGGATGGCGCGGGCCTCGTCGAGCACGAAGACTTCGGGCGTCCGCGTCGCGCCAAATTGTGCCGCGACCCTGTTTTTGGCGTCGCGCACGACCGGAAAAGTGATTCCCGAATTCCGCGCGAAGGCGGTCAACTCGGCCAATGAGTCCTGCACGTTCGAATCGATCGCCAGGAACGTGACACTCTTGTCCTGATATTGGGTCGCGAGCAGTGCCAGCCGCGGCCCGTACAGTTTGGCCAGCGGGCATTCCGTGCCGATGAACGCCACAACGACGACCTTCTTATCCTTCGCGTTTGCCAGCGACCATTTCTGCGAGTGAATGTCCGCCAGGGTGAAGTCTGTCATCGTCCGCGGAGTCGTCTCCTTGGCCGCGATCGCCCGCCCTCCGGTAGCGAGCGCCGACAACAGGACGATCGCCGCCAGAACGTTCGCTCGGCTCGACCGCACCCCGAGGCACCGCCTCTCGCGATAACCGCGAGCGTCTGCTCCTATTCCCGTCCCATGCGGTCGAACACCGAAAGACATGCGCAACTCCCAAAGAAGCGATCAATCTGTTCAATTGGTCCCGCTCTTCGAGCGGGTCGATCCGGGCGGCTCAGATCGGTCTTGTAATATACCCGATCGCTCGAATGTGCGTTTCACGATGCGTTGGCGCGGCGGACACAATCCGATCGGAACGGACAGGATTGCGCATTGGGCCAATCCAGCGATCACTGCCTGCGGAAACTCCGACGAAAATCGGACTGTATCCGATCAGCGGCGCCCGCTGTAAACTGAATTCCCTTGGCCCTCGACTCGAAAATCAGGGTTTGACGGAACAAGAGCGGGATCATCGACTCATGAATTTCCGAATCAGCCTTGTGGCCGCGATCGTTTGCGCGATCGCCTGCGGTCCCCGCGCGCGTGCCGCCTCGCCGAATGGCATCGAGGGGTTGCGGATCAATCAGTTGCAGTTCATCGGCACGCACAACAGCTACCACGTGCGGGCCAAGCCGAGCCGATTTGCGTCGTTGAATTATAGCCACGCGCCGCTCGACCTGCAGTTGGAACGGGGTGTTCGCAGCGTGGAACTCGACCTGCATGACCGGGGCGGCACCTTCGAGGTGTGCCATATCGTCAAAATCGACGAAGGGACGACCTGCCGCCGTTTGAGCGACGGGCTTGAGACCGTGCGAAAATGGTCCGACGCGCATCCCGGGCATTTGCCGATTTCGTTCTTGTTCGAGTTGAAGAAGGACGGCGCCGGCTTCGACCCGCGGATCCGCAAGTTCGATGCGGCCTCGCTCGATCGGCTGGATGATCTTTTGCAATCGGTGTTTCCCGCTTCCCACTGCATCAGGCCCGACGACGTCCGGGGCAACGCCGCCACTCTGCGAGAAGGGGTCGAGAAACACGGCTGGCCGACGCTGGCTGCCGGCCGCGGCAAGGTATTTTTCATTCTGCACGACGAGGGCCCACTGCGTGACGCGTACGTCAAGGGGCACCCTTCGCTGCGGGGTCGCGTGATGTTTGTGCGTTCGGACGAATCGCGCGAGGACGCGGCAACGTTGGTGCTGGACGATCCCCGCGATCCGGAGATTCCGCGACTGGTGAGCGCCGGCTATTTCATCCGCACCCGCGCCGATGCCGATTTGCATACGGATCGCCCGGGCAAACCCTCCCGGCTCAAAGCGGCCCTGGCCAGCGGCGCGCAAATCGTGAGCACCGATTTTCCGACAGGTGAACCGCAGGCCGGAACCGGATATCTTGTGGAATTCGCCAAGTCGGCGCCGGCTCGGGTGAACCCGGTCAACGGGCCCGCGTTGCTCCGCGGGCAAACACTTTCTAAATGAGGAATCTCGCCCGTCCGCCCGATTGCCCGCTGAGAATGCAGGCCTGCCATTGTTCGCTGCACAGCCTTATGTCAGCCTGAGCGAATTGAGTCGACCGACCCGTCCCCCCGGCCACTTTACAAATAACGGCTACAACGCAACTTACGAGCCTCCCCCGCGTGATGAGCGACACCCCTGGCTTAGCCGGCACTGGAATTGCGTTTCGCACGCTCCGCGATGTGTCCCATGGATTGAACTGTCTAGACTCTCATCGAGACCGCGGGCGGTCTGGTCGCGCTTGCCACGTGCCCCGTCGATCGAATGAGCCGGCAATTGCAATACTTGACCGGCCACGAAGCGGCGTGAAACTCGCCGTTCACGTTCTCGATGCCGCCGATGCGCTCGGGTCGCCGGACGGCATGCGCCCGCCTGCCCGTATCGGTGCTGCGTCATTGAGGACGGCCGGCTCGTGGGTCCACCGCAGAAACCAAGCAGGGAATGCATGGAGCGCTGGCTCCAGGTGCGTGGTTTCGCGGAAGTCGCTCAACCCACACGAACCACGGCGAAATCGGCCGGCTCGAAGAATCCGCTTCATGCGCGTCCGCCTGTGCCGACTGAATCTGATCCCCGTAGGCTGCCTGCTGCTGGTCATCCTCTTCCCGTCACTGTCGCGCGCCGATGATGATGCGATCCGCAAAAGCATCGCCAAGCTCTCCAATAAAGATACGGATACCAGGCAAGAGGCCATCGAAACGCTCACGCAGACGCGCGACGCGCGCGTGGCCGGCGTGCTGCAGGCGATGTTTCAGGGCAATCTGGTTCTCTACAAAGGCCGGGTTTACGTTCGGCAGGAGGCGGCGGCCATCGGCGGCAAGAGCGTCGTGACGCTGCTGGACCCACTCACCAAGGAACCGTTGCTCGATCCGGCGAAAAAGCCGCTGATGGTCGACGCCGATGAGCCGCGCGAGGTGCGACCCTCCGGGCAGGAACGGCCGCTCCTGTCGAACGGCATCAAGTTCCTGCAGGACTTTGCTTCGTCGGACCCCGAAAAGCGGGCTTTGGCGGTCCGCCGATTGGGGGAGAATCCTGATCCCGCCTTTATCGCGATGCTCGACAGCATCGCCGAAAGCGATTCCGACGCCCGCGTCCGCCGCACGGCGCGGGAAAGTGCCGCATTGACGAGACTTTCGCCCGATGTCGCCGATCAAAAGCCCGAAGACCGCGTGGCCGCGATTTCCACGCTGTCGAGTTTGCACAGCCTGCAGGGGCAAAGAATCTTGCAGCAGATGGTCGAGCAGGGGCAGGCGAAAGGCGACGAGAAAGACGCCAGCGAAAAGGCGATTGCGTCCATCAAAAGCTACCAAATCTGGGTCGGCCTCGGCATCAACCTGACGAACGGACTTTCCGCGGGCTCGATCCTGATCCTGATGGCCCTTGGCTTGTCGATCATCTACGGCCAGATGGGTGTGATCAACATGGCCCACGGCGAACTGATGATGCTGGGTGCGTACGCCACGTACGAAATGCAGCAGTTCTTCGTGCACCGGTTCCCGTCGGAATACTTCAATTGGTATTTCGTCGCGGCGTTGCCGTTCGCGTTCTGCGTCTCGGCATTCATTGGCTGGCTGATCGAGTTGATTGTTGTGCGACACCTCTACGGGCGGTCGCTCGAGACGCTGTTGGCAACCTGGGGCGTCAGCCTGATTCTGGTCCAGGCCGTGCGCGTGCGCTACGGCGACAACATCGGCGTGAATGCGCCAACGTGGCTTCGCGGTGGCTTCGAGATCATTCCCTACCTGACGGTTGAATACGCCCGCTGTTTTATTCTCGCGTTGTGCGCGTGCTGCGTCTTCTTTCTGTATGGCTTGATGAATTTCACACGGATCGGCCTCAAGATTCGGGCGACCGTGCAGGGGCGGCACACGGCCGAAAGTCTGGGTATCAACACCCGCCGCATCGATGGTTTTGCTTTCGCTCTCGGGGCCGGCCTGGCGGGAATCGCCGGTTACGCGCTCACGTCGATCGCGGGCGTTACGCCGAATATGGGACAGAACTACATCGTCGACTCGTTCCTGGTCGTGGTAACCGGCGGCGTCGGAAAACTCGCCGGCTCCGTTTGGGCCGGCCTGGGGCTGGGAACGCTCAACCAATTGCTCGAGCCGAGAACGTTCGGCGAGGCGCTGGTTGCCGCAGGCGTGGTTGGCTCCGTCGTCTCGTGGATCAATCTCGACATCAAAGCGTTTCGCGAAAGCAAAATCTGGGGCGGAATCACGCTTCTGCCAGTGCCGATCCCCTTCGTCATCAAGTTCTGGTCGCGCGAGGGGGTCAGCAAGCTCTTTGTTCTGTATGTGCTGAGTGTGGCGGTGCTGGTCTTGGGACTCTTGCGAAACTCACTTTTTGACGGCCTGCTCAATCAGGATATTCAAACACGCTGGGCACGCGTCTTCATTCTGTTAACCGTCGTCATGTTTATTCAGTGGCGGCCAGCGGGCCTCTTCCCGCCCAAGGGGAGGTTGGCTGATGTCTAAGACAGACCAACTCCAAAGACCGCCGTTCGTGAACTATCTTTCGCCGAACAACAATCGGCTGACCAGTTCCTTGAACTGGTACAGCCGCAATTGCACATCGTGGACCCTGTTCTTCATCGCGGCCGTCGGTATTCCCTGGCTCTATCATCTGGGCAAAGTCGACATTGAGACGGTCAATCGGCTGGGGCAATACATGGCCTTTGCCATCGTGGCCGTCAGCCTCGACCTGATTTGGGGCTATGCCGGATTGCTGTGCCTGTGCCAGGCGTTTTTCTTCTGCTTGGGCGGCTATGCGATGGGCATGTATCTGGCCCACCACGGCGGCCCGGAAGGCATCATCGATCACAACGGCTGGAAATTGCCCGCGTGCTTGTACGTCGTCTATCCCTACAAAGTCGGCGAATCGCCCGGCGATGCGCTGGTCCCCTGGTTCTGGAAACCGTTTTGGAGCCTGTGGTCGACCATCATTCTCGGCTTGCTGATTCCTGGGTTCGTGGCCGGACTGATCGGCTTCTTTGTGTTTCGCAGCCGGGTTCGCGGCGTCTTCTTTGCCGTACTCACGCAAGCCATCACGTTGGCGGCCTGGCTCGTTTTCACTCTGAATGACATCAAATGCGGAGGCACAAACGGCCTGACGCGATTCGAGCGCGTGATCCTCGGACCGAACGAGCGGGTTTCGGTGCAAGTCGATCCCGTGCGTCTTGATCAGCTGCATCTTTCGGCGGACAAAGTTGACGCGGCGGTCGAGAAGTACGCGGCCGCAATTCCCGGCGCGGATGTCAGCAAGGAGAGCCAGTCGTATCTGATTACGGTGCCGCGCGGCCAGCATCCTGAGACGATGAAGAAGACAACCGAATCCTTGACCTTGAATGACGGCTCCAAGACAGCCGTTCGTCTCGGGGAAGTCGCAGAGGTCGGACTGGCCGGATTTGTCCTCACAGATCCGCGAGTCAAGCTTGGACTGTATTTGATCACGGTCTTCGCGCTGGGCGGTTCGTATTTGCTCTGTCAGGCCGTGATTCAGTCACGAATCGGCCGGGTTTTGCTGGCCGTTCGCGACAATGAGAATCGGCTCCGCTTCTTTGGTTACGAGCCCTATCACTTCAAGGTCTTCGTCTTTGCGCTGAGTGGAATGCTGGCCGGACTGGGCGGCGTGCTCTACACGCCGCAGAAACAAATCATCACCCCGGCCGACATGGAGGTGCTCAACTCGATCATGGTCGTGATTTGGGTGGCTGTCGGCGGTCGATGCTCGCTCTCTGGCGCTATCTTGGGCACTTTGTGCGTGAAGCTGCTCTATTACTACCTCACCTCGCAACGGGAGCCGTTGTGGTTTCTCAAAGGATCGGTCCCTGACAGTTACTATCCCTGGCTGATCTGGAAGGCAGATTACTGGCCCTTCGTGTTGGGGGGTATGTTCGTCGCGGTTGTGCTGCTCCTACCTGACGGCCTGATCAGTGTCTGGCATCGGTGGACAAAGGGCACTCGCAAGTCGCATCCGCCGCCCGATGACACGCCGCGCGACGCGGAAAGCGATGACGTCGAGGTCGACGAAGGGAGCCTCAAGCAACACCTGCAACGAGTAGCGACGCTCAAGCGCGAGCGGACGATCTCCGTCCAGCAGCGTTCGCTGCTCGACACGGAACTCGTACGCGTCGAAGACGTGAAAGTCATCTTCGACGGGTTCAAGGCCCTCGACGTCGATCGCTTCAGCATCGACTACTATGAACTGCAAGTCGTCATCGGGCCCAACGGCGCCGGCAAAACGACACTCTGCGACGTGATCAGCGGCAAGTCGCGGGCGACGAGCGGCAAGGTCTTTTTCGGAAAAGAGGACATCACTCGCTTGCCCGAAGTCGACATCGCACGCCGCGGCGTCGGCCGGAAATTTCAGACGCCAAGCATCTTCAACGGTCTCACCGTGTACCAGAATATGGAGTTGGCCCTTCCCGGCCGGCAAGCGCTGCCGCGCAATTTCCAACGCGTGGCAAGCAGTGCGGACCAGGATCGCATCCATGGCATCTTGAAACGCGTCCGTCTCGAGGCAGAGTCCAATCAACGCGTGCAATTCCTCAGCCACGGACAGCGCCAATGGCTCGAGATCAGCATGTTGTTGCTTGCCGGCCCGCGCCTGCTCCTCGTCGACGAGCCGGCCGCCGGCCTGACGGACGAAGAGACCGCGCTCACCGCCGAGTTGTTGCTCGAACTGCAAAACGAGCACAGCGTGCTCGTCATCGAACACGACATGGAATTCGTCCGCCTGCTCGGAGCACCGGTCACCGTGCTCAACGAAGGTAAAGTGATGTCGCGGGGCACCATCGACGAAGTCCAAGCCGACCCGCGCGTCGTCGAAGCGTATCTAGGTCGCGGCGGCACCAGACAACCGAAAGGCTAGCGTCGCGAATCACGAGCTCTGATTCATCCTTTATCCTTCCGCCTTCATCCTTCAAAAACATGCTGTCAATCCACGACCTCTCCTTTTCCTACGGCGCCATCCCGACCCTGCGCGGCATCAACATGCAGATGGCCCGCGGCTGCGTCACCTGCGTGATGGGACGCAATGGTGTCGGCAAAACCACGCTCATGCGGAATATCATGGGCAACTTGCGGTCCTCCGGCGGATCGGTCGTTTTGGCGGACAAGGACCTCACGCTGCTTGCCGCCCATCGGCGGGCGCGTGAAGGCGTGGCCCTGGTGCCGCAGGGCCGCGAGATCTTTCCGAAACTCACCGTCGAGGAAAACCTGCGGATCGGCCTGGAAGCGCGTGCCGACCGCTCGCGCTCAATCCCCGAAGAGGTGTACGCCCTCTTCCCGGTACTCAAACGCATGGCCCGCCGCATGGGGGGCGACCTCTCGGGCGGTCAGCAGCAGCAATTGGCGATTGCCCGGGCGCTCGTCGGCGGGCCGAAGGTTCTCTTGCTCGACGAGCCGACCGAGGGGATTCAACCGAGCATCATCGACGAGATCGGCCACGCCTTGCACAAGTTCGTCGACGAGCTGCATCTGACGGTCGTGGTCGTCGAGCAATATCTCGATTTCGTCCGCGAGTTTGGCCAGCACTTCTATATCATGAATCGCGGGCGCGTCGTCTCGGAAGGGGCGATCGACCAGCTTACGCCCGACGTCGTCGCCAAACATCTGAGTGTGTAAACAGATCGCTATCCAGGCTGCATCGCCTCGAGCACTTGTTTGAGCGGCACCGTGGCGAAGGCGGTCGCGTAATCAGCCATCGCGTAAGGGATGATCAAGAGCCCATTGTGCACAACGGATCCGCAACTATAAACGACGTTGGGAACGTATCCCTCGCGCTCGTTCACGTCGGGGGTCAGTAGCGGCTGATTCAGGCGGCCGATGACGCGTGAGGGATCCGAGAGGTCGAGCAAATAGGCGCCGATACAGTATTTGCGGATCGGCCCCACTCCGTGGCTCAAAACCAGCCAGCCGGCTTCAGTCTCGATCGGCGAGCCACAGTTGCCGACTTGCACGAACTCCCAGGACTGCGTGGGCTTGGTCAGAAGCTGCTTGGTGTACCAAAAATTGAGCATGTCGGAATACATCAGATACAGGTTTTCGCCGTCCTGACGTGAGATCATGGCGAAATGGCCGTTGATCTTTCGAGGAAAGAGCGCGAGCCCTTTATTGCGAATCTCCGGACCATTCAGCGTGCTAATGCGAAATCGCAAGAAATCGTCTGTCTCGACCATTTGCGGCAATACGACGCTGCCGTCAAACGCGGTGTAGGTGGCGTAGTAGTGCGGGTTATTCTGCTCGTCGGTCAAGAGCACGAAGCGCGCGTCTTCGATTCCATTTTGCTCGGTTGGCGAATAGGGAAAAATGATCCGCTCCGAGATGTCGCCTTCGGGATCGCATTGGATTTCGTAGTTGGCTTTCGCCAGAACGACGATTGCCTTCGCGACCGATTCCCATTCGCGATGCCTCGGACGGTGCGAGCGCAGCGTATCGCCAACCGCCTTTTCGATCTGATCAAGCGTGAAGAGATCCTCGAGTTTGGAGAGGGTCGATTCGACGAAACTACCGTCGATTCCCATTTCACCGAGCTTGCGGTGAAAAAGCGATTTGTCGTATTGGGCATTCGGCACGACCTGCGGCAGCGTGACGAACCCGGTCGGCTTGTCGATCGTGATTCGTCCTTCCCCATCGACGACGCCGCTGCGAAAACAGAGCGACGAAATGTGTCCTTCCCCCGTCGTGCGCATGCTGACGATAAAGCGCCGTGAACCGGGCGGTACTTGCGCCTGATCAGGATGCCACACGATCGATGGGTTGAAGAGGGCGGCTGATTCGATCGAATATTCCTGGGTGAAGTACGAGCCAATGAGCAGCTTGCGGTTTTCGCTCACGGGGCGATCGGTGAGTAAGAATTGTTTGACGGCCTCAAAGCGATCCAGAAAAAACCGCATCAGCCGGTGATGCCGCCCGCGAAACTCTTCCAGGACCTGCGCCAAGAGGGCGTCGACTTCCGCCTCGGAAAGTTCCATCACGCGGCCCACGATCCGCATGCTCCGATTCGGATCCTGCTGGTCGAACGGACGAAACAGCACCCGCGCAATTGGGCTTGAGGACGACACCCGTCCGCTTCACTTCCATCGGACAATTTCCCCGTTCATCAAAACAGAGTAAAACACGCAGCGAGTGTCTCGCGGTGGATCGACCAAATCAAGCCGCTCACCTGGACGCGCGCTCCTCGGCAACTCGCCGCAGGTGCGGCGTGGGCGCGCCGTTGTTTTCGCTGGCGCGGCCGAAGGCCGCCAGGCTCGCCTCAAGCAGCTGCATTTCGACGAGCGCCAACAGCACCGAGAGCGTCGATTCGGCTCCCTGGTTCTGGTTCAGCCGGTCCTGTGAAAGACCGTCGCAGCAAGCCCCGGTGCGCGAGTCCCACAACGGCAGGCCGAGATCGTTGCGGCCCAAAAACCACTCGAACGCGAGACGCGCCTCGTTCAGCCATTCAATTTCGTCGGTCGCCTGATAGGCGGCAACGCAGGCCGCGACGGTCGCGCACGCTTCGATCGGCTGTTGATCGAAGGTCGCCGGAGATTCGCCGCGGCGGTAAAAGCCTTGGCAGCCGACGGGGCGGAAACAGCCTTTGGGTGAGCGCTGCACGTTGCACAGCCAGCGGAGCGACCTGAGACCGATCTCGGCAGCCTCTTTGCTGCCCGTCCATTGCCCGCTCTGGATCAGGGCGTGCGGCAGGCGGGCGTTGGCGTACGAGACAATGTCTTCAAACCAAGGCCAGTCGTCCGCCGCGTTCGCGTGAAACAGGTCGATCAGGCGACCCGTCAGAATGTCCCGCGCCTGGTTCACTAACCGATCACCACTCAAGCGGCGTAAGTACTCGTGAATACCGATGAGCGCATAGGCCCAACAGCGCGGGGATGTCGTCTCGAGAACCGCGTTGAGCGCCGCTCGAAATGGTTGACCGCCCAGGCTTGCAGGCCGTGTTGCTTGGAACGGCCGAGACACGTCCCCAAGGCCCAGACCGAGCGACCGAGGCAATCGTCCGATCCGACGTCGTCGAGCCACCGCCGGTCGAGGCTCAAAAAGTTGTGGAACCGGTTCTTTTCGCGATCGAACGCGTACTCGAGAAAGGCCGCGTAGGTGCCCGAGGCTCGCTCCGATTCCGGCGAGTCCTGTCCCAGTTCTTCCAGCAAGACCATCAATACGAGGGCTCGCGCGTTGTCATCGGTGCAATAGCCTTCGCGGAAATTGGGAATCGTGTACGTCGCGTGTTGAAACAGTCCTGTGGAATCGGTCATCCGCCACAGATGCTCCAGCCGCAGCCAGGGAAGCTCCAAGCGACGCTCATCGAGCGTGCGGATTACCGGCCGCCGTCGGGCGACGGCCCCGTATTCCCTGCGGGCGCGCTGAAACGATTCCATGTACAAATGGGCCACATTGGCCCAGATCATCTCGCGCCCGAGCAGGTAGGCCCGTTTGCGCATCGCGTGCCGCTGTGTTTCATCGTGCAGCAGGGCGCAAACTTCCTGGGCGATGGCGTCGCTGTTTCCGAACGGTACGAGCACGCCGCGTCCGTCCGCCAGGAGTTCCTCCGCGTGCCAGTAGGGCGTCGAAACAACCGCCTTGCCGCAGCCGAATGAATACGCAAGCGTTCCCGATGTGATTTGGGCCGCATTGAGGTAGGGCGTCACGTAGATGTCGGCCGCCCCAATAAACTCGACCAATTCGCGCAGGGCCACGAACCGGTTGTAAAAGATCACGTTTTTCTTGATGCCCAGATCCTGTGTGATCCGCTCGAGTTGAAGGCGATAGGTCTCACCCTGTTCCTGCAGCAGTTTTGGATGCGTCGCCCCGAGGACGATATAAACTGTTTCCGGGAACTCCTTGAGGATCGCCGGCAGAGCCCGCAGCGCGTATTCGATACCTTTGCTCGGGGACAAAAGTCCAAAGGTCAACAAGACGTTTCTTCCCTCGACGCCGAAGCGGTCCTTGTAGAAGTTCGGGTCGACAAACGGAAGATCGGGAATTCCGTGCGGGATAACGTCAATCTTTTCGTCGGGGACCTTATAAATATCACGCAAGAAGGCCTGGCCACGGTGCGACATCACAGTCACCCTGGCCGATAACTCGGTCAATTGATCCATGACGCGCCGCTGGTCGGGATTCGGATCCTTCAGGACCGTGTGTAAAGTGGTGACCACCGGCATCCGCAAGTTGCGGAGCATCGCCAAAATATGGCCGCCGGCGACCCCGCCAAAGATTCCGAATTCGTGCTGCAGGCAGACGACGTCGACGTTGCTGAAATTCAAAAAGTCGGCCGCCCTGTGGTAAGCGTCGAGATCATCCTCGGGAATTTGAAACCGCACTTCGGGCGGGTAGTCATAGCCGCCCGGCTTGTCGTCCATGGGAACGACGAAGCATTCCGTCTTTGGATAGCGCGTCGCCACCGATTGCCACAGGTCGCCGGTAAACGTCGCAATTCCACATTGTCGCGGCAAATAGTCGCCCACGAAAGCGATCGTGCGAACATGGGATTCACTGGGCATCGCGGTCTCTTTCCCTCATGGCCTCGAGTGGCAGCCCCGATTCCAACGCTGCTTCCATTAGGAAGCCTCCGTTAAAGCGAATGGCGTGCCGCCGGTCCCAGGCGTGGTTGCCACTCGATCGATTCATAGCGCTTCCAGTGATTCGAGTGTGTCTTTCAGCGAAAGCCGGGCCATGCCGGTATAGGTGTCGCTCGCCCCGTAGTACACCGTGAGCAAGTCGTCGCGGGCAACGATCCCGGTCGGAAACACAACGTCGGCCACAAAGCCTTCTCGCTCGAACGGCTCGGTGGGAGTGAAAAGCGGCTCCACGCTGCGTGCGATCACCTTTCTGGGATCCTCTAAGTCGAGCAACAAGGCCGCTGCTACATATTGCCCGACTTCGCCAGGCCCCGTCGGGCGGCGATTCCCATGATAGACTTCCAGCCAGCCTCGATCGGTGCGAATCGGAGGCGCCCGGCTCCGACGCGACCACTCTCCCAACCGCATTTCTCGGCGAAAACTGGCGCATGATTGCCCCAGGCGGTCAAATCGGTCGAACGCGCGACCCACATTTCCGGTGGTGTGAACGGCGTCCGGCCGTTGGGCCGATGCAGGGCGACGTAGTGCTTGCCGACGCGCTCGGGAAAAAGCACGACATCCTTGTTTTCGGGGGGAAAGATGATGCCGTGCCGCGCGAACTCGCGGAAATCGACCGTCGAAGCCAGGGCGGTCGCCGCACCGTGCCGGGAGACCGCCACATACGTGATATAAAAGCGATCGTCGAGCGCAGTGATCCGCGGATCTTCTACGCCGAACTCCTCCCACGACTCCAGCGGGCGAAATGCCGCGCCTTCGGTGACTTTGGCAGCCCCGGCTTCCGCCAAGGTTACGACGCGCAGATGAGACACGAATGTCAGCCGGACACACCCGGTTTCGAGAAACTGCACGACCCGCGGATCGACGAATTCGATCGCGTCGCGACAAACCCAATCAACGGCCAGTTTCGAGCCGTTCGCATAGCGCGGCAGAGCCACAAAACCGGGGCGGCTTTCGCGAGGGCGTTCGGCGATCCGCACCAGGATGACGACCCGGCCATCGACCTCAATGACCCCTGGATTGAACGCGCCGATGACCTCGAAGTCGCTCCGCGAGGGGGCAAAATCAGCCGGTTGCAGCAGGAGCCGTTTGCTGGCGCGGACCGTCTCAATGAACGGCTGCCGCTGGAACGATACTCTCGACCGATCGGCAGGCTTTCGTTCCATCGTCCGGCAATTCTACCTTTGCCGGACGCCGAACGCAGCCTACTTAATCGACAAAGCGACGGTCAGCTCATGAATGGCCGAATTGATATGCTCGACCACCCGCTGTGAATTCCGGCCGCCGACGCTGCCGCGGACTTTCTGCAGCGTGGTCTGAACTCCACGCAACTGGTCATCGGACAGGGTTTGCTGCTCTTTGACCTTCCCGTCGCCGCCGATCTTCTGTCCCATGAGCCGCGCCGCTTTTTTGATCGCATGCATCGCCTTAACGCGGTGGCCTTGGTAGTCATGATCGGCCGAAGCGAGGGTCGAATAGGCTTGAGTCAGCGACTGGACGTCACCCGTAGCCGGGGTGCCGCGATAACCAGCCGTGTAATACGGATTGTATGCGGCCCCTCGATACGGCCGGTTTGCCCGAACAGCATGCCGACGTTGCCCATTCTGGGCCTGTGAAGCGGACACGAGGGTCAGCGCGAGAAACGCACCAACAACCAGGACTCGACGCCAAAACATGAGCGAAGCCCCCTTAGCCCGACTCGACGGATGGGAGAGACTCAAATGGAGCGAAGTGTGATTTGCCGACTTCGGATTTTGACCTGAATCCATCCTACCGACAGCAACCGGCCGCGGTCGAGATGTTAAACAAGCGCACAATTCGGCAGACACTTCCTCGTATTCCGCAGATTTCCAACGCCCGCTAAAGTTGAAACACCGCTCGGCCGACAAAGTGTCGCCGTCGCATGACAATTCGTTCATGAGGTCAGCTCGCATCACCCGTTGACGCTCGAACGAAGCCGGACCTATATTCGACGCGTCGCACGTTTCAGCGCCCGGGGCGAGTGGAAAACAGCTCATGCCCCGTGCTCTGGTGGAACCATGAAGGGACTGATCCGGGCTTCGCTGGGCAATCCGCACGCCGTTATCGTCGCCATGTTGACGATCGTGGTGATCGGCGTTCTGTGTCTGACCCGCATCCCGATCGACATTCTGCCGATCTTCAAGGCGCCCGCGGTTCAAGTCCTCACGTTTTACAGCGGCATGCCCGCCACGGCCGTCGAGAAGGATATCACCAATCGCCTGGAACGCTGGACGGGCCAGGCCGCCAACATGAGCCGGCAAGAGTCGCGCTCGATCGTCGGCGCCAGCGTGGTGCGGAACTACTTTCAAACGGCAGCCGACCCCAACGGCGCCCTGGGCCAGGTGATGTCACTGGCGACCGGAACCCTGCCGACCCTGCCACCTGGCACGTTGCCGCCGGTCGTTTTGCCCTTCGATCCCACGTCGACGGTGCCGGCCTGCATCGTGGCTCTCGACAGCAAGACCCAGTCGGAATCGGTTCTTTACGATGTGGGCCGCTATGAAGTTCGCAACATGGTGATGGCGATCCCGGGCGCCGTCGCACCGGTCGTGTTCGGAGGCAAGGTGCGGGTCGTGCTGGCCTACCTGGACCGCCAGAAGATGCAGGCTCGCCAAATCACGCTGACCGACGTGATGAACGCGCTCGACCGCTACAACCTCTTCATGCCCACCGGCGACGCGAAATTCGGCGATATCGATTTCGCCATCGATTCCAACTCGATGTACAACGTCGTCGACGAGATGAAGGGGATCCCGCTGCGCACGGAGCTGGGCAACGCCACTTACCTCGGCGACGTGGGAACCCCCGAAGATACGAGCTTCATCCAGACAAACATCGTGCGCGTCAACGGGCGGCGGCAGGTTTATATCCCCGTGTTCAGGCAGCTCGGCTCCAGCACGCTCAACGTCGTCGACAGTCTCAAGGCCGAAGCGCCGGACATGGAGCCGAAACTCACGCGGCCCGATATCACCCTGAGGGTCGTGATGGATCAGTCGGTTTACGTGCGGCAGTCGATCAAGGCGCTCGTGCAAGAGGGTGTGCTGGGGGCCGTGCTCTGTTCGCTGGTGATCCTGATTTTTTTGGGCGAACTCAGGATGACGGCGATCGCCATCTGCACCATTCCCCTCTCGGTGCTGGGCGCTGTGATCGGACTGTACGCCACCGGCCTGACGATTAACGTGATGACTCTCGCCGGGCTGGCGCTCGCGATCGGCCCGCTTGTTGACAGCGCCATCATCTGTCTGGAAAACACACACCGACACCTGTCGCTTGGAGACAGCCTGCGCGATTCCGCATTTTTGGGGGCGAGCGAAGTGGCGATGCCCGAATTGGTATCGTCGCTGTGCACGTTTCTCGTGCTGGCACCCTTGGCTTTGATGCCCGGGACCGGTGAATTCCTGTTCCGGCCCATGGCGTTTGCCGTCGCCTTTTCGATGATCGTGGCCTACGTCCTGTCGCGTTCGTTCGTTCCGTCGATGAGTTCTTTGATTCTCAAGGCCCACGGTCATGGAGCACGCCAAGCGCCGCGCGGGTCGATCGCCCGCGCGTTTGCCGCCTGGGAGGTCCTCATCGATCGAGGCATCGCGGCCTACATTCGGGCACTCGATTTTGTGCTCATGCACCGTGTCGGGACAATCGTCACTGGCGTCTCGCTCCTGGTTGCCGCGGTCGTGCTCATCGGCCCGGAACTGCGGCGGGACTTTTTCCCCGAAGTCGACGCCGGCGCGTTCGAGATTCAAGTGCGAGCCGAAACCGGACAGCGGATCGAACGCACCGAAGAGCAAATCGCCCGCGTGGAAGAGTCGATCCGGAAAAGCTTGAAAAAAGACCTGCTCACCATAATTAGTGAGATCGGCGTCGTGGCCGACTGGTCGGCCGCCTACACGCCCAACGCGGGCCCCATGGACGCCGTCGTCAAGGTCCAACTCGAAGCGGAGCGCGAGCATTCCGCGCAAGAGTATGTGACGCGGCTGCGGGAAAAATTTCATGAGGAATTTCCCGAACTGACTTTCGCCTTCGACGCGGGAGGTATGATCCGCGGAGCGATGAACGAAGGAAAATCAACCCCACTGAACGTGCGAATCGTCGCCAAAGACATGGTGAAGGCCCGCGACCTGGCGGCCGCCATCAAGGCGGAGGTTGAATCGATCCCCGGCGTTGTCGACTCCCGCATCATTCAGCGGCTGGACTATCCGGAATTCATGATCGATATTGACCGGGCCAAGGCCGCCGACTTGGGGCTCACACAGGCGGACGTGATCAAAAACGTGGTGGCGGCCCTCAATTCGAGCATTCAATTCAACAAGAAGAACTTCTGGATCGACCCGGTCAGCCACAATCAATATTTCGTCGGCGTCCAGTATCCGGAAGCGGACATCCGGTCGGTCGAAACCCTGCTCAATATCCCCATCACGAGCCCGACGCAGCGCGAACCGGTCCCCTTGCGAAACGTCGCCACGATCCATCGCAGGCAGGTGCCGGCCGAAGTCAACCACACGACCCTGCAACCGACCATCGACCTGACGATGGGGGTTTCCGGCCGCGATCTGGGCCACGTAGCCGACGACGTTTCGCAAGTGATCGAGAAATTCGGCGAGTCGGTTTCGTCGGGCACTTGGAGACCGTACGAAGTCGACAAAAACCATAAGCCGATCGAACAGGTGGCAAGCGCGCCGCGCCTCAGTCGGGCAAAACGAGTCCCGACCAGTCACCCACGACGCGATACAAACTGCTCGCCGGTGGAAAGCTTCAGCTCGTGGGCGAATACTCCCGCATGCAGGACACGTTCAAGAGTCTTGCAATCGGACTTCTGCTCGCCTCGCTCTTAATGTACTTCCTCATGGTCGCGCTCGATAAGTCGTGGGTCGTTCCGTTTACCGTGATGTTCACCGTGCCTCTCTCGCAGGCAGGCGTGATCCCCATGTTGTATTTCACAGGCACGGCTCTCAATGTGCAGTCTCTGCTGGGGATCATCTTCATCGTGGGCATCAAGGTTGCCAATACGGTTCTGTTGAGCGACTTTGCGCAGGAATTGCGACGGCACGAGGGACTCACGCCGACAGAGGCGATTCGCAAGGCGGCCGCGATCCGCGTGCGGCCCGTGACGATGACCGCGCTCGCCGCCTTCTTTGCGATGATTCCCGCGGCACTTGCCCTCGAGCGGGGAAGCGAAGCGAACGCGCCGCTGGCTCGCGCGATCCTGGGTGGACTCATCGCCGGCGAACCGGCCACACTCTTCGTGCTGCCTTGCCTCTATTCGCTCCTGGTCAAGGACAAGCGAGGCGCCGTCCACGAGGCGGCCCACCATGATGAAGGCGGGCATCACGAGCCACCCCATCCTTAAGGGGCCGCCTCGCGCAGCGCTATCTAGTTCGTCAATTTCGCGTCGAGGGTGATCTCGGTTTTGAGCAACTTCGAGACGGGGCAGCCAGCCTTGGCCTTGCCGGCGAGTTCCGCGAATTTCGCCTGATCGGCGCCCGGAACCTTGGCCGTCAAATTGAGATGAACGGCCGTAATCGCCCAGCCGCCGTCAACTTGCTCGAGCGTCACCTCGGCAGCCGTTTCCATCCGTTCGGCGGTGAGCTTCGCCTCGCCCAGGATCAGCGACAGGGCCATCGTGAAGCAACTCGCATGAGCCGCAGCAATCAATTCCTCGGGGTTGCTGCCTCGCTGACCCTCGAACCGGCTGGCAAATCCGTATGGATAGGAGTTGAGCGCGCCGCTTTCCGTCGAAATGGCTCCCTTGCCGTCCTTAATGCCACCTTGCCAAACCGCCGAGCCTTTTCGTTTGATTTTCATGCTTACGTACTCCTCGTTTGAAGAACCAGGTCAGGCTGAGTTTTCTGGACCGCGGCAATATCGACCTTGCGAACCGCCTCTTTCGTGGAAGGGACAACCGTCGGCGCGACGCTGAGCGTGCGAAAGCCCATCTGCAACAACCGCGGTACAATGGCTTCCCGACCAGCCAGTTCGCCGCATAACGTCACCGGATGGCCGTTCGCGTCAGCCAACACAATTCCCAAGAGCCTCAGAACCGACTCGTGGCTGTCTTGAAAGTAGACGTTGACCGAAGCATCATCCCGGCCGGCAGCGAGCGTATATTGCGTGAGGTCGTTCGTTCCCACGCAGAGAAAGTCCGCATGCTTGAGCACCGACGGAACGGCGAGCGCAGCCGCCGGCGTTTCGATCATCGCGCCGAATTTGGGCGGGCACGTGATCTTTTTTTCAGTCACCAGGGCGTCAAAAATCTCCCGCATCCGCTCGATGTCTTGCTCGAGCGTGATCATCGGAATGAGCACCTGAACCGGATGCTCCTGGCCCAACCGCAAAATAGCGGCCATCTGTGTGCGCACGAGGTGGGAGTACTCCAACAGCACGCGCACCCCGCGCCTGCCCAAGCTGGGATTCGATCCCGCGATCATCGGCAGAAAAGGCAACGGCTTGTCGCCGCCGATGTCCAAAAGGCGAATCGTGGCGGGCCGATTGCCGAGCGGCGTCACGAGCGCTCTTAGAGAAGCGAAGAGTTCATCTTCGGTCGGCGGATCCTGCCGCGCGAAGTAAAGCTGCTCGACGCGCAGCAGGCCGACACCGTCCGCACCATTGTCGAGAGCCAGGTCGACATCTTCTTGAATGCCGATATTCGCCTCGACTCGAATCAATTGGCCGTCGAGAGTTTTGGCCGGCTTGCGACACTCGTCCTTGCAGCGAACGAGCGTGGCCCGCCAGGATTTGAGCCGTTCGACGAATTCGTCCCGCGTCGCCGGCTCCGGCGAGATCACCACGGACCCGCGATGCCCGTCAATCAGGAGTTCCGTTCCGCCCGATATTTGGGCATAGATCCCCGGGATTCCCGTGACGGTGGGAATTCCCTTTTCGCGGGCCAATAGCGCCGCATGCGAGCCTTGACCGAGCGTTTCGACCACGATGGCCGACACGCGCGTTTTGTGCAGCCGTACGACGTCCGAGGGCAAGAGCCGGTCAACGACGAGCACGCTCTGATCGGGAATCGATTGCAGACCGCCGCTGACGTCGCCGCGCAGTCTGCGGATGATATTGCGGCCCAGGTCGAGCACGTCGTCGGCCCGCTGGCGCAGCGTTTGATTTTCGAGGGCCTTGAATTTCTTGTACCAGCGATTGAGCACGCGCCGCACCGCCGTTTCGGCGGCGAGCGACGAATTCCTGAGTTCCTTCTCGAATTCCCCCGAATCGACGAGCCCGCGGAGCATCGTGCCATGCGCTCGGAAAATACCGGCAAGCGCCGAATCGAATTCCGACTCGATGCGATTGGCCGACAGTTCCAACTCCGCAAACGTCTCCTCGAAGGCCTGCCGCAGGCGATCCCATTCCTGCCCCACGTCCTCGGGGGCGATGGTTGGCTGAATGCCGTCGTAATAGAGCACGTCGCCCACGACCCACGCCCGGCCCATTCCCAAGCCTGGCGCGATGCTGCGTCCGTTCAAACGGACTTCCTGTTGTTTCTGTCCGTCGGCCTGCGCCGTCTGTCCATCCATCGACATTTCCTCGAGAGAATCAGGCCCGAATCGAGAGCAGGCGATGCACGCAGGTCACGGCCAACGAACCGTCGCCCACTGCGAATCCAACCCGCTTGGTCGAACCGCTACGAATATCGCCGGCGGCCAGCACGCCGGGAATGGTCGTCTCGAGCGGGCAGGGGTCGCGATCCGAAAGTCTCCATTGACCGGAACGCAGCACGTCCGAACCCGTCAATACGTAGCCTTTGTCATCTCGGGCGATATTGGTCGGCAGCCATTCGGCACCCGGCTCGGCCCCGATAAAGACGAAGACCGCCGCGCAGGGGAGCTGCCGCGAGCCCTCGCCACCTTTGCTTTTGAGCGAAACGGATTCCAAGTGGCCGTTGCCGAAAACGGTGTCGATCTCGGTCTGTTCGTGCACGAGGATGTTTCGCGTCGCGCGGATCCGATTCGCGAGGTATTCCGACATTCCGGGACCGAGCCTATTGCGGATGAGTGCGTGGACTGTACGCTGCGGGCAGCACTCGGCCAGAAACATAATCGCCTGTCCGGCCGAGTTTCCGGCCCCGACGACGGCCACATCGCATTTATCGAAGAGGTCGGCCTCCACGGTCGTGCACGCGTAATAAATTCCCGCACCCGTGTAGCGGTCCGCTCCTTCAACCTCGAGCCGCCGCCAGCGAACTCCCGTCGCCAACAACACAACGCGGCTCTTAATCTCGGCCCCGCAATCCAATTTCAGCACGTGCCGAGCGTCCGGGTTTGGCGCCGGAATCAAACTCTCGACGTTGACGGGCGCAACGATCTTGCGCCGAATTTGAGCATTTGCAGCACGCCGCGGGTTGCCAGGTCGGCACCGCTCAAGCCGGCGGGAAAACCGATGAAGTTTTCGATTCGCGAAGAGCCGCCTGCCTGGCCGCCAGGCCCCAAACGATCAAGAATCAGCGTCGAAAGTCCCTCAGAAGATGCGTAAACCGCCGCGGCCAGTCCCGCCGGTCCCGCGCCCACGATCGACATGTCGACTTCCTGAGCCGGACAGTATTTCCAAATTCCGGCGGCTCGGGCCAGGTCGATTAGGGAAGGGTTCGCCAAGACGGTCCCGTTACCGAGCCCGATAACCGGCGTTTTCTTCGGCGCGCCCAGCAAGCGAAAAACCCGCTGACCTTCCTCCGTCTCCGGATCGAACCATGTAAAGGGGACGAAGTTCTTGTAGAGAAACTCGCGAACCGTATTCGTATCGCGGCAGCGACCGGGCCCGACGACTTGCAACCCAAGCTTGCCCGTATGCGACAAAAGCTCGCGTCGCCGCGTAAAAGCGACGATCAGCTTCTCGCCCAGGCTCGGCACGCGATTAAGCAAGCCTCGCAGATGGCTCCCCGGCACGCGCAGAATGCGCGATTGTCCCCGCGCAACGCCGCTCACGATCACCGGTCGGCCGGTCAACAGATCGATGTCGCCCGAGAATTGCAGCCGATCGTGAGTCACAATCACTCGATTCTCATCATTCGGATTCTGGATTTCGATCGCGCCTGTCTCGACGACGAACAAATCGATATCGGGCTGGCCGACATGAAACACAGTCTCGCCGTTCATGTAGTCGCGCGGAGTGGCGAACGGCTTGAGATGGGCAATTTCCGCCATCGTGAGCCGGGGAAAGGCCGCTTCGTCATTGAGATCCATGTGTCAGTTGAACTCCACTTCGACCAGTGAAAAGTCGTCCCGGAATTCGGGCGAACCTTGTAACGCGCGGACTTCGCTGAGGACGCGCTCGATGCGCGAGCCCGGCCCGTGGGCGGCTTGCGCCAGCAATTGAATCAGCCCTTTAATTTCCAGCATGCCGCCGCCGGCCTTATCGATCTCCGAAACGCCGTCGCTGTAGAGGTAAAGACGGCTCGATTGCGGGACGCGCACGATTCTGAGTTTCGAAGGTCGCGTCGTCGGTCGCGCCGATCGGCAAACTGGGTTCACCGAGTTTCGACGGGCGATCCGGATGGCCATTGAACATCAATGCCGGCGGATGTCCCGCGCTCGAAAACCGCAGGGTCCGCGAGGCCCGCTCGAACACGCCGTACCAGATCGTGAAGAACTTGTGCTGGTTTTCTTCCATGGGAAAGGCCCGGTTGAGCCCCGTGAGCACTTCGGCCGGCTCGTGGAAGCCCACGTCGGGCAGCGACTGCCGCCGGAGCACGTTGTAAACCGCGATCGAAAGCAGCGACGCACCAACGCCGTGACCGCACACGTCATGCAGATAGATCGCCAGCCGGTCCGGATCGAGCCAATGGTAGCCGAACATGTCGCCGCCGAGCTGCGACGACGCGATAAACGCCCAATCAGTGCGCACGGTCCCGTCGAGCTTGGGGGGCAGGAGCGACTTTATATAGGCAGCCGCCTCCGACAGCTCGGCAGCCAATTTATTCTGCGTCGCCAGCAGGGCCTCCTTCGTATCGAGCAATTCGCGCTGTGCGTGGATCACGTCGATCATGTTCAATTCGTGCTCTGCCAGGGTCGCCAGCTCGGCCAACGTGGCCAGTTCGGCGGAAGTCAGCGTCCGGGGCAGGGGGGCAGCCAAACAGATCGTGCCCACGTTGTAGCCGCCGGGGCCTTTGAGCGGGTGGCCGGCATAAAAACGAATATACGGTGGATTGACGACGAGAGGGTTGTCGCGAAATCGTTCATCCTCGTGCGTTTCGGGCACGATCAGGGGTCCGTCATGCAGGATCGTATGGCCGCAAAACGAAACGTCCCGTCCGGTCGAATCAAACTCAATGCCGCACTTGGCTTTGAACCACTGCCGGTCGTCGTCGACGAGCGCGATATAAGCGATCGGCACATCGAAAACGCGACGCGCCAGTCGCACGATGCGATCAAACCGCTCTTCTGGCGGCGTGTCGAGGATCTTAAGCGCCCGCAAGTCGGCGAGACGCTCGGCCTCACCGGCTGGAATGGGAGCAGCGATCACGGCGATCCTCCTTCGAGCGTCAAAGCGCGGAGCAAACAAAACACGCGATCGAGCCGATTCAATTCTATGTCCGCCCGTTGCTAAGGGCGACGGACTCAGCCATCGCTCGATCGGCATTGAGAGTGGTCCATCAGATCACTCGCTGCTATTTCAGGACCCGCCAATTGGCCATCACGGTATCCAACACATCATCGACTTCGCCAGCGAACGCCATCTTGGTCATGGCGAGCGCAAAGCCCTTGGCCTGCTTGACTGTCGCCTTCGGAGGCATGCTCAGCACGTCGGGATCGGTCACGACGTCAACCAGCACGGGCCCGTCGTGCTTCATCGCTCGTTGGAGAGCCGGTCGCACATCGTCAGGATCTTCCACGCGAATTCCCTCAAGTCCGATCGCCTGCGCGACGGCAGCGAAATTCGGATTCTTGAGCTCGCAGCCAAAATGCGGAATCGCCGCCGCTTCCATTTCCAATTGCACCATTCCGAGACGATGATTGTTAAAGACCACAATCCGAATGGGCAGTTCGTATTGCGCGACGGTCAGAAGCTCGCCCATCAGCATCGACAGTCCGCCGTCGCCCGAAAATGAGATCACCGGCCGGTCCGGGTAGGCCATCTGGCGCCGATCGCCTGGGGCAAGGCATTGGCCATGGAACCGTGATTGAACGAACCCAGGATCCGCCGGCTCGGGGCCGCGCAGATACCGCGCCCCCCAAACGCAGCACATTCCCGTATCCACCGTGAAGACCGCGTCCTCTCCCGCAAGCTCGTCGACGGTTGCAGCGACCGACTCCGGATGGATCGGCTTGCGTTGGCTGATCTCATCGACATACGTGCGCAGCTTCCGCTCAGCAACCGCTCGTTTTTCCAACATCGCGTCGAGAAATCCGCGATCCGACTTTGCCCGCAGATGTGGCAAAAGCGCGCGGAGCGTATCGGCGACGTCGCCGCACAGCCCCAGATCCAGCTTCGATCGCCGTCCGAGCCTTTCCGGGCGAATGTCGACTTGTGCAATCTTGGGAGACGACGGCATGAATGCGTCGTACGGAAAATCGGTTCCCAATAGGAGCAAGACATCGCAGCCGTGCATCGCGTGATATGCGGAGCCCCAGCCCAACAGACCCGTCATACCAACGGCGTTCGGGTTGTTGTGCTCGACCCATTCCTTGCCGCGGAACGAGTAACCGACCGGAGCGGCGATCTTTTCGGCCAGCGCCAAGACTTCGCCGTCCGCCCCGGCACATCCGCTTCCGCAAAAAATCGCGACCTTCCGGGCCTTGTTGAGCAATTCGGCCAGTCGGCCGAGATCCGCGTCCGAGGGTCGCACGACAGGCGCGTTCGTCACGAACTCGATCGAACCGCCATTGCCTTCGACGGTCATGTCGGCCACATCGCCCGATAGAATGACGACCGAAACCCCCTTCTTTGTCACGGCGTGCTGCACAGCCGTCTGCAACACGCGCGGCATCTGCCGCGGATTCGAGATCAGTTCGCAGTAATGGCTGCATTCGCGGAACAACTGATCGGGATGCGTCTCCTGGAAATAGCCGCTGCCGATTTCGGAACTAGGAATGTGCGCGGCGATGGCCAGCACCGGCGCCATGCTGCGGTGCGCATCGTAAAGGCCGTTGATCAGGTGCAAATTCCCGGGTCCGCAACTGCCGGCGCAGACGGCCAATTGTCCCGTCAGCTGGGCCTCGGCTCCCGCCGCGAAGGCTGCCGTCTCTTCGTGGCGCACATGCACCCAGTCGATCTTCTTGCGGCGGCGCAATGCATCCGTCACTGGATTCAGGCTATCGCCGACGATTCCGTAGATTCGCTTAACGCCGGCCGTCGTCAATGTGTCAACCAGCTCTTCTGCGATGGTCTTCGCCATGTCATCTTCCTTCGAGCAAACGGGAAAGGCGGAATGATTTACTGACCCGATCAAGTCCGCGACTGAGCTACTGGCTCAACAACGAGGGATACGCGGGAGTCCATTGCGTGGCGACCACGCGACGGCGGATTTCGTCCGCGCTTGCCGATGGAGAAACTCCCGATTTCACAGCCGCGAGGCCGATCGCCGTGGCGATTTCGACGGCAATCTTTCGCAGATCGCCCAGCGCCGGCAAGAGGGAAGAGCTCGCGTCTTTCAAGATCGGCGAGTGCTCAGCCAGCGCCCGGGCGGCCGCCAGGATCATTGCGTCATTCACCCTCCGGGCTCCCGAAGCGACGACCCCTAGCCCCATCGCCGGAAAGATGTAAACGTTATTGCATTGGGCCGTACGAATTGTGCGCACCGTTTACGGTGACCGGATCGAATGGCGACCCAGTCGCCACAAGCGCCCGCCCCTCGGTCCATTGCAGCAAGTCATTGGTGGTCGCTTCGGATCGCGACGTCGGATTGGAAAGCGGAAAAATAATCGGCCGTTGCACCTTTTTCGCCATCTCCCGCACGATGCCTTCGCTGAAAGCGCCGGCCGCCGACGAAAGTCCTATGAGCACGGTCGCATCAATCATGTGAATCACATCGGCCAATCCAATCTGTCCTTTAGCCGTTCGCGGCCAACCCGATAATTCTTCCTGCCGGCGGGCATACGCCTTCGCATCGGCGCTCAAGTCCGTCCGTCCTGCATGCAACAGGCCAGCGGCGTCGACAACCCAGAAACGCTGGCTGGCATCCTGTTCAGAAAGCCCCTCTTCGCGCATGGCAGCTTTCAAGAAATCGGCGACACCGAGTCCCGCCGAACCGGCTCCCAGCATCACGACTCTCTGCTCTTTCAACGGCTTGCCAGTCACCTTGAGGGCGCTCATCACCGCGCCCAACGCGACCGCCGCCGTTCCTTGGATGTCGTCATTGAACGTCAAAAACTTGTCGCGATACCGGTCCAGAATGGGTCGGGCATGCGTGCTGGCAAAGTCTTCCCATTGCAGGAGCGTCTCCGGCAACTCTTGTTCGATGGCACCAAAGAACTGATCGACGAAATCCAGGTACGCATCGCCCGTGATCCGCTCGTGACGCCAGCCGAGATACTCGGGATCCTCAAGTCGCTCTTTGTTGTTGGTCCCCACATCGAGCACAATCGGCAGCGTCCGGTCGGGGCGGATGCCGCCGATCAGCGAATAAAGCGACAGCTTGCCAATCGGAATGCCCATTCCGCCGGCCCCCTGGTCGCCTATGCCCAGAATCCGCTCGCCGTCGGTGACGACGATCACATCGACCTCCGGATTGGGCCGGTTCCGCAACATCTTGGGCAGCGCTTTGCGCAGCGGATACGAGAGGAAAATGCCCCTCGGCCGGCGATAAATGTGACTGAACTGCTGGCAAGCCTGTCCGACGACCGGCGTGTAGACGATCGGCGTCATCTCTTCGATGTGGTCGAGCAGGAGCCGATAGAAGAGGACTTCATTCGTATCCTGGAGTTGCCTCAAATAGATGTGCCGTTCCAGGTCTTCCGTCTTCCGCTTATATGCCTCGTAGGCGCGGGCCGACTGCTCGTTCAGACTTTCGACGTGAGGCGGAAGCAAGCCATGCAGGCCGAAATGATCGCGCTCCTGCTCGGTGAAGGCCGTCCCCTTGTTGACGACCTGCCGGTTGAGCAGTTCCATGCCCCGAATACCGTCCCCAACTCGCAAATCCTGTCGCGGTTGCATGTACGCCTCCAATCCCGAGCGGAGAGCAATATCGGACCATTTGGACGATCAGACTTCACACAAACCGATTTTCCCAACCGAGCCAGAGCCGAAATATCCCCGACTAGAGATTGACTTCGATCGAGCCATCGCCCGAACCCTGACCGGCAATCACCGTGTGGATAATCTCGATCCCGCTCGTCGATGCGTCGGTGTTGGAATCGTCAAGCGAAGCGGCGTTGAAGCTTTTCCACCAGGCTTGGGCATCCGCTCGCGTCCAAGGCGGCTCAGGCTTGAGCGTTTCGAGCGCTTCGAGCAGAACGGCGGCGCTTGCGGGTCGGTCTTCGCGATTTTTTGCCAGGCATTCGAGCAGGAGTTGTTCGAACTTGGCCGACACCGGTTTCCCCAACCGTTTTGAGGGCAGCTCCGGCTGCTCTTGAATGTGCTTGCGGCACAGTTCGATCAATCCGTTCCCCGAAAAGACGGGCGTTCCCGTCAACAGAAAATAGCCGACCGCACCGACTGCGTAGATATCCGTGCGTACGTCGACCGTGTCGGGATGAGAAATCGCCTCGGGCGACATGTAACTGGGCGTCCCGGTCAATGCGTGGTTTGCAGTGAGTCGGTCATCCTGCTCGTTGCCGAACGCTTTGACCAATCCGAAGTCCAGAACCTTCACAAGGTCACACACGCCGCCGCGACACGTAAGAATCAGGTTGGCCGGCTTGACGTCGCGGTGAATCAGCCCGCTGGCGTGCGCTTCGGCCAGCGAGCCGCAGAGTTGCCGCAACAGGTATACGACGCGTCCCTCGAGGAGCGCGCCATATTCGCCGACCAGGTCGTGGAAGGTGACGCCCTCAAGGAATTCCATCGCGTAATAAAAGATGCCCTCCGACGTGCGTCCGTAGTCGTACACGGTAATCGTGTTGGGGTGGTTCAACTGGCTGGTGAGCTGCACTTCGCGTTCAAAGCGGGCGATCGCGTTGGGGCTCATCTTGTCTGGATCGAGCAGCTTGACGGCGGTTGGCCGGCGGAGCATTGCGTGTCGCGCACGATACACGGAGCCCATTCCACCGGCACCGATTTTTTCTTCGAGCGTGTACTGTCCGAGACGTTTGGCCTCAAGTGACGCCTTTTGGGCGACCAACTGCTGCCGCGCCGCGTAGACCATAAAGGCGAAAATGCCCCCCGCACTCAGCACCAAGAGGCCCAACAGACCCCAGAAGACATTTCGCAACACATAGAGCGGCCGGAAGACCTCGGCGGCGTCGGCCTTCGCGGACACGCCGAACTCATACTCAGGAAGCCAGCTCCAGGCTCCGACGGAGGGGACGCCGCGGTAATCTCGAAAGCCGTTCACGTTGACGCCGTCGGTGCCGACCACGGCAGCCGCGACGAGCTTCGTCAATGGCTGGTCGGCCCGTTTCAGGCTCGGCCGCTCGCCATTCGTCATGTCCACACCCGGATCGCGCAATTCGAGCGTGAGGACCGAGTGCGAGTCGGGCTGGTCCGCCAAGAGTCCAATCTGCTTCAGATCGTCGTCAAAGCGGCTCTGGCTGAGAATCAGCCCCTTGTCGTCAAAGGCGAACGTCTCGCCCGTTTGGCCCGCACGGGCCATCTGCAGAATCTCGGTGAACTCGGCTTCGGGCTGAATCCGCAGGCTCAACACTGCCTGCGTGTGACCGTGATCGTCAGGTATTGCGGCGGCCGCCACAATCGTGGGACGCTCAGCCCGCAATTCACCATGTTCGTCGGGGTATAAAAAGGGGCTGCGAAAAGGGCGCGAGATCAAGGATCCGGTCTGTAGTGCCTTCGCCACCAGATCACCTCGGTAACCGGTCAAGACCGCCCCAATCGTCGCGTCTTGCGAAGAGGCGATGACCTTGCGAGACGGTGAAAACACAAAGAAATCCGTGAAGCCGAAAATCTTCATTCGTGGAAGAAGAAATTTACGCAACTCGGCCTGCCGGGCAGAGTCCCGCAGGGCGGCATCCGAATCGGCATGGGTCATCAGCTCGGTGACCGCCGGACGAATACGGTCCGACATGGCGAGCACTTTGGCGTCGGCTTGTTGCTGTTTCATCCATACGCGGAGCGCGGTCACGTCGGCATCGCGAATCGCTGTAAGCTCCGCGGCAACTTGTTTCCGCATCACTGCTTCGACCGCGCCGTTGACCCACCAGGCGACGCCGGCCAGCACGACCGCGCCGATCAACGGCCAGACCCAGAGCTGACGCCGCAGAAACGTGCCCGTGACCTGAAACGACCGCGAATGTCGGCCGAATCGGCTGAATCTGCTCAGGGACGGCGAAGTCTTCGTCATACGTCTATTTAAGAGGGGGGAATGGACGCTTCGAATGACATCCCTTCGATCCGGCCTGCCAAAAGCATAATACGCTGCGCGATCTCGCCGGCATACCGACTGGATAAGAGGCCACGGAAAAAGTGAGCCTGACTCTGGCAATTTCCGTTGTGCCATAACCAATGGCTGTTTCAGCCCTTAGCAAGAGAGCGACCACAGCTTCACCCGTTCGAGGGGACCAGAGGTGCACAGTACGATTCCGCACGCCAGCGCAAACCTCTTCACCCAATTTTGACGTCTTCAACATCAAACGCTGCCGGCCATTTTCGATGATTGAAAGCTGCGCGATTCAGCAACCTGCAAAACATCCGAGTGCCCTATGTTACGACGCTGTTTGTTCCTCGCGATTGCGCTGACCGCGATAGGCGAATCTTGCGGCGGCTCTGTGCTGTTGGCCGATCCAGCACCGCCAATTAGTGGACCGCGTTGGTTGTGTGACTGTTCGCTCAATGAGGTCCAAACACGCACAATCGACGGCCTCGGTGCCGCCCAGGGCGCCAGCTTCCACGCCGGCAAGCTCTATCTCTACGGCGATTGTTACTCCGTCAAGCCGCGCGTCGGTGTCATTCGGGAATACTCAACGGACTTCCAACCCACCGGCAAGGTGATTTGGCTGCGAAGCAAAGACAAACCCTTGCTCAGACATCCGACCGGGCTCACGTGGCACGAGCACTGGGGCACATTCCTGGGCGACACAGTCGACCGCAAGGCGGTCATCTATCAATTGGATTGGGACCGCGCCCTAAAAGACGGCGACTTGAGCCAATCGGCCTTCGCCACCATCCAAGACGACGCGGCCGTGAACGGATGTCGCCCCGAATTTGTCTCCATCGACGGCAAGGATTTTCTGGCGTCCGCCGATTACGGCAACGTCCGTCCCGAAGTCCGCCTTTACGATCCGGAAAAACTCCTGGCGACCCGTCGAACGAGTGCCGCTGGCGTCGTCGCGTACCGCTTCCTTGCTCCCCCGTTCAATCAAAATCTGCATTGGGACAAGAGGTCCGGCCAACTGACATGCGTGCTCAACGTGATTGAAGGCCGGGGCTGGCGCTTGGAGACGCTCGATCTCAAACAGGCAATCGCCGACGGTCGAGCGTGGGGACCGCGCGTTGGCCTGCGCACGCAAACCTTTGCAAACGGCGACGAGCTCGAGGGCTACCGACCGCTTGCGAACGGTCGAGGGCTGTTTGTCACCTCAAGCCGCCGAGATAATGTCACCGTGGGTCGGATGACGCCCGCTCAATCCAAATCCAATGCGATCCAGTAAGCACGGAGTTCCCCCTCGTCCGGATCACACCAATTCAGCCCTCGATGGACGGAGTACGGAAAACCCGTATCCTCATTTCTGCCGAGGATTGCGCAGCCTCGCGACCTCGAGCAGCCGCAATGAGTCCGAGTGAAGCAAGCCGATTGCACCAAGGATCCTTCATGACATTTCGTTTGAGTTGCGCCCTCATCGCTGTCGCCAGCCTCTCTTTTGAGGCAGGGGCTGCAGATGCCCCGTTCCTCCACGCACCCTCCGTCGACACGTACGCAAAACACGACCCGAACGGGCGCACGATTCTCGCAACCGGTCGTTACCTGCAGCCGATCGGAAGGCACTTGCCCATGGCCCGTTTTCCATACGGTCTGGCCATGAGCCGTGATGGTCGGACGATCTTTGTCGCAAGCGACGGGATCGGTGAGCTGATCACGAATTGGCAGGCGGCCAAGCCCTCGGTCGCTCTGCTGGATGCACCCTCAATCAAGACCAAAGGCAAAAGAAAAGAGCGACCGACGAACACCGGCGGCGCAGATTTCTCTCCGGACGGGCAGGCCCTGTACTGGAGCGCCGGCGAACTTGGCGCCGTCGAGTTTTACGACGTCGCCTCCCGGCGCGAAATCGCCCGCGTGTCGCTCAACGGGGAAGTCGCGGGGCGCAGGTTCGAGGACAGTTACATCGTCGACGTGAAAGCCTCCGGCGACGGGAAATATCTCTATTGCGCGGACGTCGCCAATTTCCGGCTCGTGGTCATCGATGCAACGCGGCGGCTGGCGATCGGCTCCGTGCCAGTGGGCCGTTATCCGTACGCGGTCGCCGTTCGCGGAAAGGACGTCTATGTCGCGAATATCGGCCTGTTCGAATACAGCCCGGTCCCGAATCCCAAGAGCGAACGCTTTGACAAACGCGGTCTCACATTTCCGCCCTTTGGTTACCCGAGCAAGGAGGCGCGCGACGGAGTCGAAGTCGAAGGGCGAAAAATTCCCGGTCTCGGCGAGCCGAATGTGCCCGAATCGTTCTCCGTCTGGGGAGTCGATGTTTCAAATCCCCAGTCGCCAAAGGTCGTCAGCCGCGTCAAGACGGGCCTCTTGATCGGCGCCCCCGCGGACAATGGCAAGACGGTCGGCGGCAGCGCGCCGAATTTCCTCGCGATCCAGGGCGACGCCCTCTATGTCTCCAACGGCAACAACGACATGATCGAGCGCCTCGATCTCGGAACGCACACGATCGTAGCCAAACAGCGGATCGTTCCTTCGCCGCTTGTTTCGCGCGTCCGCGGTGTCAGTCCTGCGGGCCTCGCCGTCTCGCCCAACGGCGAGCGTCTCTATGTCGCGGAGATGGGGATCAACGCCATCGCCGTCCTAGACGCAAAAACGCTAACCGTGCGCGGACACATCCCAACTGCCTGGTATCCGTACCGCGTCGCCCTTTCGCCGGACGGGCGACAATTGGTTTGCATCTGCTTTCGCGGATTCGGCAACGGCCCGAACGCGGGGAAGGAAATTCCCAAAAGCCAATTCTTGGACATGCGGGGCGCCGTCAGCTTGCTCGACGTCCCCTCCGACGACGAACTGGCCGTCATGTCGGCCAACGTCCTGGCTTACAACGGCATCGTCGACCGTCGCGAGGACCGGCCCGTGATGTCCTCGCCGATCATCCCGACAGCGTCCGGCGAGGCGTCGAAAGAGATCAAGTACGTCGTCTTCATCGCGAAAGAGAACCACACGTACGACACGATCTTCGACCGCGTTCCCGGCGCAAAGCACGACCCGCGCCTGCTGCGATGGGGATTGCACCAGACAATTCGCGAAAAAGGTCAACCGACGCTCAAAGACGTCGCCGTCATGGTCAATCACAATGCGCTCGCCCGGCAATTCACCATCAGTGACAACTTTTATATGGAGCCCGAGGCGTCGGGCGTGGGCCATCGCTGGCTCGTCGGCGTGCAGCCGAACAACCTGATGCAGATGACCTACTCGGTCGGCTGGTCGTTCAAGAAGGAGAGCGCCGCACCGGGCCGCCGCTATGCCATGGGGTCCAACGGCTCGATGATTCCCGAGGACTATCCCGAAGCCGGCTCGATGTGGGAGCACCTCGCCCGCCATAACGTTCGCTTTCGCAACTACGGCGAAGGCTTCGAATTCCCCGGCGTCGAAGAGGCAGAAGAGATGCATCCGACCGGTGGGCGCGAGGTGGTCAACATTCCCATGCCCAAAGTTCTCTACGACAACACGTGCCGCGAGTTTCCCATCTTCAACATGAACATACCCGATCAGTATCGCGCCCATTGGTTCATGCAGGATGTGGAGAAACTCTTCTTCGCCGGCAAACAACCTTTCCCGTCGTTCGTGAACATTGCGCTGTGCTGCGATCACGGCACCGCCCCGAAAGCCGAAAGGGGTTACCCGTATCTGGCCTCGTACATGGCGGATAACGACCTAGCTTTGGGTCGGATCGTCGAATTCCTGACACACACGCCGTACTGGAAGAATATGGCGATCTTTGTCACACAGGACGACGCGGGGGGCGAACCTGACCACGTAGACGCCCAGCGCAGCGTGCTTCTGGTCATCAGCCCTTGGGCCAGGCGCGGCTACGTCTCGCACCGCCACACCACGATCGTCAGCATGCACCGCACGCTTTACGAGATCTTCGGCTTGCCGCCGCTCAATATGTTCGACGCGTTGGCGAACGACTTCGCCGACTGCTTCACGACCAAACCCGACTATCGCCCGTACCGCTGCCTGCCCGTCGATCCACGCGTCTTCGACCCGGCCAAGGCGATCGACCCCAAAGACCCCGACTACGGCAACGCCCGCAAACTGCCCTCCGTCTCGATGGACGATCCGGACGACATGGACGAGACGCTGCGTCGTGGCGAGAAGGAAACCAAGCCCAAGTAAGCCGACGCCGAACGGCTACGAGTTCGTCCGCATGAGGTGGCGAATCGGTTCGTTGTCCGCGTACACACGCCATTCGACGAGCTGGTCCCGCTTCACGACCGCGCGACAACAGACCGGAGTCGACCAGCGGCGTTCGGGCGGCACTGATCCATCAGGGCTATAAGTGCCGCTCGCCATGCCAAACATCACTACCACGTCGCCGTCGGTGAGCCACTGCTCGGCCGCGAGGCGATAATCGGGCACCATGCCGAAATACCCGGACCAACCGGCCTGAATTTTGTCGCGACCGGTGACCTCATTGCCGAGCGAGTCGATAAATCGGTGATCCTCGGTCGATAGCGCGCTCAAGCCGGCCGCATCGCCCGCGTTGATCCGGTCGACGAATCGTTGCGCAACGTCCAATGCTTGGGCCCGGTTGTTTGATTCGGTCATGGCGGCCATCCCGTTCTTAATGTCGCCGACGCACGCTGCGATCCGCGTCGACGCCAACGACGTGTTTTTCTCACTCTACAGGCGAATTGAACGGAGCACAAAACCGGGCTTTGGCGTCGTCGCCTCTCGCGATCGACCCCGACCCGTTGAAGCTGTGCAGCTAATCGCATAAGCTGCTCTTGACTTGTCCCCACGTCGAACACTGCCGGATCCATCCCGCCCGGCCTGCCGATTGGATGCCGCGTTGTTGGTCCCTCAGCATCCCGCGATCGATCGCCGCGCTCTGCTGCAAGCAGGATCGATCGGCCTCTTGGGTTTGGGACTGAATCATGTCGAGCCGTTGCGGCAAGCAGCCGCGAGCCCGATTGCCAGGCCGACGGCCCGCAGCGTGATCTACATTTTCCTGTCGGGCGGCCTGTCCCAGCACGACAGCTTTGACATGAAGCCGCACGCGCCCGACACCATCCGCGGCGAATTTCGGCCCATCGACACCAGCGTTCCGGGTATCCAGATCTGCGAGCATCTTCCTCGGCTGGCCCAGCGAGCCCACTTGTGGGCTTTGTGCCGTTCGTTGACGCATAGCTCCAACGATCACTCGGCCGGACACCACATCATGCTCACTGGCCGGTCGGACCTGCCGACCGGCTTCCGCCCCGATGGCCCGCAACCGGGCGACTGGCCGTCGATCGCCTCCATCGCCGGCGCTCTGCTTCCGTCGCGGAACAACTTACCGCCGGCGGCCGTTCTGCCGGATAAGCTCATTCATTCTTCTCGTCGAGCGATCCCCGGACAGTTCGCCGGAAAAATGGGCTCGCGGCACGATCCCTGGTTCATCGAAGTCTCCCCCTTCAGCTCGAACAGCTGCGGCGCCTTTCCGGAATACGAATTCGACCATCAAGACCGGCCGAATTTCCGCCGCCGCACTCGGTTCGACGCACCTTCGCTTTCGCTGCCGCAGGACCTGAACCTCGCCCGCATGAACAGCCGCACGCGACTCTTGCATGTGCTCGACGAGCAGCGGGCCGACCTCGAACGCTTTGCCGACGTCGAGCAGTTCGACCGCTATCGCCAGGGGGCCATCTCGCTCTTAACCGACCGCCGGGTCCGCGATGCGATCGACGTCAACAAAGCGCCCGACGTCGAACAAGCCCGTTACGGCCGCAACGCCTTCGGCTGGTCGCTCCTCATGGCCCGCCGCCTCGTCGAGGCCGGGGTTTCGCTGGTACAGGTGCACCTCGGCAACGATGAAACGTGGGACACTCACGGCGAGGCCTTCCCGCACCTCCGCGACAAGCTCTTCCCGCCGATGGACCGCGCCGTCTCGGGCCTGCTCGACGATCTCAATGAGCGCGGCCTGCTCGAGTCGACGCTCATCGTCATGGCCGGCGAATTCGGCCGCACGCCGCGGATCAGCCATCTGCCGCAGTTCTACAAGCTGCCCGGCCGCGACCATTGGGGAGCCGTGCAGTCGGTCTTTTTCGCGGGAGGCGGCGTCCGCGGCGGCACAGTCGTCGGCGCATCGGACCGTATTGGAGCTTTCCCCGCTGCGAATCCGAAAACGCCCGAAAACTTCGGCGCCACGATTTACCGCGCCTTAGGTCTGCCAGAAACACTCGCCTGGAATGATCAGAGCGGCCGTCCGCACCAGGTCTATAACGGCCCGCCGATCACGGAATTGTTTTGAATCCGCGCTGATCGCTCTCCCGGACTGATGTTACGACGTCGAATCACTCGTCGCGCCCTGCAGACGCGTCGCCACGTTCCGCACGTGATGGTAGTTGTGATAAAGAGTGAAGCACAGCATCTCGCGGAGCGTCAACTTCCCCAACAGTGGATGGGGCAGCACATAGCGATCAAGGTCTTCCTCGCGCCAGCTGGCGACCGCCTTCCAGAACTGCTGCGAAAAGTCCTCGCGCTTCGCCATCAGCTCGACCCGAGTGCGGGCGTCGTTCCCCATCTCGCCCGGCGGTTCCGGCGCGAACGAGCCGGCACCCGCCCCCCGTTTGAGCGTCGCCAGGTAGACATCGCGCAGCCCAGCATACGTCCGCGACGGCTTTACGCGCTTTGCCGAACAGCACTCGAAGCGCAACCCGCGGCAGCCGCATCGCCCGAGCGAGCGGCCCAATCGACTTGTTCAAGTGCCGCACGTTCCCGGCTGCCGACCAGCCTCCACCTACGGGCGCAAAGAACTCCTCCGTCGTGAATGACTCCCAAAAAACCGAGCTGACCTCATGCAGCCGGCGCAATTCCGACAAGATGCCGTCCTTCGTCGTCGGCTCGGCCAGATCGAATTGAAATTCGGGCATCGCAGCTCGCTTCCCTGATTGGAGGATCGACCGAATCGGTTGAACTCGCTGTTCTACGTTAGTCATTTGGCACGCATTCCGGGTAGGTCCCGCCTGCCGAACAAAGCACGTGTTGACGAGGCTTTTCGAAGCCGCCGCGAAGAGGGGATGTCGTTTCGACGCGAAGATCCCCCCGCATGACTCATCTAACGCCGGTGCCTCAGCCGGCAGCCTGCCTGTCGGCGACCGCAACATTTTCACCCTTTCTCAATTGACTACCAGCGTAGTCTGTCGTAGTATGACGACGCGCGTAGTCAAGGAGCTGCCAATGACGCCGCCCAAGGAACCGCTGGGACATCTCGAACTCAGCGTCTTGCAATATGTCGCCGACCACCCGGCCATCACCGTTCGCGAGGTGGCGGCCTACTTTGCCGAGACGTCGGGTCTCGCGAGGACCACGCTGCTCACTGTCATGGAGCGCTTCCGCACGAAGGGCTACCTCAAGCGCCGCAAGTCCGGCGGCGCCCATCAGTACACTGCCACCCTCTCGAAGGCCGAGCTGCTGCAACAGCTGGTCGGCGATTTCGTCGAGGACATTCTGGACGGGTCGGTCTCGCCGTTTGTGGCGTACCTGACGCGCTCAGCCCATTTGAGTGGCGACGAGGCCCGCAAGCTCGAAGATCTGCTCAAACGTATCGAATCGCGTGAGAAAAACGGTTGACCCAACGACAAGGAATCAGCCATGAGCGATTTCCTCGGGCAACTCGACCAATGGTCGGCCTTGTGGTGCGAATGTCTCTGGCGCGCCACTCTCCAGGGAGGAATTGCCATCGCCGCCGCATGGGCGATTACTCACTGCTGCCATTTTTTGTCGGCCCGCGTGCGGTGCTGGGTCTGGCGAATGGCGTGCCTCAAATTGCTGGTCGCCCTCATCTGGAGCCAGCCTCTCGATCTTCCCATGCTCCCGGCCCGACCGATCGAACGTTCCGCGCAAACATTCGCGGCACCGGCCGAGCATTTGGCTCAATCGCGCCAATTCAGACCGGCTAACGAGGCAATCCCGCTGATCGTGCGCCAATCCCAGGTCGACAAGTCCGAGTTTTCGCTGAAGTCGGTCGTCTTCCTGCTCTGGGGCGCAGGGGTTGTTTACTGTTTGATGCGAACGGCACAGCGCTTGCGAGCGATTATTCGTCTCCGGGGGCAGAGCGAGCCAGTGCAGAGCATCGCATGGCTGTGCGATCTTCGCGATGAAGCCGACCGGATGGCGATCCGCCGACTGCCGCAACTGCGTATTGCTCCGCACGCAAACACAGTGCAACTCGTGGGAATCCGATCGCCGGCCATCGTTCTCCCCGCTGGTTCGCTCGAAACATTCAGCGACGAAGAGCGGCGGCTCATCCTGGCCCATGAATTGGCCCACCTCAAACGTCGCGACCTGACCTGGAACTGGCTCCCGACGGTCGCCCGCTCGCTCTTTTTCTTCCATCCGCTGGTCTGGGCGATGGTCCGCGGCTGGTGCCAGTCCCAAGAATCGGCCTGCGACGAATTGGTGATTCAATGCCAGGTCAACCGTCGAGCATCGTATGGCCGGCTGTTGCTGAAAATGTCCACCCGTTGGCCGGACGAACGACGCAACGTGCTGGTCGCCGCCGGCATCTCCGGCGCCTATCGTCATCTCGAACAAAGGATTCTTGCCATGACACAAGTCCAACCTCATTCAACGCCGAAACTGGTCGCTGCTGCGGCCGCCGCCGTCCTCATCGTCGCCGGCGGCGTAATCCCCTGGCGGCTTGTGGCTCAGGAACCCGCGCGGCCGGCTCCGCGATCGAACCAAGGCACGATCGCCCAAACTCAGACGGGCGCCGCGACGACGATCAGTTTTTCGGGCAACTTCTCGTCATCCTCCGACGGATCAAGCTTGTCGTCGAGCACGTCAGCCATTGTTCTTCCCGGAAGGCTCTATCTTCGGGCCGGCGTCGAATACAAAAGGCCGAACGGCGCGACGGGAAAATACTCCGGCATCATGGCCGTCGATCCCAACTCGGGCGAATGGGAACGGCTCGATGTGGGCGGATTTGCGGTTCGGATCTCGCCGCAGATTGATCGAATGGCCTTCTGCCAATTTTCGGGCGCGCCCGCACGGACGGTGTAACACCGTCGAACCTCTTCGTCGCGGATTTTGGCGGCAAACATTCGGTCAAGGTGGCGGACAATGCTGGCTTTGGCCTCTGGTCACCCGAGGGCAAGCGACTCCTCTTCAACCGAGTAAAATACACGAAGGACGACCATTCGGAGGGTTCTGTCTGGTTGTACAATCTTGCCGACAAACAGCTGAAGAAAATGCCGATCCCCGAGACCGACGAAGTCGACGATTGGTCCCGCGACGGCGAATGGTTTGTGACGGTCTCGAATCGCCAGCCGCCCTTCGGCAGCGGCTACCAGTTGTACGTCATGCATCCGGACCGGACCCACGAGCGACGCATCACTCAGGGAAGCGGCCTCAATTGTTATCCTCGTTTTCGGCCGGGGACAAATCAGGTCGCCTACCATCACCAGGGCCACGGCTTCGACAGCCTCTGGCTCGTCAACCTCGACGGCACCAACCCCAAAAAGCTACTGAGCAGCGACAAAGAGGGAGCCGGTGCGCCAAACGGCGCGTGCTGGTCACCGGATGGCAATTGGCTGGCAGTGACCAGGTTCGACTGGCAAACCGACGTTCCCGGCCTCAAGAATTCCAGGCACGAACGATTTCGAGCCGCCGGTTTCTGCCACGATCGCCTGGAAATCATTGCGGCCGACGGCACATCGCACGGAATCCTCAAGCTCAAAGACGTGACCAAGGTCGAATGGATCGAGAACGGCGATTGGCATTAATTCAGTAGCGTCCGGGCGGCGTTCCCCTTGCGCCGGTCGGACCTACGAATTTGCCGCGCCCGACTCGCGGCCTTCGGCGATCCGCATGGAAAGGGCCGACTTCTGCTGTCCGTGCGGATCGAAATTGCTCGGCTCCAGCCAGCGCCCGAAGGCCGCTTTTCTCGCGGGCCACTCGCCGTCGAGCATCGAAAACCAGGCCGTATCCCGATTGCGGCCTTTGATGATCAAATGCTGTCGAAATATCCCCTCGAAGGTGAATCCAAAACGTGTCGCCGCTCGGCGCGACGGTTCATTCAGCGCATTGCATTTCCATTCGTACCGCCGATACGCCAAGTCCTCGAACGCATGCCGCGCCATCAAGTACATCGCCTCGGTCGCCCCGCGCGTTTGCTGCAGCGCCCTCGAATAAAGAATCGATCCGACTTCAATCGACCGATGGGCCGGATGGATGTTGAGATAAGCCGCCAAACCGAGCGCGCAGTTCCGATTCGTTATCGACGACGGCGAAAAACAAATAATCCTGCGACGCGGCTTTTCGCTTGAGCTCCCGGTCAAATTCCGCGCGATCGAGATAGGGCCCGTCAAACACGTAGACCCACAAACTCGAATTCTGCTGTCCGCCCAGTTTCGCCCAAAGCGATTCGCCGTGCATCGCCGGATCGAGCGCCTCGAGCGTGATATAGCGGCCCCGCATCGTACACCGTTGCGGCATTTTCGCTGACGAAGAATCGACCTTCTCGCCAATTGGCAATTCGGTCGCCCTGTGCGTCGATGACATGGAATACCCTTGAGGTGATCCCGCTTGGCGTTCTCAAAGAGGTAGTGTATTTCCGCTGAGCTGAACGCGGTGATTGCTGGCCCTGCTTCACTGTACCGCTTTTCGAATGGGTTGACAGCACGCCAATATCGGGAGCAGCTGCAGTTGAACGATCTCTCCAACGGGGCTAGTTTTGAGCAGTGAGAATATCGGAGATAGGTCGCCGCGAGTAACCAAGGTTCGCTCGATGCAAAGAGTTCTCAGGTTTGGATGCGCGGTCATCGCTTTGACCGCGATCGGGTCAGGCCGCGGTGTCGCGTGGGCCGACGAAATGAAGATTCCGATCCAATTCGCCGGCGGTCACAAAACCGATCGGCGAGACCGCGGCCGGCCGGTGGTACTTGTGGCGGCTGGGCTGGGTGTATCGCCGGAATTGTTTCGCGAGGCTTTTCGCGGCGTCACACCGGCCCGAGGCGGTCCTCCTTCCCGTGCGCAGGCGCAGCGCAACAAGCGGGCCTTGCTCAAAGTGCTTGCCCCTCACGGAGTAACCAACGAGCGGCTCGACGAGGTCTCCGACTATTACCGTTATCGGCCAGAGCGCGGCGAGTTGTGGCGGTACCGGCCGGCGCAGGCGCAGGCCATCGTGAAGGATGGTCGCGTCACGCGGATTGAAATCACCGAGGCCGGAGCCGGCTACAGTTCACCTCCCAAGGCGACAATCCAGGGCTTCGAGACGACGCCGCTCGAGGTGAAGCTGCATTTCGACAAGGATCTCGAAACGAATGGATCTGTAGAGGCGATTGAAATTGTTACGCAGAAAAAGTCCGCGAAGTCGCCGACCGCGCCGAAGAGCGACGACTAAAACGTCGCGGCAGTTCGAATGCTCTAGACGGCGACCTATTTCGCGCTGTCCTTGAGGAGCCCCAACCGCATCAAGCTTTCGGCCGTGGCCACGATGCAGTCCTCATTCGAGCGCGGAGCCCACCCCAACACGCGTTTGGCCTTTTCGTTGGTCGCGTTCTTCGGCTTGCCGAGTTCGGGAAGAATCTGCTTGACTGCCGGATCGCGAAGTGAAGCCAGCCGAACGAGCCAATTCGGCAGCTGCCGCGTGGGAACGCGACTGGCCGCCGCCCCCAAGCGCGACTTGAGTACCTTGGCAATCTGGCGGATCGAAACGAAATCGCCGGCCACGGCGAGAAAGCGCTCGCCCTTGGCAGCCGGATTCGTCATTGCCCGCAGGTGCAAATCGGCCACATCGCGCACATCCACGACGCCGAAATAGAGCTTCGGACAACCAGGCATCGCTCCGTCCATTAATCGCTGCACCAAGAGGATCGACGTCGAGAAGTCCGGCCCCAGAACAGGTCCCAGCACGCCCACCGGGTTGACGACTGAAAGTTCGAGGCCGCCTCCCTCCTTGGCGATGAAATCCCAGGCGGCCCGTTCGGCCAGCGTCTTCGATTTCACATAAGGGCGAACGTCGTCGCCATTCGGATTGGTCCAAAAGGTCTCATTGAACGGAGCGGCTTGCGGTTTGTGACCGTAGCCAATTGCGGCAAACGACGAGGTGACGACGACGCGCTTGACGCCGGCATCGCGAGCGGCTCTCAGCACGCGCAGCGTTCCCTCCCGCGCGGGGACGATCAGCTCGTCCTCGTTGCTGGGAATGTTGGGCGGAAAGGGCGACGCAACATGTAAAACGTATTCACTGCCGGCGACGGCTTCCGCCCAACCCACTTCCTTTTCCAGATCGGCCGCGAAGAAGGCGAGACGATTGCCCGGCTCGGCACCCCCTTCCTTGAGCAGGGCGCGGACTTCTGGCTCTCGCTTGAGATTTCGGACCGTCGTCCGGACTTGATGGCCCGCGGTCAAGAGTTGCAGGATGCAATGACTGCCGATGAAGCCCGAACCGCCGGTCACCAGAATTGTGCTCATGGATGTGCCCCGACTCGAAGGACCATTGCGAGACGTCCAAGGTCCAACGTCCCAGGTCTAAAGTCAAGACTCAACGAGCCGGTGGGCTCAGTTGTCGGTCGTTGGTGCCACATCGACCGACACGTACATGCGATGGTCGCCGCCCCCCAAAAATATCCCCTTGATGGGGCATACGTCGCTGTAATCGCGGCCCCAGGCGAGGGTCACGTGACGAAGTTGGGGCATTTGATTGTTGGTGGGGTCGAGATCGAACCAGCAGCGTTGCTGCGGCGAATAGACCGACAACCACGCGTGCGAGGCGTCGGCACCAACAAGCTTCGGCTGTCCCGCCGGCGGCTCAGTGAGGAGATATCCGCTCACGTACCGCGCCGCGAGGCCCAGCGAGCGCAGGCAGGTAATCTCGAGATGAGCGAAGTCCTGGCAAACACCGCGGCGCAGGCGAAGAACATCCTCGGTCGGCGTATTCACGCAAGTCGCACTCGGGTCGTATTTGAAATCGCGAAAAATCCGCGACGTGAGATCCAGCGCCGCCTCCAAAATCGGGCGGCCCGCCGTAAACGAGGGGCGTGCGTAGTCGCGGGCCTCGTCGATGAAGCGGATTAGCGGCGATTCAAACGTGAATTGGACGGCCTTATCGCCAAAACTCGACTTTGTCGCGTCGCGCGCCTGCTCCCAAGGAGCCGTTGTCGCTGGGGCTGGCAAGCGCGGCGGAGTGATCTTCACGATGCTCTCCGCGGTGACCGTCAATTCGTCGTGCGGCACCTCGACCGCGAAGTGCAGGGCCGAATTGCCAAAATAGTCGACCCAGGGGTGCATGGCCGTCGGTTCCGGCTGCACGGTCACCCGTGTCGACTCACATTGTTGCCGATCGAAGACGCGCGGCGACAGATGGGCCTGGTTCTGACACAAGGGGACCGCGTCGCGATATTCGTAGTTGGTGATGTGCCGAACGCGGTATTTCACGAGGGCTGACCTCCCGTGGGTGAGGGCACGCTCGGGATGATCAGGCCCAACTGGTGCGACGGCCCGGTGTGCGACAAGTACCGCTGCGTGATCGCGTCCGAGAGCCGGCGTAAGTGGCCGCTTTCCTGGTCGAGAAAATCGCCGAGAGCCGTGCGGCGGCCATTTGGTTCGGGCTCGCAAAACGCGTCGACATCGCACAATCGCAGCGCGGCCTGCCCCGCGAGAACGATTCTTGGCTCGGGCCTCGTCTCCGCGTCGGCCGCCTCGCCCGGCAGGTTTCGCACAAGTTCCGCCAGCGCGGCCAACTGAAAGCCGACGGCGCGGGGATTCGTCTCATCCACCAGAATCAGGTCGAGAACGGGGGCCAACTGCAGACTCGTCAGATATCGGTAGCGATAAGTCATCGTGCTATTGGCGATTTCGAGAACGGCCTCGAGGGGTGGAGCGACGTCCCTACGAACCTCGACAAGCGTCCTTCTCAATAGGTGCAGCGTCTGCTGAGCCCGTTCGATGCGGCGGCCCATGTCGAGGAACCGCCAGCTCTGGGCCCGCGTCATGCTTTCGGTTGCTAGTCCGCTGAACGCCGAAAGCAGCGTGACCATCTGATTCAGCAGGAACAACAACTCGCCCGGTCTTGCCCCTTCGGTCGGACGATTGAAGAGCGTCACCGGGTGGAGTTGGTTCACGATCCGCCAGCTGTCGATCGATAGACGATCGCGGATCGCAGCCCCGGTCCGCCGCACCGACGCCAGAGTTTGAAACAGCCCGTCGGTCCGCGATTCGTCGAAGATGAAGGAAACCGCCTCGGCGCGAATACGTTCCTCGAGCACGTCGCCGTCGTCAGGAGTCTCGGCCCGCCAGTCGCTCGTCTCCGACAAGGACTCGATCAAGAAGGCGACTTCCTGCGGGCCGACCGGAGCAACATCCGTCGTCAGGCGGACAATCGCACTGCGAAGATGCCGGACCATCCGTTCGGCCCGTTCCACAAAGCGGCCCAGCCAAAACAGGTTGTCGGCCGCACGGCTCGGCAAGTCATTTCCGCTGCGCCGCAACTGGATGGCCGCCCGGTTCGGCTTGAGCAGAGTGACCGTCTTGACTGGCGCCGTAGCCAGCACCCACACATCCTTGCTAACTTCGCCCTCGGAAACCGACTCGCCAACAAATCCCTCTTGAGCCGACATCCTGGAGAGGGCTCCCGGCATCACGCGGTAACCTCCCTCATGCGCGACGGCAAACGTCCGCAATCCCAACCGCCAGGGCTCAAGCCCCGATCCATTCCATACAGGGGCTGTCGAACGGATAGTCTGTGCCTGGCCGACAAATGCGACGGGCCGCTTACGGATGCGAGCAAGTAAGTCGCTTTTTTCCGCTTGCGAGAGACGCCAACCGAGGATCGGCGGCGCGGAACGGTGCCGGAACGCTGGGCGAATCACCAACTCGGCCAAATGCGACTCGACATATTGCAAGTGATCGGGCCGTCCACACCACCACACTCCGACGCTGGGAAGTGCGAGGTCCTCGCTCCGGAGTGCCCGGCAGATTTCGGGGAGAAAGGCCATCAGTGCCGGCGCTTCGAGAAATCCGCTGCCCAAGGCGTTCGCCACCGCGACCTGTCCTTCGCGGACAGCCTCAACCAGCCCCGCTACGCCCAAGTACGAGTCGGCTTTCAGCTCGAGAGGATCGGCCTCTTCGTCGGGAACACGACGCAGAATGACGTCGACCGGAAGCAGTCCGCCCAGCGTCTTCAAGAAAACCTGACTGCCGCGGACCGTCAAATCTCCCCCTTCGGCCAGCGAATACCCCAGGTAGCGGCTCAAGTAGCCGTCTTCAAAATACGTAGCGCTACGCGTTCCGGGAGATAGGAGCACGACGCGCGGGTTATCGCGGTTGCGCGGCGCGATCGAAAGCAGTGTCTCGCGCAGTGCGATGAAGAACGAGGCCAGCCGTTCGACATAGAGCGCATGAAAGTCTTGCGGCAAGATTCGCGACATGATCACGCGGTTCTCGACCGCGTAGCCAGCTCCGGAGGGACCCTGCGTTCGGTCCGCCACAACGACCCAGCCGCCGTCCGGTCCGCGAACGATCTGTCCCGCATAGAGGTGCAGGTAGGTGTCTGAGGGAACTTTGAGCCCATGGCACGGGACGAGAAATCCCGGATGGGCAAAAACCAGGTCGGGGGGCAGCACGCCGCGCGCGATCAGTTGTTGCGGCCCGTAGAGATCGGCCAGCACGGCATTGAGCACCGTCACTCGCTGGGCCAAGGCCTGCGACAGCCGTTCCCACTCATCGTGACTGATCACCAGGGGCAGCGGGTCGAGTTCCCAAGGACGATCGGGGCCCTGCGGAGCGCCGTAGACGTTGTACGTGACGCCGTTTTCGCGGAGCAAGCGGCGGGCCTGCTCGCGGCGTTGATCGAGTCCGGCCGCTCCTAGCCTCTCGATCCCGCCGGCAAACCGCGGCCAGGGCTCCCTCAATCCGCCGCCGCGATGCCGCAATTCGTCATAACTATCGGCCGGCGGACGATATCCCGCGATCAAACCGCCGGCGGGCGCAATATTTTTTTCAGGTGTCGTTGAACTCATCAGGAACCGCTGAGGTCCACGAGATTAGTAACGGGGAAGAGCCTCCCGCTTTTCCCACGAGCCGCAGCTTAATGGGCGGCACCGACGTCAATCAAGGTACGAATCGCACAACGACCTATTCGTTGAGAGTGGCTCGACCGACCGGCCGCCGTAGATCAAGGGTGAAGGGATAATCGCGATTGTGCTCGGCCTCGGGGACTTTGTGCGGACCGGGCGTGTGTCCCATCGCGAAAAACCGCGCCGCTCGGCGGCTCTCGGCTTCGTAGGCGTTGACCGGAAAATGCTCGAAATTGCGTCCGCCCGGGTGGGCGACGTGCCAGGTGCAGCCGCCGATCGATCGGCCGTTCCAGATGTCGATCACGTCGAACACGAGAGGCGCGTGCACGCCGATTGTGGGATGCAGGCATGACGGTGGCTGCCACGCGCGGAAACGCACACCGGCCACAAACTCGCCGGGCGTGCCGGTCGGATGAAGCGGGACGCGGCGACCGTTGCAGGCGACGACGTACCGGGGATCGGTGAGTCCGCCGACTTTGACCTGCACGCGTTCGAGCGAAGAGTCGACGTAGCGCACCGTGCCGCCTCCGCCGCCCTCTTCTCCCAAGACGTGCCACGGCTCAATTGCTTGGCGTAGCTCCAGCCGAATTCCTTGGTGAGCCACTTGTCCGCAGATGGGAAAGCGAAATTCAAAATGCGACGCGAACCAATCTTGCTCGAAGAGGTAACCGGCATCGTTCATTTCATCGAGCACTTCTGTGAAGTCCTGCGCGATGAAGTGGGGAAGTAAGAATCGGTCGTGCAGCGCGGTTCCCCATCGGACAAGGGGTTGCACGTACGGTTGTTTCCAGAATCGGGCGATCAGCGCCCGTACCAACAACTGCTGCGCCAAGCTCATGTGCGCGTGAGGCGGCATTTCGAATGCGCGAAGTTCGACCAGTCCCAATCTGCCGGTCGCCGAGTCGGGCGAGTACAGCTTGTCGATGCAGAACTCGGCCCGGTGCGTGTTGCCGGTCACGTCGACCAGAAGATTACGCAGCACGCGATCGACCGTCCAAGGAACCGCGCTGCCCGATTCGGGCAAAAGGGCGAGGGCGGTCTCGAGTTCGTAGACGCTTTCGTGTCGCGCCTCGTCGGCACGCGGCGCTTGGCTGGTGGGACCGACAAACAGGCTCGAAAACAAATACGAGAGCGACGGTCGATTGTTCCAGTAGGTCACAAGGCTCCGCAGCAGATCGGGCCGACGCAAAAAGGGACTATCGGCCGGTTTTGCACCCCCCAGCACGATGTGGTTGCCGCCGCCGGTTCCGGTGTGTCGGCCATCGAGCATGAACTTTTCCGTGCCAAGCCGGACCTGACGGGCCTCTTCGTACAAGACGGTCGTCAAGTCGACAATTTCGTTCCAATCGGCGGCCGGCTGCAAGTTGACTTCGATGACGCCGGGATCGGGTGTCACCTTGAAATGGTGCAATCGCGGATCGTACGGCGGCGTGTAACCTTCGATTTGCACCGGCAGCGCGAGATCGGCAGCCGTTTGCTCGATCGCGGCGACCAGGTCGAGATATTCCTCGGCGTAGGCCACCGGCGGCATAAAAACAAACAGCGTTCCCTGCCGCGCTTCAACGCAAAGCGCCGTTCGTGCCAAATCCGAAGGCGAGTCTGATCGAGCGGTCGCCGGGCTTTCCTGCTTGCTGAACCAAGACTCTGGACTCCCCCACTCGTCGACCGCTTCCTCGATGAACCCCTCGTCGAGTTCATTTGCGGAACCTTCGAGGATCGCGTCGGGAATCAGACCGGCAAATTGATGTACGGGCGAACGATCCCGATTCGTCGTGGCATGTGCGGCAGCCAATTGCAAGTGCGGATCCGGGCACCGTTTTGCTTGAGTGAGCCCGGTCGCTCCGAAGATCGGTCGAGCGCTGCCGGATCGCGAGTCGGCAGCGGCGGCCGATCCGCAAAGGGATCCCGTTCGTAAAGTTGGGGCGCTTCTTTGTCGGAGGTCCACAACAGCGAATCGAGGGGCAGCCGCAATCCCATGGGCGAATCGCCCGGAATTAGATACATATGTGCCGCGCGAAACGTCCAGGCACAGCTCTGCCAACGCATCTCCGTGCCGTCCGACTGCACTTTGAGCGGCAAGGCGAATCCGACGACTTGCCCCAAGCCTTGCTCGAATACGCGCGCAAGCCGAGCGCGCTCTTCCGAATCGCCCAGATTTGACTTGAGCGGATCGACATTAGCTGGAAGCCGGCGTTCCTTCAGAAGATAGTGCCAGGCATCTTCGTAGCCTGGAACAACGTGCGATGGATCCACGCCCAGGCGGTTTGCCAATTGCGAGATAAACGTGCGTGCTTCGGCTTCGCTGAAGCCGTAGTTGTGATCACCCGCGGCGATGAGCGCCGGGTCGTTCCAAATCGGCTCCTTGTCGGCCCGCCAGTAGCAGCCAAGAGCCCATCGGGGAAGCGATTCTCCCGGGTACCATTTGCCTTGTCCGAAGTGCAACAGCGGTTTTGTGCCGAATCGCCGGCTTAATCGGCGGAACAGTTCGCCGGCCATCATTCGCTTTTTTGCGCCGAGTGCCGCCGTATTCCATTCGGGCGCGTCCATGTCGTCGATCGAAACAAACGTCGGCTCTCCCCCCATGGTGAGCCGCACGTTGCCGGATTCCAATTCCCGGTCGACCTGTTCTCCCACCTGTTGGATTCGCTCCCACTGCTCGTCGCTGTACGGATGCGTAACACGCGGATCTTCGTGAATGCGGGTGACCCGCATATGGAACTCGAAGCTCGTTTCGCACGGATCGACGGAGCCGCTAAGGGGCGCTGCCGATTGGTAATCGGGACTGGCCGCCAAGGGCAAATGCCCTTCGCCCGTCAGTAACCCCGACGTCGGATCGAGTCCGACCCAGCCGGCGCCGGGAAGAAAGACTTCTGCCCAAGCATGAAGATCCGTGAAATCGTGGTCCGCCCCAGCGGGACCATCCAGCGGTTTGACGTCCGGCCGAAGTTGGATCAGATATCCCGAAACGAACCGCGCCGCCAAACCCAGGTTCCGTAGAACCTGCACGAGCAGCCAAGCCGAATCGCGACAGGATCCGCTACGGCGAGTGAGGGTTTCTTCGCAGCTTTGAACTCCCGGCTCGTCGCGGGTGAGATAGCGAATTTCCCCTTGCACGAAGCGATTCACGTCGACGAGAAAATCGACGGTGCGCTTGGCATCGCGCGGGATCGCCGCCAAAAAGCTCGTCAGCTCCGGCCCCAAGGGCTCCGTCACGCGGAACGGCTGTAATTCCCCGGCAATCCAATCGGAATACTGAAAAGGATACTCGAAAACTTCTGGCTCGAGAAAAAAGTCGAACGGATTGATGACCGTCATCTCGGCCACCAAGTCGACTTCCAGCGCAAGCTCCCTTGTTTTGGCCGGAAAGACCACCCGCGCGAGAAAATTCCCCTGAGGGTCTTGCTGCCAATTGAGGAAATGTTGGGACGGTGCGATTCGCAGGGAGTAACTCAGTATCGGCGTGCGACAATGGGGAGCGGGGCGGAGTCGAACCACCTGAGGCGAGAGGCTTACCTCGCGGTCGTACCGGTAGCGGGTGCGATGATGCAGGGCAACGCGAATTCCCATACGCCAATCAATCGTGACAACTCGATTTACGGACCGCTTGCGGCCTGGGCGAACGCTGCCCAGGCGCTATGCAGCCATCTAATTTCGTAGCAAGCATTTATAGCCTATCGCACGACCGCCGACAGGGGGCAAAAGACGTGCCGGCTGGTTTCCCGAGAGCCGAAAGCCAAGATTTGACGCCAATTCCGATCAATCTCCGAAATAGACGCTTGACGCTACCCCGCGCAATGCCATGAATGGCTCCTATGCGAATCTTTCATTGCGACCACTGCGGCCGACTGGTCTTCTTCGAGAACGTGCAGTGCCTGAACTGCAAGCACACGCTGGCCTTCCTGCCGGACGTGGCCGAGGTCGGGTCCCTGGAAAAAGTCGACGACAATTTATTCAGGACGGAGGCCAAGGAAGCGGCAGGCCAGCATTATCGCCTCTGTCGCAACTACACCGACCAGAATGTCTGTAATTGGGCGGTGCCGGCCGAGGAATCGAACCCCTACTGTTTTTCGTGTCGCCTCACACGCCTAATCCCCTCGCTCGACCGGCCTGGGAACCGTGAGTTATGGGGCGCGCTCGAGGTGGCCAAACGTCGGCTCATTTACAGTTTAATGGCATTGGGGCTGCCGATCGTCTCGAAAGGTGACGACGCCAAGAAAGGCGTGGCGTTCGAGTTTTTGGCTGATCCGGACGACCCGAATGCGGCCAAAATCCTCACCGGCCATGCGGATGGGGTCATCACCGTGAATATCGCCGAGGCCGACGACGCCGAGCGGGAAAAACGCCGTGTCTCGATGCACGAACCGTATCGAACGCTATTGGGACACTTTCGCCACGAGATCGGTCACTATTACTGGGACCGCTTGATTCGAGACGAGGAAAACTTGGAGGCGTTTCGCGAGATATTCGGCGACGAACGCCAGGATTACGGTGCGGCCCTCCAAATGTATTACCAGAACGGGTCGGGCCCCGATTGGCAAAACAAGTTCGTTTCGGCCTACGCGAGCAGTCATCCGTGGGAAGATTGGGCCGAGACTTGGGCGCACTACCTGCATCTGACCGACACGCTGGAGACGGCAGGCGAGTGCGGACTGGTGATTCTGCCGAAACGGCAAAACGAACGGGCTGTCCGACCTCGGTATTCGCCCCGCCAGTTGGGCATCGTGAAGTTCGACGACCTGATGACAGATTGGTTCGCCGTCACGTATCTCTTAAATAACCTAAGCCGCGGTCTCGGGCAAAAGGACAGTTATCCCTTCGTCCTGATGGATCCGGTGATCGCCAAGCTGCGATTCGTTCACGAGATCTGCTCCGGCGGCTCAAGTTAGAATTTCGCCGATCGGACGGCCTCCATGGGCAATCGCAATCGGGCGGCCGCCGCGGTCGTAGACGGGCATTTCGGGATCGATGCCCAATAAGTGATAAATCGTCGCGCAGATATCGCGGATATGGACCGGGTGGTCCCTGATGAAGGCCGCCTGATCATCCGAGGCTCCGTGAATCATGCCCGAGCGAATGCCGGCTCCGGCGAAGAGGACGGAATAACAGTACGTCCAATGATCGCGTCCGCCGTCGGCATTGATGCGCGGCGTGCGGCCCATTTCGCCCATCGTCACCACCAGCGTTTGATCGAGAAGTCCGCGGTTGTTGAGATCTTCGAGAAAGGCCGAATAGGTTTGGTCGAAGTTCGGCAAAAGCGTCTGGCGGAGCATCGGAAAATTGCGTTGATGCGTATCCCAGGCCGCTTTGCTGACGCCAAATCGCTTCGAATAGTTGTCCCAACTCACGTTGACGAACTGGACCCCGCGCTCGACAAGCCGGCGTGCCAGGAGCGTCGCCGAACCAAAAAGCGTGCGGCCGTATCGATCGCGTGTCGATCGGCTTTCGGCACTCAGGTCAAAAGCCTCGCGGACTCGCGATGACGTCAGCATGTCAAACGCGAGGCGTTGCTCGCGGGGAAAGCTGCCGAGGTCGGGATTCGATTCCAGCCTGCGGAATTGGTCGTCGAACTGCTCGACCAGCCGCCGGCGATGTTTAAGCCGATCGAGGGTCATGCCGCCGATGAGATCCATGTCGGTCAGGCGCGGCTCGCCGCGCACGACCTGTGGGTTCCACTGCTCGTCGGGGGGATGATCGACAAAGGCAGTGCACTCGGTACAAAACGGATCGAAACGCCGTCCCAGGAATCCGCCGTGCGGTCCGGCTTTCTTCCGCGCCTCGCCCCAGCCCAAAGGGCAGGGCAGGTACGCGTATGTCGGTAGCTCTCTTTGCCGCTCGCGTTGGAGATAGGAACAAACAGATCCCATGCTCGGCGGGTCGGATTCGCGAAACTCTTCGTCGGGCAGATTGACGTCGTAGCCGGTATACATCGGCAGGTTCTTGTGGCAACCTCCGTTGTGATACACGCTGCGAACGACGGCCGACTTGTGCATCCAGCGGGCAGTCAGGGGCAAATGCTCGCAGACTTCGATCCCGGGTGCGCTCGTCTGGATCGGCTTGAATTCGCCGCCGACCCCATTCGGCGCCGCGGGCTTGAGGTCGAACATGTCTTGCGTGGGTGGGCCGCCCTGCAAATACAACAGGACGACGCTTTTGGCCCGGGCAAGAGGCGCCGACCGGTTTGAGGATGCTTGAACTGCCAAGAGAGACGGCGTATTGAAGAAGCCGCCTAATAGAGAAAGGACGCCCGCAGTCAGGGCTTCCCGACGAGTCGGGCCGCTGCAGGCCCGGCGGCAGCTTCCAAGCAGCGTGATGGCGCTCATGACGACCCCCTCTGGAAAAATCCGTTGCGTCAAGCACTCAATTGAGTTGGCCTATTTTGGTCTGATCGCTCCTGAAATTGAAGAGCAACACCGTTCACAACCGGCACCGGGCGCGGAGAGGCAGCCAGCAACTCGACCTTGGAAGGGCGCTCAGCCGCCGCCACCGCGCCGATGGTTGAACGGCTTGGGAACGCTGGAGGGAACATAACTGGTCTTGGGTGCGCTCACCGGTGCCGTAAACAGATCGGCCTTGCGCCCGCTCGCGGTGTTCTCTTGCGCAGTTCTTCTCTTGAATGCGCTTTCTGCACTTCGGCGTGTTTTTTCTGAGCGACCCGCCGCTCGCGTTCCTTCTTCTTTTGTTCTTTCTTCTTCGCCAACGGACCTACTCCCACTCAAAAGTGACCTCGGTTGTTCGAAGATCGTTTAGCGTTTGCCGGCAAAATGTGGCAACGACGAGTTCGCTCTACCCATTGCTCAATCTGCATCGGGCTCACTTTCGTGCCTCCTCGGCGCGATCGGCAGTATTTGCCGATCGGCGCGGAATGCGACAGTCGTTGGGAATCTCAAGCATCAAATCGAGACTCCCTCGACAACTGGTTACCTTGACCTCGCTCTGGATCGTCCGTACGATCCCGCCCTCCCTCCTTTCCAGTCAATCGACTCGTCCGTCACGATCCCGCCGCAGACTCGACGGCAGTTCCTGCCAAGCACAATCAGTGCGGAGCTTCCATGCGCATCCGTACGGCCCTCCTGGCGAGCTTCCTACTTCTCGCCTGTCCCTTTCGACAAGCGCTCGCGCCGATTTGGCGACGAATTTCGGCGACGTCGAACCGCCGATTCCCATCGAGGCCCAAAAGGCAAAACCGAACGCGGGGGAGACCGCGAAGTCGCCGGCGGTGACTGCCCCCGAGATGCCGGACCTGGCTCCCGGAGCGACGGCAACCCCGACTGCAACAGCAGCCGCTCCAGAATTGCCAACCCCGACAACCCCCAGCCCGACTGCTGCCAATCCGACAGCGCCGACTCCAGTGTCGCCAAATCCGACATCACCCACTGCGTCGACTGCCAGCCCGACATCACCCGGTTCGACTGAGCCCAGTCCGACATCACCCAACGTAACTCCAGCATCGACGACCTCATCGGCCTCGGCTCCGTCTCCTGGGCCGAGTGCCGTTCCCGTGCCCACACCTGTTTCGCAGCCAGAAGGAGAGATCGTGACCTCAAGCGAGGCCAACGATCAGATCGGATTTCAGTTTTGGGGCAGCGGCAATCTGGGACAGGGCATCGTGCAGGATCGATCGATCCTGCCCGTGGAAATGTTTCCCTTCTTTCGCATGGATCAGTCGCTGTATTTCAGCGACCTGAGGTTCTTTCCAACGATCGAAGGGACTTTCGGCGGAAGCGTCGGCGCTGGATACCGCTTTTTCAGCCCCGCGTGGGATCGCGTCTTCGGGATCAGCGGTTGGTACGACGCGGATGGCACCCGCGACGACTATTTCCAGCAACTGGGCCTCAGCCTGGAGACGTATGGCGGCCCGTTCGACTTTCGTACGAACTTCTATCTGCCCGTCGGTCAAACCGATCGACAAAATTCCGTGGCGATGCTCAATAATTCGTCTCGTTTCGTGGGCAACAATGTCGTTTACGACCAGATCGACACGTTCACCGCCGCCATGCGCGGCCTCGATATGGAGATCGGCGTCGGTCTTCCGGGACAATTCGCCCGCCATCACGCGCTACGAGCGTATGCGGGCTGGTATTACTTTAACGACGACCAAAGCGACAACATCGTCGGCGTTTCGGCCCGTATTCAAGGGACAATCGCCAGCGGACTCGACACTTCGGTCGAAATCACGAACGACAATTTCTTCAACACCCGGGCGTTTTTCAATCTTTCGTGGACGTTTGGACCGCTGCGGCGGGCGGATGCGTCAGCCGCGACAACCGCGGATAGGCTCGGCGAACACGTGACGCGCAACTACACCGTGCTCGCGCCGACGCGCACCGACGTCGACGCGAATGTGCTCGCGATCAATCCGCGGACCGGAACGCCGTACACCTTCGCGCAGGTCAACAGCGCGGCCGCGCCGGGCGGAAACGGCAGCATCAATAGCCCCTTCCAAACAATCGCCCAGGCTCAGTTGGCGAATGACCAAATCATCTTCGTCCACGCTAATAGCGTTTTCACAGGGGCGGCGGCCACGATCGCGATGAGTGCCGGTCAGTCGATCTTGGGAGACGGCGCGGGTGTTGTGCACACGATTGCCGTTTCGCAACTCGGATCGATCGCGCTGCCCCATTCGACAACCGGCAGCTTGCCCATATTGGAATCGGCAGCGGGGAACGCCGTCGTATTGGCCTCCGACAGCATTCTTTCTGGTTTCACAATCGTCAACCCGACAGGCAACGGTATTTACGGCAACGGCGTCTCCGGTGCGCTCGTCGCCAATGTGACGGTGAACAATGCCGGCGTGGACGGAATTCATTTGCTCAACAGCGCGAACACGATCGACATTTTGAATACCAACGTAAGCGGCTCGGCAGGTGACGGCCTGGCCATTTTGGGCGGCAACGCCAACGTCGTTTATTCAGGACAACTTGCTGAAAATGTCGGGCACGATCTCAACATCTCCAACATCAGCGGCGGCACGATCGACATGACGAAAGCGACGTTCGGAGGCAGCGGCAGTCAGGGCATCCTGCTGCAAAACGATGCCGGCACGATCAATTTCAATAACCTGACCGTTGCCAGCACAGCCGGCAAGGGGATCGATATCGAAGGTGAATCGGGGACAGTCCAGTTCGCCGGAACGACGACCGTCGCTGGAGCGGCCGGCACGTCGGTCAACATCGAGAGTCTGCTGTCCACGGGCTCTGTCACACTCGACAACCTTGCGGTCAATAATCGCCAAAGTGGCGGGCTGGCGATCGACAATTCGAGCGGAACCGTCACCGTCAATGGAACGACGAACATTGCCAACCAAGGTGGGGCCACCGCGTCAGGCCTCTCGGTCACCAATTCGTCCGGGAGTGTCACGTTCAATGGAGCCGTGACCGTCGCGAACACAACGGGCAATCCCGGCGTGAACCTCGTGAACAATAGCGGAACGACGACCTTCAATTCCCTCAATCTGAACAGCTTGAGTGGCACGGCCCTTTACGCGAACAACGCCGGCGGCCTCGTCGTGAGTAGCGGGGCAAACGGGGCGAACGGCGGAACGATCCAAGCCGCGAATGGAACGGCCGTCGACATCGAAAACACCAAGGTGGATGTGAACCTGTCCAGCGTCTCGAGCAGCGGCGGCCCCGTGGGACTACGGCTCATTTCGACTCCAGGGTCGTTCTTCGTCAACGGTAACAGTAACGAGACCGCCAATTCGGGCGGAACGATCCAGGGAGCCTCGATCGGCGTCTTCCTTCAAAATACGGGGAGCGTGGGTTTGGGGCTGATGAAGATCGATTCCAATGGCGTCGGCATCCTCGCCCAGAACGTGACCGGCCTCGGGCTGGGCCACGTACAGATCACCAACTCCACGAGTTACGGCATTGACGCCTTGGATGTGAATGCGTTGACGATTTCAAATTCGCAGCTGTACGGCAACGGAGCCAACAACATCCGTTTCCAAGTCGACAAGATCGGCGCGTATTCGTTGAACTCAACTGTGAACGCCTTCGGATCGTCGGCCGCAGACAACATCCTCGTTCAAACTCTCGCCGGAAGCGAAGGATCGACACTCACTTTGACTGCGTCCCAGAACGGGTTCGTGAACTCGACCTCCGGCACGGCCGGAATCAACGTCAATTGGAATGGGAATCTAACCGCGACGGTCGACTCGAACTCCTTCTCCGGCGCCGGAGGATCGAACACGGGCGTCCGCATCGACGCGTTGTCCCCGACCGCCTTGGCAAACGTGTCGATCACGAACAACACCTACACCGGCGGTGCTACCAACGACACGGCATTCCAGTTGATCACAGCCGGCCCGTCGCAACTCACGGTGACAAACAATAATGTCCAATTCGGTGCAACCGGCGGGACCGGGTTCCGGTTCTCGCTGGCCCCGGCGGCCACGCTCAATCTGGCCGACAATTCCGTGACCGACACTGCAGGTGGGGCGACGGGCGTGCTATTCGATTCGGTCAGCGGACCGGCGGGGCTGACCATCAACGGCAACAGTGTGACGCTCTCCCATCACGGCAACGGAATCATCTTCTCGAGCGTCACCGATCCGGTTGTCTCCGGCATGACGTATTCAGTCGGACTCGCCGGGACGCAGAACAACGTGATTCAAGGGGCCGATACGCCGTTTTCGGTGCCAGCCTCCACGACGACCGGCGAAATTCTAGTGAACGGAACGGTCGTTCCCTGACCTCGACCGTCCCATCAGAATTTGCGGGGAGTCTCGGGCGTGTTCATCATCTCTTCGTGGGCCCGGAGCTCCAGCACAAGCCGCTTGAGAGCCCGCCTCGCCTCATGGGCGTCTTTGAACGTCGTCAGGAACTGCCGGTAATCGCGGGGGAGCCCGCTGATGACATCGGTCGACTGCGATATGTTCCGCGTGAGTGTCGCGAGGGCGGGCTCGAAATCCTCGTGCAAACTTTTCAGAAAGACGTTTGCCGACTCGCCGACGTCGTTGAGCAGATTGTAGATCGTCATCCGATCTTGCGCCCGTTCGAGATCGCTGATCCGACGCTCGACTTTCGGTGCCGTTTTCGGCCCGACCGCCGTTGCGTCGACCAGGCGTCCAAAAGGGCTTACCGATTTTTTTGCATCGACGCTCAGCGTCTGGGCGTGTTCGAGGCCGCGCTTGGCTCGTTCGAACTCGGGGTCGATTTCCAACGCTTTCTTGTAATGAATGATCGCATGTTGGAAATTGCCCATGTCCACATAGGCGTTGGCGAGATTTTGATGGGCGGAGGCCATCTTCGGCGCGACGCGCACCGCCTCTTTGTAGGCCGAAACCGCCATCGAGAGCTGATTCAGGCCGCGATAGGCCAGCCCCAGGTTGTAATGGGCCTCGCCGGACGCTTTGTCCTTACCAATCGCTTTCCGCAGGATAGTGACGGCCTTGTTGTAGTCCTTCATCCGGTTGTAGACAGCCCCCAGATTCACCAGAGCCTTGGCCTGGCGAGGATCGAGCAGTGTCACCTTCTTGAAGTGGTCGGCCGCCTTCTCGTAGTCCTGCTTGAGAAAATAGGCCGCCGCGAGCCCTTCATGGACAGGGATCGCCCGTTCATCGAGTGCCAGAGCCTTGTTAAAGGCGGCAATCGCGCCGTCGGGGTCCTGATGCCGCACGCAACGCCGCCCCTCATTGCACAACGACTCGAGCTCAGCCAAGGAGGTCATTGGTTCGGCTTCCCGTGATACAGGACGGTGCCATTACATCAGTGAAATGGTCTTACTGCGCGGTCCCTCGTGAAAGGCGATTTTTCCCTCTCGGGCGAGCCAGCCGACACCTTGCATCACCAGATCGCGGGGAGCCTCAATCTCCCGGGCGAGCTTGCTGAGCGTGACGGCCCCGTGGTCGTTCAGGTAATTCCAGACCTGCCCGGCCACGGTTCCAATGCTTTCCACCTGGTGCGAATAATCCTTCGCATCCATTGACTTCATACCTCGTTTCGGCTGCCCGACGTTTTTGACCGATTATATTCATCCCCCGTAAGCCGTCGCAAAGGTTTCGTTTGCGACAGACGGAAAGCCGCGGGAAAGAGGGGGGCGGCGCGAACGGCAACCGGTAAACGGGGCTACTCTTCTCCCTCGAACGTCAAACTCGCGGAAATCGCTTCCAACAGCGGTCGCGTTTCGGCGAGTTCCCCGTCGAACCCTTGGTAAAGCACCAGTACGGTAAAGCGATCCGTCTGGAATGCGCGTAAAAAGGCGCTATTGATTAACTCGAAACAGACGAAATCGACGTCGTTTGCGACGCCCGGCCGATCCCCCATCCGTTCGTCGCTGGGATAAACATCCACCTCGTCGTACTCCTCGCGAAACGCCTCAACGGCTGATGCGACGACCTGCTGGGGTGACGGAGAGTCGCGGAACAGCGAAATGGACCAGAACGACGTCTCCGGACTGGCAACGGTGATCGACGTCGATTCACCCTCCTCCTGCTCAAGCAGCTCCCAAGAGGGGGGATAACGAAAGCGGATCCCGTGGCCCTCGTAAGTTTCATCCATGTGCGTAGTTCCGCTTAAGTTTCGGGCCAAATCCCCGGCAAAAACGTCCACCGCCCGTACACGCCTCACTCATTTCAGGCCTTGTGAGAAGGGCCTGTCATCGGTTACGCTAGAATTATTCCAAGATTGGCGGGCAGTGAACATTGGTGACTGCGAAAGTTTCTGCGGCTTGGATGCCGTGTTGAAACAAGGGCCGGTCTTGCATCCATCCTAAACGTCATCTGGACCGGCGGCGTAATCGTTTGTTACAGGGCACGGATTGCCAGAGCTTGCCCGTTTGCAAGGGGATCCACATGGTCTCGAGCAGAGCGTCGGAAGTGGCCGAACTCCTTTGGGAACTCAAAAAGGCCCAAAAAGTCGCAACCTACACCACGTTGGCCAAGCAGGCCGGCTTTAGCGCCGGAATGAATGGCCGCACGATGGCGACGACCATCCGCACGATTCGTCGGGATTGGCCGCACCTGGAATGGTGGCGGGCGGTTAGCGACGACGGCCTGTTGGAAAAGGATTCCGAGCACGAAGAAAAATTGCGCCAGTCCGGCTACGAATTGGAAGAGGCCAAGGGCAAGCGCGGCAATTTGATGATCAAGTCGCTCGAAAAGCACTTGATGATTTGGGAAACCGCTGCGGCCAATGCCGCCACGACGGCCGCGCAATAGCGGGTCGCGGGGAGCGGGCGTATGGCTCGCTCCCAGATGAGGGAATGGGTCAGCAGGCTTAGGCGTCGGCTGGCTGCTCCCTCGGTTGCCACCGATTGGTGTCCCGCTAATATTTCGGGAATGCCAGTCGTTCCGCATCGATTCCTCTTTCGCTTTTCGATTCCCGTTTCGCACGTGGCAAAACGTGCGGCAGGCGGCCAGCCGTTTCTCGATCTCGACGCTGCCCCGTTCTTTCCGGATTTGAATCCGCTGGATGACGCGTCCGCGTTTGCCAAGATCCAGGCGGGTTGGAACGAGGACGGGATCGGGTTTCGCGTCACGGTCACCGGCAAGAAAATGCCCATCGCGGAGACGCCAGACGAACCGCGCGAATCGGACGGCTGCCAATTATGGCTCGACACGCGGAATACGCAGTCGATTCACCGTGCCAGCCGCTTTTGCCATCACTTCGCCTTTTTGCCCGCTTCGGGCGCGTCCGCGGGACGCGGCAAGAAAAACGGGGCGGGCACCGCGTATCAATTCGCGATCGCTCTGGCGAAGGAGGATGCCTCGTCGAGCCGGGCCGGTCTGCTCCGGACCGCTTCAAAAACAGTGGCGAGCGGCTATGTGCTCGATGCGTGGATTCCGGCGGAGACGCTCACCGGATATGACCCTACCGCCAATCCCCTGATCGGCTTTTATTACACGGTTCGCGATGCCGAATTGGGCGAGCAGTTTCTCGCTGTGGGCCGCGACTTTCCGTTCGACCACGACCCAAGCCTCTGGTCGACCTTGGAGCTGACGCCGTAGGCGTGCGGCCAGACGCGGAGAGCGATCCGCTCGGCTCCCGTCATTTCTCGAAAAAAATCAAGAAATCGCTTCGAGTTCGGCCGACTCTTGGCCAAGGTTCTGCCGAATCACTTCGCACGTCCGCTTAAGCGCGGCCAACTCCCCGCTCGACAGACCTTCGGTGGCCCGCTCGCGGACCGTGTGGCAACATTGCAACAACCGCCCCCAAACGGCTTGTGCTTTGGGCGTCGGTCGGAAGCGTTTTTTCCGCCGATCGTTGGGGCAGCCGGACCGGGCCAGCCATCCGTCGCGCTCCATGCGCGAAAGAATTCCCCCCAGAGTGGGAGCTTCAATTCCCATTCGCTCGGCAAGCTCGGCCTGCGACAGTTCCTCGCTGGAATTTGACCAGGCGAGCACCTCCCACTGCCGAAAGGTGATCCCTTCCCGCGCGAGCTCTTCGTCGAGTGCTCGCCGCATGGCGTGAGAGGTTTGTGCGATCCAGCAACCGACGTTTTGCTCGCAATCAAATTCCAACACTTCAAACGCTCCGAACCGTGGCCCATCGTCCTCAGTTCGATCATATGGGCCGTAGCGCAAGCGAATCAAGCGGGCCGCCGCTCATGCAGCCCGGGAAAGCGTCTACACACACGAAAACGCGAGGAACGCATTTTCGCCCCTTGCCTGAAATTCGGCCATCGGGTGAAGCTTTGGATCCGACAGTTTCCCATCCGGCCACGCCGCAGCCCACCAACGAGCAAACTGCACGACTCGAGACCGAGCAGTCGTGCAGTTCGCCGGCGTTCAAGCCCGGAACGAGGACTATTGCTTCTTGGGCAGGGCGATCGCGTACAACATCGTCACCGCGCCGACCGAGAGCAGGCTGAACGCGGCCCACTCCGGCGGATCGATGACTTTCTGCCTTTGCCCTGGTTGATTCCCCTGGTACATGCCGCGGAAGTTGGGATTTCGCCCTCCCGCGTCGTCTGGCATGTTGAGCACCAGCTTGTCGATGAACAACAGCGATGCTCCCCACAGGGTGATGAACATTCCGACTGAGAAGAACGTGCCGCGCAACATAGGTAGCATGATTGGACTCGTGAAGATTCGAACCGTCCCGCCGTCCTAGACGGAGGCGGTCCGCCCACCAGATTGTCCGCGGTCGGTTGCCGACCGGGTTCCGAAGCGTACGACCGCTTGGGAGACAGCGCCCGGTTTTCTTATCGGATTTCCATCGCGCGCGTTTTGAATCCCCACGCGCGCGATCGGCCGATTCGAACCCTGTGTCCCCGTTTGCGACGATTGTCGCGTTTGGACGATTCCTGGAACGCGCGCGGCGGCCCGATTAGAGTGGCGGTACCCCGCACCTTGTGGCTCGCGCGGGTACCTGCGACCTGGTAGCCACCCGTCCTCTTGCCTCGATCGACACCATGGATGCCAAAATTGTCTTGCTTCCCGGAGACGGGATCGGCCCCGAAGTCGTCAACCAGGCCGAGCGCGTATTGTCGGCCGTCGCCAAACGCGGCCGACACTCCTTCCAATTCGTGACGCGCCCCATCGGCGGCTGTGCGATCGACCAGTGCGGGAATCCCCTCCCTGAGGAAACGCTCGAAGAGTGCCGCTCCGCACAAGCCATCCTGCTAGGCGCCGTCGGCGGCCCGAAATGGGACGATCCCCGCGCCAAGACGCGACCCGAAGCCGGCCTCCTCAAGATCCGCAAGGAACTCAATCTCTTCGCGAACCTGCGTCCGATCACCACGCACCGGCAACTCGTCGACGCCTCGCCGCTCAAACGGCAGATCGTCGAAGGCGTCGACATCCTGTTCATTCGCGAATTGACGGGAGGCCTCTATTTCGGCGAATCCGGCCGTCGGCCGCACGCCAGCGGCGAAGAGGCCTGGAACACGATGATTTATTCGACGGGCGAAATTGAGCGGGTCGTGCGACTGGCCGGAAGACTCGCCCGCCATCGCCGCCGCAAAGTCACCTCGGTCGACAAAGCCAACGTGCTCGAAGTCTCGCGACTTTGGCGGCAGGTGGCCGCCCGCATCATGTCCGAGGAGTTTCCGGACGTGCAGTACGACGTCGTCCTCGTTGACGCGATGGCCATGCACCTGATCTCGCGGCCCCGCGATTTCGACGTCGTCGTCACGGAAAACATGTTCGGCGACATCCTCACCGACGAAGGCTCGATGCTGCCCGGTTCGCTTGGCCTGCTCCCCTCCGCATCGCTCGGCGACTCCGGCCCCGGACTCTACGAACCGATTCACGGCTCGGCCCCCGATATTGCCGGCAAGGGAATCGCCAATCCGCTCGCCACCATCCTGGCGGCCGCCATGCTTCTGCGGCACTCGCTCAATCTGGACGAGGAAGCTGCCGCCATAGAAGCAGCCGTCAATTCCGTTCTGGACGAGGGTTACCGCACGAAAGACATCGCCGGCGGTGGCCCGAGTGTCAGCACGGCCGAAATGGGCCAGCGCGTCGTCGCGGCCCTCTCCTGACGGCAAGTTTCCCTACAACTCTTTTCCGGCAAGATTGATTCATGCGACGTTTGATCCGCTTTGGTCAGGCACCGATTGTGGTTGAGGCGTTCCGCCTCTCGGTTCTTGTTTGCCTCGTGGGCCTCCCTTCCTGGGCCAACGCCTCGGAGACGACGCGAGCGGTCAGCATCAAGGGCCTGCAAGTGCAGATGGTCGACGACGCGCTCGCGCTGGGCATCAAGCAGGCCGCGCTCAACGTGAGCCTGACTTCGCTGATCGACCTCGACGGCAAACCGGACAGCCTGTTGTACCGCATGGATGGCCGCGACTATCGTTTTCATCGCGGAGCGATCGAATCGATTGCCGTTAAGCCGCTGAGCGACGCCGGCGTCAAGGTTTACCTGATCGTGCTCGCCACGACGACCAACGAGCCGCGGTTGAGCCGCATGATGCGGCCGGCCGAGGCCAAGGAGGCGCCGAACGGCATCACCGGCTTCAACGTCTCCGATCCGGAAGGAGCCCGCTATTTTCAGGCTTGCCTCGGTATCCTGGCCGAGAGATTCTCTCGCCCCGATCAGCGATTCGGCCGCGTCGTCGGTTACATCATCGGCAATGAGGTCAACTCGCACGCCGAATGGTACAACATCGGGCCGGCCCCGATGGCCAAAGTCGCCCGGGAATATCTTCGCGCGATTCGCATGGCCCACTTGACTGTCCGCCGGCATTCCCCTGATGCCCGGGTCTACGTTTCGCTCGAGCACCATTGGACGGCCCAGGGAAATCGGGATCCCCTCCGCGCCTGTCCCGGCCGCGCTTTGCTCGACGAAGTGAACCGGCTCTCCAAAACCGAAGGGGATTTCGACTGGCACGTTGCCTTTCACCCGTATCCGGCCAACCTCTTCGATCCGAGAACCTGGCGCGACAAAGAGGCCCGGCCAAACGCCGACACGCCAAAGATCACTTTCAAAAACCTCGAACAGCTCACGGCGTACCTCCGCCGGCCGGAAATGCTCTGCCACGGAAGACCGCGCCGCGTCATCCTCTCCGAAGAGGGCTTTCACACGCCCGATGGGCCCAATGGCCAGACGCTGCAGGCGGCCGGCTACTGCTATGGATGGATCAAAGCCTCTCGACTCGACGGGATCGATGCCTTTATCCTGAACCGCCATGTCGACCATGCGCAGGAGGGCGGTTTGCGACTCGGCTTGTGGACCCGGCGAAAAGACAGCATCGCCACCCCCGAGTCGAAGAAAAAGATCTACGACGTCTTTCGGCTGGCCGACACGCCGGAATGGGAAAATGCGTTTCGCTTCGCCCTTCCCGTGATCGGCATCCATTCCTGGGACGACGTGGCCGCACCCAAGCGGTAGGGAAATTCCGATGAATGCCGATTTCAGTCGCTGCGCTCGGCGGGACTTCCTGGCGCTCTCGCCGCCGCTTCGCTGAGCGCCACTGCCGGCTCGACAAACCTTTTCGCCGCCGAGCCGGAGCAGAAGCAAAGAGTCGGCGAGTCAGGCCCGATCCGTCGCACGTTTACCTATAAAAAAGCTGGCGATCTCGAGATCAAAGCCGACGTCTATCTGCCGGCCGCACAGCCTCCCGGAGACACGCACAAATGGCCGGTCCTGTTTTGGATCCACGGCGGCGCGCTGATCATGGGTGATCGCGGCGGCATCGATCGGCGGTTGAAGCCGTTGCTGCTCAAAAACGGTTACGCGATCGTCTCGATCGATTATCGCCTCGCGCCCGAAACGAAGCTTCCCACCATCATCGACGACCTGCGCGACGCCTGGACGTGGTTACACGCCGAAGGGCCAAAGCAATTTAGCGCCGACACACGCAGGGTCGCCGTCGCAGGCGGCTCCGCGGGGGGATATCTCACCCTGATGAGCGGTTTTTGCGTACAACCTCGCCCCGTGGCGCTCGTCTCGTTTTGGGGCTATGGCGACATCGCCGGCGATTGGTACATCCGACCGAGCACGTTTTACCGCCAGCAACCGCTGGTTTCAAAAGAGGACGCGTGGAAAGACGTGAGCGGCCCTCCGGTGACTGATCGCAAACGGGCCGACCGCGGGCCGGGCCGCTTCTATCTCTACTGTCGCCAGCAGGGACTCTGGACGACGAACGTGGCGGGCATCGATCCGCGGACTCAAGATCAGGCGCTCACGCCGTATTGCCCTGTCCGCAATGTCACCAAGGACTATCCTCCGACGCTGCTCATCCACGGAACGCGCGATACCGACGTTCCGTTCGAGCAATCGGTCCAAATGGACAAGGAACTCACGCGAGTTGGCGTCGAGCACCAGTTGATCCTGGTTCCCAACGCAGGACACGGCCTTCCAGGCGGCGATCCAAAAAAAATCGCGGCCGCCTATGAGACGGCTCGCGACTTTGTGAATCGGCATGTAACGGGCGATTTATTCCGATCGAAAGTCGGATCAACGCGCGGAATCAATTGCCTCCGGCCGGGCTGGCGCTTTGCGGCGGTTCGTTCTCCGTGAGGAGCGCGAGCCGAGCCGCTGAGATGCGTTCCTTTTCGGCCCGCAACTCTTGCAGAGCTTCGGGACGAATGCGGACTTCGGCTTCCTGGTGCGTGTGGAAGCCGGTTCCGGCAGGGATCAAGTGGCCGAGGATCACGTTTTCCTTAAGGCCGACGAGGTTGTCGACCTTGCTGGCCAGAGCCGCTTCGGTGAGCACCTTGGTCGTCTCCTGGAAGCTGGCCGCCGAGATGAAGCTTTCGCTCTGCACGGCCGCCTTGGTGATTCCCAAGAGCTGGATGCTCGCGGTTGCGGGACGCGGCTTGGTCGATTTGGCCGGATTCTGACCGGCCGCCTCGACTTGGGCATTGACCTCATCGAGCGTCGCCAACGGAACGATGTCGCCGATCTGGAACTCGGTATCCCCCGGTTCGGTGATCCGGCCGCAGTCCATCAGCTGCTCGTTGGTTCTGCGGAACTCGAACTTGTCGATCACGATGCCCGGCAGCATGGTCGAATCGCCGACATCCTCGATCTTGAGCTTCCGCAGCATCTGGGCGATGACGATTTCGATGTGCTTGTCGTCAATTTCCACGCGCTGCGAGCGGTACACATTCTGGATTTCGTGCAGCAGGTATTGCTGAACGGCTTCCGCACCGCTGACTCGCAGAATATCGTGCGGCACGAGAGGCCCGCGGACGAGCGCGTCACCCGCTCGCACGCGGTCGTTGGCGTGCACCAACAACTGCTTGCCGTGCGGAATGATGTGTTCGACTTCGGTGTTGTCGTCGCCTTTGACGACGATGATTCGCTTGCCGCGCTTCTTCTCGGCGACGAGCTCCACTTCGCCGTCGATCTCGGCGATGATGGCCGGGTCCTTCGGCTTGCGAGCCTCGAAGAGTTCGGTGACGCGGGGCAGACCACCGACGATGTCCTGCGTGCCGGTCGCTTCGCGGGGGTTCTTGGCGAGGATCGAGCCGGCCGTGATCGTCTGGGCTTCCTGCACTTCGACGGTGGCCCGCTCGGGCAAGTAGTAGAAGTCGAGGATCTTGCCGGCGGCGTCTTCGAGGATGATCTGCGGATGCAGGTCGCCCTTGTGCTCGATGACGGTTCGCCGCAGGTTGCCCGAGGCCTCGCGCTCGGACCGGATCGACCGGCCTTCGATGCAGTCCTCGAAGCGGACCTTACCGCCGACTTCGGCCAGGATGGGGACCGAGTGCGGGTCCCACTGGCACAGCACGCGGCCGACTTCGATTTCTTCGTCCTCGGCGACGAGCAGCGTGGCACCGTTGGGAACGGTATAGTTTTCGAGCTCGCGCTCCTTCGGGTCGAGAATGATGATCTCGCCGTTTCGCGTGAGCACGACGTTCTTGCCTTCCTGGTTCACCACACTGCGGATACGTGCGAACCGCACGCGGCCCGCCCGGCGGGTGCGAATCTCGTTCTCGTGCACGTCGATCGAGGCCGCACCGCCGATGTGGAACGTTCGCATCGTGAGCTGCGTACCCGGCTCGCCAATGCTCTGGGCGGCGATGATGCCCGCGGCCAGGCCCTCCTCGACCAGGTTTCCGGTCGAGAGGTCCATGCCGTAGCACAGCCGGCAAATTCCGAGAGTCGCTTCGCAAGTCATCGGACTGCGGACCTGGATTTTCTCCAGGCCCATGTCCTCGATCTTGCGAGCGACCTTGATCGTGATCAGCTCGTCTTCCCGGACGATCACTTCGTCGGTGATCGGGTTGACGATGTTGGTACGGCTCACGCGACCGCGGATAGCGTCGGCGAGGCTCACTTCGACCTTTTCACCGCGGTAGACGACGCCGCGGGTGATGCCCTTCGTGGTGCCGCAATCCTCCGTGGTCACGACCATGTTCTGGCAGATGTCGGCCAGCTTGCGGGTGAGGTAACCGCTGTCGGCCGTCTTGAGGGCCGTATCGGCCAGCCCCTTGCGGGCACCGTGGGTCGAGCTGAAGTACTCGAGCACGGTCAGGCCTTCGCGGAAGTTCGCCTTAATCGGCGTCTCGATAATTTCGCCGCTGGGCTTGGCCATCAAACCACGCATGCCGGCCAGCTGACGCATCTGCTCGACGCCGCCGCGGGCACCCGAGTTGGCCATCAGGAAGAGCGGGTTCACGTAGTGGCCGTTGTCGCGGTAGTCGTGCTCGAGCTCGTGCATCATCGACTTGGTGATGAGCTCGCGGGCGTGCGTCCACGTATCGAGCACCTGGTTGTAGCGTTCCTGATTGGTGATGACGCCCTTCTCGAACAGCTTTTGCTGCTTGAGCACCGATGTCTCGGCCTCGCCGATGACCTTGTCCTTGTTGGGGGCCGTCTTGAGGTCGCTGGCGGCAAACGACATCCCGCTTTGCGTCGCCTGGTGGAACCCGAGCTCCTTCATGTTGTCCAAGAGCTCGATCGTGGCTTTCCGTCCCATCAGTTGGTAACAGTCGGAAATCACGTTCGCGAGGTCGCGTCCCTTCATCGACATGTTGTAGAACGCCATCTGCGGCTGCAGCACGTCGTTGAACATCACGCGGCCGACTGTGGTCGTCACGAGGCGGCCCGGCTTGTAGTCCTCGGCCCCTTCACCTTTGACGGTCTTTTCCTTCGGCAGACGCACCTTGATGATGGCGTGGCGGACGACCTTGCCTTGCGCGAAGGCCATGAATACCTCAGCCGGCGACGTGAAAATCATCCCCTCGCCCAAGCGATCGGGTCGCTTGAGGGTGAGATACGCGCAACCCATGACGATGTCCTGGGACGCGCTGATGATCGGCTGGCCGTTGGCCGGGCTGAAGATGTTGTTGGTCGACATCATCAGCGTGGTGGCTTCGACCTGCGCCTCGATCGAGAGGGGCAGGTGCACGGCCATCTGGTCGCCGTCGAAGTCGGCGTTGAACCCCTTGCAGACCAGCGGGTGGATCTTGATCGCGTTGCCTTCGATCAGGACCGGCTCGAAGGCCTGAATGCCCATCCGGTGCAGCGTGGGGGCCCGGTTCAAAAGGACCGGGTGATTCGTGATGACCTCGTCGAGAATATCCCACACCTCTTCGTCGCGCCGCTCGAGCATCCGCTTGGCGCTCTTGATCGTGTCGGCGTGATTGAGATCCTTGAGCCGGCGGATCACGAAGGGCTGGAAGAGTTCCAGCGCGATCTTCTTGGGCAAACCGCACTGATGCAGCTTGAGCTCGGGGCCGACGACGATCACGCTTCGCGCCGAGTAGTCGACGCGTTTGCCAAGCAGGTTTTCGCGGAAGCGGCCCTGCTTGCCCTTGATCATGTCGGTGAGCGACTTGAGCGGACGATTCGACGAGCCGAGGACCGGCCGCTTGCAGCGGTTGTTGTCGAACAGCGCGTCGACCGATTGCTGCAACATGCGCTTTTCGTTGCGGACGATGACCTCGGGCGCGTTGAGGTCGACAAGCTTCTTGAGCCGGTTGTTGCGGTTGATGATCCGGCGGTAGAGGTCGTTGAGGTCGCTTGTGGCGAAATTACCCGAGTCGAGCAGGACCAGCGGCCGCAGATCGGGCGGGATGACCGGAATGACGTCGAGCACCATCCATTCCGGCTTGTTTTCGCTGTCGCGGAGCGCCTCGGCCACTTTGAGCCGCTTGATCAGATCCTTGGCCTTTTGCTGGCTGTTGGTCGTTTTGAGCTCGGCGCGAAGCGTGACCGACAGCTCGACCAGATTCAGCTTCTGGAGGAGCTTCTTGACCGCTTCGGCCCCCATATCGATCTCGAACGACTCTTCGCCGTATTTGGCGCGGGCCTGGCGGGCTTCTTCTTCCGTGAGGAGCTGGCAGGCACGCAGCGGCGTATCGCCCGGATCGATGACGACGTAGTCCTGGAAGTAAACGACCTTCTCGAGCGAGGTCGTCTTCATGTTCAAGCAGCGCGCCCAGCCGGCTGGGCATCGACTTGAAAAACCAGATGTGCACGACGGGTGCGGCCAGCTCGATGTGACCCATCCGCTTGCGGCGAACGCGGCTGTGCGTCACCTTGACGCCGCAGCGATCGCAGATCATGCCCTTGTATTTCATCCCGCGGTATTTGCCGCAGGCGCATTCCCAGTCCTTTTCTGGTCCGAAAATACGCTCGCAGAACAGACCGTCGCGCTCGGGACGGTAGGTGCGGTAGTTGATCGTTTCGGGCTTTTTCACTTCGCCGAAGGACCAGCTGCGGATGTCGTGCGAGCTGGCCAGACCGATCTTCACCGAACCGTAGTCGTTGATGCGATCGTAATTGGTTTCAGCAACGCTCACGTGTCGCTCCTATAAGTTCGGAATGACGGATTCGCCACTTCCTACAGTGAATTCTTTTCCAATTGGATATTGAGGCACAGGCCGCGGATTTCGTTGCAGAGCACGTCGAAGCTGGCGGGGGTGCCGGCTTCGAGCGTGTTCTCGCCCTTGACCATCGATTCGTAAATCTTCGTGCGGCCCTCGACGTCGTCGCTCTTCACGGTCAGAAGCTCTTGCAGGATGAACGCGGCGCCGTAGGCCTCGAGCGCCCAGACTTCCATTTCTCCGAATCGCTGACCGCCGAACCGCGCCTTGCCTCCCAGCGGCTGCTGCGTGATGAGCGAGTACGGGCCCGTCGCCCGTGCGTGCACCTTGTCGTCGACCAGGTGGTGCAGTTTGAGCATGTAGATCATGCCGACCGTGACGCGTTGCTCGAATTCCTCGCCTGTGCGGCCGTCGTAAAGCACCGACTTGCCATCCTCGGGCAGGCCGGATTGCGCGAGGGCGTCCTTGATGGCCTGTTCGCTCGCACCGTCGAACACGGGGCAAACCGCGCGGAAGCCAAGCTTGGACGCCGCCCACCCGAGGTGCGTTTCGAGAATTTGTCCCACGTTCATTCGGCTCGGAACGCCGAGCGGATTCAAAATGATGTCGACCGGGGTTCCGTCCTCGAGGAACGGCATATCCTCGGCGGGCAGGATCTTCGAGATCACACCCTTGTTGCCGTGACGGCCGGCCATCTTGTCCCCGACGGAAATCTGCCGCTTCGACGCGACGTAGACCTTCACCATCTGCAGCACGCCGCTGGGCAGTTCGTCGCCGCGCTTCATGCTGTTGAGGGCCTGGTCGCGAACGTCGATCGCATCCTCGACGGGACCCCACGTCTCCTTGAGCAGTTTCTTCAAGTCCGCTTTCTTTTGCGGGCTGCGGAGATCCATGTCCTCGAACGTTTTGGGGAAGTTCTGGGCATAATCGGCGACCAATTTGTCGTCGTCTTCGATCGAGCGGATTTCGCGTCCATCGTCGGCAGCCAGGTGTTTGCCAAGGACCTTTTCGAATTCCTTGGAGAATTCGAGGAACGCCGTGCGGATCGCCTTGTTTCCGCTCTGCTCGGCCTTCTTGAGGTCCTGCTCGAACTTCTTGCGCTCGAGTTCCGAGAGGCTCATGCGGCGGGAGAACCGCTCGGTGTGAATCACGATGCCTTCCACGCCGCTGGGCACTTCGAGCGACTCGTTCTTCACGTCTTCGCCGGCCCGGCCGAAAATGGCGTGCAGCAGCTTTTCTTCAGGCGTCAGCTCGGACTTCGCCTTGGGCGAAACCTTGCCGACGAGAATGTCGCCCGGCTGCACGCGGGTGCCGACGCGGACGATGCCCTCTTCGTCGAGGTGACGCAGGGCCTTTTCGCTCACGTTGGGAATATCGCGGGTGAACTCTTCGCGGCCGAGCTTCGTCTCGCGAATTTCGACGTCGAACTCGTCGATGTGGATCGACGTATAAACGTCGTCCGCCACCAGGCGTTCCGACAGGATGATCGCGTCCTCGAAGTTGTACCCTTCCCACGACATGAAGGCGACGAGCGCGTTGCGGCCCAGCGACAACTCGCCGTCGCGAGTGGCCGCGCTATCGCAAAGCACGTCCCCCTTCTTCACGCGCTGGTCGACCTTGACGATCGGCCGCTGATTGAGGCACGTCCGCTCGTTGAGGCCCGTGAACTTGCGCATCGGGTAGCGCTTGCCCTCGACTTCGATGACGTTCGCGTCGACGTAGGTCACGCGACCGGCCCGTTCGGCACGGATCACCATGCCCGAGTTCTCGGCGACCGCTTTTTCCAGACCGGTGCCGACCAAGGGCGGCTCGGCGATCAACAGCGGCACGGCTTGCCGTTGCATGTTCGAGCCCATCAGGGCCCGGTTGGCGTCGTCGTGCTCGAGGAACGGAATCAGGCCCGCCGACACGCCGACCATCTGGCACGGCGCGACGTCGATGTACTTGACCTCTTTCGAGTTCGCCCAGTGCACGTCGTTGCGGTAGCGGGCCAACACACGCTCTTCGGCAATCTTGCCCTTTTCGATCAGCGTATCGGCCGGCGCGACGTACGACGAAGCCTCTTCGTCGGCACGCAACCACTCGATCTCGTCCGTGAGCTTGCCGTTTTCGACCTTGCGATACGGCGTGATCAAAAAGCCGTAGTCGTCGACCTTGGCGAAGATGCTCAAGCTCGAGATCAGGCCGATGTTGGTGCCTTCAGGCGTCTCGATCGGGCAGATGCGGCCGTAGTGCGAAATGTGCACGTCGCGGACTTCGAAGCCGGCCCGCTTGCGGTTGAGTCCGCCGGGACCCAGAGCACTCAACCGCCGTTCGTGCGTCAGCATCGACAGCGGATTGGTCTGGTCGACCACCTGCGAGAGTTCACTGCGGCCGAAGAAATACTCGATCGCCGCCGAGACGCTCTTGGGATTGATCAGCGTGCGCGGCGACATTTCCTCGACGTCCTTCAGGCTCATCCGCTCCTGCACGGTGCGGCGGAGCTTGAGGAAGCCCTTGCGAATTTCGTCGGAGGCCAACTCGTCGATCGTCCGCAAGCGGCGATTGCCCAGGTTGTCGATGTCGTCGACCTGCGCGTCCTGATCGTCGCTGCGCAGCCGCACGAGATAGCGAATCGCGTTGACGAAATCCTCGGCCTTCAGGGTCATTTCCGAATCGGGAATGTCCTGGGCGAACTTGCGATTGATGCGGAAGCGGCCGACCCGGCCCAACCGATAGCGGTTGACGTCGAAGAACTTCTCGCGGAAGAGATCGGTCGCCTTTTCCAACTGCGGCGGATTGCCGGGACGCAGCCGCTGATAAATTCGCAGCAGGGCGGCCTCGTGGCTGGGCGTGATTTCCTTCGACGCCGCCGCGTAGCCGGCCCGATCTTCCATGATGCTGTTGAGGACCAGCAGATCGTCGACCTTGGCGATCACTTCGATCGACTTGACCCCCGCCTCGGCCATTTCGTTGGCTTGCTCTTCGGTGATCGCATGGCCGCACTCGCAAATGATCTCACCCGCGCGCTCGTTCTTCGACGGATAGGCGATGTCGTCCACCGCGATCTTGCCGACGAACTCGGCGTGCGAATCGCCCTTGGCGACTTTGACCTTGGTCGTCTCGTAGAACAGCCGAATCAAAGACGAGTCGGTCGAGTAATCGGACGACATGGCCCGCAACAGAGTCATCGCCGAGAATTTGCCGCTCTGGTCGATGCGGACGCCCAACGCCTCTTTCTTGCTGACGACCAGTTCGATCCAGCTGCCGCGCTCGGGAATGATGCGGCACGAGTAATTCTTCTTCTCGCCCGGCTCGGAACTGAGCACGAAGTCGACGCCGGGCGAGCGGTGCAGCTGGCTCACCACGACGCGTTCGGCCCCGTTGATGATGAACTCGCCGCCGCCCAGCATGATCGGCATGTCGCCGAGGTAGACCTCTTCCTCGATCGGCTGCTCTTTGAGGAGCCGCAGCCAGACACGGAAGGGCCGGCCGTAAGTCAGCCGCAGCTGCCGGCATTCGGTCGGCGTATAGCGGGGTTTACCCAGCTCGTAGCGGATATATTCCAGGCGGTACTGCCCGTCGTAGCTTTCGATGGGAAAGACTTCGCGGAGGATCTCCTCGATTCCCTGGCTCTTGCGCTCGCGGGGGCCGCGCTCGAGCTGCAGGAAACGGGCATACGACTCGGTCTGGATCCGGGTCAGGTCGCTGATCTCAAAATCGTTGCGGACGACTCCTAGATTGCGGACGGCCTGGGCCTTGATGTAGCGAGCTGCGGGAACAGGCATGCTGAGCTCTCTTTCCGTGGTAGCCGGACGTAACGCGAGACGGACCCGGGGCGCACTGTGCACGGGCAACATTTGCAAGCGGCCAGCGCCATGACGGTTTTTCGATGACCGTAGGGTTGCGGAGGACCGTTAGGTATCTCGAACACCGTGACTCGGATCGGGGCCGGCCGAAACAACCGGCCGGCCCGGTTCGCTGTGACTACGACTTTGCTGCGTACGATTATTTGATTTCCACTTTGGCACCGGCACCCTCGAGCTCGGCCTTGAGCTTCTCGGCGTCGGCCTTGGCCAGACCGGTCTTGACCGGCTTGGGAGCACCTTCCACCAGATCCTTGGCTTCCTTCAATCCGAGACTCGTCGCTGCGCGTACGACCTTGATGACGTTGATCTTGTTGTCGCCGAAGGCGGTCAAAATCACGTCAAACTCGGTCTTCTCTTCGACCGGCGCAGCGGCGCCGCCACCGGCCGGCGCCATCATCACCGCACCGCCGGCTGCCGGCTCGATTCCGTGAACATCCTTGAGATAGTCTGCGACTTGCTTGGCCTGCAGCAGCGTCAGACCGGCAATTTTGTCTCCAAGCTCTTTCGTTGCTGCATCGAACTCCGCCACCGCTGTCGACATCGTCTCGTTCCCTTTCTCGTCGGTTTCAAATCGGCTCTCGAAAAACTCGAGAACACGACCCCCCAAGTTAATGCGTCAATTACTTTCACAAGTGCGGACACCCGTCCGCTTGCGGACGTTCGGCCCGCGTCGTCTTCAACGTTGCGGCCGCCGGCTGCTTCTGCCGCCGCCTCGCCCTCTTCCTTCTCGGAAATCTTTTTGACCTGGCTGGCAAGTTTTCCGCCCGGTCCCAACAGGGCACCGGCCAACCGAGCGCCCGGACTGGTCATCAAGGTGACGATCTGACCGATCAGTTCCAGCCGGCCCGGGCTCTTGCTCAGCGCCTCAACCGTCGCCGGCGAAAGCGCCGTGCCTTCGGTCGTGCCCCCCTTGATCTTGAGCGGCTCGATCTCCTTGGCCCATTTCGCGATTTCCTTGGAAAGCGCGACAATGTCCTCGCCGCCCCAGACGAGCGTCGTCGGCCCTTCGAGCACTCCGTCGAGGCCGTTCAAGCCCGCATCGTTGAGTGCCTTCCTTGGCCAGCTTGTTGCGGACCGTGAGGGCCGAAATTTTCTTCTTGCGCATCGCCAGGCGAAGCTTGTTGGCCGTCACTCCGTCGAGCTTCGATGCATCGAGGACGAGAATATCGCGAACCCCCTTGAGGCGGGCGCTCGACTTCCCCGATCAACATTTCCTTCATCCGCCTGCTCATGATTTCTTCCGTCTCGTCGGCAGTCGCGACTGTCCGCCGGAATGCACCCGGCGGCTCGTGGTGGGTTTATGCGGCGATCGTGATTCCGGGCATCATCGTCGCGGAGAGCGAAACGTTGCGAACGTAAACACCCTTCGACGACGCCGGCTTGATCTGGTTGATGTATCTCAGCAGGGCCTCGATGTTGTCCACGAGCTGCGACTCGGAAAACGACAGCTTGCCCACGATGCAGTGCACGTTGCCGTCCTTGTCGCAGCGGAACTCGACTTTACCCGCCTTGTATTCCTTGACGGCATTGGCCACGTCCTGCGTCACCGTGCCGGCACGCGGCGAAGGCATCAGCCCGCGAGGGCCGAGCACCTTTCCCAGCGGGCCGACGATGCCCATCATGTCGGGCGTGGCAATGGCCACGTCGAAATCGGTCCAACCCTCTTTGATCTTGTCCGCGAGATCCTTGCCGCCGACGTGTTCGGCTCCCGGAGGCCTTGGCGATGTCGGCGTTGTTTCCCTGGGCGAAAACGAGCACGCGCTTCGACTTGCCGATGCCGTGCGGGAACACGATCGAGCCGCGGACGAGCTGGTCGGCCTGCTTGGGATCGATCCCCAATCGCATCGCCACCTGCACCGTCTGATCGAACTTCACTGGCTTGATGTTCGCCGGCAACGAGGGCTCGAGCCCCTTGAGCGTCTTGACCGCCGTCGCCACGTCGACCGCGCCGAGGTTTTCGACCTTCTTGAACAGGAATTCAAATCGCTTGGAATGTTTGGCCATCGGTTCCGAGTCTTTCTGACGTCTTTCTCTGCTACACCAGACTGCTCATTGTCCAAGGATGAGGCTGAAGATGAGCCAGACGAGGCTGCTCTGCCGAGCACCTGGTTCATCCTTCCGCCTTCATCCTTCATCCTTCTCTTTAGTCCACGATCTCGAGACCGACGCTGCGCGCCGTGCCGGCGATGATTCGTGCCGCGTGTTCCAAATTCGGTGCGTTGAGATCGTCGAACTTCCGCTTGGCGATCTCCATGACCTGCTTTTGCGTCACGACGCCGACCTTCTGAGCCTTGGCGCTGGGCGACCCCTTGGCGATCTGGGCCGCCTGCTTCAGCAACACCGAAGCCGGCGGGCTCTTCAGGATGAACTCGAACGTGCGATCGCTGTAGATCGTGATGATGACGGGAATCGTGGTCCCCATCTGATCGCGGGTCTTTTCGTTGAACTGCTGCACGAACTGGCCGATGTTGACGCCGTGCGGACCGAGCGCCGTACCGACCGGAGGCGCCGGGGTCGCCTGGCCCCCCGTGGCCTGCAGCTTCACCATCGCCGTGACTTGTTTTTTCTTAGCCATTAAATCCCGCCTCGCCTGGTCGAATTCCGTCTATTTTGAGTTCCGGACCGCACTGGCCTTGCCCGCCAGTATCTTTGGGCGCTGGACGCCGTTCGAGCACTGGCGGACAAGCCGCCGGTGCCACTCACCGGTGTGTCGAATAAACGGACTACACTTTCTCGGCCTGCCAGTATTCCAATTCGACCGGCGTCGAGCGGCCGAAGATTTCGATCAAAACCGTGATCTTCCCGTGCTCCTCGTCGATCGCCTCGACGGTCCCCTCGAAGCTCTCGAAGGTCCCTTCCTTGATCTTCACCGCGTCCGAACGAGCCAGATTGATTTTGATTTTTTGCGGCTCCACTTCCGCATTGATCTTGCGACCGAGCATGCGATCAATTTCGGCCTGATCCATCGGGCTCGGCTTGCCGGCCGCCCCCGTGAAATCGCCGACGCCGCTCGTGTCGTGCACCAGATACCAGGTTTCCTCATTCAGGATCATCTGGACCATGATGTATCCGGGATAGAGCTTGCGCTCCGTGACCCGGGTCTTACCCCCCTTGGCTTCCTTTACCTTCTCCGTGGGAATGATGATCTCGCCAAACTTCTCTTCCAGACCCTCGCGCTTGATCCGCCTTAAGAGCGAGTCGCGGATGGACTTCTCGCGATTGCTCTGCACCTTGAGCACGTACCAACGCATCTCATCGTCTGCCGGCGGAGCGACGGCATCCGCGTGTTCATCCATTGCAGCCTTCCCGGACGTTTCCACTGGCGAACGAAACAGCGCGAACACGATGAACCCGACCCCCTAGAACTCGCCCCCAGACGGTGCGCGAAAGCGAACCTGCATCATCCTTTCGCCGACACAATTTTTCAAGCAAGACGGGGACCAATTCGGGCCATTTTGCGACGAAACCTGAATGCTGGCCGGACATTCCGCCCCGCTCTCGAATGCAACAATCGCAAATCACCTGCTAGACGACACTTTGCAATTCTCTTCCAAGCCGCGTCCAGACCGAGCTTAGGTCCGCAGGACGCCAATCGCCTGGAACAGCTTGATCCACAACTGGTCGTACGCGAACAGCACCGCCGCCAGAAAGAACATCATCACGATCACCACGGTCGCCGCCCGGAAGCACTCCTGCAGGCTGGGCCAGGAGATTTTCTTCATCTCGGCCTCGACGGCGATCAGGAAGTCGGCAAACTGCGGCATGTTGACCAGCCGGTAGGCGAACCAGCCAATCAACGCCGCGAGCACCAGCGGAATTCCGAAGCGGATCTCGCGGTTGTAATCCAAGAGCGGCCCGTTGGAGAGGGTCCAGCAGCCGAACCATCCCCACACGACGACCAGCGCACCCGTCGTTTGCCTCACGCGCTTGCCTTGGGTGCGCTTGTAAAGTGCAGGCGACAGGAAGGACGTCCAGAACCCGCCAATCGCTTCGTTTTTGGCCATGTCGCTCGTTCGTTTCGGTTCGAGTTACGTTTCAAGTCCCGCGTGGACTATCCCCGACGGATCTCCAATCTCCGCCAAGATCCTTCGCCGCGGAAGTTCCACCAAAGCACGGGCGGAGGGAATTGAACCCCCAACCGCCGGATTTGGAATCCGGTGCTCTGCCAATTGAGCTACACCCGTAAACAGCCGCACCGGTGGGGCGCTCGCTACTTCTTTCGCGATTCCTTGTGCAGCGTGTGACGACGAAGTTTCGGACAGTACTTCATCAGTTCCAAGCGTTCGGTTCCGCGGGTCTCTTTCGGCACACGATAGTTCCGCAGTCCCGTCTCGGTGCATTCCAGCCAGACATATTCGCGGGGCACGAGCCACCTCTTCAGGAAATTTGCCCCTCACCCCCGACCCCTCTCCCTCAAAGGGGCGAGGGGAGAAAGACGGGTATGAAGGCCTCTCGATTGACTCAAATGAATTAAACCGCTTCCCACGCACCACTCTTCTCCCCTCTCCCCTGGCGGGAGAGGGGTCGGGGGTGAGGAGGACCGGACTTTAGGCGACGACTTTCGTCACCACGCCCGAACCCACCGTCTTGCCGCCTTCGCGAATGGCGAAACGGCTGCCTTCCGTGATGGCGATCGGCTTGCCCAGTTCAACGTCGACCGTGACGTTGTCGCCCGGCATGCACATTTCCGCCCCGCCCAGCAGGGCCGTCGTCCCGGTGACGTCGGTCGTGCGGAAGTAAAACTGCGGACGGTAACCGCTGAAGAACGGCGTGTGACGGCCGCCTTCCTCTTTGCTCAACACGTAGACTTCGCCCTCGAACTTCGTGTGCGGAGTGATCGACTTGGGCGCCGCGAGCACTTGTCCCCGCTCCACGTCGTCCTTCTTCACGCCACGCAGGAGGATACCGACGTTGTCGCCGGCCATCCCTTCGTCGAGGGTCTTATTGAACATTTCGACGCCCGTGCAGGTCGTTTCCATCGTGTCCTTGAGACCGATCAACTCGACCTTCTCGCCGACCTTCACTTTGCCCTGCTCGATACGGCCGGTGACGACCGTTCCACGACCTTCGATCGAGAACACGTCTTCGATCGCCATCAAGAACGCCTTGTCGGCCGTGCGGACCGGGTCCGGAATGTACGCGTCGAGCGCGTCCATCAGGTCGCCGATGCACTTGTTGAACTTCGGATCGGCCGGATGGTCGAGCGCACCCTTGGCGTTGCCGCGGATGATCGGCACATCGTCGCCAGGAAAGTCGTACTTGTTGAGCAGCTCGCGGATTTCCATCTCGACCAGCTCGAGCAGTTCCGCGTCGTCGACCAGGTCGCACTTGTTCAAGAACACGACGAGGGCGGGCACATCGACCTGGCGGGCCAGCAGGATGTGTTCGCGGGTCTGCGGCATCGGACCGTCGGCCGCTGAAACGACGAGGATCGCACCGTCCATCTGGGCGGCGCCGGTGATCATGTTCTTGATGTAGTCGGCGTGACCCGGACAGTCGATGTGGGCATAGTGTCGCTTGGGCGATTCGTATTCGACGTGGCTGACGGAGATCGTCACTGTCTTTGTTTCGTCGCGAACGGTACCGCCCTTGGCGATATCGGAATACGACTTCATGTTGGCCAACCCCTTAGTCGATTGGACCGCAAGGATCGAGGCCGTCAGGGTCGTCTTGCCGTGGTCGATGTGACCGATGGTGCCGACGTTGACGTGCGGCTTCTTACGCTCAAAATTCGCCTTGGCCATTTCTGCTCTATCTCCCTCTCTTCAAACCATAAATTTCAGACTGAGTTTTACTGAACTTCGTTTTTTACGCTTCTCTGCTGCTCGCCGCGGAGAAAAAGCTGCTGATGGGACTTGAACCCATGACCTCGTCCTTACCAAGGAAGCGCTCTACCAACTGAGCTACAGCAGCGGGTTCGCCCACAGCACGAAACTGTTGTCGTCGACTCTCGATGACGTTTCTCTCTTCGCTCTTTCTAAGCCCCCGGAAAGCTTTCCGTGGGCTTTCGGCATAGCGGGCGATGGGAATCGAACCCACACCACCAGCTTGGAAGGCTGGAGCTCTACCATTGAGCTACGCCCGCAAACCAACAGTGGGGGAAGAAGGATTCGAACCTTCGAAGGCTATGCCACCAGATTTACAGTCTGGCCCCTTTGGCCGCTCGGGCATTCCCCCTCGTTCAAACTGATCGACTTCCTGTGACCAATTTCCTCGTGACCAATGTCCTCGTGATCAACTACCAGTATCCGACCGCCGTCCAGCGCTGGGCCTCCCTGATAGCTGATCAATCGATCGATCACCTGGGGGCATGCTGCAGCGAATGATCGCCCACTAACTCCGGAAGCTAGCGGAGGGACTTGAACCCACAACCACCGGTTTACAAAACCGGGGCTCTACCAATTGAGCTACGCTAGCGGGTCTGTCGCCTCCGCAACAAGCTGCTGAATATATCATGCAACTTGAGTGTTGCAAGGGAGAAACGACAAGACGACGTGTGGGGGGCGGAGTACGGCGTGCAGGGTGCTCAGACCCCTGCGGAAACGAAGCGAGCGTGCTTTCGCACGCCGCACTTCGCACTTCGCACGCCGCACCTTACCCCTTATTCCCCCGGTATTTCCAACTTGTCGTCCTGGGCGATCTTGCGCAGTTTTCGCAAGGCCCGGGCTTCCAGTTGGCGGATCCGCTCTTTGGTCACGCCGAGACGGGTCCCCACCTGTTCCAATGTCTGCGGCTCGGCCCCCTGGCTCAAACCGTAGCGGAACATGATGATGTCCTTCTCGCGGTCATCGAGCTGACCCAGAATTCCCATAATCATCTGCCGCTGCCGCTGGTTGACCAATTCCTCGCGGAATTGATCCCCTCGCGTCTCGGTCGAGTGCTGGAACACCTCCTCCTTGCCGGTGCGAAACCGTTCAAGCAGGCTGTGCTCCGCCGGGATCGAGCGGGCAAAATTCTTCATGATCGCCCAGGTGGCGTACGTCGAGAACTTGTTCCCCTTCGTGTAGTCGAATTTCTCGATGGCACGAATGAGTGACATATTCCCGTCGCTGACCATCTCGAAAAAGTTGCTGGTCGGCTTGATGTGCCGCTTGGCAATCGAGACGACCAACCGCAGGTTGCTGCGGATCAGGAAATTCTTGATCTCGACCGCCTTGTCCAACAATTCCTCAATCTGGTCCATACCCCGGACAACTGGCCGCGTTTTGTCCAACTTGTCGCGCAGCCTGGCTGCTTTGAACTTCAGGTAATTCATCTTCCTGAAGTAGTACGCTTCCTGCTCCCGCGTCAAAAGCGGGATCGAATACAGGCTTGCCAGGTACGGCGGCAACCCCGGCGGCGCCTTGACGCGGCCATCCAGTCGGGCGGCTACCGGCGGAGCACCCATGATCAGCGTTTCGGAGTTCGCTTTATGGAACTCCGGGCTGTCCATGTACTCGATCGGCTGATCCAACAGCCGATGCGCCCGCATTTCCGAGACAATGCGATACACGCTCGCCTTGGTCCGGCAATACGTGCCGCGCGAGCCGTTCGACCGGAACGCCGCGACGGCTGTTGCGGTAGATTTCCTTCTTCTGCTCGTCGGTCAACGGCGTTGAAGCAAACGGAAACACGGCAGACTCCGGGTGCTCGCGATCGTGGTTCTTCAGGGTGTACCGAATCGTCTCCGGCGATCGCTTCAATTTCCGCGCCAAACGTCGCGCAACTTCAGACGGGCATCCTCCGTAACGGGCCAGACGACGGGCACGTTCCACGATCTCCTCCTTTTCCCACTCCGAAAGCTGGCTGAACCGGCTGCTGCGGTGCACCTCTTCCGCGTGGTTTTCCACAAACGAGTCGACGCTCGACTTCAAAAAGCCGATCCGCTTTCGCTTTCCGAATTTGAAACGGCGACTCACGAGACCCCGATCTCGCCAGCGGTCGACGGTTTTCGTCGACACGTTGTAACGCTGACTGATCTCATCCACGGTGAGCACCGGCTCGTCGACATGTGCGACCTCGAGGTCGGTGCTGTCCGAGAGATCCTCAACGAAACACCGCAAATCGTGGACCGCGTCCTGACCGCCAATGACCAGGTCCGGATACATCTCGGGCTTATAGGTCGTGATCCGCTCACAGATCTCTCGATACGGGTACGATTTGCTCGGATCAATGTCGCGAATCAGCCGTTCGGCCCGCTTCATTTGGGTGATGCGGACTTCCCGGGGCGTGTACCGAACCTGTTGATCCGTCAACTGTTTCATGACGGGGTGGCAATAGCGCGATACTCTCATCACGGCTCCCCCCTTCTCCCTGCCAGTCGATTTCTCAGCTGGAGTGGATTCTGTGTTGGTTATTCTTAAGTTATTTCTAATATTCGACTTACGATTCAGTTTTAGGCAGCCTCGCCGCCTCACTGTCCAGGACAGTTAGGCTGCTAAGAGTAATACGCACTGTTTAGACGCAATATGAGCAAAAAAGTTCGTATACGAACTAATTTTCGCAAGAATTACACGTGTACACATGAACATATTACAATGCTTCGACAGCGAGGGAAAGTGATGTCCACAATTGCCGGCGTCGTTCCTTCGGAGTTAATCCCTACCAATTGGGCGCACCAATTTGCGATTCATAACGGGCCAGGGGGTCTGTACCCCTTTTTTTACGAGGCCAGGGGCAGAATTGTCGGCTGCATCGAGAACGCGAATGGGCGCGGGCAGGAGGAAACCAGATCTTGAAACCCCGAATGGGACGAATAAGAGTCGCCGGCCCGTCAGAAGCTGTCCTTACTTAAGGACGCGACGCGGCCTGGTTTTCGTCTAGCGACGAAGATCCACCGTGGAGCCGGGCCGGCCGCGAAGAGCGACGCCCTAGAGGCTTGTGACTTTCAGGGTGCTCGAGATCAGAACGATGATAAACGCCAGGAGGATCAAAATCACGAGCCACCTTTTGCGATCCTGTCGCATGCGCTCGAACCGCGGCGATCGGCCGACCAGCACCGAGGCGAGGAAGAACACCACGAACGCCAGCAGAATCTTCGTCCCCATCAGCTGGTGGTAGGCTTTGTCTCCGCGGTGTTTGGGAAATGAGACGAAGAGATAGTTGTAAAAGCCCGTCAATAAGAATAGGGCAATGCCTGCCATGACGAATTTTCGCCAGCGCACGACGACCTTGGCCCGCAACTGGTCGTGTGCCTCTTGCGGGAGAGACTCCGCGGAAGGGAGCAGCACGAACCGCATGAACACGGTCCCGCCCACCACGACGATGGCGGTGGCCACGTGAATCCAACGAGAGGCGATGTTGAGAAATTCGATCGATTCCATGTCGGCCCGCCCGTGAAGTTGTCGGCGACGTCGCGAAACGCGGCTTGTCAGGATACTTTGTCAGACCGATTGCCGGGAACGAAAATCACGAAATAATTTGTCGGCGCCACGATGCGGATTCTGAGCTACAACATCCACAAGGGCATCGGCTCACGCGATCGCCGTTACCGTTTCGGGCGGATTCTCGCCGTCATCGAGGCGGAGAATCCCGACATCGTCTGCTTGCAGGAGGTCGATCGCAACGTCCGCCGTTCACGCTATCACGATCAGCCCCAGTTGCTCGCGGATTACTTCGGCAACATGGAGCGGATTTACCAGATGAACGTGCGGCTGCGCGAGGGGGGCTACGGCAACCTGATCCTGTCGCGCTGGCCGTTCAAGGCGCACCATCACATTTCGCTCCGTCACGAGGAGCGCAAGCCGCGCGGTGCGCAGCTGGCGGTGATCGAGACGCCCGAAGGTCTGTTGCACGTCGTCCACTGGCATCTGGGCCTGGCCGAACGCGAGCGCCGCTGGCAGGTGGCCCACGTCTTGGGACATCACCTGTTTCGCGCCGCCGAAGAGCTGCCGACGGTGATCATCGGCGACTCGAACGACTGGCGGAATCAGTTGTCGGGGAACCTCTTCGAGCCGAATGGCTTTCAGCAAGTGACGGCCCCCGTCTCGCGATTCCGCACGTTTCCGTCGTATCTGGCGATGGGATCGCTCGACAAGGCCTTCGTGCGCGGGCGGATTCAGGTGCGGCAGGTGCGGATCGTGCGGACGAAGCTCGCGAAGAACGCCTCCGATCATTTGCCGCTGATTGTCGATTTGCATCTCGACCACACTCAGCCAGACGGAGCCGGGCAACGGCCAGTTATCGTGACGAGCGGCTTCGGCGATCGCGCAAAAAAAAGACCGCCGGAGGGCCGGCGGTCTTTGCGAATACAGTAGCGTGCAAGCTTTACTTGCTGTTATTAAGGGAGTTCTTCGGCTTTGAGCAGATCGCCGAAGGTCTTGTCTGGGGTGCTGCTCTTTTCGCCTTGCGGCCGTTTTCAAGGCCTCTTCCAACGCGGCCTTTTTGACTTTGGTTTTGCCTTCGAGCGCTTTTGCAATCGCTTTACCATAATCGTTGCGGTTCGATTTCTTGGCGCCGACATGGCAGACGTTGCACTTGCACGGCCTTCGAGACGTTGTTCTTTTTCGCCACATCCGGATACGTCTCGATCCACCAGTTGAGATAGTTCGGCCGAGCCTGGACGGTCGTCGCCATCAGCAGGCCGACCGCGAGAATGGTGCAATAAACCACGGTCCAACTGCAAAGCTTCCGCATCGATGTATTCCTCCGGTTCGACGATCGAACAGCCCAATGGTCGCCGCCTACGTTCCCCTGGCCGCCAATCGAACCGGTGAAAGAACACACACGCGTCACCGCTACGACCGCGCAAAGACCGACCAACCACGAGCCTACCAAGGCGAGATTAGACCCCTGTCGCCGAAACATGTCAACGGCTGCCGATGCATTGCCAAATGGTTTTACGGAAAGTTCATTGGGAACCGCGACTGCCAAAATGTCGGCGGAGACGATGGCCCACAGACTGCCAAAATGGCGTTGTTTGGGGCGTGCGGACTTCTCTGGCGTCTTTTTTTATGCCCCAAAAAAGCCAAGAAAGTGCGTCGCTGGGGCAGGCGGATCCGTTGTGGTAGCCTCGTGGCTGCCGCCCATCATCGACGAGGAAGCTGTTCCATGGGTCGCCGTCTTGCGGTTTGGATCGGTTTGACGATCGGCTTGTTCGTTCATTTGGCGGCGCGCTCCGGCTCGGGCTGCCCCGGAATCCCGGCGTCCGCCGAACGTGGTGCTGATCATTTCGGACGACCAGGCATGGACCGATTTCGGCTTCATGAAGCACCCGGCGATCCGCACGCCGCATCTTGACCGGTTGGCCGCACGAAGTGCCGTTTTTCGGCGCGGGTATGTGCCGACGAGCCTTTGCCGTCCAAGCCTGGCGACGATCATCACGGGGCTTTATCCGCATCAGCACGGAATTACGGGAAACGATCCGCCGAAAGGAAGCGAACGCGCGGCGATGCTGCACCACATTCGCGACGTCCCGACTTTGCCCCGGTTGCTGGCGTCGCGCGGTTATCGCTCGTTTCAAACCGGTAAATGGTGGGAGGGCAACTACTCGGAGGCGGGTTTTACCGCGGGAATGTCCCACGGCGACCCCAAAAAAGGGGGCCGCCACGGCGACGAGGGGCTGCGGATCGGACGCGAGGGGCTCAAGCCGGTCTTCGATTTCATCAATTCCTGCGGACACCAGCCGTACTTTTTGTGGTACGCCCCCATGATGCCGCACGTTCCGCATGATCCGCCCAAGAGGCTGCTCGTGAAGTACCTGTCGCCCCGGCGTCCCATGGCCGAGGCCAAGTATTTTGCGATGTGCGAATGGTTCGACGAGACGTGCGGCCAACTGCTGGATTTTCTCGACAAAAAAGGGCAAACGCGAAATACGCTGGTCGTTTTCGTGGTGGACAACGGCTGGATCACGCCGCATTCAGCCGGCGTGGCCGTACGCTCCTCGCTCGAAAAACTCCCCGTACGACGGCGGCTTGCGGACGCCGATTCTTGTTTCGATGCCCGGCACGGTGGCAGCGGGCAACTATACGACGCTCGTCAGTTCCATCGACATTGCGCCGACCGTCGCTCGCCGCCGCGGGATTGGAAAAACCTGCGACGCTGCCGGGACTCAATCTGCTCCAAGTCATTGCCGACGGTCGGACGAACTTCGCGAACGGCTGTGTTCGGCGAGATTTTCAACCACGACGTGGCCAACATCGACGATCCGGCGGCCGGTTTGCAGTTTCGCTGGTGCGTCGACGGACGCTGGAAATTGATCCGAACCCTTCCGCCGGCACGAAAAACCCGAGTTATACGACGTCCTGGCGCGACCCGTTTGAATTGAAAAACCTGGCGGAAGCGCGGCCCGACATCGTCGACAAATTGAGTGTCGAATTGGACGGCTGGTGGCGAGTCAGGAATTGACGAGCGGCGCGAGGAGTGCGTCCAACTTCTCCTGTCCGACGGTAATTTGTGCGCGGATCGTCAGGGCCCAGAGAGGTACGTCCGCCAAGGTGCGATTGCGGGATCTTGACCAGGTCCTTTTGCGTGGTGATCAGGGCGTCGGCCTGCAGGCTTGTCGCCCATCGAGCCAAATCGGCCAGGTCACTTGACGTATAGTGATGATGATCGGGAAAGCTCGAAACCCGACGAAGCGTGAGTCGAAGCCCGCACCTCGCAGCGTTTCGCGAAACCCATCGGGATTTCCGATCCCGCAAAAGGCGGCGATGTTTCCCGCAACGGACTGGGTCGCCGATCGAGTCGCCCGCCGCGTTTGCCAGTCCCACCGGATTGAAGACTGCCTCAACCGGCGCCCCTCCGCGCCAGGCCCGTTCGATCTCGCCCAGAAGGCGTGCTTTCTTGCCGGGCGCACAATGGTCGGCCCGCGTGAGCACCACCAGATCGGCGCGCTCGAGCGCGGATTTCGGTTCCCGCAGCAAACCTCGCGGCAACAGATGGCCGGCGCCCCAGGGATCAAGGGCGTCGATCAGCACAATATCCAGGTCGCGGGCAAGCCGGCGGTGTTGAAAACCATCGTCGAGAATCAGCACGTCGGCGCCGTGCAGCTCGCACAAGCCTCACGCGCCGATTTCACCCGGTCGGGAGACTGCAAGTGAGGGACGTTGGGACAAAGCTGATCGAGGACAAGCTTCTCATCATTGAGCGAATTCTCGAGGGCCCGATATCCCCGGCTCAAGATGACGGGATGCATGCCCGCGAACGTAAACCAATTCGCCACGGCGGCCACCATCGGCGTCTTTCCCGTGCCGCCCGTGGTCAGATTTCCGATGCTGACGACGGGCACACCCGCTCGATGGATCGGCAACAGTCCCCAATCGAAGCCCCAATTGCGCAGTTGCACGGCGGAGGCATAAAAAAAGGCGGCGGTTTGCAATCCCAATCGTGCTGCGCCGGCAAAGACGCCCTGCCGTGAACCGCGAATCAGCTCGTGATACGCCGATTGCTCGGGAAGGGAACCGGTTGGCTCGGCAGCGTCATGCGGCGCGGACCTTGCGACAAATGGCCTCTGCCATTTGTTGGGTACCGACGGCAGTCGGGTCATTGCGGTTGACCTTCATGTCGTAAGTGACATCCTTGCCCTCAGCGATGACCGCTGCGACACCCCGCTCGAGCCGCTCGGCCGCATCTTTTTCGCCGAGGTGTTCCAGCATCAACTTGGCGGAAAGAATCAGGGCCGTCGGATTGACCTTATTTTGCCCCTTGTACTTGGGAGCGCTGCCGTGGGTGGCCTCGAAGATGGCCCCCTCGGACCCGATGTTCGCCCCGGGCGCAACGCCCAGTCCGCCGACCAGCCCCGCACACAAATCGCTCAGAATGTCGCCGTACAAATTCGACGTGACGATGACATCGTAGTCTTCCGGCTTCTGCACGAGCTGCATGCACATGTTGTCGATCAGCCGCTCGACATACGCAATCGAGCCGTTGCTCGATTTCACCTTTCCGGCAAGCTGCGGATCGGGCTTTACATCCTGTGCAAGGTCGGGCCACTCGAACTTCGCACCGTACGCCAAGGCGACGGCGCGCGTCTCGTCGTACCACAGCCCGTCGGTGAACTTCATGATGTTCGCCTTGCAGACCGAGGTCACCGACTTGCGGCCGTGCTGCAAGGCATAGTCGAACGCATAGCGGCAAATCTGCCGCGTGCCTTCGTAAGAAATCGGCTTGATGCTGACGCCCGTCGTCTGCGAGCCGGTCCCGATTTTCTTGCCGGTCGCCAGCTTGTTGATGTCGGCAATCAGCTGGGCCGTCGCCGGTTCGCCCGCTTTGAATTCGACCCCCGCGTACAGGTCCTCGGTGTTTTCGCGGACCAGCACCAGGTCGACCTTCGACCCGCTGAAAGTACGTCCGCACTCCCTTGTACAGCTTGCACGGCCGCACACACGCATAGAGGTTCAGCTCTTGCCGCAGGTACACGTTGACGCTGCGGAATCCCTTGCCAATCGGCGTCGTGATCGGCGCCTTGAGTGCGACTTTATTCGCCTTGATCGACTTCAAGACGCGATCGGGAACTTTGCCCTCGGCCTGAATGACTTCGATGCCGCAATCCTGCACATCCCAATCGATTTTGACGCCGGTGGCCTCGACGCATTTGCGGGTGGCTTCAGCGATTTCTGGGCCGACGCCGTCGCCCGGAATCAAAGTCACTCTGTACATCTTCGCCGTTTCTCCCAGGCTGTTGAAACGGCGGCGACCGTAGCAGATGAATCGGCTGTTTGCAAGGAATCGGTCAAAGGCTGACGGTTAGTCCGCCGATACTAGCTTTGACGGTCTTAACGAACGTCCGGATTGTGCGGTCGCGCTGCCTCCGTGCGGAGTGACCGTTTCCAGACGACAGGCCGAAGGATGCGGTCACGAAGAGGCCAATGCGCGCTGAGCGTGGCGGCGCAGCCAATCGTCGACCGACGAGGGGGAGTCGATGAGCTTCAAGAGCTTAACGCAACGGAATCTCGGCGTTTTCTTGTTCGTGTCCGCGTTGATTGCGCTGGCCGCGGGCTGCCACGACCGCAAGGAAGCTTGCGATCTGCATTACATCGGCCCCGAGGACCCGATTACTACAAGGACCTCGCGACGTCGATCGAATACTCGACCACGCAGCAGGAACGTCCCGAAGTCGTAACGGCCTCGGTCGAACCGCATACGATTTTCGAGCGACGCAAAGACCAGATTTGGGATTTGTCGCTGCAACAAGCCCTGCAATTGGCCCTGCAAAACAACAAGATCATCCGCGTGGCCGGGTCAGTTCACCACGCCGGGCAACGGATTAATGTCCAGCCCGAACAGCCAGGCCATCGGTCTACGATTCCGCCATCCAGGAGACGCGGCGTTCTCCTCGGTGGCCGCGGCGTCGAGGCGGCGTTGAGCGACTTCGATGCAAGCTGGACCACGACCTTCAACATCGGCCAAAACCAGACGATTCAGAACAACGCCGCACTGGCCGGTGGTTTGCCCGCTGGACAGGTGCTCGACCAATACACGGGGACTTACAACTCGACTTTGCAAAAGACGTTTGCCAACGGCGGCCAGCTGTCGTTGAGCAACGTCTGGAACTACGTGGCCACGAACCAACCCGTGCTGTTCCCGACTTCGTACACCGGTTATGTCCAGGCCCAGTACACGCAGCCCTTGTGGGCCGGCTCCGGAACGGAGTTCACGCGAATTGCGTCGCCCATTGGATCAGGCGTTTCCGGCATCAGCGGCGTCAGCCAAGGCGTCGTGATTGCGCGAATCAACGAAGATATCGCGCTCGGGTGCTTTTGAGCTTTCGGCCCTCGGCCTGTTGCGAGACACGGAAACCGCCTATTGGAACCTGTACCTGCAGTACCGCCTGTACCACACGGCGGTCGTCGCACATAACAGCGCGCTGCGGTCGTGGCGCGAAGCGTATGCCAAGCTGGTGGCAGGCGGCGTGACCGGATTCACGCCGGTGGACGAAGCCACGGCCCGCGATCAGCTCTACAACACGCGTGCGACAGCGGAGCAAACCCTCAGCAACCTGTACACGAACGAAACCGATCTGCGCCGCCTGCTCGGCCTTCCGGTCAACGACGGCCGCATCATTCGACCCGTGGACGAGCCGCTCACGGCTAAGTTCGTTCCGGACTGGTATGCGAGCCTGACCGAAGGCCTGACGCGACGCGTCGAATTGCGAACCCAGAAATGGTCAGATCAAGAGCCTGGAATTGCAGCTCAAAGCGGCCAAGAGCCTCACCAATCCGGCGTTGAACCTGACCGGCGCCTATCGCGTGAACGCCTTCGGTAACGACTTGATCAGCCAGCAGTCGCAGATCACGCAGCCGTTCTCGAGTGCCTTCGGCTCGCTGGCGGAGGATCAGCAAACCGGCTGGAACGTCGGCTTCACCTTCTTCGTTCCGATCGGCTTCCGGTCGGCCTGGGCGCAGGTCCGCAACTACGAGTGGCGCGTCGCCAAGGCCCGCGATGGGTTGGCCGAGCAGGAAATGGAAGTCGCGCAAGAACTCGCGGTTTCCTTTCAAAACATCGCTGCGGCGTATCAGACGGCCCAGTCGTATTTCAACCGGCGCGTGGCGACCGAGCGCGAGCTTGCACTCTATCAATATCAGTACGAGGCCGGCACCACGACGTTGCAATTCGTGCTCACCGCACAATCCAACCTGGCTTCGGCCGAGCAAAGCTACTACACCAGCCTCACCAATTACGCCATCGCGATCATGGATCTGAATTACCGCAAAGGATCCTTGCTGGACTACCGCAACGTCACGTTGGCCGAATCCGACTGGACGCCGGCCGCCTATCGTGACGCCGTTCGTGACGCGTGGGCGCGATCGCATGCGATCCCGGCGAACTTCCTGCGGACCGAGCCCGCGGACGTTCAGGTGCCCTATGCAGTACCGGGTGCGGGCGCTCCGCTGGGAACTCCTGTTCCAACGGCGCCGCCTGCCGGCCAACCGGCTCCTGCTCCTGCGGGAGCGCCGGCACTCGCGCCGCCTCCTGCCCCTGCGGCAACGCCGGCGGGACCTGCCGGAATGCCCCCTGCCGGGCCGAACGCCGCGTCGCCCACACCTCAAACAATGCCGGGACCCGCCGTCCCGGCTCCGACAACGCCGGTGACCGGGCCGTCGCTGACACCGGGCGCTCCGACCCCCTAGGGACCGGTCGTTGTTGATCTCCGATCGCGATCAGCGGAAGAAGTGCAGGCGGGATCGTGCACCGCTGCGCCAACGACCACAAAAACGTTGATCGCGATTGACGCCGGATTTCCCGCGCCGCACCAGACGCCTGCAGTCGAAAATCCGCGCCAAATAACGCCTGCCAAACAACTTACGACACGCCGGCTCCTGCGGGAACACGTTGACCGTTTTGGCCGGCTCCGGTATACTCTGCGGCCCTCGTCCCTCTCAAACGTCAAGGATGACGCGAATGGGTTCCGCCGCCGAGCGTCGAATCATCCCGTACGGCCAATTTGAATTGCTGCGCGAGGCGCGGGAGGTCATGGAGGATGAGGCCGCCGGCCTGACCAAGGTGGCCGCTGCGCTCGATGAGGATTTCTGTAAAGCCGTCGATCTCATCTGTGCATGTCGTGGCAGCGTCATCGTCACCGGAATGGGCAAAGCCGGGTTAATCGGTCGCAAGGTCGCTGCGACGCTCTCCTCGACGGGAACCAGAGCCCACTTTTTACACCCGGCCGAAGCGGCTCACGGCGATCTCGGCTGCTTGTCAACCGACGACGTGCTCCTCGTCCTGTCCAACAGTGGCGAAACCGAGGAAGTCTGCCGCATTCTGCCGTCCATTCGCCGCTTCGATATTCCCATCGTGGCGATTACCGCGGATCGCACCAGTACTTTGGGAAAAGAGGCCGTGGCCGCCATCGAGTTGGGCCATCTGCGCGAAGCCGGCCTGCACGCTTTGGCTCCTTCGACCAGTACAACTGCCATGCTCTCGGTCGGCGATGCGCTCGCCCTGGTGGTCGGCCGTCGCCGAGGCTTTACGCCGCAACAGTTTGCCGTCTTCCACGCGGGTGGCTCGCTGGGCGCACGGCTGAAAAACGTCGGACAATTGATGCGTCAAGGTGACGCCCTGCGAATTTCCCCCGACTCCAAGACCATCCGCGAAGTCTTCACTGCACCAGTCGCGACCCGGACGCCGAACGGGCGCCGTGATGTTGGTTGACGAGTCGGGCAAACTCTCCGGTCTCTTCACAGACAGCGATCTGGCGAAGCTGCTCGAGCGCCGGCGTGATGAAAAGCTCGATCGGCCGATTGCCGAATCCATGGCGCGACAGCCCGTGACGATCGGGCCGGGAGCCCTGCTGGCCGACGCGATCGAAATCCTCTCGCGAAACCGCATCAGCGAGCTGCCCGTCGTTGACGAAGCCGGCCGACCGGTGGGCATCATCGACATTACCGACGTCGTCGGCATCGTGCCGTTTGCACGAGCCAAGACCGACGCGGTGCCGCACGCAACGTCCGCGAATTGAGAGGCGTCCCATGCCTCAGGCAAGACAGAGTTCCCAGCCGAGGCGGGCGATTGCCGCCCCCCGTGCGGGGATGATGTGGCCTCGCCTGAGTGCGACATTCTTGACGGCGGCCTGCCTGTTCGCGCTGTTTGGCGGCTATTGCCTCGCCACGCGCTCGCTGCGCGTGCGACCGATGCGGTCACGGGTCCGGCAAGAAACCCAAATGCGCACGCCGGCCGGCGGCGACGAAATGGCCACAAAAATTGCCCGGCAATTCCTTCCCGAGCATCCCTGGGCGGCCACGGCCGCGAACCACGCGACCTCGGTCGACAAGCTCACCTATTGGTATTGGCAGGTCTGGAAGCAAGAAAGCGACACGGTCATCAGCCTGCAGCCCTTCGCGCTGATTTCAAAACGCAAGGATGCCAAGCCCGGCGATCGACCCTACAGCGTCGCCAGCGACAAGGCTTACATTACGTTCGCCTCAAAGATCAGCATGACGGGGGGCAACCCCGGCGCGATTGTCCGTGCCGAACTCGAAGGCGCCGTGCTGATTGAAGGGCCGAACCGGCTCCGCATCGACGGGCGCAATTTCTATTTTCAAAAAGGGGACCCGAACGTCGTTTACTCGGACGACCGTCTGCGGTTTCGGGCCGATCAGCATTTTGGAACCGCCAAGGGCATGCAGCTCGAGCTGCTCCGCGACCCAAAGACCAAGCCGGACGAACCCATCTCGATCGGCGGCATCCACAAGCGTCCAATTGCTGCAAGACGTCGATATGACGCTGGTCAGCAACTCGTTCGAGCAGACGATGACCTCTCCGTCGGGAACCCAGCGAAAGCGCACTGCTGTCCCGCAAAAAGGCAAGGCGGGCGACCAGCCTCAGCCGGTCCGTTGCCAAAGCGTGGGCAGCTTCACCTTCCAACCGGCGACGCATGAAGCGACCTTTGAACGGAATGTCCGCATTCAACGCACAAATCCGCAGGGCCAATCCGATCTCATTGCGGCCGACGAGTTTGTCAAAATCGTCTTCGATCTGAAAAAACCGCCGGCGGCGCCCGGCACCCAGGTCGCCGCAAAGGACGCGGCGAAGGACACGGCCGCGAAGCCCGCCGTCGGCACGTTCGATCCGAACCTGAGCTTTAAAGAACTCCATGCGCACGGGAAAGACGTCAGCCTGGTTTCGGACGCCAATAACCTCAAGGCATTCAAACTGCACGATATCGATTACGACCGGGCCGCTCGCCGGGCAAAGCTCTCCGCAGCCCCCACTCAGGTGCAAATCTGGCACAACGACGATCGCCTGCGCGCCCCTTATATCCAAATCGATCACGACGAAGCGGGTCAGGAAGTCACGCAGATCTGGTGTCGTGGCGAAGGCGGCATGCGGCACGTCGACGACAAGACCCACGACGTCGATCTGGCGGCCGAATGGAAAAAGGAGATGCGCAAATATGCCGACCCGAAGTCCGGGCTCGACGTCGTCGACCTGGAAGAGGCGATGATTGAGCAGCCCAAGGAGGGTTCCGGTATCGCGGCGGACCACATCAGCCTTTACTTGATTCGTCAGAATGCCGAGCGACGCACCGCCCGGCCAAATATGCCTCCGCCACCAAAACGCGCACAAAACGGGCCGCAAATCCACCACCTAATTGCCGTGCAGCACACCGAGAAGGTGGCGATGGTAAGCAAACAAATCGAGGCCGAGTCCAAGCGGCTCGAAATCTGGTTCCAAGACGCCCCGGCCTCCGCCACCAGCGGCCCAGCAGGACCTCCGCGATTGCGCGCCAATTTGCAGCCAACCTCGCTCTGGGTTGCCGATTCGGAATTGAGTTCCGACGGTGCTGCTGCTGCTGCGACATCGGGTTCCAAGATCGAATCGAATGATGCTGCCGAGTCAAATCCGTCCGTGCCTCGCGGTCATGTGGTCAAGCCGGGACCTCGATCCTCGATCGCCGCCCCAGTGAAAAACTCGAACACAGCGAAAAACTCGAGCACAAAGACCGATGGGCTCATGCCGATGGCCGGCGATTCAACACAGCCCTACGTGATGAAGGCGGACGAGATTTACGTGCGCGTGAATCGTGCCGAAGGGAATACGCCGGCCCAAGTCTCGAACGTTTTCTCGAAGGGTGACGTCCATCTGACGCAGGTTCAAAAAGAGGGAGAGGAGCCGCTGGTCATCGATGGGGACACGCTGGAAGTCAAGAACCGCGGCCCGATTGATCAAGAGATGATCGTGCACGGCCAACCGGGGCACGTGCGAAATCGTGGAGCACACATCGAAGGCAGCCGGATTGTCTTCGACCGGGCGGCGAACACGGCCGACGTCGACGGAGCCGGCAAACTGCAACTCCCCGTCAAGCAAGCCGCCGAACCCGGCAGGGCCGAGCGAACGAATCCCTTCGACGTCAACTGGTTGACCAAGATGCACTTCGACGGACGCACGGCCCTGTTCACAGGCTCGGTGCACTGCAAGCTCGACGACGGCGAGGAGCAGACCGACATTCGCTGCAAAGAGATGGGCGTGACACTCACGAAACCGTTTTCATTCTCCAATGAACACAAGGGCCAGGAGCAGCAGCAGCAGCAGCAGCAGCAGCCGGAGATCGAAACCATCGACTGCTACGGCGGGGTCAATTTCGACAGCCTTTCCAAGGCCGACGACAAATTGGTGGAAGTGCGGCAGGGTACTGTCGCCCAACTGCATATCCACAAACCGACCGGTCGAAGCCAGGCCACAGGACCGGGTCTGTTGCACGTCTGGCGACACAACGAAAACGGCCAATCGGGAATGGCCCAGTTCGCAAACGTGCAGGCCAATGCCCCGCCGAAGACACAAAAGAAAGCAGAGTGGGAATACATGCAGGTCCGATTCGACGGCCGCATGGACGGCGATTTTCGTCAGATGCTTTCGCCGCAGCCGGGCCCACAGCGGAGTCCACAGTCCGCCGGTTCACAGTCCGCCGGTTCAAACGTGACGTTAGTCAGCGGACACCGTTCGCATGGCCGGAGCGGGGGCGCGGCCACTTCGATTCTCGGGGCCAATGGCGCTTGGACGACCGTGTTCCACGATCACGTCGAAGTGCTCTACGGTCCGGTCGAACAGCCAAGAGAATTAATCAGTCGCGATTACCTGCAGGACCAATCGGGTTGGCTGGGTTGCGACACGCTCCGCGTCGATCAGCATCCGCAGACCGCGACCAACGATCAGTACATCACGCTGAGGGCCAGTGGCAACAGCCGGATCGAGGGCAAGGATTTCTTCGGCGAAAGCGATTCGATCAGCTACGACGGATCAAAGACGCTCTACGTCCTGCGTGGCGACGCAAACCAGCAGGCGCGACTCTGGCGGCAACTCCAAGTCGGCGGCGAACCGAGCTTTACGGGCTCGACTCAGATTTTCTTCGACCCGGTGCATCACACGGTCAAACAAGACCAGGCCCAGGGGATGGACATCATTCAATAGGGCGTCTGCCCCGAACGGCAAGCGGCCGCTCCCGGTGCCCCAGCGGTTCCCGCGCAATTCTGGTCGTCAGCAAGTGCGACTGACTTCATCTTTCATTCTTAGTCAGTCGTCTTGACCACATGGTCGCGAATGACTTTGCGGTCTGCTTCAGTCAGTTGCTCTTGTCCGAGCGTGATGGTGAGCTTGGCAATTTTGCCGTTGAAGCGGAACGGCACCTGGTAGTCCTCGTCGTTCACCGGAGTTCGGAGATCCATCCCCACGTCGAAGGTTTCGTCAATCGACATCAGGAAGGGAATCGAGTGTGGCATCGTCTGTTTGGCAACTTCCTGATCGTCAACTTTCAAGACGCCGGTGCCCCCTTTGCCGAAGCCGGGACCATCGTACTTAAAATCGAAGACGATCGAATGCTTGCCTGGCGTCAGCGCCTCCTTGCCTTCCCAGCGGAACCGCTTGACATCCAGGCCGTTATACAGAAACACCGGCTTGCCTTTGAGCACATACAGGCCATAGCCGCCGAAGCGGCCGCCCAGCGTATTCACCATTCCCTCCCCGCCGCCTTCAGGAATTTCCACATCGGCTGTGATGGTGTAGGACTTGTTCAAGATGCTGGGAGCATTGCCCGTGGGCAGTCCGGCCGTCACACCCGAGTACGTAAAAACGGTCCGCCCGGCGGTCGCGCTCGGCCGGGGCGTGATGAGGCGCGGCAGAATCGAGTTATCGAGCGGGAACACGTGATATTTCGCCGCCTCGACCAGAAACAGTTCCTGTAACTCACGGAGTTTATCGGGATTCTTCGCCGCGAGGTCGTTGTTCTCCGAGTAGTCCTCGGCGATGTTGTAAAGCTCCCATTTGTAGCCATTGACCACATCGGGCAGCTTGGCCGTTCCCAGAAGCCAGACGGGCGCCGGCGGTGGGGTGGCGGCGATCCAGCCATCGTGGTAGATCGCCCGGGCGCCGAACATCTCAAAGTATTGCGTCTCGCGCCGGGACGGCGCATTGGCGTTGGCCTGGTCGAAGGTGTAAGCCATGCTCACACCTTCAATGGGCTTCTGGGCGATGCCATTGACCATCACCGGCGCCTGGACGCCCGCCGCTTCGAGGATGGTCGGCACGACGTCGATGATGTGGTGGAATTGTGTGCGGACGCCGCCGGCGTCCTTGATGTGGCCGGGCCACGAGATACACATTCCCTGCCGGGTGCCGCCGAAGAACGACGCCACTTGCTTGGTCCATTTGAAGGGCGTATCAAACGCCCAGGACCAGGCCACCGACATATGCGGGTAAGTCCCGGCCGAGCCCCACGCATCGTAGAACTTCATCTGGTCGGCGATCGGGATGTCGAGGATGGCGTTATACGCCGTCATCTGGTTGGGAGTGCCGACCAGCGTGCCTTCGGCGCTGGTGCCGTTGTCGCCGCTGATGTAGATGATCAGCGTGTTGTCGAGCTTGCCCATGTCTTCGACGGCTTGAATCACGCGTCCAATCTCGTGATCGGTATACGCCGCATAAGCACCGAACACTTCTGCTTGATGGGCAAAGAGTTTTTTATTCTCCTCGGGCAGCGTCTCCCATTTCGGCAGAGCTATCCGGCCAGGGAGTGAGTTGAGCATTCGCCGGGATGACGCCGAGGCGCTTCTGATTGGCGAAGATTTGCTCGCGCATCTCGTTCCAGCCCATGTCGAACTTGCCTTTGAACTTCTCGATCCACTCCTTGGTGGGCTGGTGCGGCGAGTGGGTGCCTCCGGGGACGTAATACAGGAAGAACGGTTTCTCGGGCGCGGAGGCATTCAGCTCGTTCATGTATTGGATGGCCTGATCCGCCATATCCGTGATCAGGTTGTATTTCGGTTTACCGATCCACGGAAAGACCTGCGTCGTGTTCTCGAACAGATAGGGAGTCCACTGGTCGGTCTCGCCGCCCATGAACCCGTAGAAGTACTCGAAGCCCATGCCGACGGGCCATTGATCGAAGGGGCCGGCCGTGCTGTATTGATAGCTCGGGGTGTTATGGTTCTTGCCGAACCATGACGTGGCATAGCCGTTCTGTTTGAGAATGGTGCCGATCGTGGCATTGTCGACCCCGATGACGGAGTCGTAACCGGGATAGCCCGTTGACAACTCCCCGATCACGCCAAAGCCCACCGAGTGATGGTTACGGCCCGTGATCAGGGCCGCACGCGTCGGCGAGCACAGAGCGGTCGAGTGGAACTGCGTGTAACGCAGGCCCGCCTTGGCCACCCGGTCCATCGCCGGTGTCGGCACGACACCGCCAAAGGTGCCCGACACGCCGTAACCCTGATCGTCGGTCATGATCAACAGCACGTTGGGGGCGCCTTTCGGCGGGACGATCTGCGGAGGCCAATACGGCTTGGAATCCTTGGCGTTGAGGTTGATGACACCGCCGAACTTCGTCGCGGGGTTCGGGACGTACTTTCCATCGATCGTGGTCGTGCCGCTGGGCGAGCCCGGCGTACCGTTCGTCTGATCGGATCCGCCGCTGGCCTTCGAGGCGTTCGTGTCCGCTTGGGCCAGCAGAAGCTGCTTTCGGCCATCTTGTTGGCAACATGCCGTGGGAGCGACGGGAGCTGGATTGTTGATCGCCGGACGAGGCCCGGACTGCGGATCGCGCGCCACGCCGTTTGTGGCGGCTGCGTAGCCGAGCGAGCCACCGATCATCAACGCAGCGATCATTTGCACTCTCATTGTTGCTCTCATGATTCTCCCCGGTTGAAGAAACGCTCGAATTCCGACCCGCTCATTGCATGCGCAGGTGCACGACACGTCGGCTCATTCGATGAGCGATCCGAACCTCTCTCGTCGAAAACGAAAGCACCAAGCCGATACATCGGCCGGACCTTGAGCTGGCTCGCGCGACAGAATGTCGGGGCTCAAGTCAGGAACGGAGCGTACTGTAGATTTAGAGTAAAGAAAGGCGGTCACTGCCAAGAATGCTCGCTGCTCGTCAACGAGCGCATCGCAGTCTGCCCAGGTTCGGCGCGAATGTCAAGCAATTCCGCGAGCCACACGCCGCGATCCGTGTGATGATGCCTGAACCAATCGCGAGATTCTGGTCGTGATCCGAAGACCTCGCACAGCCAAAGCGAACGGGCGGGATCAAACGGGATCACCCCACCGGCTCGTTCTCACAAACGGGCACGGTGCTTCAGGGTGCCGCGGCAATCTCGCTCTTGGCACCCGTTCCCGACTCGTGCGCCGACATCTCGACGTTGACCTGAGTGGCAGGCTTGAACGAATTCGCGCGAGGGGCTGTGCTGTCCTTTTTGTCGACCGTCGTTTTCGTGGTCCACTTGACCAAACCGAACGGTATGCTGTCGCCGTCACATTCCCAGAACTCGGCGTCGCTCGTCGTGCGCGTTGTCGGGCTTTCGATCACGCGTCGCGCTTTGAATTTCTTGGTTTTGATAGACGCTTGCCCAAGCTGGACCTGTTCCGGGCCGCCGCCGACCGCTTCAATCGCATCGTAGTGCATGAGCGGCCCGATTAAGGGATACACCTGAAAGGCGCCCTCCGATCCGCGGACCAGCGGAATCGGCGTCGCCGGGCTCGAGCCAATCTTGCGGAAACCCTTCACGATGTCGAGAAATGAAAAGGGAATCTTTTCCCCGTCTGCGGTGTCACCCACGACTCGCTCTTCCGGGACCAGAATCTTGTAGATTCGCTCGCCAACCGGACCTGCTTCAACCCCCGATTCGCTGGGCTTGCCGGTCACGATCTTGATTTCAATCCATCGGCAAGGGACCTGCTTGCCGTGGTACAGCGCCTGTTCCTGGCCCACCGACTTGATCGTCAGGTGTTGAATCCACTCCATCGGAATGTCCCCCTCGGGGGCGTCGGGCCGGAACTCGACTTGCTTGATATTTCCCTCGTACCGCACCCACGAACCGTCCTTCGGCAAGCGGACGATCAAGCCCTGTGCGTTGGCGACGCTCGCGAAATCCCCGATCAAAGCCATCAACAACAAAGAGGCGAGAGGAACAGCCCTGCCAAAAAATCTGTTGCGCCGACACATGCGAATACCCTCGCCACGACTTCGATCGTACGACTTCTCGAACCAACTCCAGTCTGGCACAGCACCTAACGCGTGGCAAGGGGCTGAGTGGAACGCGACAACGCCCGGCCGAAGGCGACCGTTTCGCCGGCGAATCCTCTTCTTGACCACGCGGATTGGGCGACCTATTCTGAACGTACGTTTCGGAAAAATGACGTCGGCCCGGCTGAGTTTAAGGGATTTAACGCCGGCCGCCCGATCTTGCTGGTTTCGTACGCTTCTCTCGCCGGAGATTCTGCTCATGCACAATTTCGTCGGTTGCTCTCGCCCTTTGCTTTTTGGCCTCGGTGAACCCAGCAACAAAGGCGGCCAGCCGAAGCGATGAAAGCCACGCAAAATCGAAGGCGGAAAAGGCCAGCGCGCTCCATTTCGGCCAGATCGAGCTCAAAGGCGCGTATCCCGAGGGGGCCGAACCGACCTCCTTGTTCGGCAACTCGGTGGAGACGCTTTCAGACATCATCGGACGTCTCGATAAGGCGGGCGAAGATGAGAAACTCACGGGCGTCATTTTGCGGATCAACGACCCGACGCTCGGCTGGGCGAAAGTCAATGAGCTGACCCACGCCATTCACCATCTGCGGCGACAAGGGCAAGAAGGTGGTCGCCTATCTCGATTCGGCAACCACGCACAACTATCTCGTGGCCGCCTCGTGCGACGAGATCGTCATGCCCGAGTCGGGCGATCTGGCGATCCTCGGCCTGCGGGCCGAGGTGATGTTCTTCAAGAATCTGTTCGACTGGCTGCACGTCAAAGCGGACATGCTCCGCGTGGGTGAATACAAGTCGGCGGCGGAGCCGTTTAGCCGGACGGAAATGAGCAAGGCATTCCGCCACGAGATGGAGGAAATTCTTGACGACTACCAGCGACAAATCGTCGAGGCCATCAGCAAGCATCGCAAGCTGGACCCGGCGAAGGTGACCGCTGCCATTAACAACGGTCCCTATACCGCCCGACGCGCTTGCGAACTCGGCTTGATCGACAAGGTGGCCTACGAGGACGAGATCGAGGGACTTCTCAAAGCCGCCACGCCCAAGCACGAGGTAAAAATCACCAAGAGCTACGGCAAGAAGAAAGTCGACAACGATTTCAGCGGCTTTGCCGGCATGATGAAGATGATGAGCCTGCTTGATGGGTGGCGAGGAGAAGAAGCACCTCAACTCCAAGCCGAAAATTGCCGTCGTGCATGCGGTCGGGGCGATCATGTCGGGCAAGAGCGCCACGAGTTTCTTCGGCGGCGAGACGCTCGGCTCCGAAACGTTCATCAAGGCCGTTCGCCAGGCGGCCGACGAAAAAACGGTCAAGGCGATCGTCCTTCGCGTCGACAGCCCCGGCGGTAGCGCACTGGCCAGCGACCTCATGTGGCGATCGCTCGAAAAATGCGGCAAACCGGTGATCGTCAGCATGGGCGACGTCGCCGCGAGCGGCGGCTATTACATTTCGATGGGCGCCAAGCGGATCTTTGCCGAACCGGGCACGCTCACCGGCTCGATCGGCGTGGTCGGCGGAAAAGTGGCGATCGGCGGCTTGCTCGAGAAAGTCGGCATCACCACCAGCGTGATCAGCCGCGGTCAGAATAGCGGCGCGATGAGCATGCTCTCGGGATTCAGCCCCAGCGAACGCGAAGCCATGCAGCGGACGCTGAACGACATCTACGGCCAGTTCACGCACAAGGCGGCCCAAGGCCGTCACATGGAATACGATAAACTCGAGAAGCTCGCCCGCGGTCGTGTCTACACGGGCGCGATGGCGATCAAGATCGGCCTCGTGGACGAACTCGGCACGCTCGACGACGCGGTCAAATACGCGGCGAATGTCGCCGGTCTGCCCAAGGACGAAAAGGTGGAACGCTGGATTCTGCCCCCCGCGACGAATCCGCTGGAGGCACTCTTCGGCTCCAACGATGCCGACGCCGAGGCATCGGCCCGGTTCACCGGCGCCATGATTCACACATTGGGCCAACTCTCCCCGGAATTGGTCCAGCCGCTGCAAAGCGCAATGATCGTAAATCTGCTCGCCCGCGAGTCGCGGTTGACATTGATGCCGTTCCAAATTCGGGTGCACTAATCGGAGCGACCGAATCCGTCGAAATCAGGACCGCCGAACCTGGCGATCTCGAAGCCATTACCGAGATCTACAACGAGGCGATCCTGACGACGACGGCCACGTTCGACGTCGAGCCGAAAACGCTCGCCGATCGGCGGGACTGGTTCCAGAAGCACGGCGGGCGGTATCCCATTCTGGTGGCCGTCGTCGCCGACCGCGTCGTCGGCTGGGCCTCTTTGAGCCGCTTCTCTGAACGATCGGCGTACGACGAAACGGCCGAGACGTCATTTTATGTGGAGTCCTCGTTTCGCGGACGAGGAATCGGCCGCGCGCTCAAGGCGGCGATTATCGCCGAAGCGCGCCGCAACGGTTTCCACACGCTTTTGGCTCGCGTCGCTGAGGGGAGCGAAGCCAGCCGGCATCTCAACAAGAGCTTCGGCTTTGTCGACGTCGGAACGCTCAAAGAGGTCGGCCGCAAATTCGGCCGGCGGCTCAGACGTGCACTTGATGCAGCTCATGCTCAATGACTAGTGCACTGTCAAACGCAAATCCGCGAGCTGGGTGCCACGGCTTTGCGTGAGGGTGCCGGGGATTACCTGGCGGAGATTAAGGATCACGCGTTGCGGGGCGTTTGCACTCAGCCCCCTCACCCCCGGCCCCTCTCCCACGAGGGGAGAGGGGAGAATAAGTTGTGGAAGCCGTGCGCAGTCTTCGCGGACGAGTTTGCCTTCTTGTCCTGCTCCCCTCGCCCCTCGTGGGAGAGGGGTTGGGGGTGAGGGGGAACTTCACGCGAGGCTCCCATCGCGAATGCGACATTGAGGGGCGTGGCACCTCGCTTTGGATCAAGCTAGCTGCGCGACTGCGACCTGCGGGATCGTCGGACTGATTTCACGCGCCAGAAGCGGCAGTGCCGTGACGGTCACCAGACTGGCGCACAACGGGTAGACCGGCGCTAGGGTCAGCCCGACAGCGTCGGCAAAAAGCACTTGAATCGGCAGCCAGAGCACTCCGACGGTGACCGGTCCGAGACAGCAAACTCCCAAGAACACCCGCGAAGATGTGCGCGTCGGCAAACACGCCGCGATGAGCGCGCCAATCGCCGCAATCGCGCCGGGCAACAGGAACAGATAGCTGGCTCCCGGCACGAACCAGGCGGCAACGAGACCGACTGTGTCCCAGTAAAGCCAGACGCCCGCCCACGCACTCCACATTTCGATGTTTCCAAGCGGCGTGTAGCGCGCGGCCACAAAGACGGCAAGCAGCGCTAAAAGCCAGTACGCCGCGATGGGCGGCAGCGGGTTGTCGATGAAAGTCGCCGCGAATCCCCATCCACCAGACGGCTAAAGCCCCCGCGAAAAGCGGCGCGGCCACGCTCAAAAAGACTCGCCACTTGAACCGCAAAAATAGTCCGCGCCGCCGCGCGATCAATCCGGCCGCCAGCGTGACAGCCAGAATTCCAACGGCCAATCCGAAATTGATCGAGGCGGGCCACCAGACCACGAACATCGCCAGCACGTCGCAATAAATCGCCCGGCCCGGCGATCGCTGGGCGAGGTCCAAATCGGCGAGCGCGGTCAACAACTGCCAGGCGTTCTGCCCATGGTGCTGCAGACTGCCCGGGTCGGCGTTCGCGAAGTTGTCGTTCTTCGTGTGATAATTCTGCTCGTAACGAACGAAGGCAAAGTTGTATCCCTCGATGCCGTGCTTTTTGAAGACGGTGAAGTCCGTATCGTTGGGGAGCCTCTTGTAGACTTCCGCGTAAAGCGAACTCGTCGTCGGACGGCTCACGTGGCGCACGAACAAAGAGATCAGCCACTTGTCGTCGTCGCTGGTCTGAAACATCAGGCTCGGCCCCGACGTGCCTCGCGCTTCGAGATTGATGGCAACCCTGACGTCCTTGGCCCATGGATGTTCGCGCACGAAGCCGTGCGCTCCGACCAGACCCCGTTCCTCTCCGTCGGTAATCAAGAAGATGACGTCGTTTCGCGTTGGAGGGAGGGCCTGCAGCATCCTCGCGATTTCAAGAATCGCCGCCACGGCCACGCCGTCGTCCGACGCTCCCGGACCGCGATCGACCGAGTCGTAATGCCCAGCGAGCAGAATTGCCGGCCCCGGCTGCCGGCCGCGGCGACGAGCCACAATATTCCGCACCACCGGTCGATTGACGAGTCCCTTGCGACTGGGAATCGTATGCGTCTCTTGCACTTGAGGATCGTAGCCGACGCTCCGCAAGTCATTGACAATTCGCTCGCGAACAAGCGTATTTTCCTGGCTGCCGGTTGGATGGGGAATTCCCCGGCCGACCAACTCCTTGAGGATCACCCGCGCGCGTTCGGCCGAGAATTCGTTATCCGGGATATCGGCCGGCCGGGGAGCCGGCGGCGAATAGACCTGCCAGCCAATCCACGCCAGCGCCTATCCACGCCGCGACGACAAACGCAAATCCCGCATGTCGTTCCCAGGGTTTCATCGCTGTACCACCGTTTAGGTCGCGACATACGAAGGTCAAACGTAACCTTTTAGCGAGTTCGTAAACGGTCGCATCGGCAGAATAGGATCGTCCACGCGCGCTCACAAGGAGCGACCTCATGCGTCACGGCTTCCCTACGCCGCTCCCCTGCGTCGTCTCAGAGAGTGACGCCAGCTGCATCTCCACAATCGCTTCGGGTTTTGTCGACGTGGGCAGCCTCAAGGAAGTCGGGCGTAAGTCCGGCCGGCGGCTCGCCGTGCACTTGAATCCGCTCATGCTAAAGGATTAGCATATCGGTCCGGTCGGATGGGCGAGTCTCGCGAGCGAGGGACGTTGCATGAGCTACCTGCAAAAATCCGAGCATGCCTTCCAGGTGATCGTCGAGCAGGACGAGGCCGGCTGGTACCTCGCCGAGTGCCCGGCGCTGAAAGGCTGCTACGCCCAGGGGAAAACCTACGAAGAGGCCGTTACGAACATCAAGGCGGCCGTCTCGAAGAGTCTGGCCGACCTCAAGGCGCAAAAACAGCCCGTCCCGCAGCAACTGGAGATCGTGAGCGTACGCTGGATCAAAGTGACTGTCTAACCGCCGCCCGATGTCACTCATTCCTCACCCGATGCAACGTGCGTCTCGCACTCCGGGAGAGTGCTAAAAATATTTTGCTATGGAACGACTGGAGCGCATCGCGTACAATCGGGCTAACGAACGACAAAATACGGTACAGCCACAAGCTGTAAATCTCGCATACGCGGAGCCGTGCCCGGATGAAAGATCCCGGCACGGCTCTTTTTATTTGCGGACCGTGTTAGCTCGGAATGCGCGCCGCCGACAGAAAAAAGGCAGGTTATCCGCAGATTTCGCAGAAGGACGCAGATTTTGAAATTCAAATCGGCGAAACCAGGGCACGGCCCTGGACCTGGTGCCGAGCAATGCGACGTGCGCTGTCCGCGTCGGCTCGGCGGGATTGTCGATGAGATTCGGCTCAGAGGGCTTGTCGATGAGACTCGGTTCAACACAACACAATGCGATCGAAGCCGAAGCAAGTGTCTGTCCCGGCGCACGCGGATCAACGGCACCGGGTCCAGGGCGGCGCCCTGCTTCGAAGGTGCGCACTGGGTTCGAAGATGCGCACCGGTTTTCGAAAGTGCGCATCTTGGAAAACCCCGGAGATTCCTTCGAAGATCCGCACCCTTTTGCAAGATGCGCACGAAAACTGAGCATCTTCGAAAGGAGGCGGGATCGGTCACCGGTTTCGGCCGGTTCGCACGCACTGTCTTGCACTCCCGAACATTTCCCGACGCTTACGGCGCATTGACGAATTCGTTCAAATGGAGCGAAGACTTGGCCGTAAACCGCAATTGGATTTTTTGCCGCACGTCAAAAGTCTCCGACTTGGGCTAGGCTGAAACGCGATTCGCTTGCCATGAAAAATCGAATGCTCCACGCGGACTCACAAGGAACGGCACCGTGACGAAGGAAACGCGGACGACGGAAACGCAGACGATGGAAATGCGGCAGCTGGGTGGATCCGGATTCCAGGTGCCCGTTTTGTGTCTGGGCACCGGCACTTTTGGCGGCAATAACGAGTTCTTCAAAGCCTGGGGGCAAACCGATGTTGCCGAAGCCACGAAGCTCGTCGACATCTGCCTTGATGCCGGGCTCACAATGTTCGACTCGGCCGACGTTTACTCCAGCGGTGCGGCGGAAGAGATCCTGGGGCAGGCGATCAAGGGACGCCGCGACAAGGTCATCATCTCGACCAAGGGGACATTCCGCTTCGGATCCGGTCCGAACGACGTCGGCTCGTCGCGGTATCACCTGACTCGCTCTGTGGAAGGGAGCCTGAAACGACTCGGCACGGACTTTATCGATCTGTATCAGCTGCACGCCTTCGACGCCAAGACCCCCGTCGAGGAGGCGCTGGGAACGCTCGACGAATTGGTCCGTGCCGGCAAGATTCGCTACATCGGCTGCTCGAACTTCTCCGGCTGGCACTTGATGAAATCGCTGGCGGTCTCGGAGAAATACGGCCTCGCGCGATACGTTGCCCATCAGGCGTATTACTCGCTGGTTGGCCGCGACTACGAATGGGAGTTGATGCCGCTGGCCCTCGACCAGCGAGTGGGGGCCGTCGTTTGGAGCCCGCTGGGTTGGGGTCGACTGACGGGAAAAATCCGCCGCGGTCAACCCATCCCGCAAGCAAGTCGCCTGAAAAGCAAAATCGTGGCCGACAGCGGTCCGCAAGTTTCGGAGGAATATCTTTATGGCGTTATTGATGCGGTCGACGAAATTGCGAAGGAGACGGGCAAGACGGTGCCGCAGATCGCACTCAATTGGCTGCTGTCCCGTCCGTCCGTCGCCACGCTAGTGATCGGGGCCCGCAACGAGGAACAACTCCGTCAAAACCTGGGTGTCGTTGGCTGGAAATTGACGCCCGAACAGATCGCAAAACTCGACGCAGCCAGCGCGACGCCGCTCGCCTATCCCTACTGGCACCAGCGGCCGTTCGCCGAACGCAACCCGCCGCCCGTTTGATTTCCGACGACTCCAAATACGGTGAAAAGGGGACCAGGCAATGAGATTCGCCACCTTTCTCGGTGTCTCAATCCTGCTCATCGGGTCAAATTCCCGCCTGATTGCCGACGACTTGGCGCGAAAGGCGTCGCTGAGGGCGGCCGAGGAGCTGTTTCGCGAAGGCAAATTCGAGGAGGCCGAGTATCGCTTTGCAGCGCTCGAAAAGGACATCGAGTTCCGCTACGAGTCCGCGCTGTACCTCGGGGCAATCGCCCTTTATCGAAACGATTTGGAATTGGCCGAGCGCCGCCTGCAGGACGCGCTCAAGATCGTGCCCGACAGCAAGCAGGTCAAGCGGGTTCTGATCAACGTTTACTACCGCGGCGACAAATTCACGCAGGCGGCACCGCTGTACCACGCCATCGGTGAGGAGACCGCGTCGAAGAAATTCGAGAGCTTTAAGGGCCTCAAGCCCTACGACATTTCCGGCAACATCGATGCGACGCACATCCGGTTCATCACGACGGATCCCTTGCCGTTGATCGAAGCCAAAGCTGAACGGCAGACCGGTTCAATTTTGTCATCGACACGGGCGCAGCGGAACTCTATATCGATCCGGACGTCGCCAAAAAAGCCAAAGTGCCCCAGTTTGGCAGCGTAACGCGCAAAGGTTACGCGGGCGGACTCAAGGCCACGACCGGCCAGGGCAGAGTCGATTCGATCGTGCTCGGGAATACGACAATTCGCAATATCCCCGTGCAGATTCTCAACACGAGGCGCTTCTCGGGGGCTGTGCAAGGCAAACGAGTTGATGGCGTGCTCGGGACCAGCCTGCTGTCACACTTCGTCTGGACTCTCGATTTTCCCAAAGGCGAACTCGTACTGCGGCCCAAAACGCAGGACCAGGTTCGGCCATTCGAGGAACTCGTCAAAAAGGGCCAGGGAACCGCGATGCCCTTCTGGATGGCCGGCGATCATTTCATCGTCACCTGGGGCAAGGTCTATCAAAGCCAGCCGTTGCTGTTTTTTGTCGACACGGGGCTGGCCGGCGGCGGGTTCGTTTGTCCTTCTTCGACGCTGAAGGACGCGGGGATCAAGGTGCCGCAAGGCTCCGAGGTCGAAGGGATCGGCGGCGGCGGCACGTTGAAAGCCGTCCCGTTCACCGTGCCCTATTTGTCCCTCGGCGGCGTCGACGCACACGACATCCAGGCATTTCTCGGCGTCTTCCCGCCGACGCTCGAATACGGCGAAGGTTTTCGCATTGCGGGCCTGGTGTCGCACGAGTTCTTTCGACCGTATGCGCTGACGTTCGACTTCCGGGGGATGCGATTGTTCGTGACGAAGAACCGCAATTGACGCTCCGCTCGAGTCCCATGAAGAAGCCCAAAAATCGCCCCAACAATGGGCCGAAAACCCGGTCCCTCGAATCATTTCGGCAGCAATTCGATCACGACCAGCGAGGGATGCGAATCCATCGTCGTCATGCCGACAATGACCGGGTTGCCCGGCACCAAGTAGCCGGTCGTCGTGTTCAAACGGCAGATCGTTTTGCCACCCTGAGAATCACTTGCCGAAAACTCCAGTTTCAGCCGATTCGATTTTGCGCCCTCAATCGAACCTGTGAGCTGAAGATTCGCGGTCCGCAGGAGCGATGCTGTCCCCGAGACCTCGAACTGCGCCGACTCGAGCGCGTCGACGTTGACCATCATCTGAGTTGCCGTTCGCAACTCGCCGATTTCCATTTTCTTGCGAAGGGTGGCGATCGCCGAATCAAGATCGCCTGGCACCGGTGGGGTGCTTTCGGTCGCCAGGGATTTGTCCACAAGCCAGACGACCCGAACCGCGACGTTTTCTCCGCGCGGCTCCGCGGGAGGCACGTCGAGGGAGACAACCAACTTGCGGACTCGATCGATCGCCCCCTGCGTGCCGTTGGCGATCAAGGCTTTCGTCCGCCGATTGACGACCGTGCGAACTCCATCGATTCCGAGCTGACGCACTCCGGCCTCGGCCTCATCCGGATCGATGTACCGCAACTCAAAATTGACCGAGATCTTCGGCATGGCGACGATCTCGTGTTCGTCGAGCCTCTGAATCAAAGCCTCGACGTTCCGCAACGTTTGCTCGTTGCCGGACGCGATAATGCAATTTTGGCGTTCGTCGACGGCAAAGCGCAGCCGGTCGCCTGCGTCGCTGCCTTTCGGCGTAGCAAGATCCCGAAAGACATCCCGGACGATGGCAAGGGCCTCAGTGGCCCGCATGTTTTTCAACGAAAAGATCTTGAGAATGTGGCCCGAAGGCCTGGGTGCGGGGGAGAGCAGATTGTCTTTGGACTTCTGGGCCTCGTCCGCGACGGCCATGGCACCGACACCGGCCAAAACGCAAAACACAATTGTCGATCCCAACCGAAATTTCATGACGGACTCCGCAATCTATTGGAGTGAATGAGAAACACACGTTATTTTTCTGTTTCCGCACCACCGGCTTCTGGATACAGCCAGACGACGGTGACTTTGGGATCACCGACGTCGATCGGCACGCCGATTACCTTGCCGTGGATTTCGACACTCGGGGGTGGCGGCACCGGCTTCGGCCCCGTGGCGGCCAAAATTGGCTTGGAGCGAACTTGCTCGGCATTTGGACGCAAAGTCGGCTGCAACATCTCTCTGAACAACGCGGCCGCCAAGAGCGAGGCGGCGATCAGTGCGGCGACTGGCCACGTTCTTCCGCTCTTTGGCACAGTCTGCCCGGCGATCTTTGCCACTCGCTCGATCCGTTGCGCGAGATCGGCCGGAGGCACTTCCAATTCGTCTGACGCCGCTTTCAGCGTCCGGCACAGCGCCTGCCACTCCGCAACCTCAGCTCGGCACGCCGGACAGTCGAAAAGGTGCGCCTCAAACTCGGCACGGCAATCGGCGGCCAGTTCGCCGGCAATAAAGTCATCCAGGGCATCGCGCGGTATTTGCTTCATACGTTGGCGTCAGTGATGGAACTTTGGCGATCCAGTCGGGATTCGAGATCCGCGTTCTTTGCGGCCCTCTCGCACATTTTTTTCCGGGCCAGGCTCAGATGCACCTTGGCTGTGTTTTGGTCAATGCCGATGATGTCGGCCACTTCGCTCAATGAAAGTTCCTCGACGGCGGTCAAATACAGGACAGTGCGCTGGCGGGCCGGCAACCCGTCGAGAAGTCGCAGCGCTCGCTGCAGCTCCTCCTTGGATTCGGCCGTCCGGTCCGGCGTCGCCCGTTCGCAGACCGCTTCGAGGTCACCGCGAGGAATTGCGGCTGTCGGCAAATGGCCTCGCCGCAATTCATCGTTCCAGAGATTGGCCGCGATCCGAAACAGCCAAACGCGGACGGCCCGCTCTTCCTTCAACTGTTCTTGGCGTTGCCAGGCTCGCAGAAATGTTTCCTGCGTCAGGTCTTCCGCGCGATGGCGATCCCCGGTCAGCCGCAGGGCAAACCGGTACACGTTGGGCACATGCTCTGAAAGCCCTTCGCGCACCGACCACCTTTTGGTTCTTGGGCGTGCGAACGGGGAAAAATATGCGTCGCGGCGCGGTCAATTCCCTTGGCAGGAAACTTTTCAGCAGCCTACCAATCAGGACGAATAAACTGCCAAACCGTTAAACGCAATTCTGACGAAGAGCCCAAAATAGCTGATCGGTTTCCAGAGGCGACTCCGCATTGCCGCGTGATCGGACGCGTTTATCCGTCGTTTTGCCGCTGCGATGAGTTTGGAAGTGACTCGGCCGGGCCTGATGCGGTGGCTCGAGGAAGCGCGCTCTTGCGAGAGTCCATGACATTCCTCGCTAGGGTTCGTCTTCCTGACGCATTTTAGCCAATTCGGCAAAGATGTCGGTTTCAATTTGCTTGATGGTTCGAATCAGCTCGTCGATTCGATCGGAACCCAACCTGGATCGGAGCGAGTAGACCGCGCCTCGCGCAAATGCCGCCCCGCGAAGGGCTCGCTTGAACTGCACGAGGCGAAGTCCGTCCAATTCGACGTCGTTGTCCGAAAATGCCAACGCTTGCGCGAGCCCGCCGCAGAGGTCGGCGGCGCCTTGATACAGTGTGACGAGTGCAGGATCCGTTCGAGATGTCTCGTCGCCATCCAGGTTCGTGAGACTCAATAAGAGGGCCGTCGACTGCCTCAGCAAGGGATGCTGCCGGCGTGCTCCATCATGGGACCTTTGGTCCGCATCAAGGTGACTCGACTCGAACGATTCGTCGATCGCATCGTCCTCACGGTCGCGCCACAGTTCCGCTTCGGACGCGGCTTCGCTCGAGAGGTCGCCTTCCCACTCGCACGAACTTTCTTCGTCCTCAAAATGCGAGACCGTGTCCGCCATCGCTTCGTCGAGCGCGGCTTCCGGATCCAGGCCGCGGCTCAGCGCCTCTTGGACCGCACGCTGGATGCGTTCCTGGCGGCGACGATTCTGCCGCTCGATTTCGCCCCACTGCTTTGCCGCTGCCTCGGGATCCGCGGGATCACCCGTCACGTCGTCTGCAAACTCGGGCTCTGCATGCTTAGCCGGCCGCATAAGGATTTGATGGACGCGCGCGGCCACCCGTTCCACGTGCCGCTGGAGAAGGTCCGGATCCTGGGCGGCCTCACGACTCAATCCATATTGCTGCAGGCCGACGGCCAGTCCGTCGATCGCGGCCTTCATCAGCGAATGTTTCTGCACCAATTCCGACAGATCGCGCCTCTCCCAATGGCCGCCGTCATCCCAGACTTCCAGATCGGGCAGAAAGTCTCTTTTCAAATCGGTGAGCAGCTCAATCAGCGCCAGGTGACCGTCGACTGGTCCAAACTGCGTCTTGACGAAACACAGCGGCGGTTCGCTCAACCGCCCGCGTTCCGCATCCTGGATTTCGCTCAGTCCGATGAGCCAACCTTCGGGTGCGATCAGCAGACTAGTCGTTTCCTGCCCGGGAGCCAGATTGAGAAGCACGCCGCGGACCATCCGGTCGGAATCCGCGTCCGCCCAGCTTCGCCAGATCTGGACTTGTCCGCCAAGTTCCAGCGCCAAGTCGACGATTCGGTCCTCGAAATCCTCGATCCGTGTCAAATCGGACAGCCCTCCACGATAGGCGATCGTGATGCCCATAAGTCGTAGACACTCTACCGCGCGTTTCGCGCTTTTTCAGTCTTTCGGGGACGGCCGCGAGAGCTTCGTCTGTTGTTCTTCTTCACCAACTGCGCGGTCTTCTTCAGCAGTTCCTGCAGCTGCAAGAAATTGCCGCGGTCTTCGAGACGCTTTAAGGCGGGATCGCCAGGGGACATCGTCTTCCAGAGTTCGATCCAACAGTCAGCTCCCTCGAATTGGCCGCGAGCCTGGCAGAGTTGGATGTAGGCTGAGGCCAAGGCGACGAATTCGCTGTAGTGGAGTTTTTCCCGCTGGCGCAGAGGTGCGAGGTATTCCTCAGCCTGGTCGAAATCGCCGCGCATCGAGGCATAATTGGCTATTGCGACCCGGCCAAACAAGTAGTCGGGCCAACGTTCTTGAATCTTGAGCATTAAATCGTGCGTCTCATCGCGCCTGCCTTGCATCTCGAGGGTGGAAGCCAGGTTATTTAGTAAATCGGGCTGCTCGCCGACTGCGGCAATACACTTGTTGAAGAGCCGTTCGGCGGTCCGGCCGTCGCCGCGGTGGTTTGCCGCGAACGCTTCGCAGGCCCACTCGTTTACTTCTTGGGGGTAGGGGCTATGGATGGGCTCGGACACGATTTCAGCGGCGAACAATTCGACGTCCTGCTGTTCGCCATCGACCCAAAACCGAATCCGTTTGGAGGAGAGTGCCCCAGCGCGGCATAAGAATTGGGCAGTTTCCATGCGCATCTTGTCCGGACCGCGTCGCGAGAGACAGAAATCGCGAAGTGCTTCGAGCATCGCGGGTGTCTTCCGGCCCTTCGCGACGAGCAAGGCGAATCGCCGACCGCAGTCGTCACCCCGATCCAAGAGCGCGGGGACCAGCCTTTCGATCTCAGGATGCTGTGCGGCAAAGCGCTGTGCCGACTCGGCCGACGGACAGTCCTCTTCATTGAGTGTTTCGCAGAATTGGTCGACGGTGTGCTTGGGAAGCCAATAATCAATCGTGTAAGCCCACGGTCCCTCGCGCTCGGAGACGGGCCGATCGAGATCGTCCTGATTTTCCTTGGCAAGGACCTGATCTGGATCGAGTTCAAGAGCCTTCCGCCAATAATTCCGGGCACGACGCTCGTTCCCTTGCCGCGCGGATGCAACCGCGGCCAGATGATACAGCAAAGCGCCGGTAGACCGCTCGATCCGCGTCTGGGCACCGGGCTTGGCTTTCTTCAGGGCGTCGAGCACAGCCGCGTCGTCGCCCAAGTAACTGAACGTCTCCGCCTTCTTGCAACAAGTTTCTAGATTTTTGCTGTCGATCGTTCGCAGCAGGCTGCATTCGGCCTGCGCTTCGTCCAAGCGACCCAGAAGAAATAAATGGCGAGACAGATTACAGAGTGCGTGCAAATTTTTCGGATCCCGCTTGAGCGCCTCCCGCGACAGGGCGACGGCTTCTCCGCCGCGTCCCATGCAGTAGTACGCCTGGCTCAAGTTATTGAGTGCGGGAACGAAGTCAGGAACGAGGGACAGGAGCCGCTCCGCGTGCTGTGCCGCCTCCGCATATTCCCCCAAAGCAAGGCAGGCCCGAATCTCCTCGTGTAGGCAGGTCATCTCGAACCGTTCCGCTTGCGGGAAAGGAGCGGCCCGGAGCGTGTTCTCGACTGACGGCTCAAGCTGCGAGACTGTCTGCCGAACGCCCTCGGAAAGCGGGGCGTCCGGCCAACTCGCTAGAAAATGTCGAAACGCACGAAGCGCTGATGCGCCCCATCCTTTCGCGACGCTCGCTTCCGCCAGCATCAGGTAACTCGCCGGTTCGAAGGAGCCTTTCTCGAGAAGACGGCGACAGGCACCATAGCATTCGAGGGGGCGCCCCAAGGATTGGTACGCTTCCGCCAGCCGGTGAAGGACCGCGATCTGGCCGGGATTGGATTTTTCGTACTCCTCGAGGACTTGGCGTGCTTCGTCCCACTGGCCGGTCAAAGACAAATCGTCCGCCTGTTCGCAGACATTGACCCAGCGGGGCGCGCAGCGAGCGGCGAGAGCTTTTCACGTGCTTTTGCTTGCGACGAAACTTGTTGTTTCGAGACACAACGCCTCCCTGCCTGGGCTCTGTCCGTTCCGTGAAGAGCCTCTCAAACCGGAAATCATACCGGTGGCATCTCGACCACGCACGGGCAAGCGAGCCGCTCCTCCTGTATCGGACTCGAAGGAATCAGCGGCCGAGCGCGCGTCCGATCACCTCGACAAGATCGTCTCCAATCGCGCGTTGCTCCACTCGGCGGCCTTTTTTCTGAATTTCGTCACTCGGGACCGCAAGGCGTCGAACGTGTCAGGCCGCTGGGTTCCGTGCGTGAGAGTTCGAAACTGTGCGCGAATATCACGTTTTAATTGCGGCGAGTCGGTCTCTCCCATGATCTGATGAGCTGTCACCGTGAGCCACAAACACAGATCGCGCCATTGATCGTCGATCGGCTGTCCTTCCATTGGAAACCTTTCAATTCCCCGAGGAGGGGGCGGATTCAGCAGTTTCTCACAAGCCTTTGGAAAGTTCGGCAGGACGCGTTCAATGGACTGAAGCCAGCCTCGCGACAGAAGATCGCACCACTCTTCAATCAG
>CAVWNP010000001.1:1007500-1122500 GCA_963756305.1 uncultured Planctomycetaceae bacterium
GGCCCGAGTTTGCCGCTTGAGCTAATGACCGACTAGAATGCCCGCGACCGAACGGGCAGGAGCTGGAATGAGTCAACCGAAAATCCTTGTGACGGCGGCACTTCCGTACGCCAACGGCCCGATCCACCTGGGCCACCTCGTCGAATACCTCCAGACCGACATCTGGGTCCGCTTTCAGAAGCTGCGGGGCCGCCATTGCGTCTTCATGTGGGCCGATGACACGCACGGCACAGCCATCATGATCCGCGCTCGCCAGGAGGGCCGCAGCGAAGTCGCGCTGATCGAAGATATGCGGCAACAGCACATCAACGATTTTCGCAATTTCGACATCGCCTTCGATCACTACGGCAGTACGCAACAGCGAAGCGAATCGCGTGTTGTGTCACGAATTCTGGGCTGCGCTTGCGAAAGGCCGGACTCGTTTTAGAGCGAGAAGTCACGCAGCTCTACGATCCCGAGGCCAAGACCTTTCTCGCGGACCGTTTCGTGAAAGGAACGTGCCCGGTCTGCAAGACGCCCAATCAATACGGCGACAGTTGCGAGAAATGCGGCTCCGACCTTCAGCCCCACGGATCTGATCGATCCCAAAAGCACGCTTTCGGGGGCCACGCCGGAGATTCGCAGCGCAACGCATCTGTTTGTCGAACTCGAAAAGCTGCACGGCTTTCTCGACGAATGGTCGCAACGCGGATCGCACTTGCAGCCGGAGGTCGCCAACTACCTGAAGGGCCACTTTCTCGGCGAACCGCTTCGAGACTGGGACATCTCCCGACCTGCGCCGTATTTCGGATTCGAGATTCCCGACAGCCCGGGCAATTACTGGTACGTGTGGTTCGACGCGCCGATCGGCTATCTCGCTTCCACGAAGGAATGGTGCGACGAAACGGGCGAGTCGTTCGACAGTTGGTGGCGCGGCAAGGACACCGAAATCCACCACTTTATCGGCAAAGGACATTACCTATTTCCACACGCTTTTCTGGCCGGCCATGCTCAAGACGGCCGGGTTCAGTCTGCCGACGAAAGTCCACATTCACGGCTTTCTCACGGTCGGCGGCGAGAAGATGTCGAAGTCGAAAGGGACGTTCGTCAAAGCGGCGACGTACCTGAATCACCTCGATCCGTCGTATTTGCGGTACTACTACGCCTCGAAGCTGGGTACCGGGCTCGACGATATCGACATGAATCTCGAGGAGTTCGTGACCAAGGTCAATTCGGACCTGGTCGGCAAGGTCGTGAACCTGGCGAGCCGCACGGCGAAGTTCCTCCAAGGCGGAACGCTTTCCGCGCACTATCCGGGCGACGGCGGCTTGTTCGATCAGGCGGCTGCCGACGGCGAGCAGATTGCCGCCGCATACGAGGCGGGCGAGTACAATGCGGCCATGCGTTTGATCATGGCATGCGCCGATCGGGCGAATAAATTCGTCGACGATCGCCAGCCGTGGACTTTGCGAAAAGATCAAGACACGCGCGGCCGAGCTGCGCGACGTATGTACGATCTCTCTCAATCTGTTCCGTCAGTTGGCGATTTACCTCGCTCCCGTGTTGCCGCGACTTGCCAGCCAGACGGCGGAACTCTTGAATACGTCGATTGGCCCGGGCGACTGGAAGCAGAGTTTGCATCCGCAGGTTGGCACGACGGTCGGGACATTCCAGCACATGATGAAACGAGTCGAACAAGAGCAGGTTAATGCCATGATTGAAGACAGCAAGGAATCGATTGCGGCTCCGGCGGACGCAGTTCCGGCCGATGGTCCCGAGGCACTGGCGAAGGAGCCGCTTGCCGAACAGTGCACGATCGACGACTTCGTGAAAGTCGACATGCGGGTAGCCCGCGTCGTCGAGGCCGAGGAAGTCAAAGAATCGGACAAGCTCTTGCGGCTGACACTGAGCCTCGGGGGCGACGTGCGTCGAAATGTCTTCGCGGGGATCAAGGGCGTTTACAAGCCCGAGGACTTAGTCGGAAAACTCGTGATCTGCTGCGCAAATCTCGCCCCGCGTAAAATGCGGTTCGGCGTGAGTGAAGGCATGGTGTTGGCTGCCGGCACGGGCGGCAAAGAGATCTTCGTTTTGCGACCGGACGAAGGAGCCGTGCCCGGCCAGCGCGTGCATTAAACCGGCAAGAGTCGATTTGGGGAACCAACCGTCGATTTCCTGCGTCAAATGAGATGGTGGAAACGGTTGCGGGGAGGCAGCGATGGGCGCGCTCTCGATCCGGACGGTCGTTTTACCAGCTCGACTTGCGACTGGGCTGTTCAGTTGCTTGCTGTTTCTCAACCTCGCTGGTGCCTCACGCGTCGCCCAATCGGCGGACTTACAAAGTGTTCGTGTCGACGGCGTGCCGCATGTCCGCCAAAAGCCCGATTTTTGCGGCGAAGCCTGCGCGGAGATGTACCTGCGCAAGCTGCGTGTGCCGCTCGACCAGGACGCCGTTTTTGATCTGTCGGGGCTCGATCCGGTTCTTGGCCGCGGGTGTTACACGCGCGATCTGATTCGAGCCTTACGAACCATCGGGTTCGACACGGGTTCCGTCTGGTCGGAAATCCCCGTCCGCGAGGCGAAATCGAAATTGAATGAAGCGTTCGCTGCCTTGCACGCGGACCTCGTCGCCGGCATCCCTTCGATCGTCTGCATGCGTTATGACGACCGGCCAGCGCCGACCGAACATTTTCGACTCGTCTTGGGCTATGACGCGGACACCGACGAAGTCCTGTTTCACGATCCGGCTGTCGCTGACGGCGACTATCGCCGCATGTCCCGATCGCAGTTTTTGAAGTTGTGGCCGCTCAAGTACGACAGAGAAAAATGGACGTTGGTCCGGCTGCGGCTCAAAGGGACGGAAACGCTTGGTGGGACAGCCAAGGGCCGACCTCGAAACGCGGCGTTTGCACAGCACATTCTCAAGCTGCGCCGAAGCTGCCGAACGACAACTTCGCCATCGTGCTCCAGAGGCCGTTCGTCGTGATCGGCAATGAAGATCGCGAAACGGTCAAACGTCACGCCGAAGACACGGTGAAATGGGCCGTCGAGCGGCTGAAACAGGACTACTTCACGCGGGATCCGTCACAAATCATCGACATTTGGCTGTTTCAGGACGCGCCGAGCTACGAAGAGAATGCAGAGAAACTCTTCGGCGCCCGTCCGACAACACCTTACGGCTACTATTTGTCGCGGCACCGCGCCCTCGTGATGAATATCGCGACCGGCGGAGGCACGCTGGTCCACGAGATCGTACATCCCTATATCGCAGCGAATTTTCCGGAATGCCCGTCGTGGTTCAACGAGGGCCTCGCTTCGCTTTACGAAGCGTCGGGGGAAAGAGACGGGCACATCATCGGTCTGGTGAACTGGCGCTTGCCGGCACTGCAGCGTGCGTTGCAGAAAGGGACCGTTCCGCCGTTCAAAGCGCTCTGCGAAACGACGACCGACGAGTTCTACAATCACGACCGCGGCACCAATTACGCCCAGGGCCGCTACTTGTGTTACTACCTGCAGGAGCATGGCCTCTTGATCCGATTTTATCAGGCCTTTCGCCGGAATGTCGCTTCGGACCCGAGCGGTTACGAGACGCTCAAATCGATCCTGCGTGAGGACGACATGGCCGAGTTCCAGAAGCGCTGGAAGGACTTCGTGCTCGAGCTCAAATTTGAAGGCTGAAAGGCGCAGTTGACGCGGCGGAATACTCAGACCTCAAACGTCTCATACAGGCGTGGAATCGCTGGGTCTTCGTCGCACAAATCGTGCAGAATTCCCGCGAGGGCGTGGGCGGCTGGCTGCTCGCAGTGGACGATGAAGGCCCGGCCGATGTGTGAGTCGGCCGACATGTGATTGAAGAACCATTTGAAGTCCTCGGCATCGGCGTGGGCGGAGAGTCCTGCAAGCGATTCGACATTCGCCTTGAGTTCGTAAACGCTGTCGAGGATACGAAGGGTCGGCTGGCGTTCGGTGATCCGCCGGCCGAGAGTGCCTTCAGCTTGAAAGCCGATCAGCGCGATCGTGTTGCGCTCGTCTTCGACCGCGTGGCGCAGGTGGTGACGAATGCGGCCGTTTTCGCACATGCCGCTGGCCGCAATCACCACAAAAGGGCCTTCGCGGCGATTGAGATCCCTGCTTTCCTGGGGCGACTCGAGGTAGTGCAGCATGGGAAAATGGAACAGGTTACCGTCCTGTCGCAGGGTGCGAATCGCGGCCGCGTCGAACAGTTCGCGGTGCTGGGCGAAGACTTCGGTGACGCGGTTGGCAAGCGGGCTGTCGACAAAGATGGGCATCCGCGGCAGCGAGCCGGCCAGCATCAGTTCTCGGAGGAAGTACAGCACCTGCTGCGTACGTCCGAGGCTGAATGCCGGAATGACCACTTTGCCGTTGTTCTCGTCCGCGCGCTGGATGATTTTCAAGAGCCGCGCCTTGAGGTCTTCTGGCGGCGGATGGACGGCATTCGCGTACGTCGATTCGGTGATCAGCACGTCGCAGCCTTCGATCAATTGCGGATCGCAAAGCAGCGGTAAGCCGCGGCGACCGAGATCGCCCGTGTAGACCACGCGGACAACGTCGTGGCCGTCTTCAATATCGAACTGGCACACGGCCGAACCCAGAATGTGGCCGGCATTTGTGAACCGCAGGCGAAACGCGGGCGAAAGCTCGTGCCAATCAGAACCTTCGAGCGGCTCGAGGAGCTTGATCGCACCCCGCACGTCCCCTTCGCCATAAAGCGCCTCGATGGGAGGGCCTTCGCCGCCGGTATCGGCCGCGTGAAGACGCGCGAGGTAACTAGCATCCTCCTGCTGGATGTGGAGGCTATCGCGGAGCATGACGGCCGCCAGGTCGGCGGTCGCCGGTGTGCAGTAGATGGGCCCGCGGAATCCGGCCCGAAAGAGTCCGGGGAGATTGCCGCAATGGTCGATGTGCGCGTGCGAAAGTACGGCAGCGTCGAGCTCACTCGGCTTCGAACGAAAGTGCCGATTCTTGGCGTAACTCTCAGCTCGGTGCCCCTGGAAAAGACCGCAATCCAGAAGCACTCTCAGAGAATCAGTCTCAAGCAGATGTTGACTGCCCGTGACTTCTCCGGCGGCGCCGAGAAAGGTCAGCCTCATCGAGTCGGCGGGGGCGATGGCAGCGAGGGGACGATCGCGCCCTGCCGAATGGCCGCCTCGGTCGCTTTTTGAAGATCGGGACTTGCGGACGCCGCCGACTCGGCAGCCGTTGAGCCTATCGGCATCAGGGAATGGACTACGAGCATCGAAGCGCCGCTCACCAGAAACACGTCCGCAAAGTTAAACACAGGCCAATGAAAATTCCCGAACGTGAAGAGCAGGAAGTCGCGCACGGCTGGCAGGGTCGCTCCCCTATCGTCGTGACAGCCATGCAGGCCAATGCGATCGTAGAGGTTCCCTAGTGTTCCGCCCAAAATCAGAGCCAAGGCAATTGTCAACCACAAGCTTCTTGCGGCGGAAAAGCCGAATAGCCAAACAGGAATTCCAATCACGGCCGCCATGCTGAGGCCGGCAAAAAGCCAAGTATAATCTTGACCCAATCCCCAAAGCGCGCCTCGATTAAAGCTGGTCAACAGTCGAAATTTCAGCCACCCGTCGAGATACGCTTTGCTCTCTCCTTCTCGAGTGATCGGAAGGCCCTCCCGGGTCAGCGGAAGGGAAAAGCGGTCGTGTTGGCCGACCACCGTAGGGTTCGGGTCGGCGCCGGGATAGCCGAGGTCTTTGAAAACAACTGCCTTCGAAGTCAGATCAACTGTCAGAGCGGCAGCCGTCAGAAGCACAAACAGAATCACGCGACCCGCGGGGATGCGCAGCGTGTTCATAGCGAAAGGTTTTCGCGCTTCCGTTCGCAATCGACGCAGTTCTTGGCGTACGGAATCGCCTTGAGCCGGGCTTTGGGGATCAGCGATTTGGCGGGGGGCTTCCCTTCCTCGAGACACATCACGCAGGCACCGAACGTTCCGGCCTCGATTCGCCGGAGGGCCGCGTCAATTTCGGACAGGACGTCCTGGTCGCTTTCGGCGACGCGCAATGAGAAATCCTGTTCAAATGTCTGGGTTCCAAGTTCAGCGATGTGCGTTGGACTCTTGGAATCGCCGCCACCGTCGTTTCGGTCAAGCGCCTCCCTGGTCAACTGCTGGACGTCGCCCCGAATTCTGGACTGCAGGCCCAAAAGAGCGGTCTTGAATTCAGTCAGCTCGGTCTTTTTCAGCATGGCCTTTGACTTCCATTTGGCGCTATAACTTCCGAAGCGCAAAGCACATCATTATGAGCCGCACGAATCGGATGGTCAAGGTTCTCGATCTCGCGCTTCAAGCGATGCACACTTCAAATGCGTCGATCGAAAAGCGCCCATTCTTCGCAACCTCTTACGTCGCGACTGCCCCTGAAAAACGACTTAACTTAGGCTGAATAAAGCCGTGGCCACACGTCGACCACACTAGCGTAAGCTGCATTGAACATTTGTGTTACGCCAAGCTGCGCCCACTGTCCCGGTCGTTGCAGACTCCCGACGACGCTGTTGACAGCAATATCACTCTGGTCGACAATTCGCCGACTTTCGATCTGATGAACCACTCGACCGGTTCACGCACTTCAAGCCGGTCTACGAACCCCTTCGTCGCGCACCCTTCTCGTACATAACGCTCGCGCGGTCGCTCTCTCACCGGCCGATGGCGTGCCGAGTTCCCTCATCCTCCAACGCGTTCGACGCTGACTTCACAAACCTAAATATTTGAGGCAGGCCGGATTGGAGACGAATCTCCTTTCCACCGAATTGACGCGCAAAGCCGGCTAGCAACGGGCCGCGCTGATTCGTGCGCGCTGTCCGCCTTGATCATCGTGATCGTGAGCCCATCGATCGCACGGGCCGAGATGCCGCCTTGGTTACCACGATACGATCTGGATATTCGTTTGGATGTTGTCGCCCATTGCGCCGTCGTCTGTGAGCGAGTCACCTGGACGAACCACGACGCTCGACCTGCGACAGCCCTCGTCTTCAACGCCCACTCGCACTTCGCCGTCCCCAAGGATCAGCTCGCCCTTAATGCGAAGACGCTCGAGATCCTCCGCCTCGCTCCGAGCGATGCCATCGACTTGAACGGTCCGCCGCTGCAGATGCAAGGCGTGTCGCTCCTCGACGACGCCGGAGCCGGGCCCGCCGCATCGCGGGTCGTGCTGACTTCGTGCTTTCGCGCGGACAACAACACGGCGCTCGAGATTACCCTTCCGCGCGAGGTCCGGCAGGGCGAGCGGGTGACCGTCGAACTGACCTTCACGCTTCGACTGCCGCAGCGCCAAGGACGTTGGGGTCAGTGGGAGGGAGTGACGTTCCTGGTGCAATGGCTCCCGGTCTTGGCCTTCTACGACAACGCGGGCTGGCAGCCGACACCCTTCGTTCCGTGGCACCTGCCGTTTTTCAATGAGGCCGGCATTTACACGGCGCGCATCGTCCTTCCCGCCGCCGAAAAGCTGGCGTGCAGCGGCACGATCCTCGGCGAACGGGACATGGGAAACGGTTGGAAGACGGTTGAAGTCTCAGCCCTGGGCGTGCGCGATTTCGCCGTCTTTTGCAGCACTCGCTTTCAAGAGATCACGACTCAGGTCGGCCCCGTTCGCATCCACAGTTTCGCATTTGCCGAGCACGAGTTTTATTCCCGGCAAATGCTGCGGATCATTACCGAGGCCCTCCCCATCTTCCAACGCTGGTTCGGTCCTTTTCCCTATCCCGATTTCACCATTGTGGAATCGTATTTCGGTTGGAACGGAAATCAGTGCGGCGACCTGGTGATGATCGACGCGCGGATTTACGGCATGCCGCATCATGCGCTGAACTTCGTCGACCAGCTCGTTTCGCACGAGTTCTGTCACCAGTGGTGGTACAACGTCGTCGGCGTCAATGGTTATGCCGAAACGTGGATGGACGAGGGCCTCGCGGTTTACTTCTCGCATCACTTACAGGATTTTAAATACGGCAAAAACAACACGATGGTGACACTGCCCGGAGCGCTCGAGTGGCTTCCGAACATCCATCGTGAGGATTACCGCTACGGCACGATGATCGGTTCGCTGGCGCGCGGCGAGGCCACGCCGACCGTTCAGGATATGCCGAAATTCAAGAATCTCGTCCGCCTGATGGCGATGACGTATGACCGGGGGGGCAAGATCGTCGGCATGATCCAAAACCGCCTCGGCGAGGATGGGTTCTTCGATTTCATGCGGCTGGTGTATGCGAAGTATCAATACCGCATCTTGCGAGTGGCCGACTTCCAACGGGAACTCGAAGGGTATACCGGCCGAAGTTGGCAGGTGTTCTTCGATGAGTGGCTGTACGGGAAGGGAATGACCGATTGGAGCGTCGAGAAGGTTCGCGTGGAAGAATGGTCCCCGTCGAACGGCCGATTCCAATCGCAAAGCTGGGTCCCCTATCACGTCGACCGCGATCTGCTGGCGAGCGTGCGAGGCGAGCCCGTGACCGCGCGCGAGCGATGCCGGGTGACGGTTATGTTGCGGCAAAAGGCCGAGTATTTGGAGGAGACCGTCGTCGGCTTCTCGCTGGATGGCAGCGCGAATTACCAGGTTCGCATTCCTGTCTTGCCTCAAGTTCCTGTGCTGGAGTTGCAGGATCCACCGGCCCGCGTCGAGGTGCTTCCTGGAAACTGCGTGCGCGTCGTGGTCGAACTACCGTGCGAGCCGACGCAGGTGACGGTCGATCCTGACGGAGTACTGCTCGATCGCAATCCGACGAACAACGATTGGAAACCGCGCATCCGATTCCGGTTCACGCCGGTTTACACGCAATTGGAAGAGGTCGACCTGACGAACGCCTACGATCGGTGGAACATCATTTTCGGTCCCTGGTTTTACGATTCCACCTACAACGATCCCTGGTTCACGCGGCCGGCGATGGCCGGACTGCGACTGGGTGCTTATCGGACGCAAGAATTCAGCGGCGGAGCCTACGTAGCTTACCGCACCGACGACCGCAATATCGTGGCCGGCATCGATGCACTGTGGAATCACATTCTCGTTCCGCAAGGACAGATCGGATTGACCGTCGAGCGGAGCCTGACCGCGTGGGACGACCAGGATCACGAGCGGGCCAGTCGCGGCGTCCTGTTCGAGCGCTACGTCATGCTGCCGGGCAGCAGCTTCTACCTTCCGCCATTCGAATACGTGGAAGCCTTCGAGGCCATTCAGAGCAATCCGTTGCCGGAGCCCAGCGCGCCGACTCCCGGCGCGATTGCCTTTCATCAACAGACGCTCACCGGTGTGCACTATCACTTGAATTACCTCACGCCGTACTGGAATCCGGAAGCCGGCGTGCAGTTAGACACGAGCTATGCCGAAGGCCTGCCGGTTTTAGGCGAACACCGCTCGTTGCAGGAGTTTTACGCCCAGCTGTCGACCGTGAAGACGTTTCGCGATTTGTTCGGGTTAAGCGAGGAGACGCAGTTTCTCCGCTGGCTGGGGGACTCGCGCCTGGCCGGTCGCGTCTACGGGGCCGAGGCATTGCAGGACGAGGCACAGGTCTTCACGCTGGGTGGCGGCGACATGTTTCGCGGTTACAGTCTGAGCCAGAGACAGGGGAGCACCGTCTGGCTTGCGAGCGTGGAATGGAGAATTCCGCTCATTCAGCGCGTCGATTGGGACGTCCTCGACCACGTCGCCGGCGTGCGCAACGTTTACGGAGCCCCGTTTTATGACGTGGGCGACGCCTATGTCGCCGGGAAGCAAACAGGCCCGGTGGGCCACGCCGTCGGTTTTGGCATTCGCATCGACGTTGCCTGGTTCAGTCTCATCGAGCGAACCATTCTGCGATTCGACATCGCCAAGGCGGTCAACGACGACACGCCAGTGCAACTCTGGTTTGGGCTGGACCACCCGTTCTAACGGGTCGATCTCTGTTTCGCACAGAAGTTGCTGCAAAATACCCTCTCGGTCGGTTATGCTGCAGCCATCGAAGTCCGATCGCGACTGTCGCGCAAGTCGCCATTGTGCAACCGAAAGGTGGCAACGTGACCGATCAGCCCAGGATCTTCGTCTCAGCGGTTTCGTGCGAGTTTTCCTCCGCGAGGAAACAGGTCGCCGAGGTCCTCACGCGGCTCGGATGCGAGCCCGTTTGGCAGGAAGTGACCGGCAGCGAGTCGGAGGATTTGCGACCTCTTCTGCGCGACAAAATTGGCTCGTGTGACGGTCTGATCCAAATCGTGGGCGAGGCCTACGGACCGGAACCGGCTGTTCCTGATCGAAAACTCGGACGCGCCTCCTATGCGCAGTTCGAACACCTCTTTGCTCGCCAAAAGGGCAAAAAAACCTGGCTGATTGTTGTCGAACTTAGGGAAATTGGCGGCCTCGGAGAGAGTTGTTTCGATAAGCCGACGGACCCCGACCACTCGGATCCGGAGGGATACCAGCTCGAACGACAGATTCTCCAAGAGGAGTACCGCGAGCGACTGGAGGCGGGAAACCAAAAACTCCTCGATGCATCGAACGAAACCGAAATCCGCGGTCACGTCGAGCGACTGAGGGACGAATTGAACCGTCTTCGCACTTTACGCGCATTGCGCGGACGACGGGGGAAAAGAGCCCTGGTTGCCGCGACCGTGGTGCTCGTCACGGCCGCGATCTTGGGCGGAGCATGGACGGCGGTTCGCGCGTACAACAATCGGCTCGTTGCATCGAGCTTGGCGACTCTCTATCCAGACTGGATCCGTGCGCATCTCGCGCAGTCCATTCGCGCGGCGTTCGACCGACAAATGGCCGAGGCGCTGGCGACCACTGACGCGGGAACTCGGCAGAAGCAAATTCGCCAGGCCGAGCAAGAGCGAGCCCAAGAGTTGGCTCAAGTCGAATCGACGGTTGCTTTCCTCCGCGGAACGATCGCTCGCGGAGAGGCATCGCCCGAATTCGTCGAAATGTTGCGACTACTGCAAGAGGAAAGCGCCGATTCTGCCCTGGCTTACCTTTCGAACCAGGAGCAGCGTTTATTAGGCGAGAATGACGATCGTTGGAAAGCCATGCCGCCGGGCGAAGTGCGACGCGCACTTGCCCCAATACTCGCGGACACAATTCTCTTGCGGCAACGCGGCGACCTGCCGGCGGCAGGGCGGATCTGCGAGAAACTCTTGAATGACGATTCCAACTGGCCGGACGCCCAGTTTCAACATGCGATGACGATGATGACCCTCGGTGAGCGCCGCCTGGTCGACGAACGACAAACGGCCGCCTGGCAGCGATTTTCCTCCGGTCGAAGCTCGGCCGATCGGCTGGTCCAGTCAAATCAGATCGATCCCCTCTGGCTAGGCGGTCTCTCCAGGCTTTACGGCCGGCTGGCGGCGTTGAGCGAGGATGCGGGGCGGCCCGAAGAGACTCTCGCAATATTTACGAAACAACTTGAATGCGACAAGAAATGGGCGGCGGCCGAACCGAACAATGTTGCTGCCCAACGGGAACTGTCAATTGTTTTCGTAAATGTCGGCGAGCTGAACATTCGCCGCGGACAATTCCAATTGGCAGAGGAATTCCACGCTCAGGGGCTCGCAATTAGCGAGAAGCTCGCGGCCAACGATCCCTCAAACGTTGAGGCGAAACGCGCCTTGTCGAACGCCTACGTCAAAGTCGGCGACATGTGGGCTCGGCACGGCAAGATGAAGAGTGCCTACAAGCGCTACGCAGAAAGTCTCGAGATACAAGAGCAACTAGCTGTCGCGAAACCGGCGGATGGCGATCTGCAACAGGAACTCGCGGAGAGTTACGAGCGAATGGCGTCCACCAAGAGGGAGGATGCTCGCGCACTTTACCAAAAGGCCCTGGAATATCGCACGAAACGGGCATCCGCGCACCCGACAGACATGCAGCTCCAGCGCGATTTGGCGGCTGCCTACGAGCGGTTCGCCAGCTTGAATCCGGCAAAATTGTTGCCCGAGTTCCTCGAGCGAGGTCTGGCGATCCGCAAATCGCTCGCGAAGGCCGGTGGCGCGACGGCCGATTCGCCGCGCGATTTATCGGTCGCGTATAAGAAGACGGCCATTGCGTACATCGCGCAGGACCGCTTCGATCGCGCAAGGGCTCTTTACGAGGAGAATCTTGATCTCGTCAAGAATTGTGCGGCCGCCGATCCGAGCAATATCGAATTCCAGTTTCAATTGTCCGATCTGTATAACAGTCTTGGTGCGGTCTGCCGACAGGCGGGCCAATTCGAGGCCGCGCAGATGTTCTTACAGCAGTCGCTTGCAATTCGCACGCAATTGGCAAACGCAAACCCTGCGGACGAAGGCGTCCTTGTCGACTTGGTCAAGTCTTTTCGGGACCTGGCACGATTGGCGGAAACAATCGGAGAGTTCGACTCGGCGGTTCAGATCTGCGAGAAGGGCATCGCCGAATTCGAGCGACTCGGCAAGACGCCGTCGCTTCAAGCGCAAATGCAACGCCACTTGGTCCAGCTCCAACGGCAGTACGACGCATGCGTGGAATCGCGGGGGATTGCCGGGGACTTCGCGCAGCTTCTGAAACGAACCCCCGAGCGTCTGCCATATCTGCTACGCCGACGCTGTCGGTTGCTTGCCGCCCGGAAAGACATCGACGGAGTCGCCCAAGCTGCTGCCGCACTTCGCGATCTCGAGCCGAAGAAGCCAAGCAATCTGTATGACGCCGCCTGCGGTTACGGACTCTGCGCCAAATTGGCCGCCGGCTGGCCCGGTGCCGGGCCCTTTGAGTCGCCCAAGATCACCGGTGATCAAAAAGTGACTGGGCGCAACCGCAGAGTGCCGAGGAACGAAAATATCGGCAGACGGCATTTGAGCTCTTGCAACAGGCCGAGCGCGGCGGCTTTTTGCAGATGCGCTGGGCGCCGCACGAGCAAGATTTGGCGGCACTCCATGAGTTGCCCGAATTCAAGACGCTCGTCAGTCGCAGTCCCAAACCGAAGCGAACATTTGCCGGCGGATGACCGCCGGCGCTGTCCGCATTGGTTTAAAAGACAAGCCAAGGGCCCGGATTCTCGATGGCCGTTCGCACAATAGCCAGAAACCGCGCGGCTGGCGCGCCGTCGACTAGGCGATGATCAAACGTCATGCTCAGCGTCATCGTGTCGCGAGCGACGATCTGGTCGCCGACGACCGTGGGACGCCGTGCAATTCGCCCCAGCCCAAGGATTGCACACTGTGGCACATTGATGATCGGTGTAAATGCGTCGATACCAAAGGCGCCCAAGTTACTGATCGTAAACGTCCCTCCGGTCAGTTCCGACGCTTTCAGCTGCGCGGCATGGGCTCGGCGGCTCAAATCCTTCGCTTGCACCGCTATCTCGCGCAGGCCCAGGCCGGGCACGTTCCCCAGAACGGGTGCCAGTAGGCCAGAGGCGGTATCGACAGCGATCGCAATGTGGATCTCGTCCGGTTCGACGATCCGGCCTTCAATCCACTGCCGATTCAGTCCCGGATGCTCCAGCAATGCGCGGCCGACGAGTTTGACGATCATGTCCAGGTAACCGGGGATCACTTCATCCGGGCCTGCTGCGGTGGCTTTAAATTGGGCGCGTAAACTGACCAGATTCGTCGCATCGGCAGTCGTCGTCAGGGTGACGGGAGCCGTCGTTTGCGAGCCTTCCAGCATTCGAGCGGCAATCGTTCGGCGAAAGGAAGGCTGGTTTGCAACGGTTGCGGTGACATGGACCGGCTGTGAGGCCTTCGGACGAGAGACGGTCGCCGGGCGTTCGGCGGCTGCCTGGCGGATGTCGCGCTCGCGGATGCGTCCCGTGCTCCCTGTTCCTTGAATCGTCTGCCAATCGATGCCAAGTTCGGCGGCGACCCGTGCTGCGCGGGGAGATTGGTGGGCCCTTTCTCAATGCGGCGCCCGCCGTTGCTGCGACCCGCGGGCTCATCGTCTGTGGAATCGCAGGCTGCAAGTCCATTTCGATAGGCTGATTTGATTGAGCCTCATCCTCGGCGCATCGCACTCCGAACGGAGCAGCCTCGTCCGAATCGGTGAGAAAAGCCAGCGTCACGCCGACCTTCACGGTTTCGCCATTTTCGGGCGCATTGGGAGAGATTCGCAGAATGCCGCTGCCGATGGCTTCGACTTCTTGAATCGCCTTATCGCCCTCAATGGCAAACAGCGGTTCGCCGGCCTGAACGCTTTGGCCCTCCCGCTTGAGCCACTCGATGAAGGTTCCCTCCTCCATACTCCAGCCCAAGCGCGGCACTTTGATTTCAATCGCCATGCCGATCCCTCACTCGTTCACCAGATCACGAATGGCGCGGGCGATCTGCTCCGCGGTTGGAACGACGGCGTTTTCGAGAGGCGGACTGTAGGGCGTCGGCGTGTGGGCTCCATTGAGTCGGCGGATCGGCGCGTCGAGGTCATCGAAGCCGCGGTCAGCAATTTGAGCGGCGATTTCCGCACCAATGCCAAAGGGGCCGAACGCCTCGTCGACGATCAACAGTCGTCCGGTTTTGGCAACAGAAGTGCCGATCGTCTCGACGTCGAGCGGCGCGACCGTCCGCGGGTCGATCAATTCGACAGAAATCCCGTCGGCGGCCAACTGTTCGGCGACCTTGAGCGTTCGCTGAGCCATCGCCGCCAGCGCGACGACTGTCACGTCGCATCCCACAAAGATTACGGAGGCTTTGCCGAATTCGATCTCGTAATCCTCTTCGGGTACCCGATCCTTTGTGTTCAACAATTCGCGGTGCTCGAGAAACAGCACCGGATCGTTTGTTCGCAGAGCCCGGTGCAGCAGGCCTTTGGCGTCGTAAGCCGTTGAAGGTACGACGACTCGCAACCCCGGAAAATGAGCAAATAAAGGGTAGTAGTTACCGGAGTGATGGGTCGCTGCCGAATGGCCGATCCCCACGCAACCGCGCAGCAGGACCGGCATCTTGATCCGCCCGCTGCTCATGTACTGGATTTTCGCGATCTGGTTCAGAATCTCGCCGAGCGAATCGAGGATAAAGTCGGCGAACATGAAGTCGATCACCGGCCGGGCGCCGACCATGGCGGCCCCTCCTCCCAGACCCACGAAGCCCCTTTCGCAAATGGGCGTATCACAGAGCCGGTCCGCACCGAAGCGATCGTAAAGGCCAAACGTCGTCCGAAAGTTGCCTCCGCGCTTTCCGATGCCCTCCCCCATGACGAAGATGCGGTCGTTCCGCTCCATCTCGAAGGTCAGTGCCTCGAGCGTGGCCTGCATCCAGGTCGCCTCGCGGCCGGTTTTGTTGGCCCGGACGCTTTGCGATTGGTCCAATTGTGGAACCGGCGGATCGTCACTGTACACGTATTTGACGGTCGAGCTTGGAGTCGGCCAGGGGCTCGAATCAGCAAAGGCGATCGCCTCTCGAATTAATTCGGCCACTTCCTGGTCGATCGAATTGCACTCGGCCTCGTTGACAATCGAGTCGTTCACGAGTTGTTCACGCAGGCGGGTGATGGGGCAGCGGGCCTTCCATTTGTCGACTTCATCCCGCGTGCGATAGCCAAAATCGCCCATTCCTTCAGCATGGGGGCGTGTCCGATACGTCTTGCACTCGATGAGGGTCGGCCCGGATCCGGATCGGGCGCGATCCACAGCCTCTCGGGCGATCTCGAAAATGGCCAGAACGTCGTTCCCATCCACTTCAGTCCCGGGGATGCCGTAGTTTGCCGCGCCCCTGCGACACTCGGATTGCCGCTCGAATAGCTAAACGGCACCTCGGTGGCGTATTGATTATTCTCGCAGACGAAGAGAACGGGCAAATTCCAGATAGCGGCCATATTGAGGCCTTCGTGGAACGCCCCATTGTTGACCGCCCCATCGCCGAAGAAAGCGACGGCAACGCCGTCCCGCTTGAGGATTTTGAACCCGTATCCGCCACCCGCCGCTTGAAGAATTGAGGGTCCCACAATCCCGCTTGTCCCCATCAGGCCGATTTCGGGGGCAAACAGATGCATGCTCCCTCCGCGGCCCCGCGAGCAGCCGGTTGCCCGCCCAAATAACTCGGCCGCCAATTCGCGTGGCGCCAGCCCTTTTGCCAGGGCATGTCCATGTCCCCGATGCGTACTGAAGACGACGTCATCGGCTCTCAGATGGGTGCAAATCCCAGTGGCAATCGCCTCTTGGCCGACATACGTGTGGCAGGCCCCGTGAATGAGGCCCCGCTGATGGCAGCGGGCGAGTTCCTCTTCGCACTGCCGGATGACCTGCATGCTGCGATATAAACCCAGCAAAGTCTCTTTTGACCGGTCGAGACGAATCGTGCTGGCCATCGGGTTGGTCAACTTGGAATTCGGACCACAGTAGTTTGCTACCGCTCGGTAAACGCACCCGAGAAACGGCTTCCTAGCAGAATACAGTGGACATCGGGCCCGCGCAAGGGTCTTCCCGAGAATTGACGCGTGGCATCTGGCCGCCGATTGGAGCCGGGGTGAGGCTTAACCCTGGCGCAACAACCGCCGGCGTCGGGCACGCTCCGACCGGTAGAGAATCCGTTCGCCGTCCTCAGACTCGACGAAAAACGTTCCGGCCAGCAAGCGATAGAAGAATAGGATGATAAACGACCCGAACGTTCCGGCGGCAAAGCCAGCGACGCTAATGGGCATGATTCGATAGCCGTGACAGAAAAAGGCAATGACGCCGCAGCCGAGCACCGACCCGACAATTCCCATCAGCATTGTTCCCAAGGCGCCGCCCGGGTCACGCCCCGGCATGATTGCCTTGGCCGCCAGACCGACCAATGTGCCAAATCCGACCCACATGAGGACCTCGTGGGCTGCGTCTTGAAGAACGACGGTGATTTGGGGATCGGCTGACATGCGACACCAAATGGGCACGGATTCACCCTGGAAACCGGCATAGTCGTTATCGGCCACACAGGCCGCAGCCCTGAAAGGCGTTTTCGCGACAAGGACAGCTGGACGGCCGCGAAGATGGGAAGTTTACATGTGACTGCTCGCAATGAAGACCGCCGGTGGCAACTCTGTCGTATCTCGACAGGAGTCGCCACCGGCGGTTTGGGCCAGGTGACAATCGATATCCGAGCTTAGTACCCGCGTTGTTGGCAGTACGGGCAGTAGTTCGATGCGGGCATCGGCGCAGCCGCCGGGCTCGCGTTGACGTAGCTGGTGAGAATCTGATCCCACATCTGACCATAAAGCGTTGAGCTGGTCTGGTAGACCTGGGTCGCTTGTTGATTATCGATAACGCTCACCATGGGAAGCTGGGGGGATCCGAAAAGAGCGTGAACCTTCTGCCCGTGCGGCGTCGTGGTGTCGACCACGGCGACGACATAGTTCTGGAGCAGGTTTCGTCGTTCACGCGTCTTCTGGATGTCGTCCATCGAGATCAGAGAAGTCTGTGCGTTCCTTCCTGGGTTGAGAATGACGATCATTGGCAGCCGCGCCTTCTGCGCGGCATGATAGGCCTGGGTGTAACTGTTGTACGTTGCCGCAGCGGTTTGAGCCTCCGTGGGCGCGACGTTTGTCGTCGCGGCCATGTTCTCGTTGACAGCAGCGCCAGCAAATAACACGAGGGCGAATCCTACGGACATGACTCTTCCTTTCTTCATCCATAAGAGAACTGGGGCACCGGAGTTCATCCAAGTTTCGACCTGGCCCTTGCCAGTAACCCCTTCGCAAGGTTCCCATCCTGTTTGAACCGCAAGGCTCAAACAAGCGCCAGAGCCAACAAATTTCCTTGAAACAACCCACAACTCCCATTTCTTCTAATTTCGCATTTCCTCAATTTTCCGTAACATTCGTTTCGCATTGGTTGACAATCCAAATGGTCTTTGAGCCAGCCGTTTCGCGAATTTGCAGCACGGAAGATGACATTTCAGGAGGAGAGGTCATCCGCGATTCCGGCTCGATCAGGATGCGGTGTCGAGAAGTGGAATCCGTGATGCCGGCCGATTGGCTCGTCGGCCCCGCGCGATCAACCATCCTCGTTTGCAATCAATTGACACCCTGTCGTAGGGAGCTCATTGCTGACAGCGTCTGTGTCCGACTCAGCAATCGCTTGATCGAGGATCCGGGATTGTAACTTCCGAAAGAGTTCAAACCATAACAGTTGACAGAAAAACAGCTTGCGCCTTTGACACAGAGATGACAAAACTATGACGGCCCCCTGACGCGTTCGTCTTGCTTTCTCGATAAAGTTCCGCATAGAAGGGCACCAAGAATCGCCGATATCGCCAACCATCTCGGGAGATTCCGCATGGCAACAACAGAGCTGATAGCGCCCCACAAAGGTCGATCCTCGAAGAAGCGCCGGGCACGCAAGATTCAGCAGCAGGCGAATCAACCCGCGGTCGATCGGGTCGTCGAGTCGCAAGAAATCTTCGACTGGTTTCGTCCCAATCAACTCAATTGGAAGAACGTCGACTGGGTCGTCGTCATCTGGATGGTGGCAATTCACCTGGGCTGCCTGGCCGCGCCCTTCTTTTTCACTTGGAAGGCGTTCGGCCTGGCGCTCGTTACGTACTGGCTCACATCGAGTGTCGGAGTCTGCCTGGGTTATCACCGGTATCTAACGCACCGGTCGTTCAAGCTGGCGAAGCCGGCTGAATTCGGGGTCTTGCTGTGCTCCGTGGCATCGGGCGAAGGGTCACCCCTCATGTGGACGGCCACGCATCGCCTGCATCATCAACGATCGGATCAGGAAGGCGATCCGCATTCACCACTCGAAGGGAAGTGGTGGTCACATATGTCTTGGCTCTTCGTGAATCATTCCCCAGCCCAACGAGAAGTCTTGTTCCGCCGCTATGTCCCCGATCTCGTCGACCAGCCGATGATGCGGTTTTTCGAGAAAACTTACGGCTGGTGGCTGCTTGTCGTCGGCGTGACGATGCTGGCGATTGCCGGATTGCCCGGCCTCATTTGGGCCATGTGCGTTCGCATGGTCATTGCCTATCACAGCACCTGGTTTGTGAATTCCGCGACGCATCTCTGGGGCTATCGCAACTACGATACCCGCGATGAATCGCGCAATCTCTGGTGGGTGGCCCTCTTAGCTTTCGGCGAGGGATGGCACAACAACCATCACGCCCATCCGGGTACGGCCCGAGCTGGCCACCAATGGTGGGAAATTGACATGACTTGGTGGGTCATCCGCGCCCTGAAAGCCGTCGGCCTCGCAACGGACGTTAACGACTCAATACCGCTACGAGAGCAAGGCGAGGCATCGGCGACCGCCTAGCCTGTGGAAAGCCCGCAGTCCGCGGTAGTGTTCTAGAGTGGCCGATCTTGCCGTTGCTGGCGATTGGCAATGGGCCGACGATCCTCGGGGGCGATCTGCAGGTGATTGAGCGTCTGCCGCAAGATCGCGGCGGCGGCCGGTGCGGCGACTGCGCCCCCGTAATGAGTCCCGTTTGTGGTCGGCTCATCCACAACAACCAAAACCAAGACCTGCGGATCCGAGGCCGGGGCGCCGCAAAGAAACGATCCGACGTACTTGGTCGCCGAATAGGTTCCGGTTTCGCGGTCCAATTTTTGGGCCGTGCCTGTCTTACCGAACACGTTATACCCGGAAATTTGGGCATGCGTGCCGGTACCGCGACGCACGACCTCGGTCATCGGCTGCTCGATCAGCCAGCGGGCCGTTGCTGCGTCCGTCGCTTTGCTCACCACCGACGACCCACTCGGGCGAACGATCATTCTCGGCCCATCACCGCCGATTGGACGTCCCAATTCGGGGCCAAGTAACGTGCCAAGGGAGCCCCTGGCTGCCGATCGCACCATTTTCGGCGAAGTCCAGATTCCCCCGTTCGCCAATGCGGAATGTGCGCTGATCACTTGGAGGGGCGTAACCGCCAACTCCTGGCCAATTGAAAGCGACGCGTTGGAATACGATGACCACTCCTTGCCAGGTCGCAACAAGCCTGAGATTTCACCGGGAAGGCCGACGCCGGTCGGTCGCCCGAAGCCGAAAGACAGAATCGTCGCATACAGTTGCTCATTCGATAGGCGTCCCCCAATTCGCGCCATTCCAATATTGCTCGATTTGACCAAGACATCGGTGACGTTCAGCCGGCCATAGGGGTGAGTGTCATGCAGCAGGCGCCCACCAAGCTGGACTTCGCCCTCGCCGCAATCGATTTCTTCCTCCCGTTTTAGCAGGCCTCGTTGCAGAGCCCCGGCCACGACGAACGGTTTGAAGGTCGATCCCGGTTCGTACATCCAACTCACGGCCAGGTTCTTCCACACTGCCGGCGAGAGTGACTCGGCGAGATTCGGATCGAATGTGGGCCTCGAGGCCATCGCAAGGATTTCGCCGGTTTTCGGGTTTTCAACAACCGCGCAAGCCCCACGAGGCCGCCATTCCTCGACGAGGTGGTCCAATTCACGCTCCACGTACGTCTGGACGACGGCGTCCAGGGTGGTGACGACGTCTAATCCCCGTTGTGGAGGGACATCTTCCTCGTCGGCAAGATCGATCACCCGCCCGCGGGCATCCCTCAGCAACGTGCGACGGCCCTCATGCCCTCGCAGCACCGCATCGAGCGACTCCTCGAGTCCGCCCCGGCCTTTCCCGTCGATGTCACGCAACCCGAGCACATGCGCGGCCAACGCTCCCTGCGGATAGCGGCGGAGATATTCATCGCGAAAGCTCCACGAGCCGGCGGGCAGTTTGAGTCGCGCGACAGCATCCTCCTCGGCCGAAGAGAGCCTCCGTTTAATCCAAACAAACCGCTTATCTCGCTGTTCGATCAGCCGCTCGAATAGGCGCTTCGTGTCAAGTTTGAGAGCCCCACCGAATGCGGTGGCGACAGACCGCGGATCCGCAATCGCCTCGGGATTCACGTAGAGACTGTGCGTTTTGACGGTGGTGGCAAGCACTCTTCCCTCTCGATCGAGGAGATCGCCGGGTGCCGCTGGCAAGACGTCGACATACGAGCGTTGCCGATTGGCTCGTTCGGAAAGATGTTTCGCCTGAAAGACTTGTAACTGCACCAATCGGGCAGTCAGAAACGCGCCGGCGATGGACAGGATCGCGATGACCGCGCTTTGGCGACGAGCGGCCGAGCGAGCCATTCGATTTTCGGGGGGAGGGACCCGCACGATCATGGATCCGCATGAGGACGCGGCCGCCAGGCAAGGAAGGCCGGCTTACAGCTCGCTTCGGATTTATGATTTTCGGGCGTCGCCGGGACAATTCGCCGGTGCTCGAGAGTCTCGAAAAGTCGAATCGGGGCGCCGAGTTGCTGGGTCTCGAGCCGTAGTCGCGCGTATTCGTCGGCCAGAATCTCCCGCCGATACTGCTGCCGAATCACCGCGCGCCGCAGCGACAGGCATTGCTTTTCGATGGCAATGCCGCCCACGGACATAAGGAAGACGAGCACCAAGGCGCTGCCGAAACGGAAGTACATCCCTACCTTTATCGGCGTTCGCCCCCGTCGTTCGTCACGGCGACGTTGCTGGCGTCCGGAGGCAGGGAGAGTTCGGTTCCGATTTTCAATTGATTCGGAGTTGCCAGCCGGTCCCGGTTCATTTCGTAAATCTGGATCCACCGCGAGGCTCGACCCAGATGTCTGGCCGCGATATTGGAAAGGGTGTCATTCTCTCCCGTGCGGTACATCGGTTTGCCGTCGGAACTCGTAAAGAAACCCGCCGGCCCGGACTTGCCAGCGGGCCGCTCGCCCGACGCGACCTCCACGGCCGTTCCCTTCGGCAAAAATTGGGCAAACCGCGTTTCCAGAATTTCGGTCGGCGGCGTGCTGACTTTAACGCCGGGACGCATCCGCGCGGGATCGGGAACGTGTGGCTTGTTGAGCTCGGCCAGAGCCTTAAAGTATCGCGCGGTTCCGTATTTTTTTCGCGAGATGGTCCAAAAGCTGTCCTGCGGCTGGACGACATAAAAGTCGCCCGGTTCGTTTAAGGCGGCATCGGCCGCCGGGCCGACTGGAGAGGACGGCGAGATTGAGCGTTTCATTTGCGGTGCCGACGGCGCGTTGCCGGTCTTGGCGGTAAAAAGATCCTCGTTGTCGGAGCCTTTGGTTGCTTCGGAAGGGGGGCTGGGAGCCGCGCCCATATGAACCGTCGTGTTGCCCAAGGCTTGCCCGCTCGGGGCTGCGTCCAACGACGCCGTTGCTCCCGCTCCTACGGAGGATGGGTCGCGCTTAGCCGTTGTCGGCACGGGCTCTTCCTGATCGAGAAGTCCGGCGGCCGGGGCCTTTTGTCCGTTCGGAGTTCCGCCGGCGGGCATCGATTGTCGGTCGTCCTTGGCGATGGCCGCCCCTTTTGGCGAATCGCTCAACAGGTCGTTGGTCCCGGGCTCACTCTGAGCGGGCGGATTCGGAGCCGCAGCTACATGCGTGCTCGCGGCCGGCTCGCTGTGAGCCGTCTGTACAGGCTGCTGGAATTGAACCGATGCTTGACCGCTTTCCTGTTGTGGCATTGAGACGGCATCTGCGGCATTCTGTCCGCTCTGACGGGCCGTCGCGCCGCAGGCTGCTGCCCGGGGGTATCGAACAGGGGCTCCGCTTGCTCGCCCGAAGCGACCTGTTTGTTGCCGGCCCGATTTGCACGATTCGATTCGAGCTGGTTGGGTTTCTCCGCATTGGCGTTCGCAGGAGTTCCATTGTTGACTGTGTCGTTAAACGGATTGACTTCGTTCTCGTTCGCCGCGGTTCGTGCATTTCGCGTTGGCTCGCCCGTCCGCTTCTCAGCAGAACCGTCGGTGGCCGATCCGCCACCTCGGGGATGGAATGGGGCGTTGGAACTGGGCGAATCGTCGAGTTGAAATGCGGACTGAGACTGATTTGGCGCTGCCGAATTCGCTGCAACGGCCGGACGTTCGGTTACATCGGGTGAGGGATTGTTAGCCGCCGCTGCGGCCTGATTCTGAGCTTCGCCGTTTGTGGAAGCCTGCGTTTCGATGCCTGCGGGCTGCTGAGCGCTAATTGGCCCATTGGCCGCAGTATCTGGGGCTGGATGGAGCTTCGCTTCGTTGTACTTTCGATAGGCGATGAAACTGAACACGCCGGCCAGTACCAACACCAATACCAATCCAAGGATTCGGCTCAGCCTGGATTCGTCCTTGGCGTCCGAAAGTCCCCAGTCGGCCTTTGAGGCGTCGGCGTTATCGTCCGTAGCGCGGCGCGAAGCTTCGCCGTGCGACAACGCGGATTCATCCGTTGCTCCGCTGCTCGAGCCGTGACCGGTTTGCGCGTTAGGTTTTGCCATAGTTCTTGGTCCCGAAAAGCGTCTTTGACCAATCGATCTTCGAGGGAATGGAAGGTGATGATGACTGCCCGCCCGTTAGCGTTCAGTCGAAGGGGCAGGATGTTGGCGAGAAAGGTTTGGAGGTGCTCAAGCTCGCGATTGGCGGCAATTCGCAAGGCTTGAAAGACACGGGTGGCAGGATGGGTTTCGGGCCGCCGTCGGCTGCCCGAGTGCAAGGCTTCGTCGATCGTTGCGACCAGGTCGGCCGCTGTTTGGAGGGGCTGAGTTGCGCGGCGCAAGACGATGGTCCGGGCAATCGCGCGGCTGGCCAGCTCTTCACCGTATTGGAAGAACAGGTCCGCCAAGTCGTCTTCGTCGAGGGTTGCGAGCAGTTCGGCCGCCGGCGTTCCCTGCGATGTGTCGAACCGCATGTCGAGCGGACCATCGGACTGAAAGCTAAAGCCGCGGCTGCGATCGGCCAGTTGATCCGACGAAAGCCCAAGGTCGAGCAAGACGCGGTCGATCCGCTCGAAGCCGAGTTGATCCAGGATTTCCGGCAGTTGGGCATAGCTGGCTTGTTTCAGGATGCAGCGCGGATCGTCGAGGACCTTGGACGCCTGATCGAGCATCATCGGGTCGCGATCGAGTCCGATCAGTTTTCCGGTGGGACCGAGGTGTTCGAGGAGAATTCGGCTGTGACCGCCGGCTCCGACCGTGCCATCCACCACGATCAACCCCGGAGAAACCTCGAGGAATTGAACGACTTCCCGTAGCAGGACGGGACGGTGAACGGGCGAGCCACGGTCTCCCGGGGTTCGCGTCGAATCCGACATTCGGGTGGGCTAATGAACGAGGAGTGGAAACGGTCTAGAACAGTTTTCGCAGGACTCCGTCCGCCCCCACGAGAGCGGGTTGAGGACGCGGAGCAGCCTGCCGAGTGCCGTTGTTGTACGAAAGAACCGTCGCTTTGAGAATCCCAAAATGGTAAACCCGGGCCATTCGCCTCCGAGGGAAATCCATTTCCCTCGAATGGAGGCGAATGGTCCTTGACGGACGGATCGGCCCCTGCGTCAACCGTCCGTAGGTCTACCAGCGAGAGTCCTTTCTCGCGCTTATCCGCGAAGCCCGGTAAGCCAGCGGAAAGAGTTGATTGAGATTTCGAATCGAGGGGGTCGGAAGCCAGGCGGAGAGATGGCTCCGCGTGAATGATCTCGTTATTTCAATCGAATGCGTGCGATGCCATGTCGTCGAACTGGTTTGCGCTTGCCGCGACGAACGCATCCCACCGTTCCTTGTCCCAGATTTCCGCGTGATCATGAACGCCAACAAGCACGACGTCGTGCTTCAGGCCCGCATGGGCCACGAGACGCTCGGGAATGCGAATCCGACTTTGACCATCCAGTGTCACCTCATCGGCATTGCCGTAGAACAGTCGGCGATAATTTCGCGATTCTGCCCGATTCGTCGCCTTTTGTGCGAGTCGCTCGCCGTAGTCTTGAAATGCTTCTCGCGTAAATAGCGAGAGTGATTGATCGGTCCCGGGAGCCACGAACAGTGTCAGATCGAGTTCTTCGGAAAACTGCCGGCGAAGGGGTCTTGGGATGGCGATTCGTAGCTTTTCATCGATGACCCGCGAGTAGGTTCCCGTGAGGGTCCGATTCACCATTTTTCACCACAAGTCCCCACAACGACGGCACTCTTTTTACCAAGTGCTTTCCGGCGGTCAAGCTTTCTGAAAGGAAATGTCGTTCGATCGTATTCATCTTTGTGCGCAGCTTCTTCGCGGAGCAGAGTTTATGACTTCGCAACATTTTTTGATGTGAAAGGCGAGACAAGCGACAAGTGGCCGACACCCGGCTTAGGAGCCGGTCTCGCCGAGAAGTTCGCGGTACAAGGCGGTGTATTTCGCGACCACTTCGTCCCACGCAAACTCTGTATGCACAAAGTGTTGCGCACTGTGTCCCATTTGATGTGAGTGCTGCGGATCATTCAAAAGCCGGCCGATGGCTTCGACCAGGTCCGGTGCCGAATTTGGGGCCACAATCAGGCCGGTTCGATCGTCAACCAGCAGGTCCGAGACTCCTTCAACGCGGCTCGCCACGACTGGGATTCCAGCAGCCATCGCTTCAAGAACCACGTTCGGAAGGCCCTCCCAGAGCGAGGGTAACACAAAGATCTCGGCCGCTCGCATTAGCGAGGGGACGTCATTGCGACGACCCGCCAGATGAATGCGATCGGAAAGATTCTCTTTCGCAATCCACTTCTGCAAGTTCTCCGCTAGTGGACCGTCTCCGACGAGCAGCACCTGCAGATCGTTGTGACGGGGCAACAGCTCCCTCGCTGCCGCCATCAACACGAAAGGGCCTTTTTGCGGATCAAGGCGGCCGACAAACAAAAGCGTGCGACTTCCTGGCGGAATTCCGAGATGTTCGAGATTCGCAGGAGCAGCGTCGGCGAAAACGCTTGCGTCAACTCCGTTCGGAATCACCTGGATCTTGCCGATTGGCAATCCACCGCGCGAGGCGGAAAAGGCCGCCACGTCCTGGCTCACGCAGACGTGCCGCGAAACCATCCAGTCGGTTGCCCGGTCGATCCACAGTCGCAGGCTGCCGCGCTTTTCGGCCACGCGGATGCCTGAGACAATAATCGGGACACGGGCGGCTTTTCCCGCGAGCCTGCCGGCAATGTTGGCGTGAAACAGAAACGTTTGCAGAATGGTCGGCCGCAATTTGGACAAGAGCCGCGACAGTCGCCAGACGACGCTCAGCCCGTGCCGCTTCCGCGCCCCGAGACAAACGACAGCAATGCCGGCCTCACGCAGCGGACGCGCGAGTTCTCCTTCGCCGGAGAGGCAAAACACGAAAGGCTCAAAGCGACCGCGGTCCAGCCGTGTGACAATCTGCACGAGCGCGCGTTCGGCACCGCCGGCATCGAGGTCGGTGATGCAAAACGCGATGCGAGTCGGTTGCTGGTCAGTTGGCAAAGGCGAGCTTTCGAGGGGCGACAGTGTGGCGAGTTTAACAAATGGATGAGCTAGCCTCCTACGACTACGACTTGCCGCCCGAATTGATCGCCGCCGAACCGTTGTCCGAGCGGGATCGTTCGCGAATGCTGATCGTTGATCGCTCCAACGGTCGCCTCCAGCACCGACACGTGCGCGATCTTCCCGAAATTCTGCGATCGGGTGATCGGCTGGTCCTCAATGACACCCAGGTTGTGCCGGCACGCTTGTTTGGATCGCGAACCACGACCGGGGGGAAATGGGAGGGGCTCTTTCTCGACACACTTCCCACCGGCCAATGGCGGCTGATTGCGCATTCCGGTGGACGTTTACGGTCCGGCGACGTCATCAAAATCGTTCAAGCCAGCTCGGCGGTCGATGCTCATAAGCCAAACCAGCCGACGATGACGCTCACACTCGTCGAGCGAGATGCAAATGGTGTTTGGACGGCTAGTCCTTCGACCAACGAACCGGCGTTCGACCTTCTCCAGCGTTTCGGAACGGTCCCGCTACCGCCGTACATCGGGCGCAATTGCGGAACCGAATCGGACCGCGAACGGTATCAAACGACTTATGCCCGGCGACCGGGGGCAGTCGCCGCTCCAACGGCCGGTCTGCATTTCACTCCTGAGCTGCTGGCTCGCTGTGCCGACCGGGGAATCAATCGCTCATTTGTGACGCTGCACGTGGGCATCGGAACCTTTCGGCCAATTGCGGTCGAGCGGCTTTCCGAACACGTTATGCATCATGAGTGGTGCGAAGTCTCAGAAGAAACGTGCCGATCGATCGTCGAAACTCGTGAGCAGGGCGGCCGGATTGTGGCAGTCGGAACCACGAGCGTGCGAACGCTCGAATCGGCCAGCCAAGGCGGCTCACCACGGCCTTGGAGCGGCGAGACAAACCTCTTTATTCGACCGTCCTACCAATTTCGCGCGGTCGATTGCCTGCTGACCAACTTTCACCTGCCGCGATCTTCCCTGCTCGTGCTGGTGAGTGCGTTTGCCGGAGTCGACCTGATCCGCGAGGCTTACGAAGAGGCAATCAAAGAACGATACCGCTTCTACAGCTACGGCGATTCGATGCTCCTCCTCTGATCGGTTATGTTGGAGGATATGTCCCGCAAAGTGATCGTATATGGGCTGCTGGCGGCGCTCGTCGTCGCGTATCTGGCCTTGATCCACAGCCCGCTGCGGTTCGCCGGGGACTCACCAGTCTACTTGTGCGATGCGACCGACCTCGCAACGGGCAAAGGCTTTCATGACGACCATCTTCCGCCCGGTTACCCGCGGGTACTCGCCGCCTTGGAATTCGTTGGCCTCAGATCGAATGTCGGAATCGTCGGTCTGAATCTGCTCTCGATGTGCGCGGGGCTGGTCTGCATTGCCGTTGTCCTGCGCCGGGAATTGGACTTGTCGACTCGCGAAACGGGAGTGATCTGCCTGCTTTCATCGCTGTCATGGATGTGGGTCCAACTCGCGACCTTCCCTCTCACCGAAATGCTGTATTTTGCCATCTCGAGCATGGTGCTCGCACTATTGTCGCTGGGCGCAATCGGACGGCCCTGCAATTTGCCGCTTGCTTCGCAGGCGCCGTAGTCCTGGCCGTGGCTGCCTTCTCCGTCCGGACGATTGGTGCAGCACTGGTCGTGGCGCTGGCTTTCGCTCTGCTGGAAACGCGGAGGATGCGCAGCCTGATGGGCCGTCGCTGGGCGATCGGCTTGTTTCTCGTTGGCGTAGTGATCGCGAGTTGTTTTGGCTATGCCCAACGCGAACGAATTGCCTCGCGATGGTATGCGGGTGCTTTGGGATATCTCTCGACGGGCCGACCGCTGAACACGACTGAGGAGATTGTTTGGTGGCGGATGGCAGAAATCGGCGAATTGACGCAAAACGTCTCCTCGACCGCATTTTTTCCCACCAGCGCGACACTTCCCATGGACTCAATTTCGCCGTCTGTCCTGGTCACGCTGCAGTTGCAAGCCACTCGCTTTGTATTTGGCGCTGTCGCGGCGGCGTTCATTCTGGCTGGTTTCTGGACGAGGCGGGGTCGATTGGCGCCCGTCGACGCCTATCTGTTGGGCTATTTCGGGATTCTCTTTCTTTGGCCTTACGACGACCCGCGTTTCTTCGCCCCAATCTTGCCGCTCTTGTTCGCGCTCGGTTGGCTGGGACTGCGTTCCTTCAATTTCCAGGCGCGAAATTTGCGCCGAGTTGCCATGGCTTATTCGCTGGTCTTTTGCACATTTGGAGCGGCGGCGCTTGCCAATTCGCTCTATGTGACCTACTTCGATCGGTTGCAGCCGTGGCGAGAATGCAGCAAATACACGCCCGCAATGCCCGAATGGTTGGCGGCCTTCGATCGGTACGGAGGCGTTCGACCAGATGAGCGCACACCTGGAAGTCGTTCGCAAAACTAGCGCTCTGGGTGGACCATCATCATGATGGAGGCGGGACGACGGCCGGTATCGGAGCGGCTGCCGCCCGAAACCGAAAGATCCAGACGACTAGTGCCGCGATCAGGATGACAAGCGCCGTCGCGACCAGGAAGAACTTGATCGATGCGCACAATGAAAGCGATCCGCGGCCAGGGATCGGCGATCGTGCCGCGAATTTCGACCCAAAGCGCGACATTTTCCATGTAATCGAAGACGGCGGCCGGCCATTGAGCCCAGGCGATGCCCGCGGCGAGCCAGCCTGTTTTCCGGTAACCCCGCTCACGAAACAGGGACACCGCCCAAAAGCAAGCGATCGTTAATGCGGTCGAATAGCAGATTGGAAAAAGAAAATCCAAGAGCAGCCCGCTTTGCGCGCTATCGCGGGCACTTTGGTCCCAGGAACCGATGATCTCCTGGCTTAATTCGGGAGTGTGTGCGAATTGAAGCGAGACGATACCCAGCGGAGACTTCGGATTCACGAGCGACGTGTTGAGAGTCTGCAAGCGCGTACCACAAGACAAATCCGAAGACGAGGGACGCGACGAACACGAACGCCCGCTTGGACGGAGTGAGGCCAAGCACGGGATGGCGGATCGGCTTCATGGCGGTCCATGGTGCTGCAAAGTCGCGTACTGGTCAACCATCGCCGCACGCGAATCGAGTGCGACCCGGCTCAGCAGGGAGGTCCCGCCGCGAAGCCGTCGCGAGATTCGAGGCGTCAATGCGGGACCCGAGTGCGCCCAGCCTTAGGGCGTGCGGCGCAGGATGACCACAGTCAGATCGTCGGCCACGGGAGCGTTTCCGCAAAAGGACCAGAAACAGTGATTGAGCGCGTCCATCATTTCGGCTGACGTGCGATCGCGACAGTCATGCAAAACGGCGATCAACCGATCCTGGCCAAACTGCTCTCCGGCGGGTGACTTTGCTTCGACAAAGCCGTCGGTTGGCGCCACGAAAACGTCTCCCGGTTCGAGCGTCGCGCCCGGTCCGCAGCGCGGCGGATGATCGGCAAACACGCCGAGCGGAGTCGACGTGCTCTTGAGAATCGTGACCGTTCCCCCCGCGCGGAGAATAAACGCTTGCTGCGCGGCTCCGGCGTATTCCAACGCTCCAGTGGGAGCATCGAGCGCCGCGAAGAACATCGTCACGAACCATTTGTCCTGCGTGTCCTCGAGCAGGAACTCGTGCAGCCGACCCAGGATTGTCTCGAGCGACTCGTGGCTCTTGGCAAGGGCTCGTAAATACGCCCGTGTCTTGGCCATCAAGAGCGAGGCGCCGATTTCGTGGCCGCTCACGTCTGCAACCACAATGCCCCAGCGGCCGTCCGCCATGCGGACATAGTCGTAATAGTCGCCCCCGACCATGTCGGCCGGCAAATAATGGCCCGCAGATCTCATAGCCCGTGATTTCGGGAGAGGTCTGCGGCAAAAGGCCCTGCTGGACGTTGCGGGCCACGCGCAGTTTCTCGTGCGTCACTTGCAGCGCGACGTCGGCGTCGTAGGCGCGGCGGTAATCGAGCAGCAAGCCGACAAAGGGGACCAGGTACGCGACGATCTTCTCGAAACAGGCAATGTTGAAGTTATTGTCGTAATTGGCCACCGAACCGAAGGCCGCATGCAGCTCGGCGGCAATGTTTGGGATCACGCTGACAAACAGGGCGTGCGAAAACAGGCTCGGCTGCGCCCGATAAAATCTCGGGAGGACGACTGCGCCTGCAAAGAGATACAGAAAGAGCGGGATCAAATCGCAAGGACGGTGCACGACGCGCCAGCTCGGATAAAGAACTTGCGGCACATTCGACCACGCGCACAGGAAAACGATCAGATACGACATGCCGGCAAATAATACGCCGGTGAAGATCAAAAACGGAAGGTCTCGCTCCTGACCTTGCGCGACGGGACGAGCGGGCCGCCACACGAAGGGCAGCGTGCCTGCAATCAGAAAGCAGACATTGACCAGCCGCGAAACAAACCAGGTGAACGGCAAGAACCGATTCATATCGTCGACGGTGATCGGCAGCAAATGGACGCCGGCCATTGCTTCGAATGCGTCGATGGTTCCCGAAAAGAAGAGGGCCGTGCTGATGATCGGCGTGGTCACATCATGCGTGATGAAATAGTGCGTCACGGCCAGTACGACCGTGGCCAGCGCGATCATGAAGGCCGTCCACTCCAGCAGGAGGTAGATGATCGCGCCCCGGTTGATTTCGGGGGGCACGGGCGCCGGCTGCAACTGCCCTTCGACCGCCTCCTGCGCAATGGGGCCGGAGGGAGCGGCCGAAAAGCTGATGCCCAGCCCGTTGAGAATGATCGGCAAAAACGCCAACCCAATCACCACGGCCACCACGCTTTTGGGCAGCATCGTGCGGTTGAGATCTCCGGGCGGAGCGCCCGGGATCGAGGCAAAGTCGGGTAGGGCCATGGTCGATCAGGTCGGCAGAATCATGTCCGCCCGCCAATAACGGGCCAGATCGCGGATCAGCTTCAAGAACTTGTCGATGTCGACAGGTTTGGTCATGTAGCTTTCGACTTGCAGAAGCTGCGTCTGCGCGACATCCTCCTCATCGGTGGAACTCGTAAGCACGACCACGGGAATGGATTTGAGGTCTTCGTCCGATTTGATTTCGGCCAACAATTCGCGGCCATCCTTTTTCGGCAACGTGAGATCGAGCAAAATCAGGTCCGGCCGCGGGGCGCGGGTGAAGCGGCCACGGCGATACACGAATTCCGCGGCATCGCACCCGTCCTGCAGCCAGGTCAATCGGTGCGGGACGGGGGCCTTTTTCAGGGCGCCGATCGTCAGGCGAGCGGCCGTCAGGCTATCCTCCACCAGCAGAATCTCCATCGGCCGTCCGACGGTTTCTCCGCTCATGGTTTCTCCTTTGTCGGCCCGGCCTCTTTCGTTTTCGGTTTGGGAAGTCCGAACACCGTGCGCTCCACTTTCTCGCCCTGCAGGCGCGCCCGGGCGTATTTTACTTGCTGCTGCAATTCTTTGTTGTCGCTGTACAGGGTGATGACTCCGTTCCAGATGTTTTGGGCTTCCAGGAGTTGGGCCTTCGAATCCAATTCATCCGCCCGCTTGAGATTGTCATTGACCAGCGTGGCCACGTCGCCCTGCTGACTGCCGGATTCTTCGATCTCGCGAATCTTGTTGCGGGCCAGGTTGAGATACGAGCGATCCTCTTCCCGATCCTTGAGGAGCACGGCCATGCTGCGAAATTCCTGCAACGCGGTGATCCGGTCGTTGAATTGTAGGAACCGGACAGCGTGCATGTAGAGGCCTTCGCCCTGGGATCGGGGGGTGCGATTGAGCCGCATATCCAGAGTGGCCTGCCGGTCGGCAATGTCCATATCGACCTGATCGATGTAGTCGCGCGCCTGGGCGGCGTGTGGACCGTTGGCAAACGATGGGCGTTTCATCAGTTTGTCGAGATAGCTGTCGCGGGCTTTGGTCCAGTCGGCGGGCTCCTTTGATTGCATCAGCTTCTGCGCCTGTGTAAACAGCGCCTCGTCGCTGAGCGGCCATGACAACCAGGTAATAATTCCCGCGACGATTGCCAGGCACGTGCCGAGAAACCAGGCCCGCTCGTAGATCGGGCCCTTCTTCTTCTTTTTCTTCTTCTTTTTGCCGGTCAGCGCCGCGCGCACAGTCGAGCCGTCTTTCACGGTGGCGCCGCTGCCGCCGCCGGCCACGGTCTGCTGGGCGACGCTCTGTGCGGCCGTCACCTTCGCGACAACTTCGTCGAGCGCGACTTGCAGGGCCAAGGCATCGAAATAGCGCTCCTCCGGATCCTTTTCGAGCAATTTCTGCACCACATTTTCCAGCCACACCGGGCAATCGAGGGCCTGTTCGCTCACTCGCGGCGGTTCCTGCTCCAGGTGCGCGAAGAGCATTTCGGCGGCGGTCGGCGCGACAAACGGCGGCTTACCTGTGAGCATCTCGAACATCACGCAGCCGAGTGCGTACAGATCGGTTTTGCGAGAGACGGGCGGTTTGCCGGAGATTTGCTCCGGCGCCATGTAGGCATACGTACCGACGGTGCGGCCGGCGGCGGTCAGAGCCGTCGCCTGTGTGTCCCGAGCGATGCCGAAATCTCCCAGTTTCAGCCGGCCATCCTTCCCCATAAACAGGTTGGCCGGTTTCAGATCGCGATGAATGATTCCGTGATTGTGAGCGTATTCGAGCGCCAGCGCGAGCTGGCGGGCGTTGTCGACCGTCTCTTCCCAGGACAAGCGGCCCTTTTTCTTAAGGACCAGTTCCATGCTGCCGCCGTCCATGTATTCCATGGCATAGAAGTGCTGCGTCTTGTCCTTGCCACCGCCGTAGTAGCGCACGATATTCTCGTGGCGGAGCTTGCTCAGAATGGACATTTCCCGCAGGAAGCGGCGCACGAGCTTTTGATTGGAGCACATCTCCGGGGGGAGCACCTTGACGGCCATCAGCTTGCCGTTCTTGAGGTACGTGGCCAGATAGACGACGCCCATGCCGCCAACCCCGAGCTTGCGTTCCAGCTCGAACGGGCCGACGCGGCGCTTGGGCTCGCTCTTGGCCTCGATGTTTTCGTTCCGCTTCTCGCTCAAGCGGCCCCCCGATTAGGTGGCGCGGTCATCGACCACGATTGGTGCCCTTCAACCCGCCAATTCCTTTGCCGGGAGAATGAGACTGCCACCCTAAGCCCCGCCCTTCTTGTTACTCCGGTCCCTGGTATCAATTCTGTTCGATCGCCAGACCCAGTTCAATGTCGGCCCGATCGTAGTGCGCTTCCCGTTCCTGTCGCTATCTTCTAGGATGGGCGAACCGATTTCCCAATTCGGCCGAAGGGTGAGCGAGGAAGGGTTCCGCAGCCGTGGCGATTTATATCTTTTGCCCGTCGTGCAAGGGATCGTTCAAGGTCCGCGACGAATACGCGGGCAAGCAAGGAGTTTGTCCGAAGTGTGGGCACGTGATCCGAATCGCAAGCTCAACTTCGGAAACCCAACGGGGTGTGCCGCGCCCGGCAACGAAGGCGCAAAAAGAGGAAGCTCATCGCTTGGGAATCGAATTCGACGATCGAATCACGTACGTCGACCTGAAGAAAAAGATCGAGGCGGCCCAGGCCTCCAAACCGACCGACGACGCCCCCGACTCACTCACGTGAGCAGCATCAAGAGACGCGCGAAACATAACCGTGCCCTCGCAGCGTGAAACTGGCTCTCACCTCGCGCGCGCAGCGAACGGTCGGCAGCGCCTTAATTCTCATACATCCGCGAGCGGCGCCGACGCCCGCCGAATTTACCGCTCGTTAGCGAAAGCGTAGCGGTCCGGCAATCTTTGACGCCGTCTTTCGGTTCGTCCAACGACGAACTTGATGAGGAATTTGCTACCAGTCTTTCCTAATTGTTTCGTTAAGTCGGCTTCATTCGAATTCGCGAAACAGACCGCAATTTCCGAAAGGTCGGCATCCGTGTGAGTACCGATATTATCAGCCGACCCAATCGATCGGTTGTGACGATCGCGTGGACGATGCGGATTGAGAGCTTTCTTTCCATCTCTTACCGACCCAGAATCATCGGAGACGGAGCTTATGAAGTCGATTTCCACGTTTCACGGAGGATTGAAACGTCCCAAATCCGTTTGGACCGCGGCCGCCGCGCCTCTGGCGGCATTCGCTCTCGCTACCGGCCTGACTGCGGTTTTTGTTCCGCAGGCCTGCGCCGCGGCACCGGTCATTGCCCAGACGGACGACACTCAGCAACCGGTGTTCGCCCCCGAGTCTACTGATTCTTGCGTTCCGGCACAGCCGCTCGCCATGCAGCGTGACAGCTCCGCCCGAATCGGCGGCGGGCAGATCACGTTCACGTCTCAGTCGCAGGCGAGCGACGCGCACTCAAGCATTGTTTTGGCATCGGCAAGCGACGCGACGATTCAAGTGCAACCCACAAACGGTCCTCCGATGATCTGCGAAACGTCGACGTCGCATTCCTGGTCGTGGCTCGAAACACTCGAATTGTTCGGCGGCTTGGAAGGTGCGAAAGAGCCCCAGGATTTTGGTGTGAACGCGAATTTCGGCGGCCGACTTCACGTCAACTGGGGCGCTCCGTTGCTTCCGGCGTGGGGCATCGGCGTGCAGATCGGCACCGCCGTTGACCTGACGGACAACGCGGTTCAAGTCTTCGAGCGGCTTGAAGGGAATTCCGACCGAGTCCAGGAATTTACGACGGTCGGTATTTTCCAGCGGATCGGCGCTTTGAACTGGGCAGTCGTGTACGACTTCCTCGAGGAGAGCTATTACGACCACTTCAATCTGGGGCAAGTTCGCGCCAAGGTCGGTTACCACATCACCCAGTGCGACGAAATTGGTGCGTGGGGTACGATCGCCACGGAAAAAGACAACGGCACGTTCGGCGCTATCCCGATCACGCTGCGTCCGATTGATCAGGCCTCGGCCTTCTGGCGTCACACGTGGGAAAACTGTGCTCAGACCACCGTTTGGGTCGGCGGTTGCCCGGGGCACGGGCAGGTGAACTTGGCACTTGGCGACTTGCCGCCGACCGGTGCGCGAGTCGTCTTCGGGGCCGACCTGCATATCCCGTTGAGCGACAACTGGGCCATCTTCGGCGAGGCCAACTTCCTCACGCCAGCAAATTCAGGCACAGTCGACGCGTATCTCGGATTCTCCTACTACATCGGCGGCTCGGCGCATGGCTTCCGCGAACGCCAGTTCTCGCCGGTTTTGCCGGTTGCAGAGGATACATCGATGGCGATCGATCTCAACCGACGGTGACCTGACCACCTAGACAGGTCCCCGGCCGGCAGACCGATTCGTCGGCAATCCCTGTAGAACCGTTCCCCTCTGCGGCGCGATTTTCGCCTTGACGATTTGCCGGCCCCCCAGGGCTGAGGCAGACTTCGGCGGTCGCTGAGATTGCGGGGCGTGACGACTGCGCCTCGCAGGCAGACACGGTTCTACAGGGAAGCGATACCTCGATGGCAGATCAGACCGGGTTTTTTCAGGATACGTCTCGTCACGCCTCCGCTGCATTCCAACAGAACGAACCGAGTGACGGCCGTCTGGACTCGACGAACGTGATGTCGCCGTCGCCGTCGAATCTGCAGATTCTCGAGCAGTGCGGAGTCGGCTCAGACGCAGTCGCCTATCGGGCGATTCGCCAGGCCGAGCGCGACGTTGTCGAAGTCCGCGTCTTGAGTGCGGGAACCCAAGACGGCGATCGCTGGAACGCGCTCCTCAAGCGGCTGCGTTTGGTGCAGCTCGCCGCAAGCACAGGCATCACGAAAATCCTTGCGACGCAGCTCGAGACGACGCCCCCACGCCTCATCTTCGAGAAGCCAGGCGAGATTTCGCTGGCTCATGCTCTCCGCGGGCTGTCGACGACGCGGTGTGCGACTCGCTTCGCGCTTGCGGAACAAATTGCGTCCGCGATGGCGGACGCCCACACTGTCGGACTCGTGCACGGCAGTTTTTCGTTGCAGTCCGTTCGGCTTCGCAATGACCGATCAGTGCAAATCGACTTTTCGGGAATCGACGCCCACGGTGGTGCGGCAGACCCGACCGAAACATTATGTCGACCGCCCGAACAACAATCGGGGACTCCCGCCGACACCGCCGCCGACGTATTCGCCTTAGCGACCGTCTTGCGTACGGTTCTTGGTGAATCGAGCGACGCGCAAACTGCCGGCGCGTTGGCAGTCCATCTCAACGAAGCTCTGGCCCTCGATCCAGCGGCACGTCCGTCCGCCCAGCAAATTGCCAGGCAACTGAGCGAACTTGTCGCTGCGACGCAAAATGGTCAAACCGAAAGTCATGCGGCTGACGGAGTGAGCGGCACCGCAGGCTCGTCCGCGGATCTCTCCCAGACATCGGTGATGTCGGGGTCCAAGAAACCGAGCGCGGACGAAACCAACTGCCTCGAAGTCGTTGCCTCGCGGCCAAATCCTGTTGCGAGCAACGTGCCGCAATCATCGGATCGCATCGGTCGATATCGCATCCTGGAAAAAATCGGCCAGGGCGGCATGGGTGCCGTTTTCCGCGCCGAAGATCGCGCCGACGGCACGACCGTCGCGATTAAGCGCCTCAACAGCGCCATGGCGGCCGATCGGCACGCCTTGCACCGCTTTCAAAAGGAAGCCCGGCTGCTGGCCGAAGCGCGGCATCCAAACATCGCCAACTTGCTCGAGATCAATGAGGACCAGGGGATTCATTACCTGGTAATGGAGTACGTCTCGGGGACCGATCTCAAACACGTTCTGCACAGCGGCGCGCCGCTTGACGAACGGCAGGCCTTCGAGATCGCGGCGGATGTCGCCCGGGCATTAATCGGCGCCCACGAGCGCTCGATCGTGCACCGGGACGTAAAACCGGCGAACGTGATGCTGGCCGGATTCGTCAACCAGCGCCAATCCTTTAAAGCATCGAACACGGTGAGTCTGCCAGGTTTGTTCCACACGAAACCACAGGTCAAGCTGCTCGACTTTGGTCTCGCTCGTCACGTCGATCAGACCGAGTCGTTGAAACTCACGCAGACGGGCGCGTTTCTGGGAACGCCCTATTACATGTCGCCGGAACAATGCACCGGCAACGGCGATATTACGCCGAGCACCGACATCTACGCGATCGGCGCGACGCTCTTCGAGATGCTCGCCGGACGGCCCCCGTTCATGGGTGACGATCCGATGAAAGTCGCCACGATGCACTGCTTCGAGCAAGTTCCCGATCTCAAAAAACTGAACCCGCTCGTGAGCGACAGCGCGGTGCAGATCGTGGAAAAATGCCTGGCGAAACGGCCCGAGCATCGGTATCTCGACGCGACGCATTTACTCACAGCCCTGGAACTCTTTCTCCGGGGTGAGGCTTCGGAAATCCAGGTGCATCCGCTGTTTCCGAAGCACGACCCAACCCACCTGTTCGCCGTCGATTTTGAATGGGAACTCGAGGCCAGTCCGGAATTGCTCTGGCCCTACGTCTCCAACACCGAACGACTCAATCGCGCCGTCGGCGTGCCGTCGGTGGAATATCAAACGGTGCGTGACGCCGAGAAGGGTCTGCGCAAAATCGGCAATTTCCGGATGGCGGGCCTCAACATCTCCTGGGAGGAACATCCGTTCGAATGGATCGAAGGACAGCGATCGGGCGTTTTGCGCGAGTTCACGCAGGGGCCGTTCCACTGGTTCCTGAGCGTGATCGAGTTACAGCGTCGGCCGAAGGGGGGCACGCTGCTCAAACACTCGGTGCGAATCGAACCGCGCGGTTTAGTGGGCCGTTGCGTGGCGGCCATCGAAGTCAGCCTGAAGGGCAAACGTAACCTGGATCGCGTTTATCGCCGGATCGACGCCACGCTGACGGGTAAACTAGGCAAGGATCGGCTGACGGATCCCTTTGAGGAACCGAAGGCCTTGCCCCCGGTTCGCCAGCGGCGATTGGAAGAGCGGCTCGACCAATTGATCGCGCGCGGCATCGATGCCGACTTTGCGGCGAAGTTTGGCGAGTTTCTCCGTGCGACTCCGGCTCAGGAACTGGCGCGGATTCGGCCGCTCGTCTTGGCTCGGCGGCTCGGCACCGATCCCGATCGCACGATCGAAGCCTGCCTGCATGCCGCCAACTGCGGCCTGTTGGCCGTGCACTGGGATATCCTTTGCCCGACGTGCCGCGTCTCAGCTGACGTCAAAGACACGCTGAACGCCATCGAAAGCCATGCGCGCTGCGAGGTCTGCGATCTCGATTTCGACGTCGACTTCGGCAACTCGCTCGAGTTGATCTTCCGAGCGCATCCCGAACTCCGCGACGTCGATCTCAAGACCTACTGCATCGGCGGTCCGGAACATTTGCCGCACGTTATCGCCCAGGTCCGCGTCGCGCCGGGTGAGCGCATCGATCTCAATCTGCAACTCGGCGAGGGCGCTATCGGCTCCGTGGCCCACAACTGCCGTATTTCGTGCCAATCGAGATCGATGCCGTGCGCGGAGCGTCGCGAGGCGAAGTGGCCTTCGCGGCCAGTTCGGATGCGCCGGCGCCGACCGTCCTTCGCGCGGGCCGACAATTGGTCACGTTGCGGAATGACTATGGCCGCGAATTATTGATCCGGCTGGAACGGACGGTGCCGCTCAAGGATGTCCTCACCGCCGCTGCCGCGTCGTCGATGTCGCTCTTTCGAGAATTGTTCCCAGGCGAAGTCTTGCGCCGCGGACAATTGATGAACGTGGCGACGGTGACGCTCGTGGCCGCCTCACTCGATGATCCGGCCCACCTCTGCGAGGAGTTGGGCGACGCCAAGGCCTTTGAGGCGTTCCAGGACTTCTACCGTCTCGTGCACGACCTGATGAAACGGCATCGAGGCGCCGTGGTCAAACAGGTCGACGCTCGGGTGCTGGCTGCGTTCGAGGATTGTGAGATGGCCCTGCGTGCCGCGATCGCGCTGGCCGAGACCTCGGTCAACTGCGGAAACGGATTGACGATCGCTCCCCGGGTGGGCGTTCATCGAGGCGCGGCTCTGGCCACGACTTCGAACGATCACCTCGACTATTTCGGCAACTCGGTCAATCGAGCGTTCCGGTTGCTGACGCACGCAAATCCCGGCGACGTGGTCCTCACTCAAGAGGTCTCCGCGGACCTGTCGGTGCACGAATTGCTGAAATCCCGCAAGTTGCCCACGGAGACGCTGTGCGCGACTCGGCGTCGGTCGGGCGACGAAATCGTCCAGCGCGTTTCGGTGAAATCTCAGGATGCTGCCGCTTCCAACCTTAATGAGCGGAAGGTGCACAGCAAATGATTGCCGAACTCAATGTGCAAACACCGGCCAGCGCTACGCCGATTGAGGCCAATTGGTGCCTTGAAGGTCTGATTCACGAGGGGGACGTCCAGCGCCGAATTCCGGTCAATTCAAATCCGTTTCACGTTGGACGCAATCCACAGTGCGATCTTGTGCTGCCATCGCGAAACGTGTCCAAGTCCCACGCGCATCTGATCAGCGCGGGCGAAATCCTGGCAGTGCGCGACCTCAAGAGCACGAACGGGACTTACGTTAACAGCAACAGGATCTCGGGCGACACGCTGCTTAACGCGGGGGACTTCGTTCAATTCGGCGACGTCGAATTTCGCATTAGCCGTGAGACGCCTCAGAACGCCGAGCAAACGCTCGAAAAATCGAATATCGGCACGGCGGGTGTCTTGAGCCAGTTCGATCGACTGCTCAACCAGCGATGCATCGTCCCCTATTTTCAACCGGTCATCGAATTGGGGTCGGGAAGAACCGTCGGATACGAAGTGCTGTCGCGGAGCACCGTGAAGGGTTTGGAAGCCCCGCACGAAATGTTCTCGACCGCGGCCAAGCTGAATCTCGAGGCCCGGCTGAGCGCGCTGTGCCGAACGGTCGGTATTCTCGCGGGCCGCGAATTGCCGGGACAGCCGCGAATCTTCGTGAACACGCATCCGTCGGAAGGTTTGATGACGGGAGTTCTGGACTCACTCCGCGAGCTTCGCGAGCTGGTTCCGGATCAGCCGCTCACTTTGGAGTTGCATGAGGCGACCGTCACCGATCAACGCACGATGAAAGAGTTGCGATCCCAGCTGCGAGCACTCAATATTTCGCTCGCCTACGACGATTTTGCGCGGGGCAGTCGCGGTTGATCGATCTGGTCCAGGTGCCGCCCGACTATTTGAAATTCGACATTCACATGATTCGGGATTTGCACCTGGCGAACACGGCCCAGCGGCAGCTCGTCAAAACGCTTGTCTCCATGGTCCGCGACTTCCGCATCTCTCCCCTCGCCGAAGGCATCGAGTGCCAGGGAGAACTCGAAGTCTGCAAAGAGATCGGCTTCGAGTTTGCGCAAGGATATCTCTTTGGCCGACCGACTCCCATCAACGCGGTCTGCCCGCTGATCAAGCCCGCATCAGACAGGGACTCGACCGTGAATGACACGTTTTCGTGATTCCGCTCACCTCTCGTCGAAGTCCTCACCGGATGACTCGCCGGCCCCTCTTTGCAACCCTTCGAGTCGCACACGAGCATCCTTGTACTCGTAGTTGACGCTCAACACGTCGCTGTAGCACTTTTCCGCCTTGTCGGTGTCGTGCGCGTCCTCGCACAGCCGGCCCAGAATGTAATTGGCCTCGCAATAAAGTTCCGGGTCGTCGTGCGGGTTGAGCTTTTCGATCGACTTTTCCAACTGGTAACGGCCGAGCGTGATCTGCTTTTCGGCGACGAAGCATTTGCCCAAGGCAACGCGGACCTTGGCCTCACGCCGCTGGTCAACGGTCGCTTGCTGCAACAGCGGGATCGCCTTCTTGTAGTCCTTGGATTTGATGTAGCGCATTGCCAGCTCGTACTTGAGTCCGGCATCCATCGGATAGCGCTCGACGCGGGCTGAAAAGATCTCGATTTCCCGCTGATGCAATTCCCGTTTGAGACCGTCGATATTCCTTTTGCCCGCCTCATCCTGGGCGACGTTCTTGCCCAGCTCAATCTCGTACCGCCGGCGATCCAGCTCGACATCTTCGATCTGCTGCCGGATGTTCAGGTCGGCGCTACCCGGTGGCTTCGAAAGCCTTTTGCAGCGTGTCTGTGGCCTTATCAAAATCCTTTTGTTTGCGGTAATGATCGGCGAGCTTGAGATAGCTGCCTTTGTCGGCCGCATTCTTGCGGATCGCACGCAGCAGATCGGCTTCGATCGAAACCCCCGGACCTGAGACGGCGTCGGGAACGCGCCGGTCACCTGTAAGGCGGTAATCGTCGTAGGCGCTCTTTTTAACCTCTTGAGTCGTCTTTGCCCCTTCGTATCCGCCGTGGTCCATGACTCGGGTCGCTTCGAGCCCCGTGATCTTGGCCCGGACCTGCCCGTCATTCGGGTACAACTTGGAGATCTTTTTCCAGCAATCGATCGCTTTGCTGTAATTGCCACGCATCTCGTAAATGTCGCCGAGTTTTTCGAGGAAACCGCGGTTTTCCGGATCGTTCTCGACGGCGTTTGCGTAGCCGAACTCGGCGATTTCAATGTAGCCGAGGTTAAGGCACGCGTCGCCCATGTCCGCGTTGAGTTGCGCGTTCCAGGGATTGACCGTCAGACCTGTCTCGGCTGCCTGGTCCAGGGCGTTCCAATTCGATTTGGACCGGGCCCTGCGAATCTTTCCGCGAATCCCTTTGAGCCGAAGTCTCAACCGGGCAAACGCGGCCCCTTTTTTGTTGTTGGCGTAGAGGTAACGCTCGCAGCCGCGCAGGGTCTGACGAAACATCAGGTTGTCGGGAACGAGCTGCACGGCCGAACTGTGCATCTGCACCGCGTAATCGAAGTTCCTTTTTTCCATCGCGTCATTGCCTTTGCGAAAGCAATCGGCCGCGATTTTTTTCTTGTTGTCCAAACCATCGCCGGACACGGAGATCTCCCGGTTGTCGCTCGGAGGACGAATGCCTGTCCCCAATTTAACAGGATCAACCCAAACGGATGAAGGAAGAACCGGAAGGATGAAGGCGGCCGCATTGTTTGAATCCGCCCCAATGGCGGAATAAAGGATGAGCCAGGCGGGCGGCGCTGACCAGTTTCTGTACAATTTTTTGGCTTTTTTGGGCGCTAAAAAAGGGGGGAGTTTTTTGGGGTCCACCCAAAAAAAGTCCGCAGGCAGGCAAAAAATCGTCGGGATTTTTCGCGTCCGCGATTGGAACAGGGCGGAGTTTTTTTGGGTGCAGCCCAAAAAACTCCCTCCGCCCCCATGGCGGACCCAAAAACTCCCTCCGCTCCGATGGCGGAAGAAAGGAAAACCCGGCTCAACAAACATTTTCCACGCGCTGCCCAAAAAGCCTCAAAGAGATCTTCGTCAACCGGGCAAAATCTGGTAAGATTCGGCTAGAGAGGATGGGCCTGGAAAAGGCCAGAAAAACTTGCACTGCATTGAATCCCTAACCCACTTCCCTGCCTGGGTTTCCGTCGATCTCAACGTGTACTGCGAGCGGGACTTTCCGCCTCCCAGTCCTGGTCGTGCCAGGAACCTCCCCAGGCGAAGACCGCCTCGCGCCGCATCAGAATGACGGCATGAGCGACGGAGCAACCAAAAGACGCGATTCGCACCCCGTTCGCCTGGCGGTCGTCATGCTCGTGGGCGCGGCGATCGGGTTCACGTTCTTCAGGGGTCCTGGCAACTCGCTCGACATCGTGTATGCCGTCCAGTCGTATATCGACGCTCTCATCGGTGCGGTGATGGGCCTCACGGTCGACTATTGCTTTCGCCCCTGGCGCACTCGCGGAAGCGAGCGTCAATTCCAGCGCACGACGGTCGGCCGCGTTTGGATCGTATCGGCGATCATCGGCATTCTCTTGTTCGCGGGGGCCTCGGTCCTCATTCTGGAATTCACAACCCCAGAGAACGAGACTCCGCCCCAGTGGCTCGATCGGGATGGGAAGCAGTGGCTCGATCGGCATGGAAGGATGCCATCCTCGCCGAAGCCCTGGAGGAGAAAAGGTGTCAGGAACCTTTTTTGGGGGCCCGCGTGGTCGACCCGAGCTCCAAAAAAGGTTCCTGCACCATTCTCTTCTCCTCTGATTGAGTTAAAGGCGGCATCCTGAGCGACCCTGCGGGAAACCGATGCGGAGGTGTGAGGGAATGGGAAAGCTCGTATTCGGAATGATGCAATCGCTCGATGGCTACGTCGCGGGCGTCACGGGCGGGCCGGGGTCGGACGGCTACGTCGCTGGCCTCGCGGGCGGGCTGGAATTGCCGCCGCCTGGTGATTCGCTCAGTCGTCATCTCAACGATCAATTCCGCGGTTCGGCCGGCAGTTTGTGCGGTCGTCGTATGTACGAAGTGATGCGTTACTGGGAAGTGGATCAGCCGGAGTGGGATGTGGCCGATCACGACTTCGCGGCGGTGTGGCGGGCGCAGCCGAAATGGGTCGTGTCACGCTCGCTCAAGTCGGTTGGCGCGAACGCGACGCTCGTGGCTGGCGACGTCGAAGCCTTCGTGCGCCGGCTGAAGGCGGAAGTCGAGGGCGAAATCGACGTCGCCGGTCCCGAACTCGCGGGGTGCCTCACCGACCTCGGTCTCATCGACGAGTATCGTCTCTACTTCCGCCCGTATGTGCTTGGCCGCGGCAAGCCGTACTTCGCCGGTGCCAGGCCGCCCCTCCGACTGATCGCCGCCGATCCCGTCGGCGAGGATGCGGTGAGGCTGACGTACGTCCCTGAGGAGAAAAGGTGTCAGGAACCTTTTTTGGAGTTTTTTGGAGGGCAAAGAACCTGATACGACCCAAAAAAGGTTCCTGACACCTTTTCTCCGTTCGGCCATCCACTCTCGGCGGATCTCTCTTGCCGCACGTTAGCAAGGGCAGCAAATGTCAGAGGCCATTTCAGAAGCCATCGTCGAGGTCTTTCGATCGCTCAAAATCCGCGATTGCGGGCGGCCGTTGCCGGCGTCGGTGATTGCGGATTGGGAGCGGTCGATCGGCCTGCAACTGCCGGCGAATTACCGGCGGTTCTTGGAAGTCTTCAATGGCGGCGACTTCTATCTCAAATCTCGCATCGAGTTTCCCATCAACATGTCCGTTCACCCCTCCTTTTGGGGCCAGGCAATCGGCGGCTTTACGTTCTATGGTCTCAACGAGCCTTGGAATTGGCGGGACCTGGAATGGAGCCGTGACATCCACGAAGGCCGCATTCCGGCCGGAACCATTCCCATTGCCGACGCCGCCAGCGATCTGATCCTGCTCGATTGCCGACGCGGAGGCCAGGTCGCCCTCTGGCAGCGGGACAACGAAGGCGACACCGAGCCGGAGGACAACCGCATTCCGCTGGCCGATTCCTTTTTGGAATTCGCTCAGGGCATCCAGGAATCGCCGCAAGATAAATGGGGGATGCTTTACACGGCCGAGGAGCAGCCTTTCATTTCGATCCAGCACCATGATTTGGACGGACTGAAAACTTGGGTGGCCGAAAATGGTCCGCTCGCCGCGCTGCCTGATGGGGGCCTGAGCCTGCTCAAAGAGGCGTGCTCGTATTTGGGAGAGAACTTTGAAGCGACCGAGTGGCTGTTACGCCAAGGAGTCGATCCAACCGGGCCCCGAGAGCCGGGAGTGAAGACTCCCCTGCAATTGGCCGACCAAGCAGGCTGCGGCGATATTATGGTTCTCCTTCTCGAACACGGAGCCAATCCCGATCACCTCTTTCACGACAATCACAAGCCGCAACAATACAACGTCGACTTCGCCAACCAATGGCAAGCCGGCCAACGCACATCGTGCCGCTGGTGACGACTTACGTGGGATCCACGCGCTCCACCGCAGAAAAGGGAAGGAGAAAAGGTGTCAGGAACCTTTTTCGGGTCGCATCACGTCTTTGCCCTCTGAAAAAGGTTCCTGACCTTTTCTCTCTTCGGCTGCAAGTCTTTTCGCTGCAGCCGTCCCCGGCTTGCAAGCGCAGGCGGGACGCCTGCACCACAATATCGCCAACGAGTCGCCCCGCAGAATCGCGGTCGGTGATTTCGCAGCCCGCCCCACGGATCCACGCGGTGCCAATGGCGAGTCGCTCCCGGCCTCGCCAAGCAAGCAGGCGACAAAAGTCGACGGCATGATGTAAGATGGGCCGCGCGTGAGCACGACGCGCTTTTCCGGGGACGCTGCCATGAGTTTTCGCCCAGCGACAAGCGACAACGGTCCACCCTGGTCTCTCGCCGCCGACTTCTCCAGGCCGGCGGGATCGGCGCCTTGGCTCTCGGGTTGCCCGGGAACGGTCGCGGCCAGCGTGGAGGGCAACGAGGGCTCGGCGGCGGTGCCGCGGAAAAGTCGTGCATCTTGATCTGTGCTCTGCGGCGGGCCCAGCCATCTCGATACGTGGGACCTGAAACCCGCGGCCCCCGCGGAAATTCGCGGCCCTTACCAGCCGATCGCCACGCACGGTCCCCGGCATGCGGATCTCGGAGCTGCACCAGCGGCTGGCCCGCTTGACGCCGCATTTCAGCCTCATCCGCTCGATGACGCATGTCGGGAACATCAGCAACCATTTCGACGCCATGCACCACTGTCTGAGCGGCCAGGCGGCTGCGCCGGCCGACTCTCCGTACATCGGATCCATCCTGGCGAAAGTCCGGCCCAGCCAGCGCGGCATCGCTTCGTACGTCTGGCTGATCAAATGCGTCGGCGACCCGGTCTTCTGTGCGCCGAATATCGGCACCGGGGGCTATCTGGGCATGAACTACAGCCCGCTGTTCGTCGGCTCGGCGACCAATCACCCGGCCATGCCCGGCTTCAAGCGCTCCCGACGAGCTGCTTCCCCGCGGTGACTCCCGCGCGGATGCAGGAACGCCGCCAGTTGCTGGACGGATCTGAATCCCTCCGAAAGCGCCCGTTGGGAATCGAGCCTTGAAGGACTGGCAGGAGCTGTACGGCCGCGCCTTCGAGTTGACGAGCGGATCGGGCGGCCGCGCGGCGTTCGAACTCGAGCCGGGAGCCCGTCGCCGTCCGCGACCGCTACGGCATGCATCCGCTGGGACAAAACCTGCTCCTGGCGCGGCGGCTCGTCGAGGCGGGAGTCGGATTTGTCACCGTCAACGGCTGGACAGGTCCGGCGCCGGGAGCGACCGCAGTTCGGACCTCCCAGCTCGAGTTGGGACATGCACGGCGGCGAAATGGGGATGGGCAGCGCCTTTGGCAGCGGTTCCTACGGCATGGGCTGGTGCTTGCCGCGGCTCGACGAGGCACTTTCGGCCCTGCTCGTCGATCTCAAGGATCGCGGCTTGCTGGAGCGCACCCTCGTGGTGGTCGCGGGAGAATTCGGCCGCACGCCGCGGATCAATGCTCACGGCGCCAATCCGGGGCGTCAGCACTGGCCGACGTGCTTTTCCGCGATCATCGCCGGCGGCGGCATTCGCGGCGGAATGGTGTACGGGGAGTCCGACAAGATCGGCGCGTACGTCAAGGACAAGCCGGTGCGCCCGCAGGATCTCGGCGCCACGATCTACCACGCGCTGGGCGTCCCGCTCGATCTGCGCTTGGGAAAGGACGGCTTCACCCGTCCCATCAGCTCGGGCGAGCCGATCCTGGATCTGTTCGGATAGGGATCGCCGCCGCTGACAGCGGATCCCTTTTCCATCCCTGTTTTCTCCCCGATTCCACAGCGGCGTAAGCGATGATGACCGGTTATCTCAGAAGCCTTCCACGAATAGTCCAAATCTCGCTCTTCCTGATCGTTGCCTTCGCATCGATCCAGCGCGTGAGCTTCGCAGACAATCCGGACGAAACGCAGGCGATCAAGGAGATTAAACGTCGTGGAGGTCGAGTCAAAGGGGATGACAACTTGCCCGGTCGCCCAGTAAAGGCCGTGTATTTTCCTGCAGATACACGATTTGGGAGCCAAGATGTCCAGTTGCTCAAGCCGCTCAAGAACCTGCGAATTCTCCTTCTCAGAGGCAAAGTCGCGGATGCGGACTTGAAGGGCATAAGAGAACTCAAGCATCTGAAAGATCTCAACCTTAGCCAGTGCCAAATCACGGACGCAGCGATGAAGGAGGTCAGTGACCTTGAAGAGCTGACAATCCTCGGCCTCTACGGTACTCGGATTACGGACGAAGGACTTAAGGAGGTTGCCAAAATCAAGAGCTTGACGTCGATCGAGCTCAGCGGGACCAAGATTACGGACGCCGGGTTGGGCGAGCTTCGGAGGCTCAATAATCTGACGAACCTGTCGCTCATGAGCACGCAAATCACGGACAACGGCGTGCCGGCACTCAAGCATCTCAAGCATCTGGAGACACTCTATCTCAACGAGACCAAGATCACTGAGGGCGCCTTGAGCGACTTGAAGAGAGCGTTGCCGAATGTGGAAATTACTCCATAAGCACTGGCTCACGAGTTTGAATCACTGTGTTAGGCTGGCGCGCGTTGGGCCGTCTCCGAGAGGTAAACTTCGCCCAGAGGCATAGTCGTTCAAGAGGCAGCGCATCCGGTCATGCGCGTTTCGGAACGATGTCCGGCATGGGGCAGTCTACAAAAGCGGGTATGGGACCTTGATCCCGCGATGCGACTGCGCACCTCGACCCTGGCGTCGGCACCGTCAGCCGGCCCTTTTCGGCCTTGCTCGTCGATCTCAAGGATCGCGGATTGCTGGAGCGCACTCTCGTGGTCGTCGCGGGCGAATTCGGCCGCACGCCGCGGATCAATGTGTCGGGCGCCAATCCGGGCCGTCAGCACTGGCCGACGTGCTTTTCCGCGATCATTGCCGGCGGCGGCATTCGCGGCGGAATGGTGTACGGGGAGTCCGACAAGACCGGCGCGTACGTCAAAGACAAACCCGTCCGCCCAGGACCTGGGCGCCACGATCTACCACGCCCCGGGCGTCCCGCTCGGTCTCCGTTTGGGAAACGACGGCTTCACCCGTCCCATCAGCTCGGGCGAGCCGATTCGGATCTGTTCGGATAGGCACGCGTCAGAATCTCGATCGTCTCGGCCGACTATCGCCAGGTAGATAGCGATTTAAGCGACACTCCTGAGTTCGCTTTCTGCTCATCGCCAACCAACAGTCCAGGCTGGGGAAACCGGCGGTAACTCAGCGTTGTCCGTTGAAACTGCAGCCGTCTCTTTGTAGACGTACTTGGTACCCTTCACGTTGGGTTTTTGATAACCCTGATTGAACAGCTCGATTTCCGCACCGCACCCCGCACTCTGCCAAAGGCGGATGCAAGAGCTGGTTCGGTCTCAATCCAACCATTCCAAATGTTGACCTGGCGCTGCAGGATCAAACGCAGCACGACAGCGCGGCAGAAAACTGAATCGTTAATTCGTCGACGAATCTCTTCTATGCCCGGGGCGGATAGGTTAGCCACCTCCGTTGGAACGCTTTGCAGCACTTTCCTGTCAATCCCCTAAGAGCGCGTGGTCCCTATTCCAGGTGACGCCGAAAGCAGGAGAAATCGCACAAGCCAGCGAGTTCCATTGTGGAGGAAACGTGCTTAATGACTCATACTGGTCGACGACAAGTGGCTCGCTAAGTTCGTTTTCATCGCAAACACCCATAATAAGAGTCTGATCATTGGGCGAACGCACAGCGAGTAGTCTGGTGATCGTTATTGGAGCGGGAAATCCCATTCCGCCACCAGACGGGTCGACGATATGGACGAAATCGTACTCGATGATTGGAGTACCGTTTATGCAAAAACTCGTGCCAGCAGGAAATATGTCGTGCCACATCTCTTGGCGTCTGATGTTTGGAAAACGAAGCGGTTCCCAAACCCACCTCTTCTCCTCGGCGTTAATTGGCGATGATGGAGATTCTATCCCACGCCCCCAACACGGACGATCCGATGTCGACATCCGCTTGTACGCGGCCGCATACGTCAGAGAATTAAAAGGGGAGGCACTATTTGATCGGCGTAGGCCGCCAACGCTTGAGCCCTGAACGGAAAGATGCGTCGAATCAGCTCATACTCATCATCTCCGCCTCGCGCAATTGGAGGAACTCGCGGTTCAGTGAAAGCGTTCCAATACTTGGTGAATCAAAATCGATCTCAACTATGCATGGATGAGCAGGACTCATCGCCGTGGCGAAAATCGCAATGTGCCCTCGGACACTTATCGTCCGGCGGGTAACCGACATTCCTTTCCATGACAGCAAGATGTGCGGGGTTGCCTCCAAGCCGTTCCACGTATAATCGGAAGGTATGCCGACAGGGGGGAGCGCGTTTACAATTGTTGATCCGTTCTCGTCTGCGGTGTCAAGAAAAATGATCGACGATCCTTGCGGCAGTCGAAAGTTCGGAACGTGTATACGTAATCGACCGAAGTCGGGAACGTAAACTTCGCTACCGATAACCCAAGTTAAGCAACTTCGGGCAGTGTCGATGATCCTGCGAAGCCGTGACAGCTTTGATCGCATACCGGTTGCAAGTAAGGCGGGAATGAATGGACGCTTAGGATCGTCCTGCACTAAAGCCTTCGTACAAGGACAGCCCGATTGCGGTCAGCTCGTCGGAACCCCGCACCCACCCCGGTGAAAGATGTAACGCGCCGTCGCAGCGTGGAATATCTGTGCTCATGTGAAACGAGCATGGGATTCGCACCAGTGTGCGTTGAATGTACGACACTAATCGGCTCCACCAGCCGTCGAGTTCTTGGACGACCTTGTCGCAAGGTCAAGACAACGCAGGTGCCGGGAGATCGAGAACTCGTCGTTAGTTCGCCGAAGTCCCCGATACCGGTCGTCGTAAATCGCCAGCCACGTCCATCCTCGTCCGGCCTCGACAGCTCGGCGAGTTTGGATTTCCACCTCATCTGCCAACAAGAAATGGCTCAACTTCCAATTCCAAACTGTCCTGTCCGTTCCAACTCGAAGCCATGCTGTTGGCACTGCCGTTCGAGTCGCCTGACGTCGGCTCGATGCGAAACACCGGAAACAAGCAAGTGATCCTGAATAATGGCGCAGAGTCATTCCTACACCAGTGTCTTGACAGACAAGGAAGAATCGACCGTCGTACTGTTGAAGTGACAAGGTGACACTGTGCCTCTTTTTCGGAACTCCGGTGCAGCCGGCATGCGTTGGTGGAAGAAGCAGCGATGCGTTCGTACGCGATCTTCTCGCGCACCGCATCGAAGGCGTTTGCAGGAGTTCCCGAACTGCTTCGATGGGGTCGCTGTATAGTTCGGGGCTTCCGAGAAGCTGGAGGATTTTTTGCGTGTTTGGCCGAAAGGTGCCGTCAATGTAAGTGTAAGAGTCCGGCCTCGGCTCGACTTTACGGTCGACATACGGCTCGATTATCCACCGCGGCTGTCCAGTCGACCGCGACGGGATCGATATTCGGGGGCTGCTCGGTCATCAAGCGGTGTGTCAATCTCAGCTCGTCCTCGATTTGGCGAGCCGTATGTTCAATTGCGTTTTGAAGGTAAGCGCAACGGGTAGATCGTAACATGAACAACGCGCTGTGGAGTTCGACCGTTAGCTGCTGGTCCTTATGCCAAAATCGTAGGCTGGCCGCCGGGACGTCACGGACCCGTAGGAGCACCGGAGGCGTTCACTCGGGATACTCGTCCAACACGTCCGCAACGCGCAATACGCGCGCGAGGTAGCGGTGATGAACGGTTCGGCCGTGCGAAACACGCCGGGAGTTAAACTTCGGCGTCCTTAAAGCCTCGTAGCCTTCATGATGTGAACGGCAGAGAGCAACGAGATCGCTCGCGAATCCGGGGTAGAATGTGCGGTTGTCCTCTGGAATCGTCAAATGTGTGCGAATCCAATCGGTGCTCCATTCGTTGTGCCTGTCCCGGGAATAGTACGTCAATAGTTCCCGCGCAGCGACTGGAGTCACGGGCCCTGGCGAGCCGCCACGGTCGTTCGGACGCTTTGCAAGCGGCGAATCACCGTTATTCCAATCGACGAAGTCGGCGATCTGCTCGTCGGTTAGCCCACCGCGATTCCCCGTGGTAACAAAATCAAAGAGGGCATTGAGGCCGTGCTCCCGGGGCGTCATCCCAATGTCGTGAAGATACGATGCCAGTAAAAGAAGCCAGTTCGAATGAGCAGAGTGCCGTAAGCGACGCCTGCGGAATGAGGATCGTGGCCCACTGTGCCACACGGAACGAATGGTTGTCGTCGTGGAGGGTAAATGCGGTTCGGGCCTGCCGGCGGACCGAAGAACAGTTTCGATGTTAGGCATCGTGAGGCGCAAGAACGCTGCAATGACGCTCAGTTTCCGGCTCTCGCTTCACTCTCGCATGGCGTAGCAGTTCGCGCCAGAGAGTGGTCTTGTCCCAGGGTCCCGCGGACGGGGTCGGTCGGGTCTTAGTTGCCATGAAGGACAGAAAATCTATAACACCAGGGCGGCACGAATAAGTGGAATTATGTTCGCCATTGTGATTGTACGCGATAATTCTTTGCGGCTTCGATCCGAGCTCAGCGCGAGGCTCGATATCCGGCGTGCCAGGGGGAAGCCGCGTCTGGAGTCCGGCGTCGGGAGCCCGGAAGGGCGGTGCGGCGTGCGCGACGCGGCGGACGCGCAGGATTTGGCCCTGAAAGGGAACGGATTCTAAAGCCCAGGGCGGAGGCTTTTGCGGAGCCCTGGGTCATCGGATGCGCGGTTCGGCGGAGCCCTGAAAGGGCGCGACCATCGCCAGAAGCGCTCGCACGTCAGTCGGCGAAAGACCCGGTGCAAATTTGTCTCGCCCCGTTGGGGCTGGCGGCGATCTTCTGGGGGCTGCTAACCCAGGCCTGCTACGCTTCGACCTGGGCTCTAGGATTTCGCTCCGTTGGAGCTGGGGAAACACGTCTGGAGTCTGGCGTCTGCGGGGGCGATTTTGGATTTGCGATTTTGGATTTTGGATTGAAATCCCCAATCCAAAATTGGCAATCCAAAATGCCCGGGCTAGGCGAGCAATTTAAGATTCTGACCTGCTGGGGCGTTCTGGAAAATTTCGCGAGCTGGCGACGAAAGTTCGTAGGGTGGGACAAGTCCGCTTCGGGCGCCGGCCCACCTTCTTAGCAAATAGGCGGGCCAAAGAAGGTGGGCCGTGCTTGCAAAGCCTCGCTTGTCCCACCCTACATCCTTCCCCGCGCATTGGTTTCCACAGCAAACAGGCCGACAACACTGGCGAGCCAAAGCCCTCGCCAGTGGCACCCGGCGCGACCATCGAAAAAGCGCTCGCACGTCGGCCAGCGAAAGAGCCGGACGGAATTTGTCTCGCCCCGTAGGGCGACGCCGTGAAGGATTTTCCGACGCGCCGCGTTCAGTCCCATCGCAAAACGCCGGTGCGGGTGCCACTCGACGCCGTTAACCTTTTCGGGGTGGCATGCCCACGGCTTTGCGTGGGCATGTCGAACGTCCAACCGATTCGCATGCCCACGCAAAGCCGCTGGGCATGGCACCCCGGGACGTCCTCCATTCTTACAAAGAGACAAGCTCCGCGAATGCCCCGTATTATCGGGCAAAAATCCTTCACGGCGTCGCCCGTAGGGGCTGACGGCGATTTTCTGGGGGCTGCTAACCAGGCCCTCTGACCCGACCTGGGCTCTAGGATTTCGCTCCGTTGGAGCTGGGAAATGCGTCTGGAATGGGTGGGCTTCGGCGAGCTCAGTTGAGCCGTGTCCGGGTCCCGGCGGTGCTCACGGGGCCGGCGACCGGGCACGCGGGGGACTCTACTCGAAACTGCAACGACGCGACCTCCCGCCTCCCGCGATTGAAGATTTTCGCGAAAAGCGCCACGGCGGTGAGGCAAAGCACTCTCAAAAATCGCCACTCTTGATGACGGTGTCTGTTGATAACGGGCCGTTTCGCACTCGATGGGGATACGCCTGCCGGGGACCCGACACGGGCTTCCGGCTCGTCGCTGTTCAGCAGGCGCACGGGGAAAGGCGTCCGCGTGCTTTCGCATCGGCTTCAATCTGGTTATCCGCGTCGCACAAACGGGGAGGCGAATTTATGTTGACACATTGGAATCTCGCGCGTCATTCGAGCCGGCGCAGCCGGTCGGGGCGGTCTTGGCCGCCCGCCGTGGAAATACTGGAAGACCGCAAACTGCTGGCTGCCCAGCTGCTTCAACCCAACGACATTCGGTCCTACTACGGCGTCAACGACGTCAAATTCACCTATCGTGCCCTTGTTGAAGGCCCCCGTGGGCCGTTCTACACGAACGTCACCGTTACCGGTGACGGGACGGGGCAGACGATCGCGATCATCGATGAAAATCCCGATCCCAACATCGCCAACGACTTGAAGGTCTTCGACCAGCAATACAATCTTCCCGCCGCGAATCTGACGGTCATCTCCACCCAGAAGAACCTTCCGGCTGCCGGTACCTCCTGGGCAGTGGAGGAATCGATCGACGTCGAATGGGCGCACGCGATGGCTCCGGGAGCAAACATCGTCGTGGTCAATCGTCCGGGAGGAGCCAGCAACGTTCCGGCCGCAGTCGCCCTGGCCAGTAATTACCCCGGCGTATCGGTCGTCTCGATGAGTTTCGGGTACAGCGAATTCAAAAGCGAAACGTCGGAGGACAGCGATTTCAGCACGCCCAGCAATCATAACGGCGTGTCTATCAGCTACGTCGCCGCCTCGGGGGACGACAAGTCCAGCACGGCCGTCGGCCCACAATGGCCATCGGTGTCGCCGAATGTCCTTTCCGTCGGCGGCACGAATCTGATTCGGCAGCCGATTACGGGCACCTACACGGAGCAGTCCTGGGCCGCCAGCCAAGGTGGTGCGAGCATGTACGAGGCTGAACCGGGATACCAACAAGGCGTTCAGCAATCGGGAATGCGCGAAAATCCTGATGTGGCCTTCAACGCCGAACACGATCCCTACTACGACTCCTATTCGGCCACGAGCGCCGCAGTGCCCGGTTGGGCCTCTGCGAGCGGCACGAGTTTCGGCGCTCCGGCCTGGGCGGGTTTGATCGCCATTGCCGACCAGGGGCGCGTGCTCGCGGGCGAAAGTACGCTCGGGGCCTTTATTCCGGAGGCGATCTACGCGGCGCCCGCGCGAGATTTCAACGACATCACCACCGGCCCGGCCAACCGGGAAGGCGACGCGCCGGGTCCGGGGTATGACGAAATCACCGGGCGAGGCTCTCCAAAAGCCAACTTGCTGGTGCCGTATCTGGTCAAGTACGACCCGTTCGTCATCCCACCGTTCCCGGGCCCGATCCATTCGCAAGCGATCTCGACCGGATCCGGACTGGCGCCACAGGTCGCAGAGCGCCAATTGGCACTGACGGGTTTCACTTCCTCGATCACGGACGGGAACCTGGCTGCGCCGGTCGACACGGCCGCGTCTTCTCCCAATTCGGCCGACGCCGCGTCGGAAGGGAGCCTCGAAAACTCCGATCCCGTTCGGTGGGCCGCCCTGCAAGCGGCGCTCGACGAACTTGGGGCCTGACGAACAGCCATCGATCCCATGTCCGGTGGTCACCGGCTCTCAATGTGGGCTCTCGGCGGCCGAGTTGGCCAGCCGTTCCATCCGGAGCGGTCGAAAGTGAAACGCGCCTCTCAACCGCTCGCCGACGGGCCGGGCGGCTTTTTCTTGCGGCGCGCAGCCGACGGGCTTGTCGTTTTCGGCTTCGGACGATAACTGTTGCCTGGCTCGTGCCGCGATTCCTTGCGGCTGCGCTTCTTCTGTTTGCCGTCGCCGATGGTATGCACGTAATCGCCGCGAAAGTGCGCGTTGGCATCTTCGCGGCGTGCTTCGAGCGCCTTGCGCGGCGGAGTTGGCGGAATGAGGCTCTCGCAATCATTGCCGATCAGGTCGGTTCGCCCCGCCTGCCGCAGAGCTTCGCGGACTTCAAAATAATTCGCCGGCTTGAAGAATTGCATGAGCGCCCGCTGCAATTTGCGGTCGCGGATCGCCTTGGCCACATGCACGGGCTTTCTTCGTGAAGGGATCGATGCCGGTGTAAAACATGGCCGTCGCCACGTCGAACGGAGCCGGAATGAAATCCTGCACCTGGTCGGGCCGATAACCGTTTCGTTTCAAGAACACGGCGAGGTCGATCATCGCGTTAAGATCGCTGCCGGGATGGCTGGCGATGAAGTACGGGACAATGTACTGCTTCTTTCCCGCTTTCGCCGACTCTGCGTTGAAGATGTCGGTGAACTGCTCGAAGTCGTCGTTGCTCGGCTTTCGCATTTTGTCGAGCACGTGCGGGTCGGTGTGCTCGGGCGCGACCTTCAGCCGTCCGCCGACGTGGTGCCGGACAAGTTCCCGCATGTACTCGGGCGAGCGGCGAGCCAGGTCCATGCGGATGCCGCTGGCGACCAAGACTTTTTTGACGCCCGGCGTCTCCCGCGCCTCTTTCATCAACTGGATCAATGGGCCGTGATCGGTGCCCAGCAGCTTGCAGATTGTGGGGTGCACGCACGATTGCCGCCGGCAGACCGCCTCGACTTCCGGACGCAGGCACTGCATCTGATACATGTTCGCGGTCGGTCCGCCGATATCGCTGACGACGCCCGAGAAGTCCTTGTCGCGCGTCATTTCACGCACTTCGCTCAGCACCGATTCTTTGCTGCGAGACTGGATGATGCGCCCCTGGTGGGCCGTGATCGAGCAGAAGGTGCAGCCGCCGAAACAGCCCCGCATGATCGTCACCGAATCTTTGATCATCGTAAAAGCGGGAATCGGCTCTGAATAAGCGGGGTGCGGCCGCCGCGTGTACGGCAGCCCGTAGATTCTGTCCATATCGGACTGCGAGACCGGCAAGGCCGGCGGGTTGGCGACGACCGCCTGCCGATCGTGCCATTGCAGCAGTCGGCGGGCGTTGTACGGATTCGTTTCGTTGTGAATCATCTTCGTGGCCTCGGCGAAAGACCACTTGTCGTCGCGGACCTGCTCGTAGCTCGGCAGCACCAGCGCATCGTCGGGGGGCGTTTCCGATGCACCCATGGCATAGGCGACGCCTCGCATCTCGCGCAGGTCGCGCACGCTCTCGCCGGCGTCCAAGCGGCGGGCGATTTCGACAATCGCGTCTTCCCCCATGCCGAAGCCCAGCAGGTCCGCCTTGCAATCGAGCAAGATGGAACGACAGACCTTGTCGCTCCAATAGTCGTAATGCGCGAGCCTGCGGAGCGACGCCTCGACTCCGCCGGCGATCACCGGAACGCCCTTGTACGCTTCGCGGGGCGCTGACAGTAGGCCAGCGTGGCGCGGTCGGGCCGCAAGCCAATGCGGCCGCCGGGCGAGTAGGCGTCGTTGTTACGGACTTTGCGATTGGCCGTGTAATGGTTGATCATCGAATCCATGTTGCCGGCACTGATCGCGAAGAACAGTCGCGGCTTGCCGAAAACACGCCAGGCGTCGCAACTCCGCCAGTCGGGCTGGCTGACGATCGCGACGCGATACCCCGCGGCCTCGAGCACGCGCCCCAGAATCGCCATCGCAAAGCTGGGATGATCGATGTACGCGTCACCGGTGACGAACACGACGTCGGCCTCGTCCCAGCCCCGTTCGCGCATCTCCGCGACGCTCATCGGCAGCGGCCGCGAGGCACACGCGTGAAACGCATGCGCGGCGCCGGCCATTGGCCGCGGAGAGGAGTTGTTCAGGATGGGCAGATTCATGTGGCAAACTCGGTCGCGCCGAGAAAAGGGCGAAAACGACAATTAGGTGACGCGGATGCGATTAACCGACCTTTCGCCCATCGTCCGAGCCTGGAAGCGATCTAGCCCGGACGGCTCGTTATTGTAACCGCGCGCCACCATTCCCGCGCTTCTCGTGCGCCAAATCGACCGAATCCGCCGCTAGCATAACTGCCCTGTCAAAAAACGTTCCTTTTCCGTTCATGTCCTCAATGTCATGACCCAGCAGAAGATATCTGCCGGTGATTCCCACAAAACTCATCTCATAAATCAAAACACTGGATTGCCGTGGGCGATGGGCGAGGCGGTACTTTGCAAAGGCAAACGTATGAGTTTCGCAGACAGCTGCTCCGCAGCGGGTTTTCTTCGACCACATCGTCCGCTGGAAGAAGGTCAGCGGGGCATTGGTCCTATAAAGGACGAGCGGCCTGCCGCTGCGTGCCGCTAACCAGCGGCCTGACAACTCCGCCGCTGTGACGCTTGCAGACCACTCACATCGTGCCGATAATCGCGCTGCATCATCGAGTCGCACTTTTCTTGTGCGATTCATCGAAGGTGGTGCCGTTGGATGCATCGAAGGATCGTTGGACCGGCCGGGCCAAGGACGGGCGATGGATGTCGGCCAGGCACCGCCGCATTAGACACAGCGGCATTAGACACAGCGGCATTAGACACGGCGGCACCGGTTTATTTGGGGTGACGTCGCTTTCCTCGATGCGGCTGCAGGAAGCACGTGACCGACTCTGTTCCGTCGTCGATCACATGATCGACGGAATCGTCACCTTCGACGATGGCGGAAGTATCGAGTCGGCCAATCCAGCGGCGCAGGCCATGTTCGGCTATTCCGCCAACGAATTGGTCGGTCAAAGCGTCAAGATCTTGATGCCGGTTCTCAACAAAATGCCGCACGAGTCTGTTGCGGCCCACCTGTTTGCGGACGGCGGACGACGTGAGATCGAGGGTCGCCGGAAGGACGAGACGACCTTTCCGATCGACCTCGCCGTGAGTGAATTTCGGCATGAAGGCGGGCGATACTTCACCGCCATCGTGCGGGACATCACGGAACGCAAGCGAGTGGAAGAGCGGACTCGTTTCCTGGCGCGCTCGGCGGCTCTGCTGTCGAGCATTGTCGACTCAGCCAGTCTCGTGGGGCGGATTGCACAGATTCCCGTGCCGCTCTTTGCTGACTGGTGCGTCGTCGATCTCCTTGGCGAAAGCGGTGAACTCCAACAGATCGCAGCCGCTCACCGGGACGAGCAGCAAGCGAAAATCCTGCGACGGCTCCAGAGGCCTCGCTCTTGCCCTCGACGATTGGGTGCGCTCGTTGCAGAAGTTGTGCGAGAGCAGCGGTCCCAGTGGAGGGTCCGAGCCGTGGATCCCTTTGAAGTGATCGAGCCGGCCGATCTGCAGGAACGGCAGCTTGTGTCGCAGTTAAGCGGGCAGTCGATGATTTCCGCTCCTCTCGCGGTGCATAATCGTACGGTGGGGGCCGTCACGTTCATCCTTTCCGAGGGGTCGCGACGATACGACGCACTTGATGTTGCGCTGGCCGAGGATTTTGGACACCGAGCAGCAATCGCGATTGAAAATGCGCGTCTTTACGACCAAGCGCGGGAGGCTGATCGACGCAAGGACGAATTCTTGGCCCTGCTGGCTCACGAGTTGCGGAATCCACTGGCGCCGATTCGGAATGCGGTCGAGATCCTCAGGAGGGTCGAACTGGGATCGGGCCCAGCCAAGGCGGTCAATGCGATTGACCGGCAAGCGAGCAACATGGCCCGCCTCGTCGATGATCTGCTTGATATCTCGCGGCTGATGCGGGGGAAGATTCAATTGCGGTTTGAGCGACTCCAGGTTCGCGAAGCGATCGAAAAAGCGGTCGAGTCGTACGGACCGATTATCGAATCCCGTCAGCATCGGCTTCTCGTCAGGGTTCCCAAGAAACCCCTCTGGCTGCGGGCGGATCCGGTGCGAGTGGATCAAATCATCTCCAATCTTTTAAACAACGCCGCGAAGTTCACGGATCGAGGAGGGTGCATCCGGTTGACGGCGCGTGTCCAAAAAGACGACCTCCTGGTCAGTGTGCGAGATAACGGCATCGGCATTGATGCGGAGGTCCTGCCCAATATCTTTGAGCCATTCCGACAAGCCGAATCGACGTTGGAACGCAGCCAAGGGGGGCTCGGAATCGGGCTCTCCCTTGTCCGCAAGCTGGTCGAAATGCATGGTGGGACAATCCTGGCCCGCAGCGAGGGACATGGGACAGGTGCGGAGTTTATCGTGCGTCTTCCGATGCTGGAAGACGATCCGTCCTTTGCAGCTGCTTCTCATACGCGCGATGTCCAACGACCGAGTTCCACGCTGAGCATTCTCGTTGTTGATGACAATCTGGATGCGGCCGAGATGGTGTCCACTCTCCTCGCGCTCGAGGGCCATCGCGTCGTGACAGTCCACGATGGACTCTCCGCATTGACTGCAGCCCAAGAACAGCGACCCGACGTCGTGCTTCTGGACATCGGCCTCCCACATCTCAATGGCTATGAAGTCGCAAGACGCTTGCGAGATGAAGAAGGTCTTCAAGCGACCCGGATCATCGCAATGACGGGTTTTGGGCAGGAATCCGATCGGAAACGCGCTCTGGAAGCCGGATGCGACGAACACCTCTCGAAACCCGTGGCACCTTCTACGCTGCGAGCCTGCCTGGCCGGAGTTCAACATTTGGATCGACACTCGAGTCTCTGATCGCTCTCATGAGCCGCCGGACTAGCCGGGAGCGGTCGCCAGCGCTTAAACTCTGGCGTCGAGCAAATGGGTGCCTCAGACGGGCACCATCGGGCCGCCTTTGCTTGTTTTGCGACTGGATTTCGCGCAACGCAGGCGTACAAGGATGTTATTTCGTACAAGGATGTTTTTTCGTAGGTGGCTGTCGTTCTCCCGCAAACCGAGCACCCGGCCCGTAGCCAGGCGGCGGCGAAATCGTCGCGAAACCTGGTTCGTCCAACAGGCGATCTGCAGCGGCCTGGGCGTCGAAACTTTGGAGTCTCGACAACTCCTGTCCGCGACGGTCTTGGGCAACTCCGCGCAGGCCAGCCCCCCTTCCGTGATCGGGGGACAGGTAACCAGCCCCATCCAGCCTGCGGTCACCCCCGGCGTGGCACCGATCGACATGGCGCCGACCGCCCCGGCGCCGCTCAACCCCGTGCCGACCGCCCCGGCCCAAACTCCAGCCGCTTCCGGCGTGAATCAGACCGGCCTCAACGGGGTCTTGGGCACCTCCGCGCAGGCGACTCCCCCTTTCGTGATCAGCGGACAGGTAACCAGCCCCGACCAACCTGCGGTCACCCTCGGCGTGACGCCGAGCGACCCGGCCCAAACTCCGGCCGCTGACGGCGTCAATCAGATCGGCCTCAATGGGGTCGTGGGCACCGGAAGCGGCCAGGCCAGCGACAGCGAGCCTGCGGCCGCTATCGAACCTGCGGTCACCCCCGGCGTGATGCCGACCGTTGCCAGCCTGGTCAGTGTCGGGCCGAGTGCGCCGCCAAGCGCGAGCGCGCCTGCGACCGCAAGCCTGAACGAGAACAGTTCGCTGAGCTTCTCGGCTCTTAACAGCGACGCAATCTCGATCACGGATGCCGCGGCCGGCACAAACGCCGATTCGCTGACACTTTCTGTTTCAGAGGGCACGTTGACTCTCCCGTCGACCGCAGGCTTGAGTTTCACGGCCGGCGCGAATGGTACCTCTTCGTTCACGGTGAGCGGGACCGTAACCAACCTCGATTCCGCGCTGGACGGCCTCGTCTATCAGCCGACAACTCTTTACTCCGGTGCCGACACCTTGGCCGCTTCGGTTTCCGATCCGACCGACAGCCTGTCGGCTTCGACCAGCGTGTCGATCACGGTCACTGCTTTGAACGCGCCGGCGATCTCTGCTCCGGGAGGGGGCTCTCTCAGCGAGAATGGCGCTTTGACGTTCTCCAGCGGGAACAGTAACGCGATTTCGATTACGGATGACGCCGCAGGATCAAACGCCGACTCGCTGACACTTTCAGCGTCGCAAGGGACGCTGACGCTCGCCTCCTCCAACGGCCTGAGCTTTACCAGCGGCACCAACAGCTCGTCTACGTTCACCGTGAGCGGCACGGTGGCCAATCTCAATGCGGCCTTGAACGGATTGGTCTATCAGCCGACTTCTCTTTATTCCGGTTCCGATTCGTTATCCGTTTCGGTCACGGACGCTGGTGATACGCTATCGGCTTCGACCAGCGTGGCGCTGACCGTCACCGCTTTGAGCGCGCCGGCGATCAGCGTACCCGGGAGCGCGCCGGCGAGCAGCGTATCCGCCTCGCCCTCGCTGACCGGAGACGGGGCGCTCGCCCTCTCGGGTGGCAACGGCAGCGCGCTTTCTTTCACCGATTCCGCCGCCGGCACTGATTCCGACTCCGACTCGCTCTCGCAGTCGGTTTCGCAGGGAACGATGGCTCTTGGCTCTGCGACCGGGTTGAGCTTGACCAGCGGCACTAGCGGCTCGGCCAGCTTCACAGCGTCGAGCCCAGTCGCCAGTGTGAACTCGGCCCTCACGTACCCGGGAGATGCGCTTTCGAGTTCGACCAACGCGTCGCTGACCGTCAACGCTCTGGCAGCTCCGGCAATCACTGCATCTGGCACGGCGCCAGGGACAGGGAACCTCTCGCTCGTTTTCTCGAGCGGCAACAGCAGCGCGATGTCCGTGATCGACGCCGCGGCGGGTAGCAACTCCGACTCGCTTTCGCTGTCGGTTTCACACGGAAGGCTGGGTCTCGCAACCGGGTTGAGCTTCGCGACCGGCACCAACGGTTCCCCCTCGTCCGCCGCGACGGGCACCATCGCCAATCTGAACGCGGCTCTCGATGGCCTGATCAACAAACTCAGAACCACGCACATCGGGTCCGATTCCTTGCCTCTTTCGGACTCGGACCGAGGTGACAGTCTGTCGGGCGGCACGGTTGTGGTTTTCACGACGACCGCGCTCAGCGCGCCGGCGATAGTTGCGCCCCCCTCGGGCACGCTGGACCCGAACGGATCGCTCGTCCTCTCGACAAGCAACGGCAACGCCATCCGCTTTAAGGGCGCCGACGCTGGCAGCGGCTCGAATTCTCTTACGCTGTCGGTCGCGGACGGGACGATCACGCTGACGTCCGCCACCGGCTTGAGCTTCAGCTCGGGCATGAACGGCTCGGATTCGTTCACCGTGACGGGCTCTGCCGCGAATCTCAACGCAGCTCTCAATGGCCTGACCTACAAACACAGTGCCACGCACGTCGGGTCCGATTCCTTGTCCCTTTCGGACTCGGACCGCGGTGACAGTCTGTCGGCCGCCGCGACAGCGGTTTTCACGGTGACCGCGCTCAGCGCGCCGGCGATTGCAGCGCCCCCGTCGGGCACGCTGGACCAGAACCGATCGCTCGTCTTCTCGACAGGCAACGGCAACGCCATCAGCATTAAGGGCGGCACCGCTGGCAGCGGCTCGAATTCTCTCACGCTGTCGGTCGCGCACGGGACGATCACGCTGGCGTCCACCACCGGCTTGAGCTTCACCACGGGCATGAACGGCTCGGATTCGTTCACCGTGACGGGGACCGCGGCGAATTTGAATGCGGCCCTGAGCGCCGGAATGGTCTACATGCCGACCAGGAATTTCTCAGGGTCGGATGCGCTGGCCGTGAAGGTCTCGGATCCCAACGGCTACGCTTTGACGAACGTGGCACTCAGGGTCAACGTGATCGCTCCGACCCTGACGGCTCCGACGAGCGGCACGGTGCCCCAAAACGAGACGCTGACCTTTTATAAGAGGGCGATCCAGATTGACGACGTCAACGCCAGCACCGACATTGAACAGGTCGTGCTGAGAGCGACTCGCGGCAACCTCAGACTCGGGTCGACGACCGGAATCACATTTATTTCCGGTGCGAACGATTCCGCGTGGATGACGATCAGCGGGACGTTGACCAGTCTCAACGCAGGGCTGAATGGCCTGAGATTCACGCCGACGGCCGACTTCTACGGCTCTGTCACGATCAGCATCAAATACACCGACGCCAAGAACGGCCTTTCGGTCTCGACGAAGATCGCAGTCACAGTTGGGACAACCCACGCCAGCTTCGGACCGCCCATCCAAACGGCGTCGCAGCAACCGACCGGCGTCGCCCCTGCTTCGCAGTCGACTTCGAACACAGTCGGAGGAACAGTCACCTCACCGGATTTGTCGGGCACTCTGGCGGCCGACGACTTAGCGCGTTGGGACAGGTTTATGGAAGCAATGGGATTGCTGAACCGATCGTGAGGTCGCGGGCGAACAGCGCGCTGAACTTGCAAACCGTCGAGCATGGTCGCGCCGGTTGCCTTCAGGGCGCGCCGCTATGCGAGAGCGTCGAACACTAATCGCCAGGCATTCATCAATGAGTGACACTCGCAGCACGGCGGCCAGCGTATTGTTGGGTCGGGGGATTTGACGCCGAAGCTGAGGCGCATTGGGTTGTGTTTGCGGGTGGTCGGGGGGCGCCCTGAGCCTGCAGTCCTGCTGCTCACGCCTGGAATTTCCTCTCCCCCGCAACCCAAGTCTCACTGACCTTGATTGCCGTGATCTTCTCCGGGTCCGTCTTGTAGGGGTCGCTCTCCAGAATCGTCAGGTCCGCTTCCTTGCCCTTCTCGAGCGTACCGATCGCGTCCTCGAGCCCGATCTGCCGCGCGGCGTTGACGGTGATCGGCGCAGTGCCTGGTCGACCGTGAGCGCGACGCCGAGCCCGACGATGGAATTGTCGATGACGCAGCACCGAGTAACGGCGGTCTGCACGTGGCGCAGGGGATCGACCGGCAGGCCTGCGGCCGGGTTGTCCGAGTGCAGCGAAAAGCCGAGTCCCGCCTTCGCAGCAGCGCCGGCTGGAACCATAAATTCCGCCCGCCGCGCCCCAAAGAGCTGGTCGCGGTAGGCAGCGCCATAGAGATAGACGAAATCCGGAATGAAGCTTGGCTCGACGCCAAGCCGTTTCATCCGGTCGATCTGATCCGGACGCGCCATCGTCGCGTGCTCGATCCGGTTGATCCCCGTGGCCGGGTGGGCGCCATAAGCCTGTTCGATGGCGTCGAGCGCATCGCCGACCGCCGCGTCGCCCTGGCAATGGATCAGAATCGGCCAGCCAGCAGCCTTTGCCTTGCGGCAGAGGTCGGCCATCTGGGCGACGGAATAGTTTGCCTTGCCCTTAGCCGAACTGTGCAGGTAAGGCTCGGTCTGTGCGGCCGACTCGGCCTGGTTCGAGCCATCTGCCCAGAACTTCATGCCGTAGAGCGAAAACCGGCTGCCGGGAATCCGACGCGCCTTCGTCGGAGGCCCGATCGCTGCATAGGCTTTGCTCGCATCGAGCATATCGGTGCTGAAGCTCGCGCTGAGCCGCAAGGGGAGCATGGTGGAGAGCCGAGCAAGCGGCTCAACCCATTCCGGCTTGACGGTGCCCGGCTCGTGCAACGTCGTATTGCCTCTCGGCACCGCCTGTTTTGCGTATTTCGAGATGGCCTCGGCCATCCGCGCTGGCGTCGGCTTCGATACGGCGACATCCAGGAAGCGCAGCAGCGCGGGCTCCTCGTAGATCAGACCGTTGAGCTTGCCGTCGGGGCCGCGGCCAAAATGGCCGCCGCGTGGTAGTTGGCCGACGTTCTCGGTGATCTTTGCCGCGCTCGAAGGCCAGCGCGTTACCGGCGCCGACATGGCCGTTGACGTACAGGACGAAAATCGGATGCCGGGTCGAAATTGCATCCAGCTCCTGCATCGACAAATTCCCGCCCTGCAGGAGGTTGTCATAAAAGCCGGCCGTAATCCAGTCGCCAGGCGGCGTCTTGGCCGCCTGCGCCGCAGCGCTGTCAACGCTGCGTCGTGCCGCGGATATTTTGCATAACCGACGTTGATGAGCACATCGCTGAGGAGCGCAGCAAGCACCGTGTGGTGATGCGGGTCGATGAGACCAGGCAGCAGCGTGCGGCCCTGCAGGTCGACGATCCGTGTCGCTGGCCCGCTGAGCGCGGCGACCTCCGCCTCCGAGCCGACAGCGAGAATTCGCTCGCGACCGATCGCCAACGCCTCCGCGGGCCCGCGTGCCGCGGTCATGGGATAGATCGCTCCGTTACGAAAGATGACTTCGGCGCCGCTGGCAGCGAACGCCGGAACACTCGGGATCAAACTGGCGGCCGCGACGGCGCCTGCTGACACGGCGTACGCCATAAACTGGCGTCGGTCGGCCGCAAGTCCCCACAAGCCAGACGTCAGGCTGTCAGCGATCAGAGAATTCTCGCACCAATGGCACATGATGCAGTTCCCTTTAATGCGATGCCATTCCAGCCTGGCACTCGTGAGAGTCCGGGGTCATGGCGGGTGACACACCATGATCTTACTTTAACAAAGGAGTCAGGCGGAAACGCGTCTGGCGTCGACACGGGGAGTGCGAGGTGCGGCGTCTACACGGTGGCGATTTTGGACTTTGGATTGAAAACCCCCAATCCAAAATCGGCAATCCAAAATCCAAAATGACCAGACCTGCGAGTCCAAGGTCGGGCGGCCCGGCTAGGCAAACAAATTCAGATTCTGACCTGCTGGGGCGTTCTGGAAGATGTGCGCGAGGCTGAAGCCTGTGCCGCCGTTTTGCTGCACTGACGAGAACAGCCCTTGGCTGAACTGGTCCGGAGTCAGTCCGTTGTGTCCCAGGAAACTCGCCAGCGGTGACTGCGATGCACTCGATGCCTGAGAGGAACCGAGGCCATTCTGCTGGAACACGTTGCCGAGCGTGGAGAAGACCTGCTCGAGTAACTGCAGTGCATTGTTGTTCAACGTCGTGCCGCCGGTCGAATTCGAGTCTGTTGGGGTTGTCGTGCCCGAGTTTGTTCCGCCGGTCGTCACTTCGATGCTCTCGATTGAGATGGCAGCGATCGTAATTTCGGATGTCGAACCCGAAGTCGCCGGCGCATTCGAGTCACTTACCGTTTGGTTTGTGGCTCCGGTCGTGTTGGACGGCGTCGTGTTGGACGGTGTCGTGACGAACGGGCCCGAACTGGACGTCGATCCGGTGTTTGTTGCGCCGGTGCTTGTCGCGTCCGTGCTTGCCGTGTCTGTGCTTGTCGTGCTCGGGCCTCCTGAGGGAGTCGAGGCGCCAGTCGTGTTGCCTCCCAACGCCTGGAGCACGTCTTGAAGTGCGGTTTGGATCTGGTTCAGCAAGTTTGCAAACAGATCGCTGCCCGAGCTGGATGTGCCGGTGTTAGATGTGCCAGTGGTCGACGTCCCGGACGACGAGTTCGGGTTAGACGAAGTCGGCGAGGCATCGGACAACGAGGGACCGGAAAAATTGATGTCGACGATCGCGAAACTTTGTTCGGTGATCGTCGTGCCGGAGCCGCCATTGACTCCACTCGTGACTCCACTCGACCCCGACGAATTGGCAGTCGATCCCGCTCCTTGAAGCCAGTTGCTGGAACCAAAGGAGCCGACCGGAGAAATGTGCGACATTGGACTTCCCCAACTTACGCGCGATTGATCGCGCTGGGATGGTATTCCCGCGCATTCCCTATCGGCATGAGCAGACAACTGGATTCTGTCTTCCCCGCTGAAAACCGTTCCCGGGCGGCAGCCCCCGGCGACGTCCTCGTACAGGTCAAGCTGACCCTCTTCGACGACGCTGATTTTGTTGCCTATTCCACCCTGACCGACACGCGTCTGGAGTCCGGCGTAAGACGGAGGATGAAGGCGGAAGGATGAAGGATGAGCCAGAGAAAGGCGAATGCGTCTGGCATTTGGACTTCGGCGAGCTCCCTCCGGGTCTGAGCCTCAGGGTCGAAGATAGTCGAGCCGCGTTCGACGTGGCATTATGGTATTTCGATGGTCAACTTCTCGCGAGCCGCCGCGGCAGGTGAATAGACGGCCCGGTCGGGTAATCTCTTTTTTGGCAGGGGCGACCAATGGATCACAGGGAACAGCACCACCAGAAACACATCAAAGATCGAGAGCACGAAAAGAAAGAGCACCAGCAGCACGAGCGCGAAACCGAGAAGTCGCGGATGCCATTACACCCGGCGTGGCTGTTCATCGCGGGCGTTGTGCTCATGCTCGTGGCGATGCTGGCATGGATACTATTCTTCTAGAGGACGACCTGGCAGACAATCCGCGACGCCGCGGGCGTCGTTGCGATCGCTGAGCGAGATCGGCGTCAATTTAAATCCGGCGTGCCGGCCGGCGCCGGAAACGGGCTGCTCTCACCTACGCCGCCGTCCAGGTCCCTGAGCCTGAGATCATTACGCCGCCGCCGACGTTGGTGGGGAGGATGTTCCAGGTGCCGTTCAGAACGATGCCGTTGGCCGTTGGGGCGCCTGCGCCGGCGAAGATGACAGTCACCGACGTCTGGTTTTCGATGAAGCTGGCCATGCCGCCGATGTTGCCGTTGTTATCGGCGGTCCCCCTGCCCGTTCCCGAAGCGTCGTTGAGGAACACGTAGACGATCCCGCCGAAGATCTGAATGTTGATCGGGCTGTCGGTCACGGTCGTGTTGGTGATCGTGCCGTTGTCGTCGAGCGTCACATTGCCGCTGCCGGTTCCCGCGTAGACGCCGTCGATGTCCAGCACGCTTTCCAAGGTCCAGGTGCCTCGGCCCTGGACGTAGATGCCGCCGGGCAGATTTGCCTTGAACGTCCAGACGCCGTTGCCGTTGATCCCGTCCTGGCCGCGCCACGCCGGGCCGCTGATCGTGACGGGAATCGTCACGCCGTCCTCGACGAACGTGGCCGTGCTATTGATGCGGCCGGTGACATCGATCGTTCCGCCTTGCGACGTCACGCCGGACGAACTGGCGAAACCCACGCCGCCGTTGTTGATCGTCGCCGCGAAGGTGCCGGGGGTGATCGGCGTGGTTGTCGTCGATCCGTTTTGCGTAACGTTCACCGCTCCCTGATAGGTGCCGATGTCGTCGCTGTTGAAGTTGCTCAAGGTCTGCGGGGCGGTGGCCGACCAGGTTCCGCTGCCGGTCGCGGTCACGCCGCCGCCCAAGTTCACGGAGAAGCTCCAGCTGCCGTTGCCCGCCGTGCGAATTGCGTTGACGTTCGTGATCTTTCCCGACAGCGAGATCGGAACAATCTGGTTCTGGTAGGGTACGCTCACAGTGCCGACGATGTTTCGGTTGATGTCGACGGTGCCCGTGCCGTTGCCGACGGACGTGGTGAAATTGATGGCGCCGTTATTCGTGGTCATTGTGAACGCGGTCGGAGTGACGGGCGTTTTGGTGATCGAGCCGTTGTTGTTGACGGTCACGCTGCCGCTATACGTGCCGGTGAAGTTGCCGTTGAGAATGGCCAGTGTGGCCGACGAGAGCAGAATTCGCTCTTCGAGAGACTCGATGGCGGAGCACGGCGGCAAATTCAGCGCGCGGGCACGGGGAGGGGAAGTGAGACGAAACAAAGTGAGCAAGCGCGGAACCATTGAGTCACCTCCGAAGTAATCATCCTTGAGACGGAGAAGCGCGTGGCCCGCAGAGCCGGTCGCGAAGTGCTGCGAAAAAATAAGCTGCGAAAAGTAGTGCTGCAAACAGAGGAAAGCAGCAGCAGCGACCGCGACGCGCCTGGGATGATAGCCGGGACGTGGCGGAGTTCACAGGGCTGGCAGGTGACGCGGGTCCGTAAACGATCCCAGAACCGAAGACGCGGGCGGGCCGCCGGGTTCATGAGCCGGCCTCAATGGCCGGTCCCCGCGAGTGGCACCGAGGTCACTCCGTCTGGCTCATCCTTCATCCTTCCGCTCCTAGCGGAGCCGCGCTCCCAGCTTCTCGACACACGCGGCGATCACCGCCTGCTGGCAGGTTTCGACTTCGTCCGCCGTGAGCGTGCGGTCGGGAGCTCTGTAGCTGAGGGTGACGACGTACGACTTCTTGTCGGGATCGATCTGCTTGCCGCGGTATTGGCCGCCGAAACCTATGTGGTCGAGGAGCGGGCCGGCTGCCGAGGAGACGACCGACTCGAGCGTTTCCCACGTCAGCGATTCGTCCAGCACAAAGTTGAGGTCTCGGTCGATCGAGGGGAATTGAGCCAGCGGCTTAAATTCCGAGACCAGTTCGGCATTCCGCTCGAGCAGACTCACGTCGAGTTCGGCGACCGTCACCGCGTCTTTGAGGTCGAGGGGGTCCGTCACCGAACGGTTCAGTTCACCCAGCCAGCCCCAAAGCGTGCCGTTCAAGTAAACTTCGGCGCCCCGTCCGGGAATGAATTCATCAATTTGTGATGGTTTGACAGTGACCGCCGCTGTGCGGCACAAGCGGTGGGCCAGTGCTTCCACGATGCCCTTGGCTTCGATAAACGGGCGGCCTGTCACGAAGCTGAGCAGCAGAGGCTCGCCGTCCCCTTCGGACGATTTGTGGTCCGCATGCAGGTAGGCGCGGGCGATCTCGAACAGCTCGGCGTTGAAATTGCCTTGGCGTTGGTTCACTTGCCGCGATTGGAGCAAGCTGGGAACGAGGCTTTGCCGCAGCACGTTTTCGTGCTTTCGCGACGAGTGCTCGACGGCCAACTTGGGGAGCGGGCCGCGCGGACGAAACAAGTCCGCCATGGCCTCGCTCACGAACGACATCGTCACCGCTTCGGAGAAGCCAGCCGCGGTGAGCACGAAGCGACCTGATTCTCCCACGCGGTCGCGAAGCGATTTGGCGCTGATCGCCAGCGGCACCGGCACATCCTGCGGAATCTTGTCGTAGCCGTGGATACGGGCTACCTCTTCGATGAGATCGATTTCTCGCGCGAGATCGCGGCGCCAAGTCGGCGGCACGAATTCGCTGCGTTCGACCGACGCACGGCCCTGCGCCTCGACGCCGAGTGCCGCCAGAATGCGGACCGCATCGATGGGCGGAACTTCGATTCCCAGGATCTGCGGAATCCGTGCGAATCGCAGCTCGATGCGCGGCGCTTCGCGTCGATCGGCACGCCGGCGAAGACCGGTTCATCGAGCAGTTCGCCGCCGGCCAGTTCGAGAATCAACTGGCAGCACCGCCGGCTGGCCCAATCGAGTTGGGCGGTGTCGATCCCCCGTTCATATCGATATGAGGCATCGCTGTGCAGGATCAGCTTTCGCGCCGTGTTGCGGATCGATACGGGGGCGAAATTGGCCGCTTCGATGAGGACGTTCTTCGCCGTCGGTCCGATCTCGGTTTCCAGGCCGCCCATCACGCCCCCCAGCGCGACGGGACGTTCGGCGTCGGCGATGACGCACATGCCCGGTTGCAACTCGTAAGTCTTCTGGTTGATCGCGAGGAGTCTTTCGCCGGCCTTGGCGCGTCGCACGATGATTCGCTTGCCACGTAATCGGTCGAAGTCGAAGGCGTGCAGCGGCTGGCCGCATTCCATGAGCACGTAATTCGTGACATCGGCGACGTTATTGATCGACGGCAGCCCGATCGTCTCGAGCCGCTTGCGCAGCCAGGCGGGGCTCGAACCGATCTTGACGCCGCGAATCACGCGGGCCGTGTATTGCGGACACAAGTCGGGACATTCCACGACGACCGACGTCGCCTCGGCCGTCTTTGTCGCGGACGTTTTGGGTTGGGCGTCGGGCACTTTGAGGGGCTTGCCGAAGAGCACGGCCGCCTCGCGGGCGATGCCGATGTGGCCCAGGCAGTCGGGCCGATTGCTGGTGACCTCGATATCGATGGCCCGATCGTCGCCCACTTGCGTTTGGGTCTCGATGTTGAGGCCGGCCATCGTCAGCCGTTCGAGAAAAGCCTCGGGCGACACGTCGAGCGCCGCGTAATCGCGAAGCCATTCCCAACTAACAATCATACGCGGGCTCTCTTCTCACCGGGATTCTCATGAGCGGACGAGGATCCACGTAATCTAGAAATCGCGCCTGCAATCCGCAATCTGAAGCCCCCGGCGGGGCGGGGGGTGGGAGACGAGGGGCGGGGGAAGATGAAAGAGCCTTAGGCTCCAGACAAGTTCCCGGACGAGGGCCCGCGACGGATTCAGAAACCTGTCGCGTTTCATCTTCGTCTTTTCCCTCGCCCCGCGCCCCCACCCGCGCCCCACGCTGCCCTGCTTGACGACCGGTCCTGCACAACTAGACTTGGATAAAGAGGAAACGTCATGTCCCGCGACGAATTCGAAGCCGATCTGCGACAAAAGCTGGATGAGCGGGACGCACCTTTGCCTCCCGTGCAGCCGCCGTCTGCGGGATTTCTCGTTCAACTCTTCGTGATTCCGGCCCTGATCGTGCTTGCGGTCGTGGCTGTGTGGGCACTCTTCGGCAAGATCGCATCGAGCGACGAAGATTGGCGCGAGATGGTCGAGGATATCCGCAATACCAACGAACATCGCCGTTGGCGCGGAGCGAACGGACTCGCGAACCTGCTGTTGCACGATCAGCAAGCCGGAGATTCCGGTCAACACCTGGCGGCCAATCCGGAAATCGCCAAGGCACTCGTCGGCCTGTTCGATGAGGGTTTGAATCGTCACTCGACGCGCGACGACGACCTGAAGCAAGAGGCCTTTTTGGCTCGGACCCTCGGCCTGTTGGATTCACCGGGAATTGTCTTGCCCGCGTTGGAGCACGGCATGCAGCCGGAGCAGGATCGCGAGGTCCGCAAGAACTGCATCGCCTCGGTTGCGGTCATTGCCTTTCGCGCGGAGGAACGCAAAGAGCCGATCAAAGCGCCCGCGCTTGTCGGCGACCTTGTCGCGGCGACTGCGGATTCGGATTCGCTGATCCGAGACACGGCGACTTATGCGCTGGGATTGCTCAATACACCGGAGTCTCACGATCGGCTGGCGGTACTGTTAACCGCCGGCGATGCCAATACGCGCGTGAACGCGGCCGTTGGCCTGGCCCGGCAGAAGTCGACGGCCGGATTTCCCGTCTTCCAACAAGTCCTCAAAGGCGGGGCGGCACGCGTGGCCGATGCGGAAGCGCCTGGGCAGGTTGAGGGGCTGTTGGCACTGAAAAACGTGCTGCACGCGGTGCATCTTCTCGACGCCCAGTGGACCCCCGCCCAGCGAGCCGAGTTGGCCGCGTTGATCGAGCCGATCTCGCGGAATCACGCGGAGCCGCGAATCCGCACCGATGCGAACGATGCGCTCGCGGCATTGGGCAAGAAGTAAAATCGCAACTTTGGATGCCACGCCCGTAGTGAGTTCCGTGCGCAAAAAAAACCGCCGGCGTGAAGCCGGCGGCTCGTGATTCATGAACGCGGATGGTCGTTCACGCGGCGGCTGAGTCGTCCCGCGGGAAGAGTTTCACGGTTCCGCGAACTACTTCGGGGGTGACGACAAACTTGCGTCCCGGCTCTTGATCCGGCAGGGCGTACATCACCTCGAAGAGCAGATCGTCCACGACGCTCCGCAAGCCGCGGGCTCCCGTGTTCTTCGATTTGGCGATCCGCGCGATCTCGGTCAGCGATTCGGGCGTGAATTCCAGCTCCGCCGACTCCATCTCGAAGAACTTCTTGTACTGCTTGACGAGCGAGTTCTTCGGATCGGTGAGGATGTGGGTCAGGTCCTCGAGTTCGAGCGGCTGCAGCGGGCTGATCACTGGCAACCGGCCGACGAGTTCGGGGATCATGCCGAACTCGAGAATGTCGTCGACGGCAACCTGATTGAACAGGCTGGCCTGCCGCCGTTCCGCCGAGGCAATGTTGGCCTCTTGGCCGAAGCCGATCATCTTGCGACCCATGCGCTTGGCGATGATCTCGTCCAGTCCGACGAACGTTCCGCCGCAGATGAAGAGGATGTTCGTGGTGTCGACCTGGATGTATTGCTGCTCGGGATGCTTCCTGCCGCCTTGCGGAGGCACGTTGGCGATGGTCCCTTCCAGCATCTTCAAGAGCGCCTGCTGCACACCCTCGCCGGACACGTCCCGCGTGATGGAGACGTTCTGGCTCGTCTTGCCGATCTTGTCGATCTCGTCGATGAAGACGATGCCTCGCTGGGCGGCTTCGATGTCGAAATCGGCCGCGTGGAGCAGTTTCAGCAGCAGGTTTTCCACGTCTTCGCCGACGTAGCCCGCCTCGGTGAGAGTGGTCGCGTCGCCGATGGCAAAGGGGACCTGCAGGTATTTGGCCAGGGTCTTGGCGAGCAGGGTTTTCCCGCAGCCGGTCGGGCCGATGAGCAGAATATTCGATTTCTCGATTTCGACGTCGTTCTCGACGTCCTCGTGCAGCATGAGCCGCTTGTAGTGGTTGTGCACGGCGACGGCCAGGATTTTCTTCGAGTGGCCCTGGCCGATCACGTATTGATCGAGGTGATTCACGATTTGCCGGGGCGACGGCACGTGCGTGAAGAGCTTCTTGGGCGTTCCCCGCCGGCGGCGCTCCTGATCGAGAATCGACTGGCACAAGTCGATGCACTCGCCGCAGATATACACGTCCTCGGGACCCTCAACGAGAGGCCCGACGTCTCGGTAGCTCTTGCGACAGAAGGAGCAGTTCGCGTTCTTTTTTGCCGGTGTATTGCGTTTCCCGGTCGTAAAGTCTTTCCCGGAGGGCATTCGTCTTCCTTCAGCGTTGCCGATTTCAGCGCTCGGGGTTCCCGCCGCGCATGGAATGGTCGACGGTTCCGCTCAATTTGCACTTGATGGATCGGTATTCTTCGTCGGAGAGCCCACCTCGGCGATGCAATTCTCCCATTTGCATCAGCATTTGGTGACCCTCTTCCTCAGGATCCTCACGATCGCGAAACCGTGCTCGTATCCGAAGAACCAACCAGACAGCAACGGCCAGCAGCGCGAACAGGCCAAACCAAGCCATCCCACTGGCCTGGAATAGTTTGGCCAGTTCTTCGCGGTTTCCCTGCCCCACCTGGAGCGCCTCCCCGGCCCGTAAACCTGGACCAGAGCCGTTGCCTAATCCCCCAGGCACCATTATCTAATGGGCCGCCGTCTTCGGCAAGGGGCGCTACGTTTCAACGATTGCGATGCAGTTGCAAACGGCGAGCCAGAACGCGGGTCTCATCTCAAAATGTGTTCGGACGCGGCGCCTCGCGGCAAGGAATGCCGAAAATCGCGTCAAACGTCGCGACTAAGTCACGATATTCCGGCGACGCGTCGCTTTATGCCGATTATTCGGCAACCGCGATCGCTCGAATTCAGCCGGCACACACGGTTCGCGCGCGGCGACTTTTGCAGGAATTGATTGCAATCGTTGCAATGCCCGGCAATTCAACGAATCTCGTCGTATTGACGTTATCGAAAATTGAGGCAAGCTGTTCTAGAATTGAATTTGCCATTCCGGCAAACGGCGGGTCGCACGATGGAATTCGATAAACGATTAGAACGGGCAATCTCACGGGGCGAATCGGCGCGCACATCGAGGCAGCGCGTGGAATCGAATCGCGAGTTGACCCATGAGCAATTTCACAGCGAACACACGCGCTGCCGATTGGAGCTTTCCGAACAGATTGAAACCGGACTGCGCAAGCTCGCCGACTATTTTCCCGGCTTCCGCTTTGAAACGGTTGTCAGCGATGACGGCTGGGGGGCCCGCGTCAGCCGCGATGATCTGACGCTCGGCCACGGCCGTTCGAGTCGGCACGGAATACAGCCGCCTGGAAATCCTCGTGCGCCCGTTTAGCGCCTCCCATATTATTGAGGTTGTGGGCAAAGGGTCGATCCGGAACAAAGAGTTGTTCCACCGCACGAATTTCCAGTTTTTGAATCAAGTGGATCTGCAGTCGCTGCGCAACATGATCGATCTGTGGGTGCTCGAATACGCGGAAACGTACGCGTCTCGTTCGTAGTTGGTCTGACATCTGACAATGATGACTTGGCGCGACGATCAACCCAAATGGAAGGCGCATGTCGACGCCATTCGGCAGCTCTTGCTTGTCGACTGGGACCCCATTGGAGGCGGTGGCGGTCACGTTCCTGAGGACGAGTACGACGGTTATATTCCCGTCATCTATCGAATGATGCAGGAGGGCGTCGGCGTCAAAGCGCTTGCCAGCCATCTGGGTCAGATCGAAAGCGAGCGAATGGGCATCAGGCCCGTGCGAAAACGCAACCTGCGAGTCGCGGAGGCCCTTATGGCCCTTATGCAGTAGTTTCTCAATCAGCTACGCCGGCGAAAACTTGCTGATCGGCCGGTCATGGAGGACTGGGTGTGTGCGGTCCTGCAATTCGCGGATTTTCTTCTCGACCGAAGCAACTTCCTCTGCCGACCCGTGCACCGTCAGACCGATTTGTACGCGGTGCGATGCGCCCGGCGCGAGCGAGATCACGCGGCCGTGCTTTCGCTCGAATGTCTTTAGGTTGGGAAAGTTGGTGCCCGGTTCAAGTCCGGTCACGTAACCGTCGGCCTCGGGCTGAGTGCACTTCCAGACTGTGAAGGAGGGAAGCTCGCGAATATCGAATTCGAGGCTCACACCCTTGCTGCCGCTTGAATTTCGCAAGAGGACGGTTGTTTTCTCCTGATCGTCGCCGATCAAGTTCGCGAAGTAACACTGTTCCGTATATCCGGCTGTCGGCCCTAAATAGGTCTGCCACGTTTTCGTATCTTCGGCCGCGCGCGGATCGCGAGGCGCCACTTCCCGAAAGGGCAGGACCAGCCGAGATCCCTGCTCGAGGAATGGCTTGCCGAAATTTGTATGGTAGAGCAGCTGCACCTCCATCGGCCGGGACGACACATTGACGACTTCGTCCCGAATCGTCAGGCGATTCGAGTTCGGCGCCGTTTCGCAGGTGGACTTCAATTGCAGACCGGTGCCGAACATCATCGTCTCGTCAACGACGCCGCTGACCGAGAGCAGACCGTTGCCATCCGTATTGACCGCGACCTCCACGCGATGCGCCGGCGTATTGGCGATCTTGCCGTGCAAGGTCAGCGGAGCTTCAATCTTGTGGCCGGTGTTATCGGTAACGACGTCGAGCCCGGGAATGCCGTTCGACGACAGGCCGCAGCGACACAACAGCTCGTTGAACCCGGCCAGCCAACCCAGGCCATTGCGATCCGACTGATTGACGTAGCACGGATTGACCGGCTGTTTGACCGGCGAATTCCAGCCGAGATCGATGCCGCGAAATTGCCCGCGCCACAGACCCATCCCGCGGGTCGGCAGAATCGAAATATTGAGTGCCCCGTTGTTCAAGTCGACCACGTCGACGCGGTCGGAAACTCCGCCGCGCAGCATGCGTTTGCGAATCGACCAGTCGCTGCCGCCGGCCAGCCGCAAATTGGCCGCTTCCCGCAATTCGAACGCGTCGAGCCAAACCCCCTCGGCAACGTCGGTGAGCACGGTTGATTTCGTCGGCATTGGAGTGGGCCTCTTTCGGTTCCTGTCTTTTTCGTCGATTCACGCGCGAAACGGACGACGTTAATCTACAGCATCGAGATTGCCAATTCACTGCGGGCGGAGCGCGATGTTAGGCAGCCAGGCGATTGCCGAAATCCTGAAGCGGGAAGACGTCGAGCACGTCTTCTGCTTCCCCTATACGCCCATTCTCGATGCGCTTGCCGAAGCCGGCATTCGTCCGATCGTGGCGCGGCAAGAACGCGTGGCCGAAAACATGGCCGACGGATTTTCGCGGGCCACGCTGGGTCGCAAGATCGGCGTGGTCACCGTGCAGCAAGGCGCCGGCGCCGAAAACGCCTTTGCCGGCATCGCCCACGCCTATACCGATTCGAGCCCGATCCTGTTTCTGCCCGGTCACCCGGGGACGGAATCGGTCCGCGTGTCGCCGACATTCGATTCCATGGCGAACTTTGCCGCCACCACGAAATGGGCCGATCTCATTCCATCGGCGCGGACGATTCCGAATCGCATGAGGCGGGCGTTCACCATGCTGCGGACCGGGCGGCCGGGCCCGGTCATGTTGGAAGTCCCCGTCGACGTCGCCCGCGCAACTCTTCACGGAGCCGCTCGATTATAGTCCCGTTTCGTCGATTCGCGTCGCTCCCGATCCCGCCGCGATTCGCGATGCCGCCAGACTGCTGCTCAAGGCCGAGCGGCCCATGATCTGGGCGGGGCAGGGAGTGCTCTATTCTCAGGCCTCCGGCGACTTGACGGCCGTGGCCGAATATCTTGCCTCCCCCGTGATGACCACGTTGCTCGGAAAAAGTGCCTTCGATGAAACGCATCCGCTGTCGCTGGGCGGCGGCGGGTTGGCCGTCACCGAGATGGCCCGCGACGCCCTGGCAAACTGCGACGTCGTTTTCGGAATCGGCTGCAGCCTGACGCGGACGGTGTTCGCACCGAGCATTCCGGGCGGGAAGAAAATTGTGCACGCGACGCTCGATCCGCGCGATCTCAATAAGGATTACGTCGCTGACGTCGGCATTTTGGGTGACGCCTCGCTCACGTTGATCGCCTTGTTGGAAGAACTTCGCGTGCAGCACGGCAAGATCGGACGGCCGGAGCGGGGGGCTGTTGAAAAGGAATTGCAGGCCGCCCGCGAACGCTGGAAGGGTCGGTGGGCCCCGAAGCTTGTTTCCGGGGAGGTACCGATCAATCCCTACCGCGTCATCGGCGAATTCATGAAACTCGTCGATCCGCGCGAGACGATCGTGACGCACGACTCGGGGAATCCCCGCGACCAGCTCTTCCCGCTTTATGAATCACCCGTGCCGCGCGGCTACATCGGTTGGGGACATTCGACGCAGCTCGGCTTTTCGCTCGGCTGCGCAATGGGGGCGAAACTCGCCTGCCCCGGCAAGCTCGTCGTGAATTTCATGGGCGATACGGCTTTTGGCATGGTCGGCATGGATGTCGAGACGGCCGTCCGCGAAAAGATTCCGATCCTCACGGTGCTCCTCAATAATTCGGCAATGGGTAATTATCACCGCATGATCCCGATCGCGAGTGCCAAGTTCCGCACGAATTTGACCTCGGGCCGTTACGCTGACGTGGCCCGCGGATTGGGAGTATTCGCCGAACGGATCGAGCACCCCGCGGAAGTGGCTCCGGCACTGAAACGAGGCATCGACGCAACCCGCAACGGACAGCCGGCCCTGCTCGAATTCATCACGCGCGAAGAGCCCGACATGGCGATTCGCTACTAGGGTGGACGCACATGCCGCGAAAATTGACCAATGCATTGATCGTCGGCCTGCTGTTTGCGGTAAGTCCACCGTTTTCGTGGGCCAGTCCGCCGCAGCCGACTCAAGCGGCTCCGGACGCGACCGTTTCCGCGCAACTCGTCAACGCGGCCCATCAGATGATCGCCGATTTCAAGATTAAGCGCTACAGTCACAAGACGCATGTTGACCGCGATCGAGGCGTCTGCGAGGTCGACTGCTCGGGGTTTGTGGTCGTGTTGCTCAAAGAAACTTCGCCAAAGCACTTGCGACAAATTGCCACGCATCATAAGCGACCACTCGCCGAGGATTTCTATGCGGCCTTTTCCGACAAGAACGGCGAAAAGCCCCCGGGGTGGAAGCCCATCAAGCATCTGCAAAACGTCAAGCCTGGCGACGTGATCGCATGGCTCAAACAGGATCCCCAGCCCGGCGATAACACGGGACACGTGATGCTGGTCGAGCAAAAGCCCGTGGCCGAGGGACCAAGGCAATTTCGGGTCCGCGTGCTCGATTCGACCGCGCACGGTCATGCCAGCGATTCGCGTCCCGAAGGGATCTCGGGAATCGGGGTGGGAACGATCTGGTTAGAGGTCGACGGTGACGCTCGGCCGATCGGCTATCGCTGGAAATCGCCGCGCGGCATGCTGCATCAAGCGCCGATCGCCATCGGCCGCGCGGTTGGCGAACCGGGCATTTCCATTCAATGATGGCGAGGCCGGAATCGTGGAATTTTGTGCCGTTTCGGTCGACGCGCTGTGGTCGGAATTGGAGAATGGGCCGGAAAGGAATGAGACCTCGCATGCCAGACCAGTTTGATGCGGCCCCAATGGAATCGACGGCGATCGATATGAGACCGTACTCGGCCGAATGGTACGATTTCCACCGCCGCACGCTCGGCGAAGCGGGTTGTCGCCAGCTCGGCTTTTACGAGTTCCCACCCGAATGCCTGCTTTCGGTCGTAATCCCCGTCTACAACGAGGAGCGGACGCTGCGGCATCTGGTCGAGCGCGTGTGCGCCGTGCCGATCCGCAAAGAGCTGATCCTCGTCGACGATTGCAGCCGCGATGGCACGCGACACGTGCTTGAGGAATTGGCGAAGAATCCCGAGCCCGACCCGCTGAACACGTTTTCGATCTATTATCACGACGACAATAAGGGCAAAGGCGGGGCCCTGCGAACGGGATTTCAGCACGCCCGCGGCGACTTTGTGATCATTCAGGACGCCGATCTGGAATACGATCCGTCGGAATATCCCCGTCTGCTCCAGCCGATCATCGAAGGCCGTGCCGACGTCGTTTTTGGCAGCCGGTTTCTCGGTGACCACCCCCACCGCGTGCTGTATTTCTGGCACTTCCTGGGGAACAAGGTCCTGACGACCCTGTCCAATTGCTTCACGAACCTCAACCTCACCGACATGGAGACCTGCTACAAAGTCTTTCGGCGGGAGGTGATCCAGTCGATTGCCCCGTCGCTGAAGCAGAACCGCTTTGGTTTCGAGCCTGAAATCACGGCCCGGGTTGCTCGTCGCCGCTGTCGCATTTACGAGATGTCGATCAGCTATTCCGGCCGCACGTACGAAGAGGGAAAGAAAATTGGCCTGAAAGATGCCTTCCAGGCTCTTTGGTGCATCGTGCGTTACGGCATCGCAGATTAGGTTGATTAGCAGGCGGACACCGTATACCCTTCCTATTCCGCGGCATGTTGTCTGCTGACTGCACCTTACGCACGATGGATAACAGCCGGCGGCCCTGTTGACGCCCTTGAGATCGCGCATGGACTCGCCGAATCCGGTGAATCAACCCAACCAAAATCAAAGCCCTCCTCGCCGTCCCCTTCCCAGACGCGAACGCCGTTACGACGAACCACCCCGGCCGATGTCGGCCGCCCCGTGGCTTGTGTTGCTGGGCATCGTCACCGTCGCCCTGTTCTGGTTTTCGTTCAAGAGTCCGGGGAACACGGGGACACGCGTCAGCTTTTCCTTTTTCCAAAAGGAAGTCGATGAAGGAAACGTCAAGAGCGTCAAGGTTTACGGCGAAATTGTCAGCGGAAAATGGAAGAAAACTCCGGCAAATCCGCCGCCGGATGTCGGCAAGCTGACCGATGAATTCAATTTCGTCCTCCCTCCCGGCGTTTCGGCCGAGCCCCACTATTGGGACGACCTGCGCAAAAAGGGAATCGAAGTCGACGCCGAGCCGCGTGAGCCGAGCTACGCCCAACAGGTGATCTTCTACCTCGTCGGCTTCGGGGCGCTGATCTTCTTTTTGATTTACATCATGCGACGCAATGTCGACCCGCTGGGCGGCGGCATGATGGGCAGCTTTATTCGCAGCCAGGCCAAACGCTTCCAACCGTCAGAGCAGCGGACTACGTTTCAAGACGTAGCGGCTTTAGAGCAGGCGAAGCTCGAGTTGCAGGAAATTGTCGAATTCCTCAAGAGCCCAGCCAAATTCGAACGGCTCGGAGCGCAAATCCCCAAGGGAGTCTTGCTCATGGGGCCGCCGGGAACGGGAAAAACGCTTCTCGCCCGGGCGGTCGCTGGCGAGGCTGGTGTGCCGTTCTTCTCGATCAACGGCTCGGAATTCATTCAGATGTTCGTCGGCGTGGGCGCGTCGCGCGTCCGCGACTTGTTTCGCACGGCCAAAGAGAGTTCCCCGTGCATTCTGTTCATCGATGAGATCGACGCGGTCGGCCGCGAACGGGGAGCCGGCTTCGGCGGCGGACACGACGAACGCGAGCAGACACTCAACCAAATCCTGAGCGAAATGGACGGATTCTTGCAGACCGAGGCGGTGATCGTCCTGGCCGCGACCAACCGTCCCGACGTGCTCGATCCGGCACTCTTGCGTCCGGGCCGTTTCGACCGGCACGTGACAATCGATCGGCCGACCCGCGACGGCCGCGTTGCCATCCTGAAAGTGCACTGCAAAAGAGTTCCGCTGGCCGACGACGTCGACCTCGAAACAATCAGTTCGGGAACGATCGGTTTTTCCGGCGCCGACCTGCGCAACCTGGTCAACGAGGCGGCCCTTCTGGCGGCCCGGTCCTCGAAAAATGCGGTTGAAATGGAGGATTTCGAGCACGCCCGCGACAAGATTCTGCTCGGTCCGCTCCGCGAAGACATTTTGAACGATCAAGAAAAGGAGATTACCGCCTATCACGAAGCGGGGCACGCCCTCCTCGCGTGGCTCCTACCCGAGGTCGACCTGATCCACAAAGTGACCATCATCCCGCGGGGCCGGTCGCTCGGCGTCACTCAACTGCTACCCGATGAAGAGCGGTACAACGCCGGTGAAAAGCGACTTCACGCGCAGCTCGCCTTCATTTTGGGCGGACGTGCGGCCGAGCGTTTGCTCTTCGAGGAATATTCGGCCGGTGCCGAAGACGACCTGCGACAGGCAACGCAACTGGCCCGGCGCATGGTGGCACATTGGGGCATGAGCGAAGTCATCGGACCCGTTGCCTTCCGCCAGGGTGAAGAGCATCCGTTTCTGGGCAAGGAAATTCACGAGCAAAGAAAATTCAGCGAGGAAACCGCCCACATCATCGATCAGGAAGTCCAGCGATTCCTGACGACCGCGCAAGAGCGCGCCGGCAATCTGCTGTCAGAACACCGCGATGATTTGGATCGCCTGGCCCACGCGCTTTTGGAACACGAAAGTCTCGGTCAGGCAGAGCTGAAGGCGTTGCTGGGCGAGCGCACGGGCAAAATTGACTCAACACCAGAGGACCTCAAGCTTCCATATCCCTCCTCAGTTACGCCGTAACTCATTGCTCAATTGCAACTTGCGGGGCAAGAGCAGCGCGGTCAGTGAGTGTCCATCTGATTATCGCAGTTGACCCGGGCTGCATCCTGGACTATTGTTAAACCGAAAATTTGAAACACTTTGCGTGACCGGCTCTCCCGTATGGAACGGTTGAGGGCTAAGAAGTGCAATCTGGTGGAGGCGTCCGAAAAACGCCAGGACGCCCAAGGAATGTGAAGTTGTCGAATGTGTCCGATTCGCCCGCGGTTCGCTTCAGCGACCTGGGCCTGAGTGAAAAAAGTCTTCAACGTCTTCAAACAATTGGTTTTCAAGTCCCGAGTCCCATTCAGACGTCGTTCATCCCCATCGCCTTGAGCGGTCAGGATTGTACGGGCCAGGCCCGAACGGGAACGGGAAAAACCGCCGCCTTTGTGCTGCCCATTCTGGAGCGGCTCGACCCGAACGATACGCGGACGCAAGCACTCGTTTTGTGTCCGACGCGCGAACTGGGCGAGCAAGTCGCCGTCGAATGCCATCGCCTGGCGGCCAACCACGAATTCCGCACCGCGGTCTTCGTCGGCGGACGGCCGCTCAAGCCGCAGCTCAACGAACTGCGGAAAGGCGTCGAAATCGCCATCGGCACGCCGGGCCGCGTGATCGACCTGATCGATCGCAAGGCGCTCGACCTCAGCGCGCTCAAAATCGTCGTTCTCGACGAGGCCGACCGCATGCTGGATATCGGGTTCCGGCCGGATATCGAGAAGATTCTCCGGCGTTGCCCCACTGAGCGTCAGACGCTGTTGCTTTCGGCGACGATGCCGGCGCCGGTCGAACGGCTTGCCAAGCGGTACATGCGGGATGCGAAACGCGTCAACCTGTCCGAAGAGAACGTCGTCGTCGATACGGTCGACCAGTATTACACGACCGTGGACGAAGACCGGAAATTCGGCATGCTGGTCCGCATCCTCGCTTGCGAGCGACCGAAACAGGCCTTGGTTTTCACACGCACCAAGCGGGGTGCCGAACGGCTGTACCGGAAATTCTCCGGAAAGTTGCAGGGAGTCGCCATGATGAACGGCGACCTGCCGCAGGCAAAACGCGACCAGGTCATGGCCCGGTTCCGCGCCGGAAAGATTCGTCTCCTGGTGGCCACCGACGTCGTCGGTCGCGGAATCGACATCAGCGGAATTTCGCATATCTTCAACTACGACATTCCCGAGTATTGCGACGATTACGTGCACCGCGTCGGCCGCACCGGCCGGCTCTCATCGGCGGAACGGGGCTGGGCGATCACGTTCGTCACGCGCGAGCAGGGTGAACAGCTCACGGGAATCGAGAAGCGGATCAACACCATGCTTCCCGAATATCGCATGGACGATTTCGAGGGCTTTCGGCCACGTGCTCCGCGGCCGACCGTGGATGAGGCCACTGCTCAATCTACGTTTCCTAAAAACGAGCCACAACTCGATTTCAGCGTGGCCTGAACGGGCGGTTGACCAGCCAGACCACGGTTAATCCCGCGAAATTCGAGCGGCCCGCATGATCCGCTCTTTCGTTTCTGTCGGCATGTCCGCTACCACGTGCGGCATCGAAACGGTGCCAAGCCGCTCGGTGCTCCTCGCTTGGACGGCCCGCTGTCGATCCGTTGAGTATGAATCGGCCGGCGGGACGCGTTTTTCGCCGACGGAATGCCCGGCCTTTAGGGATTGAAACATCGCATCCCAACAAAACGGAAAAACTTTAGGGGGATCTCCCTAGGGGAAGAGCAAATCGTCGGCACGGACTTGCTTTCAAAGCTATGTTCTCGTGAGGGTCGAGCGACCCGAAGCGACTCGATGCCGCTGAGGGCTTTTTCGGACGTAATCGGATGCTCGCAATTCAGATCCCGCCGTTTGTTGATTTCCTCAGAACACGACTAACGTTGAGCGAAGACGAACTCCCTGAACCGGGCGAGTGGGCCGACGCAGGCAATACCATTGGCATGTTGGCACTGCGCATGGGCTTGCTGAGCGTCGAGCAGATCGACCACATCCTGGAGACCCAGGAGCAGGAGGGAAGCGTCCGCCGTTTCGGCGAACTGGCCGAGGCGCTCGGTCTCTTGAGCCACGCCCAGGTTTCGCGGCTGCTGGCGGTCCAATCGCTCAATCGCGAGCTAGAGATGGGCGAGCGGTTGGTCCTCTCGGGACGTCTTGAGATCGGCGAATTGGTCCGCCATCTCAACGACTTTGTCAACACCCCCGGCCGCAGTCTGAATTGAGACGCGGCGGTCTTCGTCAACTTCGTCGAGCGTCCAATCAATTTGCAGAGCGCGGATCCAGTCCGCATCGAGCAGCCGTGCCAGTTTGATTTCGGTCTGCTTCTGCTTGTGCGCGTGGTTGAGCCGCTTCTCGGGAGCGATCGCCGCCGTGCCATGCGCAATGTGATAGACGCAGTGCGCCATCTCGCGAACGGGAAACACCGGCGTCGAAATATCCCGTGTCCCAGAGCTGTCTGGCGATCGAATAGCCGCCGCCCGTGCATCCGCCCACCGGGCAAAATGTCAGCTTGTGCTGACGCAATGCCTCTGCACGATAAAGCGCGCAGTAGTCTCGCGGATAGTTCTGCCTGTTGCCACCGCACGCGTTTACCCAATCCCAGCATCGATTTCGCCTTGGCGACGGTGTATCCGACCGTGCGCTTTTGCCAGGCGTAGATGCGGGTTCTCGAGATCGAGCTTCCAAGAGCCGGTAGCCGCGATTTGCAGCCCGCCGGAAATCTCCCGGAGGAACGGATCGAGCCAGTCGTCTCGCTTCACGAAGACGTCGGAGTGCATCGTGAGGTAATAGTCACCCGTCGCGACTTCCAGACCCCGATCCCAGGCGGTGAAGACGTTGAGCGGCCAGTTGGTCGGCTGTTCTTCGGGCCGCTCGATCAGCCGGATCCAGGGCAGGCTGTGAAGATAGTCGAGGCTCCCGTCGCGCGAACCGTTGTCGACGACGATTACCTCCAAGTCGTATTGCGCGGAATGCTTGCGGATCGAGCGGAGACACAGCGTCATGTACAACTGCGCCTGCCAATGAGGAATGCAGATGCTGATGCGCGGCTTCGCGGCAGTCATTGAACCCGACCCGCCGAAGGATTCGCGGCGACTGCGCTCGTTGGCGAACTTCTCAAAGTTCTCCGCGAAGGTATGCACGTGGACGTCGGCTCGCGCGTGGCCAAAGGTCGGCTGCACGGCAAGCGAGTCCGCGGCCGTCTTGTGGCGGCGAATGATGTCGTAGGCCGTCAGAAACATCGACGTCCGAGTTACACCGTGCTGGCAATGGACAAGCATCGGGTAATTATCCGGGTTGTCCATGATTGCCAAATGCGGCTCCCAGGACTTCGGATCGACGTTCACGGAATTGGGCAGCGGCACCGCGTAGAGCATGGCACCGGCGCCCTTGACCGTTTGCCGCTCCTCGTCCCACTGCTGGGGAGTCATCTCATCGGGATTGCAAAGATTCACGACGGCGCGAATCTGATAAGTCTCGATAATCTGCGAGAGGGCATCGGGCCCAAGCCACGCCGACCGGTAGACCTTTCCCGGCTCGTGCACGGCAAAATGCTTGAAATGATGCTGCTGGTAATAAATCCAGCCGCCGATGCCGGCAACGACCGCCAGGAATAATGCAGATAATCCCGAGCTGCCATCTTCGCAACCATAAAGCCGCACCGATACAAGGGGAAAAGAGCGGCGGACTCTACTTCAATCGGCGCGACCGGTCAATCGGGCTTTGACGAACGGCGCGATTGGCCTTCAGGCTGCCCGGCGATTGCCGCCCGGCGGATTTTTGGGCGGATTGTGGCGCGAGTTCCGGAGGGTGGGCGCTGGCTTGATGCTGTTGGGCCCGCCGGCTTTCCGCCGCCGAACCGAAGGCCGATTTGCCCTCGATGATCGAGTCGCCGTCGAACCGGTCGCCGAAGTACTCGCGCATCGCGTTGCGGTCGCGAAGAACTGTTTCGTGCGTCGCCACTGACGATCACCTTGCCCGTGGCAGATGATGTAATTGCGGTGCGTGATGGTGAGCGTCTCACGTTCGCGGTGATCGGTGAGCAGAATCGAAATTCCGCTGTCGCACAAGTCGGCAATGATGTCCTGAATGCTGTGGATGGTGACCGGGTCGATGCCGGTAAACGGCTCGTCGAGGAGGATCAATGCGGGCTTGCTCGCCAGGCAGCGGGCGATCTCCAGCCGTCGCCGCTCACCGCCGGAGAGCGTCGAAGCGATTTGCCGCCGCTTGTTATCGAGACCGAACTGGCCCAGCAGCCGATCGATTTGCAGCTTGCGCTCTTTGCGGCTGACGTTGAGATATTCGAGGATCGCCGAGACGTTTTGCTCGACGGTGAGTTTGCGAAAGATGCTGTTGTCCTGCGGCAGATAGCCCATGCCGAACCGGGCCCGTTTGTACATGGGCCAGTTGGTCACGTCCTTGCCGCCCAGACGGACGAGTCCCTTCGTCGGCGCAATCAAGCCGCAGGCCATGCGGAACGACGTCGTCTTGCCGGCGCCGTTGGGGCCCAAGCAGGCCCACGATCTCGCCGCGGTCCACATGGAAGTCGACGTTGTCGACGGCCCGCTTTCCGGGGTAGTCCTTCACGAGTCCGATGCATTCGAGCAAACGCCATCTTGGTCCTCCCTGACCGAGGGGCCCTGTCCCCACTACTACCGTATCCGATGCATGCGGGCGAAAGTTCGGATAAAAGGGGACTCGAAGCTTCGGATAGTTCGTGTCGAGGACCGGCTGACCCATTTCGTCGTCGTAGTTGTAGAAAAATGATCGCGTCAGCGAGTTGTCCCAGACTGAGTTGGGACCGTCGGGATAGCCGCGTCCATCATTCATGAAGGGAATGCCGTGCGGCCAATAGATGAAGAACGCCTTTCCGACCAGGGCCAGTCGCGGTACCGCGTAACGGTGAGCGGCCCGACGCACGTTGGACCACAGCCGGCTGTCTTTGCTGCGCGGGCTGTTGTCCCCCATCATGAAGAACTCGTCCTTGCCCATTTTGAATTGGAATGAAACGTTCTCGAATTCCTGGCCGGGACCCGTCATCCGCGACGCGAGTCCGCGCTCGTATTCGCGGAACCATTCCGCTCGGATTGTCGACTTTTGACTGCAGGATGCTGAACTGTCCGACGTATTCCTGCACGTCCTGGAAAATGCCGTCGTCGTCGCGGCCCGGCTGATTGTCGGCGAACCGCGACCCAGAACGAGCAAAATCGTTGCGATAATAGATGTCTCGCTGCAAAAACAGATGTGAAACCGTCACATCGGCCCCGCGGGCCGCGATCCCCACGGGAATCAAATCTTCGTCCCAGGGCGCTGAATCAGGACGCCGCCGTAGGGCGTGTACGTCCGTCGACTCAGTGAATTGGACCAACCGGCCGTCGATCCACAGGCACAGACGATCATCGACGTTGGCAAACGAAATATCGTGCGAACCAGGTCCGACAAACGGCGTTGTCGTGCTGGCCAGTTTGTGCTCCTCGCCCATATCGGTGGCGTCGTGCGGCTCGGCGTAGGCAAGCGTGGCGCGGCCGGTGGCCAGTTCCAGGTGGCAACGGTAGGAACGGGCCCCCTGATTCAAGTCGAGGACGACTTCACCGTCCGGTTCATGCTCTTTGACGTCGACATGGCAATTGATGGTGAGATCGCCCACCCAATACAGGCCCGGATCCTCGGACGGGATATGCGGGCTGGAAAAAGCGTTGTAACCGCAAAAATCGGTGATCAGTTCGGGACGCGGGGAATTCGAGCGGCTGCACAGACGCGAGCGTTTCCCAATCCGACGTCTTTGGAACGAAGTTGCGGTAGCGGAACCAACGCAAGTCTTTGCCGCTCGCGTGGTCTTTCGTCAGATGGAACGACCGGGCCTCGGAATCGGACGACCAGCCCGTCGGTATCGGACGACCAGCCGGCGATCGCTTCGGGGGCCGGGGCCTTTTTGACAGCCGCCCAGCGCTCCGGCCATCCCGCGTTCAACAACGGTCGTTCCGGATGGTCGTTGTCGTAAACGGCCAGTTGCAGGACCCGCTGCTTGTTCGGATCGTCCTTGCGGAGAATCTCGGTTCCATTGTCGGCGACGCGGTACACATTGCCCTGGCGGATCTCGATCGTCTCGTTCGGCAAGCCGACGCAGCGCTTGATGTAATTGATTTTGGGCTCTTCGGGGTACTTGAAGACGACCACGTCGAATCGATCGGGATCCTTGACCTCGAACGAGAACTTCGTGACAAGAATCCGGTCCCCTTTGAACACCGGGACGTTATAGATCTGGTCCTCGGCCAATCGATAGCGGCAGTTGGGACAGACGGCCGACGTGATCCGGGCGCCGGGGATCACGTAGTCGGTTTCGCTTTCGACCTCGTCGCTGGCCCCGATTGTGAAGTGCGTGCCGCACTTCGGGCACACGCCGTCTTTGTTTCGGCCCAAAAGCGTGGGAGCCATCGACCCCGTGGGAATCACGAAGGCTTCGGCCTCGAACGTCTTGAACAGGAAAGCCAGGATGAATGCGACAACGACCGATTCGATCGTCTCTCGCATCGCCGACGGTCGCGTCGGCCCCGAAGCGACTGGAGCCGCGCGGCCTTTGGTCGAACTCTCTGGCCCCTTGGCAGGTTCGGCCGGCAGCCCCTTCGCTTTTGTCGACGTTGCCATAGTTTTCCCAAATTATCGAATATATCGCATCCGACTGAAGTCAGGAATGCGAATATAGCGTGTGTGTCCGAACAGGGTGAACTCACCGGGACGCGACGGCAAATGCACGACGAGCGGCTTGCCGATCAATTGCGATTCCCGTACCGCGCCGTCGACCCAGCTTCGGCCGTCGTTGGAAACCGGGCTGTTGTCGCCCAGCACGAAGTACTCGTCAGCGGCGAGCTGGAGGGGCCGATCAACGGCGTTGCGCCCTGCCCGCGCGTGTAGTAGATGTCCCGGAAGACTTTCAGTCCCGAAATGCGCACCGAGGTGCCGCAGGCGCCGATCCGCAACGGCTTGCGCGGAGGTTCGGCATGGCCAAGATCGCAATCCCAAGCCGGAAAGAGCAGGTTGCCGTCGATCGCAGCGATCACTTGGCGATCGAAGATTGAAAGTTCCAGTGCGAATGGCTTGTGAGAAGCAATTGCCGGCAAGGCGGCACTTCTCAGCGGTTCGCTGCCTCCCTCGACGGTCAGTTGAGCCGTGCTGTGGGAGCGGTCGATCGTCAGGCGATAGGTTTGTCGGCCGTCGCTGATTTCAAACAGCAGCTGGCCCGAGTCGGATTCGAAGTGCGACCTCGCACTCGAGCATGATGTCTCGCACACGCATCGGCACAAGTCCCGTGTCGGCGCGGTTGTATCCGTAGTCGTCCGTAATCGGCCCGTCGTGCGAGCGGTGGTACAGTGTCGCCGATCGCCGCCCGCACTTTGGGATCGATATTGATCACCAGCAGCCGATCTCGCTCGGCGTTGTCGAGCGCGCCGATCAACAGGAATCGTCGCGTCGCCGGGTCATACCGCAGTTGCGGATACGCCCCATGCGACACGTGCACATTTTGCGGGAGCGCGTCGACGGCGACTTCTGTCCGGTATGTCCCGCCATGCCGGACCCAGCGATGAAAGGCGAGCCAGGAAAACTCACCTTGCGACGCACTGGCGGTTCCCGTTGTGGCTGCCGATGCGACGAAGCCGTGCCCTTCGCTGCGCCAGGGCGATTTCGCCGGCTCGATCACCCAATCGCCCCGCCCATCCGGCGGATCGTTTGGCAAATAATCGTTGTCGAAAACGGGAATTCTCACGGCCCGTTGCTGGTCCAGGTCTTTGCGGCAGATTCGGCCGTCCGCGTAAATATCGCCGTCGATGATCTGCACGGCTTCATTGGGCAAGTCCGACGATTCGCTTCACGAAGGGGGGAACCGGTCGCACCGGGCCGTTCAACACAACGACTTCCCATCGGCGTGGCCGGCGAAATTCGTACGCGTTCTTTTGGACGAGCAATTGGTCGCCGTAATTCGGCGGGACATTTCTCGGCGTCGATCGCATCCTGGCCGCAATTCGGACATCGCAGCGCGCCGCGATGCGGCAAACTTTCGTGCAACGCCTCGCTGCCCGTGGTGTCGGCGGCGGCTCCCGGGATGTCGACGGGGATGCCGAATGGAAAATGATAGCCGCACGAGGGACAGACGACTCGCTTGTGAAAGCCCAACAGCGAGGGCGCCATCGAGCCGGTGGAGATGATGTAGCCTTCCAACTCGAACGTGCGAAACAAAATCACCGCGATGTAGAGACAGAGCGCAGCGTCGAGAAAAGCGCGAAGGCCGCTGCCCGTTCGCCGGGGCCCTGTCGAACCGCTCGCCGTGGATTGTGTCTCGCCCGTCATACTGCGAACGACCAAAGTGGAGTGCCACGTGCCGCGCTCAAGTCGACGGACTCTCCCTGCCGCCTAATCATCACCGCTGGCTTCGAGGACCGACAGAAACGCCTTTTGCGGAATCTCGACTTCGCCGAATTGCTTCATCCGCTTCTTGCCTTCTTTTTGCTTCTGCAAGCAGCTTGCGTTTGCGCGTGATGTCGCCGCCGTAGCACTTCGCCGTGACGTTCTTCCGCATTGCGGAAATCGTTTCGCGAGCAATCACGCGGGAGCCGATGGCCGCCTGCAGCGGAATCTCGAACTGGTGCTTCGAGATTTCGCCCTTCAGCCGTTTGACCAGCGCCCGACCCCGTTTGTCGGCATTCGAGCGATGGACGATCGTCGAAAGGGCATCGACCCGATTTCCCTTCACGAGAATATCGAGCTTGATCAAGTCGGCCGGGCGGAAGCCGATCACCTCGTAATCCATCGTGCCGTAGCCGCGGGTCACGCTCTTGAGCTTGTCGTACATGTCGAAAATGATTTCGGCCAGCGGCAATTCGTAGACGAGTTGGGCCCGCTTCGGCCCCAGGTATTCGGTGCCCTTGTAGATGCCGCGGCGTTCCTCGCAGAGCTTCATGATCGCGCCGATGCCGTCGGACGGCACGATGAAGTTGATCTTCGCGATCGGCTCGCGGAATTCCTGGATCTGGCCGGCGTCCGGCACCATCTGCGGATTGTCGATCGATCAGGGTCTCGCTGGTCGACGTGAGGATCTCGTAGGTGACGTTCGGCGCCGTCTGGATCAGGTCGATATTCTGTTCGATCTCCAGCCGCTGCTGGATCACCTCCATGTGCAACAGGCCCAGAAACCCGCAGCGGAAGCCGAAGCCCAACGCGTCGCTCGTTTCCGGCACGTAGGAGAAGCTGGCGTCATTCAGGCTGAGCTTCTGCAACTCTTCGCGCAGATTCTCGAAATCGGTGGCGTCGATCGGATACATGCCGCAGAAAACCATTTGCTGCGGCTGCTGATAACCGGCGAGCGCCTCGGTCGCCGGGTTATTCGGTTCGGTGACCGTGTCGCCGACGTGCACCGTGCCCAGTTCTTTCTGGCCGGTGATGATGTAACCCACTTGGCCGGGCCCGAGCGAGTCGCAGGGAACCATGTTCGGACGGAACTGGCCCAGTTCGAGAATCTCGTGCGAGGTCCCCGTGCGCATAAAGCGCATTTTCTTGCCCGTCTGCAGCGTACCTTCCTTCACGCGCACATAGGTGACGACGCCGCGATAGGTGTCGTACTTGCTGTCGAAGACGAGTGCCCGCAACGGGGCGGTCGGGCTCCCCGTCGGTGCCGGGACTTTTTCGATGATCGCCTTGAAGACGTCGTCGATCGCCGATGCCCTGCTTGGCACTGACCATCAGCGCTTCGGTCGCATCGAGGCCGACCACGGTCTCGATTTCCTCGAGCACTTCGTCGATGCGGGTGACCGGCAAATCGATTTTGTTGACGACCGGAATGACGGCCAGATTGCCGTTGATCGCCGCGTAGGCATTGGCCACGGTCTGAGCCTGAACGCCCTGGAAGGCGTCGACCAGCAGGAGGGCCCCTTCGCAGGCCGCCAGGCTCCGCGAGACCTCGTAATGGAAGTCGACGTGCCCGGGCGTATCGATCAGGTTGAGCTCGTAGTCCTGCCCATCGAGCGTGTAATGGATGGCGACGGCCCGCGCCTTGACGGTGATGCCTCGGTCGCGCTCGATCTCCAAGTCGTCGAGCACCTGGTCGCGAAATTCGCGCGACGGTGATCGTGCCGCTTTTGAGCAGGAGTTGATCGGCCAGCGTGCTTTTCCCGTGGTCGATATGGGCCACGATCGAAAAGTTGCGGATGAATCGGGGATCCATGTTGGCAATCATCTGAGTCGCGGGTTCGCCCGTCTGACGGCGTCGACCGTCGTCAGCTCGGGCTAGATCAACTGGCAGCCGGCGATGAGACCGACAATTTGGGCCGGATGGCTGGTTCCGTAGCCCTTACCGTGGGCCGGCCGCGGGCAGGGGAATAATATCGCGTCCTACGGGACGGGTCGAGCCGGAAATTCACTCGGCCCGAGCCCGCACCGAATTCGCTCCAACTATTGTACGCATCGCGGCTTGTGTTGGGCAGGGCGGGACCGACTACCCAATGAGTCGTGACTGCGGACAACTCGCCGAGGCGACTGGTATACTCGGGCGAACGATCGCGGCCTCCCCGAACAACGCCGCGATCAGGACACGCGATTCGATCCCCGTTCGGTTCTCTAGAGTTCTCATGCCGTTTATCGATATCAGCACAATTCGGCCGATCGAAGCAGTTCCCGGTTGCCGCATGCGCACGCCGTTTGGCAAGAACCTGATGCTCTCGTACCTGGAAATGGACGAGGGGGCCGTCGTGCCGCTGCACAGCCATCCGCATGAGCAAGGCGGCATGTTGCTCAAAGGCAAAATCGAGCTGACGATCGGCGATGAGAAGCGAGTTTGCGAAGCCGGCTCGATGTTTTTGATTCCGCCCGAACGTGCCGCACAAGGCGGTGGCCGTCGACGGGCCGGCGGTCGTACTGGACGTCTTCAGTCCGGTCCGCGAGGACTACGCGGAACTCTTCAACAAGTACATTCCGACGAGCGATCTGCCAGGCTGACTGCAAGACAGCCGGCGATGTTTTTCGAGACGGCCCTTGATCGCTGCCTGTTAGCGGAGGCGCAGTCCTCTCCGTTCGGCTGATCATCCGCGACGCCCCGCCCTGATTGAATTTCGTTCTGCTCGGGCCGCCAACGGCACGTGGAATGCATTTGACCGGTCGCCATCTCCGTGAGGCTGGGTGGCATGGGTTGAGCGAATCGGCTGCTCACACACTCGTTCCTCCCGATTACACGCAGTTGACACAAAATAGGGTGACTGCGTAGTCTGGCTTATTCCAAATTCCGGATCGGGCGATTTACTATCTTGGAGGCCAATCAATGAAGCTGTTCATCGGGTTTGCTGCTGTTCTTTGTCTCACCGTCGGCGACGGCGAAGGCCGGGGACGGCCGGCTCTCGAACCACTCCTTAGCCGCGGTCGGTCTGGGTGACATGAAGGCAATGTCGGACGATCAGGGTCTCGACATCCGCGGCCTTGGTGTCGCCGAAGAAACGCAAGGGCAGGGCGAATACGGAAACAACGACCACCAAAAAGGCGAATACGGCAAGCATCACGAAAAGAAGCACGAAAAGCATCACGAGAAACATCCGCAGAAGCCCGGCCACGAAGTCTGCGGCCATCAGCATGAGAAGGACTGTGGCAAGTCCTCCTGCGGGCACGCGAGCTGCAACTTTGCCAGCCTGTGCCACATTCAAAGCAGCGCCCACAAGCTTTGAAATCTGCCGGCATCGAACTCAAGAATCGCGCTCTGTCGCCTTTGCTCGCGGCAGAGCGTATTTTTTCCGCCCCGGAGCCGAGCGAAGCGGCTGCGGCTAGTTCTTGTCGAGCGCGCGGCTGTCGACAAGGCGGATTTCTTTGACCATCCGCACCCATCGCGCCTGCCGTTTTTCGCCGGGCACGACGACTTGGAAAGGCCCCTTGTACTTTTCCAGCGGGTGCCCGTCGCGCGTGTCGGCCAGAATCACCACCCGGTCGGTGAATCCGGGATCCAATTCGGGAAGCGCGAAGATCGCCCGGTAGTCGTCCGTTGCTTCGACCACCACAAAGGCCCGCATCCATTCGCCGCGAAACGCCTCGCCTTTGGGCACCTTCAACTTGTCGAGCAAGACGCGCAGGGCGACGCCGGAATAGCGGCCCTTTTTGCCTCGGTGATCCGCCACTTCGAGTTCGGTGCGGGGCAGCTTTTGCAGATCGTCGCGCGTCAGGCGGATTTCTTTACCGTCGACTCCGCGAAGAATGACGGCCGCCTCGTCGGTCTTTGGGCCGTCCGCAGCACGGAGGACAGGAGAACAAGACACACCCAGCGCAACGAAGCAGCAACAGCGCCATCACGCCGCGAATTGATCGACGAGGTTCCATAGAAAACCCGGGAAGAAAAAGAGTCCCAAACTGACCGCGACGCACAGGGCGACGCCGATGACGGCCGGCAGACGTGCCGACGTCTCGACACCGCCGGCTGCCGGCCGCAAATACATGACCGCGACGATTCGCAAATAATACGCGGCGGCGATGGCCGCGTTGATGGCCAGCAGAAACGCCAGAACTTCGGACGAAGTTGTCCCTTGCGACCAGGCAGCCATCAACAAATTGAGTTTGCCCAAGAAGCCCGCTGTCGGCGGCAATCCGGTCAGGCTGAAGAGCAGGATGGCCAAGGCCGCCGCCGCCGCCGGATGCGTTTGGCTCAAGCCGGCCAGGTCGTCGATGTTTTCGACGGGCCGATCGAGGCGTCTGAGCAAGACGAGCAGACCGAAAACCCCCGCAATCGTGAAGCCGTACGCGACCAAATAAAACAACAGCGCCGGCACGCCGCCCACCGGACTCGGCCGGTGACCGATGGCGAGGCCGACGAGCATGTAACCGGCGTTTGCGACGCTCGAATAGGCCAAGAGCCGCTTGAGATTCCGCTGCAAGAGGGCCAGCACGTTGCCCAAAAACATGCTGGCCACGGACATCAGCCAGAAGATCATGGCGAACCAGACCCACAGCGTCTCGGCACTCGACGGGCCGAACTGGCCCGTGCGTCCCGAATACAGGATCGAGATCAGCGCGACGAAGCCGGCGATCTTCGGAATAAAGGACAACAGAGCGCAGGCCCCGGCGTGCGAGCCCTGGAAGACATCCGGTGCGTAAAAGTGAAAGGGGACCGCGGTCACGCGAAAGCTCAGCCCCGCGGCTACGCACGCCGCCGAGATCAGCAGAATGGCGGGCACTTTGTCGGCCGGCGCCCGCACCAAGGCCGCGTGAATCGTGCTCAAGTGCGTGCTGCCCACGGCCCCGTACAAAAAGCTGAAACCGTAAAGCACGATCGCCGAGGAAAAAATACTCAGCAGGAAATACTTGGTCGTCGCTTCGGGACCTCCCGGATCGCGTCGCGGCAAGTACAGAAACACGTAAGTCGGAATGCTCACCAACTCAAGCGCCAGGAACAATGTGATCAAGTCGTTGGCGGACGGCCGACAGGCTGACCCCGGCGACCATCAACAAGATCAGCCCATGAAACTCGGCGGCATATTCGTCGACGATGTGCCCCCAGTTAATCAGCACCAGCACAATTCCGGCGATAATCGCCACACCGCGGAAAAAGCCGGTGAGCGAGTCGCTGCGGAAAAGGGCCGACGCGAGCGAATTCGTGTCCACCAAAGTCGCGCTCCGGACGGGAAACTCTCGCCATAGCCAAAGCGCGACGGCGAATGCCGCCAGAGCGACCGCTCCCCAGCCGCGACTCATCCTTCCGGAGACATCCTTCCGCTCGGTCACCAAAAAGGGCCCGATCAGAAATTGCAGGCAGGCGACTGCGATCAGCAGGCACTCCGGCAAAATCGGCGCGTACGCTCAGCGCGAAGGGGGACATCAGCGACGGACCTCCAAATTGTCCCCAGAGTTGGACGCGACACGGTCGGCGTGCAGTTTTGAGTACATGCCCGCGATGGCGTCGATATCAGGCTTAACCGTGTCAATCAGCGGTTTCGGATAGACGCCGATCGCCAAACACAGCACCAATAACGGCAACAACGACCAGGCTTCGCGACTGACCATGTCCGGCACGGGATGGGAGAGCGGAAACGATCCCACCGGCCCAAAGAAGGCCTTTTGCAGCATCGTCAACAAATAGACGGCGGCCAGAATCACGCCCAGCGTACCGACGCAAGCCATCGCCGGGCTGACGCGGTACATGCCGATCAGCGACAGAAATTCGCCCACGAACCCGTTGAGTCCGGGAAGCCCGATACTCGCCAGGCACGTGAAGACCATTGCGGTCGAAATCAGCGGCAGCCGGGAGGCCAGTCCCCCGAAGTTGCCGATTTCTCGCGTGTGATAGCGTTCGTAAACCATGCCGACCAAGAGGAAGAGGGCCCCGGTCGAAAGCCCGTGATTGATCATCTGCAAAAAGCTGCCCATCATTCCCTCAGCATTGAGCGCGAACATGCCCAGCATGCAAAAGCCCAAGTGGGCAATGCTGCTGTAGGCCACCAGCTTCTTCAAATCGGTCTGGGCGTACGCGCACAACGCCCCGTACAGAATGCCGATCACGGCCAGCACGCCGATCAACGGCAGGCCGACGGCAAGACAAGCCTCCGGCAAGAGGGGGAGGCAAAACCTCAAGAACCCGTAGGCGCCGAACTTGAGCAGCACGCCGGCCAGGAGAACGCTTCCCGCCGTCGGCGCTTCGACGTGCGCCAAAGGCAGCCACGTATGGAATGGAAACAAGGGGACCTTGATCGCAAAGCCCAGCGACATGGCCAGAAAGATGCCAATCTGCAACGAGGTCGGTAGGGGAACCTCAACCAGCGATTGGGCGATCGCCGGGATCGAAAACGGATACGCCAGCGTGTTGCGGCCGAACAAATGAATCACGAGCAACACAATTCCCGTGAGCGTGATCACGCTGCCCGCGAAGGTGTACAGGAAGAATTTCACCGCCGCCTCGCGGCGCTTCGGACCGCCCCAGACTCCGACCAGGAAGAACAGCGGCAACAGGGTGAACTCGAAAAAGACGTAGAACAGGACCAGATCGAAAGCGCAAAACGCCCCGCTCAAGCCGGCTTCGAGGATCAACAAACTGGCGAAGTACTCGCGGACGCGGTCGCTGATGGCGTGCCACGAAATCAACACAGCCGAAAAGGTCAGAAGCGTGGTGAGCACCACCAGCGACAGACTGATTCCGTCCATCCCGAGGAAGAACTCGAGGTGCACATCGCGGCGGAACTTGGCTGGCCAAGACTGGCCGGGCGACACTTGCCGCTCGAAGGTCATCCAATCACGCTTCAGCTCGATGCGTGGATGAATCGGCGACTTGGGATCGGGCGTGGGGGCCGGCACGCTTTGGAACTGTCCGACGAGAATGATCGACAGCACGAGCGTGACCGACGTGACGACCAGTGCGAACTGGCGAACCGTGGCCGCAGGCCACTTCGCGACAAGCAGCAACAATCCCCCCGTCAACGGCAGGAAAATCATCGCCAGTAAATTCGCGGTCACGGCGCTCATGGAATGGGAACCAGTTGCAGAATCGTGGTCAGAAAGATCGCCAAACCGAACAGCATCACGAGAGCGTACGACTGGATCAGCCCGTTTTGCACCGGCCGCAAAAACCGACCGATCAGCGCCGGGACGGTGCCGACCTCGTCGACCAGTCGATCGACGAACCCCTGGTCAAAGAGCACCGAAGCGAAGGCCAGCGCCTTGACCGGAAATATCACCAGCACATTGGCGATTTCGTCCAGATAGAACTTGTTGAGCGACAGATCGTAGAGCGGCCCCACGGCCGTCCGAACGAGCTGCGGAAGATTGGAAGGCTTGGCGTACATCAGGGCCGCCACGCCGATTCCGCCGAGTGCCGCCAGCGATGCTCGCGCCGGCGAGCAACCATTGAATTCCTTCGGCTTCTCCTTTGACGAGCGTCGGCACCTGCGCGATCCAGCCGGCGAAGAGATGGGTCGGGCCGACAATCAGGCCGATCGCAAGAGCGAAGAACGAGAGCACCATCAGCGGCCACTTCATGGCCGAGGTGCCTTCGTGAATTTGCGAGGGATCGCCGACGACCGGTGCCGCGTGTGCGATCGCGGCCGGCGCCGCCAAATGGCCGTTGTGGAAATCATGCGCGCCAGCCGCATCGCTTGCCGCATGATCGGAACCATGGTGCGCGTGTGCGAAGGCTTCAGCGGGGATTCGCGTTGGACCGTAAAAGGTCAGGAAATAGGCCCGGAACGTATAAAACGCCGTCAAAATCGCCGTCACATACGCGACCCAGAAGAGGGCCTGAAACATGACCCGATGATCGCCGTGATGCGTGCCGTTCATCAGCAGTCCGAAGATTTCATCCTTGCTCCAGAAGCCGGAAAGGAAGGGAAATCCCGAAAGCGCCAAAGCGCCGCAGAGGAAGGCGATATTCGTGACGGGCAACACCTTCTTCAGTCCGCTGAACTGCCGCATGTCGATCACGTTCCCCATCGAATGCATCACGTTGCCGGCCGACAGGAAGAGGAGCGCCTTGAAAAAGGCATGGGTGAACATGTGAAAAATGGCCGCCGTGACGGCTGCCGCGGCAAAGGCCGTCCCGGCCGCCGCGCTGCCCAGCGCCATGAACATGTAGCCCAACTGGCTGATCGTGGAATACGCCAGGACGCGCTTGAGGTCGTTTTGGGTGAGCGCGATCAACGCCGCCATCAATGCGGTGATCCCGCCGATCGTCGCGACGGCGACTTGCACCTCGGGCGCCAGCATGAAGAGGGGCGTGCAGCGGGCGACCAGATAAACGCCCGCAGTCACCATCGTGGCCGCGTGGATCAGGGCGCTCACGGGAGTGGGACCTTCCATCGCGTCGGGCAACCAAAGATGCAGAGGGAATTGGGCCGACTTGCCGCACGCGCCCGTAAACAGGCACACGCAGATCAGCAAAACATGCAGCGAAAAACCCGCCTCCTGCACATGATGCCCTCCCAGGACGTCGGCAAAATCGAGACTGTGGAAGGTCGTCCAGATGAGGTACAGGCCCATGAGGAAGGCCGCGTCCCCGATGCGATTCGCCACGAACGCCTTAACCGCCGCGGCAGCAGCAATCGGACGCTGGTACCAGAAGCCGATCAAGAGATAACTGCAAAGGCCGACCGCTTCCCAAAAGACAAACAGCACGAGGAAGTTGCGCGCCATGATCAGCATGCACATCGAGAAGACGAAGAGCGCCAATTCGGCGAAGAACCGCGGATAACCGGGATCGCCGTGCATGTAGCCGGTGGCGTAAACGGCAACCAACGTGCTGACAAGCGTCACCATCGCCAGCATCACGGCGGTGAGCGAGTCAACCTGCACGTCAGCCCGGACATTGAGTCCGCCCACCGTGATCCAATCGAAACCATAGGCGACCGGCACGTTTTGGCCCGGACTCGCCGAGGCCACTCCCGCCGCGGGAGATGCCTTTTCTGTCTGCTTCGCCTCCGAGTGGGTGGCGACGGCGCCAAGTTGCCAAAGCGACAAGAGGCAGGAGACCACCAGAGCGGCGATCACCGGCCGATGAGAGCCGCTGCGAAATACGGCCTTGCCGAACAGGCCCACCAGCACGGCCGCGGCCAAGGGGCAGCCCGGAATGAGCCACAGCAGAAGCGAGTGGAACGCCTCAGACATGCGTAGGTTTCTCCGTCCACGCCGTCTCCGGAATCCTTCCGGCGGACGTGAGCCGCGGATAGGGCGGCGTTGCCGGGGGCTTGGGAGCTTGCTCAGGTTTCTCAACCGGCAGCTCGACGCCCGGTTCACCCAGGTCGCGCCAGACCGACATATCGAGCGTTTTTCGCAGGCGATAGAGAGCCGAAAGGAGCGCCAAAGCCAGTCCCGCTTCGCAAGCGGCCACCGTCAGCACAATCGCGGCGAAAATCTGGCCCTCGTAACTGGCGTGCTCATACGAAAACGCGACGAGGTTGAGCGTCACGCCTAAGAGCATCATTTCGGCCGACAGGATCGCGACGATCATATTGCGGCGCGTGAGAAAGCCGAGCGCCCCCAGCGAAAAGAGGACGGCCCCGACGATCAAATAATTGGTCAGTTCCGACATCATCGGTTTACAATTTCCCCGTCGAACGCCGCGGTGCAATGGCGACGGCGCCGACGCCGGCCACCAACAGCAGAGTTCCCGCCAATTCGACGGCGACAAGATAATCGCTGAAGAGCGAGCGGCCCAGTCCGCGGAGCCGCCCCGCTTCTCCCGCTTGGAAATTGCTGTGCGTGTGTTGTTCCGAACCCTTGGGGATCGGAAGGAAGCCGGCCGTGCTGCGCGGTCCCATTTCTGCCGTTTCGGCGATCGTCAGGCGACCGCCAGGCACCGGAGCCGGCAGGTTTCCCGCGCGCTGCGTGACCCATTGATCGATCGTCAGAAGGAACCCTCCCAAGAGCACGAAAGTCGCCAACGTGGCGAGAAACGGCTCGCGGGCCTGACGGTCGTACGATGCATTCCCCGATTGCCGGGCCAGCATGATGATGAACAAAAACGTCACGACAACCGCGCCGGCATAGATGATGACCGTCGCGGCCGCAAGGAACTGGGCGGCTCGCAGCAGAAATAAGCCGCACACGCTGAGCGTCGTCAACGCGTACGACAGCGCCGAGTAGACCGGGTTGTGGTGCGTCACCGTTGCCACACCGGCCACAACAGTGATACCGGCGAAGATGTAAAACAGAATCCCGTGCAACGTCATTCCCGGCGAGAGCAGCGTAAAGCCCAATCCTCCGAGTCCGACCAAGCCGATCAAAATCCCTGCGGTCCGCAAAACGGGCCGATCGCGAGGCAACAGGAGATAGAGCGCAAAAAACCCAAACAGCAGCGGCACAAGTTGCGCCCGATGCTCGATGGTCCATGCAAAAAATGCGTTCATGGCGGCTAGCGGTTCAAGGTCAGGGTACGGGTCGGCTTAGGGGGGCGCGTTATGTTGCGAGGCGTCGCTCTTGCCGGGCGCGGATGAGGGACCGGCGCGGTGGTCGGTCGACGCGCTTCCCCCTGCGGGAAAGAGCGTGGTGGTGATCTCGGCCGCTGGTCCCAGCGGACCGGAATGCGTGCGGATCGGATCGCGGCCGGAATTCACCGTCTGATCGTAGACAGCCAGCAGTTTTTCGCGATCGAACAGCATCTCCTGCCGGCTGCGGCCCGTCAGGTCGAACAAGCTCGTCAGCTCAATCGCGTCGACCGGGCAGGCCTCTTCGCACATGCCGCAATAAATGCACTTGAGTTCGTCGATCACGAATTTCGTCGGATACTTGTCGCGATCGGGCCAGGGGGCTTTGTCGCCAATGATCTCGATGCACCGTGCAGGACAGGCGGTCGCACAGAGAAAACAGGCGACGCACTTCACGCGTCCCTGATCGTCGCGATTGAGGCGATGCAAGCCGCGATAGTTGAGGGGTAAATCGGGTTTGACCTCGGGGTATTCCTCGGTCGTCACTTCCGGACGAAACAGATGCTTGAGCGTCGTTTTCACGCCTTCGGCGATCGCAGGGAGGTACATCGCCTCCAGAAGCCCAAATTGCGGCTCCTCGACCCACGTCACATCTTCGGCTTTGATTGGCACGTTCGTCGTTTCTCTCGAAATTCCAATACGTCGCGGCAGGCTAGCGGCCGGAAAGGCCCGGCGTCCGGCCGACCGCCTCGCCGAGTTGAGGGTGTGCATTGGCAACCGACGGGCCGAAATGCGACAGGAACAACGAGATTCCCGTCGCCACGACCACCAGCACGACCGACACCAACAGCATCCACCACCGCGAGAGATCGTACTGCTTGACGATCATCATTCCCAGCAAGTTGCAAAGCGAAAGCGGAATGAAAACCTTCCAGTTCAAATTCATCAGCTGATCGAAACGGAATCGAGGCAGCGTCCAGCGGATAAGCATGATAAACGCGATGATCAGAATCACTTTGGTCAACAGGACAGCCACTTTGACCACAACGGCGCCGAAGTAGTCGCTCTGCGCCTCGGCGATCCATGGGAAGTGCCAACCGCCGAAGAACAAGATGGCCGTGAGGAAGCTCACGGTAATGACGTGGGTGTACTCGGCCAGGAAGAACATGGCGAATTTCATCGCGCTGTATTCGGTGTGATAGCCACCGACGAGTTCCTGCTCACACTCGGGCAAATCGAAGGGCAGCCGGTTCGATTCGGCGAGGGCACTCGAGAAGAAAATCAAGCACGCCAGCGGCTGGCACCAGATGAACCAGTCAAACAGGCCGCGCATTCCCGCGTCGACCGTTTGTGCCCTGATTACGGCATCAAGATTGAACGAACCCACGAGCAGCCCGACGCCCAGGACGGATAAGCCAAGGGGAACCTCATAGCTGACGACCTGCGCGCTCGACCGCAGGCTTCCAAGCGCACTGTATTTATTGTTCGATGACCAGCCCCCGAGGATGATCCCGTAAACAGCCAGGCTGGTGACGGCAAAGACGAAGATGATCCCGATATCCACGTAGGGGGCGATCCCAAACGGAAATCCTCCGCTCCCGTTTGGAGGCGCAGGGCCGAACGGCACGACCGAGAATGCAAGCAACGTGGTGAACACGGAGATCGTCGGCGCCAAGACAAACAAGAATTTCTCCGCGCCGGCGGGGATGACTTCCTCTTTAAAGAGGAACTTCATCCCGTCGGCAATCGACTGCAGCAGGCCCCACGGCCCGACGCGATTCGGACCGATCCGATCCTGAATCCGGGCAGCCAGCTTCCGCTCGATCCAAATCAGATACGCGCACGCTCCAAGCACGCCGCCCAGAACGACCACGATCGCGATGATCGCGTACAGCCAATTCATACGCTGGTCACCGCTTTCTGCAGCAACGGATCGGTCTGCACGGCCGATTCGGTGGCCGGCCCCTCGGAGAGGAGTCGGCCCGCCAGTCCAAGCGACGGGGTGCGCAAAGCAGCCAGTGCCGGAATCTCCGACCCGATTTCTATCCGCACCGTCGCAGCGTGGAACAAGCCGCGCCGACCGGCCAGTTCCCAAAGGATGCGCCCATCGGGCCGCGCTTCACCAGGACACCGCACGGCGCGCTCGATCGTCTGAGCCAGCCCCGCGTGGTTGATGAACGTTCCGTCTTTCTCGACAAAGGCGCCGGCCGGAAGGACGTAATGGGCCAGATCGACTGCCGGCGACGGCAAGATATCCTGCACGATTAACAGCTTGAGCTTCGCGAGCCAACTGCGATCGGCCTCGGTGTTCCAGGGCTCGTGATCGCCGCCGACGACATACAGGCTATCGACCTGACCGCCGGCAATTTGCGATTTGAGGTCGTCGAAGGAAACGACGCTCCCCTCGAAGTGCTTGAGGATTTCCGCGACGCCGGCGCGGTTGGGGCATTTCTCGGCGCGAATCGTGAACCTGGTCGGCTCGGCCGGCTGGCCGTCCACGCGCTTGGGATAGCGGTCGTCTTCGCCGACGATTCGCACCGGTCCCATCGCCAGTCGCACATCCTTGGAAAGCGATTTCAAATATTTTGCCAGCAAGTACGCCTCTTCGCACGTCATCCACGGCGAGAGTACGGCGGCCAGTTTGCCGGGACTCGCTTTGGCAGTTTCACTGAGCGCCTTTTGAACGCCGGGCAAGATGGCCGACCAGTCGTTCGCCGGATAGCCGTTCAAGCCTTTCGCGGCGGGAAGCTGAAGGCGATCGGGGCTGTGGACGTATTTGAAGCCGAACCGCCCCTCATCGCACATGAATTCGCCTTGAGACTTCGGGTTGTACCGCGGCTTCAAGCGGTAGACAGTCTCGTTATTCTCGTCGACGTTGATGCTGCAGCCCGTGCTGCAATTGGGGCAGACGCTTGGCTTCGACTTGAGCCACCATACTCGCTGCTTGTAGAGAAAGTCCTTGCTGCACAGCGCGCCCACGGGGCAGAGATCGACCACATTGCCCGCGAGTTTGTTGTTGCACGGAATGCCGGGGAAGATATCGATCTCGGCGTGGCTGCCGCGATTGATAATCTGCATCTCGGCCGTGCCGCTGATCTCCCGCGTGAACCGCACGCAGCGCGAGCACATGACGCAGCGATCGGTGAAGAGCGTGATCTGGTCGCCGATGTAGTCCTTGTCTTTTCGGCGAATTTTCGGATCGTGCATCCGCGAATGCGCGTGGCCGAAGCGATAGCTGTAATCCTGCAGAAAGCACTCGCCGGCCTGGTCACACGTCGGGCAGTCGAGCGGATGATTGAGCAGCAAGTACTCAAGCACCTGTGCCTGCGAATCTTTCACCTTCTTGCTATCGGACACGATCACCATGCCGTCTTTGACAGGAGTCTGGCAGCCGGGCACCAGCTTGGGCCCCATCGCGATCGAGCCATCAGGCTTTCGCTCACCCGTTTCCACGAGGCACATGCGACAACTTGCGACAACCGTCAGAGCCGGATGCCAGCAATAATGCGGGATGTCGACGCCGGCTCGCTGGCCCGCCTGAACGCAATTCAGGCGCTCCCCCTCGCCGATTTCAACCGATTTCCCGTTTACAACGACTGTCCCCATTTGTTCCTCAAGCCAAGGCCGCGGCAGGCGCTTTGCGGCCGCGGTTGATGCACTGCACGAAGTCGTCTCGAAACTTGGCAAGCGCGTTTTTGATCGGCCACGCGGCCCCATCGGCCAGTCCGCAGATCGTTGTGCCGGGAATCGTTCCCATCGTCTGGGAAATCTCCGTCAGCACGTCGAGATCCTGCATCGTCCCTTCGCCGGCCCGCATGCGCTCCAAAATCTTTCGCGACCAATCGGTCCCCTCGCGGCACGGCGTGCATTGTCCGCACGATTCGTGAGCCATGAATCGGCAACAGTTATACAAGACGTCGACCATACTCGTCTGGTCGTCCACGACAATCACGGCCGCCGTTCCCAGACCCAGGCAGCCCACGCGGCCCGGGCCGTTGAAGTCGAGCGGCGTATCCATTTCGCTGGCGGACAAGAAGCCCATGCTGATTCCGCCGGGCACGCAGGCCTTCACCTTGCGCCCCTTCCAGACTCCGCCGCCGTAGACGTCGACCAATTCGCGGGCCGGCACGCCGAGCGGCAGCTCGACGCAACCCGGCTTGTTGACGTGCCCGCTGATGCAATAAAGCTTCGGTCCCAGACTTCCCGCGTCGCGCGGATTATTCGGGTCGGGAGGCACGCCGATCGAGCGAAACCAATCCACACCGCGATCGATGATGTGCGGCACGCAGGCCAGCGTCTCGACGTTGTTCACGATCGTCGGTTTGCGGAAGAGCCCCTCGACGGCGGGGAACGGCGGCTTGATCCGCGGCCAGGCCCGCTTCCCTTCGAGGCTTTCCAACAGTCCCGTCTCTTCGCCGCAGATGTAAGCGCCCGCGCCGCGGTGCAAATAAATGTCGAGCGAGAAATCGGTCCCCTGGATGTTCTTGCCGAGCAGGTTGTTCGCGTAACACTCCTGGATTGCCCGGTCGAGTATGCGGTAGGACCGTCCGAATTCGTAGCGCAAATAGATGTATGCGGTCGACGAGCGGATGGCGTAGGCCGCGATCATGATCCCTTCGAGGAACTGATGCGGATCGTGCTCCATCAAGATGCGGTTATTAAACGTGCCGGGTTCGCTCTCGTCTCCGTTCACGCAGAGGTAAATCGGACCCGGATGGTTCTTTGGTAGAAAGGTCCATTTCACGCCAGTGGGAAAGCCGGCGCCGCCGCGGCCGCGCAGTCCCGAATCCTTGACGATTTTCGTGACATCGTCGGGCGCCATCCCCAGGGCTTTTTTGAGCGCCTGATATCCGCCGTCGGCGCGGTAACCAGCCAGCGACTGGCCGCTCTCTTTGCCAACGCGACGCAACAGGACAGGTTCAAAAGTCGCCACGGGTGCCTCTATAGTTCCTGAAGCAGTTTGCTCACCGAATCAGCCGTCATGTTCATGTGGCACTCGTCGTTCACCAGGATGCACGGGGCGCCCTCGCAGGCCCCCAAGCACTCGGCAAACTCGAGCGTCACCTTGCCGTCGGTCGTCGTCTGGCCCGCTTCGACGTGCAGTCGCTCCGAGACCGCGTCCAACAATTCCTCGCCACCGCGAAGCGCACAGGACAAGCTGCGGCAAATCCAGACGCGGTTCTTGCCGAGCGGATCCTTTTCGTTGCGGAAGAAACCGTAAAAGCTCAGCGTGTCGTCCACCTCGGCCGGATGCAGCTCGAGCAGCGCGGCGACTTCCCGCAGCGCTTCGGTCGAAACCTGCCGCTGCTCGTCTTGCACGATGTGCAACGCCGGCAGCGTTGCCGCCCGTTTGTTCGGATATTTGGCGAAGACGGCTCGAATCCGCTCGCGCGTTTGCTCCGAGAGAGCACTCATCGGTCCAGCTCCGCCGCGATGATGTTCAAACTGCCCAGCACGGCGACGACGTCGCTCAACGTGTGCCCTTTGATCAAATGCGGAAAGACGGCGAAATGAATGAACGACGGCGGCCGCGTGCGGGCGCGATACGCCTTGATCGTCCCGTCACCGACGATGTAATAGCCCAGCTCGCCGTTCGCGGTCTCGTTGGCCGCGTAAATCTCTTCGTTCGGCGCGATGAAACCGCGGTTGGGGATGATCACCTCGAAGTGGCGGATCAGCCCCTCGATGCTCTGATACACCTCTTCTTTGCCGGGCATGATCGCCCGCCCCTCGGCGTCGACGTTGACCGGCCCGGACGGCAGGTTTTCGATCGCCTGTTCGATGATCTTGATGCTCTCGAGCATCTCCTGCATCCGCACCAGATACCGCGCGTAACAGTCGCAGCCGTTGGAGCAGACCACCTTGAAGTCGAAATCGGGATACGCGAGATACGGCTCGTCCTTCCGCAAGTCGCGCAGGACGCCGCTCGCCCGGGCGACGGGGCCGCTGCAGCTATAGTTGATCGCGTCCTCTTTGGTGAGCACGCCGATCCCCTTGAGCCGAGCGACAAAGATGCGATTCTTCGTCAGCATGCCGGCGATTTCGGCATGCGCCGCGCCGAAAGCCGGCGACGAACTCGCGGACGCGGTTGATCCACGCGTCGTCGACGTCGTACATCACCCCGCCCACGCGCGTGTAGCTGGCGTGGAACCGCTGCCCCGAGGCGAACTCGTTGAGGTCGCTGATCTTCTCGCGCTGCTTGAACGCATACAAAAATGGCGTGAAGGCTCCCAAGTCGAGGGCCGCCGCCGCCACGCAGAGCAGATGGTCGTGGATCCGCATCAGCTCCGCAAAGATCGTGCGGAGATACGTGCAACGCGGAGTGATCGTCACGCCCAGCAGCTTCTCGACGGCGTGATGCCAGGCGATTTCGTTGGCGACCGGCGAGATGTAATTCATCCGGTCGACGATCGTCACGTATTGGTTGAAGTCGAGATCTTCCCCGAGCTTTTCGAAACCGCTGTGCAGGTAGCCGATATCGGGGACGGAGTCGACGATCGTTTCACCGTCGAGCGTCAACAACAGCCGCAGCGTCGTGTGCGTCGCCGGATGCTGCGGACCGAAATTGAGGGTCCACAGATATTCCTTGTCCGGCGAATCGACGTCACTCAGCTCGGAAAGCTGGAGCGGCATTGCTTTGTCTCGAATCCTTAATTCTCAGGTCAATCAATCAGCAGGAGGTTCGCTTCGATCAACTTTCCGCCCGCGTGATCACGGGGAAATTATGCCGTTCCCCGCGGCCCCGCAAGGGATAGTCCTTTCGCAGGGGGAACGATGTGTATTCCTCGGGCATCAAAATTCGTTTCAAGTTCGGATGTCCGTCGAAACGGATGCCGAACATGTCGAACACCTCCCGCTCGAGCCAGTTCGCACCTTGCCACAAAGGCACGGCCGATGGCAGCGTCGGGTCGGGGTCGTCGACATGCGTGCGAACGATGATCCGCTCGCCGGTCGCCGTATTCGCGAGGACGTAAACGACGCGAAAGCGATTGCGTGCGTCGGGATATTCGAGCAGGTCGACGGCCGTCAACTCGGCCAGATAGTCGAAGCCGCAGTCGTTTTTGAGAAACGTCAGCGTCGAAATGAGCGATTCGGAGGGAAAGTCGAAACGAACATTCTCGCGGAAACGGCTGGTTTGAAAACCGTCCGCTCCGAACCGTTCTCGCAGCCGCTCTTCTGTTGTGCTCATTGGCTTTGGTTCTGGCAACGGCCGCACGTCAATGCGGCGGTTGCACCACTTTCTCCTGCTCGATGGCTCTTGCCAGCAGAAAGTCGCGGCTGCGTCGCAGCTCGTCGAGCGACAACGGCGCCGGGCCCTCCGCAGTCCGCCGCTCGGCGAATTCTTTCCCCGTCAGCGTGCCTTGTTTCATGATGGCGGTCTGCAGGTCGATGATCGACGCCAAGAGCTGCTCGGGCCGCGGCGGGCAGCCGGGCACATAGATATCGACCGGAATGAACCGATCGACCCCCTGCACGACGGCATACGTGTCGAACACGCCGCCCGTGCAAGCGCAGGCCCCCATCGAGATGCACCACTTCGGCTCCGGCATCTGCAGCCAGATTCGCTGCAAAACGGGGAGCATTTTCATCACCACGCGCCCGGCGACGATCAACAGGTCGCATTGCCGCGGGCTGAATCGCATGACTTCCGCGCCGAACCGCGAAATGTCGTACCGCGACGAGGCCGTCGCCATCAGCTCGATGCCGCAACAGGCCGTCGCGAACGGCATCGGCCAGAGACTGTTGGAGCGCGCCCAGTTGGCGGCGGCGTCCAGCGTCGTCAGGAAGATGTTTTCGGGAACGTCTACCGCCATCGGAAGACTCCCTTCCGCCACGCATAAATGTACGGAATCACAAGCGTGACAATGAACACGATCATCACCCAGAAGACGTCGCCCCGCTGCGATTTGGGCACGCCCCCCTCGTCGGCGTACGCGCTCACCGCCCACGGATACAGAAACAGCAACTCGACGTCGAAAATTAAAAACAAAATCGCGACCAGCGAGAATTTTACGTCAAACGGCTGCCGCGCGTCTTCGATCGGGTCCATTCCCGACTCGTACGGCATGTCCTTCACGGGCGTCTTGCGATGCGGCCCGATCGTGTGCGCCATGACGAGAGTCGTGATCACGAATCCCAGCAGCACAAATGCAAACAGCAGAATAGGCTCAAAGGCGTGAAAAGTGTCCGGCACGCGAAACGTCTTTCCCGTCTGTCTTCGGCAACAGCTTCGTCCAAAGCGACCGGGATTTGCCCGCCGCCAAATCCGCGCACATCACCCGAGCGGCCTCCGCAAGCCGAAGGCCGGCGCGATTCTAGCGAGCGATTTCCGCCGGAGCAAGCGGACGAAAGTGGGTCCTACAATCGCTTGCGCACTTTCCATCCGACTCGCAATCGGCCACCCGCATGCGCGGCCTTATTCGCTCGCGACCGTTATACTCAGGAACACCATCGAGCGAATTGGAGCGGCTTATGAATTGGCATTTGTCCCGTCGGAACTTTCTCGCTTCGTCGGCAAGTCTCGGCACGCGCAGTCGTCGCGATGCAAGCGGCGACCCTGCCGCACAGGAACCGGCCGGCAAGGAATCCGCGATTCCTGTCGTCGATACGCATGAGCACCTGTGGGACCTGAGTCGTCTGCGTTTGCCCTGGCTCAACCAGGTCCGAGCGGCGCACTTTCGCCGCAGTTATTTGCCCAAGGATTACGACGAAGCAACGAACGGCATCAATATCGTGAAGACGGTCTACATGGAGGTGAACTGCGATCCGGCCGACCAAGAGGCCGAAGCCGATTACGTCATCAAGCTCTGCCAGTCACCCAACAGCCGCATGCGCGGGGCGGTCATCGGCGGTTCGGTCGACCGCCCCGGCTTTCCCGACTACATCAAGAAGTACGCGACCAATCCCCACGTGAAGGGGGTCCGCATGATCCTCAACGATCCGGACCGGCCCAAAGGCTCTGTGCCTGCAACCGACGTTCGTGAAGAACGTGCAATACCTGGGAGAATTGGGCCTGAGTTACGACATTTGCATCCGGCCGGCCGAGTTGATGGATGCTGTTCGCCTGATCGAACATTGTCCGCGAACCCGCTTCATCGTCGACCATTGCGGCAACCGGGACGTCCAGGCGACCGATGAAAAATCGCGCCTGACTTGGGAAGAGGGCATGAAGGCGGCCGCCTCGCATGAAAACGTGATGTGCAAGATCTCCGGCATCGTCGCCACGGCCAAACCGAAAGCGTGGCAACCGGCCGACCTCGCCCCCGCGATCAATTTCTGCCTCGATACATTCGGCCCCGATCGCGTCTTTTTCGGCGGCGATTGGCCCGTCTGTACGGCCGTTGCCACTTATCGACAATGGTTCGACGCCCTGACCTGGATCATCCGCGACCGTTCGCCGGAATTCCGTCACAAGCTGCTGCACGACAATGCCGTGCGGTTCTATAAGCTCACCTGATGCAACGCTTCGTCGTCAAAACATCGCCTGCTGATGGGCCTCGTCGCCTCGACGACTGTATCGCTCGCGGCGCCGCTCGTGCCGACGGGCCGCATGAGACGGCCCCGAATTGTCGCGACTCGTGGCATGCAGCATTTTCGGGAAGACAAAATCGCCGCATCGATTCAGCGACTTCGACCGTGCGGCCGAGCTCGACCCGCAGATGGCGCCGCAGCTCTGGCAGCGCGGCATCAGCGACTACTACGCCGGCAAGTTCGACGACGGGCCGGCGGCAGTTTGAATCGCACAAAACCGTCAATCCCAACGACGTCGAAAACGCCGCGTGGCATTTTCTCTGCGTCGCTCGGCAGCGGGGAATCGATGCAGCCCGAAATGATTTGATGAAAATCGACCTGGCACAGGACGATCGGGTTCCGATGGCCGAGATCTACGCGTTTTACGCGGGCCGCGGCTCCGAAGAGGCGGTCCTCAAAGCGGCGAAAAAGGCCGAGACGCGAGACGGCGCAGATGTACGCCCATCTCTATCTCGGACTTTACTTCGAAGCCGCGGGCGACGCGAAAAAGGCTCGATCGCACCTCCAGCAAGCGGCCGCGGCGCGCGTTTCCGACAACTATATGCACGACGTCGCCAAGGTCCACCTGCTCGAGCGGAAGTGGACCACCGCACCCGGCAAATGATCGGTCGTTGCGGCACGTATCAATTGTCAGAAACGTCAGCCAGCGACGGTCCGGCCGATTGAATCAAATCGACATCGATCACCGAGCGCGCCCCCCACAGCCGCACGCGATGCCGATCGTGTTCGTACGTCAGCTGCAGGATGCGGTTGGTGAATTTGTTGTTCTCGACACCCAGCGTCTCGCCGGTGCGGGTATCAACCACCTCCACCAGCATCGACCGGTGATTACCGTTCATCCGGTCGCCCACTGAAGAGAGCATCACCAGCACGGGAAGCTGCAGCGACGGCGTCCGCAGGATCGTCCGCTGCTGGAAACCGCGCTTCCAAACGAGACGGCCCGTCTTGCGGTCAATCGCCAGCACGTCCCCCCGCACGTCGACGCGGGGCAAGACCGTATCCGTGCCGAAAAAGTAATTGTAGAACCGCGGCTCGGGGGGTGATTGCACCGGCTGCAAATTCACGTAGTACCGCGAGGCATCGCGGAAAATGGCGAGCTGGCAGGCATTCTGGACTTCGCGCGGCGTCAAGCTTTGCGTCACGCGGACCGCACCCGTTCGACCATCGACGATTTGCAGCGTGCAGTCTTCGCAGACGACGGCAACCTCTTCGTCGGACGTCTCCTTCACAAGCAGGCGATCGGAAATTGCCCGATCGTAGAGCAGCCGATCGCTCAGCGAATCCCAAATCCGCAAGCGGCGATTGGCCTCTTCGGCCGTGATATACATCAGGCAGCGGCCGAACGTCCTGCGGTCTGAGGTCTGCCGCGACTCGTTGTCCAGCCGGCCCTGGCGGATTTCTTCACCCGTGGACGTGTTATAGGCGGTGTAGGCCAGGTGATCGGGAGCGAGCACCACGAGGACGTGCTCGTCGCCGAAAATCCCGCGGATGGGATCTCCACCCAACCCGCATTGCGGATCGAGGTCGCTGCGCTGCCACAAAATCTTGCCCGTCCCCGGATCGAGGACGAACAGATTGCCGTGCGATTGATACACACAAAACGTCGGGCCGCTGGGACCGACCAGCGCCGGTTCGACGTCCAGCGCGATTTGCGGCGGCGACGTCGTCCACATCGGCTTTTCGCGATCGCGCTGGAGCAGCGAAATTCCGTGCAGCGCCCCGCGGCTTCCCAATGGAAGGAAGTGGCCGACCTGCGACACGCTCGCCACGACCGAGCCCGTGTAGGGGGCGGGAAGGTGCAGCGTGTCGATAATCGAACCAGTCAGGCGATCGACGATGCTGATCTCGGCCGGCGTGGACGAGCCGCGATCGATTAATTGGAAGGGCGACGTGGGCCGCGTAACAAACGGTCGCGAGGCGTTTGTGTACGCATCGTCCAATTCGCGGTCGCAATGTTCCAGGAATGTCTGCGAGATACGCACGCGATCGACCGGTTTTGACGCGTCTCGGAGCCGATCGTATGCCAGCCTGGTGAGCGAGTTCGCAGGGAATTCGTCGAGCCGCGGATGCGACTGCTGGGCGAGCAATTCGGCAGCCTCCTCGGCCATTCCCGTGCGGTCCCAAAGCCGGGCCAATTGGCGTTCGGCCGCTTGCCGCGTTTCCGGTTTGAGGCTGTGCTGACCTTGAATCAACAGCAGCTCCGCACGCTGGATTTCGCCGGCGCTCGCCAGCACCTCGGCCAATCGCTGACGCACGGCATCGGTAAACCCATCCGTCGGGGTGGACGGCCAGAAAGCGCTCGAGTTCCTTGCGATCGCCCGATTTGAGAGCCGCCTGTTGTTCGTCCTCGGCGCGAGCATTTACTCCGAACGCGGGGCGCGGGCCAATCCGCATCAGGCCCGTCCTCAGCTCGACCGATTGCGACGCCAGCCAACTGCGGGCGGACATCAAATGCGTCGGATCGGTCGGCGACGGAAGCAGGCCCGGCAGATCGAGCTTCGCGAATGCGGAAGCGGACTCGAATGCCTCCACGAAATTGTTGCGTCGTAATTCGGCGGCTGATTTGAGCCTGCAAGAACCGGCCGCGCTCCCAAGGTGTCCGCGAGAGCTTGTCGAGTTCGCTCAGGATCGCGGTTGGGTCTTCCTGGTTCGCTGCCAATTCCTGGTAGAGCACGGCTCGCAACAGCTGAGACCGCCTGTCGGCAATCTCCGGCAGGGCCTTGTCCCCCAATTGGGCCAGATATTCTTTGGCAGCCGCGCCGCCATCAAGCATCCGCTCGAGATCGGCCGCCAGGAGCAAGTCCTCCGGCTCGCGATCGGCGCCGGCGAGACGGTCCTTCACTTCATTCAGCAGGGCCGCTGCCCGCGGATAAGCGACAATCTCACGCGGCCCGATGGAAACGATGAACGGACCGCCGCCGATCAGGTTCCCGGGCTTCTCGGGAAATTTTGGCTGCCCGCTGAGGGCGGCTTCGGTCCGCCGTTCGAGCATCCGGGCCACGCGTACCATCAGTTTAAAGGTTTGCAGGTCGAGAGATTCTTCGCCCGCCGATTCGCCCGATCGGACGACGTCCGGCTGTGTGCGGGCCGCCTCCTCGTGCGACTCGGCCGGCTCTTCGGTCTTTTGCCCGCTCGGCTCCGGCTCCGACAAGCCGGTACGCGCTCCCGTCCGCATATCGATCGCGACGATGCGGTTTTCGGCCAGAGGCAGCAGGTACTGCGTTCCTGCGCAGACCGCAGCCGGAAACCGCGCCCGTTCGAGCCGTCCACCGGGGTCGCCCGTCGATGAGCGAAAGCCCCGCGCTCGTGCGCTCGCCGACGATCATGACCACGCCGTCGGCCGCTCCCGCAATGAACTCGCCATCGTTGCGGGGCTGTTTCCAGAGCTTGTTGCCGGTCGTCAGATCGATGCAATGAATCGAATCGGATTGCCGCGGCAAGAGGACGATCCGATTCCCCTCAATGAGCGGCGGATTGGCAAAGCCCGTGTTGCCATACGGCCGATGGCTCATGAACGACCACGCGCTCTCGGAGGCCGTGTCGTCATCGCCGTAGTAGTAGGTCCACAGCAGGGCCCCATCGAGCGCGTCGACGCCGACCAGCACGCCCATTTGCGTCGGGCAGACGATCACTCCGGCCGAGTAACAGGGCGTGCACGCCAACGTGTTGCGCAGCGAATCTTCGTCGATCGGCCGATCGACATAGCTGATGCCCTGCACCCACAAAACGGCCCCCGTATCGGCCCGCAGAGCGACCAGATTGAGCTGCGAATCGCACTCGGTGACGGCGTACAAACGGCCGTCGAGCGCCAATGGCGGCCCCAGGAAAAAGTGCCCGTGCAAGGGATGCCGCTCGAGCTTGATCTCCGGATTCTTCGATTCGGCAAGATCGATCGCGCCGTCGTTATTGCGGTCGAGCTTGCGAAATTCCTCGGCGCTTCCCAGGAATTCGGACTGCGTGACGCGGCCATCGTCGTTGACGTCCATGCGGTAAAACCAGTGGGCCGTCCCGATCGATCCCCCAACCTCCCAAACTGGTTTGACGCCCCCTTCCGCGTCGGTTGTCGGCGTGAACAAATCCAGGGCGACGAGCCGGTTGGCGCTCCGCGGCATGCGCTGTGCGCCGTCGCGCGGCTCCCCGGGCTCTTCCGCCGAGGGGACGGACGAATGGGGGCGGAGATCGGTCGAATCGATGGCAAACACGCGGCGCCCGTCGGTGGTTAGCGTTCCCAAGACGGAGTTGCCTGCGTAAGCATTCATCAGCACGTCGAGGGCGCCGTCGCTCGCCGGAGTGCCGTCGCCGTTCGTGAGTCCTAGTTGGGCCACATCGTTCCAGGCACGCAGAAACGACGTGCCGGCGGTGTAATTCCAAAGCGCCTGGCCCGTTGTTCCGTCGACTGCAGAGATTCCGTCATAGCTGCGAAACGCGATTACCGATCCCGCGACGATCGCCGAATGCACGGCGACCGGCTGCTTGTCTTCTCGCTTGAGCCCGATTTCCCAGCGCCGCACGGCGCCATCCATGATCGGCTCCTTGCCGATCGCCAACGACCTCCGCCAGACCGGCTTCATGTAAGGGAGCGCCGACCGCGGGGGCGTGTCGGATGCTGCCGGTTCGAACGCGGCCACCCGCGTGATCCGCGGTGTGTTGGACGGGTCGACATCCGCTCCTCGATCGTCCGAGGCATTGACCTCCGCGGTGCGCACGTCCGACGAGCGGGCCAGCGACCAGGGGGACGGGCTCGAACTTCTCGCGAGAAGCTGTTCGGCAACCGCCGCTTTGCGGCGCATGCCGTCGGTGATCCGCGCCGCATGTTGTGTGTCGGCGGCCAATTGAGACCACGCCCGGACCGCCAGCGCGTATTCGCCCCGGTCGAGCCAGTGAGTTGCAAGCCAGTCGGTCGCCTCGAATCCGGCGGCTGTATGAAAGAAGCGCCGGGCGACGTCGCCAATGAGGGCGGGATCGCCGGCGGCCTTGCCCGAATCGAGGAGTCGGCGGGCCTCATGGGCGTAGGCCCAGTCATAGAGAGCCCGCGTCTTGCCGTCGGCGGCGCTCAACAGTCCCGAAGCCCGATGACGGGCACTCGTCAGGCGCCGCTCGCGTTCGATCCAAACGAAATGGTCGCCCCGCCGGTCGAGGATTTGCTGCAAGAACTCGAGACCACGCGACGGACTTCCTGACCGCAAAGCGTTTTCGGCCAGTTCGA
>CAVWNP010000001.1:1125000-2293488 GCA_963756305.1 uncultured Planctomycetaceae bacterium
CTTTCGGCGAACAGGATTCTCACCTGTTTTATCGTTACTCGTCCCGGCATAATCACTTCTGGACCCCACCATCAATCCTTTCGGTATGACTTGTATCTGGTCCAGAACGCTCTTCTACCGCTTAGCTTACGCTAAGCCCGCTGCTTCGGTGATCCGCTTACTCCCGTTCATTATCGGTACTAAAATACTCGACCAGTAAGCTATTACGCACTTTTTAAATGATGGCTGCTTCTAAGCCAACATCCTGGCTGTCTCAGTATTCTAATATCCTTTGTGACTGAGCGGATCTTGGGGACCTTAACAGGCGATCTGGGTTGTTTCCCTCTCGACCGCGAAGCTTATCCCTCGCGGACTGACTCCTGAGATAGTCGTAATGGTATTCGGAGTTTGGTTACGCAGAGCATCCGGGTAGGACCTCTATCGAGATCAGTCGCTCTACCCCCATTACGTAGTGGCTCAAGGCTAGCCCTAAAGCTATTTCGAAGAGAACGAGCTATCTCCCAGTTTGATTAGACTTTTACTCCTCCGCACAGGTCATCCCACCGGTTTTCAATCCAGACGGGTTCGGTCCTCCACGCAGTCTTACCCGCGCTTCAACCTGCCCATGCGTAGATCACTAAGGTTTCGCGTCTACCGCCATTGACCAATTGTCGCCCTATTCAGACTTGGTTTCCCTTTGGCTCCGGCCCTGAAGGCCTTAACCGAGCCAATGACGGTAACTCGCCGGGTCATTATGCAAAAGGCACGCCGTCACTCGGTCCCGAAGGACGCGGAGCTCCGACCGCTTGTAAGCGTGTGGTTTCAGGTTCTTTTGACTCCCCTAGCAGGGGTTCTTTTCATCGTTCGCTCGCGCTACTTGATTCACTATCGGTCGCCAGCAAGTACTTAGCCTTAGGAGATGGGCCTCCCAGATTCAATCCGGTTTTCACGTGACCGGACCTACTCGGGTACTCATCGGAAGATTGCACCACTTTCGAATACGGGACTGTCACCCTCTTTGGTTCCGCTTTCCTGCGGATTCTTCTAGCGGACAATTTTGTAACTTCACTGTGATGAGCCCCACGACCCCGCATGGCCGAAGCCATACGGTTTAGGCTGATTCCCGTTCGCTCGCCGCTACTGAGGAAGTCACTTTTGTTTTCTTTTCCTGCGGTTACTAAGATGTTTCAGTTCACCGCGTTTGCCTCATACGTATATGGATTCAACGTATGACATTCGGGTACCCCGGGATCAACGCTTGTTTGACAGCTTCCCCGGGCTTTTCGCAGCCTTCCACGCCCTTCATCGCCTTCTGGCGCCAAGACATCCCCCACACGCCCTTAGTAACTTGACCACCATGATCCTCGTCTCGATCGAGCACGACCTCGCTGTTACCAGCCAAGCCCCGCTCTTTCAAGCCGCACTTTCATCGCAATCTTGCCTGTCCGATATTGCCGCAAAATATGCCGCGAGTCGCCTCGCGACACCTGACGACACTCGGACCGCCAAGCCCCTAAGAGTGCACTGACACAATACGCTCGGAGACCGACTTCCTTGAACCCTGAACCAGAAGGCCCAGTGTCCCCCGGACTCACTTGTCGGCCGTGTAGCCACCGCCGACACGATCACCCGAAAAGCCGATCACCCATTCGCATTGCAATTGCAGATGCCACTTGATACCGCTACCTAATTGTCAAAGAACAGACCCGGAGGAAATTCCCCCGGGTTTCGCCACAGTGGGCTGAAGCGGAGACAGTGACTCAGAGACAAACTCACTGACTCGGCTTCAAACCACTCGGGACCGGCGTCAAACTGCAAGCGACAAAATCGTTAAGCGCACAGGACGCCTGAGCGAGGTCTAATCTTAGAAATGGCCCTCCGGCTCGTCAAGGATCATCGGCCAATTTTTTAGGAAATGTGAAAATGGAGACGACCGGGATCGAACCGGCAACCTCCGCCGTGCAAGGGCGGCGCTCTCCCAATTGAGCTACGTCCCCCAAATTGACGTGCGGAGTTCGGAGTGCGACGTGCGGGGCTGCAGTAAATTCCGACGTCGCACCTCGCACCTCGAACGCCGACTCAGTAATTGGGCGCACGTGGATTCGAACCACGGACCTCAGCTTTATCAGAGCTGCGCTCTAACCAACTGAGCTATGCGCCCCTGTGAACGCTCGGAACCGCCTCTCCAAGAGGTCGCTGGAGATGAATTCGGCGAACCACTTGCGTCGAATTCAGGCTTCGCCCGGTTGGCGACGTTTTCGTTTCGACGCGGTTAACCGTTTCGACGGGACCGAACGGATGATTTTGCCGACGACCGCTTCACCTGTAAAGCGATATCGCTTGCAATTGTCGCGGGACCGTCAAAGACGGCCGACTTTCGATGGTTCGCACACTTGGCGAAGCCGGGCGCGCAGACCATTCAACCGCTTCACCGATGCGTTCCAGCGCACCACCACGTCGGGCAGCATGCGACGGCCGTCGATGCGAAAGTTGTTGCGGTCCCGCAGCATTTCTCGCATCTCGCGGAGAGTGGCGTTGAAGTCGGAGTAAGCCATTCCCGGTTCACGCGACAGAGTGCGAACAAGCCCCGATCCGATATTTCCCAGCCGATCGAGATCCTTCAGCCACGATTCCCGACCGCCGTCCCACGAGTTGAGTGACCAGGCTGCCTCGGCTTTGAGATAGAGCCCCACGGAGCCGTGCACGTCACCCTCACGCTGTTTTTTCGCCGCCAGGTCCGCAAATTCCTGGCAGCGCCGCGATCGGCGCAACGACCAAAACGCGCGCAACGCGAGGTACAGCAAATACGCCAAAAAAACTGCGGCGACCACAAGCAATGCGCCGCCAGCGTAGAACCATGGCCCATGCATAGCAAAAGTGACGCGAAAAGGACTGGAATTCGGAGAGAGATGGCTGACTATCGATCATACCGCAATCAGTGACCGCGGTGGAGGGAACTGCGCAACGCGCCAATTGACAAACGCCGGGCACCCCTCAGTCAGATGGGCCCACTCGTTAATGTACATCGATTCACTGTTTTACTCGGTATAAACCCAATCAGTGAGATTCCTCACAACTCTCATTGCCGATTGAAGATGGAACGAAATATCATCTTGAACACTTCCGCAAAGTCAGTCATATTGGAGCGTCGGCGGCGTGCCGTCGATTGCGGGCCAATGCGACGCGCCGTCGCCAGGCGACGTCGGCTGCTATTGCGGTTAACGGGAATTTCATCGACGGACAGCCATTGTCCGCACGGACGGAAGACATTTTGCAGATGGCGGCGTAACCGCGAGTGACGTTGTGTTGTCTCTTCCGATTGGGGACCGGAGACCCTTTGGAGGACAGGCTCGAATCGACATGCTGACCCTCGAACGCGATGACAGCGCGCTGTTGCCGGGCATGTTCCGCCTGGAAATCACCGCGCCCGACGACCCAGAACCGACGACGCAGGTCGTTAACGGTTCCTTCGCGCTTATCGGTCGTACGGAGGGCTGCACGTGTCGCCTCAATCATCAGGAAGTCGCGCGACGTCATGCGTATCTGCAGGCCATTTACGGTCGTCTCTACTGTCTCGATTTGGGCAGTGGAGGCGGAACATATTTCGGCGACGCTCAACGCGCCGGCGGCTGGTTCGATCCCGATTCCGTGATCCGTATCGGCGGCTATCAGATTCGTCTTGTCGACACGCTGGGACTAGGCGCGGGTAGCGAGGCCCTGCCCAGCGACTTCAATCCGCTCGACCGTTTTGCCAACGAACACAATCAACTACCACAGGTGGATCTCCACGTCCGCGGCTCGGGTCGGCGGGCTCATTACACGATCAGCCGGCCGATCACGCTCGTAGGTTCGGCCGCTCCCTGCAAGTTGCGATTGGGCGATCCGAGCGTCTCGTCGATTCACAGCAGTTTGCTCTGGCTGCCGGACGGTCTCTGGGCAGTCGATCTGGCGGGCAAAGGCGGCACGAGCGTGCAGGGCAAGACAGTTCGTTGCGCGAAGATTGCCGAAGGCGAAAAGCTGCGGATTGGCAAGTTCGTCTTACGCGTGACTTATCCCAACGCGCCGGAAGCTCACCGCCGCCGCCCCAAGCTCCGATCCGCATCGATCGGAACGGACTCGGGCAACGGCGCAAGCAAGTCGCTCGCGGCCGGGCAGACGGAACTCGAAGCCCAGCGTCAATTGCTCGCCCTGCAGCAGCAGGCGGTCGCGGAGCGAGAAAAAGCCTTGGACGATCGCGAATCAAGGCTCGCCGAAGCCCAGATGCGTTTGGCTGCTGAATGGGAGCAATATCACGCAGAACGCGCGGCGCTCGTTCAATACGGCGAGGATCTCGCGCGACACCACGAAGCCTACGCCAGTGAGCAGCGCCGACAGGCCGAACAGGCGGAGTCGCTCGAGCGGCAGCGGATCGAAATCGGCGCTCGGTCCGACGAGATCGCCAATACGCGGAAAAATCTCAAGTCCGAGTGGGAAAAGCTCGAACGAGCGAAATCCAAGGTGGACCAGGCCAAGGAGCGTCTTGTCTGCCGAACGAACTGAGGTCGCGGCCCTCAAAGAGGACCTGGATCGGCGCAAATACGAAATCCTGACCTCCGAGCACACTCCGCAGATGGAACTCGAGACGATTTCGGCCATGCCGGACGTGGCCGGAGACTCAGTCGACGCGCTCGAATCGACGCGGCACAACAAGGTCTTTGCGGTGGAGCAGGCGGGCGACACACTGGTTGTCATCCCTCTCGGAGACGCGCACGACTTTCACTATGGCGACGTTCACACCGAGTCGAACAAGGTCCGCCGTCTGCTCGAAGAGGGAAAGTTCAAAAACCTGGTCGTCGACATGGGGAGCGCACCGCTTTTTACCGCGGTGACGATTAACGTCGCCGTGATGCTGTCGCGCATCGTCTCGAATCGCGGCGGACGGGCCGTCATGTGCGAGGCGACCGAGAAGACCCGCGGCGTCTTGGAAAACATGAAGCTGGCCGAGTTGTGGCCCCATTATGCGACGCGGGCCGAGGCGATTATGTCCCTCGCCGGGCAAGGATAGTTTTTCAACCGCCGGATCGACTCCGCCGGCAGTCATTTACCGCGGCTCAGGACGCCCGTTCGGTGAGACTCGCTTTGCCGGCGATTGCTCCTGAGGCGACACCTCGTCGACACTGCCGTGGCAGCACCTTCACTGGCCCCCTATAATTCGACATCTTCGACTGCGCCGTCTGCAATTTCAGGAGTCCCCGCCCTATGAATCACGAAGACAAACAAGCTTACGAAGAAATCAGCCGACGGATTGTCCATCTCCGGGACTCTCTTTGACTACGATACCAAGCTCAAACAGGCCGACGAAATTAATCAAAAAATGGCTGCGTCCGGCTTTTGGGACGACGGCGACAAGGCCCAAAAACTCGTGGGCGAACTGCGGCAACTCACGGCTTCGCTCAAGCCGCTCAAGGAATTGATCTCCGAATTCGATGATCTCGGCGTGCTCCTCGAATTCGCCGAGGCGGACGACACGGGCAACAGCGACGCGGATTTCCAGCAGGCTTTGACGGCAATCGGCCCCAAAATCGAAGCCGTCGAGCTGCAAGCGACGATGGCCGACCCGAGTGACATCTGCGGGGCGTATGTCGCCGTTCAAGCTGGCGAAGGGGGCACCGACTCCGCCGACTGGGCAGAAATGCTGTTGCGGATGTACCAGCGCTGGGCCGAGACCAAGGGTTACGAGACCGAGCTGCTCGAAGAGTCGCCGGCCGAAGAGGCGGGCATTCGCAACGCGACGCTCGCCGTGCGGGCCGACTACGCGTTCGGCATGCTCAAAGGCGAAACGGGCAACCATCGCCTGATCCGCATCAGCCCGTTCGACTCGGCCGGGCGGCGGCACACGTCGTTCGCCGCCGTCGATGTCACACCGGCCATCGACGACGAAACCGTGATCGACGTCGACTTCGCCAACGACGTCCGCGAGGACACGTTTCGCGCGGGCGGGGCCGGCGGTCAGCACGTCAACAAGACCAGCTCGGCGATCCGACTCACGCACTTGCCGACGAACGTCGTCGTCCAATGCCAGAACGAGCGCAGCCAGCACAAGAACCGGGCCATGGCCCGCAAGATGCTCGTCGCCAAGCTCTATCAGCTCGACCGCGAGAAAAAGGCCGCCGAAACGGCTGCCCGCCGCGGCCAGAAATCCAAGATCGGTTTCGGCGGCGAAACGATCCGCAACTACGTGCTGCATCCCGAGCAATTCGTCAAGGACACCCGCACCAGCTACAAAGCGGGCAACCCCCTGGCCGTCCTCAACGGCGATCTCGATCCGTTCATCGAAGAATACCTCCGCTGGAGCATCGCGAAGGATTAATTCCACTGAAACCGCGTCATTCGTGATAAGGCTGCACCTCGAGGAAATTGAAAATCTGCTCCTGGCCGAAGGGTCCTTGCGACTCTTTGTCCGAAGGCCAGTCGGAGACAGTCAGCTTTGCCGTCGGGCTTTTTGCCCGGAAGATCGTCCAGTGGTAGGTGATCCAGATTGGGGTCGGCATGCGATACTCCGGCTGGCTGGGATACATCTCGCGGAACGATCGCTTGCGATCGATTTCGACGCCGTCGAGCGTCACGGTTCCGACAAAGTTGTTCGCCTGCTCCCTCTTTTTCTCTTTCGGGTGGAGCAGGTCCTTGTAATCGCACGACAGCATTTCGAACGAATAGAGCCGGCCCGGCTCGAGATGCTTGATCGTCTGCGAAAACGTGTTCGGGCCCTTCGGGCTGCGTTTCATCCATAAGAATGTGTCGCCGATGTGCTCGGGATCGGGCGGCCGGTTCTGGCCCATAAACCGCATCTCGATGTGGCCATATCGGGGAAAATTCTTGGGTTCGATGCTTCCCGCTTCCGCCGCAGCAACTCCCAACCGGCCGTTCCTTTCTCGAAATCGGCATTCTCCAGGTGCGCGAGAAACAGAGGATCACGTGTCATGCGGTCGGTTTTTCCCTCGATGGCGTAGTGTCGATAAAGCTTGCCGACGAAGCGCACCGTCTCCTCGTCGGCCAACGCCGTCGTCCACCATTCCAGCCCGCCCATCCCGGTCATCACCGGATCGGTCGCCACCACGTGCATCTGCTGGTCCATCCAAACGTGGTAGTCGACGTTGGGAAGCTTGTTGAGGCCGAACGGAGGCATCGAAAACAGCCCGAAAGCGATTACCATGTCGCGATTGACTCCCGGCTCTTTCCGGTTCCAGTCGGCAATGCCGTCGACGAATTCTTGCGGCGCATCGCGTGAGCGCTGTTGGGCTCGGCGCTCGAAGATGTAGCGTTCCAGCGCGAGCCGGTCATGGCACTCGCGGATGGTGTGGACGATCGTCGGACCAATGACTTCCTGGTTGAGCGTAGTGCCGCTGCCGCCGAAATAGAAATAAAGCGTTTTGTCTTTCAGCCGCGTGTCGGCCCGGAGTCGCTTAATCGCCTGTTCATAGATGGGATACCGGTCGCGCTCCCGTTGTCGCTCGGGATCGACTCGGCTTCGAACCGGGTGTCGATTTGGGCGTCGAGCGGCGGCCGCCTTTCGGGAGCATAGGGCCGGTTGATGATGAACTCGTCGATGATGAAACCATCGGCAAAGGGCACCTGTTCCAGAAGCTGCGTCCAATACGCGGCATGCTCCTCGGCCGTCTTGGACTTGGGATCGATGCCGAATTCGACGATGAATCGCTTTCCCTGCCGATGCCAGTCGTCTACGACCGGCTGGGGCAGCTTCAAAGAGGCCGGTACAAAGAAAGTGGTGATATTCGGCAGCACGTCCTTTCGGGAAAAGTCCATGTCGTAATGGCCAAACGCCTTGATGGCCGGATCAAAGCCCAGGCCGCTCTGGATGAGTTCGGGGATCGCCTTCACGACGAGCCGCTCGACACGGGCCGTCCCCTCGCAACGGACATGAATGCGGTGCGGTCCATTCTTGACATAACGCACGCCCTCGGCGGGATGGCTGAGCACCGCTCGATGATCGATGACCGCGTCGGTCTTGGCCAAATCCTCCAGGATGACGGCAACGTTTCCGTCTCCAGCGATCGTCGCCGAAATGAAAATCCAGCCGTCGCCTCGACGCGCAAAAGAAAAGGAAGTTCCCGGGCCAGAAATCGACGCCGCTTCAACCAGCTTGGAAACGAGATTGTTTTCCTTTTGTGCCCCCGAAATCAGGACCTTGGCCTCCGCCCCGTTCACGGCGCGGCCGTCGAGGCATGCCAGTATCAATAAAACGCCAATTGCTTTCATCGAAATCTCTCTTGTCGGGGGAGCACAGACGCAGAATTCGTCGAACCAATTAGGCGGCGGATTCGGCGAACCGTCAAGCGGCCAAGAACTAAGGCTCGACAGCACCGCCTCCCCCTTGACGGCGGAGAAAAGTATGCATATACATGTAATATGGAACGCGGGGCATCTGAAATCGGTCGGCGTTCCCTGTCTTTGTCACGCATTGCGGCAGGCGTCGCGGGCAGCCAGCCGCTTGTACGACGACGAATTGCGGGGAGCCGGACTGCGGACGACTCAGTTTTCGGTGCTGCGCGTGCTGGCCGCTCAAGACGAAATCCGGCAGCGGGATCTGGCCGAGCGGACGGTCCATGAAGAGACCACGCTGACGCGCAACTTGCGTCCGCTGGTGGAAGCCGGTTGGGTGGCCGAACGTCCGGGGGTCGACCGCCGCGAAAAATGGCTTAAGATCACGCCGAGCGGACTGGCAAAGCTCAAGGAGGCCAAGCCGCTGTGGAAACGAGCCCAACAGCGGATGCGCTCGCGGCTCTCCGATAAAGTGTGGGACAATCTGCTCGCCGTTCTTCCCGAGGTGGCCCGCCAGGCCGGCGGTTCGTGATCTGGCGGCAAGAGGAGGCACACAGGCATGACGACAGCATGAATCCGACTCGAAGGAGGCGCCGAGGCGAAGTGTTTGTGCCGCCGATTGCCCGCTTGATTGGCATCGTGCGGAAGTCGCTCGAGCCGGGGCATGCCGTCTTCGAAATGCCGGCTGACGAGCGGCACCATAATCCGCTGGGCACGATGCACGGCGGCGTGTATTGCGATCTGGGCGATCTCGCCATGGGAAACGCGTTCGCCTCGACGCTCGGAGAAGGGGAAAGCTTTACCACGCTCGAACTCAAAATCAATTTCCTGCGCGGGGTCCGCAAGGCCACGTTGACCGCGGACGCGAAAGTGGTGAAGGCCGGCACGACCGTGGGCTACGTAGAATGTGATGTGAAGGACGAAGCGGGCCGGCTCGTCGCCAAGCTTTCGAGCACGTGCCTCAAACTGAGACGAGACGGCCGGCCGGTCGGGTCGCCCGAAACCGCAAAGGAGAAGAGATGAGCGCACATCGAGTTGCCATCGTCGCCGGCGCACGCACGCCGTTTGTGAAGTCGGGAAAGGCGTTCGCGTCCATCGGGCCCTTGGCGCTGGCCAAGCACGCGGTCCGCGGGCTGCTGCAGCGGCACAAGGTCAATCCGGACGGGATCGAAGCCCTCGCGTTCGGAGCGGTCGTGCCTGAGAAGGGCAAGCCGAACCTCGCGCGGGAAATCGTGCTGGAAGCCGATCTGCCGCCGCATATCGAGGCACAGACCGTTTCGTCCTACTGCATCACCGGCCTGCGTTCGGCGACGATTATTGCCGACGCCATCGCGAACGGCCGGATCGAAGCGGGGATCGCCGGCGGCGTCGAATGGCTGAGCGGCTCCGACCCGACGACCTTTCAAGAGCCGACGACCGGGCTCTCCATGGGTCAGCACGGCGAGATCACCCGCAAACAGTGGGGCACTCCGCGGAACTCGGCAGGACGAGATCGCGCTGGCCAGTCACCGCAACTCGATCGCCGCCCGCGAGCGGCTGGCTGCGGAAATCGTGCCCGTGGAAGGCGTGACCGAAGACACGGGACCGCGAGCGGATTCGTCGCTCGAAAAGCTGGCCACGCTCAAACCGGTCTTCGATCCGGAGGGGACAATCACGGCGGGGAATTCGTCGCCCGTCACCGACGGAGCGTCGGCCGTGTTGCTGATGAGCGAGAAGCGGGCGCGGAAGGAAGGGCGAAAGCCGCTGGCCTTTATCGAGGCGATGGAATACGCGGCCCTGCATCCCAACGAAGGCCTGCTGATGGCGCCGGCGATCACGGTGCCGCGACTGCTCGAGCGCACGGGGCTGCGGCTGGCGGACATCGATCTCCTCGAGATCCACGAGGCCTTCGCCGCACAGGTGCTGTTCAACGCGGCCGCGTGGGAGAAGGGCTGGAAAGGCCCGGCCACCGGTCCGGTGAATTGGGAACGGGTGAACGTGAACGGCAGCTCGATCGCCGTGGGCCATCCGTGGTCGGCGACGGGCGGACGGATCCTCACGACGCTGTCCAACGAGATGGTCCGCCGGAATGCACGGTATGGGCTGATCAGCATCTGTGCCGCCGGCGGCATGGCGGGGGCTTTTTTGCTGACCCGCGAGTGATGCGGGCGGACGTTAGTGGAGCAGAGGTATATGAGCATGAAGAAGCGAGCGGTTTTGCCCGTTTTTGTCACCGTCGGCGACGGCATTTGTCGTCGGCGGCCTTGAGTTCCAAACACGGGTGGGCGTCGCGTCTGAAAGAGGTGCTGCGATGGAAGTGAAGCAAATCACGGTCGAGCACGTGCACTTCGGCAGCCACAAGCCGTTCGATCAGGTGACCAAAGCCTTTCAGGAGCAGCTCGGTCACGAACCGCAGTCCGACAAGGCGCTGGCGACGGGGATCGACGCGGAGAAACTCCGGGCGAAACTCAAAGCGGCCGAAGGTTCGAGCGGCTTCATGCTCTTTACGTCGTATAATCATGGTGCCTTGCTGCGATTGGCCGGTCAGCACAGGCGGGCGATCCAGTACGTCGTGGGAAATCCGCTGTTCGCGCTGGAGATGACCCAGCACGAAATCCGCGACAGCCTGTATGCCCCGCTGCGCGTGCTGATCTATGAAGACGGGAGCGGTAAGACGTGCATCGAATACGACAAGCCGTCGACTCTGTTCGGCCAATTCGGCAACGAACAAGCCGACGGAGGTCGCCCGGATGCTGGATCGAAAGCTCGAAGACCTGGTGAGGCGGTCGATTCAGTAGTCGCGAGACACGAACGCGAGCCAGTTCGCGCAAGTGTAGTCCGCAGCTCGAGATTGAACTCGTCGGCGAAACTTGGCGTCAGATTCACCAAGTTTGAGCGAACTTGGCGACAGTTGCACCAAGTTCGGGAGAACTTGGTCACACGCGGACCAAGTTCGGCCAAACTTGGCGTGACCATTCTCGGGGCCGCTTGCCGCAAGCTTGAGACAATGCAGCCATTTCTATCCGTATTTTATCGCCGCAGAGAGACCGCACGAAGCTCAGTTCTTGGGAAATATTTCGCCTTTGAGCGGCGCGGATTTTACGCGTCTTCGTCGTGTCGGCTGCTGCATTTCCCGCACAAACCGCGAGACCAGCGACGGCCTTCGTTTGCCCCATTTCATCCGGGACGCGGCCCACTGACGGTGAGGTCCGTCATGGCCCGCGTCACTCCGACGTAGGCGAGTCGCCGCTCTTCCGCGATCGTGTTGTCCTCATCCTCCAGCGACCGCTTGTGCGGCAAGAGGCCCTCTTCGAGCCCGACGAGGTAGATCCGCGGAAACTCAAGCCCCTTCGCACTATGCAGCGTCATGAGTTTGACGGCATTGGCGGCCGCTGTCTCTTCCGCATCGGGCTCCTCGTCGCGACCGAGCAGGGCCGAGTCGTCGAGAAATCCGGCAAGCGATGGGACTTTCCGCGCGATCGGCGTAAGTCTTGATCGATTCGCGAAGTTGCTCGAGGGCTCCCATGCGGGCGAGTTGTTGTTCCGGTTCGTCATGCAGGCGTTCGATTTCGGACTTGTAGTCGACGGCTTCCAGCAGGTGATCGAACAACTCGGGAAGGGGTGATAAGCCCTCTTCGAATTCCCGGCGGAGGCGGGCCAACAGGTTTTGCAATTCCTCAAGGCCGGCCTGGGCGCGGTTGGGAATTTCGCCGGCAGCCTGAGCTTCGGGGATCGCGTCCCACAGACTTTGGCGAGCTTTCACGGCCCGTGTCGTGAGTTTTTCGATGGTCGAGTCGCCGATGCCGCGGGGCGGCGTGTTGATGATCCGCAAAAGAGACGATTCGTCGGACGGCCGGGCGACGACTTTAAGATAGGCCAGCATGTCGCGGATTTCGCGGCGGTCGTAGAACGATTGGCCGCCGATGAGGATGTAGCGGACCCGCTTCCGCCTGAGTTCCGCTTCGAAGAGCCGCGGCTGCTCGTTCGTGCGGAACAGAATGGCGAACGTCGCCGGGTGCAACGCCGCGCTCGATCAGCTCGGCGATTTCCTGAACGACCGAGGTGGCTTCGGTCTGTTCGTCCTCAAAAGCGAGGAAGCGGACTTCGCCGTTGACGGGGCGGCAGGCTTTGAGCTGTTTTTCGTGTCGGCCCGGGTTGTGTGAGACGAGGCGGTTGGCAACTTCCAAGACGGCCGGATTCGAGCGGTAGTTTTCCTCGAGCCGGACGACTTTCGCTCCCGGGAAAATTCGCTCGAATTCGAGAATGTGTCGGACTTCCGCGCCCCGCCAGCCGTAGATCGACTGGTCATCGTCGCCGACGACGCATAACGAGCGGTGTCGACGCACGAGCGATTCGACGAGGGCGAACTGGATGCCGTTGGTGTCCTGGTATTCGTCGATCTGCACATGATCAAACCGGGACTGATGCCTGGCAAGGACTTCCGGGAAATCGCGAAAAAGGCGGTGCGTCAACAGCAGAAGGTCGTCGAAATCGACCGCGCCGCGGCTCTTAAGTCCCTGCTGATAACGGCGGTAGGCCATCGCGGAGAGGAAGTCCTGATCGTTTTCGACGCGGTCGCTCGCCCCTTCGGGGAGGATTCCCTCGGTCTTCCAGCGGCTAATGCGGTTCACGAGATCGCCAGGGGAGAGCACTTTATCCGTCACGCGGATGTCGCGCAGGGCAGAACGAGCGGCCGACTCCTGATCGCCCCGGTCGTAAATCGTGAACTTCGGCGGATATCCGAGAGCAGGCGCCTCCGTCCGCAGAATGCGAACGCACAGCGAGTGAAAGGTCGCCACCAGCGGCTTCTGGGGTCCACGGCGTCCCAGCAAGGCGGCGGTCCGCTGCTGCATCTCGCGGGCGGCTTTATTTGTGAAGGTGACCGACAAAATCCGCTCCGGCGGCGTGCCGCGGCGGATGAGTTCGGCCATGCGGTAGGTAATCACGCGGGTCTTGCCGGTGCCGGCACCGGCCAGCACGAGCAGAGGCCCGGAAACCGTGAGCACCGCTTCCCGCTGACGTTCATTCAGGTCGCGGAGACGATCGCTGCTGGCCGACCCGCGGCTGGCTGGATTGGGACTCGCCATTGCTCGGGGCAATTCACTGCGTCTTGAATTGCCACAGGTCGTCGCGGCGTTTTTCTTGACCGTGACGCGGCCCATCTTCTTGTCGACCGCCTCCTTGCGGGCCAGCGGCGAGAGTCGCACATGGGCCTCACGGAGCACGGTGAGCATTTCGGTTATATTTTGCCAGCGCTCGCGCGGATCGAGTTCGAGTCCCTTCATGATGGTGCAACCGATCTGCGCATCGAGTTGCACGATTTCCTGAATTTCTTGAGGCTTCTGGTTGATGCGTTTGAGCACCATTTCCAGACTGGCGCCGGTGACCGACGGCCAGGGAAGCGCGCGACAATACATCTCGTAACATGTCACCGCGTACGAAAAGACGTCGATCCGCTGATCGGTCCGCTGCCGCTTGATCAACTCGGGGGCCATGTAGTTGGCAGTTCCGGTGCGGTTGCCGGGTTCCTGGAAGGCGGCCGTATTGGGAACAACCAATCCGAAGTCGATCAGATGCAGCGAGTGGTCCTTGTCGACGATCACGTTCCGCGGACAAATGTCCCGGTGAATCCAGTTTTCCTTGTGCAGGTACTCGATCGCCTCGCCCAATTCGATGATGAGCCGCAGGCGATGTGTTTGCATGACCTCGTTTTGCGTATCAACGAGGTAGGCCAGGCTGATGCCGTCGATCAATTCCATGACGATGAATTGTTCATTGTGGACCGTCCGGCCGTGTTCGAGGGTGTGGACGATGTGCGGATGGTGCAACTGGCAGGCGACTTCGCCCTCGGTCGGTTTCACTCGATCGGCGAACCGCGACTCATAGCGGAGCGTTTTCTCTATGTCGAGAATCTTGAGTGCGACCACTTTACCGTGATTTCGGTCGAGCGCTCGCCAGACTTTCGACATACTGCCGGTGCCTAACCGGCTGATCAGATCGAACCGCTGCGAAATGTCGGTCTTGCTTGCGGTGTCCCGCCGGTGGAATAAGGACCTGAAAAACTTCATGTCCGCTCACATCGCGCAGTAGTCGATCAGGCGGGCGATTTCGACGCCCATTTCTTTTCGATTCACGATTCGGTCGACAAAGCCGTGCTCCAACAGAAACTCGCTCGTCTGAAATCCCTTTGGCAGTGAGATTTTCACTGTCGACGCCACGACCCGCGGGCCGGCAAAACCGATCAACGCTTTCGGCTCCGCCAGCACGATGTCTCCCAGGGAGGCAAAGCTGGCGGCCACTCCCCCCATTGTCGGGTTCGTGAGGACAGAAATAAAGAGTCCCCCGGCCCGTTGATAGCGGGCAAGGGCCGCCGAGACCTTGCCCATCTGCATGAGCGACAGGATCCCCTCGTGCATTCGGGCACCGCCTCCCGAGGCACTGATGACGACCAAAGGCAGGTGCTTTTCGGTGGCCGCTTCGACGGCCCGCGTGAGCTTCTCGCCCACAACCGATCCCATGCTGCCCATAATGAATGCCGAATCGGTGATGCCAAACACCAACGGGCGGCCGCGAAGATACCCGCGACCGACAATGCATGCTTCCCTGAGTCCCGTCCGGGCCTGCTCATCCTTCAAACGGTCCGCATACGCTCGCTTATCGGCGAAACCGAGCGGGTCCATCGGCGACAAATTCTCGAACCACTCCTCGAAGCTGTCGGTGTCGAGCAGGAACTGAATCCGCTTGCGGGCCGAGATATAGAAGTGGTGGCCGCATCCGGGTTCCGGGCACGTTTCCTGGTTCTGCTCGACCCGCTGGCGGTAAAGGGTCTGTTTGCAGCCGTCGCAACCGATCCACAGCCCCTCGGGCACGCCGCGCTTGCGCCGTGGCGGCGGAGTGTCGGATTCGATCTCGGATTTTTCGACGGAGCTCATTGAAACGGTCTCCGTGAGGTCAACGTGGGCATATCGGCAGAATTGGAATCCGCCGCTGCTTTCGCTTGCGGTTTCGCCCCGTTCACGTGGCCTCCATTGCCGTTCGCGCCCTGTTGTCCATTCGAGCCGACGACGGTCTCGTCGTCTTTGCCCGGCTTTCGACCATTGGCCACCGGACTTTTTTGGTCGATCACCGGACTTTTTTCGTCGAGCCCATGGCCGCCGTCTTGCCCGATTGCCGATGCGGAGGCCATCACCGACCTGTTTCGGTTATCGTCGGACAAATGCAAAAACTCAATCCGCCGCTCCGGCTCGCGACAAACTCCCGCGTCGGGTAGTTCGGGGCGGCAGCCCCGCAGCACGCAGCCGATCAGAGTGGCCAGAGGCTCGGAGGCGACGATACCGACGTTGCGCTTGCGCTTCAAGCACTTCCGCAGCCCGCGTTCGATCCGCTCGACCGCCTCGCTGAGAGTTTCCCCCTCGGGGAGGCAGACGGTTTCCGGCGACTCCTGCCACTGTTTGAAGACCTTGGGATACTTTCGCCGCACATCCTCGAGTTGCAGCCCCTGCCACAGACCGTGATTCAAATTGCAAAAGTCGGTCGATTCCTTGAAGGTGGCTCCGCACTCGTGGCAGATGGCGAGCGCCGTCGACCGCGCCGGCTCGCAGGGAGCCGAATAAACAACGTCGAGCCGCACCCCCTCAAGCTGCTGGACCAACAGGGTGACCTGTTCGTGACCACGGCGGCTCAAGGGCAAATCGAGCGAGCCCTGGATGCGATTTTGCTCGTCGAAATCCGTGCAACCAGGGCGGATCAAGACCACGTCTGGCATACGTTTCTTTACTGTGAGGTCAGAGCGGCACGCGATGGGAGCGCGCCTGCTCGGTCAATTCCTGGATGGCCTGGCCATAATCGCCCCCATCGGGACTTTTTTTGTCAAAAATGGCACTTCCAACGACAAAGACCGTGGCTCCGGCAGCCGCCGTCTCCGCGACCGTCTCATGTTCGATCCCGCCGTCGACAGAAAGCAGCGTGGTTTTCGGCACCCGCGATCTGAGCCAGCGGAGTTTATCCAGCGCGGACGGAATGAATTTCTGACCGCCGAACCCGGGCTCCACGCTCATCACCAAGAATAAATCCGCCGCGTCCAAGAAGGGCCGAAACGCTTCGACTGGCGTCTTCGGATTGATCGCCAGCCCCGCGGCCACCCCTTTGGCGTGAATTTTTTCGATCAGCGGCCGGGGCTCCGGCACGGCCTCCAGATGAAATGTCAGCACGTTGCAGCCGGCCTTAATGAAGTCGTCGGCGTACCGCGCCGGTTCGGAAATCATCAAATGAGCCTCGAACGGCAAATCGGTCAATTCCCGCAGCCGCTCGATCACCATGGGACCATAGCTGAGATTCGGGACAAAATGCCCGTCCATCACGTCGAGGTGCAGCATCGGCGCACCGGCCGACTCCAACAACTCAACCTCCCGGTGCAGATTGCCGAAGTCGCATTTGAGCATCGACGGGGCAATCAGCGGGATCCCGTGCGCGAGACGTTCGAGAACGGCCTGTCGGCTCGTCAAAATGGAAGTTGTCCTCGCTCGGCGTTCAATCCATTACCGTCATGCCCAATTCACGCCCAGGTTTCGACCATGAAACCTGTTGCGCTTGGCGGCGGACTGCGACGGCAAACTGCCGGTCCGAGTAACCGGGATTAGTAAAGACCCATTGCGGCCAATACCAATCTTCGAGTCCCCTATTTTGACTACCCTCTCGAATCGCGTCCAGTCGAAACCCCTGACCGCCCGGATCAGGTGCCGGCGGGGGACTTTTTTGGGTTTTTTGGGGCGTGAAAAAGGGAGGAGTTTTTTGGGCGCGCCCCAAAAAATTCCGCCGCCAATTTGCTTGCCCGAATGCCGGTCCCGACAAAGCCATCACTCGAAACTCCACGGGCCGTTCGACTTACCATCGCGAACGAACTGCGCTCAGGCACCATGGCGACGTCCGCCCTCCGACGGGAACGGGACTTTTTTTGGGTCGACGCCAAAAAAGTCCGTCCAGCCCCATGGCGGACCCGATGCCCCGTCGTAATCTTCCTCCCCTCGCCCCGCTTCTTGATATCGCAGTGGGAGAGGGGCCGGGGATGGGGAGTGCTTGTTCATGGCTCGTTCCAGGCCAAGCGTCGAGCAAGCTGCCAGCTTGCCCTGTCACGACCGCTCTCCGATCTCGAAAATCGCAAACTGTCCACTCACAATATGACACAAGTAGTACCACTCCACAGGTTCTAAGCCGTCTTCCAGCAACGGTTTCGTCGCGTGAAAAAACTCCTCTGGAAGGCTCACGCATTTCCAGTTATACTCAAGCTAGAGACAACGCACGAGCGGAAACAAACCAACCATTCCCGCCGCTCGCCGGCTCCGGCCAGTGCAAATCGTCCGCTCGCCCACGCGACGGCCGATTGCTGCCCGAGTCTGAAAAGACTCGGTTCTGAAGCCCCAGACCCGACTCCTCGGACCAGGCAGCAGCCCCAACCGCCGACCGGCCAAAGCAGTGCGTTCCCCGGCACGCCGCGTGATTCCTTGCACGTCACGGCAGCGACTCGGAGCGTCCGCAAGAATTTCGCCGTACAACTTCACGGCGAAATTTTCGGAGCCTTGCGGCACGGTCCACCTCGGACGGATTTCCCGCCAACCCAATTTCTCTTCGAAGGCAGAGTTTTCCGCACTCCGCAAATCCCACAACGGCACGGGGCCCGATCGCGGTGCGCCCGCGGGCCTCGCGGGCGATTCCAGTCGTCAGCGACTGCGTGCATGCGGTCGGTGTGCCGACGCACGTCGCCGTGAGGAGTGCGTCTCCGTCGAGTCGTTGTTCCTCTTTCCTTCATCCCCTGCGAACTGCCGGGAGGTAGGGTACCGGAGAATTTCCCGGTCCCCGCGTCCGAAACACAAGCGCTGCTCGTCGGTAGTCAGGGATGCCGGAGCCATGGGTAGAATGGCGGCATGAGCGACGAACCGAACTTCGCCGGATGGCGCATGACCGAAGAAACGATACCGGAGCGTCCCGACGATCCTGAGTGGCGCATGCGGTGGAAGACGCGCATTAAACGGGTCGCTCTCTCGCTCGCGATCATTGCCGCCTACATGGGCGCGTACTATGCGACCGTCGCAATTGACCAGAACGGACTCCAGAAACGTCAAACGTACCAGATTCTGGCTTTGGGAATTGCCCTCTTGGTCCGTGGCGTTCTTCGCGCCGGCCGATTGGATCGACAACAAGCTACACCTTGCCCCTTGCAAGAATCCTCCGGTTGATCCGGTGACCTATAAGTCTCGAGCGATCGCGAGCTCCCGCTGACCTTCCGTGCCAAACCGCAACGTTCGTCCAGGAGGCGACCCCACGACCCAGCCCGCGGCCAGAAACAAAGGAGAAAACGCCATGAAGCGCAGACAGTTGACCTCGCTCGCCGTGTTGTTGACCGTCGTGTGCGTTCTTCCGGCCATTTTGGCCCAGGAGGGGGGCTGGAATCCTCGCGGTCGTTATTTGTTCAAGGACGAACTGGCGGCGACCAGTGAAAAGTTCAAACAGCAGCATGGCTACTGGGTCTCCAGAACAGCCGCACCAACGCCAGATACGGTGTATGTCACCCTCGAGCGGCCCATCATCGAAAGCAACGGCGCGGTCGGCATGTCGCGCACCGACCGGATCTATTATTCCGGCCGTATTCCCTGGTCCCTTGAAGGTGACCTCACGCCGTACATTCTTCTTTTCGGGCGCGCGATTGAGCGTGGGCAAATTGCCTTTGTGTCGGACCCGAAAATCACGTTTTACGAGCGGGAATTGAAAGTTCCGGCCGGCGACAGGATTCAGCTTGAGCGGCGGCGAAGCAGGAGAGCCGGTTCATCGAACGGAATGCAAGTTACGCCCAATTGATCTCGGACGCGCGATCGAACAATCATCATACGGTCAGGCGCAGGATCAGATTGACCGTCTCGCACGCACGACCAGAACTCCCGCGCCAAACGCCGAGTACCGTAGGGCATGCTGTGCATGCCGCTTTTCATTCGACACCGGTCTGCAAACGCGGAATCGGCAGGCAAAGCCTGCCCTACGTACTGAACTCCGATGACGTTAAACCCGCGAGGCGACTTTCATGGCGAGACCTTAATGGCTCGCGAGGTTGCCGGCTTTGTGTTCAGGGAAATGGTCCACCCGCCCGGCGCGAGCATTCCCAAGCACTGCCATCAGCGGGCCCATGTTGCCTTCGTGCTTAAGGGCGCCCTCACGGAAAGGTGCGAGAGGACAAACTTGGAGTGCCGGCCGCTCAGCGTTTCATTTCTCGCGCCCGGCGTGACGCACTCAGACACGGTCCAGAGCCCGGTGCGCTGCCTGCTGGTCGACATCGCGCCCGAGCGTTTCGAGCGTCTGCGGGAAGCCTTGCCGCTCGCCGATCCGATTTTTCTCAACGGCAGCAATAGTGGTGGCGGCAGCGCGGCCTGGCTCATGATGCGGCTGTATGACGCAGCGCGGCAAACCGATGCCGCGTCGTCGCTGGTCGTGGAAGGATTGACTCTGGAGCTGATGGCGGAATTGTCCCGCCTGCGGCCGACGCTGGTTGACTCCACTCACTCCCAGCCGCCGCGGTGGCTCATTCAGGCAAAAGAGCTGCTGCACGCGCAGTTCCCAGAGGCCCTGACCCACGACCAGCTCGCGCAGGCGGTCGGCGTGCACCCCGTGCATCTGGCCCACGAATTCCGTCGGTATTACCAGTGCACCATCGGCCAGTACGTTCGCCGGCTCCGCATCGAGCACGCCAGCCGGCAGCTGGCCTCGTCCGCAGCCTCGCTCGCCGAGATTGCTTTGGCTGCGGGCTTTTGCGACCAGAGCCATTTCTCCAGAGTCTTCAAGCGGCTGACCGGAATGACGCCCGCCCACTTTCGCGGCAACTTGGGCTAACCTTAGTCCTAAACGGTGGGGTGCCACTGGCGGCAGCTTTGGGCCGCCAGTGCTTTGCAGTTGGATTTGCCCAAGTCACCGGGCGTAATTACTCAGTCAGATTTCAAATACAGCCACTTGATGTTGGCGGTTATGTGGCTTCTACTCTTGAGGTCCTACTAAGCGGCATTGACGTTCGTTGCGATCACCGTGGGCACGTCCCGGCGATGAAAAAAGCCGAGCTTGAGCAGCACGACAACGCCTATCAAGCGTTGATGTATAAGGCCAACGGGGCTCTTCGATCCAACCTTCACAGTGAGGCGATTGAATTCGCGGTCTCTGCGTGGGACCACATCGATGGAATGATCCAATACCAGCGGAGATTCGCGGACAAGGAAGTCTCCAGCATTCAGGCGATCGACATCGTCTTGCATTACGCTCCGCTTTTGATGGATTTCGAGACCCTCGACCGGCTCGAGGCCCTGCTGCACAGCCAAAAGCGAATCTCTAAAAGCACCGGAATCGACTGGGACAATCGCCTTGCCAAGGCCAGAGCCGAGATGTGGGAAGCCCACCAATTCTGGACGTGCCTCGAGGATCAAGGCGCGATCGACGAGAGCAGTTTGGCCAACTTCTACGGAGATCACCGCAAGCATTGGCGTCCCATTGCCGAAGGCTGGGTCGAAATGGGGCTCGTGTTCCGCGTCCAATCAGGCAATAAGTCACTCTTGTCGCTCGTCACGGATCTCAATCAGATTGTGTTGGCGAAATGCCCCTCGTGCGCAGCAATCGTTAAGGGGCGAAAGTCGGGATGCCTTGAAGAGCATCATTGTCCGAAGTGTCATCAGAAACACAGCTTTGTCGTGCTCGCAAAGAGTCCCGCAAATCCTGCATGAAGGTCGGAGCAATGGACTACATCATTGTTGCAATGCTCGGCATGGCAGGCGGAGCCTTTTGTGTTTTCATGATCATGGAGGCTCGTCGCAAGGCCCTTCAAGAACAAAGGCTTGTCCATGATGCTCGTGCCCAGCAGATCGAAGAAGCGAGGCAGGCCCTCAAGGCCCGGGAAAAACGCTACGACGAAGAGGTGGAGCGGCTCAAAAGTGCTCGGGTCGACTTCGAGAAGCGTTGCGAAAACGAGTTGCACGAGTTGAAGGCGGCTCGCGGCGACTTCGACAGAACTTGTCACGAGGAACGAGAGCGACTGGAAGCAGCACAGGCGGAGTTTCACAGCCAAGCAGTTCAATACTCAGAGCTGCAGGACGAAAACGCGATTCTGAAGCGTGACCTTCGGAATATCCACGTTCATGGGCAGAAGCTGAAATTGGACACGGAGAGTCAGCGAAAGGTACAGGCCGAGATCCAGCAAAGAGTGAACGATCTGGGATCCCGGTATCTGAGTGAAAATGTCAAGTGGATCGGTGCGTCGCTCAATCCGAATAATTTCGCAGCTAGCAAGCAACGCCTTTCCGACGTGATTGAACGCTGTCGTGGGATGGGATTTGAGGTTCCGGACGTGGTAGAGCGGTCACGGCAGGAAGACTTGAAGGCGGAATACCAAATAATCGTACGGGCGGCCTTCGAGCGGGAGGAACAGGGGCGCATCAAAGCACAAATCCGCGAGGAGCAAATCCGCGAACGGGAAATTGAGAAAGAGCAAAAACGTTTGGAGCACGAACGGGAAGCGATTCGGGTGGCACTCGAGCGGGCACTAGCGGAAGCCGAAGGCCAACACAGCGAGGAGGTCGAACGCTTAAAGGCACGGCTAACAGAAGCCGAAGAGAAGGCGCGGCGGGCGATATCGCAGGCACAGCTTACGAAATCGGGCCATGTCTATGTCATCTCGAACATCGGCTCATTCGGCGATGGAATCTTCAAGGTCGGAATGACGCGACGGCTGGAACCTAAGGATCGAATCCTGGAACTGGGCAGTGCGTGGTCCCATTTCCGTTCGATATCCACATGATGGTGTCATCGGACAACGCGCCCGCATTGGAGAACGCCTTACATCGAAAGCTATTCCGACATCGGATCAACAAGACGAATCCGCGAAAGGAATTCTTTAAGACCGATCTCGCGGCAATTTATGAAATCGTCAAGGAGGCACATGGTGAGGTCGAGTACGTCGCGGACGCTGAAGCCCTTCAGTACAGACAGAGCCTGACTATGACGGATGACGACCAGCAGTTTATCGAAAGCGTCTACGACAGTGTCGGTGACGACGAAGAGGCCGTGCTCGACGAGTTGTGAAACCCCAAGTCGTAGCGGACTTCTCAGAGTGCCACCTGTTGCGGCTTTGAGCGAGCAGTCGTGATAATCGAGTCGCTCATTATGAACGCCTCGTGATCCGTAGTCACTGAGACAACCAATGGCATCAGCCACCATCAAATTGTTCTTGCCGCACGGTGATGGCACGCGCCTTCGGACTGCAGAAATCTCGAATTGGAGCGGTAAGGCCCTCGCAGCGCCGCGAACGGACTTTGACGATCTTCTTGCACGCGACGAGCTTGAGGGCTCCGGTGTTTACATCCTTACGGGTGTTGACCCGGCGACGAGCAAGCCAACAGCATACATAGGCGAAGCCGAGGTGCTGGCAGATCGCCTTAAGACCCACAAGAACTTGGAATTCTGGGTCAGTGCGGTCGTCTTCCTCAGCAAGGATGAGAACCTGACAAAATCGCACATTCGTTACCTCGAGGGTCCCCTCATCGACGAGGCAAGACGAGCCGAAAGATTTGGGCTTACAGAATTCCCAGTCGAGCGGTTCGCGACTGCCTGAGGCTGACCGAAACGACATGGAAGAGTTCTTCGTGAAGATCCGTCAGCTCCTTCCTGTGCTGGGATCCGAAATCCTAACGCCGATTGGCGGGCCAGCGTCGCCTGAACGATCGGTTCCAACGCTACACACGGAGATCAAAGGCCTTATTGCTCGCGGCCGACGCACCCCCACTGGCTTTGTCGTGCTGGCGGGGTCGCAGGCGGTCGCTGAAACGAGACCAAGCGCTGAGCAATACTGGCCGACGCTTCTTGTCCTGCGGCAGCAACTTCTAACGGATGGCGATCTCGTTTCCCAGGACGGTCATTTGCGGTTCACAAGGGATGTTGAATTCTCTAGCCCCAGTCAGGCAGCCTCCATCGTTCACGGCGGCAACATGAATGGCCTGAATGCGTGGAAGGACAGCGACGGTAGGACCCTGGCGGACATAGAGCGTGAGTGAGAGTCGGCCGCGTGCCACTCGCGACAGCTTTGGGTCGCCCGTGCTTTGCAGCTTGATGAACGACGTCAACGAATTATGCAATTGAAAGACCAGTTGGATTGCGATCCGGAAGCCGATAACAATCCGAAGACACTGGCGAGCCAAAGCCCTCGCCAGTGGCACCCGATCCAAGACCCGGACCTACGGTCCCGCTTAGACGAATAGCTCCCACGGCGGGCCGTGGATCGTGGGGAGATCCGGGTCGCGGTTTTTTCCGTCCGAGGAGTACCAGCGGGCACTCGACCATTTCCAGTCGACGGCCCGGGCCGCGAGGCCGCCGCGGACTGGGTTGAGGTGGATGTAATCGATCGCGGCCACGATCGTGTCTTTGGAAGAGAGATTGCGATCGTAGCCCGGGCCTTCCTGCCAGAAACGGAAGGCCGGCTTTCCCGGTCGTTCCATCACGGTGAGCTCCGAGAGCAGCGGGCTGTTCTCTTTGACAAGTGCTCTCTTGATGCGGCCGGAGAACGGCTGCTTGATGTCAGCGAGCAAGCGGCTCAGTCGCTTGAGAACGAATTCACTCGAACCAACATCTGAGGCAACGGGGTGCCACTGGCGACAGCTTTGGGTCGCCAGTGCCTTAGCCGTTTGACTCCTTGGGTACACAAGCAAATGCACGTGCTCGGGCATGAGCACGAAGGCCACGAGAGCGAAGTCGTGAGCGGTAATCGCCTTGTCGATTGCCTGGCATAGGAGAATTCGCCAATCGTCCCTCACCAGCAATTGCGATCGTCCCACGCACGAAAACGTCAGCTCATGCAAGTCACCCGGCTCGTGATAATGCTTGACTCGTTTTCGGTGCGGTTCCATGAAGTGGAATTGTAACGAACAGATGTAATGGAATCGGTAGGGAATTTGTGAGCACGCGGGAACAAAGACACTGGCGGCCCAAAGCTGCCGCCAGTGGCACCCGAGCTCCGGAGCGGCACCCGAGCTTCGGAGCAGCACCTTTGTCCCATACAAGACTCGAATCGGGCTGGGCCTCAAAATAAAAGTCGACGTGCCAGCAGCCGGAGCGAGCGCGTGCGGATGGGACCGGGACCGGAGTTTTGGAGGCCAACATGGTCAAGCTGCTTTGTGCGATGACAGGCGTCGCCGCGATCGCATTCGCTGTGGCGTTTGATCCGCCCCTCTCGAGCGCTCCCTTGCCCGTCGGAACGACCGCCTCGCGTTTCGCCGTCGGGAACACTCCGGGAAGCGTCGAAATCGGCGACGTGAACAACGATGGCAAGCCCGACCTGATTGTGGCCAACGAGCGCAGCGGCAACGTGACGATTCTGCTCGGCGACGGCAAAGGAGCGTTCGCAGCGGCCCCAGGCTCTCCGTTCCCGGCCGGGCATTCGCCCAACGACGTGGCCCTGGGCGATTTCAACCGCGATGGCCGGCTGGATGTGGCTTTCGCCAACCACGAGAAAAAATACCTGACCGTGTTGCTGGGCGATGGCCGGGGCGGCCTTGCGGCGGCGCCGCGCTCGCCGTTTGCCGTCGAGGTGCGGCCGCACACGCATGGCGTGGCGGCGGGCGATTTTGACGGCGATGGAAACTTGGACCTGGTGACAGAAAGCTGGGGCACCGACCAGGTCGAAGTCTTGTTCGGCGACGGCACAGGCGGCTTTCGACTGCCCGGCACGTTCTTCGCCGTCGGCAAGCATCCTTACCAAAGACTGCGCGTTGCCGATCTGAATGGCGACAGCAAAGCCGACATCATCACGACCAATCTCGAAGGCGACGATGTCACGATCCTGCTGGCCGACGGCCGAGGCGCTTTCCGGCAGCCGCCCGGCTCGCCATTCCCCTGCGGGGACTCGCCGTTCAACCTGGCGGTCGGCGACGTGAACGGTGACGGCAAGCCGGATCTGGCGATCGTGAATTCGCCCGGCAGCACGTCCGATCGGCGGGGAAGGGATGGATTGACGATTCTGCTTGGGGACGGCGCCGGCGGATTCCGCATGCTGGCCGGTTCGCCGTTCGCCACGGGCCGAATTCCCAATCGTGTGGCGATCGGCGACGTCGATGGCGACGGTGTCAATGACGTCGCCGTCAGCAGTCCCGACGATAACAACATCACGCTCTTTATGATGAACAGGCCGGGCGGTGTCGCAGCAACGCACACGATCCGCATGAGCGGCAGGCCGAAGGGCCTGGCGATGCACGACCTGAACGGCGACGGCAAAGCGGACATCGTCGTCACCAATAGCGGCGACGGCACGGTGACAATTCTCTTGAGCAACTCGGCCGGGCGATGAATTTGGCCCGATTCAGTGCGGGTCCTTCCTTTCGGTCGGCGACGGGGCTAGCGGCAGCGTGGGATCGCCGTAGAGCATGAACTTCATGGGCGTCATGAAGACCACCGGACGATACCAGCCGCTATCGGGAACCAGTTCGGCAAGCCTTTCCTGGCGGTAGTAGTAGCAGACGGCACTGGCCCAGCAGTCGCCGACCAGCGGCTGCTTTGAGCGTCGCATGGCCGCCACGAAACCTTCCATGAGCGGTACCGCGGCTGACTGGCCGCCCGTATTGTACCCGATGTAGACGACGGCGCCGTTGAGTCCGCATTTGAGTGCCCGCTTGCCGAAACTGTTGGGGATCAATTTCGCCGGCTGGTAGGGTGCCGGCGGCGGAGGGGGCGCATGGAATCGCTCCTTTTTGCTCGTCCCTGCGTGCTCTTCGCCGTTGACGTCGACGTAGGGGGAATATGGGGCCAATGGGGCGAAATCGGCTGTGTTGCAACCCCCCGAGATCAGCACCGGCAGGCGATCCGCGTCCTTGAGCTGAGCCGCCCGGCGCGGACAGCGAACCGGCCCAGCCACCTTCCCAGCCGTGTCCCACGTGAAGGGCTAGCACGGCGCCCTGGTTGAGCGTCTCGATCGCGTGCGCCTCATCCGGTGCCGGGGTGCCGTAGTCCGCGTTCTTGTCCTTGTAGAGAAATTGGCTGGCCTGCCAGCCGGGCGGTAATTTTTGGGCCCAGCCGCTCACCCGCTCCCGGTTGTCGTCGCCACACTCGACATGAAAGAAAGCCGCTCGTCCGAGACCTGCGTGCGTTCCCTCTCGAATACTCTGTTCAAACGCCATCGATTTGGCCGCCACGACGCGAACGTCCTTCTCGGTGCTGACGGGCCACCTCCCGAAGGCGATTTCCGGGAGATAATCGACGCGGTCATAATTGATCGGAGATCTTTTGTTCTTTTCTCCGCGCACCTCGCCGAAGTAGCCGGCGTGAAAGCCCTTGTGCTCGGCGTTCCAGTTCTCGAACGAGCCGTCGCGCTTGGCGAGGTCGGCATAGTAAAGGTCCGAGGGATAAAAGGCGTAGTCGAACGCCGCCTCGTTGATGCGGTCGAGGACCATGTAACGCACGGGCATCACGTCCGGATCACCCACGAGGAGCACGTAGCCCAAGTGCTGCTGTTGCCACGCGTTGTACAAAAACCGCTTGAGCCGCTCCGGATCATCCACTCCCTCCGTCGATTCGAGCACGCGTTCCAACGAGACCAGCGTCGTGGGACGAAACTTGGACTTGTATGCGACATATTCAGTCAGGGCCGGGCGCAATTTGTCCGGCGCGACGATGAAAAACGCCTTGGGGCTGTTGCGTCCACGATTGGCCGCCCGGGCCAATTGATCGCAGCCAACGCTCTCGAGCAGACACGCGAGACCTCCGACAACGGCGATCAACGGCACTCTGGCACGCCATTTCATTCCTGTGACCTCCTGAGAGCAGCCTGCCATCCCCAGCGAGCGATCCCGCGGAGGTCCAAAGACAGGGCTCCCAAAGACAGTGGCTCTCAAAGATAGTGGCGAGTTTCGCCGCCGGTTTGCCTCACTCCTTCGCTCATTTTCGTCAGGTCCCGTGCACCCAACGTAACGCCGCCGCCGCAGATGAGGGAATCAGGGGAGAGTTCTGGCCGGGCGGAAACCGGTTGCGTGGTTACGCGTGACCGGCGCTGTGTGGGTGCGGGCAGCACAGCGGAGGCTGAGGGGCCGATTGCCGAGCTCCCCGCCCCGCAACACACGGGTGCCGTCGTTTTTGAGCGGTTGCGTCGTCGGCATGTCGTCGAAGCGATTGGCGCGCGTGCGGTCAGCCACGTACAAATCGAAACACCATTCCTGCGCGTTTCCCAGCATGTCGAACAGACCCAGATCGTTCGGCTTCAGGCTCCCCACCGGCCATGCCCGGTCCTGAGCGTACCAGCCGTATTCCGGCAACAGCGCTTCGTTCGACCCGTAATAGCGGCTGGTCACCGTGCCGGCCCGGCACGCATACTCCCATTCCGCCTCCGTCGGCAGCCGATACCCCGTCAGTTCCCAGAACTTGTCCTTGGCCTTCATGCCTGCCCAATACTTTCCCCGCGTGTTCGGCTCGTAGCACCACTGCTCCTTGGCAATCCCCTCCTGCTCGCTGAGGAAGTTGCAATACGCCGCCGCCTCGTACCACGACATCATGATCTGCGGCGAGTCCTCGGTCTTGATCCATTTCTTGATGTTCATCTCGAGGATGTCCCCGGGATGCTTTCGCCGCATCTCGTCAAACTGGCCCTGGGTCACTTCGTGGGTGCTGATCGCAAATCGCCGGCCAATGTGCCAGCGGTGCGCGGATTCGATATCCGAGCGATCGGGGTCCGATTCGGGCGTCGATCCCATCACGAACTCGCCCTCCCGGGCATCCACGATCGTGAACGTCTGGCGCTGCGAGTTGACGTACCATTGCCGAACGTCATGCGGCTTCTTGGCCTGCAACTGCTTCTCGTCGCTCTTGAGCTTGTCGACCACGGCATCCAGCCGTTTGCCTTCTTTCCATTTCCGCAGCAGCCACTCCACGGCGCCGTGCAGCCCCGCGTCCGGGTCGTTCTCGTAGACCGTCAGCAACTTTTCGACGAGCGGTTGCCGCGAAGCGGTCGGGAGTTGCGCTTCGGTAAACTGGCCCAGCGTGAGCACCAGGGCCCGCCTTATCGTCACGTCGGACTCGGCGTCGAGTCGCTGGAGAATCGTCAGGGGGTCTCCTCCCCGCGAACTGAGCCAGTGAATCACGTCGCTGCGAACCCTCGGGTCGGGACTCTGTTTGAGGATCGGCCACACGCGTTCCGGCGTCCCCAGCCGGAGCAGGGCCACGGCCGCGTTGGCCTGCCGCGTCGCCAGGAGTTCTTTCTGGTCCTCGCTCGCTGTTGGCTGCGGTTGTTTACCGAGTTCCTGATCGGCCAATGCGACGGCCTCGGTTTTGTGCGCCGCCAACTTGTCGAACAGCACGGGGAACTGAAAGTCGGCGGCGTCCGCCAGCAGGTCGAACAATTCCTCGGGCTGGCCGGCAGCGTAATCCGCCAGCGTCTCGGTGGCGAAGCTGCGAGGCTGTTCTTTCGCGTTGGTGTCGCGATAAATCGATTCGAGCGGCTTGATCAATCGCGACTTGGCGGGACGCAGAGACTCTCGCCACGCCACCAACGCCGACGCCTCGAGCGTCACCAGACGAGCAGCCACGAAGGTGTTGACCTGGTTCCATCTGTTGTCCTTCGGCGCATAAGTGGCCAAAGCACACGCTGCCTGAAACCGCGGTTGAACGGCCTCGCTTCGGGTCCAGGGCCACGCTCCACAGCGCCTCTGATACGCTGTCTTTGAAAGGCAGTAGAGCGTCCCGCACCACCGGAAACGGGCTCGGCGACACCAGCAGCAAGTCGTCCCGCAACTCGGGAATCTTGCTTTGATCCACCGGCAGGAGGGCGAGATCCAAATGCAGCCTTTTTTTCGAGCCCAGGGCAGCCCCGTCGACGACCTCCTGCCGGAGGAGTGGGTCCGCCCAGCGACGGTAAGCACCCAACTCTTGCACAATGCCGGGCACTTCGCCGATGTCGGCGGCGACAAGTCGTTTGACGAGCGACACCGCCTGAAAGTGGCCGTTGATCTCCCACGCACTGAAGACGGCAGCCACCGCCACAACGGCAGCGATGCCACAACGAGTGCCTTGCACTCGTCCCGCCTTGCCCATCATCTTCCGCTCTGGGTCGGTCCATTTCTTTTTGTCGGTCAACAACCAAATCTTGAGAGAATCCCAGAGTGACGGGAGAAGTCGGCTTTCAGGTTTGGCGTTCCACAAGGCCGCACGATCGGCAAGTCGCAGTTCGGCCCGACCCCGACGAGTCTCCTTTCGCTTGCGGGTGAGCCAATCCCGCAGCGAGGGCACGAGATAGTCGTGGGTTAGTTGGTAATATTTGTGACCCGACTCCGACTTTGGAATTTGGTGCGGCGGCGTCTTCGTTTCCTTCCGGGTCGGTCGGCGTGATCAGCCGGACTTCGCTGTCGAGGATGCGAATCAGCTCCTCGAACTCCTTCGGGCGATCGCCATAGCCCGAGGCTTCCATTAATTCTTCGTAGGACCGCAAGTTTCCCTTGATGTCCGTGCTTGAATCCGGGAGCAGGGCCATTAGGACCGCACGCGCGGCTTTCTGATGCAAGCGGTGCTTGGGACTCGCACTCGGCGAGCTGAAAGTCTCTTCCAAAAAGGTGACGCCAACTCCCTGCGTTCCACCCACGGCTTCGAGCGAACGGGGAGTCCACGGCTTGCCCTTCATCATTTCGGCAAACAGAGCCAATCGCACGCAAATGACCTTGCCGTCTTCCGCAAGGCCCGAGATGGCTCGATCCAAGAATCGTTGGTGATCGGCCTTGGCCTCCGTGGCATTATCCGGCAGGGCCCCATAGGCCTGGCCATACGCTTTGAGCGCTCGCCGCGCATGGCGGAGGTCGAACAAATCGACGGCGGCGAAATTCCGGCCCTGCAAGAGTTCAACTTCCAATTCGGCGAGAAACCGGGTCACCACCATCCAGAAATCATCGCGGACCATCACGATGGCTTGCACCCGCCCGCCGTCGCACTGACGAAGGGCTTGAACCAATTCCGTGTTGTCCTGGTCCCGCCTGGCGTGAAGCCATTGCTCGAACTGGTCGAGGACAATCAGCACCTTCGTGCCGCGTGCAATGCCTTCCCCGCGCCGCAACGCCGTCAGCGTCTCCTTGAGATCGAGATCGCCCCGCAATGCCGGACAGCGCTTGCGAAGTCCGTGGAGCAGACGTGTTTCCGTTTCGTCAGAAGTCGCCTCGACATAGACCGGAAGAACGTGCCGATCCAACCGAGGCAGCAACCCCGCTTTGACCAGAGAAGATTTGCCGCAGCCTGAAGGGCCGTAGATCAATCCAACAGGAAACGTCTCGTCAGGATCGGTCTGCTCGATACGCGTTTTCCAGAAGCGGATGCTACCGGGCAGCCCATCCCGATCGCGTGGGCCGGGCAAGAGTTCCAGAAAGAAGTCGGCGTCCTGGGCATCGAAGGACCGCAATCCTTTGGGGACGATCTTGATTTCCCGGCTTTCGGAAATGGGCGTGATGGAGGCCGTGGTGGCCGATCCAAGCGCGTCTTTCGTCGCCAACCGAGCCGATGCAGGAGCCCGGAGTGGCGACTGCGACTTGCGGGAGTTCACTGAGAAAGTGTTGGAGATCCTCGGCGAGATCGTGGGCCGTCGTGTAGCGTTCCCTTGCACGTTTCGACAGAGCCTTGAGGCAAATCCGCTCCAGCTCCTTGGGAATGGCGTCGTCCCATTGACGCGGGGGGCGAGGTTCTTGAAGAACGATTTGCTCCAGCACTTCGTTTTGGGTCTCACCTCGAAACGGCGGGCGACCGACGAGCAATTCGTAGAAGACGAGTCCCAGGCTGAAAATGTCGCTGCGCCCGTCGACCCGGTGACCTTCGCCCCTGGCCTGCTCGGGGCTCATGTAGGAGGGGGTTCCCGCGAGCCCCGACCCTTTGCCGACGTTTTCTTCTCGCAGTGCCAATCCGAAGTCCACCACATGCGGCTTGCCGTCATTGTCGATGAGGATATTGGCCGGCTTTATGTCTCGGTGGACCAGTCCTCGCTTGTGGGCATAGTGCAGCGCCTCGGCCACGGTCGCCACAAGTTCCGCCGTCTGCTGCCAAGAAAGCCGAGACTGCTTAAGCGTCCTTGCCAGATCGGTTCCCTCGACATACCTCGAGACGACGAAGAACGGAAAGTCCGCCGTGCTTCCGACGTCGTAGACCGGGACGATATGCGGGTGTTCGAGGCTGGCCACAGTGCGGGCTTCGGCCAGATAGAATTCGGCATCTTCGGGGCACGCAATCCGATTCGCGTGGGGCACTTTGACGGCGACGGGGCGATTCAGTTGTTCGTCCCGTGCCCGAAAAACGAGGCCGAAGCCCCCTCTTCCCAACAGCCCTTCAATCCGATAGCGGCCAATTCGTTCCGGTAGTTCTGGAGGAACAACTTCAGCAAACGACGGTTGCGCATCGGATACGAACGAGGGAGACGGCAGAGGATCGGCTCGGTTCATGCCGGGATTGCGGACTCTCGGGGGCATGGTCGTGAGCGTGTGGTGTGAGCCGCCACTTGGTTGGACAGCCGCGCGGAAGCCGGTTGTCGTATCCTCTTCGGACGGTCGGAACGAAGGCTCGCTGTCGAAGGCCTCCAGCACTTCGAACAGGACCTTTAACTGCCGCGCCAGCTCGGGGAAGCGCTCGACGTACTCCGCGAGCGCCGGCGACTCGCCCTGATTCCGCGCAAGGAATATTCGGCACAGATAAAATCCAGCAGAAGATTTTCGTCCGAGCGAAGCTCGGGATAGCGGTCGAGATACGTCTCGACCCGCGCTTTGTCTCCGCGATGCCAGCGCTCCCTCTGGTCCTGGCAGAGTTGCTGCAGCCGCGCTGATGGCATCAAGCTATCAGCCATCGGCGAACTCCTCCATCCCGAGCTCGCCGGAGACGCGCTTGATGGCCCGCTCATATTGCTTGCGGACGGCTTCGGCGGATTTGCCGGTCGCTGCCGCGATTTCGTCCCATCTGTGTCCGGCGGGGCGCTGCTCGAACAGCGCGCGCTCGTCGGGCGTCAGTCGCGCTTGACACTCGTGTAACAGCTCGCGTGCCTCGACGATTTGGCTGGGTGTCCCCTCGCCGCCGGAAAGCGCAAAGTCTTCCACCGCGCCTCCTTCCACGCGGCCGATGTCGCGACGCGCGGCTCTTTGCTTTTGCGCGTGATGGATCAATCGGTTGCGGCCCATCGTTGCCAGGAGCTTGAGCAGCTCGGTGGGCGACTGGAGATCGTATTGCCCCAGCGCCGTGCGGACGAAAAAATCGGCGAAAACGGATTGGCAGATGTCGATTGAATCCATCTGCCGTCGCAAGGCCGGCTGCGTCAGTCGGACCCGAATGATCCGCCGCAATTGGTCGGCGTAGGTGGCGTGCAGCTCGAGCGCCGCCGTTTCGTCCCCGGCACGCAGCCGCTGCATGAGCTCGAGAAATGTCGCTTCGGCCGCCACGGCATCTTCCTTCCCAGGCCGCCCCGCACTTCCGGGGGCTGACCCATTCGATCGATGCCACACAGGTGATCAATCCGCACGCCTCACACTAACACAGCGTCTGCCCCGCCTGCCAGGAGCCGGAATCGGCCCTGGATCGGAAAGGAAACGAGATCGGCGCGACAAGAAAACTCAAAAAAAACTTGGAGATCGTGTCCGGTCCACCTCGGTTACCTGCTGGTGACAGTGGATCGCGGTGATGAACGCGATCCAAGGCCAAAAGACGGCCTCAACAAACAAACTTCAAAATGGGAGATTCGACAATGTTTCGCAAATTGACGATTGTTGCGTTACCGGCCTTGATCCTCGCTTTGGCGACTTTCTCTGCGAACGATATAGCCTCACAGGCCCTCGCCAGGGGAGGCGGACACGGCGGCGGACACGGCGGCGGACATGGGGGAGGGCACCGGGGTGGCCACCGTGGTGGCGGACATCGCTCCGTCAGCCACCGAGGCGGCCATCGCTCGGGCGGTCACAATCGAAGTCGTGCGAGGAACCATGGGAAAGGCCACCGCCATAACCATCGTTATGGTCACCGCTATCGAGGCTGGGGATATGGGTTCGACGGCGACGGCGATGGCGATGGCGATTTCGCAGCGATTACGGATGCGGGCGTTCCGGATTCCATCACGCTGCTGAATCCGCAAGAGACCCGGAGGACGGTTGGCTACACGCTGGATTCAGCCGAATACTCGCTGGATCCGGCTCAGAGCCAGGTCTATGACGGCGGCACGCGATTGATCGTCTTCGACCGCGGAGGCTCCTTCGGTCAGGCTCAGTACACGCTGCAGCCCGGAACCTACCGCTTCATCGCCACCGACCGAGGGTGGGACCTGCGTACTGTGACGGAGCAGGTGGCGGCTAATTGACCTGGCCCCCGCTCGATGTGTTTCCTCTTGTTCGGGTGGCCCTGGCAGCAAGCTGCCAGGGCCACCCTTTTTTGCCAGGTCGCACTCTTCGAGGCCGACTTGCCGCCAGGAGTGAACGACGCCACAGTGTTCGTAGAGTCGTCGTCGCCCCCGGCGGACTCGGAGTCTCGTTGGTGAGTGTGGTTATGGTGCACCGATTCACGCTGCCGCTGCTTGGCCTCATTTGCGTCCTGTCCGCGCTAGAGCCCGTGCCGGTAATGTCGGCCTCGCCAATGCGAGTCGACCTGCGTCCCGATCAGACGCCGCTTCGCGTGCAGGGAGGACGCGGCACCTGCATCATCCACTCTGTCGTGGCGGCGATGGAGTCGGCGCTCAAGCGTTCCGGTCGCGATGTGGACCTCTCGGAAGACACATTCATGTACTTCGTCAAGCAGTTCTGGCTGGCGCCGATCGACGGCAAGCCTGCCGACGCTTGCGAGAATCAGGTGGGCGGCACCGATGGTGGCGGCGGCGTGGAGAACCTGAATTACCTGGCCGGTGGTTTGGCGATTCCCGAGGAATCGGCTGGCCACCCCGACGGCTACGACTACAAGCTGCCGTTCCCCTGGTTTCACGATCACTGGAAGAGCCAGTTTAATGTCGATAGTTGGAACCTGTCTCCGCGTCGGCTGCTCCCCTCGGCCTTGCGACAGACCGATACTTCACGATCACCGGCTTCAAGACTCTGGCAAGCGCAAAGATCCCGTCGCCATCGAACAAGCCCTGCAGCAAGGTCACGAGGTGATTTGGGATTTCGCGGTCAGCGGGAAGAGACCCGGTAACGGCGTTTGGCACTACGGCGGACCGACCAAGCCCACGGACAGCGGCCACTCCATGTTGATCATCGGTTACGATCGTACGAATCCGAAACAACATTATTTCATCGTCAAGAATAGCTGGGGACCGACGAAGACGCGCGGGGCGGATGGCTTCACCTACATCGGCTACGACTATCTCCGTTACGGCACGAATGCCGGCTACCTCACGGGAGTCAAGCAGGTGCACTGGTCGGGCCCGCGCTTCGTCGGTCGGTGGGAAGTGACCTTCGACGGCTGGAAGGGAATCTTGGATGTGACGCACGTTCCAGGGGTCTTCCGTGGGGTTTTTAAACTCAAAGATCAGCAGTCGGTCGACCGGCGGATCGGCATTTTTTACGACAAGAACGATCCGAAGAAAGCATTTCGCGTCAACGGCGAGATGAGGGGCAACCGGATCGATTTTTATGTCGATTGGTCGCATCCGAATCCGGGCCTGGACCGGCGCGGGGGCCGGCACTTCACGTACTACCTGGCCGAGGGCGACCGCGGCCTGATGGCCGGCAGTCACCGCGATCCCGACGGCGCGGAGTGGGGCGGATTTGCCCGGCGGCTGATCTCCGAGGAGGCCTTTCCGACCGAAGCACGCGTGATCGACACGGCGCTCCTTCCCGAGATGGCGTCGCTCGCGACGTCCGCGCGGCTGGGAAAAGAGCCAAAGCCGGAGTCATACCTGGGAGCTTGGATGCTCCATTGCCGGTCCGAGCCGATCGCGATCCGACTGACAAAACGCGACGACTCGGTGGTCCCGCGCGACGGGCAGGAGACGTTCGTTGGTCTCAAGGGTGACGGCATTACCGCATTGGTGGACAAGCGAGATTCGTGCAAAGTCGAGCTGACGGTGTTCTCGCCGCAGACCGGTCGACCAGCGATTCACTTCCGGGGAAGGCTCCTTTCGCGGGAGCGTGGCATTCTCGCAGGCACGGCCTGGGGCGGCGACTTGCCGCAAAAAGCGAGCTTCGGCGCGGTGCTGGTTCGTCGGCCTCTGGCGGGCTCGGGGGCGATGGCCGGCTCTCAATCCGACTCGGGCACTCGGTGGCCACTCCGGTCTTGATCATTTGAGTTCAGGAGCCTTGGATGTTTCGGCCAGGGTTTTGGCAAGGGTCTGAAGCCTGAAAGCAATAATGCCGTGACTTGTGCCGATGAGACCGGCCACTGCGCACACCGGTAGAAACTGTCCTGCCAGTGGACGAAGAAAGTTGAGCTGGACCGCAAGTCCGAGGATCCCACCGCCCAAAAAGCAAGCTCCGGCAAACAGCCATGCCATCGATTGTTCGAAAGCGAGCGACTTGACGAGAGCATCGACTGGATTCATCGCCATTCTCCTGAAAAAGCACACGGCCGCGCGGACAACGTCCGCCGATCGTAAGGACGGACATCTTCATTCACAAACAGCTCGGCGAACCAAAGTGCTGCAAGCGTTCCGGGCTGACGTGATACTACCGGCACACGGATAAACAGCGTTGGAAGCCATACGTTCAACCTCTTTCCGCGGTGTCGTTGACCTAGGTGTCGTCGTCGTCGTTCCGCTTTTGATGCTTCTGGGTGGGTCGTCGCGTGAGCTGGCCATCGCCCAGGAGGCTTCGACCCGTCTCGCCGACTGGAAGCAGCAGCCGGGCAGCAGCGAAGACGAGCTGCGACCGCGACAAATGGTGCGGCTATTCGGCGCAAGACAATCCGCGAAAGCCTTGGGCGGTTATTCTGTGCAAGTTCAGCGATTTGCCGGACTTCGAGCCGTATCCGGTGCACTTTTATCGGGAACGCTTCACCGAACTCGGAGACGGAAAGGGAACCGAGTTTGATTACATTCGCGAGGTCACTTACGGCAAATTAGATATCACGGGCTCAAAGGTGTTTGGCTGGTTCCTCATGCACCAGCACAATACGAGCGAACTTCCCACGCTGAAATATCCCGCCGGACGATCGAAGCTGCACGACTGGGGTGTCGAAGTGGCCCGTGCGCACGGGATCGACTTGAGGCCCTTTCACGGGGTGCTCGTTGTCTTCAATCACCCGACCGACTCCGGATCGTGCGGCGGGCACCGCCTGGTGTTCGCCTACAAGGACCGGGATTGGCTTCCCGCGGGCAACGTTCACGAATTTGGTCACGGCTTCGATCTCGGTCACTCCTGGTCGGCACGTCCCGACGCGGTCTACGGCGACCGCTGGGACATTATGAGCGCGATGCGAGTGTTTACCTTCAAAGACAGCCAGGGCCATCTCAATGGTCCGGGAATGAATGCCTGGAATCTCCGCAAGCTCGGCTGCATTCCGAACTCTCGCGTTTTCAACATGTCCGGCAATTCCGGCGCGCGGACGATTACTTTGGCAGCGCTCAACCGGCCGGAAGCCAAAGGCTATTTGATGGCGTCTATTCGACCGCCAGGCGGAAGTCGTTCGGAGCCGACGTACCTCATCGAGTTCCGGCAGAAGCAGGGTTGGGACGCGGGCATTCCGCGCGACACCGTTCTGGTTCACGAAGTGCGCGCCAACGGGACGGGTTATATCCTCAAGAACGAGGCGCCGACTCGTGTGAGTCCGAAAATCAAACGTCCCAGCCCTTACGAATTGTTGCCAGGCCAGGCCTTCAAAATTCGCGTGCGACAATTGACGATCCGAGCGCAGAGCTTTGATGCGGAAGCGTCGACGGCCAAGGTTGCGATTACTCTGGGCCCGACAGGCAATCGGGTCGAAGACGTCCAGACTTTGGAATGCTTCGTTCCCGAGCAAAACAAACAGGCCCATCTCTGGAACGTGAAATTCTCGCCGGACAGCCGCTTGCTGCTTGCGGCCGGCGATGCGGGTCCGGCCGGAACCGTTCACATCTGGGAGGTCGCCACGGGAAAAGAACGCCCGCCGTTGCTCCCCGGCACAAAGGCCTGGCTGAGCAACGCGGTCTTCACGCCAGACGGCAAACAGGTCGTTGCGTGTTATTCGCAGGATATCCGGGTCTTGGCATGGGATGCGGCCACCGGCGAGCTTCTTCGAGAGCTAAATGGGCACACACTGCCTGGGACGAATGTCGCCGTTTCTCACGACAGTCGGCTGGCGTTGGCGTTTAGCAAGGATAAGACGCTGCGGGTTTGGGATCTCGCGGACGGCCACGAACTGCATCGGTTTCCCATCAATTCCGAGCAGGGCGCGGGGACGTTTTCGCCGGACGGCAAGTTCATCCTGAGCTATGGTGACGATCCCTCTCCGCGCCTGTGGGACCTGCAGTCCGGAAATTTAGTTCACGAAATGGCCGGTCACTCAGCCGGCTGCACCGGTCTCTTTTCGCAGGACGGCCGGCAGATTCTTTCCTTCAGTTCCGACAAGACAGTTCGCTTATGGAACGCGGAAACGGGCAAGCAAATTCGCCTCTTCGAGGGCTGCGAAGACGTCATCTGGGGAGCGGCATTCTTGAACGGGAGCAAACAAGTTGCCGCCTGGGGCAAGGACCGCATGTTGCGCATTTGGGATTCCGAGAGCGGTGAAGCGGTTCGCAAAGTCACCCTGGGCAAGGATTGGAAACTCGATCCCACGACTATCGCCCTGAGCTCCGACGGCCGTCGATTGCTGACCAGCCATGAGGATGACAGCGTGCACTTACGAGATCTGTCCAACGGTGCCGAACTCTGCCGATTCATCAATATCCGCAAATCCAGAGGCCTGGCTTTTTCTCCAGACAGGCGCTTCGCCGCCTCTGGCAGTTTTCGTGCAGGCGTGTCTCTTCTGCGCTTGCCCGAGTGAGTTTCGAGATGAGTGTGTCGGACCCGTGCAAGCTGTAGCATGGCGGCCGTCCCCGTAGGCCGACCGGCGAGGAGGTGGTGCTCTTCACGCTGGCTGAGTCGCCTGACTGCAGGCAATCGAAGAAACGATGCGGCCTCGAGCGGTGCAATGAGGATTACGGCCCCCCCGCCAATGACCTTTGGCTCTGCTCTGCAACCAGTTGAGTCGCAGCCGTCCGACGACGAGCCGAAAAGACGACCGCTGCTTGCCGGGTTATTCCGAGACCCAGCCCTGTCGGAAGAGCCAGGTTTTCACACCCTGAGTGAGCAGGACATAGCCGAGCAGCGTCACGGCGAGGAGGGGCCAATAGAGCGGGGGTAACGGAACGAATCCGAACGCCGGACCGACGGGGCGAGAACGGCAACCAGGCGCCGACGAGCATGATCACGGCCGTCGTCACGATCAGCGGCCAACTCGCCCGACTCTGCAAAAAGGGAATGCGGTTCGTGCGGATGATGTGGATGATCAAGGTCTGCGTCAGCAGCGATTCGACGAACCAACCCGTCTGGAACAGCGACGCCCGGGCCGGATCCCAACACCCGAAAACGTAGAGCATGATGAAAAAAGTGGTGTAATCGAAGACCGAGCTGCACGGGCCGATGAACAGGATGAACCGAGAGATCGCGTTCATCGACCAGGGGCGCGGCTTGGCGATCTGCTCCGGGTCAACGTCGTCCGTGGGGATCGGCACCTGGGAGAAATCGTAGAGCAGGTTGTTGGTCAGGATCTGGATCGGCGCCATGGGCACGAACGGCAGAAAGATGCTGGCCCCCAGCAACGCTGAACATGTTGCCGAAGTTCGAGCTGGCCCCCATCCGGATGTATTTGAGGATGTTGGCGAAAACCTTCCGCCCCTCCAGCACCCCTTCCTCCAGCACCAGCAGGTCTTTCTCCAGCAGGATGACATCCGCCGATTCCTTGGCGATATCGACGGCCGTGTCCACGGAAATGCCCACGTCGGCGGCGCGGAGGGCCGGCGCATCGTTGATGCCGTCGCCCAGGAACCCCACGACGTGCCCCGCTCCTTGCAGGGTCTTGATGATGCGCTGCTTGTGGGCCGGGGACAGCCGGGCGAACAGAGTCGCCTTGCTCGGCGGCCTCGGCCAGTTCCGCGTCGGACATCCCTTCCACCTGGCTGCCCAGCAGCACCTGGTCGGTGGCGATGCCGACCTCCCGGCAAATCTTGCGGCTCACCAGTTCGTTGTCCCCGGTGAGCACCTTGACCGAGATGCCGTGCTCCTGGAGTGCCGCGATTGCCGACCGGGCCGTGTCCTTGGGCGGGTCGAGGAAGGCCACGTAGCCGCGCAAGATCAGGTCGCGCTCGTCGTCCTTCGAGTAGGCCGGTTTGGATTCCAGGTCCCGGTAGGCCAGTGCGAGGACCCGGAAGCCGTCGGCACTCAGCTGGTCGAACTCCTCTTTCAGATTCGCGGGGATCACGTGGTCCATGGGATGGATCTGGCCGTCCAGCGCGAAGCTGCTGCAGTGCTTGTAAACCTCCTCCGGCGCGCCCTTGCAAATGAGCCGGTGAAGCGTTGGCGGGCGTTTGGACGACGACGGACATCATTTTCCGGGAGAAGTCGAAGGGGATCTCATCGACCTTGGCGTAGTCCGGCAAACGCCGGGTGCTCGTGCACTTCCGTGTGCTGCAGGATGGCCCGGTCCATCAGGTTCTTCAGACCGGTCTGGAAATGGCTGTTGAGGTAGGCCAGAGCCAGCACTTCCTCGTCCTGGCTTCAAGCACCACGTCGCAGTGCTTCTCCAGGATGATCCGGTCCATGGTGAGCGTGCCGGTCTTGTCCGTGCAGAGGACGTCCATGGCGCCGAGGTTCTGGATCGAGTTCAGGCGCTTGACGATCACTTTCTTGCGCGACATGGCCAGGGCGCCCTTGGAGAGGCAGACCGCCACGATCATGGGCAGCATTTCCGGCGTCAGCCCCACGGCCACCGCCAGGGCGAAGAAAAACGCCCCTTTCCAGTCCCCCTTGGTCAGTCCGTTGATGACGAAGACCAGGGGAACCATGACGAGGATGAAGTAGATCATCAGCCAGGTGAACCGGCTCATGCCCCTGTCGAAGCTGGTCTGCCTCGTGCTGATCCACGATGGCGCTGGACATGCCGCCGAGGTAGGTTGTCAGGCCAGTGGCCACGACGACCGCCGTGGCGGCCCCGCTCTCGACGCTGGTGCCCAGGTAGCAGACGTTGGTCAATTCCAGGGGCGACCGGCCCGCGGCCTCTTCGCGGGCGGCAAATTTCTCGACGGGGAACGACTCCCCGGTCAGGCTGGCCTGGGTGAGGAACAGGTCTTTGCAGGAAATCAGCCGCACGTCGGCGGGGATCATGTCCCCGGCGGCAGAGTTCCACCACGTCACCGGGGACCAGGTGTGCCGATCGGCACTTCCTGCGGCTGGCCGTCGCGGAGGACGGTCGCCTGGACGCTGATCATGGCCCGGAGCTTGGCGGCGGCGGAATCGGCCCGGGCCTCTTGAACGAAACGCAGAACGACGCCGAGGACCACCATGAGACAGGATCACGATTCCGGCCCGGAAGTCGCCGGTCAGAAATGACGACGCGGCGAGCACGAGCAGCAGGATCACGAGCGGGTTGATGAGGGCTCTGGCCAGCAAGTGGATTCGCGGGTGGCGCTCGTCCCTCGCCACGACGTTCGGGCCGTATTCGCGCAAGCGCCGCTCGGCCTCCTCCTCGGAAAGACCGGTCTTCGATGTGTGCAGTTTCTGCAAGACCTCTTCGACTTCGCTTTCGGCGGCTTCGAGAAGCAGCGGCGAGACGTGGATCGCGGTCGAAGGCTTGTGCGGTCCGTGCGGGATTCTCTTGGGCAGTACGGCAACAGCCGACTGAGGCATAAGTTCACTCTCTCAGAGCGGCCAGACCGGGGGCAGAAGGAGTTCGATGCGAGGTTGCGCGAATTCGGCTGTATGCAGTCTCGAAATGATCGCCCTCTTGCGAAGCATCGCCCGACCCACTCACTCCTGGATCGCAGCGTCGCGGCGGTCTGCCGAATCGGCAAACACGCGCTTGCCGGCTTTGTCCACGCCGGTGACTTCGCCGAGAAGCACGGTCGTGTTCTTCTGCTTGCGGAAAATCGCGCGGAGCGGCGATCCGATGTCCTCGGGCGTCAAGACGGACGTGGCGACCTGGTAAAGCAGCGGTTGAAAGAGGTGATGGTTGGTGCGATCAATCAGAATGACTCGAGCGGGCGTTTTTCGCAGCGCTTTCGCGGCAGCCAGGCCGCCAAAGCCGCCTCCCACAATCACGACATTGGGCATTCGATCTTTCACAGGGCGTCTCGGGCTCGAGGCTGATCGATCGGTTCTGTCGTACCGTCGGAGTCAATGTCGCATCAAGGCGTTCGATGGTACCTGCTTTGCGTTGCCTCTGTCGATCGATTGTCGCCGGCCGGCGTGGCGGACGATTGTTCGCCAATTGCCGATTTTTCGACAAACTGCGCTGGAAATTGGCCCCATGGCCGTGCGAGTCTGGCAGGTAAGGCCAAAATCGGTCGACAATGCCTTTTTGGCTTGGTTTCTGCGTGTCAGGATACCTTCATGAACGGTCCCCCCTCGACCCAAACGGTTGGCTCTGCGTCTCCGAATCCCGGTGCATTGCCGGTGTCCCCGGCGAACGCTCCCGCGCCGCCGGCAACGACGCCCGAGAAGAAATGGTGGGAGCCGTCTTGGCGGCTCGCGCTCGTGGCCGTGCTGGGGATCGTGGTCGTGGTATTGATCGCTCGATGGGCCATTCATCGAGCGACCTCCTCGATGACGGACGATGCCTTCATTGAAGCACATATCGTCAACATCGCGCCCGAAGCGGTGTCCGGTCGCCTGGTTCGTTACCTGGTCGATGAAAACGACCGAGTACAAACTGGACAGTTGCTCGCTGAGATCGATCCCATCCCCTATCGCGACCAGGTCGAGCTGGCGAAGAGCAAGCTCGACGGTGCGCAAGCGGAACTGCAGCGTCAGCAAGCAGCTCTGGATCGGCTCAAGCTGGAAGTCCCGATTCAGATCGAGATCTCGCGGCGCACGTACGCCGCCGCCCAGGCGGACCAAGCCCGGGCGAAGGAGGCGCTCAAGCTCACAATCGACAGCGTTGACAAAGGGGTCGACGAGGCCCAAGCGGGTCTGGCCGCGGCCAATGCCGATCTCGTCTTGCGCAAGAGGAGTACACACGGTTTTCAAGTCTCTATAAACAGGATGCGGTGCCGTTGCGGCGCTCTCAAGAGGTGACGCGGTCGCGAGACGCCGCGGCGGCACAGCGCCGTTTGGCGGCCGCGAAACTCGCCAAGGCCGAGGCCGAGCGGACGCAAATCGAAGTCGCCAAGCGGACACTGGAAGCCGCCGAAAAAACGGCTCAAAAGGCGGCGCAGGGGATCGACCTGGCCCAAACCGGCAACGCCCAGATCCGAGAAGTGGAGCTGCTGACGGCCCTCAAGAAAGAGAACGTGACTGAAGCGCAACGAGCACTGATTTCTGCCGAGGACCAGCTCAAGTACACGCAGATTCAAGCTCCGTTTCCTGGAATCATCGTCAAGCGCTACCGCCACCTGGGCGATTTTGCCTCCGCCGGGGTCCCCATTGTCAGCATGTACAATCCGGACCTGATGTACGTCACCGCGAACTTGGAGGAGACACGTTTGCGCGGCGTCGCTCCCGGAAACGAGGTCGAGTTGGAAGTCGACGCTTTCGCCGACCCGTTTCGCGGCCGAGTGGTTTGGATCGACAAATCGACGGGAGCGCAATTCGCACTCTTGCCGCGGAACGTCGTGTCGGGCGAATTCACCAAGGTCGTGCAGCGCGTGCCCGTGCGGATCCAGATCGAAAAGGACGACCGCTGGCCTCAGCTCCGTGCCGGACTTTCGGTCCGCGCGACGATCGCGCACGGCCCGGGCGACCCGGAATGGGCCGATCGTGCGGCGCGCGAGCAGGCCGCCATCGAGACGCATTTTAACCGCGTGGCGCAATGACCTCGTCGCCAACGATGTCTTCGCAGGCTCCCGTGTCCCAGCAACAGGTCGAGCGGCCGTCCACGCCGTCGCCCTGGTTGTCGGCGATCCCGATCGTCCTGATCCTGCTCACCGTCTACCAGACGCTCGTGCTGACCGACGTGACCTCGGACGTGATTCGCAAGGGGATCGAGGGCGACAAGTACGCCATGATTTGGACGAACGTCTGCTGGGGAGTCGCGACATTATACGGCGTCTTCGCGGGCCTGTGGGCCATGCCGCGCTTCGGCGCACGGATCATGCTGCAAATCGGGTTGGCGTGGTTCGCGCTCGGCAATCTGCTGTGCGGCATGGCCGTCGACGTTCCCACGCTGTCGGCAGCAAAGCTCGTCGAAGGTATCGGAAAGGGCCTCGTGATCATCCTCTGCCGTTCGACTCTGTACCGGCAGTTCGATCGCATGGTCATCGTGGCCATCGGCTTTTATGGCATCGCCGCTTACGCAACGCGTCCCACGACGCCGCTGGTGACGGCCCTCGTTAATGATGCACTGTCCTGGCGGTGGATCTTCTGGATCAACGTCCCGTTCGCACTTTTGGCGATTCCGCTCGTGCGCCGGTTCATCAGACCCGACCGGCCGCCGAAGCCCATCCGGCTGCAAATCGACTGGTTGGCGGTCACGCTGCTGGCGGGCTGGGCGGTCGCTCTCGTGTTCGCTTTCGGCTGGTATCGCAAATGGGGGGGATGGGCCTCCAATCAGTTTGCGACGACGGCCGTGCTCGCGATGGTCTTGCCCGTGCTGCTCGTGATTCGCGTCGGCAGCGGTGTCAAAGCCGATGAGCACATTCGCAGAATGATTCGCGTTCGCTCTTATGTGCTCGCCATGTGCGTGCGCATGCTGTTATTGGTCCAGCTGCTGGCGGTCCTGACTTTGGTGGCGGAATATCTGACCGAGCTGCGCGATTATCCTCGCGAAGTGGCCGGCTGGATTCTCGCGCCGGTGACGGTCACGATGGCGGTCTCGACCTTTCTGACGACGTATTTTCATCGTCGTTCGTTGCGGCACTTCTGGCTCCTGGTCGGCGTGCTCGGTAGTGCCGGGTGCCTGTGGTGGTTGGCGTCCGTCGACAACTTTACGAGCAAAGAGCGGATCGCCCTGATGATGGGCTGCTGGGGCCTGTTCGTCGGCCTGCTTCCCCCCTCGTTTCTGCAAGACGAAGTCGAGGGGCTCGACCGTCGCGATGCCCTCTACGCGGGCGCACTGGCGGTCGTTTGCCTGATCGTTCCGCTGATCGTTATCCCCACGGCCACCAGCACAGCGATCTCCGAATGGACCGACCGGGCATTCGAGGTCGAGCGGCTCAACGTGCGAGAGAACCGCCCGGAAGTTCAAGGTGCACTGGCCCGGACGGCCGACTACTATCGCCAGCGCGGAGTCGAAGGCCCTGCGCTGACGGAGATGTCGTCGACTGTCGTGGGCGGCTTTGTGAAAACCGAAGCCGTTGCCGAGGGGATCCAGCGCGGACTGCAGCTCTTGAGCCTCGGCATCGGCGGCATCGGACTGGTCGTGACGGGGTTGCTGTTCTGGCCAGGCAAGCGTACGGCTTAGGTGGCGAGCGCAAAGCGCTTTGCCAACGACCTAAGGACCGGCCCCGCCGGGAGTCTGCCCCATCGCGTAGTCGAGCCGTGCCCGAGCGGTCAAATAGTCGTAGATCGAATTCAGATGATCTTGTTCGGCCCGCGTGAGGGCCGTTTCCGCATCGGTCAGCTCGGTCGCCGTTGCGTCGCCCTGCGCGGCTCGCGCCTTGACGAGGCGATAGTTCTCCCGAGCTTGAGTGACCGCGGGCTCCGCGAGATTGATGGCTTTGAGCGCGGTCGTCATCTGATGCCAGGCTTCGACGGTCTGAAAGCTGATGGTGTCGGCGATGGTTTGGGCCAGCGCCATCGCGGCCCGCGTTTTCGAGTCGGCAACTTTCAGCTCGCCGATGCGGCGGCCGCCCTCGAACAGGCCCCACTCCAACTTGATGAAACCGAGTCCCAGACCGAGGTTCGCCCGCGGCGTCGTCTGCTCAAAATTCAAATAATCGCCTTCAGCGATGATCTTTGGTAGAAAGTCGGCTTTGGCCACGCGCTGGCCTTCCTGCGCGACCTGAACGCCGCCGCGAGCCACATTCAATTCGCGGCGCTGTGAAACGGCCAATTGCAGGCATTCGGGCAGCGAATTCGGCGGAGGCGGCATCACATCGACTTCGGCGATAGCAGTTGGCGACGAAACGTCCACGCCCATGGCCACGTTGATCGCCGCCGTCGCGATGGCGAACGATCCCTCGGCACTGTCCAACTGCCGCTGGCTCTGAGCCAATTGGACCTCGACACGCAAAACTTTTTCGCGTTCGATGACGCCGCCTTTTGCCAATTTCCTAGCCTCACCAAGATCGTCCTCGGCACGGCGGACCGCTTCCTGAGCAATTCGCCGCAAGGAAGCGGCTCGCAACACCTGGTAATAGGCGACGGCGACTTCATTCGCCACGGTCTGGTACGCGCCCTCCGACTGGAGCGAGGCGATCTCGACGCCCAGTTTCGCCTGGCAGTAGCGACCCTCCCGGCGACCAAAATCGCAGATCAACCACTGCAGTTTGACGTCGCCCAAGCCGTAGCCTGTCTCCAGATTGAGTCCGACCGGGACGGCTCCGCCGATCGGCAGAAAGGTGAACCCGTTAGCCACCTGCCCCTGAACGTTCAAGTCAAAACCGCCGCCGGAAATACCCCCAGCGAGCGTTGGCAAGTACGGCGAGAAGGCGATCTCTTCATTGCCCTGGGCTTCATGAATGCCCTCGAGAAACACGCGCAAGCGGGGCTGCGTGCGATAAGCGATTTGAATGGCGTCCGGCAAAGTGATCTGACCGACCGGCGTCGCATTTTGCGGGACGGTTTCCTCCGAAACGGCCGCGGGCGCACGAGCCGGGCCGTTTGTATTGGGTGCCCCGGCGGCCGCTTTCGAGCCTTCCGGAGGCGGCGTTTCCACAGGGCTGAAGGAAGCAACCATTTGCAGCCTGCTCGGCGACAGCGAATCGACTGCGGGCATTGCACTGCCACGGTCTGGAGAGTTGCTGCTTGCGGCGGCGGTTTGAGGCGGAACGCCTTTCACGGAGGACGCGTTATTGCTTCGCGCCAACGGATCAACCAAGCCAAGCCCTGAAGAGGCGCAACCAGCCGATAGCATCGCGGCAAGGAGGACGCGCTTCGGAACGTTTGGCATGGCGATGACTTGCGCGGCCCGCCCTTGATCGCGAGTCGCCAACCCCCTTGTAGGCCCGCTGTCAATTTGTATCGATAATATCGGAATTTCCGGGGCGGCGACTTGAATGACGCAGCGTCCGAGCCGCGCGCATCCGCTGTTACATCCGCAGCTTGCGCTTGAGCTCGAGGTATCGCTCAATTGTGCGGACGGCGAGCTGGTCGGCGGGCGTGTCGACAATTTCGGCGCCGCTGCGGCGGAGCCGTTCCAGGAGTTCGGCCCGCTCGAGCATCAATTGGCTGGCCACGCCGACCTGGTACAGCTCGTCGGCTGTCTTTGGTTCGACGAGTTCTTGCGACTGCAGGCTTTCGTCCGCGATGGTCACCACGAGGCACAGGTGTCGGCGGTTGAGCATCTGGACGTAGGCCAGCATCCGCCGCGCGGCTTCAATCACGGTCAAATCGGTAAAGAGGACCACCAGGCTGCGGCGACGGACGCGTTGGCTGACCGTGGTCAAGACCGTCTCGAAATCGGCCTCGACCAACCGCGGATATTGGGCGTACAAGGCGTCCATCACGCGCGTGTTCTGCGCTTTGTCGCGGCGGGGGGTCAGATAGGCGTCGATGCGATCGGCGAAGAGCGCGAGCCCCACGGCGTCTCCCTGGTCGAGAGCTGCTCGCGTCAGCAACACGGCTGCCTCCAGGACCGTGTCGAACTTCGTGCGCAGGCCGCAGTACGTCGTCATCATGCGGCTGCCGTCGACGAGCAGCATCACGTTCTGGTGCCGTTCGACTTCGTAGTTCCGTGTGATCGGAACCTGCCGTCGGGCCGTCGCTTTCCAGTCGAGCCAACGGATGTCGTCTTCCGGGCTGTAGTCCCGCAAGGACTCGAAAACCGTTCCCGCGCCGCGCCAACGATAGCGATGACTCCCCCCCTGCCGGACGAGGGCCGTACTCGCCGCGAGCTCGGCCGCCTTTCGGTTGCCGAGATGCGGCAGCGAACGGACCGGCTCCCGCGCTGGGAGGCGAAATTGCCGCCAGCAGAGCCCGAGCGGTCCAAGGATGCGACAGCTCGCGTCGCCGAATGCCAAGGGGCCACGCCGGGTGAGCCGAATCTGATAGCTCGCCGTGACCCGGGAGCGCCCGGGAATGTGGACCGCCAGTCGATCAGGCACGGCTGTTCCGGACTCGGGCAATCGATCGCGCAACTCGAGGGAGACTTCTTCGATTTCCCGGTTTTCAATCCTCCAGTGAATGGGCTGCGGCTGGTCGACGTAGAACTGAGGCGGCGCTTCGCGGCGCAGCTCGACTTTGCGAATTCGCGACGATGCCAAAACCACGTCGAGGATGCCTGCCGCAAGGACCGCACCGAGGATCACCCACGCGACCTGAACGCTCCAAGCGGCGCCTTGGCCGGCCAGAATGACCAAGAGCGACGTGGATCCCAACAGCAGCAGACGCCGCGTGGGAATCATCGGGGGACCTCGATCCGTTGCAGCACTTCGGCCGCGATCTGGTCCGGCGTGCGCGCGGCGACTTGCGCTTCCGCGGTCAGCAGCAGGCGGTGCCGCAGAACGGCCGGGGCGGCGGACTTCACGTCGTCGGGTGTGATGAATTCGCGTCCGTTGATGCCCGCCATGCTTTGACTGAGAAGAAACAGGTGGATTGCCGCCCGGGGGCTTGCGCCGAGCAGCACATCGGGAAGCTCCCGCGTGCTCCGCACGATTTGGGAGATGTATTTGAGCACTTCGGGCGTCGCCTTGATTTGGCGGATCCGCTCGCGGCAGGCAAGCACCTCCTCGGCGCTTGTGACGGGAGTCAGCTCGTTCAGAGCAATCCGGTGCAAGTCTCTCCCCTGGTTGTATTGTTCGAGAATGGTGAGATCTTCGTCCGCCGACGGGTATTTGACGAGCAGCTTGGTCAGAAACCGATCGACTTGGGCTTCGGGAAGCGGGTACGTCCCTTCGTACTCGACAGGATTCTGTGTCGCGAAGACGGTAAAGAGCGGCGAGAGCCGGTGCGTCTCGTTCCCCAGCGTGACCGTCCGTTCTTCCATCACCTCCAACAGAGCCGCCTGGGTTTTCGGTGGCGTGCGATTAATTTCGTCCGCGAGAAGGATCGTCGTGAAGATCGGTCCCTTGCGCAGCTGAAAAGTCTGCGTCGCAAGCTGAAAGGTCTCGGTGCCAATGATGTCGGAGGGCATCAGGTCGGGAGTGAATTGCACCCGCCGGAATTCCAAGCCGAGCAATCGCGAGAGCGCTTTGGCAACGAGGGTCTTGCCGACGCCGGGAACTCCCTCCAGCAGGGCATGTCCTCCGCAAAGGAAAGTGCCGATGAGCTGTTCGAGCAGATCGTGTTGGCCGGCAAAGACGCGTTCCAGGCCGCCGCGAATCGCGTCCGCCTGTTGGCGGATACGGTCAAGTTCCATAAAGCTTCTTTCTCAGTGCGATCAATTTCCGAGCGAGTGTGCACACGGTTGCCGGATTTGCAGGCCGGTCGCCGCTTTCAACAAAGCGTTCCCCCTCACGCAACAACTCCTGCAGTTCCGGGTGCTGATGGCCCCGACGCAGGCTGATGGCGCGGATGCGGCGGACGATGCTCTCCATTGCCAACGGGGCCGCCCTGGCTCGTTGATTGAGAAAGGCCGCCGCCTCCACGTACTCGCGGGCCGTGCGCCGCTCGGCGACCACAAACGGTTCGGGAGGCCCGAAGCGGACATTGCGGCCGAAGAAATAAACGCCAACCAGCACGGCCGCAATCAGACAGAAGGCGCCGGCCCCCGGCAGTGTCAGCAAAAAAGTGGAGAACGATTCGACGCGGCCGTGCCCGTGTCGATACTCGTCGAAGCCGAACACGCCTCCCCGCACTTCACGGGCGAGAACCGCGGCCAAGGCGTCGGCATTTCCAGGATGGTCAAAGCCCGTATTCGTCCAGGCAAAATCGTCCAGCAGAATATAGATCGCGCCTTTTCCGATTTCTTTCCTGAGCCAGACAACGCCCTTACGGTCGGCCGCGGTCTCGCCGCGCTCGAGCTTCTCGGGCCACCGTGGGCCATCGGCGCGAACCGTCAGCGACTGGCCTCCGGTGAGAGCCACCGTCGCAACGGGGGGATTCTCGGGAACTGAGCTTTGAAGGAACGGAATTTCGTCAACCGGGTTCGGCTTGTTCTTGGAAGGAGCGCCTGCGGCAGGACGTCCGTTCGTCTTCGACCCCAAGACATCGTCGACCATACTTATCGGAAGTGACGAGGGATTGGTCGTCATGACGACGAGCGCATTACCTCGGGCAATCCAGCTCCTGATCGGCAGCCACTCTTCGCCTGTCAGCTCTTCTCCCCAAGGGGAAAAGGGGCCGTCGCCGGCGGTCAGGAAACAGTTCCCCTGGCCGAACTCCGGACGTCCCACGGCTTCCCACAGCGGGTCTTCGAGCCCGCGAGCAGAAATGCCGAGCTGCCGCGCCCAACGGACCATACCGAGACCTCCGCCCGTGCCGGGATCGAACACGCAGCAGCGCAGCGGCGAGTGATAACTGATGCTGGCACTGCCTCCCCACCAGGCGATGAGGAGGACGAGTATGACGGCTGCGGCGGCCAGCCACAGTTTTCGCCGGGAGATGCTCCTCATGAGGAGGCCGCCCCGACGTTCGTCAAGCGTTCGCAAAACTTGAGCGTCTGTTCCACGTCCGCAGTTTCTGGGCGGATCTTGCCGTAGAGGGCGCGGTCGAACGGGAGCGAAATGCGGCGGAAGTCAGCGGCCAACGCGGGTCGCGGGCGCAAATCCCGATAGTACTCGCTGTTGGTCCGCGCCGGATCGTAACGCACGATTCCGCGGTCCTCGAGCACCGCGAGCACCGCTTGAAAGCCGAGCCGTAATGCCTCGAAGGTATCGCCCGCTTCCAGGGCCGCCTTCGCCCGCGCGATCAGGAGGACCGAATCAGGAAGCCGCTCGGGCTCAGCGAGCGGTTGAGCCGGGCTGTCGATTGCCAGTCGCCTCCGCTTGAGAAACTGGTAAACGATGACTCCGATAGCCGCGATGGCGACGGCGGCCAAGCCCCACTTCAATCCGCTTGTGGCTCCCGAGACGGGAATTCGGGGAACCCAGCTCGGCATGAGCGACCGCAAGAACTCAAAAATCCGACGCACGACGCTCTTCAAGAAATCCAGGACCGCCCCGATGCAACGTTTGACGAACGCCATGAATCCGAGATTGATGCTTGGGTCCTCGATCTTGGTGCGATGTTTCCACCAGAACTGCGAGCCTTCGAAGACGCGGTGCGCCGCTTCGGTCGCTTGAGAGTCGCCGGCAGCGTTCGTGGCTTTCGCCTGCGTTTCCGCACCGCTTTCCGCCAAAACGTTTGCTGCCGGCGCGAAGATCGTAATCAGGAGGAGCGCCGCGACGATGACTTTCCGGCTCATACGCGTTCCGCCGCTTCAGGAGCATTGACGGCGAGTAATTCTTGCCGGAGCTTTCCGATCTCGTCTCTCAGCGGCTCACCTTCTCGCACAATGCGCACTTCGCGATACAGGAGCGTGATCGAAATGCACCAGCCGACCGCGATCCCCGACACCAGGAGAGCCGAGCCCAACATCTCGACAATCCAGAGGTTGCCCAATACCCATCGCGATGCACTGCTTTCGACGAGGCGACCTTGCGTGGAGAGGAGAATCCGGGGCAGAAACAACAGGAAACCCAGCGCGAGAAAGATCGCGAAATACAGAAGTGCCAAGAGCCGGATCGCGATGTCTTCCTTCAGCAGCCGGCGGGCGCGTTGAAAAATCCGACGGTCCTGCTCAAAGAGTGCGATCGCCGGTGCGGCACACGTCCGCGGCCCGAAATAGAGCAACAACACACCGAAGAGAATAAACGAAAGCAGGTCGATGAAGAACAGTCGAACAGCGACCGGCAGCAAGCGCCGCCACCGGCTCAGGCAAAAGCGAAAGCACTCGCCCGTCTCGGGGAGCGTACCGGACGCCCGTCGCCAGGCAAAAACGGCGGCGGGAAGGGGCAAAAAGACTCCCACCCAAACCACTAACGTGGGGACCACGATCGCATACAGAACGTAAAGCAGAAATCCCGGGAGCTCCCAAGTCCGCGTCATTGTCACGGCGGCCACCGCAATGGCACAGATCGCAACCAGAGTCGGAGCGGCCAGTGCCGCCAGCTGCGCGAAATGCGCATGCAAATACCAAAATGCCAAATCCATCTGCACCAGGGCCCGACGGGTCTGCGAATGTCGGTTGCTCATCGATCAGTCGTTGTCCGGCGAGAGAAACGAGCGGCGGCATCACCTGCGAATTAATTAGTTTCTAGCACACTTCGCGAGTGGTAGACTATAAGCCCTGGCGATCACCCGCGAAATCAAAATTCTAAATCGACTGCAGACCGCCGGCTCGCGGATGATTGTCCGACGTCAATTTCCTTCTCGGTCCAGGCGTCTCGTCACGAGCCTGCGGCGAGATGCCTGATCGCCAATAAGCCTGACCAAGCCAAGAGTCACTTGATGTCCACAGAACCTCTTAGTTCGGAACGTCCTGCCGCGGATCTCCAGAGTATCGGTTGGTGGATCGAGTCGGCCGATGACGAGATCTACGGCCCGGCCTCGCGGGCGACACTTGTGCGTTTTCTTTCCGAGGGCGTCATTTCTCCAAATACGCTGGTTCGCCATTCGACGGAATTCAACAAGCGCCCCGCGATGGATGTCCCTGGAGTGCGCGAGGCCTTGCCCGCGAACGCCTCGTACCTGCCGCACGGCGACCGCTTGGGAGAGGCATGGCCCCGTCGCAAGCGCGATCAATTGGCGCTTGCGCAGGACTCGATCCCTTGCGTGTGGAAGAATCGGCCGGCCGTTCTGGTCTGCCTGCGGTGTGGTGCACCTTACTGCGACAAGTACCGGGGCCGGCCGTTCAAGAAGCAGTTTTACTTCTGCCGGCGTTGCCAGGGACGATTGTATAACCGCCGCTCCTTGGCCTGGCTGCTCGATGCGTTTCTGCTTTATCTGGTCTTTCTCGTCGCACCGCTGGCCGTGATTGGCGGACTGCGCGCCGCCGCAAGTTGTGGATTTTAATCAGACCGTTTTCGCCGGAGTCTATTACGGGATGACGGCCTTATTCTGGATCACTTTTGCCCTGCGCGACCCCCTGCTCGGCGAGGCCGGGCTGGGAAAGCGGATCTTTGGTTTGAAAGTGGTCAAGACGAGCGACGGCGAGACGCGGCAGAGCTTCGGGCAGGCGTTAGTGCGCTGGTTGCCCATCTGGATTCCGATCTTCGTTCTGGTCGATTTTTCGGTTCCGTTTCGCGACCCACTGATGCGACGGTATGGCGACCGCTGGGCGGGTACGCGCGTCATCGACACAGACAGTTGGCTCAGCCAGGTTCGCCGCCGGGTCGTGGAACGGCTGTTCCGAAAGAAGGGGATTCGGCTGCTAAATCCGATCCAGACACCGATGTCGACATTCGCCCGGACTGTCGAATGACGGCCGCCAGAAACGACTCGGCACTCTGCATGGGATTTAAGGGAATCCCGGCGACTTTTGCAATCAGATCGCTCAGCTCCACGGCGATTTGTTGTCGATAACGGGGAGCCAACTGATCTCGTTGCAGCACAAATTCCACCGCCAGATCGACCAGTCGACGAGGGAGCGCGAGCAGCCTTCCGGCCGGCAGCATCGGTTCGCCGGTCGTGTCGTCGGAAAGGGGAACGAGCAGATCGTCGGCGCCGGATGGTTCCTGATGAACAACGAGCGTGCCGGCGACCAGGTCGCCCAACCGCTGGCAGCGCGATGTCAGCACCAGACTTGCCGCGCCGACTCCATACAACAATGGGAGGAAATCGACCACGCGCATCACGTTGCGGAGGAGAACGTCGAGAAAGCGAAGCGAATAGCCTCCCATCTTGATCACGCGGATGCCGACCAGGCGTTTGCCGGGGGTCTGTCCGTTGAAAAGCCATTCAAAGAGTATGAAATAACCGTTAATGATCGCAAACGTCACCAGCCCGCTGACGGCTATCCCCCATTCGGGTCCGAGTGGAAGTGCGAAGACCATCATGAAGAAATTGACGAGAAGCTGGGAGAGGGCCAGGAGCACAAAGCAGTCGACCAGGTACGCCGCTGATCGGCTGCCGGCGCCGGCCAGCGCATACGTCAACTCGACATTCTCCGGGGTGCGGATCGTCGTCTCTAATTGGAGCAGGCCTCGCTCGTGAACGTCCATCAATTCATCAACTCGCGGCACGCCGAATGGAGAGCCCTCGAAGATTTTGTGCAAGTGTGCGGGCGGCTCTCGCTGGCCCGCGTCCCTCTCGACCAATTCCGCGCGGGGACGGCCCTTTATCGCCGGGCGGTCGCTGACCTTGCTTATGCGCGCATGCGCTATCCGGGATCGTCGGCGGTCAAAGAGCTCGAGCGATTGGTGGCCCGCACTCACAGCGTCGTATATCAGGCGCGTCCCACGACGTCAATTGGCTGGTGGCAGTTCTGGTTGCGCACCTGGCCGGCGGCCGTGCGCTCGGCAGCCCGCCCGATTTCGTTGGCCACCGGTATTTTCTGGTTCGCGGCCGTCGTCGGACTGCTGGCGGCGTCGGCCCAACCCCAGTTTGATTCCTTCTTCATCACGCCGGCGATGCGCGAGGGAATGTCGAAGGGGCATCTCTGGACCGAGCATATCACGAGCGCGGCGCCCCAGGCCTCGAGCGCGATTGCCACCAACAATATCAGCGTCACTCTCCTCGTCTGGGCACTGGGCATCACCTTCGGCGTGGGAACGGTCTGGCAACTGATCGTGAACGGCCTGATGCTCGGCGCCATCTTTTCCGCCTGCATGCGTATGGGGCTCTTCGCATCGCTGGGCGAATTCGTGATTGGCCACGGCTGCCTGGAGCTTCCGGCGATCTGGATCGCCGCGGGAGCGGGTTTCATCATGGCGGATGCGCTGATTTTTCCCCGGCGATATTCACGATCGGTGGAATTGCGGCTGGCCGCGCGACGATCCGTGCAAGTCGTCCTGGGAACGATCCCGATGCTGCTGATCGCGGCGACTGTCGAGGCGTTCATCTCGCCGAGCGATCTGCCGGGTTGGTCAAAGGCATCGCTGGGGGCAGTTCTGGCATTGGCTTACGTCGCTTACATCCTTGCAGCGCCCGCCCCCGTGCCCGACGTTGCCGACCAAGCGTTGGTGTGACGGCGGAGTAGCCCGATAGCGCAAGCGCTGCTTAAAGCCCACGGTGGGCAAAGTTCCCGAACAAACGACCCTCAGTTGCTCGCCACGAGCGCAAAATGGCGTAAAATAAAAAAGAATTGATGCGAGTGCGCTCGCCGAAGGAATTGAATCGCAATTTCCGGCGACCAACGAATGGGAAGGGGCGATCGGTGAGGGGTTTGCGTCTTGCGGGAGTCATCTCACTCATCGCGATTGCCTTTGTCACCCGAATGGCGGTGAGGGCGGACCCTCCGGATTTTACCCGCGATGTCCGACCGATCCTGAGCGAGCACTGCTTCAAATGTCATGGACCGGACGACGTCGCTCGACAGGCGAACCTGCGACTCGATCTTCGCGAAGCGGCATTGAAGAAGTCCGAATCGGGCAACGCGCCGATCGTGCCGGGCAAACCGGATGCAAGCGAACTCGTGCGGCGCATTTCGTCGCACGATGTTGACGAAATGATGCCGCCGCCGGCTGCGAATAAGCCGCTCAGCGATGCGAAACGTCAAATCCTCCGCAACTGGATTGCTGCCGGAGCGCCCTACAAACCCCATTGGGCGTTTGTGCCGCCGCGGCAAAGTCAGCCGCCGGCCGTTCGCCAAACCAATTGGCCACGAAATCCCATCGACCGTTTCATTCTCGCCCGGCTCGAATCAGCCGGATTGAAGCCGGCCGAGGAGGCCGACCGCTACACGCTGATCCGTCGCCTGTCGCTCGATCTCATTGGACTGCCACCCACGATCCAAGAGGCCGACGCTTTCGCCCACGATTCTTCGCCGGGCGCCTACGAGCGGCTGGTCGATCGGCTGCTCTCCTCCCCGCATTATGGCGAGCGCTGGGGCCGCCGCTGGTTGGATCTGGCCCGTTACGCGGACACCAACGGTTACGAAAAGGACCGCGTCCGATCGATCTGGCCGTATCGCGACTGGGTGATTCGGGCGATCAATGACGGCATGCCGTTCGATCAGTTCTCGATCAAGCAACTCGCCGGCGACATGTTGCCGGGGGCGACCGCTTCCGATCGCATCGCCACCGGCTTTCATCGCAACACGATGCTGAACGAAGAAGGGGGCATCGACCCGCTCGAGTTTCGCTTCTACGCGATGGTCGATCGCGTCGGAACGACCGGAGTGGTCTGGCTTGGGCTCACCGTCGGCTGGCGCAATGTCACACGCACAAGTTCGATCCCATCCCCCACAAAGACTACTACCGCCTGATGGGATTACTGAATAACGCCGACGAGACCGAAGTCGACGTTCCCGATCGGCGGTTGCTCGCCCAACGATCGCACATCAACGCAGAGATCGCCGCCGCCGAGGAGGATCTTCCCAACCAGTTTCCCCCCGGCGGTCGCGTCGGGCCGAAGCAACTTTGAAAAGAAGCTGGCGGAATGGGACCGAAAGGAATCCGCGGGAGCCGTTCGCTGGACTCGCTTGCGGCCCGATTCGGCGAAAGCCACTCTGCCGCATCTGCAAGTGCTTCCCGACGATTCGATCCTGGCCAGCGGCGATGAAAGTAAGAGCGATCGCTACGAGATCGCGTTCGAGCACCTGCCAAGCGTGCTCACCGCAATTCGGCTCGAGGCCTTGCCGGACGCGTCTCTTCCAAAACGGGGGCCGGGCCGCGTGTTCTACGAAGGTCCGTTCGGCGACTTCGAGTTAAGCGAAATCACCGCGACGGTCGACGGCAAGCCGATCCGTTTCCAAGCGGCGGCTCAGTCATTCGCCTCGAATCCAGGCGGCGCCGCGGCAGCCATCGACGGCAATCCGCTCACGTCGTGGTCGGTCAACGGAGGCCAGGGAAAAGCCCACTCCGCCGTCTTCATCCTGAAAGAGCCACTCCACAACGCGAAGCGACTTTCGCTGGGCATGCTCTGCGAATACTACTACGCCGCGGGGCTGGGACGCTTCCGGATTTCTGCCGCCACGAGTCCCGTCGCCGCCGATCGCCAGATCTTGCCTCCCGACATTGACGATCTTCTGGCTCTTCCGGCAGCCACGCGATCCGCCCAGCAACGACAGGCGCTCTCGAAGTATTTTGCCTCGACCCTGCCCGAACTGGCGCCCGCCCGCGAAAATCGAGGCGCTGCGTCACTCCGAACCGGTCTTGCCGACCAGCCTGGTGATGTCGGAGCGTCCGCGCGATAACCCGCGGGCGACTTATCTCCACAAGCGGGGCGATTTTCTGAGGCCTACGGAACGCGTCGAAGCGGGACTGCCCGCCTTGTTCGGACCGCTTGCGAAAAACGGGCCACACGATCGGCTCGGCTTCGCGCGCTGGTTGGTGAGTGCGGAAAATCCGCTCGTCGGACGCGTCACCATGAATCGCCAGTGGCAGGTCTTCTTTGGCCGTGGACTTGTGCAAACGACGGATGACTTCGGCTATCAAGGTTCTCCGCCGACGCACCCCGACTTGCTCGATTGGCTGGCCGTCGAATTCCTGAACCAGCGCTGGTCGATGAAGGCCATGCACCGTTTGATCGTGACGAGTGCGACGTATCGCCAGTCGTCTCAAGTCACGGCCGAAGCCCTCACGAACGATCCGGAGAACCGACTTCTCAGCCATGCTCCGAGAGTGCGGCTCGAAGCGGAGTTGATTCGCGATTCCGAATTGAAGGCCGCCGGAATGATGACGGAAACCATCGGCGGCCCGAGCGTGTTTCCGCCGCAACCACCGAGTGTGACGACGGAAGGAACGTACGGCGGATTGGCATGGAACGACAGCACGGGCCTTGATCGCTATCGGCGCGGCCTTTACACGTTCGCAAAACGGACGGCCCCCTTCGCCATGCTCTCGACGTTCGACGCCCCGAGCGGCGAAGCCTGCGTGGCTCGCCGCGAGGTGAGCAATACGCCTCTGCAGGCACTCACGTTGCTCAACGATGCCATGTTCGTTGAAATCGCGCGGGGACTGGCAAACAAAGTCGTTTCTCGCGGGAATCAATCGACAAAGGCGATCGCCACAGAGATGTTTCGCCGCTGCCTGACGCGCCCGCCGGATCAAGACGAATTAAACGCATTGGTCGACTTTCAGATGCACGAGCGCGAGCGATTCGAGCGCGATACCAAAGCGGCCGACGCACTTGTCCAAAATGGGACTGACTCCGGTGTGAGTCGAGCCGAACTGGCCGCCTGGACCGCCGTGGCCCGAGGATTGCTGAATCTGGATGAGACGATCACCAAGGAATAGTCCATGAATTGCCAGGACTACTTATATCGGGGACGCGACCCTCAAGAGGTCACGCGCCGCTGGTTCTTCCAACAATGCGGAGTGGGCCTCGGACGGATTGCCCTGGCGGGGCTTTTTTCCGGCGCCTTGAGCCGTTGCGGAATCGGCGCTGCGACATCGAGCGCGGCGATGCTGGCGAAGCGCTCGCATGCGACGCCTCGAGCAAAAGCCGTGATTCATCTCTTCATGGCCGGCGCGCCGAGCCATCTCGATCTCTTCGACCACAAACCGAAACTGGCCGAATTCGAGGGGAAGCCGATTCCGCCGTCCATTATTGGAGGGCAGCGTTACGCCTTTATTCGCTCGGACGCGGCCGTTCTGGGCCCGCGATTCCAATTCTCGCGTTACGGGCAAAACGGAACCGAGATTGCCGACATCTTGCCCCACTTCGGCAAAATCGTCGACGACGTGTGCTTGATCCGCTCGATGCACACGGACCAGTTCAACCATGCTCCGGCCCAGCTTTTCATCAACACGGGAGCGGCCCAGCCGGGCCGTCCCAGCATGGGATCGTGGGTCGTCTACGGATTGGGCGCCGAGACGACGGATCTCCCCGCATTTGTTGTCATGTCGACCGGTTCGGGAATCAGCGGCGGCGCCGCCAATTGGTCGAGTGGATTCTTGCCGACGGTTTACAGCGGCGTTCGCTTCCGCAATCAGGGCGATCCGATCCTCGATGTCTCGCGACCTGCCGGAGTGAGCGCGGATCTGCAGCACGAGACTCTCGAACTGGTGCGAAAGCTCAATCGCCGACGGCTCGATCTGGTCGGCGATCCGGAGATCGCCACGCGAATCGCGTCTTATGAAATGGCCGATCGGTTGGAGACCTCCGCGCCTGAATTGATGAATCTCCGCAGCGAAAGCCGCGCGACGCTCGAAATGTACGGCGTCGATCCCGACAAGCCGTCGTTTGCGCGGGCATGCCTGCTGGCTCGGCGGATGGTCGAACGCGGTGTCAGGTTCATCAACATCTATCACGAAGGCTGGGACGCCCACAGCGATTTGAACGGCAATCACCGCCAAAACTGCCTCGCGACCGATCAAGGGGCTGCTGCTCTCGTCCAGGATCTGAAACAACGAGGTCTTTTGGATGAAACGCTGGTGATCTGGGGAGGAGAATTCGGCCGCACGCCAATGGTCGAAAGCCACCCCGTCTTGAAGCGCAGCCTGGGCCGCGACCATCATCCGCAGGCCTTCACCATGTGGATGGCAGGGGGCGGGATCAAACCGGGTATCGTCCACGGCGCCACAGACGATCTCGGTTTTCACGTCGTCGAAAAACCCGTGCACGTTCACGATCTGCAAGCGACGATCCTGCATCTCTTGGGACTAGATCATGAGCGGCTGACGTTTCGCCATTCCGGTCGAGATTTCCGACTGACCGATGTCAGCGGGCAGGTCGTCCGACCGATTCTGGCGTAAGTCAACCGTCCACAAGACCGCCTTTCGGCGATTCCTTCTCACGGATTCCAAAGCGAGGACCGCATGCCGAATTCCGCGTTCGACGTCATCGTGCTTGGAGTCGGTGGCGTCGGCAGTGCGACCCTGGAACAGCTCGCCCGACGGGGATTGAAAGTGCTTGGACTCGATCGCTTTCCCCCCGGTCACGATCGCGGCAGCTCGCACGGCCGCACGCGGCTCATCCGCCAGGCGTATTTCGAGCATCCGGATTATGTACCGCTCCTCCGGCGTACCTACGACCTTTGGGCCGACCTGTCGGAGCGCTCTGGCAAGACGCTGTACCATCAAGTCGGCGTATTTCAGGCCGGTCGCGCCGACGGCACCGTCGTGCCCGGGGTTCTCGCCAGCGCGCCAACACCGGCTGGAAGTCGAGCAGTTGAGCGAACAGGAAGTCGCAGTCCGCTTTCCAGGTTTGCGCGTGCCGCCGCCGCTGGTGGCCGTCTTCGAGAAACGAGCCGGATACCTCGATGTAGAAGACTGCGTGCGCGAAGCCGCTCGTTTGGCCGTCGAGCAGGGCGCCCAATTACAAATTGGCGAAAGTGTTCGCGGGTGGAAGGTCGACGGCAGCGGTGTGGCGGTCGAAACGGACCGTGCGACGTACCGCGCCCACCGCCTGGTCATTTCCGCAGGAGCCTGGGCCGGGACTCTGCTGGCTGATTTGGGGATTCGATTTCGCGTCGTGCGGAAGTCATTGTATTGGTACTCGGCTCCCGAAACGCTTTATTCGCCGTCGCACGGCTTTCCCGGATTTCTCTACGAAACAGACCGCGGCAGCTTTTACGGCTTTCCCCGCATCGACGACGAAGGGCTGAAGGCCGCCGAGCATACCGGCGGATTGCCGGTTTCCGATCCGCTTCAAGTCGACCGAAATCCCGACCCCGGCGAGACGCTCCGGGTCGAACAGTTCCTCGCGGAATATTTACCGGCCGTCACGCGAGAACCGCGCCGATTCGGCACCTGTCTCTATACGCTGAGCCCGGACGGGCATTTCGTCGTCGATCGACACCCGGAGTATCCTCAGGTCGCGTTTGCCGCTGGGCTGTCTGGGCACGGCTTCAAGTTTGTCACCGTCCTCGGTGAAGTGCTGGCCGACCTGACTCAACGCGGACGAACGGATCTGCCGATCCAATTCCTCTCATGCCGACGACCGTCGTTAACGGGGATGCCAGTCGCGTGAATTCGGCCAAATCCGTCATTGAATGCGGCGACAAAATCGGCCTTCAGCCAATATTCACAGTTCCTGCTTGACTTTCACTGCCCGGTCGCGGTGAAATGTTTGCTTCGGTCAGCGCTTGACCTAGGTCGGGCCATACCTAGAGCGTTCATGCGTCAATCCATTGCGGTTCTCATCGTGTCGCTCGTTGCGGCAATCCATGCAGCGACGATCGAGGCAAGCCCGTTGCCACCGGCAAGCTATCCTGCAGGTGCCACCGAGTACGAAATCCTGTTCGTGACCTCGGGCACGATCAATCCCACTTCCGGCAATCCCTCCACGTACAACGCGTTTGTGACCTCTCAGGCCAACCAAGCGGGTTCGATCCTCCCATCCGGGTTGACTTGGAACGCCGTTGTCTCCACGCAATTGATCATGCAGACGGGCATCATCCGGACGATCCACAACTACAGTGCATCAGGTCTCGCGCCGTCGTCGGCCGGAATTCCCGTTTACAATACCGCGGGACAGCTCATCACAAATCTGGGCTTATACAGCGACAGCCAGCTCAGCGCCTTGCCGGAATATAACCAATTCGGCAACGTCGAGCAGACCGCGGTCGCAACCGGTTCCAACGCATCGGGAACGGGCAGCGATCCACTCGGCTCATCCGGTAACTGGAACATTGGCCAAAGCAATATGGGCAACTCGTCCAACACAGCTGCCAAATGGATCAGCTCGGATGCCGAAAACGGTTTGAACGACGCATTCGCCATCTATGCGCTCTCCGCTCCCATTAAGATCCGACCCTCGGTGACGCCCGAACCGACGACGCTGACTTTGATCGGGACCGGGCTCCTGGCCTATTGCGGATATCGTCGACTCAAGCGCGGCGGAAAGCCGAAGCAGTCCGGCGACGAGACCGATCCGGTAGGCTGAGGCGATTCGGCTGCAATCAACGCCGATCAACGGTCTGTATTGGAACGCGACGAAGCCTGAATTGCGACTAGTCGGGCAATCAGCGTCGCGACGAAAAGTGTTCCCGTCGTCGCTTCCAAGACGGCGAGCATCCTGGCTGCTCTGGACGCGGGAACAATGTCTCCGTAGCCGACAGTGCTGAGCGTCACGAAGCTGAAATAGAAAGCGTCGAAACCATTCGTTAACCCCGGTGATCCTGGTTTCCCGCTGAACGTAAACGCATTGGGGTGAATGCTCGTGAGCAGGACGTAGGCCATCGTCCAGAACATGCCCAACATCAGGTAAGTCGAGACGGCCGCGCACAGAACCGTGAAATTCACCGTCGGTGCACGCAAGATGTACCGAAAGTAGTGGAACAGGACGAAGACGAGAAAAACCATGCCCGCACCGAGATACACGGCGACCGGCATCAATTCCGGTCGATAATGGTGAACCCATCGGCCGGTGACGGCGGGTAAGACGAGCACGACGGCCGCCAATCGCGTAATCCAGCGTTCGGAAACGGCCACGACTGCGGAAATGAGTACGATCGTCAGCATGACCGCTTCGATCACCTGGCCGTAATCCAGTTCCACGACGAGCGGCGACGCCAGAATAAAGACGACCAGCGCGATCAGGTACTCAACCGCAGACCACTTCGCGGGAGCCCCGATCCATCGCCGCCGCGCTTCATTGACAGCCGCAGCCGATGCGGCCTCGGCAGGATTCTTCTGCACGGCGAGCCTCGACTATCGCGACGGTCCGGAGGGCGCGCCTTGCGGGGCCGGCGGAGCGGGGCGAAGAACTTCGTCGTTCGTCAGCACGTAAGAGGCCATGGCTGCCAAAATCAGGATCACGGCCGTCCACACTCGCCAATCCTTATGGAAGGGGCGGCGTTCCTGGAGGTGCCGGTGCTGAGCATCGTGGGACTGATTCATAAGAGGCTGGATTCCTGGGTGGAGAATCGTTCGTCTCAGTCTAACGCATAAAATGGGAATTCGCGTCGAGTTTTTTGCCAGACCGGTCGTCCAGATTGCGGCAGCCGATCCCTTTGACAACTTTGCCCCCGTCAGTTATGACAATGCGTCGAACCGGACAGGCGGAAATCTGTCTTTGACAATAGGTTCGGCTTCGATCCAAGCCGCTGTAGCTCAGTTGGTAGAGCGACGCATTCGTAATGCGTAGGTCGAGGGTTCAAGTCCCCCCGGCGGCTCTCGAGAAACTCAAAACCCTGCTTGAAAACGCCGTCGCAAGAGACGGCGTTTGGCATTTCGAACGCCGCGACGATCAACGAGCCGCTCCTCGGACGGGCCTGCTTGAGTGCATGAGGGAATTCAGATGCCGCGATCGCTCGTCGAATCGACTTGCAATTTCCCAGACTCCTGCCGGCCATATAATTTGCTTCCTCAGCTTTGATCGCGCATTTTGCCGCGATTGAGCCCCAACCGGAGCGGTCCCTAACGCGGCCGTTCGGCAAGCGAACAGTCAGAAATTACTCAAGTAGACCGAGACAGGCTTCGGGCAGTTTCATCGCTCGGATGTGATGACCGCAACTCGTGAATCGTAAGTCGCAATTTGATCTAGGTTAATGAGGCAACAGATTTAATCGCCTGCGCGTAAACGGGCGCCGTTTTTTGGCAGTCGTTCCGCATGATTTCCATATGGACACCCCCAAATTGATCGGCTACAACCATCGCCCTCTCACCTCTCCCTCAGACAATTCCAGCAACAACACGTCGAAGCCGTTTCCAATCCCGTTCGTTTGACCGGTTCGTATTGGCACCAGGCCGCAAGGTCCAAAGGCACAGCGTCTTCGGACACCTCGCGCAGCCAACGACCAGCTTGCGCTCGCGATCAAACTCCTTCGAAGCAGACAAATTGCCGGCGGAGACAGCATGCCTCAGGCCGACGGCGGATTTCGCGGCGCGGTGGCTCGATCGCGGGGACTCATTTTCCCCGTCTTGATCGTGTCATCGGTGCTGGTTTTGATCGCGCCGCTGCCGCCGTTCGTGATGGATCTGCTGTTGTCGTGCAACATCACGCTGGCCGTCGTCATTCTGCTGACGACCGTCTATGTCAGCCGGCCGCTCGATTTCAGCGTGTTTCCTTCCGTGCTCTTGGGCACGACATTGGCCCGTCTGGTCCTCAACGTCGCCTCGACGCGGCTGATCCTGACTCGGGGAGCCGAGGACGGCACCGCCGCGGCAGGCCACGTGATCCAGGCGTTCGGCGAGTTCGTCGCCGGCGGCCAGCTCTTTATTGGATTTACGATCTTCGCCATTCTGATCGCAATTCAGTTCCTGGTCATCACCAAGGGCGCCACGCGAATCAGCGAAGTGGCTGCCCGTTTCGCCTTGGATGGCATGCCCGGCAAGCAGATGGCGATCGACGCCGATCTCAATGCCGGCCTGATCACTCAAGAGCAAGCCCGACGGCGCCGCGAAGAGGTCACCGAACAGGCCGACTTCTACGGAGCGATGGACGGTGCCAGCAAATTCGTGCGCGGTGATGCCATTGCCGGTATCGTCATCACGGTCGTCAATATCCTGGCCGGACTTGGGCTCGGCGTCTTCAAACATGGCATGGACCTGAGCCGTGCGACGGAAGTCTACACAACGCTGACAATCGGCGACGGACTCGTTTCGCAAGTGCCGGGGTTCTTGATCTCGCTCGCAGCCGGCCTGATCGTGACGCGCACATCGACCGAAAGCAATTTGCCGTCGGAAATCATCAGCCAGATGTTTCGTTATCCGCAGGCCCTTGGTCTGTCTGCAATCTTCCTCTTTGTCATGGCCTTCAGCGGATTGCCGACGTTTCCCTTGCTGACCATGAGCGGCGGTTGCGCGGTTATTGCCGTGTCACTCAGCCGCGGGCAGAAAGACGGCGGCCGTCGTGAAGGAAAAGGAAGAGGCGCAAAAAGCTCAAAAGAGGCCGGAGCCGCGTCCGGAGGAAAATCTCACAGTCGATCCGCTCGAACTTGAGCTGGGCATCGGACTCATTCGTCTGGCCGATCCTGGCTCAGGGGGCGACCTGCTCGAGCGCGTGACGCGTGTGCGGCATCGCATCGCACAAGAACTCGGAATCATCCTGCCCAAGGTCCGGATTCGCGACAATATCCGCCTCGATCAGCGGCAATATCAACTCAAAATCCGCGATGTCCCCGTGGCCTGGGGCGAAATTTACAGCGACGGTCTCTTGGCAATCGATACGGGCGCCACGAGCGGAGAGATCCCGGGCATCGTGACCAAAGAGCCTGCGTTTGGGCGTCCCGCGCGGTGGATCGATCAATCGCAAAAAGACCGCGCGGAATTGCTGGGGTATAACGTCGTCGAGCCTTCGGCCGTCATCATTACCCACCTGACCGAAATTGTCCGGACACATAGCCACGAACTTTTGACCCGGCAGCAAGTCCACCAGCTCCTCGACAACCTGAAACAGTCCTCGCCCAAGGTGATCGAGGAATTGATTCCTGATTTGCTCAAGGTCCCCCAGGTGCACCAGGTGCTCAACAACCTGTTGCGCGAGCAAGTGCCCATTCGCGATCTGGAAACAGTTCTGGAGACCTTGGGACAGTATGCCGACCGAACCAAAGATCTGGGCATCTTGACCGAATACGTGCGTCATTCGCTGGCGCGGACCATCTGCCAGCGACTACGCGACAAAAACCGCGTGTTACACGTGATTACGCTCGATCCGGCGCTCGAAGATGTGCTGGCAGCCGGATTCGACTATTCCGATCGCGGTTTGGTCATCAAGCTCTCACCGCAAGTTTCCGAAGCAGTGACCCGTGCGATTGCGGCCGAACTCAAACAGCTGGTTTCACTCGGGCGTCAACCCATCGTTTTGTGCAGCCCGCAAGTGAGAGCCGGTCTCAAACAAATCACCTCGACAACCATCCCCAGGCTCGCCGTGCTCAGCCTCAACGAAATCACCCGCGACACCGACGTCGAAGCCGCCGGGCAGGTGAGCGTTGACGCCTTGGAAGGTGCGATCGCGGCAGCAGCCTGAGCCCGACAATTCCCGATTCCTACCGACTGACATTCGATTCATCACAAGACGAGCCGCCACCGGCTCGGAAGAGCAATATTGTCTCAATAGGACTTTCGTTCATGGCTGACGTACGGACGTTTCGCGCGGCGACCATGCAAGAGGCTCTCGACCTCGTGCGCAATGAATTAGGCGCCGACGCGGTCATTCTGCATACACGCCACGTCGCGCAACGGCGCCTTCTGCCTTGGCGCAGACCAGCCGAGGATGTCGAAATCACCGCCAGTTTGACGCTCGACGTTCGTGCGAGTGCTGAACGCAAGAGTCTGAAACGGACGACAACGAACGCGGCTCGACGGTCAGAAAGTGCGACTGCCGTTCTTGGCACAGCCACAAGCCGACAATCGATGCCGGTTCGTCCCGGTGGGACTCGACTCGATCTTGTCTCCGACCCGCCGGATTCGATTATCGACATCTTGAACCGTGTTCGTGCGACTCCGAATTCCCGCCAACCAGCCCCAGCCGAGGCGCGCGATCGCTCGCGACCAATTTCCGCTCCGCTTTTCCAACATTCTACCACCACCGTCAATCGTCTGCCGCGAGAATCCGCCATCGGCGTAGCGGCGACGCCGGCAGTCGATGCGTCCGATCCCACAGCCGCATTAGCCCGGCGTCTCGACACAATTCAGAAAATGTTGCATGACTTGGGACGCGCCAGTTCCAGTCCGCGCCACGATGAAATCCCGGCGGAACTGTTCCAGTTGTATACGGGTTTGATCGATAACGAAGTGGAAGAGGACGTCGCTCGCGAGCTCATTTGCCGACTCAAACAGACAGTCCCTCCGCGCCAGTTCTCAGATGTGACGACGGCGAAAAGCCGCTTGATCGGGATGGTCGAATCGGAGATCCGCTGCTGCGAGCCGATCACACCGCGACCGGGTCGGCGGAAAGTCGTGGCGCTCGTCGGTGCCACGGGCGTCGGCAAGACGACGACGATCGCGAAGCTTGCCGCAAATTTCCGGCTGCGAAGCGGAGTCAAGATGGGCCTCGTCACGGTCGATACGTATCGCGTCGCAGCAGTCGAGCAGTTGCGCACGTACGCGGAAATCATCGAGCTGCCCATGAAAGTCGTGACAAATCCGTTGGAAATGCGGCGAGCCCTCGACGAGTTGGCCGGCCTCGATCTGGTGTTGATCGACACGGCCGGCCGCAGCCCGAAGGACGATCTGCAAATTCAGGAATTGAAATCCCTGCTTGCAGAGGCCCACGTCGACGAAGTCCACCTCGTGTTGAGCCTGACAACGAGTCTCCGCGGATTGGAAGCCTCGGCGACCAAATTCGCGGCCGCAGGCACGACCGCGATGATCCTGACCAAGTTGGACGAAGCCTCGGGAATGGGTTCATTGCTCTCGGTCGCTCGGCGTGTGAACTTGCCGATCAGCTACCTCACCGCCGGACAGGCCGTTCCGGACGACATCGAACCGGCCCATCCACGACGCATTGCGCGACTGATTCTGAGAGAGGAAAGGGTCGCGAAATGACGTATCCCGAGACAAAGCAACTTGGCGACCAGGCGCACGCCCTGCGCGGTCTGATGGAACGTCTGCAATCGAACCAGTCGAAGTCCGTCACGACGGTCGAGCGTCGTTCGTGCGCCATCGGCGTGACCAGCGGCAAAGGCGGGGTCGGCAAGACAAACATCGCGCTCAATTTGGCGATCGCCCTTTCGCAGCTCGCAGCGCGGACGTGTCTCGTCGACGGCAATCATGGCTTGGGCAACATCGACCTGTTGTGCGGACTGAACGGTTATTGGAACCTGTCCCACGTGATCAGCGGCGGTCGAAACGTGAATGAGATCGTGCTCGCCGGTCCCGAGAGCGTCGATGTTCTGCCGGGCGCAAGTGGCCTGGCCGAACTGTCGAGTTGCCCTCCGACCGTGCAAGCGGATGTGATTCGCCAGCTCGCAGAGTTCGAGCAAGATCACGACTTCATGGTGATCGACACCGGGGCCGGAACACATCCCGGAGCCGGCGAGTTTCTCGGGGCCTGCGACATCGTCCTCGTCGTGACGACGACCGAACCCACTTCCATCGCTGACGCCTATGCCCTGATCAAGAACCTGTCGGGACGTAACATTCCTCGATTGGAGATCGTCGTCAACCAAAGTGATTCCGCGTCGCAGGCACACCTCGTCGCGCAACGAATTCAGGAAACTGCAAAGACCTTCCTACACCTCGAAGTGACAGCAGGCGGCCACATACCGCGCGACCCGCAGGTTGCAGCGGCTGTTGTCCATCGCCGCCCCTTTCTTCTCGATAGCCCCCACTCCCCCGCCTCCGCTGCCATTCATCAGCTCGCCGCACGTCTGAAACGTGTGTTCGAGACGCGCTCGCTCGAGACGCGCACGAACAGCGCCGCATATTTTCCACGCCTCCAAACCCGCCGAATGCAACGGGCCGCATAGGCCGCGTTGAGTTTGTCGAATTTTCCGATCGCAAAAATTGTAGAAGAAATCCTGAATGATCCGGTCAGGTCGGCCGATATCTGATCTAAGGGAAGTTGTCTTCCCGCACGAAGGCGCCTGCGGCGAGGGCCGCAGGCTATTCATTTCGTGGATGCCATTCGGCATCGAGCAGTTCGCGCAAAATAGCCGCTCCCTCGGCTGCCAAGCGCTCATTCGGTCATCGGGCGGAACGACACAGTGTCCACTCAATTTGCCGGCCGACTGTCGTTGATTGCATTTGCGACAGCGGCATTCCGCGGTCTTTGGGCCCAAGCGGATTTCTTCGGCACGATTCAAACAGCTTTAGTGTCGCTCGGAGTGTTTTACGTTCTGGGGTTGGTTATTGGCGAAGCGGCTCGACGGATCGTCGAGGAGAACGCCAAGGCCGACCTGGTCGAGCGCCTCGGCTCGGCCTCGTCACCCGGAACTGGCACTCCATAAGCCTGAGCGAATGACTTTTCAACATGGAGGAAGGTATGGCAACACGGGTCACTGAAGACATTGCCGAGCTCTGGAAAACCTACAAGAAGGACCAGACCAATCAGGAGCTGCGCAACATCTTAATCGAGCGATACCTTCCGCTCGTCCGGTACAACGCCGAACGCGTGTGGGCGAAGCTTCCCGAGGGCGTTGACCTCAACGACCTGATTTCGGCAGGTGTCTTCGGACTGATGGATGCCATCGACGCCTTCGATCTGGGGCGCGGCGTCAAGTTCGAAACCTACTGCGTTCCCCGAATTCGCGGGGCCATGCTCGACGAATTGCGCACCATGGACTGGGTTCCGCGTCTCGTGCGCAGCAAGGCCAGCAAATTGGAATCGGCCCGCAAAGAGGCCGAGGCAGAGTTTGGCCGTCCGCCCTCGGACACCGAAATGGCAACGCGTCTGCGCCTGCCCCTGCCCGAGTACGAAAAACTGAAATGCGAAGCGAGCGCGGTCAATCTCGTCAGCTTGAACAAGAAGTGGTACGAGACCGACAGCTACAAGGACGTTCGCGAAGTCGATATCCTTGAAGACAGCAAAGGGGAAGACCCCACCCGCGGAATTCAAAAGCGGGATCTGATGAAGCTGGTGACCAAAGGGCTCAATCGGAACGAGCGCTTGATCATCATCTTGTACTATTACGAAGAGCTGACGATGAAGGAGATCGGCAACACGCTCGGACTCTCGGAGTCTCGCGTGAGCCAAATGCACTCCAGCATCGTCGCCCGCCTCAAGGACCAACTGCGTCGCCGTCGACCGGAATTCGACTAAGAGAAGCGTCGGGCAACGTCTGCCTTCGTCGTCAGCTCGAGCGCGCTTCCCGTCAGGTGCATGGTGAATCTCGACTGGCAGCGGATCGAAATCGCAGGACGGCCAGCCGATGTGCTCGAACCGAATCCATCGAAGGCACGTCCGAGCGTCGTGCTCTTTCTGCACGACTTCGACGCGCAAACTCTACGGGCAAGCGCGGCGTTCACAGCCGAGCTGATGCGCCGCGGACTGCGCACGGTGTGCCCAATTGCCGACCGCAGTTGGTGGACGACCGTGCCGTGTCCCGATTTTGACGCGACGATCAGTCCTCTCGAATTTGTGCGCGAATCGGTCGTGCCGGCGGTCAGCAACCGTTGGCAGGTCGAACCGCCGGCAATCGCCCTGTTGGGAATCGGAATGGGAGGCCAAGGGGTCCTGCAACTCGCCTATCGTTGGCCTCGCGATTTTCCAACAGTCGCTGCAATTGCTCCGGCCGTCGACTTTCATAGCTGGTACGGTTATGGATTGAGCCTGGACACGATGTTCGGCTCCAAGGAGGCCGCTCGTCAGGAGACGGCCACACTGCACATTCACCCGCTCAATTGGCCGAAGCGCCAATTCATTTGTTGCGATCCGGCCGATGAATACTGGTTCGAGGGAAGCGACCGACTGGCGATGAAACTCTCGTCGATGGGCATTCCCTTCGAGCGTGATTTGACGACGTCGGCGGGCGGTCACGATTGGCGTTACTTCGAGACGATGGCGCCACGCGCGCTCGATTTTATCTCCGGCGATTGAGTTGCATTGGCATAATCCGAAATCGCTTGATGCGGTTGATGCCGTTCACAGGTCTAAAGGACGATCCTCTTGGCAAGGTCCGGACCGCGCAGCAAACAGGTCTGAATTTCTCGCACGGGGGAATCCCAATCCCCCCACTTCGGCTGGCGGAAGAGGCGCATGGTCGGATACCACGGTGAATCGCCGCGATGTAAGTGCCAGCGCCAATCCGGAGTGTGACACAGCATCGTCCACACCGGACGACCCAGCGCACCGGCCAGATGCGCTGTCGCCGTGTCGACCGTGATAATCAGATCAAGCGCGGAGATGACAGCGGCCGTTTCCGAGAAATCGGTGAGCCCTTGACCGATATCGACGAGACGCGCGGCAAGCCCGATTTCGCCGATTTGAGCGCGACCGCGCTCGCCAGTTTGCAAACTGAAAAACATGCTTCCCGGAACGTCGAAAAGCGGCAGGAGCTTTCGCAGCGGACAGGAGCGGACAACGTCGCGACGCTGGCTGGGATTTCCCTGCCAGACGAGTCCCACCCGCAACGCGTCAACCGGTCCCTGACGCAGCATTGTGGCAATTTCGGATCGCAGTTCGCGACGTGAATGCACATACGGCACTCCGATTGCGGCCGTCTCAACTCGAACCCCCAGCAGACCCGGCAGCATGGCGAGCGAGACCTGGAAATCGCAAGGCGTAATCTTGGAACCCGTCACGAAGAGTTCATCGACCTCCGTCCATCCGGCGAAAAGCCCGGTGAGCGGAGCCTGACAGCAGAAAACGATTCGAGCGTCCGATTGACGCCGGCAACCGGCCAGAAATCTCGCAAATTGGATCGTGTCGCCGAATCCCTGGTCCGCAAACACCAACAGGCGTTTGCCGGGTATTGGTCTCCCATCCCATTCGGGCAGATTCGAGTCGAAGGGCGTCGACTCGCCCACGCGCGCATATTGCCGGTAACCGGCCCAGCCACGCGCGTAATCTCCGGCCAGTAAATGCGTCGCCCCGAGATTGAACTCTGCCAAGGCGAACGTCGGATTCAATTCGACTGCCTTTTGCAATGCCCAAAGCGCATCGTCCAAGCGGTGCATCGACCGCAGGATTGTTCCCAGGTTGTTGTAGCCGTCGGAATAGTCCGGTTTCAGTTCGATGGCACGCTGGGCGGACGACAAAGCCTCCTCAAATCGTCCCTGTCGTTCGCGCACAAACGCCAGGTTCGCATGGACCTCGTGGTAATCCGGGCGACGCGCGAGGACGTGCAGATAAACGTCGGCGGCCTCCTCCAATTGTTCTCGTTGGATCAGCGCATAGGCGAGATTAATGCCCAGGTCGAGATTGTTCCGGTCGCTTTCCACTGCTTGTCGCAGAACGACCTCGGCCTCGCTCCATTTGTTTTGTTTGCCCAGCGCGCCGGCCAGATGCAGCCAGTAATTCCGCTCTGAAGGCTTGATCTGCGTGGCGCGCCGATACAACTCCTCGGCCTCCGACAACAAACCGAGCTGCTCCTTCAGGCGGCCAAAATTGAGGCACGCACGTTCGATTTCGCCGGGCAGGCTGACCGCGGCTTCAAAGGCGCGAGCCGCCCGCTCGAAGTTACCAAGCGCCTGATAGGCGACGCCGATATTGTTGTGCACGTCCGCGAGCTGCGGCCGTAAAGCCGCCACTTTCTCGAAGACCTCGATCGCTTCGGCGTGTCGACCGAGTTGCAGCAGCGCCGTTCCTTGCAGATAAAGAACGTCCCATTGCTCGGGCCGTGCGGCGACAATCTGTCGGTATTTTTCGATGGCAGACGAAATCTCGCCGCGGCGCTGCTCGTTAATAGCCGATTGCAGCAAAGTTGCCAGGTCGTCGACCAAACCCTCTCCTCGGAGAGCAACACACAATCAGTTGTTGAGCACGTTCAGGCGTGCGGTTGGGTCATGCCAAAGGGATCAAGCGCTTCCTTCAAGGTCGCCTCCGGCAGAACCGATTTTTCGCGGCAGAGTTCTCGGATCGTTTTGCCTGTTTTGAACGCTTCTTTGGCAAGCTGGGCGGCCTTTTCGTAGCCAATCAGCGGATTCAGACTCGTCACCATCGACAGGCTCTTCTCCACGGACGCTTCGCAGGCCTCTTGATTCGCCTCCATTTCGAGAGCGCAGAAATCGACAAAGGCCTTGCAAGAGTTCGCCAAGAGCCGCACGCTTTCCAGCGTGGCGTGACCCATCACCGGCATCATGATGTTCAGTTGGAATTGTCCGCCGGTCGTCCCGCTGATTGCGACGGTCTGATCGTTGCCCATGACGCGGGCGGCGACCTGCATCATGCTTTCGCACATCACCGGGTTGACCTTGCCCGGCATGATCGAGCTTCCAGGCTGTCGATCCGGCAGCTTGACCTCGTAGAAACCGCAGCGGGGACCCGATCCGAGCCAACGGATATTGTTCGACACGTTGAACAGCGTTGAGGCGATCGCCCGCAATTGACCGTGACACTCGACAAGGCCGTCGCGTTGGGCGTTCGCCTCGAAGTGATCGACGGCCTCGATGAACGAAATCCCGGTCTCGTGAGCCAACGCCGCCGCGATCCGCCGGCCGAATTCGGGATGCGTATTGATACCGGTGCCAACCGCCGTCCCACCGGCCGGCAATTCGAGCACGGCTGCCAAAGCCCGCTCGGCGCGCTCGACCGAAAGCGTCAATTGCCGTGCGAAGCCTCCGAATTCCTGTCCCAAGCGCAAGGGCGTTGCATCCGCCAGATGTGTGCGGCCAATCTTGATGATCTTGTCCCACTCTCTCGCTTTGTTTTTCAGCACGTCCCCCAATCGCGTCAGCGCGGGAATGAGCTGCTTGCGGATGGCGATCGCGACGGCGACGTGAATCGCCGTCGGAAACATGTCATTAGTGCTCTGGCCCATGTTGACGTGATCGTTCGGGTGGATCGGCTTTTCCATGGCGAAACGATCGCCGCCGAGGATTTCGATCGCCCGATTGCTGATCACCTCGTTCGCATTCATGTTGCTCGAAGTGCCGGAGCCCGTTTGATAGACGTCGATGGGAAACTGATCGTCGAATTTTCCCGAAGCCACTTCTTTGGCGGCTGCCAACAGGGCTGCGACCTGCTGATCGTTCAGCCGGTTCTTGCCGGTTTTCGTGAGCTTCCCCAAATCGCGATTCACGACGCCGGCGGCGAATTTCACCAGCCCGAGCGCGTGAATCATCTCCGGAGAAAGGCCGCCGCCGGAAATGGGAAAATTCTCGACGGCCCGTTGCGTTTGTGCCCCGTAATAAGCTTGGGCCGGCACCTGCACGTCGCCCATCGAATCGTGCTCGGTTCGATACTCGCTCATCGGCAATTCCTTCATTGATGTCCGTCGCCGATGATAACGAGTTAGGGCCGAGTTCGCACGAAGACGACGAAGTCGGTTTTGCCTTTGGCGAAAGCCTGCCAAATCGAGCGGCGTCAGCCCGAGTTCGTGCCGCGCGAATGATCAAATGCGGAAGCAACTCCTTGCGGAATCCGTCGGGATAGAAAATCGCCAGGTCGGGCGGAGTACGATCAAACCGCGGTTCGTAGAATTCGTCGAATGTCACGACGTCCGGCATTCCGCGTCCCGCGGCGTAAGCGGGTCGCACGGAGTTGAAGTCGGCAACCACCGAATCGAAGCGGCCCGAGTGATGAGCGATCCACTGCCCCAATTGGGCCTCTCGATGGCGATGGCTGTGATGCGTCAAAAGCGCCTCGGCCCACCCAGCCGCGAGCAAGCACATTGCAAAAGCAACACTCGCTCGACCGGGACGAAGCCAGGACATGCCGCGTCGCCACGCTGCATCGCTCAAGTCCGCGCATGACTTCAATCGCACCGATCGCCGCAAACGGCGCGTCGAGAAAGACGAGGATCAGGAAGTAACGACCATTCATTGTGCCGATTTGGCTGACACGCACCCAAATCGCCAGAAGCACGACGAGCGTCAGAAATCCGAGGATCGCTTTTCTCGGATCAAGAAATTCGCGACGGCCGCGAATCCATCCGACGAAAGTCAGTGCAAGAAACGCGTAACCGAGCGTCCGCACCATTTCGTAGAGATAAAGTCGTAGAGTGGCGATCGTGGTCGTTTTCTCAGTCAACTTTGCACCTTCGGCATGCGGTACGGAGGGTGCGGCGACTGGTCCGGCCGGTGCTTTCGTGTTTGGAACGGCGCTGGTGGCCGCCGAAGGTGCTTGAGCAGCGGCCGGACCTTCGCGAACGGACTGCACCCATTTTGCCACGAGTGCAAAGGGACTGAGCCGTCCTAATTCCCACTGGCTATGGTGGGCCAAGACGGTGAGATTGACGATGAGCACAAAAATCGGCGTGATTGCCAGCGACGCCATTGCCCCGATCACTAGTCGGCGTCGCGCTGCCGGATTGCTTCTCCAGGCTGCGATGAGCCAGACGCCGAGCGGCGCCAGCAAAAACCAGCCTTCCATCCGCGTGTGCAATGCCAGCGCCAGCGACAGTCCTCCCGCCACAAATTGCCACCAGCGATACTCGCAGGCCGCTCTCCAGAAAAGATCGAGGCACAGCACGAAGAACAACCAGAACGTCGATTCCCGCAAAGGTTCGACAGTGGGTTCGACGATCCGCGGATGGACCGCATACAGAAAAACGGCCACGAGCGCGATGCGTTTATCGAACATCCGCCGCAGCCAATCGAAAAGCGGAAGAACAAGGACCGTTCCGGTGAGGACACCCCAAAACTTGGCGGCGAAAATCCAATCGAGGCCCAATCGATGCAGGCCGCTCAACACCATCGGATAGACGTTGAGATTCAAATACTCCATCGCCCGCGCGAACCGGCCCTTGTCCAACGAGTCGGCCACGTGCAGGTAGTAGTAGGCGTCGTCACAGACGGCAGGCAGTCTCCAGGCGGCGATTGCACGCGGAATCAAGCAAACGATCATCACGATCGACAATTGCACATCGGTCCTGTTGGCGAACCGGAGCCAATTCCTCAGCCCGCTGGCTTGATGGCGGGTTGTTGCGACCGTCGGTTGTTGCAACGCCAAGAGGGACATGAGCAGCGACCGTATCGTTAGAGATTGCCGGCAATCGCCGACGAAATCGGCTTCCGGCGGGCCGGCACCGATTCGGCGATTCCCCGCGAGTTCCGGTGGAGGAGCTGCACCGGTCCGTCCACGTGTTGAATCGAAAAACCGCTCAGAGGCTTTTCTCCGACCGGCTCGACGATCCACATCACATACGGTCCGGGCGCCTGCTTGAGTCCATGCAGTCGATACTCCCAATCCAGCTCGAGCCACAATCCCTGGCAAACCGGCTCGGCTGCATCGGTAATGGCAACTTCCCCGGGCTTATGGCGAATGACTTCGGCAAGCCGGTCGACCATCGACCAATTCTGGTTGGCTTGATAAGCGCGCGGCGCGTCGATGCAGAGCCAGTACGCTGTCGATTGCGCCAAGTGGGCCAAAACAAACAAACCGAAAACAATCGTCGGTCGCCTGACGAGAGGGCCAATGCCATACCAGAGACAGGCGGCGATGATGGGCAGCATCGGCAGCATAAAGCGGCCGCCGGGTTGGTCGCAGACCCAGTGCGAATACAGGAAGAGATACGGGGGAAGCGTCAGAACAAGCACGTCAATTTTGCGGTGCACAATCCTCCGCCACCCCAACACCACCAGCCCAAAGAGCAACACAAACAGGACGAGAGGAAGCGTCAAGATTCGGTCCGGCGGAAAGCTGGCCTTCCAGAGTGCCGGTACCATCATGCAACCGATGTCGTTGATGCGGTAAATCAAACCGTGCAGGAACCGTGCGACGGGCGCCACGACAGGAGCGGTTATCCACGCATCGCTCGCTTCGTTTGCCGGCGAGGCCGCAATGGCTCGGCTCACCGGCTGAGATGCAACTTCGATCGGAGCATTGATGGGAACCGTATGGGCCGCAGGCGGCGTCGATGCCACCCGGTTCTGATTGACCGCGCTCGCTGCCGGAATTGTCGCGAGGGTCGGTTGCGTGACCTCGGCCACGGTCTCCGGCGGATTCGTTTGTTCCGAGTAAACACTGGCCACCTCGCGCCAATAAATCCCACCTCCGCCATACGTCTTGTCGTAATAAAGCCATCCGGCCAATGCCGTTGCAGCCATAATGCCGACAGCGCTCGACATCAAAACAGCTCGGCTCCATCCCGATTTGTCGCGGTAAGCCCGCCAGCACGCCGCCCATGCAAAACCGATCGCAACGGTGATCGCCGCATATCGAATGAGCGTCAGATACGTGGTGAGCAGGGCCACGGCACACGTCAGTGCGATGACTCGCGCCCGACGGCGCTCGTCGAGCAGAACGTGCATGAGATTAACTGTCCACATCAAGATCGCCATCGAGGCAATCTCTTTGAGCGGCCGGCGGTAGTACGTCCAAACGCTGATATTCACCATGACAACGGACGTAAACAGGACCGCGGTGGACGGAAACTGGCGTCGCGCCCAAACGTAAAGACCTCCAATGAGGGCCACGGCCATCAGCCACTGCAAAATCGATATGGCCAAGAATGGCCGGTCCCCGAACGCGAAGGCCGGTGCAATCAACGGCAGATAGCCGGGCGGGACGTAGCAGTGGAAGTTTGCGATACTGTGAGCGGACAGGAATTCGCGAATCGTCTTGAGATACAGGCAGCCGTCAACCGCTGGATAAAGCCAGGGGCTGATCTGAACGGCCATCAAGATCGCGAGAACGGCAAGGCACAGCTTTGGCCGCCAGTTCGCCCCCTCGATCCATCGCTCCAACAGGGCAACCTTCGACACGGCTACTCCGAAACAGACTGCGGCAGCTTTCGAGTCGACCAATCGCGAAAAATCGGCGGAATATAGGGGGAATTCGGAATTTGAGTCAACGGCGAATGGATTGGTTCGAAGTTGTCCTTATCGCTCCCCTGGGCAACGCTTCGGTTTGCACGAGTCTGCTGCCCGCGCAAGTCCTACGATCGTTCAAAAGCTGAGGCCGGTTTAGGGAAAGGGTTTATAGCGTTCGCACGCCTGCTTCAGGATGCAGAACTGAAGGGGAATGATCGATATCGAGAAAAAGTCCCATGGCCGACCCTCTCGCCAAAACGTTCGACGTGCTCACGACGGCTCGGAGCCTGGCTGCGGTCGATTTGCTGATTTTGGCCGTCGAATCGAAAAGAACGGCAATTCAAGAACGCGCCGTAGCCGCCTTATTACGCCGAGGGGCCACGCGCTGCCAGACTGAGGTCATTCGCCGCCTGCCAAGACTTTCGGTAGCCGGGCGCAAGGCATTGGAGGAACAAGGAGCCCGGATATCGGGAACGCTCCGCCAGTGCCTTCTGCACGGGGACATCGAACTTCGCACCAATGCGTTCGCCATCGTGAAAACGATGGATTGCTTCGACCAGGTCCCCTCGCTGATTTCGGTACTCGAGCAGCGCGACGATCCGTTTCAGGAGACGGCCTGCCAAACCCTGCAGGACATGGTCAACCGCATCTACGACCAAACGCAGGTCGGCACGGGTCGCCGGGCAAGCGATCGACCTGTGCGCAACGTGCAACAAGCCAGGCAGACGGTTTTGATGGCGCTCGAGGCAGCGCTCAACCGATTTGCCGACCTGTCTTATGCGCGAGAAGTCGTCGAATGCATTTTGGTGCTCGGAGACCCGGATAGCACGGCGGTGCGCAAGATCTTCCTGCAAGGTTCTCCTGCCTGTCGCGAGTTGGCCGCCAACCTCTTGCTGACCAGCAAACATGCGGGAGTCATGAAATTACTCGTGGATTTCATGGGGCAGAACTACCCGAATACCAAAGCGTTCGAGGCCTTTGAAAATCGGTCTGATCCCGAATTTGTGTTTCATGTGCTTCGGGCGTTTCCCAAGCGGCTCTCGGAAAATCAGCAGAAAAACTACAAACAGCTCACTCGATTTGCCTGGATCCACGAGGACTTGCTCCGTCTCGAAGAGATTCCCGCTGGTCTCCACGAATCGTTGAGCGCATACATCCAGGCGACCGGAATGAACCTGGATGAGAAAATTGAAGTCCAGAAATGGCTTTTGCTCAACGGCAGCATGACGGGTCGGCAAGCAGCGACGCAAATTCTGGAATCCATCGCGCCGGACTCGGTGCGGGGAATTCTCTTTGGCAGCCTCGATTCGGAAGATGAAGACATTCAGGTCTGGGCCACAAGCCAGCTTCGCTCGCAGGGGGTTCCGGATTCGATTCGGCTCCTCATCGAACGCCTCGACAACCCATCCGCGGCCGTTCGAGAGGCGGCCCGCGGGGAATTGGCCAGCTTTGACCTTTCGCTCGTGCTGAACCTGTTCGAGCATCTGGACCGCAATCTGTGCCTCCGGGTCGGGGCGCTCATACGGAAGACCGATCCGGGTTGTGTCCAAAAGTTATTGGACGAACTGAATCAACCGATTCGACGTCGCAGGGTTCGCGCGGCCCGAGCGGCCGAGGCCCTGGGACTGGCCCCCGACGTCGAACGCGGCTTGCTTGCCATGCTCTCCGACGAGGATTCGATCGTGCGGCGAATCGCGGCCGAACTGCTCGTCTGTATTCCCAACCCCGAAGTCATCGTCGGTTTGACGGCGCTTCTGCAAGACCCCAGTCCGCGGGTGCGGGATGCGGCCGAACGATCGCTGGGGGAAATCGGCCGGTCCCGGTCGAAATCGCAGGAACCCGTCGAACCAGCATCGGTTTCTTGATTTCGGAGGCGCGACGATGGGGCGAGGATTCTTCATGCTGGCGGATGCCGAACTTTATCGGCCACAGAGCACGCTATCGCAGTATATGCTCTGGATCGCCGCCATCGGTGCGGTTGCCTTGGCGGTCGTTGGATTTCATCTGTGGAACTTGAGTCGCAAATCGCGAGATCGAGCAGAAACCGCATCTCCGCAAGACCTGATGGCCGAATTGTGCAAAGCCCACGAATTGAGCCGGATCGAACAAACGCTGCTGATGAAGATCGCCCGCGACCAGCAACTCGCTCAACCTGCCGCGTTATTTATTGACCCGCAACCCTTCGATCGTGCCGTCGATGAACCCGGCGTGGACGCCCGCGTGTGTCGTGCTCTTCGCGTCAAGTTATTTGGTGCATTCGACTGAGACTCTCAGTGCGGCGTCCAGCGTTTCAGAACTGCGCTCGCGGGGGGCTTTCCAGGCTCTCCAATCCTCGCGACGCCCGGCAGTTAGGGCCGGACAAACGCTCGGGAAGGGTACAGACGTTCCCCAACACTTCAAAATTGATCAATTTTTTCCGATTTGGCCCATTGTGGCGGAACTTACGACACGTGTAAGCTACCCTGAGTTTTGACGCCGTAGCGAAGAACGACCCATCCGTTCCGCGTCAAAACTTGCACTGTCGACGCGTCCTCATGCAGCGGTCTCCTCGAATTCTAGTCGCCTTTGGCTTGCGAAAGGTGTTGCCCTAATGGATGCGAGGCTGAGAATTCTGAGCGGTCCACACGCCGGCGAAATGATCGAAATTCGACGCGGAAAACTCTTAATCGGCCGGGAAGAAGACTGCACGCTCCGGCCCGACAGCGAGTTTGTCAGCCGCCACCATTGCGTCCTGCTGCTCGATGATTACACGCTCAGAATTCGCGATCTGGGCAGCAAAAATGGCACTTTCGTGAACGGACGTCGCATTGGTACCAGCGAGACAATTCTCCTCCACGACGACATGATTTCCATCGGCGAGATGATCGGCCAGATCGATCTCAGCCGCGTCGAACCGCCAATTCCGGCCGGGACCGCTCCGCACGACGGAACGCACGGCCACACCGCCCTGCAAGGCACGGGATTTTTCGACGGAGACACGGTGCAAACCGAGTCGCCGATTCCGCTTTCCGACACAACATCGCGGCCCACAATTTCCCTGCCCGAGCCGCCCGACGCCATTCCCGCCGGCACCGATTCAGACACCAAAACCAGCTTCCCGCCCCCGGCCTGAAGTCCCAGTTCGCTCCGAAAAACGCGAGAAAACCGCTTGGCGACCGAAGCTGCTTCCGCGGAAACCAGCGATCCCGCGGGCGAATCTCCCCTACGGCCCAATCGTGTCTACCTATTTTTTCGTGCCTTGGCACGGTTGGCCTTCCCCGTTTATTTTCGTCTGCGGGTCCGCGGACTCGACAAAATCCCGGCGCAGGGTCCGGCCCTGCTGGTGATCAATCATCAAAGCTTTCTCGACTCGCTGTTCGTGGGCACGCCTCTCCCGCGGACCATTTGTTACTTGGCCCGGGACTCACTTTTTCGTGTCCCGGTCGTGGGTTGGATTTTGAGACACACCTACGTGATGCCGGTCAACCGCGAGTCGGCCAGTTCCTCCAGCCTGCGTCTCGCCGCCGACCGGTTGAAGCGCGGCTACCTGGTCGGCATTTTTCCCGAAGGCACCCGCAGCAGCGACGGCCAAATCGCCCCGCTCAAACCGGGTTTCATCGCCCTCGTGCGGCGGGGGAACGTCCCGATCGTTCCGGTCGGAGTCGCCGGCACGGGAGCCGCCTGGCCGCGGGACTCGGTGCTCATTCGGCCGAAGCCCTGCCGCGTGGTGTACGGCGACCCGATCCCCACCGACGTTCTCGCCAAGCTCGCGGTGAAGGGGAACGAACAAGCCCTGCTGGACGAAGTTCGCCAGCGGATGATCGCCTGCCAGAAGGAAGCCCAAGAGTGGCTCGACCGCTGACTGCTTGGGGGACTTTTTTGGCTTTTTTGGGGCGCTAAAAAGGGGCGACTTTTTTGGGGTCCACCCAAAAAAAGTCGGCTCCGCCCCCGAGAGTGGACTCCGCAAAGTCCCTCCGCCCCTGGCTTTGCATCCGCCTATGGTGGGCTGGCACACGCAACAAAGGCAGACTTTTTTGGGCTCCACCCAAAAAAAGTCTCCGCCGCCGCATCGTTGGTGCAAATTAAAAAATCGTCCGGTGTTCAATTTCTGGTCAACGCGACGATTGGTGATCGCAAACCAAGGCCCCACGCGGCTTAACGTACGACTTTTACAGCTCCTGTAAAACTGACCGTGAACACCAGGCCCGACCCGCGCATAATGGAGCTAACTGCCAGCTTTCAGGAGCCGTTGACGATGCCCCGACCGATCCAGCGTGCCGCCAAACTTCTTGCCTCACTCGCGCTCGCCACACTTTCTGGCCCACTCTCGCTTCGCTCCGCGCGGCGGACGGCCCGACGCCGCTCATCCGGGTCCACGCCCACAACGATTACGAGCACAAACGCCCACTGCTCGACGCCCTCGACCAGGGATTTTGCAGCGTCGAAGCCGACATTTTTCTCGTCGACGGCAAACTGCTCGTCGGCCACACGCGGCGGGCGCTGCGGCCCGAGCGCAGCCTGCAGGCCCTCTACCTCGAGCCGCTCAAAGAGCGCGTCGCCAAAAACGGCGGCCGCGTCTACAAAAACGGCCCTCCCGTCACGCTCTTCATCGACCTGAAAACCAACGGCGAAAAAACCTACGCCGCACTTTGCCCCGTGCTCGAAGAATATCGCGACATGCTCACCGGCTTTTCGCCCAAAGGCAAAGAGCAGCGGGCGGTCGACGTCGTGATCACCGGCAGCTGCCCGCGCAAAGTGATCGAAGCTCAAAAGGAGCGCCTCGCCAGCATCGACGGCACCGCCGGCGACTTCGACTCGAACGAGTCGGCCGACCTCGTCCCCGTGATCAGCGAGAACTGGCGCTCGCTCTTCAAGTGGCGCGGCAAAGGCCCGCTGCCGGCCGACGAAAAAGCCAAGCTCGATTCCTTCGTGAAAAAGGCTCACGACCACGGCCGCCGCGTCCGCTTCTGGGCCGCCCCCGACCGCCTGCCGGCCTGGCAGGCCCTCTATGCCGCCAACGTCGACCTGATCAACACTGACAACCTCGCGGGCGCCGCGGAATATTTGCGAAGCGTGAAGCCCTAATCGCAAGCGAACGTAACGAGTCGCTGGGTGCCACGCCCCACGGCTCGGCGTGGGCGTGCCCTTGAACCGAATACGGGAACGTCAAACGAATTCGCACGCCCACGCAAAGCCGTGGGGCGTGGCACCCGACTCGGAGACCGCGGGCATTTCCCTCGTGACCAAGCTCTGCTTGGTCACCCACTTTCTCGAAGCTCTGCTTCGAGTGCCGCAGTTTGACGATGAGATCAGCGTGCGCAGGGGTGCGAAGCAGAGCTTCGCGGAATTGCGTTCCCAAGCAGAACTTGCGGAACGAGGCGATAGCGTCGATTCGCGAACCTGCTCAAGGCAGCCGCTGGAGAATCGTCTCGCGGAATTTGCCGCCGTCGAGCATGTTGCCCGTCTCGGGCCCGCCGAGTTGGTGCATCCAGAAATCGGGCTTTGGCGGCGCGTCGCCCCACTTGGCCTTCGCGTCGAACACGAGATACACGTCCCACGCGAATTTTTTCTTGTGCGGCAACTCGATCACTTTGGCATACGCCTGCCCCAGCCGGCCGGCCCCGTCCCAAAAATGACGGCTGCGCTCGTCCGGCACCAGGTGCGCCGCCTCCTGAGCCGCGTCGCGCGTGTCCCGCAAAGGAAACCGCCGGATCCAGACCACGTACACCTTGAGTCGATCGCTTTTGATTTTGGACAGCGCCTCTGCGTCCACAACGCTCGCTCCTCGGCGACACGCCGGACATTGCGGAGACACAATCATCACCACGCGAGCCGATCCTTGATCCGCGTTGAAGGCCTCCTTCAATTCGTGCAAGTCGTCCGACAAAACAGTCAGTGGCACATTCTTAGCGCCGGCCTTCGACGGTGCGACTTCGGCATCCGACGCGGCAACCACTTCGCCCGGAATCGGCAATTGACAACACGCCGGTCCGTGGACGGCGTGCACCAGCGACTGCAACGCGAGCGCGGCCACGACAAATGCCGAAGCGGTCAAGATTTGAATTTTCACAGCGACCTCCAGGCAGCACTCACGAAAACGATCGATCCCCGCATTTTCTTCCCCTCTCCCCCTCGCGGGAGAGGGGCCGGGGGTGAGGGGGCACTCCACGCGCCGCCCCCAATGCATGTATTATCGACGTTGAACCCACGTTCAAGGTCAAGCCCGAGTGAACGAAAATCCAAGAGCGATGACAAAGAAGAGGCGACTGACCATCGGCGAACTGGCGAGGACGCTCGAAATCGCGTCGAGCACGATCCGCTATTACGAGCGAATCGGCCTGTTGCCCCCCGAGGAGCGCAGCCCCGGCAACTATCGCCTTTACGGCCCGAACTCGCTACGACGGCTCCGCTTCATCCGCGCCGCCCAGTCAATCGGCTTCACGCTCGACGACGTGAAAACGCTCGTCAGAGGTCAAAGCGGATCCTCGCCCTCGTGTCGACGGGTTCAGCAACTCATCGAAAAGCGTTTGGCCGAGATCGAGACGCAATTGGAAAACTTGGGCCACGTCCGCAAATTGTTGAAGTCCTCACTGCGGAAGTGTCGCGAGACCGAGCAAGCCAGTTGTTGCCACGTGATCACGGCACTCGAGGGACGCGCGGGGTCGGAGTGACAAGACGTCGATCGAACGCTCACTTCATCAGCTCGATTTTGACGTCCCCCACATCGGTCGTTTTTCCCGCCTCGACGGAGATGTCGTCGACCCAGGTCCGGTCGACTCGAGTGACCACAGACAGGGCATACCGGCAGCCGGGTGGGACGACGCATTCGAACGTGCCGTCGGATTTAGCGTCAACAGGCTCCGTTCGCGGCCAGAAATCCCCTCCGGGCCGAGGCGAGCCACTAACACCCGCCTTGACGCCGATGCCGTCCCGATCAACAACGCGCCCTCGAATGACCGCGCACGGCTCGAGCGTCACGGTCATCGATTGGGGGGTTCGATCCGTATAATTGAACAGGAAAAATTTCCCAATCCGCAATTTCTCGTGATAGATCATGACGGGCCGCTTGTCGCCCGCAGCGAAGCCGATCAGGTCGAATTTGGCGGGTCTCGGCCGAGCTGGGTCAACGGCCGCCGCACCTTGAACTATCGCCCGCTCGACCGGCTTGCCCCTCTGATCGACAACAGAGACGTGGATCGTTTGCCCCGGATCGAGCACGAGGTCGCATTTGACTTCGTCAACTCCTTCCCGCGGATTGATCTCCTTCAAGACGTCGAGCGACAGACGGCTGGCCTGAATAGAGTTGCGGAAGGTCGGGAAACGACCCTCTTTGTCCATGCCCGCGATCGCCGACGCGCCCACCCCGGCTCGATAGCGCACTCCTCCCCAGGCGCGCTCCAACGATGGCGCGGCCAGGCAATCCCACCAGCCGGAATGAGCCATCGGGATGCGTCCGATAGCGATCTTGCGGTCCATCGCCGTTGCCGTCAAGAAATTCGGGAAGTTTGTTTGCGAAGGGATTCTCGAGAAAGGGGAGATAATAGAACTGGGCAACGACCGGTTTGCCGGTAACTTTGTCGGTCGCCCGCCCCGTGATCCAGAGGCCTCGATGCAACTCGACGTCGAATGTCCTCGGCCCCGACTCTCGCCAAACGGGGACGCCCACTGTGCGCATCAGGTAAGGATGTTCGTCGCTTGGACTCAAAAGTAGGCGATTGCCTGTACCAAACGGCAAACCGGCTAGCCGGTAGTGCCCGTTCTCGTCGGTCAAGGCGACCAGATCCCACTGACGGCCGATCCCCGGCTGGGCGAAGCGCCAGACTTGAACCCGCACGCCTGCCAGCGGTTTGCCACTCGCCGCGTCGCGGACTGTCCCCTCGATCGGCCGCCCGGGAGAGGCCACGCAGGTGAAGTCGGCGCCGTAAACGGGATCGACCGGATTTGTGGCACCGTCCTGCTGTCCCTTGAGAGTCGGCATCTGTCGCGTCACGACTTCAAGACGCTGGAAGGCCACCGATTCGCCGCGAAGAGCAAGTGTCGCATGGCATTCCGCGGCGATGCCGCGAATCTCGAATCGTCCCTCGCGATCCGTGACGGCCAACGCGTCGTCGCGATTCCGCGGCGGCGACTCGAAGCGCATTCGGACAGGACCTGGTTTTTGTCTTCCGATGATCCACCGCGATTTCCCTGTTCTCACTTGCTCGAGCCAGGAACCAAGACTTCCCTGGTTCCCTTCGTAGATCTCCGCCACGGTGACGCCGATGCCGGCAATGGGCTGCCCTTGTAAATCCAACACGCGGCCGCGGATCGGAAAATCCCGGACGAGCTTGAAGACGAGCGGCTTCGCGGCGTCGATTTCCATGAAGTATGTCACCGCAAATGCGTAGGAGTCCGCGTCGACGTGGAACTTGATCTCACCTCTCTGATCGACCTCGTTCACCTTCTTGCCGTATTGCGATCTGCGATAAACCAGTTCGAATGCACCATCCAATCTCGTGGTCGCCGTGGCGATCTGCCTCCACGTGCCGACCGCGTTAACGAACGTCGAGTGCAGGACCGAGATCCGCGCCGGCCAGGGGAGCGCCATCGGGCCCCAGCACCGTCCCGCGCACTTTCACCACGTCGCCGCTCACCTCAACGGAAGGGGCGATCTTGAGCTTCGCAGATCTGTCCGGCATTTTGGCGGCTGGGTCAGCCGCGGCAATCTGGCCTTCAACAATCGTGAAGCAGGCGAAGAGCGTCAGAATGGTCGTCGCGATCGCGAAGCGGCATCTCATGGGAGCATCTCCCCATTCGGATTTGCGGATGCACGCGGCGGCTAGCCATCATACCGCGTCACTCGCTTCGTTCCCAAGCCAGGCAACTGGGCCGATTGCACGTCTTCGTCCCTTCAGATGGCGGACCCGTGCAATGAGCCTTATGATCGCTCCCTACGAGCGAAAATCAAATGACTATAACTCTACAAAGTCCAGAGAGAGTCTCCGTGTCGTACCGTGTGCTGGGCGCGGCAAGCGTCTGTCACATGCTCAACGACACGATGCAATCGCTGTTTGTCGCGGCCTATCCGATCTTTAAAGGGAACTTCCATCTGTCGTTCAGTCAGATCGGCGCGCTCACGCTCGTCTTTCAGATCACGGCTTCGCTGCTGCAGCCGCTCGTCGGGCTGTACACCGACCGTAAACCGCAACCGTATTCGCTGCCCATTCGGCATGGCCATCTCCATGAGTGGCTTGTTCACCCTGGCGTTCGCCACGAATTACGCGATGCTGCTGCTGGGCGGGGCCTTGCTGGGCGTCGGTTCGTCGATCTTCCATCCGGAAACGTCCCGGCTCGCCAGGTTAGCTTCCGGCGGGTCGCATGGGTTGGCGCAGTCCGTCTTTCAAGTTGGCGGAAACTTCGGCTCGTCCCTCGGGCCGCTGCTGATGATTTTCCTGGTCCTCCCCAACGGGCAGCACAGTCTCGCGTGGTTTTCATTGGCGGCGATGTTGGGCATCGTGATGCAGGTCGGGTCTGGCCCGCTGGTACAAGCAGCACGGACACGCCATTCACAAGCGGCAAGCCGCGGTCAAGGTGGGCACGCTCAGCCGCAAGAAGGTGGTCGGAGCGATCGCCGTCTTGGTCGTGCTGACGTTTTCCAAATACTTCTATCTGGTCAGCATCACCAGCTATTACGTCTTCTACCTGATGCAGCACTTCCACCTCCCGCAGAAGCAATCGCAACTCTACCTCTTCCTCTTCCTGGCCGCCCTTGCCGCCGGCACGGTCGCCGGGAGGTCCTTTGGGCGACCGAATTGGCCGCAAGAAGGTGATCTGGCTTTCAATTCTCGGCGTGCTGCCCATGACGCTCGTGCTTCCCTATGTCTCGCTGCCGGTGACCGTCGCACTGAGCATCCTGATCGGACTGATCATCGCCTCCGCGTTCTCGGCGATCCTGGTCTACGCTCAGGAGCTGGTGCCGAATCGAGTCGGCATGATCTCGGGGCTGTTCTTCGGACTTGCGTTCGGAATGGGCGGCTTGGGCGCGGCTGTCCTGGGCACACTCGCCGACCACACCAGCATCGACTTTGTCTACAAGGTGTGCGCGTTCCTGCCCGCTCTGGGCCTCTTCACGGCTTTGTTGCCGGACGAACCACAATCACCTGTCCCCATCGACGACGATTCCCCCGACGCGGACCTGGTTGCCTGAAACCGTCAGGGCGCCGGCTGCAACACTGGCAAGAATCTGTGTGAAACTCATCGCATTGCTCCCGGCGCGGCTTTCGCCACCGAATTTCCTCAGTTCCGCGGCCTGATTTTGACATCCCCCACATCGATCGTTTTTCCCGCTTCGACTGAGATGCGTTGGACCCCGCCCCGGTCGTACCGGCGATTCCTCGCCACCAGGTCATACTGGCAGCCGGCCGGCACGACGCACTCGAATTTGCCGTCGGGTTGAGTATCGACCGCTTCTGTCGCCGGCGAGAAATCGTCGTTGGGAAGCGACTCGGCCGTGACGTTCGCCTGGACGCCGATGCCGTCCGGGTCAACGGCGCGCCCTTCAGAACCGCGCACGGCTCCAGCGTGATGGTCATCGAACGGGGACTTTTCTCGGTGTATTCCAGCAGGAAATACTTCCCCAGCTCGCAATTGCGGGTGATAAATCATAATTCGTCGCTTGTCGCCAGGAGTGAAGCCGATCATGTCAAAATGGGCGGCAGGGTTTGGCCGAATCCTTCCGTTCGGCCGCCCGCCGAAGACCGTCGCCCCGTCGACGGCTTTCCCCTTGCCGTCGACCAGGCTGACGTGGATGGTTTGCCCCGGATCGAAGACCAGGTCGCATTTGACTTCGTCGACTCCTTCCCGCGGATTGATCTCCTTCATGGTGTCGGGCCACGTCCGGCAAGCGAAAACCGGATTGGCATACGTGCCGAAGCGTCCGTCTTTGTCCATTCCGCCAATCTCCAACGCGCCGACTCCTCGCGGTAGTGGCTCTCATACGGAGTCCTGGCGCCGACGATGGCGTGTCCCGGCAATCCGACGAGTCGAAACGAACCGTCCGGACGTGTCCGATATCGTTCCTGATATCCGTCCAGTTCGCGGTCGCTCACTTTAGGAAGTTTTTTTGCGAACGGATTGGCTAGAAAGGGCAAATAGTAAAGCTCGGCATCGACCGGTTTGCCGGTGACCTTGTCGGTCGCCTTGCCGGTGATCGAGATTCCACGTTGCAACCCCACGTCAATTGTCTTCGGTCCAGCCTCTCGCCAACTGGGAAGAACGATTTCTCGCATGAAATAGGGTTGTTCGTCATTCGGAGTTACGAGGAGCCGGTTTCCTTTGCCGAATGGCAGGCTGGCCAGCCGATAGTGCCCCCTCTCGTCGGTCAACGTGAGCATGTCCCACTGTCCGCTTAGCCGGTTGGCAAGCCTCCAGAATTGAACTCGCGCCCCCCTAGGGGCTGGCCGGTCACCGCGTCGCGGACCGTCCCCTCAATCAGCCGGCCCGGAGGGACGATGCACGTAAACTCGGCGCATAAGTGGGAAACCGCGCAGAGCCTGTGCCGTCCGGTTTCGGCGGGACGGGCGGCATGTGTCGAGTCATAACATTCAGCTCCTGGAAACCGATCGACTCGCCGTGAATCGTCAGGGTCACACGGATGCCGCCGGCAATGCCGCGGATCTCGAAACGTCCTTCGCCATCCGTAACGGCCCAAGGGTAGGACCGGTCACGCGGAGGCATGGGCGTGCGGGGCGCAAAAACCTGGAACAACGTGACTTCGACACCGGCCGCACCTTTCCCCTGCAAATCGACCAAACGGCCGCGGATCGGAAAATCGGGGACGAGCTTGAACACGAGCGGCTTCGCGGCGTCGAAATCCATGCAGTCGATCCAACGTGAAGCCAATCCGTCGGCTTCGACAAGAATGGTGATCTCCTCCCACTGATCGGCCTCGCTCGCTTTCTTGCCGTATTGCGATTTGTGGTACACCGCCTCGAACGTGCCATCCGGTCCGCTGCTCACGGCGGCGATCGGCCGATAGGTTCCGACCTGGTTAAAGAACGCGGAGTGAATGACCGAGAATCCGCACGCCGGCCGCCGGACCGCCATCGGGTCGCAGCACTGTCCCGCGGACGCGCACCACGTCGCCGCTCGCCTCCTTGGAAGGCACGAGTTTGATTTTCATGGATCCAGCCAGCGGTCGTGGGACATCTGGCCGCGCTGCCGGGCCTGGCTCCGTGTTCGTCGAGACTTTGGCGGGGTCGTCCGCCGCGCGGAGGTGGGTCGGCTGCCGGTCGATCTCAAATAGGCTCATCGCGAAAACCATCGCTGCCGCTCCGCACACGAGCGCGGCAATCGTCTTTTGTCCCGCGCAAATCGGCAGGCGCCGTCTCGAGTCGAGAATGCGGCAAACGCGACGGCCGAGCGACGAACGGAACGAGACAATGCCGATGCCGACTTGTTCGATGCGGAATTCGCGGCTGCGTGCCGCGAACTCTTCGGCGATACGGGTCAGCCGATCGGCATAGGCGCAGCGGTCCGTGCCGAATTGAACCACGAAATCGTCGCAGACCTCCTCGGCACAGAATTGCATCCGCAATTTCAAACGCCACAACAACGGCTGGAACCAGAGCAGGGCGGCGGTGCCTTCGGAGAGCGTTTTCCAAAAACCGTCGCGGCGGGCGACGTGTGCCAGCTCGTGGATCAGCACGTCGTCGTCGATGTGTGCTTCGCTTTCGGGCAACAGGATTGTCGGCCGCCGCCAGCCGAAAACACAGGGACCCGGGACGAACGGAGCTGCGCTTGAGGCGGGGCAAACGGACGCCGATCTGGTGGGCCAGCATTCCGCAACGCTCGATCAGCTCCGGTTCAGCCTCGACGGCCGCGGAAATCAACCTTCTCGCTCCGAACGAGCGAGCCGGCCAGACGGGCGACTAGGACCGCCGCGACGCAAAACCAGGTCACCCAGAATGTGACCGCTGCGGCGCGGAGCCAGAGACTCGCGACTGGCGCGCGCGCACGGCGGGCGAGGCGTTTGGCCTCCCCGAGTTATCGATGAGGCCGGTCGCCGGTAAGGGTGATCGATCTTCCGGCCGCGAGAGGAATGCGGCTTCCGGCCGTTCCGCGTCGCTCATCAGGCGTTCGCCGGGCCGTTGCGAACTCGAAGGCCCGAGCGGAGCCCGCGGCCCATCGTCGGCCAGTGCCCGCGGAGCGCTCTCTTCGAACACCGGAACTGGAATCCGCACGCGCGACCACTGCCAGACCGATCAAGGCCGAGGCCAACGGGGCGAAGAGGGCCGCGCAGAGCACGATCCGCTGGCAGGCCGACTCGACCGCCGCGCCGCGGCGGCGCAAAAGCCGCGTGACCGCAAGCCCGATGCCGAGGACGAACGTAGTCTGGACCAGCACGACTGCGGCCAGGGCCGCCAGGACGACGGCCGCTGAGGCGAGACCGGCAGAAAGGTGCGTGAGATTCATCGCTTCCTCCTCGACGGCTTTTGCGCTTGCTCGTCAACCAGGCGGCGGATCTCGTCCAGCTCCTGCTTCGAGACCGATTCATTCTCGAGCAGGTACGACATCAGCCGGGCGGGGGAGCCGCCGAAAATTCTCTCGACCAGGTCATGCGTTGCGCCGCGGCGGACCTTTTCCTCAGCGACTCGCGGAAAAAAGACGAACGTGCGCTCGAGCGTCTCGTGGCCGACGGCCCCCTTCGCTTCGAGCTTTCGCAAGAGCGTCTGCACGGTGCTGTGCGCGATCGGCTCGTCGCGATTGAGTGCGTCCGTGATTTCGCGGGCATTGGCCCGGCCGCGCTCCCACAGGACACGCATGATCTTCAACTGCACCTTACCCATGCGAACTTGCGACATGTTTCGGTTGACCTCGGAAACGATAGGCGGCCGGAACGCGTTGATTACCCTGATAGATCTACCTTGGTAAACGACTGATTGTCAAGCGCCTTCCGTCGTACCCAAGGTCTCCTTGGGATCGCACCTTCTCGAAGGTCCGCTTCGCAGAAAGTCGAGGACGCTCCCCGGCGCTTCGAGCAAAGACGGGAAGCGGAGCTTCCGGAAAGTGCGTTCCCAAGCGGAGAGGCTGTGAATTTTTCCAAGTTCGCGTCACGGCGGCATTGCCCGGTATCAGACGGGGCGCTAAAACGGTCAACGCACTTCATGGAGGCGATTGCATGACCGCACCGTTGTTCGACAAGTCCGAGTTCGTGCCTGAGCCGGCCGCCGAGGAGCCATCGAAGAAGGGGCCGCCGCGTTTGCGACTGGCGGTTCGCGATCAGATCGTGATGCATTGGGAGGCGGTGGATGATCTGATCCCCGAGGATCACCGGGCACGGATGGTTTGGGCCTACGTGGAAGGCTTGGACCTTTCGCCGCTGTTGGAGAAGTTTGATGCGGTCGAAGGGGCGGTGGGACGGGCGGGGACCGACCCGCGGATTCTCCTGACGTTGTGGTTGTACGCCACGATCGAGGGGGTCGGCAACGCCCGCGAACTGGATCGGCTGTGCAAGCTGCATGCGGCGTACAAGTGGATCTGCGGGGGAGTCTCGCTGAATTACCACACACTGTCCGACTTCCGCGTCCAGCACGAAGCCTTTCTCGACGAGTTGCTGACTCGCTCGATCGCCGCGCTTCTCAAGTCGGGCGTGGTGGAGCTCAAACGGGTGGCCCAGGACGGGCTCCGCGTTCGCGCCTCCGCCGGAAGCAGTTCGTTCCGTCGCCGGCCGACCTTGGAACGGCTGTTGGGGGAGGCCCGCCAGCAGGTGGAAGCCCTGAAGGCCGAACTCGACGGGGATCGAGCCGCCGCACATCAGCGGCAGAAGGCCGCGCGGCAACGGGCGGCTGAGGAGCGCGCCCAGCGCGTGGAAGAGGCTCTGGAGGAATTGGCCAAGATCGAAGCCAAGAAGCCCGGGGGGAAGGTGCAAGAGGCCCGCGCCTCGACAACCGATCCCAAGGCCCGCCGCATGAAGATGCCCTGCGGAGGGTTCCGCCCGGCGTACAACCTGCAACTGTTGACCGACACGGCGACGCAAATTGTCGTCGGAGTCGATCTGATCAACGTGGGGAGCGACAAAGGGCAAATGCGCCCGATGCACGAGCAGTTGCAGAAGCGCTACGGCCGCACGCCCCAAGAGTATCTGGCCGACGGCGACTTCGCGGCCAACGAGGACATCGAGCATCTTGAGCAGCAGGGAACGACGGTCTACACGCCACCCCGCAAGCGACCCGGTTCGCAGGAAGACCCGCCGGCTCCCGTGCGCGGCGAGTCGGCCGTTCTCCAGAAATGGCGGCAACGCATGGCCGATCCGGTTGCCAAGCTGATCTATCGGCACCGCGCCGCTTCCATCGAATGCGTCAACGCCCAAGCCCGCAACCGAGGGCTGCAACGCTTCCCTGTTCGCGGCCCAGCCAAGGCAAAAGTGATCGGACTGTGGCATGCCCTGGCCCACAACCTGATGCGGATGTTCCGACTGTCGCCCAGCCTTGCCAGATAAGCCCAAGCTGCCACACAAACCAGCGACCACAAACCGGTCGCACAAATCACTCGGCAGCACGGACGAACAAAACCATCGCGCTCCCGAAGAAAAATGGTAACCGATTCTTAGGAAGTCAAAAAAAGTTCTCTGCCTCGGAGCTTAGGAACGAGGGGACCGAGCGCAACCCTAACCGCATGCATGTCTTGCGCCAGCGGCGACTCCGTACGGACGGTTGGTATTCTGCTCTCGCCCAAAACGAGAATCGCGAGGAAAATGCCGCGTGGGGAGGCGCAATCATCAGGTTTCCACGATGACTTCACGGCGACAACGCATCACGCCGGACACGAATCCGCGTGATCAAGCTCTGCTTGGGAACGAGGCGTCTAGTTTGCTTGCTCTGGGTGCCACGCCCACGGCTTTGCGTGGGCGTGTTTTCGATCGTCAAACGGATTCGCACGCCCACGCAAAGCCGTGGGCGTGGCACCCGGCGATCGCCATGCTGCTCCTCGCCGCGAGCGCTCTCTTCACCACATCGTCCGGCAAAGCCAGCGATGAAATTGCAGCGGCAGCATCGCCCGCCGTTTCCCCGATTCAGGACGACGCCAATCTGCACGATGTGCAATTCGTCGACGAACTGCACGGCTGGGCCGTCGGTGATCACGGGGTGATCTGGCAGACGGCCGACGGAGGTCGAGCGTGGCATCTGGTCGCCGGGCCGGGCGAGTGTGCGCTGCGGAGTATCAGCTTTCTCAGCGATCAGGTCGGCTGGATCGCCGGTGGGACGACGACGCCTTACACGCGTTTGGGCGTCGGCGTGCTGTTGGCCACGACCGACGGCGGCCGCACTTGGACCGAAATCTCGCAGGGCCGCATGCCGCAGTTGCGTTTTGTGCGGTTCTTCTCGTCCAGCACGGGCATTCTCGTCGGGGAGGCGACCGGCGAATTTCCCACCGGTGTGATCATTACGCGCGACGGCGGCAAGACATGGAAGGCCGTCGATGGGGTCAAGCGGCCCGGCTGGCGGGGGGCCGATTTTCTCGCGCCGAAGCCGGCGTGACCGTCGGCCTCGACGGCACGACGTCCCGCGTCGAAGCGAAGCTCGTCGACCTGCGGGTCGGCGGCTTCGGGGCACGCGGCCTCTACGGCGTCAAACTCGCCAGCGACGATACCGGCTGGCTGGTCGGTGACGGCGGACTCGTCCTGCGGACTGAAAACCGCGGCGTCGTCTGGCAAAGCCCTCCCACGGCACTGGCCGAAGAGGCGGCCGACATTTTCAATTTCCGCACGGTGGCCGTGCTCGGCACGAACGTTTGGGTCGCCGGCGCCACCCGGCAGCGTCGTCTGGCACTCGCCCGACAGCGGACAATCGTGGTCGCCGCAGCGAACGGGACAAACCGCACCGATCGAGCGGCTTGACGTTCCACTCCGAGCGGACCGGTTGGGCGGTTGGCGCTGGGCTCGATCCTTCGCACCGACGACGGCGGACAGACGTGGCAAGCACTCCGCGGCGGCAATCGTCGCGCGGCACTCTTGTCGTTCGCACCGCGTGCCGGCGAAATTTCGTTTGCCGTGCTCGTCAAGCAAGCGGCCGAACTCGGTTACCGCAGCTCGGTCCTCTTGCCGTTTCGCACGGCCGAGGAAGGGGCGGCCACGCTGCCGCAGGAATTCGACCTGCGTTTGCACGACGCGGTGCTGTCGGCCGGCGGAATTCACGCCTCGATCGGCTGGCAACTCCCCCTGGATGTGCCCGGGCTCGACCGCGACGGCGAAAAACTCATTGCAGAATGGATGCGACGGACCGAGGGTCGCCTGCGTGACACGGTCTATGGAAATTTCGTCCGCGAAATCCGCACCTGGCGACCGAGCGTGATCCTGGTCGACGATCCGGCCCCCGGCGATGCCGCCGGCCGGCTGTTGGTCGACGCGGTCGTTGAAGCGGCCCGGCAAGCCGGCGATCCGACCCGCTTTCCCGCGCAGCGCGATCTGGCGGGGCTCGACCCCTGGAAAACGCCGCGGATCGTCGCCAAGACGCAAACCGGCAACTCGGGCGCGTTCGTGATCCAATCGAACGACCGACTGTCCCGGCTGCAAATGTCAGTCGCGAACGCCGTCGCGGGCCCATCGAGCCGTCTGATTCCCGTCGATGCCGAGGCGCCCGAGACCGAGGCCTTTCGCGTGGTGGCTAACTCGCCCGACGCGAGCACCGGCGAGTCGGGCGACGCCCCGGCGATCGACACGCCGGTCTCCGACTTTTTCAGCGGTCTGTCCGTCGGTCCCGACGCGCGGCGAGAACTCCCCCCGATCACGGCGGAGTTCGACGAGCGAGTCATGCGGCTGGCCGAACGCGATCGCAACTTTCGCGCGTGTCTCAAGCAGCGCACCAAGACGCCGACGCACGGAGCCGAGCTGTTGGCCATCGTGCGCTCGTCGACCGAGGGTGCCGATCGCGCGACGGCGACGCTGCAAATTGCGACGCTCGCCGATGCCTATCGCCGCAACTTCCAATGGCAACTTGCCGAGGCGGCCTACGTCGAAATGGTCGACCAGCATCCCGACGAGCCGGCGTCGCTCGACGCCATGCGCTGGCTTCTGCAGTACTGGACCGGAGCCGAACTCACTTACCAACGGCTGCGTCTGGGCACGCCCATCAAGGGGCATCTCGAGTTCGCCCATGCACCGGTCGAGCAGGCGATTCAAAAAGCCCTCGATTTGGCGGTCACCGATCCGGCGCAGCGCGAACCGACCGATACCGTGGCCACGCCCGACTCGAGCCGCTTCGTCACGCAAGCGGGCCACCTGCGCGTGAACGGCACCGAGGAATGGCTCGACGTCGAACTCAAAAGTCAGCGCGAGCACGCGCTCCGCATGGCCCAGCTCATTCGCCGCACGTCGCCGACGCTGTTTCAGTCGCCCGAGGTGCAACTGCCGCTGGCCTCGCTGTTGAGACAGTGCAACCTGAGGGAGTTGCCCGACGAGAGAGCGTCGCGTCCGAAACCCGGCTCGAAGAAAGACCCGCTGGCCGCGAACCTGTCGCTCCACTTGGATATTCCCACGCAAAAGGCGGTGAACTGCGCGAGCACGCCGACCCGCCCGAATCTCGACGCGCTGATTTCCGACGACTGCTGGCAAAAGGCGATCGAAATCCCTCTCACGCCGGAAACCAACGCACCACCGGGCAACGCCCCGCACGCGTTCGCGCTGCTGGCGCACGACAGCCAGTACCTGTACTTCGCCCTCTCGGTTCCCAGAGCCGCCGGCGTGCGCCAAAGACGGCGTGATGACCATCGGCCGTCGGCACGACCAGGATCTCTCTGCCTTCGACCGCGTCGCGCTCTGCTTCGACATCGATCGCGATTTCAGCACGTGGTATACGATCGAAATCGATCAGCGCGGCTGCGTGTCCGAATCGTGCTGCGGCGACCCGAAGTGGAACCCCAACATGGCGATCGCCGCCCAGGCCGACGACGACCACTGGCGCATCGAAGGGGCGATTCCCTTTAGCGACTTAGTCGCCCGCACCCCAAAAGCCGGCGAAGAATGGGGCCTGGCGATATTGCGAACTGTTCCCGCGGTGCGCCTCGAGAGCTGGTCGCATCCGGCGGCGGTGCGCCCGCGGCCGGAGACATTTGGCGTGCTGAGGTTTCAGTAGGAGGGGGGAGGGCAGAGGGCGGAGGGGAAGGCAAGAAAACGTTGTTGTGGGCCATCGACCGTAGGGTGGGACAATCGAGGCTTTGCGATCGCCGGCCCACCATCTTCGCATGAAAGCAGTTATCCGCAGATTTCGCAGATTGTCGCAGATTTTTTGGATTCAAATCGGATCAATCCTGATTATGTCCAAGCCGACTTAACTGAATGCTTGAATGGTCGGCTTGATCACGATTTCGGACACGTTGGCCCGCGGCGGCAGTGCGGCGATCGTGGCGAGCACCGCGCCGACGTCTTCGGGCTGCAAGATCTTGGCGCGATGTTCGGCTGAGACGGGGACGGGGCGGAGATCCAGGATCGGTGTTTCGACTTCGCCGGGGTAGATGTTCGTGATGCGGATGCCCAGCTCGCGGACTTCCTGCGCGACGGTGATGCCCAGGGCGGCCATCGCAAACTTCGAGGCACTGTAGGCCACGCCCCCCAAGACGCCGGCGCGGATGCCGGACGTCGAATTGATGTTCACGATCAGGCCGTCCTTGCGGGCTTTCATCTGCGGCAGGACTTCGCGGATGCAGTTGTAGGCCCCCGTGGCGTTGATGGCCATGATGCGGTCCCACTCTTCGGGGACCAGGTCGTGGATCGAGCGTTTGACTGTGTTGACGCCGGCACAGTTCACCAGGATGTCGACGCGGCCCAGCTCCTTGTCGGCCCAGCGAAAGAGTTCCGCGACGCTGGCCCGGTCGGTCACGTCGACCAGATGCGTTTTGATGGCGGGCGCTCCCTCGAAACGCTTGGCGACTTCGGTCAGCTTGTCCGCTCGGCGACCAGCGATGGCGACCTGGCACCCCTCGCGGGCCAGCGCGATCGCACATCCTGCTCCGATGCCCGTTCCACCACCCGTGATCAGTGCGGTTTTGTTTGCAAGTGTCATAAAAGACAAACTACACGATCAAGGCGGAAGGAGCAAAAGGGAAGGCGGAAGGATGAAGGATGAGTCAGACGAAGAAACTCAGAACGGGAAGTTCTCGTCAACCTTGGTTTCGGAGAGTTGGACGAGGAAGCCGGCGATGCGGTCGACGAGGATGTCCATCAGGGCGCGGCCCTTTTCGGCCGTGGCTTGGTGCGGGTTGCCCGAGCCGGAGTTTGTGGTGAGCAGGTGCCACGGTCGCGTGATGGAGATCCAGCCTGCGTTGACGGCGTCGAAACGCGTGGGTTTGACGGCACCGTCGTCGGCTTTGAGTCGGCCCGTCTCCGCGTCGCGGGCCACCAGGTCGGGGAAGTAGGCCAAGGCCAGCGAGGTTTCAACTTCGCCCGCGTGGTCGTCGCGCGTCGAGAAGATTTGCTTTTCGACGTCGGTCGCCATGCGGTACCAGTCGCAGAGGAAGAGCCGCACCGGCGTTTTGCCGTATAACTCGCGGAGCACGGGTTTGAAATCGTTGCCGCCGTGGCTGTTGAGGATCAGGAGCTTCACGATTTGATGCGCGGCGAGCGAATCGACGATATCGCGGATCACCTGTGTGAGCGTCGACGGGTTGAGGTTGATCGCCAGCGGGAAGGCCATTTGATTCGTGTCGGTGCCGTAGGGAATCGCGGGGAGCATGGTTACGCGGGCGCCGCGCTTGAAAGCTGCTTCGCAGGCGCGGCCGGCGATGGTTTCCGCCTCGAAGATGTCGGTGCCGTACGGGAGGTGCAGGTTGTGCGGCTCGGTCGCGCCCATCGGCAGGACGGCGACTTCACAGGGGTGCTCACGCAGGTAGCCGTAGTTGGTCTCGGCGAGGATCCAGGGGCGCATGCTTTGCTCGAAGAGATGGCGTGGAAAAGCCCAGCGACGGCTGTCGGCGGGCTTAGTGTTGCGAATTGTAGAGTTGGATCACGATGCCGTCGAGAAACGTGGCAAGGCGGCCGGCGGCGAAATGGGCCGATTGCCGCAGGTTCCACATGTCGCGCACGCTCTCGGGCCGCCTGAAGATCGCGCCGAGCGCGGCACCGAATCGCGTGGTGCCGGTCGGGCCGATGAGCGACAGGACTTCCGGCGGCAAATCGTTTGCGAGATCGTCGCTGATCGAGCGGATCGAAAGGCAGCGGATGCCTTGCTCGCGGCAGACCTGGGCGACGGCCAGGCTTTCCATGTCGACGGCAATCGCACCGAGATTGGCGGCCAGTTGCTGTTTCTCGATGACCAGCCGGACGATGGCGTCGCTCGTCAAGATCCGGCCAATGTGCAGGCCGCGCCCGGGGTCGGCGGGAAAGGCCACATCGATCACGAGCGTTTGCCCGTGCGTGTCGACGATCGAATTGGCGACGACAATGTCGCCGATCTTCACCGTCGGCACGAGTGCACCGGCAAAGCCCGACGAGAGAATCCACTTGGGCGAATGGGCGTCGATCAGGGCCTGCGTGGCCCGGCGGGCCCGCGCGAAGCCCGTGCCGCTTTCGACGACAACGATGCGGATGTTGTCGTAGCGGCCGCCGCGGAAGACGAAGTTCGAGCCGACGTATTTTTTTACGCGCTGGCAGCGATCGAGAAACGCGCCCAACTCGATGGGCAGGGCACAGACGATGCCGATATCCGCGTGCGAAGTGTCGACTGGCGGGGCCTTCGCAGACGGATTTTGCCAGCGGCTCATGGATGCTGAGTCTCGAATCGTTTCATCGCATCGATCAGGGCGTCGACTCCTTCGGTCGGAAAGGCATTATACAAGCTGGCCCGCATACCGCCGACACTTCGATGCCCCTTGAGCCCATCGAGGCCATGCTTTTCGGCAAATGTGAGGAACTCGTTGTCGAGTTCTTCCTTGCCGGTGACAAAGGTCACGTTCATCCGGCTGCGGCTGTCGCGGTCTGCCGTCCCCTTGAAGAGGTGGCTCGAATCGAGGTGTGCGTAGAGTTTTTCGGCCTTGGCCCTGTTGCGCGTCTCGAGCGCGGCGACGCCGCCCTGGCTCTTGATCCACTTCATCACGAGCCCCATGACGAAGATGCCGAACGTGGGGCACGTGTTGTACATCGATTCGTTGGCGCCGTGCGTGCGGTATTGCAGCATCGTCGGCAGGTCTTTTGGTCCGCGCTCGATCAGGTCCTTACGGATGATCACGAGCGTCGTACCGGAGGGGCCGAGGTTCTTCTGCGCCGGCGTAGATCACTCCGTAACGCTTGATGTCGAGGGGCCGCGAGAAGATGTCGCTGCTGGCGTCGCAGATGAGCGGAACGCCTTCGGGGACTTTTGGCTCGTCGAAAAATTCGGTGCCGAAGATCGTGTTGTTCGAGGTGAAGTGCACGTACGCGGGGCGAGCGCTGTAGGTCTGCGATTGGGGGATGTAGCAGAAGTTGCGGTCTTTGCTCGTGCAGGCGACGTGCGTGTTGCCGAATCGCTTGGCCTCGGCAAGGGCTTTTTCCGACCACGAACCGGTGACGAGATAATCGGCCGTCTGGTCCTTGCCGAGGAGGTTCATGGGGAGCATGAAAAACTGCGTCGAGGCTCCGCCTTGGAGGAAGAGGATTTCGTAGTCGGCCGGGATGCGGCCGACCTCGCGGAAGAGGGCGACCGTTTCGTGATAGACGGTTAAAAACGCCTTGCCGCGATGCGAATGCTCGAGAATGCCGATTCCCGAGTCGCCCAGCGACAACATCGCCTCCCGCGCCTCCTTGAGAACCGCCATCGGCATCACCGCCGGTCCGGAGGAAAAGTTGTAAATCCGTTTGGTCATCGCTTTTTCTCCGCGTAATTGGTGGCGGGTCGGCCAACGCACGTATATCGGCTGGCTGGAAGCCCCGTCAACGGCCAGAGTCGACGCGGCCCAGGTCCGACACGCGCAGCGTCGCGGGAGTTCACGTCGGCGCCTGCGGATGGAAAGGACGCGACACAACCTGGCCCGCGTGAAACGTCACAGCCGTGTTTTGTGGAATTTCCACCCAGGTTTCCGCCGTGTTGCCAATCGGTTCCGAGACGACGAGCCGGGTCGCGCCACCTGACGCCCCGCGCAGGCTCTTGTTGAGCCGATAGAGATGCTCGATGTCGCTGGTGTGAAAAAGCGTGGGAGCGTCGCCGTCGGAGGCGTAACGAACCGCGTACAGCGTGTTTCCGTCGGTGAAGCCAAGCGTCATCCACAGCGATTGATCGACGCCGCTTGCGCGGGCCAACTTTTCGACAAATCCCGCCATCCGCTCGACGCCGCCGATCGGATCGTCCTCGAGGCCGAACGTGAGGGCCAGGAAAAACATCACCTCCGAATCGGTGCTGCCTTCGATGTGATTAAAGAGACGCGGCGCGACGGCGAGATACAGGTCGCGACGAAACGGGGCGAGGCCATCGATTTCGCCGTTGTGCACGAAGAGCCAGCGGCCGTGCCGAAAGGGGTGACAGTTTGTCTCCTGCACGGGGGCCAGCGACGTGGCCCGCACGTGAGCCAGAAAATGGGGCGACTCGATGTGCGCGGCCAGCTCGTGCAGGTTGAAGTCGTTCCAAGCGGGTCGGATGCTGCGGAAACGGCCGGGCCGGTTGCGGCTGCCGTACCAGCCGACGCCGAAGCCGTCGCCATTGGTCGGCGTGTCCTTGGATTTGGAGCTCAGGCTTTGGTCGATGAGCGAGTGCTCGGGCTTGAAGAGGATCTCTTCCAGTCGGATCGGCGCTCCATGGTACGCCAGCCAACGGCACATGGCACTCTCCCCTTTCGAACGGAAAGTCGGCGTTCCACAAGTTGATCCGCGCCGCCTAGTGCTTCAGCACTTTGCGGAGAGTGACGAGCGCGAATGGCACGAGGATGGCATTCCCGGTCCACATGGCCCACGCAGGGTTGAGGACGCCGCTTTTCGACTGGTCCATCATCAACAGAGCGACGGGGTAATACAGCAGCAGGATGGGGAGAAAGCACATGAAAAAGCTCGTCAGCACCTGCCGCCGGGCCTGCAGCACCGAGAAGGGTGCGCCAAAAACGCGAAGAAAAAGCAGCTTGCCGAGAGGGCGAACCGCTTGTGGATATCGGTGTAGATGCGGGCGATGTCTTCCTGGTTATTCTGCAGATCAATGTCGTACTGCAAGGCTTCCTGCGCGTGCAGCCGATCGAAGTCGCCCGTCGCCAGGGCGAACGCCGTTTCGATGTCGCGTTCGTTGCGGCGCGTATCCAGATTCGATTCCATGCCGGTCAGGTTTTTCCGCAACTCGTGGATGCTGTTGTTCATCGTTTTGAGCCGGGGCGGTTCGGCCGGCAAGGGAAACGTGAACACCTCGTGTTCGGAATTGCGGAAGTTCTGGCGATTGGGGATCTCGAGGTTGAAATCGGTCAGGTCGACCTCGACCACGCGTTTTTCGAGATTGAAATGGATCGTGCCTTCGGCGGCCGAAACATTCGTCGTGCTGCCCCCCTTCGGCGTGAAGCGGAACAGGGGCTGAATCAGCTTTCTTCCCTCGACGTCGGCCACGTTGATCTGCAGTGCCGGGTCGCGATGAATGTAGACTTTTTGGCGCGCAGGGTGTCGAGAAAGATAGTCTCGATCATCTGAGCCACGCGGCGTTCGATGTTGGTCAGGGCCCAAGGGATCACCTGGTCGGTGAGCAAGAGCGAAACGACGCTCAACACGGCCGCCATGATGAACGACGGCCATAACAGCGACATCGCACTGATCCCGGCGGCCTTGGCAGCCGTTATTTCGTGATCGGCGGCCACGCGCCCGTAAACGACGGTCACGGTGAGCAGCATGGTCGCCGGAATCGTGTACGGCAACAAACTGGGGACGAGATAAGGAAGAATCTCGAGAAGTTGAGCGGGACCCAAATTGTTTTCGCTCATCTGGCCGAAGGCCCCTACGAATACGAGGAGCACGGTCAGCACACTGACGACGAAAACAAAAACCCGGATCAACTCGACCAGGATGTACTTTTGAAGCAGCCGCATTCGAGCGCTAACTCGTTAATTGTGAACGACATACGGCGCAGAATCTGGCGAACGTATACGACAGAAGCCGCGTCACGGTCAAGATGAATCTCTGCCGCAACGCCGACAGATCGCCCGGCCCTCCTAGCTTCACGCGGTTTGACGACTAGGCCGTAGGAATGACGATCGGCACTCTCCGCGTTCGAACCGGAAAAATTGCCGTTTTCGACAGATGGTTGAGGACCGAACGATCGCGGAGCCGATCCTGCGTAGAGACCCGGACATCTGGTTTCCGAAAGTAATAAGGCAACGCACTCGTCAATCGAAAGGATGGCCGACTATGGAACTCTTCTCGAATCTTTCGGACGATCAGATTGCCCTGTTGGGATGTGCAGCAGCACTCGTGACCACTGGCACGATCATGAGCCTGAGCCATTTCATTGGCCGCAGCCGAAACCAGGCCGCGCCCATGCCGGCGCCTCTTCCGATTCCCGTTCTCGCAAAAGCGGGCGAAATCGCAGAGAAACGTAACGCGGCCTGATTCTCTGGGTCCACCAACGCTTTGTGCCCTGTCTCCCTGGGTCGCACGATTTCACCGAGACCATGATCGACACTTCGTTGCCAGACGATACCGGTCCGATCCGCTCGATGTTCACCGATGACGGCGACTTCGCCGAATTGCTCGGCGAATTTGCGGCGACGATTCCCGAAAAGCGCTCCAGCGTGCGGGAGTTGTTGCACAATAGCGCGGTCGATGAACTTCGCGTCTGGGCCCATCAATTGAAGGGGGCCAGCGGCGGCTACGGTTTTCCCGGGCTTTCCGCGGCGGCGGCCGAACTTGAGCAAAGCTGCAAAACGGCCGACGCCGTACGCATCACGCGGGCCGTCGATCACATCGTCGCGTATCTGAATCGCATCGAAATCTGAGCGGCACCGGTCGAAAATTCTTTATCGCGGCTCAGTGCGTGGTCGACGTCAGTCCGGGCGCCGATGAGAAGAGATAGTAGGCCCGGGGCGCCGCGGCTTCGAGCAAGGCGTTGAAACTCGACTGCGGCGACGGGACGGAAGCGCGGCCCGAGAGAAGCGTCTCCAAGAGCGACTGCGACGATTCGTATTTGACGACGCGCACTTGCTTTAATTGCAGCTTGGTCTTTAGGGCCTCGATCGCATCCTCGAGGTAGCCGATCTTGTCGATCAACTTTTTGTCTTTGGCCTGGGTCGAGGTGAAAATCTGACCGGTCGCCAGATCGTGGATTTGATTGACGGTCAATGTCTTGCGGCTGTCGGCAATCACGTGCACGAAGCGGTCGAGCGATTCGTCGAGAATCGGCTTCCAAAGCTCCTTGTCGGCCTGAGACACCGGTCGAAACATGGTCAGCGTGTCTTTGTACTTGCCCGTCTTCGGCGAGTCCTCTTTCACGCCGAGCTTGTCGGCGAGCCCCGAGATGTCGTAGTGCGGGATGATCACGCCGATCGAACCGGACCATGTCGTCGGCTCGGCATAGAGCAGCCCCTCCGGCCCCGCTCCCATGGCGACGTAATAGCCCCCCGAAGCTGCCAATCTTCTCATAGAGACGTAAATCGGCTTGTGCTTTTCCTCATCGAGTTTGCGCAGCTCGTGGTAAATCTCGTGACTGTCGGCGACTAAGCCGCCGGGAGAATCCACGACGAGTACGACACCTTTAACGTGGTCGTCGTTCCGCGCCTGCTGAATCGCCTTCATAATGTGGCCGGTGAAGGGAGGGCTGATCGTCCCTTCCACGTAGATGAGCGCGATTTTATCTAACGCCGTGAGGTCGCCCGAGTGGAACCGCTCGTTCACACCCTCGTCCAGGCCGAGGTACGTGTGATAGCGGCTGTAAAGAATCAGGTTGAATGCCACAGAAATGAGCAGCACCAGGAACAAAAGCCAGGTGCGCCACCGCCGTCGCGGCGCTTGCTGCACGACAACCAATGGACCGCGTGGTGCTTGAGCCGGCTGCTCCGTCACAACTCCCGGCGGATAGGGCACATTCATTCCTGGCGACCCTGGTAATTCGAGCAAGCTGCAATCGTTGTAGCGGTCGTTCCCAATCTGCGGCTAGCCCCCCACGGAATCGATTGCAAAACCCGTAGGCGCGTCAAAACCGCGCTGACCGCGCGTCGATAGATACTCTGGCGAAAACGATTGCTCCTGCGGTGCCGATTATCCCTCGCTGCCCGCACGAGTGCAATCTAACGGTTTTGACGAACTCGCAGGACCGGCCCGCGCCCAACACGCCTCCGCCGAATCCGAGGAGACCCAGGGAAATGATTTCTTTTCGCACCCGTCGCGCGACCATCCTGCCGTCGACGCTGACATTCGCGGTTCTCTGTCATGCCGGACTGGCCTCTGCGCAAACGCCGGCTGGTTGGCCCTTCGACGATAAGGACTCCAACTCGGCAAGCCAGCCAGCACCGCGCCGCAACCGAAGTCGGCCGTGCAGTTAAGACTCGAAGAACTTTACCGGCGCGACGGCCGACCTCTTCCCGACTACATGCGACAAGGCGGATCGCAACCGACAACCGCACAGCCATCGGGACAGCAGCACCCGGCACAGCAGCCCGTGCCGGCGCAGTACCAATCGCCAACGCAGTACCAGTCACCCGCGCAATACCACACGCCGTCGCAGACGTCCGTGCAATATGTCGCACCGCAACAGCCGCAGGTTGTACGTCCGGCGGCTTCGCAAGGCACTATCTCTCAGCAACTTTCCGACTACTATGCCAGCCAGGGCAAGACAATGCCCGGCACGCAGTCCGGTTGGAGTGGCGCCGAGCCACCGCGACAGCAGCCCGTGACGGCATATTCGACGCCGGCCCCGCAAGCACCGGCCCCGCATCCAGGATTCTTCGAGCGACTCTGGCGCAGGGACACGCCGCCCACGCCGCAGACCTCGGTCCAGGTCTCGGGCTATGCCCCCGTTGCCGCAGCAACGCCGCAACCGCAACCGATGCCATCGCAACCGTCCCCGACTCAATCGAGCGGCAGCGTCCGACAGCCAACTCCGGCTCCCGTCGCTCCGCCGGTGGTCCACGCGCAGCCCGTCGTGAGACACTCGATCCAGACGGTCGATTTGGGCTCAAGTGCCCCGATCGAAGCACTCTCTCAACCTTCAAACGGTCATCCGGCCGCCGCGCCTCAGCCGGCTGTCGCCAGCAAAGCGCCGCAAAAACCGTCGTCGCTCTCCGCGACGCAGCCGTCGCCGAGTCATTCGGCAACGGTTGCGGCCAAGGCTCCGGTCGCCTCCACGCCAGCCCAGCCGAAACAGGCGGCGCCGCACTCGGACGCTTCCGGTGTGGCCACGGTCCGCGACGAAACGCCGCCGTTCGATCCGAAGACCGAATCCGACGCCGACAAGAAAGCAGGCCCCTACACCGGCCTCAAACTGGAGACCGACGACGCGGTGACGTCGCCGAATCCGACCAAAGTCACGACGGCCAACGTCAATGAACCGGCCGAGCGTCCGCTCCAGGCTCCGATGCCGGCCGTCGACGTCGATCCGTCGGCAAAACCGATCACGCAGCCGAAAGTTGCCGTTCACGCCGCGACCCCCGCGCATCCGAGTGCCGAAGAACGCTCGGGCACGGTCCATCTCGAGGACTCGACACCGGCGGCACCCCAGGCGTCGGCCCCCAAGGTGTTCGTCGCTCGGCATCCGGCGACGCAGCTGCCCAGGACGGTTGATGAGCCCGCGGCCGAAATGCACAAGGTGGGCGAGCGCATCGGCCAGCACGGGATGAAGGGCTTCTGCCCCGTGGCCTTACGCGAACAGCGGCAGCTCGTCGACGCCGTGCCGGTTTACAGTGCGATCTATCAATCCAAGCGGTACTACTTCTCGTCCGCCGAAGCGCAGACTCGCTTCGAGCAGGCTCCGCAGAAGTACGCACCTGTGGCCGGCGGCACCGACGTGGTTGTCCAAGCCAACAGCGAACAGACCGTCAACGGGACGCTCGACTTCGCCGTGTGGTACAAGGATCGGCTGTTTCTCTTCAGCAGCCCGGAAAGCGCCGAAGCCTTCTCGCTCAATCCGCACCCCTATGCCAGTCCCTATCTGACCGGCAAGTAGAACGCGATTCACGCCAAGGACGGTACGATCGAGGTTCATAACAGCTCGGATGCTGGACGCGGATTACGACGCCCCGAACGGAAGACCCAGCCGTTCGGGGCGTTTTTGTGCGCGGCGGAAGGTGCTTTGGCCCGCCAGTGGAGTCCGTCGCGAGACAATTCACTCGTTCGACTGTCGCATGTCAAACTGCAATCGCACTGGCGGCCCAAAGCTGCCATCAGGCACCAAAATTCAACCCAACTCTAGTTCTCGATGGCCACCGCGACCGGCTTGGCGGCTCTTGGCTTGTCGGCCGGCGGTCCGAGGACGACCAGCCGGGAGGCGGCGACGAGTCCGCGAAGCGAATTGAACGTCTGCGCGACGGCGGTCGGTTCGTAGCCGCAGTGCACCATGCAGTCGCGGCATTTTTCATTGCCGCTTTCGCGACCGTAGGCCGACCAGTCGGTCGTTTCGATGAGTTCCTTGTACGTCGCGCAATAACCGTCTTGCTGCAGGTAGCAGGGTCGCTGCCAACCGAACATGTTGTAGGTCGGATTTCCCCACGGCGTGCATTCGAGCTGCCAATTGCCTTTGAGGAACTCCAGGAACAACGGCGACTGATTGAACACCCAGCCGCGCTTCGGATTCGACAGCGTGCGGCGGAAGAGGTCGATCGTTTGATTGCGGCGGAGAAAATGGTCCTGATCGGGCGCCTTTTCGTACGCATAACCGGGCGAGATCATCATCCCCTCGACGCCCAGGCCCATCAGGATGTCGAACATTTCGCGCATCTTCTCGGGATCCGCCGTGTTGAACATCGTCGTGTTGGTGGTGACGCGAAAGCCGGCGGCGATCGCCGCCCGGATGGCCTGCACGGCGACTTCGAACACGCCCTCGCGGCAAACGGCCACGTCGTGCTCTTCGCGCGGCCCGTCGATGTGTACCGAGAAACTGAGGAACCTTGACGGCTTGAAGCGGCTCAGGTTCCTTTCCAGAAGGATGGCATTCGTGCAGAGATAGATGTATTTCTTGCGGGCGACCAGGCCCTCGACGATTTCGTCGATCTGCGGATGCAAAAGGGGCTCGCCGCCGGGGATTGAGACCATCGGCGCGCCGCACTCGTCGACGGCGCGGAAGCACTGTTCGGGGGTGAGCTGCCGGCGGAGAATTTCCGTGGGATGCTGAATTTTTCCGCAGCCGGCGCAGGCCAGATTGCAGCGGAAGAGCGGTTCGAGCATCAGCACCAGTGGGTAGCGCTTTTCGCGGCGGACCGTTTTGCCCAGGACGTACCGCGCGACCGTCCACATTTGTGATACCGGAACACCCATCCCTGCTGCCTCCCGGCTGATCGAATTGCCGCTCGAATTGCTGCTCGTTGTGCACGGGCCTCTTCGCCCGCTCCTCCATGAGGGTTTCCGCACTCAGCGTGGGTTCTAGCAATTTTTGAGCCGAGTGTCAGCACCAAAGGGCCAGGCTGTCTCGGCGGGCCACGTTTCGGTGCGAACCGGCCGGTCGGGGGCGTGTCTTTCCGTCATGCGTTATTGCCCCGAAACAGACGGCAGCCCAAGCTCCGGCACGGCCCAATCCAAAATGGCTAAGGTCCTGGCCCCGGAAGACCTGCGCGTCGGCGACTATGTGGCCTTATTGCACGTTGTGCGGGAAATGCCTTCGTTCTGGTGGTGTGGCGGGGTCGCCACGATCCAGCCCGAAGAGCCCATTCGTGTCCCGTTCCTTCTCAAGAACGGCGGTATCCCCTACCGGGTGCGCTCCGTCTGTCTCCCCTTTTTGCTCGTGAAGACGCCAAACGGCGATCTGCGCAATCTCGACGTGCGGCGCTATCGCCTGGCGCGTCTCGACCGCACTTACGCACGGATCGCCTGGCGGGCCTGGAAAAAGAGCCATCGCGAGAAGAAACGCGTTTAGCCTTGACCGCGTCGAAAAGACCTCACACGATCCGCATCGCTTTGAATTCGCTTGATTCATAGGCGCGGCGGGAGAAGTCGGCCAACAGGCGACGGTCCGCGTCGGTGAAGCGTTGATCGCCTGAGAGCACGGCGATATTCGCATCGACGTCCGAGGGCATGGAAACGCCGATGTTCAACAGCGAGATGCGGGGATCCTGCAGCACCCAACGAATCGCCGCGCCGGGAAGCTGCGAGCGGGCCTGACCATCGTAGTCGGCGACGACATTTTTCGAATTGTGACCGAAGACGGAAGCTCCCATGACCTTCATGGCGACGATGCCCATGCCCAGTTCGTGGGCTTTCGCCAGGCAGAGTTCACGCAGCTCGACGTTCTGGTTCGAGAGCAGCGTATCCATGCCCTTGCGGAAATAGCCGTAGGCGAGCAGGCACTGGTCGAAGCCGCCCGTGGAAATCATGCGATGCACCGTATCGAAGGCGACGTGGGTCGTCAGTCCGATGTAACGCAGCATCTTTTCGTCGCGCAGCTTCAACAGTTCCTTGTGGACTTTCATCGCCCCCTTGAAGCCCATGCCCTCGATCACCGGGCTGTGAATCTGGGCCGTCTCCACGTGGTCGGTTCCCAGCTCCTTGAGCGAGGTTTCCAGACACTTTCGCGTGTTGGCGGGGCTCGTCACATAGATTTTTGTTGCCAGGAAAATGTTTTGCCGGACATCCTTGAGCGCCTTGCCGATGATCGATTCGCTTTCGCCATAAACCCGGGCTGTGTCGAAATAGCGAATCCCCCGATCGTAGGCGTGCCGCACCATGGCCACGCGTTCGTCGGTTGAGAGCAGCTTCACGCCGTAGGCGCTGATGAACTGCTTCACCATGGCGGAGCCGCCCATCGCGAGGATCGGCAGCTTCCAGCCGGTCTTCCCGAACGGCCGGACCTGAATCGGCGAATGCTCGTCGCTCGCCGGCGGAGCCGCCTTGAGTCCGGCAGCCGCCCCCGTGAGAACCGCGGCGCCCGCCCCGGCCAGAACGCCCGACTTCAGGAAGCCGCGACGATCCAGACACCGATGATCAAGAACCTGCTGCGTTGCCTGTGCTCTTGGCTTCGACATTTTCCGTGCTCCGATTTTGGGATGGCTGCGAGAGAGGACGTCGGGCCCGTCCGCTGAATGCGGCAAGGCCAAAGCAGATCAGGACGACGAGAATGATCAAGAGATAGCGAAAGTGGAACAGTAAGTCGGCAAAGCTCACCAGCGCGATTTGAGAGCCGGGCATTTCGAGGCCGACGCCCTCGAGATTTGCAGGCGAGCCGGCCGGATTGGCCTGTCCCTTTGCCCCGAGCTGCTCGCGAGCAATGCCCTCGACGGCAACGCGCGTCCGCCAGACAAAAAGCGAGCCGAGCGCGACGATTGCGACGGCTGCAATGCTCGCCCAAGAGTACCGCATGCGAGAGCGCTCTCGAATGGGGGTGACTAACGATTGCTGTGAGACTTGGACCTATTATTTACGTGCTTTGTGACCGGCCGATAGGGAATTCCCAGTCGGTCGAAAATAAACGCGAAAACGTCGGTCGCTTCGGTGATGCGTTCCGAAAGAGACGAATCCAATCCGTGGCCGGCATTGGCACTGGTCCTTAGCAGTATCGGCGCATCGGAAGCGTTGGCCGCCTGAAGTCGGGCCGCCATTTTGCGGGACTGCAAGGGGTCCACGCGCGGGTCATTCGCTCCGGTCAAAAACAGGATTGCCGGATAATTTTCACCGTCTTTCACATTGTGGTAGGGCGAATAGGCGTGCAGCGCCCTGAACTGCTCCGGGTCTTTGACCGTGCCGTACTCGGTAATGTTGAATGAGCCGTTGGAAGAGAGTTCGGTCCGCAGCATGTCGTAAATACCGACGTGCGTGATGACCACCCGCATCAGATGCGGATGCTGCGTCAGCGTGGCCCCCATCAACAGGCCGCCGTTGCTTCCCCCTTCGATCGCCAGCAGGTTCGGCGAGGTGTATTTCTCGTCGATGACATAATGCAGAGCGGCGGCGAAGTCGTCGAAGACGTTTTGTTTATGCGTCAGGTTGCCGCCGCGGTGCCACGCTTCGCCGAATTCGCTGCCGCCGCGAATGTTGGCGATCGCCCAAACGAAGCCTTGCTCGAGCAATACTTTTCGCGTGGGGTTGAACGTGGGCGTCATGCTGATGGCGAAGCCGCCGTAACCCGTGACCAGGGCCGGGTTCCGGCCGTCGCGCTTGAGCCCCTTCTGATAAAGAATGTTCACCGGCACCCGCGTGCCGTCTTTGGATGTGGCGAACTTTCGCACGACCTCAACGTCGCTGAAGTCGACGGGGGAGGGGGTCGCCATTTGCGTCTTGTAGGTGTGGCCGCTTTGCGAGTCGAACTTGTAGACGGCAGGTGGCGCGACGAACGACGTGTCGCTGAACAGAATGTTGTCCCCTTCCAGTCGAGTCAGGCCGCCGACGGTTGAGACCGGCAACTGTTCGGGATTCGGCAGCCGCTTGCCGTCGAGATCGAAGACGCGCAGCTCGGTCGGGCCGCCCAACTGATAGAGCACGTAGATGCGGCTCTCCGTCGGGACGAGAGTCGGCGAAGTCTTGCCGAAGCTGCTCACGATCGCATCGGGGCCTTCGGGAATGATCGTCTTGGCCCGTTTGATGTCGGGATTCGACAGCGGGACCCGCAAAATCTTGCCGTTCGGCGCGTCCTCGCGCGAGATCAGGTACAGCGTGTCGTTCGGTCCGAACGCCGCCTGCACGATGTGCTCGTCGAAACCGCACAGCTTCTTCCAGTGCCCGCTGGGGGATCGCAAATAAAGCGAGAATTGACCGCCGTCCCCCTTCTGCACTGTTGCCAAAAGCGTGTCCGAGGCGTCGTGCATCTCGAATTCGATTTCGGCGACGCGCGGCAAATCCTTGCCGAATTCGTGGCGGTCGGTCTCTGTCGGGGTGCCAAGCTGGTGGTAATAGCCCTGCTGATAAAAGTCCAAATCCTCGTCCGGACGCTCTCCCTTTTTCGGATAACGGGTGTAGAAAAAGCCGCTGCCGTCCGGCGCCCATGCCAGGTCTCCGCCCGCCGTGCCGCCGTTGACGTGAGGAACGACTTCGTGGACTTCCTCACCGTTGGAAGTCTTGAAAATGTGCACGTCGCCAGCTTCGCTGCCGCCGCGCGACAAGGAGACGGCGACGAGTTTTCCATCGGGCGACGGCACGTACCAGTCGATGGCGGTCGTGCCCTTGGCATCGATCTTGTTCGGATCGACCACCACGCGGGCCTGGTCGACGGCATTGGACGAGGGAAGCACAATCAAGAATGGCTGCTGCTTTGGCGGTTCACGTTTGATCGCGAAGAGATGGCCTTTGCGATGGGCCAGCAAACCGTAGGAAATGGTCTTGGCGGCCATGATCTGCGTAAGACGTTCGCGGATCGCGGCCACATTCGGCAAACGCTTGAGATAGTCGCGAGCGAACACGTTTTGTGTGTCGCTCCATGCCTTCACTTTGGGATCGTTCCAGTTTTCGAGCCAGCGATAGTCGTCAGTGACCGAGACGCCGTGATATTGATCGGTCACGGGCTCTTTTTCGGTGGTCGGCGGTTTGGCCGTCGCGGCGCCTGCGGCCAGAAGGGCGACCAGACTGGGAACAAGCACAGCTTTCACGATGTGGTCCTTGGTGATTCGGAGAGAGAGCGGCCGGGGATGCCGCTACGCGATACGATAATCGCGGCGACGATGACGGGCTAGGGGACCGACGCGGTCGGCTTACGGGCGTCGAGAATGACCGACGTGTAGTTCAGTTGTCCGTTCTGGTTCCGCTCGTCGAACCGCTTGGACCGATGAATCTTCCCGGCCGAGGGATCCCACTCGACTGCGTGAAACGCGCCCACCGAGTCGAAGTATTCGAGCAATTCGACCTCGAAGCCTGCATCGTCGAACAGGCGCCGGAAAGTCTCGCAAGTGTAGAGCACCTTGTGATCGTCGGCCCCCGCGCCGCTTCCACCGACGCGTACCCATTCAATGTACTTTGGGTCGGGATGGAAACCGTCCGGCACTGCGACGCGCAGATAGCCGCCGGGCTTCAAGAATCGCAGACAATTGCGGGCGGCAAGCAGACCCTGTTCGGGCGTCAGGTGCTCCCAGACGTGCTCGGCCAGAATGGCGTCGATCGAATTCTCGGCAAACACCCGTGACCATTGTCTCGGGTTGAGAATATCCAGCACGCCGATCTCGGTCGGAATCCAGCCAGCGTCATGAATGCCGGAGGCCCCAATCACAATGCGGACCGGGGCGGTGCGCACGACAATCGCCTTGAGCCGGCGCACGTCGCGAAACGAGCCAAACCGGGCGCGTGCCGTGCGGAACAGATGGCCAATCATGCGAGGGCTGGCCTGAGAGACTTAATTGGAACTGGCCACGTCCGCGGGGGAGGAGACGGCCTTTTCGACTTCGGTCAACAACTGCTCCAATCGGAACGGCTTGTACAGCACGGATTTTAGACCGTGTTGACGGGCCTTGACGATCGAGTGGGCCGGATCGTAACCGAAACCGGTCATCAGAATGACGGCCAGATGTTCGTTGATCTGCTTGAGCTGATAGAAGCACTCGAAGCCCGTCATGTCGGGCAATCGGATGTCCGCCAGAACCGCGTCGTAATGGAAACTGCGGACCATGACGAATGCCTCTTCGGCATTGTGCGCCGTTTCGACCTCACACCCGTAGCGGCCCAAAAGTTCGTGGGCCGCGCTTCGCACCGACTCGTCGGCATCGACGACGAGAATGCGTTTTCCCCGCAAAAGCGGCCGCTGTTGGCGTGGCATGAGGGGGACGTGGGCCGGCCGCGGAGCGAACGTCTCGCCGACTTTTTGAATCAGTTGCTTGATGTTTCGCGTATGCTTGAGGATTCGCTGCAGTCGCTCGGAAACGATCGGCTCGTGACCGATATAGCGTTCGAGGATACAGGCCGCGTCGTTGAGAATCTCATCAACGGGAGTCGCCACTTCCCGCAGGATGCGCTCGGTGCTGGCGTTCGCCGTCGTCATCTTTTCGACGGCCAGCAACTCGAACGTGTTGAGGGCGACGGCCACTTCGCGGGAGAAGAGTTCGAGAAACTGCAGATCGTTCTCATTGAAGGCGCCCGGCCGCGGGCTTTCAACGTTGAACGTGCCGAGGATCTCGTCATGCAGAATCAGCGGAACGGTAAGCGAGCTGCGTGCGCCGGGAGCACCGGGCAGATACAGCGGGTCGGTCGTCGTGTCTTCGCACAGGTAGCTCTTACCGGTCGCGGCAACGAAACCGGTGACGCCGTTTCCTAGCGGATCGGCCCGCAGCGGCCGCGACGCGGCCCCTGGCTCCATGCCGACCGCCAGCAAAGGCTCCAAATGCCGGGTTGATTTGTCGAGCAGGCGGATTTCGACGGTTTCGAAACGCAGAAGATCCTGCGTGTAATGCAAGATCTTCGATTTGAGCAGATCGATCCGCTCGTCGACGCTCATTTGCAGAATATCGTCGAGCGAGAGATCGCCGAGCTCAAGGCCCGCCTGGTAGATCGCGTTGAGCTTCTGCCGCTGGAGCACTTCGGCGGAGATATCGCGGACGGTAACGACCAGGAGGTTCGGGCTTTCAACACCGTCGGTCGAAACGGGGCGGGCCTGAACCTCGAAGTAGGTCTTCTCGCCGACGCGCAGGCTGCTCTTGGCCAGTTCCCCCGAACCGAGAGCCGTATGTAGAGGACAAAAATCGGGGCCAATGATCTCCGGCGTGCCGAACGCCTCGTAAAACGTCTTGCCGACAAGCGCGTCGGACGGGCGCGTCGTTTCCCCTGCGGTTGACCCCGGAATGGCAGACTCGCACGATCGCGCCGAGGAAGAGGAATCGTTTCGCAAGGTGAATTCGTAAAGCAGACGATTGCACCAGAGAATTCGCAGCTCATGATTGAGCAAAGCGACACCGTCGGGAAGCTGATCGAGAATCCCGATCCCGCCTGTATGCAGAATGTTGGCGATCGTCGCACTGTCTTGTTGCGACAGAAAAGACGCCGATCCCGCGCCGGCCGTCGGCAGATTTTCGCCGACTTCGCTCGTGGGCACGTCTCCGTCACCCTTTACGGCGGCACTGCCAGCCTGCGGCCCCTGGATTCTTTCACCGGCCTCCGGACTTGTGGGGCTGGCGTCCGGCATTTTTGGTGTCGTGGGCACCCCTTCGGGAACTCCGCAATGGGCAAGTCGTGTGCGTGTCCGGATTATAAGTGCGGCTGAACACCTGAGCAACTCCCTTGCCGGCCGCTTACTGCCTGGTGACGTGCAAATGCGGAATCGCCTGCTCCAGAGAGTCGATTCCTGTGGATGTCGGTCCCGTGTTGCTGACGTAGACGTGTTTCAAACTCTTGATGGGAACCAATTCCCCCAGACCCCGATCGGTGATGGCCAACCCCTTGAGATCGAGGTTTTCCAGGGACGACAGTCCGGCCAAGTGAGCGAGGCCCGCATCGGTCACTTTGGTCCCAGCGAGACTCAGCGACTGCAAATCGGACAGCTTCGCCAAATGGGCCACGCCGGCGTCGCCAATCGAGGTCCGCTCGAGGCTGAGAAACTTCAAATCGTGAAGCTCTGCGACCGGCGCGATATCGGTGTCACGAGCTTCGACACCTGTCAGAATCAGGGACACAGCATGCCCGTCGGGATCTTTTTTGATTTGCCCGCTGAGGTGCTCGAGTGCGGCGATGGCATCAAGTTCCGCCTTTGTGGGCGGTCCTTCGCTGCAGCCAACAAGCGCGAAGGTCACCAGTATTACCGGAGTACCGGCGAGTCGAATCGATCGCATACGCACGTTCGCGGTCCGCAGAAGTTTCGCTTGAAAAGGCGATTCTACCGCGCCGGGCCGCCTTCGGCCTGTTCGTGCGACGTCTTTTCTCCCGGGGCATTCGTCGGCGAGGGAGTCGCCGGCCGCGTTGGCCAGCGGTGCAGGTCCGGTCGGAATCGCGGTCACGACCGGTTTTGCTGCCATGTGTCGGCGACGAGCCGGGTCCAACTCGGGCCAGACCCGCGTGCGGTAAATCGTCAACCCGTCGATGGCGTGATACAGCGCACCGCATTCGCACGGCGCGAGCCGCTTCTCGATCAACTCGCCGGACAGCGCGGTCACCGCGTGACGCACCCACTCGTCCGACAGCCGCGCCTGCGGGAGTGACACGTCGAGGAATTCAAGAATATGGCCGGTCGTTCCCAGCCGCTTTTCAAAATCGTCCGAGTGGCCGGGACCTTGGAACGAATTCGACGAAAACGTGCCGTCCGGGTTCTGGTACATGCGGGCGATTTCAATGTGGCGTTTGACCTTCTGATCGGCTTCGAACCAAGGTCCGTAAAGCGTCCGCCCCGAGGCCAGAAATCCGTTGCGGGAGTATGCCAGCGCGAAGAGCCCGTGGCAGCCGCCGCAAGCCCCTGCGGTCACCGTCTTGCCCACCTCGACTTGCACCAACCGTTCCATGCTCCAGGGTTCGCCGTCCTTATTGGTCCACTGCGCATCGGAATCGAGATAGTGGGCCAGAAACCACAGCACCCAGGTGACTTCCTCGCGCTCGTTGACCTCGGCTTGCGCACCATGAATCAGGTCGTTGAGCGTGACAACATCGCCGCCTGCCGCCTTGAATTTGAAATCGACGCGGCAAGTCGCACATCGTCATGCAGGCCATGAACTGGCAGGGATGCCCCTGAAACTCGTACGGACGGCCGTTGAACGGATGGGCGTGAGCGCCGTAGGGCATTTTCTGGAACCACGGCTCACCATGAAAGGTCGCGCGGGAGGCGATCCATTCGAGCGCGTTGACCTTGTTGCCGTGTTCCTTCACCACGTAATCGCGGCGATAGGCCAACAAGCCGTGAATGAGTTGCCAGGGAGTTTGAACGTCGGTCTCGAGGAATCGATGCGCATTAACGCGAATGGCCTCGTCGACCTGAGCGGCCAGCGGATCGGAAACCGAGGGAGTGGACGCTGCGGGCGGCTCCGGCGCGGCGGTCATCGGCTGCGGAGACTTCGGCGCTTGCGAGCCATCGTCTCCGAACGAGATTCCAGCAAATCCAAGAAGCCCAATTCCGGCCAACAAGGTTGCAAATCGGCGCAGGTTCGAGAGCCGCATCGGTCTGTCAATCTCCTGAATGCGAATCGCTTGTCCCTAGCAACGTGGGCGTGCGCTCGCCCAGATTTTTGCCCTCGCGGCTAGTGGCCGCGGGCACCCAGCCGTTCGACTCGATTGGAAGCGGAGAGCATTGTATGGCCCCTACAATTTTTCTCAATCAACCAATTACCCGATTTCGCCAAATCGAGACAATTTCCCCAAATTTCGCAGACGTTCGCGCACCCCGCTGCGGTTTTCGCAGGCTTTTTCTTGGAGCAATCCGCGCGATCTTCTCGCAAAGTTCGTCGCGATTTCTCCCTAAGACCAATCGACCGAGCATAAAGCGCGAACGCAAAAAAGGCCTTGCGCCATGATGAATCAGCGGATGCGTTGCGAACACGTCAACGGGAAGATTCTCGCTGCCGGGAAAACACATTATGAACAGCGCAAGTGGACCGGCACGCGTCGGGGTCCATACCGGCTCCGTAAGCTTTGCGGCCGCCAACCCGGTTTTCGCCTGACTCAAGTCGGCGCGGGTTCGAGCAGACGGTGCACTTCTGTGATCGCGGCTCCCACCCCATTGCGGATGACCGCATCCGCGATCCCGTCGAGGGGGGTCGGCTCACGATTGATGATTACGAGCCGCGCGCCCGAACTCTTGGCCAATGCGGGTAGTTCTGCGGCAGGAGTGACGACGAGCGACGACCCGATCGCCAAAAACAGATCGGCTTCGCGAGCCCAACCGATCGCCGTCTGCAGGACCGAAGGCGACAGCGATTGCCCGAATGAAATCGTCGCGTGCTTGGTCAGCCCGCCGCATTTCGGACAATGAGGAACGACCTGCGTCTCCTCGAATTGGCGAAGCATCGCCTCGGCGTCGAATCGGGCCGAACAATCGAGGCAGCCAACTTTGCGGGCCGTGCCGTGCAACTCGAGCACGTGGCAACTGCCGGCGATTTCGTGCAGTCCGTCGATGTTCTGCGTGATCACGCCGCGAATGCGACCCGACTTTTCCCAAATGGCAAACGTTCGGTGCGCGACATTCGGTTCGGCGGCCGTAAATTCCGCGTGGGTTTCGGCGCGTTGCTTCCAATATTCGAGACGGGCCTCCGGGTCGCGGAGATACTCGTCGAACAGGATGGGCTTGCGCCGCGACCAGACCCCTCCCGGCGAGCGGAAGTCGGGAATGCCACTTTCGGTGCTGACTCCGGCCCCGGTGAAAACGACCGCCGATTTTGCCTCGGCCAGCCAATCCGCAACTGTCCGAATTGTCGTGTTCAAATTGCATTTATCCTTATGCGGACGGGAATCGTCACAACATTTTCAAGAAAAATAAGTGGCATCTCGTTAAGATTTGGTGTACGTGTGTAGCTAAGGACGGAGTCTTGGGCTCCCAATCGTCGCGTGACGTTTCTCCCTTTTATCTGCTTATCTGCAGAGGCGGCTATGAACACCACGACCACCACTTTGCAGCCGACAGTTTACATCGTCGATGACGACCAGGCGACGCGCAAGTCGCTCCGATGGCTCGTTGAAACTCTGGGCGTTCCCGTCCAGACGTTTCACTGCGCCGTCAGCTTTCTCGACGCATACGACCCATCGATGCCCGGTTGTTTGGTGCTCGACATGATGATGCCGGGCATGAGCGGCCTCGAGCTGCAGCGCGAGCTGAACGAGCGAGGCATCGACATCCCGACGATCGTGTTGACCGGATACGCCGACGTGGCCACCGCGGTGCGCACGTTGAAAGGCGGAGCCGTAGAGTTCCTCGAGAAACCGTTCAACGACGACGTTCTATTGGAACAGATTCGCTTGGCCCTGGCGCTCGATGCGCGCCGCAGAAGCGAGCGCGGCGCTCGCGACGTTGTCCGCGACCGTATGGCTCGGCTGACGCCCCGCGAGGGCGAGATTCTGGATCACGTGGTTGAAGGACTCTCGAGTAAAGAGATTGCCAGCCGACTCAACGTCAGCTTCAAAACCGTCGAAGCTCACCGCGCGAAAGTTATGCGGAAGATGGAGGCGGAAAGCGTCGCCCAGCTCGTTCGCCTTGTCGTGTCGTCAACGACCAAGAACGAGCGTCGCGAAGAGACGCGCACGAGTGGCTCGCGGAACGCGAACAGCTGACGCTTTCGCTGCAGCCGTCGATGGAACGGTTTCATTTTCCGCCCGATCCGACGCACAACAGGTGCGACGCCGTGCGAAAATAAAGACGTCCCCCCAAGAGTGCGGGCGTCGCCAAAACGGGCTCGTCCACGTCGTTTTCGGCAAGCACTTGGAAGATGTCGCCGGCCTGAAGAATCGTCGAACGTCCCTCCTCGCTCGTCACGAGGATGCGACCCTCGGCAATAATCGGCGACATGGAAAAACGGCCCCGTAACCGATGCTGCCAGACCGTGCGACCGTCGGCGGCGTCGATGCACGTCGCAATCCCTGTGTCGTTCACGATGTAGATCCGTCCTTCGTGATAGAGCGGAGAAGGAACGTGCGGCCCGCCGCGCAAGTTTCGCCACACCACGCTCGTCTCGGTGATGTCGCCGCTGCCGATCGGTCGAATGCCCATAGTCGGACCGTTGCGGCCGGAGGCCGAATAGAGCAGCCCTCCGCCCACGACAACGGTTGGGATCGCCTCAGGCGATGTGCCGGTGACGCGCCAGATCTCCTTGCCATTCTGCGGATCGTACCCTGCGATGTAACTCGCGCCGTTGTAGACCAACTCATCGCGATCGCCGATTCGCACGACGACCGGCGTCGACCACGACGTCGCGTGCTCGCTGTCTCGCCGCCAGAGTTCGGCCCCTGTCCGTTTATCGAACGCGGCAAACAAACTCTTGCCGTGATTTTGATACTGGATGCAAATCACCTCATCTTTGTAGAGCACCGGGCTCGTCCCGGGACCGTGCATCGTCGGAAAGAGCCCCAAGTCGACGTGCCATTTTTGATGCCCCCGAAGGTCGACACACAAGAGACCACTGTTGCCGAAAAAGGCAATCACCCGCTGGCCGTCAGTGACCGGCGTTGACGAGGCGAACGTATTCTTCTTGTAAAGGCCCTCCCGAGCCGACGGTGATGGAGCGGCCTGTTGCCAAAGCAGTCGCCCGTCGCGACGCGCGAAGCACAGAATCTTGCGTTCTTTGCCGTCGTCCGATCCGGTGGTGATGAAGATGCGATCGTCCCAAACAACCGGCGAGCTGTTGCCGCGTCCGGGGATATCAGTTTTCCAGACCACATTCTCGTGCGGCCCCCAATGCAGGGGGAGTTCGCTGTCGAATGTGGTTCCCTGACCGTCCGGACCGCGTAATCGCGGCCATTGTCGTTCGGCGCCGGGCGCCGGCAGGATCGCATGAACCGGGACGGAATTCGCGCTCTCTGCGCCGCGAGTGCGCCGTCCCGCGCTGTGCAGCGCCGTCTGGAGCTTCGTCACATCGTCGAAGGGAGGCCGGCGACGCCGTTTCGCATAGGCTTCGCGAATCAATCCTAAGAATTTGTCGGCAGTTTGGCGACGGCGCTCATAGGCGATTTTCAGGGCGGGGTCGGCAGTAATCTTTGCCTCTCCGCCATGCTGTTCGGCGAAGACCAGATAGTTGTCCGGCGTCGCCACCCGCTGCCACTCGGCTTCGAGGTCGGTCGGGATCATGGTGGCGAGCACGGCTCGATAGTCGCCACTCGTCAGATCCCGCTCCAGGACGGCGAGTTCTCTCGAGAGCGGATATTGACTTTCCGCCGCTGGCTTTGATGAAGCATCGCCCGCGAGGGCGCTCGTCGCGACACCCGCAAGAAGAACGACGGCCCCGACCGCCCCAAGAGCCGCTACCGCAGTTCGTCTGCACTTGAAATGACTGACGATCACGCCGTCTGGGATTGATCCTTCGTGGTGCCGCATCACGACGTTAAACTAGCCGAACCGCAAAACAGTCACAAGTTGCCTGTCGGCCCAGGTCCACGCATTGAGCACACCGATCGAAACATTCGAGATCAACGGCGTCCCGGTTGCCGACACGTTTGCGGAAGCATTTCCGATCATCGCAACGCGACTCCTGATCACTGCAGGAAGCGAACACTGGGCTCAGACGGCGGCTAGCGTTTTTTGCGGCAACGCGACCAGTGTCATCGCATGCGACATCGAATCGGCCGTCGAACGCACTCTGCCCGCGGCAGAGTCTCCCGATGGACGGCCCGGAGTCAGCGTATTGGCGTTCGCCTTCAGCCGCGAAGGCATCGGCAAGGCGGTCGCCGCACGCGTCGGCCAGTGCATCCTCACCTGCCCGACGACCGCCTGCTACAACGGGATCGCCGACTGTCCGAAGGAGAAACAAATCGTGGTCGGAGGCCAACTGCGCTACTTCGGCGATGGCTTTCAAACGTCGAAGAAGATTGGCGATCGACGGCTGTGGCGGATCCCGGTGATGGACGGCGAATTCACCTGCGAGGATCGCTTCGGGACAGTGAAAGGTGTCGCGGGAGGAAATCTGCTGCTCTGTGGCAAGTCGCAGGCCGAGGCGCTCGCGGCCGCGGAAAGCGCCGTCGCCGCGATGCGGTCAGTCCCGGATGTCATCATGCCCTTTCCGGGGGGCATCGTGCGGAGCGGTAGTAAGATCGGCTCGCGTTATAAGAAGCTCAAGGCCAGCACAAACGACGCTTATTGTCCCACGCTCATTCCCCTCACGCAGTCGTTGCTGCCGGCTGGGACCGCGGCCGTCTATGAGATCGTGATCGACGGTCTTTCAGCCGAAAGCGTTCAGGCGGCCATGCGGGCCGGACTACGGGCCGCGGCGAAATGCACCGGTCTGAACCTGATTACCGCGGGAAACTACGGCGGCAAGCTCGGACCGCATCATTTCCACCTGCGCGACCTCGCCTGAGTGAATAGAATGAAAGAGACCCGCCGAAATCCGGCGGCTCACACCTTGTATTTCGACGTCTATGAGTCAGCCTGATTCTCCTATCGCAGCGACCTCGCGCGTCCGGTTGGCCGCTTACGCCGTGATCCTGGCGATCACCTGCGGCTCGCTGACCGCCGCCGTCTGCCGAGTGAAACCGTTGTTGAGCGCTAACGACCGCTCGCGATGGTGCACGGTTTGGTCGCTCGTCGAGCGCCGCACGTTTCAAATCGATGAGATCGATGCGACACCCGGTTGGGGAACGATCGACAAGGTCCGCCACCAGGGGCATTTCTATTCGAGCAAGCCGCCCCTCCTGCCGATCATCGTTGCCGGCGTCTACTGGCTCGAACGGGCAGTCACCGGCTGGAATCTCGATGACCACACCGACGAGGCGGCCCGCACAATTCTCCTGATCGTGAATGTGCTCCCGATGCTCATCGGCGTCGTCGTGATGGCCGCACTGGTGGAGCGGTATGCGCGGAGTGATTTTGCGCGGGTGTTTACGGTCGCGGCGTTCGGTCTGGCTACGTTCCTGACAACTTTTGCCGTCACGCTCAATAACCATACGGTTGCCGCACTGGCGATCCTGTTTGCCACGTATCCTGCATGTCGGATTCTGATCGACGGCTCGAAGTCACCCGGGCATTTTCTTCTGGCGGGCTTTTTTGCGGCCTTCGCGGCCGTCAACGAATTGCCCGCCGCAGCATTTGCCGCGGCCGTGGGTCTTTGGCTGCTTTGGCAAATGCCGCGGCGAACGCTGGCGTGGTTCATTCCGGCGGCCTGCCTGCCGCTTGTCGCCTTCTTTCTCACGACCTACATTGCGACCGGCGACTGGAAGACGTTTTACGCTTATTACGGTACGGACAAATACAAATACATCGTGGACGGCGTGCCGAGTTATTGGCTGAATCCCGCCGGCCTCGACGCGAATACCGAACGGCCGCTGGTCTACCTCTTGCATTGCACAATCGGCCATCACGGAATTTTTTCGCTCTCGCCGGTATTCCTCCTCGCGCTGGTCGCGTGGCTTGTGCCAGGAATTGCGCGGCGGTCACCCCTTCGCAATTGGGTTTGGCTGTCTGCCGGGCTCACCGTGATCGTCGTCGGCTTCTATCTGACGCGGACGCAAAACTACAACTACGGCGGCAACACGTCCGGCTTGCGGTGGATCTTCTGGCTGATTCCGCTGTGGATCGTCGCCTGCATTCCCGCGCTCGATGCCTGTGCAAGGCAACGCCCGCTCCAGATCGTGTCGGCGGCATTATTGGCCGTCACGACATTTTCCAGTTGGTACCCGATCGACAATCCCTGGCAAAACCCATGGCTCTTTCGAGTCATGGAGCGAGCGGGCTGGATCGATTACCGCCATCGGCCCGAGGAATTCAATCGGCCGGTGATGACCTTCTTCCCGCTGTTGCCGCCCGGAGAATCGGCGCACGAATGGATCGAGTTCGAGTCGGCCAATCCCTCCGGCCAACCGACACGTCTGCGTCTCGCGGATCAAGGCACCGCGACCAAGGACGGCCGCGACCTGCGCCAGATCGCCGCCATCTGGAACCGCGGCACGAATGCCGAGCGAACGGACCTCTTCACGATCGATGCCGACAAGTTTCGTGCGGGCGATTCGCCAGGCAAGTTTCTCGTCTGGCCAAAACCGTCGCCGACTCCGGAACGCGTCAAACAGAGTGAGAGCTTTCTGCAAGCGCTCCCGCGCCGCGCGCCTATCGCCGCGGAACCCTGCGTTATCTGAAAACCCCGCTGCGGCACGACGCCTTTGCATGCCGGCTCGCGGCCGCACAGGTCTCACAAGATGAGAGTCCCGCCAGTGATCGCGAACTCGTCTATCGCATCGATGTCTGGCTCACCGCGGCCGTCCCCTTCGGCTGCTTGCAATTCGAGCAAACGGTGCGCGACGGCGACACGAGCGAAGTGCTCCTGATTCACCGCTTCACGGCGGTCGCAAGCAGCCGATCGTTTCATGGCGCCGCCGTCCCGGCGAAATCGACCTCGGAATTGAATATCCCAGACTAGCCACTCGCCACTCGCTCTGACCCCTGACTTCTAGCCCAGCAGCCGCGGAGAATCTCAACCATGCCGATTCGTCGGTTCTTGATCCTGGTGCTGGCCGCGATCCTTCTGGAACACGCGGCCCTCAACCTCCACGCTGACGGGCCGACTTTGCAGATCGAAGTCGATGCCCGCGAACTGCCGCGCCGGCTTGTGCACGCGGACATCCGCATTCCCTGTCATCCGGGACCGCTCAGGCTCTGGTATCCCAAGTGGATCCCGGGCTGTCACGGCGCGGACGGTCCGCTGCAGAACGTCGGCGGCTTTCGCGTCGAGACCACCGACGGCAAGCCGATTCCCTGGAAGCGCGATGACGTCGAACTCTTCTGCGTCCACTGCGACGTCCCTGCGGGCGCAAGCGAGATCCGGGCGCACCTCGATTACATTTGCAACGAGCCGGCCGTCCTCGCCGCCGGATATCTGAGTTACGGCAACTCCTCGGTCGGCGTGCTCAACTGGAACACGTGCCTCGTCTATCCCGAAGGTCCGATCGCAGAAGAAACCCGCGTGCAGTTGCGGCTCCGCCTGCCCGCACGCTGGCAGTACGCGACCGCCCTCAAGTCCGGCGGAACGAATGATCCCGTGGCCTTCGAGCCAGTCAGCCTCGTGGAACTCATGGACAGCCCGCTCATCGCCGGCGAGCACCTGCGCACCATCGCGCTCCACACGAGGCCCAAAACGTTCCTGCACGTTGCCTCGGAATCCCCCGGCGCCTTGCAGCTCGACCGGAAGGTGATTGACCTGTACACACGCGTCGTGAACAAGGCGCACGCCCTGTTCGGGACGGCACACTACCCCGAGTTTCACTTTCTGATTACGTGTAGCGACGACCTGGGCTATCTCGGCCTGGAACACCGGACCTCGAGCCTCAATGGCGTGCGCGAGCGAGACCTGCTGGATGACAAAAGGCGCAAGGGCTGGGTGGCCAACCTGATCCCGCACGAGTACGTGCATTCGTGGTGCGGCAAGTATCGCCGGCCCGCCGCGATGTGTACGCCCAATTTCCACACGCCCCAAAAAACGCGGCTCCTCTGGGTCTATGAAGGCCTGACCGAGTACTTGGGCGAAGTCCTGATGGTTCGCAGCGGCCTGATCGCCCAGCCGGAGTACCGCGAGATGTTGGCGGCACAATTCGGTTCGCTCATGCGGCGGCAGGGCCGACGCTGGCGTCCGCTGGAGGACACGGCCGTGGCGAGCCCGATCCTCGCGCCGCCAGTGCGAACTGGAACGACCTCCGCCGCAGCCAGGACTACTACCCCGAGGGCGCGTTGGTCTGGCTCGAGGCCGACGCGATTATCCGCGACCTGTCGCAGGGCAAACACAGCCTGGACGACTTTTGCAAAAAGTTCTTGGGCCAAGGCCAAAGCCGTTCCGATGCTCACTCCGATTCTCAAGTCGTGCCGTACGACTTGCCCGAAATCGTGCACGATCTGAGACAACTGGCCGACTACGACTGGGACACGTTTTTCGCCCGTCATGTCACCGCGACGCAGCAAGACCTGCCGCTCGACGTCGTCGGGCGCTGCGGCTATCGGCTGGGGTACTCAACCAAATCTCCGGCCTATCTGGACTACCTCCAAGAGCGCGCTGGCGGCAATCTGCTGTCGGCCCGCGATTCCCTCGGCCTCACCTTCCACAGCGACGGTCGCATTGCCGACGTCGCCCCGGGTCTGCCCGGCGACAAGGCCGGCCTAGCCCCCGGCATGCGTGTGCTCGGCGTCAACAACAAGAAATTCAGCCGCGAACGGCTGGACGACGCCCTGGCCGACAGCGTCGCCCGCCGCAAGATCGAGTTCCTGCTCCTGGACGGCGAGCAATTCCGGACCGTTTCGGTCGAGTATGCCGACGGCTTGCGCTATCTGGAGTTGGTGCGAAACCCGGAGCGGCCGGACATCCTGGGCGAGATTCTGCAGCCGGTGGTGTCGCGCCCTGCCAAGTGACGCCGATGAGAGCCTGCCTTGCTAGCTGGGAGACGCGACGTTGTGGTAGATGTCCTGCACGTCGTCGCAGTCATGCAGCATCTCGAGAAACTTGTCGAACGTCGCCTGGTCTTCGGCGCTCAGCGTCTTCGTGGCCTGCGGGAGAAACGTGATCTCCTGGGTCTCCAACTCAACGCCGGGCAGGGCTTCGAGAAGGGCCGTCTTGGCTTTGTAGAACTCGGCAGGAGGGGCGAAGATCGTAATGTAGCCCTCTTTGCTTTCGACATCTTCGACGGCGACGTCCGCGCCGAACATGGCCTCAAGCACTTGCTCTTCGTTGTCTCCCTTGAAGGAGAGAACGGCCACGTGGTCGAACGACATCGCGACGGAGCCATTCGCAGCCAACTTGGAACCGGTCTTTGTGAAACAATTGCGGATCTCGGAAATCGTCCGTTGATTGTTGTCCGTCAAGCAGTCGACGATGACTAGGGCCCCGCCGGGGCCAAATCCTTCGTAACGCACAAGGTGAAAGTCCTCACCCCCCGCGCCACCCGCTTTCTGAATCGCCTTTTCGATCACATGGCTGGGGACGTTTTCGCGTTTGGCTTTTTCGACCACGGTGCGCAGGGCGGGATTGGCGTCCGGGTCTGCCACGCCGTTCTTGGCTGCCATGTACAATTTCTTGCCGTACTTGGCATAGAGCTTCGACTTCTGAGCAGCCGTCTTGAAGATCGACTCCTTGCGCTTCTCGAAAATCCTTCCCATACGAATTTTGCCCTTCGCCTGTGCTTTGATGACGCAACCGCTCGTCGGTTGCCAGTGTGTCGATTTAGGAAAAAGTTCCCGGAAACTGTTGGTCTCCCGGGAATGTTATTTGTAATGTTCAGACCTTCGTAGACGCGTGTCGTCCATCTACCGTATTTCGCATGTGCGGCCGATGACTGCAAGGTTTGCCACCGGAGCCGGCGGCCATTGGCCTTCCGATCCGCTTAGATTGCGCTGCCGGACTCAACGGCTTCGTCCAGTTTTTTCAACAGTCGATCGAGTTCGTTCTGCGTCTCTTCATCGAGTGTCCACGCATGGGGCTGACGCCGACGGTCGGTGGCAAAAAGCCCCCGTTTGCGGAGCACGTACTTTTCGACGGCCAGAAAACCGTCCAGCCCCGCCTGAAGCTGTAAAGCGACTAACGCACAAATGGGAAAGTAAAGTCGATACGTCGTCTGCTCGTCTCTTCGCTCGAGGGCGCGCCACAACGAGACAATTCCGTGCAGGAACTCCATGCCCGGCATCGTCCCGACGATTCCTCGACGGAAGCAATCGACAAGACAGATTCCACCCGAACCGTCGAAAATCCTCGCTTCGCCACCCGTGGCGTCGCGCAGCGCCGACAAGTTCGTGCCGATCGGCGACGCCTCGGGCTTGAACAGGATTTTGTTGTTTCCGTACCGTTTCAGCAAATCGACGCAGACACCCAAGGGAATGGATTGACCCACGTAGCCCGACGCGTCCTGGACAATGACAGGCAGCGAGACGCTGTCCGCGAGCGCCGCAAAATAGTCGTGAACCGCGGCCGCCGGCGGCCGCGACGACAGGGGCGGGATCGCCATCACCGCATGGGCACCGGCGCGTTCGGCAATCCGTGCATACTGAATAGCCTGTTTCGTCGACTCGGCTCCGACGCCGGCGACGAAGGGACCACGACCTCTAGCGAACTCGGCCAGTTTCTCCGTTAACTCCCGGCGTTCGTCAAAAGTCAGCCGCAACAACTCGGACACCATTCCTGTCGCATACCCGTCGGCTCCCGTCGCAAACGCCCAATCGATCTGTCGACGCAAACTCTCGAAGTCGATGGAATCGTCCTCTCGGAACGGCGTATGGGCGATCGGCAAGACCCCACGTAAAGCGGCGCGATTCGGTTCAGTCATCGGAGTTCTCACAGACTCAAGGGTCTTCTATTCCTCATGAATTCAGCAGACTTTCCAGGCGGCGCGAGATCGCCTCGATCAGCGTTTCGAGGCTGCCGGCCGCCGTGGCGGCGATGACTTCCTGATAGATCCCATATCCGTACGTGGCCGCTGGAGGAATGTACCCGGGTTGCCAATCGTTGGTCAGAGTAGTCACGAACACTGGATGCGGCGCGAAGCGTCCGCGAAGTGTCGTTTGAAAAACCTGGTAAAGCTCGCCGGGCACGAAGATCCAAATGGCGTCCCCGAAGATCCCCAGTCGCACCCTCAAAGGGTAGTCACGGCCCGGAACCAGGCAATTCAAGCGATGCAGTTGTCGCGTGCATTGCTCCACCTGTGCGCGGCAGTCGCGGACGCGGCTTTCGTCACCAGCCGCACGGGCGCGGGCTTCCTCGGCACGCCAATGTTCTCGGTCGGATGTCGTCTGCTCAATCGTCGGCAAATCATCACGATACTGAAGGTTCACGACGAGGTCGTCCCAGTGCCAGGCGGTTTGACCACGGCGGGCGTCGTCCGAAAGGGGCTCATGACGCCAGGTGCCGATGGCCGTGCCCGAGATCACTGGGCCCGCATAGCGATACTCGGTGCCGGCCGGCGGCAAGGCCGCCAGCGCCGACAGCACGGCGTGTCCCACCTGGCGTCCGTTCCTATCCGCGACACCCGTGTCGCCGACGAAACCTTCGCGCGGACCAAGGTCACCTGATGCACCCTGGCAGAATAGACACAATCCCCCCTCTGACTTTTCGACCACCTCGCGCATCGCACCCACCCAGTCGGGACTGATCAATGTGTTATCCCACGCCAACGTCGTCGGATGGCAAGCATAATTGACGAGGGTAGCCAGCCCGCTTCCCGAATCATTCGAGAGACGGCCGACCAAGAGTGCGTCGTCGGCTGTTCCTGTCGGATTGAACCCGCAGACGTAACCTTTTCGTTCCGGGTCGAAGTAGTCGCGATGAGCGGCCAGATTGCAGCGCCCGGTGCCGTAAACGATGGTCGCCGGCGCCACCCTCGATTGGGCTTCGCGGGCGACTTTGGCGATCCGCAAAGGAAGTTCGTCGAGGTAAGGCCCAAGCAGCTCGCCGCCGGGGAGATGGCTGCGCGTTCGAGACATCCATCCCGCGCCGTGTGTGTGCGTCAGCGTGACCAGAACGTTGTCCTGTCCGATCGTCGTCGCGGCATGAATCGCGTCGCGGATTTTGTGCACCTCTTCTGCATCGAGAATGCAGTGGTCGAGTGAGACGATGATCTGCGGCTCACCGGTCGCCGGCGGGTGCGGTTCAATCCACAACAGCGTGGCCTCCAGTGGACGATGGACTCCGGTGGCCCGATCATGCAGGGCCGCGCCCCACATGCGATGGTAGATGCCGATCGGAGGGGTGATATCGCCCCGGGCGACGGCGGCCCGGCAGCGGGACTGCGGTGTGTTAATGACTGTGATCTTCGCCATCTTCGTCTCCGAAGAGTGTGCCTTGCGGATTCAAAAGCGCCCAACACACGGCAGAGATTGCCATGATGCCCGCGAACAAGAACAACATGAGATTCCAGTTACCGGTTTGGGCGACAAGCCAACCGGCTGTCACCGGGAAGAGGGCCGCGCCCAGGTTGCCACACATATTCATCGCGCTGAATACCGTGGCCACGCTCCTGCCGCCAAAACGGATGGCCAATGTATAACCACTGATCCCACCGAACGCGGCGCAGAACGTGCCCAGCGAAATCAACGCGATGCTACCGTTCACGTCGTGGACGAAATACGAACTGATGATCAACAGCGAACAACTCGCCATCCCGGCCACGGCGATCCCCTGACGGCTCAGTCGCGGGTTGCCCGTTCGCTGCAGCAGCCAATCCGAGAAGAAGCCGCCCGTCAAACTGCCAAGAGCGCCGCCAACACCTGCGACCGTGGTCAAAAGACCCGAGTTCACCAACGACACACCGCGCGTCTTCTGCAAGAACGTCGGGAACCACGTCAAAAAGAAAACCAGGCCCGCCGCGCGGAAGAACTGTTGCGCAGAGCAATCCCAAGGAGACACTGCTCAGCATCCGTGACCACTGCACGGGCGCTCGAACAGCGCTCGTGCGTTCTTGCGCGGGAAGTTTCCGCACGGAAATCAGCGTCACAAACGCAACCATCCACAGGATGCCGGGGAGCGCGTAGGCCGCCAACAGCAGTCTCCAACGATCGAAGGAAAGCGCGTTGGCCAACGGCGACAGCGAGCCCAGAAATACGGCCGCCAAAACGGGAGCCAGGGCTCCGCCGATCGTCATTCCGCTGCCCAAGAGACCCGTGGCGCGGGCGCGTTCGGTCTCCGGAAAGATTTGCCCCAACGCTTTCACGGCACAAGGAAACACTCCTGCCTGTGCCGCGCCCATGGCGCTCCATAACAGCAGGAGCGAAAGAAAATCGGTCGCAAACGCGCACAGCAAAGTGGCCAACGACCACGCGACCGACAGAATCGCCAGGCCTCGTCGACTGCCAATCCGATCGGCCAGCCAACCGCTGGGGAGCTGCATCAAGGCATAGCACAAGTACCAGGCGGACTGAATCCACCCCATTTCCCGCGCAACATCGGAAAACCGGAGTTCGCTCGCAATCTCTGCCGCAGGGACACTGAGGGCGGCTCGTTGAACGTAGGCAATCAGCGCGCAGACGCACAAGAACGCCAGCACTTGATAGCGGCCCCTGTGGACATCCAGTGACTCGTTTGAGTTGTCGGACATCCATCCTCGACAAAGGGGTCGGCTTGCGGTCGCAGCATCGATTCTAATCGCCCGAGTTGACCGGAACGCAGCTAGACCTCGTGGGCCGGATTTCTTTCCTCCTGGCTTGACGGGGTAATTTACCTGCCAGTAAATATCACTGACTTTGATGAGTCTTGTTTGTGCGCTGCCCATTCAAACCAAGCAGGTTGCGAAGCAGGCCTCTTTCGTCTGTTTGGTTCGAGTCGGCCCGCGCGATCGCAACCCAAGTGATATCAGCGTTCACGAGTCAAAGGCCGGCCCGCGCTGAATCGATGGGCCGCAGAGATCTTCTCTCGCATCGACTAGATCGCAAGATTCACCCCATCGCCGTATGGACGAAAATTGACATCCTCCGCCCTCTCAGGCAATGGCCTTCCGCCGGTCGCACGCCGCGTGCGCTTCTTTTCCGAATCGGTGATTCGCGAAATGACGCGAGTCGCAAACAAACACGGTGCAATCAACCTGGGGCAAGGGATGCCCGATTTCGATCCCCCGGAAGAGGTGAAAGAGGCCGCCTGCCGAGCCATCCGCGATGGCGTCAATCAGTACGCGATCACCTGGGGCGCACGGCGCTGAGACAGGGGATCGCCGCAAAAGCGGATCAATTCAACAACATCTCGTGCGATCCCGACACGCAGATCACGGTCTGTTGCGGAGCGACCGAGTGCATGATGGCCACCATGCTGGCCGTCATCGATCCTGGCGACGAGGTCGTTATTTTTGAGCCCTTCTACGAAAACTACGGTCCCGATGCGCTGTTGAGCGGTGCCACTCCGGTTTGGGTGAGGCTGCATCCCCCGCACTGGCGATTTGACCCGGACGAGTTGCGGCGTGCCTTCTCGCCCAAGACGAAGGCCATCATTCTCAATACGCCGAACAACCCGACGGGTCGGGTCTTCACTCGCGAGGAACTGGCTCAGATCGCCGACCTCTGCGAGGAATTCAACGTCTTCGCCCTGTCGGACGAGATCTACGAATACTTGCGCTTCAACGGGGCTCCCCATATCAGCATTGCCACGCTGCCCGGCATGGCCGAGCGAACCGTGACGATCAGCGGTCTGTCGAAAACCTACAGCATGACCGGTTGGCGGCTCGGGTATTGCATCGCGCCGGAAGCGATTTCGAGCGCGATCCGCAAAGCCCACGATTTTCTGACGGTCGGTGCACCCCATCCGCTGCAGGTCGCCGGCGCCGTCGCCCTTGCCCTGCCTGCCTCCTACTACGCTCATTTGCAATCCGACTACCACCGCCGCCGTGACATCTTGCTCGGCTATCTGCGCGACGCGGGCTTTGACTTCGAAAGCGCCGAGGGAGCCTACTATGTGATGACTGACGTGGCCCGATTCGAAACCGGGTTGGATGACAATCAATTCGTGCGGGCGATGATTGCAAATGTAGGAGTCTCGGCCGTGCCGGGCAGCAGCTTCTATGCCGATCGCGACGCGGGTCGGACTAAAGTTCGGTTCATGTTCGCCAAACGGGACGAGACCTTGCACCAGGCGGGCGAACGCCTGTTGCATCTCCGCGATCGTTTGACAAGCCCGTGAGCCGCATGGACGCGCGTTTCAGTACCGATCGGGCATTCCGTGAGTGACGCTGTGTTCCGAGCGCGTGCAAAGTGCGATGGTGGCGTCGACGAAAGGGACGAAGTCGAGGCGGGGTCTTCTCGACGACTCGTCTGAACAGTGACTTAAGAAGGAATTTGGCGATGCAGCATGCTGAGCAACCGTCACGGCGTGAGTTCATTCAGCGTGTCACGATCACGGCAGGCGTGGCCGGGCTGTCTGGTCTGGTCGGGTGCTCGCCACCGCCTCCGCGGGCAGCCGAGTCGTCCTCGCGGCCCAAGCCGCAGGCGGTCCTTGAGCAGTTGCTCGAGGGCAACAAAAGGTTCGTCGAAGGGAAGCTCCTCCATCCGCGACGCAGTCCGCAGGATTTCACGGCACTGGCGGAGGGGCAGGCTCCGCTTGCCGTCATCGTCGGGTGTGCGGACTCGCGGGTCGCGCCTGAGCTGATCTTTGACCAGGGAATCGGCGACTTGTTCGTCGTCCGCATCGCGGGAAACATCGTCAGCGGCGCGGGCCCCACGGTAAAGGGGAGCATCGAATATGCCGTCGCCGAACTGCACGCCCGGCTCATCATGGTACTGGGACATAGCGGGTGCGGTGCCTGCAAGGCCGCCATCGAGCATATCGAAGCCAACGATGCGCTCCCCGGTGCGATCGGCGCGCTCATCGACCCGATCCGTCCCGTGGTCAAAAAAGTGGCCGGCCAGCCCGGCGACAAGCTCGCCAACGTCATCAAGGCGAATGTCCAAGAGGGCGTGAAGCGCCTCGAAGGCCTGAAACCCATTTTGACGAAGCTCATCAATTGGGATGAATTGAAGGTGACGGGCGGCATTTACCAATTGAGTTCGGGCAAGGTCGAGATCGTCGCGTAGGGTGTGCCCATGACCGGACCTGTCGGGCTATTGTGGGTGCGATTCGTCCTGACAGCCGTGAGATCACCTCGAAGAGATGACGAATCTCGCCGAACTCGATCTCACCGGCACGAAAGTCAACCCGAAAGGCGTCGAGGCAACTCGCAATTCGCTGCCCGCGTGCCGAATTGTTGCGGATCGATAAATGAGGGGTCGGTGCGTTCATTCGGGAGGAAGGCCCAAGCCTAGGCGAAAGAGCCGCTTCATTTTGTCTCTGTCGACATCAAGGTCGCCGAGCCGGATTCGGTTCATGTCGAATTGCTGCTTCCCGTTCGGACCGACACGCCGACGCGCCAGTCCGACGGTGAGCAACTTCGGAGCGGTCTCGATGATAAAGTCTTTCTCTTTGACGGGTCGGGCGCCCAGATCGTCGGAGGACCAGAGCCGCACATCGACGAGTCCGTTGGAGTGGCGTGTTACGTGCCTGATTTCCGAGGGGACCTGCCCGCCGGAACACCGGACAAACTTGCGCATCACGATTTCCGTATGGGCCGTCTCTTTTCCCGTCGCGTCCTTGATGACTTCCAAGATCTGCTCAACGACCGGCCGCTCGGATTCGACACGAACCGTAACCCAACGCTCCTGGACGCCGTAAGTGGAGACTCGCCGCAGGTGAACCTGGCGCCTTTGCGGCGACATTACTTTCACCGTCGCGGAGTCGCTTTGAACGGCATCGCCAAGATCCCAAAGTTCCAAGGGTCGGCCGCGCGCATTGCACCACGGATTGAGCGGGTTCAACTGGCCCGCCGCATTAAATCCGCCCAGGCAAGGACGCAGCTCAACTTGAGGGAAATGCGGCTTGAGTTCGCTGAAGTAAATCTCATTGAAGAGATCGCGTTTGCCGTGAGGGAAGTTGTAGGCGGCCACAACTTCGCCGTTGGAGCATTCATCGTATGAGACGTCTGTCCAGGCGTTTGTGCCAGGCAATTTCCCGCCGGGAGGCGCGTTCAACCGGCTTCGGTGGCTGACCGTAGTCCAGCCGCAACCGAACCAGGTTGCCTTTCTTGCAAAGAATGCCTGTCGCGTTGAGTCCTCCGTCCTTCGGTTCCGCGTGATTGGAGACCGGTGCGTCGTTGAACGTTCCCTGTTTCGCGTCCTCGAGTCGAGGAACAAACGTCACGCGATAACGGAACGCACATCGAAACTCGACGGAGCGTTCCCACCGATCGAGCCCGAGTCGCAAGGCCTCGACTGCCTCGCGATCGGCATCGGGCCGGGGATCCGCGGCGCGAACTGCGCCCTGGCAATCGCACAACATGAGCGCGACCGCGGCAATCCAGGAAGAGACGCGTGCTCTCGGCGATTTTCTCGCTCGCGTTCGTCTCATCAAGTTTGAGCTCCCTGCACGGACAACTCTTGTGCACGTGATATTGTATTCATCGAGCGAGTCTGACTCATCCTTTCGCATTCACTCATCCCAGCAGCCCAGTAGACGCCGGACCACGACCAGTTGCCCGAGGTGATAGGCGTTGTGGTCGGCGACGAGCAGCGCTTCCCGCAGGATGGTCTGCCCTTCGCCGTGCGGGATCGCGGTGAACAGATCGGTCGCCGGGTTGGCGACCAGGGCACACATTGTCTCCAGGTCCGTCTGGAACGCTTTGACGGCCCGGTCCCAGGCACGATCGTCGGGCGGCGCGTCGCCGGGCGGCCAGTAGCCGGCCGGCCACGGCGGCGAGACGTGCTTCGGGTTGCGGCTGAACTCCAAGATGTCCCATTGGGCCATGCGCATGTGCTCCACAAGCCGCCAGGGGCTGTGGGGCACCGGCGGCACAGTGCGGCCGCGGAGGTCGGGCGGAATGTCGGCCACCGCCTTGTCGAAGTGCAGGTGGGCACCGCCGCCCCGCAGGAGGTAGAGAATGTGTTCGCGAAGGGCCTTGTGCGGATCCGGAGTCATCATCGTGTCCTCGGGAGGCCCCAAAAACGTCCCATTTTTTAAGCCCCAAAAAAAGCCGAAACAGTTCCCCGGCGGAGTGCGAAAATCAGTTTTGACGAAGCAGCAGCCTGAGCGCGGGACTGAGGCGCGAGACTTATTTCCCCGGCGCCACCCGCATGATTGGGACGTCGAACAGGATGGGAGTCTCGCGTCCGAAAGACTCTTTCACGCGGTCGGACAACTCGTCGGGATCCTCGACACGATGAGCTTCCACTCCAAACGAACGCGCCAGGCCGACCATGTCGACTTCGGGGCCGCTCAAATCCATTCCTTCAAATCGCCCTTCGGTCGCCCGCGGCAGCGACATGCCCTGCGCTCCGACTTTCAGAATCTGGTACTGGGCGTTGTTGCAGATGACGAACGTGACGGGAATCTTGTACTTGGCGGCCGTCCACAATCCCTGGATTCCGTACAGGGAGGCGCCTTCGCCAAGCACCGCAAGCACGGGCCGGTTCGGCCAGGCGAGCTTGACGCCGATGCTGCAGCCGAGTCCCCAGCCGAGCGCCCAACCGCGATGGGCGAAATAGCCCGTGGGATCCTGAATCGCGCCGAGACGCTCGAGCGTCGTGCCGGTCGTGGTGACGGCTTCCTCGATGACCGCGCCATTTTTCGGGAAAACCTTGGCCAGGGCGGACATGGTGGCAAGCGGGGTCAGCGGCTTGTGTTTCCATTCGCTGGCTGCCTTGGCCTGCAGCTGTTCGCGCATCTTGCGATGGGGTTCGCCCCGTTCGCGGCCCCGTTTGGCGGCGGTCTCGCGTTGTGCGGGCGTCATCGTCTCGCGCAAGACGGCGGTCAGTTCTTCGAGGCCCGGTTTCGGATTGCCGTAGATGCCGACTTCCGTTGGATAGTTTTTCCCGAGTTCCCACGCGTTTTGATCCATGTGGATCAAGCGAATGTGTGCCGGGATGACCCGCGCCGGCTCGAAATAAACGTAGAGACGCAGCACGTCCATCCCGACAGCGAAGATCACATCGTATTCTTGGAGTCGCGGACTGATCTCTGGCGCATAGACGGGCATACCGGGGGCGGAGAGCGGATGCGTGCAGGGAAACGGCAAGCCGGCCGTGCGTCGTGCCCGCTTCGGCGAGAACGGGAGCACCCAGAAGCTCTGCGAATTTGACCAACTCGTCGATCGCACCCGCTTCGACAACGCGGCTGCCGGCGAGAATGGCCGGGTTTTTCGCCGCTGCCAGGATGGGAGCCGCCCGTTTCAACTCGTCGATGCGGCGGCCGCACGAGCGGGTTCAGCGGCTTCGGCGGTGTGAGATCAAAATCGCCCACTTCGCGCTGCACGTCGATGGGAATTGAAAGAAACACCGGCCCCGTCGGCGGCATGAGTGCCGTTTGGACGGCCCGCCGAATGGCCAAGCGGCAAGTCGGCGGCCCGTTCGACTTCGACGGCCCACTTCGTCCACGGGCGGGCGACGGGCACCATGTCCGACCAGAGGATCGGCTCCTCGAATTTGAGCCGGCGGTCTTGCTGGCCGGCGGTAAGGATCAGCGGCGTCCCCGCGCGATAGGCGTTGTAAAGCATGCCCATCGCGTTGCCCAAACCGCAACTGATGTGGACATTCACCACGCTCGGCGATCGCGACGCTTGGGCAAAGCCGTCCGCCATCGCCATCACAGGGACTTCCTGCAGGCCCAGGATGTATTTAATCCGCGTGAAGTCGACCAGAGCGTCGGAAAGGGGTAGCTCGGTCGTGCCCGGATTGCCGAAGAGGTACTTGACCCCGGCATCGGCCAAAAGTTGCAGCATGGCTTCGCTGGCGTTCATCGTCATTTCGCCACCGTCCTTCGTCCACTGTCCTTCGTCCGCAGTCACAGATCTTCGCCTCGACCCTTTCGGCCCGGAATCCAATTCGTCCCCGCAAGCGGCACGCGGGCCATTGCGGAGGCCTCGATGGTGAGCGCCACCAGATCTTCCGGTTCGAGATGATGCACGTTCGACTTCCCGCAGGCGCGGGCGAGAGTTGTCAGCTCCATCGTGAGCACGTTGAAATAATTTCGCAGCCGCCGCGCACCCTCAGCCGGTGTGAGCCGCTGCTCGAGCACCGGATCCTGCGTTGTGATCCCGACCGGGCAACGGCCCGTATGGCAATGATGGCAGTACCCGGGAGCCGTTCCCAAGGCCGCGTAATCGGCCTGCGCATCGACTGTGGACCGGCGGCGGTGTGATAGTCGGGACGATTGCAGCCCAGGGCCATCAACACGCCCTGCCCAATCGAGACGGCGTCGGCACCGAGCGCGAGTGCTTTGGCGACGTCGGCCCCCGTGCGGATGCCGCCCGAAATGATGAGCTGCACTTCGCCCTGCACGTTCATCTCATCGAGCGCTTCGACCGCGAGTGGCAGCGCGGCCAGCGTGGGAATGCCCGTGTGCTCGAGAAAAACCTGCTGCGAGGCCGCTGTGCCGCCCTGCATGCCGTCGATCACGACAACGTCTGCTCCCGCCTTCACCGCGAGCTTGACGTCGTCCCGCACGCGGGTGGCCCCCATCTTGACGTAGATCGGCACTTGCCAATCGGTGATCTCGCGCAGCTCCTCCAACTTGATCGTCAGGTCGTCGGGACCGACCCAATCGGGATGCCGGCACGCGGATCGCTGATCGATGCCTTCCGGCAACGTCCGCATCTCGGCGACGCGGGCGCTCACCTTTTGCCCGAGCAGCATCCCCCCTCCACCCGGCTTGGCTCCCTGGCCGACGACGAGTTCAATGGCATCGGCCTTGCGCAGGTCGTCGGGATTGAAACCGTATCGCGACGGCAGGCATTGATAAACCAGCGTCTTGGAAGACTGGCGTTCTTCGGGCGTCATGCCGCCGTCGCCCGTTGTCGTCGACGTGCCGACCGCCGTCGCCGCCAGTCCCAGCGCCTCTTTGACGTTCGCCGAGAGCGCACCAAAGCTCATGCCGGCGACGGTGATCGGAATCTCCAGCTCGATCGGTTTTTTTGCGAAACGCGTGCCCAAGCACCGTCTTCGTCGTGCACTTCTCCCGATAGCCTTCCAGCGGGTAGCGAGAAACCGACGCCGTCAGAAACACGAGATCGTCAAACGTGGGCACTCGCCGCTTGGCACCCAGCCCGCGGATGTCGTAAAGCCCGGACTCGGCCGCTTGATGGATATAGGCGAGCACCTGTCGATTAAACGAGGCACTCTCTTCGAGAGAGCCGATGGGTTGGTGGTTGGCGTTCGACATGGACCGATTCAGTAATTCTGCGAGCGATCGATGTGCCAATGGTACAGCGTGCGAGCGGACGCCACACGCTTAAAACTGTGCGGATCGTAGGGGAAGCCCGCGCGAGCCAGCAGGTCCGACAGCTTGGCGATATCCGCGGCGGCCAGCGGTTCTTCGCGGGCATCCGTTCCCAGCCCTTCGATGGCTCCGCGAACGTAGATCACGGCTTCATAAAGCGAGTCGCCCAGACCGTGGGCCGGCGTCTCCGCAGACGACGAGCGTTCCGGCCTGTGCCATGAAGGCCGACATGTGACCCACGCTGCCGCCGACGACGATATCCAATCCCTTGAGAGAGATGCCGCAACGCGACGAGGCGTCTTTCTCGATCACGAGCAGGCCGCCGTGACCCGATGCGCCGGCACATTCGGAGGCCCAACCTTGAACGCGGACCGTGCCCGACATCATGTTCTCGGCCACGCTCCAGCCGACGTTTCCGTGGACCGTCACCTCGGCCTGTTGATTCATACCGGCGACGAAATAGCCGGCATGCCCGAGAATATCGACGGCGAGCGGCGCGTTGAGGCCCGCGCGCAATGTGATGCGCGCCGTCCGGATTGTGGACTCGAACTCGGGAAATGCCCGCGCCGACCACCTCGTGATGCAAATATTGATTGAGGGCCCGCACGCCCATTTGGGCCAGGTCCCAATCGAGCACGCCGGATTCGCGTGCGCGAGCGTCGTCGAACGCTACCGTTTTGTGCGGCTCGGTCATGCGGCTGGTCGCGACACGGTCCATGAATAAATCCGCTCCGGTCCGGGCTCGAAAATCTTCGCGGCGCTTACGCCCGGCAAGTGGGCCAGCGACCGGAACTCGGAGCCGATGGCAACGTAATCCTCGGTCTCCGCGACGACGGCCGGTTTGCATGCGAAGGCGTCCCGGATGAGTACCAGTTTGTTGCCGGTCGCCATCAGCAGGGTGTAAAAGCCGTCCAGTTCGACAATGGCTCGCTCGAGTGCGGCTTCCAGCGAGTCGCCTTCGCTCATCCGCCATTCGAGAAAGCGGCAGGCCGCCTCGGTATCGTTGTCGGTCTCGAAGTGAATGCCGCGCTTCTCGAGCTTGCGACGGATGCTGTAGGGATTCGACAGCGAGCCGTTATGCACGAGACAGAAGTCCTCGCCGGCGGTGAAGGGGTGGGCGTGGGCCGGCGTGACGGCCGACTCGGTCGCCATCCGCGTGTGGCCGACGGCGTGGGTGCCGGCCAACTTCGGAAAAGAGTAACGGCTCGAAATCTCGCGCGGGTGCCCGGTGTCCTTGAATAAATCGATCGAACGTCCGACCGAGAGCAGATGCAGCCGCGGATTGTTGACCGCAAGCCACCGACGAAACTTGTCCGGCTCGACCAGGCTCGTCAGAACGGCATGGTTCCCGCGGATTTTCATTTTCGCGTCGACTGCCAATTCCCGCCGCAATGCGTCTCGCAGCGCCGACCAATCGACCGTTTCCGTGCCGGAGTACAGGCTGTAGCGACGCACGTTGGCGGGCAGCGGATCGGAAAAAACGGCAAGACCGGCCGAATCGGGACCACGATCACCCATGCAGACCAGCATCGGAGTGAGCCACTCGCCGAGCGAGTCACACAGCGCCGGCCGCTTGACGAGAATTCCAACGATCCCACACACGGTTATTCGAGTCCCCGCACTCTGTCGAAACGATCAATCGAGCAATAACGTATCCGGCCCGCGAAGCGCGAGCCCCAGTTTAGTCCGTCCAGCCAATCGGATGAAGGATAAACGCCAATCGAGTCGGTGTCCCGCGGAACAGGCGGCTGCCCGAGGCGATCGGCGCCTGCGGAAGACCCAACCCCGCTTCCTTCGACGCGAAGATGCGCACCAAAAGTTGCGCACCTTCGAAAAGGCTGCGCATCTTCGAAGGAATCGTCGGGGTTTTCCAAGATGCGCACTTTTCGATTTTGGTGCGCACCTTCGAATACGGTGCGCATCTTCGAAGGCAGGGCCGCGGCCCTCGGGTACCCGCTCGCGGGTGCGGTGCCGTTCTCGGCGTAAAGTCGTGCAGACACTTGCTTCGGCCTCGATCGCGTCTCTTTCGACTGGTCGGTTCTGGGTGCCACGCCCACGGCTCTGCGTGGGCGTGCGAATCTGTTTGACGTTCGAGGACACGCCCACGCAAAGCCGTGGGCGTGGCACCCCTGCGTCGCTCCTCATCGCCTTTGTTGATCTCTGCTTTCACCTTTCTCCATCTCCTGCGACAAACAGAAGGCAAAGGAGATCCGCAGATTACGCCGATTTGAATTCAAAAATCTGTGGAATCGGCGCAATCTGCGGATCCCTGTCTTTGACCAAGGATCACACGGATTTCACTGATAGGACAGAGACTGCCCACGACAACCCGGGAGGACCGAGCGCAACAAAAAAAGCCGCACCCTGATTCCGGGCACGGCTCCGCTAAGCGAGATTTACAGCTGATCGCTGTACCGTATTTCGTCGTTTACTAGCCTTATTATCCGCTACAGGCGGAGTCGTTCAAGATCAAAAAAATTTGCGCACTCAGTCCAGCTGCTCTGGGAAAAGCGGCGCTCGGCCTTGGGCCATGGAATTGATAGTAGGTGCACGCAATGCGGCCGTTGTAGAGTTTTCGCCGGCGGTCCGCCTGTCGCCGGCAGAGCCGCTCGAAATTTGTGAGCGCCGATAAAACATAAATTGACCAGGTGTCGAATCGCGGAAAGACCTCCGCCGCTTGCGTCGCGAGTTCTTCGGCGTCGGAAACGTCTCCCGATCGTTCGCCATAGGGCGGATTACAAATCAGGCAACCGTACGGATCGGTCGGGGCCGCTTCAATAAATGGGCGGCACACGAAGCGAACATCCCCCTCGACACCCGCATTGCGTGCGTGCCGACGGGCCATGGAGAGACTCGTTTCGTCGATGTCGCTGCCGACGATCGACAGCTTCTCGCTCGTGGCGAATGGCATCGCGCGCCGCGGTGCGGGCTTCGTTCCACAGCCGCTTGGGGAGCGCGGGCCAATCCTCGGCAGCGAATGTCCGGCTGAGTCCCGGAGCGATGTTGCGGGCCAAGAGAGCCGCTTCGATGGGGATCGTGCCCGTCCCGCAAAAGGGATCAAGAAACGGTCTCGCGCCGTTCCAATAGCTCAATTGAACGAGCGCGGCCGCCAGCGTCTCCTTGAGGGGAGCAGGCCCGACGAGTGTGCGGTAGCCGCGCTTATGCAACCCGGGCCCCGTCGTATCGATGCAGAGTGTCACGCAATCCTTGAGAATGGAAACTTCGACGGCGAACAGTGCTCCGCGCTCGGCAAACCAGGCCGTGCGATGCGTTTGCTTGAGCTTTTCGACGATCGCCTTCTTGACGATCGCCTGGCAGTCTCGAACACTATGAAGTTGGGAGCGGACCGATTTGCCGCGCACGGGAAACTGTCCGTCGACGGGAATCCAGCGGGCCCAATCGAGCGCGGCCGTTTGATCGAAGAGCGCGCCGAAATCGCGCGCCTCGAACGATCCCACTTTCAATAGCACGCGATCGGCGCTGCGCAGCCAGAGGTTCGTTTTGCAAATCGCCTCCAGGCCGGCGGGGAACGTAATTCGGCCATCCGCGACGGTTTGCCGCTCGTAGCCCAAATCCTTCAATTCCCGGGCAACGACGGCTTCCAGGCCGAAGCTTGCCGTTGCTGTCAATTCAACCTCATAATTGCTAGACATCATCCAGCGCGCATTGTAAAGAATGGCGTAGGACAGGTAAGGGTGACCGTTTCAGCGTCACGGCCGGTATTTGCGCATTTTTTTCCGGAAGCAGGACCGATGAGTGAAAATGGCAACCGAAAGGCGTCTCAAAACGCCGGCGGTGCAATGATCGAGGCCATCGGCCTCAGCAAATACTTCGGGCAGTTTTTGGCGACACAGGATGTGAGCTTTTCGGTCCCCAAGGGCCAGGTGGCCGCGTTTCTGGGGCCCAACGGTGCCGGCAAGTCGACCACCATGCGGCTTCTAACCGGTTATCTGGCACCAACCTCGGGCGAGGCGCGGATCGCCGGCTTCAACATGGCCACCGATCGCATCACCGCCAGCCGCCTGATCGGATATCTGCCCGAAAACGGTCCGCTCTATAACGAGATGACCCCGATCAGTCTTTTGACCTATCTGGGTCGAGCCAGGGGGCTGTCAGGCGACCAGTTCGAGAAACGGCTCGACTTCGTCCGCGATAAGTGTGCCCTGGGCGAAGTCTGGCACAAGCCCATCGGCAAACTCTCGCGCGGGTTTCGCCAGCGGGTGGGAATGGCCCAGGCCATCCTGCACGATCCCGACGTGCTGATCCTGGACGAGCCGACCAGCGGACTTGATCCCAATCAGGTGCACGAGGTGCGACAGTTGATCCGCTCGCTGGGAGCGGTGAAGACGATTTTGCTGTCGACCCACATCTTGCAGGAAGTTCAGGCTGTGTGCAGCCGCGTGATCCTCATCAACGAGGGGCGCGTCGTGTTTGACGGATCGGTGGAGGAGATGGGGGGCGACCAGCGCGACATGGATAAGCGGTTCCGCGAATTGACCGCGCATGCCTCGCGCCGCTAGGCGGCCCATCGTTCGCATTGAGATCCCATTCGACCGATCAGGAGTGTTGACTGTGTTTCGCAGGTATGTGATCTCGGCCATCTTTCGCCGCAACGTCGCCAGCTATTTTTCGGGCGTGTTGGGCTACTTGTTTATCATCGCCTTCGTCGTTGCCGGCGGACTGCTGGCGTTCCGGACGCAATTCTTCACGAACAACGTGGCCAACCTGGACCAGTTGAGCGACGGCTTCCCCATGTTGCTGCTCTTCCTGGTGCCGGCCATCACGATGAGCGCCTGGGCCGACGAGAAGAAACTGGGCACCGACGAACTCCTCTTCACGCTGCCGGCCACCGATCTCGAAATCCTGATCGGCAAGTATCTCGCCGTGCTGGCCGTCTACAGTATCGCGCTGGCTTTTTCGCTGACGCATTTGATCGTCTTGAGCGTGATCGGCAGTCCCGATTTCGGCGTGGCCTTCACGACCTATTTCGGCTATTGGCTGGCGGGAGCGGCCCTGTTGGCGGCCGGCATGTTCGGCTCCGTGCTCACGAGCAGCACGACGGTCGCTTTCGTGCTCGGTGTGATTATCTGCGCAATCCCCGTGTTCATCGGGTCGATCGCCCCCTCGAGCGATCTGCTGCGAAATTTGAGCGTCCGCGAGCAACTCCACGATTTCGAGCTGGGCCTGATCCCGCTTAGCGGAATTCTGTACTTCGTGTCGCTGACCGTGTTCATGCTCTATCTCAACCTGGTCATGATCCGGCGGCGGCATTGGAGCACCGGGCAACAGACGTCGATGGGGTTCCAATACGTCGTGCGGGCGGTTTGCTTGTGCCTCGCACTCGATCTGCGTCGACTACATCGCCTCGCACGCCAACGCGAGCAAGCCGACTTGACGCATGAGCGCGTCTACAGCCTGTCGCCCACCACGATCGACGTGATCAAGAAGATCAATCCGGACCATCCGGTGAAGATCGAAGCTTACATCTCAACCGACGTTCCCCGCGAATACGCTCCCGTGCGAAAGCAGCTCATCGGCCTCTTGCGGCAGTACGCACAGATCGGCGGCTCGGCGGTCGACGTTCACTTGATCGACGTCGAACCGTTCAGCAAGGAGGCCGAAGCGGCCAAGGTTCAAGGCATCAATCCCGAACACGTGCGTTCCGAAAGGGAGGGCCGCCGCTACGAAGACACGATCTATATGGGAGCGGTGGTCAGCAGCAGCAACGACCAGGTGGTCATCCCCTCTTTCGGACCGACCACGCCTCTCGAATACGAACTGACGCGATCGGTCCGCACGGTCGCCAATCAGAAGCGGCTCACGATCGGCGTCATGCGAACCGACGCCGACGTCATCGGCGGCCAACGCGAATGGCAAATCGTGACGGAACTGAAAAAACAGTACAGCGTCAAAGAAGTCTCGCCCGACAGCCCGATCGAGGACGGAAAATACGACGTGTTGATGGTCGTGATGCCGTCGTCGCTGACGCAGCCGCAGATGGCGAATCTCGTCAATTACGTGAAAAAGGGACATCCCACGCTGTTATTCGACGATCCGCTGCCGTGGGTCTTCAACTCGGGCTTCGGCGTCACGCAGGCGCCGCGGCTGCCCAAGCCGGCGCCGGGCTCGCAAATGGGGATGATGGGCATGCAACGCCAACCGGCGCCCCCCAAGGCGGACGACGGGAAAGCGACCTCGCTGCTCGAAGCGCTGCATCTGGCCTGGGATAACGGCCGCGCGGTTTGGGATGCCTTCAATCCGCACCCCGAGTTCGCCTCGGTGATTCAGGAGTTTGTGTTTATCTCGCCCAAGAGCGGGACGCAAGGCGCCTTCAACCAGTCGAGCGAAATCACCAGCGGGCTGCAGGAAATGCTCGTGGCCTTCGCCGGTGAAATCCGTCCGACACGTGCCGCCGGTTCGGTCAAGTTCGAGCCCCTTCTGCGGACGAGTCCTAACTCGGGTTACATGGAATGGGACGAATACACCGAGCAGGGCTTCGACTTTTCCGCACGGCTTTTCGCCGACAGCCCGTTTGCGGGAGGATCGACCGCACTTCCTCGATCCTCGCGGCGGGGCACTCGTGATGGCCGCCCACATTACGGCCGACACGCCGGAGAATCCGTACAAGCTGAACGTCGTTTATGTTGCGGATATCGACCTCATCTCGGATTGGTTCTTCTACAATCGCAGCCACGGCAGCGACTCGAATCTCGACTTCGACAACGTGACGTTCGTGCTCAACGCCGTCGACGTGCTGGCGGGGGAGAAGACCTATCTCGACCTGCGCAAGCGGCGTCCCGAGCTGCGGACCCTGACCGGCGTCGAAAAGCGAACGGCCCAGTTCGTCGAAGATCGCATCAAGAAGACCAAGGAAGCCGACGACGAGGCCAAACAACTTCTGCAGAAAGCCCAACACGAATTCGACGACAAGCGGAAAGCGATCGAAAGCGATCCCAAACTCTCGCCGCCGGAGAAAGAGGAGCTGATTCGCCGTTTGAAAGACGGAGAAGAACGGCGACTCGACGTGAAGAAGAACGACATCGACCGGAAGAAGCAGCAAGAGATCGACGAGATCAAGAACGAGACGGAACGCAAAATTCGCGAAACCGAGCACAAGGTGATGGCGATGGCCGTCATCGTGCCGCCAATTCCGGCCGTCGTGTTGGGAATTGTCTTGCTCGTGATGCGCTGGCTGCGGGAACAACGTTACATCGTGCCGGAGCGGCGCGTCGAAAGCGAAAAACGCAAGAAGTGATCTGGCCGATCGCGACGCGCATCCTCTCAATCGCGCCGTCGCCATCGGGCCACAACAGACAATCCAAGTTCGTGAACGTTAGGTAGTCGTGATGAAATTGAGTGAAACGAACCGCACGCTGGTTTATGTGGGCGTGGCCCTGGTTTCGATCGGAGCCGCGTCGCTGACCCATTATGTCACGCGCCCGAAACCGGATAAGGAGTATGCGGGGATCGGCCAGGAGTTCTATCCGGATTTCCAGGATCCCACGACGGCCCAAATGCTGCGCGTCGTCGCGTACGACAAGGACACCGCGTCGGTCAAGCAGTTCAAAGTCGAATACAAAGACGGCAAGTGGCAGATCCCCTCGCATCACGACTATCCCGCCGACGGCAAAGACCGCCTGGCCCGCACGGCCGCCTCGGTGATTGGCACTGCGAAGACGGCGCTCAAGTCGCGCTTGAAGAGCGAGCAGGCGCGCTACGAAGTCGTCGATCCCGAAGATAACGACCCGACGATCCTCACGGGCCGCGGCCAGAAGATCACGATCGCCAAAAGCGATGGAACTGTCCTGGCGGAATACGTGATCGGCAAGGCGGCCGAAGGTCAGCCCGACGTTTACTACGTCCGCGGCACCAAGACCGACGACCCCAACGGCATTTATCTCGCCAAGCTCAAGATCGACCTCTCCACGAAGTTCGGCGACTGGATCGAGCCCGACCTGCTGAAGGTCGACCGCGACAAGCTGACGGAAATTCGCAGCGACAACTACTCGATCGACGAGCAACAGGGAGTCCTCGTTCCCGGCCAGGTCGTCGAACTCACCCGCAAGACGACCAACGATCCGTGGACGCTCGCAGGGCCTCGACACCAAGAAGGACGAGCTCAAGACCGACGTCGTCAATACAATCGTCAACAACCTCGATGGGCTGCGGCTGGTCGGCGTGCGGCCCAAACCGCCCGGCGTAAATCCCGATCTCTCGATTAACAAGAAATTCGCCGACGATCGCCAATTAGAATTCGCACTTCGCGCCGATATGGCCAATCACGGCTTCTACCTGGCCGGCGATCGCAAGGGCAACATGAAGGTTGTCTCGAAGGAGGGCGAGTTCGATGCCGGCACCAACGAGGGCCTGCGTTATACGCTCCGCTTCGGACAGATTTTCACGGGGACCGAATTCGACATCGAGACGGGGCTTTCCAAGCCCGGCGACAAGACCAAGGATGCGAAGAAGGACGGAGACAAAAAGGCCGATTCAGCCCGAGTCGAAAGCCACCGACAAATCCAAAGAGGCGACGAAGAAGGGGCGTTACCTGATGGTCTATGCCACCTTCGACCCCAAGCTCGTCGGTGAGCCTCCGCAAAAGCCAAGCGAACCGAAGAAGCCAAACGGTCTCGTGCTCGACGGCGCCGCTCCCGCAAACGGGAAGGCAAATACGGCACCCGCCGCGAAGGGCAAAGCGGGCGACAAACAGTCATCGAATCAACGGCACGACGACGACACGATGCTGGCGCTCGCGACCGCGGATCCGAAGACCGACGCCAAATCGGACGCCAAGTCACCTACAGGCAGCAAACCCAAGACAGCATCCGCGACCGCGAAAAAGGCGGCGGAAAAAGCCAAGCCCGCGCCGACGGCCAAGCCCGCCGCCCCGCCCGCGGCAAAGCCCGATCCGAAGGCGGAGTATGAAAAGGCGATGGCCGACTACAAGAAAAAGATCGAGGAATACGACAACAATAAATCGGAATACGAAAAGAAGCTCAAGAACGGAGAGAAGAAGGTTAAAGAGCTGAATGACCGTTTCGGCCCTTGGTATTACGTCATCTCCGCCGAGAGCTTCGAGAAACTGCGGCTGACGCGTGCCGAGTTGGTGAAACCCAAAGAGCCGCCCGGTGCCAAGAAGGACGCCGCCCCCGGTTTAGGCGCACCCGGTTTAGGTGCTCCGGGGTTAGGCGCGCCAGGGCAACCCCCGCTCAATTAATTCGCGTCGCCAGCTCGGATTGACGCTCCGTCATCCCAAACGTCGCGCTTCGCGGCGGTAGATCGCGGAGAGAAAATCCTGCAGGAACTCCTGACGGTCGGCGGAGTCGGGCGGTTGAACCCCCAATCGCCGAGCCAGCGGATCGCAGATCACGTTGAGCAGGTCGAGAAACTGCGGGCCGGGAATCTGCCGCCAGCGTTCCAGAATTCGTCTCGACGGCCTGAATATCGACGGGCAGCGCCCGGGCGAGCATGCTCCCATCGAAGCGGAATTTGCTTTCGGCCGCCGGCCGCCTCAAGAGCGACGTCCGCAATTCTCCGAGTGTATCGCTCGCCTCGGCCACCACGACCGTGCCGGCAACCATGTCGCCAAACCGCTGGCTGCGGGCGGAAAGAACCGGCACGATCCATAAGGGAGGGAGCTGATCGACGATGCCGGAAAACATTTCGCACCAAAATGCTGCCGGCGTCGAGCGAAAAGCCGTCGGTCTTCACGACGCGCACACCGCAGATCTTCTTACCGTACGTCTGTCCCCGGCCCAACAATTCGCACACGCTGAAGTAAATCAAGCTCCCGAGTCCGAAGTACAGCGATCCGACGGCGACCGCATAAAACAGGAACTCGCGGACGTCTTCATCGTTGCTCGGCTCGAATTTCCCGAATCTTTTGAGGACGATGCCGGCGGCCGCCGTCACGACCATCGTGAGCATGAACAGCACCAGCGCGATCAGAAAGGCGAAAAATGCGTCGAGCAGCCAGGCGCAGTAGCGCGTCCCCAAACCGGCCGGTCGGTAGGCAATCTGGACGTTTTCCGGAGTTTCAAATTCGAGCAGGCTGGCCATGGAAACAGCATCCGGTCAAGATGGAGACCGCAGGCTGCCATCATGGGTGATTTTGTCACGCGCAACAAGCCGGACTGGGACGAGTTGGAGGAGCTCCTCAAGCGGGCCAAAAACTCCGTCCGCCAGCTCGAGCCTGAGGAGGTTAACCGCCTCGATGTGCTCTACCGCCGCGTGGCCATTCACCTGGCGCAAGTCCGCACGCGGACACGCGACGAACGCCTGGCGGTCTATCTCAACAGCCTTGCCGCTGCCGCCCACAGCGTGATCTACCTTCCGCCGCGAAAAAGCGTCCTGGGCAAAATCGGCGCTTTTGCGGCGTATGGTTTCGCACAAACGATCGCCCGCAATTGGCGATATCATCTGGCTTCGGCCGCGCTGATCATTGCCGGGGCGCTCTTGGCTTATCACGCGTGCCGGCACGACGTGCTTGCCTCATATGCGCTGTTGCCGCCGGGCGATCCGCGTCAACCGGGATCCACTCCCGAGCAATTGCTCGAAGTTCTCCGTTCGGGCCGCCAATCGGGCAACGGCGTCAAATCGTTCATGGCTTCGTTCCTGTTCACGCACAATCTGCGCGTCGGCCTGATCTCGATGGGACTGGGCGTGTTGGCTGCCGTGCCCACCGTGCTGTTGCTGCTCTATAACGGCATGATGCTCGGCGCCTTTGTCGCGCTGCACGTGCAGGCCGGCATCGAGCTGGAAATGTGGGCCTGGATTCTGCCGCATGGGATCACCGAGCTGTCCGCGATCACGCTGTGTGGCGGGGTTGGCCTGATGCTGGGCCGGGCGGTCGTAAGTCCCGGACTCAAAACGCGGCGCAGAGCCTGGTCGACGCCGGTCAGGAAGCCGCGCGGACAGCGGTCGGCATCGCGGGCATGCTCATGATCGCCGCCTTCATCGAAAGCTTCGTGCGACAGAGCCACCTGTCGACGCGGGTGCGACTGATTTATGCGGCGCTCACGGCCGTATTTTGGGCCCTTTACGTGGCATTCGGATTCATGTGGGACGACGAAACGCGGCCGAGCAAGGCCTGAGCGGGTCGATGCCCAACCGAGATCGATGCTGATTACCCCTTCGCGCGCAGCTCGAGGTAGCGGTTGATCAGGGGGATCGTCAGTTCGCCCGGCAAGACGTCGAGGACTTGCACGTTCGCACGACGCATCGCGTGCAGCGTTCGCTCTCTTTCTCGCAAGAGTCGATACGCCACGGCGTGGCGGGCCGCGTCGAGTCGGCTGTCGATCGGCGCGTGCGTCTGCGCCAACAGCAACGGCGTTTGCAGAGCTGCGAAAATGACCACATGCCGCGACGCCATGCTGGCGAGCGCGACCCGAGCCCGGCGACTGGTTTCTTCGTCGCTGACGTCCGAAAGCACGATGATGACCGCGCGTTTCTGACGTCGCGACTGCAAATGTGCGAACATCAACGCAAAGTCCGTCTCCTGCCAGCGCGATTGGGCGTCATACAAGATTTCGACCACGGCCGGGAATGAGGCCATGCTCGCCCGCGGGGACAAATATCCGGTGACCTTGTTGTCGAACAAGGCCGCTCCGCAGCGGTCGCCATTCCCGAGCGCCACGCGCGCCAAAAGTAACGCCGCATCGACGGCGCAATCGAGCTTCGTGCCGCGCCCGCCGTCGGCCCCCATCAGACGCCCGCAGTCGATCAGGATCAGCACGTCCTGGTGCTGTTCGACTTGGAAACGGCGAATCACCAAACGCCGCGTTCTGCGCCGTGGCCCGCCAATCAATGCGACGCGGGTCGTCGCCGCCGCGATATTCCTGGATCGATTCGAATTCCGTTCCGGCGCTGCGTCGCTTCGCCCGCGAGCGGCGATCGAGAATCTGGATTTCGGCCATCAAATGCTGCGACAGATCGTCCTTGGCCGCCAAGGTCTCGGGAAAGACTTTGACGCGGCTCTTGCCAGTCGCCTCCCAAAGCCCCTCGAGCACGGCACAGGGTCCGGCGACGCGGACCCAAGCTGGACCGAATTCAAAACTCCCCCGCATCGCGATCGCATACGGCTGCCGAAACTCGGCCCTGCTTGCGATTCCTTCTGGTGGAAACTCCGCCTGCCACCAACGGGGAATGGCCTGTGCCGGAGCGATTTCACGAATGCTGCCTCGCAGAGGGGCCAAACCGCGATTCACACAGCGGAGCGTTACGTCGAACGGAACGTCGCGACCAGCGATCTGCGGAACCTCGCGGGAGACGACGAGATCCGAGCGGTGCAGCCGCAGCCAGCGCGGCGTCATAAACGCCGCAGCCCAGGGCGGCGATCACCAGTGGAACGAGCAGCCAAATCGCCCACGGCAGATAGAAAGCGACGGCCGAAAGGACAACGGCGGCGACCGACAGGCCGACGAGGTTCCGGCCGGGTCGCAGGGTCATCGCGGCACTTCGACCGAGTCGAGGAGCGCCGCCAGAATGTCGTCCGTGCTCGTCCCCTCGAGTTCGGCGTTCGGACCGAGCACGACGCGATGCCGCAGCGCGGGCAAAAATGCCCTCTTCACGTCGTCGGGCGTGACAAAATCGCGCCCGGCAAATCGCGCCAGGCTTTTCGATCCCATGAGCAGCATCAAACCGGCCCGCGGACTGGCGCCGACGCTGAGCGAATCGTCACGGCGGGTGGCTTCGATCAACCGGCGCACGTATCCGATGACCTCCTCGCGCACATGCGTCTGGCGAATCGTGTCCCGCGCTTGGTGAATGTCGCTCGCTTCCACAAGCGCCGGGACGTTGAAGGCCTGCGGACCCGTTGTGGCTCCTGTCGCGTGATGTTCGCGGAGCACGCGCTCCTCGGATTCGCTGTCCGGATAGCCGACTATGATCTTGAACATGAACCGGTCGAGCTGCGCAAGGGGAAGCGGATACGTCCCTTCCTGTTCGATCGGATTCTCGGTGGCGAAGGTCACGAACGGGCTCGGCAGCGGATAGTTGAGTCCGTCATGCGTCACCGCCAGTTCCTGCATGGCCTCGAGCATGGCGGCCTGCGTGCGGGCCGAGGCGCGGTTGACTTCGTCGGCCAGCAGAAAATTCGTGAAGATCGGGCCGCGGATGAACTCGAAGGTCCCCGTATTCTGGCGATAGATCGACGAGCCGGTGATGTCGCCGGGCAACAGGTCGGGCGTCATCTGCACGCGGCGATAATCGAGTTTCAGCGTCGCGGCGATCGTTCGCACGAGCAGCGTCTTGGCCACGCCGGGCGGCCCCTCCAGCAGCACGTGCCCGCTGCTAAAGAGCGCGGCCAACGACAGCTCGATCGCCTCGTCCTGGCCGAAGACGACCTTTTTGACCGCGTCGGTCACCGAGTTAAACAGCGTGTCGAGGGACACAGACAGAGACCTTTGCGAGTGTGGCCGCCAATTCCTTATCCGACTGATTGGGCCGTGCCAGGGAGTCGTCGATGGCTTGGATCGCCGCCCGCGTCTTTTCCGCCAGGGGTGGGTCGCGGCGTTCGAGAATCCACACAATCTTTTCCACGTCTTCATTTCCGGGTGGCAGGCCGAGGTCGTGACGGAGCCGCCACAACAATCCCTGGCGGATTTCCGTCAACAAGAAATGAGACGGTCGCTTCGACCGATTCAGGAGCCGCGCCATCGCTTCAATGTATTCCGACAACGTTCGCCGCGACACGGGCCGTGGCGTCAGAGGCGGACCGAGAAATCGATACGCCCGCCATCCCACGACAATGCTCGCGGCCAAAACCGAAGCGGCCAGAATGCCGTACGGAAAGCGGGAAAGCAACCAAAACGGATTCGCGCGGATCGTCAGACCGTGATAGAACTCGTCAAAAACCACCGGCTTTCCCGAGTCGGCCAGCAAATGGGTGACGAGGACCGGATTATCCGCCTGGCCCACGAGCCGGTTTTGCGCCAAGCGGGCGTCGGCCAGGACGATCACTCGTCCCGCGCCCGCGGATAGACGGCGGCGATCGGCTCGGGATCGCCATCCGCTTCAACGCGAGCAAGAATCCGGCCCGACGGTCGACTCACCCTAGACTCAGGCGGCGGAGCTTTCTTCGCAGCGGCCGGCTTTGATGGCGGGTCTTCAATACTTGTCTTTTTCTCAGAGGGGGTGGTCTTGCGCGAGGTGTCCGTTTCATCCACGGCTGGACCGGCATCGTCCGTCACGAGCGTGCACGGTTCGATGTCGGGCATCATCAGATCGAGGCCGTTGGGAAAAACGGCCGCGTAGCTTCCCTCCGCGGTGGCGTGCACGAGCGAGGTTGGCAGCGTTTTTTCGCCAAGCAAGATTCGTTTCAAGTTGACGGCCGCGCGGCGGGTTTCTCGTCGCATGCTGGTGTTGGGACGGCCGCGCGATTGATCGGGCCTCCATTCGGGCGCCGGTCCGACGACGGCCACATGCACTCCTTCCAGGCCAAGTTCCAAGAGAACCTCTTTCACCGACGAAGTGCGCAGGCCGGGATCGCGGGCCGAGGGCGCAACGACGACCGTACCTCCTTCGCGGACCCATTTGGCGACCGCGTGCAGATACACAGGCTCTGTCGACACGATTTCCGGACTGGGCTCCATCAGTGCCAGCGTCACGTCCCGTTTGAGAACCCGGTTTGGCGGCACGGTCGCCCGTTCGACCGGCACTTTGAGGTCCGCGAGGATCTCGAACAGCCCGCGATAACCGTGACCGCGAATGCCGTACGTATCGATGCCCAACCCGCCGCCGGGCGGCTCGAGGAAGGCGACGAGGGCGCCCAGCAGCGAAACGGTCACGAGCAGGACGGCGGCTGCCACCACGTTACGCGTGTTGAGCATCGGCCCGTTCCGCATTCAGGGAAGCGATCTTTTCGTACGCCTCGTGACAAGCGGCGAAGTCGGCGGGGAGACAGGTCTCCGAGCCGTACCATTTGGAATCGATGACCCACACGAATCGCGCCAGCCAGTCGTAAATCGGAGTCTGTCGGTAGCGAAGCAGGTGTTCGCGATTGGTCGCTCCCGGCCGGAATCTCTTGCCTTCGCGCTCTTCGAGAAGAGTGAGACTGGCGCGAAACAGAAGCCGCACGCCCAGGATGTAATCCTCCTCGCGCCGCGCCCGCTCCGCCTGTTCGGCCAGTTCAGCCGGGTCGATCTTGCGGAGCGCCAGCTCGTCATCGAGCGAGATTCGATGCCGACCGTGACGCACGGCCATGACGACCGTCCAGACGATGTGGGCGATCAGCAGGACCACGGTGATGACCAGGGCGGAAATCAGGAGCCAAGCCAAAACCGGATACATCCGGTAAAGCCACTCGAACGCATCCTGAAAGGCCTGCATGAACTCCCGGACGATCCGATGCAAATAGCTCCAGAAGCCTTCGGCCGCCTCGGTCGAACCGTCGGCCTGGAATTCAGGTCGAGCGAGCACCGTCTGGGCGGCGCGACGAATCTGCTCGGGCGGGGGCAATTGACTCGCTGGATCCGCAGCCGAAAGCGCCGTCGCTATGTCCGCAAACGCGCGCATGGTCATCCCTGCAGCGCCTGTGTCGGCGTGGTCGGCGCATTGGCAACTTCGTGGGCAAGCTGCACGAGATCGAAGTTTTCTGCCCGGCAGCGGCACGAGAAGTAGAATACGAGGACCCAAATGAGTCCCAGCGGAGTCGTGACCGCTTGCAGCAACGTCCCGACGATCACCGCCAGATGACGTTCCATCATGAATTGCGGTCCGACGGCGACTCCCCAGTGAATAAAGAAGAGCACCACGTTCAACAGAAAATATTGCAGGTAATGTTCGAGCCACGACGACTGCATGAGATGAAAGCTGCGCCGGATCGCGGCAAATCCTGAGACCCCCTCGACGACGACAATCGACGATGCCAGCGCACACCAGAAGTAGGCGAGGATCCCGGGCAGACAGCACAGCAACCCGCCGCCGAGGAGGAACAGAAACATGAGCATCCATGTCCCAATCATCGGTATTGCACGCTTGAGCGCGACGCGGTAGGCACTCCGACAGTGACCGTCTTCCCGAAATAGATTTGCGTTGTCGCATGGATGATCGCCCCAGCGGTCAAAGGGGCGACGAAAAAAAAGATCAACGCGGCAACGGGCATCATTGTTCGAGAAATGAACTGGAATTGCGTCTGCAGATTTTCCGCCAATTCCTCCGGTGTCGGATTGGCCGCGGGCGGCGGCATATTGTGCGTGATGATAAAGTTGAACACGAGCCCGACCGGCAGCGACAGGCAGAGCATGATTTTCAGGAATAGGCCGAAATGATCCTTTAGAATCAGGAAGGTTTGATCGAGAATGGCGCCGACCGTGAGCGGCTTCAGCTCGTACTTCATCGTCGTCTCAGAATACTGAACCATGTCCAAGGATCCAACAAACAACTCGGAGCCTGCGGGCAACTGGCGGCCGGCGTTCGACCCGCGGGGACACTGGGTGATCCTGGGCTTATCGATCGCCGTCGTGCTCGGTGGACTGCTGGTCGACGTGAACTCGGACGGATCAATTTATCTCCGCGGTCTGCCTGAATTTCCCTTTCCCCTCGTCTGCCCGCTTCGCCGATTTTTCGGGATTTCTTGTCCCACCTGCGGAATGACTCGCAGCATCGTGTTCTTGCTCCAAGGACGGATCACCGATTCGGTCGCCATGCATCGGCTGGGATGGCTGATTTTCGCCCTGATTGTGGTGCAAATTCCCTATCGCATCTGGTGCCTGGCCAGGCGGCGAGTGGCTTCCTATCGTCCCCGGCTCACCGAATGCACGGCGGTGGCTTTCATGCTGCTGCTTGTCCTCAACTGGCTGTTTTCATAAAGAAGACTCAGGCGGGCCAAGATCCTTCTCGACCACGGGGCGAGCGTACGCGAAATAGGTGACGCCAACTTGCGACCAGGTCAAACCATGCGTCGCGTTTCGAAGCTGGGCTGGGCTTCCCTTGCAATTGTGCTCGGTTTGGGCGGTCTGACTGCGAGCGCCGACCCCCCGCGCCGGCTGAACGTCCTCTGGATCTGTGCCGACGACCACGCGGCCTACGTCATCGGCGCGTACGGAAATCACCGCGCCCGCACGCCCAACATCGATCGGCTCGCCGCCAGCGGGATCCGCTTCGATCGCGCCTTTTGCAGCCTCGCCGGTTTGCACGGCGGCCCGCGATTCGTTCATCACGGGCCGATATCCGCGGACCATCGGCGTGACCCAGTTAAAGACGCCGCTTCCCGAAAGGGAGCAGACGCTGGCACACGTGCTGAAGCAGGCCGGTTATGAGACCGGGGCAATCGGCAAAATGCATTTCAACAGCGAGCACACCTACGGCTTTGAGCTGCGACGAGACTTAGGCTTTTACGACAAAACCCTCGCCGCACGCGGCAAACAACCGATCCCGGCAGACGTGTCCGTTCAGCCCCAATGGAGGCCCTTCAAGGATCCGGCCCGGATATGGATTAACTCGGCCGCCTTGCCCATCGGACTGGTCGATGCGGACATGGACGCGACCTATTTCGTGGAAGAGGCATCCCGCTATCTCTCAGAGCCGCGCGAAAGACCGTTCTTTCTCATGGTCAGCTTCTACGAACCGCATTCGCCGTACTATTTCCCCGTTGAAGACCGCGGCCGTTTTCAGCCCTCGACTTTTCCGGTTCCGCCGGTCGGCCCTGAGGATTCGGGCCAGATTCCGGCTGTCTTTCGCGATCTGACGAGCGCCGAAAAGCAGGGAAGCACGGCCGCGTATTACACGTCGGTCGAATTTCTCGATCGCAAAATCGGCGAGCTGCTGGCAGCCCTCGAGCGATCGGGGCACGCTCAAGACACGCTTGTCCTGTACACGGCCGACCACGGCTATCTGCTCGGACAGCATGGCCGCTTCGAAAAGCACTGCAGCTACGAAGAGGCAATTCGCCCGCCGCTGTTGATGCGCTGCCCGGGCGTGACTCACGCCGGCGCGGACGACAAGCGCACTGGTCGAGTTCGTCGACGTCTTCCCGACCGTGCTCGATCTGTGTGGCGTTGCCGTCCCGAAGAACGCGCAGGGCCGTTCGCTCGTCCCGCTTCTCAAAGGCGAGGCGAAAACGCACCGGCATCAAGTCTTCATCGAATACGCACCCAACGAGGAGGCCGCCGTCCGCGACGAGCGCTGGAAGCTGATTTTCGAGCGCGGCAAAAGGCGGCGCACCGACGGTTACGACCCGGGTCTACCGATGCCAGGTCGGACGATTCGTCTCTACGACTTGGAGAGCGATCCGAATGAAATGCACAACGTGGTCGCCGCGCCCGAAAACGCCGACCGGGTCCGCAAGATGCTCGCGGACTTAGCCGAGCATCTGCGCTCAACGGCCCGCGAACCGGCCCTCGTCCCCAAAACGGACGACGCACTCGAACTACTCGATTATTGCGTGCAATCCCGAGATGAGGGCTTCGTGCCGGCAGCCGAGACCCTGCCGCTTCGCCCAGGATTGCGCCGGCCGTTCCTTCTGGCGGGCATATCTGCGCTCGCCGTCGTTTTAGCGTCCGTTGTTGGCGGCTGGCTGGTGTCCCGCTGGCGTATCTCATCGCTTGAACGACGACGCGAGAGTACAACCCTCCATCCACCCCAGACGCGGGACCTTCCGCCTGCGTAGAATGCTGCGGGGGAGGTTTCCGTTTCGATGCTCTCATCACGCTTTTCGCAGGCCTTGGTTTACGCGGCCGACGCTCACAAAGAACAGACCCGCAAAGGGACCCGCGTCCCGTACGTCGCTCACGTGCTGGCGGTTGCCGCCCTGGCGCTTGAGAATGGGGCGAATGAGGACGAGGCGATCGCCGCACTGCTGCACGACACCGTCGAAGACTGCGGAGGACTGCCGCGCCTGGCCGACGTGCGCGAACGATTCGGCGAGGCCGTCGCCGAGATCGTGATGGGCTGCAGCGACTCGACCGAAACTCCCAAACCGCCCTGGAGAGAACGCAAGGAGACGTATCTTCACGACCTCGACAAGGCTTCGCCCTCGGTCTTGTTGGTCTCGGCCTGCGACAAACTGCACAACGTGCGGTCGCTGCTGGTGTCGGTTCGCAATGACGGCGAGACGGCCTGGGCACGGTTCAAAGGCGGCAAGGAAGGGACGCTGTGGTACTATCGTGCGGCCCTGGCCACCTTAAAGCGGTGCGGCGTGTCGCCACGGTTGACGCACGAGCTGGAAATCTCGCTGGAAGAACTGCACAAGGCCGTCAATTCCAAAGTGCCTCTTTCAGACGTCCACTTTCCCCATGCTTGAAAACGGCTCGTCTCCGCCCCTCGATCCGTTGCCGATCGACGCTGTTTTGCCGCACATCACGGCGGCACTCGGCACGTCACCCAGCGTCGTGATCGTGGCTCCGCCCGGGGCGGGTAAGACGACGCGCGTTCCGCCGGCCCTGCTCGATCCGGCACTCAAGATCGGCGGAAAAATCCTCGTCCTGCAGCCGCGTCGGATGGCGGCCCGCGCGGCCGCACGCCGCATCGCCGCCGAGCAGCGAACGTCCGTCGGCGACCTGGTCGGCTACCAGGTGCGATTCGAACAAAAGATCGGACCACGCACGCGGATTGCCCTGGTCACCGAGGGCATTCTGCTGCGCATGCTGCACGACGATCCGCTCCTCGAGTCCGTCGGAGCCGTCGTCTTCGACGAGTTTCACGAGCGGAATTTGAACAGCGACCTGGCGCTGGGTATGGTGCGGCGGATCCAACAAACCGTGCGTCCCGAACTCAAGATCGTGGTGATGTCGGCCACGCTCGATGCCGCGCCAGTCGCCGGCTTTCTCGGCGACTGTCCAGTCGTGAAAAGCGAGGGACGCATGTTCCCGGTCGAGGTGCGGTATGCGGGTCGCGCGGATCAGCGGCCGATCGGCGCTCAGGTCGCGTCGGGCGTCGAACAAGTCGCCGCTCGAACGACCGGCGACATTCTGGTCTTCCTGCCCGGCGTGGGCGAAATCCGCCAATCGGCGGGTGAACTCGAGTCCTTCGCGAAGCGGCACAATTTCCGGCTCTTTGAGCTCTTCGGCGACTTGCCGCCTGAGCAGCAAGACGCCGTGCTCGCGGACGGCGACCGTCGCAAGATCGTGCTCTCGACGAATGTCGCCGAGACGTCGCTGACAATTCCCGGCGTGACGGCCGTGGTCGACACGGGGCTCGCACGTCAGATGCGCTTCGACCCCTCGGTCGGACTGGATCGGCTCGCGCTCGTCCCGATTTCCAAAGCCTCCGCCGAGCAGCGTGCCGGACCGCGCGGGCCGCACGGCGCCGGGAATTTGCTTGCGGCTCTGGGACGAGCGCTCGCACGCCCATCGCCCCGATTTTGAGCAGGCGGAAATCCAACGCGTCGATCTGGCGGCCCCCGTGCTGCAGCTTTGGAGCTGGGGCGAAACCGACGTGCTCGCCTTCCCCTGGTTCGAGTCCCCCTCGCCCTTCGCCGTCGAGAACGCACTGGCCGTGCTCACTCGCCTGGGAGCCATCGAGAGGGGCACGCTGACCGAAATCGGCAAAGTCCTGGCGCGCCTGCCGGTCCACCCGCGTATCGCACGCCTGTTGATCGAAGGACGCCGGCGCGGCTGTGCGCCTCGAACGGCGATCGCGGCCGCAATGCTTTCCGAGCGGGATCCCTTCCTGCGATCAGGCGGAAGCGCTCGCGGCAATGAGCGGGGCCCGCGAACGGCGGCCAATTACATCTCGCGCTCCGACGTGCTCGATCGCGTCATGGCGCTTGAAGAATTCGCCGCCGACCGGCCGCGCCGACTCGACGTTCGGTCAAATCAATCGCTCGGCGGCCGCCTTCGTGCTCCGGCGCGGGACCAGCTCCTGTCCGAAGTCTCAGAAGCCGGCGGCGAAATCCGCAGCCCCGGTCGCACGAACGGCCCAGCGGACAACGCTGCCTTTCTGCAATCCCTGCTGGCGGCCTTTCCCGACCGCCTCGCCAAGCGCCGCGATTCGAGCGGCGGCAAGGGGGTCATGGTCGGCGGACGCGGCGTGCGGCTGGCTCCGCAATGCGCCGTGACGGATGCCGAGCTGTTTCTCTGCATCGACGTCGATGCCGGCCAGACCGAAGCCATCGTGCGACAAGCCTCGGCCGTCGAGCGCGACTGGCTTCCGGCCGAGTTGGTCCGCACGGCAGACGAAGTCTTTTTCCATCCCACGCAGAAAGCGGTCGTGGCTCGCCGCCGCACGTATTGGGACGACCTCGTGATCGACGAAGTCAACGTGCCGGTCACGCTCGGCGAAAGCTCCGCCGCCGTCCTGGCGGAGGCCGCGTGGCGGGAATGGGACCGCGTGTTTCCCAAGGACGATGCCGACCTGCAAGGTTTTCTCACCCGCGTCCGCTGCCTGAACGCATGGATGCCCGAACTGCAACTTCCCAAGTTCGACGACGACCACCTGCAGTCGATCCTCGGCGAGTTGGCTCTGAGCTGCCGATCGTTCGACGAACTCCGCCGCGCCCACTGGCTCGACTTGCTCAAAGCGCGGCTCACGTATCCGCAGCGAGAAACCGTAGACCGGGAGGCACCCGAGCGAATCGCAGTCCCCAGCGGCAGCCGCATCGGCCTCGTCTACGAAGAGGGCCGGCCCCCCGTTTTGCCCGTCAGGATTCAAGAAGTTTTCGGACTCCGCGAAACGCCGCGGATCGCCGGCGGACGCGTCCGCGTGGTGCTCCACCTGTTGGCACCCAATCAGCGAACGCAGCAGATCACCGACGACCTGGAAAGCTTTTGGGCAAACGGCTATCCGCGCGTCCGCAAGGATCTGCGTGCCCGCTACCCCAAGCATCACTGGCCGGAAGATCCGCTGACCGCCGAACCGACCAGCCGCGCAAAAAGCGCAACCCATAAAGGGCGGCCTCATGTGAACCGGTCACTCGGCCGCATGGGACGGTCGATTCGCAACCGGCGCCGGTTCGTTCGTCGGAGGCTGCTTCTCGTGCGTTCGCTCGTAGTCCTCGAAGAGCACCGAGGGACACGTCTCTTCCTGATTGCACTGCTGGCAGACGATGCGAATCAAATCCGACCCGCCCAGCCGCAGCTGGTTCTTTTCGCATAAATCGTAGAGTTCACGCAAATGGACACAGACCATTGGAATACTCCTTTTCCATCCAATCGAGGGGTCGGTTCGGATTCGAGAGCAAAGTGACGCAGCCGCAGAGAATTCGTCAACACGCAAGCACTGCTGGCCACCACGAAGAGGGCGGCGAGAATGGGATTCACAGGTTGGCCGGACCCTACGCGAATCACGTGCCAGCACAAATTCGCGAGAGTCTGGGCCTCTAACAACCGAGCAATTGCAATAAGGAAGTCTCGGAGCGCGCGGTCCGGCGCGTGCCCTTCCGCACGTCAACGTGCGAGTTCGCACAGTTGTGACTTCACGGGCGACGCCGCACAGCGGAATTTCTGCGTGGGGCGGCAGTTGCCACGCTTCGGCACGTCAAATGCCGTAAGCGAAGCACTTCGTCTCTGACCCTCAACAGGGGTACCGCGCCCCAAACAATCGACACTCGCCGGAGGATCTCGAGGCTATGATCAAGACTCGGTTCGCCATCGCCGTTGGTGCGTGCACGCTCTTGACGACGGCGGCATTCGGTGCAGAACTGGCGTCCTCGTCTCCCGCCTCGTCTCCCGTCGGCCGAAAGGTCGATAGCTTTGTCCTCAATGACCTGCACGGCAAGCCGCACGCGCTGACGGATTACAGCCAAAAGAAAGTCGTCGTCATCGCCTTTCTGGGGACCGAGTGTCCGCTGGTGAAGCTTTACGGTCCGCGCCTGGGGCAAATGCAGGCGACTTACGGCGGAAAGGGAGTGCAGATCCTGGGAATCAACGCGAATCGCCAGGACGTGCTGACGGAAATCGCCGCCTATGCCCGGATCCACGGGATCGGCTTCCCGGTTCTTAAAGATCTCAACAATCGAGTGGCCGACCGGCTCGGTGCGGTGCGGACTCCGGAAATCTTCGTCCTCGACCAGGAACGTGTGATCCGCTACCACGGCCGCATCGACGATCAATACGGTGTCGGCTATGCGAGAAAGGCCGCGACTCAGCACTTTCTGCGGTGCGCCGTCGACGAACTCCTGGCCGGCAAGCCGGTCACGAAGACCGAAACCGGTGTCGTGGGCTGTTTCATTGGTCGCGTCCACAGTCCCCACGAGACGGCCAAGGTGACGTATTCAAACCAGGTTTCGCGAATTCTGAATCAGCGCTGCGTCGCCTGCCATCGCGGAGGCGAGATCGCCCCCTTTGCGATGACGTCCTATGCCGAAGTTTCAGGTTGGGCCGACACCATCGCCGAGGTTGTCCGCAACCGGCGGATGCCCCCCTGGTTCGCCGATCCGAAGTACGGGCACTTCACCAACGACAGCAGCCTGCCGGACGACGAAAAGGAAGTCATCTATCAATGGGCGGCGGCCGGCGCCCAGAAGGAAATCCTAAAGAACTGCCCGAACCGCCGAAATTCGTTGACGGCTGGCAGCTGCCCAAAGAGCCCGAGCGGATCTTCCCGATGGCAACGAGTCCCTATCGAGTTCCTGCCGAAGGGACGGTCGAATATCAGTACTTTGCCGTCGATCCGCACTTTACGGAAAACAAGTGGATTAAGTCCATCGAAGCGCGGCCCGGCAACCGCGCGATCGTGCACCACATCATCGTCTTTTCACAACCCAAGGGAAACCGCGACGACCGTCATCGTCAGTTCCTTGTCGGGTACGCTCCGGGCGCGGCCCCTGCCGTGTTCCCCGTCGGAATGGCCAAGTTCGTCCCCGCGGGGCACGAGCTGCTGTTCCAGCTGCATTACACGACGAACGGAGCGCCCGGCGAGGACTGCAGCAAAGTCGGCATCATCTTCGCCGACCCGAAAGAAGTGACGCACCTGGTCCGCACGACGCAGGCGATCAACCAGGCGTTTGCGATTCCGGCCGGCGCCGAAGACTATGTCGTGGAAGCCAATTCGTTCGCCTGGAATTTCGACATGGAACTCGTGCAGCTCTTCCCCCACATGCATCTGAGGGGCAGGGCGTTCCGCTACGAGATCAAATATCCGGACGGCAAGAAAGAGGTCATTCTCGACATTCCGCGCTACGACTTCGGCTGGCAACTGACGTATCAACTGCCCACGCTCAAGCATCTCCCCAAGGGAACAGTGATGCATTGCACGGCGCATTACGACAATTCGGAGAACAACCTGAGCAATCCAAATCCCAAGTCGGTCGTCCGCTGGGGCGATCAGACGTGGGATGAAATGATGATCGGCTTTTACGACGTCGCCGTCCCCATTTCACAGGCCGACGTCAAGGCGGGAAAAATCCCCAGCTTTGTTCCGGGCCCCGCGGAGATGGCGCGGTACCTGCTCGACCAGTTCGACAAGAACCAAGACGGCAAGGTCTCGCAAAAGGAGATTCCGCTGGAGCCGTTTCGCCTCAAAGCCTTCTTCATGATGGCCGACAAGAATCGCGATGGCGAAATCACCCTGGACGAGCTGACAAGCTTCTTGAAGGATCAGCAGAAGAGGGGAAAAGTCCAGAAAGCGAAGCCGCAGAAGTAGCACGGGGACGACTCGGCGAGCGGCGGCGTCATTCGCCGTTTATCGCCGGTTTCTGCCGCTTCGGGCAGCCGCTTCCAGCGAGTGTGCTTGCCGAATGTTGGACCGGCGCGTGTGCCGATCGCAAGGCAACATCCGAGAGCGCGCCGGTCCCTCTTTTTGGAGCGGGTCTTTTGGGCGGGTCACGCGGCCTTGCTACTTTTGGGCAGCGACCAGCACGATGTCGCCGTAGACCTTGAGTTTATCGGTCACGCCCACGGCTCCCAGGGCTTTGCTAAAGGGCGTGATGTTGTAGTCGGTTTGCAGCATCGTGAACGAGCCGCGCAGCCGAACCGCGCCGCTTTCCGGCGTAGCCTGCGCGACGATGCGGAGCGGGCGCGTCGCGCCGTGCAGCGTGAATTGGCCATCGAGCTGGACATAACGCGGGCTCTTGGGCTGCGTCTTCTTCAGGGGAATTGCGGAATCGATCACGAATGTCGCCGTTGGATATTGCTCGACGTCCAACACAGATTTGCCCAGCATGTTGGCCGTCACTTGCTCGCGGGTCGAATCGTTCGTTTCTCCGCTCAATCGCACATAATGCCGCGCATCGGGAGTGTCGGCCTGAAAGCTGGCGAGGTCGAATTCAAGCTGCCCGGCGTTTTGCTTGGCGCCCAGTCGAATTGAACCGCCTTTCAGCCGACCGACGATGCCATGCTCGTGCCCGAAGCCCGTCTTGCCGACAAAGGTGTAAACGCGGCTCCGTTCGACGTCGACCTCGCCCTTTCGCGGCTCGTTTTTCTCGACGGCCGGGGCGGCAGCCGCCTCCTGCGCGTTTGCCGGACTCACGGCGAATCCGGCGAGGATGGCCAGTGGCAACAGTGAAAGAATGGCCGTTGAACGAAGATTCAATTTCATCTTTCGCGATCCTTCGCATGTTTTTCCGAAAGGGTGCAACCCCGGAAGCCCGCAGGACCGGCAAGCTACCATTCCGCGTGTGAGTGAGAAATATCAATGTTTCGTGCGCTAGGCTTCCCGGTTCACCCAATTTGTAGGGCCGCGCGGCTCTGCGGCATTTTCAGATGAAAAGTCGATTAGGCGACGTCGACATCGCAAACGGGAACGGACATCGGTCGATGAAAGTTGAGGCCGACCTCGCTACGAAAATGCAGCCCAACCATCTGGGTCACCGGAGGCAATCGCCATGTCGAGCGTTTCCAGCGTCAATAGCTCTGCTCAACTTCTCTACCAGATGCAACAGGCGGCCGCTCTCAAGCAGTCCGGCAATGCCGCAGCGACGACTGCCAGTCAGCAAGTTCAGACGGCAAGTTCCGACCCGGACCACGATGGCGATTCGGACGGCGCGGGCGGAATCGACACGCGTGCCTGATTCGTCGGGAGTCCAGCACGAACGAGGTGCTGGCTTCGATACGCCCTGATCGCCCGACAAACGGCTCAATTTAAACTGAAATTCATTCGGCCGCCGTTTGGTGCATTCAATCGTGCGTGCCTGCGCTTTGCCCGGACATGAGTTGCGACGCCTTTCTGCCAAGACGTTGACGACCGCCGGTGCCGAAAACGCGATTGACCCCACGCCCGATTTCAGGCACGATCCCCGTCCTTATCGTCCACTCTCGGAACGAGTTGGCTCTCGCGCCGTGGATGCCAGGTCGTTCTAACGTCCGCTGCATCTCCATCGTGACCGAACAATCGGGCAGCAAGCGTTCCGCACTTTAGCGATGGCTGCTCGCTTCAAATTGACCGTTCAAGAATCCGACAGCTCGAATTTGCCGCCTGAGTGCCGCAAAGCGGATCCCCGCGACGCCGGCTCGAGCCGCGGTGGGGCAATCCCCAGCTTGGACATCAAGGCAGACTTTATGCGTCGTTGGCTTGGCATCGCGACGGGCATTGTCGTGCAAATCCTGTTCGCCGTGACGTCGTACTACAATTACGTGTTTTTGAAGGGAACGCCACCGCGCCCGGGCACGGTGCCTTGGCCTGGGATGCCTTGCTGGCGATCCAATTCGGTGTCGTTCACAGTCTGCTGTTGTGGCCCGGGGTGAGGAAGTGGCTCGGGCAATTCATCGCTCCCGCTTTCTACGGCCTCTTCTTTTGCACGGCGGCCTGCTTGACGCTCGCTTTGACGATGTCGCAATGGCAGGTCGGCGAGTGGGCCGTGTGGCAACTGACGGGTTGGCCGCGACACATCGTGCAGGGGCTGTACCTCAGCTGCTGGGGAACGCTGTTTTATAGCCTGTGCTGCTCGGGTTTCGGCTACCACACCGGCTGGCTTCCCTGGTGGTATTGGGTGCAACGGAAACCGATCCCGCGCCGGCCGTTCAACCCGCGCGGCGCCTTTGCGGTCATCCGCCACCCGGGCTATATGAGCTTCCTGGGATTGACCTGGTTTACGCCCGACATGACCATCGATCGCGCGGTACTCGTCGCAATTTGGACGGTCTACATCTTCCTCGGCAGCCTTCTCAAGGACTTCCGGCTGCAGTATTACCTGGGCAACACTTACGAGGATTACCGGGCTCGTGTTCCCGCCTATCTACGGCTGGCGGGGATCACGCAGATGCGGCATTCGCTGCGGTCTTGGGCGAAACTCGCCACGTTTCTGGTCCGGCGCTACGCCCAGACTCGCAGACTTGCCGACCGTCCCATGCCGACGCGGTGACGCGGCCGACTTTTTCGGGTTAGCACCCGCAAAATCCGGCCTAAATTCGCAACGGGTTTATTCTGCATGCCGAAGAGCGGAAAATGACCTGTCGCCAAATGGCGGTCGATTCTTTCGACGGCTTGTCCTCGCCGAGATTCAAGGTCTCACGTGATTCGTCACCTCCAAACCATCATCGCTGTTGGGGCCGTATTCGGAATCACGGCCCATTTGGTTCTGCGGTACGGATTCGAGCTGACGGGCCCAGCCGTTGGGGGCTTCGCCTGGGCCGACATCCCTCTCTTGGCAACACTTCTCGCCGGCGGATTGCCGCTCGTTCTCGAACTTGCCTGGAAGCTCATTCATCTGCAATTCGGTTCGGATCTGTTGGCCGGGATCTCCATCGTCACGTCGGTCCTGCTGGGCGAATACCTGGCCGGCTCGCTGGTCGTCCTGATGCTCTCGGGCGGCGAGGCGCTTGAATCGTACGCGGTCCGCAGCGCTTCGTCCGTATTGACGGCACTGGCCAGCCGGATGCCCGCCGTCGCCCACCGGCGGACCGACGGTCGGATCGAAGACGTGGCAATCAGCGACGTAGCCGTGGGGCACGTTGTCGTCGTCTTTCCGCACGAGGCCTGTCCCGTGGACGGGACGGTCGTCGAAGGGCACGGGGTGATGGACGAATCGTATCTCACGGGCGAGCCCTACCAGATCTCGAAGGCTCCTGGCGCACAGGTGCTCTCGGGAGCCGTCAATGGTCAAACCGCCCTGACAATCCGCGCCGATCGGCTGGCCATCGATTCGCGCTACGCGAAGATCATGCAGGTGATGCGCGATTCGGAGCAGCGGCGTCCCAAGCTGCGCCGCCTCGGCGACCAATTGGGCGCCGTGTATACGCCGCTGGCCGTATCGATTGCCATCATCGCGTGGGTCGTCAGCGGCCAGTCTCGGCGATTTCTCGCCGTAATTGTCATCGCGACGCCGTGCCCGTTGTTGATCGCCATCCCGGTCGCCATCATCGGCGCCATCTCGCTGGCGGCTCGCCGGGGAATCATCATCAAGGACCCCGTCGTCCTGGAAAAAGCCGAAACGTGCCGCACGGCCATTTTCGACAAGACGGGGACGCTCACCTACGGCGCGCCAAAATTGACGGAGACGATTGCAGCCACCGGTCGCACTCCCGACAACATCCTCCAGCTTGCGGCCAGCGTCGAACGCTATTCCAAGCATCCCCTGGCCCAAGCCATTCTTGAGGCCGCAAAGGAGCGGAGACTGGCCCTGCATGAGGCAGCCGAAATCTGCGAGTCTCCCGGTCAGGGACTGCGTGGAGATGTGGACGGCGTCGGTGTGCAGATTACGAGTCTCAAGCGACTGCTCGAGGAACAACCGGCGCTTACCGGTACTCTTCCGTCGGCTGCAGGGGGCCTCGAATGCGCCGTTCTGATCGACGGGCTCTATGCCGGCGTGCTGCGATTTCGCGACGAGCCGCGAAAGGAAGGGGTGTCATTCGTCAAACACCTGCGGCCGATGCACCGATTTCAAAAGATCATGCTCGTCTCGGGCGACCGCGAATCGGAAGTCCGCTACCTGGCCGACCGAGTCGGTATCCACGACGTCCATTACAGCCAAACGCCCGAGCAGAAGCTGGCCCTTGTGCGGGAAGAGACAAAACGGGCCAACACGCTCTACCTCGGGGACGGAATCAACGACGCGCCCGCCCTGGCCGCCGCCACCGTGGGAGTGGCCTTCGGCTCTCAAAGCGACGTCACGTCCGAAGCGGCGGGCGCCGTAATCCTCGATACATCGCTCGAGAAGGTCGATGAATTCTTCCACATCAGCCGACGAATGCGGACGATCGCTCTCGAGAGCGCCGTGGGTGGCATCGCCTTGAGCATGATCGGCATGCTTCTGGCCTCCGCAGGCTTGCTCTCGCCGGTGGCGGGCGCCATCACTCAAGAGGTGATCGACGTGCTGGCCGTCCTCAACGCACTTCGCGTGGCCTGGAGCCCCGGCGAGTTGACCGACTTTTCAAGGGGCTCCTGAGCGGCCCCAAAGTCGACGAGCCACCTCCGCTGGAGCGACACTTCGCGATCGTCCTGCCCGAAAGCTAGACCGGGTATTTTAGCGGACGAGACGGAAAGAACATGTCGAAGCAGCGAGCCAGCAAGCTATCGACCAGCCGATTGCAGCCTTTGACATACAGCGACAGCGGGATTTGGAACGCGCTCAGTTTCTGGTGCTTGAAGTCGTCGCTCGTCTGTCCCACGAAAATCCGGCTCGGCGTCCGCGCGAAGACGGCGTCCAGCGTCTCGAAAAACAGATTGAAATAGAGATCGCACTGGGCATTCAGCTGGTAGTCGAGACCAATGAACATCTGGTCGAAAAACTCTTCGCAGAAGAGCGTGATGGCAAAGGCCACGATGCGGTCGCGTTCGTAGATGTACGTGAACAGCGAGTTGTCAGGCAGCTGCCGGGCAATCTCGCGGAAGAACTCGGCAGGCAGCCGCTCGAATCGCACCGCGGCCCGATCGAGAACCGCGCCGTACAGCCGATACACGTCGTCGCTAAACAGCACGTCGGCCCCCTCGCCACCGAGATAGTTGACGACCCTCAAGCCCGATGCTCGGAATTTTTCCCGCGACTGGCGGATCGTGCGGCGGCGGGACGATTTCACCCGCGAGAGATAGTCGTCGAAGCTGTGAAATCCGACGGGCGTGCAATTCATGGGCAGGCTATCGGCCTTGCGATAGCCGAGCGATTCGAGCGAAACCAGCTCGCGCGACTGTTCGGCCTCGAATTCCTTGAAGACGATGCATCGGCAGCCGGTCGATTTCGCAAAGTCGACCAGGATGCGATCCAAGGCCCGCAGAATAATGCCCCGGTTCGCGTCGGCAGCGAATCGCAAGTGACTCGATCCCGTGGAAACAGGCAAGCCGCAGAGCATGAGCGGCAGCCGCAACAACCAAGGCGCGACGCGGTTGATCACATTCGCCACGGTCCGGGCCCGGCCCTCCGCCAGCATCGCTCCGTCGATCGAAAACGAGCATAAGCAGGCGGCCGCCGCAGGGTCGCCCGCCTCGTCGTAGAAGAGCACGTGTCGAAACTGGGAGTCCTTCCCCATCGAGTTCTCGACCGCCAGGATGTACCGCGGATCCATGTAGGGATCGAGCTTCGGATCGCGCAGGCGATTCCAGTCGTCCCAGTCAACATCCCGAATCGAATCGTGCTCGCTGACGTGGTAGCGAGCGGGAGCAGTCAAAACGCGGTCGGCCTGCGTCAAGAGGCAAGTCATATCGGAATCCCTTCATGGGCCCGTTTGTGTGACATCTTTACTCCGAAAGCCAATTCGTCAATCGCCGCAAGGCCCGCGTGTAGGCACGCACATTGATGTGGAAGCCGTCTGCTTGACGGTACCAGCCCTGTTTGAAATCGGGAGAAGGCACGCCGCGCCGCGCATCAAATGCCCGCACGTTGCCCGCATCGCGCGCTTCGGACGAGAGATACGCGGCGATGGCCCGACCCTGGTCGAGAAAGATGGGCCAGCCGCTCGAAGGAGCGATCGTTTCCGCCATATAGAACAGTCCGGGCTCCGTGCGATGAAAGACGAGGAAGGGCAGCGAGTCCGACAGCGATTCTCCCGGCCGGCCTGTCGAGTCGATCAGCGGGTAACGCCGTGTGTAACCGGTGGCGAAAATGACGGCGTCGATCGGTTCGGGCTCTTCGTGCGGATTCGTAAAGAACGCCCGTCCGTCGTCGATCCGCGCGACGTCCGAGCGAACGTGCACGCGCTGTGCCTTCAAGGCCTTCACGATGCCGTAATCGGTCACGGCGAAGCGTTCGAGGAGTCGATGCGAGGGGACCGGCAGCCCGTATCGACGCGGATGCCCGTAAGTCATCGCCACAAGCGCCCCAAAACTGTGCTGTTGAATCCAGAAGGGAAGCAACGACGCCGGCCCGGTCGCGGCCACGTCGCTGGGCTGGCCGAACACGTTGGCCGGAACAATCCAGCGGGGCGTCCGAAAGGACAGGATCGTCCGCCGGGCCACGCGACTGATCTCGTCGGCGATCGCGGTGGCGGAAACTCCCGCTCCGATCAGCAACACGCGCTTGCCCGCGTACGGAGCCGGGTTTCGATAACTCGATGAGTGAATGGCCGGCAATCCGGCGGCGTCGAGCTGGTCACGCAGCGCGTTGGGAATGATGCTGTTTCGTTTGATGTTGAGTCCGGTCGCGAAGATGATGCCGCGGAACTCGGCTTCTCGTTCTAGCGTTTCGCCGGTCGGCGCGCAGCTTCGCGATCCAGGTGCCGCGCGACGATTTGCGGGCCCCGGCAAAGGCCGTGGAAAACCGGATGTCGGAGGCGAGCCCCTCGTTCTGGGCAAAACTCTCCAGGTAGCCGCGCATCGAGGCGTGATGCGGAAAGGCGGGCCACTTCTTCGGCATAGGCATGCCGAGATGCGTCGTGTGTCGTGACGTATTGGTTGTCAGGCTGTCGTAAACGGTGCTTTCGGGATTGGACTGGTCCCAAATGCCGCCGACGCCGCGATTGAGTTCCACCGCCTGATAGGCGATATTCGCTCGCTTCATCGACGCCATCGCGGCCAGGCCCGCAGGCCCCGCGCCAACGATCAACACGGGAAGGTGTTGATCGGTCCTCTCATATTCGACCGGCGCCGCCGGCTGCCGCAGCCAGTCGGCGAATGTCGGAACGGAATGATTCGGATTCTTGATGACGCTTTGGGAACGCCACATTGGAATAAACGACAACGACATCCTGTGTTTCCGCTTTCCAGTACGCGGAGATTAGAACTCTCGCCGGTTTTGTCAATCGTCGACGAGGCACACCGTGGGACGACTCGAGAAATGACCCGCCCGATCGATTCTCAGTATGCTGATCTCCAGATTTTATCACGTGTCGCGACGCGCCCGGTTGTGTGCTACCTCACACTGCGGCATGGTGTGAGAAGTTGACCACGCAAACTGTCGGGAAGTTGAATTGTTCCGGTTATTCGCGTGTGTTGGTAAATGGAACGCGTGTTGCTTCCCAAGTATCAAAGTGAACGAGTTTTGCAGGAAAGAGTTTTTTGGAGCGCATGCAAAAAAAGTCGGCCCTTTTTTAGCGTCCCCAAAAAGCCACAAAAGTCCCCTGAAAGGAACTGCGACATGCTTCCAAGATTCCAACACATCCTGGTGCCGCTCGATTTCACGGCGAAGAACCAGGCGGCTCTGGATATCGCCTTCGAGATCGCCTCCCAAAACCGGGCAGCCGTCACGCTGCTACACGTGATCGAGACGATCGAGCATTTGCCCGATGAGGAGCTGAAATCGTTCTACGGACAGGTCAAATCCCGGGCGGAGACCGAATTGGAACAGCGGGCCCAGCGTTTTGCCGCCGCCGGCCTGCGGGTGGATCAAAAAATTCTGCTTGGCAAGCGGCTGGTGGAGATCATCCGCGACGCCCGCGACCGAAGTGTCGACCTGGTTGTGATGAGTTCCCACAAGGTCGACCCGGCCGCCGCCGCCCAGAGCATGGGGACGCTGAGTTATCAGGTCTCCATTCTCTGCGATTGCCCGGTGTTGTTGGTCAAGTGACCGGCGGCTTCGAGGAGTTGGAACCGGCACGAGACCGGTTCAGCGCCCGACGATCTTGATGGCCCGGGCGTACTTGTGGCAGCGGACGCACGACATCGTGCATTCCACCCACGCGAGCGTGGCCCCGTCGAGATTTCGTTCGTTCGCCTTGTCAAGGAGCCTTTCCGCCTGGTGATTGAATTCCGCGCTGTACTGCCGGTACAGCACGTCGTTGCTCATGCGCCACTTTTCGGCGCCGCTCATTCTTTGCAGGGTTTGGGCGCCGTCGCGGATCATGTGAAAGTCCTCGGTGGCAAGCCCCTCGAGGATCTTGTTCGAAGCTTCGAGCTTCATCCGCATGAACGGCCGGACGCTCCCTTTTGGAGAAGGCGGCTCGTCGCCGCGACAGCTGAACCAAACTCCGCACGCCAAGACGGCAACAGCGGCGACGGCTGGAACAATCATTCGGATTCTGTCTTTCATGGCTCTTCCTTTCCTCAGGACCCCTCTGTGGTGGCAGGTTCCGGGCGCCGTTTCGTGCGGCCAGCGACCAAAATAGTCTTCATGGGGAATCCTTCTTCGGTGGTCCCCTCCGAATATCGAGCCGAGTTAGCGTCGGTGTTCTTTCAAGGATCCGTGTCGAATTTAAACAGTGGCCAGGCCTTCCGGAGATTGCTTACGCAGGAGTCCGCCGATTTCACCGAATTCCGCTGCTACGTGAGCAAGCACGTCGTCGACGCTGACAATGCCGGCAAGTCGCCCCTCCGAATTCACCACCGGCAGGCGGCGATACGGCCCGGTCCGCATTTGAACGAGCGTCTCTTCGACAGTCGCCTCTTCACTCACCGTTCGCGGCAATTGACTCATTACCTCCCAAAGGGTCGTCACAGACGGATCGCGCGATTCGAGGAGGACTCGTGTCACCAGATCGCGGTCCGTCACGATCCCGAGAACGCGTCGCTCCTTATCGATCACGACAAGAGTGCCGACCTGGCGGTCATGCATCCGCTGTGCCGCGGTCAGGGCCGAATCGGTCAACTCGGCTGTATCAACGCTTCGACTGCAAATTTGCCCAATGGACATGGTTCGCCTCCGTCATTTGTTGTGAAACGAGGCACGGCATCGTCGAGTCTCGTTCTGCGTCTTCGCTCTACTTATTGTCAGGCATTCAAGACCGACAAATGAATATCGTCTTCGCGCGGTTGGTCGTGGTCGGCCGCCGTGCATTTTTCGGGCTTGATGATCAGGACAGGGCACTGCGATCCACGCATGACCGTCTCCGCAACGCTGCCCAACACGACCCGCTTGGCACCGCATCGAGCGTGAGTCGCCATGACAATGAGATCGCACTTTATCTCTTCAGCGGCCCGTAAAATTGCCTCGGCGGGATTGCCCTCGGTGATATAACGCTCGACTCGAACGTTGGGGTTGTCGACCGTTAACCGCTCGAGTGAATCTTTCATCCGTTTCAAGTAGTCCTCCGACGCAGGGCCGTAGATCGTGACTGCCTGCGGCACGACTTCCAGGATGATCAATCGGGCGCCCAGGTCGCACGCCAGTGCGCTTGCCGCGCGAAATGCCACTTGCGAGCCCTCCGACTCATCCGTCGGAAAGAGAATCGTCTTGAAAGAGTACATGCGGACCTCGGCTTTGAATCATCTCGAGGAAGTCTTGATTCGCTCGCGGAAGGCTAACGTGCATGAGAAAAGCAAACGGAGTGCCAACAAGGCGATTCATCAATTCGGCGTCCCTTTGGAGCCCAGCGTGCCGAATTACACACCGAAGCGGGGCGATAAGGCCCCGTCGCCGGCACGTCGTTGTAAATTGCCCGCCGCCTGCCGTGCGGATTCGCTCACCAATGCGCAATTCCGCACACCGCCAACAGACCGACTTGGGGCCATGTGGAGAATTCCGCATCGTGGGACGGAGCAATTCGCAAAGTCGTCCTCTTGCGGAGTCTCGAACTCAGCCCGAAAATACGCGAACATGCGCCCCGAAGGCATCGGCCCGGCATTGGACAATTCGGGCAGTTCGCTGGTCTTAAGGGCACGACTCACCATCTGTGCCGGCTTTGTTTCAGGTCGTCGTATGATTGCAGGCGAATTCGCGCGGCTCTTGATCGTGGAAGACGACGTCGACACGCAAGCCAATCTGCGCGACATCCTGGAGTTGGACGGCTACCAAATCGACGCCGTTTCCACGCTCGCGCAAGCGCGCGAAAAGGAATGGCGCGATTTCTTTGCATTCGTCCTTGATCACCGTCTGCCGGATGGGACCGCGGAGGAGTTGTTGCCGGAGATCCGCGAGGCCGCACCCAGCGCGGGAATTCTGATTGTCACGGGACACGCCGACCTGGGGGGGACGATTACGGCTCTCCGGCACGGAGTGGACGATTACATTCTCAAGCCGATCGATGCCGATGCGCTGCGTGCCAGCCTGATCCGCATTCGCAAGCTCCGTGAGGCGCGCGATCGCCTGATCCAAGCAGAACGGCTGGCGGCGATCGGACAAATGGTCTCGGGAATTGCGCACGAAAGTCGAAATTTCCTGCAGAAGATCTCGGCGGCCGTCGAATCGCTGCAAGCGAAATCCACCTGGGATCCGGAGGACGCGGCGGACCTGGCAAGCATTCGGCGGGGCTGCGACGGCTTGACCCGCTTGCTGAATGACCTGCGAGAGTATGCCGGCCCCATGAAATTGGACCGCTGCCGCTGGGATCTCTCAAAAATCTGGAGGACGGCCTGGAAAGGCCTGTCGCATGATCGCGCCGCACAAGGCGCTGAAATCGTCGAACGCCTCGAGTGCGAAAGCTCATGGGCTTCGGTCGACCACTTTCGGATGGAACAGGTCTTCCGCAATCTCTTCGAGAACGCGCTGGCCGCTTGTCCAACGGCGGCGCGGATTACGGTTCGCTGCGACGACCACGCGTCCCCAGGAACGCTCAGTGTCACCGTTTCGGACAACGGACCGGGATTTGGAACGTCGTCCCCCGCGAGCGTCTTTGAACCCTTCTTTACCACGAAAACGCAGGGGACCGGGCTCGGATTGTCGATCGTTCGCCGCATTGTCGAAGCACACGGCGGCAAAATTTCAGCGAGAGGTGGTCCGACAGGCGGTGCGAGCTTCGAGCTCGAGATTCCCAACGCGGCACCCGTCAAAGTCGAGGTATCCAGCACCTAGTCAAACATGGACAACGAACGGATCTATCGCCGCTATCGCGAACTCCAAGACTATGTCGGCTGGACGGAGGCAGACGCTGCACGGGTGGGACGCGCCGGTCAACTCGTTCAATCACATCTCCCCGCATTGATTGACGATTTTTACGCCGAAATCAAGCGCCATCCGGAAGCGGACAAGGTATTCGCCGATCATGCGCAGGTCGAGCGGCTCAAAGTCTCCTTGCGGATGTGGCTCGAGCAATTATTCGAGGGACCTTACGACCCCGAGTATGCAAATCGCCGCTGGCAGGTCGGCAGACGCCACGTGGACGTCGGTTTGGATCACCTTTACGCACATGCCGCGCTGGCTCGATTGCGTCGAGGACTGGCGCGTGCGCTGCGAGCGGAGTGGCCCGAAGGTGACAGCGAATTTGCAGAGACGCTCAATTCGCTCAATACGCTCATCGATCTCGATCTAGCGAAAATCGAAGACGCGTATGCCGCCGAATACCTGGACCGTTTGCAAAAGAGCGAACGGCTTGCGGCAATCGGCCAAATCGCGGCCGGCGTCGCGCACGAAATTCGCAATCCGCTCAATGTCGTGAAAACCTCGGTCTATTTCCTGCTCAATGCGAAGTCGCCGTCGGCCGAGCGCGTGGCCGAGCACCTGGCTCGAATCAGCCGACAAGTGAACCACGCCAACGACGTCATCACGGCCCTTTCCAGCTTCGCAAAGCCACCGGCGCCGCAATTGAGTTTGATCTCAGCCACCGATTGCGTTAAAAGCGCGCTGGAGCACTATCCGGCTCCGTCTACAATTCAGGTCTCAGTCGACTTGCCCGGCTCCCTTCCCAAAGTCAGGGCCGACGCAACCCAGCTCGGTATCGTTTTCGGAAATTTGATCCGCAACGCGTGCGACGCAATGCCCAGCGGAGGAACGCTCACGCTCAGTGCGGCTCAAGTGGACGATCGGGTCGAAGTCCGCGTAGCAGATACCGGGGTCGGCATCGCACCGTCCGATCTGTCGAAAATCACAGAGCCGTTATTCTCGACGAAGGCAAGAGGAATGGGTCTCGGCCTGGCAATCACCAACGCGATCCTCCTGAAAATCTCCGCGAGCTTGAAAGTCACCAGCGTAATCGGACAGGGAAGCACATTCACCGTGCAGCTGCCGATCGGCGACGAAGATTGATCGGGCGGAGGAGCTGCGAAGATGAACAACGACGTTCGCTCAGTCCTGATCGTCGACGACGAAGTCGACGCATGCGAAAACTTGCGGGATATTCTCGTCGACCTCGGCTACAGGGTGGGCGTCGCCCGCAACGGATCCGAGGCGATCGAGCAAGTGATGCGGGCACCCTACGATATCGCCCTGCTTGATCTGAAAATGCCCGGAATGGACGGCGTTGCCGTCTATCGACAAATCAAGCGGTTGCGGCCCGAGACAGTCGCCATTGTGGTTTCCGCTTTCTCCGGCAGCGATCTTGCCGAGCAAGCCGTCGAAGAGGGGGCCGCCCAAGTTGTCGCCAAGCCGGTCGACGTGCCGCAACTTTTGACCGCCATTCAGGCCTCGCTCGCGCAGCCGCTGGTTTTAGTTGTCGACGACGATACCGACTTTTGTCAGAACTTGTGGCAGATTTTGTCGAAACGGGGCTATCGACTCGCGCTGGCTCACACAGCCGACGAAGCGCGACGGCAATTGGCCACCAAGTCCTTCAACGTCGTGCTGATCGATTTGAAACTCCCGGGGCCGGAGGGGGGTGCCGACGTGTTCCGGATCGTGAGCAAGACCAACCCGGACGCCAGGCGGATACTCGTCACAGGATTTCGGGACGAATCGCTTGAAATAATCCACAATTTGGTCGATCAAGGCGTCGATGCCGTCTGCTATAAACCAATCGATATCGACAACCTGCTCGATATGCTGGGATCCCGATAGGGCAGCCGCGAGTGGAGACGCTCGAACAAGGCGATCAAATTGACCGAACCCTCTCCTATTGAATTGCTGATTGCCGACGACGATGCCGATTTCCGCGGCACCGCGGCACGCCATTTCCGCCGCCGCGGGTTCCACGTCGAAGAGGCATCGAGCGGCGATCAGGCCCTGGGTCTTCTGAACAAGCGAAATTTTGACGTCGCCCTGTTGGACATGATGATGCCGGGGCTCTCGGGCGTCGAAGTGCTGGATCGCCTCGCAGCCGAGCCGCGAGATCTCGAAGTGATTCTGCTCACGGGCCAAGGCACAATCGATTCCGCGGTCAAGGCGATGAAACTGGGTGCGTGCGACTATTTGACCAAGCCGTTCCCCCTTGCCGAGCTCGAAATTCTGATTCAAAAGGCGTGGGAGCGATCCCGACTGAAAAAGGAGAACCGCCAACTCAAGGCCGTGCTCGAGCGGAGCCAATCCAATCCGGAAATTATCGGCGAATCGCCGGCGATGCGTGCCGTTTCCCGGCTCATCGAAAAGGCAGCGCCAAGCGATCGGCCGATATTGATCCAGGGCGAGAGCGGCACGGGAAAGGAATTGGTTGCCCGCGCGTTGTATCGTCGCAGTCAGCGTGCCGACCGGCCGTTCGTCGTGGTCAATTGTGCCGCCCTGCCGGAGCAACTGCTGGAAAGCGAATTGTTCGGTCACGAAAAAGGCTCGTTCACCGGTGCCGCGGGGGCGAAACCCGGTCTCATCGAGATCGCGGACGAAGCCACGCTGTTTATCGACGAAATCGGTGAAATGCCGGCCGCGATGCAAGCGAAACTTTTGCGCGTCCTGGAAGACGGTTCGATGCGAAGAGTCGGCTCGTTGCGGGAACGACGCGTCAATATCCGACTGATCACCGCCACCAATCGAAACCTGGCAGAGGAAGTCCGAGCGAACCGCTTCCGCGAGGACCTGTATTACCGCATCAACACGATGACAATCGACCTGCCCACGTTGAGAGAACGCGACGGCGACATTCGACTGTTCATCGATAAGTTCTTGGGACCGGGGTGGCAAATCTCGCCAGAAGCTCTCGAGAAACTCGAAAAATACCGCTGGCCTGGCAATGTCCGGCAGCTCATCAATGTCATCGAACGCGCGAAGATCCTGGCCGACGATCAATCGATCGTCGCATCCGATCTTCCCCCGGAACTCAATGCCCCTCCCGCGGAAGCAGCGCTTCTGACGGGCGAAGGACCATTATCCGACGACCTGGAATCGCTCCAAAAATCAAAAATTGTCGAGGTTCTGGCACGGGTGGGAGGAAACAAGACGCGGGCGGCACGCTTGCTCGGTATTACCCGACGCTCTCTCTACCGATTGCTCGAGCGATACCAACTGGGCGAACAGTCAAGTTGATAAGCAGACCGGACCTCGGTCTCGAATGGACGAGCCCAATTTCCCGAGAGTTTGACGCCAGGGGTGATCGGCGGAACTATCTCGGTCTGTCCAAAGATCAGTCATCCGCTCGAGGACTACCGTTACTAAATCCCGCCGCGCTTGTTAGGATTTTGTTTCAGGCAGGACGTGATGAGTGCGAAATGCCTGGAAGTGTAAAGATTGCCCGGCCTGCTTGACTCGAGCAAGCATGCGCCGGTTTTTTTATTGGTCAATGTGCTTCTGCATGCCGGGAATGACCTTATGAGCCAATCACTCCGCATCGTCGTTGCCGACGACGAGCCGGAAATGCGCAAGTATTTGCAAGAGACGCTCACCGCGCTGGGGCACCAGGTAGTCGGAGTCGCGGAAAACGGCGTCGGATTGCTCGAAAAATGCAGCGAGGGCGCGCCCGATCTGGTTTTGACCGATATCAAGATGCCCGATATGGACGGTATCGAGGCCGCGGGCCGGCTTTGTCAGACCAGGCCGGTCCCCGTGATTCTAATCTCCGCCTATCACGATGCCGATTTGATCTCCCGATCACTTTCGGGTCACGTAATGGCCTATCTGGTCAAGCCCATCAAGAAGGCGGACTTGGAAACGACCCTTGCGCTTGCCCAGCGTCGGTATAAGGAATTCACGGCGTTGCAGCAGCAGGCCACCGATCTGCGGCAAGCTCTCGAAGACCGCAAAGTGATCGAGCGGGCCAAAGGCATCTTGATGAAACGGGCCGGTCTGGACGAAGCCGACGCCTTCCGCCGCCTGCAGAAACTCGCCAGCGACAAGAATCTGAAACTGGTCAAGATTGCGGAGATGATCGTCACGGCCGAAGAGGCGATGCAATAGATGAGCACGCACAATCTCGACAAGATTTTCAAGCCGCATCGGATCGCCGTGATCGGAGCCACCCCGCGGCCCAAAAGTGTCGGCGCCACCGTGCTCGATAATCTGCTCAACTCCGGTTCCGACGCAGTCGTCTATCCGGTCAATCCCAAGCACGAGGCCATTCACGGCATCCACGCATGGAAGAGCATCCGCGAAGTCCCGAAGACGCCGGACCTCGCGATCGTCTGCATCCCAGCCGCATCGGTGCCGCAGATTGTCCGCGAATGCGGGGAGGCCGGCGTCGGCGGAATCATCATTCTCTCGGCGGGATTTCGCGAGGTGGGACCGAAGGGCCGCGAACTCGAAGAGCAGACCGCAGCAGAGGCCCGCAAGTTTCCCGGGCTGCGGATGATCGGTCCAAACTGCCTGGGAGCGATTGTCCCGGGGCACCGCCTCAACGCGTCTTTTGCCGGGACGATGCCTCTGCCGGGACATGTGGCCTTCATTTCCCAGTCCGGGGCGCTGTGCACGGCCATTCTCGATTGGGCCGATCAGAAAGGTCTCGGGTTTTCGTACTTCGTGTCGATCGGCAACATGATCGACGTCGATCTGGGCGACCTGATCGACTATTTCGGCCGGCAGCCCGAAGTGCGTTCGATCATTCTCTATGCCGAGTCGGTGACCAGCGCCCGCAAGTTCATGTCGGCAGCGCGGGCCTTCGCCCGCATCAAACCAATCGTGGCCTACAAATCGGGCCGGTTTGCCGAGTCGGCCAAAGCGGCCGCCAGCCACACCGGCGCGATGGCGGGCGAAGACGCGGTCTTCGACGCGGCTTTTGAGCGGGCCGGTATCGAACGCTGCTACGAAATCGACGACATGTTCGACTGTGCCGAGTTGCTCGCCTGGCAGCGCCCTCCCTCGGGTCCGCGGATCGCCATCGTCACAAATGCGGGCGGCCCGGGAGTCATGGCAGCCGACGCCCTTCTGGCACGAGATGGCCAATTGGCGACTCTTGCGCCTTCGACGATCGAACGACTAAACAAGGTGCTGCCACCCTATTGGTCGCACGGAAATCCGATCGACGTGCTGGGTGATGCCGACGCCGCGCGCTTCGCCGAGGGAACGAAGTTGGCTCTCGAAGATGAAAACGTCGACGGTGTCTTGGTCGTGCTGACGCCGCAGGCGATGACCGATTCGACGGGGACTGCCGAGGCCGTCGGCAAGTTGGCCCACCACACGAGTCGGCCGATTCTCGCCGCCTGGATGGGGGGCACCACGGTCCAGCCGGGCATCGATCGGCTCAACAAAGCCGGCATCCCGACTTACGAAAATCCGGCCAAGGCGATTCGCGCCTTCATGCATCTGGTTTCCTATGCACGAAACCGCGAAATCCTGTACGAGATGCCGCGGGAGATTTCGGTCCGTTTTCCCATCGACCGCCACGAAATTCAGGAACGTTTTGCCGTCGAGTTCCGTCATGGCGAAGCATTGATTTCCGAACCGATCTGTAAGGCACAACTCGCCGCCTACGGAATTTCGGCAACGACAAGGCTCGTCGCGAAGACGGTCGATGAGGCCGTGAGGGGGGCGAAAGAGATCGGGTTTCCGGTCGTCATGAAAATCGTCTCGCCGGACATCTCGCACAAAACCGACGTCGGGGGAGTGCGGCTCAATTTGCGCAGCGAGCCCCAAGTGCGTGACGCATTCGAAGAAATCATCGCATCGGCAGTCCATGCCGTTCCGACTGCGCGAATCGACGGTGTTTCAATTCAGGAAATGATCGTCGAATCTGACTCCCAGGAACTGATCCTCGGGGCGAAGAAAGATGAAACATTCGGAGCCGTCCTGATGCTCGGCATGGGAGGCATCACGGCCGAACTGCTCAAGGACCGGGTGCTCGAATTGCCTCCGCTGAACGAGCGTTTGGCCCATCGGATGCTCACGAAATTGCGTTGCTGGCCGCTGCTGAAGGGCTATCGCGGCCGGCCCGGAGTCGACCTCGATCAGCTGATCGAAGTCCTGATCCGCTTTTCGTATCTGATTGCCGACTCGCCGCAGATCAAGGAATTCGACATTAATCCGCTGATTGCATCGCCCAAGCGGATCGTAGCAGTCGATGCTCGAGCGGTCCTCGACGGGAATTTCCGTCCGGAGACGGCGCGGCCCTTCGAGCATCTGGCCATTCGCCCTTATCCCGAGGGGTTCAATCGCCTGGTCACGCTGCAGAGCGGCGTGGAGGTGCTGCTGCGTCCCATTCGGCCAGAGGATGAAAAACTCTGGCACGCTCTCATCGCCAGCTGCTCGTTCGAGTCGATTCACTCCCGCTTTGGCTATTCGTTCAAGGGAACGACCCACGAAATGGGGTCCCGTTTTTGCTTTATCGATTACGACCGCGAAATGGCCATCGTCGCCGAAATTGCCGAGGGCGACGCACGAAAGTTGGTCGGCGTCGGCCGGCTCGTCGCCGAGCCGAACCATGAAGTCGGCCGAATACGCCGTACTCGTCGGTGACGACTATCACCATCAGGGCCTTGGGATCGCGCTGACCGAATACTGTCTCGAAGTGGCACGAATCTGGGGACTGAAACGGATTGTGGCGACGACGGACGCCACCAACTTTCGCATGCTCGCGACGTTTCGCCACCTGAATTTCCAACTCGCCGACGACCCCGACGAGAAGGTGATCCGCGCGACCAAATCGCTCGATCCGATGGGAACTGGTCCGTGAGGACGGGGCAACGAACGGGCCGAGAGCCGGTTACGCAACGGCTCCGTCATTTTCTCGGCACCCATTTCAGCGGTCTGCGGCTGATCGCGATCGTCTTCGCGTTGATCCTGATCGGCGTTTTCGGTCTGCGTCTGATCGAGCATGCGTCGTGGGTCAATTGCTTTTACATGACGATCATCACGCTCTCGACGGTCGGATATGAAGATCCGATTCACTTGTCGACGGCGGGCAAGTTGTTCATTTCGTTCTATTTAATGGGTTCGTTGGGCGTCTTTACCTACAGTCTGTTTCAAATTGGCCAGTGGGTGGTCGGCGCGGAATTGCGCCGCATGCGGGAGAGGCGACGGATGAAGGCAGCGATTGAGCGTCTCGAGAACCATTACATCGTTTGTGGACTGGGTCGCATGGGACTGGAGATCTGCCGTTATTTTTCCGAGCGAGAAAGGCCCTTCGTTGTAATCGAGCTCGACGAGACGAAGCTCACACAACACGCTCTTCCGGCGGGCTGGCTGCACGTTCATGGGGACGCGACCGACGACCAGACCTTGCGAGATGCCGGAATCGAGCGGGCCCGTTCCTTGGCCACCGTTCTCCCCAGCGACGCGGCGAACCTCTACGTCGTGCTTTCGGCCCGCATGCTCGCCTCTGGACTGCAAATCATCGCGCGGGCCAGCGAAGAGAAGGCAGTCGAAAAGTTCCTCCACGCGGGCGCAACGCGCATTGTGAGCCCCTTCTCCAGCGGTGCCGTGAAGATGGCCCGATTCATGCTGAATCCGAGCATTGAAGATTTCCTGGAAATCGCCGACCAGCAGGGGAACGAATTGGAGCTTGCCGATTTCCAGATTTCGTCGCAGAGCCCTTACGTCGACAAAAAGCTGATGGAGACGGACCTCCGCGAACAGGGAGTGATGGTCATCGGCATTCGTCGAGTGAACGGCGAACGCCTGATGCCCCCTCCGGCAGATGCCGTGTTACGGGAAGGTGATTGTCTCTTCGCCTTCGGGAGTGCCGGCTCGATCAATGCCGTGCTCGGATTCGAGCGGCTGCGGTAGACCTTTCCAACCACGAACAGGAGATCGCCGATGCACACGACGACGCAAAAGAAGCAGCCATCGACAGGCGACGGCTGCTTCAAGAAAGAGCGGAGAGGCAGGGATTCGAACCCTGGGTACCCTTGCGGGCACACTGGTTTTCGAGACCAGCACAATCGGCCACTCTGTCACCTCTCCGGTTGGGCGGGTACGGGCGGATCATAATGTACGTTTTGGGTTGCTGCCAGACAGGACGCCTGCCGTCCGTCAGGGCCTGGGATCGAAATTGACTTCGGGTCGGCGGGGCCGGCGGGAGCGGCCTCGGCCGCCGCGGGAACCGGGATCGCCGCCGCGACCGTCGGGCGAATCCTCGGATAATCCCGGAAACATTGAGTCGTCCCCGTTACCCGCTTCGCCGCGCGTCATCGAGCGGAGATCCTTGCCGATCGCCAAATTCCAGAGTTGATCGCCGCGTTTGACCTGGATGGAGTTTTGCTCGATCGCCTCGACGGTCCCCTCGACGTCGCCCACCGAGATCGAGGAGCCCTTCTTGACCACGGTGTTCAGCCGCGTGGACTCATTGAAAAGCCAGGCGGAATGTTCGCTCTCAGTCAGAGTGGTCCCTATGAGCTTCGTTTGCCGGGCCGGATCGTTCGTGTCAGCAACGACGGGCGCCGGCGGCACGGGCTGCACGAAGGGATGTTTCGCCATGGCCTTGCGACGGGCGTCCAAACTGATGTCTTTTTGATCGAACCGGACGGGGAAGAGTTCGACCTCTCGCTTCGCCGCGTGGTAGGCCTTCGTGCTCCCCTCGACGGCCCGCTTCAGCGTCCATTTATTGCCGTCCATCTTGGTCACGATGGCATATTCGCCCCCGTGCTGCCCGCTGCCGCGTTCTTCGTCGTTGTCGATGCGGACGACGAAGCCCGGCTCCTTGGGAAACTCTTCGGAGGAACTCACCTTCATCGTGTCGAAGCTCTTGGGGAGCGATTCGGCCAGCTCGGTGCGGGGGAAGAGATGGTCCCGCTCGGGAGCATCGCGCAAGCAGATTCCCTCGGCCATGATGGTGATCTTGAGCGGCCCGCCGGGATTCGTCGGCCCCTCGACTTTCAGGGCCTGGATGCGGTGCAAGAGATCGGTGCGATAGAACTGGTGCAGAAAATAGGTGAGCTGCTCGAACGTCGCTTCGCCTTTGACGCTCACGCGAACGGAGCGGAACGACTTGTCCGGGGTGACTTGCAGGGGTTCCGGCGTGACGCGGAGATTGGAAATGCCGGCGACTTCCGCGAGATCGTTCAACCACTCCTGATAAAGTCGCTGCGACTCGACCGGCTCGGGCGGCAGGCTCTGCTCGAGCCACTCGCGCGTCTTGCGTTGCGTGATCTGCAGCTTGAATTCTTTGTCCTCGATGGCGGCTTGTGCCGCCTTCAACGTATGGATTCGCCGCGTATCGTCGTCGAGCCGGCCCAGAACCAGGGACCGGAGCATGGGCAATCCACGCCACCCGACGATGACGGCAATGCAGACAGCTAACAGGATTTTTTCCCGAGGCTTCATTGTTTTGTGCTGCGGTTTCTACGTGTGTCCAAGTACAGGGTTGCTTGTGGAAAGCGCGTCCGGACGTGAGAGGGATCACTCTTGATTTCGGGTGCTTCGAGAATCGGCCGATCGGGCGAGCATCGAATTGGCAGGTTCCAACGCGGCCGTCTTGTCAGGCACTTTGCCCGCTTCGCGTTTTCCAGCGGTGGCTCGTTCGGCCGGCTGTCGGCGCGATGCCCTTTTTCGGCACTTTGATTTCGACGCTCAGGTCGAATTTCTCGGGAAATTCGGGATTGTTCGGATCGGTCACAATTTCCTTGGCGCGGGGGGCGTAATCGGCCTTCGACAAGTGTTCGTTCATCGATTCCACGTCGTGCCGCGTCTTGGCGCGCCCGGTTGCAGAAATCGTGGCCAGGGTATCGAGGTAGGTCACCTGGCCGTCGAAGCTGGAAAAATGGAGCTTGTCGGTCCCGCCGATGGCCTTCTCGATTTTTTGGAACTGATCGAGCCAGTCGATGTTGCGCTCGGTCCAATCGTCGAGCGTCTTGGCCGTCGCCAGGAGCGGCGCGTTTTTTTTGAGGGTCGACTCCCGCGAGGCATTCTCGGCTTCCAATTTCGCGATTTCGTCGTCGAGCCGGACTACGCGCATGTGAATGCCGGCAAAGATCGCGACGACTGTTGCCAAAACGGCACCACCGGCAAGCCCCTGCCGCAACCGCCGGCGATCCGGCTTGACCACCTGCTGCCGCGGATGCAAAAAGTCGATCGAAGACACAAGCCCGTCAGCCTGTCCCAACAAGAGGCCCAAGGGAGAAAAGGCCGTCTGTCCGGTTGTCCCCGCCTGATCGAAGTCGGCACGAACCCCGGGCGTGCGGAAGGCCGTCTCGAGAGTCTGGAATTCAAAACCGAAACGCTTGCTGAAGGCTTCGGGCAGCCCCGCGAGTTCGGCCGCTGAACTCAAGAGCCATCCCGATCCGATGCGAATTCCCGGAGCCGCTTGCGACAGGGCGACCGTGGCTCGCGACGTTTCGGCCAGGATTTGCGAAATTCCCGCTTCGGGCGGCAAATGCGCGGACACATTCGCCGCGTGCATGAAGAGAATCTGTTTCCGCCAGATCGCCGTGATTTCGAGTCGCGATCCGGAGCGGCTGACAATCAGCGTGGCGGCCTCGTCGGAGGCGCCCGAGACGCGCGGTTGGTGGGCGACGATTTCTGCCGTGCCGACGGCGCTCAACAGGATTCCGGCCGCTTCCAAGCCGGCCGCCGTGAGGATCGATTGAATCCGGTCGGCGGGCACCTTGCCCAAGGTCACCATCAACACGCGCCGGCCGGCAACATTTTCCAGACGCGGAAGCGGCAGGAAGTCGAGCAAGAGCCGGTCGAGCGGCACGGCCGAGCGCGTGGCCGCCTGCAAGCGCACGAGCTCAGGCAGCTCGTCGTCGCTGCATTCGGGAAGCTCGAGCAGTCGCACGACGGCCTCTTCGCGCGGGAGCGAAACCAGGGCCTTGGTCGCGGCGACTCCGGCGCGATCCAATTCGAGGCGGAGTTGCTTGCCGGCCGCTTCGGCGTGCTCAAACGGGCGCGCCTCGGCGGTCCACTCAAAATGCACGCGCTTGCGCACGTGCACGCTCGTAGGCGACGACTTGCGCATCGAGTGCCAGCAACTGCTGATCGTCCCAGTCGAGTGCGAGAAATTCAGACATTTTCTTCTACCCGGCTCCGTTGTTACCAGGCGCGGTCCTTACCGGGCTCGGAGTCGAAGCCATTTGTTCGTCAAGTTGAATCTTAGTTCGATTTTCCTGAACCTGTCGGACGTCGCACAAGGTGCAGACTGGTGGGAGCCTTAGGGAATGCCCAACTGCTGTCGCGTAAAACCGCGTCCCAGCTCGGTTAAGTCGCGCATGTTCAGGATCCGCGGCGGATCGATCGAACCGTCGATGACCGCCTCCAGGCGGACAAACGGCCCCCCCTCGTCGAAATAACCGATGGATTGCACTCGATACACCGCTCCGTGGGCGGTGATGTACGGATCGAGCTGAGCCATGGTTGTCGCGGAGGTGATCACACCTTCGGCGACCAGCCAGGCCGACGTGGCCCGCTGGCTCTGCGAACTGCCGGAGGCCGAACTGCTGGCCCCCATTGCCTGTGCGCCGACGATCTGCTGGGCCAGAGCCTGCGTCATGTTGGGAAGGCCCATCAAGACTTCATACGGAGCGACATTGATATTGACCCGCCCCTGAATGAAGGGATCGTCGACCAAGGACAGTTTGTCGAGAACGTCGGGAAGGTTCTGCCCCATGCTGCTTGCAGTGTTGGCCCACGGGCTTTTTAGGGTCTGCGGTTTGCCGTTGATCGTCACACGGACTTGCGCCCGACGAGGCTGTAGATGGAACTGATCTGGTGATACGTGCCGGCCGTGGAAGGCACGGACATGCCACCGAGTGAGACGGTCGGCCCACTCGAGCTGGCTGCTCGAACTTCCGCCACCTCCACCACCTCCGCCACCTCTACCACCTCCGCTTCCTCCGCTTGAGCTGCTGGAACTACTCATGCTGCTGCTTCCGCCACCTCCGCTGCCACCACTCCCACCGCCACTATTTCCACTGCCGCCACCGCCACCGCTACCGCGGCTATTGCTGTTTGAGCTACTGGGACCGTTCATACGGTAGGCCGTGATGAACTGTGCGGTGGTGTCGCCGAACAGGCCCTGAACCTGTTGGTAGAGCTGCGGGAGATTCTGCTGATTGATGTTGACCCGCGGCGTTCCGTCCTGCTGCAAGTTGCGTTCAGAACTGTAAATCGTGAGAAACTGCGACCAGCCCCGATCGAAATAGCCGTCGCCGTTCAGATCTTCGCCCGGATCCATGATTCCGTTGCGGTTGAGATCCTCGCCGAACAGCAAAAGGGGGCGTGACCCCGCGGACCAGCAGCAGATCATCGAGGCTCGTCAAGAATCCATTGGCCGGTTTGTAAGGCTGCGGCAGGGTCTGGTAATACTCCGATTCGGCCCCGTACTGCCGGGGAATCTCGTCGGAATCGATCCAATCGAGCATCGCGTCCGCGATTTCGTTGGTCATGTTCGGCAACTGCATCAGGAAGTTGCGCGTGTTGTCGTCATTCAGCTTGTTGTTCGCCGCCATGATCAAGAGCTGGTTCAAGTTCAGCTTGCCCGTCTCGTCGGATCAGACCAAAGCGCATGGTCGCGCCCGTCTGATCGTACGTTTGTCCGGCAATTACGCTGAACCGTCCGCGGCCGCGGGCGACGTCCGCACTGCGCAACAGGACGGCCGAGTACAGGTCGGGCCGATTCGTCACCGGGTCGGACTGGATGCGTTGGGCGGGATCGGCAAGCGAGTTGGCGGCCACGTCGATGCCCGACTCGGCAAAGGCGCGGGCCATCACCGTGCGGCCGTACATCGTCGTCGCCTCATTCTCGGCTACGCTCATCTCTGTAAAGGCATAAGCGCCCAAGGCCAGAAGAACGATGATCACCAGCACGATGAGCAGGATGCTCCCGCGGCGCTGATTCGGCAGTCGGAGTCTTTTTCGCTTCACGGCAGAGTCCCCGTGGGAATGGTTGCCAATTCGGCGATCGACATCGGTTGTGCCGACGTGGATACGGCGACGACATGGCGATACTGCCGCAGCGTCGCAGACGCTGACGGATCGGTCGCCGCATTCGGATTGTCGGGATCGGCGGCGCGAACGCTGATGGTCACCTCCACGGCTTTCGGCAAAGCCTGCATGAACGAGGCGTCCCACGTGGTGAGCCATTGCGTGCCGTCGAAATAGCGAAAACTGATCGTCATGACTTCGGGAGCGATAATCCGCGCTTGGGAAGCCAGCGAAGCCGACGACTGCAACATCGCGTAACCAATGGCCATGTGTTCCCCCTCGACGCGTGCAAGGCCGGTCGTCGGCGCGCCGGGCGCCGCGCTCATCTGGCCATTCGAGACGAAGTAGGCTACGGTTTTCAAATCGCCGTGCATGGCACTCGCCGACTGCGCGGCGTTCGGATCGCTGGTTTGAGCACTCGGTTTGCGTGCACACAGCGTATTGAGCACGAGCGTTTTTTGGTCGCCGTAGAGTCCGAAGACCGTCTGGGCATACACACTTTGCAGCGGGTCCATCATCGCCGACTGCTGCGACGTCGACGTCGAGCCCGTGGAGGAACTGGAAGACGAACCGGAACTGGAACTGGAACTGGAACTGGAACTCGAACCGCTCGACGAAGAAGTCGACGATGACGTGACACTCGTTGTCCCTTTGGAACTGCCGCTACTGCTCCCCGACGATGATGAACCAGAGGAGCTGCTTGAGCCCGAGTCATAAGGCGAGGTAACCTGCGATTGCGGAGGCACGACCGAACGAATATCGGCTTCGATCTTGTGCAACACGGCCCGCACGATCCGCGCTTCGCCAATCTGGTCCTGTCCGGCGATCGTCATGCGTCGATACAAGTCAATCGCGGTGGCAATGGCCACCAAGAGCACGACGCTGACAGCAAGCGCGAGGAGAATCTCCAACAGCGTAAATGCACCGCGCGTGTACCGCCGCGGGATCGACGTCGCCGGATTTTGAATGACACGCATGGCCAGGTTCCGTCAGTTTTGCCCCGACGATTGATTTTGAGCCGCCTGCTGGGCCGCCTGCAGCGCCTGAGCCTGGTTGTTCGCGATGACGGCCGTTTCGCTGGTGACGAACGCGGAAGGATCGCGGACAAGTCGCTCGAGCGAAAACGAAGCGTCGACTGAATTGCCGGCGAGCTTGTAGGCCACGTCAACCTGCACCAATTGCAGTCCGTTTTGCGGTCCCGGTTTCACGTTCAGGGACCACGTCCAGCCCTGGAGTTGCGGCTCGGTGAATGTCGATTCAGCCGCCGAAGAGCGCGGCACCACGCCGGCCATCACTTCCCCCATCTTCGATTCGCACAGGAGAATCGCCTGCGACCGCAGCCGCGATTGCAAGGCCGCGCGGACGCCCGTCGACACTCCCTCGGAAATGGCGGCGATCGCGCCCGAAAAGATCACCAGCGCGATGACGACTTCGTACAGCGTGATTCCGCGCCGCATCAGCGGGTCCCCGTTGTCAGTCGCGTAACCGTCACCTCGCCCGTCAGCTCCCGCACCTTGAGTTGAAAGCCGTCCCCCCGCTTGTCGACCACATTGACGGCCGTCTCCATGGCCGAACCGTCCGGCCGAAAGATGATAGGGGCCGACCAGACAGCCGAGGTGTAATCACCGGAGTTCGGCATGTGCCCGAAGGCAGCCGTCCAAGCCGGATCGGTCCCGCCGGGCGGCATGCCCGTTGTGGCCGTTGCGGCCGTCGCTGTCGGCGAGGTGCCCGTTGCCAAGACGACCGGCTGGAAGGAAAGATCTTCGGGCAGCTCCCCGTGGACAATCGCCGTCGTGGGGAGTACGTTTGCGGCGTTCGCCGCGGCGCCCGTTTGACTCGTGATGAGAGCCTCCGTATCGGTCGGAATGGCCAAATATCGGCGGCCGCCCGCCTCAAAGCGAAACTGGTAGACCGAACTCAAGTCGATGGCGTGAATCCGCGTCGACGAAATGGAAGACCGTGCCATCTCGGTCCCTCGCTTCAGCTTGTAATCCCCCATGCGTTCGACGACGGTGGGCGTCACAGCGCCCGCCACGGCGACAATGACAGCCAGAACGAGCAGCAGTTCCAGCAACGTGTACGCAGAGAGGCGGGCTGAGTGACGAGTGACGAGCGACGAGTGGCGAGGAAAGACAAAGGCGCGCGTGCGAGCCCAGCCGCAGGCCGGTTCACTCGTCGCTCGCCACTCGCCACTCACTCGCTTCATTAGTTTTCTTTCCAGTTGGTGATGTCGTCGCCGCCGCCGTCTTCATTCTGGCGATTGGGGCCAGACGACCAGATGGCGGGCTTGTCGCCGGCCTTGCCCGACGGGTACTCGTAGTAAAGCGGCTCGCCCCAGGCGTCCTTGGGCACCTCATCCAGATACGGCTTGAGCTTCTTGCCGCGGTATTCCGAGGCCTGAGCCAATTGAGGCAGGGCATCTTTGCCGCCCGAAAGGTACTCGCCGTCGTGGTCCAGGGCGTAGAGCTTCATGGCTTGTTCGAGCCCCTTGATGCTCGTCTTGGTGACCCCGATATTGGCATCCGCCTGGCGGCCGATGAGCGCCGGCACGACGGCTGCCGCGATCACGCCGAGAATGGCGACGACCAGCAACACTTCGATCAGGGTAAAGCCGCCGCGAAAACGGCGAGGCTGGCGAGTCGCGGGGAGTCGACCCGCCGAACGGGAATTCGGCTGACGGTAGGTTTGCATGGCGAACATCCTTTCTTTGAGGGCTGGCTGCACGTGTCTGGTTCGAGTGTTTTGTTCAGGCAACGCGTCGCGAACCGGCGAGCGGCGCCGCTGGCATTTCGCGTTAGAAGACGGTCGAGCTTTGCAAAATCGGCAACAACAGGGCGACGACGACGAACAACACGATCCCGGCCAGAACGGTGAGCATCACCGGTTCGAGCATGCGCACAAACAGGTCGAGCGTGCGGTTCGTCTGCCGTTCGAGCGTGTCGGCCACGTCGATCAGCACTTGTTCGAGGTTGTTCGCCTCTTCGCCGACGGCAATCATTTCCACGATTTCAACAGGGAATTCGCCGCACTTGGCCGAGTGGGGCGGCGAGCGCCTTACCGGTCGAGACATTTTCGGCCGCCGTGTTGATCGCCTCGCTGAGCACCTTGTTGCCTGTTGCGTCCTTGGCGATTCGCAGCGATTCGAGGATCGGCACGCCGTTTTTGAGCAGCGTTCCCAAGATGCGGCAGAACCGCGAGATCGCAAAGCTGCGAAAGATCGGCCCGATTCCGTAGAGCCGCAGCCGCATGCGGTCGAACCACATGCGGCCGTCGGCTGTCTTAGCCCAACGCATCGCGTAATAAACGCCCCCGCCGGCGGCCAACAGCAACACGATTCCGTACCGCTGCAGCGCGTCGCTCATGGCCAACAGCCACGTTGTTGCCGCTGGCAGGTTGCCCTTGGCTCGACATGCGCTCGAAGATCGGCGTGAATTTCGGCACGAAGAACGTGAGCATGGCGACGACGACAACCGATCCCATCACCATCAAAAAGATGGGGTAAACCATCGCGCCCGGTCACGCGGCTCTTGAGCATTTCCTGGTGATCGGTGAAGTCGGCGATGCGCTTGAGCACGTCTTCGACGAACGCTCCCTCTTCGCCGGCCCGCACCATGCTGACGGCCAGTTCGGAGAAGACCTTCGGATGCTTGCTCATCGCGTCGCCCAGCCGTGTCCCTTCGGCCACGTCGCCACGCACCGCCTCGAGCACCTGCTTGAGCCCGGTGTGGTTCGTCTTGTGCTCGAGCAGTTCGAGCGACCGCAAGAGAGGCACGCCCGCGCGAAGCAGGTCGGCCAACTGGCTATACGTGATCGAGAGGTGCTTCGGCGCACCCGCCGCATGCGCTTTCGCCGGACGGACGCCGCCTCGGGAGCCAGTGTGAGCTGCACCGGAAACAGGCTTTGCCCGGCCAACATCGCGAGCGCTTCCTGTTCGCTGCCCGCAGTCAGGGTGCCGTTGACCTGGTGGCCGTTCAAACCGCGTGCGATGTATTGGAAATCGGACATAAGTTAGGTCAAGCATGAAGGAGGACGGCTGAAGGAGGCGTTAAGCGAGTTGCGCCCGCTGCATTTGTCATCCTTCATCCTTCCGCCTTGATCCTTCTTCTTAGAGTGCCACCGGGCGTCGTTTCGTCTTTCAAATCGCCACGCCCTTCGTGATCCGCAGCACTTCCTCCATCGTCGAGATGCCGTCGCGGACCCGCTCTAAACCCGAGAGCCGCAAGGTTTTCATGCCGTGCTTGATCCCGTAGGCGAGAATTTCACCCGAACTGGCCCGGTCGATGCACATCCGCCGGACGGTGGTGTCGGTCACCAACAGTTCGTAGATGCCGATTCGGCCGGCGTAGCCCGTATCGCGGCACGCCCGGCATCCCACCGGCCGGTAGAATTTCTTGGGGACCGGTTCCGGGAAGTCGGGCGGGATTTCGTCCGGCTTCGGGTCGTACGCCTTCCTTGCACTTGGGGCAGAGCTTTCGGATCAACCGCTGCGCGAGCACTCCTTCGATCGTGCTGGCGACGAGGTACGGCTCGACCCCCATATCCACTAAACGCGTAAAGGCGCCGGACGCGTCGTTCGTGTGCAAGCGTGCTGAACACCAGGTGGCCCGTGAGCGAAGCCTGGATCGCGCTCTGCGCCGTTTCGCCGTCGCGGATTTCTCCGATGAGGATCACGTCGGGATCGTGACGCAGAATACTTCGCAGCCCCGCGGCAAACGTCAGCCCGATCTTGGAGTGCACCTGAATCTGGCTGATGCCCGAGGTGTGGTATTCGACCGGGTCCTCGACGGTGATGATCTTGATCGTCGGATCTTTGATCGCATTGAGGGCCGCGTACAGCGTGGTCGTTTTGCCGCTTCCGGTCGGACCGGTAACGAGCATAATCCCGTGCGGCATCGAGATCAGTTCGTTGAACTTGCCCAAGACGTGTTCGGGCATGCCGACGGTCCGCAGGTCGAACTTCATCCGCTCTTTGTCGAGCAACCGCAGCACGACGCCTTCGCCGTACAGCATGGGGATGATCGAAACACGCACGTCGATCTCGCGGCCCGAGACCTTGATCTTGATGCGGCCGTCCTGCGGCAACCGCTTCTCGGCGATGTTCAGCCGCGACATGATTTTGAGCCGCGTGACGATCGCCGCGTAGAACTGGTTGATCTCGGGCGGCACCGGCTGCACGCGGAGCATGCCGTCGCAGCGGAAGCGGACGGTGAGGCCTTTTTCCTGCGGCTCGATGTGCACGTCGCTGGCCGTCAGCTCGAGTGCCTCGACGAGCAGTTCATTCACCAGGCGGATGACCGAGGCCGATTGGGCGATCTTGGTCAGTTCGCCGTCTTCGCCCGAGTCGCCGATGATCTCGACGCCTTCCTCGACGTTGCGAGCGACGAGTTCGTTGATCGTGTCGCCGCCGACGCCCAGATGCTCCTTGATATGTTGCAAAACGTCATCACGACGGGCCAGCACGGGGTCGAGGCGGAAACCTGAAAGGGCGCTCAGTTCATTGAGGGCTTCCAGATTAAACGGGTCGAACGTGGCGACCCGCACTTTCCCGTTATCGCGACCCAGCGGCAGAATCGTGTGCCGGAAGACGGCCGACGTGGGAAACTTTGCCAAAAGCTCCCGGTCGATCTCAACACCCTGCAGGTCGAGAAATTTCAGCCCCAGGGCATCGGCGAGCGTTTTGAGCGCGTCTTCCTCGTTCACCATCCCGGTTTCGACGAGGACGCAGTCGATCCGCCGGCCGGCCGCCTGGCCGACCGCCATTGCGAGCTGCTCCCGCGTGACGAGGCCGCGCTGGAGAAAGAGTTCACCGATGTCCACGAGTGCTCGCCTGGGGAGGGTCCAATCGCCGGAGGGAAATGCCCGCGCCCGAACGGGCCAATACGGGGCGCTGGCAGGTGCGGACCGCACAGGTGCTAAATCCGCAGCAATGCAATCTTACACCATCGTAAGTCGCCCCAGATGACGTATCAATAGCGGGTGGTGTTTCGTTAAGCCCAGATCTGCGAAGAGCTTCAGCTTAAATTCAGCGTTGCGAAGGTACTCTATCGCATGCCATACTCAAGAAGACGCCTGCCAAGATTTCCACCTTGAGCCGACCGCGACAATCGGTTCTTCGAGCCGACCACAAGCGTTTCGGCGGGCCAAACCCGCGTGAAGGGAAACTGACATGCCCCGCTCCCTGGTACAACGGATCCTCTTCCTCTTGCTCGCGGTGAGCTTGGCGTCGCCCGACTCGCTCTTTGCCCAACCGGGCTTTGGCGGCGGTGGTGGCCGCGGCGGGCAGACGTTTCCGTGGTGGCTTGGGCGGCATACCGCAGGTCGTTCCCGCGCAGCCGCCGGCCAACCCGGCCGAAAAACCCGCCGAGGCAAAGAAGGACGACAAACCCGCCGAGCCCAAGAAGGACGAAGGTCCCGCTCCCATCACGCGGCCGCTGGCTCCCGATAACTCGGCTTCGCTTGCCGAACAGAAGATGACGATCGACTCGAAGCGGCTGGTCAGCTTCAACTTTCAGGAAGCCCCCTGGACGTTCGTCGTGGAAGAGTTGGCCCGCGTCTCCGGCACCAACCTCGACTGGACGCAACTCCCCGGCGATTCGCTCAATCTGCGCTCGAACAAAAAATACACGCGTGACCGAAGCCCGCGACATCATTAACGAGCACCTGATGTCCCGCGGCTATGCGATCCTGTTCGACGCCAAGAATCAGAGCATGAAGATCGTCAACATGGACACGCTCAACACGGCCCTCGTGCCGCGCGTCCAGCCGGAAGATCTCGAAACGCTGCCGCCACACGATCTGGTCAAAGTTTCGTTCCGGCTCGACTGGCTGATGGCCAAGGACGCCGTCGAAGAATTCAAGCAGGTCCTCTCGCCCAAGGCCAAGCTGCTCCCCTTGAAGACGACCAACCGCCTCGAAGCGATCGACCTGGTCATCAACCTCAAGCAACTCTACAACCTGCTTGACGAAGAACAGGGACGCAACAGCCTCAACCGGCTCGCGCAAGAATTCGAGCTGCGGTACACCCGCGCTCCCGAAGTCGTCGACCAGCTGGAAGTCTTCCTCGGACTCAAAAAGCCCGGCCAACAAGGGCAAGATGCCTCCGGGAATCCGATGCAGCAAATGATGATGCAGCGGATGGCCATGATGGCCGCTCAGCAGGGCCAGCCTGGCCAGCCGCAGCAACCGAACGCCATGCAGGCCCCGCCCGAAATCCATCTGATGGCCAACACCCGCCGCAACACGGTCATCGCCAATGCTCCGCCCGACAAGATGGGCATCATCAAGGCGGCCATCTGGAAGATCGACGTTCCCGCGAACCGCGATGGCCTGTCCGAAAACGCCCAGCCGATGCAGGTCTACCACCTGGCGACGCTCGATCCCGAGATGGCCGTCGCCTTTCTCCAGTCGGTCGTCGATCTCGATCCGCAGACCAAGCTCGAGCCCGACAAGAAGAACAAATCGGTCATCGCCTTCGCCTCGGCCAAGGACCAGAAGATCATCGCCGCCATGGTCAAGAACCTGGACGGCGCCGACCGCAGCCTCAAGGTGATTCAGCTCCGCAAGCTCGACGCCGACATGGTGGCCGGAACGCTCCGCCTGACGATGATCGGCGAGGACAAAAACGCGAACAACAACAATAACAACAATTACAACCGGCCGCTTCGGCGGCTGGTTCGGCTTCGGCATGCAAAATCAGACCGAAGAGACCAACCAGAGCAAGTTCCGCGTCGAGGCTGACGTCGTCGAAAACCGCCTGATCGTCTGGGCCAACACGGTCGAATTGGATTTGGTCAACAAATGCCTGGCCGAGCTGGGCGAAATCCCGCGCCGGGACCGCGGCACCGAAACGGTCCGCGTGCTCGACGTCGGTCCCGGCGACGACGAACAAGTCTTCCTCGAACGGCTCCGTCGCCTGTGGCCCGCTCTCGGGAAAAACGGCAACAAGCTGATCATCGACGTGCCCAAGCCGAAGAAGCCGCAAGAGCCCGCCCAAGAGGATTCAAAACCCGATCAAGGCGTGCAAAAGCCGGCCGGGACACCATCCGCCTCGAACACCAACGACAAGTTGCCGAACAACTCGACGACCGCGGCCGAACAATCCTCCGCGGTAACTCCCGCGCCAGTGGTCCGGCTCGCCGATTTCAAGCGACAAGTCACCGTCGACGACAAGTCTCTGGCGGATGCAAGCACCAAGGACACGGACAAGGCCGTGGCCAAGGAGACCGACAAGGCGCCCAAGGTGGTCGCGAGCGAGGCCGACAAGACAACCCGACCAAACTCGGCCCCGGCCGGTTCCGACGTGCCTCCCGTCATGAACCGGCGTCATCGGCTCCTCGATCGACTACACGACGCCCAAATTCCTCCGGCATCGAATGAAAAAAGCGCGAAGACGGACGACGCGTCGACCGCCGGCGATCCGATCATCATTACCCGCGGCGCCAACGGCAAGCTGGTGATCACCTCGAAAGATACGCAGGCGCTCGACACGATCGAAGAAATGATGGGCCGCATCGCACCGCCGAAGAAGGATTACGCGGTCTTACTACCTCAAGCACGCTGACTGCACTTCGATCAAGTACAACCTCGACGATTTCTTTCAGACCGAAAAGAAAGATAACGCGAATGACCGCGCCCGCCGCTGGTGGTGGGACGACGACAGCAGCAACAAGACCGACGACACGCCCAAGCTGTCGCGCCGCAAGCCGCTGCGGTTCATCGACGACCCGCAAACCAATTCCCTCCTGGTTCAGGGTGGCACGCCCGATCAGCTTCGCCAGATCGAAGACCTGATCAACATGTACGACAACCCGAAGAACACGAGCACGCGGCCCGCCCGCGTCACGCAGATCTTCCACATCGCGCACAACAAAGCCTCGGTCATCGCGGAACAAATCAAGGACACCTACAAAGACCTGTTGAGCAGCAAAGACAAGGCGATGGAAAGCTACAACCAGACCAAGGCCCAGGGTAAGAGCGGCGGCCGCGGCTACATCTCGTACGACTTCGGCGAGAAGGACGACGACGGCAAGATGAGCAACTCGCGGTTCAGCGGTGCCCTCTCGATGGGCATTGACGACAGCACCAACACGCTCGTCGTCTCGTGCGCCGCCCAGAGCATGATGCTCAACATCCAGCAGCTCATCAAAGAACTCGACAAGTCAGCCGTCCCGGCCGCCCAGTCGTTCACGGTGCTGCAGATCAACCGCTCGATCGACGCCAATAACCTGACGAAAAAGCTCAGCGACATCCTCAAGAAGCCGACGGCGACGCCAACCCCCGGTCAACAACCCGGCCAGAACCAGCAGCAGCAACAACAAGGCCGCCGCGGCGGCCGACGGCGGCAACCGGGGCGGCAACGACGGCGGCGGCGGCGAAGGCGAGTAGCCGGCCCACTTTCGTAGCGCGATCATTCGACTGACAAGCCCGGGCCTGAACTCACTCTCTCCTCGACGGAGAGGGATCGGCGTGAGGGGAGGGCGTTCAATGCCGTTAACCCTTTTTCGGGTGCCACGCCCACGGCTCTGCGTGGGCGTGTCTTCCAACGTCAAACGAATTCGCACCCACGCAAAGCCGTGGGCGTGGCATCCGACTCGGGGCGGCCGGTCATTGGGGGCGGCCCGCTGTCGCTCATTCCCCGACAGCCCATCACGGCATTTCAAACCGATGCAGCACCGGTTTCCCGCCGCCATAGAGTGCCAGCTCGCGTCCGCCGGGCAGGATCAGGGGATAGTAAAACGCGCCGTCGGGAATTTCGAGAGGCGGTTCCGCAGAGACAAGCTGCTTGCCGGCCGCGTCGTAGATCAACAGCGCATTGTCGCCGGCGACGACAAGCCGCCGCCCGTCGTAGGCCAGCTTGGGAAAGCCGCCGGCCGACTCGGGTAGTCGGATCGTTGAAACCGGGTCGCCGTTGGTTTTGTAGAGGCTGACCGTTGTTTCGGTTCCGACCAGTCGGCGGGCAAACACGGCCAGCGATCCATCGGGCGCCACCGCCACGCCCTGCGGATGCTGCAGCCAGCATTGATCAGGGCGGCGCTGGATCGTGCGCACAGTTTTACCTGAGCCATCGATCAGGCACACCTCGCTTTGCTTGAGAGCGACAACGAGGCCGGTGCCGGGCTGGAAAACGCACCGCGGCGCGGGGAGCAACACGTCTTGTAGCCGCTGGCCGTCGGCCGAGAAGTGAGCATAGGGCCGTTTGCCGTTCGGATCGTCGGACGCTTCCAAGCCGAGAAACAAATTGCAATTGTCGTCGGGCGCCAGTTCGGGCGATTCCACTTGCACGGCGGCCGGCGTACTCGGGCCGACCCAGAGCAACTTGCCCGCCGCATCGAAGACGTCAATCGATCCGTTCCGCGCGTCGACGGCGATGAAACGTCCGCGTTTGTCGATCGTGATGGCTGCGAGCCGGCCCACATGGGTTGGCGGCGCCGATGGAGTCGATCGACCGGTGGTCGGTCCGGCTCCAAGCACGATCGTACCCAGCTCTTTCGGTGGCCGCTCGACCTTCGCTTGCGTCGTCGGTTCGTCCGCCGGCACGACAAACGGCACGCGAGCGACTTCTTTCACCGTCCACTTGCCGGCCGCCGTTTGTTCGACGGCAAAAGTCACACGCGCATTGCCTTCCTGACCTTGGACGTCGGACTTTGAACCTTGAACATTTCGCGATTCGGGGGGCAGCAAGAGATCCCATTGCCGCGGCTGGTCGTTGCGGAGGATGCGTCCATGCGTGTTGATCCAGTGCTCGAGACGGGCGCGGTCCGGACTGTACTCCTTCCCCGAAAAATCGACAGGACGCACGACAGACCAGACCGGTTTCGCCTCCGGATCGACCAGCCGGAAGAGGATACTTGGCCCGCCAAGCCTTGGGCCAATGGGATCTGTTTGCAAACACCCCAGCAGAATCAGCGGGGTACCACGAATGAGCTGCGCATCGCCGATGTGCATGGGGCCTTCCGCCATGTCCTGCCATCGCCCCGGCGTCCGCTTTTCCAAGACGGTCGCCGGTGGAAAGTCGATAGGTCCGCCAACTTTCGTAATGGGCGAAGTCTTCCAAGCGCACGACGAGCCGATCGTTCGGCTCATCAACAACCAGGCCATGCGCGACGGGGAGCGGAGCCGCGTGCGAGTCTTCGCTGGTCCACCGCTTGATGACCTGTTTGAGCCGTAGCGAGCCCGCGGGATCAAAGATGGCCACAACCAATTCGCCGGGCCCTTCGCTCTCATTCTCATCGCCGCTTCGTGCCCCGCGTGGGTGCCCGTAACCAGCGACAACTCCCCCATCGGTGATCGCGACCCCGATCAACGTAAAGGGCAGGGACCTGGCCCAGATTTCCTTGCCGTTCTTGGCGAGGCGATACTCTGCTCCCCTTCGCCCGTAGAGATCGCTGGGATCGACCGTGAGAGTAAACGTGCCGGAAGGTGACGAATAGGTCTTCGGATCAACCGGCTGCTGCACCTGCCCGAACGCCGCATTTGCGAAACAGACGACGGCAGCGACCAGCGCGGCGCGAGCCGCGAACGAAGAAAAAGGCGAAGAGGTGCGCATGAAAACGGGTTCCCTTGCCACTGTCGACCCGTGCCGCGATTATGCCAGAACCCATCGGCAAAATCTTGCCTTTTCGGTCCGTGGGGCTCCGTCAACCTGAAGTAGATGGTGTAGTAGTAGACCGTCTACTTCAAAATGGTGGGTGCGCAGAGTCGGGCAGATTTTTACCACAAAGGCACTAAGACACGAAGAAATACAAGAAGACAGTTATCCGCCGCGTTCCTTGGTGTCTTTGTGACTTGGTGGTAAATTTTTGCATTCAGTACGGCACAAGATCCACCGTTTTGCGATAGACGGTCTAGTAGGATGGGACAGCGAGGCTCGCCGAGCGCCGGCTCACCTTCCTCTGGACGCAAGTGGGCAACGGCGGCGCGGGCCCCTTTTATGGCGTCTTTCCGCCGACGCGACCCGCTAAAATCACCCCATGGAACTCAATCGCCCCCAACTCGCCATCCTCCAAACGTACCAGCGTTGGAGACGTTCAGCGCCCACCTATTGGTCATTATTGAGAACGAACGATTGGAGGCGATTCGTTCTGCTGGCGGTTGCCGCTGGCGCGTGCAGCTACGTGCTTTACCGCGTGGGCGCACCGGTTGGAGGCCTGGTGCTCTGGGGGATGTTTCTCGGCGAGCTTCGAGCCGAATCGGGCCGCCTCGCCAACACGGCCCGGGTCTGGCCCGTTTTCGCACGCCTTCTTGATTGGGACCGCCTCGAACGGGCGCTCACCGAGAAACGGATCGACTGACGGGTCCCTCAATTCCTGGTCGGATTTCAAATTTAGGAAACCGCTCCAATGGCGAATGACCAGTCGGCCAAAGTGATCTTGGTCGGCGGCGCAACCCGGCGCGGGAAAGACCACGCTGGGCGGAGCCTTGGCCGCGCGACTTGGAATCCGGTCGCTGACGATCGACGACCTGATCATCGGCGCGCAAGCCGTGACCACTCCCGAAACACACCCGGACCTGCACATCACGGGCACGGTCTCCTATCTGGACTATTTCACGAACAGCCCGCTTGAGAAACTCAAAGCAGACGCGACCTCGCAGCACACAGCCGCGTGGCCGATTATCGAACGGGCGATTCGAAAGCATGCGACCTTCGGACCCGGAATCGTCATCGACGGCTGGCATCTGCGGCCAGGCCGCGTCTCCCAATTGGATCTCCAGAATGTCCGATCCGTGTGGCTCGTGACCTTACCGTCAGTATCTGGAGGCTCGCGAACGCAATAATCGCGGATGGTTGCAAGGATCAACCGATCCCGAACGCATGCTGCGCAACTTTCTCGCGAGAAGTTTGTGGTACAACGATCTCATCGAAAAAGAGGCCCGCGAACTGGGAATGAACGTCGTAATTCAAAACGGCACGACAACTGTGGATGAATTGTGCACGTCGTGCGTCGCGAGAGTCATTTAGTCACGCGACCTCCACGCTTCCGGGTCGCTGGTGGCGCCGTCAGTGCAGCTCCTTGCGCAGCGTATCGAGGCGCGCTTTAGCTTTTTGGGCGACGTCGCTGCCAAATGGTGCTAGCCGCAAGACGTCATTCCAGCATTCAATTGCGATTTGCGTTCGCGACGTCCAGGGGATCGGATACCCGGCCGGTGGTCCGGCTGCATAGCTTGAATCGTGGCAAGATGCTTGCAAATAGGCGTAGCGGAGTTTTTCGGACTTGGTGATGTCCCTCGACGGCACGCTGGAATTGGCATCGAACTCCCGCAGCAAGTCCTGCGAGAACTTCGCCGCCGGCGTTCCCGGCCACCGCTCGATAACGCCTTCGAGGAGAAAAATCGCCATCGCCAGGCCGTCCGGTGTCTGCAGCCGGTCGGTGACTTCAATCAGCAGTGCTCTTGACCACTCGTCGGCAGTCGCAGGCCCCGGTAGACGACTGGCGGGAAATCGTTGCGCGGAGAGACGGCGTGCCGGCACACTCGCCTCCAACCACTGAAAGATTTCCTCCAATTGGGCGGGATTGGGAGCCTGATGTCCGATGCCCGGGTAAACACGGAGCATCGATCGAACTCCCTGCTCCTTGATAAAGGGGAAGTATTCCAGTTCCAGTTCGTTGCGATTGAAATCGAACTCGCCGGTCAAGATCGCCACGCTCAGTCGTTCGGCCGCTCGCTGGCGCAGCCAGTGCTCGGGCCGCATGCCCCACACGCCGACGATCGCAGCCATGCCGCCAAACAGCTCTGGCACCGCATACGCGATGCGGGCTGCCGCGTTCCCGCCGCCAGAAATCCCCGTGATGTAGGTCCGGTCCGGGTCGATCGAATAACGGTGGCGGAGATCATCGAGGACATCCAGAACAATGCGGAGGCGCACAGGGCGCATCCACTCCGCCTTCGGTGCCGGCGTGATGCGGACCGGCGAAAAAAACTCCGTGTCGCTGGCAGACCGTCCGCCAGATTCGCCACCCGTTTGACCGTTCGCCAGGATCGACGTGAAGGATCAGCGGATAGGCGTGGCCTGGCTTATAGCCGGGCGGCACGAAGAGTTCATAGCTTTGCTGAGTCGAATCGTATCCCTCGAGGTGTTGCGCCGGTTCCGTGTCGAGGCTGCTGGCCGCCACACTGAAGACCCAATCCAGCCGGCCGGCCGCTCCCACCGCGACGTCGGAATGATACCCGTTCTTTTTGAGTCGGAACGAATCTGATTCCGCTCCCTGCGGAAACCAGCGAAACAGATCGGCCGCCGCGGACTGCCCTCCAGCCGAAACGGCGTCGTCTCGATTTGCGCGTGGCAGCAGTCGGCTGGTGGAGTCCGCGACACCGCTTCCAGCGGAACCGCGCAAAGGCCGCAAGGCCTTGCTCTCGCTCGGAAGTCGGGCCAGATCTTGAGGCTTGAGCATGGCCGCTCGTTCGCGCACCAGGCGGCGAAGCAGCGCGAGCCTGGCTTCATCGAGGTCGAGCGTGGTCGCCGGTATCGGCCAGGACGGAGGAGGCAGCTTGATCGACTCCAGCCTCTTCTTGGACGACTGCCGCGCGGCGATCGGAAGAAATTGAGCCTCCTGGCCATCCGCGTCGTTCGAGTCCGAGCTGCTGACGCTGCACCCGTCGCCGGCTAGAAGAGCGACGGCGACCAATGGCACAACCCAAGCATTGCGGGCCATCGAAGTCGCTCCTGGAATGATGAGGGCACGTTTGGCTCAGCTCGCCGGGCCGCAACGACCAGCGACGGCGTCGCCTTCGGCGGCCCGAACATTGGAAGATATCCGCCGCCCAGAAGGGCCGCCACACTTGGACTAGGTGCGCGAGCTCGGAATGACAGCCGTTTCTTTGAGTGCCAAGCGGAATCAAAGAGGGCAGAGGCTTTGCACACAAAAAGCCTTTTGCACACCAATTCGGGCGGCTGCACACAAATTCGACCGGGGACGGCCAATGAGGGCTAATCCCGCATCAGACCACGTCGTGTCGAAATCAGCCGGAAACCCAAAGTTCCAATACTTGAAATTCCTTGCCGAAAGGCAGTTGCTTTGCGCCGGGCGGCAATGACTGGCGAGCATCTTCAATGCTTGCGAAGTACGGTCTGCCGTCAACGTTCTTCACGTTGTCGAGCTTTGAGGCGTAGTCCAGCGTCTCGTATTCGCAGACCATATATTTGTTTTGAGGCTCGTATCCGGGCGGGCAAGTCACGATGCGGTAGAACATCGCTCTCACCTCTTTCGCAGCCGGTCGAGTTCGTCGCGGGTCGGCATGACTATTTCCCCGCCCGACCACAATCATTGCGTCGGCTATTTCATACGCTCGTTTCGCAATCTCCATTGCGAGCGCGATGACAATCCCGTCGGGATCCCCGCCAATAAAAATGCCGGTCAACGACCAGGCGGACTACTGCCCGATGCTCGCCCGCGTCCTCTGGATCGTCCTGCCGCTCCTACTCGCCATTGCCGGCATCGAAACCGGACTGCTCACGCTACCCAACGGGGGCGAACCGTTACTGTCGATTGCCGAAATCGCTTGCGGCGTGCTGATCGTCATCGTGCTGGCGCAGGCGCTTCTGCTGACGGTAGAATCAGGGCATGAGGACACCGCTGATTCAGAGGCACAGATGGCATCTGGCCCTATTCGGCTGGGTCATTGCTTGGGGCATCATGGTGCTCCTTAAACTCGCGAAGCCGAATCCGGTTGCTTTCATTTTAACGATCGTCTTGTTTGTCTTGACCGCTTGGCTGATCGGTCGGTTGCGCACCATCCGCTGAACTCGCGTGCCAACCGGCCCCCGCTAGAATGGCGGCATGAGTCCCTACCTTCCAGGGGATGCCAGCATGAAAAGTCTTAGTGCGGCAATTGTCCTGCTTGCAGGCGTGATTTGTTTTTCCGTGGGCGCCCTCATTCCTTCTCCAGGTCCGCAGGTCACGCTGACCGAGAACGGACTCCAGTTTGGAGGGGCGCCGCCAATGGTGACGACCGGCGGCATTTTGATGATCGCAGGCGCATTGCTCGCGGTCATCGGATTGATCGTATGGATTATCGCCTTTCGCTCAACACGCGATTGACGCCACCAACTGGCAAATCAACCCGCCGCCAAACTCCCGTGCCAAACCCGCTTGCACATAAATTCCCCAATCTGCATACCAATTCGGGCGAAAAGGGCTATTTGTGTGCAAAGCCGAGGGCAGAATCAAAGGGGACGGGAATCAATTCGGGGGCAAAGTCCCATCCATTCCCGATCATGCAAATTGCGCTGCGAGAAGAGTATCACCAGGCGGCGGATTCAGGGACCTACCTTTCCACTTTGAGCTTCGGGATCGCCGCTTTCAGCCGTTCGATACCGCGGTTGGTGACAGGCGTGTTTTTAAGTTCCAGCCGCTTCAGTTTGTGCAGGCCGGTGAGGTGGGTGAGGCCGGCGTCGGTGATTGACGTTTCCGAGAGGTCGAGGACCGTTAGCTCTGTGAGACCGGCCAGTGACGCCAGGCCGTCGTTCGTGATCTGTGTGCCGCGGAGAAAGAGTTCTTTGATGCCGGTCGCGCCCTTGAGGCGGGCCAGTTCCGCGTCGCCGACGCCTGGGAGCCAGTTCAGGCCGATGCCGCCTTGCCACATTGGAATGCGATTCTTCGGCAGATTGAGCTGAAACTCGACGTCCTGGCGAAACCACCAGCGGACGTGGCGTTCGACCGCTTCGGAGAATTGGGCCGGTGTTGTCTCGTCGAGGCTGCCGCGGCGGCCCATTGGTTGCGGGCCGGAGTCATCAATTCCCAGATCGAGGCTGAGAAAGTACTCGGGGACCGAGCCCAAGGCGGCGGCGTCCGCGTAGACACTGGTGGCGATTTCCGTCAGCGTGGGCAACTTGGGCGGCGTGCCGACGACCAGGGGCAACTTCCACTTGATGTGCGGAATCGCTCCGCCATGCGCCTTGCCGTAGGCGTTGCCGAATTGAGAGAACGGAAGCATATCGGCCACGATCCAGGCGGCGTCGGGCGGGATGTCGAAGAAATTCGGCGGCTTCATCCGCGGGACCTGGATCCACCATTGAAGGTCGATTCCACCATGGCTGGCGAATGCAAGCAGGATGCGAAAGCAGCCCTCGGGCATCTGGCCGAACCGCGCAATTCATTCCCGGGCCGTCGACATAGTAGAGCCCGAATTGGATCATTCGCCGTTGGAGCGGAAATTGGTTCGAGCGTCTGCTCATTGCCGCGAACCGATGACATGACGAGCAATCCGCCGCCTTCGAACCGCTCAATCCGGTGCACGGCGTAGATCAGGCCCTCGCGTTCTTCGACATGGACGGGCCTGTCGAGTGAGGTCGACCAGGTTCGTCGAAGGCGCGGTCGGAGTCGACGACTTTGACTCCGTCCCCAAAATTTGGCTCGAAGAGTTTTGCGTCGATCGGCACGTCGTACGACCATTCCTGCACGGAAACGGATTGCCAGGTTCCCTTTTGCTCCTTTTGAATCTCGACGCGGGCGATCCGCGAATGCGAATCGAGCAAGGCGAGCATGCGGTGGCTTCCGTCTTTCAATCCGGGATCGGCCAGATTGGGACTTGGGATGAGGCGGTAGGCCTTGAGAGGCTCGTTCTTGACGGTCATGTCGGCCGCCGGCTCGCGCACGTAATCGCGCTGCATGTTCGCGGCGAATTTGTGTACGTCGAACCACTCGTCAAGAAGTTTGCGAATGCCGCCGCTGGCCGAACGGAAGGCCGTCTTTGTGCGGCGGTTGAATCGCCAAAACGACGTGTTGTTGCCGAGGCGGATTTCGTTGGCCCAGTCGTAACGAAAGCCGACGTCCGCCACGAACCAGGATTCGCCGGCCTTTTTGAGTCCGCGATCTTCACCGTGCGGCCCGACTTCCCGCGCGTACGTGACGACGTTGAGCGACTTGGCCCGATCCATCGCGCGATCACTTGGGCCGAGAGCGAATTTGGTTGGCCGGCGAAGTAGAACCACGTGGCGAGCGAGGCGAGGACGAGGGCGGCGGCGGCGAGAGTGCCGATGCGGCGGAAGCGTGCTTCCGTCGGCCCCCTCACCCCCGGCCCCTCTCCCTCGAGGGGCGAGGGGAGCAGGAGTTTGGATGCCGAGCCCTGGGGTTGATCCCCAGGGACCAGCGGTGCGTTGGGCGTTGGATCGCGATGAACGTGTTGCGCGCTTTGGGGCTCAAACTCGCATTCGACCGGGGGGATTAACCCCCCGGCTCGGGAGGATGAGCCATGCGAATCGCCGATCCGCCGCATGACGTCGTCGAGGATCGAGGCGTTTTTCGACCAGTCTTCGCTGAGTTTTCGCAGGAGTTGTTCGATGTCGCGCTCGGCGGTCATTGGGGTACCTCGACAAACCATTTCCGCAGCCGGGCGATCGCTCGCGAGAGCTGCTTTGTCACGCTGCCGATCGGGCGGCCTGTCATTTCGGCGATCTCGGCCATCGAGTGACCGTCGACATAACGCAGGACGACGAGCGTCCGTTCGTGTTCCGGCAGGCGACCGAGTGTCTCGATCACTCCCGCGTAGGCATCGGCCCACTCGGGCGGTCCTGAGTTCGATTCCAGCGTCGACGGATCGGCCGACGCCATTTCCTTCGGACGGCTCGCCGCGCGGAGGGCCTCTCTTTTCGCGATTTGCAGCAGCCACGACGGGAACGCGTCTGGCGTTCGCAGCTGTGCCAGGTTTTGGTAGGCGATCAAAAACGTTTCCTGACCGGCGTCCTGTGCGGCGTGGAAGTCACGCAGGACCGCCCAGGTCGTCACCACGACGGCCCGCTCGAAACGCCGCACCAACTCGGCAAAAGCTCCGTGATCGCCGGATTGCGAACGCGCGATGAGCTCTGCCGTCGCCGTCATGCGGAGTCCTCGGCCGTCTCCTCGTCGTGTCGGCTTCAAAATGGTGGAGGAGACGCCCCGTTGCGACACAGGAATCACATAAATTCACCGATCGACGGCGAAGAAATCGCCCCTCTGATCGTTACCCATGATTGACGGACGACGGGGGACGCGGACGGGTCAAAACCGCCGCGAGTGGCCACCGGTTCACCACCTTGGGAAAGACAGACTGCAAAAAAGAGGGGCTGAGCGACCGATTTGCGACATCAAAAGTGAGAATTGTGGGATTTTTTTTGTAGTATTGAACATGAACTCGTAGACATCCTCGACTCGAATGGTTGGAAGCGGAACGGCTCGACCGATCCGCAGAGCGGATCAGCTGGCGATCCCGTGCCGATTGAACGCGTTGACCCATCTTTCAGGCCCCGGTTTTGAAAGAGCACCGTGCCGATCATTTTCTTTTGCCCAAAGTGCGGTCGGGAAATCCGGGTTCGATCAGCGGCGGCCGGTCAACGAGGGACTTGCACGGACTGCGGTGAGAAGGTCATCATCCCGCGCATTGCTGATTTCAGTGCAAAAACGACGCTGGATCTCAGCTCTCCCGATCTGCCAAACGGTTTCCTGAAAGACCGGGAACAAACACGCCCCGAGTGACGTTCGGGAAGCGTGTCAGCGGCCACTACTTGCAGCTTACCGGCGTTTCGCGAGTCGATCACGATCAGATTTACAGCTCCTGTAAAAGAGGTGGCCGATCGCGATGCGGCATTCGTTTTTCCGAGCCGGAGCGAGTGCGGAAATTGTGGCTGCCATTCTGACAAACCGCGCGGCGGCTGCCATTTTGGCTTTTTTTGGGGTCGAGCCAAAAAAAGTCCCCCCTTTTCAGCGCCCCAAAAAAGCCAAAAAAGTCGGCTCACGGGGAGCGGCGCGGTGCCATTTTGGCATTCACCGTGGGCATGATCGCGCCGACCGTGTGTCGCCAGGCGTCGAGTTTGGCGGCGAGGTCGCGGACTTTGTCCGGCATGTCGGCGGCCCGGTTTTGATGTTCGCCGATGTCTTCGCGAATGTTGAACAGCTCGCGGCTGCCGTCTTCGTACCACTCGATCAGCTTCCAGTCGCCGTCACGCACCGCGCCGGACGGGGCGCCCCCCTGGTTTCCATAGTGGGGGTAATGCCAAAAAAGGGGGCCGCGGTTGAGCGGTTTGCCTTTGAGGAGCGGCACGAGGCTCCGGCCGTCGATTTGCCGTTCGGGTCTTGCGGGGAGGCCGCAAAGATCCAGGATGGACGGAAAAAAGTCGGTGCTGATGACCGGCGTGTCGCAGGTGCTGCCGGGTTTCGTGGTGCCGGGGGCGCGGATGATCATCGGCTCGCGGATGCCGCCTTCGTAGAGCCAGCCTTTTCCGGCCCGAAGCGGCAGGTTGGAAGTAGGATGGCCTTCGGAGGTCGCTAATCCGCCGTTGTCGGACATAAAAATCACGATGGTGCGGTCGGACAGGCCTAGTTCGTCGAGTTTGTGGAGCACGGTGCCGACGGCCTGATCCATGGCCTCAACCATGGCGGCATAGACGGGAAGACTTTGGACGAGGCGGACTTTCTGTTTGCGTTCCGATCCCCATTCGGGGCCGGCGGGTTGGAGATTTTTGGCCTTGGCCTCGTACTTGTGCAGCAAATCTTCGCGGGCCATCAGCGGAATGTGGACCGAATAAAAGCTGAGATAGGCCAAAAAAGGCCGGTCGCGGTGGGCGGTGATGAAGGCGGCCGTTTCGGCGGCGAGCCGCGCGGGCAGGTGCTCGCCGGGCGGACCGTCGGGAAGTTTTGGATTGCCGTAGGGCGAAAAATACCGCTTTCCGCCGCTGGGCGCTCCCCATTCCAGGCCCCCCTTGTTGACGTCGAAGCCCTGATCCTCGGGGTAGTAGCCCTGCGGTCCCAAATGCCACTTCCCAGCGAAAAAAGTCGCGTAACCGGCCTGTTTGAGAGCCTCGGCCAGGGTGGTTTCGCTGAGTGCCAGGCGGTCGGAATAGGGGGCCGGCAGCAGGCGGGTGCGGCGCGACCATTTTTCCGGCTGATTGGAGCGATTGACGGCGATGTAGTCGGTGATGCCGGTGCGCTGCGGGTATTTTCCAGTCAGAATGCTGGCCCGCGTCGGCGAGCAGACCGGACAGGCGGCGTAAGCCTGGGTGAATTTCATCCCCGTCGCCGCGAAGCGGTCGACGTTCGGCGTTTCGTAAAATGTGCTGCCGAAGCAGCAAAGATCCTTCCAACCCAGGTCGTCGACCAAAAAAAAGACGACGTTCGGCGGACCCGGCTCCTTCGCCGTCACGAACGAGGGGACAGCGACCAGCCAAAAAAAGCAGAAAACGAGGCGCGGCAGGTACGACATCGGTGCGTTTGAGGGGGAGAGGTTTTCCGGGCTTCGCCTTCTTCTACGAGACGCCTGATTTTTTCGCAAGCGGCCTGAATTCGCGGACAAATTTGTCTCGATGCGCGATCTAGTTCAAAGCCGTTCGCTTTGATTTCAGCATGGACATGGTCCCATGGAAAAAATGCTGCTCTGGTTTGAAATCGCCGCGGCGATCCTGTTGGTGCATGCCACTCTCTCAGCCTGCATTGTGCGATTTCCGCCGCTGGAATTTCGGTGGATGCTGTATTTCATGCTGTGCGCTCCCGGCGTGGTTGGCTTTGGACTGTTGACCGCGTTTGTGGCCCACTGGCGGTTCGACTTCGGTGCGGAGCATTTTCCGTTTATTTATGTGGTGTCCTTGGCGGCCGTTTACCTCGTGGGGATTGTCGCCGTGGCATGGAAGGGGATTCGTCTGCTTGGAGAGGCCGAACGCCCGCCGGCGATGAAATGGCCGTTGGGCAAACTTGCGGCGGCCGCGGCGATTGCGGTTTTCGTCCAGTCCACGACGCTGGCCATTATGGATTTGTCGGCCAGGGAACGAATAAGTCGCTGGAAAGCAGAGGCCGCAGCGATGTCCCTTTCGGTGGCCCCGCACCGACCGGCCGACACGGAAAACGCGGCGCCGCTTTATTTCCAAGCGATTCGCAACCTCCGGCAGGATCAGGCCACGAAGCTCGAATCCTGGTTGGAGCCGGCGTCCGGAAGAGTGCCGTTGGATTTGAAGGACAAGAATCTCCGCGCCTACCTGCAGCGGCACGAGGCGGATCTCGCGTTGCTTCGCGAAGCGGCGAGCCGGCCGAGTTGCTACTTCGAACGCGAATATGGCCGGCCGCGGGTCGACATTCTCCTTCCCGAAACGCAAGACACGCGTTTCGTCGCGGTGATGCTATCGCTACACGCTCGCGTCTGTGCCTCCGACGGCGATCTGGCGATGGCGGCAAAGGATGTGTCGGCCATGTTTTCAACATCGCGCCACGTGGCCGAGGAACCGTTTCTCATTTCGGGATTGGTTGCCGCTGCCGAACATCGCCTCGCGATCGGCACAATGGTCGACCTGCTGAATTCGGTGAAATTGTCCGAAGCACAGCTGGCAGCCTTCAAAATTCCCCGCGATCTGTCCTTCCGACAATCGCTCCGACGCGGCCTGATCTTCGAGGAGGCGATGACTCTGAGTGGCTCAGTCGAAATGCTGGCCGATCCCCTTTCCGGTGAGTCGAGCGATATTTTCGCAGCGGTACACGTTTCACTCGAACCGGGCGGACACGACGGCAGACCGGTCGATCTCCTCGGACTGACGTATCCGCTCTCGCCACGCATTCAAACGCTGCTCCCTTTTTACCGCGTCTTCCTGCTCCCGGACGAAATAAGTCATCTTCGCAACGGTTTTCGGGTGTTTCGTGAGGCGGGTCTGGGGGCGTCTTCGACTGTTCCGGGAAGCTCCAAGCATTCGCGCGAGGTCTGCGAAAAACTGCAAAGGGACATGGAATCCAAAAAGACCGGCTTGCTGCCGTCCTTGGTTTGGCCCGCGCTCCCAAGTCTGGAGCGTGTTTTTCAAGAGGCCGAAACGCGAGCCGATCTCGCCCAAGTTGTGCTTGCCGCCGCTCGGTTCCGCGCGAAAAACGGCAACTACCCCGACACACTTGCGGCCCTGGTCCCGCAATTCATGCCGTTCGTTTCGCTCGACCCATTTGCCGAACAGCCGATTCAGTTGAAAACCGGGAGAGAGGGCTGGACCGTGTTCAGCACGGGGACCGACGGAGAAGGCAAACGGATCGAATTGACTTTGCATTAAATGGCTGCGAGCTGCTCGGACGTTACAAATCACCAGGATTTGTGACGTGTTGGAGCCGGCCCTATAATCGAACGTCTGTCGCGCACACGGCGTGCGATCAAAACGGTTCTTGTTCTCTCCGAGTGCTTTTCTCAAATGCCGGTTTCGACGGAACAAAAACGCGTTGGTTTTTTGGGTGCGGGACGAATGGCCACGGCACTTGCTAACGGCCTGATTACCGCGAAGTTCGCCGCAGTCGATTCGATTGTGGCAAGCGACCCGCACTCCGCGGCGCGCGAGTCGTTCTCCACGCAAATGGGGGCACGCGCGACAGAATCGAATCTCGAAGTTGTGCGGTCGTCGGATGTCGTCATTCTGGCCGTCAAGCCACAGAATGTGACCGAGGTGCTTTCCGAGGTTCGAGCGGAAATCACACCCAAGCATCTCGTGATTTCGATCGCCGCCGGAGTTTCGGTCGATACGTTGATGAGTTTCTTGGGAACGAGCGCCCGGCTTGTACGCGTGATGCCCAATACACCATGCCTGGTGGGTGTCGGTGCGGCGGCCTTCGCTCTTGGCGGAGCCGCGACGCCGGCAGACGGCGAATTAGTGCGCCGCCTGCTATCGACGGTTGGGATCGCTGTCGAGCTTCCGGAGCCGATGCTGGATGCCGTCACCGGGTTGTCCGGCAGTGGTCCGGCCTACGTTTACCAGGTCATCGAGGCTCTCAGCGACGGCGGCGTTTGGATGGGGCTTCCTCGAGACGTGGCAACAAAGCTAGCCGCGCAAACGGTGCTGGGTGCGGCCCAAATGGTGCTGCAGACCGGGCAATCGCCTGCAGTGCTGAAAGACGCCGTTGCCAGTCCCGGCGGAACAACGATCGCCGGGCTGCACGCGTTGGAATCGGGCGGGCTGCGGGCTGCGTTGATGAACGCCGTGCGCGCCGCGACCCTGCGATCGCGCGAATTGGGCGAATCGGCATAATCGCGACGCTCGCTATGACCGGCATTTCCGATCGCTTCAACTGACCCTCGGCGGGGACGCGCTGGGGGCCTTTTGACTCGCGCCGCGGCTGGCGTAGGGTTTCGCGTCGGATTCTGTTTTTACACCAGCGATTCTCGCTTCGGAACGCTCTTTCAATATTTGCGCGAGGAACCATGCTGACCGAACGCCTGCTCGCCGATGCGACTCTGGACGAGTCGTCGGCACGCGACTTCTCCAATGCCAATCCCCATGATTCCGCGCGGCTACTTCTGGGCCTGATGACCCTCCACAAGCGGGCCGAGCCGGCGTCCCATTCGGGCGGCTCGCCAGAGTCGCTTGCCGGAATCATCTCCAAAGGCGTCTTGCGGAGCCTGATGTCGGCGTTGCACTTCCGCGACTCGGCAACCGTTCGACATTCGCGGCGGGTGGCCCTTTTGTCCACAGGCATCGCGAAACACCTCGGCTGGGAATCGCAGCAGATTACGTTATTGGAAGTGGCCGCCTTGCTGCACGACGTCGGCAAGATCGGCGTGCCGGACAATATTCTCTTCAAGCCGGGCCGACTCAGCCCTGATGAAGCTGAATTGATGGACCTGCATCACAACATTGGCGTCGACGTGCTGCAGGCTTGCCGTGTGACACAAGGAAGTTGTGAAGTTCATCGTCCAAGCCGCGCACCATTACCACGGCTATATCGGCCGAACGCGCCCCGCCGGCACCAATTTCTGCCAGGGCGCGCGAATTCTGGCGGTAGCCGACGCGTACGATTCGCTTTCGACCGACAAGACCTACCGTGATGCCAAATCGCACGCGGACATCCTGGCCATTCTGAAGGAGGCGTCCGGCTCTCAGTTCGACGGGAACATCGTCCGTGCGCTCGAGCGGTGGGTCGAAAACGAAGGGCTCCCCTTCACAGAGACGCTTGACGACTCGACTCCCGCCGTCGGATCGCCCAAACCCTCTCGCTCTCAAAACGCACAGGAAGCGAGCTCGCTCGGACACATCTTTTCGTACCTGTACTTATTGGAAAGTCTTTACGACGGCTTTTACCTTGTCGACGCCGAGATGCGTTTCGTGATTTGGAGCCGCGGCGCCGAGAAACTGCTGGCGCGCGAATCGCACGAAATGCTCGGCCAAGTCTGGACACCCAGCCTCTTGGGATACGCCGACAAGTTGGGGGAGAGTCTCGAAGAGCGAGACATCCCCATGAAAAAAGTGATCGAAACCAGGACACCCGACGACGCAAAACGTGCAAATCGAGGCGGGCGACGGACGCTGGATCGACGTGGAAATGCAATCGGTCCCGCTGATCGATGCCGAGGGCAAGCTGCACGGCGTTGCGGAAATCTTTCGCGATCTCTCCCGCAATAGCTTGCGTCCGCGGGAATATCGCGATCTCAAGCTGGCCGCCAGCCGCGACTCGCTGACCTCGCTGGTTAACCGCGGAGAGCTCGAAATTCAGCTCGCGCTGATGCTTCACGAACAGAAGGGCAAGTCGGCCGATCCGTTTTGCGTGATCTTTGCCGACGTCGATTATTTCAAGGCGATCAACGACTCGTTCGGACATGCCGTGGGCGACCAGGTGCTCGTTGACGTGGCAAACTGCTTCCGGCACGAAGTCTATTCCGGCGACCTCGTGGCTCGCTACGGCGGCGAGGAATTCGTCATCGTCTGTCCGGGGACCGCACTGGAACAGGGAGTCAAGCGGGCCGAACGTCTGCGACTTGCGATCATGAACGGCCAGATTGGCGGAACTGAGGAGTTGAAAGTCACCGCCTCGTTCGGTGTGACGCAGGTCGAGGAGGGAGACTCGGTCGAAGAGGTCCTTCGACGTGCCGACTGCGCCGTCTATAACGCAAAAAAGTCGGGCCGCAATCGTACGATTGCTCAAACATCGGCCGACACTCCGAGCGAGCAAGAAATCGCGGAGGAGGCCAACAAACCGCCTCGCGATCCGTTCGTGCACGAAGTCACGTTCCAGGCGTGCATCGCCGCGGACATGATCGTCTACAAACTCGGCGGCTTCGTGCGAGACGAGCGCGGCTCATTGACGGACGTGACCGAATCGCGGGCCGTGGTCCGACTCGGACGACGCAGCTTGCTTCCCTTCTGGGGAGCGTCCGCGACGAATCTACCCGTTCAAATGACGGTGGAATTCGGCAACGAAAAAGCGACGCCCAGCCGCCGGCAGCGCGTTGCCTCCAAGCAGGTGGCGATCACCGTCCGGATCGAGCCAATCGGTTGGGCCAAGAACGCCGAGGTGTTTGAACGGCGAGCCCACCATTTGGTCCGCATACTGCGCTCCTATTTTGCCGCGGGCTAGCTGCGAGCGTTCAGGCGATTGTCTGACAGTCTCATATTGCCCGACGGTGTCCGCTGCGCGGCACGCGACATCCGGCTTAGGCGCAGGTTGATTACGGACTTATGCCGTGCCGTCGTCCCAACGACGAAGAATCGTCGCACCGACACCTCCCACGGCCAGGAAGACCGCCAGGCCGAGAAGCGTCGACAGCAAGACCGCACTGAATAACAGGTCGGTTTTGAGTTGGTCGCTTGATTGTTGGATCGAGATAGCCGAGCCCGTACCGCTCGGATGCGTCGTATCCGACGAAAAACTCGCCGACGATGGTTCCGATCACGGCCAGCCCGCTCGATGTCCGGGCCCCGGTCACAATCGAGGGGACCGCGCTCGGAAGCCGCAATTTCACCAGTGTCTGCCATCGCGAAGCACCGTGCAGTTGAAACAGGTCGATCAGGTCGGGATCGATTGCCGTCAAACCGGCCGTCCCGTTTGTCACCACGGGGAAGAGGCTGACGATGAATGAAACGATCACAACACTGCGGAATCCAGTTCCGGACCAGAGCACAATCAGCGGGGCAACCGCCACGATGGGGACGGTTTGCAGAAAGATCGCATAAGGAAAAAAACTGCGGCGAATCAGGGCTGATTGCGAAAAAATGATCGCGACGAGAGTTCCAACAAACACGCTCAATAAGAATCCGCAAATGGCCCCCGCCGCCGTCACCCCGGTTGCTTGAGCCAGCTTGACCACATTCGCAACCAAAGCGACAAAGACGTCCGCCGGACCGGGCAGGAGATAGCGCGGGATATTCCGCACGGACGTCGCCAGCTGCCATACAACGATGATGAGCACGAAAAGAGCGATCGGCGGCAAAACCCGTGCGATGTAGGAGTCCCTCGTGCCCTTCATCGCGGAAGTCTCTCGCAGCCGATCACTTACGTCGCCGGTGCACCGCGCGAATTCGCCCGTGGCACGCAAGTCTGAATCGCGGGGATAGTCGAAGGGGACTGTCACGCTTGCCGCGATCCGCCCGGGCGATGGAGTGACGACAAGAATCCGTTGACTCAAATAAACAGCTTCCGCGACGTTGTGCGTCACGAAGATGGTCGTTGGCCGTCGCTGCATCCAGATTCGGACTAGTTCCGCATTGAGTTGCTGCCGCAGAATGTCGTCCAGCGCTCCGAATGGCTCGTCGAGTAACAGAAGATCCGGATCTGTTACCAGCGCGCGGGCCAGCGAAACGCGCATCCGCATCCCGCCTGAAAGCATCCGAGGAGTCTTTGCTGCATCGCGCCCCGTCAAGCCGACGAGCGTCAGCGCCTCCGGTACGCGGACATCTTGCTTTGCGCGAGCGCGAGCCATCGAGTTCGAGCGGCAAGCGGACATTGTGAGCGGCGCTCCGCCACGGCAGAAGCCGCGGCTCCTGGAAAACAAACCCGATGCGCTCGCTGCGACGCGCCTCCACGGCCAGCTGTTCGTGAATCAGCATTCGTCCGGAAGTCGGGGCGATCAAACCGGCAATCATCCGGAGCAAAGTCGATTTTCCGCAGCCGGAAGGACCGACAAGGGACACAAATTCCCCGAAGCCAACCTCGAACGAAGCGTTCGAGACGGCCGTCTGCCCGGAGGGAAACACCATGCTGACACCGTCGCAGACCACGCGTGCAGCAGAGAGTCGGGTCGATGCGTCGCTCAAATTCAACCTCGAATGACGATACGTCGCGTGCCTTCGCGACCGCTGGCAACGCCCCTCAAAGAATCTCGAGGGATGTGACTGTCAATTCAGGCAGATCGACAATCGCGATCGTGTGCGGGTTCGCACGGAACAGGGCGCCCGGATTGAGGACCAGCGTCTCGCCTTCGTAGTGGTGCTCGCGAAGATGCGTGTGACCATAGCACACGAGCCGGTGTTTTTGCGATGAAATCGCATCCCGCAAGAGCTGTGGGACGTGCCCGTGCGTCAGCGCGACGTTTGATCCCTCGAGTTCGACGGAGCCGAAGAGACCGTGGGACGTCTGTTCCCAGAGTTCGATCGTCCGCTCCAGTTCCGCGTGATCGTGATCGCAATTACCGAACACGAAATGCGTGGGCCACGGAGCGAACAAGGGGACAATTTCGGTCGAGCCGATGTCGCCGCAATGCAAAACACGCTCGACTCGATTTTCTGCCAGTGCCTCGACCGCCTTTCGCGTGTAGCCCAGATGGCCGTGCGTGTCACTGACGATACCGATCCGCATGAAAGCCTTCCTGTTAGGTGGCAGGCATCTCATCGGCTTCGATCGGATCGCCCTGCTGACTGGTCTGCATCAAGACCATCATGCGATAGCGGCTGTCGAGGTCCATCAGTTCGGCGTGAGTCCCCGATTCGACCTCGGTGCCGTTTTCGAGGACGACGATCCGATCAGCGTGAGCAATCGTGCTCAAGCGGTGGGCAATCACGAAACAGGTGCGGTCATGCATCAACCGGGAGAGGCCGGACTGAATCAGTCGCTCGCTTTCGGTATCGAGATTGCTCGTCGCCTCGTCGAGAATGAGAATTTTGGGATCGGCCAGCACGGCCCGGGCAATGGCGATCCGCTGGCGCTGCCCACCGCTGAGTTTCACGCCACGTTCGCCGATCAGCGTGTCGTAACCCTCGGGAAGCTTGCGGATGAACTCATCCGCATTGGCGATTTGTGCGGCACGGCGAACTTCGGCCTCGGTCGCATCGCGATTGGCATAGGCGATGTTCTCGCCAATCGAACCATCGAACAAAAAGACATCCTGTTCGACGACCCCCAGAAGGCCACGATAATGCTCGACGTCGATGTCTCGAAGATCGATGCCGTCGAGCGTCAGCCCGCCTTCGGTCGGATCATAAAAGCGGGCGACAAGGTTGCAGAGGGTCGTTTTGCCGGCGCCGCTTGGTCCGACCAGGGCAACCATTTGTCCCGGTTCGACCACGAGCGAGACATGTTCCAGGGCCGGCTGCGCCGCACCGGGGTAGGTGAACGAGACATTGTCGAGTGCCACGCGACCGCGGATTTGTCCCTTCGGCGGGCGCACCGAATCTCCCGTGGGGAGCATGTCTCGCGGCTCATCGAGCAAATCGAGAATGCGATCCAAGGCGGAAAGACTGTTTTGAAATGTCGCCGCGCTCTCCGCCAAAACTGCAATCGGCTCGAGCAGCATCGCGACGTAAACCAAGAACATCATCAAGTCGCCCAGGGTCAGCGTGCCGCTGAGGACTTGCCAACCGCCGTAAAGCATCAGCAGGCCGGTGCACAGCGGGATGAGTCCTTCCCAGCAGATTTCGACGATCCTGGCCCACCACCAGACAAGTAGTTCCTGTCGCGCCATCAGGTCGTTTGATCGGATAAAGCGACCGGCTTCACTGTGCTCCCGACTGAACCCGCGCACGACGCGCATTCCGCTAAACGATTCGGTCGCATGTGCGTCGATCGATTCCCGTCGCGCGCGGATCGCCTTGTGCTGTGGACGAATCCGACTGAGCCATGTCCGGTGAGTGACGAAAACAAGCGGAACAAGCAGCAAGGAGCCAAGCAAAAGCCGCCAATCGGCCCATGCAAGAACCACCACACTACCAAGCAACTGCACGACGGCACGCCACGGGTTGTACAGCATGCCGAAAATTAACTCGCCGACTGAGCCGGCATCTTCGCGCAAAACGCTCGCGACACCGCCCGACTTGAGTTCATGAACTCGATGCAGAGGAAGGCGAACGGCGTGCTCGAACGCCCGTTTGCGGATGGAGAGCTGCAATCGCTTGGTCGCTCGCGTCGCATACCAACGACCCCAAACGTGGGTCGCGATTTTCACCAGGCTAACCGCGGTCACCGACAGGACGATGAAGAGCAAAAGGGGCCAAGGGTGATCGGGAACGTGCAGCCAAGTGGGAATCTGCTGCGGCAGCGGCTTTTTCGAGAGAACGTTGTCGACAACGAACTTCGTCGCCAGCGGCGGAAACAAGCCCAGCACGGTCGAGACCGTGAGCGTGACCAGGAGAAACCGACGGCACGCCGCTGATCGCCGAGCAAATGATAGAAGCTCCGCACGAGTGCCCACGACGACCGTGTCCGTGGCCCCCGGCGCTGTTCGCGCATTAACTCCGGCTGCAGGGCCTCTCTCTTGCGAAGTCGCTCGCGGTACTCCTCGAAACGCCTCCGACTTGACTCGATGCGTCTCAACATCAAATGCCACTTACAAAAGGTCGTTTGTGGCGTCTGAAAGCCCATTGCGGGCCGCGGCCACAGTCCTCAATTATACGCCGTCGGCAAGCGTTCCGTCCTGTAATCGCAGCACGTTGTCGCTCGGAGTGATGTATCGCTGGTCGTGGGTGACGACGAGAACCGTTGTACGCTGCTCTTCATGCAGTCGTCGCAAATGGCCGAATACCTCCGCTCCCGTGGCGCTGTCGAGTTCGCCCGTCGGTTCATCGGCCAAGACGATTTTGGGCTTCTTCATGACCGCTCGGACGATGGCCACGCGCTGTTGCTCGCCGCCCGACAGTTCGTTCGGGCGATGATCGAGGCGATTTTTCAAACCGACTTGCGTCAAGAGCTCGACGGCCCGGCGCCGCATTTCGGCACTAATCCCCGCCGGCAAAAAGGGGACCAGTGCATTTTCGACGGCCGTCAAATTTGCCAGCAGATTGAAGTTCTGGAAGATGAATCCGACGTCGTTTCGCCGGTATTTGTCCCGCTGGGCTGTCGTCAGGCGCGAGAGAGGCCGGTCGTCAACGAGGATTTCGCCGCTCGACGGCTCGTCGAGCGCACCGATCAGATAAAGCAGGGTGCTTTTTCCGCTTCCGGAAGGACCGACAATAAACGTGAACGAACCTGGCTCGATCTCGGCCGAGATGCCACGCAGGGCACGAACTTCGTTGGCCCCGTGCCGGTGACTTTTGGTCACTTCGCAGAGCTTAATCACCGGCAACGAAGGAACGCGGGTCGATTCATGTTGAGGAGGCGACCGACGCGATTTTTCCGGTGCCGGTGTCGTTTCCAAAGGCGTCCTCGCAGGCTGGCTTTTACCAACTGTATTCGGGCCGAATTGACCCGTCCATCGTGGAACGATCGGACCGAATTCGCGTGTATGCTGCTAAAACTGCTTCGGCACGCTCCTTGCGAAAATGGGCCGCGGAGGAACACCCTTCGTCCGCAAGGCCGGGAATTCGCGGGATTTGCGCGTGCGTCGCGAATACCCGGCCCCTTGGGATGCACATCAGATGTGCAGGGGTGCCGATTCTCCATGCGCACGTCGAGGCGATGAGATTCACGAAAGGAAAGTTCGAATGACCCCCAAGGAATTCTTCGACTTCATGAAGAAGAACAATTCCGAGCAAATCGATCTCAAGTTCTGCGACATGCTCGGAACCTGGCAGCACTGCACCTATCCGATCGATACGCTCGATGAGGGCATTTTCGAGGACGGGATGGGATTCGACGGCTCTTCGATCCGCGGCTGGCAGGCCATTAATGCCTCGGACATGCTGGCCGTTCCCGATCCGAAAACGGCCGTTCTCGATCCGTTCTTCGCCGCAGCCCACGGTCAGCGTGCTCGCCGATATCGTCGACCCGATCACGAAGGAGAAATACTCCCGCGATCCGCGAAATATCGCCAAAAAGGGGATTGCGTACCTCAAGCAGACCGGCATTGCCGACACCTGCTATATCGGCCCTGAGCCCGAGTTTTTCATCTTCGACGACATCCGATTTATGTCGAAGCAGAACGGGGCCATGTACGAAATCGACTCGGTGGAAGCCGCCTGGAATAGCGGCCGGACCGAGACGCCAAATCTCGGTCACAAGCCCTCGTACAAGGCGGGGTACTTCCCGGTTGCCCCCACCGACTCGCTTTGTGATTTGCGAACCGAGATGGTCAACGAGATGCGCAAAGTCGGCATCGCCGTCGAGGCGCATCACCACGAGGTGGCGACTGCCGGGCAGTGCGAAATCGATATGAAGTTCCAAGAACTGCTGAAAATGGGCGATCAGCTGCTCTGGTACAAGTACATCATCAAGAACGTCGCTCGCCGCAACGGCAAAACCGTCACCTTCATGCCCAAGCCGATCTTTGAAGACAACGGTTCCGGCATGCACACGCACATCTCGCTCTGGAAGGGGAACAAGCCCCTGATGGCGGGCGACGGCTACGCCGGCTTGAGTGAAATGGCCATTCATGCCATCGGCGGAATCCTCAAGCACGGACGGGCCCTGCTCGCCTTTGCGGCACCGACCGCCAACTCGTATCACCGGCTCGTGCCGGGATTCGAAGCCCCGGTGACACTCGCCATGTCGCAGCGGAACCGGTCGGCCGCCGTACGTATCCCGATGTACTCGGCCAGCCCGAAGGCAAAACGGGCCGAGTTCCGTTGTCCCGATCCCTCTTGCAACCCGTACCTCACGTTTACGGCCATGCTCATGGCCATGATCGACGGCGTGCAGAACAAGATCGATCCGGGTCAGCCTCTCGATCGGGATATTTATGACATGACGCCCGAAGAGCTGGCCGAAACCAACACGACGCCGGGCTCGCTGCCGGAGGCGCTGGCGGCCCTCGAAGCCGACCATGCGTTTTTGACCAAGGGCGACGTCTTCACGAACGATTTGATCGAGACGTGGATTCAGTGGAAGCGGGAGAAAGAAATCGACCCGATTCGCCTGCGTCCGCATCCGTACGAGTTCGAGCTGTACTACAACGCTTGACGTTATTTGCCAATCTGAGAATCCTAAGCCCACGGACAGCCGTCCGTGGGCTTTTTTTGGTTCCCAGCCAGGGCCGCCCGCATGTCTTTCGCTCCCAGACCCCTTCCGCAGGAGACGATCAACGGCCTGCGTCCGCCGCTGGCAGGCTTCCCGTACTTTCACCATGCAGACCATTTCCGATTTCAACCCGAGGCCATCGATTGGCCGGTCAACGCCTGGTGGCTGGCAGACGCATCGTTTCTCGTCTACGGAGATGCCACCTTCGTTGAAGAGGCCCTGGAGAAATCCCCGCTGCCGTCGCAAGGATTTCGACTCAATTGGCTAGGAGGTCCCCACGACAACCGAGGCATGGTGCTCTCGAATGAGGAAGCACTTGTCATCGTCTTCCGGGGCACCCGCGTGCAGGTTCACAGCCTGCTCGATAAAGCCGAGATTGTGCTTTACAACCAGAGCGACCTGCGGACAGACAGTCGTTTTTTCTTCAAATCCGCGAAAGTCGGCGGCCGGGTCCATTCGGGGTTTGCTGACGCGTTCGCCGAAATCAGCGACTGTCTGGATGCAATCCTGTCTCTGCGGCTGCCCGGACAGAAGCTTTGGCTCACAGGCCACAGTTTGGGCGGTGCCTTGGCGACACTTGCCGCCGCACATGTCGGCTCCGACGCCGTTGACGGACTTTATACCTTCGGATCGCCGCGCGTCGGCGATGCGGCATTCGCGGCCCTTCTCCCACAGCAATCGCACATCCGCTTTGTGCATCGCGACGATTGGGTGCCCTTGATCCCTCCGGAAATTCTGGGCTACGTGCACGCCGGAGAATCGCAAAAGGTGCGCGGCACTTCGCCCCGCAATCTGCGAGCGGATCTCACGACCGGCCTGCAGGCCTGGCGCACGACAGTCGCGAGTGCGTCGCGAAGCCTGAAATTCAAAGTCGGCGATCTCCCGTTTCAAATCGCCGGGCTCGCCGACCATGCACCCGTCTACTATGCCACCTTGCTCTGGAACGCGCTCGTTAACCCAGAGTCGCCGGCAACCAACGACTGACCGCGTGCTGTACAGTTTTTGCACACTTTTTTGGCTTTTTTGGGCGCTGAAAAAGGGGGAGTTTTTTGGGGTCCACCCAAAAAAAGTCGGACGACGGCGGAGGAGCAGCGACTAGCGATCGCCGTAACGCCAGTCGGTTCTTGGCTTTTCTGGCACACCCACCCCTGTCCCCCGACCGCGACTTTTTTGGGCCCCACCCCAAAAAAGTCTGGCCCGCCCCTATGGCGTGCAAAAAGTCCCCCTCAACAAAACTTTCCGCAATGGCCAAAAAAAGTGCATTTTCCTGCGCGTGATTCGAACACAGGTCGGTATACTCGGGCTAGGAAGGAATTCCGGGGGGCATCTGGTGACTTTCAACTCACCCGGTCGTCGCAGCGATCGCGGAAGCTCTTTCCTGAGTGAATTGTGATGTTCGCCGGTGCCGACCGTTTCGGTCGACGCAGCCGGCGTCAAACAACTCGCTCGCCTGAAGCCAACGGTGGCGGCGTAACCGCGAGCCGCTTTTGCGGGTGCCGATTGCTCGATGAAGCAACCGACACCGGAAGTGCGTTATCGCCCCGCCCACTGAGAGCCTCCGTTGACCCGAAACGCCAAGCGCGGTCAGGCAAATTTCGCTTGGCTGGTATCTGCTTTTGCTGACCGCTTCGGTCGATACGACGCGGTGTCGGCAGTTTTGTTTTTACCGCTCCGTCGAGGGGCAGGCGTCGGCAGTTTTATTTTTGCCGACCGCTCCGTCGAGGGTTCAGTCGAAGCGACCCGATGCCGGTCGGATCACAGATTCCCGTCGTCGGGCTCCGCCGCGCCGCGCAGGCCGGGGATGCGGGCCATCAGTTGCAATGTTTCGTCATGTCCGATTTCCAGACGGCGAATATCAACTCCGTCGGGGCCGGCGTCCTTCGGATGGCGGCGAATCGTCAAGTACACCGGGCAACCCGTTTCCGCCGCATCGGGACAATGCTCGAGCGTCAAGAGCGTATAAGGGGCCGCTTTCTTGTTTGAGACGTCAACCGCGAAGGTGGGAATCTCCGGAAGATCGTCCCACTGCTGCGTGGCGATGGCCGTCGCGATCGGGTCGGCGGCCCGGTAGTCGACCGTCGTCAAAATGGAATGGACCCATGTCTGGCACTCCTCGCAGTAGAGCTTGCCCGCCCGTTTGAAGGGGAGCACGGCCGCCGGCCCGATCACGCACAAAAACTCGAGGGCAAGCACAACGCCGTTGACCACCAGACTCGGCTCGCGACCCCCGTGCATTAGGCCGCCATGATGGGCGAAGATGATCGCATTCTTCAAATCAAAAGCGATGAGGTCGGGAATCAGATCGAACCGCAACAACCCGCGGCCTTTGAGCACCAAATCAGTTCCACGTAATAGGTGCCGAAGAACAGCACACACCCCGCGAGCAACCCGCCTGCCGCAGCCAGCCAGCGATTCCGACAGCGACTGGCCTCGACCATGCCGTCCCCCAAGACGCCCAGCGCGAAGCCGGAGAAAAGGGGCACGAAGATCAACAGATGAAACAGGAACCGGTCCACCAGATGCGTCAAAACGGCGCCGAGAGCCGCCACCAGGATCAACCCGGCCTCGCACAGGATCAGCTTCCCCCAGTTGGCCTTACCGCTGGAGCGATAGTAGTCGCGGTCGAGCAGTCGCGTGGACATCGGAAGTCCTCCCACGTCGGTCCTCATCGCAATTTTTTGTGCAGACGTGATCTATTTCGGCCGCCGAGGCAGACTGACGACAAAGCCGACGATCAGCCCCAGGCAAGCCCCGCCTGCCGTCAGAATTCCGAGGATGCCCGCCAACAGCAGCGCCTCGAATCGTCCGGGAAGATTTGACATTGAAGAGCAGGTGACGACGAGGATGCCAAGCCCCAACAGCAGCCCGTTCACAGCCCCCAGAATGGTGAATGCTTGTGATCGTACGCAGGGAGTCGCCCGAATTCCCGGCCGGTTCTTAAGTCACCGCTACGCCCCTCATGTCGCGATCCCCACCATTGAAGCGTGGGAAGCCGTGCGGTTCCAGCGTGCGCACCGGGTGCCGCTGGACGCCGTTAACCCTCGTTTCGGCCACAAAAGGGCAAACAGTCAATTTGGGGTGCCATGCCCAACGGCTTTGCGTGGGCATGCGAATCGGTTGACGCTCCTGTCCTAAGTTCATGGGCATGCCCACGCCGAGCCGTTGGGCATGGCACACAGAAAAGGGTTAACAGCGCCGGGTGCCACTGGCGAGGGCCTTGGCTCGCCAGTGTCTTCAAGGTGCGAGCCGATCAAGAATGGAGGAAGGCCGTTCCTGTTCGTCCCGCGAAATAGCGTGCTCATTGTTTCATGTTTCAAGCGGCGACCGCACTGGCGACCCAAAGCTGTCGCCAGTGCCCTACGCCGTTAACCCTTTTTTCGGCGAGAAAAACCAACAATGTCCATGTCGTGGCACCCAGAGGAGAGTTAACGGCATAGAGTGGCAGCCGCCAGTTGTCGGTGCGTGGTACAATTGCCATGGACGAGAACGTCCGCTCGCGTCGACGCATTGATGGCAGCCGGGTATAGGATGAAGCGATGAATCTGACCGCGAAACAGATTGAAGCCGCCAAGGCGGGACAGCCGGTAGCCGTCGAGACCGAGGAGGCGGGGCGCCTTTACCTCGTAAGCGAGGAGCTCTTTCAGCAGGTCTTGAACCTGTTGCAATCCGAGCCCGAGCAGGCGGCCTTTCGCAAGTTTTCGATGCGGGAAGCGGGGCGGATCGCCGCTCGCGATTCCGAGTAATGGCGATTTATCCGGGCGAGATCGACCGAGTCGACCTGCCGCCGGCAGGCACTCACCTTTTCGTCGTCCTTTCGCGCGAGGAATTAAACCGCGGGAAGCAGGTGCTTGCGGCCATGATCACCTCGACGAGGCTCAACGTGCGATCACGTTTGCCGAACTGTGTTTTTCTACATTCGGGCGAATTCGGGGTCACGCAGGATTGCGTCGTCCAGTGTGAAAATGTCGTGGCGATAGAGACCGAGGAACTTCGCGGAGAACCGATGGGACGCTTGGACACAGCAATGATGCGAGAAGTCCTCAAGGCGCTTGGGTACGTCTTCGATGCCAATTATGTGCCGACGTAATTCCGTAGTGATGCGATGGCGCAAGCATTCCGAGCACCTGACCGCCACGCTCCTGACATCGTGAATGAGGTCGATTGCAGCCGTGACGCCGGACGCCAGACCCAGACTCCAGACGCGCCGCAAGGCGGCCGTTGCCTGGCGATTGGCGATATCCACGGCTGCTTTGATGCGCTCACGACGCTGGAGGCGTTTGTGCCTTTCGAGGCCGACGATTGCCTGATCACGCTGGGGGACTACACGAGCCGCGGCCCCGATTCCCGCAAGGTGCTCGACTGGCTCATCGCCCGTAGGGCATTGCCAAAAGCCGATCGCGCTTCACCACCGAAGCCGAGAACCGCAGAGTCGCGCACGCCACTCCAACGGCCCCGGGTCCAGGGCCATGCCCTGGGTTGGTGGCGTTGCGGGGGAATCACGAGATCATGATGCTGCAAGCGCACGACCGCGAGGACCTTCGCCGGGATTGGCTGTCCTACGGAGGAAACGCGACATTGGCCTCCTACTCGCCGCGTGCAGGCGACGGGCGGCCGGGTGCCACTCGACCTCGCCGACATCCCCGAGGCCCATTGGCAGTTTTTGGAGGAGGAACTCCGCGGCTGGTACGAGACACCGACGCATTTTTTCGTGCACGCGAACTACTATCCGGACGTCCCCCTCTCCGAGCAGCCGGACCTCATGCTGTACTGGGAAAAGTTCGACGACCCTCGTCCGCACGAGTCGGGCAAGATCATGGTCTGCGGCCACACGCCGCAGAAATGGTCATCCCCCGCAACATCGGCCACGCGGTGTGCATCGACACCTGGGTCTACGGCAACGGCTGGCTCACGTGTCTCGACGTCAGTTCGGGAAAATACTGGTAGGCCAACCAGCGCCGCGAAAGGCGCAGCGGGTGGCTGCCTGAGGCAGATTAGAGCGTTTCAGGCCCCGGCGGAGGTCAACGAGGTTCCTGACACCTTTGTGCGTTTAAGCGGAGGATATTACGGCTACTCCTTACCTGAAACCAAGAGAATGATTCTCGATTTAAGTGCCCTCGCCCGACAGTCCAATCGGATTTAAGCCGCTTGATGAAGGCGAGCACTCCATCAGCGATGGTAGCAGCTCCTCCAGTAAGCGGAATAAGGGGGTCGCTAACGCTTATGGTAAGAAGCGAACATATGAATGAGAGCCACCCAAACTGGGTCAATCCGCGCTGCTCAAGACGCCGATCAAGGATGGATACTGTTCCCGAAATTTCGAAATGACGCCGGCCTCGGCAAATTCTCGATTGCTCTCATTTACGACAGCGACGATGTCCTTGTAGTCAGACACAAATCTCGACCAAAGCACGTCTTGCCGTAGAAAGCGGATTATTCGAGTACTTGTGCCCCATTCCTCTGTGCAAATGGCTCGGCGCAAATCACTCCCAAAGAGCGCATCAACGGCGGTCCAGAACACCATCGGATCATCCGGATCGAGCGTCGGCTCTCAAAGTTGTTCAAAATTGGGACGCTTAATCCTGGGCCTTCGTGCGCCAACCAATGAAGGACGTGAAGCCGCTTGCGTCAAAGCATTTAAGAGCGTGTACCGGCAATCCATTCTCAATCGCACTCCGGGTCACCGAATCGACGTTTACGACCTCGATCTCGTCCATCGTCATCGCCACAAGTCGCCCCACAAAGTCCCGTCGCTTGGCCGCAGGCTCACGGACCGATGAATTATCGCGAGCAGGTGCGGTCCGAACGGAATTTCATTTAATAAGCTCCTTCCCGAATGAGCTGACGAAATCGCGAGTCTCGGCTCCATTTCAATGGATGGATGGCGCTTTTCCCACAAAGCGCTCATCGAATAATTCGGCTTCGTCTCTTAGGGCATCGCCGTACTGCAGATATTGCTGCAACTCGGTTTCTAAAAGCAGCAGATCGACCCCTTGGAGCTTCGACATTCGCTCGTGCATGTAGTCGCTGATTGATGAGGAATTTCCCAATACCACATCTACGGAGCCTGGGGCGATTAGCAATTCTTCGTCACCCAACGTAATAAGCTCATGCGTAGCGTGAGATTGCCATAGATACGCTGGGTGCAGGACCACTCGTTTTTGCAGCAGTAGGTAAGCCGCCAGCGATAACTGCGGAAGGTAGGGCGTCGACAGGAGACGCGACGCGTCATCGTCGCCTTCCGCCCGAAAAAATCGCGTCGTTCGAGAAATCCATGCGGCACTTCTGACTCATCCGCTGTCGAATGCAGAGATTTCCTGGGAAACGGTGTCACATAGCAACTTGAAGTCGGCACCCCGAGGAATAGTTTTGGACGACGATGGCGTGGTCTGAGGAAAAAAATATTTGTGATTGGCGGTGATCAACCGAAGGAATCCAAATAAGGCGCACGTTGCGGAGTATATGGTGAGCTCTGCGATCAGCAAATCCAGACGGTTGTCAATGTGGTACGAAGTGTGGCTTCGAGCTAGGCGACCGCGCACGATTCTCCAGTAATCGCTCGATGACTTGGGCGCATCCGGGGCGCAGGGTAAAGAGTTCCTTGAAAGGAAATGCACTGAGGTGCACCTTGGCGAGCTTAAACCGGACCACCCAGTCAGTCGCGTCTGAGACGACCCAGCATTCTACCAGAGCCCCTTTAACGTCTCCAATGACTTGCTCATGCCGGGCATTGAGGGAGAGCAGGGACTCGGATTCCTCGTAGGCCGGAATTTTCCACACCTCGCCAAGCTCAAGCTGGGAGCAGTGAAAGGCGTAGTCGTGCCAGCGTGGCGAACTCTGGGCCTCGCGAAGGCAGCCGGCCCAGGTTTGCCGTGCGGCCTCCTCATCCAGTTGTCTTTTGGCGGCGATGGCCGCGATAATCTTGGCGGTCACCGAGGATTCCGAACGCTTGGCTGTCGACTATTACGCCGTCTAGATCGAGAAGAATTACTGGCTGAGTCATCTGGCTGCGCAAGCCTACGTCGTCCGCGAGAAAGCGTCCATTCTTGACCGCTGTGAGGTTTGACAAGTGCGGCCGCTGGGCAGAACTAGACGGGACGGCAATCAAATCGGCCGGAATCGACTGCCGTCGCGTTCGTTTCGTCCTATCGGGCGGTGTTTTGCGGTTAGTTAGCAAGACCTCGGAACACGTTCATCAACCTTCTTGGTGGGTCCGGAGATCGATTAGGTGCCGGTGGGAACGATTACCGTGCCAAATGCTTCCAGCGGCTCCCCTAGTGGGGCCAATTGAAGCATTAGGCCGTGGGACTTAAGCTTCCGACCATCGGGTAGGGAGATCACAAAATTGCCCCAAACCCTGAACGCAGTATGCTCGGCATGACCGTTAACATGTTCCAGCCAAGACAATTGATAAGTCCGTCGAACCATCGAGCCCGGCGTAGAACGTAAAGGCTTCATCAACCGGAACGTACAATCCAGCTTTGATCGTGTCGATCACTGCCCCTCTCGGTCGGCGTGGATTGACTTCAGGTTTTTGGCGGTTTTCCCGCTGTGAATTTCTCTTCACTGACGTTACGGATAAAAAACTCGATTCTTTCCACGGTCACAGCATGGCCCGAAATGTTTTTCATTGTGAACGAGATCGTGTCGCGTTGAATCAAATAACGGCATCGATGACTGGGTCCCCCTCATTAACTTTGCCAAGTAGCCTGGGCGGATTCGTGCACTCAAGGCTGGAGAATTCGATTCGGGCGGTCCCTGGGGTCGAGAGGAAGCGGCCTTGATGGAATCTCGCGAGCCAGATACCGGTTGGTCGCTTCCCGGGCATTTGTCGACCGCGGGAGGCAGAATTAGGGCAAGGCCTGTCGGGCAAAGTGTGTCTGCCTGGTCCCCATCCAATGACGCCGGTTCCGATGGCCGCGATTGCCGCCGCGGCAAGCGTGTACCGGCCCTTGACGTGCTCTACCCGAATCGGATCGTGTGACGGTCCATGTGTGCCTTGAGACAAAGCCGGCTCCCTTCAAGGATTGTCGAGGTGAGTCCACGGCCTGCCCTCTCCTTCCCCCAAGTGTTTGGAGGGGTGCGCGGATGAACCCCTTTTCGACGACACTGCCTCGCCAGCGTGGGGCCGCCAGAAACCGGTCCCGCATGGGTGGCCCGCCCCGCTCGTTCATGCATCTTTGTCGGTCGCGGTTTCCTTCACCGTCTGCTCCTGATTCGTTGCATTCTTTTTCGGCACACCTTTGGGGGCCCGCTTCTTTAATTCACGGAATTGTTCCTTGATGCTCTCCATTTCGAGCTCGATGTCGTCGATTTTCCCCTCGACATCCTCTCTGATTGAATCCAATGAGTCACCGGGCTATTGCAAGCAATTGTACTCTCTGGGCAATCGGACTGCGGATACTTAGCTCGGCAGAGAGGCTGGGTCTGGAATCAAGGATGTGATTACCTCGGGATGAAGGCCGCGCAGGCCAAGCGCTCTCAAGAATAGGCTAGCCCCCCGTTCGTTCGGACAAACCAGCAACGTGTCGTCCTGCAACTCCTGGCTACCACGCCGGAGACTGTGAACACGAAGCGCAAAGTCCGCTCCGATGAGTCCTTGGTCGACCAATCCAATTAAGGCGAGCATCAATTGAGCCTGTCCATCGGCATCGGACAAATCCATCGAGTCAAGCACTTCGACTTGCCGCGACGACGAGCCGAAGCCCGTCCCAAAAATCCGGCCGATCAATCAATTCCGAGTCAAACCTGTAGTTTGCGAGTAATGAGTAGATAATGAAGTGAAGACGAAGCTGAAATGATGACATCTCCTTAACAAGTGCGACGGCGGGCAGTGCGGTCTCATCGTGCCCGTCCTCCGTTCGTGCAGACGCCAGAAGACCTCCGAAATATTCTGCCGAGACTAAATCCTCGATGAAGCGGCCTTCGTCCCAAACGTTCTTGAACACACGCACGTTGACTTGCTCATTTGTTTCCAATCGCTGTCCGAGTTTTTGGTATGCGACATGGAATATGCGATCGAGATTCTTAACGCTTTTCTCCACTAGATCTCGAGAGCCTTGGCCGATGTACTCGGCTGTTGGTCCCAGCAACTTCGTCAGAATATCCTTGGAAGCCAAGGCAATAACGCTTCCGACACCGAGTGTAGTTATTGGATCTGGCATCTCTCACTCCAAAACAGTTGCCGGCAGCAGCTCCCCATTATCGATTCAAGCAGGCACCAGATAGGTATGAGGAAAACGTCCCTTCCTCCGACGCGAGAATCGTCATTTGCGGCGTCTCTCGAGCAAGATTGAGTGTCACAAGCATAGGACAAACGCTCTAGGATTGAGATCGGATCAATGCCACTTAAGTCGTCGCAACAGCCTCTGAGCAAAGGTCTTGGGGCATGCTTCACCTTCGGGGAGCCAGAAAACGGGACAGGTCCGGTATTTGGCAAGGTTGGTGGTCCTAATTTCGGCGGCGATTGCTGCAGGTCGATGCGCGGGGGCAAAGTCGAGGATGAAAGCAGTCCTGTGGGCATGCCGCTTCCCGGTTACGTGTCGTCGCCGACGAAGAAGGACGCCCTACAAGACTGCCGTCAATGCGTCGATGTGAAGTACCAGACGACGAGGCCAGCCACCGCACTGACAGCCAGCCCAACAACGACCACCCAGAAGACCCTTCCCAGGAGAGCCGGGCGCCTTTGGAAGCGCGCTAACCGCTCCCCGAACAGGAATGCATTCGAGGGGAAGCAAAATGTCAGTGCATGGTACAAACCATCCGTAAATAGCAGGACGGATGCTACCAACATGATCATGACAAATGATGTGGCAACGTTGAGAGGGCGTGCTCTCTCTGAAATCAGGAAGTCGCTTCTCATTCACGCTAGCTGAATTCAACACCTTCGCAGTAGCCTTAGGATCGACATAAGCGTGTCGCTCGAAGACGATCATAGAGACACCCATAGCAATCATAAACAATAGCATTGTCGCAATGCGAACCGTGCCGCGGGATGGAACAAGTCGGGACATCACCTGTCCACGAAGGTACTCCCTCAGATCAGAAAAAAGCACGAACACCGCGTCTCGATTTTCGCCGGTGATGTGGACACGTGCGCCATCCGATGAAAAATCAAGCGACATTCCGAAAGCTGCGTCGTCTTCGCCGTCACCTCGACACGCGTCAATTTGCCAGTCTTCTTTGTGCTCCGAGAGGACATCGTCGAGATTCTGAGTGACGTACAAGAACGAGTCGCCGCGAAACACCCGGTAGATGATCTCGGGCACGGGCTCTGGTTGTTCAGACGTTCAAGCATGAGGTCGTGCAGTTTACGAAGTCTCGCTTCATCCAGAATAAAGCCGCCCTCGAATTTATGTTCCGCGAATGTGCCGGAGTTCTGTTCTCCGTGCCGCTAAGGTGTAATGATTTCTTGTTCATGCAGATTTCCGAGCCGTACTATAAGGTGTCCGTTATACAGTGCCGTGGCGTGTTTGTCCCTCGTAACCTGCTTGTCTCATAAAGAATTAAAAAAGGTCGCAGCGACGCCTGTCCGCTTTTTCCCCCTCATAACCAAGTAGAGCCGAAATCTGGCGACCGCGACAGGAGCGATCGCCGCGGGGGCTGAGAAAAGGGACAGGTGCATATTCGGCCGATATGCGCCTGTCCCTTTTGCCTGGCCATCTGCGCAGCGCGCCGCCTTTCGCCCAAAACACCTGGGTCCGCCGCCCTTCTCGGCAGCAACGTGAGAACCCGCATATTCGGCTCGACGCGTTCGACATTCCTCCTCGCCCCCGATGTTGCGACAAGGCGGCGCAGAATCCGAGCCACGCTGCATCGCTCAGAGCGGGAGTTTCCCGCTGCACGTTTGCTGCAAAACATGAGCTATGCTCACGGAAGGATTGGCCGACGACGGTACGCTGGCCTGCTGAGCACAGCCGTTTCGCCCGCATGGAGTGCGGCAGCAAACCGCAACGACAATTAAGGCTTTTATGTACGAGTCGCCGGTGGACAGTGATGCACTCGGCCCGTTCCGCGCGAATTCTCGGCTGCCGTTCAGGGTCGTCGGGAACTCGTGACGGGAGGCCTGATTCTGGTCCTGCTCCTCGCGATCGGCGGTGTGGCGGTGGCTGTCAGCAAGCCGGCGAGCACGGGGTCGGCGTGGGTGTCGTGGGATCCTAGGCTGCGGCCTGGGCATTTACATGTTTGGCGCGTATCGCAAGTGCCGCCGCCGCGTCCTCCTGCATGCCGACGGGATGGGGCTGCATGACGGCGGCGTGACTGCTGCCTTTCGCTGGCAGGACGTCGCGTCGCTGACGGGCATGCTCCCCGTCTCCTCGCGCGGCAGCCCGGTTTACATCGGGGGGCCGATGACAATCGAACTCCGCGATGGCCGGAGGTTCCGGCTGCCGCTGGGCTACGCCGACGCCGACGTCCTGGCCAACTTCGTCCACGAAAAGATACTGGCCTCGCGGCTGCCGGCCGTGCAGGTCCAGTTCGAGCGCGGCGAAACCGTGGAGCTCGGCCCGGTGCAAGTCGATCGCGGCGGCCTGCACACGGGGGACAGATCGCTCCCCTTGAGGGAGGTGCAGGGCATCGGGTTCACGGCCGACGACCTGATCATCACCTGCGCCGGCGGACAAAGGTGGGCCAGCCTCAAGATCGCCCGCTTCCCGAACGCCAACCTCTTTCTGCACCTGGTACGCCCGCAATTGTCCCTGTGACGCTGAACATCCAAGCCGGAGACCGGCCATGACGAGTTGGAAATTGATCTCTGAGCATCGCCCCACGATCAAAGGCCTGTTGCAAACGACCTGGCCCATTCTGCTGTTGGCGGGAGCGGGGGTGGGTTTCGGCGTCATGATGCAATTCGTGAGGACGAAGCCGGGCGAAGAGACCTTCACCCGTCTCGCCGGCGTTGTCACCTTGGTTGGCTCCGTGGCCTGCTTGGGCGTCATTCCCTGGCGATACGTTGGCGTGCCACGCAGCATGCGTGTGTGCGAGGAAGGCTTGCAGTGGACCCAGGACGGCCGTAATCACGAGCGAACATGGGACGAAGTTCGGGAGGTCTATCGCAAAGAGCTGCATGTCCTGCAAAACGGCGCGAAACCCAGCGACTGGAATCGCCGCAGCGATCTGCGGCTGGTCTTCGGCGACGGGAAACAGACGCACTTCAACCACGTCCTCTCCGACTACAATCGTCTCGCCGCAACTGTCCAGGAAGCCACCGCCTCGCGCCTGCTGCCGCGGGCTCACGCGGCCCTGAACGGCGCGGGCGTCGACTTCGGCCCCGTGCAAGTCAGTCGCGCCGGCCTGACCACCGCTGCCGGCAATTTTCCTTGGCAGAACCTGAACAAGATTTGGGCCGCACGCGGCTTTCTGGGTTGGTACGACGTGCGGGGCATGAAGGGTGAAGTCGCCCTCAAGGACATCCCGAACTACACCGTGCTGCTGCAACTTGTGCAAGAAATGACAGCCCCGGCCGTCGCGTCGTAACGGCTGTGAGCCGCTTGATGTGAAGCAGGCGCGGCTGCGGGAAAGGACAGTTATCCGCAGATTTCGCAGATGACGCAGATTTCTTGGAATTTAAATCGGCGTAATCTGCGGATCACCTCCTCGATTGCTTTCCCGCGATGGGGACGGCGGCGAGTAGTTCTCGCGGGCCGAGGCCACGATCAGGTCAAGATAATCCGATTGCGGAAGTTTTGCGGCTGCGACAATGCGGCCGGCGTGGAGTAGGGGAGCTGCAAATAAGTGCGGGGCCTGGGGAGCCCGGTAGAAGTTTTAAAATCCGAAGAGTCGATAGTTCACCGATAGCGAACCGAGTTTGAGTCTTTGACAGGGATGTTGGAGAACGTCGGTGAAGAGACGAGGTTCATTGTCTTTGGGCGTCGGCGGGTACGTACGGAACAGCATCGTACGGAACGGCAGCGTGCGGATCGGCGGCCTTGTTTGCGCGATGACGGCCCTGCTGGCGGCCGGTTGTGCGACCGCTGAACACCGCTATATGGCTCAGAGCTTGCCCGACGAATTGCGGGCCTCGGCGTGGCAAGCGCCTTGCACCGTCGATCTCTCACCCACCGTCGCGCGGCTGACACCGCCCAAATTCGATGCGGGCGACGAGGTGGAAGTGGTCTTGGCCACCGGTCTGGGCTCGGGCGACGTCACGCGCATCAAAACCACAATTGCCGACGACGGAACGGTCGAGTTGCCTGTGTTGGGACGCATTGCGATTGCCGGCACAACGTGCGAAGGCGCGCGGCAGGCGGTGGTTCAGGCGTGCCACCGGGATGGCGTGCACCAATCGTCCGTGGTGCAGATCACGCTCGAGCGTGCCCGACAACATCAAATCACCGTGACCGGGGCCGTGCAGCATCCGGGCATTTATACCCTGTCGCGTCAGTGCAGCGATCTGGTCTCTGCGTTGGCCGCCGCAGGAGGCGTCTGTAACGATGCCGGCTCAAAAATCACGATCCAAAGTCGCGGCACGGCAAATGTCGCTGCGCAGCCTGCGGCTGGAAGTCCGCCGCCGGAACCGGCGTCCGGCCAGGTGGAACCGGCCCTCATGACGCAGCATCCCGGCCCGGCCAGCGCGCGACGCGAGATTCAACTCACGTCGGCCTCGGCGGGCGAACTCGCTCAGGAAGGGCTGAGGGACGGCGACGTGGTCGTGGTGGAACGCCGGAGTCCACCGGCCGTGTTGGTGACGGGCATGGTGCTCAAGCCGGGTCGGTATGAGCTGCCGGTCGGAGTCGAGTATCGCGTGTTGGACGCGATCGCGAGCGCTCAAGGCGTTTCGCACAAAGTGATCGATACGGTGGTGGTCTGCCGAGCGATTCAGGGCGGAACGGAGCGTGCCCTGATCCAAGTCAGCCTGCGCGGAGCGACCCGGAATGAAAACGAAAACATCGTGCTCATGCCGGGCGATCTCGTGAGCGTCGAAACGAACGCCGGGATGCTGTTTCAGGACGTCACAAAGTACGTGGGTCTCACTCTTGTGGCCGCTGGAAGCTTTTTCATTCACTTTTGAGGACGCTGCCGCGGTCGGGACGTGGGGTGCGGGGCGGGGGGCGCGGGATCGACGAGTTGAAATCGGCCGCGGCACTAGCGATTCGCGGGGAAGACGACTTCAATCGGTTTGCCTGCCTTGGGAACGGCGGCGCAGTAATCTTCGCCCAGGAAGCGGGCCAGGGTCGCTGCGATTTGGGATTGCGTGACGGTTCCGTTTTGCGTCCGCTCGCCCAGCGGCGGAGTGTCCGGACCGATGACGGCGATCCAGATGCTTTCGGAGCCGGGGAAGCGTTCGCTGTGGCTCCTCCAGCCTTCCGGGCCGTGGCCGCGGCCGTGGTCGGGCGAGTAAATCAGCGTCGTCTGGTCGCGGTAATGCGGATTCGATTGCAGCATCTTCCATAATTCGGCGACATACGCGTCGATGCGGTGAGCCGACCACAGATACTCGTCGTACCGGCCTTCGTGGGCCCACTCGTCCGACTCGCCCAGCGACAGGAAAAACACCCGCGGCTCGTGCAGGCGGAAGTACTCGAGAGCCGTGTGAAAAGTGAGCGAGTCGAACGGCTCGCCCGGCCAGTGCCGCGGCACTTCTTTCTTGAGCACGTTCAACAGCTCGATCTGCGGCGTCAGTTCCCCGTCGAGCATCGGCTCATAGCCGGCGTTGATGTAAAACCCGCACCGTTCGCGATTCAGGATGTACGGAAAGACGTCCCACGCACTAAACGCCGCCATCTTCCCGCCAAATCGCGGCTTGCGATACAGCCACTCGAGCACCGTTTGATTCGGATTGAGCCGTTTGGCGTTGCTGTCGGCCCACGGGTCGGCGAAACCGCAGAGAGTCTCCGCATAACCGGGGTAAGAAAAAAACTTGCGATTGGTGACGCGGGCCACGCTCCCTTTGTCCTGATTTCCAAAGAGCTGCCCCTGCCGGGCGACGGTCTTCCACAAGAAGGGAAACAGCGCCTCACGCCGCTCCTGGGCGGTCGGCCGGTCGAAATCGCGTCTGAGCGCGAGCAGGTTGACGTCCTTCACACCTCCGGCCCCGCGGCTCATGAGTGTTTGCTCGGCCCCGCGAAAGACCTCCTCCCACCGCACTCCGTCGGTCATCACGAGGACGACGTTCTTCGTCTTGAGCGGCGGTTCGGGCGAACCGGCACCGCGCGAAGTGTTGGCCGCACCCAAGACTCCCAGGGCAAAAAGCGAGGCGAGAAAGATTGCGAAACGAATGCGTTGTCGCATCAAAGGCTCACGGCGTGAGGACGGTCGATGGCGGGTCAGGCGGCAAGTTGGCAGTATAGCGGCGGCGGAAACGAAAGTGCGACGTGCGTGGTGCGAAGTGCGGAGTAAGACAAGACGCGCCGTGGCAAAATGAGGTGTTCTCGATGACAGGCATTACCGTTCTGCGAACGCCGCTTTTCGTCCTCCTGTGTGCCGTCTTTATCGCCACGAATTCGACGGCGTTTTCCGCCGAATTCCGCGCGGCCTCCGCCAAGGCGGAGATCACTCCCGCGGGCAATGTAGAACTCTGGGGCTATTCGGACCGCGCGGGACCGGCCATCGGCAAGCGCGACTCGCTTTTCGCCAAAGTTCTGCTGCTCGACGTCGATCCGCACCGGCTCGCGCTGGTCACGCTCGATTTGGGGCGCACGTTCGGTCTCGAATCGATGAATTTCGTTCGGGATCGCGTGCGGAAATCGGCCAACGTTGAGCAGGTTTTCTTTTTCGCATCGCACACGCATTCCGCACCCGTGATCGACGACGCGTATCCGCCCGGAAAGCGGCCGGCGTGGGAGACCGCCGCGCTCGAGCGGATTGCCGCCGCCATCGAACAGGCGGCCGGCCGGCTGCAGCCGGCGAACATCGGCACCGGCGAAGGCGAAGTCTTCATCGGCCATAACCGCCGCCTGGTGCAAGCCGACGGCACGGTCAAAATGCTCTGGCGGAACGCCACCAAAACGCCGACGCACCCGCTCGACCCGCGGGTGGGCATCATTCGCGTCGACGGAGCCGACGGCCATGTGCTGGCTGTGGTCGTCAATTACGCCTGCCATCCCGTCATTTTCGGCCCAGACAATCTGCGGTACTCGGCCGACTACCCGAGCGCGACGGCCGAGGTCGTCGAAGGGGCTTTCGGCCCGAGCGCGGTCTCACTCTTTCTGCAGGGAGCGGCCGGCGACATCAACCCGTATTTCGACAAGATGCGGCTCGACGAGGATGCCGACAGGTTGCTGCAGGAGACGGGCCGCAAGCTCGGCGACGAGGCCCTCCGCGTGGCCCGATCGATCGTGCCGCAAGCCGCCGGCTCATCCCGAGCTGCAATTCGCCCTCGACGTGCGCCATTTCAAACTGCGCTACGACGCCGAGCAGCTCCTCGCGCCGCTCAAATCGCAGCTCAAGCCGGCGACGTTCGAGCACTATCGCAAATACCTCTCGACGCCGCTCGACTGCCCCGTGACCATGCTCGTCATCAATCGGCGAAATTGCACTGGCGGGAATGCCGGGCGAACCGTTTGTCGAATTCGGCCTCAACTTCCGCGACCGCTCGCCGCTCAAGACCTCGTTTTTCGCCGGCTACGCGAACGGCTATTTTGGCTATTTTCCGACGATCCGCGCGGCCGTCGAAGGGGGCTACGGGGCCGAAGGGCTGGTGGCGAGAACCGAAGTCGGCGCGGGCGAATCGATGCTCGACACGGGCCTGATCCGCCTTTACACAATGCTCGGCCAACTCAAACCGCTGCCGCCGCGGTAGCAAACAGCTTGGCCGACAGCCTTTCCGGCGCTCCCGGTCTGTTTTTTGCGGCACGCGATCTTTCCGACGGACGTCGCAATCTGGTAAAACCACGAAGCGTTGCGAATCGTCCAAACTGGCGCATTGAAGTGAAAATATGGCTAGTGCCGAATCCGAGATTGTCGAGTTGATGTACAAGCGAATCGATGCGGCTTTCGCCGAGGAAAAAGACAGGAAAACGGCCAAGAACAAAGCGCGGGTGAATCTTCACGCTTTGACCTTCGGATCCGGTGATCGGCCCGGGGTCAAGACCCTGGAACAGGTCGCGAAGTATCTCGCCGACAATCCACAAGATCACAGTTTGCAGGCGCTCCGCGACCGCTTTGCGCCGCCAGCGCCGAAGCCGGAATGGAAGCCGCAGAGTTTTTGACGCATCCCGAACTGCGACTTCAATGCCAAATTCGCCTTCAACTCCACGTTGACGGTGGGATCACTTCGCTTCCGCTATCGGATAGCCCTGCCAGACGTATTCCAGAGCCTCCGGCAGCGTTTGTTGTTTCACGCCGCCGTCACAATGCCTGGCGTTGCGGGCGAAGACGAATTGGTAGTGATAGCCCTTTTCGGCGAGCACCTCGGCCATCTTCTCGTTGGCGAGCACCCAATCGTGCATGTTGTCGCGCATGACATTGGGGTTGAAGAGGTCTCTGTCGCCGACTTCCATCCAAATTCGCAGCGGCTTTGCCGGGTTGTTGCGAAACAAAGTCTCGTGCAAGCCCCAGGCGCCGTGCGGAGTGTCCGGATTGTGGGGCCATTGCTGGTTCACAAACGTTCCCGAATAGGTCAGCACGCGGTGGTAGAGTTCGGGGTGGTACCACGCCATGATCAGGGCGCACGAACCGCCGGAACTGCATCCCGTGGTCGCCCGTCCCTCCGGATCCTTGGTCAGTTTCACCTGGCATTCTCGCTCCACGAGAGGCAGCACCTCGGTCTCGACGAATTCCGCGTATCGGCCTGACATCGTGTCATATTCCAGTCCGCGCTGGCTTCCCTGGGCGTCTCCGCCGCCATTGCCGATGGAGATGGCGATCATCGCCGGCACGCGGTGCTGGGCAATGAGATTATCCAGAGCGGTGAAGAGCGACCGCGTCGGGCCCGTCCGCTCCGACGATGAAGGGGGCGGCCGTGCCGGCCACGTACTGTTTGGGGACATAAACGGCGACTCGGCGCGTGTAGGGAGCCGGGTGGCTCGTGGTCACGACCAGATTGGTGGGATCGTTGGGGTCGGCGGTTCCCGAGGTGTTCGGCTGCCGGGCGATGCCGGGATAGATCTTGCTGTCGGCCGAATTCATGGTGAGGTGATGCACGGTCCCCTTCGGCACGCCCTCCTGCGCCGTCATCTCCGCCGCCCGCTTGTGCGTCGGACCGATGATAAAGTTTCCATCGGCATCGGGCCGCGGAACAGTGCCGTCGGGCAGCTCTTGGGCCGCGACATATCCCGGCGTGTGCGGATCGCGGGCCGGCGGTGCCGGGCGCGCCCGACGAGTCGGTGTCCGCTGGGCAGCGGCAGCCAGTTCCAGACTGAGGCTCGCCAGCAGGCCGATGAAGAACGCAAGTCGGAATGGCCGTGTTACCGACATTTTCTGCACGGGCTTTTTCTGCCCCGACGATTTCTGCTCCGACTCGTTCTGCACCGTGGACTCCTTGTTGTCCCAGGAATGAGCGCGATCAGACCATCATTCCAAACCGTTTTCGGAAATGCCATCAAACGACTCGATTTGCGGCTTTGACGACCCCACGCCGAATCTCTGCCAATTCGATTGGACGCAGAGCCACGAATTACGAGCCTTTTTTGTTGGCGCCGCACGCGTTAGCTCATTTGTGGTGTCTCGGCGATGGGAGGCTGCGGTGTTTCGGTTTCGCGAGGAATCGGGTGACGAACGCCGTCTTTTCGCAGGCAGCCCGTTTGCAGGAAGCGGATCGTGGCGTCGATGGCTTCGGCATTGCCGGGGATGAAGCGATGGAACGAGCGGACCGTCATCGAATCGGCCGCTCCGGGAAGCTGGGCGCTGGCGACGGTGACCAGGATGTCGTCGTCGCCGGGAATTAGCGGATTGAAGCCCGACTTGTGCCCGCGGGCACCGGCGATGATGGCGAACTCGAAATCGGGAATCGGCAGGGTTGGGATCAGGCCGTTTCGATCGGTGACGAGCTGGCGGACGGCCGGGCCCAACAGGAAGCGAACAGCGTAGCTCCGCCGCAAGAGGTCAGCCATTTCGGCGCCTTGGTTGGGAACAGCCAGCATGACCATTCGCTTGATCCGCGGGTCGCGGTTGTCTTTGAGGTAGGCCCGCACGACGAGTCCGCCCATGCTGTGGACGACGAAATTGATTTCTTCGATGCCCTCCAGAGACTGGATGATCTGCCTGAGATCGGCCGCCGCGTCGACGATGCCGATTCGCGTGCTGGGGTACTCGAATTCGACGACGGTGTATCCCGCCTTCCTGAGTGCCGGACACATGGCGGCGAACGTCCCAGACGTGCGGAGGATGCCGTGCACCACGATCACGGCTTTGCCGGACATGGGGGCGAGGTTTTGACCCTGTTTGATTTCCGCCAGCTTCGCGAGGCACGTTTCCAACGAACCGAACGCAAAGCGATGATTTTTCGGATCAATGAGGCGAAAGTGGCCGGTGTACGCGTGCCGCTGAATGCGCCACTCGCGAAAGAACCGCACATCGGCCCAAAACTGCCAGCCACCGAGAGTTTTCATGTTGTGGAGCCCAAGCGGAATTCGACATGCCGCCTAAGTAAGGCGGATTTTTTGCAGCGGTATAACGAGGGAGGGCAAGAGGGTGTAGACGTTGGGCAACGCGCTTCGCGTGCCTGGCTTCCGTCTAGGCTTTGACCGCAAGTCCCTGCCGCCTCTTCTGTCACAACCGCTGTGAACCGCCTATTCGCACTTAAGCCCGCGCTTCTTCGCGGCACTTGGGCCCCTCGCTGAACTATGCGCGATGGAGCGGGTTGTTCCAAGGGTAGACCTTCAATGGGAAGATGTGCTTTCAATGTCTTCCGCCCGTCACAAGAACGTGCTGCCGTTCTCAAATCGATCGACCGAGCACAGTCGCTCGACTCTAAATTAAAGGCCTTGGTCATGGTTTCGCACCGCATTGCACGGTCGCTGGGTTCCTTACTTTCGTTGGGTCTGAGCGTCAGCCTCACCGGCGTATGCGCAGCGGCCGATTCACAGGGTGAGCTTCCCACGTCTGCTTTAGCCACTCGCAACCCGGCCACGCTCTTGCTGGCCGACAGCGGGTCGGCCGAACAATGGCACAAGAAACAGCGACGCGCAAAAAGGTCGCGCCGGCAGGCCGAAAAAGTCGCCGCGAGGGAAGCACAGTACGGGCAAAGTCCGACCGAAAAAGTCGACCCGCACTTCGCCGCGCCTCCCGTCGAACGGCAGTTCCTTGACGACGAATAATGCTGCGAGCACTTCGGTCGCGCGATGAAGCCGGTTATTTGCCGGCTGTCTCCGCCACCGAACCGCGGGATCTCGATGGGAACGGGTTGAATCGGCTGACTCAGTTCTTCAATTTCTTGTCGAAGAACTCGAACAGCGCCCGGTCGGCCGTTTTGGAGTCGTCCCCTCGGAATCCGTGGCCGGCCCCTTTCAACGTGAGGAGGCTGGCTTCGACGCCGGCGGCTTTCAACCGGTCCACAATCCAGACCGCCTGCTCGTAGGCGACGTAATTGTCCAGGGTGCCGTGAATGCAGAGTGTCGGGGCCGCGTCGGGAGTCACCCAGTAGAGGGGGCTGGCTCTGACGTGCAGTTCCCGCGCGGTGTCGAGATTCCCGCCGAGCCACATCGGCAGCACGACGGCGGCGTCGACGCTTTTGCCGTACGACTTGGTGAAGTCGCTCGGTCCGAAAAAGTTGACGACGCAGGCAACGCTGCTCGATTGCTCGGGGTTCCCACCGGTTCCCTCGAACTCGGGGACGTGCGCGGTGACCGCCAGGAATTGGGCCAGGTGACCGCCGGCGGAGCCTCCGGTTACGCCGATTTTCTCCGGATTGATTTTGTAAGTCGCCGCGTTGGCCCGCAGCCAGCGGACGGCCGCCTTGGTGTCATGCACGGCGGCCGGAAACTTGTACTTCGGAGAGAGTCGATACGTGATCGTGGCAGCGACGTAGCCCCGCTTCGCAAGCTGGATGCAGAGGCCGTCGTAGCCGTCGCGGGTGCCGGCGCGGAATCCACCGCCGTGGATACACAACACGGCCGGAAACGGCCCGTCGCCCGTCTTGGGCCGGGCTAAATTCAGCTGCAAATGTTGATCGTCGGGGTTCGAGTATTCGATGCCCGTTTGCCAGATGACATTTTCGGGAACATGCGGGGCAGCCTGCGCCAGTTGCGAGCTGCCGAGCAGGACGGCGAATGCAATGGGAAACCCCAAGGCCTTGTGAGTCATTAAAATCTCTCCGATTCAGGTTGTTCTCGAAAATTATCGTTTGCCGCCGCACGATGCCAGCATGGCCCTGACGGCGTTGATTCGTGCAGGTGTTTTGCTTCTTTCGCGTTGGCTGGCCCGAGCGCTCGAGTTCGACGATCTCCTTTTCGCTTTCGCTCGATGCTTATGCCGGTTAGATTCGAGCCAAATGACCGCTTACCCAGTGCGACTCCATCAGGCCGTCCGCTTGAAAAAGACGGCCGCCTGCGTCGGACTCGACCCGCGCTTTCACGAATTGCCGGCACCGATCGTGCGAGCAGCGGAAAAACGTGCGGTTCGCGATCGGTACGCTCTGATGGCCACCGCATGCGAGGAGTTCTGCTTTCGAATCATCGACGTAGTGGCTCCACTCGTGCCGGCGGTCAAGCCGCAGTCTGCCTTTTTTGAACAGTGCGGACCCGAAGGCGTGCAAACACTCGCCCGCGTCATCCGCCGGGCTCGTGAAAAAGGGCTCATCGTGATCTGCGACGCCAAGCGGGGCGACATCGGCCCGACGGCCGAGGCCTACGCGGCCGCCTATTTGGCCGGCGAAGACCCGGATGCGGCCCCGTTTGCGGCCGACGCCGTCACCGTCAACCCGTACCTGGGCACGGACACGCTCGATCCGTTCGTGCAGCTGGCGCAAAAACGCGGAGCAGGGGTCTACGTGCTCGTTCGCACAAGCAATCCGGGAGCCGGCGCGTTTCAGGATCGCGTCTCCGAGAATCGTCCGCTTTACCAGCATGTGGCCGGCGTCGTCGAGGAATTGGCCGCGTCGACGGCGGGCACGGACGAATACGGTTGCGTCGGAGCCGTCGTGGGCGCCACGTATCCCCGCGAGTTGCGCGAACTGCGAACGATCATGCCGCACGTGCCGCTGCTTCTGCCCGGCTTCGGCGTGCAGGGAGGAACGGCCGCGGATGTCGCGGCCGCGTTCGATGAAAGCGGTCTGGGCGGACTCGTCAACAACGCCCGCGGCATCAATTTCGCCCATTCCCGTGAGCCGTACCGCAGCAAGTTCGGCGACGAGAACTGGGAACAGGCGGTCGAGCAAGCGACGCGAGACATGATCGCCGAATTGAACCGGCTATGTGCCGGCCGAAAAGCTCGACGCAATCAGCCACAAATAGCACGCGAGCGACGATGGCGGTCACGGTCCGCATCGTTGACGGAACGCTTCCAGCGGCGGCAGAATAAAGGCCGTTGTCTTGCCCGCCAGTCCTCCTTCCCTCGAGAGGCCGCCATGAAACCGTTGACCTTTGCCGTCGCCCTTTTTGTTTTGGGGTTTGGGATGAACGCTGCCCGCGCAATCGACGTCGGCGAGAAAGTGCCCGCATTTGAAGCCAAGGACGATCAGGGCAAGGCCTGGAAGTCGTCGGACCACATCGGCAAAGGCGTGCTCGTCGTCTACTTCTATCCAGCCGCAATGACGGGCGGCTGCACGAAGCAAGCCTGCGGTTTTCGCGACGACATGAAAGTCGCTGCAGGACAAAGGCATCGAGGTCGTCGGCGTGAGCGGCGACGAAGTTCCCAATTTGAAATTCTTCAAGGACGCGCACGAGCTCAACTTCACGCTGCTCTCCGACGAGAGCGGCGAAATTGCGAAGGCTTTCGGCGTGCCGCTCAAGGCGGGCGGCGTTTATGCACTCCAAGTTCGGCGGCAAAGTGGCCGACTTGAAGCGCGGCGTGACGGAAGCGCGGTGGACCTTCGTGATCGACAAAGAGGGCAAGATCATCTCGAAGAATATGAAGGTCAAACCCGCTAACGACGCAAAGGACGTGCTCAAGGCCGTCGAATCGAAAAAGTCGGCGTGAACGCATCGCCACTAGACTTTTGAACCGCATGTCGCCTGGCAGCCGCGATCCAGGTTGTGTTCCTTGGCCGCGCGTTGGCCTTCGTCTACTATTTGTTTTTGCCGCGACGTACGAGTTCATTTGGGCTCGTTGTACTCATTGATTTGAAATTTACGGAGAGCATGATGAAAGTGCACTTTGGGCTGCCGACGGTAGCGACTGCCGCCGCGTTCCTTGGATTGGGGCTCTTTGCAACGGGTTCGAGCGTTCGCGCCGACGAAGTGAAATCGGGTTTGAAGCCGGGCGAAGCGCCTCCGGCGTTTTTGGTGCAGGACGCGACCGGTCCGGCAGCCGGCACGGGCAAGCTCTGTTACCGCTGCCGCTACGGCGGAAACCCGGTCGTCGCCGTTTTCACCCACAAGCTCGACAGCAGCGTGACCTCGCTGATCAAGCAGGTCGATGCTCAGGTCGAGAAGAACAAAGACAAGAAACTGAAGGCCTTCGTCGTCCTTTTGACCGATGATCCGGACAAGGCCGAAGTGAAGCTCAAGGAAGTCGCCGAAAAGAACAACATCAAGAATGTCCCGTTGACGATCTTCGACGGCGTGCTTGGGCCGCTTGATTACAAGCTCTCGCCCAAGGCCGAGACGACCGTGTTGATGTGGGTGAAGAGCGACGTAAAGGTCAACTATGCCTTTGCCGGCAAAGTCGATCCGCAGTCGATCCAATCCATCATGCACGACACGGGAAAAATCCTGGACTGATTGCGATCCCTGACCTGCCCAAGGCCGACGCAGGACGCGTCGGCTTGGGACTGAGTCAGAGTGAATCGTCTGCGCCGGTCACGCACGGGACGAATCGGTCGCCGTCTCGTTCAATCGCACCAGCACTGCGACGGGAAAAGTCCCGAGGATCGCCGAGAGTGGCAATCGACAAGGGGCATCTTCCTCGGAGACAGCGGAACCACATTCCAATGTCTCGTCCGTGAAGATATTCCGGAACCGAGCGCCTCGCGCTTGTTGTGGAAGCAGGATCTCGGTATCGGACCAGAGCGTCCGGCCCAATCGGCGGCCGGTCGGATTCGCCAAGCAGCCCGGCGACAAGTCGCGGGACGACGACGATCACGGCGTCCTGCTGAGTCTTACGCCCAAACGCACAAACGTGGTCCTTTGCCGCTCCGCGTGTCTCGATTGGAACGTACCGTCCGTTCGCGAAAAAGCCGGCGAGTTCATGACGCAAGCGAAGCGTCTTCCAGATGGTGTAAAGTTTGATCCCACCGTCTGGCGCGACTGTCGATTAATTCGGCGATCAACTCAGCGGTCCCATTCTCGGTTGCTCGCTGCTGAAACGCGGTCAGACGCTCACGTCGTGTGGCGTAATCGACGGGACGACGGTTATCCGGATCGACGAGGCTCAGATCCCACAATTCCGTTCCCTGGTAAATATCGGGAACTCCCGGACACGTCAGCTTGAGAACGGTCTGCGATAACGAATTCCAGATTCCAATTGCGGCAACGCGTCGCGCGAAGGGCTCGAAATCGGCCAGGAACAGATTCCGGGGCGACGGCTCCAGCAATGCCGATACAAATTCGCAGATCGCTTTTTCGTAAGCCTCATTGGGACTTACCCAACTCGTGTTGGACTTTGCCTCGTGCGTTGCCTTGAGCATGTATTGTTGAATGCGCTCGAGAAGGTCGGCGCGTTGCGCTTGGTCAAGGGGGCCGTTCGGCCAGGTGCCGAGCAGCGTCTGATAGAGCAAGAATTCGTCGTTGCGGCTGGGCGCGGGCTCGTCGTCGACCAGCGTCTTCTTGCCGCGGTTGATGCGGGCCCACTTGAAGGCATGGACGCGAAATTCGTTGGGAATCTCCGACAGCACGTTGATGCGGGCCCGGACGTCCTCGCCGCGCTTCGTATCGTGCGTGGCGGTCGCCAATAGCGAGCGGGGCCAATGGGCCTGCCGTTCGAGATTGTGTTGATGAAAGGCTGCCAACGTAGTGCCAAAGCGTTCGGGATCTCCGCCGACCTCGTTCAGCGAAACAAGCCGGTTGTAGCGGTAAAACGCCGTGTCCTCGACCGATTTGGCCATCACGGGGCCGGTCACTTGCTGGAACCGACCGACGAATTGTTGCAGCTCCGCCTGGCCTGCCTCATCGGAGTAATACGCGTCGGAGAGAAGCAAGATGTTGCGAACCAGATCAAAGATCGATGCGCTTGTCGCCGGATTCCTGCGTTTGGCCCGCGCCACCGCCAGCTCGATGTAACGACGGTCGCGATCTTGAACGCCGGCCGGCGTCACGTAGGTCCGATACACGGGAAAGCAGGCGATCACTTCGCGTAACGCTTCGGTCAGGCTATTGAGCGTAAAGTCCCGGCTGCGGCGGTTCAGTTCGGAAATCCTGTCGAGATGATGTCCCAACACGTTGATTTCCGCGGCCATCGACACCTGCATGGTGAGCTTCTTGCAGGCGTAAACCAGCTCTTTGTATTCGAGCGGATGGCGAATGAACCGGGAGTAAACCGCGTCGAACGCCTTGGCGTGCTCGCGATCGACAAAGATTCCGTTAACGACGTTCAAAAAATCGTAGCCCGTTGTCCCGAACACGGGCCAATTCTCGGGAAGACGTTCGCCGGGCTCCAGGATCTTCTCGACGACCAGGTACAGCGGCTCGAGAAATGTTTCGCGCTTTCCCTCCTGGGCGATGCGATCGAAACGACGGCCAAGCTCGTCGGCCAGGTCCTCCCAACGAATTTCCGCATCAGCGTCGCCCGCGCCGGGTTCCAGGTCTTTCTGTTGTTCAACGACGTCACGGCAAAGTTGAAGAAATCGTGCGCGCTGCAGCCGCCAGAGGTATTGGGCCGGATCATAAAGCCCGTCCGGATGATCGATCCGAATCCCGGTGGCCTTTCCCTCGGCCAACAACCGCAGGATCAAGCCGTGCGTCTTCTCGAAGACGTCCGGTCGTTCCATGCAGATGGCGGCAAGCTCGTTGACGTCGAAGAACCGGCGGTAATTGATTTCGTCTGCCGCGACTCTCCAATAGGCAAGCCGATACGGCTGATCTTGCAGCAGTTGGTCCAAGAGATCGAAGCTGCGCGGATCGCCTTTCGTGCCGTTAAAAATCGCCACATTCTCGTCGAGAAAAGCGAGAACTTCGGGCGAGGCTCCGGACAGCTCGGCCAGGCGTCGCTTGATCACTTCCTTCTCCCGGCGACGCTCGGCGACCTTCTCCGGACTCGTCGCATTTCTTGGCGGCAGGTGGCTGATCGCCGTGAGAATGCTCTCATATTCGAGCGCGTGCGGATGGTCGGCTGCCAACCGCCCGATCAATTCTTCCTTCCGATGGCTGAGGACCTTTCCCCAAGACCGTGGTTCGATGGGGAGGCGGCGGTCGAAATAGTGGATGCAAAGGGCGCCCTCCTCGAAGGCGAGGATCAACTGCTGGTCCTCGAGGACTTTGCCGAATTGATCGCCCAGAATGGGAAGCAAGACCTTGTACGCCAGATCCGATTTGAGGGGCATCCAGTCGATATCGAAAAATGATGCGTAGGGAGAGCCAGGCCCGTTTTCGAGGACGTCCATCCACCAGGCGTTATCGTCGCTGGCGACGCCCATGTGATTGGGCACGACGTCCAGGATCTGGCCCATACCATGTGTTCGAAGCTTTTGTGCGAGTGCGTCGTAGTCCGCTTCGCTGCCGATTTCCGGATTCAGCGTGTTGTGATCGACGATGTCGTATCCGTGCATCGTGCCCGCGCAGGCTTTGACACAGGGGGACAAGTAACAATCGCTGATTCCGAGCGATGCCAAATAATCGACGAGGTTTTCCGCGTCCCGAAAGGTAAACGTATGATTGACTTGGAGGCGGTAGGTGGCCTCGGGAAGGCGGCGCTCCTCGAGCCTTCGAACGACCGCATCGAGAATCGCATCGACGGCCGGATGACCATCAGGGGCGACTTCACCGGTCTGCTCACCCGTTTCGGTCACTGACGCGCTCATCGTTGGCTCCATGAGGCCGGTCCAAACACCCAGAATTCAAACGGCAAGAGAACGTCGAGTGGATCTTGCAACCCGCGGCTGCCGCCGAATCGGGATTCTTCCGAGCTGAGCAGTAGCTTGGCGTTCCGACGACCGCGATCGGGCAGCGCGTTTTCGGGGACCGCTTGGGGCTGTCGGGACAGGTTGAAGAATGCGGTCAGCTCGGACGAAGGGCCCTCGACCGCCATCTTACGCACAAGCCGCAGGACCGGTAACGCGTCGTGCCAATCCTCGACTAAGCCCGAAACCAGTACCTTTGACTCATCGAGCGGAAGCCAGAAGCGGCGAATGGCAAGCAAATCATAATACAGATGCCGCATACCAGCGTATCGCGATCCCTCCGGCCAGGCCCAACTGAGTTTTGCCGATTCGAATGTCGCCTGTGCGAGCGGGTCCGGGACTTTATCTTCCTCACCGAGCGAGACAAACTCTTCACGGCGGCCGCGTCGAGTGGCGTCGATGATTTCTTGTTGCTCGAAGGAACAGAAGTATGGGAAGGGCCGCGTCTCGCCGTATTCCTCTCCCATGAAGATCAGCGGAATCTGCGGCGACAAAAGGAGCAGCCCGGCCGCCAGACGCAATTGGTTCGGTTCTAACAGTGCGCTGAGCCGCTCGCCCGCCGGCCGATTGCCGATCTGGTCGTGATTTTGCACCGAGATCACAAAGCGATCGCCTGAATGCGCCCCGATTGGTCCCCCGTGTCTGCGTCCGCGAAACGCGCTATAGGCGCCATCGTAGACGAAGGTGGAATTGATGGCTTTGACCAGTTGCTCGGGCCGGCCGAAGTCGGCGTAGTAGCTGAAATGCTCCCCCGTCAGAAGGGCATGCAGCGAATGATGAAAATCGTCGCTCCATTGGGCATCGAGTCCGTATCCTCCCGATTCGGGCGGATCGATCAGCCGCACGTCGTTCAGATCGCTTTCTGCAATGATATGGACCGGACGGCCAAGTTTGCGGGCTTCCTCGTCAGCCGCGTCCTTAATTTCGCGGAGGATATGTCGCGGGCTCGAGTCGAAGACGGCATGGACGGCGTCGACACGCAAGCCGTCGAAGTGGAAGTCGCGGATCCAATACCGCACATTGTCGAGCACGAGCGAGCGCACGGAGTCGCAGCCCCGAGAGTCGAAGTTCATGGCTCGACCCCAAGGCGTCCGGTAACGATCCGTGAAGTAGGGTCCGAACTCGGCGAAATAATTTCCTTCAGGCCCGAGATGGTTGTAGACAACGTCCAAAATGACAGCCAGGCCGGTCTGGTGGCACGCGTTCACAAGTTGCTGCAGACCACGCGGGCCGCCGTAACTCTCTTGGACCGCGAAGGGATAGACCCCCTCGTATCCCCAACCGCGTGTGCCAGGAAATTGTGCCACCGGCATCAATTCGAGCGCCGTCACACCAAGCTGGCGCAGCTCTTCGAGGCGGCTAAGTATCGCGTCGAAGGTGCCTTCCGAGGTGAAGGACCCGACGTGCAACTCGTAAATCACGAGCGCTTTACGCGGCAAGCCCGCCCAGTCGCCTTCAGACCACTCGAACCGCTCGGGCGCGAAAACGGCCGAGGGACGATGGACGCCGTCAGGCTGCCAGTGCGACAGCGGGTCTGGCCGCTCGGGTCCGTGGTCGATCCGGAAAGCATATCGCTGCCCCTCTTCGACCTCGGGTTCGCTGTGAACGAAGTAGCCGCCCGGCTCGGGCTGCATCTCCATCACGCGGCATTCGCCCGGCTCCGGATAAAGCGCGAGACTCATCGACTGAGCGTACGGAGACCACACGCGCCAACAGGCGGATCCGTCGCCACGCGTCAGGGCGCCGCAAACGGGCATCCCGACCTGCAATTCGTTGGCGGGTGCAGACGTTTCCGTACTCAACTTCATGCGACGAGATCCGCCTCCCCAGGATGGTCCAGGCACAAAAGTGTCGTGAAATAATCGCGGAGATGCCGCAATAGCAAAAAGTGCTCGCGGACGAACTCAAACCCGGTGCGGCCCATCCGTTCCCGCTTGTCCGCATAGCGGAGCAAGTAGCGAATCCGGTAGGCAGCCCCAGCCGGGGAGTGCACCAGAAATCCGGTGTGATAATCGTGCACCTGCAGCGTGATTCCGCCGCACGCCCCGCCGATCACGGGCTTTCCCTTCCAGAGGGCCTCTGTGACGGTCAGTCCAAAGCCCTCCTTGAGCGACTTCTGCAACACAATGATGGCTGACCGCTGCAACGCGTTGATCGCGCGATGCGAATCGGGCGGAAGCATCAAGATTTTGAGGTCCTTATCCTCGCCGGCGTATTCCATGACTTCGCGGAGAACCTCAGCCCCCTCAGGATCGTCATCCGCCGGTCCACCCACTAACACAAGTTGTAATTCCGGGTAATACGGCTTCACCATCCGATAGGCCGCGATGACGCCCAAGGGATCCTTGAAGCGATCGAACCGCGACACTTGCAGCAAGAGGGGCCGTTCGGGATCGATATTGAGTCTGTTGAGCGTTTCCAACCGTTCCGATTCCGGCATCGGTGAATTCTTGTCGGAAAGCGGATCGATCGACGGAGGGATCATGAAGATCGGGCACGGCAATGGCCGGGCGAAGGCAGCCATCGAAAAAATGGTGGCGTCATAAGGCCGAATGGCTCCGGCGAGATGCTTCCAAACCACACGTTCTGGTCGCGATGCGTCCACGTGACAACGCCACACCCATCTTTTCACCTGGCCGCGCGGAGTATACTTAGGGAGGAAAATGGGTTGCGGATCATGGACGACGACCACGTCGCCGGCCAAGTTCAGCTTTTCGGCATTCTGCTTGTTGACTTCGTGATGCAAGTCGAAGTCACTGGGCTTTATCACTACGGGAAGGCCTTGCAGCCCGTTGTGAATGGCCTTGGTAACGCGATAGAAGTCAGGCGGCCCGCTGATCACTTCCCAATGGACGTCCAGTCCCAACTCGCGCATGAGGGGGACCATCCATCCCAGAATCTCCGCAACGCCGCCACCGACGCGCGTGGAATTGACGTGTATTAATCGCCGGCCGGCAAGCTTCGAGGCCAGGCGACGCAGGCGTTCGACTTCGTGATGTCCGACCACTTCTTCGTAGCGATCCAACAGTTGCATCGGAGTTTCCTCGTGTCGAGATTTTCAGGCACTCACCTTCAAAACGGGCTGCGGCGCTGGCAGACATTCGCGAAATGCGTCAATGACCTGGTCGCGAACCTGGCCAAGATTCAAGAACTGAGCATCGATTTTGCGCAACCGGGCAATCAACCCTGGGTCAGCCCCATACGCTTCGAGCCAATTCGAAAAGTCGTCCGACCCGCGCGGCGTCCGCCGACGAGCAATATGCACGTGATAGAAGAACGAGCGCAGCGAAAAGAGCGGCAGGGCTTCGGCCAGGGCCGTTGGCGTCGAGAAACGCTCGCCCGTGTCGTAAGCAATCATTCGTGATCCGACGAGGTGCAGCTCGAGTCCGGGCGGGCAGGACGGAACGCGGTCGATGCCCCAGACGCGTTCTTCGATCACATTGACTAATTCGGCCCGCAGCGAGTCGATCGACTCGTGCTGGTATGGGTCGATCAATCCCAACTGCTCTGCCAACATGTGATCGCCCAACATATCCCAGCACCAGCGGGCAAGCTCGTTAGGGAATTCGTAGAGATCGAAGTGGTCTGCCAGAACACAGCGCGTCATGTGATGCTCGATCACCATATCGGGCACCGTACGAATCGCGTCGAGCAACTCTCGCAAATTGGAGCAGCTTCGGCCGATAGGCAGCCGCGCCAGGCTGCAATCAAAAACTGCAAAGGGCTCACTCATTGTTGACCTTTCCAAGGGTTGGCTGTGCGAGGGCCGTCTCCTGTTGTGCGGCGACCTGGAGGCGATTCATCGAGTTTTCCTCCGGATGGTTGGACGCTGCGGATTGCGGGGAGTCCAGCTCTTGCGAAAGTCGTTCCTTCATGTCGGTAATTAAGTCCTTCCATTGGCCCGAATCCCTGTAAATTCGTCGCTGGCGATCGGCGCCGCTTTCAAATTCTTCGATCGGCAGCAGGGCCGAGAGGAACCGGTCGTCGCCGTTATCGCGGGCAATCGGGAGCAGGCGATCGAGCAAATCGTGCAGATCCTCTTTGAGCGGACGCCGCTTGCCACCCGGAGTGCGTATGTACATGGCCTCGAGACCATACCGCGTCGCCAGCCATTTATTTTCGACTGCGATCCAGTTCCGCCGCACGTCGCCGCGGCGAAGGTGCGGCTTTTCTTCCAAGAGACGCTGTGTGGCCACGACCAGGCTGCGAATTAACGCGACCAGACTGAGCGTCAGCGCGATGGTGCCGGGGACATCGCAAACGCGAAACTCGATTGTGCCCAATTCCGGACGCGGTCGAATGTCCCAATAAATGTCGCGAGTGGATTGAATCGCTCCACAATCGCGCATGACTCGAAAAAACGTACCATACTCTTTCCATCCCGGGAAATACCGCGGCACGCCCGCATAGGGCAAAGAGCCAAACAGAGCGCTGCGGCACGACGCCAGACCGCTGTCCACTCCTTGCCAGAACGGTGAATTTGCCGAGACAGCCAGCAGGTGCGGCAGGTGCTGCACCAACAGATTGATGATGCCGATCGCCGCATCGCCGCTCGGGACGCCGATGTGCACGTGAAGTCCGAAGACGACGCGTTGGTGAATCATGTACGCCAAACGGTCGTAAATCCGGTCATATCGCTCATTCGGGAAGACGAGCGCTCTGGGAGGCGCGATGAAAGGGATGCGTGCCAGCCATCGCGAGGTCGTACCCCACGGACCGGGTAATGTTTCGCAGCCGTCTGAGCACGGGCAACAGCCCAGCCTCGACCTCAGCCACATTTTGGCAGACGCCGGTTTTCACCTCGATCATCGACTGCATCAGTTCGGCAGAGACGTTTTTGCGGACAAGCTCGTCGTTCTCGCAACCCGTCAGGATTTGCATGGCTCCCGACGACAGATCGGCCGTCTGGGGATCAAGCACCATCAGCTCGAGTTCCACGCCGATCGTAGGACCTGCCGACGGATGGAAGACAAGCTCCTCCGCTCCCATTGAGCGATTTGCTGCTTGTTCGGCGATGGTGTGTTTCATGTAATCGAACTCGAGACGGCCCGGCTCGTGTGCTCTATTCGACGCTCTGCCGAACGCGTTCCAAAGCGCCGTGAAGTTCCTCCCAGGCCGCTTCCAGTTTTTTCGTTCAATTCGTCCCAGTGCTTGTCGCCGGCATGCCGCAGCTCATCGATTTTTCGGCGGATCTCGGCCACTTGCGTTCGAAGCTCCTGCAGGTTGGCATAGAGCCCGACGTTCTGCGCAGCCCGCGCCGTTTCCACTTTCAACTCAAGCGTTTTGAGTTCGGCGTCAAGTTCGTCCAGCTCAGCCTGACGTCTCTGAAGGTGCGCTGCGTGAAGATTCATCCCTTCCCCCCTCCTGGGAGTTGTCGGCTGCTTCGCGGACTCAATGACGCAAGTGCTGTGCCTCACGGTGCAACAGCAAAGCCCAGCGGACTTAAGACCAGTCTCAATAAGGGCTTGCTCGCGGAGGCGTGTCGACCGGGTTCCTGTATCGATTTGCGCGGCACCGTGATGAGGTCATCGGATGTCCGCGCGGATCGGCCAGAAGCCATGCAGGCGCAGGCGCGTCAGCAGCGTTGCTCTTCAGGCGGCGCCGTGGCGATTTTTTCGCTCCCGCGCCGCATCGCACGCAGTTTGGAGCGCAGTGTGACGCGCGACAGGCCCAATCGTTCGGCCGCTTTAGTGAGGTTTCCCCCCGCTTGATCCATGACATGGCCAACGATCAGGCGGTCGAAATGCTCCAAAGCGCGCCGATAGAGATCGCCCTCGCCACGCGTCGAGTCGCCGCGCAAAAGATTCAGCAGAGCCTCTAGATCGTCTTCTTCGGGTTCCATTTCGATGTTCCGTTGCCTTGTTAATGGTGAGACTTAGCTGCTGCAAATGGCGAGCCAGTCCGTCCGAGCAGGCACGGGACACCGCAGTTTTTTCTGTTTCTGCCGAAAGTGGGAACGGCAGCGCGATGCTGCGCTGTCGCACGAAAACGCCCGCGATCCGACACGGCACGCCGTAGCTAAGCGGTTGGAGATGCCTATCGCATGCGTGCAAAGCAGTGTCTGGCGATCATCAGCTCCTCGTTGGTCTTGATGACGCCAACTTGGACACGACTCTCGTCTGCGGAAATGACGCGGGCATTCGCGTCGTTGCGACGAGCATCGATCTGGATTCCGAGAAATCCAAGTTCGTCGCAGATTCGCCAGCGAATCGACGGGCAGTTCTCACCGATCCCGGCGGTAAAGATCAGCGTCTCCAAGCCGCCCAGCATGCCGGCAAAGGCCGCCAGGAATTTTTTGGCCTGGCGACAATAAAGTTCGACCGCGTCGGAAGCCGCCGCGTCGTGCTTCTCGCTTTCGAGCAAGTCGGCCATGTCCGAACTCGTGCCCGAAACTCCCAACAGCCCGGCACGCTGCGTCACCAGCTCATTCACCTGGTCCGCCGTGAGGCCCTTTTCCCGCAGCACGTAGACAAGGATGCCCGGGTCGAGATCTCCGGTGCGGCGTGCTCATGACGAGGCCGGCCGTCGGCGTGAATCCCATCGTCGTGTCGATGCATGCCCCCTCGCGTACGGCAGCCATGCTGGAGCCATTTCCCAAATGGGCGATCACGACGCGGCCGTTTGCCGCCTCCGCACCAGACTCGCTCTTCAGCTCACCCATGATGTATTCGTACGACAGTCCGTGGAACCCGTATCGCCGCACGCCTGCGGCCTCGTATTCCCGGGGAAGAGCGTACATTTTCGCCAGACGCGGCATGTTGGCATGAAACGCCGTATCAAAGCAGGCGACCTGCGTGAGAGATGGATTCGACCGCGCCACAATCTCGATCGCCTCGATCTCGTGCGGCAAATGGTCGGGAGCCAAGGGGATCAACTTTTTCAGCGACGCGATGAGTTCCTGATCGATTATTGCCGGCTGTGTGTACTTGGGACCTCCGTGAACAATCCGGTGACCGACCGCCTGGAGATTTTTTGCGTCCGGCTGGTCTTTGAGCCAGGCAAAGAGCGCCTCAAACGCCGCCGCGTGGTCCGGCAACGCCATGGGCGTTTCGACCAACTTGGCACCGTCGGCGCCTTTGGCCTTGAAAACGCCGGCTGCCAAACCGATCCTTTCCATCCGCCCGGACAAAACGAGTGTCTCGGCCTGTCCCAACTGAAACAGGGCAAACTTCACGCTGGATGAACCACTGTTGATGGTCAGTATCCGTGTGGCTTGCGCGTCGTCCATGGTGTCGCCTGTGAACGCCCCCGCGGGCAAGAAAGTATGTTAACCGAGGAGATTTGGAATGCATCTCGTTGTCGGGCTCGGCGGACTTGCCCTGATTCTGCTGATTCTCGTCGACGCGTTCGAGTCCGTCCTGCTTCCGCGACGAGTGTCGCACGGGTATCGGCTGATCCGGCTATTTTACCGCGTCACGTGGCGATTCTGGCGTTGGTCGGCCGGGCTAATTGCGAATCCGCGCCGTCGCGAGTCCTTTTTGAGCCTTTTTGGTCCCCTCTCCTTGCTTGTCTTATTCGGGCTTTGGGCCTTTGGACTTGTGATCGGTTTCGCCCTCGTCCACTGGTCCCTGCAGACGCCGTTGGCGATTCCGGCAGCCGAAGAGACGCCCCTCTCTTACGGGTATTTCAGCGGCGACACCTTTTTTACGCTCGGATACGGAGATATGACTCCGAAAAAACCGCTCGGCCGGCTGCTGGCGATTGCCGAGGCCGGCCTGGGTTTCGGCTTTCTCGCGGTCATTATCAGCTACCATCCCGTCCTGACGCAGGCCTTCTCACGACGGGAAACGACAATTTCTCTGCTCGACGCCCGCGGCGGATCGCCTCCCACAGCCACGCCAAATTCTCACGCGGTGCCCGAGGTCAGATCGCGATGCCGTGCTCAATTCCTTTCTGGCCGAATGGGAACGCTGGTCCGCCGAGCTGTTGGAGAACTGTCTGTCGTTTCCGATGCTCGCCTATTACCGCTCCCAGCACGACAACCAATCGTGGCTCGCCGCCCTGACCGCGATTCTTGACACCTGTGCCCTCGAAATCTGCGGTCACTCAGACTCCGACCGCTATCAAGCCCGGTTGACTTTTGCCATTGCCCGGCACGCCGCGGTCGATCTCAGCCTCGTGTTCAAGATCAGCCCGGTCCCTCCCGAAACCGAACGCCTCCCCAGCGACGGGCTTAACCGTCTCCTCGAATCATTGAAGTCGGTCGGCATCACCTTTCCCGAAGGACCGGCTGCCGAAGCCCGGCTCGCACAGTTGCGCGCCATGTACGAACCCTTCGTGAACGGGTTGGCGAGGAGTCTTTTGTTCAAATTGCCGGGTTTCTTTCCGGAGCGGATGACCGCCGACAACTGGCAGACCAGTGCCTGGCTGCCGCGGACTCCCGGCATCCGCGATCTGCCTGGCCTGGAACCGGGCGAGCATTTCGACTGATGTCCGCCCACTCACCCTTTGTCGACCGGCGGTTTGTGAATTTCGCGGATCCAGATGTTGCGGAACCGCGTGTCGTTGTGGTGGAACTGCAGAGTCAGCGGCAATTTTTCGGGGTGCGCCTTGTATTTGGGCGGCTGATCGTAATAGGTCGCCCCCAGAAGCTTCGTGTGGTTCTGCACGACAACACCGTTCTGCAAAACCGTCACATATCCCGGCCGTTTCAGTTTGCCAGACGCGTCGAACCGGGGCCCATTGAAGATGATGTCATACGACTGCCATTCGCCCGGTTTGCGGCACGCGTTGACCATCGGCGGAGTCTGCTTGTAAATCGCCCCTGCCTGACCGTCGAAATAGGTCTTATTTCCGTACGAGTCCAGAACCTGAACTTCATACAGCCCCATCAAGTACACGCCGCTGTTCCCCCGGCCCTGGCCTGATCCCGTAATTTTTTCCGGCGTGGCCCACTCAATGTGCAACTGACAATCGCCGAAGGCCTCCTTGGTGCTGATGTCGTGCTTGCGGGTAATCGCGTACCCGTCGCGAATCTCCCAAGCGTCTCCCCCCTTCCACTGCGACAGATCCTTGCCGTCAAACAGCACGATCGCGTCGGAAGGAACTCCGCCGGCCGGACCCGGGTCGATCACCCGCGGTTCCTGCCACTTGATGCCGCTTTCGTACTCTTTGGCCACCAACAGCACGCCGGCCGACCCGAGTGCCATACACGTCGTCGCCAACACCAGTGCCGATCGTCGCCAACCTTTTTTCGTCGAATTGTCGCCCATCGTTGCAGTCGCCTTTGGCAAAAGAACCTCGATATTTCCGACCATCGTCTTTGGCCGATCCTATCGCGAGCCGTTAAATCCTTCCACCTGCCCCACTGATCATCCGCCGAGCAGTTCCGCACCGTGCGGGCCGCTCGATGGGGACTTTTTTGGCTTTTTTGGGGCGCTGAAAAGGGGGGACTTTTTTTGGGTCGACACAAAAAAAGTCCGCTCCGCCTCGAGCGCGGACGCAAAACCTGGAGACTTTTTTGGGGTGGACCCCAAAAAACGCCAAAATGGCAGTCCACTTCTTCGGCTGCAGTTTTGGCAGCACGTGTTTGTGCGGCTCCTCTCTCCCCCGGAGGGACAGGGCCGGACTTCGGCGAGCTCAATCGAACCGGGGTGGGGGGATCACACGCGACGTGTCCAAGTCACCCCAGCAATTTTACAGCTCCTGTAAAACTCATCGTGACGTCCCGGGCTCGCCCGCGGTAAACTTTAGCTATGACGTGTGCCGACCGCCGAACTTTCCGCATCGCCCGCCGCAGACTTTGGAACCAACCGTTAGTATTTCGCTCGTGAACATCGTGCCGTCCGGCGGCATAATGAGACCCTGAACGACGAAGTGCCAAACCGGCCATCGTCGACCGGGTTGTTCCGCGCACGCCGCAATCGAAAGTCACCACCATGCGCTTGCACCGCTCTCGATTCTCGCGACTGATTGTGCTCTCAATCGCTCTCGGCACCGCCGCGTTTGCGATTCCCACTCGTGCCGACGAAACGGCCCTCGATCGTTACATCGCCAAGCCCGATCCGAGCTACCACTGGAAGCTCGCCGCCAAGTATCCCGGCAAGGGCCAAACGACGTTCGTGATCGCGCTCACCAGCCAAACCTGGCGCAGCGCCGACGAAGTCAACAAGCCTGTCTGGACGCACTGGCTCACCGTCGTGCGGCCCGACAAGGTCATTTCGAATACGGCCCGCTCCGGCACGGCCTTCCTGTTCATCGGCGGCGGCAGCCTGAAAGATCCGCAGCCCAAGAAGGCGCCCGACCGCGTGACGGCCCTGGCGGAAGGGACCAACACGGTGGTCGCCGAACTCAGCCTGGTCCCCAATCAACCGCTCTCCTTCGCCGACTCGAAAAAACATCCGCGCGAGGAAGACGACCTCGTCGCCTACAGCCGCGTGAAATACATCATCACGGGCGACGAAGAATGGCTCGTCCGCCTGGCCATGGTCAAAAGCGGCGTCCGCGCCATGGACTGCCTGCAGGAATTCCTCGCCAGCGACGACGGCGGCCATTTGAAAATCGATCACTTCGTGGTCGCCGGCGGCTCGAAGCGCGGCTGGACGACCTGGCTCGTCGGCACGGTCGACCCGCGGGTGATCGCCATCATTCCGCTGGTGATCGACGCCCTCAACTCCGAAAAGATCACGCAGCACCACTTCGAGGCCTACGGATTTTTCTCGCCCTCGCTCAAAGATTACGTACACCACGGCATTTTCCCGTACCTCATCGGCACGCCCGCCTACCACAAAGTCCTCGCCATCGAGGACCCCTACAGCTACCGCCACCGCGAGCGGCTCACGATCCCCAAATTCCTGATCAACGCCGCCGGCGACCAGTTCTTCCTCCCCGACGGCTCGCAGTTCTACTTCGCCGACATGCCGCCCGAAAAACACCTCCGCTACACGCCCAACGCCAAGCACAATCTGAAAGGCAGCGACGCCCTCGAAAGCCTGCAGGCGTTTTACCAGGCGATCCTCGACAACCACCCCCGCCCGCGCTACTCGTGGAAGAAGGAGCCCAACGGCGACCTCGAAGTCACCACCGAAGACACGCCGCGCGAAGTCAACCTCTGGCAAGCCACCAACCCCAAAGCCCGCGACTTCCGCCTGGACGTGATCGGCAAAGCCTGGCACTCAACGCCGATCACAACCGACAAGCCCGGCCACTACTACGCCCACGTCTCCGCCCCGTCAACCGGCTACACGGCCTTCTTCGTCGAACTCGTCTACGACAGCGGCGGCAAGTACCCGTTCAAATTCACGACAGAAGTCAGCGTCGTGCCGGACGTGCTGCCGTACAAATGGAAGGATGCGAAGGCAAAGCTCGGACCCGAATTGAAAACAGAGGATTGAATCGCTCCCTGACAGCATGTCGATCGCGAAACTCACCAGTCCTCACGACGCGGGTCGGAGTCGAATAGCCGAAACTGCATAGAGTGCTCCATGGGCGACATGTGCGATTCTGATCGGCCGAACCGTAGACGCTGGAATCGATGGCGCGTCGGCGGGATGCGCTCTTGACGATGGTGCTCGGTGCCTTTTCCGTACTAGGGCTCAAACTGTGGTACGAACCATCCGACGGGCTCACCGCCACCGAGAGGGTCTTGGTTCTCGACGCTGACACGTTGAAGCCGATTCAGGGAATTCCCGTGCGATTCAGTCGGCATGATTGGAAGCTTCGCGCTCTGGGTGGATCACATTCGTTCCTGGGCAGCGACCATGGCGGAGCGACAGCTGACCAATGCCGAGGGAGAAGCAACATTCACGTGGAATGGGAAAACAGACAGCGGGTTTACCGTCCATCTCGACTTACCTTCGCAGTACGACCAGGTACCGCCAAATCCGAACGTGCAACCTCCCAGCCATCCGGGAGCAATCTTCCTTATTCGGAAGCGTTGATATCGAAATCCGCACTTACAATTCCGAGAAGACACGAAAACCGTCTTGCTGCGACACGCCCTTCTTCGTGGGATTGCTTTACGTTAGCGGCGGCAAGTACCGGTTCAAGTTCACGACGGAAGTCAGCGTCGTGCCGGACGTGGTGCGGTATAAGTGGAAGGATGCGAAAGCGAAGCTTGGGCCGGAAATTCGCGATGAGTAGATTGTCCTGAGCCCGCGCGTTAATTTCGCCGGAAACTCACGGAGCGTTCCTATTGCGTTCGAGTCAAATACGTGACATTGCGCACCCGAGACGGGATCTAATTTGCCGCCGGACGTCCTTTATTGCAGGCCAGTGCGACCACCAGTCCTCCGGAAAGCAAGAGAACGAAGAAAGGCGGTTCCGGTGTTGCGACTGAATCGACGATAGCAATATCGCGGGGCAGCCCGAGACCAGGAATCAGGGTTTGCTGATCGCTGCCATCCAGATTGGCTTCATAGATGGTTCCGGGATTCAGTGCGCTCCAATAGATTTTACCAGTCGTGAAGTCGATTCCCATTTGCGAAAACTCGGTCGGGCTTCTCAGCAGCAACTGCGAATCGCTCCCGTCGAGATTCGCGCTGTAAATCCCGCTCGTACCGCCGATGTAGAGCTTTCCTGTCGTCGGATTCACGATCACGTCGCGTCCACCCAGGTTCAGTACCGTCTGTACATTCGATCCGTCGAAATTTGCCGACTGAGTAGAAGTGCCCCCCGTCCAATACACCTTCTGAGCGACGGGATCGACGCCCATTCCTACCGGGTCGCTCAGGCCCGTGTCGATCGTATGCAGTCCGCTTCCGTCGAGATTCGCTTCCATGATGAGTCCCTGCGTCGAACTCGAAAAGAACATCTTGCCGGCCGTTGGATCCACGGCGATCTCGTTAAATGTGTGCTCGGCAAATTCACCAAGGTCTGGACATTGGTGCCATCGAGGTTGGCGGACTGAATCAGGTGCGAGAATGCATCCGTCCAGAAAATCTGCTGCATCTGGGTATCGATCGCGATACCGCGCGGACCGTTTAGTCCGGAAATCAGCGTCGTCGCATTCGAGCCGTCGAGATTCGCAACGCTAATCGATTGCGAATCTCATCACTGAAGTACATTTGCCCCGCATTCGCGGGACACGAAAGGTCCGTTAAGGCAGTCGCGCACGTGAAAGTCGTCAGCACGAGGCGCAATCTCGAGCGTAGGCAATACATTGAATCGGCTCTCCAGATGATTAAAGAGTTCGGCGGGGCAAGATATCGTCCGTTTTTCATGCGATCGAAAAATCAACTGGAAGAGATTACAAGCATCGGAAACGCCAAACAACAACTTGGACGACAAAGTCCGTACAATCAGCGACGACCAGATAAAACGCCGCGGCATCGTTGTCCACGGCATGCGATCTGCGAGAGCTCGAAAGCCCCAAACGGGGCGCCCTGGGTTCAGAGGTCGTATCGGATTTGAAAGCCATGAGTAGCCTTGTCCCGAGCCCTCGATGAAACCGATCTTTCGCAACACACGCTGGATCCTTCCGTCCGTTTGCATCGCGCTCGTGCTCATGCGCGCAATGGCATTGCCGTGCACGGCGCAGGCAGATGAAGACCGATCTCTCGGCACGGCGGTCACCGCTGCGCGCAACCGCGCAAAGCCCGCTGCCCGCGCCGACCGGCCCCTATCAAGTTGGGCGAACGGAATTTGACTGGGTGGATCCCTCGCGGCCCGACGCCGATAGCCCCAGCGGGCATCGCGAGATCGCGGTTTGGCTTTGGTATCCCGCTCTACCCAAAAAGGGGGCCGAGGCGGCCGAATGGATGCCGGGAAAATGGGGTGAGTTTCTCCTGCCCTATGATCTCCGCAAACGCAGATGGTCGGGAACTACGCTTTCCGAAATTGAGGCAGGGCTCAAGAAGTATCCCCTCCGTACGATTCGGACGCATGCTTATCCGGATGCTCCCATTTTCCGCGGTCAGCAACAGAAATTTCCCGTGCTGCTTTTTGAACCCGGTTTTGGCTGCGTTCCCTTTATTTATTCAACCCTCATTGAAGACCTGGCGAGTCACGGCTACATCGTGGCGGGAACCATTCCGACCTATTACACGCATTACAACGTATTCGCCAACGGCCGCGTCACCGACACGTTTAAATCAACCCACACCAATGCATCGCTCCCCGTCTGGACCGGTGACATGATCTTCACGCTCAATCAATTGGAGAGGTTGAACTCAGACACCAAGAGCCAATTTCATGAGCGGCTGGACTTCACGCGAGTCGGCGCGTTCGGACACTCCTTTGGAGGAGCCGCAAGCGTTCAGGTGGCCAAGGACGACCCTCGTGTGCGCGCCGTGCTGGATCTGGACGGCACGCTGGTTGGCGACGTGGTCGAGAGCGGCCTCTCGAAGCCTTTTCTGATGTTTGATCATCCCCATCCTGGCGAGACGAATTATCATCGAGACGACGTTGTCTTTCGCGACGCGAAGCCCGCCTATCGGCTGATCCTTGCGGGCTCGGAGCATTCTTTTTCCGGGGATTTTGGTTTGCTCCCCTTTGTCCCGGCCAGCGTAAAAAAAGCTGGGGAACGATTGATCCGGCGCGGGCCCTCACCATCACCAAAGCCTATGTCGAAGCTTTCTTTGAGGAATATTTGGAGGGAAGAAAGTCGCCTTTGCTGAATGGTCCCTCGCCCAAATATCCCGAAATCACCTTCGAGACAAACAGGAAATAGGGCGGAATTGAGTCCGCATTTTGTCGAGAGTCCCTGGTTTCCTCGCCCTCCGGGCGACAGCAATAGCCCAATGATTGACCATCGGGGTAGAGAGAGTTTCAGCTCGGGCTCGTGAAATGATATCCAGAGACAGCCGCAGACGCAGCAGTCGTTTCGAGTTAATGATGACTGTTATCGCAGCTTCCTAGGGACATTCCGCTTGAGCCCGGCGACCCGCACCCCCGAAGGCCGGCCTGAACAAATGCCCGGTCTGCGGTAGGACGGTCTTCATCGAGCCGTCGGCTCTGACTGGGGATGCTCCGGCGCCGCAAGGCATCTCTCCTTGCAACTCATCTGCTATAATCCAACCGATTGCGCCCACTCGGCGATTCACGATCCCCAGGCCAATTTCGCGGAATCAAATCAAATGGTGCGCTCTCCGTGGGTAATTGCATTTCGTTTGAAATTGCTGATCCTCATTTTGATTTTGTGTGTCGGCGGTCTAACGATTTTCGTCTTTTACCGAGGGCCTCGGTCCACTGCAGACGGCAGTCCAAGTGAAGTGAGGCGCGAAAACGCACCGTCCGCGGGCCGCGCTTTGATTGAAGACAGCAGTCCGAACACAGTGAGTCGCGAAAAGCCACCATTCCCACTGACCCTCCGGGCCGCGTTCCACCGTCGCAAAATCATTCGGAAAGAAACACCAACGGCCGCTTGCGTCAACTTCTGAAATGGATCGCAATGTTCAAAGACGGACCGTTGACCCCCGCGATGAGCCAAAGAGACCTGAATTCGATTACGGAAGCGGAGCTGAAGCAAGTGGTCGCGATGTTGAAAAAACTGAGCAAACCGCAGTATGGCACGACAGCCTCGGTAAGTTCAGACCTTGAGCTGACCGCGGAGGAACAATTGGTGGACGCAAGCAATATCAAGATATTCGACGTCATCATTTTGGGAAAGTTGCCGGAGCCAAAATGATCGGCAAGCCCCGTGGGAGCTCCGCGCAGATGAGATTGACTGGATGGCGTTAAGCCGTAATGGACGCTGAAGTTCACGACAGAGGCCATTGACCTTGAACCCGTCGACTCGTACTCCCGAAGGCCAGCCGAACGAGTGCCCGATTTGTGGCAATGCGGTTGTAATCGAGCCGTCGTCGCTGGCTGGTGACTGGGCCCTGTCCAAATTGCGGCTGCTTGCTCTGGTTCTTGGATTCTCCGCGAAATCCGCACCTTTATGGCTTCCATCAATTCTCGATTTCGGAGCTTTCCGTCCGCACGAAGAGGGAGGCTCTGGCGGCGATTCTCGATCGACTCGTCGCGATCCGGCATTTCCCGGCGATTGCAAGCCAGACGTTCTGGCTGCCCTTCTCAAGCGCGAGGAACTCGGCTCGACTGCGATCGGCGGCGGCGTGGCCGTGCCGCACGCGAAGTCTGCCGACGTTGATCGCACCATCGGCGCTCTGGCCACTTTTCCGGCGGGAGTGGACTTTGGCGCAGCGGACGGCCAACCCGTCAGGCGCGTTTTTGTTTTGCTTTCGCCTGTCGACGACGCGGGCGAGGATCTGCGGCTGCTCGAGTCGGTCAGCCGCTGGCTGCGCGAGTCGGCGTCGTGAAAGGCACCCCTCACCCCCGGCCCCTCTCCCGCAAGGGGCGAGGGGGAGGAAGAGAAAGGCCTCTCGCGGGCGTCGAAAAACGAGAGTATCTTCGTTGTGACGACTTCAGACGACTTTTGTAACGACGTCGGACGATCCGAGAAGATCTCCTGTCCCCCTCGCCCCTTGAGGGAGAGGGGCTAGGGGTGAGCGGCTGTGTTTCTTTTCAAGAGTTAAGTGGTAGAGATTTGGGGTTCCAGTGTGTTTTGTTTTTGACCATCGTGTTGAGGATGACGAGCAGCTTGCGCATGCAGGCCGTGATGATGACCTTGGGCTTTTTGCCCAGGGCGGCCAGGCGATCGGCGAAGGCTTTGATCACGGGGTTGAAGCGTCGTGCGCTGAGTGCAGCCATATACAGGCTGCGGCGGACCGAGGCTCTTCCGCCTCGGATTGCGCGGCGTCCTCGGAATTCGCCGCTGTCGCAATTGAAGGGTGCCAGGCCGACCAGTGCGGAGATCTTTCGTCGATTGAGACGCCCCAACTCGGGGACGTGGGCAATCAGGGTGACACTCGTGTTCGGCCCGATCCCCGGCGCGCTTTGGAGAATCTCGAGTCTTCTGCTTCCACTCGTCGTCCGATTGAACCAGTGCGGCAATCCGCGTCTCGAAGAGTCGGATTTGCTTGTTGAGCGCATCGACGCTCTCTTGAAGGCTGGTACGAACGAACTTGCTGGTGATGTTTTCCTTGCGGTTCATTTCTGCGGTTCGCAGCTCGACGAGCTGCCGGCGCTGGTGACGAGAACGTGAAGTTGAGTTGTTTTTCGAGGGATCTCGGCATGGATGGGCAGCTGACCCATGGTCTCTCCGAAGCGCCGAGCACGGCGGCGTCGATGCGATCGGTCTTGGCGAGCTTTCCACAGGCTTTGGCGAAGTCTCGTGCTTGCCGGGGATTGACGACCGCAACTTGATGGCCCGCGTCGACCAGTTCCGCGACGAGGGCGCCTCGTAGCCCCGGTGGCTTCGACGACGATCAAACATTCCCCGGGAGGAGGCAGCTTTTCTCGGGAGTTCCTGACGGCCCTTGGAATCGTTTTGCTGCTTGCAGCGACGTTCGCTCAGGAAGCACGTGCACATCGAAGGTCCGTTTCGCCGATGTCAATTCCGACGAACGATTTGAAGGCGACGTCCATGACGATATCCCGTCCTTGCGAATGCGAGCTCGGACGACGCGAGGCGCCGCGGCGGCTCAGGCGGCTGTTCGGGCTGATCTCATGAGACGGGCGGCGATCGAGCTCACCCACGGTTTTCTTGGACCTCAGGGGCAACGATCTACCGCCGGCCGCCGTGGGAAACCTTGCTCCGCTACGCTTCGCAAGCTTTCCCACGGCTGTGTCCATCAAAGGCGCAGATTGACGTTTTTTCAACATACAAGGGGGCCGAGGGTGACTCGTAACGGAGACCGCGCCGAACTGCGGCGCGAATCGACCGAGGCCGAAGCATTTCTCTGGCAGCAGCTTCGCGGCCGTGCCTTCAAGAGTTTGAAATTCCGCTGGCAGTTCCCCTTTGGGAACTACATTGTCGACTTCGTCTGTCTCGAAAAGCTGTTGATCATCGAGTTGGACGGCGGCGGGCATAACGAGGGCGCACAACGGAAGTACGACGCCGCGCGAGACGCTTGGTTGAAATCCCAAGGCTTTCGGATTTTGCGGTATTGGAACAACGAAGTGTTCGAGGAGTGGGAGGCGATCGCTGAAGCGATTTGGAAAGCGGTGAAAGACTCCGCCTGACTCCCACGCCGTTCTGCGTTCGCCCCCTCACCCCCGGCCCCTCTCCCTCGAGGGGCGAGGGGAGAAATGCAGACAGAAGTTCTCCTCCTAGGGAATCTTCAATTTGGGACGACGTCCTCAACCTTTCCCGGTTACACTGATTGCGGGCGTCAATTGATCGGCACCTCTTCCAACTCACCGTGCGGGTCAGGCTAGCGGATGTTCCTGCTCGGTCGCTTCGACTCAGCAGTGCTTAAGAAGGAGAAACCCATGAATGGACAACTCCGCGGGTTGGTTCTCTTCGCGCTCATTACCAGCATCGGCCCGCAGGCCTTCGCCGCGGACGGACAAGAAGCCGGGACCGGCCGCCAAGAAACCGGCGGGCGGGGCCAAGCCCGCCGGTAACCGTCCTGCCGGGCCAGCCAACGTGCGGCCAAATGACAAGCCACAACCCAATCGCCCGACCGGTGCTGCGAAGCCCCCGGCGAACACCATGGAAAAGGTTAGACCGCAACCCGGCGGCAATCGGCCAGGCAACTTGCCCGCGAATGGCGGCAAGCCGATCGCAAGACCCGATTTCAACGTCCCCAATAAGGGAAACAACCTGCCCAACAAGGGCGAGATGGTCGGCAATCGACCCGGCACTCGACCCGGTGACATGGGTGACAAACGCCCTGGCCAGCCGGGCAACCGGCCGCCCAGCCTGGGCGGCAACGTCGGCGACAAGCCGACGACTTTGCCCGCGCCAATCGCGAAGCCGGGCAGCGGTGGCAAGCCGGATTTCAAGTTTCCCGATAGAGGAAACATGACTGGCAATCGGCCCGTCACGCGACCCGGCGGCGGCGAGATGGGCGACAAACGACCTGGCCGGCCGGGCGACCGACCTCCGAGTTTAGGCGGCACCGTTGGCGATAAGCCCACAACGTTGCCCGCACCGATCGGCAAACCGGGAGGGCGGAACCGGGAGGGCGGCAAGCCGGGAAACCGACCTTCGCCTGATGAGCTGAAAGACTTTCTCGGCATGCGTCGTCCGATTGAGGGGACCGGACCCGGCGGCAATCGTCCGAAGCCCGGCGCGCCCGGCATCGGGCATCCGCCGGCGACAACGCTTCCCGCCAAAAATCGACCGATTCAAATCGGCGATAAGCGGAACATCAACATCAACAAGCGCCCCACGTGGGTGAACATTAACAAGCAGCAGATCAACGTCATCAATAACTCGTGGAACAAAGCGATCACCGTTCGGCCCAGCAACCCGGCAATGGGGCTGCACGATTGGGGCCGCTATCACCCCACGCGCGTCGCCTACTGGAACGGCTGGGCCAACGGCGTGCGCAGAGGTTGGCGCTGGCCGCCGGGACGTAATACGTGGTTCACGCCGACGTGGTGGCAGAGGTATCCGTACGCCGTCGGCGGATGGAGCTATTATTATCGAGTCGCCTCGCGACCCTGGAATTATTGGTGGACCTTCCCCACCTGGCCGGTCTTGACGCGGTGGTTCGTCTGGCCCGCTCCGCCGGTCGCGGTTTGGAGCCAACCGATCTATTACGATTACGGCCCGGCCGGCAACGTCGTTTACCAGAACAACGAGGTCTATATCGCGGGGCAGCCCGTCGCAACGGCGGATGAGTTCGCCCAAAGCGCGGCCGCTCTGGCCAGCGTGCCGCCGCCGGCCGATGAAGTCGAAGCCGAAAAAGCGGACTGGCTGCCCTTGGGCACGTTTACCCTCTCGACCGGCCAACAGGATGTTCAGCCGTCACAGATCCTTCAGCTCGCGGTCGACAAGCAAGGCGTCGTTTCCGGGACTTTGTTCAATCAGCAGACCGACACGGCCCAAGCCATACAGGGACAGGTTGACAAGGACACGCAGCGCGTCGCCTTCCGCATCGGCGACAACGACAACATCGTGGCCGAGACCGGGCTTTACAATCTGACCCAAGAGGAGGCGCCTTTGCTCGTGCATGTCGGCACGGAGCAGACGGAGAATTATCTCCTCGTGCGTTTGGAATCGCCCGAGACGGCAAAAGCACCGTAAGTGGGGGTTGGGGGCTGGAGTGAGGGGCGGTGACTCGCCTTTACTTTCCCCCTGCACGAAGAGAAAGTCCAAGATGATGTCTCGCGCCAAGTGTCGCATGCGATGCGGCGTCAGGCACGTTGAGCAACTTCTTCTCGTGCGAGGTCGCGATGAGCGAACGGGACACCAACCGCAGGGACTTCTTGCGGAAAGGCGCCTGGTGACGGCGGGAATTCTCGCTGCAGAGTCGGCGGCCGCGCAAGAGATGCCGCCAGCGAAGGAGCAGCCCGAACACGAGCACCATCATCACCCGCACGACAGCCACGACTTTCCCCGTGAACAGCCGGGGTCGGGCGGGCCGGTCGGCAGCGCGACCGATCGGGGCAAACTTGTGCCGGGCCTGCGCCCGAGACCGAGCCGCCTGTGCTGGTCGAGACGCCGGACCTTGCCAACAACCTGCCGTGGAAGATGGTTGAAGGGGCCAAGGAGTTCCACCTGCATGCTCAACCGGTCAAACGCGAACTGCTCCCCGGCAACTTCATCAATCACTGGGGCTACAACGGCGGCATGCCCGGCCCAACCATCCAGGTGACCGAAGGGGACCGGGTGCGGCTTGTCGTGCACAACGAACTTCCCGAGCCGACCGTCTTGCATCTTCACGGTCTGGAGCTGCCGATTGCCATGGACGGAGTCGCCTTTCTTGCCCAGGACCCGATCATGCCGGGCGGCATCGGCTTTTACGAGCTGACGCTGCATCAAAACGGCACGTTTTTTTATCACGCACATGGGGCGATGCAGGAAGCGATCGGGATGGTGGGCCTGTTCATCATCCATCCGCGCCGCGCCTACACACCGAGCGTCGATCAGGATTTTGCCTTGATCACGCAAGAGTTCGACATCGGCCCGGCAAGCGAAACCCCCGACACGACCAGCATGCAATTTCATTGGTTGACCTTTAACGGGCGGTGCGGCCCGTATATCACGCCGTTGGTCGTGCGGCTGGGCAATCGCGTGCGCATTCGCTTACTCAACTTCAGCCCGATCGATCACCACCCGATTCATTTGCACGGCCACACCTTCTGGGTCACCGGGACCGAGGGGGGCCGCATCCCGGAATCGGCCTGGATCCCTGGTAACAACGTGCTGGTGGGCGTGGCCCAGGTTCGAGAGTTCGAGTTCATCGCCAACAACCCCGGCGACTGGCCGCTGCATTGCCACATGTTCCATCACATGATGAACCACATGGTGTCGGGTGTCGGTCCTGGCAGCCGCGGACAGGCGCGCGGTCGCAAGGAAGACCCCCGCTACAAAGTGCCCGGGTTTCCGCAGGAGACCGGCATGATGGCGATGATGTCTCCCGCAGAAACGGCAAAAGTCGAGAGCAATCCCCGAACGCGCGGCATGCGGCCGATGTGGCACATGGAGGTTATGGGGTTGTTCACGGTCGTTCGCGTGCTGCCGCCAGACCTCTACGACAAGGTGATCTCCGGTCAGGGAGAGATTCTCCCGGGGGCCAGCGTGCCAGGTTCCAAATCTGGCCACCAAATGGATCACATGGAACACATGCATCCTATGAAAGGCATGGAGCAGCACGACATGAAGGGCATGGAACACATGAAGGACGGGCAGCCCTGAGAGACAACGCCGCGACGGTTAGCGGCGAAGAGTGTCACCCGGCCGCCTCATCAGCGAGGGTTGGGCGTGGCTTCCAGGTGCCCGCCGGACAATGGAACGGGGGGCGCGGTCAGACCGTCGACGAGGAGCAACCCGGAAATCGCGACTTCCGCCTCACGCAACTCGAGCAAGGTCCGGGTATAGCTTTCCTTCACCGTCAGCAATTTCCGTTGGAGCATGACCACCTGCGACCAATCGATCCGCCGATTCTGATACATCTCTCGCTGCAGGTCGTAGGCTTCGGCGGTTTTGGACACGCTCGAATCGCGGTAGATTTGCGAAGTCTCGAGAGCCGTCTTGTAACGGTTAAAGGCCTCGGCCAAGCGCTGCCGTAAGGACAACTCCACGCGGGTGACTTCCGAATGGGACCGGATGAGGTCCGCCTCGGCCTGCTGGATCGTCCCCTGGTTGCGGTTCCACAACGGGAGCTTGATGCCCACCTGGATTCCCGACGCGACGGCGTTCTGGGTCTCGAAGTTGTAGCCCACGGCTCCTTGAAGCTGGAGGTTGGGGATGGGCTCGACCCGCTCGCGCTGCAACGCGATCTGGTCATGGACGATGTGGGCCTGCGCGGCTTGCAACTCCGGGCTCTCCTGAAGCAAGCGACTCAGGCTCGTCTGCCAGTCCAGCGAGGGGCCTTCGGGTTCCAGTTGTCCTTGAAGCGGCGCGGGCGGCAAGTCGGGTGCGCCGACGAGCGCGCTGAGTTGTTGCCAGAAGGCGGGGTAACGGTTCTCCTCGGTCCGCAAGGCGATCCGTGCGTCGCCGAGAGCGACTTCCGCCAGCAACACGTCGGCCCGATTGGCCTGGCCCGTGTTTGACATTTCTTTGTAGGTGCGGAGAGATTCATTCGCGTTGGCCAGCAGCTCTCGATGCAAGTTGATCGTGCGCTCGAGGGCCAGTAACTCGTAGAAGTGGATCCGCACGCCATTTAACACGCGGTATTGTTGAGCGATGGCCAGCAGCTCGGCCTCGCAAGCTTCCTGGTTGTATTTGGCCCTGCTCAAGCGCAGCTTGCCCGCGGTGACAATCGTCTGCTGAACGAAGCCGCCCTGCAATTCGCCGGCCGTCCCCGCGATACCGATCTGTTCACCGGCGTAGCCGATGGTGGGATTTGGGTACAGTCCCGCTTGCAAGGCCTTTCCGCGCGAGGCAGCAACTGTCGCCGCCGCCTGCGCCAACGTGGGGTTGCCTTGGAGGGCCATACGCTCCAGATCGGCGAGGCTCAGAATCGTTGGGGACGGCGCCGTTGGAGTCGGCGCTGTCGGGATCGCCGGCTGAGAGGGAGCGGGGGGCGTGTCGGCGCCGCGCGCTGTCGCGAGGACGACAAGGCCGAACAAGGTCACGCAGCGCAGAATCGCGCGGCCCCATGGCCTCGTCATCAGCGGATCTCCATACCCGGATTGGCCGGTGGCCCCTGCGCGCGAGCCCGCCAAATTTATCGGCGGCGCGGAATGAGAGGATTCAGGAAACCACGCTGGAACGCGCAGCATCGCGCAGGCCGTGGAAATCTCTAGCAATTGCGAGTAGCTTGCGCGTCGTCCGGCCTCGGCAAGTTGGCGAATCGGCGCGGCCGCGTCCGGCCTGAGGGTGTCACTTCCGCAAGGGGCGACGGTGGAAGTTCCATCATTGGCCGGCAGTTTATTGCCCTCTGCCCTCCTTCGCTACGCCACCAATCGCAGCACTCCCCAGATCATGAGCGAGAGCGTGGCGGCGATGAATGCGAAAGGGACGAACGGGTGCACGTTGTTCATCAGACGGAAGGCGTTGCACAACAGGCCCACGACGAATTGCGGTGGATTCTTAGGGCTCTTGGAGTATTCCATTGCCGCCTTTACGACATAGAAGACGGCCGTGTTGGCTCCGAGGATGGCGCGGTCGAGGTGTTCGGTGTGCGGAGGTGAGACCAGATAGTTGCATTTGAGGAGGATCCGCTGCTGATCGTCGGGGTTGTATTGGCCCTCGACCCAGTGCAGCTCGCGGTGGAAGTCGAGCAGGCCGAAGTCATATGTCGTGAAGGCTTTTTCGACCTGGCTGTCGCCGAAGACGACTTTATAGGTCGCGTCGGATTGCAGGTAGATCAGGGCGCGGACCACCGAGCCGTGCGGGAGGAAGCGGAGGTTGCCGTCGTAGTGCTTGCTATAGAGGCCCTGGTCGCCGCCGAAATCCTTGTTGTAATGCGAAATGTAGAGTTCGTCGGTGTGCTTCATCGGCGTGATCTTGCTGTTGGGGGCGAACTGCTCGAGCATCGCGCTTCGGATGACGGCGCTGTCGCGGAGGCAGTCGATCTTCGCGATCACGTCGGCCGGCAGTTTGCGGATGTAGACGTGTTTAGAGGGACGGCGCTTCAAGTCTTCGCGAAAAAAGTCTTCGACCCAGCGGGCCAGTTCGTCGAAGAGGGCGCGGTCGGCCGCGGCGTCGAAGCGGCCGACCGTCGCTTGAAAATGAAAGCCGCCCGTCGGGCGCGACGGCGGCGCGGCCGGCTGCTCCCTGTGTTGCGCGGGGCGGCAGGGAGAGCCTGCCCTGACGGATTGGGCGGCGGCGACATCGTGGTCGAATCGAGTTCGGGGCTCATGCGATTGTCTCCGGGACAGTGTCAGAGTCGGACGTATTACGGTGGGGCGTGTTACGGTGGGACGGCGCGGCGGGGGTCGCCGTGTATCTGCGGAATAAAGTCTGGGCGTAAATCGCAATTGCTGCCGCGGTTGCCGAAACGAGCACGGGATGCGGGCTCTCAAAATTCCAGGCGAGGATTGCGGCGAGGAGCGCAGTGACGAGCACGGGGGCGACAGCGACGAGCATGTCGATGGCCCGCGAATGTGGATCTTGCGAACTCGCTTGGACGAGATCGTCGTGACGAATGTTGCGACGTTGCGGCGTGATGGCCAGCTCCATGATCAACAGGCCGAGATTCAGCACGATGTGCGCGACGGCCAGCGGCCACCATTGTCGGCGAAAGTCGGCATTAAGCAGCGTGCCGCCGAAGGCCGCCATGTTGCCCACGAGCATCGGATGGGCGATCCAGGAGTACGGAAAGGCGGTGATCTTCGCCGGAGGGAGATCCATCAGCTCGTAGCCGTAGTAGGTTCGATCGGCTCCGAGCGCCCTGGCCGCCAGGGAATTCAGCAGGAAACCGGCTGCCACCACGCTCAGCGAGAGCAGATTCAGCGGTGCGGCGAAATAGACGCGGGCCAACGCCACGAGGGCAATGGTCTTCCACAAGACGGCGTCGCGTCTGAATTCGCGCGGCGAGACGGCGCCGAACGAATAAGCCAACCAATAGAGATAATAGTGCCAGAAGCTGAGCGCAGAGACGGCAAGGGCCCAGTTGGCATCCAGCCAGGTGCAGCCGAGGACTAATGCGGCAAAGGCCAGCGCGGCGAGCCAAGACGGAGTTGCCGAGGCGAGCGCACGGAGTTCCACACTTGCCGACCAGGGCGAGGCGGTCGGGGCGGAAGCGTGGCGGTCAGTCGTCATGAATCAGTAATTTAGGCGACGACCGGCGATTGAGAACTCGAAAATGGGGCCACTCGCGAAGTTTTAACCGGAACTACATCGATCGCTTGCATGCCGAGTCGCCGTCCTCCGCCCGAACGCGTCTCAAAGCAAAAAAGAGGACGAGGTGCTGGTCCTCGTCCTCTGTTCGGTGCCAAACGGTCGGCACCGCCAATGTCAGCGGGTCATTCCATCCTCAACGGTCATTGCTGCTGTGGGTTGGTGTTGCTGTTGCTGTTGGCCGAAGAGGGGGCGGCAGCGTTGCCGTCGAGACGGTTGGCGATTTGCTTGGCAGTCTGCAGGTGCTGCCGCGTCGTTTGGAGGCCTTCCTGGCAGAGGGTTTGCAGATTTTCACCGCCGGCGCGGCTGAAGACGGCGAGGTGATCGGCCATCGCCATGTGGGCGGCGACCTGTCCGTGCATGTAGCACTTGTCGAACTGGGCTCCCTCTTTCTGCGAAAGCTCTTGAGTCATGGATTGCAGACATTGAGGCGCGGATTTGCTTTTCGAGCTGCACGAATTGACGCGGGCCGCCGTGCTGGTCCATGCGTCCGTTCTGACCGGCGTTGCCGTTCAGCTCGCCTGCCGCCTGGCCGGCAACCTGGTTAGCCGCAGCATTCGTGTTCGCACCGTTTGGCTGCTGGTCGGCTTGACCGCTGGTTTGACCGCTCGTCGGCTGCACGCGGTTCGACTGGTCCGATGCCTGATTTTGCGATGTCTCGCCCGCGGGCGTCTGGCCGGTGGCCGATTGGTCGTTCGACTGACGACCCGTGGTGTTGCCTTGCGCTTGTTGCAACTTGTTCAGGAACTGCGTGTGATCCTGGATCGTGCGCTGTGCGAACTGCTTGACCTCGGGATCGGTCGCGCGTTGTTCCGCAAGGCGAGCCAGCGTGATCTCCGCGCGATTGCCATCGATCAGACAATCCGTGATGTAGAAATTGAGATCGTGACGCCCCTGCGACATCCGATGTCCCAACTGATTCTGCTGATCGGGCCTGTTCTGCTGATCGGACGTTGTCTGTGCGGGCGTGACCTGGCCCGTCGCTGTTCCGGGGGTTTGCTGATCGCTGTTCGGCTGCTGTGCGGCGACATAACAAGCACCGGCGACAACGATCGCGCTGGCGGCGATAAACGACTTCATACCTTCTGCTCCTTCGTCATTGGAAATTCGAGATGTGCCACTACAAGACGTGCGGCTCGTTTTAGTCGGCACTTGGCGTGCCGCGCGCAGTGCGCTGGTGCGAAATCGAGCGAACCGCGGCTTTCGTCCATGAACTGACCGGGAGCGAGGAGGTTTGCAGGAGTTGGAGAAGCGCGGGTCGGAGCGCGCGTCACATGCGCTCAGCAAGGTTCGAAGCGGTAAAAAATCCGCCTGAGCGTGCACGAAACGAACGGGTTGCTGTGCAGTCAGCGCGAGTCGATCAACAGATCTTCATGTCTTCGATGTGAACAACAGAAGAGATTTCGTTCCTCGCGCGGCACGCTTTATTTGTCAAAAGTGTTGCCACATTCGTTCCGCGCAATTTTGGGATTGCAAGCGGATTTGCGTCGCTGCAGCGCGGTTCGTGCGGCCTAAAAGGCGTCCAATCGGAACACGCGTTTTGCGTTCCCGCTGAGAAACTTGTCCCGCGCCTCGGGTTTCAACTCGAGGGCAATGGCTTGCTCGGCGCATTTTTTCAGGTCGAGCATGGGAAAGTTCGTGCCGAAGAGGACCTTGTCCTGTCCGTAAGAGTTCATGAAGTGCAGGAGTTGGGGCGGATAATAGCGCGGGAGATGGGCGCTCGTATCGATGTAAACGTGCTCGTGCTTCCAGGCGAGGGCGATCATCTCGTCGGTCCAGGGATAACCGATGTGGCCGCAGACGATTCGCAGTTCGGGAAACGTGAGCGCGACCTCGTCGATGTAAGGGATCGGCCGCCCGGGTTCCGACGGCATGAGTGGTCCGGTGTGTCCCACTTGCGTGCAGAACGGGATATCGAGCTCGATACATTTCACGTAGAGCGGGTAGTACAAGCGATCGTTTGGCGGGAGCTTCCACAGCCAGGGAAGAACCCGCAGCGCCTTGAAACCCAGGTCGTTGACGGCGCGATGCTAATTCGCGGACAGCGGCGACGGGCCGCTCGAGATCGACACAGGCGATACCGCAGAATCTGTCGGGATGAGCCTGCACGAATTCGGCGACACGATCGTTCGAGGCCAGCACACGGCCGGGGCGAATCCAACTTGTGATCAACAGCCGCGCAATTCCGGCGGCATCGATCTGTGCGACGACTTCGTCGGGCGTCAAGCCCGATTCGAGCGCTCGCGCGCTGCCAGATTGCTCGAACAGGCGTTTGACTTCAGGCAGGCCGCGGAACATTTCCACCAGCGGCGGATTGGCCCAGACATCGATGATTTCAGGGCGAGCCGATGCAGCCACGTTCACACTCTCCGGATCGAACGCGCGCGACCCCCTCATCGTGAACGCACGCGCGGACATTTTCAATCCGAGCCGATCAGACAAAAGTGCCGACGCTTGCAAAGCGATGGAGGGGCCGGTATCTCTACTTACTCGTCGCGGGCCGCGTCGTTGAAACTCTGTTGGAGAAACTCATGACTCGGCACCTTGCGCCAATGATTGTTCTTGCGCTGGCAGTTCAGCGCGGCGACCTCGAAAGCGGACGGAAATTCCGGTCGCCACGTTCGCCGGGACCCTCGCCCTGCACTACGACACGAGCCCCTCTGGCGATCTGTCGTACGCCAAGCTGCAATACAGCTCGACAAATACCAACGGCGCTCAGCTTAACTTCTTGCCCGCCTACCAGTCGACCTTTGGTGACGTGGGGCAATTCGGGCTCGACGTGATTTACACGGCGCCCACCAACAATCAGAGCGTGCCGACACTGACCGCCGTCGACTACAACGGAACCGGGCCCGGTGCCCAGTGCCGAGTCGATCACGTGGGCCGCGAACGATTACGGCCAGAATACGCCAGTCGGCCCGGGAAATCCGGCCAACATTCCGTACAACAGCCTGTTCCGCGGCCCCTCGATTGATCTGCTCACTTCGAACGCGACGAACGTGGGACCCGTTTACACGTTGACCGTTTCGGGCGACCTGGTCAGCGACGGAAACATCAATTGGTACTATCCGGCTGCAGGCACGACTCCGCTTTCCAGCATCGGCTTGTCGAACCTGTTTCCGTTTACCGCCACGTTCACGGACAATATCGACACGGATCCGAACCTGGAATTCTTCACGGGCACGGGCACGCTCTTCGTAGAGACGCCCGAGCCGGCCAGTTGCGTGCTGCTTTTCGCCGGTCTGGCGGGAGTCGTCGGCGTGGCCCGACGACGACGAAGCGCACTGGCGAGTTGACCGCGAGCGCGGGCTCTTCTCAGATCGCGGATTTAGGAGTTGACGGCGGACGACAGGAGTTGTCCGCCGTCAATTTTTCCCGTCGATTATTTTCCCCGCGGAGTGCGCACGATCGGGAAGAAAAAAGTTCCCGTGTCGAGGAATGCCGTCGTGTGGCCCGTCTGCAAGAGCGTGGGCTGCTGCGTCAGCACCGGCGGCTGCGTCTGAAACTTCTGTTGCAGGTCGCCGAGCAGGTTTTGCTGATTGGCGAGCGTGGCGCGCAGCTGAATTTCCGGTTGGATGAGCGTGCCGTAGGTGATCGCCGGATTGAGGCCGGGCTGCGTCAGATTCAGATACGGACTAACCGCCGGATTGTTGAGCTGCTTCGACGCCGGCGTGCCGAAACTCGAACCGGGCTGCTGTGCGGAACAGCGAGCGGAGTTGGTGGCGACGAAGGCGGTCGCGATCACCAAGCTTCCGATCCAAATTCCGAATCGGCGGCTCGACTGCGTGGCGAATGTGTCGTGCATTTTTTGAACTCCTGGAAGGGATTATACACGTCTTGGGCTGGAGAGTTGCCGGCCGTTGAGAAGGGAACGCGTGCCTGGCACGGCGAAGGGGCCGAATCTTCCCGCGCACTGCCACGATCTGTCAATTGCTGTTCGCTGCTCGCTCAATGGAGATTTTCACCAATCCAAGATAATCTCGCGGGTTTCGACCGCGGCCTTCGTTTTCTTGAGTCTTTTCAAGCTCGTCTTGGCAGAATTCGGAAAATCGTCTAAAAGTCCGCTCCCTTCTCGGTCTGGCAGTCGACCGCGATCCGCGAGCGAAAGCCAGGCATCCCGTCTGAATTGCCCGCTCCTCTCCCGACTTCCTGACTTCGCAAGCCTCCTCGCACGCCGTTCATTTTCCAAAGTAAATCGATGATCGTAATCGCACGCACTCTGCGCGTCGCCGCGCAGACAGGCGAGATCCGCACCGGGATCGTCTGTCTGCTTTGCGCGGCGGCCGTGTTTGCCGCCGGATGTGCCGGCCCGATTCCGATTCCCAATCGGATGGCGGCCTGCGATCCATCGATTCCGCGCGAACACAATCAGTGCTCGCTGACAACGTACCGCGTCATGCCGCCCGATATCCTGCAGATCGAAGCGATCTACAATATTCGGCAATCGATGATTCGGCTGCGGCCCGGCGACCAGATCACGGTCCGCGTACTCAAGGGGTTGCCGCTGGATTTAGGCGCCGAGCAATCCCGCGACTTGATGACGCTGCAATCCAAGCAGCCGGAACTCCAGGCGAAACTTGTCAACGGTCCCTACACGGTCGGCCCGGACGGCGCGATCGACTTGGGTCCCGCATACGGCAAGATCGTCGTGGATGGGATGACCGTGACCGAGGCCAAAGGAGCCATCGACCAATACCTGCGGACCAAACTGGGGCTGAGAGAGCCGCAGGTCTCGGTCGTGTTGACCGATCTCACGGGCCGCCAGGTCATTTCCGGTCAGCACCTGGTGCGTCCCGACGGGACTGTTGGACTGGGAATTTATGGACAAGTGCACGTCGCAGGCATGACGCTGTCCGAGATTCGCGAGGCACTCGAGGTGCATCTGTCACAATTCCTGGTCGAACCGGTCGTCAGCGTCGACGTGTTGGCTTACAACAGCAAGGTGTATTACATCGTAATGGACGGCGGCGGATACGGCGAACAGATTGTGCGTCTGCCGTGCACCGGCAACGAAACGGTGCTCGACGCCGTCGCAAAAATCGACGGATTGCCGCAAGTATCCTCGAAGCGGATTTGGATCGCGCGACCGTGCCCCGAAGACGTGCGCAAGTCGAAAATCATTTCGGTCAACTGGCAGGCCATCACGGCGGACGGGATCGCGACCACCAACTATCAACTTATGCCCGGCGACCGGATTTACATTCAGGCCGACAGCCTGATCGCCGCTGACAACTTCCTGGCAAAACTGTCCGCGCCGCTGGAGCGAGTCTTCGGGACGTCATTACTGGGCGTTTCCACAGCTCAGCGGATCCAGTTCTACAAGCAGAGCGGGATCAGTGGCGGCGGCCAGTAGTGCCTGTTGCGAAAACGGGGGATCGGCAAGCGTCACAGCGCTTCGATCATGCTGCCGTCGACTTCGAGCGAGACGCCTTGCTGCAAGAACTGAACGCGTAAGACGAATCGCAGCCCCTGGCGGTTTTTGATGACCTGGCCGCAGAGCCCGGCGAGCGGTCCGCTCACGATTTTGGCGTGCGAACCCGGTTGCAGTCGATCTTCGCGAGTGACCGGCAAACCGGCCCGCAGCAGGAAATGAATGTTACGCAGCTCGCTTTCGATTTGCCGCTGGTCGTCAACCTTGAGGAGGCCGACCAGCTCCTTCAAATCGACCGGGCCCTCCGCATCGTTCTCGTTGCCGACGACGAACACATATCCGGGAAACAGAGGCAAATAGGACTGCACGAGTCGACGCTGATAGCGCTGCCGCCGCTCGTATTGCGGGAGAAAATGGGGAACTCCCCGACTCCGCAATTGGCGGGCAACCATCTTTTCGGAGCGCGGACGCACGTGATACACGCACCAACGCCGATTTTCACCGAGCGCACTTTCCGACTCGAAGAGATCAAGCGGCCAGGCACTCGGCTCTTGTTCGAGAACCGGCATAGCACAATTCACCGCGGGCGGCGGGGCCTCGTACAAATCGGCCAGGGTCGGTTAAGGGCACAAACCCGTTGATCGCATCCGGCGGCGAAATCCGAGTCCGCCGCAAACACAGCAAAACACGCCACTTAGCAAAGCCACCGTCGACGGTTCCGGGGCCGGCACGAACAGCCCTTCGCCAGCCGGCGCGATGAAGCCTTGGCCCGGGCTAATCCCCGGGGGCTGAGGCACATGGGAATCGAGCCAGATCGCATTCGACGAATTCGCATTTGCCAGCGTCAAGAATTGTTGCACTTGGGCAGCAACCCCTGAATTGAGACCCGAGTATTGCAGCGGCGAACCCGCAGACGGGGCATGGCCATTGTTGGCCAATTCATCCCAGATCGCCAGCTGCAAGCGCCGCCGCGTAATCGTCCGCGTTCAAGCCGCTCCCGTTGACATTTGATCCGGTGATGAGACTTTGCCCGTAATTGTTGTAGAGGTAGGCGATTGCGCCACCATTCGTCAGGCCGGAACTGGTCGGCGTTTGAGCAACCTCGTACATCTGTCCCACGGAAACTTCATCGGCCAGATCGACACAAAACGTGTTGAACTTCTGTGCGGCGGGCAAACTCAGGCCGGCTTCCGTGGACGCGATCGTTCCCGTGTACTGCCCCGCGTAGACGGCAAGGTTATTAAAGCTGCCGTAACTTATTGTGACGACGTCAACGGCTTGGGTCGGGCCAAACTTGAACCAATCCAATGGTGCGGCAAAGACTGCCGCGGGGCTGGCGGTGAAAACAAGCAGAACGAGAGCGCTGAGAAAGACGTGTGGCTTACAATTCACTCGAGATGGCCCTAAGTCGAAACCGTCAAATTAAGAGCCACGACTTGGACTGAACGAGCAGCGCCTCCGCTCAGTAAAGACTTGGCACAAACTCACCGAACACCGCAGCTTGTTTGGTTCGTGCAGTGCACACGACCGTCACAAACTCGCATTTCTGAACCGATCCTAGCCGGGTGTCCAGTGAGAATCAACGAGTTTTTTGTTGAAGTGCGGGAATTGACGGATCGTAAATCCCCAAATGATCAAAAGGCCACTCGTGGTCATTGTCCACTTAAAACGACCTGTCTACGCAGCCGGAACATTTGGACGCGTGCTTGATGGGAGGTGTTTCTACGGACGGGGATGACTACTAATAGCCCTTTGAAAGCAACGCAAGTCATACTAATTGCGTGACGCGTCTGATGGCGCGACACCGCTGACCAGGGGCGGTCTGTGCAATGCCGACTGAGGCAACGATTGCCGTATTCGCTTGAAACTTCTTCGAATCTGAACACACGCTTCAAGGCAATTTGATCTTTCGATCCTCAGTTACCTCGAATTTGGCCGACCGGCTAGACATTGAACGGAATAAAGTTGACTTTCGCGATGGGCGTGGCTTGAATGGATGTGATTCGTACGGACACGATGATCCGGGCGGCATATCGCGCCAACTTCCGCCTGCAGACACACCCACCTGAGCTTCGCTCCCATCACTCGCTTCATGGACGCAGCGGGTCACCAGTTGTTCGGCCTGCAATTGCATGATTGCATAACCGACGGGCCGAAGGTGCGCGCCGCAAGGCGCCGATTGGAAGCAAGTTATAAGCACGGCTGGCGCACCCGATCTTTCGGGGCCGATCTGGGATGCGCCAGTCCTGCGTTGGAAACCAAGGCCTCGTCCCCGCGGCCATCGTCTTTGAGTTCGTTGCAGACCGCCTTCCAGAGCGTTCGCCGCATGTCGGCACAGCGTAAAGCCATCGTTTTGGCAAGCGCTGTCGTCGGCTTGTCGATTGTGGCGTGCTACTTCAACGTTCTGGCCCATCTGGCGTATCGCTGGAGCCACGAAGAGGACTATTCGCACGGCTTCCTCGTGCCTTTGTTCTCCGGTTGGCTGCTTTGGAAGCGACGCGAGATGCTGGCAATGGCCGACGCCTCGTCCGGCGGTCGCTGGATCGGCCTGGCACTCATCGCCGTTAGCGCCGGAATTCGCTGGGCCGCCCTGAACTTTGGCTTTGCCCTCTTGGAGCCGGTCGCCCTCGTCGTCTGCCTGGCGGGCGTGATGGGAACGATCGGCGGCTGGAGGATGTTGCACTGGTCGTGGCCGGCGTTGCTCTTCCTGTTTTTCATGATCCCGTTACCGGGCTTTCTCGCGAGCCGGATGAGCGGACCGCTGCAGCGGATGGCCACGGTGAGCAGCACCTACGTTTTGCAGACACTCGGTATTCATGCCGTCGCCAGCGGAAATGTGATCTGGCTGAGTCAGGGGCAAATCGGCGTCGTGGAGGCGTGCAGCGGTTTGCGGATGCTGGTGATGTTCGCCGCCGTGACGGTGGCGGCGGCGTTCATACTGGGCGGCAGCCGCTGGGAGCGGGCGGTGATCGTGATCAGCTCGCCCGCGATCGCCATCGCGTCAAACGTCTTTCGCATCACCGCCACGGGACTGGCCCAGGAACTGATCAGTCCCGATTTTGCACATAAGATTTTTCACGATTTTGCCGGCTGGATCATGATGCCGCTGGCAATCGGGCTTTTGGCGCTCGAACGATATCTGTTGGCCAAGATGTTTCCGACGGTGAAAGTGGAGCCGCGGATTCGGGTCGCACCGCCGAGCCGTCAAGAGGCCGGTGGTCGTTCGAAACTCACGTTAATTCAGTTAGCGCATGACAACCATTCAATCGACGCAGACACGGCAGTCGGATCAATACGAACGATGTTCGCGATGTCGCCGCGCGGACGGCCGGCGAGGGCTTCGATTTCGCGGAACGAAACAAGGGGACGGAATCGGCGCCGGGTGACCGCCGCCTGGTTACCGAGGCGGCTCACGCCTTGCGTCGACGCTGGCTGTTGACGGCGACGGTCGGTCTCGTCGTCGGATCGGTGGTGGCGGTCTGCACGTGGTTCGGTATGTCGCGGCAGTATACGGCCACGGCGATCCTGCGAATCTCGTCGGGCCGTTCGACCGTTCTGAATGCGAACGATCACGGCGAAGCGTTCGCGACGTTCGACATTTTCAAGCGCACGCAGCGCCAATACATCCGCAGCCCGCGTATTCTCACCTCGGTACTGCAGCGCGAAGAGGTTGCGGCGAAATTGAAAAATGGTCCCTCCGATCCCCTGAGCTGGCTGCAGCAAATTGTCACCGTCGCCTATCCCGATGACGCCGAGATCATGCAAGTCAGCGTCCGCACAGACGATCGTGAGCTGTCGGAGACGCTTGCCAATACGATCGTCGACGTCTACCTCGAAGACGTGAATGTCGCTGACCGTGAGCAAAGAAATCGGCACGTGACCGACCTGCAAACGGCGTTCGTCAAGGCGAGAAGAACCTGCGACGAAGCGCCGCGCTATTCGCGAGCTACGCCGATGATGCTGCACACGAGCGATACCGGCGGCCTGACGCCGCAACAGAAGAACGACCTTCAAGAGTACATGTCGGCGTGGACACAGTTGAACCAGATCAATTTCGAACTCATCAAATCGAACAGTGTCCTCAAGATAAATGGCGAGACGACGCCGAGCGATCCCGCCAACGCGGCCTCAAGCGCTGAAGAGGAACTCAAGACGAGCAGCGATCCGGTCATCGGCAGCCTCACTTCGCGAATGGAGCACTTGCAATCGGCGCTCGATGAAGCCAAGCACATGTATGCCGACAAGGCGCCGAAGTACAAGAAATTGATTGCGGAACAACAGCCAAAGATCGACGAGCTGAAAGAAAAAATCGCCAAGCGAAAAAGCGCTGTACAGAAAGAAATTGTGGCCCGCCTGCAAATCGCCCAGCAAGCCAACACGAAATACCTCAATTCGTCGATCGCTTCCCTCACGGCTCAGAAGAATCACCTTACCAATCGGGTCGACAATCTTAAGAAGGAAGTCGACAAGATCGGCCGGCCGGATGTCGAGGTCGAGCTGATGCAGGCGGAAATCAAGTCGATGGAGGAAATCCAGAACTACATTCAGCGCGAGCTGCATGAGGCGAAGGTTGAAGTAAGCCAACTCCAAGCCGCGGACGACGCTGTTGAGCCACGCGGTCACTCCGCAGTCCGACGCGATCAAGAACCACCTCGAGTTCTGCGGCCTGACCGGCGCCGGCGGATTTTTCGCGTCGGGCGCGCTGCGTGGTCGCCTGGGATCTGAGACGGCGCCGGCTCAACTCGGCCGCGGAAGTCGCCCGGTTGCTGCAGTTGAAGCTGCTGGGAACGGTTCCGCCGATTTCCAGTCGCAACGATGCCACCGCCGTCGCCGACCAGGCGATGGATGCGATCGCGGCGACGATCGCCTTCTCGACATCCGAGGAATACCACCGGCTGTTGATGGTCACGAGCGCCGCGCCGGGCGAGGGAAAGACGACGGTCGCCGCCGGACTGGCGATGAGTCTGGCCCGCATGGGCCGGCCCACGGTCCTCGTCGATTTCGATCTGCAGTGTCCGCTGTTGCATGAAATGTTCGGCCTCGATCTGAATCCGGGAATTGCGGACGTGCTCGCCGAACGGCTCGAGCCGACGGATGCGGCCCGGCCGACGTCGCTCGAGAATTTGTCCGTCGTCGCAGCCGGCCAGTGGAACCAGCGCGGCTTTGCCGACTGGTGCAACGATCGACTGAAACGCATCTTTGCCGAACTGCGACTCAACTACGCACACGTGGTGATCGACACGGCCCCGCTCTTGCCGAGCGTCGAAACCCGCCTGCTGGTGCCCCACGTGGACGGCGTGGTGATCTCGCTGTTGCGCGATGTGAGCGAGATCAGTCGCATCCGCGCGGGCTGCGACATGCTGCAATCGGTCGACGCGTGCGTGCTGGGAGCCGTCATGGTCGGGGCGCCGAGCGAACGGTACGAAAGACGCAAGACACCGGTGATGCAAGTGGTTCAAGTGTCTGCCGAAGACGAAGTTCAGGAAACTGGTCCACGCGAAGGAAACCTAGGCGAAACAAAATTGGGCGAAGCGACGGTGGGCGAAGAAAACGTGGTTGAAGCAAGTCAGGAGTCTGGCTTGCAACGTTGACCGAAGAATTAAGGAAGGTCTTTCGAAGCCCATGTCACTTATCGTTTCCGCGTTCTTTTTGGCGTGCCTGGTCAGTCTCGCCGTCGTCCCGTTGGTGCGGCTCGTCTGCGAGCGCATTCAACTGACCGATCGGCCCGACGGCCATCGCAAGCTGCACCAGGTTCCGGTCGCGCTGGGAGGCGGCATTGCCGCGTTCCTCTCGACGCTGGCCGTTTGCAGTCCCATCTTTTTGATTTGGGACAAAGTCGGGCCGGCTCCGATCAACGGCAGCGAAGATTTGCTGGGACTGTTGATCGCGGGAACGATTATTCTGCTGGTGGGCGTGGCGGATGACGCGCTCGGATTGCGAGGCCGCCAGAAACTGCTCGGACAAGTCATCGCCTGCAGCGTGCCCATCGTCCGCGGTCTGGTGATCCAGAAATTCCAGTTGTTCGGTTGGACGCTTGATCTTGGTCCGCTGAGCGCACCGGCGACCATGCTCTGGCTCTTGGCAGCTGTGAATGCCGTCAATCTGCTCGACGGGGTTAATGGCCTGGCCACGATGGTGGGATTGGTCGATTGCGTGGCGATCGCCTTGCTTGCCGCAGTCGTCGGCCATGAGGCGCACGCCGTCGTCGCCGCGGCGTTTGCCGGCAGTCTGCTCGGTTTTTTGCGTTACAACTTTCCCCACGCGAAGCTCTTTTTGGGCGACGCAGGGGCCATGCTCATCGGAATGTTCGTGGGTATTCTGTCGATCAAATCATCACTCAAAGGACCGGGAACCGTGCTGCTGGCCGCGCCTTTGTGCCTGATGGCGCTCCCGCTGTTCGATTCGACCGCCGCGATGATGCGGCGCAAGCTGACCGGCCGCAGTATTTTCAGCGGCGACCGCGCCCACATCCAGCACCGGCTGACCGAGCGGTTTGGCGGAGTGCGGGCGGTGGGCATTGTTTCCGTGTGCTGCGGCCTGACCGGCGCTGCCGCGCTTGCGAGCATCGTCTGGAAGAACGAGATGGTGGCAATCATCAGCGGCGCCGCCATCATCGCACTCTTTATTGTCTCGCGCCTGTTCGGACACGCCGAGCTGCATTTGCTCGGCACGCGCGTCTACGCAACCGGCGCCTCGTTCTTCGAGTATCGGCCGCGCAAACGGGCCAAAAAGTCAAGCGTTCGCATTCAAGGAAGCCGCGAGTGGATGCAGTTGTGGGACAGCCTGACTGAGGCCGTCGAAGAGTTGCCCGTGCATAAAGTCGAGCTCAACGTACACGCCCCAATGTTCCAGGAGGGCTTTCACGCTTCCTGGACGCGGCCCGCGTCGGGACCGGACGACACCTGGCGGTTCGATCTGCCGCTCGTGGTCGATGGCCATCGAATCGGCCAGATCGGTTTTGCGGGAGAGCGAAGCCCCGAGCTTCCCCGCAGCGACCTCGAATGCGTCCTCGGGCTTTGTGAGGGCTTTGAGTCGCAATTGGCGGCGCTCTTTACCGAGGTGGTGGCAGACGTGGCATCAATCGATGTGGATTCTGATGGTGCATCGCCGATCGTCGAATCCTCGACGGCCGAAAATGGCGTGCCGCGGCCGCCTCATGTCGCGCTCACAAAAACGGACGTTCAACGTACGGTGCCTCAAGGCGTATGAGTACTCTTTCATCGTCGCCGTCGTCGGCTGCGGCCAACAAAGAGAAACTCGGCTGCCGGCGGCCTCACGCGTTACATCTGGCTGGCGGCCGCGCTCGTGATCGTCGCCAATGGCGGCATTCTGCTCTTTCAGTGGTCGCGCGTGCCGGTCGTGCGACCTCCCAAAGCAGCATTTGCAGGAGCAGGCCCTCGAAGTGGGGCAATGGAAAAGCCAGAATGTCCAATCTCCGCCGGAGCGAGTGCTCGCGGTGGGTGCCGACGAAATGGCCGAGCGCCAGTATGAACGCGACGGGTCGACCGTCTTCGCTCATCGAGCCAGCTGGACGTCGCTTGACGAATGGCTGCCCCACGAGCCCGACATCTGCTACACGTCGCAGGGGTGGAAGATCGCCTCGCAATCGATGGTCGCCCTTCCCAATCGGCCGGACGTTCATGTGGCGCTGCGTTCGTACGAACAAGCCGGGCGACGATTGTGGGTCGTGTTTTGGTATCAGATCGGCACGTTGACTTACAGTGACCGTGACGGTGCCCGGCCCGCTCGCCGCGCCTACTGGGGCCAGCACGAGCGGCCGCCACTCATCAAAACGGTGCTGCAGACGTTGGATGACGACCCCTCGGGCGCAAAACTGCTCTCCCTGGCCGGGCTTATATACGACGCGAACGCGCAACTCTAGGTGCCCGCAACCGGGGACAGAACCAGAACCTCTCACACGCAGCGACAAGTTGCGTCGCTCGGAATGAATCGCCGAATCACATGCGCCGACTGAACGGCAAACTTTTCTTGATCCTGCTGGCCAGCGTCACGGTCGGCGGAGCGCTCGTGCACGGTTTGCACGCGTACCAGGTACATCGCCATTCGGGCATGTTCCTGCAGGCAGCCCAGCGGGCCGAGGATGCGGGACATTTCGAAGAGTCGGCCGAGAATTTGCGCCGCTATCTCCTGCTGTCTCCCGGGGACGCCGACGTTACCGGCCGGCTGGCCAAATTGCTCTTCGATCATCGACAGGACCGCCAGGCACAGTTGCTCTATACCCAGGTCGTGCACCAGCAGCCGAGCAATGAAGAGGCCCGCCGCCGTCTTGTCGACGCATCGTTGCGACTGGGCGCGTATCAGGACGCGAAATACCACCTCGATAACTATTTGTTGAAATCGCATAAGGAAGAGGGAGACCTTTACCTGCAGTTGGGCGCGTGTCAGCAGGCGCTGGGCGATTACGTCGGTGCCCAACACTCGTTCGAGAAAGCAATTCAATTCGCTCCGGACCATGTGGCAGCTTATTCGCGGCTGGCTTCCCTTCTGGTTGATCGACTCGATAACGCGACGGAAGCACATAAGCGGCTAAACGAAATGGTCGCGCGCAATCCGAAGAGTGCCGAGGCCTATCTGCTTCGCGCCGCATTTCTCCAAGCCCACGCGGGCAATGCCGCCGTGCAAACCGCCTTCTTGGGTACAACCAAGCTCAAGGCCTCCGAGCGGCCGCTCGAAATGTTGCGTCTTGCCCTGGCGGACACGAAGCAGGCACTTAAACTCACTCCGAACGACGCAAAGGCCCTGCTTTTCGCGGCTCAGGCGGCGATCTCGTGCCAACGGCCCGGCGAGGCGCGGGATTTCGCCGACGAGCGCGCGGTTTCGCCGATCGGGCCCTCAAGATCAATCCGGCCGAACCGGTGGCCTATGTTGTGCTGGCCTCGAACGAATTGCGACAAAACCACCAGCGCGAAAGCGATCGAGTGCCTCGAAAGCGGGCTCGAAGCGACCAAGGACAATCCTCTGGTCTTGCTCACCTTGGCCAATCTCCAGCTCGATGCGGGCGATATCGCCGCCGCCAAACCGCTCATCGATCGCCTGCGCAGGATCGAGAGCTTCGCGCCGGTCGTTCGCTACCTGGACACGCGGATCTTGATCGCCAAGGCCGAATGGGTCGATGCCCGCGACCGCCTGCGGGGCATGTCGACGGACCTAGCCCGCTGGCCGCAGTTTCAGAAGGAGTCGTTGTATTGGCTCGCGCACTGCGAGGCCCAGCTGGGTCGAAGTGACTTAAGGATCGCCGCCTATCGCAGTGCGCTCGATATCGATCCGTTCTGGCCGCCGGCGCGGATGGGACTGGCCGAAGCGTTACGTGAGTCCGGGCGGAAGGAAGAATCGGATTCGGAATATCAGCGGCTGTTACGTTTACAGAACATTCCCATTCGTGTCTCGATCGCGGCGTTTCAAGCGGCGATTGCCAAGAACCTCTCGCGGGCGCCGAACGACCCAGTGTGGGCGGAGATCGAAAAGGAACGGGACGAGGTAGCCCGCCGGGTCTCGACGGAAAGTGGCCTCGTCTTGAAGGCGCAAGTCGCCGCCGCGAAAGAGAAGTTCGAAGAATCGAAACAGGATCTGCGCGAGGCGATCGCCGCTAATCCCAAGAATCCGACCGCATGGGTCAGCCTGCTTGCCGTCGAAGTGCAGAAGGGGCAGTGGAACGACGCCGAGAAGCTCCTGGGCGAAATGCAAAAACAATTCAAGGACGGCGTTCCCTATCGTCTGGCTCGAGCGGAATACCTGTTCCGCCGTTTCGGCGAAGCATCGAAGAACGAGCTGCGCTCGCTGGCCAAGGCGCCGTCGTCTTATTCCGCCGGCGAGCGTCAACAACTGGCAACCGGACTGGCTCGCGCGGCACTCGAGACCAGGGACTACGAACAGGCCGAACGTCTCTGCCGCTTCGTGGCCGATAGCGATCCATCGAACCTGCAGATTCGGCTCGTGCTCTTCGATCTCGCGCAGCAAGCCGGGAACGTCAAGGCGATGGATAGTGCGCTCGCGGAAGTGAGCAAGATCGAGCACAAGGGCGGATTTTATTCCAAGTACGGTGAGGCGGTTAAGTTGCTTCTCGAAGGCAAACAAAAGAAAGACGAGAAGCTGCTTGAACAGGCGCTCGAAAAAGCCGGTGAAGCGAAACTGCAACGACCCGATTGGCCTCGCGCGACGCTATTGATTGCCGAAATCAACGACGCACGCGGCCGACGCGACGCAGCCATCGACGCGTATAAGTCAGCAATGGAACTCGGCGAACGCGATCCCCGCCTCGTCGGCGCGGCTCGTCTCGCTGCTCAACGAGCAAGACAAGTTCCCGAATGCGAAATCGATTCTCCGACGCCTGGAGAGCGAGAAAGGCCCCTTCACGACCGAACTCTCGCGGCTCGACTCGCACACGTCCATTCAAACGGGGGACGTGAAACACGCTTTAGAGATGGCGAAACAAACGGCCGAGCATTCGAACGACGTTCGCGACCACATCTGGTACGGCCAAGTACTCAGCATTTCCGGACCCGAACACGCGGCGGAAGCCGAGGCCCAACTCACGAAGGCGACGAAGGACGCGCCCAAGTATCCCGGCGGATGGATCGAGCTGATTCAGCTTTACAAGATGATCCCCGGCAAGGGCGAGCAGGCGCAAAAGGTGCTCGCCGAAGCGAAAACCAAGATCGACGCCAAAAAGACTCCGCTCGCATTGCCTTATGCCTGCGAGTTGCTCGGCCAAAATAGCGATGCTGAACGCTTTTACCTCGACGCGATCAAGGCCGCACCCGGCGACCATCGCATTCAGCAGGCGATGGTGGAGTTTCAGAGCAGGACGGGAAAAATCAGCGAGGCCGAGTCGCTCCTCCAGCAGATGATCACCGCCGCCGGTGAAGCGAATGACGCGGCGACGCTCCAGTGGTCGCGCCGCACACTTGCCGGCTTACTGATCAATTCGCCTGCTTACCAGAAGCATGTCGCGGCACGAGCGTTGATCGAGAAGAATCTCGAATCAGCCGACGAAATCGAATGCCGACCTCCGCATGGAGGCGCTTGTCGACGCCTCGCTCCCGACGAAGGAAAGCCGACAAAGAGCCATTGAGAAATTGGAATTGCTGTCGCAACGGGCTGGTGTATTGACCCTCGACGATCACCTGATTCTGGCGAAGTTGTATTGGTCGGCCGGCGACCGGTCCAAGGCGCGCGACCAACTCCGCACTCTGGCCACGCAGGGCCGCTCGCCCGAATACACGCTCGCGTATGCGGAAATTCTGCTTGAAGAGAAGGAGTTTTCGGAGGCGGAAAATTGGGTCCGCCGCGTCGAAGAACTCGCGCCCAGTGAGTTTGGCACGGCGATGATCCGCGCTCGGCTGCTCGCGCGCAGGAGCGTTACAACCAAGCCTACGAGTGTTTGGGCAAGTTCGTCGACGGCGATTCCAGCAATCCGCGGGTGCGGCACGCTGCGCCGTCGTCTGGCCTCTGCCCGCTTTGAGGAGTTCGGAAACGATCTGGCGCACCGCGGGCGAAAAGAGGAAGCCGAAAAGTTCTTCGCTCGGGCCGAGACGTGGCTCCCGGATGTCGGCGGAGATGCAGACCGGCCCACGCTGTTACGTGTGCTGTTTCTGATTCGGCGCGAACGCTCCAACGACGCCGTCGCCGAAATCGAGCGGATGCAGCAGGGCAAGGACCTGGACACTCTGGCGAAGGCGTGCCTCGCGATCGCGCAGGTCAACACGAATGAACACGACGTGCTCGAACGCGCCACTCGCGTGGCGGAGCACCTTGTCAGCGTCAAGCCGTCGGCTGATTCCTGGATCGCGCTCGGCGCCCTGCAGGACCGAATGGCCAGCTACGACGCGGCCGAACACAGTTATCGTGAGGGTCTGGCGGTTGCATCGGCTCGAATTGACGCCCTCAATAATCTCGCGTACATCCTCGCGCTTCGCAAAAAAGAACTTCCCGAAGCGCGAAAGTTGATCGATCAGGCACTCGCGAACGGCGGCCCGCGGGGACCGCTCGAGGATTCGCTGGCGATGATCGAGCTGGCAATGGGAAATACCGATGAGGCCCTGTCCGACGCCAATCGGGCGTGCAGCGACGATCCCAATCCGGTCCATCTCTTTCATCTGGCTCGCCTGCAAATGACGAAAGGCGACCGCAACGCCGCGAAGGAGACGTTTCAAAACGCACGCAAGGGCGGTTTGACACCGGCTTCCCTCCATCCACTCGAACGCCCGACACTGACCGAACTCGAGACGCAACTCGACCACGCCGCCCACTAGTGGGCGTCTGCACGCGAGCCCGCAAGCACACCTGCAATCAGCATGCTGCGAATCAAAGAACCGATCGAACGCCCGTCCATTCTCGTCCTGAATCGATCCTACTGGCCCGACGCAGAGGCGACCGGGCAGCTGCTGACGGAACTGTGCGAAGACCTGGCATCTCAATATCAAATAACCGTTATTGCCGGCCAAACAAACCAGAACCCCACGGGTGTCCGCTGCCGCACATGGGGAGCTCAGGAACACAATGGCGTGACAATCCGCCGCGTGCCGCACCTGAAACTCGGCAAAAAGTTCCTCTGGGCGCGCGGACTTAACATGCTGACCTACTTTGCCGGCGCCGCGATCAGCGCTCTTTTTCCAGGCGCCCGGCCGCTGTTATCGTCGAGACCGATCCGTTTCTGTTGCCCTTGCTCGGCCGGCTCTTGCAGATCCGCCACGGATGCCGCTTGATCGTCTACTTGCAAGATATTTACCCGGACGTCGCGGTGGCGACCGGCACGGTGCGAAATCGCTGGTCCATTCGGCTGCTCCGCCGGTGCCTGTTTGCCGTCTATCGCCGGGCCGATCGAGTGATCGTCCTCGGCGAAGACATGCGGGCCATCCTGACCGAAGGCGGCATTCCCGACGATCGCATCATCACCGTTCCCAACTGGGCCGACACGCAGCGGATTTACCCGGTCCGGGAAAATAATGCGTTTCGCCGCTGCGAAGCGCTCGACGGCCAATTTGTGGTGATGTATTCCGGGAACATGGGTCTGTGCCAGAATCTCGACAACATTCTGGAAGCCGCATGCCTGTTGCGCGATCGCTCCGATATCCAATTCGTTTTCGTCGGTGGTGGCGCCTCGCGGCCTCGCCTGGAAAGTCGCGCACGCGAACGTGATCTCGCCAACGTGCGCGTTTCGTCCGTATCAACCGCAATCGCAGCTGGCACAAAGTTTGAGTGCTGCCGACCTGCACCTCGTGCCGCTCGACGCACGAGTTACGGGCTGCCTGGTCCCCAGCAAGCTCTACGGAATCCTCGCGGCGGGCGTCCCGTCGCTGGTCGTGGCGGACGATCGCTGCGAAGCCAGCCGCGTGATTCGGGAGACGGCAACAGGCAAAGTCGTCGCGCCCGACGATCCCGAGCAACTCGCCAAGACGATCACCTGGTGTGCCGCGAATCGAAATGAGTTGAAACAAATGGGGCATCGCGCCCGCCTCCTCGCCGAACGCGATTACGATCGCAAGACGGCGACCGGTCGCTTCGGCCAGTTGTTGGAAGAGGCGATCGCGGGAATTTTCCCGCCAATCAGCCGGCAATGTCCCGCGCAAGCGTCAAAAGCCGATTTGGAGCCCGCCTAAGATCGGCCCTTCAAAAGTTATGACCGTGAACTCGCCTGTTATCGACCAACCCCGTTTGCCTAGTGACGTCGGCCAAGGATCGCCCTCTGCGCACGACGAGGCAGCCTCGCGGAAGCCGTCGCTCGTTATCGAGCCGCCGCGCGGCTGGACGTCGCTCAACCTGGCCGAAGTCTGGCGGTATCGCGATCTGCTCAGCCTGCTGATTTGGCGCGACATTTCGTCCCGCTATCGGCAAAGCGTGATCGGTTACGGCTGGGCCGTGCTCAAGCCCGTGCTGACAATGATCATCTTCACGGTGATTTTTGGTCGGGTCGCGAAAATTCCTTCAGACGGGGCGCCGTGGGCCCTTTTCTGTTTCGTGGCCCTCGTCCCCTGGATGTATTTCGCCGGTTCCGTTTCGAGCGTGACGACGAGCGTGGTCCAAAGCAGTCAATTTCTCACGAAGGTCTATTTCCCACGCCTGGTGCTCCCGCTGGCGAGCGCCGCGGTCGGCTTGATGGAATGGGCCGTGCAGATGATCGTGCTGGCCGTCTTGATGGCCGCCTACAAGATGGTGCCCCCCTGGCAAATCGTGTTCGCGCCGGTTTTCGCGATCATTTGCGTGTTGGTCACGCTGGCCTTCGGAATCTGGCTGACCGCGCTCAACGTCAAGTACCGCGACGTGGGCCAAATCGTTCCGTTTTTGTTGCAGGCCTGGATGTATTTGTGCCCGATCGTTTACCCGATCAGCCTGATTCCCGCCCGCTGGCGGCTCGTTTATGCACTCAATCCCATGGTCGGCGTGGTGGAGGGTTTCCGCTGGTCGATGCTCGGCACGACGACGCCCGATTGGACGATGATGTTCGTTTCACTGACCATGGTGACGGGACTGTTCGTCGGCGGCCTCTACTATTTTCGCAAAACTGAAATCGCCTTCGCCGACGTAATCTAAATGCTCCCCGCAGTCCGCGTTCAAAATCTCGGCAAAAGTTTCCGCCTGGGCGTGACCCATGCGGGCTCGCTGCGCGAACTCGTCAATCGGGCCACGTCGCTATTGACCGGTCGCGCCGCGGCGGCGGGGAACCGCATCCCCGAGCATCCAGGACGAGTCGCCTCGGACGGTCTGTTCTGGGCCCTCCGCGATGTCTCGTTCGACGTTCAACCGGGCCAGGTGATTGGCGTCATCGGTCGGAACGGCGCGGGGAAGAGCACGCTCCTCAAGATCTTGTCGAGAATTACATACCCCTCGACGGGGCGCGTTGAAATCAACGGCCGCGTCGCCAGCCTGCTCGAGGTGGGAACCGGCTTCCACCCCGAACTCACGGGCCGCGAAAACGTCTTTCTCAACGGCACCATCCTGGGGATGACGAAGCGCGAGGTCGCCCGTTCATTCGACGAGATCGTCGCGTTCGCCGAAGTCGACAAGTTCATCGACACGCCGGTGAAGCGGTACTCGTCGGGAATGCACGTGCGTCTGGCCTTCGCGGTCGCCGCTCACTTGCAGCCCGAGATTCTCTTCGTCGACGAGGTCTTGGCAGTGGGCGACGCCTCGTTCCAGCAAAAATGTCTGGCAAAGATGAGCGATCTCGGACACGACGGCCGCACGATCCTCTTTGTGAGCCACAACATGGGCGCGATCCGGCAGCTCACCAGCGAGTGCGTCGTGATTCACGACGGCGGTGTTTTGTTTCGCGGGCCGAGCGATCAGGCCGTCGACCGCTATCTGGAACGCCAACGCTCGGCCGCTCGCACCTCGTCCAACGTCGTCGATCTGCCCCGCGTGCGCTGGTCCGGCGATCGGTCGGTCGAATTTGTGGATGTCAAGCTGCGCTCGCCGGCAAATCAAAAACTGATTGTCGGACAGAGCCTCAACGTGGCCGTTACGGTGCGAGCCAGGCAGGACGTCAATCAATTCGGATTCACGGTCACGGTCTATTCGAATGACGGAGAACCCCTGGCGACGACCTTCGGCGATTCTGTCGGCTCTGTTCAGGCCGGCCAGTCGAGGACGTTCGAGCTGGAGATTCCCGACGCGGGATTCGCACCCGGCAGCTATTGGATGTCGATGGCCATCCTGCGAACATCGCGCGTCGTCGTCGATGCCATCCATGAAGTCGCCCATTTCGACGTCCTGCCGGACGGGAGAATACCGAGCGGATTCACCGACTGGATCGTGAATTGGGGCAACTTTCACATTCCCATGACCTGCAGGCCGCTGGATCGACACGCGCAGTCCGTCGAGGCGTCCGCCTCTCGAAGCTGAGTTAACATCGCTGAAAATGGCAAACTGGCCCCGCATTTCGATTATCACGCCTTCATTTAACCAGGCGCAATACCTCGAGCAGACAATCGAGTCGGTCCTCTCGCAGAATTATCCCAACCTGGAATACATCGTGATCGACGGTGGCAGCACCGACGGTTCCGCCGAGATCATTCGCCGCTACGGACCGCATTTGGCTTATTGGGTAAGCGAGCTGGACAAAGGGCAGACTGACGCAATCAACAAGGGTCTCCGGCGGGCAACCGGCGAGATTCTTGCCTACATCAACAGCGACGATTTTTACGTCCCGGGGGCGTTTAAAGCGGTCGCCGACCATTTTCGCTCGCGGCCCGAGTCCGATTTGATTCATGGCCGCTGCCGGTACGTGGATCAATCGGGAACGAAAATCGGGGAGCAGTTCGCCAGCATCGAGGCGTACTGCGAGATCCTCGACTTGTGGGGCGTCTGGTGGCAGCGCCGGCAGTTCGTGCAGCCCGAAGTCTTTTGGACGCGGCGGATCACCGAGAAAATCGGACCACTGCGTGACGACCTGCATTACGTGATGGACTACAACTATTGGATGCGGATCCTGAAGGCGGGCGGTAAGGTCGGCCGCCTTGACCGCGAAGTGGCCTGTTTTCGCCGAACTCCGGAGCAAAAGTCGACGCACTCGTCGCGAGTCGCCGAGGAGCTACTCAAGGTCGTCGAGACCGAGTTGTGGGACCGTGCCGCCGACATTCCCTGGAGCGAGCGTAAACGGCTGCAGGGGCAGTGGCTCTACCAGCGCGATTTCTGCACGACGGCCGACCAGTCCGTTGCCGACCAGGAATCAAAGTTCCGCCGCTGGCGCCGCCTGGGCACACTTGCGGTCCAGCATCCGCAGTTGTTTCAAGTCCGCGAATTCCGCCGCCGCCTGTTCGGCCGGCTGCTTCCGTTCTAGAGGTCGAGTTGTCCATCGGCAGCCTGATTTATCGGTTCCGCATGAAGTACGGTCACGGTCCGCGCGTGGCCTATTATCGCGACGTGGTACGGCCTCGTATTCTGCAAACGCCTCCCGTCGAGGGGCTCGACGACCGTCGTTGCGAGATTCACGTGCTCACCTCGCAGCAGGATTGGCTGAACCTGATTTGGGCGCTCAAATCGTTCTACGCGGCGAGCGGGCGAAATACGAACTGTGCATTCACGACGACGGCAGCCTGGAGCCATCCTCGCGCGAGCAACTGCAGAGACATTTTCCCGACGCGCGGCTCATCGATCGGGAAACGGCAGACCGCGAGGTCTTGCCGTTGCTGGAGAGATTTCCGCGGTGCCGCGCCTTTCGTGAGACAAATCACCTTTCGCCGAAGCTGTTCGACTTCCGACATTTCCTCCGCGCGGATCGCATGCTGCTCTTGGATAGCGACGTCCTGTTCTTTGAAAACCCGGCAGAGCTGCTGCGGCGCATTGAAGATCCGACTTACCGCTGGAACAGCGTGAACGCGGATATGCAGTCCGGTTACACGGTCGACCCCGTCGCGGCTGGAAAGCGTTTCGGGATGACTGTCCCCGAGCGATTTAACTCCGGGCTCGGCGTGATCCACGGCGACTCGCTCCGGCATGATTGGATCGAAGAGTTTCTCGATTTTCCCGGCATTCTTGGGCATTTCTGGCGGATCGAGCAGACGCTGTTCGCTCTGTGCAGCGCGCGGTTCGGAGTCGAACTGCTGCCGGTGGAATACCGCGTCTCGCTGGCTCGGGGCCTCGACGGGTGCGTCGCCAAGCACTATGTCGGAGCCGTCCGACACCTGATGTACGGCGAAGGCATCCGCAAGCTGACGCGCGAAGGGCGGATCGCGCACGCGTCCGCTCGCGGAATCGATCGATCGGTCGCACCCTCCTGTCCGGCCTCCGCGTAAAGAAATATGTCAACCATCGTCAAGACGAAACCAGGTTCGATCAAAGAGATCGACCGCTGTCGCATCAGCGGCAGCACGCATCTCGTGTCGGTGCTGAATTTGGGCGATCAGAGCCTGACCGGCGTCTTCCCCAAATCGACCGACGAGTCGGTTTCCATCGGGCCGCTCGAACTTGTCTGGTGCCCCGACAGCGGGCTGTTGCAGCTCAAGCACTCCTGCAGTCCCGACGAAATGTACGGCGAGAACTACGGCTACCGCTCGGGCCTCAACGCATCGATGGTGGCCCACCTGACGCGAAAGGCTCAATCGCTCGAACGGGTGCGCCCGCTGCAAGAGGGTGACTGGATTCTCGATATCGGCAGCAACGACGCGACGCTTTTGCGAGCCTATCAGTCGAAGTCGATTCGCAAAGTCGGCATCGATCCGACCGGCGAGAAGTTCCGCTCGTTTTACGCCGACGACATCGAATTATGTCCCACGTTCTTCACGGCCGATACATTTTTGAACGCGTCCGGCAGTCGCCGGGCCGCGATCATCACCTCGATCGCGATGTTTTACGACCTGGAACGGCCGGCCGACTTTACGCGCGACATTGCCGAATCGCTTGCCCCCGACGGCATCTGGCATTTCGAGCAGAGCTACATGCCGTCGATGCTGCGGACCAATTCGTACGACACGGTCTGCCATGAGCATCTCGAATATTATTCGCTCTCCGTGGTCAGCGATTTGCTCAAGTCATGCGGCTTGCGGATCGTCAACGTGCAGATGAACAGCGTCAACGGCGGCAGTTTCGCGGTGACCGCCTGCCACAAGAACGCCCCGTTTGAAAGCAATACTCCGCTCATCAATTGGATGCTCCGGCAGGAAGAGAACCTGGGTCTGCTTACGCCCAAGCCCTTTCGGCAATTTGAAGAGCGGGTCTTCCAGCATCGAACGGATCTGCGGCGTCTGATCGAGGCACTGAGCGGAGACGGCAAGAAGGTGCTCGGTTACGGGGCGTCAACCAAGGGGAACGTGCTGTTGCAGTTCTGCGGTCTCACGCGATCGCTGATCCCCGCGATCGCGGACATCAACCCCGACAAATTCGGCGCGTACACCCCGGGGACCGGCATTCCCATCGTTTCCGAAGCCGATGCGAAGGCCTTGGCTCCCGACTATTTTCTAGTGCTCCCCTGGCACTTCAAAGAATCGATTCTGCAGCGCGAAAAGCAGTTTCTCGCCGCGGGAGGCAAGCTCGTGTTTCCCTTGCCGGAAATCGAGATCGTCGGAGACTAATGGTGCGACCATTCTGGAATGCGATGTACTTTTTGCTGCCTTTGCGGTCCAAATCCCACATTGGACCCAGTCGGCTCAGATTCGGGCGGTCCACTAGCCGTGCGCGTTCTGATCATCGGCTCGGCAGGTCAGGACGGCCGCATCCTCTGGGAGCAGCTGCGGGAAGAGGGCCACGAATTGGCCGGAGTGGCCCGCGGCCACGTGCAGACGCTGCGTGATCCTTGTCTGCCGGCCGTCGACATCGGCAACGAACGCGACGTCCGGCATCTCATCGAGGACTTCGCGCCGGATCGTCTCTTTTTCCTCGCAGCCCACCACCACAGTTCCGAGGATCGCATCGGCGGAGACGGCGAACTTTGGAAGGCCAAGCTGGCACACGCACGTCGATGCCTTTCGAAACGTGCTCGAGGACAGTTCGCGTCACCGGCTTGCCGACGCGGATTTTTTACGCCAGTTCGTCCCGCGTTTTCGGAACTCCGAACTGTTCGCCGCAAACCGAAGAGACGGCGATCAAGCCGAACTGCATTTACGGAGTCACGAAGGCGACGGGGATGATGCTCGCCCGGTACTATCGCGAGAAATACGCCGTCTGGGCCTCGTGCGGTATTCTGTACAATCATGAATCACCATTTCGTGGCCCGCAATTCCTTTCCCAGAAAGTCGCCCGCGGCCTCGTCGCGGTTAAAGAGGGCCGACAAGCCCGGCTCGAGATCGGCAGTCTCGACTCGCGAGTCGATTGGGGCTACGCCCCCGACTACACCCGCGCGATGCGGCTGATACTCGAAGCCCCTCAAGCCTGATGACTTCGTGATCGCCACAGGGAAGACGCACACCGTGCGCGAGATGATCGAAATTGCCGCCGATTTCTTGGGGCTTTCCTGGCAAACCGCCGTCGTCGAGAATCCGTCGCTCTTGCAACGGCCCACGCTTCCCTTATGCGGTGATGCGTCGCGGTTACGTGCCGCGACGGGATGGTCGCCCACGCGTCCATTCGAAGACATGGTTCGTCTGATGGTAGGAGCTGCGTTGGAATCCTCGTGCTCGAGCGGGTGCGCCGTCTGATGCCCTCGTCGTGCCGAATCCTGATTCCGTCGGATGTCCGCGATTGGGTTATCAACCTGGCCGAGGCTTACCAACGGCTCGGTTACGACGTCACGGTCGGACGGCAGAACTTCGAGTTGGAAGGCAGCCATCCCGACATCGTGCACTTCCAATGGCCAGAGGAGTTGACCGACTGGAGAGTGCCGACGCCACAACAAACGGACGACATCGACCGCCGGCTCGATCGCTGGGCCGCACGCGCGCGACTGATTTTGACGGTCCACAATCTCTATCCGCACGGGCATCACGGCAATGCGGCCTACCATCGCCTGTTTAACGCCTTCTACGAGCGAGCCGAAGTCATCCATCATTTCGGTGAGACTTCGAAACGCATGGTTTGCGAGGCATTCCCTGAAATTGCCGATCGGCATCACGTCGTTCGCCTCGGTTTCAATTACGACCGCCTGCTTCCCGCGGTAAGGCAAAGCCGAGCAGCCAGTCGCCTTGAGTTCGGCTTTGAACCCGGCGAAATGGTGTATCTGGTCTTCGGGTCGCTCCGCTCGTGGGACGAGGTTCAGCTCGTCAAGCAGGCGTTTTCGCTGGCGAATGTGCCCCGCAAGCGGTTCCTGATGGCGGCCCGTTATAACGAGCCGGTCTCACCCTGGACGCAGCGTCGCCGGCGATGGCGCTGGAAGATGTGGCAACGCACGCACTTCGTCAAGACGATCACGGATTACGTCCCGGACGAGGACGTCTATCGGCTCTTCGACGCGGCCGACGCTGTCATCATTGTGCGTCAGAACAGCATGGGCTCCGGCATTCCGAGCCTCACGATGACTTTTGGCCGGATGGCAATCGCCCCCGATTCGGGAATCATTCCCGAGTATCTCGCCGGTGCGGAGAATGTGCTCTACGACGGAACCTCAGCCAACAGTCTCGCTCGCGCGATGGAACGTGCGGCCGCGGTCGACCGCGAATCGGTCGGCGCGAAGAACCGCGCGATTGCAGCCAAGTGGGATTGGGATAGCATCTTGCAGACCTGCCTGGACGAACTTGCCCCTCCGGCGAACTCAAGTCTGCTTGCGAGTCGCTGACCACTCAGTTCTCTGTCCGTGAACTATTTGACCAATTCCATTCTCTGGGTGCAGTGATTCGGAGACTTGTAGAGATTCATGTCGAACACGGCTGCCGGGGAATCCAATTTGATTTGTCGGAATGAGATTCCCGAAGGGACGCGCTCGATTTCCGTTCATCGGCCAATCGTTTTACTTTCAACGCTTCCCCGCGCTCATGCTCGAAGATCGGGGTATCCTTTATTGGCCGAATATCTGCAGAACGACGCATGGCTCACTGCGGTCCGCGACGACCCGGTTGGGGTTCTACCCTGGTTGTCGGCGCGGGTTGCAAGTCGATTCGCGTTTTCGCGGTGGTATGTGGGTGGCTCTGCGATCGCGGAATGGAACTGTGCACGCTTCCTCTGTCGTCGGCCAAGAAGCATTGTGCACATGCTATGGGCGGACAATGACCTCGGATTCCTCGACCATTACCTGGCATTGCGCGGCGATTGGTTGTGTGGAACCTTTCATCACTGCTCGGACACGATCGGCTCGACGATTCGATTCTCCAAGCGACTCCGCAAGTTCGCGGCCGTCATTCTCATGAGTGAGACTCAGCGGCCATTTATGCTGGATGCGGGCGTGTCTCCCGAGCGGATTCATGTCGTTCTCCACGGCGTCGACACCCGATATTTCACTCCGCCAGATCAACGCGCCGCGGCCCCGTGGACCGTTCTATCGGTCGGCGGCTACCGGCGCAATTTCGAGGCCATGCGCAAGTCTGCCAGGCGCTCCACGACCAGCCGGACATCCGCTTTCGCATCGTCGGGCCGGCGGCTGTTGCAGGCCTCTTCACGGGATTGACCAACGTATTTTTTCAGAGCGGCCTTTCGGACGACGAACTCGTCACCGCGTATCGAAGCTCGTCCTGTTTTCTCACAATGGTGGAGAACGCGACTGCGAACAACGCTCTTCTCGAGGCGATGGCATGCGGCCTTCCGGTGATCGCAGAACGAATCGGCGGTATCCCGGAGTATGTCAACGACCGATGCGCTTCTTAGTCGCGCCTGGAGATTCTGATGCGACAGCAAGAAAGATCCTCGAACTCTACCGTTCTCGGGAATTGACCGGTGCCATGGGCAAGGCTGCGCGAGAACGTGCCGAAGAGCTTGATTGGATCCATGTCGCCGAGCAAACTTGCCGCGTTTATCAGGCGATCGAATGCGGCGGCAATGTTCGCGGCAACTAATCATGCGACCCGCCTCGAGAACGAGAACCACACTTCTCAATCCAATCTCTGATGGATTTCTGATTGGCGGCGCAGGAACACCAGACCCAAAGGACCTTGAATTTAACCGGCAATCGAACTCAATAGTTGAGAGTGCATACCAAAGCGGGTTGGCTCTGCGCCGGCGAGCGCGCCGATTCTGGCTGCAGCGTCGTGGCGTCCGCATGGGCCGAAGGTGCTGGATCCAGGGTGTTCGTATTCCCAGAAATCCGTGGGACATCTTCCTTGAGGACGAAGTGGCCTTGGACGATGGAGTGGTATTGCTGACGACCGGTAAAAAGCGGGAATCACCGCGAATTCGGATTGGCGCACGCAGCTACGTTAACCGATTTACAATGTTCGACGCGTCCGAGTCGATCGTCGTTGGCGCACGCTGCATGATCGGACCGCATTGTTATGTCACCGATCACGACCATGGGACGAGTGCAGCTGCGGCCATCGCGCGGCAACCGCTCCGCTCGTCGGCAACCCGCATCGGCGAGGACGTCTGGATCGGGGCCGGCGCGATCGTGCTAAAGGGTGTGTCAATCGGCGACGGTGCCGTCGATTGGCGCAGGCGCTGTCGTGATTCATGACGTTCCAGCCGGCGCGGTCGTTGTCGGCGTTCCCGCATGCGCGGTGGGCAACCGTCAATGAGCCATCCGCCGCGCACCACGATCATGATTACAACGCACAATCGCGTGAGCGAGCTGTTAAAGACGCTCGCATCGTGCCGGTCTCTCACCGGCGCCGAGCGTGAGATTCTGATCGTCGACGATGCCTCGACCGACGGCACTCTCGATCTTGTCCGCCGAAACTTTCCCGAAGTGAAAATCGTTCGCAACGAGAAAAATCGCGGCTCGATCGCCTCCAGAAACGACATGTTGCGAAGAGCAGTGGGTGACTACGTAATTGCGCTCGACGACGACAGCCGCTTCGTCGACCCCGATGCTTGTGCGCGGATTGTCTCCCGCATGGACGCCGAGCCTGATCTGGGGATCATCTCGTTCCAGGTTATTGGACCCGAACATCCGGCCACGCTCGAAACGGGCGGGCGCGCCTTAGGTGAATGGCATTGCAGCTCCTTTGCCTGCTGTGGCGCGGCAATTCGCCGCAGCATGCTCGAGCAAACGGGACTTTTCCCCGAGTTCTTCTATCACGCTTACGAAGAACCCGATCTGGCGCTTCGGGCCTGGGACGCCGGTTATCGCGTGCTGCAATGGAACGAGATCGTCGTTTATCACGAGTTCTCGTCGCTCAATCGCCGTGAGCAGCGCACGCATCGCAGGCATGCCCGCAACGAGGCGTGCAGCGTCGTGATGCGCTATCCGGTCCTCTGGGTCGTTCCGGCCGTGTTTGCGAAACTCGCCGGTCAGGCCCGTTATGCGGCGCGGCGCGGATGGTTGTTGCGCGAGCCGCGAATTTGGGCCGAGTTCCTTTGGCGTTTGCCGCAGGCGCTTGCCGCACGCAAAGCAGTCACGCCTCAGGCGGTGAAAATCGCGGCCGGGGTCAATCGCCGACGATGCGTCGCGCCGAAAGATGCGCTCGACCTGGGCACGCTATCCTGGGCATCGATCCTCCGCTCGTCGCCCCCGCCGTCGAGGGGCAAACTCGAGCCGGCCGTGAGCGCGACGAGTGGGCACGGCACGATTTGAGCGATTTGCACGAAGGTCTTGGTTTCGACAAACAACATCATGCGGGTTCGAGTCGCCCATTCCGGCAAGCAGCACGCCTATCGTCAGGCGCTGGCGGTCGAACGCTGCGGCGCGCTCGATCGGTTTATCACGAGCGGTTACTACAAGCCCGACCAGATTCCCGATCGCTGGGCGTCCCGACTTCCAAGAGCCGATCGCGCATTGCGCCGCCGTATGCAGGAAGGACTCCCTCCCGCCAAGGTCGTGCGTCGCTGGCGCTATGAGCTGCCCGAGTTGATTGCCCGGCGAACCCTCGGTCCGGGTCCGGTCGCCGATCATTGCGTCTTTCGCCGGGATGCGAGCTTCGACCGGTGGGTCGCCGAACGGTGGGTCCGCGACTGCGACGCCTACTGGGGCTTTCAGGGAAGTTGTCTCGAAAGTCTTCGGGCCGCCCGACGGCGCGGGATCACGGCGATTGCAGAATTTGCGACGGCACATGTCACCCGAGCAATTGAATTACTGTCCGCCGAAGCGGAACGCCATCCGGAATGGGCGGCAACCATCTCCAATTTTGCGTTCCCCGACTGGTATCGCGAACGCCTGGAACGCGAGCCGCACGAAGCCGACCTGTGCATGGCCGCCAGCCAGTTCACGGTCGAATCGCTCGAGCAGGCGGGCATCGATTCACGAAAATTTGTTTTGTTGCCGCTGGGAGCCGATTTAACGGAGTTCCGCTTTGCTCCGCGTACCCGCAGTGGGCCGTTTCGTATTCTGTTCGTCGGAGGAGTCGGCCAGCGAAAAGGGGTGAAATACCTGCTCGAGGCCTTCGATCGGATTCGAGGCACAGGGGTCGAGCTGACGCTCGCCGGCCCGCTACCAGCGGACATGCGACCGTTAGCGCCTTATCAGAGCGCCGTCCGCCTCACCGGGCGGTTGGACCAGGCCGAGATCGTGCGCGAGATGCACCAAGCGCATGTGCTGGTTTTGCCCTCGGTGTTTGAAGGATTTGGGTTGGTGATCGTGGAAGCCATGGCCACGGGCATGCCGGTAATTGCGAGCACTCACTCGGCCGGTCCGGACGTCATTCGGGAAAGCGTCGACGGATTTGTCTTGGAGCCGGACGATGTCGATGGCCTGGTCGACCGGTTGGAGCGCCTCCGCATCGACCGCGATCGGGCTGTCGAAATGGGAAAGGCGGCCTGCGATCAGGCAAAGAACTTCTCCTGGCAGGCCCACGCCGAGCGAGTCAGAAACATTTTGAGCCGAATTAGAAGCGCGGGCCCCAGCCGCTATTTCCGTTCGTTAATCGTACAATGCACACTCTGTCCAACGGACTTGCGATCACGATCGCCTTGCTGGTGGTAGCCTGCCTGGTCTACGACCTGCGACGCAGTCTGTACCGGATTCTACTGGGACGAACAGTCGTCCTGGTCTCGGTCTTGTACTGGTACCTGCTTGAGGCGATCCGCGTTCCCGAGGCCATTCAAAACTACTCTCCAAACGAGAATCACTTTGGCCTCTGGTGCGTGGCGCTCTCGGTCGGTGTGTTTCTGACCGCCTATCATACCAGCCCGTTGAACTTGTTCGGCGGGCTGGGGCGGCGGTTGCGCGTTCTCGATGATCCGCGCGTTCTCTGGCGAATGCTGCTCGCCGGAATGACGATCGGTTTTGGCAGCCTGTTGATCTATGTTGAATTCAATGTGCTCGCATTCTTCGAGGGACTGACGGGCATGACCCGGCGCTGGTCGGGAAGTTTGGCGCGGGAGCGCTACGGCTCCTGGTCGACGATCCTTTACGAAATGCAAATGTTTCTGCAGGCTGTGATTCCGCTGGCTGTCTGCCTGGCGGCGATGCGGCGAGCACCTTGGATTCAGCGCCTCGGTTGCGGCTCTCTTTGTCGCCTGGATGTTCGTGCGGACGCTGTTCACTGGCACGCGTTCGGAACCTGGTGCCCATCGCACTGTGTCTGGCGGCGGCATTCTTCTGGCGGGCCGGCCCGCGCGTGCGTAAGGGGCTCGTGTTTGTCGGAATACCCGTCGCTCTCGTCGGTGCGTTTTTGCTTTCAGCCATTATTGTGGCCGGACGCAACCAAGGACAATTCGACGTGAGCGCGGCAACCAGCACCGATTACGTCGGCTACGAAATGTATCGCGAGCTCTTGTTCATAATCCGGTCGGAGCGCGACGGATTGCCCCTGGAAAGAGGCATGACGTACTTCACGCAGATCGTCAATCCGATTCCACGGGCCATCTGGCCGAGCAAACCGGTGGCCGATGCAGGGCTCATTCTGGCGCGCGCTTATGGGGCGGTCGACCGTTACGGAGAGCCCACGATGACGACATCTCCCGGTTTCCTGGGAGAGGCGTATTTGAACTTTGGCTTCCTGGGAATATTGATCGTGCCCGCCGTAGCCGGCGTGATCGTTCGCGCCTGGGACCGGCTGTTGCCGCTTGCATCCACGTCGCTGCCGGCCTTCATGGTCTATGCGGCGGGTCTGGCGACGATGTACGAAAGCGGTCGGTCGTTCAACATTTCTGCGTTCTACGGCCTTCTGGCCTTATTTGTCCTTTTGGTCGTCTTCGAGCAGCTTGGCTGGACCGATCGCGGCCAACAGCCCCGGCGCAACGTTAAGTCGGCAACTGTCAACCAAAACCGCGCTCGAGCCGAAGTTGAGACCCCTTCGCGGAAATGAATCGGTGCGTTTGACCTTTTTGACCACGATGCCGTCACCGTACAGTCTCGATCTGTTCGCGGCCATGGACGTCGACGGCCGCATCAAGCCCCGCGTGCTCTACCTGGAAATGGCGGCGCCGGACACCTATTGGGGGCGGGTCCCGCTTCCCGAGTCGGCCGAAGTGCTCGCCGGCGGATGGAGAAACATCGGCGGCGGCCGGGTGCACTGGAACCCGGGAGCGATCGCGGCCATTCGTCACAGCCAGCCCGATCTGGTCGTCATCTCGGGCTATTCCAGCCTGACAAGCCAGTTCGTCATGCGCTGGCTGCGCTGGAAACAAATCCCGTGGGTTTTTTGGGGAGAAATCCCCGGCATGCGCACTCTCGGCCGTTTGGGTCGCTTCGTCAGATCGTTCGCCCAGCGGCCGGTTTTCGCGGCCGACGCGATTGCAGCGATCGGTTCTCGCGCGGTCGACGAATATCGTCAATTGGCACGGCCGGGATGCGACGTGGTCAACATTCCCTACCATACCGATCTCGGGCCTTTCCTCGATTTGCCTCCGCACAAATCCGCTGAAAAAGTGAGAGTCCTCTATTGCGGTCAGTTGATCGAACGCAAGGGTTTGCATGTGTTGATCGATGCGTTCTTAGAGACTGCAGAGAAATTTCCGCATTTGGAGCTGCAACTCGTCGGCGAGGGACCGCTGCGAGCGGTTCTTGCCGAGCATGTTCCTGCTCGTTTCAAGAATCGGGTGCTGTTTGCCGGTTTCCAGCCTGTCGACCAATTGCCCGCATTTTTCGGCGAGTCCGATGTCTTTGTGCTTCCCTCGCTGCATGACGGTTGGGGCGTCGTCGTGAACCAGGCTTTGGCAGCCGGCCTGCCGATCATTTGCTCCAGCTCGGTCGGCGCAGCCGTGGATCTCGTCGCCCCGAATCAAAACGGCTATCTCATTCCGCCGGACGATCGAGACGCCCTGGCGAACGCCCTCAGAAGTCTCGCTTCGGATCCGAGCCGACGGACCGCATTCGGCCGGCATTCCCGCGCTTCGGCGCTCGAATGGCTGCCGTCGCGGGGAGTCGAACGCTGGGTCGAACTCGCCGAGCGCGTGCTCAAGCGCCGCGTCTCGACGGCCGCTCAACCGCTGAAATCATGACGAAGCTCGAAGCATTACCGAACAAACCGGCAACGGCACCCGACGAGGAACGTGGCAAGCCGTTGCGCGTGGCATTGGTTTCTTCCTCGTCCGGCTCACGCGGGGGTGGCGAATTGTATCTCGTCGGTTTGGCGCAAGGGCTCGCCGCGCTCGGTCACGACGTGCAATCCGTGTTGTCAGATCACGCGCGGATGGACGATCTGGCGCGGCTGCTCGTACCGCACGGCTCCGTTCACCGCATCCGCTACCGGAACACGTACGACCGGCGTTTGCGAAACCTGACAACCATGCTTTCGCGCAGCGAGGTCCGGCGACTCTCCGAGCAACTCTCCCGCCTCGATGCCGACATCGTTCACGTCAACAAGCAGAATACCGAGGACGGACTGGACCTGCTCCAAGCAGCACGTGTCGCACAAGGCCGACTTCTGACCACAATCCATGTCACTCGCTCGATGCGGCAACTCCGAGCCCAAGCCGGATGGGCCCGCGACTGGGTCTCGACTCGAACACTGCGCCGCATTCGTTGCCCGATCATCGCCATCGCAAAGTCGGGCGTCGACGATCTATCTCGCATCGGCATCGAGCACGATCGCTTGCATCTCGTCAACAATGGCGTCTCCGACGCAACGCGCGGCGATCGAGATGCAATTCGTCGTCGCTGGGGGGTTGGTCCGGCGGACATCGTCCTGGGCTGTGTCGCACGACTCGAGCCTCAAAAGAATCCGTTATTTGTGCCGCCCCTCTTGAGCAGATTACCGCGACATGTTCGGCTGGTTTGGGTCGGCGACGGCTCACTGATGGAAGCCATGCGGAAAAGTGCCGCCGATCACGGCGTGTCCGATCGCGTCCTTCTCCCCGGTTGGCAACACGATGCGCGATCGCTGTTATCCGGCTTCGACATCTTTGTTCTGCCGTCCCTCTACGAGGGCTTTCCTTTCGCCGTTCTGGAAGCGATGGCCGCTGGGTTACCTTGTGTCGTCTCGGATGTCGACGGAGTCGGCGAAGCGGTGATCGACGGCCAGACCGGGTTTTTGTGCCGTCCCAGCGACACCGATCAGTGGCTCGAGCGACTTCAAACTTGCATCAAGGATGCCAACGTCCGTTCACGCTTGGGGGATGCCGCGGCGATGCGACATCGCGAAGAGTTCAGCCTGCAGGCTATGGCGGGCAAGACGGCGGCGATTTACAAACAAATTGCCCAAACCGCAAACGAGAAAATTTGTTAACTTTCGGCATTCGCAGCCTGGCAGGATCGGTGCTTCGGCCTCTCCAACGAGGTCTTTCGATTCACCTTAACGCAATTCTTACACCTCGCTAGCTTATTCCGCGCTTCTCCGCCGTGGCGCTCATGGGAGCACTCGATTACTCCCATTTCGCCGCGCGGCCCAATCCCATGCGCATCGTTCATATCACTCCCTACATGCATCCGGCCGCTGGGGGACCTCCGGTCGTCGTCGATCGTTTGTCGCGGGAATTGGCGGCGCGCGGGCACGAGTTGCACGTCTTGACGACCGACCTTTTTGCGGGCGGCGATAAGACATGGACGAACGGCTCGGACCGTCCGTACGACCTGCGCGTCTATCGGAGCGTCGCCGGGAACGGTTACGGTTTCAGTCCGCGATTGTGGCGGGCGATTCAAAGCGAGGTTCAAAATTGCGATATCGTCCACGTTCATACATTGTGGACATTCGCGAGCCTCGCTGCCGAGCGTGCCTGCATCCGTGCGAAAGCGCCGTTCCTCGTCATGCCTCACGGAATGCTCGATCCCTATTCTATGCGCCGCGGTTGGCTCAAAAAACAGGGTTACGGGCGATGCCTCGAATGGCCCCTTCTCCGCAAGGCACGCGGCATCTGCTACACGCATCCCGAGGAGCACAGGCTCGCCTCGTTGACGTGCCGGCATTTGCCGCTGGGACACATCGTCGAACTGGGTGCGGAGCCGGCTCCGGCCTCACCGCGTGAGGAGTTGCGAGCCGAATTCTTCGCGCGGTATCCCGCTCTTGAGGGCAAAACAGTCCTTCTTTTCCTCGGCCGCCTGCACGCGAAGAAAGGCCTCGATCTGTTGATTCCCGCTTTTGAGATCGTCCATCGCGACCACCCCGACGCGCATCTGCTCCTCGTCGGTCCGGGCGACCGGAGCTATGTGGAATCGATCCGCGCCGAGATCGCCAAACGGAATTTGGAGCCGCACGTCACGCTCACCGGTCCGCTTTACGACCGCGACAAATGGGCCGCGCAGGCCGCGAGCGACCTGTTCGTCCTCCCTTCGTATCAGGAGAATTTCGCGATCTCCGTCGTCGAGGCGCTCCGCAGCGGATTGCCCGTGGTCTTGAGCCGGCGCGTCAATTTGTGGAACGATCTTGTTGAAGCCGGTGCGGGCCGAGACTGCGAGCTCGACGTGCAAGGATTGGCCGCAGTGCTCATCCGATGCCTGGCAGACGCCGAATGGCGTCGCCATGCGTCGGAGGCCGGCGCGGCTCTATTAACCCGACGGTTCAATTGGAAAGCCACAGCTGAACGCCTGGAATCGATTTACGAGAAATCCCTGTCAAACAATTGAACGCGATGACAGATCCGGTCTCCACAATCGGCGAAACTCGAAATCGATGGGTCTCTCTCGGCGCGTTTCGAGTTGGGAATTACACTCCCGGCCGATCGGCGTTTGTCCGCGGGCTGTGGTACGTCGTCAGCCTGGTCGTTTTTCAATCGGGATGGTTTCCGTTTTACGGCATAAAATGCTGGTTGCTGCGAGTCTTCGGTGCGTCCATCGGTCGAGCCGTCGTGATCAAGCCCCATGTCCGCATCAAATTTCCATGGCGGTGCCAAATCGGTAACGACTGTTGGATCGGCGAAGATGTCTGGATCGACAACCTTGCCGCGGTGCGAATCGCGAATGACGTGTGCCTCTCGCAGGGAGTTTACCTCTGCACCGGAAGCCACGACCCTCGCAGCGTCACGTTTGATTTGATCGTGAAACCCATTGTGATCGAAGAACAGACCTGGATTGCGGCGCAGTCGATCGTCCTGCAAGGAGTAACGATCGGCCGCGGGGCGGTGGTGGCGGTGGGGAGTCTGGTGACAGGCGACGTGCCATCTGGCGTGATTGTTGCGGGCTCCCCCTGTCGCGTGATTGGAGAACGAATCGGTTCGACCTAAGCGGCGACTTGGAGCGACGGACTCGAGAGGGCGTGGGCCGAGAGATCGTGTGGCACTTCGAACGCGGATTCGCGATGGACGGTTTCGGAAAATCATTCGTTGATTTGGTTGCGGTTCGCAAACCGCGGCCTGCTCGCAGTTTGGCCGGGCTGGCGGCCCGCAGGGGAGTTGCTCCGGTTAGCGGCGTGCGGCAACAACTGGCGTCGCTCTATCTCACCACGGCCGTGCTGGCGACGATTGGATTTCTTTACGGCTCCGCGATCCCGCTGGTCTTTGCCACACCGAACTACTTGGCACGTATTCGGGGCGCCTTCGAGCCATCCCCTTGGAATCTGGCCCAGTTGTTCGACGTCGTCGCCAACGTACTGGCGTTCATGCCCTTGGGATTCCTGTGGGGCGCGGCCTGCAACACGCTGTTGCCGAATTCGCGGGCGAGGTCGGGGCTGTTTGTCACGGTCGCGACCGGTTGTCTTTGCCTGGCCGTGCTGGCGGAGACGCTGCAAATCTGGATTCCGCTCCGCGATCCGTCGATTCGCGACGTCTTGGCCCTCGAATGGGGCGCCGTTCTCGGATACGGGATCTGGCTGCGGGCCGGACGCTCGGTCACCGGTGTCTTGTCACATTGGATCGAACGCGTCGCCGGGCCTGATGCGATGCCGCTTCTCCGCTTCCGTTGGCTGGCCCTTTTCTTCTCGCTCTTCGCAGCCTCGCTTGTGCTCAATTTCTATGCGAGTCCGTCGCAACTCTTCCTGTTGTACCGATTTCGCTCGACGTCGCTGGAGGATGTTGCGTTCGCACTTCAGAACGCGAACGTCAAAGAGTCGCACGACCTGCAAACGGTTTGGCTGCCGAGTGCCGTGACGGCGCTCGTCCTGGTTGCCGTTTGCTTTGCGGCGCAACGCGGCATGAGGCTCGCGTTCGCGCGACGCGGTCGCTAGCGTTGAGCCCCGGCGACATTCTGCCTGCTCCTACTGAACCTGCCTCCATGATGATTCCCCTGTCTCCGCGCCGACCGACTCACGACAGTTAGCCGCTTTGCCGTGCTCGCGTCGTTCAGTTACCGTGACGATGGGGCAGAGCATGGCCCCAAAACACCACCACCGCTCGATTCCACCTCAATGAACCGAAACAACACTCCGCTGATCTCCATTCTGATCCCGTGTTACAACGCGGAGCCGTGGGTGAGACAGGCCATCGAAAGCGCGCTCGTCCAGACGTGGCCGAACAAGGAGGTCATCGTCGTCGACGACGGCTCAACCGACGGAAGTCTGGAGGTCATCCGCACCTTTGGGAAGCTCGTGCGGTACGAAACAGGACCAAACCGCGGAGGAAATGCGGCGCGCAATCGGCTCCAAGAGTTGGCGGCCGGCGATTGGCTGCAATACTTGGACGCTGACGACTATCTGCTCCCCGAAAAAATCGAGCGGCAGTATCGCGAAATGGACGATCCTTCCTCCGTGGACGTTGCTTATTCCCCGGTGATTCTCGAGGACTGGGACCAAGGCGTATCAATCCACCGTGAGACACGTGAAATCCGATCGTCCGACTTGTGGGTCAATTTGATTCGATGGGACCTCCCCCAAACGGGAGCCGCGCTTTGGAGACCGTCGGCGATAACCGAAATCGGAGGATGGAAGCTCGATCAGCCCTGTTGTCAGGAGCACGAGCTCTATTTCCGGTTGCTCGCCGCCGGAAAGGCGTTCCAGTTCTGCCCAACCCCCGGAGCTGTGTACCGGCAATGGAGCACGAAAACCGTCTGCCGCAAGAATCCATTGGAGACGGCATTGCGCGCTCTCGCCATTGTGGACGCGGCGGAGACTCACCTGCAGCAAGTGGGCGGCTTAACCGAAAAGCGGCGAAGCGCGATCGCCGATGCGCGGTATGAAAGCGCCCGGACCGTCTATCAACTCGACCGCCCCACGGCGCTGAGAATCGCGGAGACGGCTCAACAGATGCACCCCACGCATAAGCTGGCACAGGCGAGCTGCTTCCCGCGCGTATCGCTGGGTCCATCGCGTCGCTGGGTTTCAGGCCGCCGAGCACATCGCCGAAATCGTCCGCCCGTGGCAGGGCCGGTTCAATTCGCAGCGAAAGAGGCGATTGAATAATGGGGATTCTAGTGCCGCCAACTGCCGGCGAACGCCAGCACCTGCTGGTGGAATGGAACAACACGACCACGGACTTCCCCCGCGACGCCACGATTCATGATCTCTTCCGAGAGCAGGCGAACCGCTCACCGAACGCCGAGGCCCTGATCTTTGGCCCCCATCGAACGACCTACGCCGAGCTCGACCGCCGCTCCGAACGGCTCGCCTTCCATCTTCGACCCCTTGGTGGCGGTCCCGAGACTGTCGTGGCACTGTGCATGCCCCGCTCAACCGAGCAGATCGTGACCATCCTCGCCATCCTCAAGGCTGGGTCCGCATACCTGCCCCTCGACCCCGCCAATCCGCCAGGACGAAACGATTTCCTCCTGCGTGACTCGAGGGCGGTGGCTTTGGTGACCAGTAGGGAAATGCTCGGCAAGCTCCCCGGCACGGAGATCCCAACGCTCATCATCGAAGATATCGCTGATGATAGTGGGGATGAGCCAGTAGCGAGTGTTGAAGATTCCGGTGCATCCGCCAAATGCCTGGCCTACGTCATGTACACGTCTGGATCCACTGGCGAGCCTAAGGGTGTAATGGTCGAGCACCTTTCGGTCGCCAGGCTGGTGTTGGGGCAGAAATACGCCACCTTCGGTCCGGACCGGGTTTTCCTCCAGTTGGCTCCGACTTGCTTCGATGCATCAACGTTTGAAATCTGGGGAGCACTCCTCCACGGAGCCACCCTGGTCATCGCCCCCGAGGGACCGATCGACTTCACTGAGCTCCGGGAGCTGATCGTGTCGCACGGGGTCACCACCCTTTGGCTCACCGCTGGCCTGTTCAACCGAGTTGTCGAGGCTTACCCGAGCGCCCTCTCGAGTGTCAGCGAGATTCTCACCGGCGGCGAGGCTCTGTCTCTGAAGCACGTCCGCATGGCCTATGATCAATTCGGCGCGGCGACGCGGATTATTAACGGATATGGTCCGACCGAATGCACGACATTCGCCTGCTGCCATTCGATTTCGCGGGTCAACCCTGCCCCCACCGGCAGCATACCGATCGGCCGTCCGATCGCAAACACCACAGCTTACGTTCTGGACGACCACCGCCGCCCGGTACCGATCGGCGCTCCCGGCGAGCTTTACCTTGGCGGCGACGGTCTCTCGCGGGGATACCTGAACCGACCGGAACTCACCGCCGAGCGCTTCGTGAGCATTCCGTCCGCTGTGTCACCGGATGCCCGCATCTACCGAACGGGCGACCTCGTTCGCTGGAGTCCCGGCGGCGAACTTGAATTCCTCGGCAGGCTCGATGACCAAGTCAAGCTCCGAGGGTTCCGCATCGAACTCGGAGAAATTGAAGCGGCTCTGCGTACGCATCCAAAGGTGCGCCAAGCTGTTGTACAGTTGCGAGAGGACTATCAAAACGAAAAACGGCTCGTGGCATATCTCGTGTACTCCAATTCTGAAGCGACGCCTTTGGAGTCTGACCTTCGCGATTTTCTGAACCGGTCACTGCCGGAATACATGGTCCCTTCGGCGTTTGTCGTGCTTGACTCTTTCCCATTGACTCCCAACGGAAAAGTGGATCGTAAGGCATTGCCGGTACCAGCCAGCAACCATCGGGCACCCGCGTCAGGGTATGTCGCACCCCGAACCCCGCTCGAGAGACAGCTGGCCGGGATTTGGAGCAGTGTGCTTCGAGTGGATCGCATCGGCATCCACGATGACTTCTTCACCTTGGGTGGGGACTCATTGATGGCGGCAGAAGCGATCTTACGTATGCGGAACAGCTCCGCGCTTGACCTGTCACTACGCAGCCTCTTCCAGGCCCCGACCATCGCAGCTATCGTGGGTATTATCGAACGAGAACCGGTCATGGACAAACGAGTTGAGAGCGACGTGCCCGCCGTAACTCACGTCAATCGTTCGCAATGTTCCAAGAACGAAGGCAATGGACGAATGTTTCGGGATGAACTGACAGAAAGGTTTGAAGGGCCTACGATCCACGGAAATATGCTTGATCCAAATACATTCTGCGAAATCATACGCCCGGGCGATCGCGGAGTGCCAATTGTATGTGTGGGGGATGCACGTCCCATTCCCTTCATGCTTGCGCGAACGTCGGATAGCATTCCTATCCTTCAGCTCAAATTCGATGGAGTGCACGTTTGGCCGCCGTACTATCTGACAACCGCAAACCAGATTGATGTCTATGTGCAGTCTCTCGAGAATCGCTTGGTTGATAGGAAGGCGGTCATCCTTGGATGGTCCTACGGTGGAACGCTCGCCTATGAACTTGCAGTGACTTTGCTGGAGCGAGGCTGGTCGGACGTTGGTCTCTTCATGATTGAGCCGACCACGCCAATGCGGCTTCTTCCTTTGGGCCGACAATTCTTGAAACAACAATTACTGAGCGCGGCGAGGCTCTGCAATATCCGTGCAAATCTAGCGTACCTTAGGCTCCGAAGTCAAAAGGACGAAGATTGGACAAAGATGCCGGTACCGAGTGACGGGTATGTTCGTTGGAATATGATGGTTGGACACTACGAGAGAAACATTGACAGCATTCGGCCAAGCCCGTTCCAACGACCAATCGTCTTAGTAGGCTCCGATTTTTACCAGGCTCGTTTTGCCGAGGCCTGGCGACGGATCGCGCGAGATGGATTCGAGAGATGTGTTTTCTCGAATACGGACGATCATTATGCGTGCTTCACTCAACTGCATTGTAGTGACCAATGGTTGAATTGTTTGGAGCAGTGGTACGACAGATTCTTCGTCCGACACCCGAATGCTGCCTTCCATGGCTTGGCCTCCGGGTGAGTGCATTGGTTTCACACCACAAACTGGCAGTCTCAGCGAGCGTCAGGACACCGATCACGATAAGGCCCTCGGCGAGAATCTGTGCGGCTTTCATCGATCGCGCGGAACACTGTGCTCGCAGCCAAAGCGCCGGCCCCCCGCGCAGAAAGCACCGCGCGGTATTCGCTTTCATCCCGGCCATCTCGCGCCCGGCGACCTTAATCGCCTATCTGAGTCAGAGCTAGCCACATCGCGCGACGCAAGCACTCGCGACAGCCAGAATCGCCAACACGCTCGGACATCGCTGAAGATGCGAACCGAGAACGCTTCGTGTCGCGGCATGACACTCATCGGCGAAGTGACCGTTAGCGGAAGCACTCGTTCAGACTTGCTTGAATCCGGTCGATCGACAACGCCTCTTCGCAATGAAACCCGTGATGTCGGATAGCGCTTAATCACAGCCTGATTGATAAAGAAAACTTTAGGGGCGTGTGTGGGTGTGCGTAAATTACGCACTCGGAGGAGAGGCCCCATTTCGTTCGCAATTTCAAGGATCTAAACTTCGTTTCATACCACAAGCTCTCTCTTCATTTTGCGAGACGATTAGTCGCAGAGTATTCTGATTCTCCACGTTGACCGATTTAGTGATGGGCCGGGCTATCTTATTGATTCCCTCTTAGGATGAGTGCTTGCATTCCGTCCGTGCTTTTATCAACATCGGTCGAATCGCCTTCTCCGAAGGTCCTGCGCCACGCCTCCAGTCTTTTGCTCGACAGGCTCACGGAGCGTTATTTCGAGCGCCGCTTCGGACTGGAACGCGATGGGCAGCTCGATAAAGCGGGGACAGGTCCTGAAAACCTCCCTTACGCCGCGGTGCCGTATCGGCGATTTCGCAAACTGCTGAGGATGGCGGAGCTTGATCGGTCGCAGGACGTCTTCGTGGACTTCGGTGCGGGGAAAGGGAGAATTCTTTTGGCCGCTGCGACTTCGGGTTTCCGTCGAGTCATCGGCGTTGAAGTCTCTTCCGAGCTCGCATCGATTGCCAGGCGAAACGTCCGAGCAAGGGCCAACATCGAAATCGTCGAAGCGGATGCCTCCGTTTTTCCCATCCCCGCCGATGCCGGTGTCTTTTTCTTTTACAACCCGTTCTTCGGCACAGTACTCGACCGGGTGCTGGAGAACATTCGACTGTCAATCAAAGAACAACCCCGGGTTGTCTCTCTGCTTTGCGTCGTCCCGACCATCGCCAGCAGATTTGAATGGCAGATCCGCCAATGTGAATGGCTCCGCGTGAAATCCACGTTTGAAGCCACCGATCACCGCGGAATCGTGTTTGTGCCCGCAAACGAACTCACAATCAAACCCTCGAGTTCCTGCATATCATCCTGTCCGATGTGACCCGTCGCGCAATTTGATCCGTCCTGGGCGGGTGAGGCAAACCTTCACGTACGTCTCGGTACGCATTCCTCATCGCGCGACTTAGAGTTACTGACCGGCTCCAGGCCCATGAACCTCGTTCATCCGCCTGCCCCAATTCGTTCAGGCAGATGAACCTCTCGTAGCGTTTTGTTGTTGCCCGCCACGACCAGCGTGAGAGCCGCTCCGGGTTTGAGGCGGTCATCCTTAATGCCGGCGTCACTTACTCCCCCGCGAGGGCCGATGAATTTCGTGGCGGAGTTGGCCGTGAATTCCTTCTTCCCGTCCTCCGTTTTGACAATCAGGATTTTTTTCTTCACGTCGACCTTGATCAGCGAGGCTTTGACGGTCTTGTCGGCCGCCAATAGCCCGCCAGAGAGAAGTAGCAAAGCAAGAAGGGCCGCGATCGCTTGCCGAAGCCTTTGTGGTGCAAACATGGGGTTAAACCTTTGTTAGTGAATGACGAGAGCCCCGCGATCAATCAAAGTATCGACCGGCCAGCGAGCCCGGCCGTTTCTTGAAATCGATGGGGAGTGGCCGCCCTCGAGCGACCACTCCGTCAACAAATCCGTCCGCGACTTTTTGGTCAGCCGCCGGTCTTCAATCGACGACTGACGGCAGGCGTAATCCGGACCTCTTTCACCTTGCGGCCCCCTTCGTCGGTGACAACGATCAGCGGAATACCCGGCTTGACGAGCGTGTCGGCCAATCCGAGCCGGCTTGCATGCCCGTTGACCGTGATCTTCACGTCACGCGACAGCAGAAAGGAGCGATCTTTCCCGTTGAGCATCGTAATCACCAAAAGCCGCCGAGCCGGATCGACACTCTTGATCTTGCCCGGGAAATCATTGTCTTCGGACTCGGCTTCGTCAGTCTTGGCCGGCGTCTCCGTGGAGGATTTGGAGCCGAGAATTCCGCGGAACCGCGACGTGCGGCGAACAGGCGCGGGCGTCGAATCGCTGGAATTGGTTTCCGACGAGGTGCCGCTCGCCCCATTTGTGGACGAGGTCCCCTTTCGCGCCTTGCGGTCGAAACCCAGATGCAGTTCGGTGGCCGTTTCACCGCTTGCCACCACGGTGATCGACAAACCCGGGTGGAACCGCGGGATCCTTCAGCCGATGATGAACAATGCCACCCCGCGGACCGACGATCGTTGTTTCGTCATTCACGCCGAAGGTCCGCTCGCGGCCGTCCTCCCGAGCAATTGTCACAGTGCCCTTTTCCGCGTCGACCCTGACGATCTTGCCTTGAATTCCGCCTTTGATCTCCGGCTTCGAGTCAGCAGCCCGCGCCGCCACCAAGCCGAACGCGATGATTGCCGCACAGCACGCCGAAATTTCCCACCGACTACGTGACATGACCTGTCGCCTCCCAAGCCCCACTGGAAATGATCACAGAAATGCGCGAGAGCCCTCTCGACCATCGAGCCGCGTAGCCCTATCGTGGCCGGGTCGCGACCTGAAAGTCAAAGGCGAATCAGCCCGAACGACGGGGTTTCTCGAACGCGGGTGGGACTGGGAAGATCGGTGAAGAAATCGGGAGTGCGACCGATGTGTGTAATCGACTCAGGCCATCCCCGACGGCCGACGATTGCGGATCATCATGTCTGCGATTTCGCGGGGGCACCGCCTTCTTCGGGGCCGCGGTGCTCGTCGGCGTCGATGAAGACGTCGACCTGCTGGCCGACATAGGCGGCCGCATCTAGCTGCTGCACTTCGTAGATCACTTGCAGCACCCGCGTATCGACGCGCTCGGTGTTATCGCCCGTGAGCCAGCGTTTGGCGACCACGTAGGGTTCGACTCGTACGAACTTGAGAGAATAATGCCGATCGTTCTTGCCGCGGAGTTGCAAAACGGCCTTGGCATTGGGACGAAATTGCACGATATCGTGCTCGTCGACATCGGCCCGCACATGCAGCGGATGCAACTGGCCCATGAGCATGAGCGATTGTTGCGACTGTCCGCTCACACTTTCCCCCTTGCGGACGTTGACCTGTAGCACCTCGCCCTCGATCGGCGCACGGACGATGGCCCGCTCGATCTCCGTCTTGATCTGTGCGACTTCGGCCTCGGCCTGGTCGACAGCAGCTCGGGCCACGGCGAGGTCCGGCTTCCACGCGCCCGCTAAGAGCAACGCGTGCTCGCGCTGCGCCTGGTGCCATTGCTCAACGGCCACTTCGTTTAAGAGGCGTTTGCCGACGGACTCCTGCTCAGAGACAGCGTGTTGATCGACGAGGGCGCGGGCCCGCTGGTATTCGTCCTGCGTGCGATCGGCGTTCGCCTTGGCGGCCTGGACTTTGGCTTCGCTCGGTGGGATTTCCTCGGGACGCGGTTGTTGCTCAAGCCGCTTGAGCTGCGCACGGGCCGCGGCCGCCCGCGCTTCCGCCAGACCCAACTGGGCCTTGAGTTGCCGATCATCGACGCGAAACAACGGATCACCGGCTTTGACGTGCTGTCCGACGCATTCCACAGGCACATCGACGTCGAGAACGATCCCCGACAGGGCCGAGCCGACGGCGATATTCTGTGACGCCGCCTCGATGATGCCGGTCGCCCCGATCGAATGGGTGTAAGGCGTTCGTGCCGGCGTCTGGGGAGGCGAGAGCCGAGTCAACGGCTGCTGCTCGGTGTAGACATGTCGCGCGGCGACCAGAAACATCACGCCGGCCGAGATGGGCAAGAGCCACAGCAGATTTCGTTTCATGGCGGTTCTCGATACTCGCGGTTCAAACAGAGAAGGACTCGCGCGCTTAGCCTTTGGATTCGATACGGTCCACCCGACCGTCGGTCATGTACACGATGCGTTGGCCGTAATGCAAAATGCGGTTGTCATGCGTCACGATGATCACGGCTCGGTCGGGCTCGACGGCAACCTCGCTGAAAAGTTCCATCACGGTCTGGCCCGATTGGGCGTCGAGGGCGGCCGTCGGCTCGTCGCAGACCAAAAGCCGCGGCCGGTGAACGAGGGCCCGGGCGATTGCCACTCGCTGTTGCTGCCCGCCAGACAACTGCGACGGAAGCGAGTGAGCCCGATCCTCCAGACCAACCCGCGCCAAAGCCGACCGTGCCGCGGCAAGCGCCGTGCGTCGTGGCACGCCTGCGACCAGCAGGGGCAGGCACGCGTTCTCGGCCGCAGTGAGCGGCGGCAAGAGGTTGTATTGCTGAAACACAAAACCCAAGTTCTTTGCCCGAAAATCAACCAGTCGGCCGGACGGGAGCGAAACGAGATCGTGCCCCAGCACTTCGAGCGATCCCTCGGTTGGATCGAGCAGCCCAGCGACGATCGAGATTAGCGTCGTCTTGCCGCAGCCCGACGGACCCACCAAAAGCGTGATCGAGCCCGGCATGATTTCCAGATCGATGCCGCGAAGCGCGTGCACGCGGGTTTCGCCCGTGCCGAAACTTTTTGCCAAACCGCGGCAACGGATCGCGGGCTGGACGTCCACAGCGCTCTCTGGTTCGGGCGGCGGGCTATCAAAGCCGCGCGTCATAGGTTCCAACACGCTTGAACCGTTTGCGGATTCCATCAGCTACCTCGAAAGACGATCGCCGGCTCGAGAAACAAGACTCGCCGCATGCTCAGCAAGCTGGCCAGCGACACGATGACCAATACGGCTCCGCCCACGCCGGCGACCGCCTGCCAGTGCAGATGCAGTCCCGCCAGATGGGTGATTTGATTCGTCTGAATGAAGAACATCGCCGTGAGGCCGACTCCCAAACCGAACCCCAAGGCGCCGACCGACAGGGCCTGCAACAGGATCATGCCGATCAGGCGGCGATTGTTGACCCCCATCGCCTTGAGCGAACCGAAGTGCTTGAGATTCTCGATCGTGAACAAGTAGAACGTCTGCCCGGCCACTGCGACTCCGACAATGAACCCGAGCGCGATCGTGATTCCGAAGTTCACGGGAATGCCAGTCGAGCTCAGCATGTAGTTGATCGTGTTCCAGAAGAAGTGGTCCTGCGTGATCGCCAAGAGTCCGGTTTGCCGCGAAATGCGTTGGCTCACCTCGGCACTGCTGAGTCCGGGCATCGTCTCGGCCAGCACGAAGTTCATCAGGTTCCGCCGGGTCGGCACGTATGCCAACGTCTCGTTGAAGCGGGTATACATCACAGGCAGCGTGACGAACGGGGCAGACGCTTTGCACACGCCGACAAGCACGGCGCGACGGTCGTTGATCTCGAATTCCCGCCCGAGGCGAATGGGTTCATTCGGCCAGAGGTACTCGTAACCCGCCTTGTCGACGATCACGGCATAGGGGCGGCGGATGTGGGAGAGGTCGCCGGCGATCAATTGTTGTGGCGCGCCCACCAGGCTGTTGTCGTCGAGCCCCTCCAGGATTACGCTGCGAGGTAAGCCTGAATCGACATTGGCGAGCACCTGCCCTTTGAAAAAGGGGACCGCCCATTGAACGCCTTCGACACCCCGCACGCGCTGCAGATCACCCGTGGGTAAGCTAGGCGCTTCGTCGAAGTGGCGGACCCGCGGGTCCATCACCCAGATGCTGGCATCGCGGACGTCGATGATCTGGCTGGCCGCGCGACCGACAATACCGACAAACACCGACACCTGCTGCGACATCAAGAACGTCGCGAAGGTGACGCCGAACACCAAGCCAAAAAACTTGACCCGATCGCCGATCAGCATGCGAATTGCCACCCAATGCATCGATCGGCCTTTGAAAGAGCTGACAGCCTGACAGGGGCGAACAGGCTGTCATTAAATGACGAAGTGTCAATTCGGTCCGAAAAAATTTACCCGAGCGACCGCCCGGACAGTTTCAAAAACTCTGGTGCGAAGACTTCCTTTTTCATCCGCTCCGCCAAGGCGATTGAAATCGAACTGGCTGCTCAGCGGCTTCCAACCCACTCCGTCGAGCAGTCGGTTGCAGTTATTCCGAATCGCCATCAGCGGATCGTGAATGCCCAAATCGCCCAAAGCCGGGCTGGTGGCTGCGATCGAGTATCCGCCGAACGAAATGGACCACAGACCGAACGCGACTTGCCCGACATCGTATTCGTCGGAAAGCTGTAAATCGCCCGCCGCGACGCCGTCGCGAATAACGCCGCGAACAATCTCCGAACACCGCGATTCAGACGTCTCCAGGAAGAGCCTTCGCTGTTCGGAAGTCTTTTCCTTAATTGAAGTAACACGAACAAGGTTCTCGATGTGAAAGTGATGCGGATAGAGCTGGAAAAAGACCTCGCAAGCCGCGCCGATGGCGGCCATGCGCTCGCGCGAGCGGGCACGAACTTCGGCCGCCCGGCGGAAGAGATCCAGGCGACAATCCATCGCCTGGTTGACCAGCGCCATCAGGATGTCTTCTTTGCACGAGAAGTGTTGATAAATCGTCCCTTTGGAATACTCCAGCGCCTCGGCGATCCGGTCCATGCTCAGACCGTGATAGCCGTCCTCCACGATCATCGTGCGGGCCACCTCGAGGATCCGTCCCTCGCGGCCCTGAATCTCGCGCTGCTTCCGTGTGAGCGTGCCTTGCATGTCACCGATTATCGTCAATCCTCGTTTTTTGACAAGGTGTAAATTTTGACGATTCGTCATTTTCTGTGACATTCCATCTTCTGTTCGAGTTTACTGCCATCGCCACTTCGGGTCCGATTCAATGAGCTGCGGTGAGTTTGCCGATAATTAGGAAGACGCGGACTTTTAGGGGCGGCAAGTGAGTGGGAGATCGCGAAAATTCCACCGTTTTCGGTTGGCCGTTAAGGAAACGGAACGGCCACCTGCGATCGCGCTCCCCGACGCGTAATGCTTCGCTCGTCGTTTCGGTGATTGCGGCGAACCTGGCAATCAGCGTTGTCGCGGGCTGTTCATCGGCGGAACTTTCCCCGGCGAGTTCTCCGTTTGGTGGCGCGTTGTCGCCAAATCGAGTGCATGAGGAAGTGGTCGCGTCGCTCACGCTCGACAGAGCCGACGCAGCTTCGCTCCCCGGAAAATGCGAACGCGCGTGTTACACCGACATCTGCGGAGGGTTCCCCGGAGGTCGTCGCCTCATTCGATGCGACGGACTCGATCGAAACTGGGCAGACATTCGATCTCGAGCAGGCGATCGACTTCGGCGTGCGAAACAATCCGAGATTGCAGGTCGCGCTCGCACGCCATTGATCGAGCGCGCGGCGAGATCGATGTGGCGTTCGCTCCCTTCCTTCCGCAACTCGAGTTCCTCTCCCACTCGGCAATCACGTCGCCCGTTCTCGGTCCCGCGCCGGCCGGCGCAACCGGTATCGTCCTGAGTTCGGCGGTGGCGACGCACGAATATGCGCAGGCCGAGCTGCAACTGGAGTGGACGATCTATGACTTTGGACGCACGGCCGGACGCTTCCACCAGTCGAAGGTTCAAGAGCTGATCGCCGAGTTGCAACACGCGCGGGCCGAGCAAACGGTGCGCTTTGACGTCGCCGCGGCCTATCTGCAGTCGCTGCGAGCCGGGGCAGGGCGACGCGTTCAGGAAGAGGCGATTCGCCGAGCCGAGGCCACGCTCCGCGACACGCGCTCGCGTCGAGCCGCCGGAGTCGCGGAAAAGGACGATGTGTTACGCGGGGAAGTGCAGTTGGCCGGCGCGCGGGAGGATTTGGATCTGGCCCGCGAGGCCGAATTGGCGGCAATGGCCCGGCTGAACAACGCGATGGGGCGAAACGCCAGCCTGCCGGTTTCACTCGTCGCGTTGAATTCCGAGCCGCCGCTCACGCTGTCGCTGGTTCAGTGCCTGGAAGTGGCGGCGACCCAACGGGCCGAAATCAATATCGCCCGCCAGGCGGTGGCATCCGCCCAGTTCGGTCGAGAAGCGACTCAAGGCGAGTTCTTGCCGAAAGTCTACGCGGCGGCCAGTGTCGGAGAGGTTGGCGGCAGAAACGTCGACGCGGGATTGCAGGACGGAGTCGGCCTGCACCTCGATGCGCCGCTCTACACGGGCGGCCGTCGCGGCGGCGCCCTGCGTGCGGCCGACGCCCAGATCCACGCCGCGATGGCCGGAGCCCGCGTGATTCTCAACGAAGTGACGCTCGAGGTGACCTTGGCCTATCTCGCCGCGACGACGGCCCGAGATCGGATCGCGCTCGATCGGCCGGCGATCGTCGAGGCGCGCGAGAATTTGCGGCTCGTCGGCAACCGCTATCGCAACGGGCAAGCCACGCCGACCGATATCGTCGACGCCGAGGTCGCACTCACGCGGGCCGAGCAGCGATTGGTGGCCGCGGTCTACGAATATCTTGGCGCACTCGCGGGGCTCGATTACGCGCTCGACAATCCGCCGACTGCATCGTTGCTGATTCTGCCGACGCCGCCCAATGCCCCAGAACATGACCGGCGAACGAGACTCCGCAAGTGCCCCCGATAGCCGCAGCACAATAAGTCCAAGGCCGCAAGCAAATGCGTCTACGACAATACAATGCAGGTCGTATTCGCCGTGATGGCACGACCGAGGTGGCAACGGTTGAATTCAGTGAGTCGACATGTCAGGTGAAGTGCGACCGGCCCCTTCGCGGGCCATCGTTCAAGATCTTCAATCAGCGGCTCGAATTCCGCTTCGAGTGCTGGGCGGCCTTTGGCGCGGCGTTCGTCGGCTGATCGGCTCGTTTCGGTTTTGGGTGATCGTGATTGTTTGCATTCTGGTGTTGCTGGTCGTCTATTACGCGCTCTCCGAAATCTACACGCCACTGACCACCGAAGCCTACGTCCAGGCCTACGTTGTGCAGATCGCCCCGCAAGTGGCCGAGCGTGTCACGCGCGTGCACGTTCGTGAAGGGGACCGCGTGAAGAGCGGGGCGCTGTTGTTCGAACTCGATCCCGCACTCTTGCAGCAACGCGTCGCGTACCTCGAAGCCAAGCTCGTGGAGGCCGAATATCAGGTGAAGCAGCTCGAGGCGGAATTGGCCGCCGCGAAGGCCGACCAGGATCGCCTGAAAGCCGACGCCGATTACGCCGCGTCGGTGCACAGGCAGGAACAGGCGATCTTCAAGACCGACTCGACGACGGAGCGGCGCTACCTCGAGGCGATCCAGAAGAAAAAGGCGAGCCAGGCCGCCGTGGTTCAGGCGGAAAGCAACATTCAACGCATCGAAGACGCGCTCAATGCGCGAATTGCCGGCGAGCATGCCACGGTCGCCCAGGTGAAGGCCCAACTGGCCGAGGCCCAGCTCAATCTGGCTTATAGCCGGGTTTACGCGCCCTGCGACGGATTGATCACGGACTTGCAATTGCGCGAAGGCGCCTACGTCCACATCGGCCAGGCTGCCATGACGCTGATCGACACGCGGCGATGGATCGTCGTCGCCAATTTTCGCGAGACGTCGTTGGCCCACATGCGCGAGGGGCAGCCGGCGGTCGTCGCCTTCCGCGGCCTTCCGGGCCAATTATTTTCCGCTCACGTCACATCAGTCGGCTGGGGCGTCAGCCAGGGTCAAGGAATACCGTCCGGCCAATTGCCCGACGTGAAGATTCCGACGAGTTGGGTCCCGCCGGCTCAGCGATTCCAGGTGCGACTGACGCTCGACGATGCGAATTCGATCCCGTTGCGAGTCGGCATGACGGGAAGCGTCGCCGTCTACACGGAATCTGAAGGTCGAATCAGCCGCCTCACCCGGTTCTGGCACAAGGTCATCGCCTGGCTGTATTACTTGTGAATCCGCGATCAATGAAGAGCGGCACGGGCGACTTTAAGGTCGACTCACACGTCGAGTCTCCCCGGGCATTGCAGGAACCGGCGGTGGCGGCAGGGCCGGTTTGCTTTCGCCCGTTGGGAAAGAGGGCCAAATGCCCGCGACGAGGATCGAAGCGACCAAGCCCAGAATGATCCCTTCGAAACGTTGCTCGGCCGGCGTCACGCTGCCGAATTCGATCGGTGCCGAGGCAACCAGCATCGGCACGACCAGTCCCATTTGCAAACCGGCGTAGCCGTAGGGCCCGCCCGGTGATCGTGAAGTAAGTCGCCACGAAGACGCCGAAGAAAACCAATAGCACGAGCAGCGAAAAATAGGGGAGTAATCCGACCAAAATAAATGTGGCCAGCCCCCACAGCGTGGCCAGCGATCAATCCCAATAGCCGCAGTTCGCCCTTCACGATCAGTGCCTGCAGATGGGGAGCCACAGTCAGCACGATCACCGAAATGGCCGATTGCGCGGGGGGCAGCCCGATCACGTGCGCCCCCACGAGCGTGACGAGCACCGTCACCGAGAGCATCACGCTTTGGTTGATCCATTCGCCGCGAATCGGAAACAGCGGCGTATCCACCAAGCTGTAGGCCGAGGTCCGCCTCGGAGCCCACCAGCCAGTTGACGAGGTCGGCCACGAACACGCCCACGACGATCGCGGCAAACAACTCCTTCGCTTCGCTAAAGACGGTTGTCGGGGCGGCTGTGCCAATTTCGAGCACCGCGACCAGGTAAAGTCCCGCCTGCAAGAAGGTGTAGGCCAGCCGCCCGGCAAAATAGAGATAGAAGAACGCCGTCAACAGCACGCCGACGACCATCAAAACGACCAGCGGCATGCCGTTGAGCCACGTGACCACGACCAGGCCGAGGAAGATGCCAATCCCCCGGCCGATGATCCGCTCGATCGCCCTTTTGGAAGCTGCTGTACGAGTGCTGGGCCATGACCAGAAACGTGGTCCAGACTGCCAGGTTCGGCTGCTTGAGGTCCCAGGCCGAAGCCAGAATGAGGCAAATCGCCGATGCGAGCCCCGTCACAAGGGCATGAATCGTGGCTTGCCGTTTATCGATGGGGGCCGATGTGGACACAGCTCTTGCCGCACCGAAGTCGTGATCTGGCACAATTTTGAGATTCTGGCCGGATGCCGCCGAAACGGCCAGCTGTCCCAGGGTCAAACCTGGGGATTCCATTCCGATCGACAAATTGGCAAGTTAGACTCGAAACCACTTCGGACCACGATCGCCATTTTCTCAACCTTGGTCGTCCAAAGGGGAAATCGATGCGCAGATCAGCAGGGCTCGCGTGTCAGGTCATGCTCGGATTGGTCGTCGATTGCCTGGGCGACGGCCGGGACTCGTGCCGTCGCCGAGGGCTGGCCGCAATGGTTGGGTGCCGGCCGTGACGGCGTCTGGCACGAAACCGGCCTGATCGACCACTTTCCCAAGAGGGGGCCCGAAGATCGTCTGGCGGACCCCGCTCGGCGCCGGCTACAGCGGACCGGCCGTCGAAGGCGACCGCGTTTACATCACCGACCGTCAACGGGCCAAGGGACCCAACGGCGAAAACGCTGCGGCCGACCCGCCAGGGCATTCCCGGCAAGGAGCGCGTGCTTTGCTTGAGCGCGACCGACGGCAAAGTCATCTGGCATTACGACTACGACTGCCCGTACACCATTTCCTATCCCAGCGGTCCCCGAACGACGCCGCTCGTCGACGGCAAATCGGTCTATTCGCTCGGGAGCGATGGGTGATCTGATTTGCCTCAACGCGGCCGACGGCACGGTGCGCTGGTCGAAAAAACTCGGCAACGAATACAAGTTCGAAGTGCCGCTCTGGGGCTACGCGGCCCATTTGCTCGATCGACGGCGATTTGCTGTATTCGCTGGTCGGCGGTCCGGGCAGCGCGATCGTCGCCTTCAATAAGGAGACAGGCAAGGAAGTCTGGAAAGGCCTCACGAGCGCGGAGGTCGGCTACAGTCCGCCCATGATTTACACGCTGGCGGGCAAACGGCAATTGGTCGTCTGGTTGTCGGACGCGATCTACGGTCTCGACCCGGCCTCGGGCAAACAGTTCTGGAAGCAGGACTATCCCGGGGTGCCGCTGCAAAATCCGACTGTGAATATCATCACGGTCAAAAAAGCCGACGACGACATGCTGTTTCTCTCAACCTTTTACGACGGGCCGATGATGGTCCGCTTGGATGGCAGCGAGCATGCGTCCATCGCCTGGAAAGGTAAAAGCCACAACCCGGGCAAGCCGGACGGGGCGCACTGCTTGATGGCGACGCCCGTCTTCAAGGACGGTTACGGCTACGCGATCGGCGCCCGTGGCGAATTACGCTGCTTCGAGGTGAAGACCGGCAAGGAACTCTGGCAATCGCGCGGCTCCGCTCAAGGGCCGCCGCCCCGACTGCGGAACGGTCTTCATCGTGCCGCAGGGCGATCATTACGTGCTTGAAAGCGATCAGGGGGATTTGATTCTCGCCGACCTTTCGCCCCAGGGTTACAAGGAAATCGACCGCACGCATATCCTCGAACCGTCGGGGACGGCCTTCGGACGCGAAATCGTCTGGTCGCATCCCGCCTTCGCGAATCGCTGTGTTTTCGCCCGCAACGACAAGGAAATGATTTGCATCTCGTTCGCGAAGGAGGATGGACAATGACGCCGCACACGTTGTTGTTATGGGCCGCCCTGTTGCCGAGCGCCGATATCCCGATCGCCGATGCCAGCGCGAAAGACCTCGCGAAGATGCAGGGGGATTGGATGGTCGTTTCGATTACCAGCGACGGCCGCAAACTTTCCGACGACGAGGCCCAGACCCTCTTCCGCACGGTCTACTGGCAACAAGTACACCATCTTCAATTTCAGCAAGCCGATCAGCAAAGGCACCTTCAAAATCGACGCGACCAAGACGCCGAAGACGATCGATTCGACGCCGGCCGGACCTGCCAAAGTCGGGACCTATCCTGGGCATTTACGAGTTCGAGGGGGACACGCTCAAAATTTGCAACGGCCGCCCGGGACTGCCGCGGCCGACCAAATTCGAGCGCCAAGGAGGGGTCGAACCACACCGAAAATCGTTTGGCAGCCGGAAAAGAAGTGATTGTTTCGGGCCGCTTCGATTTTCAATGGCGGAGGGCATGTTAAGATGACCTGCGAACGGGCCCGGAGGTCCCATGGTCACTGCGCAATGCCCATACTGCTTCGTCACGGATGAGGTTCCCGATGAGTATGCCGGCCGCGTCACCAAGTGCCTGACCTGCGGCAAATCGTTCACGATCAAGTTTGTGCCGACGCTCTATCGCGAGTCGGCCACGCCCGTGGTGGTGACGCCGAAAAAGGCGATCCACATGGGCCAGCCGAAGGCCGGCAAGCCCCGCGCGGTTCGGAACGGCGACGAACCCGAACGGCCCATCGACGCCCAATCGCGAGAAATCTTTGCCGAGCTCACGCAGACCGCCAGCGTCGATTCGCACGGGCCGCCGGTGGGAAAGATCAATCGTCACGAGGCGGGACTTGTGGACGATCTCCAAGAGATCGACGCCGCACTGAGCCTCGTCAAATCGGCGGTGGGATTCGGCATCGTCGGCCTGTTGTCCATCTGCATTTACACCGCGTTTACTGGCCAGTATGTGGGAGCGGTGGCCTGCGTCGTTTGTGCGGTTGTCACGGTCGCGATATTGAATTTCTTGAGAGCCAGCGAGCGGACCTTCACCAACATTGTCCGCACGGTTCTCGAGCTCAAGCGGAGAACAGGCGGATAGCTCGCGTGGTTTTAGCAAGGAATCGGCAACGGCGCGGCACGGGAAAGCCCGTTGCGGACGCATTCAAGGCCTAGAAAGCAAAGAAGACCTAACCGCGGCGCATCAAATGCCTCGGTTGAAAATCTTCAACCGCGTGTAGACCTCGAAGATCCCGTCGTCGTACGTCTTCTTCCAGCCGCGTACGTTAGGCATTGCCGCCGCCAGCGGCGTGGGGCTGGGGACGATCACGGCGTCAGTGGGGTACTTCGTCAACACGTCCAGCCAGCCGCTCTGCGCCTCGTAGAGTCGCACGTGGTCTTCGAGGACGCCCGGCTGATAGGCGACTTCATAGCGGCCGTCGATGCTCACTTTGGCCTTCGGGGACAGCTTCCAGATTGCATAGCCTCCGGTCTCGAACGGCAACATCAAATTCCCGCGAAAGCCCGTCTCGTCGAGATACTGAATCGCGCCGAGCGGATAGCACATGCCGCCCCCTTTCGCGTCTTCGAGCGAAGCGGGCATCGTCATCCGCCACGGCTGATTTGGAATCGATTGACCGACACAGAGGATCGCCGCGACGGCCGACGCCTGCAGCACCAGTCTTCCATAGCAGCGATAGGTCCGATCGATGACGGCCCCGAGACTGGTCATCTGCAAATAACCGGGCACATAGCAGGCCCACACGACGCAATACAGCGAAAGGTGCCGTGTGTGCCGCAGGGCCGCGTAGGCGGTCGCCGCGAGCAGCAGAATTCCCGCAAGTCTGCGAATGCCGACTTGCCGGATCGCGTAACCAATCGGCAAGAGTGACACGAGAAACATCACGAAGACCCGCATGTGATGCCGCCACAGCGGTTGCCATTCGACAATCAGAGGCCGGTCCATAGTCAGGCCGTGGATCAGGTAGGGCACGTACGACGCGCCGTACGGATTGACGAACACGAGCCCCGCCATCGCCAATCCCACGGGAACGATGTGCCAAAACGGCTGGCGCCGGATCGCCTGTTCGCACGCATAGAGAGCCATCAGCACGGCCCCCACCGCGAAACCGGCATGGAGATTGAGCCAGACGACGTACAACGGCAACCAGACGGCGATCCACCACCGCCGGCCCCGCCGATCGATCTCGAGCAGACAAAGGAGGGCCGCCAGAAACACCAGCGTGAAGAGCTGCGCCCGAATCGTGGCAAATCCATAGGAGGCAAAGGGCGCCATCGCCGGCGCGACCCACAAAAAGGTGGCGGCCGAAGCGCCGCGCCGCCGTGCGCACCAATAACACAGTCCCACGACCGCCGCGACGAGCGCGTACTTGAGGACCATCATCCCCGGCCCGCCAAACGTCGTCATCACCCCATAAAGGATCGCCCCCGTCCCCCATTCGTGGTGAATCGACGGCGACACGGTCGGCGTGTACGCGAAATGGTCCTCGGTCGGCACGCGTCCCTCGGCAAGCGTTTCGCGGAAGAGGGCCATCTCGTGCCACACATCAGGATCGCAGAAATTCATATTCGCGATCATCAGCAGCAGAAAGCCGGATGCCGCCAACCCGGCACTCAGGTAAACCCAACGCGGGTTGACGTCTTGCCGCCGCGCGACGTCGATCGGCTGTGGCAAAGACGGGGACGCCAACTCGGCAGCGCCGGTATCAAGGGTGCTTAACGTCATGTGACTCTTGAGGCGAGGAGTGCTCGCCGTCGATCGGGAAATCGAAACTGATCGAGCCAACGACGCGGCTCGCACGGCAAACATAGGCCGCGGATGCAATTTGGCAACACGCTCGACGTCACATCCGGCAACGCCGTCACAATCGCCCGAGGCGGACCGAGCCGCGTTGCTTTTACTTGCGTCCGATGCACCTTCGCTGCATGCTGGACGCCTTGCGCCCTAGGCTCGGGGCGCAGCCGGCGGTCGCTGTCTCCCCTGATTTCTCTCCCCGGGGCTTCGAGTCCGAGTGATGATTCGGTCAAACGCCACAACTCCCCGCGGCACCGACGCGGCAAATTCCAATTCGTTCGCACGAACCGCCTGCTTGGCACTCCTTGTTGGAGCCTGCTTGACAAAGTCCGCTCCTGCCGTCGATTCGAAATCGATCGCAGCCGTGGACACCTACGGAGTGCACGCGGTCGATCACACGGTCGTGCTCGGCGCCGCCGGACTCCGCGAAGGCGGCGCGGTTCCCGATCGGCAGCAAAGGCAAACAATCATCCGGCGGATCGAACAGATTCCCGGCGTGCGGAAGGCGACGCTGGTTATCGTGACGGCTCCGTTTCCCGACGCATCGGGCCACACGGTCGGCCGACCCATCGTCTACATCGGCATCCAGGAATCGAGCCAGCCCGCCGTCGTCTTCCGACCCGAGCCGACCGGGAACGTCACATTGCCCAAGCCGATCATCGACACGTATGCCGAATTCGAGCGTGCGTTTTTGCAGTCCGTGAAGGCCAACGATTTCAGCGAAGACGATTCAAACGGCTACGCGCTCATGGGCGACGCTGCCGCGCGGGCCGTCCAGCGGAAGTTCGTCCCGCTGGCGGAGGGGAACTACGACCGGCTGGTCGACGTGCTGCAAAACTCCAAGAACGCCGAGCAGCGGTCGATGGCGGCGACGATCATCGGCTACGCCGGCGACAAGAAACGGGCCGCCGGCCACCTGGTCTTCGGCACGAAAGACCCTTCCTCGCTGACGTCCGCAACAACGCGGTCCGTGCGTTATCGGTGTTTCTGACCTACGCACAACAGCATCGGGAACTGGGCATCGAAGTTTCGACCGATTGGTGCCTCGATCTGCTCGAATCGCTGGATTGGACCGATCGCAATAAGGCGATGGCCGTGCTCGACGTCGCAACCTCCGAACGGAACGTCGCACTCATTTCCGAACTGCGGCAAAAGTCGTTGCCCACGCTCATCGAGATGGCCCGCTGGCATTCCGCCGGCCACGCGATGATGGCCTTCCAACTCGTGGGGCGCATCGCCGGCCTCACCGACAAGGAAATCTTCAACGCCTGGGACAAGGGCGAGCGCGAGGCGGTCATCAAGCGAGCCCTGCAATCGCGTTCCAAGTCATCGTGAACCGTCGTTCCACGAGCGAGCCAGCAGCACGGATTAACCGACAGGCCGCCAAACTGGAACGGAAGACTCTTGCCGCGCCAACGCCCGCGCATCATGCCACCACAGCAGGGCAAAGACGGGGACGAGAGCCACAGCCGCCCATTGGTAACCGGTCAGGCCGAGCCAAAGCTTTGGCTCGGGCCGCAGATATTCCGTGAAAAAGCGATAGACGAAATAGCTGATGAAATAGAGCTTGATGAGCTGACCGCGAAAGAGACCGCGACGCAGAAAGACAAAGAGCACGACCGCCATCGCGGCATGAAACATCGACTCGTAAATCTGTGTGGGATGCCGCCGAATGTGATCGCCGAAATCGACCGCCCAAGGCAGCGTGCTGGCACATCCGTAGCAACAACCGGCACGAAAACAGCCGAGTCGCCCAATCGCGACAGCCGCCGGCACAGCCACGGCGTACGTATCGCCCGTTTTGGTCCGAATATCGAAGATCGCCTTGGCCAACTCGATGCCGCCGTAGCCCCCCACCAGCCCGAACATGATCGTCTTGCCGCCGTCGAACCAGGCCGCCCCGGAGCACAGCCCTTCCCAGTCACCCAGCACGAAGGGGACTTTCGCGCCGATCATCGCTCCGCAAAATCCGCCGATGAAGATCGCCGCCCGCTCCCTGCCGCTGAGCGGAAGCGATCGCTGCGACCGTCGCGACAGCCAGAAGCCGACGCCGATCGCCGTCAGCATGATTCCGGCGTAGACCGGATCAATCACGAGCCCGCTTCTCCCGCCGTCATGGACGCGGTCACCGCATCCAGCGCCACGATCTGCCGCTCTTCGAGCCGTGCGCCAACGCCGCGATCGAGTGCCGGCAAAGGCACGATTCCCGTGCGATAGAGCACGTTGTAGGCACAAAAGGGAATCACATGCCCGCTGGGCAGCACGTGATGCGTGCAGCACTTCATCAAGCGACGCACGTCAAAGTTGTACGCGTCGAGGAACGACGTGATCGTGATGCGAAACACGTCCGACTGCGACAAATCCTCCGCGAGCGCTCGCCGAAAGAACTCGTCGCCCAACGTCGGGAGCAGTGAGGCCTCCGCGGGTCGCGGCGTTGCGGATGCTGCCGGCATCTGCAGTTGAACGAACGGCGCAGCCGAAGCCGAATGATTCTCGGTCCGGTTCGCCGGGATCGCACGCCGACGTCCCGCAGTTGCCGCCGCAGCAACCGGCCTTGCCCAGGTAGCCTTCGATCAGCTCGCGGGCTTTCGCGCGGTTGAACGTGATGCCGTTGGCCAGCAAATCGAGGTGCTCGCGGGCGTCGATCAAGCGAGTCAGGGGGATGACTGTGCCATTCCGCCGGTAAGCGTAAGCCAGGCTGTGGCAATTCGGGTGTGCGCATGGCAGCGGCATGAAGTCGGTCTGGCGAAACAAGCCATCGGTTTGCCGCTCGATTTCGCGGATCACGTCGGGAAACGTGATGCGACGCTCCAGTTCCTCGGGCAGCACGAAACGACCCGAATAGGTCGCCGGCTGCAGGCTCAGCCCGGTGATCCACGGACGCGCGAGCCCGTACGCGCACCAATTCGCCCAACTCGTCGTCGTTGACTTCAGGCTGCAACGTCGTGACGAGAGTGGTGGCGATTCCCAGCTCGCCCAGAACCTCAACCGCTTTCAACTTTTCTGCGACGAGCGACTCGCCGCGGAGCTTGAGCGACGTCGCATCGCGAAAGCCGTCGAACTGCAAATACGCCTGCAACCGGTGACGCCAGTTTCCGAGACGGCGGGCAAAACTGCGATCGCGGGCCAGGCGGAGACCGTTCGTATTGACCATCACCACGTCAATCGGCTGATGGCAGGCGTATTCGAGGATTTCGTCGAAGGCCGGGTGCAGCGTCGGCTCGCCGCCGGAAAGCTGCAGCACCTCGGGCCGACCTTCGACTTCCACCAGCCGGTCGATGGCCCGCTTGACCTCTTCGAACGAAAGATGACTCCCCCCCGGTCCGCTCGACGCGTAGCACATGGGGCAGTGCAGATTGCAGCTCGACGTGATTTCGACCAGGCCGATGCACGTGTGCTGCTCGTGCTCGGTGCACAGGCCGCAATCGAACGGACAGCCTCGGTCTGGGCTCGTGCCGAATTGCTCGGGCACGCGTCCGGGCAGACTGAACTCGAGCTGGTCGTACTGCGAGACGTCGGAGCAAACAAAATCCTCGCGAATGCCGTGCGTCGGGCATTGTTTGCGAAAATAGACCCGCCCCTGCCGATCGAGAATCTTGGCCGGCACGAGCGCATAACACTCCGGACACAGACTCTGGGTCATTCCGAGGAAGGTATAGTCGCGAAGTGTCATGCTCGAACCCCTCAACAGTCGCCGGTCACAAAGATCCGTGAGTCGCCGAGATCACCGCACAGTAAATCATCAAGGCGATGATCGACACGATCGGCAGCGCGACCAGAATCCCGATCGCGAGCGCGATGCCGCTGAAAAAATCGACGATCGTGTCTCCCCAACCGACCGGCCGATCAGACGCGAGCCGTCGCTGTCTCTTTACATACACGGCCAGCAGGGCCGGCAGCATGATGACCGTGTACAGAATCGCGAGTCCTGGAGCCTCCAGCGAAATGCCACAGCCGATCAGGAGTAGCGCAAGTGCCAAGATCGCCAGCGACGTATTATCGACGGTCGCCTCCGTCCGACGGGGCTGCACGTAACGCGGGCTCGGGCCTGACGGATCGCGGGTGGCGACAAACAAGTTGGCGCCGGGAGCCGCCACCGCGGCATCATCATCGCTGCCGAACCATTTCCCGCACATCCAACACTTGGGAGCGGTCCATGAGGCGCTCGGCGCCGCAATCGGGGCAAGTGCGGAGATTTGAATCAGCCAATCCCACTCCTCCCTGGCGAGAGCCGATCTCGACCATCTGACAGGCGACGCATCCCGCGAAATGTCACGCGCTCGAACGCCTCGTTGGCTAGGTCAATCTACCAGTGCTCGTCCGCGCGGCAAACTCAAAGGCCATCCGTCGCACCCGGCGCACGACCGCGCCAAGCGTGACGCCGCCAAACACCATCGCCACCAGCACGATCAGCGCCGCATGAGCCGGCACCGTCTTATCCGTTGCGGCAAACCATTTCGCATCGGCCAGAAGACCGACATAGCCGACCACAACCGCAGCCGTCCCGCACCAAACGAGGCTCAAACTGAAACGCAGCGCCACCGCCATCAAAATCAAAAAGTAGCCCACCACCAGCGGACTTCGCGGTCCATCCGCCGTGCCGATGACGAGCGTTAACAGTAGGACGTCGACCAGCGTCGTCACATATTTCATTGCACTGGGAAAGAACTGCCGATCGAGGGCCACGCGAATCGCCAGCGCCACGGCAATCCAAGCCGCGGCCAGCGCCGTCATCAACTGATGAAACCGCCGATCAGCCCCCGGCATCTCCGGCAGGCCGAACCAGCGGTAATAGTTGGCCATGTGCACGAGATAGAAAGCCGCAATGGCCAAAACCCGCAACAGGTTGGCCCGCCGCTCGGCCCCATACTCCTGCCAGCGGCTGACAATGAACCAATCCCGCTCAACCTCCGGACCTTCCATCCCTTGGTCCTCCACTGGGCGTCAGTAAGCTTCGGTTCATGCTTGCCGCATCCGAAGATACACATCCGGCCGAAAACTGCCAGAGGGCGAGTCCCTAACGCACCTCTATTTTGGAGAGCCCCGCTTCGATGCTGCACAATTCGTAGCACAGGGCTCGCTCCTTCTCGGTGGAGCTCAATCAATCGCAAACGTCACCACGACCCGCACATGAAACGTTCGCTCGCCCGACGCGATCGGCACCGAGGCAACCGCCTGTCTCGCGTAGGCCATCATGGGCGGCCGCGGCGTGGCGCGGTCGCCCTCTTCGTCGATCCGCACGACTTTGCCCGCCTTGATTCCCGCGGCATGGGCATACACGTCCGCTTTGCGGCGGGCGTCGGCGATCGCTTTTTCGCGGGCCGTGTCCAGAAGTCGGGACGGATCCGAGACCGAGAAGTTGATGCCGTGGATCTGGTTGGCCCCTTCGCGAACCAATTCGTCCAGGACCGGCCCCAGCGTCGGCAACTGGCGAATCTTCACGCTCAACTGATTCTGGACCTGGTAGCCGACGATCTCCGCAAGTTGCTGACCTTGCGGCCCGTGTTTGTATTCCGGACTGATGCCGAAGTTCGACGTTTGCAGATCCTTTTTGGCAATTTGCCGGCCTTCGAGCGCCTTGAACAGTCTCGCGACGGCGGCGTTGTTGGCCTGGAGTGCCTCGGCGGCGGAGGCGGCCAACGTCACCACGCCGACTTGAACTTCGGCCGTGTCGGGCTGAGCGCTGGCCTCGCCCTCGCCAACCACGACAATCGCCTGACCCGGAAGTGTGCGACTCCGCGCTCTGCCGCCTTGCGCGGAGCCGTTTTGCGCCAGCGCGGGAACGCTCGACAAGCCCCACAGCCCGAGAACCGCCCCCAAGATTGCCGCCAAGCTTCCCCTCGAGATCGCCTTCATTTTTACGCTCCCTTCAGACAGATGCGTGATCGGCGTTGTGTACCGCAATTCCGCCTCAGGGTCGAAGGTTCCAGGAAAAAACGCAAGCGATCACCAGATGCGCTCGCTCCCAGGATGGAAATCAGGGCAAAATTTCAGACGCAAGATCCAAGCAGACCGCGTCCGATTTCTTGTACGATCTTTTTTTGACGTGAAGACGCGATTGCAGTCCCGAACGCAGACCAATGTCCGCCAAAGCGAGGAAGTATGTCACCCAGCGCAGGAACTGCAAAAGGACGATGTGTCACGTTGCACATGGTTTCCAGTCTGGATGGCTTCATCGCGAAGAAGGACAACAGTGTCTCCTGGCTCGAGGACACGGGCAGCGTCTACGCAGCCGGCGTCTCCCTTTCGGACGAAGAGGCCGCGGCCTTCGTCAACACGATCGACTGTTATGTGCTCGGCTCCCGCACCTATGCCCACGCGCTCGAACTGGGCTGGCCCTATGGCGATACTCCGACCGTCGTGGTGACCAGCAAAGCCCGGCCGCCGGCTAAGGCAAGCGTGGAGTTCTATTCAGGCGATCTCAAGACGCTCGTCGACGTGAACCTCGCGCCTCGATTTCGAAACATCTGGCTCGTGGGCGGGGCCATGTTGTGCCAGCGATTTCTCGAACTCGGCCTGGTGGACGAAATCAACTTGACGATCGCCCCCGTCCTATTGGGCGAAGGCCTCCGGCTGTTCGGTGGGTCTCCGACGGAGGAGAGGTGGAATTTGAAAAACGTCGTCGCCTACAAGAACGGCTTTGTCGAGCTCTCGTACTCCGCCCCGACCGCGTGAAAGCTTTGCAAGGACATCGACCGGACGATTTACTGGATGAAGCCAAACACTCCGTTTTTCGCATCAAGCAGTGTTTCGACAAGGGAAGAGCAATGAATCGCATCTTGGATTGTCTGGTGAGTTACTTCGGCCTGGATGACCACGAACGGCCAAGCTACGGCAGATATTTCTCCTATCACGTCCTAGCCGGCCCCGGTCCGACGCCGGGAGCAGGCGTGGCGACGGTCACGACGTTGGCCGTCTCACCTGAGACAGAGCGCTGCCGAACCTGTCAGAACTGGCACACCGTCGAGACGGGCGGCCCAGAAGCCGCGGTGCGGGCGGCTCTACAACATCTCGACGCCTTTCACGCCCAAGACCATGTGCACCGCGCGAATCCGAAATCCGCGGCCTCGAAGCAACGCGATCATGACCACCATGAAACATCCGGAGCCAAACTTTCGACGCGGATCTCACGTATCGGTTACCCAACGGCAAGGTCGCCGGTCCGCCTCAGGCGGATTCAAGCAATCGGCAAGCGGGACCTACTCGAATTGAGGAATGCCGGCCGGAATCATCCAAGTCGGCCGTTCGTGCTGAGACTTGGACACGGGGATACGGCGTCGAATCACTTTGGTAAGTTCTCCGCGTCCACGTCCTTCACGGTGAGGTCACCGAACACGACGCGCCAGGTCTTCGAGCCGTTGGGCTTGTACCAGAAGATGGCTTTCGAGCCGTCGCCCTGTTTGACGCCGTCGCCGGCATAGTGCCAATCGCCTTTTGACAGTCGGGAGACAAACCGCGGGATCGGGAAGGGATAGGCAAGGCCCAGATCGGTCTGGGTCTGTTGATCGATGATTTTTTGTTCGGCCTGCGTCCGGTCCCGATCGTTCTTGCGCAAGAACTCGTTGAGCTTTTTATTGCTCTCCTTAATGTCGGGCGGAAAGACGTTGCCGTGCGCCTGGGCCAGCACACCAAACCATTCGATCACGTCTTTTTCCGTCGGCTCATGCTTTGTCTTCACCTCATTCGCGAATCCCTTCGGCGGCTCGAAGCTGAACAGTGCATCATCGAGATTCGCATCGACAACAATGTCACGCAGCATCACGCCCAAGATGTCCGTCCGCGTACCGTCACGGCCCAGTGCGTTTTTCATGAGCGGGTCGGTTTCGGGGTCGAATTTATGCGCACCGGGGAGCAGAACGTAGACGAGTTGGTGTGATGCGGAATCGATCCAGAGATCCACGGTCGACTCGGGTCGTGATTGATCCTGCATCACCCTGTATCCGATCAGCTCGCGACCGCCGAATTGCTTTTTGCCGAGCAAGACGGCATTACGATCGATCCGGTTGCGGAGCCGGGTGAGCGGACCGAAGGCCGACTTCTCTTGCTCCATCAGCGGCGTCCGGTTGATCGTCCGCGCGCGGCGAGTCTTCATGTCGAATTCGACGCGCTTCCCGGCCACTCCGTCTTCGATTTTGACCGATTCGAGCTGACCCTGCGGGTCGAGCCGCTCAACGCGATACTTGTCGGGGCGCTTTGTAGTAATTTCGATCCTGCGACTGTTCGACCCACGGCTTGGAGCCGTCCTTCGGAACGACTTTGCGATAGAAGACGGTCGTCCATTTGACCGACTTGGCCGCCTGAATCTGCCTCACGACGTCGGCCAACAGGGTGTTTTCGTTCCGGGGGAACAACAGTCCCGAGGCCCAACCGAGCACGACCAACATGGCAATTGCCGCGATGCTTCCCTGGATGATGCGTTTCACGGTCGCTTTCCTTTCGAATGTGAGATGCGAACGCGTGGCCGGGTCGAGATGGTTCCCGGCGGCAATGAGCGCGAGCGGAGCGCCGGCGGCGGACCGTCGGGAACCGGCGCACTGCGCACCGCCTCGACGGCAGCGTCGACGATGTCGGTCGAAGAACTCTTTTCGCGTTTCATGGAATCACCTCGCGATCCGGATTCGAGGCCTCAGCGAGCAGGAGTTCCCGCAGCCTGAGCCGGGCCCGATGCAAGAGCACGCTCACCGTGGAGGGATTGATTCCGGTTTGCCGGGCAATCTCGCCGTAGCGCAATTCGTTAAAAACACGCAGACAAAACACTTCCGCCTGCTGCTCGGGGAGTTCCGCCAACGCCCGCCGCAAACGGTCGGCCAGTTCGCCGCTTTCAGCCGCCTGATCGGGACGCGGCCCCGTCGACGGCAAATCCGCGCAATCGAGGCCCTTCGTTTCCCGCTTGCCTTCCCGTGCGCGCCGCCGCAGGCGATCCAAGGCCGCGCAGGTGGCGAGCCGAACCAAAAGGCCTTTCCAACTGCGAACTGGCCCCCGACGCGCACGGCCAGCGCCTCGAGAAAAGCATCCTGCGTGCAATCGGCCGCGTCTTCGCGGTGGCCAAGCAGCCGAAACGCCGTCGTCCAGACAAGCGCCGAATGCGTTGTGACAATCTCTTCCCAATCGGTCATCCCGATCCCCGTGGCGGCAGCGGCAACCGGCCTCAATAGGAGTCGCCGGCCGCGTCATTTTTGCTTCACCAAAAAGAGGGACGGGGAGAAAAACCAGTAGGTCCCGCTTGCCGTTGATCAGAGCGTCCCAAAGCCTGATTCGCGCGACGGATCAAATACGTCGCTCCTACGCCGGTCTAAAGACGCCACATCCCGAGCCAAACTTACGACGCGGATCTCGCGTATCCGTTACCCAACGACAAGGTCGCCGCTCGGCAAGCGGGACCTACTCGAACGGCAGAAGTGCCTAACCTCGCGGAACCTTCGATCCGCCTCACGGTTGGCGAGGAGGAAATTTCAGGATCGGCGGTTCGTTGTCATCGTCTTCGCGTCGGAGAGAATTCGCGTCCGCGATATCAAGGCCGTCCTCCAAACCGGCTTCGAGATCGCCCAGGATTTGGCAGACTTCGGCGAATGCCTCAATCTGTGCCAGAACATCTGGATCGGCGACCCCATTCCGAATGAGGCCGATCGGCCCGCCAGAATCGTCGTGGCTCACTTCCCAGTCGACCCCCTCCGCTCGGGAAACGTCGCACAAGATTTGCACCACGTCGGAAATCGTTCCATCGGGAAGGTTCTCCATCTTGGCGGCGGCGACGTCGTCGGGATGAGGCTGAAAGTTGGGTTTGCTGGCCCCCCAAAGATGTCCGTCCTCTTGGCGTGAAACCCACGCCCCCTCTGAACTGAGCCAGGTTCTTCCGCGACTGGCGTTCTTGATGGCCGCTTGAATGCGGGCGTACTTGGACGGCTCAACCGGCTCTGTCGAACGATAGCTGACGGCAAATCCCAAGTGACCACTCCGCTGCAATCAGGCAGTTGCACGATGCGGGTCGACTCAAAAGGGTGAGCGCTGCGTTTCGCGACTCGCCGAGGACACCGAAGACCGTAGTAGGCCAAGTTCGGTCCGGGAAATCAAATAATTTCCAAATCGGGTGCCACGCCCACGGCCCGGCGTGGGCGTGCGAATCCGTTTGACGTTCGAAGACGGGCCCACGGCGAGCCGCGGGCATGGCATGCGTCGTTCTGGTTTATTTGCCCTGTACTTCGAGCCTGATCTCCAACGCCCGATCGTTCAGCACGAACTTCCATGGCTCGATCCCAGCCCGCTCTTTGAAAGTCCGCGTGCCTGAAAGCGTGCTGCTTTCCAGGGTCCCCTCGTAGTGCGAAGTCGGGCTCTCCATGACGATCATCTGTCCGCTTTGATGCCAGGTTCCAGAACCCTCGATTTTGCCGGTGACGACAAACGTGCCGTTTGGTCGTAGCTCAAGGCGGGCCTGATACGGTCCGATCGTGCCGGGACCCGCACCGCTCAGAATTCGATCGAGTGACTGGCTTGGCCGCCGGTCGAGCATCTGGCTGGGCATCGTGATCGGACGGTTGACGACCCGTTTTCCGGTGTAGGGGGTTTTGACGTCGGGCACCGTGTTCTTGATGCCCGCCTGCGCGGGCACTGTCGTCTTAACGCTCGGCTGAGCGGGCGACGTCTTCTTTGCGCCCGCTAGAGTGGGTGCTGTTTTCTTTATGCCCGCCTGATCGGGCGATGTGTGCTTTGCGGCTTGCGGAATGACAAATAACGAAGGACCGTCGTCACCAGCGGAGACTCGCGAGCCAGTCAGGGCAACAAGGGCAATCGGAAAGAACCAGGCAAGATGCTTCTTCATGGGTGTGTCTTTCTCAACAAGTGCTCGAGCGGCCCGGACTTGAGCTGAGGACTTGATTCGTCGAATGGGAGATCACTCAACGCAGTCGGCCAGTCTAATCGGGGAGGCCTCGAGAATGTCAACGCAAAGTGGATATTCGCTTGCCGCGCGGCATGTCTGGACTCTGCCGAGCCGGCGGGTGGATCCCGCCGGACGTTCGCGCGAAGAAGTTCGCTGGGATGCACACCTAATCAACCGCGCGGAATGTCCGTGGGGGTCAACCCCACGGCTCGTCATCAAGAGGATTCCAAGCGGGCGAATTCGGATTCGCGCCTCCATAGCGCGGGTCGCGTCGCGACAATCGCAACATTACGAGATATAAATGAATCAGAGAGTTCGTCCCGCCCCCACCCCCGCTTGTGGGAGTCTTGCCATGGCCCGCCTGTTTTTCGTTGCCGTGCTCTCGTTCGGACTTGGGCTTTCTGAGTTTGTGTCTGCTGCCGGAACCGTCGCGAAGGCCGGGACAACGCCGCAGCAGGTGCGGCAGACGGTGGAACGAGCCTTCGGCTATCTGCAGGGGCAGAGCACGCAGTGGCTGGCCACGCGGAAGTGTGCGGCTTGTCATCATGTGGCGTTTCCTTTGTGGGCGATGGGGGAGGCGGAGCGGCGGGGATACGCGATCGACAAGAAATGGTTCGCCAAGACGGCCGAAGGGACGTTTGGCGGGCAGGAGCAGATGATTGCCGCCAAGCTGATTAATGGGCCGAAGGATCCGCCCGATCCGCGGCCGGAGGGGCGGGGCGTGCGGATGGGATTGGTGTTTATGGCCGTCGCGGCGGAGACGTTTGCCGCTCCGACCTCGGGGCAGAAACATTGCTTGCAGGTGGTGAGGGACAATATCGACACCACGCAGCTCAAGGACGGCTCGTGGAATTTTCTCGACGATCGGCCTCCCATTCACGAGAGTCGGGCGAGCGATGCGGCTTGGATCATGTTCGCCCTCGGGGGGCTCGCGCATTCGCAGCCGACGGCGGCGGAACGGGCGGTGATCGACAAGGGGATGGCGTGGCTGGAAGGGACGAAGCTGGCGGAAAATCATCAGGGCAAGGTGCTCAAGGTTCTGTTGGCGATCCGTGCCGGAAAGTCTCGCGAACAGATTCGGGCCGCGGTCGACGAGTTGCTTGCAATGCAACAGGCCGACGGCGGTTGGCGGCAGACCGCCGAGTGGTACGACCACACTGAAACGCGATCATCAGTTGGTGACCCTACGAAGGCGAAATCCCACGTTGCGGCCGTCAATTCAGTTCGGACCGTTCACGAGACGAGCAGCGACGCGTACGCAACGGGGCAGACGTTGTACGTGCTGTCGCTGGCCGGTTATGCGGCGGAACAGCCGGAAAAAATACAGTCGGAAAAACTACGGTCTCAAATCATGCGGCCCGCAATCAAACGGGGGATCGAATTCCTCGTCGCGACCCAAAAGCCGGACGGCAGTTGGCCGATGGTTTCGCGAGCGAAGCTGGGCGGTAAGCCAGCCAAGCTGCTCACGCCCATCACGTGCGCCGCCACCTCCTGGGCCACACTGGGCTTAGTGCGACTCGTACCGCAAAATTGAGGGCCGTTGAACTGCGAAGTCCAGTTCGCGGCGTGCGGTATCGCGAATGGCGCGTGACTCTAGCTGGATTATAACAATCGAACTGGCGAGTCGTTCAAGATCAATATTTTGGGCCGGCGGTATGTCGTTTCGCTGTCCCGAGATCGGGTGCGAGTGCTGATATAGTGGCACTCGTGCGTCGTTCGAAATGCACCCCCGTCTCCCCGCGCGACGAAAAGATGCGGGGCGAGGGGAGTAGGACGGGCGAAGAGACTCTTGTTTTCCCCTAACCTCGAGCCCCTAGCCCCTGACCCCTTTTTTGGGGTGCACCCAAAAAAAGTCCCCTTTCTGCCCGGGACCGTAAGTCCCCGAAACGCCGTTCGGTCTGCGTCGCCTCGACACAAGTTGAACTCCTCGAACGGAACTTCGGAGAGATGGCTTTTCCGGCAGAGAGCTTGGGGGATCGAGCTGCCTGCGGACTTTTTTTGGGTGGACCCCAAAAAAAGGCCCCCTTTTTCAGCGCCCAAAAAAGCCAAAAAAGTCCTCTATCCGCAAATCAGCCAAATCCGCCAAAATCGGCAAATTCGCTTGAGCCGCTGCCTTTGGACTGCCGATAAGCCGGAGTTAGGGGCGTTCTGCGCAGGACGTCCGGCGATGCGAATTTGTCCGATACCCGCGGGAGCAGAAATACATGGTGCGGTTTGGCGGCAGCTTCAGGACGTTGCGGCTGGTGATTTTGACCTCGTTTGTGCTGTGTGTGGCCACGAAGACTTGGGCCGACGCGCAGCCTTCGGGCAATCAGAACCATGGGATTGCCTGGTTCCACGATTTGTACGAGGCCCACAAGGTTTCCGCCTCGACCGGCAAGCCGATGCTGATTGTGTTCGGGGCCAGCTGGTGCCACTATTGCCGCGAGCTGGATACCAAGACGCTGACGAACCCGCAATTGGCCGCGTACATCGAGTCGAATTTCATCCCCGTGCATCTGGATGCGGACCGCGACAAGCGGGTGGCCGAAATTTTGAAGGCCAAACCGATTCCGTGCACGGTGGTGCTGAGCCCGGATGCCAATCTGGTGGCGAAATTCCTGGGCTACGAAGAGGTGCAGCCTTACTTCGCCCAGTTGGAGAAGGCGCGGCAGCGCTATGTCGCGCATGCAACAGCAACTCGCACGAAAAAGTCCGTAACCGACACGAAAAAGTCCTCTTGTTGGACCGCCGACGGCGAGCTTCCACGGAGGTTTGCATGGACGCCTCAACGCAGCCGTTTGACCTGTGGCTCGACCATCATTTTCTGATTCGAGTCGGCGTCTCGCTGTTTTGCGGCTGCCTGGTGGGGCTGGAACGCGAATGGCGCGGTAAGCCGACCGGCATGCGGACTTGCGTGCTGGTCTGCCTGGGGACGGCCTTGTTTGTCCGCCTGGGTGCCGTGATGGCCGACCAGAGCGGCGGCAAGGGGGACGCTTCCCGCGTGTTGGGCCAGGTGGTCACCGGGATCGGCTTTCTCGGTGCCGGAGTGATGTTTTCCCAAGGCGAACTGATCCACGGCGTGACGACGGCGACCGTCGTGTGGATTCTGGCCGCGACCGGTGCGCTGATCGGTGCCGGCAAGCTAGCCGAGGCGGTGGCGATTGCGGTCGTAACCGTGCTGGTGCTCACCGTTCTGGATTTTGCCGAACGGAAAATCAGCAGTTTCGCGGCCGAGTCGCCGTCTGACACCGCGTAACGGGCGAAAAAAGTCGGCCGTTAAGCGGGCACGACTTCCAGCTCGACCGTTTCGATCGCGTTGTGCCCGGACTTGGGATAGGGCCGCGGCAGGGGCTGAGCGATTCCATTTTCGTCGATCGTGCGGCATCGCAGGTCGTATTTTCCCGCTGCCACGCCGGGGATCACCGCGGTCCATTGGGCCAGAGCGTACCGCAGCGGCCACGCCTTCGGGCGGCCGGCGGATTCGAATCCCAGAATGCCCTTCGGCATTTTGCCGTCTTTGAACGGGCCGCCCCACCCGCGACCGGTCGGCGGAGGCAAAATTCGGGCGTCTTTCCAGTCGCCTTGGGCGAAAAATTGGTCGTCCTCGGCAGGCGACTTTTCGCGGGGAGACAGCCAGTACTGGACTTTTGAGAGTCCGGAGACGCCGACTTGTGCCGACCCGACGATCGGAATCGGCTGCCCGGCTTTGGAATTCGTGGGGACTGACACGAATCGGGCAAACGTCTTCATTTGGCTGTCGACGTCGTTGTTTTCTTTGGCGTATGTGTCGTTGCCAAAGGCGTCGTTGCTCAGCACGATCCGCTGGATCCATTTCACCGATTTAAAACCGTATGCGTCGGGAACCAGCACACGGACGGGGCCGCCGCGGTGGGGAGTCAGGTACTCGCCGTTCACCTTGTAGCAGAGGATGACGGGATACTCGCCGGGTGGAGTTTCCAGAACGCGGCCGATCGGAAGCGAGCTTTGGAAAATCTGCTTCGGATCATCGTTGTGGTACCCAAAATAAGACACGCGCCGCAGGTTGGCGGCCGGTTTGGCCAGCCAAATGACGGTCGAAAGCGGCACGCCTTCCCACAATCCCATGCCGAGCGGCGCGCCAATATTGTTGCACGTCATGACTTTGAGAAATCGCACGGCGTGTTTTTCGGCGAGCCGCATCAGGCCGTTCCAATCGAGGGCCGTGTCGGCCTCTCTGGAAAGCGGATGGCGGATTTTCGCGGGCGCGGCCGGGTCGGAGACGACTTCCAGCTTCCAAGTTTCGCGGGTGAGGCCGACGGCTTTCAGCTTCTCGGGAGGCAGGGTCGATGGGACGGGTTTTCCTCGCTCAACGTTGCCAAATTCGCTCTCCGGCGTCAGGTATTTCAGATCCTGCAGCAGGTTTTCGAGCGTCGGAGACACCGGCTCGCCTTCGGAGGCGATTAGCGGCCAGAACGGCAGTGCCGCGGCACCGATGGCGCCCGCTTGCAGGAAGCGGCGGCGGTTCAGCGGCAAACCTGCGGTCGTCCATCGCTTTGCATGGCTCATCGCCCTTCACGTGTATCACTGCGGAGGCGATTGTTCAACGGCCCGGTGTCGACGCGAAAAAGTCGCGAAATCAGGCCGTGCGACGGAGCAGTTCGCCGGCCGGTTCGCTCGAGTCGTCGGCCGAGCCGGCTCGAGCCCATCAAGGCGGCCGCGATCGGGCGGAGAGGCAAAAGACGAGCGCTGCCTGAAGCGGGGCGTGACCTGCCAATACTCAGCGGTTCGATCAGCCGGGCGGGCACGCGTTTCAGAAAATACAGAGTTCCGGTTCGAAGCAGTGCCGAGCCCGCGAACAGGACATAGTAGACGGGCCGCGTCGTGCCGAAAGCAATCAACACTCCGGCCCCCAGCAGTGATCCGATCACCATTGCGGCCGTCGTTGTCAGATTAAACAGCGTCAGCACGCTGGTTCGCTCTTCGGCACGGATCGAATTGAACGTAATGAGGAACACGGCCAATTCGTAGGCCGCCCAGGCCGTTCCACTGCCGAGTTGGACGCAAAAAAGGAACCAGAAATTATTGGAGATCGAGCCAGGCGCCGGCCGACGGGAATGATGCCGATGCCGCCGATCCACAACAATTTGCGCACGCCGAAACGGGCGGCGACGCTGCCCCAGAGCGTCATCGAAAGCACTTTGGCGAAGTATGCCGTCGAAATCAGAAACACGTATTCGGCGTACGAAAGTTTGAGCACCCGCAGCATGAACGGTGCAAAATACGGCGTCGCAAAATAGGTCGCGCCTTGCACCAGCGAGAGATACAGGAGACGGTGGGCTTCGGCACCGCGGCAAAACCGCTTGAGCAATTCGGGGAGCGGAATGTGTCGCACGTTTGACGGCATCGGTTCGGGTTCGCTTGTCCGTGCCAGACAGGTGACCGAAACAAACCGGCAGCCAACGGCGAGGGCAAAGAGCAGTCCAAAACCGGCCAGTGCATTTTCGGCCGTGGCCCCGAACTCAATTGCCGCACCGGCGGCCAAAAAGCCGACCAGCACGGCCGCCTGTTGAATTCGCGCGCGGCCGGCGAAATACCGTGACCGCACCCGTCCGGGAACGACCGTCCCCATCCAGGTGTTCCAGGGAGGGCTTGAGGCCAATCCCGCGCTCCAATACAGGACGGCCGCGGCAATGACGAGAGTGGACGACACGGCCCCACGCCACGAGGCAATCACCAGCGGCAGGAAACTCAGCCCCTGCAGGGCGGCACACGTGACCACCCAACGCCGGTGGGACCCCAAAAAACGAACACCCCGGGAACAGATGAGCTGTGTGATGCCGCCGGCAAGCTGTGGCAAACTTGTGATCAGCCCGGCGATGACCTCTCCCAATCCGGCCGCCAGCACAAAGGCCGGCAAATAGGTTTCGCCGGTGCCGACCATCACGCCGCAACCGGCCGCGTCGCCCACGCTTGAACGCAGGTCGCGACCAAGGCGTCGGGCGCGCTCCGATCGACGTCTCGCGCGAGGGGCGCGCGGCAGTCGGCAGGGGAATGGTTTCGCCCATCCCCGTCACGGGAGGCTCTTCGACCGCACTATCCGCCATGGGACTAGAAAATCAGCGGAGTATTTCCGCCGGGAATTCACAGAAAATATTGGAATGGTGTGAGGAGAGGGCGGGATCGTAACAAAACGGCGGACGGCCGCAAATGGCATTCTTCGGAGCGTCAATTCCACATTTTTCGCAGTCGCTCGTAGTCCTCGGGCGTGTCCAAATCGACGAGCACGCCAGAACTTGCGAATTCGATCTCAATGATGTCGGCGGACGCTTGCTCGACAATCCAGTTGAAGCCCAACCCGGCCGGGATCTGATCAATTTGGAGCGCGTGCTTCCAAGCAAAGACGGTCGGATGACCGCGTCGACCACCATGCGTGGGAACGACAATTCCACCGGGATTTTTCGCGGCCGCTTGGAGAAGAATTGTGACTGTTTGCGGATCGATGACCGGATGGTCGGCCGGCACCAGGAGCCAAGGTTGGTGAGGGTCGGCCGGATCCCCTTTCGCCAGAATTTCGTCGGCCACGCATTTGAAGCCGAATTCGATGCTGTCGCGCATTTCAGGCGGCGGCGTGGGAGGAAGAAGTGCGCGACCGCCGTACGCTTCAACTTCCCGCTTGAGCAAATCGTCTTGTGGATGCAGCACCACAAGCCGATTTGCCAGGCCGGCTTCGCCAAGTGCCGTCAGCACGCGGGCGATGACCGTTTTCCCGTTTACATCCAAGAGCAGCTTTGGCGATCCCATCCGTCGGCTGCGGCCTGCCGCGGGAATGAGTGCGAAAGGGAAAATTGGCCGCGGCGCGGTGAGATGCGTGGGGGACATGCGTCCGTTATGCTTGCCAGGAGTTCACGGATTGAAACATGCGACTCGGTTTCTACACCTACAGTTATACCGACCGGCTGCGAATGCCCATCGCGACTTGTCTCGAGCGCGTCGCACGGACCGGTTACAGCGGGATCGACGTCTCCGGAACGGACGGTCCTTCCTCCGATCCGCGCTCGGTCTCTCCCGAGCTCCGGCGGTCGACGCGTGAAACCGCCGAACGGCTCGGGCTTAAGATCGAAGCCGTGATTACGCATGCGCCACTGGCCGATTCGCTCGCCAGTCCGGTCGCACAGCGACTCGACCTCGAAGGCACGGTGGACCTGGCCGTTGAATTGGGAGCCGAAGTCGTCACGTTTCATATGGGAGGTTACCCGCCCGGCATGTTTCACGACGAGTTTTGGAAAAAAATCGTCGCGCGAATTCGTCACGCGGCCGACTATGCGGCCGCGCGGCGCGTCGTTCTCGCCGTGGATGGCATCTGGCCGTCGTGGGTCGATAGCTCGCCGAACGAACTCGACCGGCTCTTTCATGATGTGGGCTCTGCCGAATTTCGGCGTGAACTTTGATCCGTCGTATTTGACGATCATGGAGGTTGAACCGGCCGGCTTCGTTCAGAGATTCGGCAACCGCATCGTGCATGCGCATCTGAAAGATTACACCGGAAAGTATCCGCAATGGACGGAACAAATTCCGGGCAGCGGACTCATGAATTACGCACTGGTTTTTGCCGCCCTGGAGCGGATCAAATTCGCCGGTTCCTGCGCCGCCGAATGTTTCACGACGATGAAATTCGAGCAGGCGTGCGACGACAGTTTCTTGGCATTGAGCGCGGCGGCAAAAAAGGGCGGCGTGCACTTCGAGGCGAACAGGCGTACGATCGAGCCGGGCCGGTAAATCATCCGTGCCGACGTCGCGAGAGTTGAGACACGACGATGTCAACCAACAACGAAGAGGAACCCGACGTGAATTCGATCAAGTGGCTCTCCGCGATCATCCCGGTCGCCTCGATGGCGGCCGCAACCGCCGCCGCGGGTCCAGCGAACCCGGCCGATCTTGGCAAAGACGGCTATGTCGACTCGAACGGGGTGAAGATCCATTATGTAACGGCAGGGACCGGCCCGTTGTGTGTCATGATCCACGGTTTTCCCGACTTCTGGTACACGTGGCGCGAGCAAATGCCCGAACTGGCCAAGCACTTTCAAGTCGTGGCCATTGATCAGCGCGGCTACAACCTGAGCGATAAGCCCGAAGGAGTCGACAATTATCGAATCGAAAAGCTCGTCGCCGACGTCGACGCAGTCGTGGATCACTTCAAGGCGAAGAAAGCGATTATTGTCGGGCACGACTGGGGTGGCATGGTCGCGTGGACTTACGCGATGCAGCATCCGGACAAGATGGACCGTCTCGTGATTCTCAACCTGCCGCATCCTCGCGGCTTGCTGCGGGAGCTGGCGAATAATCCCGACCAGCAAAAGGCCAGCGCCTACGCCCGCGCTTTCCAAAAGCCGGACGCGGCCTCGAAAGTCATGCCGGCCATGCTGGCGTTTTGGGTGACCGATCCGGCGGCCAGGACGACGTACGTCGAAGCCTTCAAACGCTCGTCGATGGAAGGCATGCTCAACTACTACAAAGCCAATTACCCACGACCCCCGTATAAGGCGCCGTTCGATTTTCCCAAGGTCAAGTGTCCGGTGCTGATGATTCACGGACTCAAGGACGTCGCGCTCTTGCCGGGCGCTTTGTGCGGAACTTGGGATTGGATCGATAACGAATTGACGCTGGTGACGATCCCGCACGCCGGGCATTTCGTACAGCAGGACGCGGCTCCGGTCGTCACTCGAACAATGGTTCGCTGGCTAACGGAACGATGACGGCGTTTGCTTGTCCCCACTGCGGCCAACGCGTGGGGATTCCCGAAGGCGGCCAGATCGGTCAGCGGTTTCAATGTCCGCACTGCGGGAAACGAATCTCACTCGCAGTGCGGACCCAAACAAAAGCCGAGCCGCCTGCACTCCCTCCCGATTGGGTCTCGCTCGATTCGCCTGAAACGGGCGAAGCGTCCGAGAAGGCGACTCCCGAATCTCTCTCCAACTTGGCAGTCGGGGGCGCTGCGCATGGATTGGTTGGCCCCCTGACCGCGACGAATAGGCGCCGAACGACGTCCGGCAGATGGTTGATCCCGGCCGGAATTCTCGCCGGCGTTGTCGTGGTCGTCGCCGTTACCGTTTGGGACCGATCCGCGAATCGCGCGGCCCGGCATGTCGCCGATCGCACGAAAATCGCCATCGACACCGCCAATTCGGGTCCCACCAAGACGGGCAGAGACGTGGCGAAAAATGCGTCGGCAATGGCTACGCCCTTACGTCCGATCCGACTATTGCTCGCTCCGGCCGGTGTGCGCGTGGCAATTCATCTGCGACCGGCGAAGCTTTGGGCAGATTCTGCTCTGTCAAAATCCGTTCGGTCCGCGCAAGCCGAGGAGCTGCGCCGCTGTTTGGTGCCTCTTTCAACCTGGACGGAACGCCAATTCACGGATCACTGCCTTTTCCAGCCAGGCGAAATCGATGAGGCTCTCTTTTCCTTCGTGTTACGGTCCCCCGACGAGCCGCCCGATGTGGCTGCGACCGTCTGGTTGAAGCAATCGAAAACCGAATCGGCGATTGCGCAAAAATTCGGTGGCCAAAAGGCCGAGCATGCGAAATTGGCGACATGGGTCAAAGCGGATCGGGCACTCGTCATTCGCGACGGCAAGACGTTCGCCATCGGGCCGCAAGCCATGGCGCAAGAAATGGCCGACGCGAACGAAGAGCCCAATCCCACAGACGAGAGTGTTGAAGAGCTGCTCGAAGCAAACCGACCGCGAACAGGACCTCACCTTCGTGTTCCGTCCGGACGATCTCGATCGGTTTCGGGAGACGCTGCTTCCGCAGTCGCTGCAATTGGTCGGGCATGACGTGGCCCGCTGGTTGGACCCCGAGGCAACCGAGGGCGCCGTCCTCAGCTTTCAATTCGCCGATCCCTTTCGCGTTCGTCTGGCACTGAGAAGCCGCTCCACGCAGTCGGTGCGCCGGCTCGAGCAGGAAATCCAGCAAAACATCGAGAAATTGCCCACCGATCTCCTGGCCGAAGTCGAGCGGCTCGATCCGCGAACCAGCGGGCATCGAAAGCTCGTCGGCCGCGTGCCGGCGATGTGGAAAGCCGTCGCCCTGGGCACGCAAGAGACGACTCAGCCCCGCCTCGTCGTTTTCGAATCGATCCTTCCTGAGCGCGCCGCGGCGAATCTCGCGATCGGGACATTTGTCGCTTTGTCGGAGCCGCGCTCGCAGAGCCGCTCCAAGAGTGGCCGCAACCGTCGGCCCGGAACGAATGATCAACAGAAGACGATCGCCGAACGCCTGTCGGCAAAGGTCGACGTCGATTTCCGCCGTACCCCCATCTCGGAGGCCTTCTCGTCGATCGGTGAGGACATCGGCGTCACCTTCGAGATCGACGGCGGCGCGCTCAAGCTGGCCGGCTACACCAAAAACATGCCGCAAAACATTCGCCTGAGCGGTGTGCCGGCAGCCCAGGCGCTGGGAACGATTCTAAAGCAGTACGCAAAGATGGCGCTCGTCGCCGACGAATCGCGCCAGACGATCATCGTTACCACGGTCGAATCGGCGACCGAAAAGGGGCAAAAGCCTCTCGTGCTGCAAAAATAGCGGCCCGACTCGCCGCCACGGGATGCGGATTTTTTTGCGACCGATTACAATCGGGAAGGGGCGGAGTCTGACTATGCAGGTTGTGCGATTCGAGTGTCCGCATTGTTCGGCCAATCTAAAGATTCGCGAGACGGATCTCGTCGCCAAAGCGGTCGATTGCCCCGAGTGTCATCAGCCAATCGTGATCGGCCGCGATCAGGCGGGCAATCTCGCCGCCCGAAAACCCGACGCACCGTCGACCAAGGCAAAGAAACAGGCGAAGGCAGCCACCGGTTCACCGGCCGAGCCGGCGAGCAACGGCCGGCGCTCCGGCACCGCGAACGAAGTCGGCCGCTCCGCCGCAAAAGGAAGATTCGCCCCGGAAGAATTGCGACGCTTGCCGCCAGCCGCCCCTTTTTACTGGCTGTGCCGTTGATCGGCGCGGCGGTGCTGGGACTTGGCGTTGCGGCGATTGTCTTTTGGCCTCGGTCGCGATCGATCGAATCGACGGCAAACGAGCAGCCGGCTCCACAGATCAAATCGAAGGCTCCAATCAAGAAGCCAGTCGTTGCGGCCCCGACGGTCAAGCCGGCCAACGAGTCCCCGAGCGCCGCCAGCCGCCTCGCGAACCTGGGAAACTTGCTGGGACAATATCGGAAAAAGCAGGGGAATTTTCCCGCCGCCACGTCGATTCAGGAACAGCTCAAACCCAACGAGCGGTTGAGTTGGCTCGCGGAAATTGCCGCCGGATCGATTTACCCGAGCGGTCCGATGCCGGTCTGGATCGAGCCGTGGAGCAGCCCGCGGAACGACCTCTTTGTGCGGCAACAAATTCCGGATTTCTTGAATCCCGCGCTCGATGCCCGCGTCAGTCCGCGGAATTACCCGGCAACGCACTTTGTCGGAGTGGCGGGAGTCGGCGAGGACGCAGCCGACTTACCGGTGAACCACCCTCGGGCGGGGATCTTCGGCAACTCGCGGACGACTCGCCTCGAGGACGTGCACGACGGCGCTTCCAATACGCTGATGGTGCTCGGTGTCACCAACGATCTCGGCAGCTGGGCCGCCGGTGGGACGGCCACCGTCAGGGCGCTGACTCGGGAACCGTATGTGAATGGTCCGGACGGCTTCGGAACCGGGCAGTCGGACCGGATGATGGTGCTCAAAGCCGATGGCAGCGTGGTTGAGATGTCTTCGACGACCGATCCCCGCATTTTTCGGCGGATGGCGGCCATGTCCGACGGACTGCCCCTCGATCCCAAAATTCCCGGCGAGCCTGGCGACCATTCGCTGCGGCCGACGGAACCAGCCGGACCGATCGCCTCCGTGCGAGCATCCAGCCCGGGCACATCCGGCCAAGGCAAAACCGCAGGACCGCAACGGCAACCGGCACCCTCGACATCGGCGACTTCCTGCGGCCGAATCCCGCACGCCGGTCGTTGCCGCCCGTCCGCCGCAGCCCGCTCCGGGGCAGTCGGTTGCCGCAAAGGCACCCCCCGTCGATGTGTCGGCCGGTCTCGCCCAGCACATCGTGCGGTTCGAGCAAGCCAAACCCGTTCCGCTGCAGGACGTGCTCAATTTCCTCGAGGAACTCTTGGGTGTTTCCATCCGCGGAGACAAGCAGGAAATTGTGGACTTGGACGATGTTCTGCAGACCCCCATTACGATGACGCTCGAAAACACAACCGTGCGACAGATTCTAAAGGAAGTCCTGGCAAAAGCGGGTCTGGAGTTCGAGGTCGAAGCCGACGGGATTCATCTGCACAAACTGCAAGCGGCCCGCACCGGCGGCAAGCCCTAGTGCTGTGAGCACTCAAGTGAAGCATTGAAAGTTTCGTATCCCCCGACGGTTTCACGGCATGGGACGCTTCATCTGACTTGAATGCGCATCTGGTTATGCAGATCGACGACGAAGTCTGCCTCTGCTTTCACGTGTCGAAGCGGAAAATATTGAATCACCTCCGCGTCCATCGTCCGCGCGTCCCCAGCCAGTTGAGCGATTGTGCCGGCGCGGGAACCGGCTGCGGCTGGTGTATTCCATTTCTCAAGAAGTATTTCGAGGCCGCAAAGCTCGACCAGCAAGCCGAATCCGATGACGTTTCGGCTCAGGACTATGCGCGGGGGCGTGGCCGCTATCTTCGCGAGGGAAAGGGAATCGCCGCGCCGGGCGCGACACCGCCGCCGGAAGACCTCGACGCGTAGGGCAGCCGCGCCGATTCCGGCGCTCAGTCGTTGTCGCCCGTATTCATCGCCATGCGCACGTGCTTAAACTGCAATTCGTGCGCGGCATCGACGACGGCCACGACCGTCTCGTGCAGGGCCCGCGGATCGGCCTCGATCACCAGTTCGTTCTTTTGCTCGCCGTTCATTTTCGCCCGCAAACGATCGGGCAAGCCGGCGACGCTGTCGAGGGGCACGTCATCCACCGAGATTCGATTGCGCGCGTCGATCTGCACGACGACCGAGCTTTGGGCCGTGTCGTCGATGGTTTGCACCGATTGCATGGCTCCCTTTTTCTCGGCGGCCGGCTTTCCCATTTCGATTGTCTTTTGCAGCGCGTACGAAGCGGTGATCATGTAAAAGACGAGCAGCAAAAAGACGCAGTCGACCATGGGGATCAGATCGAGCTCATCAGACTTGCGCTCGAGCCTGCCCATGACCATCGCTTCTTCGTCCTCGTCGTCATCGCGGCAGTCGATCTCGAAAGAAATCGGAAACGAGGGGCCTTGCGGCCGTGCGGAAGCCGTGTGCGCCGGAAGTCTGGCGTCCGGGAGTAGGCCTTTCCGGGGTGAGCCGCTCGGAGACTTGCCGCTTGGGAGTCTGCCGCTCGGGATTTTGTCGCCCTGGCGTTTGCCGTTCGGCCGCATGACGTGGCGGAGTGGGCCTTTCGACGGTCTGCCTGGCAGGCGTCTCTCGTTCGCGCTCTCGTTCCGGCGTCTTGGCTTCGCCGTGACCGGCGGGATCCGCTTCCGGCTTTTGTCGGCGCTTCGGGTTCGCGGTCACGCGTTCGTCGCTCAACGGGACAATGTGAGCGGCCGTGCAGGTCGGACACTTGGTTGCTTGGCCCGCCAGGCGGCTCGCGATACTCAGATATTGGCCGCATTGGGGGCAGTGGTAGCGAATGGGCATTTCGTCACAAGCTCATTCGGTCGGTGTCACTTGGTCTTTTTGTCTTGAACGCCGAGCGAAAACTGCACGCCTTCGACCGCCGTCGCCGCCTTGGCGATTTTTTGCACCAGGCCGCAGGGGACCTTGCGGTCGGCCTTGATCACGACCAGCGAATGCCCTTTGCGCACGCCCGCTTCGACGAATGGGCGAATGTCGTCGATCGTGCTCTCGCGGTTGTCCAACAGAATTCTCGGATTCGGCTCCGCGTCGACGATGCGAATGGCCGTCGTCCCCAGCAAGTCGACGCCGACACCGTGCGCGGCAGCCGGCACGTTGCGGTCGGGGTCACCCTTCATGGGCGAAGTGAGCATGAAGAAGCTCAGCAGCAAAAAGACACAGTCGACGAGCGGCGTGACGTCGATGTCGGTCTCCGGTAACTTCCGCGGCTTCGAGCCCCACATTTCGTCGGCCGATTCGCCCGACAGGATGCGGCGCGTCATGCCTGTCTCCCCTTGGCGGGCGGCCGGATCGCCTGGTCGTACATCTCCAGAAACTCACCCAGGTGGTGCTGCACGGAAGCCTGCAGCATGCCGATCCGCACGTGGATCAGGTTGCCGGCCAAGGTCAGGGGAATGGCGATCGCGAGACCAAAGGCCGTCGTCAAGAGCGCGTGACCGATGTCGCCGGCCAGTTTGCTGGGATCGGTTCCCGATTGCTGAATCTCGGCGATCTTGGAAAAGGCCGCGATCAGCGCCAGCACGGTTCCCAATAGACCCAACATGGGCGCCGCCCGCACGATCGTCGAAACCCACGATTGTCGGTAATCGAAGTCGGCCAGTACCTCGCGCTCGAAGGTTTCGCCGAGATAGCGGCGCATTTTCGCGGGCGTCAAATGAGGATTCTGCAGCGCCACCAGCACGAGTTGCGGAACCGCCTTATTCCAATACGCGGGAGAATCGCAGACTTCGGCGACCCCTTCGACGTTCCGCTCCTGCAGCTGCGTTCTCAATTCATCCAAAAACTTCTGCGCCGCGGCCCGGCTGGCGAAGCGCTTTTTGGCCAGCTGCCGCAGCATGACGATCAGCAGGTAAACTCCGAAAAGGGCGATCAGGGCCTGCGTGACATATACGCCGTCACGCACCCGATGAATCAGGTCGACAATGAATTCATAGAATTGCCGCGCAAGGGGAGAGAGGGCAAAAAATTCGCGACTTTTTGATCGTATTTCTGGCCGCCGCAAGTGTCAACGAACGACCTGCGTTGACATCACTTCCGAGCGGGCTACAATCAAGAAGAGTTCCGCTCGCCGATCCTGCTCACCACAGCGGGCAAACCGGGTGGACATCCGAATCCAAAGCTGGGACGTCCGCGCCGATTTCGCAGTATCGAACTCGCGCGTGGAAAGCGGGAAAGAGGATGTTCAGGCCGTGATTTGCCAACCTCCTCCGCAAAGTTCCCTCTCGGATTCCGGTTGCCGTTGTAACCTTTGGTTCCGTTCCCGAACGCGCGTGGATATCGCCGTCGGAACGGGGGATCGAAACGAGGACGAAACGCACCACTCGAATCGTTCGAAAGCGGAGGATCAGTTATGTCGCCTGTCTTAGCAATTTGGGAGAGCCCGGTACAGCTCATGGTCGTTGGTTTGATCGCCTTGCTGCTCTTTGGCAAGCGCTTGCCGGAAGTCATGCGCAGCCTGGGCAAGGGGATTCAGGAATTCAAGAAGGGCATGACCGGACTGGAAGACGAGTTTAATCGGTCGACATACAATTCAAATTCTCCGTCGTACCACGAGCCGGCACGACCGGCTCCCTTGGAAGAGCGGCCCGAACTCACCGCTCCGAAGTTCCAACCGCCGACGACCGCCCCGACTGCCGTTCCAACGCCCGCCCCGACGGTCGTGAACAACACGGCTCCAATCGAAGCTCAGCACACGAATCCATCCTGAAGATGGTTGAGCGGCGGGTCAACCCCGTTCGCTCGGCGACTAGCAGACGCACTCGCCGAAAGCCAAAGGAACAAACATGTCGCCCGTCTTAGCAATTTGGGAAAGCCCCATACAACTCATCGTGGTGGGCGTTATCGCCTTGCTGCTGTTTGGCAATCGGTTGCCCGAAGTGATGCGCAGCCTGGGCAAGGGGATCACAGAATTCAAGAAAGGGATGCACGGATTGGACGAGGACTCGACTCGCGCGCCCCAGGAACCGGCTCGCTCACTTCCCGTGGATGCGCGGACCGAATTGGTCGCTCCGAAATACCTTCCGCCGACGACTGTGCCGGCCCCGCCGCAATCCACGACGCCGGCCTGAAAAAAGGACCGCCCGCGGCGCCGAACCAGACGAAACGCGCGCGTTGCGTTCCCTGATCGTGTGACGCGCGCGGTGGCTCAATTCCGCGGCGGATTCTCGGTCTTCGCTTCGACATCGACGATGCGCACCGTTGGCCGCACGAAATCGATGAAGAGCGGTTCGACCGCCGGCGTCTGCGTGACATTCCCCGCCTCATCCTTGACGGTCACGCGCAGATAGACCTTTCCGGGAAGCCCGCGTTCCAGGGTCCAGATGTAGCGACCCGAATTGGCCTGCCAGTCGCCGATCTTCTGCCACGGACCGGCCGCTTCGGCCGCGTACTCGAGCAGCACCGGTGCGGAGCCAAGATTGGCGTCGCTGGCCGTCCACCGCAACAAGACCTTATTGCGGGACGCCCCGCGGCCGACTTGCGCCGGCATCATTTGGGCGGTCGGTGCCGTGGTGTCGACGTTGACCACGATTGACGGCTTTGTCACCCGGCTTCGGCGGGTCGTCGCCGATCCCCGCGCCATTCTTCACGCGGATCTCGAACCCGTAAATGCCGTCTTCAGGCACTGTGACGGGAAATGGGCTTTGATTGTCCGGATCGACGCCGTAGTGATACCACTTCTTGCCCATGTCCTGGGTTATGAAGAGGTCGACTTTGCCCACGCCCGACGTTCCCACATCGTCGACGCGATAGCCGATCTTGAAATCGCGTTTGTTGACCAGGATCGTGCGCGGTGCCAACGAATCCTCTTTCGGGGGCGAAGCGCGGCTCGATGGCGGAGCGAAATCCTCGCGAGCCGTCTCTTCGGTGCCCGGCGGCAACGGTCCCGCGGGAGGTTGTGGTGACGTCGGTGTCGCGGCATGCGGAGCCGCGGCGACCGGCTGCGCCGCGTGCGTATCCGAGACCAACTCGTCCTTGCCCCTGGGCTGAATTCGCGGGCCCGACTCAGCTGAATCGGAGAAGAACTCTTGATCCGACTTTCCCGTTGAGCTGCTCGACGGCTGCCCGTTGAACAGCTCGCGGGGCGATTCATTGGCAGTCGTCGCAGTCGGCGGCTGTTTGGAATTGCTGGCGACAGGTTGCCGGTATTCGGCGTTCGCTTTGTCGGGCGAGACCTTCGTGGAAGTATGCACGTCCAATTCACGTTCCGCGGTGGCCGTATTGCCGGCCGAATCGCTGACCGATCCGCGGACGGCCACGTGTCCGCCCGCAGGCACGGTCCAGGTCGTCTGCCCGCTGGCCTGCGGGACGACGCCGACTTGCTGCCAATCGGGCGTATCCGGCTGTTTGTATTCGAGCCGCAGCTTTGTCGTGTCGAGATGGTCGTCGGCAGCCGTCCAACGCAATTCGACCTTGCCCGGCTCGAGTTCCGTCAACAACAGTTCGAGCACCGGAGGCGTCGCGTCGATGACGACTTTGAGCCCCGGCTCGATGTTGTTCCCCTGCGGATGCAGGCGGTTGAAGGCGTCGAGCGTGCGGACTGCGAACCAGTATTCGCCGTCGGTCGACGCCACATAATCGAAGTGGTCCGATTTCGGCTCGACCTTGTCGACCAGCTTCCAATGCGCTCCCTGGTCGGTCGACACGTAGAGCTGCACTTCGCGGGCTTCGATCCGCTGCATCTCCGCCGGATCGGACCGGAACGGGATGCGGAATCGCACCTTGTTCGTGTAGACGGGACTCGCCCCGTCCCCCGCGGGCAGGACTTGTGCCCCCGCCAAAAGCACAATCGCCCCCAGCCACATCCATGTGCGTTGCATCGGCGCGATCCTTCGACGCCCGTCGATCGGCAGCTTCTCCCCCGGCCGGGAACAATGACCCCCGGACGCAGGCCGACTCATCTCTCGTATCGTCTGATACGAGCGGAGCACTTGAAACGAACGTGCAATAGAAAGCGAGAGCGAAAACTGGGCGAACTGCAAAAAACTTGTCGCTGCTGTCGCGCGCTATCCTTTTGCGCGCGCGGCTTTCAGCACCTGCACGTATTGCGCGGCCAAATCGCGAATGCGGTCCATCTTGCCCTCGTGAACGGCCTGCGGCTCGACGAGCGAGCTGCCCACTCCGACTGCGCAGGCGCCCGCCTTGATGAAGTCGGGCAGCGTCTGGAGATTCACCCCGCCGGTCGGCATCAAACGAATTTGCGGAAACGGACCTTTGAGTGCCTTGATATAACCCGGACCGACGCAGTCTGAGGGAAACACTTTGACGACATCGGCTCCGTGCTCCCAGGCCGTAAGAATCTCAGTCGGCGTGAGGGCGCCCGGCATCATCAACTTGTCGTATCGCTTACAAAGCCGAATCACGTCCAGGTTGACCGCAGGCGACACGATGAACTCAGCCCCGGCAAGCAATGCAGCCCGGGCCGTTTCCGGATCGAGCACCGTGCCCGCGCCGAGCAAGACACGGCTTCCCAATTCCTTTTTCACCGCAGACAGAATCTGCAACGCGTCGGGAACGGTGAACGTCACCTCGATCACATCGATGCCGCCCTCGAAAAGCGCTCGGGCAACGCTCGTCAGTTGCTCACTCGAAGGCGCCGAAGGATTGCGACGATTCCCGAATCGAGTACACGCTGCAAATTCTCGTGACCACTCATCCCGTCCAACTCCAAAAACACACGGTCGCAATTTTCGTCCTGCGGTTTTGCGATCGATCGCGCCACCTCGGTGCGGTCCGACAGGCCGGCTACAAACCGCCGTGCCGAACATGATCACCATTTATACAGAGTACGGATTACTTTTCGTAAATGTCGATCACGCGAAATTGCAATCGCGCTTCGCAGTTAAGAAACTTAGTGTTGAAATTTTGCAGTTCGGCTGCGGTCAGTCACCTGAACATTTCTGCCGCGAGTGACGGACCGACTGGGGACGAGCAATCGTTCGTCCATCCGAGAGTGGAGCGCTGCTCGCCGCGAAGAGTAGTCGCAACCGATTTGGCGGAGAGAACTCGTCTCCCTGCCTTCGGTGCCGCGCTGACGGGAGCATTGATGATTGCACCGTGGCTCTCAATACCGCGGTCGGGCCCATCCTGCGGGCTCCACTTTCGCGCCGCGCAAGTTTCAGCGACGTTTGACCCAATTCGTTTCGTTGCCATTCCATGCGCTTTTGTGAAAGGGCGACTTATGACGAGCAGACGACGGGGTTTCACGCTGATCGAACTCCTGGTGGTGATCGCGATCATCGCCGTGTTGATTTCGTTGCTTTTGCCGGCCGTTCAGGCGGCACGCGAGGCGGCCCGCCGCACGCAGTGCCGCAACAACCTGAAGCAGATCGGCCTGGCCCAGCACAATTACCACGACGTCAACAAGATGTTCACGCCGTCGTATTTGTTCCTGAACGTTCCGAACGGACCGGATTGTTTCCATGGCGAGGGTCCGTGCGGCATCATCTCGTCCTATTGCGACTACAACGTTCATACGTGGGGCGCGGCCCTGCTGCCGTACCTGGAAGCGACCACGGTTTACAACAGAATCGACAACAACTCGTCCATCTACTCGCCGGGAAAATTCTTCAACAACACCTACACGTACTGTAATTCGGGCTGCGCCTGTACAAATCCGAACGCTGCGAGCACGCCGGCGGCGGCTGTGATTGCGACCTACGTCTGCCCGTCGAGCCCCAGGAACAGTAACCCCTTCAAAGAGCGGGCGGAAATGAGGTGCTGGTGTCCCGCAAGCTGCTGCTTCTTTCCCAATCGGCTGATGGGCGCGTCCGACTATCACGCCCTCAATACCGTTGCTCATGGCAACGTTGGCTGCGTCTATGCCTTGATCGTCGGCCATTGCCTCGTGTGCTGCTCGCCCGTCATGGACGCCGCCCGCCAATGTTGTTGCCGCCCCCACCAGGTCGGGACCCCGATCGAGGTGATCACCGACGGCACGGCGACCACAATTCTCTTGACCGAGTCTGCCGGCGTCCGGACCTTTGGATCAGGGGAGGCGGCGGCGTGCGGGGAGGGAAGCAGACAGGGTTTAGCCTGGTTCGCCAGTGTTGCTGTGGTGGTAATCCTGCCGCGGCGTTTAAAATCAGCAACCCCGGTGGTTGCTGGGCGTGTTTTAACAACGCCTATAATGATCCGCGAGGCTCCAATTTTTCCGGAGCTGGGGTGTCAAGGGGCACCAGCGCCTGCATCATCAATTGCACGAACGAGTGGCAGCGGAACTACTGTTTCAGCTTCCATCCGGGGTCGGCCGGTGTTGTCATGTGCGATGGCTCGGCCCACATGGTCAGCGAGAACATCAGCCTCGTGGTGTTCGTCAACATGATGACCTTCCGCGGGAACGAGGTCGTTACGGACGGAGCGCTCCAGTAGTGAGTCGGTTGACGGCGATTGCTTGACAGGCAAAACGCCAAGAAGCTGCCTCCTGGAGCGACCGCTCTTGGGGCGGCAGCCTGCTTGGCAGCCTCAGGCGGATGGCATCCTTTCGAGCGGCGAAGGAAATCAGGGTATGTTCTTCAGGCCTCTTCTGGAATCACGGGGACGCAGGCTGCTCGCGGCGTTCGCTCTGTACCTCGTCGCCGGCTGCTCGGGGACGCAATCTGCCGATCAGGCCCTCGACAAGTCGTTGGCAGCCGCCGGGCAACAGCGGACGAAGGTCTATCCCTTGGCCGGCAAGCTGACGGTGGACGGCACACCCCCGGAATTCGAGCAGCGGGAAAGGATCATCCTGATGCTGAACGACCCCGCGAAGCCGGACACGTCGCCGAACCTACGACCCCATGCTTTCGTCAGTGCAACCGGGGATTTCAGCTTCCAAACCTATGCAGCGGACGACGGCGTCCAGCCGGGCACTTACATCGTGACATTCGCCAAGCTGACGAAGAAACCCAAAGGCTTCCTCGGCCCCGACGGGTTCCACAACCTGTACAACGACGCGGAACGAAACCAAAAGGAATATCCGGAGCTCACAATTCAGCATCAGGCCCCGGGAAAGAAGGACTACTACTTCGACCTCAGGATCGCCGGCCGCGACGAGGTTGCACCGGGTCCCAAAGCGTTGACTCAAATCAAAAGATAGCCCGATCGGCAAATGGCTCGATTGCCGCGCGGCAATGGTGTCCGCATCGGGTGTCGACTCCCGATTGCAAAGTTTTCTGGAGTTTGCAGATAGCCGCCGCGCCAACGATCCGCCGAGTTTTTCGAAGTCCGTCCATGTTCCACTCGGTCCCGCGCCGTCTAAAATGAATGGACACCGAGGGCGAAATGAACATGGATCGAAAACTTTCGGGCTCGAAATCCGTTTTTCTCACGTGCCTACTGCTCGCGCTGGCCTCCGGCCGCGCGCGAGCGCAGGACGTTACTGCCGTCGAGTCGCCGGCAGGCCGCACGATCCAGACGTGGGAAGACCTGCCCGATTGGGTGACCTCGCTCGTGTTCCTCAAAGACGGCCGTCATGTGTGCGTGGGCACCTATGAGGAACTCAGCCTCCGCGACGCTCGCGGAACCGATGCGGCCAGGTCGTTGCCCGTGCCGTCCGGCTACGCCAGAGCGCTCGCCCTGTCGCCCGATGGAAAACTGATCTCGGTCGGCCATTACCAGGCCCTGACACTGGTCGACGCCGCGAAATGGACGATCAAGCGGGATATCGGCCAGCACCCGGGGTACGTCACGGGCGTCGCCTTTTCTCCGGACGGGCGGTTCCTGGCGAGCGCCTGCGAAGACGGCGCGGCCCGACTGTGGAATGTGTCCGACGGCAAACTTGTCCGCGAATTCAACGGTCACACGTATCCGTTCACCGCCCTTGCCTTTTCGCCCGACGGGAACTGGCTGGCCACCGCTGCGGGAGATGAGACGCGGGTCACGCAGCCCGGCGAAGTAAAAATCTGGAGCGTCGCCGACGGGAAACAGTTGTTGTCATTCACCAAGCACAAACAGGCCGCGACCGACGTGGCCTTCTCGCCGGACGGCAAATGGCTCGCTTCAACCGGCTTCGACAAACGCGTCATTCTCTATCACTTCGAGACGCGCACAGGATCGTATTTTGACGGCCACACGCGGCCGACGAACGCCGTCTTGTTCGCGCCGGGCGGCAAAGCGCTGGTGAGCGCCTCCGGCGGGCGGCAAGAGGGCGATAACGAAGTCAAAATCTGGGAGCGCGACACCGGTAAGGAACTCGCCACGTTCGCGCTGCACAAGGCCAAAGTTGCCGCGCTCGCGCTCTCGCCCGACGCGTCGCTCCTGGCTACCGGTGGATACGACAAAATGGTCGCCGTCTGGGACGTGAAATCGCTTCTTGCAATTCCTGAGAAGAAGCCCGATGAAAAGACGGCCGACCACAAAAAACCCGAGACACGACCGGTCCGAATCGGCGTGATCGGGCTCGACACGTCACACTGCGGCGCCTTCGCAGGCGAGCTCAACGCTCCCCATCCGGCTTCCGACGTCGCCGGTTTCAAGATCGTGGCCGCCTATCCCCGCGGCAGCGCCGACATCGAATCGAGCACCAAGCGCGTTCCCGAGTACACGCGTGACTATCAGAAAATGGGCATCGAAATCGTCGGCTCGATCGACGAGCTGCTGACAAAGGTCGACGTCGTGCTCCTGGAAACAAACGACGGCCGGCCGCACTACGAGCAGGCGCTCGCTGTGATCAAGAGCGGCAAGCGGCTATTCATCGACAAGCCGATCGCGGGATCTCTTGCTGACGCCGTGGCGATCTTTGAAGCGTCGCGCAAGTATCACGTGCCGCTGTTTTGCTCCTCCTCGCTACGCTTCGGCAAAGAGACGCTGGCCGCTCGAAAGGGCAAGATCGGCAAGATTCTCCGTTGCGAAACGACGAGCCCCTGCCATCTCGAAAAGACGCACCCCGACCTCTATTGGTACGGAATCCACGGCGTCGAATCACTCTTCACCGTGATGGGCACCGGCTGCAAGAGCGTGCGGCGGACCGTGAGCACGCCGACCGAGGATGTCGTCATTGGCACGTGGGAAGGCGGCCGCACGGGCACGTTCCACGGCACTCGCCCCAACGGCGGCTACGGTGGAACGGCGTACGGCTCAAACGGCACGCTGAAGATTGGCCAACTCGAAGGTTACCGGCCGCTTGTCGTGGAGATCGTCAAATTCTTCAAGACGGGCGTCCCGCCGGTGAGCGAGGAAGAAACCCTCGAAATCTACGCCTTCATGTCGGCGGCCGACGAAAGCAAGCGCAAGCACGGGGCCGAAGTCACACTCGAAAGCGTGCTCGCTCCGGCCCGGGCCGAAGCGGCCAAAAGACTCAACCCGTGATGGTTTGCCGCTCGCGTGATCGGAAGCCCGAGTCCGAGAGACTCGCCTGGCTTTCGTACAAGAACCGCGCGGGAGGTTCGTGAATCATCTGCAGATCGGCGAAGCTGTCGATCGCCGACTTCCAGCGCCGGCGTGCGCGAAGGCGTGAGCTTCCCCACAAAGCGCCCACAACCGCAATTGCAATCAAGAAAATTGTCAATGACCCAATCGACATCGTTAATTCGCCAATTACGAACAAATTCAAAAGTCTTCAGACATCCACAAGCTTCACTCGAACTCCGCTAACGCAAGTACTATGCCGGCCTCATGGACAGCGCCTGCTTGTCACTTTGGAGGAGACACGCCAAGCGGGATTTGGTTCGCCGACCGTCTCCATCGCACGTAGATCGCAAACGCGAGGCAAAGGATTTAGCTCTTTGGGCCAACCGTTTGCCCAGCCAGCAGGCCGGCATTCCCAATCTTAGCGTTGGGATCCTGAAGCCGCTTTAAAGAAAGATGCATGACAATTTCGACAAGTTCGGTCGCAATGGCCCCGAGTTCCTTGCCGAGAGCGCCGCATTCGTCGACACGATCTTGTGCTGCCGTGTCTTCCAATTTTGACGCGACTTCCCCAGCGTCCTTCGAAAACGTGGCCAGCATGCCACGCATTTTGTGGGCGACTTCGCGCACGCGGCGCGTGTCCTGAGTTTCGAGCGCCTGCTCCAACGCACCCAGGTGCTCCGGCATCCGCGAAGAGAATGTTTGGCACATCTTGGTCAGCAGCGATTCGTCGCCGCCGCATGTCGCCAGGATCGTGGCCGCATCGAGGTCGACGCGCGGCTGGGTATTCTGGTCATTCGTCGGCGTCGCGGGCACGCGCGATTCCATCAGTCGATCGATCGTCGACCACAGGTCGTCGGGGCGAAAAGGCTTCGTGAGGAACTCATCCATGCCGACCGCCAGACATCTGTCGCGGTCTTCGCTCCGCGAACGGGCGGTGAGCGCCACGACGGGCAAATGTCGGTCGGTGCCTTGCTCGAGGCGGCGAATCGCCTCGACAACCTCAAACCCGTCGAGTTCGGGCATGTGAATATCGAGGATCAACAAATCGAACGGCGACTTCTCGAAGAGGCCCAGTGCCTGGCGACCATCGGCCGCCAGCACCGCGCGATGTCCGCGGCGAACGAGCAAGTGTTCGATGAGTTGGGCGTTGAATTCGTTATCTTCGGCCACCAACACGTTAAGCGGCGTCACCTCGGCGGGCGCTGGCTCGCTGGGTTGCTCGACGGCCGGCTGCTGCGAAACGGGCGAGGGATGCTCCGCTTCCGGCTGCGGCTTGAAGCGGGCCGTGAAGGCAAACGTGCTCCCGTGTCCCGGCCGGCTCTCCACGCTGATTTCACCCCCCATCAGCGCAACCAGTCGGGCGGCGATCGTCAATCCCAGACCCGTGCCGCCGTATTTTCGCGTGGTGGACGTGTCTTCCTGCTCGAAGGCCCGAAAGATCTTTTGCTGCTTGTCCTGAGGAATGCCGATTCCCGTATCACTGACGGTAAATCGCAGGGCGACGTTTCCGTCCTCGTCGCGGGGAGGATTGGGACAGACGACGCGCACCGCCACTTCGCCCGCGTCGGTAAACTTGATCGCGTTGCCGACCAGGTTCAGCATGACCTGCCGCAGCCGGCCCGCGTCGCCGATGAGCGAATCGGGAACTGTGGGGCAAATATCCGAAACAAGCGAAAGTCCCTTGGCATGCGCCCGCACCGCCAAGGCCCGCAAGGTGTCGCCCAGCGCGCTACGCAGCGAGAAGGGGGCAGAGTCCAGCTCAAGCCGGCCGGCCTCGATTTTCGAGAAATCGAGCAGATCGTTGATCAGCCGCAACAAATTGTCGGCCGCCGACTTCACCGTCTGCAGAATCTGCCGCTGATCGCCGGAAAGGGGCGTATCGAGAGCCAGTTCCGTCATCCCGAGCACGGCATTCATCGGCGTGCGAATTTCGTGGCTCACATTGGCGAGAAACTCGTCCTTGGCGCGGTTGGCGGCCTCGGCCTCTTCCTTCGCCTGACGCAGCTCACTCTCGATGCGTTTGAGTTCGGTCACGTCGACACGGCTACCCGTCACGCGAATTGGCTTGCCCTGTGCGTCGCGGACGATCGTGCCGCGCGAAAGCATCCAGCGATACGATCCGTCGTTGTGCCTCGCCCGGTAGGCCAGTTCGTAATCGTTTCCCGACCCGTCGAGTTGTGTGCGGATGTCGCGCACGACCCGGTCGCGGTCCTCAGGATGCAGCGATCCCATCCAGGCCGTCGCTTCGAGCGAAACCGACGGAGGCGATTCGCCAAGCTGTTCCCACACATTGATGAACCGGCCGCGCCCGTCGAAATACGTTCCCCCCGGAAAGTCGATTTCCCAAATGCCGACGTTTGACCCGCGCACGGCGGCATCCAGGTGGGAGTTGGCCAGCTGCAACGCCTCTTCCGCTTTTTTGCGTTCGGAAATGTCTTGCGCGATTGCCATCGTGTAGGCGGGCACGCCGTCGCAATCCCGCTGCAAGGTCACCGTGACATTCATCCAGCGGATCGTGCCGTCCTTGCGGCGGACGTGTTTTTCCAACGAATAGCTGCTTTGCCGACCTTGAACCAGCCGGCCATGCTGGTCCGCCTCGACCACCAATTCGTCGGGCAGCGAAATGTCGTAGAACGACTTCTCCAGCAGTTCCTCGCGGGAGTAGCCGATCATCTCACAGAATTTCTGATTGACGCGCAGCCAGCGTCCCTCGAGATCGTTATGCGCGATGCCGACCGCCGAATTGTCGAATGTGTAGCGAAAGCGATCCTCGCTGGCTTTCAGAGCTTCTTCGGACCGCTGTCGCTCGTCGGCGACGATGCGCCGTCGCATGCGGTGGAGCGATTCGCTCAAGCCGCTGATCACAGTCCCCACGAGCAGGAAAAACATCAGTCCGACGGCGTCGCGCACGCCCCCCAACTGAAGCGTGAATCTCTCTTCACCAAGGAAATAATGGGCAGCGAGTGCGCTCAACACCGTCGAGAGCAGGCCGGGGCCAAATCCGCCGAAATACGCGCTGATCATGACGGCCGGAAAGAACGTCATGTGGGCCGTCTGGTTCCCCAGAATGGGCCAGAGCGGCCAGCGGGCCAAAAGCGACAAAGCCGTCACCCCGACAGCGACGCCATAGCGGTACAGTCGCGTGCGGTCGCGCCAGGGAATCTCGATTGGAGTGGGCATAGGTCGTGCCGCCGCGCGGCGGTGGGCCGAACGCGATTTGAAGAACACTCTGTTCAATTATCGCGTTTTTGCCCTGTTCAGGCAGCCGTTTTCGCGAGGAATTGGTCGATCTCGGCGAGATCCGCGTCGCTCAGTTCGAGCCGCGCCGCCCCCAGCATGCCTTTGATCTGGCCGGGCTTGCGCGCCCAACGATGGCCCCCGTGACCGCCGGATTCCGCAGGACCCAAGCCACGGCCACCTCGCCTGCCGACAGGCCGTGCCGAATGCCGATATCTCGCAGCCGCCGCACGAGGCACAAATTGCGCGACAAAAGCGGCTCCTGGAAATTGGGGTTTCCTTTCCGCCAATCGTCGTCGGGAAGGGCCGCAATCCGCTCGCGCGTCATGGCGCCCGTCAACAACCCAGATGCCATGGGAGAATAGGCGATCACACCGATGTTCTCTCGCGCGGCGAACGGCAGAATCTCGTTCTCGACCTTGCGGTTCACCAGGGAGTAAGGCGGCTGCAGCGACGTAATGGGGGCGATGGCCTGCGCTCGCTTCATCTGGCTCACGTTGAAATTCGAGACCCCCAGGTAGCGAATCTTTCCCTCTTCCTTCAACCGGGCCAGCTCTGTCCAACCCTCTTCGATGTCCGCGTCGGGTTCGGGCCAGTGCACCTGATACAAATCGATGCGTTCCACGCGGAGCCGCCGCAAGCTCGCCTCGCATTCGCGGCGCACGGAATCCGCCTTCAAACTGCGACTGATTTGCCGATCGTCGTTCCAGACCATGCTGCACTTCGTGAACAGATACGGCCTTTGAGGAACTCCCTCGATAGCCCGAGCCACGATCTCCTCAGAGTGTCCAAGGCCGTACACGGCCGCGGTATCGATCCAATTGATTCCGGAGTCCAGTGCCTCGCGAATCGCCCGGATCGACTCCCGGTCGTCCTGCGCGCCCCATCCAAACTGCCAGCCTGACCCCCCGATTGCCCAGGTTCCTAGTCCAAGCGGTGTAATCAACAAGCCCGAATTACCGAGTCGTTTGGTATTCATCTGAACTGCCTCCTATTCTCACCCCCGGGGCCGAGGTCAAGTGGCCCCCGGATCGTCGTCATTTGATTCCCTTTGAAGCCAAAGCATGCCGCGTGCCGAAGACGGTCCATTCCGTCCGATTAGCAGTCGCGGGGTCTGGACACCGACGGGTGGCCTCTCGAAAATTGACCCGAACAACGCCCGGCATTCCGACCGAAGATTGTTCCCGCAGCTTATCCACTGGGGGCCCGCTGATGAGTCGCCTGCTGCTGATTGACGACGACCCGACGCTGATCTTGGATCAACTCGAGCACGTCTTCGCGCCCCAGGGAGTGAAAATCGCCACGGCCGCCAGCGGCGCCGAAGGGCTGCGGCAATTCGAGGCGCTGCATCCCGACGTCGTCCTGCTCGACCTGCGGCTGCCCGACCACTCGGGACTCGACGTCTATCGCCAGATTCATCAGCTCGACGCACGAACGCCGGTGGTCTTCATCACGGCGACGACGACGGCCGAAACGGCCATCGAGGCCGTGCGCCAAGGGGCCTTCGATTACCTCTTCAAGCCGGTCGATTTGGAGCAATTGACGCGTGTCGTCGGGCAGGCGTTCGAACTTGGCCGACTGATGCGCGTGCCGGCCGTTGTCAGTGAATCGGTTCCCGATCAAGACGTCGGCGATGCCATAATCGGCCGCTGTCCCTCGATGCGCGAGGTCTATAAGGCGATCGGCCGCGTGGCCGATCAGTCGGTGATTGTGCTCATCACGGGCGAAAGCGGAACGGGCAAGGAACTGGTCGCGCGGGCCATTTATCAGCATGGCTCGCGCTCGAAAGCGCCGTTTTTGGCGATCAATTGCGCAGCCATCCCCGAAAACCTGCTGGAAAGCGAGCTGTTTGGCCACGAAAAAGGGGCGTTTACCGGGGCCGATCGCCGCCGCGTGGGCAAGTTCGAGCAATGCAACGGCGGCACGATTTTCCTCGACGAAATCGGCGACATGCCGCTGGCGACGCAGGGAAAGATGCTCAGGCTCTTGCAGGACCAGACATTCGAGCGCGTGGGCGGAAACGAGACGATCCGCACGGATGTCCGCTTGATCGCCGCCACCAACCGTGATCTCAAGGCCATGTGCGACGAGGGCCGCTTTCGCCCCGATCTCTTCTATCGACTGAGCGTGTTCACGATTCACTTGCCGCCGCTGCGCGAGCGGGGCGACGACTTGCCAATGCTGGTGAATCACTACATCCGCAATTTCGATCGCGAACTGGGTCGTGAGGTGCGGCACATCTCGCCCGAAGCTCTCGCGATCCTGGCTGACTACTCCTGGCCGGGCAACATCCGCGAGTTGCAAAGCGTGCTCAAACAGGCCCTGCTGCGGGCCACTGGTTCAGTCCTCCTCCCCGCCTTCCTTCCCGATGTTCTCGTGCACCCGGATACGAGGGACGCGTCACACGGGGCAACGGGCAGCGACGCCGGTCGTTTCGAGACGTTTATCAACGATCGGATCAAAGTAGGTGTGCCCGATCTTTATGCCCTCGTGCATGCCGAGCTCGATCGCATTTTACTGCCGCTGGTCTATCGGCATGCCAACCGCAACCAACACCAAGCGGCCCGGTTGCTGGGAATCGCCCGGCAAACGCTCCGGCAAAAACTGCGCGACTTGGGGCTCAGCACGACCGATGCGTCCGACGACGCCGACCACGAATAGGCCGTTTTCGCGTCGCAATCGGGCAGCAAATTGGCCGCTCGGGCAAATGTTCTAACAGGCTTTCGGGCCTTTTGGCGGCCGAATTCTCGAGCCACCTCGCGGAAGAATCGCCCGGACGTGTCGGCCTGCGAATTGGCATGGTTGGTGCATTGCTTCTCCGGCGGAAAAGAAAAGGAGTCAGCCATGCATGCCCCAACCTTAATTCACAGCTCTTTGCCCCAACAGCACGATGAACATCCACTTCACCGGTCGGCGCTCCGAGTTCTCCATGCGCATTTGAGGGGGTGGTCGCGAGGCGAGAACCTGGTGGCGACTTTATCGCTGGCCGCCATCGTGCTGATTGTGCTGGTCCTGGTTTACCAGGCAATGGCCATCTGACGCGGCCGCGCGTCTGTCAATGTCGCCCCCGCGACCTACTGCTGAAAAGAAGCACTGAAATGAGATCACGTATGACCGAACTCAGCGAAGCCCGCCGCGATCAAGAAGACCCGCTCGACACCTTCGCGGCCGAACTGACCGATGCAGCCTATCCAATCGCACTCAAATACGGCATCGCGGGATCGTCGCTCGACCTCGAGCTGGAGATCTGGAGGACCTTCATTGAGTTGCTCCATCGCAGGAATAGCGTGCTCTTTCCGCCCGCCGTGGCGCACTAGGTTGTCTGCTGTAATTTCGTGGAGGCCCGCTATGTCGAAACAAACGTTGTGGACGACGGTCGCTGTCACTTTCGCGTTCGCCAGTTGGCCGCTCGCGGCCATGCTGTCGGGGGGTCAAATCCTTCCAGGGCTGCCCATCGCGCGGGAGCCGCACCACCACCTCGTCTTCCAAAACGAATACGTCAAGGTCTACGAAGTCGAAGTCGGGCCTCATTCCGCCACGCTGGAGCATCAACACGAGTACGACAACCTGTTCGTCAACTTCGGTGACGCCCACCTGGCGAACAGGGTCACGGGCAAGCCGGAGACCCACGTCGATCTCGCCGATCTGGCGGTCAATTTCAGCCGCGAGCCCTATTCGCATGTGATTCGAAACGAGGTGGACCAGCCGTTTCGCAACATCACGATCGAGTTGTTGCGTCCGCAAGGCGAATTGAGGGAGTTTTATCCCTCGCTGGACTCGGCCCTCGCAGCGGTTCCGGAGCGCGGACGAAGTGTCCGACAGGCGACTGTGCTCGAGACAGAAGAAATGCGTCTGCGGGCCATGAGCGTCAGTGCCGGATCAGCATGGTCGGCGCCCCACGATGGTCATAATCACTTGCTAGTGCAACTCGACAGAATCCACAACACCGGCCCCCGAGAGGCGAATTCTCCGTTCCCGGCCGGGATGGTCGTTTGGATTGCGGCCGACCACGACTGGAAGATCTACCGAGCTGGCCGCCGCGACATGAAACTGATGATCCTGGACTTCGAGCATTCGCGCGGGAAAAATACCTCCGGTGACTGGCAGCAGGTCGGCCCTTAAGTGACTTCGCCGGAAGTTCAATGACGGCGGACGGCAGTCCCTGCCCACGGGAGCGCTCCCCTGATTCGTCGCGACGATCACGGTGATTGGCTAATCATCCCGCAGGTCGAACACGCGCGGATCGCCGGCGAACTGGCTCGTGCTTGGGGTAATGAGCGTTTCGCGTTGCACGCGCTCCTCCACGCCATTGACCAGCACGATCACGGCTGGTCGCTTTGGGATGACGCTCCGCTTCTGAAACTGCACAAGACACCGCAGTACTTGAACCCGGTCGTCGAGGCCCCGCACCTCAACCCAACCGCGGGCGTTCCCCGCAGCTTCATGGAAATGCGGATGCGCGATTCGACGGCCATCTGGACGCAGAGCATCGCCTTCTGCTCCGTCGACCCGCTCGCCGGCATCGGTGTCAGTCGCCATTTTTGCTACCTGGCCAATCAAGTGAAAACTAGCCGGGCAGATGGCGAAGATTGCCAAGCGATCGAACGGTTTCTCGACCAACAGGCCCGACTAGAAGCCGATCTGGCGCCTAAGGCCCATTCCTATTATGGCGCAGCAAAAACCGTCACCGATTTGGAGCGACTGTTCGACTTTGCCTTCCGGACGGTCCGGTTTTTCGATGGCGTGAGCTTGTGGCTGTGCTGCGCCGAACGACACGAGCCGGAGCGGATGACAGCTCCGACCGGTGAAACGGTGACGTTTATTCCCAAAGAAGCCACGCGGATCGTGATCGACCCTTATCCACTCGGCGTCGACTCGTTGCGGCTCTCGACGCCAGCGCGTCGCGTTTCCGCCCGGAAATATGTCGATGAGGGCGAGTATCAGGTTGCCTTCAATGCAGCTCCTGTTGAAACGCTGACTTGGACGATTCATCCTGCATGAAATCGAAAAAGCAATAGGGTACGGTCGCATGCAGGCTGAGGGCGCGAAAGAATTTGGCAAATCGTGGCGTCGGACAGCAACGATCGGTCTTGCCCTGCTCGTCGCCTATCCGCTCTCCATCGGTCCGGTCTATCGGATCGTCCATCCGACCGGACGTCCAGCCAACCTACATCGACAGTACTGGGCCGAGGCCGTCCCGGTTGTTTACCAGCCGCTGGCCTTCGTCTGCTCCAAGTCGCGGACGGCCGAAAGCACCGTTTGCCAGTATCTCGCCTGGTGGGGTGAAGGCCCGTCTTGCGGCACGTATCCGAAATGATCGTCCCGCCGTCAGCGACCAGCGTGACACAAGCGAAACGCTGCCATTTCTTCGCCGTTGCGCGCAAGTAAGACGTCGCCGACGAGAACCGGATGATTCCACGTCTTGCCGGAAATGGCTCGGACGCGGGCCACTTCGGTGAATTGATCGGGCTTCGCCGCGACGAGCGCCAGGTCGCCGTCCTCGGAGAGAACGAGCAGCAGACTTTGTTCGGAGAGCAGGATCAATTGGCCGTGGCCGTAACGGCCGCCTTTCCATTTGCGCTTGCCGTCGGCCAGACTGATGCACGCGAGCATGCTGCCGTCGAAGCCGAACGCGTACCCGTCGTGCACCACAAAATCGTTGAAGTAAGGCTTGAGACCGATCGACGTCCACCTCTCCTGAACCGACCACTTGTCCGCCTCATGCTGGACCGAGATGCGAAGCACGCCCGTGGAGCCCGACATGCCCGATCCGCTGCCCAGGAGAACATCGCCCTCCGACGTGAGGGCCGGCTGCACGATGCCGTCGCCGGACCACGCGTACTTCCACAGCAACTTGCCTGACGTCAGCCCGACACTCATCGCGCCGGACGAGTAAAGCAGCACCGCCTGTTTCACTCCGCCAATCGTCACAAGCTGGGGGGAACTGTAGCCGCCTTGTCCCTCCGGACCCACCCAGCGGCGGTCCCCCTTGTCCGCGTCATAGGCCACCATCCGACCGCCGGTGGCAACGACGACCAGGCCGTCGACGACCAAGGGGGAACCTGCAATGCCCCACATCGGAACTTTCGCGCCGGTGTCGGCCGTCGCATTGCGAGTCCAGACAACGGCGCCGTTGGCCGCATCGAGGGAATTGACAATGCCGGTTCCACCGACGGTGTAAACGCGGCCGCCGGCCAGTGTCGGCGTGGCTCGCGGGCCCGCGCCAGCGTTTGACTCCCAAAAGCGGGCCGCATCCTTGTGCTGCCAGATCGGTTTTCCCGTCGCGATGCTGTAGCAAGCCACGACCTCATCTTCGCCGCGCTGCTCCTGCGTGTAAAATCGATCGCCGCCGACCGCAAAGGAAGACCAGGCCGGTCCGACCATCCGCCGCCACAATTCCACCGGCGGTGATTTGGCCCAATCGGTTGCAACCTGAATTCCGCGGGCGGTGCCGTTGCGGGATGGACCGCGGAATCCGGGCCACTCAGCGACTCCCTTCGCCGTGCTGGCAGTCGAAGCCGTCAACGCGGCCGTCGCGATCGCGCGAACGGGCGTCGCCGGTACGGCCTCGGCCTGGGACAGCAGTCGCTCCTCTGGCGTCGGCGTCCATCGCCAATGCAGGTCGGAATTACCGTCTCCCGACATGCCTCCCGTGCGGACCAGCGCAAAGCCCGCGCACGCGAGGATGATGACCGCCGCCATCGATGCTCGCCGCGGCCTTGCTGAAGCACGGCGGCTGACCACGGACCAGGCCACCAGCGCCAGACACAGCACGGGGATGGCGAGAACGGGCAGCAACATCCCCATCGCTCCGCCGGTAATCGACTTGTGAACGAAGGGGGCGACGGCGAACATCGCCACAAACATCAGCAAGATGGCCGCCACGCGCTCCAGCCAGGGCGCCCGGCTGAAAAACAGCCACCACACGAGCACGACTAGGCCGCCGCCCAGAATGCCCCCCACCATTCCGTATAACTTGGCCTCGGGCACGACGATCGGCAGCACGAGCCAGGCCAGCCACTGCAGTGCCACAGCGACGACGCCCGGCCAGACCCGCAAGGGGGTCTTCGCGATTGTTTGCGGATTGGCAGTCGTCATATCCATCGATACCTCCGACGCACGGAGCACGTTTCCCAAATTTCGCACGTCGCCGAGAGACACAACGCAGGAAGCCTCTCGTCGGATCACGACTTGTCGACGTGATCGACGATGCTGACGCCGCCTCTTCAAATCGCTGCCAGATTCCCGAGTCGTGAACTCTGCATTCACTTTTCCTGGAGAATCCGGCTTTCGGACCGATCCGGGATCGAATGCCCATACTTTGACCGCCAGCACGTGGCATTGAAATTGCCCCCGGCCACTCAGTGCCTCGAAAGACCCAAAAAACCGAAAGGAATTGGTCCGTGCCTGGTCGCGACGAATCCGCGTTGTCTGCCAGCGATTCAACCCCCGGCGTTGCAATGGGTTCTGTCGCCGGGCAGGAGCCGGAGCAGAACGAATCAACGCTCGAATCCCCGTTCCGCAAAACGCAGAACTCCCCGCCCTGCGAACCGGTCAAAGAGGACTTTCCGGTGGTCGGCGTCGGCGCGTCGGCCGGCGGTTTGGAAGCTTTGGAAAAATTCTTCAAAGCCATGCCGGTCGAGAGCGGGATGGCATTCGTCGTCGTGCAGCACCTCTCGCCCGATTTCAAAAGCGTGATGGACGAACTGTTGAGTCGGCAGACGCGAATTCGCATCCACCGCGTGACCGACGGGGTGGCCGTGCGACCCAACGCCATCTACCTCATCCCGCCAAAAAAAGACATGATCATCGCGGACGGCAAGCTCCTGTTGAGCGACAAGGAGCCCAACGCGGGCCTGACGCTGCCCATCGACATTTTCTTTCGCTCACTGGCTCAGGATCTCGGACCGCGTGCGATCGGCGTGGTGCTTTCGGGCACCGGCTCGGATGGTTCCCGCGGCGTCCTCGCGATTCACGAAGCAGGCGGCCTCGTGCTGGCCCAGGAGTTTCCCACCGCCAAATTCGACGGCATGCCGCGAAGCGCGGTCGAAACGGGAGTCGTCGAACTCGTCTTGCCGCCCGAGCGCATGCCGGCCGCCATCCTCTCCTATGTCGAGAATCCCGGCGGGAGTGAAATGGCCGAATTCCTGCCGGCCGATCCGTCGCTGCTCAAAGGCTTCGACGCGGTGTTTCAGCTCTTGCGCGATTCGTACGACATCGATTTCTCACACTACAAGCGGGGCACGGTGGCCCGCCGCGTCCAGCGCCGATTGTTGATGCTGCACATCACCGATCTCGATGAATACGTCGAGCGGCTGCGCAGCGATTCCAACGAGCTGAACCTGCTCTACAAAGACCTGCTGATCGGCGTAACGCGATTTTTCCGCGATCCCGAGGCCTTTCGCCGCATCGAGCAAGAAGTGCTGCCGGCCCTCTTGGTCAAGATCCGCCCCGACCACGAATTCCGCGTGTGGGTCGCCGGCTGCGCGACGGGAGAGGAAGCCTATTCTCTGGCGATCCTCATCCGGGAAGAAATCGACCGCATGAGCGCCCGCGTGAACGTCAAGGTTTTCGCCACCGACGTGCACCGCGCGTCGCTCGACGTCGCCAGCGCCGGCGTTTACAGCGAAGCCAGCCTCTCCGAAGTTTCGCCGACGCGATTGCAGCGGTTTTTTACCAAGGTGAAACACGGATACCAGGTCGCTGCCGAGCTGCGGAAGATGATCGTCTTCGCGCCACACAACATCATCAAGGATGCGCCCTTCACCAAGATCGACCTGGTCACGTGCCGCAATCTGCTGATCTACCTCGAGCCGGCGGCGCAGCAGAAGGCGCTCTCGCTGTTTCAGTTCGCGCTCAAGCGGGGCGGCGTGGTCGTGCTGGGCCCCAGCGAATCGCCGGGCGAACTGAAATCGGAATTCGACGTCATCGATGAGCGTTGGAAAGTCTATCGCAAGCGGCGAGAAACACGGCTTCCCGGGGGGATGCAGTTGCCGCTGGCGACGGCGACCGGCACGCAGCTCACCCCGCGAACGGCCGCGATGAGCGTCCCCTTGCCGGTGCCGCATGACGCCTCGCTGCTCCGCGCCCACGAGGCGCTGCTCAATGAATTCATGCCGCCGAGCTTTCTGATCAACAGCCGGCGCGAGCTGGTGCAGACCTTCGGCGGAGCGTCGGAATTCCTCAAGCTCCGCGACGGCCGTCCGACGAACGATATCTGTCACCTCGTCGAGCCCGATCTTAGTTTGCCCCTCAGCACGGCCCTGCAGCAGTGCAACAAGAACGGCGCACCGGTTACCTACAACGGCCTGCACATTCCCGACGGCAAACCCGACGCGACGTTTCGCCTGACCGTGAAACCGATCCACTCGCGGCACGAAACCGAGTGCTGGTTCCTGGCCTCGCTGCACGAACTCGACCGGCCGCACGAGCCGGCCGCCGAGGCCGTCGAAAACGCCGCGCCCCTCTCGCTCGATCAGGCGACCAAAGACCAGTTTCAGGCCCTCGACTCCGAACTGCGTTACACCAAGGAGAACCTGCAGGCCACCGTCGAGGAGATGGAGACGAGCAACGAAGAGCTGCAGGCGACCAACGAGGAACTCATCGCGTCGAACGAAGAACTGCAAAGCACCAACGAAGAGTTGCACAGCGTCAACGAAGAGCTGTACACCGTCAACGCCGAATATCAGAAGAAGATCACCGAGCTGACCGAGCTCACCGCCGATATCGACAACCTGTTGCAAAGCACCGAAGTCGGCGTCGTCTTTCTCGACCGCGACCTGTGCATCCGCAAATTCACGTCGAAGGTCGTCGAGGTGTTCCATTTCCTGCCGGTCGACATCGGCCGCCGCATGGATCACTTCGCCAGCACGCTTCGCTATGCGCGGCTGATCGACGACTTGAACCAGGTTCTCACGGACGGCAAGCCGGTCGAGACTGAGATCAGCAGCGACGACAAAACGGTCTACCTGATGCGGATTCTGCCCTACCGCATGAAGGACAAAGTGGAAGGCCTCGTGGTCACCTTCGTCGACGTCAGCCGCCTCAAGAACGCCGAGGGGGGCTTGCGGATGATGTCGAAGGTATACGTCGACGCCGCCGATCCGATCATCATCGAGGATCTGCACGGCAAAATCACCGACGCCAACGCCGAAGCCGAACGCGTCTTCGGCTGGACGCGCAACGAACTCATCGGCAAGGACATTACGTTCCTCATTCCCGAAGACGAAGCGGGCCGCGCCCGCGAGCTGCGTTCGCGCTGCCTGGAAAAAGGCGGCCTGCGGAATGTCGAAACGGTCAAACACAACAAGCGCGGCCAGCGAATGCCGATGCTGCTCACCCTTTCGGTCCTGAACGACCAGGAGGGCAAGCCGGTCGCCATCGCGAGCAGCCCGAAGGACATCAGCGATCGCAAACGGGCGGAGGAGACCGCCCGCGAAGCCGTCCGCAAGCGCGACCAGTTCCTCGCCATGCTCTCGCACGAGCTGCGCAATCCGTTGGGAGCCGCGCTCAACGCCACCTACATCCTCGATTGCGTCGCCCCCGACCGCGTGGCCGAATCGCTCAACGAAGTCCGCGGCGTGATCCAGCGACAAGTCCTGCAAGTCGCCCGCCTGCTCGACGATCTGCTCGACGTGGCCCGCGTCACGCAGGGCCGCATCGAAATTCGCCGGCAAATCATCGACGTCACTAAACTCGTCAACGACGCTGTCGAAGCAGTCAGGCCCGTGCTCGATGCCAAAGGCCATCAGGTCCAGCTCGACGTGGCGAACTATCCGATCTACATCGAGGGGGACGCCGCGCGAATCCTGCAAATCCAGGAAAACCTGCTCACCAACGCGGCCAAGTACACGCCCCCCAACGGCACGATCCAGCTCTCGCTCGTCAAAGAGGACGAAGAGGCCGTGCTCCGCGTCCGCGACAACGGCACCGGCATTCCGCCCGAGATGCTCGAAAGCATCTTCGACATGTTCGTGCAGTCGGACAACACGCTAAGCCGCTCGCAAGGCGGCATGGGTCTGGGCCTCACGCTCGTGAAAAAACTCGTGGAGATGCACGGCGGTCGCGTCACCGCGCAAAGCCCTGGTCTCGGCCAAGGGAGCGATTTCATCGTGCGTTTGCCGATCGTTAATGAGCCGCCGGTTGTCGAAAAGTCCGAGATGGACCAATTCCAGGGGAGCGCCTCGCAGTCGCCGCGACACATCGTGCTCGTCGAGGACAATGACGACAGTCGCGAAATGCTCGCCACCCTGCTCAAGCTCGACGGCCATCAAGTGACCGTCGCCGCCGACGGCCGCGTCGGCCTGGAAATGATCCTGCATCAACGTCCCGACGTGGCCATCGTCGACGTGGGACTCCCGCAGATGAGCGGCCTGGAGATCGCCCGCGAAGTACGCGACGTCCTGGGCAAGGACGTGCGCCTCGTCGCACTCACCGGTTACGGACGTTCCGAGGATCAAGAGGCGGTCAAACGCTCCGGCTTCGATGTGCACCTGGTAAAGCCGCTCAAACCCATGCAATTACGCAAGGTGCTCAACTCGTTCGCGTGACAATCCACGACTCGGCCGTCCACGTAGTGGTGCGACCACTCGTAATTGACAGGCACGCTTCACGTCTTTTGGCCGCGAAACTCGCTGTTGCGGATGCCAATCATCGTTGGACGGTGTAGTAGGGCAAGCTGCCAGCTTGCCATTCCTACGCATCGCTCGCGCGCTTCGGCAATTCCAGCTCCATCGTCACGCAATACTCGTGAAAGCCGATCGCCTTCCAGAATGACTTCGCGGCCTCGTTGCCGACAAGCCTTGCCGACGTGCCTCATTCGTCCCCAGTGCCGCTGGTGGCAGGAAGAAGGCAAAGCGGCCTGCCTCCGCTGCCCCGCAGTTGTGACCGACAATGCAAATCCCTCGCCCCAGATGCGGCTCGCCTCCGACCCATCGAGTCCGATACCGGTTCTGCCGGCACGACCAGCCGAGCCAAACGCGGGGCTCGGTTAAGCAGCGGCTCGACTGCGATTGCCAGTCGTCCCATTTTGTATCGAGGATTGAGAACGAAAGCGCGGACGCTAACGGTTTCCGTCCTTGAGTTGGCGGCGCTGCATTTCAGCCGCTGTGCGCTCCTGCTCGGTTTGTTGCAGAGCCATCTTAGCTTGTTGCCAAGCCATCTCAGCCCTCTCCCGCTCGCGTTCCAGTCGAAGCCTGGAGACAAGCACTGAACCGACCAGAATAAAGGCCACGAAGAGTGCCTCGCCGATGGCAATTGCCTTCCAGCGTCGGTTGGATCGGCGCAAATTCTCGATGAGAGCATTCGGTTCGGATCCGGTCATGGTTGCCTCCATTCGGTCATCAACAACACTCACGCCGCCATTCTTTGTCAGTATCCCGATCCCATTCGAACAGGATGGCCACGAATCGAACGCGATTACCAACTTTGAGCAATTTGGGATCTGGCATGAAACCCCGCAACTTAAATGACCCGTCTCCATTATTCTCGATCACACGGCAAGCCGGAAGACGAACGAGATCCCGATGATCAGCACCAGCCAGATGCCGGCTGCGATGCTGGCGCGCTGCACGCTCATGCCGCACAGCGCCGAGATCGCAAATCCGCCGATCACGGCTCCGACGATGGCCCCGATGAAGGAGAGGGCGTTTGGCAAAAACGCGTTGACGATGCCTGTGGGGAGCAAGGTGGCCAGCGCGCACGCAATGACGCGAAACCAGCCGGGGAATTCACCCTCTTCCATCACGGCAATGATGATTCCTAGCAGGGCCGCTCCGACGATCAGACCGAGCATGTCATTCCCTCATTTGATTGGGGTCCAATCTGCAGATGACGGATGACACCAATTCAAGAATTCCAATCGGCGAAATCTGCGGATCCTCCGATCGCCCCCTCACCCCCAGCCCCTCTCCCTCGAGGGGCGAGGGGAGCAGGAAATAACTTGCGATCGTGTAGGCTGTGAAGGTTGTGAACCTCAAGGAGCGACGCTCGCAGTCTCGGACTTTCGCACGAAATACCGACGAAGGTAGAGCAGGTAGCCGAACCATGCGGCTCCGAACGCCACGTTCATCCAAACGCCGTAGCTTGTGAGCATTTCGAGCACGCCGGTCTTCTTGATCATGTCAATCGTCTCGGCCGGGAAGCCCATTTTTTCGTACATCGTCAGGAGGTCGCCCCGCCTGAGAAAGAGGACCGAATTTGTGATGTAGACGATGCCCAAGACGATGGTGCCCCACCAGGCGAGCATCTTGAGGCGATACGTGCCCCACGCGAGGCCCGCCAGCAAGACGGCGAGCAGGCAGATGACCGCGGCGCCTGCTGGTCCCGAAAGGAAGAACCCAAAGACGGGCACCACCCAGTTGTAAATGGCCAGCGACGGCGTGGAGACGGCCCCCGCCGCGTGCAAAATGACGAGCGCCAACACCGGCAGCGGGCAGCGGTCGGTCCAGCGCGGCGTGGGGTCGCGGCGGTAAACCGTGTCGCGGACCGACTTGGGCTGGCACAAGACGACAAACAGGCCCGGCAAGAGGACGTAGAGACCAATTGTGATGAGTATCGTGGTCGTCCACATGAACCGGACCATTTCTGGCGGCATCTGGTTCTGTTCAAAAATGGTTCCCCAGGTCTTCGTCATAAAAATGGGCACGAGCACCGACGAGAACAGTCCAACGATCAACCCCATCCATGACATGACGAGGGTCAACGCCCAGGCCCAACGGCGGATGCGGATCATGCCGATTCCCATCCAGATGAATCCCACGGCAATCACCACGTAAATGCCCACGCTGGGAATCATCATCCGCGGGCTGAACTGCGGCCCCTGCGGTGCCTGAGGCATGCGGCCGCCGAAGACCAGGGACCCCATCATTACGGCCATCAGGCCGCACAGAACGCCGAGGACAATCTGAAAGCCTCCGAGCACCATGAGCCGCACGCTGCGATCGGGCGACGGGGCGCTCAGCGCCGGGGCTTGAGTCGTCGACATGATTGGTTCTCCCTGGCTCGAGGCCGTGCGAGCCGCTCCTTCACTTCGCATTTGTCGGTGGCCGCCTCGACAGGATAACGATTCCGGGGCCAGCGCGGATCACAGGGATGGCACGTTAAGCCGTGCTCCGTCGAGCCGGGGGGTTAATCCCCCCGGTCCGATCACTGGCGCCGTGTGGAATAGCCCATTCGTCCGCAGCACGTTGCTCGACTCTCGTAATTGTGTGTCGAACGGCGACAAGCGAGCCGAGTCTGCGCACGTCCGGGGGGATTAACCCCCCGGCTCGGCAGAGAGTGTCTGCAGAAGTTGGACTCGGCCCGTTGCGACGGCGTTTGAGGTCGGTTAAGTTGTTGGCTGCAGGCGGTCGGGCCGCGACGGGTGACTTCTCACCTCAGCCGATCCGCCTCGCGGGCCCGGGCTGAAACATGCTCGTCTGACGGTTTTCATCACGCGTTCTTGCCGATGCATTCACACAGATCGGCAAGACTGGTGCCTGCGGGCGGAGTCTTCGAGGCTGGGGGGAAAATTTGATGACGTCTCGGTTCGGTCGTTGTGTTGTGCGCGGGTTGTTGGCTCTATTGCTGGTCACGCCGGTTGCCGCTCCCGCAGTTGCCGCGCCGATTACGCAGATCGTGGCGTTCGGCGACAGTCTTTCGGATACGGGGAACGACCTCATCGCCTTCGGCTCGCCGCAGCCGCCGTATTATCAGGGGCGGTTCTCGAACGGGCCGAACTGGATCGATGACCTGGCGGGCAAGCTCGGCGTGCCCGATCCGCAACCGTCGCTGGCGGGCGGGACCAATTATGCGTACGGCGGGGCGACCGCAACTGCCATTAATACCGGCGTGCCCGACCTCGGGCAGCAGGTGCAGCAGTATCTGACGACTTCGCCGACCGCGAATCCGCACGCGCTTTACACCGTGCTGATGGGGGCCAACGATTTCTTCGGCGGAGTGAGCAATGCTTCCGGGCCGGCGAATGCCGTGAACGCGGCTCTGACGAGCCTGATCGGCGCGGGGGCGAAGAACATTCTGGTTTCGTATCTGCCGCCGCAAGGCGTGACTCCGTTGATTCAATCGGAAGGGCCGGCGGCCGTTGCGGCGATCGACGCGCTCGATGTGGCGTTCAACAACGACATTGCGGCCGACGTGACCGCCCTGCGGGCGGCCAATCCCGGCGTGACAATCAATGTGCTCGACCTGTACTCCAGCACCACTGCGATTTTGGCGAACCCGGGAGCTTATGGTTTCACCGACACGACGGATGAGGGGATCAACGCCCCGCCGGGCGCGAACCTGAACCAGTACCTCTTCTGGGACGACGTGCACCCGACGGCGGCCGGTCACGAGCTGATCGCCGATTACGCCTTCGCCGCCGTTCCCGAACCGGCGACGCTGACGCTGGCTTGCTTTGCGGCACTTGGGATTGGGCTCTTGCGTTACCGCGCGGGCGGATTTGCCCTGCGCATCAAACCACTTGGCAAATGACCGTCGATGCGCGTTTCGCGCCGAAAAACTGACCTCCGCTGACGGTTGGCGGCGTCGCCACGGGCGGGCACGCGGATTTTTTCGAAGGCATCAAGAATGCAAAAGACAGGAAAGCTTTAAACAGGAGGAAACAGAGATAACAGAGAAAATTTCTTAATGACAAAATACCATGCATTTGCTCCTCCTCCGTTGCCTCTGTTAACTCCTGTTAAATCTTTTTTGCCTTTCTTGGTGGCGAATCACGTCGTCCGATCGCTCGGCCGCGTGGGCAAATCCAGTTCCAACGTCACGCAATACTCATGAAAGCCGATCGCTTTCCAGAATGACTTCGCGGCTTCGTTGCCGACCAGCACCTCAATTCGAAGCCTTGTCGCATCCCGTGCGACATTGTCGATGAGCCACTCGACGATGGCTCGCCCAGTTCCGCGCCGGCGTCCCTCACGTTGCACAAAAAGCTGTCGCAAATACAACTGATCGGGTTCGCGGCGAAAGAGCGCGTAGCCAACAGTCGAGCCAGGCTCTTCCGCGATCACCGCTGCGTACCCGCCTTCGAGCCAGCCTCGCATGCGTTCGATGAGTTCGGAAACGCTCATCGGATTTCGATGTCCCTCGTCCCTGATGAGCTCTGCGTTGAGCTTTCCGAGTAATTCTGCGTCCACAGGCGCGGCAACCCGGAAACGAATTTGGGTCTTGCTGCCGTCGTCCGTCATTGGTGCACCAAGATTTCCGAAGCGGAATTGAACAGAAGATAACAGAGGCCCGCTCCGTTGACGAAAGTTGACGAAACAGGTCGATCCGACAAACCGCCAAAGAAGGCACCGCCGGCAGCTTTGAGCGGACGCCCATGCGGACGATACCCTCCTTTTTCCGCCGCTTTTAAGGAAAATACTGGAATTCCGTGCGCCAGCGGTGAATATTAGAGAATTCCTTTTTTGTCGCAGCTGTGGGCTGAACGTGAAAGGGTCCGATGTCGCGACGAATTTCGTGTCCGGGATGTCAGGCGACTCTCACCGTTCCCGATGAGAGTGCCGGCCGGAGCTTGGTTTGCCCCAAATGCCGCGAGAGATTTCGCTTGCCCGAAGCGGGCGGCCCCGGAACCGCGCGGCGGCAGCCGGCCGATGCGGCGCCTGCTCGGCCAGCGAAGGCGCAGCAGCAGCAAAGCCCCGACGATTTTTGGGAGTCGGGAGCCGATCTGGGAGGCGATCTCGGTAGCGAATTGCCGGCCATGCCTCGCCGCCGCGAGAGCGCGAGTCGACCGAAGAAGGATGCTTCCCGCAAGGCGAAAACCGGGCCCGCTGTTCCTTTATGGGCCATCTTTGCCATTGTGGGATTTGTCGGATGCCTGGCGCTGGCCGTGGTGAACTGGCTGGTTTTCCTGAAGCCCCAACCCGGTCCGCCTTCGGCCGACGTCATCGCCGCGATCAACTCCTCACCCGATTCGCCCGGGAAGCACCTCTCTGAAAGCGCCGCGGCCGCAAGACCCGGCGGCGATCGGGCGAAGCAAAACGGGTCCGCTGCACCGGGCAATGGGGCACGGGGCGATCAAGTGGCCGTCGCCGGTCGCGGGAGAGCGGGCCTCGGCCGAGCGCGGTCGTCGGGCTCGAACGCCGGAGCGACGCTTGGCGGTCCCTCGGGAGCCGACTTGCCGCTGGAAGACCTGATCGAACAGGCGAGTGAAAGCGTGGTGTTGATCAGGATTTTCGACAAATCGGGCAAAGAATTTGGCTTTGGCAGCGGATTTGTGATCGACCAAAGCGGCCTCGTCGCGACCTGTCTGCATGTGGTGCGGCACGCCTCTCGGGCCGTGGTCCTCTTCCACGACGGGACGTCGGTTGAAGTGAGCGGAGCCAGACAACTCAGCCCCCAGACCGATCTCGCCATTCTGGAGTTGGCGAACAAGCCCGCCAATTTGGTGCCGCTGCCGCTGCCGCAGCGGCTCGAACTCAAACCGGGCCAAGAGGTCATCGCCTTCGGCCACCCGAAAGGCCTGGCGTTCACGCCGACCAAAGGCATGGTCAACGCCGTCCACAAGACGGACGAGTTGCCGGCCCGGATGCGCGTGTTCCTGTCGGTCATGAACGTCTCCAAGGACGATGACTGGATCCAGACCGACGCCGTGATCTCGGAAGGCAACAGCGGCGGCCCCTTGGTCAATCGACGCGGGGAAGTCATCGGGATCAATTCCTGGATCTCGAAGGACACGCGTTTCGCGTTCGCGGTCCATGTCCGCCATCTCGTCGAATTGAAAAATCAGCTTTACGCCAAGGCCCAACCACTCTCTGAGGCAGTCAAGAAGATCCAGTCGGCCGGCGGGACGATGGAAGAGCTCGATGGCAAAGTCGAACAAGTCCTCAGCGACTACCAGCGCGAAGCGGAAGAGTATCAGATCGAGCTCGAGCGACTGAAAGCGGGCACCCCCTCGCCGCCGAGGCCGAGGCCTTCGTTCACAAGAACCCCGCGGTCCGTTATGTGCCCAAGCTGCTGCAACTGGCGACCGCCAACCGCAAGTCCAAGACGGCCTTTCAAGCCTATGCGATGGCCTGCTTTCTGTTGAAGGGGACCGATCCGAAAGTGACCAATCGATTCCTGCAGCAGGCGACCGACGCACTCGTGCAGGATCACCTCAACGAGAAGGAGCTCGGCGGCGTGGCCCTGCTGATGGCGGCAATTCCTCAGCACGATTCGAAAACCTTCCTGCGGACCGTGGTGAAAAAGAGCCCGCATCGCGAGGCGCAGGCGTTTGCCTGCCTGAGCCTCGCGACCAATCTGCAGCAGCAAGCGAACGCCAGGCCCGACAGCGACGCCGGCCGCGGCCGACAAGGAAATTGTTGCGCTCTTGAACCGCATCACGAAGGAATTCTCGGACGTCCTGCTGGGCGGCAAACCGCTGTCGGAAGTGGCCAAACCGCTCTTGTATGAAAAAGAACATCTCTCCGTCGGCACGACTGCCCCCGACATCGTGGGGACCGATGGCAACGGACAAGACTTTCGCCTCAAGGATTATCGCGGCAAGGTGATTCTGCTGACATTTTGGGGCGACTGGTCTTCTCTCTGCCAGCAGTTGTATCCCTACGCGCGGATCCTGGTCACGAAGAACATACACCGACGGTTCGCCATGCTGGGGGTCAACACCGACGCCCCAGAGCGGTTGAGTGAGGTGCAGAAGGCGAAGAAGGTGACCTGGCGCTCCTGGAGCGACGGCTCCTCCGGCCCCATCGCCAGCCAATGGAACGTGAGCGTCATTCCGATGACTTATCTCATCGATCACAAGGGCATCATCCGCTACAAAGGACTCTTGGAACCCGACTTCGTCGAGCAAGCGGTCGAGTCGCTGTTGCTCGAGGCCGACGGCAAGAAGGCGGCAGCAGCCCGCAAACGGCCCACGCGGCGATCCTCTTCGCGGCCGTAAAGGCCCCCGCCACGGATGTACATGTTGGGTGGGGCCCGCGAGGCTTTGGCCATGTCTGCGAAGCGAGGAGCCGCCCCGGCGGCGCCAGAACAGAAAGCCGTCAACCACGCGGCGATCGCAGGGCGGCCCCGAATTCGTCGACGAGGTACGTGCTGATCGCGGACTGGGCCGTCAATGGCGTGAAGACCGCTTGCACGAACAGATTGTGGCTCGCGTGAAAGAACATTCCCGTCCACAGGCTGCCGGATTTGAGCCGTAGCCAGGCGAACGCAAAACTGTGCGCCAGCACCATGGCCGTAAAGCGCCATGAGTGCGTACCAGGTTGGCACGCCTTCGTTCGTGTAGCCGCCGAAAATCAGAAGGGGATAGTGCCACGCGGACCAGATCAAACCGCTGATCCAGGCCGTCTGCGAATAACCGCGGACCTTTACCAGTTGCGGCACCAGGAAGCCGCGCCAGCCGATCTCTTCGCCGAGTGCGGCGGCACAGTTGGCAATCTGCCCAGCTGGAGCACGATGACGAGGTAAATCGCCAGCAGTTGCCCGTGGCTCAGCCCCTTGAGCCCCCGCCTTTTCGAACTCTGTGGCGATCTGCGTGTCACTCAGGGGCGCCAGCCCGGTGCCCCAGAGGACGGCGTACGCCACCGCCGTGTACGCCAGCGGAATCAACCAGCTCGCGACCTGGTACCTTGTTTTGCCCCAGCCCCAACCCATGCCGTGCAGGCTGCGGCAGAAGAACAGCTGCGTCACGATCGCGGAAATCCCCGGGCACCACATCAGCGGGAACGCAAGCAGACCGCCACTCTGACTGTGGATCCCGCTATGGCTCACGATGAAATAGTAGAACAGGGGTCAGCCAAACGTCAGCAGCAGAAAAACGACGATCCTCCGCCGGACAGGTTCGATCGCTTTCGCAGGCTCTTGTTCCAAATCTGTGACCATTGGTGAATTGGGCTCCTCGCAACTGGAATCTTACGACGACAATGATCGGAGCGACCGTCGGTGAGCTCCAGTTGATCGGAAAGCCGCTCTCGATGGAATCCCATGCCAAATACGCGGCGGCGCAGACGCTGCCGACGCATGTCGCGATGGCCAAGGCGAAGGCACCAAAGAAAACAAGGGAGTTGGCCTTGTCGCCATTGGACAGCTCCTCGTTTATTGATGATATACAGACCGGAGACCCAGGCATCGTGGCCGTAAGCGGCGCTGACATAGAGGAATTCGCCGAACGGAAACCAGAAGACGAAAGACGCGAGGAATGTCACCCCCAGAACAACGGCGAGCCAGTCGACGGCGTACCGTTCGATCACGGCCGCCCAGTTGGTGGTCGGAATTTGCTTTGGGTCACGGTGCCTTTTCGCGTACGGAGGCTGTGACGCTGCAGAAAGGCGACGACGGGCAACGCGAAGAGGCAGCCGGCAAGCAGTGCCGTCGATAGAACATCCCGCCCTGGGCGTCGGAATACACGCCGACGGCAAGCAGCAGGCCGCAGGCGAAGAACAGGAAAACAATCAGCCGCGAGATTCCGCGTCATGATCCCTCGCGGGTTGAGACTTGTAATTGCCTGTTCGTGTATCACTTGGTGCTCGGCAGACGAAGGAGACATAGTAGATTGTCTAATGAAAAATGATGGACCGAGTTGTGAAACGCCTTGCCGAGCCGGGGGTTAATCCCCCCGGACCGGCGCGACCGGAATGGCGACTCGCTAGTGAAGCTTGAGAAGCGACGTTCGCGATCTCAGCCTTTCGCACGAAATACCGCCGGATGTAGAGCGGGTAGCCGAGCCAGACGAGCCCGGCGATGGCGACCGGCAGCACGACCCCGATCGAGGAGCCTTGGAAGATGCCCATCTTGCGGATGATTTCGACCTGGTCGGCAGGCAGTCCATCTTTTTGAACATCGCCAGGAGGTCGCCGCGCCAGACGATGATGACCGCATTTAAGGTCCACAGAATCATCAAGAGCAGCGTGCCCCACCAGGCGAGCAGCTTGAGCCGAGGGGCCCCACGCGAGGCATGCGAGTACGACGGCCAAGTGCAGGTCGCCGCCGGACGGCCGGGCCGGAGAGGATGAATCCGAAGACCGGAAACGTCCAGCCGTATGGCCATGACGTCAGTGGCGCGGCTGCTCCGACGGCATGCATAATGCACAGCGAACACCGGCGGCGGGCAGCGGTCGTCCAGCGCGGGACGGGATCGCTGCGGTACACGGTGTCGCGGCCCGTCCTGGGCTGCAACCGGCGACGAAGATTGCGGGCAAAAGCACGTACATGCAGAACATCGTCACCGTCATCGTCGACAAACGTGATCACCTCCGGTGACGCGTGAGCCTGTTCGGAAGCGGCTTCAAAGACTTGCCGGCTCATCATGATTTGCATGAGCACCAACCCGAACAGGCCGAAGACAAGGGCCATCCACGACAAAACCAGCGTGAGTGCCCACGCCCAGCGGCGAATGCGGATCATTCCGATTCCCAACCAGATGAATCCGGCCGCAAACATGACGTACGTCGCGATCGCGGGAGATCATCGCCCGCGTATTGAACCCGGGGCCTTGCGGGGCTGCGGGAAGCCGCCCGAGGGTCATTGTCGACATGAACACGGCCATCAGCAGGCTCAGCACGCCGAGGCCAATCTGCAGGCCGCCGAGCGCCATCGAGCCGCGCACTGCGATCGGCAGGATCGTAGCTCGGGCCCGGGCTCGGCACGGGGGCTTGAGCTTGACGACATGGTTGATGTTCCTCGTGGCGTGACAGGCTGCAAGGACAGCTTTCACGCACCTCCGCTGCGGACCTTGATGGAGAGAACGAACAAAGGGCCGCGGCGGATCACTCGGCTCGCACCGATCGAGAATCATGCACGGGTTTCGGTTGAGAGACCAGCGTGCACGCAGAGTTGGCACTTCGTGCGAGATCACTTCGTACGCAGCTTTTTGAGCCGGGAGACGGCGTTCTCGTTCTTGGGATCGAGCCGGAGCGATTTTTCGTAATTCTGGATCGCGAGGTCCCGGTCGCCGGCATCCATGTACGCCTCGCCGAGGCTGTCGTAGACGTTGGCGTCTTGCGGATACTCGTCCGCGTTCATTCGCAGCACTCGGATCGCGTCCGCGAACTTTTTCTCCTCCAGCAGCCGATATCCGAAGTTATTGAGCGTGTTGACATCGTGACGCAGGCCGGCGAAGCCCTGGGCTTTGGCTCGAACGTAACTGTCAAGCGCCGTTTGCACTCCGCGGAGCGATTCGAAGATCGTCAGGATTTCGCCGAGGTCGCTCGTGGCGAGGCGATTCCCCATCCGTTGCGTTTGTCCAACGTCTGCACGACCCGGCGATTGACCGCCTCGAAGTTGTCGGAATTCGACATGGCGGCGTAACCCCAGCCCGCCGCCGCGTCCATCATCAGCACCGATTTGAAGCCGACGTTGCTGCCGTTATGAAAAAAAAGATCCGGGGGTGATGCTGATAGCCCAGAGCGAAGCCGAGACCCGTGCCGCCTTGCCCATCGGGATCGTCGTGGCATTGCACAGTCAGCATCTCGTGCGCGGAGCGCGAGAGAGCACGTGATTGGAGCGGCCTTGCTCGGAGAGGGCGATCTCGATCGCGAATTTCGCCAGGTCGGTGGGCGTCGACCAAAGTCCGTCCGGAGCCAGTTCGGGAAAGCGATGCCACTTTCCGGGCACCGTCCGGCCGTTCCGACGCGTTCCGGTCGCCGCTTGCACCGCACGGTCCGGGGAAAGGTTCTGTTCGAAGGTGCTCTCGGTCATGCCCGCGGGCAGCAGGACGTGCTCGCGCATGAAGTCTTCAAACCTCTGGCCCGAGACGTCCTTCACCAAAAGGCCGGCAATTGCGAAGCCCCCGCCCGAATAATTGCACTGTGTGCCGGGGACCGTCGTTACGCGGACGGGCGGATTGTTGGCCGGGGGCAGTCCGTCGAGCGTCTGCTGCGGCGTGGGGAGAGGCGCGCCTTGCGGATAGCCGTCGAATCCCGGGACATTGAATCCGGCGTTGTGACACAAGATGCGGCGGAGAGTTGCTTTTTGCGCGGCGGTGAACCCGTTTTCGGGCACCTTCCAGGACTTGAGTTTCCTGTTAACGTCCTCGTCGAGCGACAGCTTGCCCTCTTGAACGAGCCGGAGGACGCCGGCGGCCGTGACCGGCTTGCTGATCGACGCGGCTTGAAACAGCGTCCGCTCGGTCACAGGCGTATGGCCGCCCGGTTCGGTCGCGCCAAAGCCGCGTGACCAGGCGACTCGACCGTGATCGATGACCGCGATGCTGTAGCCGGGCACTTTGAAGACGGCCATCAGCTGGCTCAAAGTGACCTCGAGCGGCGGCTCACCCGGCGAGAGTGGCAGGGTGAGCACCACGGAATTGGACGTGAGAATGTTTTTGTCCGGCAGTTGGGACTGTCGTCGGCTCGTCTGCGGGGATTCTGCACCTTCGAGCGAGCCGGCACCGAGCGCGGCGCAGAGCGCGAGCGTCGGCACAAACAAGAGTCGCATTCAGATTTCCTGCTGTGTGTTCGTTGACGGAGATGACTGGCTGCGAGCGAAGGAACTGATCGCGGGCGCACCATCATTGTGCGGAATGAACGGAAGGACTCCAACGGTGGAATTCTTGCGGGGGAATTTCCTGATTCGCTTCGAGATTCGGCGGGGCCGACCGTGGCGGGGAGGAAGCACGAATCCATGCGGGAGCGAACGGGGCAGACGCTCGAACCGCTTCCTAGCCACATTGTACCTTCGCCGGTGCGGATCACGAAGATCTCTTTTACAGCAAAATGGCAAAAAGGAGTTTTTTGGGGTGGTCCCCAAAAAAGTCGCCGCTGTTGCGACCGCCCTGCTCCGCGCTTCACTCGATCCACTGGTCGGCTCACCCTGAATCACCTCGCGCAAGGGGCGAGGGAGTAAGGAATTACAAGAGTGGGCTGCAACGCTTGATTTCAGCCTCTCCGCAATCTCGCTCTGCCCTTGTCCGACTTTTTTTGGGTCCACCCCAAAAAACTCGCCCTTTTTCAGCGCCCCAAAAAAGCCAAAAAAGTCGGTGGCGAGACGAAAAAGTCGGCTGGAGAAAAACAAATGGCAAGCTGGCAGCTTGCCCTACGGGAAGAGGGGATCGAGAGACTTGAGGCCGATCTCTTCGCGGGAGCCGAACGGTTCGGCGTAGGCGGTGCCGATCGTCCAGCCCCAGTAGCGGGCGCGGTCGCGGATGTCGTCGAGGGCGGTCGGGAAGACTTGCGGGCGGCCTTCCAGAAATTGGCTGGCGTAGGCGCGGATCGCTTCCATTTTCTGGTCGAGGGCGTCGCTGATGTCGACCACGAAGGCCGGCTTCGGATGGATGCGGAGGTGGATGCTCCAGTAGTAGAACATCCTCGGCGGCCAATACGGTTCGCCGGGCAAGTCGCTGCGGCTGAGCTTGGCCCAGAAGCGGGCGTCTTCGCAGAGCCGGCTGGCGGCGACGTGGTCGGGGTGCGAATCGTCCCAGTAGGGCGAAAAAATGATTTGCGGACGGGTGGTCCGCAGGACGCCGGCCAGTTGGCGGCGGGCTTCGAGGGTGTCCTGCACGCTGCGGTTGGGCAGGCCGAGGTTTTTTCGCCAGGTGAGGCCGAGGGCTTTGCTGGCGGCGGCCGTTTCCTGGGCACGGCGTTCGGGGGTGCCGTGCGGGTGGGTTCTCCGTTGGTCAGGTCGAGGATGCCGACGCGTTTTCCCCCGGCCACCGCACGAATAATTGTGCCGCCGACGCCGATTTCGGCGTCATCGGGGTGGGTGGCGATAACCAGGATGTCCAAAGGGGTTTCGGCGACGGGCATTGGGCGGGTTTCTCCGGGAAAGGGCCGTTTGCGATCTGATCTTTACTGAACACGGACAATGTGCAGAATAAGGCCCTCTCTCCCCATTCCTGCCTGCATTCCTTCCATTCCCAGCAGCGATTTTCCGCCGCCCATCATAGCCGCTGACCGGGCTTGCCGCTTGCGCCCGGGTTCGGCAATTTCGAGAGAGATTTTTATGCTCAAACGGTTTGCCGCCTGGTGGTCGATCGTTGCCTTGGCGGGGATTTCGTGCGGATGTGCCACGGAGGACGTGAATAACTCGCTCCGCAATATGATTGGCACTCTGACCGGGCAGCCAGTGGATAGCCTGGATCAGTCCAAAGACGAAAAAGACGGTTGGAACGACGTTGGCAAAGACGCACGGGCCAGCCAGACGCCCATGCAGGACAACGATCCGATGCGAAACCTGCTCGTCTCGCCCCGGCGCAGGAAATCGAGCGCAGCCTGGGTGTCAACTAGCGAGTTGGTTGCTGAAAACGCGCTCCGGACGGAAAAAAGTCCGCCTGCGGCGATCTGGGCCGCGGATCTTATGGCGGACTGCGTTTCGTCGGCGTCCGTTTGAGACGCGACGGGCCGGAACCCTGCGGGCCCTTCTTCACCGGCGCCAATAATGCGTTCGACGGCTTCCAGAAGCACGTCCATGGCGAACGGCTTGCGGAGGTACTCGTCGACACCCAGCATTTCCGCGTAGGCCTTATGGCGGCCCCCCTCGTTGGCGGTGATCATGATCACCCGCGGAGGCGTGGGCTGGCTGCGGATGTGCTCCAGGACGGGAAAACCGCCCATCTTCGGCATCATCATGTCGGTGATGACGAGGGCCGGGTGGTCGTTGTCGATGATTCGCCGGCCGTCGACTCCATTGTTGGCGACCATGACGTGGTAACCGGCCGACTGCAGCACGTTTTGAATCGTGCTGGCAATTTCGCGGTCGTCCTCAATGAGCAGAATCGATTTGTCACCGGCCATGGTTTGCTCCACAACTCCCGTTTCGGCATGGGCGTGGATCAATCGTATGTTTCGCCCGGAGGGTTCTCAAGCCCGTCAGACCAGCGGATTGAAGACCAGACCCGAGAGGAGTTTTGGGTAAAAGTACGTGCTCTTGGGGGGCATCTTCTCGAATTTCGATGCGATGGCCTCGACATGCTCGATGCGGGCCGGCGGCACCAGGCAGGCCAACTGGCACGATTTATCCGCCAGGGCTTGCGTGCATTCGCTCAGCTGGTGCACGTATTTGAATTTGGGCTCACTCTGGGGAAACCGGCGCTTGAGCAGGTCGTCGATGACCAATTTATGAAGCAGGCTGACTCCGAGTTCCCGCCAGGCATCACTTTGATCGGGAGCAAGCGTGGCCATCGGTGAAGCATCGGTCACACGGGCAAAAAGCCAGCCGCCATCGGAAGCCGTTCCGAAGCCGAAGACATTTTGACCGCCGTCCCGTTCGATGCGGAGCCACGTTTTCTGGGCCGCTTCCTCGCCCGTTCCCATCGCTTCGACTGCAAGATGGCTGGAAATAGCGTTGGCCAATTCGCCGGAGGCCAGAGCGGGAATATCGGACACAAGGCGGTGCGTCGGCAAGATGGCCAGCCCCGGATCGCTCATTCCCACGAGCGTCATCAGCACGAAATTCGACGGATCCGATTCCCCGCGGTATTGGCCCTGTTCTTTCAGCCAATTTCGGTACGTGTTCGCCGTTTCGTACCGGTGGTGGCCGTCGGCAATAAAAATTGGCGTGTCCCTGAGGTGCGACCGCACGGCGTTGATGACGTTCACATTCGCGACCGGCCACATGCGGTGCACGACGCCCAAATGGTCGGTGGCGACCAACGGGGTTGATCCGATCACTGCGTCGGCCAGCAGCGCGTTAACTTCGCCGGTCGGATCGGGATAAAGGCCAAACACAGGCGACAAGTTCATTTTGCACGCCTTGGTGAGCGCCAGGCGATCGGCCTTCGGCCCGGAGAGGGTCTGCTCGTGCGGGTAGATCTTGCCTTTGCCGAACTCCTCAATCCGCACCCGGCCCATGAATCCCTGCCGCACGTAGTGCCTGCCGTCCCAGTCGAATTCCTGGTGATAGACGTAGAGGGCGTCCTCGTGCTCGGGGATCAGGATGCGTTCCGACTGCCAGTGGCGCAGGAAAGTCGCGGCCCGTTTGTAGCGGGCGCCCGGATCGGTGTCGCCGGGCTCGTCGCGGTTGAGAATCAGTCGAATGACGTTACACGGGTGCAGCTCGTAGAGTTCCTTCTGCTGTTGCGGGCTGATGACGTCATACGGCGGCGCGGTGACGTCGGAAAGGTCGCCGACCTGTCCGAGGTCATATCGCAAGCCACGAAACGGATTCACGTCTGCCATCGGTCTCCTCCGACTGCGGGTTGGAGCGAAAAGTCGCAGTCCGCAGAATTTATTTCTTCAAGGCGACACGGGATTCGAGTTGGCGGCGAGCCTCGCAAACGCCCGACGGGCTTCGTCGATAAATCGTTCGACAAGTGCCACGTCTTTGACGCCGGGGGTCGATTCGACGCCGCTGGCCACGTCCACGCCCCACGGACGGACGGCCTCGATCGCTTCCCCCACGTTTTCAGGACGCAGTCCTCCCGCCAGGATCAGCGGTGGCCATTCTTGCTTTTGATACTCATTTCGCAAGAGATCCCAGGAAACGATCTTTCCCGTGCCGCCAAACATGCCTTCGGCGTAAGCGTCAACGAGGTAGGCATCGACTGCCGGCGAAGTAAGTCGATCGCGGTCGAAATACTCGCCCAGACTCTTCAAATTTGGCGAGCCGACTTGAAAGGCGCGGATTCGCTTGAGGCCCGCGTGAGTTTCATGCAGTTTGTAAAAACAATCCGCGAGGCCCGACGAGTGGATTTGGACACATTCCAGTCGGCACCGAGCGGCGAGCTGAGTGACCGTTTCGATCGTCGGATCGACGAAAACTCCAACGGGCTGCACTCCGTCGGGCAGCTCGTCGACGATTTGCCTCGCGACTTCCGGCGTGACCCGCCGTACGCTTTTTTCGTAAAAGTTGAGCCCGATCGCGTCCGGGCGCAACGCGGCAATGGCCCGCGCCGTCGCGCGATCATTTAGGCCGCAGATCTTGATCCACATGCGCTGAACGTACAAAACTTGGCACTGCCTGACCAGTGGCGAGGTGGGGTTTCATACGTTCATTGGTCGCGACGTAACGGTGTTTGCTATGATCGACGGTACCTGCCTTCACCAACCAAATCGGAGTAATTCGCGATGGCCGACCCCACCACCACGAGCCCCCTTTCAGCCTCCCGACGCGACTTCCTCAAGACGGGAAGCGCCATTGTGGGCGGTTCGGTCCTTGGACAAATCGGCCTGAACTCGGCGGTTTATGCGGCGGGCAACGGTTCGATCAAAATCGGACTCGTCGGCTGCGGCGGACGCGGAACGGGAGCCGCCTATCAGGCGCTTTCGGCCGGGTCCGATATTCACCTCATCGCCATGGCGGACGCCTTTGCGGATCGGCTTGAGGATAGTCTCCGAAGGCTAAAAGGCATGCTCCACGACAGCGGGGGCGACGCGCGAATCGACGTGCCGCCCGATCGTCGATTCGCCGGCATTGACGCCTACAAGCATGTCATTGACGCTTGCGACGTCGTTTTGCTTTGCACTCCGCCGCATTTTCGACCGGCCCAATTGAAGGCGGCGATCGCTGCCGGAAAGCACGTTTTCGCCGAGAAGCCGGTGGCTGTCGACGCACGGGGTATCCGGTCAGTGATCGAGACATGCCGCCAGGCAGCCGAAAAACGCCTCTCCGTCGTTTCCGGCCTTTGCTATCGCTACGACCCGGCCAAGCGGGCCACCATGGAACAGCTGCACAACGGCCTGGTCGGCGACATCGTGGCCATGCAGACGAGTTACGACACGCACGGTCTCTGGACCCATCCCCGGCAGCCGTCATGGAGCGACATGGAATTCCAGATTCGCAATTGGCTTTATTTCACCTGGCTGTCCGGCGATTTCAACGTCGAGCAACACGTGCACAGCCTCGATAAAACGGCCTGGGCCATGTGCGATCAATATCCGGTTGCCTGCAGCGGGACCGGCGGACGCCAGACCCGTATCGCGCCTGAATACGGCAACGTCTTCGATCACATGGCGGTCGTCTACGAATACGAAAATGGCGTCAAGACGTTCAGCCGCTGCCGCCAGCAAGACGGCTGCGCGGTCGACGTAAGCGACCACATCTTCGGCACCAAGGGGCGGGTCGACGTGATGACTCACTCGGCATTCGACGCCAAAGGCCGGGAAATCTGGCGGTACCACGGCCCGCACAAGAAGACGGATATGTATCAGCTCGAACACGACGCCCTCTTTGCCAGCATCCGCCGCGGCGAGCCGATCAATAACGGTCACTACATGGCCAACAGCACGATGATGGGCATTATGGGCCGCATGGCCGCCTATACCGGCCAACGGATCACCTGGGACCAGGCGATCAACTCGAAACTCGACCTGACGCCGCCGAATTACGACTGGGGTCCGATCGAAGTCGCCCCCGTCGCCATGCCCGGCATCACGCAGTTCGTTTGAGCGAAGCGTGAATGTTCGTTTGCCCGTACGCGCGGCTCGATATGGGGGCAGTTGTTACCGGGAATGAAATGAACGGCCTGTTTGTCGAGCCATTGAGAAATCGTGTCGGCTTGTGGAACCGCGGTGGCACGGCGTCCGCTGAATATAACCATCCCGGACCGAGAGGCCGCCCCAAGCATTTAAGACGTCTTTGCGGACACGGTAGGCGCCCTCGCGCCATTCGCCGATGGGAATGCACCGCTCAAAACGGCCCGAGAGTTTTGGTTTGGCCCGGACGACGATATCCGTTGGTCTTCGGGTTCGCTTGCGCACGTGAGCGTTCTCGTGCCAGCATTTCGCCGGCATGCTCGTCGCCAGCAGAATCTCCTCGACGACGTAGAGGCCGAGGAGAGCGTAAATCAGCTTGTGTTCGCAATCATGGATCGGTCGCAGACCGCCATAAAAAACGAGCAGGTCTCCCTGCGTCATCTCGCGAATTCTGGCCCCGCGGCGAGCCCCGTCGTCGCCGTAAGTCAACATGTCAAAATCGGGATCGAGGTGCATTGCGTGCTGCAGCAAAGAACGAGGAAATCGCAAATCGTCAATAGATCACGCCGATGCGTATCGCAAAAACTCTCGAGCGAGGGAAGCACCTCGCCGTAGCGCCTCTCGAGACCGGGATGAAACAGTGTGCCGCGTTTTTCGGGAATCGGCACATACACGAACCGCCCGCCCGCGTCGACCGGCGCATTCCAAGCGCCAAAAGTCTGGTCGACGCCGATCCGGACGAGGAGGGCTTTCACTTCTCTGCAGGAGGCTGAACCTTGCCCGCGGGCCGCAGGTTCTTGCCCTTCCGCTTGGTCAGAGAGTCTCCGAGATCTTCGCGAGCGAATTCGGCGAGTTTCTCGAGACTCGAAACGACGTCTCGATGCTCGGCAGCAACGTCGGTCCTTTCGCCAACATCGGTTTCGAGATTGTAGAGCGCGAGATCGGTCGTGCGTTCGTCGTACCGAGCCGGCTTGCCGCCAGTGCCCCCCTTTCCGGCGAGACTGCGATACGAATGGGGGAAATGCAGTTTCCACGGACCGCTGCGAATCGCCTCAAGCCCGTTGTTCCAATAGTAGTAATAGGCCTCATGCGGGCATTTCGCTCCCGGTTCATCAAAGATCAAGGGGCGAATATCCTTGCCGTCGATGATCCGGTCCGAAGGCACCGCCGCTCCCGCAAGCGCTGCCAGAGTTGGCAAGATGTCGATCGTCGCGGCTAGCTCGGTGCAAGTTGTGCCAGCGGGAATCTTGCCCGTCCAGCGCATGACGCATGGCTCCCGCACACCCCCTTCCCAGGTCGTTCCTTTGCCCTCCCGCAGCGGGCCGGCCGATCCGGCATGGTCGCCGTAGGAAAGCCAGGGCCCATTATCGGAGGCGAAGATCACCAGCGTGCGTTCATTCAAGCCGTGACGATCGAGGGCCGTCAGAATCTGGCCGACTGACCAGTCGATCTCTTCGATCACGTCTCCATAAAGACCGCGGCTCGACTTCCCGCGGAATTTCGAGCTGACGCCAAGCGGGACATGCGGCATCGTGTGGGGAACGTACAGAAAGAACGGTTCGTTGTGATGCGCATCAATGAATTTCACGGCGCGATCTGTATATCGGGTCGTCAGTTGCGAAATATCCGGGTTCAGTTCGACGATCCGGTCACCCTCAATAAGCGGGAGCGGCGGATTTCCCGCGTCCCGGCAGTTGGCCCGGTCGCGGCCCCATGTCGTTGGAATAGGGCAGACCCAGGTACTCGTCGAATCCGTGATGCGTTGGCAGAAACTGCGGATGATGGCCCAGGTGCCATTTGCCGAAGATCGCGGTGTGATAGCCGCGCTGTTTCAAGACCTGGGCGATCGTCTGTTCGTGTTCGTTAATTCCGACCTTGCTCCCCGGCCCCAATGCGCCCAGGATGCCGACGCGGTTCGGATAGCAACCGGTCAAGAGAGCCGTGCGGGATGCGGAGCAGACGCCCTGAGCGACGCAAAAGCTGGTAAAGCGTCTGCCGTCGTGCGCCATTTGATCGAGATTCGGTGTGCGATAGCCCGTCGCCCCGAAGCAGCCGAGATCTCCATAACCGAGATCGTCGGCATACACAATCACGAAATTGGGCACCGCCGCGGGCGCGGATTGACCCGCCGACGCGGGCGATGTCTCGATCAAATATCCTGCCAGCGCCAGCGCTGCGATCGCAAGAAACTTCATCGTTTTGAGCTCGTTTCCAAAAATCGATTCTCGATGCGGAATCAGTTCACGTAGAGCCGATCTTATCGCGATTCGGATGCCAAATCAGCCAAACCGAACCGCATCCGGTCAAAAACTGGGGTTCGCCGCACGAATGATCACGTCTAAAATTCGGCTGCGAATTATCCATCACATGCGGCCTTGCCATTTTCAGTAGGTCAGACGACGTGGCCACTCTTCGTCAGAATGAGTCGACGATCGGATCGGCACGATCCGGCGCGCGGCCGTTGGCCAATGAGTGCGATCGCGTTTTGGATCTGCGCTACCACGAAAGTGCGGATTACCGACTCGTCTCTGTTCCCGAGATGGAACCGAGTGAGCGAGAACGAGTGGCCGCGACGCCGGAGACTCCCCTCGAAGACGCGTCGGCCAAAATCGTCAAACAGGGCCGATCGGCTCTGATCGTGCGTCCCCCCTGCGTGCGTCGAATCGTGAAATCTGGACTGCCTACAAGCGTTGTGGAAGCAAGACCTGGGTTCGGCGTTTGGCTCGAGGACTGCAACCAGCCCGCACGATTCGGAATTTTCATTTCGGGCATCGCTTGCTAAGTCACGGCATCCCAACCGCGCGGCCTTTGGTAGCCGTCGCACCTCGCTGGCATTCTCTGTTCAAGCCCGCGTTCCTGGCGACGGAATGGCTTGAACGGGCGATGCCGATTGACGCCTTTCTTCGACGGACCGTCGCCGTCGAGCCTTCGCGGGGCCGGAAGGCCGTGTTGCGCGAGACCGCCGAGCGCATCGGACAGCTCGTCGGCACGCTTCACGCCCGCGGCTTCGCGCATCGGGACTTGAAAGCGACAAACCTGTTGGTTCGCGAAGAAGCGGATCGGATCCAGGTCTTCGTCATCGATCTCGACGGGGCCTCGAAACCCTGGTTTCTGACCCGGGGAACACGCATGAACAATCTTGCACGCCTGGTCGCCGCTACCTCCGATTCGCCGGGGATGTCCCACAGTTTGCGGAGACGGGCACTGACCGCGTATTTAGCCAGCGCCGGTGACGCGACGCCTTGGAAAAACGTCTGGAGGAGACTGGACGAAATCTCTAGAATCCGCCGCTCGCGGAAAGCCCGGAATTCATCGTGAGATCATCGCGTCCATGGTCGATCCCGCAGTCTCTCTTTCGGTGTCCGACGTTTTATCCGATGCGAATAGCCATCGGGCGGCCATTTTCCGGTTCGACCAGCAAGAGGTCGCCGAAAAATACCCCACTCGATTCGGCGATGGTTGGCGCGACCGTCTCGAGGTTCGCAGCATTCGTCGCGCACTCACGGCCGTGCCACCCGGTGCGCATGTTCTCGATTTGCCCTGTGGATCGGGCGCCTGCTCGACATTCTTGCCGACCGCGGATACCGGATCACTTGTGCTGACTGCTCGGAACACATGACCCGCATGGCTCGCCGTCGTTGGGACGCGATCCAAGCGGAAAATCGATTCGACGCGAGGCAGCCCGATTTCGTAGTCCGCGACGTGATGCAGACCGGTTATCCCGATGGACATTTTGATGCCGTCATCTGCAATCGCCTCTTTCATCACTTTCGGGAAAGCGACGTCCGCATTCGCGCCCTGAGCGAATTACGACGCGTCTGCCGCGGCCCATTGATCGTCTCTTTCTTCAATGCATTTGCTTTAGGCGCGGTGCAGTTCCAATTGAAGCATGCCCTGCGCCGCACGGTGCCGATCGACCGCGTGCCGATTCCCGCGTGGCGGTTTGTAAACGACGTGCGTCGTGCGGGTTTGACGCCCGTTTCGCTGCACGCGGTGGCTTGGGGTATTTCGCCGCTTTGGTATGTCGTGAGCGTCCCGAAAGCCGGTCGCAACGCCGCGATGTCGCCGGACGCGAGTCGGCGTCCCAAAGTCGGCTGACCTCGAGCAGATTGTGTCCTACCCAAACTCGGTGCCAAGGGCTGCTGGAGACCCGGCGATGCACATCGCATTTCTCTCGACACGAGCGGCCAAGCCGAGTTTCCGGTTCCGTGTCGAGCGCATGCTCCCCTTCTTCGCGAAAGCGGGACACCGCTGCGACACGATATTTCTGGGCCGGAATCTTTGGCAGCGGCTCTCCCATTACCGCAAACTGAGTCGTTACGACGCTGTGTTCTTGCAGAAGCACCTGTTGAGCCGGCCGGAATTGATGTTTTTGCGACGTAATGCACGATCGCTCGTCTACGACCTCGATGACGCCGTCATGTATGACGGATCGGCGCCGAGGATCGGCGGCGGCAAGCGCGTTTCGCCGCCATGATGCGGACCGCGGACCTGGTCATTTGCGGCAACCAATACCTGGCGGACGAAGCCTCGCGATTCACGAACCGCGTCACGCTCGTTCCGACCAGCATTGATACCGACGACTATCATCCCCGTTTGCGACAAAGGGAGCCGAATTACATCACGATTGGCTGGACCGGCAGCCGCAGCACAAATGCATACCTCAACGATATTCTGCCGATCTTACCCAAGCTCCACGCGCCGATCGCCGTGAAGGTGATTTCGGAGACGATGGCCGAGCTCGATTTTTCCGTGCTCGGCAATCTTCGACGGACTTTTGTCCCCTGGTCGCCCGAAATCGAGATCACCGAGGCGGCCACCTTCGACATCGGCGTGATGCCAGTGCCGAATAATCGCTTTACGCAGGGCAAGTGTGGGTTCAAAGCGCTGCAATACATGGCCCTGGGAATCCCCGCGGTCTGCAGCCCCGTCGGCGTGAATCGCGACATTATCCATGACGAAGTGGACGGTTTCCTTCCCCGCACCCGCGATGAGTGGTTTCAAACCATCGCCCGGTTGGTGAAAGATTCGTTTCTTCGCGAGACGGTGGGCCATGCCGGCCGTCGCCGCGTCGAACACGCGTATTCGCTTGCCCTCCACGGTCCGCGATTAGTGCAAGCGGTCGAAAAGGCACGGCACGGCCTCCGCAAATCGGCCTGACCGCTCTATCCGGCAACGGCTCACCGGAACTCAGCGATTGCCTGGTCCGTCGCCGAAGACAGATTCAAAAGCGGTGTCACGTGGACCAGAAGCGCAGCCTTTTTGTTTCCCTCGTCGTTGCAATCGTGGGATTCGGCATCGTCATGGTCTACAGCGCCAGCATTACATCCTGGCCGACTGAGTTTGAACGCATTTACCTTCGCGCCAGCTCTGGGCTTTGGCGGTGGGCATGCTGCTCGCTGCCGTGTGCGCCTCCATTCCCGTTCGCTTCTGGCGGCTTGCGGCCCCTTATCTGTTGGCTGGCACAATTGCCCTCCTGGCCGCCGTCGTGTTTCCCGGCGTGGGTACCCGAGTCAACGGGGCGCACCGCTGGCTAAGGCACGGCGGATTTCAGTTTCAACCTTCCGAGTTGGCCAAGCTGACGCTGGTCCTCTTCCTCTGCAGTCGAGCGGAACGAATGTCGGTCCACGTTCCAAAGTCCAAAGTTCAAGGTCGTCGAACTTCGAAGTGGTTCCCGCTTTCCAACCTTGGACTTTGGACTTTGGGCTTTGGAACGTTGCTCTTGCCGATTTTCTTAACTGCTGGCCTGGTGCTCGTCGAACCGGATCTCGGCACGGCCATGTTCCTGGTCTGTTGCTCGGCGATCGCACTTTTCATTGCCGGTTGCCCGGTGCGTTTCTTTGCGGGAGCGGCTGCGCTGACGATTCCAGCCGCCGGACTGGTGGCCGCGTTGCGACCTTATCAAATACGGCGATTGACCGGTTTCTTGGCGGCCTGGTCGAATTCCCAAGTTCCGTATCAACTCGATCAGTCGCTCGTTTCGATGGGTGCCGGAGGGATGTTCGGCGTCGGGCTGGGCAAGGGCTGGCAAAAGCTCAGCTTTCTTCCCGAGGCAAACACCGACTTCGTGTTTTCAGTCGTTGGAGAAGAACTTGGCCTGGTCGGCACCTTTGGCTTGCTCGCACTTTGGGGAGCATTTTTCTGGGCCGGACTGCAATTGGTGCGAAACGCAAGGCACGATCGTTTTGCGGCGACGGCAAGTTTCACTCTGTTGACGCAGATGGTCCTGCAGGTCCTGATCAACATGGCCGTCGTCACGGCGCTCATCCCGCCGAAGGGAATTCCACTTCCCCTTGTGAGCTACGGCGGCAGCTCCCTGGTGATGAACCTAGCTTCGCTGGGAATCATTCTCAGCCTGACGCGCAGCGCGAGAGTTGCGCGGTCAGCGGCTCGAGCTTTGTCGAATCCGGAGGGCCACCCCCTTCAACTCTGCCGACTCGAACCTTCGTGAATCACGTCCCGCATGAGATCGCTCTCGATTTTCTCGTGGCGCCGAAAGGCAACTGCCAAGGCGTCCAGCCGGTCGCAAACCTCGGCCCAGCCGTGAAAGGACGTTGGGCCCTGTCGTAAATCGTCGACAAAGAGTGCGAATGCCGCCAACAGCGGTTTTTCTTCCTCTCGCAGGCGCAGGGCAGCCGCACGTTGCGTGGCGTCTCCGGCAAGCGCCTTGGCAAGCTCCTCGCTGCGTTCCTCGTTTTGAAACTGATCGGCAACTGCACTGGCGAGTGCCGAAATGCGTTCGGCCAATTCGGCGTATCGCATATTGTCCGTGTCCGGAATCGAGCGACTCCACCGCGAAAGCTCGAGCGTCTCCGCAAGCAAGGCGTATTCTTCAAGGTTTTCGTCGGGTGCGGACGCGAGATGCTCGCTTCCCAACCCACTCTTCGCAACCCCGCTAACGGCGCGCACCATGGGCTCACCACAACACGCTGGCGGAGGCGAAGTGCCTTGAGGCTGAAACGCGATCCGGCCGCATTTCAGGCAATGAAAGATGTCGTTTGAGCTGACATCATGATGCTCTTCGGCCATGGCAAGCGCCTCCTTTCGAGCCTTACGAGCGTACTGCATCCGAGGCGCCCCGCCGAAAACATCCACGACGCTCGCGCGAGGCGCCGTTCGCATCCGATGCGGACACCCTCAGAATAGGCAGGGCGCACCGACGAATCAATCCCAGTGAATGCGGATTACCGTCAATCGGCGGGGCTGTTAAGACGGCAGGCGAATCGAATAGATTGCACGCTCACGGCTGGAGAACGAGATGGAATGCCTGGTCGGCAAAAACCAGTTCCTTTGCCGAACGCTACTCGTCGGTGAACGAATCGACGTCCGGTCGTTGGCCAAGCTGCAACACGTGGAATTGCAGCGACTGGCTTCGACGCCCCTGACCCTGCGCACGGATGGCGACGGTGTCGCCGTCCTGTTTCGCTACGGCGCCGCCGTTCTGTTCGGTGTCAGCCCGACGGACGAAGTGGCTCTCTTGGAGCGGCTCCAGCCTTTCACGTCGGGGCTCTCTACCAAGCCCGACGTCGACGAAGTGCAAATTCGCGTCGATTCCAACGCAACGGAGGGAGTTGAAAACGGCATCGTCGTTTTGCGCAATCACGAGGTGGAGCGTTTGCAGGTCGTTGCGGAGAACACGGGCAAGAGCGTTGTGTTGGGACTGTACGAGTCGCGAATCGGCGATTCCTTCGATCGAATCGAGCCGTTTGCGCTGGAAATCGAGGCAGCCGGCAGGAGTCGACGGAAGGCTCGTGCCCTACTCCAGCACCTCGGCGCGACGCTGCTCATTCAGCAGCAAATGGTCGGCCGCGTTCAGCCCGCCGAAAAACCGGACGTCTTGTGGGACCGCCCCGATCTGGAAGTTTTAAACGTTCGCCTGGCGGACGAATTCGAGATTCGCGACCGCAATATTGTCCTGGAGCGAAAGCTCGACTTCATTGCCCGCACGGCCGAGCTGTTGCTCGACCTGTTGCAAAATCGCCGTTCGCTGCGCGTTGAGTGGTATGTTGTCGCGCTGATCGTACTGGAAATCCTGCTGACGATTTTCCAAATTTGGCGGCGTTAAATCCCGACCGCCAAATATCGCGAATGGACTTCACACCTTTTGGAGGATACGATGAAGGCGCAGTCCAATTGGATCTGTAGGAACCTCTGCCATGTTCGACACGGGCTTAATGTGTTGACCCTACAATTATGAACTCTGGGATCCTCCCTGATTTCCGGCCGCGTGTTTAACCGAACTTTGCTTCGGCCCACACAACCCGGGACAGAGGCTCCCACCTTGCATTTACGGGTTCATAACATATTTCCCCGAACGGCATTGCGGCGGAGGTTCTTTTTCTTTTGGCCAAGAGTGGCCAGAGTCCACAGTCCGTGACCGTAGAATTGCTGTAGCGCCGGACTACGCGATTGCTTTTTCGCACACTTGGACTCGACCCGTGGGTCTCTTCGACCGCCAGGAATCCGAAAACCTCAAGCAGGCGATGCCACTCGCGGCACGCATGCGGCCGCGGACGATTGACGAATTCGTCGGCCAGGAGCACTTTCTCGGCCCTGGCAAGCTGCTGCGGCGAATGCTCGATGCGGATCGACTTGCGTCGGCCATTTTTTACGGACCACCGGGAACTGGGAAAACTTCGCTGGCCGAAGTGATCGCCAGGCAAACCAGGCGAGAATTCGCACCGCTCAACGCGGCGGCCTGCGGCGTGAAAGAACTGCGGGCCGCTCTCGACGAGGCCCGCAATCGCCTGGCGGCCGGCGGAAAGCGAACGACGCTGTTCGTCGATGAGCTGCATCGCTTCAATCGCACGCAGCAGGAGGTCATGCTCCCCGACGTCGAAGCGGGCGTCGTGGCTTTGATCGGCGCCACGACGGCCAATCCTTTTTTTTCGCTCGTCTCGCCACTGATCAGCCGCAGTCAGGTCTTCGAATTTCAAGCGTTGTCCAGGCAACACGTGCTCGACTTGTTGCGGCGCGCATTGAACGATACCGAACGCGGCCTCGGACAATACAGGGCGACCGTGACAGATGAGGCGCTGACGTTCCTTGCCGAAGTCTCCGATGGCGACGCTCGCCGAGCCCTCAACGCACTCGAGGTCGCCGTGCTTTCGACGGTGGAATCCAAGCAGACCGTCGATCTCGCAGTCGCCCAAGATTCGATTCAAAAAAAGGCGATTCAATACGACGCGACGGGCGACGAACACTTCGACGCCGCCAGCGCCCTCATCAAAAGCATGCGCGGCAGCGATCCCGATGCGGCCATTTATTGGCTGGCCCGCATGCTCGAGGCCGGCGAAGATCCGCGATTTCTTGCTCGACGAATTGTGATCGCAGCGGCAGAAGACGTTGGCAACGCCGATCCGATGGCGCTCGTCGTCGCGAATTCCGCCGCCCAGGCGACGGAACTGGTGGGACTTCCCGAGTGTCGCATTCCTTTGGCCCAGGCCGTCACGTACATCGCCATGGCCCCGAAATCGAATGCCGCCATCAAGGCGATCGACGGGGCCATCACCGACGTTCGCAGTCGCCGCGTCTTGCCGGTCCCTGTCCATCTCCGCGACGCGAACTACCCGGGAGCCAAGCGATTGGGGCACGGCGAGGGCTATCAATATTCGCACAATGCCCCAGAGGGGTGGGTCGACCAGGATTATTTGGGCGTCGATCGCCGCTATTACGAGCCTCTCGATCGTGGGTTCGAATCCGAGCTTCGACGACGGCTCGACGAACTCCGCGAAAAACGGTCCCGCCCCGCGGAGCCGAACCAATGAGCAGCCTCGGATGGACCTTGGTCATTGCCGGCCTCGCGATCGCCGCTGTTGGTCTGTTTTTCGTGTTCGGACCGTCAATTCCCTGGTTCGGCCGGTTGCCGGGCGACATCCGGATTGAAGGCGAGCACACGCGTTTCTACTTTCCGATCACGACCTGCGTTCTCTTGAGCGTGGCTCTCTCCCTCGCGGCCTGGCTAGTGCAAAAAGTCATGCGTTAGCCTGGCCGGCCGAAGTCGGGGAGAACGCTCGCCCCGTGGCTCGTTTCTGGTATGTTGGCGAACTTGGATGCCCCGAGCGCCGGGGTGTTCTGCGTCGTCGGCAAAAGAAAATACGAGCATTTCATGAGCCCGGACTCCGCAATTGCGTTGGGTCTCGACTTCGGCACCGAGTCGATCCGCGCCCTGTTCGTCGACTTGCAGGGAAACGAAAAGGCCTCGGCCGTCGTCCCGTATGAGCACGGCCAGATCATCGATTATTTGCCCAACACAAACGATCGTTTGCCGGCGGATTTCGCGCTCCAGCATCCTCTGGATTGGATCGACTCGGCCGCCAAAGCCGTGCAGGCGGGCCTGAAAAGCGGCCCGATCGACCCGACCGCCGTCGTTAGCATCGGCGTGGACTTCACGAGTTGCACGATGCTGCCGGCCCTCAAGGATGGCACACCTTTATGCGTTGACAGCCGCTGGGCGACGGAGAAATTCGCCTGGCCCAAACTCTGGAAACATCACGGAGCCAAATCGCAAACCGACCGCATCAACGCGTTGGCTCGGGAGCGAAAGGAGCCGTGGCTCGGCCGTTATGGCGGCACCATCGGGCTGGAGTGGTTCTTTCCCAAGATTCTGGAAACGCTCGAAAACGCCCCGGCCATCTACGATGCCACCGAAGTCTGGCTCGAGGCGGGCGACTGGTTGGTCTGGCAAATCGTCGGCGGCGATGCGTCGCAACTCGCCCGCTCGAGCTGTCAGGCCGGCTACAAAGGCATGTGGCATCGCCGGGACGGTTTTCCGTCCCCCGAATTTTTTGCCGCCCTGCATCCCAAAATGGGAGACGTCGTCAAAGCCAAAATGCCCGGCCGGATGCTCGCCCCGGGCCAATCGGCCGGGGGACTTTTTTCTGCCATGGCCGAGCGTTTCGGTTTGCCCGCGGGAATCCCCGTCAGTGCCGCGACGATTGATGCTCACGCGGGCGTTCCGGGAGCCGGCGCCGCCGACCCGGGGACGCTCGTGATGGTGATGGGCACAAGCAGTTGTCACATGCTCAACGCGACTGTGGAGCGAGCTGTTCCCGGAGTTGCCGGAGTGGTCGAAGACGGCATCCTGCCAGGGTTTTTTGGGTACGAAACGGGCCAGGCGGCCGTCGGCGATGCCTTTGACTGGTTCCGCCGGGCGATGGGACACGACACGTTCGAGAACCTGACCAAGCTGGCCGTCGAATTGCCACCGGGGGCCGATGGCGTGCTGTGCGTCGACTGGTTCAACGGTTGCCGCACGCCGCTCATGGACGGTTCGCTCAAGGGGGCCTTCACCGGCCTGACGCTTGGCCACGGGACGCATCATTTATTTCGTGCCCTGATGGAGGCCTCCGCGTTCGGCCTGCGGTGGATCGTTGATATCCTTCGCGAAAGCGGCGTCCCCGTCGAAAAGTTCATCGCCACCGGCGGCCTGCCGCACCACAATCCGCTGCTGGTGCAGATCTACGCGGATGTTTTCGGCGCGCCCGTCGGAGTGCATCCCTCGAAACAGGGGCCGGCTCTCGGAGCCGCCATTCTCGGCGTCCTGGCCGCGGGAAAGTTTCCCAACTCGGCGGCAGCCATCGCGTCGATGGCCGGAGAACGCCCGGGCAATTCCGAACGATCGCTCCGCATGGTCACCCCGAATGCCGAGGCGACGGCCAAGTACAACGAAATCTACAAACGCTACCGAACCCTGGCCTCGGCCCTGGTCGCTCTGAAATGACCGGCTGCAACCTGCCAGTTTGTCAGGGCTGCCTGTCCAATTTCTGTACAATTTTTTGGCTTTTTTGGGGCGCTATCAGGAAAAATCGAACGCAAAAAGTAAGTATTAATCATCAAAAGACGCCATTTTGACAGGTCGGTTCCACCAACCAAGTAAAAAATCGAGAACAAAATCAGCCGCCAAATTGGCAGGAATTCCCGGTTCAAAACTTGGCAGACGAAACTAGCGCAGACACCGTAAATAAAACGCTAACAAACACTTAAATCACACACCATAAGAGGAACCACCCATGTCGAGTGACTCAAACAACGGCAAACCTCCCAAGCCACAACGACTTGAAAAAAAGCACGTCTATCTCGTCGCCAGCGGCGACCTCCGTCTCTCGGCCAACCAGAAATGCTGGCCCGCCCAGAAGGAAATGGAAGACGCCCTCACGCGAGCCGTCGAAGCCGAAGGCTACACCATCGTCCGCGCCCACGAATACTGCGAAGACCAGCAGCACGGCTTCCTCGCCTCGCAGAAACAGGGCATGGAAGTCTTCGCCCGCATGGACCCCAAAGCCCCCGTCATCGTGGCCGAGGCGGTCTGGCAATACTCGCATCACGTGCTCAGCGGCCTGATCACCCACCGCGGGCCAATCCTCACGGTCGCCAACTGGTCGGGCACCTGGCCCGGCCTGGTCGGCATGCTCAACCTCAACGGCTCGCTCACCAAGGCCGGCGTGAAGTATTCGACCCTCTGGAGCGAAGACTTCACCGACGAGTACTTCACCTCCCGCCTGCACGACTGGCTCAAGACGGGCAAATGCTCGCACAAGACGCGGCACGTGACCCCGCTGCGACGCCTCAAAATCGCCTCCAAGACACACAAGCTCGGCAAATCGCTCGCCCGCCAATTGCAGACCGAAAAAGCCATCCTCGGCGTCTTCGACGAGGGCTGCATGGGCATGTTCAACGCCATCATCCCCGACAACCTGCTCAATCCCACCGGCGTCTACAAAGAACGGCTCAGCCAGTCGGCCCTGTTTTACGAGTCGACCCAGGTCAGCGACGAAGAGGCCAACGCCGTCCGCAAGTGGATGGAAGACCACGGCATGAAGTTCCACACCGGCCCCAATCACGAAGGCGACCTCACCGACGACCAGATCCGCCAGCAGTGCAAGATGTACATCGCCGCCGTCCGCATCGCCGACGACTTCGGCTGCGACGGCATCGGCATTCAGTACCAGCAAGGCCTCAAAGACCTGCTGCCGGCCAGCGACCTCGTCGAAGGCACGCTCAACAACGCCGAGCGTCCGCCGGTGAAAAGCCGCGACGGCCAGCGCGAACTCTACGCCGGCGAAGCGATCCCGCACTTCAACGAAGTCGACGAGTGCGCCGGCCTCGACGCGCTGCTCACCTACCGCGTGCACAAAGCGCTCGGCCAACCGGTCGAGAACACGCTGCACGACGTCCGCTGGGGCGACTGGGACCGCAGCGGCACGGTCAACGATTACGTCTGGGTCTTTTTAATCAGCGGCTCAGCCCCGCCGGCCCACTTCGGCGGCTGGCAACACGCCGACGGCCACCGCCAGCCGGCGATGTACTTCCCCAACGGCGGCAGCACGCTCCGCGGCATCTCGAAGCCGGGCGAAATCGTCTGGTCGCGAATCTTCGTCGAAGACGACGCCCTCCAAATGGACCTGGGCCGCGCCCGCGTCGTCGAGCTGCCGAAAGAAGAAACCGAACGCCGCTGGAACCTGACGACATACCAGTGGCCCATCATGCACGCCGTCACCTACGGCATCACCCGCGACCAACTGATGGCCCGCCACAAAGCCAACCACATCCAAGTCGCCTACGCCAACAGCGCCGCCGAAGCCGACCAGGCTCTCTTTGCCAAGGCGGCGATGGCCGACGAGCTTGGCCTGAAAGTTTCGATCTGCGGAACGAATGCGGATGGAAAGCAGTGGCCAAAGTGAAGGCGCGGGCCGCGGGGCGTGAGAAAAAGAGTCCCGCATGAGCAATACTGGATCGCGCCACTTGAAGACAAGCGGAACAGGCCGCACCGGCAAAAGGCGGTTCCATTGAACCGAGGGAGAAGAGAACAATGACCCGCGCGCACACTCATAACGTCGTCACCGCGGCGATTGTTCTTGCATTGGCCCTCACAACAATCGTCGCACGAGGTGCGGATCCGCTCCCCTCATGGAACGACGGCCCGGCGAAAAAATCCGTCGTCGAGTTCGTCGCCAAGGTGACGACGGCCGGCTCGGCGGAGTTTGTGCCGGTGTCCGAACGCATTGCCACGTTCGACAACGACGGCACGCTCTGGTGCGAACAGCCGTTACCCGTTCAATTGTACTTCGCGATCGACCGCGTGAAGGCACTCGCGCCGCAACATCCGGAATGGAAGGACAAGGAACCGTTCGCCTCGCTGCTCAAGGGAGATTTGAAAACCGCGCTCGCCGGCGGCGAACGCGCGTTGGTGCAACTCGTGATGGTCACACACGCCGGCATGACCACGGCGGAATTTGAGCAGATCGTCAAGGACTGGCTCGCGACCGCGAAGCATCCGAGATGGAAAAAGCCCTACACCGAGTGCGCCTATCAGCCGATGCTCGAACTGCTCGCCTATCTGCGGGCGAACGGCTTTAAGACCTTCATCGTCTCCGGCGGCGGCATTGAGTTCATGCGCCCGTGGGCGGAGCAAGTTTACGGCGTCCCCCCCGAACAAGTCGTCGGCAGCAGCATCAGGACGAAGTTTGAAATGCGCGACGGCAAGCCCGTGCTGCTCCGTCTGCCGGAGATGAATTTCATCGACGACAAATCCGGCAAGCCGGTCGGCATCAACCAGCACATCGGCCGCCGGCCCATCGCCGCGTTCGGCAACTCAGATGGCGACCGCGAGATGCTGGAATACACGCAGGGCGGCAACGGCGCGCGGTTCATGCTGCTTGGTGCTGCACGACGATGCGGCCCGCGAATATGCCTACGGTCCGGCAAAGGGACTGCCGGATGTCAAATTAGGCGCCTTCACGCCGGCGCTCTTCGATCAAGCGAAGAATGAGGGTTGGACCGTCGTCAGCATGAAGCACGATTGGAACACCGTATTCGCGTTCCAGAAAAGTCCGATCACAGCCATTGACATCTTGCTGGAGCCGGACGCCACCATGTTGCGACACGCTGCGGCCGTCAATAGACGCCTGCTCGAGGTCGACCCGAAAGGTTTTGCCCTGGACGCGACGCACCGGCCGACGTCACGCTGATTCAGCGTTTCGTCCGCACCGCGGATCTCGATCGAGTCTATGCCGCCGTCAGCGAGGTTTTCGCCGGTGCCAATTTGACCAGCATGAAACTGCATGCCGCCATCGGGGCCGGCTCATGAAGCCGGGGCTCGCCAGTGTCTTCCTTTGGAGATCAAGCGGCATTGGCACTGGCGAGCCAAAGCCCTCGCCAGTGGCACCCCGCGACGTCCACAATTTTGAACTAGACGGTCTAGTAGGGGTGGGACCAGCGAGGCTGTGCGAGCGCCGGCCCACCACTCTTCGTGCGACGCAGTCGAACCTGCTAACGAGAGGCAACCTCTGGTGAAAAGAAGTGAGCGTCTAATTCGACCGCGAGGGCAAGCCCCGCTTCGGGGCGACAGAGAATAGCCCAGCCGTTTTAACGCTGGGTCCGCGGGCCGATACAATCTTCTTCGAGCCCTGGAGAGGGCGGCAGAATTCTCTGAGCCCTGGAGAGGGTGGCAGAGTTCCTGTTGAGCCTGGAGAGGGTAGAATTCCGAGCACGGAATACAACCCGAGGCTGAAGGCGAACATCTTGCCTTTTGACCCCGCCGAATACGCCGCAACAATTCCGCGAGCGCGGTTTCGCCGTCTTTCCGCGGTTGCTGGACGATGCCGAAGTCGATCGCCTGAGACAGGCGATCGAAGCGATTCCCGATTGCGACGCGGTGCGGCGGAAGCGGAACGTGTACGGCGTCCGCAACCTGCTCGATCTTTCGCCCGACGTCTGCCGGCTCGCTCGATTGCCGGAGATCCGCCAGCTCGTGACGCCGATTTTGGGCGAGCAGGCGTTTGCCGCCCGGGCGATTTTCTTCGACAAAGTTCCGGGGGCCAATTGGGCCCTCGGCTGGCATCAAGACAGGGTGATTGCCGTCGCCGAAAAAGGCGAAGCCCCCGGCTTCCTGGCCTGGGGCCAAAAGGCCGGCGTCTGGCACGTGCAACCGCCGCCCGAAATCATGGCCGCGATGGTCGCCGTCCGCGTGCACCTCGACGACTGTCACGCCGAGAATGGCCCCTTGCGCGTCCTGCCCGGCTCCCACCGCCACGGCTGGCTGGACAACGAAATCGACCGCTGGAAACGCGAAGTCGAATCTGTCACCTGTCTGACCCACGCCGGCGGTGCGGTGACGATGTGCCCGCTGATCCTCCACGCCTCCTCCAAAGCCGAATCGCCAAGCCATCGCCGCGTGATCCACATCGAATTCGCCAGCCAGGAACTCCCCGGCGGCTTGCAGTGGCACCGACGCGTCCAGTGATGCCGACGACTAGCAATCGCAGCGGTAAGAGGACTCAGTCAAATAACGAACACTTGACGCTTGCCTTTCAGCAACCGATGGGACGACTGTCCTTTCGCCATCGAGTGGCGAGGGACGAGGGCAGAGGGGAACTGCGACAGATTTGCGATCTCGGTTTCAGCCCCGAATAGGGCGAGGGTCTTCTTGCCACCGGACTTCGGCGAGGTCAGTCGAGTCGTGTGGACTGATGGACTGGCACCCCAAAGAGGATTGAAAAGCCGCGGCGTAGGGTGGCACCCATCGGATTTGGTCCGGCGCCACATGGCGGCAGGCGACCATTCGGCGAGCCCACGAAGCCGACGGGCCGCCACTGCGATTCCCGCTTGCGCTGCGAGTAGCAATCTAGCCCTCTACGGCCCGGAGATTTCCACCAACACAAATCGAATACCGAATTCACGCCTCGAGAAGGGGCGAGAATCTTAATGTCGGTATTCTTCATTGGGCACCTATGCCCTAATTTTTAGGTTTTGCCGGTCTTGCTCGACCAGCATCTTGACATCGCCTCGATCTTATGCCTTCAATTGGACTGCCGTTGAGGAGCAGCGCGGACCATTTCACGACGTTCGCTCAAAACGCCAGGCACGAATCGGCCGAGATCCGCTCGTCGATCAAGAAGAAGGCAATGTGCAGGCTATTGGGCTTTCGCAATCCCACCCGTCGCTTTCCAATTTGAAGTCTGGCGCCGGACCTCCTTTTTTGGACTTGCGGCGTCTCCCAACTTCCGGCCAATCGTCGACGGATCGGTGGATCCGCTCGCGGCGAGATCCCTCCAATTAATCGAGGAATACCCAAATGATGAATCCCTTCGGCATGGCCGCATGCGAAGCAGAGATCATGCAGATGGGCCCCGCCAAGTACAGCGACCTTTACTTCGACGAAACTCCGTTCAATGAGACGGCCCAGCTCGATGAAACCTACTTGGTTGTCGGTCGCCGCGGATTTGGAAAAACCGCCCTCGCACAAGCATTCTCCTTCACCATGCGCGACCGCGCGCCCTCTGTATCGAGGTGCGACGACCAGAAGACTATCAACGAGTTCTGGCTACCATTTCCAGGCGCACGTCGGAAGATCGCGAAATCGCAGTCTACGAACTCCGCAAAGTCTGGGAATTCGTTATTTGGCAATTGATTGCGGCCAGACTGCCCGAATGCGCCCACCTGCCCCAAGTCGTCGCGCATTCGGACCAACCGTCCGGTTTCGTCGCAGACCTGATTGACTACCTGCTGGGCTTTTTTGACGACGCACACCCCCGAACGAAACCTTCGATCTCGTCGCCGGTTTAACAGACTTGGATGCAGTCAAACAGTCGCCATTCGAGCTGCACGGACACAGCCGATCGTCATCGCACTCGATACGTTAGAACAGTACGACCTCAGCAACCAAGCGCTCATGCACGCGATCGCGGCTCTGGTCGAGTACGCATCCGATTTCAATCTTCGACACGTTCGCCATAACATCCATCTTAAAGTCTTCGTCTCCGGCGAAATCTTCCCTCATCTCAAAGAGAGCGTCCTTTTGGCGCCGGCAAAAGTGATACGCGATCCCGTTTACATGCTCTGGAGGCCAAAGGACCTCCTTCGATTGATCTGTTGGCGGTTGCATCGGCATCTCGCCACATCCAAGAGGCTGCAAGCGCCTTTACGAGATCCGGTCTGGGAAAATCCAGATGACGTCCTAATGAAGGTGGCGCCCTCACTTCGGAGAATCGCTGAAAAACGCTCGTGGCGTCGAAGAGGACACTTGGACCTACGTCCTGAGGCATACCCAAATGCGGCCTCGGCAGTTAATTACAATCTGTAATGCGATTGCAAAGCGGTCGATCAAAGCGAAAACCTTTCCAGTCTTTGCTCCGGAAGACATCCTCGCTGGCACCCGCGATGCCGAGGGAGACCTCGCGAGCGAGGTCATCAATTCATTTAGTTCGATCTATCCCAAGGTCAGCAACATCTTGGCTGCACTCATCCACATGCCGCTCGTTTTTGACGGCAACGAGCTCGACCGCCGGGCACCTCAGTCGGCCTCCGAATGGGACGGCAACTATAGCCCCGCCGCATTTCGACGGTTAGTAACGGAGTTAGGCATTGTGGGCAAGCTCTCTCGCGTCGATGAGAGACACTACATCGATGCGACATTCGAATATTCCCTGAGTGAACGCCTCGACCTCACGCACCGCGATCGATGCGTGATGCATCCAATGTTTTACCGCAGGCTGAATGTCACATTTAACTCACCGGCAATCGTGATCCCCTTTAGCAGCCACATCGCATGACCGGGCGAAACGAGGTGCTTTAACGCTCACGAATCGGGCATCCCGATAAGGATGCGAGGAATGTGGTCTGCGGTCCCATGGTGGGTGATGCGATCGCACTTCGTCGAGGCAACCTGGCACTCGTACGTATTGGAGTCCACGAAATGTCCGAAAAACAGCGTCTGAACGCAGGCAAGGGCGGAGACGCGGCGAACTTTGCTCTGACGAGAAACGGGCGACTGCGCCGCATTATTGGAATCGGCCGGCATCGAGTAGTGTCGAACTATTTGTTTGGCGACTTCATTTATGCCGTTCTGCCCCTCGTCGTGCTGACACTTGTGAGCCTGCTGGTCTTCCCATGGTCACATTTCTGGCAGCGGCTGGGACACTTTCTAATGCTGAAGGAGTGGTCGTTTGCAACTATTGTTTTGTTCGGAACCGCGATACGACGGTTCGTTCGTCTGAAGGCTGAAATCCAAAGGGATACGTCCTCATATAAGCTGGAAATGGGACTTCAGCTCTTGGTCATCTTGTTGATTATCGCCGTGGTGATTCTGTGCCTGGTGATTCTGCACGAGAAACAGGTCTTTCCCGACGAGAGCAATGTCGTGCTGGGCTTGGTGCAGGTTGGGCTCTTTGTTGTCAGTGCGATCTCGCTGCTGTTGGCGATCAGAGCCGAGGACCAAGGGATTAATTGGATTGAGTCCGTGCGTGGGGATAAAACCCCCGTTTGGTTTCTCGACAACATTCACCGCCAACTAGAGCCAGCCGAGAGGCATGTACGCTACGTCGTCACGGCTCTCGATCACTATCACGCGAGGGAGTTTCCGAAGGCGGCCGGTCAAACTCCAGTCGGACGCGAGCAACAGCGCCGACTGCAAATAACCGACGAATTGCTCGATGGGATTCAGGAGCTTGTTGGAGAAATGCCGCAGATTGTTGGAACCGTTTAAGGAGGTCGGACGGCCAGGGCTGGCTGGTGCCGAAGGTAAAATGGAAGACTGACAAGTGCCGGTTGCGACGTTGTAGCGTATGAGCAGTCTGTCCCGACCGCGGGTGGCTATTTGATGGGAACCGAGTCTTTTCCTTTGGCCAAAGCCGGAATTATCATCCTGTCGAGACGTCGGCTCAGGGGATCATTCCCGTGACAGACATCGCCGGCTTTCCGGCCACCCACTTTGCCCGCATCTTTATTCAACGCCCTCCAGGATTGTGATGACTTGGCTCAAGTCGGGCAGTGCCTTTCGTAGCCTTGCGACTCCGTCTTTGGTCACGCGAGTTTTCTGCACACTGAGTTTTCGGAGGTCTTCCATTTCCTCCAGTTGCAGCAGTGCCGCATCCGTGATCCGGGTGTTACCCAGGTGCAAGACTTTCAGGTTGGTGAGGTTGCGGAGGTGGGCCACGCCGGCGTCGCCGATTTGCGTGTTGTCGAGCAGCAGGTATTTAAGCTCTGGCACTTGTTCCAATTGGACCAGCCCCGCGTCGGTGATCAGGGAATGTCCCAAGTCCACTCTCAAGGCCCGGCAGTGCGAGCAGGTAGGCAAGTCGCCATCCGTGAATTCCTTGCCGGGGTCGCCCCCACCCGTGATCGATTTAACCCGGCCGAAAGCGTCACTCCACTCGGCGCTCATGGATCGCCACCAGTCCGCCGGCATCAGGTCGCACAACCAGCCTGGGGGATCGCCGCCATCGATTTCGATGAAGAAACCGGGCTCCAAACGCCGAAACAATCGCGTGCTGACGGTAGATCGGCCTGGAACTGATTCCCAGAATGACACGAGCGATAAGACGAGGGCGACCGCGACCCATCTGATGTGCGGCACACGCCGCTTCCTTCCAATGAGGCTCATGATCGTGGCGACCAACCTTACTTGTGTTCGGCTTTCGAGGCTTCGAAACGCTCGGCGACTGCCTTTTCCAAGGCCGAGCTTTTACCGCCCCGATAGTAAACTCGATGCTCAAACGTCGGCCCGGCTGAGAAGGCCCCCTTTCATGGCCATAATTGACGGAATAAAGCGCGATGTCAGAGGAGTGCCCGTCTTGAAGAGATTAAGATCAAGATGGCCCGGCTGCACCCATTTCGCCGCATGATCGTCCTTTTTGGCGGGCAGCATCGCGGAAAAGATCGCTTCCCAATGCGACCGTGGCACCTCGAAGTCCACATCGTTTCCCATTTCGGGTCGTAGACGTGCGCGTCGATCCGCTCGATTTCGGAAAGCCGCGGGAACGGTCGCTTTGACTCATTCAGGAAAGAGACGACGGCAACGGCGAGCACCACACCCGCCGCGACCAGAAGCAGCACAAGAAACCGCCAACGATTTCCGCGCGGGCGGGGCACAGCATGAGCACCGTCGGACGACATCGCGATTCCCCTGAATGGTCGGGTTTCAGACGAAGCCTCTCGTCTTTCCCTTAAGTTCAGACAAAGGCAGACGCTTGCTTCGTCTACTTTTGGGGGAAGCAGACTCCTGATTCTACCTGAGTCATCGCATGGAATTCCCGCCTTTGATTCGAGTTGTTGCTTTCGAGTTTGCGGGCGGAGACGCGTTCTTTTGGGGGTTGGCTCTCTTAATGACGGGTGCGCTGGTCGCCGCTCGGCGCGACGGGCCACGCGTTCGCGTGTTCTTTCGGCTGGCGACGATTTGCGCGTGCATCGTGATCGCCGCATCCGGCACGCCGTTGCCGATCTGGTTCTACGGCGTCGGCCTGCTCTTGATCTTCGCCTCGCTCTTGCGGCGACCTCTGGCCACGGGAAACGGCAGGGCGCAACGGCGATTCTACGTTGTGGTCGCCTTGCTCGTCTGTTGGTGCTTGGGCGGGGCCGCTTGGGAACTCTCTTACCGACTTCCCCGACCCATCGACGATAAGACCCACTACGATACGCTAGTGGTCATCGGCGACTCGGTGAGCGCGGGGCTGTTGGGCCCCAAGGAGCGGCACCTGGCCCAAGCATTTTCGCGATCGGTATTGCAGCAGCGTTGTCGATCTGTCGGCCGAGGGAGCCACGGCGCAACTGGCTCTGCAACAGGCTAAAGCTTGAACGCGCATTCCGGGCATTTCAGGGCCGTCGTGCTGATCGAGATTGGCGGCAATGATTATTTCGAGTCGGTCCCGCCGTCGGACTTCGCAGCCGATCTGGATCGATTGCTGACGGCGCTCAGCCGGCCGGACCGCCAGCTCATCATGCTGGAGCTGCCGCTACCTCCCTTTTACAACGACTACGGCCGCGTGCAGCGCGGGGTGGCGGCCAGGGCATACCGTGCCGCTGGTCTCAAAACGCGAATTCGCGCGGGTGCATGTTTACCTCTGGAGCGACGCTCGACACGGTCCATTTGTCCGCGAAGGGACACGGCTTGTTTGCCGACATGGTCTGGCAACAAGTCGGCAAGCTGTTGGGAGCGCATTCTGCCCCCGCAGCAGGCTTCGGGCCTTTCGGCACTGAAAAAGACTGAAGAGGGAACGAGACGTTGCGAAGAGCCCCCGCCTGACTCTTGGTTCAGGCGGGGAGTTGGCGCTTTTGGGGAACGCGGGGTTTACTCGGCGACCTTCACCGCCAGCGTGACGTCGTTCGGACCCGGGCCCTTGTTCTTGACGAGCACCCGATACGTCCCCTCCGACTTCGGCGTGAACTTCACCTCACTTCGGACCGGGGCTCGTGTCTTTGCCGACCTCGTTCTTGTCCTGATCGTGGATGAACAGATGCACGTCGGTCTCCTTGTCAGGCCGAAGGCAAGCTAGTGCTTACCCTACGATCTTGAAACAGCCTCTAGGCCGTTCGTCTGCGGAAAGAGCGAACGCCGCACAGGCTGACTGCGCCCAATGCGAACAATGTCATGGAGGCGGGCTCCGGAGTGGCGATCGTGTCCGTGCTGACCCAGAACCGCACGTCATCGAACCCCCCGTCCTGGTATCCCGATGCCGTGAGACCTCGGCTGAAAAAGAACGACGGGGTGCCGATGTCTGTGTTGTCCGATGGCGCCGCACCGGACGCATCTGCCGGACTGCCAAACGTGCCGCCACCGAACAGGACGGCATACCAGCCGGGCGTCAGTGTCAGGCTCAGGTTCGCGCCGACGTCGGCACTACTTAGATAGGGAAAATTCAGGAGCGTGGAACCAAGGACATCCGGGGTCGTGAGGTTGTTGGATTCCGGAAAGGCATTGGGGCCGCTCAAGGCGACGATCGCGCCGAAGTAGGGCCCGGCGGCGGTGTCGCTAACAAAGTGTCCGCCGATCGATCCCGTTGTCACGGTCGATGTGACGTCGAACCGCACTCCGAGGATTTGGTCCTCCGCGACCACAACGCCGCCGCCTTGGCCAGTCGGGCCCAGGGTGGCGCTTTGATAAATGTAACCGGCCTCGGCGCACTCTGCGACGGCCAGCACAGCTACGAGAATGAACGGGAAAAATCGCTTGAATCGTCGGTTTGCTGTCATTTCACGGCCCTTTGTAAAACGGAATTTGACGATGGCTCTCGAGGCCGCGTACCAGTAGACCCACGATCCCGTCGCAAGATCAATAATTTTTCCCCGCCCGACGCGTCGATGTTCCTATTTACGCGCTAAAACGTAAAATCCTCGATTTCAGTGACCTCCGCCAGAGATTTTCGTTGAACGGCGGTTGTGACCCGAATGAAATCGGAGAGGCTTCCAAAAGTCGTTGGCTTTCGTGGAACCACTTGCGCTTTTTGGTTCCGGACGCCTTTTCCTGGCTTTTCCTGGCCGGGATTGCAAACGGCAACGTCGGCATTGCAAGCCGCACGATGCGCGCGCAGCGCAACTGCCCGGCTGAGTCCGCGGCCGACGCTGTCCACGACCAGCCCGCGCACGACCCGTTATACGAAACTTCCTTTACGGACGGGGTGGGACGCTCGTTCGTCTGCCTCGTCGAGTTTTCGGCGGCGTGACCGCCGGTTTATACGGTTGATCTTCGATGAACATCGCGAAGTTCGTTTTTTGCCCGCGGTGCAGTGAAACGTTGCGAAACTCGACGTGCTCGATCTTTCGCGATTGGAAATGAAACGAGCTGATCGCAGACAGCGGCAGCTTCTCGAAGCGTGTCACCAGCATTTGCGCACCTCGAGCACTGCCTTGGGCAGATCCCTTCGAGGCATGTTTGCGGTCCTTTTTGTCGAGGGCAATGATGCGGACCTCGTGATGCGCCAGGTCGTCGATATCGAAAGCGACGGCCAGTCTTGCCGACCCCTGTTCTTCCGACGGCGCCGGGAACACCACGCCGAACGACGTGCCGCCGGTCGACATCAAAACGTGTCCGTCCGTGTTCTGTGAGCGGGCAAGAGTCGTCCACGGTTGGGGCGCGTCGTGCACCACAAAGCTCGTGCGGGAATTCGGATCGAGCTGCACGACGGCCCGAATCCGTTTGATGGTCCTCTGACCGGGGGCGGGATTTGAGAGAGAAGTCGAAGAACCAAGCACCCTCGTCGCGACGTCGTTCAAACCAACGTCGGCCCCATCGGCAACGGTCCCTTCGATGGCAACTTCGCGCAAAACGGAGCCCTCGCCGGGCATCGGCTTCACATCCTTCGGCGCGTCTCCGGCAGGCACTCTTCCCAGCGGCGAGCCGTCGGGACGCCACCAATCGTGGCCGGCCGACGGATACTCGCATAAACCAATCAGTTCGACCGTCGCACCGTCGGGGAGGACAACGCGAAACGCACCCTCCGCCGCATCAGCGGCCGCCCTCGCGGCTCGAGCCGGCGCGGCAACATACACGATTGCCGCGATGAGGGCAGCGCGTGCCGCTCTGGATTTCCAGCCTCGCCTTGCGACCTCGGACATTTGACAGCCGCGATTGAGTGCAACCTGTCAGCGTTCCCGGGCAGCCTAGCAGAACGACCAGAAAATTCACATTCATTGGCTTGAGTGACGATGAACGGCATCGCAGCCGGGCGGGCCAACTCCCCCTCACCAGGCCAAACCCTCATTCATCGCCGCGATGGCATCAGCCAAAATCTCCGCTTCCTGATCATCCCAAGCCAGCTTGAGTTTCGCCCGATAGTCCGTTCCCTGAGCATTGCCAGGATCGTTGGAGAACGCGCTATACTCTTCGATCCCGTTTGCGACGATCGATAGCCACGTCTTCTCTGCGACGGCCGCGCAGGCGTCACCCTCTTGCTCGTCGGTGCGCACTGCGCCACCCACCTCGACATTTCGCCCAATATCGAAAGTCCAGCCTCTTGGGCTGCCGGCGAGTCGCAACCAATCGCGTATGCGAAATTCTCGCTCCAAAACTCACACGCGGTTTGCTGATACCCGTTGCGCACGAGCTGTTTGAAAACCTCGATCGCGTCAAAACCGACGATGGAATCCATTGCTTCTCCCGACTCGAAGACCCGCAGCCGGTTCAATTCGGAATTCGGTGATCGGTCGCTTGCAATTGATTTCAAGCGACTGCACAACACGCCGGTCCTTGGCGAAAACTGATGAGTAAATTCCGCGCGATGGGCAGAACGCCTAAAGTTGCGTCACAAAAACAGCCGGGCAGCATTCCGGAAAAATCCCGCCGCCATGGTGCATGCACTAATTCCCAAGGCGATCACGTTCTCCTATCCTTCCGACCGGGCTCTCTCGCCTAGGATGCCATTGCATGCACTTCGGATTTGGAATTTGCCCGCGCTGCGGGACAGAAAATAGCGTGTTTCGCGGCGTCAGGTCGCCAATCTTGGGGACTCCGGACGCCGCGATCGACAGTTGCGGCCCGGGCGCCCACGTTTTGTTTTGGGAGTGCTGGCGCTGCGGCCGGAAGTTTCAAACGGAAGCGACTTTGCCGGACGCGCAACCTGTAAGTTCGTCGCGCCGATGAGAAATTTCTAACCAGCCCGTTTGGCTCCCCCGTTTGCCGTACGAAGACCGGAAACGTAGCTTGGCTCGCCATTGCCGATGCACGCGGGCTGATGCCGGCAGACTCCACACGCTCATTGAGACTTGGCACTCTCCAGACGCACTGCGGTGCGCTCGAGCTCGGACGACCAGTTCCGACTCAGACTGCGGGACGCATCGCGTAGGATGAAATGACGTCTGCGGGCGTCGGGTAGGTGGCGATGACCCGGTCCTGACCGGAGATTGCCAGCAAGTTGTGGTGGTCGCCGCAAACCGCCAGTTGTCGACCGGTGTCGCCCAGCGTGCGGGCCAGGCGTGCCACAATCCCCAGCAGTCGCGCGCCGTATCTGGCGCCGGCGCCCAGGTCGAGAATGACGTGCGCGTGTTTGGTTGCGCAAGTCAGGGCTCGAAGATCGTCATTCAAATTGGCCAACTCCAGTTCTTCAAACGACGAGCGGTCGCGAGCGACGAGCGTGACCAGCAAGCACTTTTCGCTGACCGATTGACAGCAAATCCGATTGGTGACCGGCATCGATCGTTCTCCCTCTCGACGACTCATTTGGTGTGGAACGCAACCGCGCATCGCGATCGCCGATGATCCACTCTCGCAAGCGCAAGTCGGCCGAGTTTGTTACCGGTTTTTTCCAGATTTTTCGAAACGGCACTTCGACGTGTCGCCAACGAGCGGCGGCAGTTCCAGCCGCGAATGGCGAAGTCCGTCGTAAGAGTGCCTGAATGGGGCCCCGTCGCCACGTCGCGAATCGTAGCGTCGTCATGGAACCGCCGGTTTCTTAACGTCCCCTGCGACTCCAGTAATAACCGCCGCCACCGCCGAACAGCACAACCAACACAACGACCAAAAGGATAATTTCCATGAGCTTTTCCTTCTTTGATTGAAATAAGCCGGCTTCGGCCGCGCCGTGCCGGTTCGTGCCGTGGGCACACTGCGATCAGCCTCTGCGTTGCAGCTTTTTCACGACTTTTTTGACCGAGTCGATGGACTTCTCGGCGACTTGCTTGACCTCGCCGACGGCCTGATCGGCCTTGCCCTCGGCGCGAAGCTTGTCGTTGCCGGTCAAGGCGCCGGCGGCTTCTTTGATTCGGCCCTTTGCCACGTCTGTGTTGCCACTCATGTTGCCGACTCCAATTCCTTGAGGTTGTCGAAAGGGCTGAGCGCAAAAAAAAACCGACGTGTTCGACAGCCTGAGGCGTTCGAACACGTCGGTTTATTCGTTAATTGGCCCCCCGGCGGGCCGGGGTGCCCTTTATCTAATCATCCGACGACTTCAATGTTGTAGCGAAGCGGAGTCGCTCGCTACCGATGTATTATACGTCAGGGCGTGGGAAATTTCAGATGGTTTCCGGCTTTCGCCCGCTGCTTTGTGCCTTTTGTTGCGCAGAGTTACATCGGGACCACCAAATACATCGTTTGCCCACCGTAGAAATAGGGCTGATAATACACGCCATCGCACAAATCGTAGGTCATGCCATTCTGCAAGACTGTTTGGCAGCCGGACGGCGGCAGACTGTCATACATGTAGTATTCCGAGTCGCCGAGCATCATCGAGCGGTACCCGGGACGGAAGTGCCTGGCATACTCGCCCCGGTAGGGATTGCGGTTAGCGCCGCCGCGGACCTCGTGGCCCGGAATGACGGCCGGGCCCACAGGGTCACGGCCCGCACGGGCGCCGTAGTGGATCGACCCGGTGCGAGCAACCGCGCGGCCACCTCCAACACGTGCGGCTGCAACATGACCGCCTGCCGCCTGACCACCGCCGCCCCGGCCGCCACCACCACCGCCACGCTGGGCGCTGATCGAGGCCGTCGTGCACATCAATGCGGCCAGACCCAGCACGAACGTGCCGGTCCAAAGAAAGAGACACTTCATATTCGCTGCTCCTGTTTCACTGCGAGAAAAGACTCGAAAGTCGGGTCGTGTGCGCAAGCGGACACGGGGTTCCATTACTGGCCAGAGCCGCGCGCAGCGCGCGGTGTCAGGTTGCTCGCCCCCATGGCGAGCGGTGTCAGGTCGCTCGCCCCCATGGCGAGCGGTGCTACGCGCCGGCGGGATTCTTCGCGGGTTTGGGTTCGGCGTGCCGGTTCAGGAAGTCGACCTTTCGCACGCCGTCCGGGGCGTGAAACTGAAACATCTCATCGCTCAGCTTGGGGTTGACGTCCCATTTGTGGATCAGGGCCGTGTATTGCGGCTGCTCGGCCTGGTCTTTGAAAGTGATCACCAGCTTCCGCGGAAGCGGTTCGTCGCCCGCATCGATCCAGATTTGCCAGTCCAGCGTCTTCTGCCGGAAGGCGAGGTGATGGCACTTGACCTTGCCCACGTAATGCAGGCCGAGATATTCCCCGCTCTGCACGTTTTCCAGGAACTCCTTGTAAGGGTCGGCGAACAGGAAGTCGGCCAGGGGCTGGTCCGTCTCGAAGCGTTCGTGCAGGTCGTCGAGCATGCCATCGATGGTACCGGGCACCTTCTCGACGGCGTATGTCTTTTGGCTGCGGTCGAAGACGGTGACCATTTTGCCGTCGTAATAAAATTGGGAGTTGGCCGTGTCCCCCTCGGACTCGCCGAAGATCTTGTCGGGCCGGCTCACGGTCATGTGGCGCTGGTTACTAAGCTGCAATTTCTGCCCGCTGGCCTGCGCCTCGTCAACGAATTCCTCGACTTGAAACGAATACGTGTGGAGGCCCGCAAGATAGTTCGACATGGCCTTCAGGTATTGGTCCGCTTGGGGTTCGATCTTGGGAACCTCATCCTGCGCGCTGCCCGCGAAGGCGACGCTCCAGAGTGCGGTCGCAACCACGAATCCGACTGTGGCCGTTCGCTTTCTCATGATCAATTTCTCCGTCATCGGTGGAAAACAGCCCGCGCGACATCAGGAGACACGCCGATGCGCCGAGCTGCCGGTTATTGGACGCTGCCGTTGCCCCGCCACTGGATGCGTGGTCCGAGTATCTGCTGCGAAGGCGGGCAGGAATCTCGCAGAGAAACATCGCCATTCAGATTGCACAGGGGGTAGTCCGAAGCCTTACAGTTCATTGTTCGATACGAAGGCGAAGCGAGCGCCGATTTTCGAGCGGAGAGTTCGCTCAGGATTTTGGACTGCGAGAACGCCATCTCCGCCGGGGTCAGACAGTCGACCGGGTCACCGCATTCGCACCCGCTCGAGAGACAGGCCGACGGAGACTCAACGGAGCGTTCACACGCTGCCGGAATCGCGTCGGGAAATTGTGGAGTTGAGGTGGGAGGCAGGCGGACGACGAATTCACTTCCGCGGCCCAGTCCCGGGCTGGACGCACTCACGCTCCCTCCGTGCATCTCGACCAATTTTCGAACCAGCGCCAGGCCGATGCCCAGACCGCCCTGCGATTGATGAATCGCATGCTCCACCTGCCAGAAGGAGTCGAACACATAGGGGAGCATCTCCGCAGCGATGCCGATCCCCGTGTCCCGAATGCGCAAGACGACGTCGCCGCCTCCCGACTCGGCAGAGAGCCAGATTCGGCCGCCGGGCTCCGTGTATTTGACCGCATTGTTGAGGAGGTTTTTCAGCACCTGCTCCAGGCGGCAAGCATCCGCAGTCACCGAGACCGACTCACGCGGGAGGGTGACCTCGAGCTGTTGGCCGCGCTCGAGAAGGGGAAGCGCGCACCGTCTCGATCGCACGGTGCACGGTTTGTTTGAGATCCAATGGTTCCTTGTGCAACTTGATCTTGCCGTGTTCGATGCGGGCGACCTCCAGCAGATCGTCGACCAGGCGGCCGATGCATTGCGTTTGGCGTTCCATCAAGCCCCGGGCTGACTCCCGCAGGTCGGCATCGTCCCCCGCAAGCGCGAGCACCTGCAGGGCGTTGCAGATCGCTCCCAGCGGGGTCCGCAACTCGTGCCCCAGCTCGGCGAGGAACTCGCGCATGTAGCGGTTGGCGTCGCGGAGTTCCCCATCCGACCGGGCGTCACATTCGCCATCCTGACCTCGTTCCTGGCGGTTTCGAATTGGACTGGCCATTGAAGACCCCCTTGCCAAAGAGGACCTCCTTGTCCCGTTTCTTGGATCGCCGAGTTTTGAACTCTGGTCTCACAATTCATTGGCTGTTGCAGGGCTGCTCCAGGCTTCCGTCGGTGCGCTGCCAGCGAGCAGGAAGACTTGCACCACGGTTCCGGTCGTAAACGCCTGCACCACGGCGCCGCTCACCGGCTCGATCTCCGCAGTCGACTCGCGCACGTCCATTCCGGTGATGCGTTTGATCTCCTCCCGCAGCGAGTCGGAGGAACTGGCAAACAGTTGCCGATGGAATTCCTGCACCTGGGCGGCGCCTGCCGGACTCTTGGCCAATCGTCTTTCGGCGGGCGACAAGGCCTCGTGCAGCGTAATCACCAGCGTGCCTTCACTCAGGACAACGGTCACCGACTTGGGGACGTGGCTGCCGGTCCGTCGCTGCTCGAAGGCGATCGCCGCCTGGGCGATCTGATGTGCCATGGTTGATTTGGAATTGTTCATTGGGTTGGTCCCTCCGGTTGCGACCGTCCCACGCCGCCAAACGAAAAAAGCCGACGTGGCGGAACGCCCTTAGGCATTCCACCACGTCGGCTTACTCTTTAACGGGCCCTCCAGCTCGTGGCTGGACCGCCCTTTAGTTAGTCATCCGACTGCTTCTCAGTCCGCCGGAATGGATCCCTGCGGACAACCGAACTATATCTTTTCGAGCTGACGAACGCAAACGCCGAATGCGAATTGTCCGTTAAGCCTTGTGGTATCATTGTTTGATCAACTCGAACGAGCTGACGGCTTTTCCGGTCGCACCAATTGCGCCGCTGGTGCTCCTCGCGTCCAAATCGGAGATTCGCATGAAAACACAAGGCGAGATCGAAGCGGCCATCTGCGAGGGAATCACCCGCTTCGAACAGAACTACATGGGCCGCGGCCCCAAAGACATTCATACTCACCTGGTCGGGGATCTGATCATTGTTCGTCTCAAAGGGGTGCTGACCGCGGCCGAGCAGCAATTGGTCAAAGCACTCGCGGCGGAGAAGGGACGCGATCTTCTGAAGCAAGTCCGCACTCACCTGATCGAAACGGCGCACCCCGTGATGGAAGCGATGGTCGAGAAGGAGACCAGCGTCAAGGTGGTGAGCCTGCACCATGACATCAGCACGACAACCGGCGAAGAGATCGTGATTTTCACCCTGGCGTCCGCTCCGCGTTACCGCGAAGCCAAGAAGCAGCCCGGCGCATGATTGCTCGCTCGCGGGCGAGTGTGACGCGGGTTTCCGGCAGGAAGTGCGAATGCGATTGGGAGTCCGCAGTCATGCCCCGAAGAAAAAAGGGGATGCCGCCGCTCACTCAAGGACTTTGCCCGTTGCCAACTCGCAGTTTTTCCACTTGCCATTGATCTTTGTTTTATAGTCCCGCGGGACAATACGCGGTTCGGCACGAGGTTCGGAGTCGGGCGCCAGGACAGGTTCTGTCCGCATGTAGGAATTGATCGCGCCGGCATCGTCGAGGATCACGATGAGCATGGGAGCGGTTGCCTTTGTCTTTCCGCTCGTGACGCCTTCGAAGGGGTACCAAAACCGCGATCGCTGTTTCGCGCCGTCATCGCTGCGATAGGGGGCTCCCAGTTTGGCGACGAGTTCGTCGACCGTCGCATCCTGGACATTCAGACTTTGGACTTTGGTCCATTTCTCTTGCAGCGTCGGCAGTGGGGGAGGTTCCGAACAGCCGGCAATGAGAATCAATCCAAAGAAGGCGCCGATTCTCATAGATCCCCAGTGACGAACGATTCGTAGGGCGAGCTGCCAGCTTGCCGTTTTCCAGCTCGCAAGGCAGTCATCCCACGGCAAGCTAGTTTGCCTACGGTTTTGAATCCGCCTCAGCCCGAGGAACGCGCGGCAAAACCGCACAGCGTTGCGCCGGCCAGCCCATTCCGCGAGGCGGCTGCATCATAGCGATAATTCAGGGAGAACCAGAGTTCCTCACAAAAGTCGCGAACGACAGATCAAGCGCAGGCAAGGCGCTCGAACCTCATGCTGCTCGCTGACGATCGGTCGGACGGCGATCTCTTTCCCGATTGCTGTGACGACCGCCGCCTTCGATAATGTGAATCGATGTTTCTCCGCGCCGCTCGAAGTGCTTCCGATTTGCGTTGGATCGCGATCGCGGCCATTCTCATCGGCAGCTGGGTTCCCACGACCCATGCGGCAGAGCCGCGACAGCGACCGAGGATCACCAGGCTCGGCACGATCGACTTGGATCTGGTGGAAGCGACGCCGGTCGTCTTTGGGGACCGGTTGCTGCGTTTCGAGTACGTCCGCGCCGGCTACTACGCGAACAAAACGGGGAATTCCTGCTTTCGCTTTGTCGACGTGGCGACGGGCCAAGCGCTGCCGGCTTTCGCCAAGGGCTGGCATCTCGGGTGTGCGATCGCGGAGGGGCCGACGCTGTACGGCTTCGGCGTCGACAAGTGGGGCGGGTCACGGATCCAGATGTTCCGCTCGACCGATCTCAAGAGCTGGGAGACGCGGCCCGCGCTCAATCTCCCGAGGTGGGAGTTATACAACACATCGGTCTGCAGGGCCGATGATCGGTTTGTGATGGCCGTCGAAGCGGGAGCGCCGAGGGAGGTCGTCGGCGTGCCGTTCACGATCTTTTTCGCCGAGTCACCCGACTTGGAGCATTGGCACCTTCTGCCGTTGGAGTGCGTCTACTCGAAAGACAAATACACAGCCTGCCCGGCCCTGCGCTTCGTCGATGGGTTGTTCTACATGATCTATCTCGAAGCGCCCGGGGCCGACGTATGAGTCGCACATCGTTCGCTCGAAGGACCTCGTGCACTGGCAATCCAGTCCCCTCAACCCCGTGCTGGCGTTTTCGCAGGACGACAAGCGGATCGCCAATCCGAAGCTGACCCCCGCGCAGCGAAGCGTGATTGCCAAAGCGGTCGACATCAATAACTCGGACATCGATCTCTGTGAATACCGTGGCAAAACGGTCATCTATTACAGCTGGGGCAATCAGCAAGGACGCGAGTTTCTGGCTGAGGCCGTTTACAATGGCGGCCTGACGGGCTTCTTGAAGGGCTTCTTCCCGTGAGCTGGCTTGCGTCAAGTTGCTTCGGCGGTCACGCTGGCCTTTTCTTTCTCGCTCTCGCATCCTTCCATCGTTCTTCGTTCGGGCTCGGTTCGCCGCCACGGCAGCCCCGCTTTACGTGACTGACAGGAATTGCCGCACGGCTTCGACGGCCTCCTCTTTGGTCGCCATCGCAATCTGCTCGCCGTGCCAAGGTTGTTCAACTTCCATGCGCCCATGGATGGCGAGCTGATTGCGGCAGTCCGATAGAGTGGCGCTTCGGCGATGGTAGTCCTTCGTGCTGTCAGTTCGCTGGCGCAGTAAGAGTTCGAGAGACGGCCGGACCAGAAAGAGTTTTGCGTGGACCGGTCGCTTTGCACGCCGCGTTGCGAGGTTCAGGACGGCGTCCCGCCAGACTGCCTCGCGCAATTGCCAGCCTTCCACGATGAGCGGCCGCTCTCCCGACCAGATGAACGCACCGTCGAACGCGGCCGGCAGATCGAGGCGCTGTTGGTTATCGAGCCAGATTTGCTTGTCCCAGGGGTCGCCCAAGTGGGCCGGGAAGGCCCGCTCGATTGAGTCGCGCATCAGGCGATCGTACGAGACGCACTCAAAATTCGCGCGCAAAGTATCGGCAACGTAGGTCTTGCCACAACCGCTGGGACCCGTAACGAGGGCGATCTTCATCGCTCGAATTCAGGCCCTAATTGCGCGATCGATCGAACGAGTGGAACGACCCGCATTTTTAGAAGGGCTTGCGCCGCTTATCAACTCTTCGGAACCGAAGAGAGTCGTGCTCCGGCGGATTTCAGCTGCTCTTAATGGATGGCCGTCTTGTCGCGCTAGAATTCTGGGGTATGCAGATGCCGCGACGAGACGGGCCTGTGTCGGACTGTGTGCTCGAGCGGTTGTACAACCGGTCCGCGGGTGCGGCCGGTTCCAGATAGATTTTGAGGAGGCTGTCGTGGTTGGAAGAAATGTTGTTTGCCAGGTCGCCGCCGCTGCGCTTGTGGTCGCGGCGATGACGGTCAGTGCGGCTGTGGCTCAAGAGCACCATCGTCACGGCCGGCACGGGAGCATGTCGCAGGGTGTGTCGACGCTGTCTTTGCTCGGGCACGAGGCTGTTCAGAAGGAGCTGGCTCTCCGGCCGGAGCAGACCGAGAAGGTGCAAAACCTGCTTGCCGAGGTCCGCGCGGAATGGAAGCAGCAGATGCAGGCGGCACGCGGGACCGCTCGCGGCGACCAGAATTCATCGGGCGAAGAGCGTCCGCACCGGTCCGGCGAGATGCGGTCGAAGTTTGCCGAGATTTCCAAGAACGTGAACGAGAAATTCCGCGCGAAACTGGCGGAAGTTCTCGATGCGCCGCAGCAGGCCCGACTGCATGAAATCGCCATCCAGGTGGCAGGCACGCACGCGTTCCAGGATGCGGACGTTATCCGCGGGCTCGGTTTGACGAAGGAGCAGCAGGAGCAATTGGCTGCCGTGCGTCACGAGTTTGCAGCGAAGTTCGGCGAGATGCGACAGGAAGGCCGTCAAAACGGAGCTCGTCAAAACGGCGAGGGCGGCCGACAAAACGGCGAAGGTTTCGCCAAGATGCACGAGCGGCGTCAGGAAGAACTGGCCAAGTCAATCAGCGTGCTCACTCCCGAGCAGCAGGCCAGGTTTGCCACGATGAAAGGCAAACCCTTCGATCTGGCCCAACTCCATCAGGCCCATCATCGGAACCACTCGCGCAGCAATCGCGAGACGTCGGCCTGAACCTTCGAACGAGGCGATGCCTCTTCGATTGCGAAAACGGGACGCGTGGATTGGCAGGCCTGACGGCCGAGCGCAATCCGCGCGTCTTTTTCTTGGTTCGCATTGCCGTTCCTTGCACCGAACGGTTTCCGCGCCGGGGCTAATGCCTTACGCTTCTCGAAGTTGGCGACGCGAAACCCAATTCGTCCGCAGAGAGGCAGGGAGAACGCGTGAGGCGATTGAATGACCGCGAGTCGAGTTGGCGGCCATGGCTGCTCTGTTTGATTGTCAGCCTGGCGACAACCGCAGCGCCAGCGGAAGACACTGGCGGGTCAAAGCCCCCGCCAGTGGCACCCGATAGAAGCGGGCTACCGCCGCGAACGCTGATCGCAGTGCCGGCAGCGCGGCCTGTGCCTCGATGGCTGCAAACCAATCTGCGGATCGGCCATCTGCCCGGATATGACGAGCGGATGGTCAAGGAATTCTTGAAGACGGGATACAACGTCGTCACGGTGAACTGTCTCGACAGATGGGATCGCGTCGGGCCGTCGGCCGGCATGTATCCGGCTGATGAGGGCAAGCGAGCCGACGAATATTTGCATCGGGTCGTCGACACCGTTCACGCCGGCGGTGCCAAGAGCATCCTGTATATTGGCCCGGTGCAGGCGCCGCTGTTCAGCAAACGCCTTCGCGAGGCACAGCCCGAATGGCTGCGCGTGAAGCCCGACGGAACGCGCGATGAGAACTTCGGGAACATCCGTAGCGGGTACGCCGATTGGTTGTGCGCTCAGCTCGCCTACCTCGTTCGCGAGTACCATGCCGACGGCTTCTGGCTCGACGGCTACGCGCCAGGCCATTTGCACACCTACGACGCTGCGACACGGCAGAAGTTTCGCGCGGTCTCCGGCGGCAAGGAGCTGCCGACGCGTTTCGATCCCGTACACGACCCGGTCGCCCGGCAGTATCTGGCCTGGCACGACCAGTACTTCGTCGATCTGGCCGACCGCATGCGGGCGGCGATTCGGACCGAGAATCCCGACGCGGTGCTGTTCGCGAACTACTCGGCCAACCGCACGTGGTATTTCCCCGAAATGTACATGGGCGAATATCCGGCCGCTTATTGCAAGGCGGTCGACGTGTCGTCGGTCGAGCTGTATTGGGATGTTCCCGGTGATGCGCTGTATCAGCAATTTTGCTGCGCGTTTGTGCAGGGCGTGACCGACAACCGCGGCGGATCGGTGTGGATTCAGCCCTCCGAACATGGCGTGTCGGGCATTTCCTCGCCAGTCGAAATTCAGCTTCGCGGGCTGGAGGGAGCGCCGTGGGGCATTTATCCGGAGTTCGTCGAGTCGGCCGGCCGTGAAGAGTATTTCAAGCTGCATCTCGCCAACGTCAAAGCCCGCGAGGCGTGGTGGCAAGAGTCGGAGCCGGTGCCCTATATCGGCATCGTCGCTTCGGAACAGACGCGTACGCTCTTCGCGCAGGCGCGCTGCCCGTTTATTTTTCGCACGCGCTGGGAGCTTTTCGGGCGATTTTCGAAAAGCACTGGCCGGTCCGCATTCTCACCGAATATGACTTGGAGGACGCTAACCTGCACGGCGTGCGCGTGCTTATGCTGCCGGATGTTGCCTGCCTCTCGCCGCGGGCGGCCGAAGTTGTGCGACGGTTTGTGCGGAATGGCGGCGGCCTCGTCGCCAGTTTCGAGACGTCTCTCTATGACGAGAAATTCGCGCGACGGCCCGACTTCGCTTTGGCTGATGTGCTGCACGCCCATTACAAGTCGACGCATCCGGTGCAATTGCGCAGCGAGAACATCTTTCTCACGATCGATGCCGACCATCCGATCGTGAACGATCCGCAAATTCACGCGAAACAGGCAACCGCATGGCGCGGCGGACTTGGGCCGCCACCGGAGAAGGGCGATCTGGCTCTGATCGCCAGCGCCGTTGAAGCGACTCCGGCCGAAGGGGGCCAAGTGCTGATGACTTACGCCCTCAACCAACCGGACGGCCACAACGTGCGACATCCGGCACTCATCGTTTCGACATTCGGCAAAGGGCGCGTCGCGTACTTTCCGGCAGGTGTGGACAAGGCGATGTTCTTTTACCCGGATGCCTACATCCGGCAGCTGTTAGCGAACGCCTGCCGATGGGCGGCCGGAGATGTGCCGCCGCCGGTTGAAGTCGAGGGGCCCCTGCTACTCTCCGCCACATTTCGCCGGCAGCCCGCCAAGGGCCACATCGTCGTGCACTTGCTGAACGACCACAGTTCCTACGGACGGCACTCGATTTATCAGAAACTTGCGCCGCTGCCGAAGGAGCTGCAGAAGTCGTGGGGATTTCCCAATCAGTCGGAACTGCGAGGCACGTGGCCGATTCGCGAAGAGGTCATTCCACTGTGCGATCTCAAAGTCCGCTGCCGCCTGCCCGGAATTCGACGCGCGACTTTGCAGCCTGAGAATGTTGGGTTACCACTCACCAGAGCAAACGGCGCCGTTGAAGTCGTCGTGCCGAAGTTGAACATGCATTCGATGGTCGTTTTCGAGTAATCAATCGTGCAATCAAGATATCGAATTCTCCCGCTGCTGCTGGCGTGCATTCTGGGCCCGTCTGCCGCGTTCGGGCAGGCACTGGTTTACGACAGGCCCGACAAACTCTGGCGCGATTTCAATCCGGAGTCGCCCGATCTCGAGATCACTTCGTTAAAGAAGTGGGACGAAGACGGCATCACTCTCGAGAAAGTGCGTTTTACGTCGGAGCGCGAAGAGGGGGGCAAAGTGCGCGTCTTTGCCATTCGCGGCGGGCCGCAAAAAGGGTCTGGCCTCCCCGGAATTCTGCATATCCACGGCGGCGGACAAACGGCGTCGCTCGACTGGGTGCGTTTTTGGGCGAAGCGTGGCTACGTCTGCGTCACGTTTGACTACACCGGACCATGGGCCGGGCGCAAGGAATACACCGACTGGGGACCGATCAAGCAGGGGAACCTGACCGACGCGCAAGGCGGGCTCATCTTCCGCCCGACGGCTCGGGCCTCTGCGATGTTTCACTGGGCGATGGCCGCACGGCGTGCGCTGACATTGCTGTCGTACCACCCCAAGGTCGATCGCGAGCGGCTCGGCATCTTCGGCGTCAGCGTGGGCGGCACGTTGTGCTGGCTGGTGGCGGCGACCGATGAACGGGTGAAGACGTCCGTGCCGATTTACGGCTGCGGTTACAACTACGACAAAAAGAAAACAGTCTGGGGTTTCCCCGAAGTCAATCCGGCGCTCGCGCTCTTTAACCGCGTGCTGGCTCCGGAAGCCTATGCGGCGTCGATTCGCGGGCCGGTGCTGTTTCTCGGAGCGACGAACGACTTTCACGGCTGGATGGACGACGCCTACATCATCCTCTCGCAAACCCATGTGCCGCATCGGCTGGCGTTCACGCCGCGGTATAACCACCACATCGATGCGGCCCAGGCGGCCAATTTGCCGGCGTGGATGGATTGGCAACTCAAAGAGGCGCTCCCTTCCCGACCGATCCGCGGCTCGAACTCAGAGTCCCCGCCGAAGACGATCCGGTTGCAACGGTTTTTCCCAGCGATGCGCGGCACGTCGCCAAAGTTGAAGTCTTTTATTCGCTGGGCGACAAGCCCGCCCCCAATCGGTACTGGCGACGCGCTGAGGTCAGCCACTCTTCCACCGTTTGGAAGGCGAAACTTCCATTGCTTGAGCCGACCGACAAATGCCAGGCCTTCGCCAATGTGTTTTACCAGTCGGGTGTGTGTCTGAGCACGAACCTCGGCCGGCGCGTCTACACGGGGAGCCCGCAAAGCGCTCCGAGGGCCTCGCTGAAATGGAGTCCGACGCCCAACGTGGACGGCGACGAAGCGGGCGCGCCGTTTGTCTTTGCCAGGGCAAACACCGACCCGAATGTCGCGACCTCTTACTTTGTCCGTTCCACCGATCCGGCCGATCGCGACGCCGTCTGCATCAACGCGGCCGTGTTCGGCAAGACAATCAACTTCGGGATTGTGACGCACTACATCGGCGACCCTGGCTACGCGGGCGAGGACGGGATGTCGTTCGCATTTGAATATCAGGGGGACTTCATTTCGGACAAATCGACCGCGCCCGCTGGCGGTAAGCAAAACGAGTCCGAGACCGGGGGTCTCACGCTCGAGGTCACTGCCCACGATTGGACGCCGTTGGCTCAGCGCTACACGGCGCATCTGGACACGGCAACCGGCGGCAATTGGCAGCCGGTCGCGTTATCGGTCTCGCAATTCCGGTCGAAGGAAGGTAAACCTCTGCAAAGCTGGCGCGGGCTCGACAAGCTCGAAATCCGCGGGACGGCGACAAAAGAGAACCCGCCGAGGTTCCGGCGGTTTCACTGGGCCGAACGCTGAATTTGTCACGGAAGTCACCAAGCGAAGAGCACAGGACGTGCATCAAGTCGTTCAGGAAATCAACGGCGGGAAGTTACGCGTTGCCGACATTCCCGCTCCGCTGGCGCAGCCCGGCGAAGTGCTGATCGCCAACGTCGCCTCGATTATCTCCGCCGGTACTGAGCGGATGGTGATCGATCTGGCCAAGAAATCGCTCCTCGGCAAGGCCCGCGAGCGGCCCGACCTCGTCCGGCGGGTCATCGAGAAGTGCCGCAATGAGGGCCTGCTCAACACCGTTCGACAGGTGCGCGAACGGCTCGATACGCCCATGTCGATGGGTTACAGTTCGGCCGGAGTGGTCGTGGCCTGCGGTCGCGGCGTCAAAAACTTCCAGCCGGGCGACCGGGTCGCGTCGAATGGTCCGCATGCCGAGATTGTGACCGTCAGCAAACATCTGTGCGCGAGGATGCCGGACAACGTTGACTTCGAACATGGAGCGTTCGCCGTTCTCGCAGCGATCGCCCTTAACGGAGTGCGGCTGTCGTCGGTGAAACTCGGCGAAACCGTGTTCGTGATCGGCCTGGGGCTGATCGGTCAGATCACCGTGGCGCTGGCGTCCGCATCGGGTTGCCGCGTGATTGGCACCGACCCGGATGCGAGTAAATGCGATTTGGCCCTCAAGATGGGGGCCGAGATTGCGCGGCCTGGTTTGAGCGGAGCCGAAATCGAATCGCTCACCGCCGGTCTCGGAGCCGACGCGGTGTTGATCACGGCTTCCACTCCCTCGAACGGACCGATCGATCTCGCCGCGGCCGCCGTGCGGAAAAAAGGGCGAGTCGTGCTCGTCGGCGTCGTGGGCCTGGAACTCGATCGGCGGCCGTTCTACTTCAAGGAGGCCGAATTCGTCGTTTCGTGCTCATACGGGCCCGGGCGATACGATCCGGAATACGAAGACCGCGGGCACGACTATCCGGCCGCTTACGTGCGGTGGACCGAAGAACGCAACTTGCAGGCGGTGCTCGAACTCATGGGCCGGGGCAAGCTCGACCTGCGACCGCTCATCTCGCATCGTTTTCCCATCCACCATGCGGAGGCGGCGTACGAGCTGATTGAAAGCGGTCGCGAGCCATCTCTGGGTTTGGTGCTCGAATATCCGTTTCGCGAAGAAAAATCCTGGTCGCGCGCCATTTGCCTCGGTTCGCCGAAGCACAAAGAACGCCCGGCCGTCGGCGTCCTTGGCGCGGGCAATTTCGCCCGTCTCGTTCTGCTGCCTGCACTTCGCGCTTGCGACCGCCTGCGACTGGCGGCGTTGTGCACAGCCGGCGGTCTCTCGGCCGTTACGAGCGGACAAAAACTCGGATTCGAGAAGGCGACGACGGACGAGGGGGAAATCTTCGAGGATCCGGAAATTGACGCGGTCGTTTCGATCACCCGTCACGACCTGCATGCCGGTCATGTGATTCGCGCGATCCAAGCGGGCAAAGCCATTTTCGTCGAAAAGCCGCTCTGTTTGACCGATGACGAATTGTCCGAAATCGAATCGGCGCTCGGTGACGCCGGCGAAACCGCCCCCCGGTTGATGGTCGGGTTCAATCGCCGTTTCTCCGCCGCGGCGGCCGAGGTGCGGCGATTTTTCGCCGATGCGGACGCGCCGCTCACAGTCTCCATCCGTTTTAATGCGGGGCCGTTGCCCGCCGATCATTGGCTGCAGCACGACGAGGAAGGGGGCGGCCGCATTATCGGCGAGGCGTGCCACGCGATCGATCTGGCGAGTTTCCTTGCGGGCTCGCCTCCCTTCGCGAGTCTTCGCCGAATCCGTCGGTGGATCGCAAGGCAGACGCGGCCGACGATCAATGCTTGATCACGCTGCGACATGTCAACGGCTCGATTTCGAGCGTGGCCTATCTCGCGGGCGGAGATCGGTCGTTTCCCAAGGAGCGGATCGAAGTCATCGGCGGCGGCCGGATCGCGGTGATCGACGACTTTCGCACAGTCACGCTTTGTCGAGACGGCCGCACCACGCGCAAGAGCTCGCGCGGCCAGGACAAAGGCCATCGCGCAGAGATCGCCGCCTTCGCGGAAGCCCTCGTGAACGGCGGGCCCGCACCAATTCCCTGGCACGAACTGAGGGCGGTGACGCTTGCCTCACTGATGGCCGTCCGCAGCTTGCGTGAAGGGCTGCCGGTCGACCTGTGAACCGGCCGTCACTGTGCGGCGATTGGGCGACCGGGCGGCGGCGGAGGCGGTTGGTGCCAATTCCAATCGGATTGGTAGTGCACGTCGAGCCAAGGCGTCTCGAGTTCGCGGTCGCCAGCGATCTTGGAACGGAAGTACGCGTTCAGGATGCCCGTCGAAAGGAGCGTCCGCTCGACGGGCCAGGCCGGCTTGCCCGTGTTGATCAGTTGCTCGATCCCTTTCACCAAATACGTGAAGTGCATGAAGGGGCGGGCTTCCTGCGTCCAGAACGCGGTCGACTCCGTCTTGCCGGTTTTGGTTTCGCGCCATGCGGCCGTCCATTCCTGCAAGTTATCTGCGTACAGCATCGTCGCCCGCAGACCGTCGCGATACTTGATGAGTACGACAACCGGGTTGACCAGGTCTCCCTCGAGATTGAGTTCGCGGCCGTTTCCGCGGGCCGGGCCATGTAGAACGTGTCGCCGGCGAGCCAAGGCCTCCTCAAGCAGCTTGCGGTCGAAAACGCCGGCCTTGGCCGCCTGCCAGATGTGGTCGCCCGTCAGGGTCTGCACGGAGCGCACGCCGGTCTCTCCGCCCGACCTGTGCTCGACGAGACATCCGAGCACCTCGAGACCGTGGTATCCATAGGCTTCCAAGGAACCGTACGTCGTCACGGCGATCTCGGAAATCTTCGCCCCACGGGGAAGGTCGAGCGGGGGATAACGCCACGTCAGGGGCACGCTCGAACCGGCCAGCAAGGGAAAGCCATGATGGTGGGCCGATTCATAGAGCCACTTGGCATCCTCCCAATTGTCGGCCAGATGCTTATCCGTGTAGACGGGAACGACGCGTCCCGAATGGTCGAAGACGTCGAGGATCTCGCCGAAGAGACGCCGCTTGGGAAACATCACCTGTCCCGTTGCCGACAATGGGTAGCGGCCGTGCTCGCCGATCAAAAGCACACCGTCGACCGCCAGCGTTTTACCGCCGAGAGTCAGCGCGTCGGCCGGCTTTTTGAACAGCGGCACGCCGTATTGTCGGGCGATCTCCAGCCCGACGTGGGACGATTCCGGCTGGTCGATGTAGAGCGAAACCAGCTTGAGATTCGGCCTCTCCCCTTTTCCATCCAAGGTCATCGTCTGCAGCAGGCGGCTCACGATCACATCGGCGTGCGAGTTGTGGTAGTAGGCCGTCACGAGTGCGGCCACGCGAGGCACTCGCTTCGCCGGTGGCGTTGCGGCCTGGCCAGACAGCCCGATTGCGAAAACGACGAACGAAAGAATGGTGCAAACAGAAAAGCGATACTTGGGCATAGGATGCTCGGGCGGGTGGTGAAGGCGGGGGACTCGAAAAACGAGTCATCTACGATTCTACTTCCGAGCGTCTTTGGAAGTAATGAAAAAAGATCCCAGCCGCCACCGCGACGTTAAGTGAATCCGCCTCCGGCGCCATTGGAATAGTCAGCTTGCGCTGGCAAATCTCGATCCATTTCTGGTCGAGGCCGTGTTTTTCGTTGCCGAAGAGGAGGGCCATTCGTGCCGATCGGCGCGCGTTCTCGAGCGGCTCGGCACTCGGATCGAGAATGGCCGCGGCAAGCTCGACGTGGTGCTCGTCTCGCAGGCAAAGCAGATCAGACTGCAAATTTGCCGATTCACGGATCGGCATCGAGAAGGCGGTTCCCATCGAAACTCGCAGCACGCGGCGCGAAAACGGATCCGCGCAGTCCGATCCCAACAACACGCCGCTGAGTCCAAATCCGGCGCAAAGTCGGATGATGGCTCCGATATTTTCCGGATCGTTCACGTTGGGACAGACGGCGATGAGTGAATGCTCGGCGCCGGGTTTCAGGATGCCCTCGAGCGGCGGACTCGGGCGTCGCACGCCGCACGCCAGCACTCCCGCATGAAACGCGTAACCCACAAGCTGCTCGGCAAGGGTGTGGTCGAGCAAATACAGCGGTCGATCTTCGGGCACAATTGGAATGACTTGCCGCTCGACTTTGCGGCTGGCGACGACCGACACGACTTCAAATCGGCTCGCCAAGAGCCGCTCGACAACGAGCTGGCCCTCGGCGATGAATTGGTTTGACCAGCGGGTCAGGTTCGTCGACTTGAGATTGCGGTAGGGTTCGAGCCGCGGATCGTCCAGGCGTTCGATGATTTCGGTGGGCATCGGCTTAATCAAATAATGCCGGAACAAAACGCCGAACCTCGGCCGCGGTGGGCATTGCCGGTTGGGCGCCGGGACGCGTCGTAGCCAGAGCGCCGGCCGCACACGCATAGCGCACGGCCGCAGAAACAGGTTTCCCTTGCGCCAGGCTCACTCCCAAACCGGCGGCAAACGCGTCGCCGGCGGCGGTCGTGTCGACGGCTTCGACCGCAAAACTGGGAACGTGCTCGAGCCATCCGTCGGGTCCACAGACAACGGCTCCCTGCTTGCCCAGCGTGACGACGGCGTGGCGAGAGCCCATCGCATGCAGCCGCAAAGCGGCGTTTTTCGCGTCATCGGGGCTCGCGATGCGGATGCCCGTGATGGCGGCCGCCTCGGTCTCGTTCGGGCAGGCCACGTCGACGGCGAGTAATTTCGCGGGAAACGACATGGGTGCCGGCGCCGGATCGAGGATGACTTGCGTATCGAATTCGACCGCCAGCTCAATGGCGAGTAGCACCGTTTCCAGGGGAACTTCCAATTGCAGCAGGAGCACGTCGGCTTGCCGGATCAAATGCGAGGCAGCCATCACATCGTCCGGTGAAAGCCGGCCGTTCGCGCCGGGAATGACCGTAATCGAGTTTTCCCCGCTGTCTTCCACGGCCACGACGGCCAGTCCGCTGGCACAGTTGGGCGTGACGGCGACATGCGTGATGTCGATGCCCTCTTGTTTCAGTCCGGTCCGCAGGCGCTCGCCAAATCCGTCCTCGCCCACGCGCCCGATCATGAAGACGTCCGCTTCCAGACGCGCGGCGGCTACGGCCTGGTTGGCCCCTTTGCCGCCCGGCAGTTCAAGGCTCTCCCGTCCGACGACGGTTTCTCCCCGGCGCGGAAGGTGCGCCGAGCGGACAACGAGGTCCATGTTGATCGAACCGACAACGACGATCCGCGGTCGCCGCATTTCACTCGTCCAGGATGAGGCGATAGCGTCTCGCCCGAGCCAGGCGGCTTGATAAAAAAGAACGAGGGACTCGCCAATCCGACGGCATGTCGAGCATGCCATTGGCGGGCCCCCCGCATGGATTCGATTGCCGTTATTTCTCGGGTTTCGCCCAGCCGATGACGCCGAACGCAACGCGGCCGCCGGCGCCGCCAGTCGGCTGCACGAATGTATCCGGCTTTTCGTGCACGACCACAGAGCGGCCGATGATCGAGTCGTGGCCGTGGAACTTGAGCATCCGGTCATACTGATCGATCGTCGCGGTCATTTCGGCGTTGGCTTCGACATTGCCGAGATCGCCAACGTGCCGCTCCTTCGTGTCCGGAGCGCCGTGAGGCTGGTTTTCCGGATTCCAGTGGCCGCCGGCCGATTCGCCTTTCGCGACATCGGTCAAGTCGCCGAATTGGTGAATGTGGAAGCCGTGCTTGCCGGGCGCGAGCCCTTTGATCTTGCCGGTGACCCGAATCCGATTGCCTACCTGTTGAAAGATGACGTAGCCGGTGACGCCGCTCTTTCCGACGCTATGCAGAACGGCGATTGCACGTTCGCCCTCCTCAGGCAGTGCGCGTCCTCGGCGAGGGGCCTGAGCCAGGACTGACTGACCGACGAGGACGACCGCCACCGACAACATACAAAGAGTGCGAAGCCGCATTGATTGGATCCTTTCCGTCAACGTTGATGAGGAGCGATGGTGCTGTTACCGCTCATTCTACTCTTCCCGATAGCGGCAACAACCGTTAACGACAACAGTCGAACGACACGCGAAGTCGAATGCTGAACACGGTTGCACGCGAGGTTTGCGCCTTCGATACTGTGGAGTCGAACGAACCACCCTGTCCGTGCGCACTTGCCATCAGGAACACATTCGGTGACTGCACAGCTCAGCCAATTTGCGCGATCTTTGTCGGTTGAAACGGCCTTTACGGTGCTTGCCGTCGCCAAGTCATTGAAGGCCGCCGGCAAGGATGTTGTGGAACTCGAAATCGGCGACAGCCCTTTTGACAGCACCGCATCGGCCAAGGCGGCCGGCGTGCAGGCCATCGAGCAGAATCAGTCGCATTACTGCCCGTCTCCGGGGATTCCCGAATTCCGCGAGGCCGCCGCGCGATTCGTCAAGCGCGAGTTCAACATTCCGGCCGAGGCGAAAAACATCGTCGCCGGACCGGGGGCCAAGATTTTCGAGCAGTTTTTCTGCGAGGCGTTTCTCGATCCGGGCGATGGAGTGCTCGTCTTCGGGCCCTATTTTCCCACTTATCTGCCGAACATCGAACGCCGCGGCGCACGGGCCGTCGTGCGACCGCTGTTGCAGTCGAACCAATTCCGGCCCGAGGTTGCCGAAGTCGAGAGGTTTCTCGCCGAGGACAAAAAGCCCAAGGCCATCTTTCTCAATTCGCCCCACAATCCGACGGGCGGAGTCGCCACCGAGGACGATCTCAAGCGGATCGCCGATGCGGTCCGCGGCAAGAACGTGGCCATCTTCAGCGACGAGCCGTATTGCCACATGGTCTGGAAGGGCAAACATGCCTCGATCTTGGCGCAGCCGGGAATGCTCGATCAGTCGGTAGCGGCGTTCACCTTCAGCAAGTCGTACAGCATGAGCGGCTGGCGACTGGGCTTTGCCGTCGCCGGAGCGGCGATCGCCGAAGCCATCGGCAAGATGATCAATACGACGCTTTCCTGCACTCCGGCGCTGGTTCAACTCGCGGGAGCGGCCGCGCTCGATCGCGACCAGGCGGAACGCGACGCAGTGATGCTCAAATTCCGCGAAAAAGTCGAGCTGTTAACCACGGGACTCAACCGCATCGATGGCTTTCGCACGCTCGATCCAACGGCAACCTTCTACGTCTTTCCCAACGTGGCCCCGATCTGCAATCGGCTGGGGATCACGAGCCACGGGCTGGCGCTCTACCTGCTGGAAGGCGCGGACGAGAAATTCGGCATCGCTTGTCTTGGAGGAGAATGCTTTGGCGAGGCAGGCCGCGGATTTCTGCGATTCAGTTGCGCCGAGCCGAACGACCGGCTGCAAAGAGCGCTCGACTTTCTGCCGGTGGCCTTATCGCGAGCCGATCGCGTCAAGGCGTACCTCGAAAAGCACGTCGAGTTTCGCCTCAAAGAAAAGTACCCTGCCTGACCCGTCGCGTCCGATCAAATCGAGGTCCGGACGATTGGATCAGGGCTTCTTCGTCGTGGTACTCCCAGCAGCGGCAGGCGGCTTCGCGGGCGGCGACGTCTCCGCTTTGGTGCCGGATCCGCTTGTCTTGGCCGGCGGGGATGCCTCTTGCTTCGGCTGCGGCTTTGGCTGGGGCTTCGGCTGTTCGGGGGTAACCGCGGCCTGGGAATTCGCGCCTGCTGAGTTGGCCGCATCCCGTGCCGCTCGCCAGCGCGTCGTGAATAACTGACATGTCGCCCACCGGGGGTCGTCCTCGGGAATAGCTCGCGAAATCTCGTTGATTTGCTGCACGGCCAGTGCGTACTTTCCGGTCTTCGCCAACGTCAGGCCGCGGAGCAGGGCCGTTTGCGGGATCCATTTGCCCCCCTCGATATAGCGACGCCAGTACGCGTCGAGGGTTTCCGTTGCCGGTTCGAGCATGTTCTGCTCCAGCTGGCAAACGGCCATCCAGAATTTGGCGTCCTCGGCGGCTCGAAAGTTGGTCGCGAATACGAGCTGAGGAACGGGAATACCAATCGGACCTTCCTGCGGCTTCTCCTGTTTGGCACGAATCGCAGCCTCCACTTCGGGGGGCACCGGTATGGCCGGCGGCAGTTCGTCCAATTGGACCAACAGATAGTTGCGTACGGCGCCGGCGAAGTCTCCCTGCAATTGGGCAATCCGCGACTTGATCTGCTTGCGGCTCCCGGGACTGATATTGAGCTTCATCTTCTCTTTGTCGAACTCGGCCGTCATCGGGCCTTGGAAGGGGAGCCAAAGAAAATTGTGATACTTGGCCAGATTCCCGTCCAAATGATCGATGGCCGCGGTTTGACGGTCGGGGTAGTCCCAGATCGCCACGTCCTCTTTCTTCCAGACTCCCGCCCCGGCGTTGGCCACGCGGGACAAAAGACCCGGGCGACTGCCCACATCCCCCAACGGAACATAGATTGTCACCGATCGATCGCCCGACAAGAACGACTCGAGCCGGCGAATCCGCGGCGAAGTATAGCGGCTCGATGTGATGATCTCCGCCCGCGCGGATTTCAGGTCGGCTGAGTGAAGCGGATACGGTTTCTCGGCCGAGACATCGAGTTTGCGCAGAAGCTTGTCATCGGCAAGCACCTGGGCCAACGTCGCCGCGCTTTCGACCGCAGGGGTGGTGCCTTTATCCGTCGGCGACGGAATCGGCCAGCTGAGTGTCGGATCGAACAAATAGATCTGTTTGTCGATGAGTGCGCCGACGAGCCAACGCGTCGGCGCGTTGCCGCCCTTCGTGGAGGCGGGCCGCACAATCACCGCGTCGATGCCCGTTTGACGCAAGAGTTCGCCGAAGACCCAGGCGCGATCTTCGGGCGTGCCCTTGCCGATGACGGCAATGTCGTACAGATTCTGCGGAGCCGTCAGATCGCCTTTACCCGTGAGCGCGACGATCCGGCAAGCCAGATCGAAGAGCGCGACTGCGCGTGAGGCATCCGAATCGTGCTGTCGCAAGATGCCGCTGCGGGCTTGCTTGAACAGCCAGCAGTTCCGCACATGCTCAATGTCTTGCCGGTCGTACAAATCGCCGCCGGCCGCCGCACGCACGGTTGCGGAAATTAACTTGTCGGCGGACGGATCGCTCACCGGGGAATTATCGGCAGGCAGTGTTTTGCCGCAATCGCGCACCCAGTTGTTCAGTGTGTCGACCGCGGCTTTCGGCTCGGCCGAAATCCCGAGTTTTTCCGGCCTCAACATTTCGAGAGCGCTCGACAAGAGCGTTTGGCAGCGCTGGCTGGCGGCACTGGTCGCGCCGGTGCTTTGCCGGGCAGACGAGGCGGAGCCGGTGCCTTTGGCGACCGGTCGCGGCGCCGGGGACTTGGTGCAACCGGCTCCCGCAAGACCCAGGAACATCGCGGTCGCAAACACCAGGATTGGTGTGGGGCAAACTCGAACAGACATAACAGAATCACTTTCCGGACTGAAACTCGTTGACAAGGCTGCGAAGACGAATGAGTTGTTCGATGAAGCGCGGAATCTCGGACAAGGGAAGCATATTGGGACCGTCACTGAGTGCGCGATCCGGTTCGGGATGCGTCTCGCAAAAAACGGCGTCGACACCGCACGCCACGCCCGCCCGGGCCAGATAAGGAATCATCTCGCGCTGGCCACCGGTCGATGCGCCGCCCGGCATTTGCACGCTGTGACTCGCATCGAAGACCACAGGCGTTCCCAATCGCTGCATGACAGGGATTGAACGCATGTCGTTGACGAGCCGGCCGTAACCGAAGGTCGTGCCCCGCTCGGTCAACAGGATCTTGCGATTACCGGCTTCGAGGCACTTTGAAACGATGTGCTTCGCGTCTTCGGGCGCGATGAATTGCGGCTTTTTGACGTTGATCACTCGGCCGTGCCGGGCCGTTGCCGCGGCCGCTGCATGCACGAGGTCGGTTTGACGCGCCAAGAATGCCGGAATTTGCACGATGTCGCACACGGCGGCAGCCGGCTCGGCTTGCGAGGCTTCGTGAATATCGGTCGTCACCGGCAAGCCCGTGGCCTGTTTGACGCGTTCGAGAATGGCCAACCCTTTCTCGAGACCCGGGCCGCGAAAACTCGTGATGCTCGTGCGGTTGGCCTTGTCGAAACTCGATTTGAAAACGATGGCAACTTTGAGTTGGCGCCCGATTTCGGCCAGACGCTCGGAGACCTGCCGGATCAGTTCTTCCGTTTCGATCACACACGGGCCCACGATGAAGAGCAGGGGCTGGCCGGCTCCACAAGCCATTGTTCCGAACCGGACCGGATTCTCCGGGGCATCGTGCTTGGCAACGGAACTTTCGGGCACGCTTCGCCATTTCCTAAACGGTGTGTCACACGAATTGTGTCGGCCGACACGGTACGCCCCGCCTGCGATGGGGACGGCGGATTTATCTCAAATTCTCCGATTCCTCGCCTGCCGGTTCCGCATTTTGCAAACTGGCATTTTGCGGAACGAACAATGTCAACGCGCCGGGCAGCACCGAGATTTCCGCAGGGGTAAAGCCGGCCGGATCGCCGTCACATTGAAGGGGAACTGGCAGCCGGGATTCGAGTCGCACCGAACGCACGCGGGCTACGGTCACGTCGGCAAGCGTCTCATGCCGCCTCAGTGCCACGTTATATAAGTACCGAAACATTTGGAATGCCGATGGACGTTCGAATATACGCAAATCGAGGAGTCCGTCGCCATCGGCGGCACTCCCCGCAATGGGCAGTCCCAGAGCATATTCCGGAAGGTTTGCCACAAAGACCAGCCTGCCAAACAGGGTGCCGTCCAAGGCTTTGGACCGCCAGCGGCTCGATCGTCCGGCTGGCGGCGGACCCTCCCCGTCCACGGTGACCCGCAACTTCGGATACCGGTACGTACGCAACGTGTCGAGAAAGGGTTGGATGTAATTCACTTTTCGGATGTTTCCGCGTCGGTTTGCGTGCACGCGATGGACCACGTCTGCGTCAAAACCGGCCGAAACCATCAGCGCAAATCGCCGTCCGTTGAGCAGTCCAAGATCGATTCGCCTCGTGGTCCCCTGGGCGATCAGTTCCGCCACGAACCGACCGTCACAAGGAATTCCAAGGTGGCGTGCCAGCAGGTTTTCCGTTCCCAAAGGGAGGATGGTTAACGGCAAATCCGGAAAACGGTTGATCAGATCGCTGACCGTCCCATCGCCTCCCGCCGCGACCAGGCACAACAGTTCCTTGCGCCGCTCGGGGCAGTTCAGACGCTCGGCCATCCGGTCGCGGCGCGAGAATAGACGCGGACGAATGCCGTGACTCCGCAGTTGCGTGCAGAGGGCCAGGATTTCGGCCCGTTTGAGCCCGTCGCCCGATGACGGGTTTCGCTGGATGGCCACCCAAGGACGGCTCATAGTTCGTGGTGGTATTTCTTGGCTCGACGGGATGAAGCGAAGGACGTCCTCGCGTCAACTGAGCTTGAATTCAGGCGCGGCAGCCCGATCGACGCGTTCGACGATTTCGCTAAGCGAGCGAAGGACAAGATTCTGCCGCTCGTGCGACGAGCGGTCAATTCGCAGACTGGGGATGCCAATTGCGTCGGCAGCGGCGATATCGGTTCGCGGGTTGTCGCCGACGAAGAGGATTTCCGACGGACGGCAGCCGGTTCGTGCAAGCAGTGACTCGAAAAATCGGCCGCCTGGTTTGCGATAGCCGACTTCGGACGAGATCAACCGCAGTTCGATCGGCTCGAGCTGCGGCAGGCCATCCATGACAGAATTGAGCCGGGCATCGAAATTGGACGAAACGGCCAGCCGGAACCCGCGATCCCTCAAATCGACCAGCGTGCCCTCGACGTCCGCAAAACAGATCCAGGTCGACGGCCGGCCAAAATGGACGAACAAATCCTGGAAGCAAGCGGCTTGATCGACCACATCGTCGAGCACCGATTCCACGATCGACTTCCAGCGGAGTCGCTCGCGGTTTTCGCAGGTGTGCCACGGCTCGCCGGCCGCGACGCAGTCACACGAGAGCACGCCCTCTTCTTCCGCTCGGGCAAAGGCCAACCGAAAGCGTGCTGAGATTTGCTCCAGCGAAAGCCGGGAGCCGTGCCGCAGACCCGCCGCATGGTAAACGGCCGCGACCGAGGGGGTCGGCTTGATCAGAGTGTCGACTGCATCGAAGGCGATCCAGCGAATGTGTTGGAAATCGACTGCCGAATTGTGCATGACTTCACAAAAAAAACGAATTTAGGGCTCTTCCGGGATGAGTGAGGCGCTTGAGCCGGAGCGATCGGTCCCACACCCGGATTTCTTCAAACGGCCTTAAAGAAAGCGTCGATTTCGTTAAAGCACGCGCCAATTATCGGAGACGCCGGCGCATCTGGCAAATACCGAGGCGCACTTGGCACGTCCGAGGCACGGAATGTAAGCTCGAATTGCCCCGCTGACCCTCCCCATCCGGCCATTCTGGGACAACTATGCACCGTCATCACCTACTTCCGATTGCATGCGTGACGATCTGTCTGACCACGGGGAGTCTTTGGGCGGCCGACCCCTGGCGCAGCGCCCAAACCTTGCCGAAGGATCCGGCCACGCTCATGCTCCGCGGCAATGCGAAAGGACCCGGCAACGAGATCGCCGGCAACGCCTATCAAATTGCCTGGCCGGCCCGCGTGCAAAAGATCGACGGTCAATGGATCTTGATCGGCGATACGGGCGGCTACACCGTCCCGCCGCTCAAAGGCTGGGTCCGCAAGGACGAGATGATTTGCATTCGGGACGACGGCGAAACAACGGGAGAGGATGCCTCTCAGTATTATTCCAATAAGCTGCTGGAAACGACCGATCCGGCGGCAATCGCCGGTCTCGCGTGGCTCCGCGGTCTCTATTGGGAAAGCCAGCAGGAAACTCAAATAGCCGCACGCGATTACTCCGCGGCGATTCGCGGCGCTTTCGGACAAAGCGTCGATCCGAGCGCGACAGTCAGTTCCGTCGTTGAATTATTCCGGCCCGAACAGGGATCCGCAGGCGCTCAAGAGGCCATGAATCGGTTCCCCGGGCTTGCGGACGCTTATTTGCGTCTGGCGCGATTGAGCGCCAAGAGTGCGGAGACCGGGCGGACCGCCGTCGCTGAATTGGATCCGGCCAGCATCCAGTCGACGGTGAGCCAGCACTGGAAGACGTACTTTGCCTGCGCGGAAGTGCTTTTCCGCATGCGGTCGTCGACCGTTGGTGCGCCTTCGCGCGTTCCGCGCTCGACACCGATTGGGCGGACGCGCTTGTCGCCGATTATGAACGGCTGCTTGCCGAACGGGCCGCACCCGACAAGAAAATCAAAACATCGATGATTTCGCATCGGACTCAAGCCGGCGACGCGAAGCCGGCCGAACCGTCCGGAAGCGATCAATCCAATGAAATCGAAGCGGTCGCCGCTCAGGCCGACACGCTGTACCGAAACGCGCTCGCGGCCAATTCTTCGTGGTCGAACGCCCTGTTGGGCGCGGAAAACTCTTGATGACGAAGGCGAAAGTGCTCACGAGCGCGAAAGGGACAAAGCCCAGTACGGAATCCCAGGCCCTGATGGTCGAGGCGGCTCAGCAATATACGCTTGCGATTCAGTTGGAGCCCAAGTCGCGGCAAGCCTTCCGCGGTCGTGCCGAGGTCTACCAATCGCTCGCGGGACACCCGCTCTTGCGAAAGCGGTATTCGGATCGGTGTCGCTGCCTTTCGCAGGCCGCGCAATCGGCCGACACAGCCAGTCAACTCGGCCGGGACCGCGATCCGTCGTGCTTGGAACTCTTGGCCCAAGTCATCGAGAGCGAAGGCGAAATCTACAACGAGCTGAAAGCGCCGAAGAACGCGGCGACGTTCTTCAAACAGGCTTCGTATTACTGGCAAGAGGCGGCCGCTTGTCCCAACGCCGATCGCGCCAGTATTCAAGACAAGATGGCCGCTTGTCGCAAGAAAATCGGTGATCAACAAACGCTGGTCGCGGAATCAAGCCGCAGCGTCGACGAAACACCGCCCGAACCGAAGCTTCCCTTCTACGTGCCGGGATCGAATCTCTTCGGGAACAAGAACCGGGAATAAGGAGCGAGTCGGTCAACCCGGCCGCGCGTCACATTCCCTGACCGGTCAGCGTGTTGTTGAGCATATTGAACTGCAACAGCGGTGAGCCTTGGTTGGGAAGCGACGGCACCGGCACAAATTGCTGTTTCAGGCCCGGCGTCCGTAGCTGTTCGCCGAGATACTGCAGCTTGGACTCAATCGTCTGGCGCTCCTTGAGCAGATTTTGAAACCGCTGAAACGCGAGCTGCTTCCGATCAGGCGCCCCCGAGGCAGGCTTCTCCGGCGACGGTTCTGTGCCGGCCGGTGTGTCCGCGAACGGCTTCCAATCCGGATAGGTCTGCGAAATGGCCGCGATTTCCTCGTTGATCTGCCGCAGGTGGTCTTTGAGGATGCGTTCGATCCGCAACTCGTCGGCTGTGGGCCGATTCAGCAGCGACGCCGGCTGTTCGTCAATCGCCACGTTTGCAGTCACCTGGCCCACTGCGTCTTGGCGATTGGTCGGCAATCCGTATTCGTCGATGTAAAACATGATCTGTTTGCTCAAACCGGCCGGCGCGTTGTTGATGGCGTAATCGAGAATGGCGAGCGTCAGCTTTGTCAGCTCGTCCCGACCCTCGGGAAGCACCCACACGTACGTATCCCGATAGTGCCCGACACAGTCGCAATGCTTGGGAACGCAGCGGTGGCAGCCGACATGAAACCAGCAAGCCTTGTTATTCAGACATTCTGAAGTGACCGTTCCATTCGCGTGACTTTGAATGTCGCCATTGACGTCGCCCGTGTAGAACTTGTTGAAAATCGCCTGGCAGTCGGGACAGGACGTCGATTCGACTCCGCAGCCGCAACTCTTCACGGCTCGTTGATACGCGCAGCGCATCAGTTCGAGCTTCCGCGGATCGTTGACGGGCGTGAGCGTGTACGATTCGAGGCACGTGCGTTGTGCGCCGACACTCGTGCCCAGTGTGCTGAATACGAAAGCCTTGACCACCGAACCGGTCAGGCCAATCCGGCTGAAACCCGGCGTCACGCCCGCAGTTCCCTGGTCGGTGACATTCGAACCCCCTTGGTTCGGGTAACAGAACGAGGGGAACGCGTTGTAATCGCAGACGAACATGGCCAGGTTGTCCAAAACCTGCTGCTGCTGAATCTCGCCGACCGAGTAACTGACCTCGACGGTATTTTTCCGTAACTGCCAGTCCATGCAGCCTGAGAGGATGGCCATGCTCAATAGGAGCGGCACCCAACCCACCATCCGATTCACGAGTCGCGACATCATGGGAATCTGTTCCTGCGACCGGCGGTCGTTGTTCACGCTTTCCAGCCACTGAACAAACCGATAGCAGCCCGCCAAATCCGACAAAGCCACTACGATCGATCGACACGGATTTTTCATTAGATAAGGACGGACCGACGGAATCGCTACAGTTTGACATTGGAATGCCGATAAAGACGGCATGGACCGCGCAATCCGCAAAGTCCACGCGCTCGCGCGCTGAGAGATTTGATTGGCGCGCGAAGGAAGCGGTCTCAAAACCGCGATGCGCTGCCCTGTTTGCCGCGAGTGCTACCAATGGAGTCGAACATGCCCTCGGTGAGCGTCGTTTTCCGCAGAGACGGATCAGCGGGGCCTCCCGCGAAGCCGGCGGCCGGCGAAGTCCTGCTGCGACCTCGCACCGACAGCGATCGCGACCGACTCGATCTGGCGGCAATTGTCTTCGAGCAGGGGCTCGACGGGCTGATCAAAGGCGCTGGCCCGCCCCAAATTATCGTGGTCCCACTGACCGCGACGGGGCCGACCTTCGACGATATGTTGGCCGCGAGTTTTGTGCTGCGGCTCGTCTCGGGGCAGAGTCTGCCGAACGGAGCAAAAGCATTTGCGCATTATTCGGCCGTGCTTCGAAAAGGGCTGCGGCCAACGAAAACTGCCGCCGAGCAGTCGATGGAAGGCATCTTCCTGGCGATCCGCAACTCGGTGCCGAACGACTTGACCGACGCGAAAGCGGCCAACGCCTTTCTGACCGGCTGGTTCCGCATGGCCGACCGGATTCTCGAGGCGGCAGAACGAAATGTGGATCCGTTCACGACGCCCTTGTTCGCGGAGGGGGGTGAATTCGCCGAAGAACGAGCCTTCTTAGTGAATGATCGCAGCGTCTATCGCGAGGACGTGAAACGCGGAGAGCAGTGGCTGGCTGCTCTCCCCTCCGATGTGTTTGGCATCTCGAGCGGCGCAGCGCTTCGCAGAATGAAAAGCGTCCGCGAGGCGGCCCGCGATCGTCCATCTTGATTCTCGATCGTCCCAAGAGTTTGCTCTTCAAGTATTGGGCACGGGTCGACGCCAGCTCGCCAACGGGCGACGGGTATCTCGTCTTGGGTGTTCGCGACGAGAATTCGTGGATTTTCTCGACCGATCCGGCGCAAAGGCTCTCGTTGAAATCGTTGTGCGGACGCCTGCAATCTGCCGAAGAGCGTCAGGCTCCCGCGTCGACGCAACCGAAGGCGGATCCGTGGTTCGACGGGGAGCGATTCGCCCATTCCTTGATCGCCTCGCCCAAGCGCCGAACGTGTCTGGCCGATGAGGACGTGTTGCGCGTCGTCCGACAATGGGCTGACGCGGCACCCCCGCGAAAACCAATCCCCAAGACGACAATTGCTGGCGTGGCCTGTGCCGTCGTCCTGCTCTTCACCTTGTCATGGTTATGGACAACTCGGCGGCCCGCGCAGATCGAGAAGCAGCCGCCGATCGATCGCATTGAAAGTCGCGGAGAGCCTGCGGTCGCTGCCGCCTCCGATTTCAATCCGGAAAAGGGCAAGCTGCTCGTGCTCTCGATCGGTGCGGACTACAAGAAGCGCGACGTTGCGGAGAACGCCTGCAAGAAAGACGCCGAAAAACTGGCCGACGCCTTCCAGAGCCAGCAGGGCGTTTTCTTCAAGCACGTGAGTGTCACGACGCTTTTGAACGATCAGGCAAAAAAGGACGCGATCCTGGCGAAGCTGGACGAAATTCGCAAAGAGGCGACCGACGGCGACCTGGTGGTCGTGACACTGGCCGGTCACGGCACAGTCGACGAGGACAACAATTATTTCTTCCTGCCGTTCGACTACGATCAGACGAAGGTCTTATCGAGCACCGGCGTCTGCTGGGACGATTTCCATCGCGCTTTCCGGCCGCTGCATTGCATGGTCTTGGTGATTGCCGATACGTGCCACAGCGGGGCCATCACGCGGGCGGACTCGACTCGAGACGCCGACGAAGACGCGATGGAAGGTTCGATTAACAAGGCGGTCAACGAATTCCGACAGGCGCAAGCGGGGCTGATCGTGATCGCCGCATCGCTCGCCGAAGGCGTTGCCAAGCAAAATCGCAATTTCGGCTACTTGTCGCAGGCCGTCTACGAAGGCGTGACCGGCCAGCGGTCGGACTCGGTGATAAACGACGAGAATTGGCCGAAGCCCAACACCGACGGGTTGATCACGCTCGAGACGTTGCGCTGGTACGTGATTAACCGCGTGCAATTGCTCAGTCATAAGTCCCAGAAGGTCGTCACCAATCACAGTGGCAACATCCACTTGGACGACATTCCCATCGCCATCAGACGAGCGACGGTCACTGCGGCTGGCGGGCAAGGTGCTGAGTCGGCGCCGCCTAAACTCTGACGGCCGCTATGATTCGACCGATCCGCGCGCCGCACACGCGGCAACTCTCAACCCGGCAGCAGCGTCCGCCGTCAAATCGGTGAGAGATGCCTGCTTGACCCGGTGCTGGCCGGCGATTCCAATCGGGTCTCCGCGAAAATGGGCCAATATTTGGCCAACCTGGGCGAAGAACAGGCGGACACGGTGCCGGATCGATCTATGCTGTTTCATTTTGAAGAGGTGACAAAACGCTACGGGGCCGTCGTCGCGCTCAATAATCTTTCGCTCGAGGTTCCGACCGGGGCAATTGGTCTGCTTGGGCCCAATGGCTCTGGGAAGACGACGCTGATCCGGTCGATGCTCGGCCTCACGCGTGTCGATCACGGCTCGGGAACTGTGCTCGGTCTCGATTTCAGCCGCCGGCAACTCGACCTTCGCAGGCTGGTGGGATTCGTCCCCGAGGACGAGTGTCTGTTTCCGCGCGTCGATGGGGTCGGATTCGTCACCTACGCCGGCGAACTCGTCGGCATGTCGTCGAAGGACGCGTTGCAGCGCGCGCATGAAGTCCTGAATTATGTCGACCTGGGCGAAGCGCGTTACCGCAAGGTCGAGTCGTATTCCACCGGCATGAAGCAGAGGGTCAAAATCGCCGCGGCCATCGTGCACGATCCGCAACTTCTGATTCTCGACGAACCGACCAACGGCATGGATCCGGCAGGGCCGTGAAGACGTTCTCGGCCTCGCCCGCGATCTTTCCCGCAACAAGGGAATGAGTCTGCTCTTTTCGAGTCATCTCTTGCCCGACGTCGAGGCGGTTTGCGATCACGTCGTCGTCCTCGGCGGGGGCCGGCTGTTGACGGCGGGCAGCATTCGCGAGCTGAAGCAGCTGCACAACCGCTGTTATGACGTGCGACTTGAAATCGGAAAGCCCCCTGTTTGCACAACGACTTGCGGAGTTGGGCTGCACCGCGGAGCCGCGGGATGATGCGCTCCTCGTCCAGATTCCGGAAGGGCGTTCGCCGCAGCTTCTGTGGGAGGTTGCCGCCCAACAGAATCTGCAAATCCGCCATTTGCGACCTCAGCGGAGCACGCTCGAAGAGGTCTTTCTCAAAGCCGTGGAGCAGCCCTGATGCCGATTTTCGACCAGGGCTATCAGCATTGGAACGGCACGCTTTCGGGCCATACCTGGCGCTGGCTCGCCGTGACCCGCCACGGTGTGCGGATCGGTTTCAAGGGCATTTTCTTGCGGCTGTTTCTCCTGTTGGCGTTGTTACCGGCCGCGGGGCTCGTGGTCGCGATCTCGATCTGGGGTTTGATCGAGCGAAACGCGAGTTTCGTGTCGCCCATCGTGGGACTGTTGGTCTCGATGAATCTGCTCAGCCCGACGGTCGCCGCGGACCCGCGGCACTATCGGGTTGAAATCTGGACGATGTGCTACACGTTCTTCCATTCGATGGAGCTGACTCTGTCGATGGTCCTGATTCTGCTCGTCGGGCCGGAACTCATCAGCCAGGACCTGCGATTCAATGCCCTGCCGCTGTATTTGTCGCGCCCGTTGCGACGGATCGATTATCTCGCCGGCAAGCTGGGAGTGATCGCCACTTTTTTGGGCCTGGTGATCATCGTGCCGTCGCTGTTGGCGTACGCGCTCGGACTGTTGTTCAGCCTGGACCTGACCATTCTCCGCGACACCTACCGCTTGCTGTTCGCGAGTCTGGCGTACGGAGCGGTGATCATTCTCTCGGCGGGCATGCTGATCCTCGCCCTGTCCTCGCTATCGCGAAATTCGCGATACGTGGCCCTGTTTTGGCTCGCTGTTTGGATCATCAGCGCGATCGTCGGCATCATCCTGAACGTGACCGACCAGAACCAGCGGCGTCAGGCGTCATACAACCGCACAATGGCAGCGCCGGCAGCGCCACGGGCCCCTGACGACCCGGACAGCAAGAACGTGCGCAAGTCCAGGCGCATGGATAGCGAACAACGCCGTCAGGCCCGAGCAAACTTCGCCAAAGAGGAGGAAGAGCACAGCAAGTCGAATTGGCGGCCGATCGTTTCGTATCAAGCCAACCTCTCGCGGATCGGCTCGGAGCTGCTGGGCACCGACGCGGCTTGGAAAACTCTCAGCGCATTGCCGATCGCCCGCGGACGCAGAATCAGCGATTCCGATTCCGACACGTCGTATCCCTGGTACTGGTCGGGCGCCGTGCTGGCCGGCCTGTTCGTCCTGTCCGCAGGCATTCTGAGCCTCTCTGTCCGCTCGCTGGATCGACTGCGATGACGCCGCCCACGCCGCCGATTGTTGAATTCCACGAAGTTTCCAAGTGGTACGGAAACGTCATCGGTATCAACAAGCTGAGTCTGCGCATTCCCCCCGGGGTGACCGGGCTGCTCGGTCCGAACGGAGCCGGCAAATCGACGCTGCTGCAACTCGCGACCGGCCAGCTTTATGCGAGTCAGGGGACGGTCCGCGTGCTCGGCCAGCCGGTGTGGAACAACTGCGACCCTCAACCGCCAGATCGGCCTGTGCCCCGAACAGGACGCGTTTTACGAGTGGATGACCGGTTGGGACTTTGTGCACACGCACGCGCGACTGGCCGGGATGAATCGCCACGACGGCTGCGCGAGGCCGCCGAACAAACCATCAATGCCGTCGGCATGAAACCGCATCAAGGCCGGGCGATCGGCGGTTACTCGAAAGGGATGCGTCAGCGGATTAAATTGGCCCAGGCGCTCGTGCACGATCCGCAGGTGCTGTTCCTGGACGAACCGCTGACCGGAACCGATCCGCTGGCCCGGCACGACCTGATGACGATCATCCAAAAGCTGGGCAACGCAGGGGAAAAGCGTCGTCGTCTCCAGCCACGTGCTCTACGAAGTGCAAACCCTCACGCCGAACATCATCCTGCTCAATCACGGGCGGCTGCTGGCCGAAGGTCACGTGCGACAGATTCGCGACCTGATCGACAAGCACCCGCACCACATCGTGCTCGTGTGCGACGAGTGCCGGAAACTGGCCGGACGCGTTTTGGCCTGGGACGACGTCGAAGGCGTCCGCGTGCGGCACGATGAAAAGAGCATCATGGTCGAGACCCGCGCTCCCGACGCGTTTTACAGCCGCCTGCCGTCGCTGGCTCTCGAGGACGGATCTGGAGATCAAAGAGGTCTACTCGAACGACGATTCATTGGAAAGCGTCTTCAAATACCTGGTGACCAAATGAATTCGTCGCGTCTGGCCGATCCGCACAATGCCGAGAGCCGTTCGACCCGCGAGCGGGAAGCAGGTCAATTTGCATTGAGCCGGCTGACCTCGCTCTGGGCTTTGTACATGCTCACCCTCCGCCAACACCTGCACGGCAAGCGTTGGATGGTGATGGCCGGCCTGTTCCTGCTTTCCGCGGGCCTCGTCGATCCTGATTCGCACGACAGCGCCTGATCTGCCGCCCGTGCAATTGGAATTCATCGTCGCCTTCATGTTCATTCCGCAGGCGATCTTGCCCCTCTTGGCTCTCGTCTACGCCTCGGGAATCGTGCGTGACGAGCAGGAGGAGCAGACGATGACCTATTTGCTGATTCGGCCCATTCCGAAATGGGCCCTGTATCTGGTCAAGCTGTTCGCGACGCTCACGACCACGGTTTTCCTGACCGCCGCCATGACGGCTCTGCTCTACGTGACGATTTATGCGGGCACGCACGCCGATCTGGAGCGATGTGGCCCTGCGGTGTCTGAAAGCCGCGTCGATCCACTCGCTGGCGGTCATCACCTATTGCTGCCTGTTCGGCCTGATCAGCCTGCTGACCAGTCGGGCCTTGATCGTGGGCATTTTGTACGCGGGGTTCTTCGAGGGCTTGCTCGCCAATCTTCCCTTCAACATTCGCCTGGCGACCGTGATCTATTACACCCGGCTCATCGCCTACCGCAGCATGCGCTTTGTCACCACCTTCGAAAACGGCAAGCCGGACCATCACGAACGACATCGCCGCCAAAATTTGGCAGCTCAACGTCGCAGACGACCCCGGACTGGCCCAACATCCGCAAATCCGGGCCTGCGTGACGGTGCTATTGGCCGTCAGCCTGTTCTGCGCGGTCGCCGCCGCGGTCCTCTTCTCGCAGCGCGAGTTCTACGTCAAGACGCCCGAGAAGACGTGACGCTGGCAATTTTGGATTTTGGATTGCCGATTTTGGATTCGTTTCGGAGTGCGCCGCGCGTTCTTCGCGTCCTGGCAAAAAATTTCCATATTGACCAACTGAACGGTCCGTGCGCATAATTTAAATAGATAAGGCGAAATTACGGTACAGCGACAAGCTGTAAATCTCGCATATGCGGAGCCGTGCCAGAATCAGGGCACGGCTCTTTTTATTTCCCGGCAGCCCTGTCGCTCAGAGTCCGCCCCTAAAGCGTCAATCCGGAATTCCTGAATGCAATCAACCCATGCACCGCCCTCGATTCGTATGCAAAGCAAGCGACCTAGGCCGAAGCCCGCCGCTGCGCGACTTTACACGCCAACGGCACCGGGTCCAGGGCCGTGCCCTGGTTCGAAGGTGCGCACCCCCTTCGAAGATGCGCACCGTTTTTGGGAAGTGCGCATCTTGGAAAACCCCGGAGATTTCTTCGAAGATGCGCACCCTTTTCCAAGGTGCGCACGAAAAGTTGCGCACCTTCGCCGGGAGCAGACAAAATCAGGTTGGCACTCAGGAACGTGGCGATGATCGGCCCAACTGGCTACTGTGAGTGAACTTGGAGCCGTAGCTCAATCGGTTAGAGCAGCAGACTCATAATCTGTTGGTTCTGGGTTCGAGTCCCAGCGGCTCCACTGGATCGCGTCGCGCCGCTAATGCCAGGCGGCACGCCCGGCGGCCAGGAGAAGACCAAAACAGCGCAGAGGCTAAGCACGGGCATGGCATCCCGAAGATGGCAGACGGTAGAAGGCGTGACACGACCTCACAACGGTCTTACGATGGCGCTGGAAACGCTGAGCCAAATATGCGGCATACGATGCGGGGGATGACATCAAGCAGCATCGGAGAATAGTCATGAACGTTCGTATCTGACCGAGCTATGCGAGCCAGGATTTGGGGTGGGCAGAACAAATCTGCGCACGGCTCCGCGACGCGGGCTTCAACCCATGGCTCTTCGCGCAGAAGTGCATCCTGGTGCAGTATGGAGAGAAGAGGCTGCGGAAGACTGCGCGGATGGGATGTCTTTCTTCGTTGATTAGCTTCATCTGGTCACGGGATGGTTACTTCCATGAAGAAGTCAGGCAAGCGGAGGAACTGGCCGGCCAGCGAAGGCAGGGCACTTACGTAATTCCCGTGCTGCTCGCCGCTGTCACGGTCCCGCCCGAACTGAATAAGTACCGCTGGGTCGACTACTATAAGAAAGATGGCCAGGATGTCCTCATTCAGTCACTTCACCGCGTACTAACACCTGGCACGATTCCGGAAGCGACGCCTGAGGCGCTGGTCCACGCGTGCGCCGGCCGCGAATGCGTGCTTTATGTTGGCGCCGGATTTAGCGCCCTGATGGGGATGCCGCTGTGGGGATCGCTGGTCCGATCGCTTCTCGACTGGGCCCGATCGAAGAATTTAGTGCAGTCCCCGTTATCCGAGAGCCTTGAGCAATCGTTGGAATCAGACGCGGACCTCGTCGCGGATCACGTTTACGATGCTGCCCGCATGCGGGGCGCTTGGAGGACTTGATCGCGACACTACGTGAGATGTTCCTGCCGCCCAATGCATTTCCAAGTACTAATCATGATCTCATTCAGAAAATCGGGTTCTCGGGAGTGTTGACCACCAATTTCGACAAACTGCTCGAATTTACATTTGGGAACGCGACTATCTCGACGCCGTGCAAAACGGAGTTGTTACTGGACGCGCTCTCGCGCTGACTATTTTTTATCCTAAAGCTCTTCGGCACGCTCAGCCAACCCGAGTCCGTCCTGGTCGCACCGCGGCAGTATGAGGATGAAATAGTCGGGAATACGGCGTTCTCGCAATTCATGGAAAGTCTCTTCGTTCACGAACGCTTTCTTTGTCGGTGCGAGTATTGCAGGGATCGAAGGCTACCTGAGGGGGATCCGCTTTCGAGGCACGCTTTCGCGAAAACACTACGCGCTTGTCGCAGTGAGCGGAACTACATGGCGAGCAAAGGCGGAGGCTCTCCGCCGCCGGTATCAAATCGAGGTGATCCCTTACGAAACGAGCGTCGATCACCGCGAGGTGGGCAAGTTTCTCCTGGAGTTGCTCGAGCGCATCCGCGGTGTCTCAGGGGATTCAGCGGCAGTGGGCGGCCAAATCCGACACACTTGGTTGCGTCGGCTTCGGTTGGAGAACGTCGGCCCGTTCGCCGCTCTCGACCTGCCACTCAACCGAAAATGGAACGTCCTCCTAGGAAATAACGGCGTCGGCAAGTCCACGATCCTTCGGGCAGTCGCCGTGGCGTTGTGCGGCCGCGAAGCGCAATCGCAAGCTGATCGATTGCTTCGCGCGTGGGCGCGGCCGTGCCGGATAGTTCTGCACACCGCTCCCGATCCAGACGGCGCTGGATCGGAATATGTGACCGAAATTCAACACACTAGCACCGGCACGGAGGTCAAAACGTTTCCCGGTCGATTGTTGGAAACGGAGGGCTGGCTGGCAGTCGGGTTTCCCGCTCTGCGAACGGTCACTTGGCGGCGGATTGGTGGGCCACAATTGGAAGAAGGGCGGCGTAGACCAAATCCCGAAGACTTGCTCCCTCTCGTCGACGGGGAACCAGACCCGCGCATGGACGGACTCAAGCAATGGGTTGTCAACCTCGACTATCGGAAGAACGATCCATCGCGCACCGAGCCCGAACGGGAGCGGCTGTCGCAATCTCCTCGAGCAGTTCTTTCGGGCGATCAAGAAACTCGCATTTGGACTCAAGATCGACTTTAAGAAGGTGGATGTGCAACAAGGTCGCGTACTTCTCGAGACGGACGATGGGGAAGTACCTCTCGAAGCGGTCAGCCAAGGTACAGTCTCGCTTCTGGGTTGGGTGGGCGTGCTGATGCAGCGGTTTTACGAGGTCTACAGTGACACCGACAAACCGCTGGAACAGTACGCCCTCGTATTGATGGACGAGATCGATGCCCACATGCACCCCGAATGGCAGCAGGAACTCGTCCCGGCGTATCGGAATTGTTCCCGAACGTGCAGTTCATCGTCACAACCCATTCGCCACTGATAGTCGGCGGAATGGACGTGAACCAAGTTTTTCGCTTCGTCCGCGAGAACCAGGTCATCAGTCGGTTGGAACTCGAGCCGGATGCAACGATGGGGCGTGCGGATGAGGTGTTGACGGGCGAAGGGTTCGGCCTCGACACCACTGTCGACAAGCAAACACAGGCCGAGATCAAAGAGTATCGGAAGCTCTTGGGAAAAAAGACGTTGAACGACGACGACCGTTTGAAGGTGCGTCGACTCGAGGAGTCGCTTGCGGTCCGGCTGCCGCTTCCCCAGGAAGGGCCCGTAGAGCGACGCGCCCTTGAATTTATTGAATCTCTGCTTCGTAGCCAGATTGGTGAGACGAATCCGGCCATCGAGTCAACCTTGCTTAAGAAAGGCTGAACAATTATTCAAGTTGCTTGCCGCGGAGAAGTCATGATCCACGTCGACTTCAACCCATCGCGTTTGACTGGCAAGCAGCTGGAGTGGTGGAATGAGTGGCAGGCCAAAGCGGACGCGGCAACCACGTGTGTCGTTGATAAATGGGAGGCCACGGGAGAGATTTCCTCCAAGGAGGACTTCGACTCGGAAATCTGGGGCAAGCTAAAAGAGTGGCTTCTGAAACACTACTTCAACTACAAGTGTGGGTATTGCGAAGCTGACACCCGACGCACCCGAAAGGAGATGGAGCACTATCGGCCTAAAGCCGGAGTGAACTATCGCGACAGTGCCGGTTCGAAAAGCTCAAAACACCAGAAGTGCAGTGGAATGGAGAGTCCGTGAAGCACCCGGGCTACTTCTGGCTCGCGTATCACTGGCTGAACCTTATCCCCTGCTGTGGGCCGTGCAACAGTGGCCAGGGTAAGAAAAATCAGTTTCCACTGACCGATCCCGTGGGGCGTCCTCACCTGTTGCACAAGAAGCTGACCCAAGCCGAACGTGATGCCTGCAAGTCAGCTCCGTTGCCCAGTAGGCAACCAGATTACTACTATCTCCAACCGACCGATCTCGATGATCGGGAACTACCGCTCCTGTTACATCCCTATCTGCACGAACCCAGTGAGCATTTGAAGTTCGGAAAAAATGGAATTGAGGCTGCCCGCGAGTTGCCGGACGGCACGGTCTCCGCGTTCGGAACGAATTCGATCGCGGTTTATGACTTGTGGAGCGACGATTTGCGGGGACTCCGGCACGACTCGCAATATACAGCGAGCCTGCAATTGATGAGTTGCATCCTGGCGGAACGGCAACTCGCTGGTCCAGCGGGCGATCGACTGGAGTGCCGCAGGCGGGTGCTCGCGAGCATGCGACAGTCCGTCCTTGAGCGGAACCCGCCGTTCCGTGCCGCTGTGCTCGACTTCCTCGACCACTTGGAACAGAATCCAGAAGAGCTTGTTTAAGCGATAACACCTTTCACGGAGCGAGTAACCGCCTCGTTGAAGCACATGTTCCGTACTTTCCAGAGTTTTCGATGGATCGCACGATTTCTCGGTCTTCCTGAGGATTTCTCATCTATTTTCTCGCAAGGTCAGAGAAGCTGCGATGAGGTCCGACGGTGGTAAATAGCGATTCCCGTGTTCGGGGATTCCAATATCGAATTGAACCTGCCGTGGGCCGAGAATGATGGTCTGCCTCGGGTCGGAAGCGGTCGGGGGATTCTACCGTTTCATCCAGCGGGTGTCTGCCGGCGCCGCGCAGACTTGTTTCGCCTTTCAATGCGTTGCAAGCTCCTAAAACCTTTTAGGCACAAATCGAGAAATCGCCTCATAATCTGTTGGTTCTGGGTTCGAGTCCCAGCGGCTCCACTTGTCGTGACTGACGCCTCAGAGCTTTGGACTTTGCAATGCCCGCACTGCGTTACGGCATCGTTGGCGGCGGATTTATCACCGGATTTCAGCTGCGGGCGCTGTGCGGCGTGCGCGGGATCGAAGTGGCCGGACTGGTCAGCCGGCGGCCGCCGACTCAACTTGCCGAATTTGTGCGTCGCGAGGGGCTCGGCGAGGGACGGATTTTCGGCTTCGATCAAAGAGATGGCTCCGCATGTCGACGTGATCGCCCTGTTCGCACCGAATTTCGCCGCCTCTCGCACGTGCAGGAAGTCGTCGACGCGGTGAAGGCGGGAAGTCGCCTGAAGGGCATCATTTGCGAGAAGCCGCTGGGGCGGAATTTGCCCGAGGCGCGGCGGATGATCCGGCTCGTCGAAGACGCCGGGCTGCGGCACATCTACTTCGAGAACCAGCTGCACATGAAGACGCTGCAGTCGGTCCGTGCGCAAATGGCGGCCGTGATGGGCGCGATGGGGCCGCCGCTGTTGGTGCGATCCGGCGAAGAGCATTCCGGGCCGCACAATGCCTGGTTCTGGGATCCGACGCGTCAAGGCGGCGGCGTGATGAGCGACATGGGCTGTCACTGTCTGGCCGTCGGATGGTACGCGCTAACGCCTCCCGGCAAATCGCCGTCCTTTCTGCAACCGCAGTCGGTCACAGCCGATCTTTCGTTGCTCAAATGGGGACAGCCGCGGTGGCGCCAGCGGCTCGTGGAGCGTTTCGGCGTCGATTATGCACAGACGCCGGCCGAGGATTTTGCGACCGGCATGGTCACCTACAAGAACCCGGAAAGCGGTCGCCTGGCCAAGGCGCAGTTTTCGGTCTCGTGGATGTACGACAAACAGGGGTTGCGATTGTCGCTCGACGGCCTGGGAGCCGGCTACGCGTTCGAGATGAACACGCTGCGTTCGCCGCTGGAACTCTTTATCGGCGACGAGGCGGCACAGGGCGTCGCGGATGCCGAGGCGGCCATCGAGAAGTCGACCGCCAGCCGCGGGTTGCTGGCCGTTCAGCCCAACGAGGCCGATTTGTACGGCTACAACGATGAGAACGTCGACGCGCGTGACGCGCTCTTGACCGGACGGCCGCCGCTGCTGGATTGGCATTACGGCCTGGAAATCGTGCGGCTCACCATGGCCGCCTACCTCTCGGCCGAGCGACAGGCCACAGTCGATCTGACCGATCCCAAGACGGCCGAGGAACTCGAAAACTACATTCCGTTGATTCAACAGGGACGTGGCCGCGAGGTCTTTCCACCGTCGGCCTACTCGGAAGCGACTCGCTGAAAGGATGCCCGCATGATGAGACAGACAAAGAGAGCGGCGTCAGTATGCGTCGTCGCTTGCGTTGTGTTGATCGGAATGGCAAGCACCGCGCATCAATTGCAAGCCGGAGATTGGCCGCAAATTCTCGGTCCGCACCGAAATGGCGAGGCGGAAAATGAGACGCTGGCCGATTCCTGGCCCAGCGACGGTCCGAAGACAATCTGGCAGCGCCCCGTGGGCCGCGGCTACGCCGGCCTGGCAGTCGTCGGCCAAACGGGAGTGCTGTTCCATCGCATCGAGGACGAAGAACGGGTCGAGGCCATCGACGTGGCCACCGGCAAGGAGCGGTGGCACTTCGCGATTCCCACGAGCTATACATCGGGAATCTCGCCCGACGACGGGCCGCGCTGTGTGCCCATCATTCACGGCGATCAAGTAATCGTTTTCGGCGTGCAAGGCACGCTGGCCTGCATGCGACTGACCGACGGCGCAAAAGTCTGGTCGCAGAACACGCATGCCGACTTTCGCGCAACGGAGGGCTATTTCGGAGCGGGCAGCTCGCCGATCGTCGAAGGGGACAAGGTGATCGTCAACGTCGGCGGCGCGAAGACGGAAGCGGGCGTGGTCGCATTCTCGCTCAGCTCCGGCAAAGTGCTGTGGAAGGTCGGCCGCGAGGATGCCAGCTATTCCTCGCCGGTTGCGGTCACCGTCGGCGGCACGCGGCACTTGATCGTGGAAACGCGCCTCACGACCTATTCATTCGATCCCGAGACGGGCAAAATCCGCTTTCAGCTTCCCTTCGGACAGCGGGGACCGACCGTCAACGGGGCCAATCCCACGGTGATCGGCGACCATTTGTTTTTGACGGCGAGTTACGGAGTCGGCGCGGTCTACGGCCGCATGCATGATGCGTCCTTCGACACGCTCTGGGCCTCCGACGACATTCTGTCGACTCAATACGCGACGTGCATTGCCGATCGCGGTCTGCTGTATGGCGTCAATGGCCGGGACGACGTCGGCCGGGCCAGTCTGCGTCTGGTCGATCCCGCGGCCCAAAAAATCGTTTGGGAGAAGAGCGATTTTGGATACGCCACACTGCTCAAGGCGGACGGCAAGCTCATCGCCCAGAAGACCGATGGCAGCCTCGTCTTGATCCGCTGCAATCCCGAGCGCTACGTGGAGCTGGCCTCGGCCTCGATCTTCACCGGCAAAACCTTCGCCTTGCCGGCACTCTCGCATGGCCGAGTGTACGTTCGCGACGAGCATACGCTGAAATGTCTCGACCTCAGTCGGTAATTTGCTGGCACGGGGGATGCACTTCTAGCATTTACGCCCTTTTTGACGGGAAAATGATGCCAAACGGCAACAGACGACCACAGGGCGTTGTGAAATCGAAACGTGCCTTCCCCGGAAATCGCCATGAAGAGCAGGACTCCAAAATCAGCGTGGTCCGCACGGCTCGGCGTGACCCTCTTGGTCACGGCCGGCCTGAATGCCTTTGCCGCCAACCCGGCATGGGCCGGCGACGACAATTGGGTCTTCCGCCGCTCGTACTTCAGCCACGTCCTGCCGCCGCAAGTGCAGGCCCGCTATCCCGTGCCCGAGAGCCGCTCGGCCTATCGGCTCCCCTTGGTCGACATCTACCCCGGCGTCAGCGTCCAAGGCGTGCAGCGCTACAATACAATCATTCTCGGGAACGGGAGCAACGGCACGGACTACGCGATCTATCGGCAGTTCTGGCTGCAGGTCAAACCGTAGGAAACTCCGGCCCCTGGAGGCGGGCATGACGGAGCAATCTCGTCCGCAAAAGCCGCCATGGTGGGACGTCGGCCATCCGGTCGGATTCGTCCTGGCAATTTGTTTGGTGATCGGAGCTTTCTGGCTGTTCTTGCCTGGCGTTGGCGGCCCTCGCGAAGCGTCTCGGCGCACGCAATGCAAGAACAACCTCAAGCAAATTGCGCTGGCCCTGCACAACTATCACGATGCTACGGCTGTTTTCCGCCCGCCTACATCGCGGACAAGCAAGGTCGCCCAATGCATAGTTGGCGGACCTTGCTTTTGCCCTTCTGCGAGTTCAAGCCGATTTACCGGGAATACCGATTCGACGAGCCTTGGGATGGCCCCCACAACCGCGAGCTGGCGGCCTTAAAGCTGAATCTCTTTCAGTGTCCCGAAACGCAGCACTCCAATAGCGAAACCAATTATCTGGTCGTCGTCGGACCGAAGACCGTGTTTCCCGGGTCGAAGTGCGTGAAGATTTCCGAGATCACGGCGGGCACAACAGAGACAGTCCTGATTGTCGAGGTCGACAATTCCGGGAATTCAGTGGAGCCGAGCCGCGCGATCTGTCCGAGGTCGAGGCGGCCCGCGGCATCAATCCGCAAATCGGGGATCGGCATCTCCAGCCGCCACAAATGGGGTGGTGCTCAAATTGCCTTCGCGAATGGCTCGGTCCGTTTCCTGCCGAGCGACTACCCGCCGGACGATTTACCGGCATTGTTCGATCGAGATGCGAAGCCGAAGCCACCGCTTCCGAACGAATTGAACGTCCTTGCTTTGCGCTCTTGTGTCGGTCTTCTAAGATTAACCCGACAACTTCGACGTCACTCCCCCAGCAGGATCCTTTCGCCGTGAGTCATCCGCCGCATTCCCCTCCCAAGCCGCTTCCCGAACCGACGACCCGCATGTCCGAAGGCTGGCACTGCCTGCACCTCTATTACCGGGTCGACCAGAAGGAGCTGAATCGGCTCGACGAGGCGGCACTCGCCCGGGGGCGGGACGAGTTCGCGCGGCTGCTCAATCCCGAACGCGAGGGGGCGCCCAGCGGCTGCAAACTTCGCTCGTTTCGGGTCACAAGGCCGATCTGGGACTGATGATTATGGATCCCGATCCGCTGGTCATCGATTCGGTGCAGCAGGGACTCCGTTCGGGCTTGCTGGGGTCGGTGCTGGTTCCCACGTATTCGTTCGTCTCGATCACCGAGGTCTCCGAGTACGTGCCCACCGTCGAGCAATACGGCGAGCGGCTGAAGCACGACGGAACAACGGAATCCGATCCCGCCTACCAGGCGAAGATCAACGCCTACGCGCAACGGCTGCCGGCGATGAACAAGCAGCGGTTGTACCCGGATTTCCCGCCGTTTCCGGTGACCTGCTTCTATCCCATGAACAAGATCCGTCATCCGCTGGCCAACTGGTATCAGGAACCGTTCAGCGAGCGCAGTGCGCTGATGGCGGAACACGCCACCTCGGGAATCAAGTTCGCGGGCCGCGTGAGCCAGTTGATCACCGCCTCGACGGGCTTCGACGATTGGGAATGGGGCGTCACGCTGTGGGGCCGGACGCCGGAGGACATCAAGGCCATCGTCTACACGATGCGTTTCGACCGGGCTTCGGCCCGTTATGCGGAATTCGGCCCGTTCTACATCAGCTACGTGGCGTCGCCGGAAGACGCGCTCAAGCATCTGCGGATCTGACGCAGCCGCTTAGCGGCGGAAGCCGTAGGCTTCGTTGGCCCGGTCGAAGTCTTGCGCCGCCAGCCGCTGATTGAATTGCAGTTCGGAGTACGCGTAGTGTTCCACGAGCGTGGCCTCGTCGAGCGCGTTGTCGTCGGCAAACGTCTGCCTGGCTTCGGGCCAGGCGTAGTTCTTGACGCAGATCGGAACGAGCCACTCTTTGTCGACATAGTGGATCGACTTGCGATACTCCTCGGAGCACTTGCGGTCGAGGTACGTCGACACAAAGCCGTAGCACGCCCGATCGTTCACGACGACGTTCTCGAGCAGGCGGCAGCGCAGCGGAAGGCGATTGGCCAGCTCGTGCTTGCGGCGAGCGGTGATCTCGTCGCAGAGCTTGATCAGCCCGACCATCGTGACGGGATGACGGGCTTCACTCATGGCGAGCGAGCCTTCGGGATCGATTTTGATCGCCGGCACAATCCGCGCCTTCCAGCCGCCGGGATGCACGGTCAGGCGATTGTCATCGACGCCTTCGACGTACAGCGCCTCGCGGCCTTTGTCTCCCGATTCCCACTTCATGTAGACGCTGAAGGGGCGGTGCCGCAGCTTCAGCTCGATCGATTGGCCGTCGCTCAACTCGCCGCCGATCCGCTCCTGCTTGAAGAGGGTGCACGTGTAATCGGCGCACTCCGCCAGCCGACGACGTCCCTGCTCCAACAGGGCCAGGTTCATCAGCATGGCGACGCGGTCGGCTTCAGTCGGACCCGGCTCGAATCCAGCCTTCGCGGACGCCGGATTGGGGACGGTCAGGAGCGTGGGTGGCTTCGCCGTGTCCCGCGCAATCGACGCCACGCGCGTCCCGTTTGGCGACTTTTGTTTCGGGTCGGAACCGGCAAACGCCGGCAGGAACCACAAATACAGCACACCCGTCGCGAACAGGGCCGAGGAACCCACAAGCCATTTCGAGTTTCGAGGCAACGGCTGGCCGGAATCCCTGGGCCACGTCATACGCAACACCTTGAGCGATCGTCGTTGGCGGTGCGCGAGGCGGCTTTGATTCAGGCAGGAACCGCCAGCCCCCTAACATCGACTGCTGCGCGAAACGGATTTGAAAGAAACCATTTCTCGCGGGAAAACCGGCGCGCGAACGCAAGCAGGACTAATCGCCCGACTCGCCGTCTTGAGTGCGGCGTCCGCAGACCGGAGTGTCTGCCTCGTCGGAAAACTCGACCCACGCAGCTATTTCGCCGCGGGTTTCGGGAACACGGGGATCAATTCCATCGTGACCTCGGTCCCCTTCGGCGGAACGCGCTCGGTCCAGGGTTCAAACATCAAGCCCTCGTCCTGCTTGTCGGTGCTCTTGACCGACAGGTCCAGCATGGCCGAGGGAAAGTTGGAGACGCAAATCAGATCGCCGCCTTCGGCCAGATACGAGCGTTCTCCCGTCTTTTCGTCGACGTAATAGCCGCTGCCGACGAAGACCCAGCCGGCCTCGAGCTGCTTCGATTGGCCGTCCGCGAAAAACGTGCGAATCGCTTTCTGATAGGCGGCGTCCTGGCTCAGCGACAGCAGCTTGTCCCGCTGCGCAGGTCGACATCGGTCCGAACCAGGTCAGTTCTTTAAACTTGGGATGGTATCTGATCGGCCACTCGTCATCCCGGTCGGGAAGAGTGAGTCCTGCTGGCAACTTGTCGAACGGGGCGACGTACATCCGGTGCGTGGCGTTGCGAATCCACTCCTGTGCCCGAACACGATGCGGTTTTCCTCCGGCGTCGGTCCACTGCAGGAAGATATCGATCGGCTGACCGAACGGCGGCTTGAACTGCGGCCGAGTCTGTACGGGTCCGCCGGGCTTAGCCCCCAGGGCCACCAAACCGGCGTGAATCACGTACGCCCGCGCGTCGACCGCCAAAATCGATTCGTGCTCTTTGGTCTGAGCGGGACAGCACAGCATCTCCAGCAGCCCCTCCCGCAGGACGACGTGCGTCTTGACCAAGACACGCTTTCCCTCGCGGTCGAGAAGCACGGTCCCATTGCGGTTGAGTGCGATCAGTCCGTCGCCCGGTTTCCCGGGTCGCGCAGTTGCGGCTGCATCGTCCGCATTGAGCGGTACGGCCACGGCGATGGTAAAGACAAGCCCCAGGCCGGCAAAGTTCAACACTGTTCGAGGTCGCACGCAACTCGTTCCTGAAGATTTTGGGTAGCGATCGGCAGGTACCGTCATTGCCCTGTTCATTCTACGCCTGCCTGCGAGCGTCCGAAATGGCGGAGACTCAACACGCGACACAGGTTTGACCGCGTCGAATTGGCCGACGTAGCATGACGGCCTTGTTGTCCCCTGAAATTGGACCAGCGAAATGACGCTGATTGAAGGAACCATGCCCGCGTCGACCGTCTCGGCGAAGGAACCGCATAACGGGACAAGTGCGACAGTTGAAGCCCGCCGCTTACTGAAAAGAACCTGCCTGGCGATCCTGGGTATCTACTTGATCGCGTTTGCGCTGCCCGTTTTCCAGGACACGGGGCTTCTGGCGAACCATCTGGGCGTGCGACCGCATGGATCGGTTTACGGCTGGCACGCATTTCTGGTCGGCTTTTTCCTGCAGCGGACCGGCTGGTTTGCCAATCTTGCCATTTGGGTGGGGATCTTTTTCCTGGCCCGCAAACGGCCCCTCATCGCGGCAACCGCCGGGCTTGTCGCCGTCGGACTGGGATCGATGTATCTGACGATCCTGGCCGATCACAGCATGCTTTCGCCGCGTTCTTACTCCATCGGGTACTTTTGCTGGCTCGGCAGTGCGGTTCTCCTGGTTGGGGTGGGACTTGGCCTTGGATGGCTTGGTCCCGGGCGCAGCTCGCTGATTTTTGCGGGTGCAACGGCCGCGTTGGGCGTCACCGCGCTGGTCGCAGTCGAGACTTACATCGTCGTGACGACAGCCCCTCCGACCCAGGCGGCCTTGGCGGACCGGCTGATCACGGGCGACGTAACCGCCCGCCGGACCGCGGCACGGAAGCTGGCAATCGAACACAAGGCCGAGCTGCTGCCGGTTTTTATCCAGGCGGCCCAAGATCCCGACGACAAGGTTCGCCAATACGCGATCAGTGCGATTGGAGACATCGGACCGGCCGCAGCTCCGGCAGTCCCCGCGCTCATCACCGTGCTGAAAGGCCCGCTGGGCGAAACGCCGGAAAACTTCGATGGAAAACGAGCGGCCAACAGTCGCAGCGCTGCAGCGGCGGCGTTGGGCAATATCGGACCGGCCGCGAAAGATGCCATTCCCGTCCTCTCGGCCGCGCTCAAGGACGACAACATCCCCGTGCGACGCTGGTCGGCGACGTCACTCGGGGAAATGGGCAGCGATGGTCGCAGCGTGATGCCCGCTCTCGTCGCGGCGCTGGCGGACGCGGACCCGCAGGTTCGACGTTACGCTATTCAGTCCCTGCAGAAGATCGGACCGAGTCGGGACGTCACGCCGTCACTGGCCAACGCGCTTCACGACGCAGATCCAACCGTCCGAGACGCAGCCGCATCACTGCTCAAGTCGCTGGGCGTCTCGCACTAGTCGCGAACCGATACAAAGTCGATGTGCCGAGTCGCAACTCAAGACGGCGCAATCCTTCTGTAGACGAGAATCACCGGCCGCGCACTCTTGCTTTGTCGCAGCTCCGTCTCGTTCCAGCGAAATCTTGAATGCGTGGGTCGATCCCGCTCCACGATACCCACCAGTTTCAGATTCTTCGCTTGATAGCGCTCAAACCACTGCTTCAGGGTCGGATCCGATTTCGGCGTCTCGAGCCACGACATCTTCATGAGGACCAGCACGACATATCGCGGACGCGCCGCCTCGATTTCTCGAATCATCTGTTCCTGAAATTCGTGCGCGTACGGCTGATTCTCCATCATGGCGTACGTGTAAATGTGGCCGGTCGCGGGCGGCCGCCGGGCGTAGAAATAAATCTGCGGCTCCGACCCCAAAACGGCGATCGTGTCGTTCGGGTCGGTGTGTTGTCGCAGGTAGTCGGCGACCTCCGCCGACTCGACGAACGGGCAGTCCAGCCCGTACATCGCCCGGCACACCTCGTCGGGACTCTCCCGGAAATAAGTCGGACTGTTGAACAGAAGATCGACCGACAGCGGCACCAAAATCAGCCCGCACACCCAGAGCACCGCGGCCCGCAGCGATTCGGTCCACATCCGCCGCCGCACGACAAACACGGCCGCCCCGCACAGCAGTGCGACGGCGGGCAGCAGTAGGATGAAATACTGCGTGCGGAAGATCAGACTCGGACAGACCGCCACCAACGAAAACAGCAGAAAGCCCAATAGAAAGGGCGCCCGCCGCGAGTCCGCGGATGCATGGGCAGCAGACAGGCTCCCGCACCAGCCAGGATCCAGAACAACAGTCCCGGACCGACGCTCAGGCTCAACCCCAGGAAAAACTGTTGCACGGCCTCGCTCGCGGTGGAGCGCGGTCCGTAGTGACGCGCATAGGAAACCGTCCAGAGCCAAAACGTGCGAAAGGTGTGAGTCGCCACCACCGAGCCGAGCATCAGTCCGATAGCCAGCCCGATCCCCGTCAGAAGCGAGATCCCGTGCCGGATGACGACACGCCGGCTTTCCCCCGCGCGGACCTCGAGAAACAGCCAATAGCTCGCGATAAATGCGGTGAAGACGATCCCCGGTTGTTTCATGACGGGCGCAAGCCCCGCGAAGAAACCGGCGAGCAAGAACAGGCTCAACCTCCGCGTCGAGAAGGCCTGTTGCAGCGAGAGGACGGCCGCGAGCACGGCCAACACGACGAAATGCGTCGCATGTCCGGCCACGCCCAGCATCCCCGGGCTGAGCGACAAGATCGCGTAAACGATGGCCGCCGCAGCCGCGGCATAGGCGTCGAGCAGCCGGCGGCCGATCAGGTAGACCAAGACGATCGAAACCGAATTCAGACACAGGATTCCCAGGCGAATCCCCTTGGTGCTTTCGCCAAATACTGACTCAATGAGCGCGTAGCCGTAGTACGTTCCGGGCCACTTCATGTTGTACAGGCGGTCGTACGGCGGGTGGCCTTGGCGAATGAGCTGGCCCGCCAGGGCGAACTCGCCCTCGTCGCGCTCGAGCGGCATCGACAGCAGCCGCACGCGGATCGCTGCCGTCCCAGCGATGATCAGCACGAGGGCACAGATCGAAACAGCCTGCGTCCAACGGAACCGCGGCAGCTGCGCTCGAGGCGACCGCGTCGAAGCCACCTCTTCCACGCTCTTGGACACAGCCATGCGATTCATCGTAGCCCGGCACGCCGCACGTTCGCAATTCCGCTATTCGAGCCGGCCATTTGACCGATCGCACGCGCTTGACCCCCCGCCGGTCATCGAGAATGCTTAAATGCATGACTCGCCGAAAACCAGGGTCCGTTCAATCTCCCACCGCATCGAAGGGCGCCGGAGGCGCAACGCCGACAGGCGGCCGAGGCCGCGATGTGCTGATCTGCCTCGCCCTGTTTGCCGTCACGCTGGTGATCTATTTCCAGACGGCCGGTTTCGACTTTATCAACGTCGACGACCCGGCCTACGTGCCCGAGAATCCCTACGTACTGGCCGGACTGACTTATCCCAGCGTGAAGTGGAGCTGGACCCACTTTCACGACTCGAATTGGATTCCGCTCACCTGGATGTCGTTGATGTGCGACACCAGCTTCTACGGCTATCACCCGGGCGGATATCACCTCACCAACGCCCTCTTGCACGCCGCCAACTCGATCGTCTTGTACTTGGCGCTGGCTGCCGCGACGGGCGCCCGGGCGAGAAGTGCGGTCGTGGCCGCGCTGTTCGCCCTGCATCCGCTGCATGTCGAGTCGGTGGCGTGGGTCGCGGAACGCAAGGACGTGCTGAGCACATTTTTTGGTTTCTTGTCGCTGCTGTATTACGTGCGCTTCGCGACGCGGGGACGCATGTGGCGGCTGACCGTCTCGCTTTTGTGCTACGTCTGCAGCCTGCTCTCCAAGCAGACGTTCGTGACGCTCCCCTTTGTGCTATTGCTCCTCGACTACTGGCCCTTGGCCCGTTTGAGCTTGGGAAAAGAGGCCGCACCGTCGCCCCCCGCCACGCGCAGCCGCAGCGCAGGCTCAAAGCTCGCCACAACGATCGAAGCCGCGACTCCGCAAAGGCGTCAGCCCTTAAGCCGGCTCCTTCTGGAAAAAGTGCCGTTTTTCGCCGCGGCAGGCGGATTTTCGGCAATCGTCTTGATGGCCCAATCGCAAAGCGGCGCGGTCCTTTCCCTGGAGGGCTTTCCTTTCCTGTGGCGGCTTAAAAACGCGATCTACGTATACGTCGCCTACCTCGAGAAGACGCTGTTTCCGCAGAATCTCGCCTTCTACTACCCGCATCCGCACGACAGCCTGAGCTGGACCGTGCTCGGCCTCTCGCTCTTCTCGCTGCTTGCCATTTCGGCAATCGCCATTGCCTGCTACCGACGTTATCCGTTTCTTCCGGTCGGCTGGTTCTGGTACCTCGGCACGCTGGTGCCGATGATCGGCCTGGTGCAGATCGGCTCGCAACAGATGGCCGACCGCTATACCTATTTTCCGCTGGTGGGAATATTCATTGCGGTCACCTGGCTGGTTCCCGAGTTGGTCCCGCCCGGATTTCTGCGAACACGCGTGCTCCCCGCGGCCGTCTTAGCAAGCCTCGCCCTGTTGGCGGCTACGTCGTACAGCCAGATCACCTACTGGCACGACAGCGTGACCCTATTGCGGCACTCGAAGGAATGCACGCCCGACAGTGCGGCCGCGCACGAATTCCTGGGCAACGCCCTGTTGCACGTAGGCGAATTGCAGGAGGGGGCCGAGGAGTTGGAGCAAGCCAGCCGGTTGGTGCCGGCCTATTTTCCAGTCCATGCCGAGTTGGGGAACGCTTACCGGAATTTGGGCCGATACGACCAGTCCATCGCCCAGTACCGCGCGGCGCTGGCGATTGATCCCCAATCGACGGCCACCCATTGCGACCTGGGTCTCACCTACTTCGCGAGAAGCCAATACGAGGATGCGAAACGACACTATCTGCAGGCGCTCGAAATCGACCCGCGTTTCGTGCCCGCCTTCGTCAACCTGGCAGCGCTCGCTTACGCGCAACACGATTACAAGTCGGCCATCGATTACAGCAAACGGGCCCTCGGTGTCAGCCCCGACTTGCCGTCCGCCCAAATCTGCATCGCCATGGCCCTCCGCGAAGAGGGCCATTTCGACGAGGCGATCAAACGCCTCGAACAAGTGGTCGCCGAGGCACCGTACGAACCACGGGCCGAGCAGGAACTGACCCGAACGCGGGAATTGAAAGCGAACTCCGCGAAGAAATGAGGCCGTCGACTGACTGCGTGGCACTTGGTGGCTTGCCCGCCAGTGCCATCAAAGCGGACGGTGGTGCGATTAGCGTCCCGGCGGAATGGCGACGACTCGGAAGCCGAGGAAATAGTCGCGATAGCTGGGCACGTCCCAGTTGCGGAAAGTCGAGCGACAGAGAGCGGCCGAGTCGTACCAGCTGCCGCCGCGGAAAACGCGGACGGAACCGCGGGCCGGGCCCTGCGGATCGTTCTCCGCCGATTTGGCGTAGTAGCCCTTGGCGTACCAGTCCTGACACCATTCCCAAACGTTGCCGTGCATGTCGAACAGGCCGAAGCTGTTCGCCTGCAGCGATCCGACGGGGGCCGTGAAGGCGAAGCCGTCGCGAGCCGCGATGGCCGTCCAATTGTGGAATTTCTGTTTGAGCGTGGCGTCGGCCACATTGGCGACGGTCGACAGGGCCTCGGAATCGTCGCCGCAATAAAACAGCGTCGTCGTTCCGGCCCGGCAGCAGTACTCCCATTCGGCCTCCGTCGGCAAGCGGTAGACGGCCTTTTCGCGACGCGCCATCCACTCGCAAAATGCGACCGCGTCGTTCCACGAAACGTTGACCACGGGATCGCGGTCGGTCTGGGGGAAGCCCGTGTTCTGCCAATCGTAGATCGGATCCTGCTTGAACTCGCCGGTGGCCGCGTCGAATCCGCAGCCCCCCTTGCCGTCGCGCTGGGAATCGGTCCGATAGTTCGTCGCGCGCACGAACTGGGCGAACTCGCCGCGCAGTCACTTCCTGCGCGCTCATGAAGAAGGGCCGGCTGATCCGCACGTGATGTTGCGGTTGCTCTTCCTGCTCCCAATCTTTTTTGAAGGTCGGATCGAGCCGCCGCACGCGGCCGATTTCCATCGGCGTCGAGCCCATGTAGAACTCGCCCGCGGGAATGAGCACCAATTTCGCTCCGACGGAGTTCGTCAATTCGGTCGGCAGCTTGAGCCCCGCAGCCCACCAGGCTCGCGCGCTCTGGGCCGCGGCGGCGCTGAAGGGGGCACACAGCGATCCCGGTCGATCGTGAACGTCGTGGTTGATTTCGCTCACCACCGCCGAGAGCCCGGCGTTGGTCACGGTCGATGACTTCGACGGCTCGTTTTCGCTGGCTCCGGCTTGCACGATCTGCGAATCGCGGGCCGCCTCGAGTTCGTGCGCGGCGCTTTCCGAGGCGAGTCGTGCGACATGCGGCACATTGACCCATCCGATTCGGCGATAAAGGGGCCGGGCCTCGTCGCGGGCTTGTCGCAAAAAGCGCAACCCGTCATCGCAGGCACGCACGCGGGCCAATTCGCTGGGCGCCACGCCGGCGGGTCCAGGCTGCAATAGCAGCAGTCGCGACAAGACGGCCCGGGACAGGGGCGAGACATCTGCTTCTGACAATTGGAATTCGTCGACCCATTCGGCAATCGCCGAGGCGACGCGCGTGTTCACACTCGAGGGGAGATCCGGACGGCCCGGCCAGACCAGGCGACCGTTGAAATCGATCAGGTTACCGTGACCCACATGCAGCAGGTCGGCCGTGCGATGCGTCCGGCCACCGGCCGGAAGTTCGGGATCGACATTTTCCAGCGTTTTATCCTGCAGCCAGTCGGCACTAGCAGCGTCGATGGCATTGAAGACATACGTCCCCCGCTGCAGGCTGTCGTCACGGCCGGCGCGGCCGAATTGACCGCCGCGGTTGAGCCGGCGGCGGCTGCGCTCGGCGTCGTCGTGCGCGTCGCGGCAAACTTCTTGAACGGCCTCGCGGCCTCCGCGGAAGAGCAGGAACGGTCGAAAGGCGTGAATCGAGCGCTCGACGCATTCGACGAGCACCGATTCGTCGAAGCCAAAATCGTCCTGCCAGCGTCGCATTTCGTCGCGCAGGAAGGCGTCAATTTGCGAGTCGCTCGTGGTGGGAGCTTTGGCGACTTCCTGAGAATCGTCCGCGGCAGGGCCTTCGGATTTCGCGTAGCCCGCATTGAACGAGTCTCCGACCGAGGTAATTACCCCGATCGGGTTCTTGTCGACGGCGATTTGCCGGTCGTAAAAGCGCTTGCCCTCATTCGCCAGAACACCGACGAACGCGATGCTGACGACGCACCACACCCACCTGCGCTTCCACAGCGGTTTCCGTTCCGCGTCGGACATGTGCCACTCCGTGGCAGGGATTGGGGTCAGATTTGACGGTCAGTCGAAATCGCGAAGAGGGATTTTCGCACGTGTTTTAGCGCGGTTGGGCCGTTGCCGCAACGTCATTCTTGTTTTCGATTCCGTTCGGCAATTCTTGCCGGTTTTCCTTGATCTTGCGAGTTGGCCAGGGCATCGTGCGAGAAGGAATCTGGCCGGCGATCGAAAACACACGCCGATGCAGAGCCGTGAGGGTGTCCGGAAGTTATGTGTGTCAAATCTGCGAATTCGGGAAGGACTGAGGATCACGAGTTGCGGACTTTTGCCCACTTCACGAGAGGCTTCCATCGCGCACGGTCGACACAAAAGTCCTCGCTGCGAGAATTTGTCGGAGGGATTTCCGGACGCGGCGTCATCTTCGGGGTAGAAAGCGACCGATGACGCGATCGCCTTCGCCGCAAGAGCCCGCCGAACCAAGACCGTTCACGCGATGGCGGCAGCGGATCTTTCTGTGTGCGGCAATTCTGTTGGCTTTCGGGGTCGTCGCTGGCCGTGAAACCTACCGCATCCTGAACGATCCAAGAATTTACTTTTTGCGGGATGAAGACGGCGCAGAATGGATCCGGGCGGATGAACCCTTTCTGTTTGCGGCGCGTCGAGAGTCGCAAGCCGCGACCGTGTTCGAATGCCGATTTGCCACGGTCGCCCCCGTGCAGAAGGCCCGGCTGAAGGTCCGTGCCTTTCGTCGGTGCACCGTCGAGCTGGACCACAAGTCCCTCAAGATCGGCTCGAAGGATTCCAACGCCTGGAAAGAACCGTACGAGTTGGTGATCGCCGACCCGATCGCGCCGGGAGCCCATCAACTGCGGATCGCCGTCTTCAACTCCAACGCGCACCCCTGCGTGTGGGCCTTGAGCAACGAACTGGGCATCCACACCGGTTCCGATTGGGTCGCCGTCGGGAAAAATGGACAGCGCGTTGCGGCGATCTCTTCCGCTCAAGTGAAGCTGCCCGACGAAGCGCTGCTCTATCCGACGGTTCGAGACGCCTTCCTTTCTCGGGCGCCTGGCTGGCCGCCGTATTCATCCTTGCGCTCGCGTGGATGCTCTGGAATACTCGGGCCAGACGATTGAACGCGAGAGAGTCTCGCTTGCGGTCCGCGCCGAGCTTGCTGCGCTGGATCTTAATGGCGGCGTGGGTTGTGCTCGCGGCGAATAACATCTGGCAAGTCCCTTCGCAGGTCGGCCCGGACATTTTCGCCCACTACCAATACGTCGTTTATATCTCCCGCAGTTGGTCGCTGCCGTTAGCGACGGACGGGTGGGAAATGTTCCAGCCGCCTTTGTTTTATTCGATCGCCGCGCCGTTTTATGGACTGTTTTCCGCGCGACTGAGCGCAGACGACATCGCGAAGATCTTGCGATTCCTTCCGCTGCTCTGCGGCGTGGCCCAGATCGAGATCGTCTATCGGACGGCCCGAGCGGTTTTCCCGAACCGGAACGATCTGCAGATGCTCGCCACAACAATCGGCGGGCTGATGCCGATCAACATTTACAGCTCGCAGGTGCTTGGAAACGAGCCGCTGGCCGGCTGCCTGACGGCGCTCGTAATTCTCCTGAGCGTGTCTCTGCTCGTCGAACCGTTGCGAATGCGTTCGCATAGCTATTTCGTTGTGATGGGGCTCGTCTGGGGATTGGCCATCCTGTCGAAGGTGACGCCTCTGCTGCTGGCTCCCCTGTTGATCGGCGTGATCGCCGTGCACGGCCGCAAGCTGGGCGCGGCCTGGCGTGCGATACTGACGCACGGTTGCCTGGTGTTTGGGACAGGCTTTCTGACGGCGGGCTGGTGGTTTCTTAGGAATTGGGCCCGTCTGGGCACGCCGATCGGGACGAGCCAGGCCTCGGGTAACGTGTGGTGGCAAGATCCGAGCTATCGCACCGTTGGGCAACTCACGTCGTTTGGCATTTCGCTGTCGCGGCCCATCTACGGCGGTGTCTGGAGCTTGTGGGATACGCTCTACTCGACCTTGTGGCTCGACGGGACCGCCAGCGGGCTCACGATCGGTCCTCAGGACTTCCCTTGGAACGTCAATTGGATGCTCGCCGGCGCGTGGCTGGGCATTGTCCCGATGGCTCTGCTTCTTGCCAGTCCCGCCGCGTGTCTGGGACGAGATCTGCGTCCCTCGCGGAATGCGCTGCTCTTCGCCCTGGCCGCTGTGGGCGTCTATCTGGCCGCGATCCTCGATCTTTACATCGGGCTGCCGGTCCTGAGCACCGCGAAGGCGACCTACATGATGGGACTGTTGCCCTGTTTCGGATTGCTCGCTGCCGCTGGCGCCGAACCCTTGCTCCGTTTTCGCATTCTTCGCGCAGTGATCTGTTCCGCGGTCGCATGTTGGGCCGTTGCCGCCTATGTGGCTTATTTCAGTATCAATTATTGGGTACATGGTTGGGAGACTGGTCCGTAACCGGAGAGGCGAAGTGGTCCCGCTCAGAACGCGGCCCTGCTTCGTTAATTTTCAAGGCAGCCTTGATCTTGTGACTTGACCAGGGCATCGTGCGCGAGGGAATCTGGCGGGTGAATTGTCCGGACGCGGCGTGGGTAAAGAGAGCCGTTTCCGGCATGCACCGCGAATCTCAAGTGGCGACCGCACCGGCGGCCGGCTTTGCAGCGCTTCGGCGCTTTGCGACGTAGAAAGCGACCGATGACGAGATCGCCTCGGAGCCGGAAAGAGCCGGTTTCGGACCCAGAGCCCACTTTGCCGCAACTGCCCGTTGAGCAAGGACCCGTCACGCGATGGCGGCTGCTCATGTTTGTGTGGGCGGCAATCCTGATGGCTCTCGTGGTCGTCGGCGTCCGTGAAACCTATCGGATCGATGACGATCCAAATGCTTATTTTCTCCGCAACGAAGCGGGCGCGAAATGGATCCGGGCTGATGCGCCCTGCCTCTTGGGAGCGCGCCGGTCGTCGCAAACGGCCACGGTGTTTGAGTGCCAATTCACCACGGCGGCGACGGTTCAGAACGCCCCGTTGACGGTCCGCGCCTTTCGTCGATGCCACGTGGAGCTCGACGGCAAGCCGATCGACATCCGCTCGAAAGAACTCGAGGCAGGGGCCGGCGTGACGATGCCCTCCCGACGTCGCAATTTAGAGGCTCGGGCCCGTCTCGCACGCGAAAGGGCAGACAGCTCGGACGCCTGGAAGGAACCGAAGGACTTCGTGATTCCCCAGTCACTTGCGCCGGGGGCCCATCAACTCCAGATCACCGTCTTCAACTTCAATGCGCACCCCTGTGTCTGGGCCTTGAGCAACGAACTGGGCATCCAGACCGGCGCCGATTGGCTGATTGTCGAGAGCAATGGAAAGCGCACCCCGGCGGTCTCCGCGGCTCACGTCCGGCTACCCGACGAAGCGCTGCTCTATCCGACCGTTCCGGAAGCGTTCCTCTCTCGGGCGCCGTGGCTGGCGACGGCCTTTGTCATGGCCCTCGCCTGGACGCTCTGGAACAGTCGGCCCACGCGTTCGACCGCGACAGAGTCGCGCTGGCGGCTCACGCCCGGCCTAGTGCGCTCGATCCTGATGACGGGGTGGGTCGTGCTTGCGGTGAACAATATCTGGCAGATCCGTTCCTGGGTCGGCCCCGACCTCCTCGCCCACTTCCAATACGTCATATATATCGCCGATCATCGCGCGCTGCCGTTGGCGACGGACGGTTGGGAGATGTTTCAATCGCCCCTGTTCTATTTGATGGCTGCCCCCTGGTACGGCCTGCTTTCGTCGCACGTGAGCGTGATCGGCATCGTCAAGATCTTGCGGATCTTGCCGCTGCTCTGCGGCCTGGCCCAAATCGAGATTGTCTATCGTACGTCCCGAGCGGTCTTTCCCGACAAGAAAGACTTGCAGATGCTCGCGACGACAATCGGCGGGCTGATGCCGATGAGCATTTACAGTTCGCAAGTGCTCGGCAACGAGCCGCTCGCCGGCTGCCTGACCGCGCTCTTGATTCTCATGAGCGTGACACTGATCGTCGAACCCCTGCGAAATCGATCGCCTTGGTTCTTCGTCGTAATGGGAGTCGTTTGGGGATTGGCCATCCTGGCCAAAGTGACTCCGCTGCTGCTAGCACCCCTCTTGATCGGCGTGATCGCCGTGCATTGCCGCAACATAGGAAGAACATGGTGGCAGACATTGGTCCGCGGCGGACTGGTGTTCGGCACGTGCTTTCTAACCGCGGGCTGGTGGTTTCTGAGGAATTGGGCACGCTTGGGCACGCCCTTACCATCGGCCCAGACGAGGGGCAACATTTGGTGGCAAGATCCGAGCTACCGGACCGTTCCGCAACTGACGTCGTTTGGCATTTCGCTGTCGCGGCCCATCTACGGCGGAGTCTGGAGCTTGTGGGATACGCTGTACTCGAGCCTGTGGCTCGATGGGACGGTGAGCGGGCTCGTGATTCCCCCCAAGGTCTTTCATTGGAATGTCCATTGGATGCTGGCGGGAGCGTGGCTGGGAATCGTCCCGATGGCGTTACTGCTTTTCAGTCCGGCCGCGTGCTTTCGACGAGACCTGCGCCCTCGCGCAATGCCCTTCTTTTCGCCCTCGCCGCGGTGGCCATCTATTTAGCGGCGATCATCGATCTCTACATCGGGCTGCCGGTCTTGAGCACGGCCAAGGCGACCTACACGTTGGGCCTGTTGCCGTGCTACGCATTGCTCGCCGCCGCGGGTGCCGCGCCCCTATTGCACAATCGCTTTCTCCGCGCGATGCTCTTTTCCGCGATCGCCTGTTGGGCGGTTGCCGCCTACCTGGCCTATTTCAGCATCGATTACTGGCTGCATGGCTGGGAGGTCGGTCCGTGATTCGCCGATTCGTCGTTGGCGACGGCAAAGAATTCAAGGGCGTCGGCGACAAACGAACGCGATCGACAACGCCCGCGATGAGATGCTGCACGAGGTTGTAGAAAATGATCGGCAAGAGCACGCGCGGATGATCGGCCAGCGACATCGTCGCCAACACAAGGCCGGTGCCGTTGTTGTTCATGCCGAGACCGAACATCAGCGAAGTCCGCTCGGGCTCGCCGGTCTTCAGCAGCCGCGCGATGAGCCAGCCGGAAGCGAAGGCCACGACGCACAGCGTCACCACGATCGAGAGGATGACGCCGAGAAAATCGAAATCGGGATCGCGAACCGTCTGCGGCAGCGAGACCGAAGCATTCGAATAATTGAGCACCCACAGGGCGATAAAGTTGGCCAGTTTCAGCGAGGGGTTGATCGATTTCACGCGCCCGTCGGAAATCAGTCGGCGAAAGCCGATGCCCGCCAACGAGGGGAGCAGGACGCACAAGAACAGGAAGACGCCCGTGCCGGTGGAAGCCAGTTCGTGCAGATCCTCGGAGTAATCGCCCGTCGTCATGAATCCGACGGCATGCAAGGCAAGAGGCGTCGCCCATGGACTAAGGAGCGTCGATGCCAACACAAGCCCCAGGCTGAGCGCGAGATCGCCATTGGCATTTTGCGACCAAGCCGTTGACGAGCCGGCGATCGGCATCGACGCGACGAGCGCGAGGCCGACCAGGATGTTCTGCACCTCGTCCGGATTGTGCCAGACGCGCAGCCCGGCCGTGACGCAGAAAATAAAAGCGACCGGTACGGCCAGATTGGCGACCAGTCCCGCAATGAGAACGGCCCAATGACGCGCCAGATGCCGCAGCGCCGCGGTCTGCGTCCCCAGTCCGGCATTGAAGAGCAAAAAGCCAAGCAGGACTGTCGGCAGCGTGATCGTGGTCGATTCACCGAAGAGGGTCACGGTCCCGAAAGTCTGGTTTTTGATCCTCAGACCCACGCCGGGAGCGAGACCCGCGATCACGTACGAGCCGACGAGAAACCAGAGAAAATAGCGATGAATCAGGTGAGCCGCTGCTTGCATCGACGACTCACCGTGGCGCCTGTCACTCACGGCGACACCACCTGCCCGCCTCAGAGATCAGCCGAACTATTTCTTGTCCTCGTGTTCGGCCCCCTTTTTTCCTCTTCGAGCAGCTTGCCGTCCGGTTGAAAAGTGAGTTCGGCGCTCGTATCAGACGAGACAGCGATCACAAGCTCGTACGCGACCAGTTTATCGTTCTTGTAGATCTGCTCGGACTTCTTGATGGTTGCGTGCGGGTGCTTGGCTTTCAAAGTATCAAGGACGGCGCTGGGGACTTTCTTGATGGCGATTGTTTTTTCGACCGCGAGGATTTTGCAGTCTGCCGAGATTTCGATATCGGCCCTCTGACCATTGTCCTTGACGGTGATTTCGTAGATCGTTTTGCCCCCGTCGACTTCCTTCTCGGCGCTCAACAATTCGGCTTTGGGAAACTTGGCCTTAGCCGCGTTGAGGACCGCTTCAGGCACCTGGGTCAGCGCGATTTTTTCATCGGCTCGCACCGCGCGGCCAATGCCGCTGCGGTTACGATGGCGAAGAGACCGACGAGAGAAGCAAATGCTCGCATAGAATCCCTTCCGATCGGCGATGGTGAGAGATGGGCCGGGCGATTCGCAGCACGGCCCCGATTCTACGCTCGACTTGCGGCTTGGACACGGAAATGCGGGTGAAATCTCGTTTACATTCAAATATCAAACGCGCAGGTCACAGCCCGAAAACTTCGTGATGAAATCGGCTCCGAAAGCCAGCGAAGGCGTCAGGAAACCGGGATGCGGCGGCGACTGCAAGAGCCGCTCGACGGCGGCCAGAGCCGTCATCACCGTGAGCGTGTAACCGTTCGGCGTCGTGAGCGTTCCCTCGATCGACTGCCCCGCGGCGTTTTCGACGCGGCCCCAGAGCGAACTCTTCGATTTCTCGCGACCTTCGGCCGAGGGACCTGCGACCCGCTTCGTGATCCAATTCTTGATGAGAGACCGCATCGGCCCGGCCGAAACGACGGGCATCAGCCAGCCGAAGCGTCGCAGCAGGGCGATCTGCTTTGCCGGAGCGGCCGTGTAGACCTCGATATTCGGAATCCCCGTCGAGTAGTACGCGCTCGCCACATCGCCCCAGGGGATGGTCATCGACGTTCGTGGGCCGTCGCGATAGGGCACCTCGCGAGTTTTCCACGCAAAGGGCACGCGTTCGATGCGGCCGTTGATCCGCGCGACCGCCCTGGCCGGCTCCTTCGAGGGCTGTTTTTGCCGTCCCCGGGCTGAGCGAGCCACCGGCCGCAAACGCCAGTTCGAGGCGATTCGCGTCGGGCAACTTTTGCGACAGGGTCTTGGCGAGGCAATCGCTCGGCACAACATCGAAACCGACAGCCGGCAGCAGAATCACCCCGGCTGCTTTGGCCCGTTCATCGAGGGCGGCCGCCGCTTCGATCACTTCGATCTCGCCCGTGATGTCGAGATAATGCACGCCTTCGGCCAGACAGGCCTCCATCATTGGCCGCGCCGTTGCCGAGAACGGTCCGGCACAATTGAGGATCAGTTTTGACCCGCGAATGTTCGCACGGAGTTCGGTCGCGTCGTCCAGGCCGAAGACGCGTTGCTCGAAACCAAACTGGGCTGCCAATTCGGCGATCGCACGCGCGTTCCGCCCCGCCAAGAGCGGCCGCAGGCCCTTGCGAGCGCATTCCTCGGCGATGCAGCGGGCCGTATAGCCGTTTGCTCCGTAGAGAATCCACTCGGCGTCTGGCATCTCACGGCCCTACGTTGAGTCACTCGGCGACCACAGGATTCGACAGCGTACCAAGCCCGCCGATTTCGATCTCCACCTTGTCGCCCGCTTTGAGGAACACTTGCGGTTTGCGGGCCACGCCGACGCCCGGCGGCGTTCCCGTGAAGATCAGATCGCCCGGTTCCAGCGTGACCAGCTTCGAGATGTGCTCGATCAACTGATCGACGCCGAAGATGAGTTCGGCCGTCGACGAATCCTGCATGATCTGGCCGTTGAGCTTCAGCTTGATCGGCAGCTTGCGAAAGTCGGGGATTTCGTCGGCCGTCACCAGGTACGGGCCGATCGGTGCGAACGTGTCGGGCGTTTTGCCCAAGAGCCATTGCTTGCCAGGCTTTTCGGTCTGCCAATCGCGGGCCGAGACGTCGTTGCCGTTCATATATCCGGCAACGTGCGCCATGGCACTGGCGGCCGGGATGTTCTTGCCCCCCTTGCCGAGGACGACGACCAGTTCCGCTTCATAATCGACCTTTGTCGAGACGCGCGGCAGCACGATCGGTGCGCCGGGATTGTTGATGGCCGTGGCGAACTTGCTGAACACGATCGGCTCGGTCGGGATCGTGGCGTTCGTCTCTTTGGCGTGATCGCGATAATTGAGACCGATGCACAGAATCTTCGGCGGCCTCGCAATCGGAGCCAAGAAAGTCCCAGTAACGAATCGACCCGCTTTGATGCCTTCCCCGAGCGCGGCCCGGGCCCTATCAAGCCCGCCCGGAGACGAAAGAATGCCGAGCAGTGTCGCCGGCAACCCCGGGTCCGCCGCCTTCAAATCGACGAATTTCTCACTCCCCGAGTCCGAATGAACGCCGACGACAACGGGGCCGCCGGACGCCTGAATCGTGGCTAATCGCAAGACAAGGTCTCCTAGGAATGAAGGATGAAGGCGGAAGGCTGAAGGATGAACCAGAAAGGGCGTTCTGCCAAGCCTCAGCCGACGACTGGACGCCCCCAATCGCAAATCGCCGGTTCCCAAGTTTCTTACTCATCCTTCCGCCTTCATCCTTCATCCTTTCGATCCATCCTTCATCCTTCGGCCTTCATCCTTCCACCGGTCCGACTTTAACGCCTGGTTGCGGCGCGGCAACCTGCGAAAAGCGTGCGTTTTGCGGGCTGTATTCAGGCGCTGCGGGTCGAATTGGGATGTTGACAAGACCCCTCAAGAGTGGCGAGATTTTCTGCAGATTTACTGTTGTAATTGGTGCCCGACTGAGTGAGCATGGAGTTCATGCTCGCCATCCAGACAGACACCTTTCCGCAGACGGGCCTCAGCTATTTTGCCTTCCGCATTGCGTTCCAAGAAACGCTCGAGCGGATTTGCCTCGCCCAGCAAATTGGCAATTACACCGCCGACTGCTTCGGCTTTTTGACCGAGGTGCCGTTCCTGCGGGCCGTCCCGCCGCACGTGCAGCTCGATCTTCTGGCCGCGACGTGGCGGAAGCACGCCGCCTCCGAAAAGTTCGTGGCGGACCTGCTTGACGAAAGCGTGATTTACGCCGTTTGCGAAACATCGGCACGGATTGTCGAACAGGATCCAACCGTTATCAGCCGCTACATGGCTGGCGGACCGCAGTCCGTGCCTGTCAAAATCGACCAATCTCTGGCCGCCGAACTGCGGGCCCTGCATTTGAACCTCGCCAGCGACGGCGACTTCCTCATGATCAGCCAGTTCGAGGATATGCCGCCGGACGAGGCCCTCGAGTCGAAGCGTCAGTTCGGCCTCGACGATAATCGCTTCGAGGTGATGTTCGACGCCTTGGGCCGCTGGTCGATGTCAGCCGGCTTTCTCACCAACATGTGCGAACTGATGACCAAAGAGGAAATCGTCCGCACCGCCTTGGAGATGGGCGTCACCTGACGGAGCCGCCCGATGGCCGCCCAAAAGACGATCCCGAACAAGGCCGGGAAGAAAGTGGCCAAAAAGGTCGCCAAGAAGAAACCGCCCGCCGCTCCGGCGGCGCGGAAGGCGGCCAAAAAGGCCGCCGCGAAACGAGCCGCAAAGACAGCCGCGCGCCCCGCCAAGACGTCCCGCACGGTCAAAAAGCCGCGTGCGGCCGCCCGCAAAGGCCCTGCCTCGCTCGGCCGCGTTCGCGTGGCCGCCGACGCGCGGCTCGATCTGCTCTTCCAAAAGGATTACCAGGCCCGCGAGATCTTCGATTTCCTCAAGGTGCAGACGCTCCGCGAGCTGGAACAGCACGCACCGCAGGAAATTATCGAGCGGCTGACCGGGCCGATGGTGCAGACTGTGCAGCGCATCCGCAAGACGCTGGCTCTCGTGCACCGCCACCTGGCCAAGGACGAGAAATTCGCCAAGGAATTTCTCGCGGAAGTCTCGCGCGGCTAAGAGCCCGCCGTGAGCGCCGGCCCGTCTTCATCGCGCGACGCCTGCGAGAGACTTTTCGTCACCGGGCCGACGCCGGCGATCCGTTTCATGAACCAATTCGTCACGCCCAGCACCTGGGCCTGGCCGGCAATGCGATAACCGAATTTTTGATAAAAGCGAACGTTGATCGCCTTATCGGTCTCGAGATACGAGACCGTGCCCGCTTCGTCCATGCGGGCACAGTGCTCGATCATCAATTTCGTGCCGACGCCGAGCCCCTGCACGTGCGGTTCGACGGTGAGCAGCCCCACGTGCCAGTGGTCTTCCCGCGGATCATGGCGGGCCCATTCATCGAGCCAGCGTTTCACCCGCAGTGCGGCAGCCGGCGGATTATTCGCCAAGAGCGTGGGGACGAATCGCAGCGCGTCGAACGGACCGGGCTGACAACATCCGGGACGCATCGTGCCGATCACGCCGACCAGCGTACCCCGCTCGAAGGCCCCGAGAAAACCGCCCTTGGACTGAATGAAACGCACGACTTGGGCGTAGTACCGGGTGAGTCGCTGCTGGCGTTTTTCCGGGTCGGGACCAAAGGCCTGCACGATGATCGGATTGTCGCCCATCCCCCGCCCCAGCAGCTCTGCCGCCGGCGCGATCTCCGTCCGCGACAATTCCCGAAATCCGATGCGCGCACCGACATCCATGTCGTGCGACCTCCTGCATCGCTTCTTCGGCCAGGATCTACCGGAAACTTGAAGCAAACTCCAGACCGGTTCGGGTGACGAATCTTTAATGCCTCCCTACGAGGCAACATGGGCGGCGGCGAGCTTCCTCTGTTTTCTCGCAATCGCTCCTGTTAATCTCGTTGTTGAGCATCTTGTTTCCATTGACGCTGGTGCCATGAATCTTCCCAGCGACATTCTCAAACAGTGCTGGTTCCTCGCCGGACCGACGGCCGTGGGCAAATCCGACGTCGGCGTCGAACTGGCGCGGCGGATTGACGCCGAGGTCGTTTCGCTCGATTCGATGTCGCTTTATCGCGGCATGGACGTCGGGACTGCCAAACCCTCGCGCGGCAGCTTCGCAGCATCGTGCCGCACCACTTGATCGACGTCGTCGAGCCGCACGAAGAGTTCAGCGTCGCACAATACGTCGACGCGGCCGCCGCGGTCTCACAACAAATCGTCGCGCGGGGCCGCGTGCCGCTGTTTGTCGGCGGCACGGGACTCTATTTGCGAAGCCTGCTGCGCGGCGTGTTCGAGGGGCCGTCCGGCGACCCGGCGATTCGCCAGCAACTCGAGGAAGACGCCGCGCGTGTCACTCCGATTGAACTGCACGAACGGCTGCGAGGCGTCGATCCGGCATCGGCTGCCCGACTGCATCCGCACGACGTCCGCCGCGTGATTCGCGCGTTGGAAGTCCACGCGCAGACCGGGCTCGCTCTCTCGCAGTTTCAGCAGCAAGTGCCGCTGCCGCCGGAGCAACGTTCTCAAAACGTCTTCTGGCTCGCACCACCGCGCGCCTGGCTTCACGAGCGAATCAACCGCCGCGTCGAAAAGATGTTTGCCGAAGGCCTGCTCGAGGAAGTCGGCCGACTGCTGGCGGCTCGGCGCCCCTTGAGCCGCACCGCGCGGCAGGCGCTGGGCTATCAGGAGGCCATCGACTATCGCGAAGGCCGACTTTCGCTCGCAGAGACGATCACGCGGATTCAGATTCGCACGCGACAGTTCGCCAAGCGGCAGCACACCTGGTTTCGCCACTTGGAGGAGTGCCAGGCTGTGGAGCTCACCGGCAATGAGACAGCCGCAGAATTGGCCGAGCGGCTGCTCCACTTCTCAACGACTCGGCTAAGCCGATACTAGCCGGCGGCCAGTTCCGAGAACGGCACATTCGCCTGACTCGACGCGACGAGCAAGCTCGCGAGGATGTGGAGCGCGTCGCAGGTCGGAACGCAGTCGCGGAACCAATGCCGGCCGGTATCGCCGCCGGCATAGACGACAGCCGTCCTCCGCCATCGCTGCTGAAGTGGCCTCGAATGTATCAGGACACGGCTGGCAGCGGCCTCCCAACGCCTCGATCAACGGACGCATTTCGTTAAACGCACCCGGCTCGAGGAGCACGGTCGCCCCCGTGGCTTTGGCCAACATTGGCGGCACAATGAAGCGGGCGATCGCACCGGGCGAAACGTGGCGGCCCCGCTCGTCGACAAATCCGCAGCGCAGACCGTCGTCGTCGATCAAAATGCCCAGGTCGGCCGCCGACTCTCGGACCGCCGTCGAAAGCCGCAGCATGTCGGCATCGCGTCGGTGCGCGGGGTTCCGCACCCGCACGGGCAGATCGACGGCGAGTAACTTGCACTCGAGCGAATCGAACACGCGCTCGACCGTTTGGCGCACGAGGACCGACGGCGAGGCGCAGGCCACGGTCAAAGTTCGCAGATTCTGAAATTGCCGACGCACCGATTCCTCGTAAGGGCCGGCGGGTTGAAACGTGCGCTCTGTTCCCGCGTCACGCGTCGGACGACTGAGCGGCCGCCCCGCCAGCTCGCGAATGCGCGAGAGACCTCCGGGCAATGAAATCGGCCGGCCGGTGCCGCCGACGAAATCGATCCCCGCGAACGACGGCTCACAGCCTGCCCCGGTGACGAAAACGCCGCCGGAAGCATGTACATGGTCGACGGCGAACCACAGGCACGGCTTCGTCGCCAGGCCGATGTCGATCACATGACAGCCCATTCGCCTGAGACCGGCGATCACGCTGCTCAAAATGGCCGGCGACGAGAGACGCTCGTCGTAACCGGCGACAACCGTCGGCCGCACTTGTCGCGCGCCGCGATCGATGCCGTCGTTGTATCCGCTGACTGGCGCAATTTCCCAAAGCCAGATCGCGAACGCGGCGGCCATCGTTTCCGCCCGCCCGCGCGTCAACTGGTTGAGAAAAACGCCGCGAACGCCCTCAGACGTGAACAAGTCATTCGGCGAGATCGCGAGTCCTCGCCCTTCGGCGAAACGAGCGGGCGGCAGTGCCGGCTTCGCCGATCTCGCTTGCCGGCAGGGCGGTGGTTCGCAGCGCGATGAGTCGCTCGTCCTCGCGCAGCGGACACTGGCGACAGGGCGGGAAAGAAGGCCGCCTGCCGCGCAAGATGAATCGACCGCGAGATCGGGTGCCGCTCGCCCGGGCAGATATATTCCTTGTCGCGCGTGTCGATTGCCATCCGTGGCTTTCGCTGCTGTAATCGGCGGAGCCGAATTCGAGCGGAACTGTACGGAATCCGCGGATTCAAGGTCAATCCCGCAAGAGTTCATTCTCCCCTCGCCCCTTGCGGGAGAGGGGCCGGGGGTGAGGGGTCGTGCACGCCGTCGCCTTTCTGAAAGCCAAAACCCTGCCCAACGTCGGCCCGATCGCCGTTCTGACCGGCGACGAACGGCACCTGAAGCGGGCCGCCTTCGAGCGGCTCGCGAAGGACGTTTTGGGGGGTGACGAAGAATCGCTCGGTTTGACCCGCTTTCCAGGCGACGAGGCCGAACTCAAAACGGTGTGCGACGAGCTGTTGACCGTTTCCATGTGGGGCGACCGCCGCCTCGTGATGGTCGACGGGGCCGAAAAGTTCGTTTCGCAGTACCGCGACGGACTCGGAAAAGTACCTCGGGCACCCGGCAAAGAAATCGGTCCTCGTGCTCGACGTCAAAAGCTGGCCCAAGACGACGCGCTTGGCCAAGCTCGTCGCCAAGATCGGCCTCGATGTCGAATGCTCGACGCTTTCCGGTGCGGAATTGATCCGCTGGCTCATCGATTCCGCGCGCAGCGAGTTCGGCAAGACACTGCCTCGCGACGCGGCCGCCCTCATGCACGAACTGGCCGGTGACGACCTGGGTCTGTTGGAGCAGGAGTTGGCAAAACTGTCCTCCTATGTCGGCGGCCGTTCGACGATCGAAGCCGACGACGTGCGGACGCTCGTCGGCGGCTGGCGCACCGAAACGACGTGGGCGATCGCCGGCGCGTGCGCCGCGGCAAAACGGGCGAAGCGCTCGATCTGCTGGACAATCTGCTCAACGCGGGCGAGTCGGCGCACAAGATTTCCGCCGGGCTCACCTTCGTCTTTCGCCGACTCGCGCAAGCCGTTGAGCGAGTGCGCGAAGGCGCGTCGCTCGACGCCGCCGTGCACGACGCGGGCGTTTTTCCGCGGGAACTCGGCGAGTCGACGGCCTACCTGAAGCGGCTCGGCCGAACCGAGGCGCTGCGGATTTATTCGCGCTTGCTGTCGACCGACGTGAATCTCAAAGGCGGACTCACGATCGACGAGCGACTGATCCTCGAAGCGCTCGCGGTGCAGTTGGGAGGTACATCTGTCTTGTCGCGCCGGAACTGAGCGGCTATAGTCCAATTTGATTAATCCACACCGATGCTGAATTCCCGACAAGACGGAGGGAGTTCAACGAAAAGCGCGACAACGTTGAACGCCGGTCCCCGCACATGACGGCGAAGGCCGGAGGTGGATGATGCCTGTTCAGACGAAGAGTTCGGGTCAGACGGCCAGCATTTACGACGAAGCGCTTCGCGAAGCTCATCGTCACAAGTGGATCGAAAGCCAGAAGCACGGACGCGATCTGGGTGACCAGGCCATCCGCGACTGGTTTCGCAAACACTGGCGAACCTATTGCCGCCACCGCCGACTCGAGCACATCCGCGGACGGCGCCGCTGGGCCGAGTTCGACGACGAGCCATCGACCGCAGTCGATGCGATGATCACGGCCGAAGACATTCTGGTCGATCGCATTCTCGACCGCGTCTATGCCGGCTACGAGAACCTCGACATCATCAATTGGGCGATCGATTGGGGACTGCCCACGAATCGCGTGGTCGAAATCCTTGCCCGACTTGACGTCAACCGCGCCCGATTCGACCCCCTCGTCCGGTAGTGCGTCGGATCAAGCGAAATCCGACGCCGCGGCGCACGGAAGCGGCCGATCCGGAGGCATGACCTCCGGACTGCGAACGGTCAGCGTTCTCACCTTTCTGAGCCGCGTGCTGGGACTGGTGCGCGACGTGGGCATGGCGGCCGCCTTCGGCAACGGACCGCTGATGGACGCCTTCTCCGTCGCCTTCCGCTTTCCGAACCTGGCCCGCGGCATGTTCGGCGAAGGCGCACTCACGGCCGCCTTTCTCCCCGCGTTTCTGCACGAGCGCACCCAGCACGGAGAAGAGGCCGGTTGGCGGCTGGCAAGCGGCGTCATCGCCGTTCTGACGATCGGCCTCACCGCCTGCGTGGCTCGTCGCGGAAATCGTGCTGATCGTGGTCTGGGTGCAGTGCGATCCGGCCGGCGACTTGCGTCTTCTGGTCGGACTTACGGCGGTGCTCTTGCCCTATCTGGTGCTCGTCTGCGTCGTGGCCCAATTGAGCGCCGTGATGTACGGGCTCAACCACTTCACGTGGCCGTCGCTCGAACCGGTGCTGATGAATCTGGTGTGGATCGCCAGCCTGTGGTGGATTGTGCCGCGGCTCGCGTCGCCGACGGCCCGCATCTACGCCGTCGCTTTGGCGATCGTCGCGTCGGGTCTGTTCCAACTTGTGGCTCCGCTGCCGACGATGCGGCGGCTCGGCTTTCGCTACACGGCCGACTGGCGAAAATCGCAGGCACGCTTGATCGATCTCGGCAAGGCCGTGTTCGCCGTGACGGTCGGCCTCTCGGTCACGCAGCTCAATACGCTCTTGGACAGCTTGATCGCCTGGGGATTCAGTCGGCCCGATGGGGCGGCCGACGTGATCAATTGGCTGCCGGGCGCGCACGCCTATCCGCTCGAATCGGGAACCGCCTCGGCCCTCTATTTCGGCCAGCGCGTGTACCAGTTTCCGCTGGGCGTCTTCGGCGTGGCGCTGGGCACGGTGTTGTTTCCCGTCCTGTCGCGGCATGCGGCGGAGAATCGGCTCGACAAGCTGCGCGACGATCTGCTCCGCGGACTCAAGCTGGTCCTGTTTATCAGCGTGCCCTCCAGTGCCGGACTCGTCCTCTTGGCGCGGCCCGTAACGATGCTGCTCTTCGAGCACGGCAGCTTCGACGCCGACGCCGTCCGGCAGACGACGGGCATGGTCGGCATGTTCGGCTGCGCGGTGTGGGCCTATTGCGGCATCTTGATCGTGCACCGCGGGTTTTACGCCGTCGGCGATCGCCGCAGTCCGCTGGTCATGAGCTTTGTGGCCATGATCGTCAATCTGAGCCTGGATTTGATTCTGATGTGGCCGCTCGGCGGACCTGGGCTGGCACTGGCAACGGCCATTTCATCAGTGCTGCAGTTCGGCACTGGTTGCCTGGCTGTTTCAAGAGCGCGTGGGCCGAATCGATTGGCGCGACTTGCGGCGATCGGCGCTGCAGACCTGTGCTGCGACGGCTGCCATGTCGACTCGCCTGCGTTGCCATCGCAGCCTGGATTCCCGCCGGGAGACTCGTGGTCCCAGCGGCTCGCCAGCGTCTTCGCACCGATGGCCGCTTCCTTGGCCGTCTACTTTGGGCTCGCACGGCTCATGCGGATGAGCGAATTAGCTCTCTTGTTTCGAACCGATTCGCTGGATCACTGATCTTGGACCATGGCTAATCCTCGCTGATGCTGATCATCTCGCCACCGGACCGAGTTCCCATGGCCTGCACCGTTGTTTCCCAGCCGCCGTCCGTGGTGGCGTTTTGCAGAAATCGCACCGAGCCGTCGGCAAACAAGCAGTGGGCTCCGTTGGGGTGGAGGCTGGAGAGGTCGTCCATGCCGCCGTCGGGATCGGACGAGTTGTTGATCCAGTGCGCGTGTCCCAGAACGGCAAACGCCGCCGTTTCATACATCGGAGCCGAGGCGTTCTGCTTCCCGGCACGAATGAGGCCCGTGTTGGGCGCGCCGATCCAAGTTCCGTTCGTTTGTGCCCAGGCGCGTTCTGCCACGGCGATGGTGTAGGCCGTGCCGTCGGTGATGTCGGTAATGCGCGTTTTGCTGTTGCGATACAAGACGCCGGTCCAGGGAGTCGCATTATCATCCACCTCCGATGAGTCGTTGCCGACGCAGCCGAAATAGCTGCTCGGGCCCACGGTGACCAAAGGGACCGTGTTCGCCGGATCACTCGTGATCACGAACGGCGCGACAGGACCAATGTCGGACGGGCAGACGAAAACAGAGAGCAGCGTCTTGGCGGCGACCGCGTTGTTGGGATCCTCAATCGGCAGCCCGTAATTGAGTTGTTTGTAAAGCGATCCTTGTTCCATGAAGCCCAGAATCATCGCTCCCCATCCCCATCCGGGCGACGTCACCGTGATATCGTTGGAGCCGGCGACATAGCCGGGGGGAAACGTCCGTAGCGAATCATGGTAATTGTGTAGCGCCAATCCGATTTGTTTCAGGTTGTTCTTGCACTGGGTCCGCCGAGCGGCCTCGCGAGCTGCCTGGACGGCCGGCAAGAGCAGGGAAATCAGAATGGCGATGACGGCAATCACGACGAGCAATTCGATCAGGGTAAAACCATAAGCCTGGTTGGACCGCATGCCACGCATATTCGATTCCTGTTTGATAAGCGAGACGTCGAACAAGCCGCAGAAAAACCACGCGAAGGTCAGCAGCCTGGCGACGGATCCACAGATTGATCGCAACGAATCAGGGAACATCCCCACCGCTGGGTGCCCGAGGGATGCTGGCTGGCGGAGCGTGGCTGGCTTTGCGTCCGGGGCCGATCACTGAGATGCCATCAAGTTGACATTGAGACTCAGTCGCAATAGAATAAGCTTTCGCGGCAGCAATTGCAAGGGTCGCCATGGTCGATCGGATTAGGTTCGGAAGTGCCGAATCCGTTAGGACTTGGCGGAGGCGAATCGCGCACCGATGAATGATTCCGATTCAACGAACAGGATTACGCCCGGCGGCCCGAATCAGGATCAGCAGGCTGCATCGACCGACCAACCCGTAAGGACAATTAGCTCGAGCGAACTCTTCCTTGGAGCCCGCGAGATCCTGATCCAGCACGAAGAGAAAACCTACCGGCTGCAGGTCACCCGCAACGGGAAGCTGATTCTCGTAAAGTAATCCGTCGGCCGGGGGGCTCGCCCGCCAGTTGAGTGCTCGCAGCGCGAGCCGCGGCTAGAATCCTTCGGTCCCGATTCGGTCACTCTCTTTGCCAGGGCTGCTCCGATCAACGCCGAGTTCTTCGAACACGCCAGCTGGTGGACGATCTGCGTCTTCCTCACCGACCTCGTGCTCCGCCTGGGGCTCTCGGCCCGCGTGATCATGCGGCGATTGCCGATCGGCGTCTCGCTGGCGTGGATGTTCATCGTGCTCACGTTCCCCTTCATGGGAGCGATCGCCTACCTGTTCATCGGCGAACTGCGCCTCGGCCATCGCCGGGCCATTCGCTCGACGGAGTTGCAAACACCATTTCACCGCTGGCGGACGCAGCTCTCGAAAGGGGACGTCGACTGGTCCAAACACCCCGCTTCCGCCGAGGCCCTGTCGCGGATGTGCGAGACGACCATCGGCATTCCGGTGCGCACGGGCAACCGAGTGGAATTCCTCACAAGCTCCGAACAAGGGCTCGTGCGGCTGATCAAAGACATCGACGAGGCCCGGCAGACCTGTCATCTCGAGTTCTACATCTGGGCCGAAGGGGGTCTGGCCGACGAGGTCGGCAAGGCAGTGCTGCGAGCGGCCAAACGGGGCGTGATCTGCCGCATCCTGCTCGATGACGTGGGGAGCCGCGAATTTCTCCGCAGCGAATGGGCCGACCGCTTCCGCGAAGGTGGCGTGGCCATGCAGCCGGCCCTCTTGGCTCGCATCTGGCGGCTCCCCTTCGTGCGTTTCGATTTGCGGCTGCATCGAAAGATCGCCGTGATCGACGGCTCGATCGCCTACACGGGAAGCATGAACCTCGTCGATTCGCGGTTCTTCAAGCAGTCGGCCGGCGTGGGCAAATGGATCGATGCCGCCGTCCGCGTCGAGGGTCCGGCCGTCCAACCAATGGCCATTACGTTCCTGGGCGACTGGGCGCAGGAAAGCGAAGAGAGCGTCGAACAACTGCGCGAGACGGGGGGCGTTTGCGACAATCGGCCCGTCGATCAGGCCCTGGTTCAGGTCATTCCGTCCGGCCCATCGCAGGCATGGGCGACGATCGAGCGGATTGTCATCGCGACCATCTATAGCGCGAAAAAACGCGTGATCCTGACGACTCCGTATTTCGTCCCGGACGAAGCGATGATGGCGGCCCTGATTACCGCCGCACAGCGTGGCGTCGACGTGACGCTGATCCTGCCGGAGAGAGTCGACTCGCGCCTCGCATGGTGGGCCAGCCGTGCAAATCAGGGGGATCTCGTGGCCAGCGGCGTGAAGGTGCTCCTCTTTCGCGGCGGCCTGTTGCACACGAAGTCGATCGCGGTCGACGGCGAGTACAGTCTCTTCGGTTCGCTCAACCTCGACCCGCGAAGCCTGCACCTGAATTTCGAGATCACGCTGGCCATCTACGACGCGGCGTTCACCGCCGAGTTGGAACAACTGCAGGCGGAATACGCGGCCGAATCTCACGTCCTCAACCTGGCCGAATGGCAAGCCCGAGGCCGCATCCGCGCGTTCATCGAAAACGCCGCACGGCTGCTGGGACCGCTGCTCTAAGGTCGCATCAATTGAACGTGTGGTAGTAGGTGCTCTTCAATAAGAGCACCATCTCGATTAGCTGGATCTGCCGCGCGGCCAGCATCAATTCTTCATCGCCGCTCTTGTCGACTCGCTCACACAAGTCGACAAAGGCGAGCGAATTCCACTTTGTCGAACCATTTCCCGTTAATTTGACTTGCCAGCTGCGTGCTTCAGTCGAAGCGCATGCCGTGAGAATGTCGTCGGCATCTCGGGCGAGAAACGGGTGGATGCCGTGTGTCCCAAGCCTGCGGAACCAATACTTGGCGTTTGAATAATCCGGCTCGCGACGATGCATGATTGCGTGCCAGTAATCGCCTGCTCTTTCCCGGCATCCTCCTTCCACGCTTTGGGCCAGCTCGTGGCTCCGTTCGAGAAAGCCGTTCATTTGCCAGACGCCCGCGGCAAGCGCGACGGCATCGTCCCGCGACTTCACTTCGCCTCCCAATTGGCCGGCTTCGAACAACTCAAGATGCGCTGTCAACCAAACCGAACTCTGTTCGGCAGTTGGAATCAGCTCAGGAAGCGGGAAACGCGGCAATTTCGAGGGCTCCGTCCATTCCTTGTGGGAGCAATTCGAAAATTCCAGAACCCGGAAAGCGCGCGGTCTTCGAATGCGAAGGATGAGAGAGAAAGTTGATCGTGCCGATCGTACGACCGAGACGCAAAGCACGAAGCAACCAGTCGCGCAGATGGAGACGATATGTCGCGAAACGGTCCGACGGCGTCGACGGCATTGGGATAAATAATGAAAATCGACCAAGGCTCTGGGTCGATCGCCAAGCAGGCGAGAAGCGGCGGCATTAACGAGACGTTGGTTTGGACGGTCTCCGTCCTGCCCATCCTGAGAAAGGCGACGTCGGCAACCCGCGTTGGTTCGTCCGAAGTTTTGCTTCCCTCTGCTGACGGCGCCACGATTTGATTGGCGGACGGCTTGAGCCTGATAACCTCGCCGTAGGGCATGAAAGCCAGCGGCGCACCTTCATTGTTCGCGAGCTCCGCGTTGAGCCGTGCCGCGGACCAGATTGGTTTCTTGGCAGTCATCGATCGCTCGCACGTTGGTCGGGATCCGCGTGATTTGGGACCCCGGCGTATTCTACGTGCAAGCTTCGACGTGCTAAAGCGCGGTGTTGCGCGTCCGCTCTAGCCCGGATGCGGGAAGAACGTACCGACGATGTGGCCTGAGACGACGGTGAACGAGAGCTTGCCGTCTTCGATGCTCACGTCGGGGAGCAGTTTCTCGTCGATCTCTTTGAGCAACTCGGGGACTTTGGACTCGGGGAAGATGCGGTCGTCGAGAATGATCAGCGTTCCCACGACTTTCTGGTCGCCAAGATAGTGCAGCTCGAGCGCAGCCGCGTCGTGGCCGCCTTCGGGATGGATCAGGAATCGCTCCGAGGAGGGCGTTCTCACCGTGCGCGAAAAGTGCAGGGCCATAGTGGTCACTTTAATGGTTGAAAACGAACTCGTAGATTCCCGTCGCGAAGACGGCTGCCAGGAGAAACACAGCGGGGAAGCAGCCGGACGCCTCGCTGCGCGATTTGCCCTTGCTGCTGCGGTACGAAATGCCGGTGCCCGGGATGGTGACCGACTCGTAGCGCCGGCCCTTCGCGTTCACGCCGACGCGGAAGTCCTTTGCGCCGAGCGAATAGCCGATTCCCGATTTGCTGAGGTTGACCCGGAACGGCCCGAGATCGACGCTCTTACGGTAGCTCCATCCCATAGTGCGTCTTGTAGTTCCGGCGGCCCTGCGATGCAACTGGAAGTTGCTACAATACCGGCACGATGGAATCGATTCGCGTGGGCAACGGGGCCGGCTTCTGGGGGGACAATCTCGATGCGCCCGCCGGCTCTGTGAAGGGGGCCGGCTCGATTATCTGACGCTCGAGTACCTGGCCGAATTGACGATGTCGATCCTCGCCTATCAGAAGTCGCGGGATCCGTCGGCCGGCTGGGTCACCGACTTCGGCGACGTGATCGGCGATCTCGTCCCGTCGCTGCAAACGCAGCCCGGTCTCAAGATCGTCACGAACGCCGGCGGTATGAATCCGCATGGCTGCGCGGCGGCCATCGCCCGGCGGCTCGGCGAGAAGGGGCTGGCCGGCGTCACGATCGGAACGGTGACGGGCGACGATCTCTTTCCGCGGCTCGATGAACTCTCCAAGGTCGGGCGAGTCGTTCGCCCATTTTGAGACGGGCGAAGCGATCGACGCGATTCGCAATCGCATCGTGAGCGCGAACGCCTATCTCGGTGCGGCGGGAATCGTCGAGGCGCTCGACCGTGGGGCGCGGATCGTGATTACCGGTCGCGTTGCCGACGCTTCGCTCACGCTGGGGCCGGCAATCCACGAATTCGGCTGGGACTGGCGCGACTGGAACCGGCTCGCGGCGGCCACGGTGGCAGGGCATTTGATCGAGTGCGGCGCCCAGTGCACGGGCGGCATGTTTTCCGCCTGGCGGCCCGAAATCAGCCTGGCCGACGTGGGGTATCCGATCGCCGAAATCGGCGACGACGGCCGCTTCGCGATCACCAAGCCCGCGGGCAGCGGGGGCCGCGTGACGGTGGAGACCGTGGCCGAGCAACTCGTCTACGAGATCGGCGATCCGGCCCACTACCTGACGCCCGACGTCGACGCCGATTTTTCCCACGTGCGGCTGTTGGAAAACGGAACGGATCGCGTTGAGGTGAGCGGAGCGCGCGGAGCCGCGGCACCCGAAACGCTGAAAGTCTCGATCGCCTACCAGGACGGATTTCATGGCATCGGCGACGCTCGTGCTCTGCGGACCCAATGCCACGCAAATCGCCCGGACGTCCGGCGCGATCATTCTCGACAAACTGGCACAAGCCGGCATCAAGCCGGCGCGGACGAATGTCGAGGTGCTGGGGGCGGGCGACAGCATGCCAGGACTCTCGATTCAACGGCGATGCGCCAGCCGTGGGAGGTCGTGCTTCGCGTGAGCGCGGCCGATCCGTCGCGCAGCGTGCTCGATCGGTTTGTCGCGCGAATTCGCGCCGCTCGTGACGGCGGGTCCGCCGGGCGTCACAGGTTACACCGGCGGCCGCGCCAAGCCGCGGCCCGTTCTGGCCTATTGGCCCACGACCGTTTCGCGCACGCGGATGCAACCTCAAGTCGACGTGCGGACGGCCGAGGATTGGGCCGCGCACCGCAGGAGCGAGCAAATGACAGGACTGATCCGGCTCGCGGAAATCGCCCACGCCCGCTCGGGCGACAAGGGAAATCACGCCAACATCGGCGTGATCGCCTTTCGCGAAGACGATTTTCACCATCTGGGCGAAGTGCTGACCGAAACGCGCGTGGCGGAATTTTTTCTGCCGCTGCGACCGACCGAGGTGCAACGCTACGCCCTGCCGGGTATTCACGCGTACAACTTCGTGCTGAAAAACGTCCTCGGGCGGCGGAGCCAGCCGCTCGCTGCGCATCGACAGCCAGGGCAAGACGCTGGCGCTTGGCCCTGCTCGAAATGCGCATTCCGCCGCCACCAACGCGAGAGAGCCGGTGATCGCTCTTTTCCCTGACCTCTAGTCTCTGACTGGCTCCACCTATGCCCGAATCACTCGTCAAAGTCGAAATCGCCGACGGAGTGGCCACGATCACCCTCGATCGGCCCGCTAAGCGCAACGCGCTTTCGCGCGAATTGATCGCCCAACTGACGGCGGCCGTTGCCCGCGTCGCCGGCGATGCGTCGACGCGGGTCCTGATGCTCTGCGCCAGCGGCCCCGTGTTCTGCGCCGGAATGGATCTCGACGAGATGCGAGAGCCGGGCGCGGGCCGTCAATGCGACGGCGGAATGGGAACAGGACGCCACCGATTACCGCGATCTGCTGGCCGCGATCTTGCGGCTCGACGTGCCCACCGTGGCCGTGGTGCAAGGACCGGCGATCGCGGGCGGATTTGGCATCGTTCTGGCGTGCGATCTCGTGATTGCGTCGACCGCGGCCCGCTTCGCGCTCCCGGAGCTGCGCCGCGGCATCAGTCCGGCCGTCGTTTCGCCGCTTCTCATCTATCGCATCGGCGCGGGCCCGGCGACGCCGATTCTGCTGGCCGATCAGGTTTGGACGGCGAGGCGGCCCATCGCGTGGGATTGTGTCACGTCCTGGCGACGCCGGAAAAGCTCGATTCCGCTCGGCGACGAATTGGCGACGTCGATTCTGACCGGCGCGCCGGCGGCACTGGCGATGACCAAGCGGCTCATGCGCAGCATTTCTCAGGCGACGCTTTTCGAGCAGCTCGAAGCTGGACGCAAAGTTTCCGCCGAAGCGCGGCGCACGGCCGAAGCGCGCGAAGGACTGACGGCCTTCCTGGAGAAGCGCGAACCGAACTGGAATGTCCGGCCGCGAAGCGAGCGGCCCGTAATCTCAGCCGATGCCGCGGCGGCGCCAGTTGGGATCGACGGCCTTCGACGTCGGCGCATCATAAGTGAGGGCGGCGAGCGCCTCGGACAATTCGACCCCCGCGTCGAGCCGTTCGGCCACCCACAGCGCGATTTGACTCAATCGTTCCGGCTGGTCTTGGGCGACTTCGCGCAAACCCTCGGCAAGGGGAATGCCGACTCGTCGCAGGCAGGAGATTTCACTTTTGAGCGCGGCCAGCTCGTCAGGCTGGGCGGGCCACCACGAAACGCGCGCGTTGATCCGAAGGTCCATAATTCCAGCAATCCATGATCGATCCGGGAGCCGTCGTGCATGCCAGCTCGGGGTGCGAGGCGCTACGCCGGATCAGCCTTGTAAAAGACCGCTCTTCCCTACGGTCGCAAAATCCAATCCCATATCACGGACGAAAACGCAAAAGGGCGACGACCAGATCACCCTGTCATTAAGGATTCGTCGGAACGTCTTTATTGTTGGACAGATTTGATTGTCCCGACTCGGCCGCCGGCCTTGCGGCTGACGAAGAGTCGACGCTTTGGAGAGGGGCAGGATGAAAATACAAGGACTCGCCCAACGACGTTCCCGGTGCGGTTCGTCGTCTGCTCGACAACAGGCGGTTCGAGGTTATGGCCGGGCGAGTAGATTGCGCACGCTCACGGGTCCGCTTTCGGTCGAGTTTTGGGTCGGCGTTGGTGCCGAGCCAAACAGCCGGAAACCGACGTAAACAATCACCAAAGTTCCCGATCACGGCCGACGTTGTGATGCCAAACCGCTTCCACAACTTCTGCCGGTGTTTCGCTTGCAATGGCCCGTTTGAGCACGCGCTCGCTTCAATTGATGCCGAGGACTAGGTAGAAACACCGAGTCTTCGACGAGCCGTTCGATTTCGCGAAGCTGGCGAAGATCAGTCATGATATAACTCCGCCAGCGTGTGAAGGTGTTGCGATAATTTTTGTAAGGCGTAGCGATAGCGGCTCGCCGCCGTGTTCGGCGACTGTCCCAATACCTCGCCGATTTCCGCGAAAGTCATTTCTTCCCAAATTTTGAGGACGACGACTTCCGCCTGCGTCGGCGGAAGTTTGCCCAAAGCCCGGCGAACGTAGGTGTGCAATTCCTGTTCGCCCGGCTCGGCAACGTATTCGCACCACGATTTGGTCCGCACTTTTAACCGACGCATCGGCTTGCGGCGGCGGACGATATTCAACGACTCGTTCCGGATGACCTTGAGCAGGTAGGCCCAGGGATAGCGGGCCTCGGCCAGCACCCGAGGCCGAAGCGCAATCCGCACGAGGGCGGCCTGCACAGCATCTTCGGCGTCGTCGCGTTGGCGGGTCAGCGTTGATGCGTAACGAATGAGCCGTGAGGCTGTTACGTCGTAAACGCTGCCTAATGCCCCAACCCCGTCCCGCGCCAGACTCAAGAGCGCAGTGCCGAACTTGTTCGGCAAAGTCGATCGGTTCGCCGGTTTCCACGTTTCTTTAGACGTCCGCCAGAGGCCGTTTTGTCTAGAAAAAATTTCATTGCCAGCGGAAAATTTTCAATGCGACGGCGAACGACAAAATGCCCCACGCCGCCATAATGCCGATTCGCGACGCCTGGGATGAAAGAGATGATCCCTCCAGCATGACCGACCGCAATGCGTCGATCAAGGGGGTCAGCGGTAAAATCTTAATCACCGGCTGCACCGCCGCCGGGAAACGGTCGGACGTAAAGAAAATGCCCGAAAGCATCCACATCGGCAACATAACAAGGTTCATCAGGCCCGAGACGGCCTCAATCGTCTTCGCCCGGCTGGCGACTAATAATCCAATTCCGGCAAACATTGTCGCCCCAAGCAGGATTAGAAGTAGCCACGATCCAAACGATCCGTAATAGACGCACGCCGAACACATAATCGTGCAAAGAGCAGGACGATGAAAACTTCGGGGATCATAAACAGCATGCGGCTGACCATCAGATCGCGCCGAGAAATTCGCTTTTCTTCATCGGCGTGGCCAGAAAGCGTTTCACCAACTTGCGAATCCGCATGTCGACCGTCACAAAGCCGACGCCCCATAAGCCCGCCTCCCATCAGGCTCATGCCTAACAGGCCGGGGACGAGAAAATCGACATAGCGTCCACCCGGCTCGCTGGCGGTTTCGTCGGTCGATTTGAGCAGGTCCACGCGTCCCGCCGCCCGCTCGAGAGCATCGTCGACGGCATTCCGCGCGAGCACGCTCTCCGGCCGCGACGGATCGAAGTGATATTTGTAAGTCGGCGGATTGCCGCTGGCCGAGACGACCAACTGCGTCTTGCCGGTCCGCAGCCGCATCTCGCACAGGGCCCGGATCGCCGGTCGTCACGAGAAATTGCGACTTCGCATGCAGCGCCGAAGCGGCGGCCTCGGATTGCGGCCCGGTTTCAATGTCGACGATCATTTGATCGACCGGCCGGTTTCGAAAGGCGATTCCCAGCCCGATGATCAACAACAGCGGAAAGATGTACGACCAAAAGACGGCTTCCGGCTCGCGATAAAACTCGCGCAAGCGTGCCAGCACAAGTTGCACGAACGCCCGATCGCTCCAGCCTTTGCGGGGCGCCGCGTCGTCGACCGCTTTCACGTCTCGCTCGGCAATCGTCATGACGCAGGCGTCTCCTCGTCTTCGAGATGCCGGCCGGCCAGTTTCACGAAGACGTCTTCAAGACTCGCGTGGCGCGTGGTGAGACTGGCCAGCGGCAGGTTCAGCGATTGCAGACAGTCGAGCAAGGCGGGAAGCGCTTTGTGCGGCTCCGAAACCGAAAGACACGTGCGGCCGTGATCGTCGTGCACCGAGCGGACCGATGGCAGTCGCAGGAAGATCGCGTCGTCCGGAATGCGGGCACTCGCGGAGCCGTTTGATCCGTGTTCGTCGAGCGTGAACTCGATCATGTGCTCGCCGCCCAAGCTCACGATCAGCTCGTGCGGCGTGCCCAGCGCAATCACCTTGCCACGATCGACAATCGCCACTCGATCGCAGAGCCGCTCGGCTTCGTCGAGATAATGCGTGGTGATCAAAATCGACCGCCCCTGCTGGCGATGCGATCGGATAATCTCCCACAGTTGGCGTCGCGATTTGGGGTCGAGGCCGGTCGTCGGTTCATCGAGAAACAGCAACTCCGGATCGCCGACAAGCGCGCAGGCGACGGCCAAGCCGCTGTTTCTGACCGCCGGAAAGCTTTCCGACTCTCGCTCCCGATTTGTCGGTCAGTTCGACGCGCTCGATCGCCTCTTCGGGCAGAATGCCGCCGCGATAAAAACTGCGAAACAGCTCCAGCGTCTCGCGAACGGTCAGCTTCTCGGAAAGTTTGGTTTCCTGAAACGAGATGCCCACCCGCTGCCGGATCGCGTCGTCGTCGCGGCCCCATTGGCGGCCCAGAATCTCGACCGTTCCCGAGGTTGCCGGCAGCAGCCCTTCGAGAATTTCGATGGTCGTCGTCTTGCCGGCGCCGTTGGGACCCAACAGGCCGAAGCACTCCCCCTCTTCGACGTGCAAATCGAGTCCGCGGACCGCTTCCACCGGAGGGCGGCCTTCGTAAGTCTTGACCAGGTTTTCGCAGCGAATGACGGCTGGCAATTTTCGGTTCGGAGTGCGAGATGCGCCGGTTCGGAGCCAAGGACGCGCCGGCACGACACGCGTGCCGGCGCAAGGTTCGGTCATTATTGGGAACGTGTGGCAATTCGTCCACGCCGTCCCCGTGCGTGGCAATCACCGTTATCCAGAGATACCATCGCAGACGACCCGTGACGTCGTCCTTCATCACGAATTCACAACAGGAGTTGTTGCCATGCGGCAAATTACCACGTGGATCGCGCTGGCCATCGTGGCTTGTCTGTTCGCCCAGGTCTGCGCTGGCCGCCGACAATGAACTCACGCCGGCCGAAAAAGCCGCGGGCTGGCAGCTTCTGTTCAACGGCAAGGACTACACCGGCTGGCGGTGCAACAACGGCCGCGAGATTGCCTCGAAGATCGAACAAAATTCCCTCGTGCCGTACCGCTCGGGCGGCTACTTGATCATTTACGAAAAGGAATTCGGCGACTTCGTCCTCACTTGCGACGTGAAGATGGACAAGCAATGCAATTCGGGCGTGTTCGTCCGCGTCGGCAATCCCAAGAAGCCGGTGCAGACCGGCCTGGAAGTGCAAGTGGAGACTTCAATCGGCACCGGCAAGCACGATTTCGGCGCGATTTATGATCTCGTCGGACCGAAGAAGGTGCCCCACCTTTCGCCCGATTGGAACACGATCACCGTCACCTGCAAGGGGCCGCACATCTCGGCGGCCGTCAACGGCGAGACGATTTCCGAAATCAATTGCGACGAATACACCGAGCCCAAACGCAGCCCCGATGGGACGAAAAACAAATTCAATATGGCGATCAAAGACTTTCCGCGGCGGGGCTACATCGGCTTGCAGGACCACGACCACAAAGTGTGGTTCAAGAACGTGAAGATCCGCGAACTGACCGCGAACTAGACACCCGTCTCGAAAAGACGGTGGGCTGTCCGAATCGGGGTGCCACGTTCCATCCAGAGGCGGTCACTTCGCCGAGGGAATCTGCGAAGAGGTTTTGTCGGGCATTTCGACCGGCACGACCTTCTCGCCGGAAACGAGATCGGTGGGGTGCCGCACGACGAGAGCGTTCGTCTTAAGGCCCGAGAGGATCTCCGCGCGAATGCCGTTGTCACGCCCCACCTTCAACGGTCGCAGCTTCGCCTGTCCGTCTTCGACGATGTAGACCGACGTCGTCGTCCCCTCGGTTCCGCTGACCAGACATGTTGAGGGAATGCTGACCTCCTTTGTGGAACGAGTCAGTTGAATCGTGACGCGGCCGAACATGCCGTCGCGAAGCTCGTTGTGCGTGTTATCCAAGTCGACCTCCACTCGCATCGTCCGATCGGTTGGGTCGAGCGAGTTGCCGATTCGCGAAACCTTGGCGTGGAAGACCTTGTCGGCCAAAGCGTCGAGCTCGACGGTCGCCGGATCGCCCGGATCCGTATACGGCACATACGTCTCGGGCATCTTCATCTCCACGCGCATCTTGTCGGTTCGCGCAACCACCAACAGGGGCGTTCCGTTGGCGCCCCCCTGATCGGCGGCCTTGATGAAATCCCCCACGTGGAAGGTGCGCTTTGTGATCACGCCCTTGTACGGCGAGCGGATTTCCAGATAGTCGACAAAAACCTTTGCCTTGGCCAACTCAGCATTGGCCACTTGCACCTTCGCTTTCGCATTGGCCAGATCGGCCTGAGCTTCGACGATCTTCGCCTGCTTTGCGGCGACTTCGGACTTCGAAGTCTCGATCGCGGCCTTGGCGGCATTTTCCGCCTCACGGGCCGCGTCCCGCTCCTTGAGATTCTGGTCGACCAGCTTTTCTTCGATCGCCTTGAGATCGTAGAGGTGCTTGATCCGCTCGTACTGAATCTGCCGAAATGCCAGGTAGGCCGTTTCGCGCCTCAAGTCGGCCTCCTTCTCACCGACGATGGCTTGCGCTGCCCTGAGGTCGGCGTTGGCCCGATCGATCGCCGCTCCTGCCAGTTTGACCTGGGCCTTTGCCTGATCGACTTGAGCCTTGGCCTGGTCGACGGCCTGAATCAACTCCGGAGCGTAAATCTTGGCCAACAATTGTCCGGGAGCGACGTTGTCGCCGATATCCACAGTCTGTTCCTGCAGGAAGCCCGACACCTTCGCGTACAAATCGGCGTAATCGAACGCCTTGACCGTCCCTGGTTCCGAAATCGACCGCGACATGCCCCCCACGCGCGGCCGCACGACGTCGACGCGCGGCGGGCCGCCTGGATCCGAGCTGGCGGACCCACTTGCCGTCGACCGATCGCCGGAAGTGCTCAGGGGCGTCCGCTTCGAAAACCGCCACCAGGCCACGAAGGCGATTAAGACCGCGACTCCGACGCCAAACAGCCATCTCTTGCGAGAAATTTGCTGCCCGAGGGATTCGATCCGGGCTGGAACATTTATGGACATAACGGGAATTTCATCGAAAGCGACGGCCAAATCGCAAACCGTCTCCCTTCGTATTGGATTCTACCATCCCTTGCAAGGCCTTAGGAAAGCGTTGGCGTCCAGCCTCGCCGGCCGCTTGTGTCGTCTTTTCCGACCGGCATACGCTTAGATTGTTGGGTGGCGTTTTCGGACCTGGTGGACCACCCGAGCTGGACTGACGGATGCAATGTGGGGTATCGCTCGCAATTAACGCAAAATGAACATCGCCTCCAGAGGGGTCGTACCACTAGGCCAACTCGATGTACCAGGGCGGCGACACGACCCAATTTCAACGCCTGCTCGACGGCTGGGCCGCCGGCGATGAAGTCTGCGCGAACCGAGTTGCTCGAGCGGGCCGCCAAGCGGCTGCTGCAATTGACTCGCCGCATGTTCCGGAATTATCCGCAGCTTCGCCGCTGGGAGGAAACGGATGACGTCTTTCAAAACGCCCTCTTGCGTCTGTATCGCTCGCTGGGAGACGTGCGGCCCGATTCGGTGCGCGGATTCTTCGCCCTGGGGGCCACGCAGATTCGCCGTACGCTCATCGACCTGGCCCGGCACCATTACGGACCGCGAGGGAGCGGCGGCCCATCATCACAGCGAGGCGGGCCACTCCGACGCGCCGAGCAAACCGGGCGCAACGGGAATCGACGAACCGCCGGAAACACTCGAAGCCTGGGCCCGCTTTCACGAAGCGGTCGAGCGGCTGCCCGGCGAGGAACGCGATGCATTCAGTCTGGTCTGGTACGGCGAAGCCACGCAAAAGGAGGCGGCCGAGCTGCTGGGGGTTTCGGAGCGAACCGTATTGAGGCGGATTGTGCGAGCGCGACTGCAATTGCACGATTCGCTCAAGAGCAATCGCGCGGCGTTTGAGGAGCGACTGGATCGTAGGGCAAGCTGCTAGCTTGCCATTTTCTCATCGAGTGATGCGTTTGAATGGCAAGCTGGCAGCTTGCCCTACGGGATACGGGAGAACCGTCATGGCTGTCGACGATCGATTGAGCGACTTGCTCGTGGATTGGGAACAAAGCCGCCGCAGCGGAGTCGAGCCCTCGCTCGAAGAACTGTGCCGCGACACGCCCGAACTCCTTCCCGTCCTGCGCGAATCGATCGACTCGCTACGAGCAACCGCATGGATGCTCGAGCCGCAACCGAGCGAGCCCTCGGTTCGCGACGCGGATCCCGCCGCTTTCAACGACACCGAGCTGCCGGCCTCGCATCTGACGGCCCAGGAGTTCGCCGCCTCGATCTTTCAAAGCGGCCTCTTGTCGAAAGACGAGATTGCCGAACTTCGGCAACGACTCAACGCCAGCGACCTGCCGAACGAGGCACGCGAGATCGCGTCCAAACTGGTCAGCGAAGGCAAGCTCACGCGCTACCAGGCAGCCGTGCTGCTCAAGGCGTCGAAAGACCCGCTGCTCATCGACAACTACGTGATTCTCGACACGCTCGATACGGGAGGAATGGGACTCGTCTTCAAAGCGCTGCACCGCTCAATGAACCGCGTCGTCGCTCTCAAACTTCTGCCCGCGGCGATGATGAGCGCCCGCGATACGGTCAAACGGTTCCAGCGCGAAGTGCAGGCCGCCGCCGCGCTCAAGCATCCGAACGTCGTCGCCGCCTACGACGCCGACGAGTCGGATGAGATCGCCTATCTCGTGCTCGAATACGTGGAAGGCATCAACCTCTATCGCCTGGTGAAAGACCAAGGACCACGATCGCTGGCCGAAGGCGCCAACTACGTCTGCCAGGCGGCTCGGGGACTGGCCTACCTGCATTCGCGCGGCATCATCCACCGCGACGTGAAGCCGGCCAACCTGATCCTGGCCAACGACGGCACGGTGAAGCTCCTGGACATGGGCCTCGTGCGTTTCGCGTCGTCGGAAGATTTGTCCTGCTGCGAAATGGACCAGGAGCTGACCCAGGCCGGCATCGTGATCGGCACGGTCGCCTACATGTCCCCCGAGCAGGCCCTCGACACGCGCTCGGCGGATCAACGGTCGGACATCTACAGCCTCGGCTGCACGCTTTTCTTCCTGCTCACGGGCCGCTCGCTCTATCACGAAGAGACCGGCATGAAGACGCTTCTGGCCCACCGCGAGCAGCCGATCCCCTCCATCCGCGAGTTCTGCGAAGAGGCCCCGGTTTCGCTCGACGCCGTCTTTCGCACAATGGTCGCCAAGCGTCCCGCCGATCGACTGCAATCGATGGGAGAAGTGATTGCCGCAGTCGAGGCCTGTGTTCCTCCCGCCGTTTCCTTGCAACAGCCCCTTTCTCCCCGGCCCGCAGTTGGGCCGCGGGCCGCCGAAGTTCGAACCTGGCAACGAATCGCCCGATCGCGCGCCGCCCGCCTTGCCGCGGCGCTGACCGCGCTCGTTGCCGCCGCCTACCTGGCCGTAATCATCATCCGCATCAAGACCAGCTCGGGCGAGACGCAAATCCGAATCGACGATCCCAACGCCTCGGTCACGCTAGAGACCCAATCAAGCCCGGCCTCCCCTGCCGCTCAGCAGAAATTCGGTACAGTGGATCTCGGCCGATTCGGAGAGCCGGTCCGTTCCGCACGTCTGCCCAAAGGTGTCGTAGCACTTCGTTTCTATCTTATCGCCCACACGTCGCTTGACGACCAACCGCTCCTGATCGCGATGATCGACCACCGCGCCCGAGGGTGGTCGACGAGCGCCAGGTCGATTGGAAAAAAGATTGATGAGGCGATCCACGATGTCCTGAAAAATAGGTCCGAAGAAGAATTTCGTGAGCCACAAAGAGAGATTCTGCAGCGCGCCCTGGTAACTTCACTCAACAAGGAGCTTCCCAGGCCTTACATCCGCGACATCCTCTTCAAGGATATGATCGCGTCCGACGTAGAGGGCCAGAGCGAAGACACTCTCGGAGGCGGCCCGCGATTCGGATTGGGCTTCGCCGGAACGGACCGACTTCGCCGGCAGCAAACGGAGCCGATCCCTGTCGTCACGGCGACCGTCCGCGCGGGAGATTTCAAGGTCTACCTGAGACCGTCCGGCACAGTGTCCGCATCTCAAACCGTCGCCATTCGACCGCGCGTCGACGGCGAAATCACGAAGGTCTACTTCAAGGAAGGACAAAGCGTCCATGCGGGGGATCCGCTGTTCGACATCGATCGCCGGCCCTACGAGACAAGAGTGCAGGAGGAGCAGGCCCAGATCATGCGCGATCGGGCTTTGCTTTCGGAGGCCCTGCAGGCTCTAAAACGCGGACAGGCGCTCGTGGCGAGCGCTGCGATTTCGCCGGATGGCATCGCCAACCTGACTGCTGCGGTCGAACAGGCGAAAGCCGCGTTTCTAAAAGACGAAGCGCGAATCCAAGACGCTAAGTTGCAACTCGCCTTTTGCCACATCAAGGCGCCGATTGCGGGGCGTATCGGCCTGCGAATCGTCGAGAAGGGCAATGTTGTCCGCGCGGCAGGCGACAGCAAACTTGCGGAAATCGTCCAGTTTCAACCGATCGCAATTGTCTTTCCTGTTCCGCGGGACGATCTCTACAACCTGCAACAAAAATTCAATGCCGGTACCGAATTCATCGTCGAGGCTTTCGTAGGGAACGGCTCTGATACGTGGGTCACAGGTCGACTCGCTGGAATCGACAACGAGGTCGATCCGCAGACGGGAACCGTGAGGGCAAAGGCGATCTTTGAGAACGCAGACAACCGCTTGTTCCCCGGCAGCTCTGTTCCCGTACGCCTGCTCATCGAGACCCGGCACAACGTGCTGCTCGTGCCGGACTCCGCGGTTCGGCACAACGGCAGCGGAGATTTTGTCTTCGTCGTCAAATCCGACCAAACGGTCGAAAGGCGCGCGGTCGAGTGTCTCGGGAGCGAGACCGGAACGTGGATCAAAAGCGGCCTCACAATGGGGGATGTGGTCGTCGTCGAGGGAGCCGAGAAGCTAAACGATGGATCGAAGGTCGAGTTGCCAAAGAGTAAGTCGGACGCCGGGAGTAGCAAGCTCGATACCCTCGATCTCACGACGAAGAAAGGCGCCTCGGGGAGCGAACCTGCCGTTGATCGCCGACGCGAGGATGCGCGTCCTCAGGACGATAAAAAGAATGCCGTTGCCTCGCCGTTCCCGCCTCCGGGCAGCACGGACCGGGAGTGGGCGAACTGGCTGGTCGCCAATTTCACTTGCTCAATTATGACGGACGTTGCTCCGGAGCTTTGGTTTCAAGGCTCCGATCTGCCGCCGATTCCGTTTCATATCAAACAAATTGCAATAGTCGCCCGACCTCCGGGGCTACCTCAAGCTCCCGTGATCCACGTCACGCCGGAGATCCTGCGGCGACTGTCCGAGTTGCCGGCGCTCGAAGGGCTGTCTTTTCGTGACCCCCTTCCGTCGCCTCGCGTATTAAGTCCCCGAGAAATTCAGGAGGCGTACACCAGCAATAACATCAATGGCGAAGTGATTCAGGCGCTGGGCCAAATGACCCGGCTCCGCAGCCTGGCAATCGCGAGTGATGCCCTCGCCGACCAACAACTCAAAGACCTTGGGCGGCTGACGAATCTGACGACGTTGCAGTTGTCTTCGTGCCACAACGTCCACGGCAACGAGCTTGTCGCATTAAGCGCCCTCACGAAACTCAACGAACTCAGCCTGGCCGAAACGGCGCTGGAGGATGAGGGCCTTGCGCACGTCGCCCAGTTCAAGGAGTTGCACAGCCTTAACCTGCGAGGCACGTGGATTAGCAATGCCGCGCTTACGAAGTTGGCGTCGCTCGAGCGCTTGTTCAAACTCAACATTTCCGACTGCAAGCGGATTGATGACGAAGCGTTCGTCTCTCTCGGGAAACTGCCCCTTACGGACCTCAATCTTGTTTCGACTCGCGTGACTGCGTCAAAGGCGCTCCAGTTCCACGAACAACACCCGAAGTGCGTTTTGCATCTACCGCCCGACGTCGAACACAATCTCAAATACTTGCGGTCGCTGAAGGAGCGAGATGCGGCGCAAGGATTTCGTACCCGGATATCGACAAACCCAATCCGAAGCGCGAGAGTTCAACCGACCATCGGATGCAGGCGGAAGCGAGTGAGCCGGCGAAGAAGACATCGGCGGAGCAATCGGCTCAATCGACCGCGACGTTGAAGCATGTGGGTTTCGGGCTCACGGGTCACATCACCTGGCCGTCCGAGGAGCAGGTAATTGCGCGGATGAACGCCGAATCCTCTGCCGATCGCGCCATCGCCCAATGGGTCCATGCTTATCACGGTCATTTCGGGATCCGTCAAGAAGGGTCGGCACGTAAAGGAATCGGCGAGAATGCACAGATTCCTGGGGGCGACTTTCGCATCGCGGCGATCATCCTTAACGATCGGCCGGTGCAAACTGATGAGCGTTTCGTGGGGATTTCGTTGCGAAGTCAGCACGTGGCGTTTCCAGAGACCGTCGTCAGCCGTCTGCCAAAATTGGCGGACCTCGATTACCTGGAGCTCGACTGCAGCGAATGCACTGACGCGACCCTCCGAGCGATCAGCGAGCTGAGCGGAATCAAGCAGCTACGGCTGCGACATGTGAAGATCACGGACGCCGGGCTCGAGCCGCTTCGCGCCCTGAAACATCTCCGCGCACTCGACCTGGCGGACACGCAGATCACCGATCAGGGTCTGGAACAGCTCGCAAAAATCGGCCTGTTTGCCCAAACGCATGGCGTAACGCCGTCGAAGCCGTGGCTGCCTCAGTCGAAACCGATCTTATGGCTCGACGGCACGCGGACCACCGAGGCGGGAATCCTCGCGTTTCAAAAGGCGGTTCCCAACTGCGTGATTTCCGCCGCACACGTCATGGGCGCTTATTTCAACCCTAAGAATCCACCCTACATTCCAGCCCCCGTCCCGCCGTCTCCCGGGAGCACGGATCGCGAGTGGGCGGATTGGCTGTTCGACAATACATCCGGCACGTCAATGCGCACGGACGTGGATCCCGAAACAGTGGTCGAGCAGAAAGTAAATCTACCCCCGATCGAGTTTCACATCACGCGCATCGGTTTCAGCTGGCCGCCGAATCGTGTCAATCCGTTCGTCATTCAGCGTCTGGCCGATCTGCCGGCGCTCGAGGCGATTTCCTTCAACCCGCCCAACGAGAAGTGGCTGCCGGCTGTTGCGACCTTGACTCGGTTGAAGTCGCTCTCCTTCCAGTCCGCCAGCCAAATTGGCGACGAGTCACTCAAGCCGATTCTCGGAATGATCAATCTGACGAGGCTGCGGATTGAAGGGAGCCGAATCACCGACGAAGGCGTCAAAACCTTGGCTTCGCTTTCAAACCTTTCCATCCTTGAACTGGCCGGAGCCCGTTACATTCATGGCACCGGATTCGAGACACTGGGCGGCCTGAAGAGGCTGAAGTTCCTCAACCTCGCCGACTCCGCCATCGATGACAACGGACTGGCAACAATCGCGGCCTCGCTGCCAAGCTTGCGGGTTCTCGAGCTCAAAGGGACCTGGATCAGCGTGAAGGGTCTGGACTCTCTGGCGCGACTGCCGCAGCTTGCCATACTTGATCTTTCTGGTTGCCGACGAATCGACGAGTCGGCATTCGAGCCGCTCAGAAACCTCAAGGGCCTTCGCGAACTTTGGGTCGGCAACTCGCGCATTTCAGAGCAGCGGGCCGCGGAATATCAGGGGAAACATCCGAACTATGCCGTGGAATGGAAAGTCAACATTTCCAACGAGGTACAAATGCTTGATTTCCCCGTTGCCCCGGAAGCTCCCAAATCGGGACCACGCCGCCAATAGAGAGCCGAAACAGCACTTGCCGAATTCGCCGCGCACAAGTTCCGTGCGCCGCGAGAGTTGTTTAAAACTGGAAAATAAGTCGAAACTGATCTTCTTGGACAGGCCGCTTTCTGCTATACTCAGGCTATCAAGGGTTGCGTCGCGCGGAGCGCGTGCCGGGAGAAGGAAAAGTCCTTCCGCAACTCTGGGTTCGAAGCCCCGGACCCATTCCCGTAAGCGATATCTTGCCTGAGACATTGCGTTGCGCAAGCTGTGCCGTTTGAGGGTGCATCGAGTCCACCGGACTTTGGCGAGTTCCCTTCGGGCTCTGCCTCGGGCTCGAAGACAGTCGAGCGGAAACGCCGGGTCGGCAGCGACGGGCTTTCAGAGCACGACCGGACCGCCAACATCAAGTTCTAGTAGGCCACTCCTTCACGTTGTTTGGATCAACCACATGCGACCGCCTTACGAGCGAGCTAGTGGACTGACAGCAAGCTTCGTCCCTGCGGTCCACCGGCCGCAGCAAGTCCATGCGCGCCGTGACGCTTCAACGGCACCGGGTCCAGGGCTGTGCCCTGGGGCCCTGGTTTCGAAGATGCGCACCCCATTCGAAAGATGCGCAGGCAAACTCGAAAGTGCGCATCTTGGAAAACCCCGGAGATTTCTTCGAAGGTGCGCACCCTTTTCCAAGGTGCGCACGAAAAGTGAGCACCTTCGAAGAGTGTGCTTCCCTCATGTACAAATTGTCATTGATATTCGGGGCTCAATCGGCCATATTGTGTCCACGCAAAAAAATTAGCGTCACGCTCGCTCGGGATTCAGAGCCCATCGGCCGCGGGCAGAGTTCCGTCCGCTGCCTTGTCCTCCCACTGGAGCGAATCGAACGCGGCGAATCGAACACGGCACTGGCGCAGGTGGCCGCATGTTGATGCATTCATTGCATGGCTTTGCTAATCGTCTCCGGCGGCGCCCGCATGGAAAGGCAAGAGCCGGGCACCCGAGATGGCGGCACGGGCACGCTCTGCCGGCTCTTGGAAACCGGGGACGCTGCCACGCGGCGTTTGAGGTTCTCGAAGACCGGCTGCTATTGTCGGCCGCACCGCTGTTGTACAACCCGCCTATCGTGGTCAGCGGTCCGTCGTTGTCGCTTGACTCCGCGCAGCCAATCAAGACGAGCGCAGCACCCGCGACGGCAACTTTGAATTCGACCGCGCAGATCAAGATAGCCGCCAGCTCCCCCCCGCGATCAGCGGTTTGGCGCCGCAGGTCAACGATGGCGAGAACCATAACGACCAATTTTGGCCGACACTGACGGACCCCGCCGCAACGTCGACTTCGGACTCGCTCTCGGTCTCCGTGACAAACGGCCAGCTCCAACTTCTCCGAACCAATGGGGTGACGTTCACCTCCGGGACAAATGACTCGTCATCGATGACGATCACCGGCACACTGGCCAGTCTCAGTGCTGCGATCAGCGGCGTCAATTACGATCCGACGATCGGCCTCGTCGGCAGCGACACCCTGCAGCTTACGCTGGCCAACTCGAGCGACAGCCTGAGCGGTTCAGCCGCCGTCCCGATTACTTTGATTGTCCCCCCATTGGTCGGCACTCCGCTCACGACCACGGTCGGCGTCACAGCCACGGTATTGAACAACAGCTCATACACCTTCGCCCCCGACGCCTTCGCTCTGTCGGACATCAATGCCTCGGGGACCTCCGATTCGGCCGAAATCAGCGTCGGCTCTGTCGCCAACGGACCCGGGACAGTATCGCTCGGCTCTCTCTCGGGCGTATCGGTTGTCAACGGCTCCAACGGTTCGTCCTCGATGACGATTAATGGAACCCTGGCCAGTCTCAATGCCGCGCTTAACACTCTTGCTTACACGCCCAACGCGGCGTTTACCGGCGAATCGCAAGTCTACGTGTGGCTGCAGAACTCGGCGAATGGACTCTACGCTACCAACGCCGTCACCTTCGACGTCCTTGACCCGAACGGTCCCCGCGTCACGGCCCCCGCGCCGTTGACGCTCGCTATGAATCAGTCGCTTGCCTTTACCGGCACCAACGCCGTCAGCGTGACCGATCCGGGGGCCTCGGGATCCTCGGATTCGGTGAGAATTGCCTTGGGAACCGGCACGTTGTCGCTGGGAACGACCAACGGATTGACATTCACCAACGGCTCCAACAACTCGAATCTCATGACGGTGACGGGGAGCTTGTCGGACTTGAATGCCGCCCTGAGCACTTTGACGTACACGGCGCAACCCTTCTCCGCCGGCTCCTATGGGCTCTACATCACGGTCACAAATTCCGTCGACAATCTGACGGCGGCCGCCATTGTGCCAATGACGATCGCTCCGCCCGTCTTGACCGCGCCCGCGTCGGAAAGTCTGAACGAGAATGGTTCGCTCACATTCCCCAGCGGCTCGATCAGCGTGGCCGACCCCGGAGCCATCTATGATTTCGACGGGTTCGCTTACGAATCGGTCACTCTCTCAGCGGCAAATGGCACGCTGGCTCTGGGCTCGACAAGCGGCTTGCTGTGGAGCATCGGCTCCAACAACTCGTCGGCGATCAGCGTGACGGGAACGCTGGCCAACGTGAATGCGGCCCTGAATGGCCTGGTCTACACGGCGAACGCCGGCTTCACCGGGTCCGACGCGCTGCAAATCTCCTTTAAGGACTGGTTCGACGGGTTGATCGCGTCGGCGACCGTGTCGCTGGCCGTCACCGGAAGCGGCGCCTCGCCGCCCAGCATCGCCGCTCCTGCGACCGCCAATTTGAACGAGAACAGCTCGTTCAACTTCGCCAACACGATCAGCGTGACCGATTCGACCGCCTCCGGCACGTCCGATTCCCTTGCGCTTTCGGTGAACAAAGGCCGGCTCGTCTTGAGTTCGACCGCGGGTCTTACGTTTGTCTCTGGGTCCAATGGCTCGTCGTCGATGACCGTCACCGGCACATTAGCGAACCTGAATGCCGATCTGAACGGTCTCTCCTACAGTCCCAACTCGGGCTATAGCGGCGCCGATTCGCTGGATCTCGCGCTGGACAATTCGTTGAACAGTTTGACCGGGTCGGCCGCGGTATCCATTACGGTCAACGCGCCTCCGGCCGTCTTCGCTCAGACGAGTGCTATCGTGCAGGAAAACTCCGCCTACGGTTTTCCCGGCACCCTCAGCTTCACGGATTCCGGCCGCCTCAGGCGGTTCCGATTCGCTCACCCTCTCGGCGGCCGACGGCACGCTCACTTTGGGTGCGACTGGCGGGATCACGATCGCCTCGGGATCGAACGGATCCTCCTCGATGACCATCACCGGAACGCTGGCGAATCTGAACTCGTCTCTGTACGAGCTCATCTACAGGCCCAACGCTAATTTCACGGGCACCGATTCGCTCGCGATCACGGCCACGGACGCGAACGACGGGTTGACGGGATCAGCCGCCGTCGCGCTCACGGTCGATGCCCCGCCCGCCGTCACGGCTCCAGGCCCGCTGAGCATCTACCAGAATATTCCCTATACCTTCTCCAATGCCTTTAGCGTTTCCGATCCGACTGCATCCGGCGCCTCCGATACGGTTCTGGTCGCCGTCAATGATGGCACTTTGAATTTGGGATCGACGACGGGAATCACAGTCACAGCCGGCTATAACGGTTCGTCGTCGATCAATTTTTCCGGGACCCTGGCGAACCTGAATGCCGCGCTCAACGGCCTCGTCTACTCCCCGTCGCTCCCCTATTACGGTGCCGATTCGCTGACGATTCTGGTCCGAAATTCCAATAACGGCCTGACGGCAACGGCCACCGTTCCGATCACGATTATCGGCAACGATGCGCCCGTGATCACCGCGCCTTTCACTGCCAGCGTGAACGAAAACAACACGTACACCTTTTGCCGGCACGGCCAGTATCGCCGATCCCTATCCTTTCGCCACAACCGAAACGCTGTCGCTGACCGCGTTGAATGGCATTCTCACACTCGGGTCAACGAGCGGCCTGACATTTCGCGGCAACAGCGTCAACAACTCATCGATCATGACGGTTATCGGAACACTGCCCAATGTGAACGCGGCTCTCGACGGCCTCGTTTACACGCCCACCATCGGGTACCACGGAACGACGCAGGTCGGTTTTGTGGTGACTGGAACTGCCGACAATCTCACCGGTTTGGCCGATCTGACGGTCACCGTGAATCCGCCGGTTAACCCGAGCGTCGTCGCGCCGTCGGCTTCCAACGTCGGTGAAAACAGTTCAATCAACTTTCAGACCGCGCTCAGCGTTGCGGATCCCAACGCCACCGCGGGCTCCGATTCGGTCACGCTCTCTGCAACCGATGGTACTCTTGCGCTGGGAACGACAACCGGCGTGTCGATTTCCTCCGGCTCGAACGGCTCGTCATCGATGACGATCTCCGGCACGCTGGCGAACATAAACGCCGCCCTTAACGGGCTCGTTTACTCACCCAAAGTCAACTACAGCGGTTCGGACTCTCTGCAAATCTCGATCAAGGACGCGTTGACGGGGCTTTCGGGATCGGCCAAGGTGGCAATTTCGGTCTTCGCGCCTCCGGGAGTCACCGCTCCCGCGAGCGCAAGTCTGACCGAAAATACTTCCTATAAATTCACGAACACGATCAGCCTGACCGACGCGAGCGGCGCGTCCGACTCGCTCACTCTCTCCGTTGCGTCCGGCGGCTCACGCTGGGCTCGACGGCCGGACTGACATTTGGCTCGGGTACCAACAACTCCTCGTCGATGACGGTGACGGGCACGCTGGCCAATCTGAACGCGGCCTTGAGTGGACTCGTTTACACCGCCAACTCCGGCTTCAGCGGCCACGACTCACTCTCGATCTCGCTGGCCGACTCGATCGACAATCTGACCGGCTCCGCGGCCGTCGCGATCACCGTCAATCCCCTCGTCACCGCACCGGCAACAGCCGCTGTTATTGAGAATGTCCCGTATACGTTTTCCACAGCAGATAACGATCCCATCTTCGTCACGGACGGCGGGGCATCGGGAACGTCCGAATCGCTCACTTTGACCGTGCTGCACGGCAAGTTGACGCTGGCATCGCTGACCGGATTGACGATCACTGCGGGCTCCAATGGCGCGTCGTCAATCACGATCAACGGCACGTTGGCCAGCCTCAATGCGGCACTCAACGGACTGATCTACACGCCGGCAGCGAACTACACGGGCCCGGACACGCTCACGCTCGGTCTCACCGATGCGGGCGACGGTCTCTCCAGTTCGGCGAGCGTCGCGATCACCGTGGCGCCCCGAAAGATTCGCGGTGGCATTGCGATGACTGCGCCGGCGGCGGATTCGACGGTTGCTCCACTCGCGACCTCTTCCGACAACGAGTCCGATCAATGGGCCGGCGTTTCGGCAGCCGTCGATGTGCTCAACTCGTAGGCCAGCGACGGCGACATCGAGCGACCGCGGGCTCCTGGACGACCGAGCCCGTTGCCTCAGCTGGACGATCCCAGAAGTCGCGGATAGGACCAGATTTGCCAGGCCCACCTCCGGCCGTGCTGACTGCGGAAAGCCGGGGGAAAAATCGTGTGCACGCCCAGTCCGATGGTTTTTCCGTCAGCCGACATGACGAGCTGCCGGATAATGGTCAGCTCGCCGGGTAGCCGGATTAGCTCACGCGTTTTTCCCGTCGCGAGATCCAGGCGGAACAGACGCCCTGACTGGCCTCCGAAGACGATCCCTTTGCCGTCACGCTCTTCGACGATCGCATGGATGTTCTTTTGAGCATTCAGGTAGGCGAAGGGCGTCACCTTGATGGGGGGATCGTCGGGCGGAGTGAAGCTGAATACGGGCGCCGGCATATCGCTTCCCGACGTGCGCGTCACCGCGTTCCAATCGTAGACCCGCAACCCGCTGGTGGTGCCGCACCAAAGCCATTTGCCGTCGCGGCTGAAGCCGACGCATACAACGCTTTCTCGCCCCATCGGCTCATCGAACGCGTCTTCCGAGACGCCCTCGTCCGTCAACGTCTCGCGATCCTCCGGCGAGGGGACGAATTTCCCGCCGACAAGAGGCTTCCGGACTTGCGGCGTTCCCTGCATCCCGATGAGCAGGAAGGGGTGGCCGCAGACGGCGACCCAAAATCCGGAGGGATGGATCGCCAGCGACCTTGCCCTTTCGGAGCAGGCAAAGAGCCGTTTGCCGTCGGCGACGTTGGTCACAACCACTTCTCGCAGCGACGCGTGCGCCACGCGCGTTCCGTCCGCGGAGATGGCGACGGCCGTGGGAAAACCCGGGTCGGAAATCTCCCGGACGACTTTCCATTGACTCGAGGAAACGTCGCAAACTCGAACCGTGCCTTCCAGCATTGCCGAGTCGCTGGCAGCCATGGCGACTCGCGTGTGAGATGCGTCGCTTGCCAGGCCGCCCATGTGGCTCGCCAGGTCGCAGGGAATGGGCAGCGGCTTGTCCCACGGCTCACAATAGCAGTACAGCGGCGCAACTCCGCGTTCGGCTTTGCCCCAGGCCACGAGAAAGCCATTGCTGCTCGCGCACGCGACGCTGACCGCATTGTCTCGCTCCTCCGACGCCAAGAGCAGGCCTTTTGCCTTGAGCTCCGCCTCGGCCTTGGCGAGGCTCGCGTAATCCCTTTCGCGACTCGTCCGGCGGTAAGCGAGCCCGCCCGCGAGCACGACAACGGCCAACAGCGCGAAGCGCAACATACGGCTTGGGATTGCGACGGATTTCGTCCGGGATGTCGGGAAAATCAAACGGCATGGCGGCGTGAAACCTCCGTGGGAAGAGTCTATCGCGCGGCGTGATCCTTAACAAATTGTCATTGAAACACGGGGTTTATTCCGCCATATTGTGTCCACGCGAGAATTCGGCCCGCTCAGCGTTCTGCAATGTGGGAGTCAATTTGCGGCGTGAATGCCATTGGTCTCGTTCGCCGCAGCTCTTGTAGTCGTAGCACCACGCGCAGGGAAATGCCGCATGTTGACGCACTCACTGCACTCGTTTGTCCGGCGTCTGCGGAATCGGCGCGACACGGGAGGGCGACGAAATCGCCATGGGTCTGGGCTACAGCGATTGCGGTCCTTTCGGCGCTGTCATCCGGCGCTCGAGACTCTCGAAGACCGCCTGCTGCTGTCGGCCGCGGCACTCACCTACAATCCTCCCGTCTTGGTGAGCGGCATCACTTTACCGTTGACCGCGGCGCAGCCCGTATCGTCACCCACCGCGCAGCCGGCCGCGTCCGCACCTGCCGCGCAGACGACAACGACGAGTGCATCGGCCACGGCCGCACCGACGTTTGTCATCGAAGGGCAAACACAGGCACCGGGTTCCGCCCGCCCGGCAACGAGCGGCTCGACGCAGTCGGGCGCTGTTTCGCCGATTGATCCGGCACAGATGCAGGCGGCTTATGGGGTCAATTTGATTTCGTTCGGCGGGGTGAAAGGGACGGGCGCGGGCCAGACGATTGCCATCGTCGACGCTTACAACGACCCGACAATCCTCGCGGACGCCAACACGTTCAGCAGCGCGTTCGGCTTGCCGGGATTCAATACGCCGAATGGACCCACATTGCAGGTCCTCAACGAGACGGGCGGGGCCTCACTGGCGAATGTCCCCAACGCGACCCCCGGCACCTGGGACGTCGAGGAGGCGCTCGATGTCGAATGGGCGCATGCCATCGCTCCGCAGGCCAATCTCATCCTGTTCGAGGCCCAGTCAAACGCCCTTTCCGATCTGCTGATCGCCAATCAAACGGCAGCCGCCACCGCGGGCGTGTCGGTCGTCTCAAACAGTTGGGGAACTGCCGAGTTCGCCGGCGAGACAAGCGACGATGCGGACTTTACGACGCCCGTAGGACATCCCGGCGTGACTTTTCTGGCAAGTTCAGGCGACGCACCCGGAATCCGGCTTCACACTTTTGACGCAGTATCCGGCAGTGTCGCCAAATGTCGTGGCGGTCGGAGGCACCTCACTCAATGTCGATTCCAACGGGACGTATTTCTCCGACGCGGGCTGGCACGACAGCTAGCGGGCAAAGTGGATACGGATGTGAGCCAATACGAACCATTGCCGAGCTTTCAACTGGGACGAGATAACTTCGGGCGGAATCGCGCTCGACGCCCGATTTGTCGCTGGACGGTGATCCAGCCACGGGTGTCGACGTCGTCGATTCGTACGGTTCGGCGGCACAGGGGAGCTTTCTTCAAGTCGGCGGAACGAGCCTTGCGTGCCCGATGATGGGCGGACTTATGGCGATCGCCAACCAGGGGCGGGCCCTCATCGGGCCCTCGTCGGGCTCTCGAGCCTCGATGGTGCGCATCAAACACTTCCCGCTCTGTACGGTCGTTTCAACCACGGATTATCACTTCCCGATCGACGCACTACAATTATCCTGACCTCCCCGGTTACAACTGGCCGGCGGGGCTTGGCACCCCGGTCGCGAACGATGTTGTTCAGGCCCTCGTCGGACGATCAGTTCCACCGCTGCCACCGACCACGATCGCCGCTCCAACTTTCGAGATCGTGCCGGTGGGCGATTCCTTCACCTTCCCGGCCGGCGCCGTCGGCATCACTGATCCGAATGCGTCGGGCACGTCCGATTCCGTCACCTGGTGGTCGACGGCCGGCTCGATCTCGTTGGGAACATCAACCGGCCTGACGATCGTTTCCAGCGGCCCCTCCTCCATGACGGTCAATGGAACGCTCGCCAATCTCAATGCGGCCCTCGGCAGTCTCGTCTACACACCCAATTCGAACTACAGCGGTTACGACGTCCTGGAAGTCTCGGACGACGAACGCCTCGAGCGGCCAGACAGGTTTTGCCAATGTCACCCTGGTGGGCGACCGTGGACCTACCGCTCGTTTGTCTCGGCTCCGCTCGACGGCGGCTTTGTCCGGAGAATCAGCCGGCCTATTCGTTTTCCGGCACGATCAGTTTGACGGACGACTATTCCAACGGCACCCTCGATCAGGTCTCCGTGACCGCCAGCGACGGCCTGCTCACCCTGGGATCGACGGCCGGACTACGTATTCACTCCGGGCTCGAACGGCTCGACCTCGATGACCGTGCAGGGCTCGGTGGCGAACCTGAGCTCCGCGCTGGGCAGCCTCACATACATGCCGGACTCGGGATATGTCGGCGAGGAACGCTCGAATCTCGGCTTGGAGTTCCCCGGTACCGCCTCTTGGCACTGACGTCTGTGGCCGTCACGATCGCTCCGTCGGCCCCAACGCTGGCGGCTCCCGCGGCAGTCAGCGTCGAATGAGAACTCGTCGCAGACGCTCAATGGGGTCAACGCCATCAGCATCGCCGACCCCGGGGGCATGTCGGAGCAACTTCGTGCTCACCGTGCAGGCGGGAACTCTCAGCTTCGGGGCGACTTCCGGAATCGACCGTCGCCGGCAACGGATCGTCGTCTGTCACGGTCAGCGGCTCGATCGCAAACCTCAACGCCGATCTTGCGACTCTCGTCTACACGCCATCGGCGAACAACAGCGGCTCCGATACCCTGGCCCTTTCGGATACCGACACTCGCCGACAACCTCACGGCGACAGCCAGCACGGGCATCGCGGTGGCCGGTCCATAGGCAGTCACCGCCCCGACACGATGAATGCGGACCAGAACGCTCCGCTTCCCTTAAGCGGCGCAGACGCGATCAGCCTCAGCGATCCGGCGGGAGACACTGATCGGCTGACTCTCACGGTTCTCGATGGCACGCTCAATTTCGGCTCGGCGGCCGGATTGACGCTTGCCGGCAACGGGACGTCTTCGGTGACGGCGAGCGGCTCGCTGGCGAACCTCAACGCCGATCTCTCGACTCTGACTTACACCCCCAACCGGGGTTTGTCGGCTCCGACGCGCTGGGCGATTTCGGTCTTCGACGCGGGCCGAGGCGTCACGGCGACAAGCCAACTCCAACGATCGCCATACTCGCCTGGACCGGGATGAAAAACACGGTCCCAAATTCCGACGGAGCGGGTGTGGCCCTGCTGCTGCCAAACGGCACGTTAATGGTGAAAGGCGGCGGCGACACAGATACCGCGGTCTGGTGCCAGGTCACGCCGGACGCGACGGGCGGCTATGTGAACGGAACGTGGAGCCAGTTGGCGTCAATGAATGTCAGCCGGTTGTTTTTCGGCTCAGACGTGTCTGCAAAACGGCAATGTATTCATCGTCGGCGGCCTGTACGCCAGCGATCAGTCCGCCTCCAACTCGGCTGAGATTTACAATCCCGCAGACGAACACGTGGACGGAGGTCGCCAGCGATCCGGTGGCGAGGTCGGCAATCAGCCCACGGAGGTTCTCGCAAACGGCACGTTGATGGTTGGCACGCTGTCCCAATTTCCCGGTTGGGGGCCCGTCGGCGAAACCGAAATCTACAATCCCACCACCAATAGTTGGAGCCAGGCCGGTAATACCCAATCTTCCCAAATCAGATCAATGCCGATCCTTGGGTGAAACTGCCCAACGGCGAGCATCCTGGCGTACGACGGAACGACCAGCAGCCAGGACAATCGCGGACAGGCGGTCTACTCCGAGCCGGCCAGCAATTATTGGTTCAAAGGCAGTTTTGGCACGGTGCCCGTGCTCACGAACGCGAATGCGAATTACGGCGTCGGGCCCGAGTTGTTGCTTCCCGACGGCCGGGTTTTTATTGCCGGGGGCAATGGTCTCACGGCGTTTTACAACTCGGGAACCGGTCTTTGGTCGCAAGGCCCGACGATGCCGACCGTTCTCATCAACGGCGTGTCGACTCAACTGACGATGAATGCATCGCCCGGCGCCGTCATGCCCAACGGCGATCTGTTGCTGGCTCTCTCGCCGGCCGTCAATGGAAATTCCTATCGCCGGCCCGACGTTTCTTTACGACTTCAATCCCCAGACGGGCGTGTACACCAACGTCACGCCGCCGGCATCGTCGGGATTCGATACGAGCAACGGCAGTTTCGTCGACAATATGCTCGTCTTGCCCACGGGCCAGGTGCTCGTCACGAACTTCGAGGGCGACCCTTTCATTTACACGCCCCAAGGATCGGCAAACTCCGCATGGAAACCGACCGTCACGGACTTCGTCTCAACGGAATCGGCGAGTTACACGCTATTCGGGGACGCAACTCAATGGTCGTGATGAGGGGGCGTCGGACGGCGGCGACGGCCAGATGGCCGAAAATTATCCCATTGTCCGCGTCACTGACACGGCAACCGGCGCGGTTTACTATGCGACGACGTCCAACTGGAGTTCGACGGGCGTCGCCACGGGACCGCTCCGCAAACAGTCACTGTCGTTCTGCCAGCGGCGCTCGGCAACGACCCATACTCACTGGTCGTCATTGCCGACGGGATTGCGTCCAGTCCGTACTCCGGCCAGAACCGACCGGCGAAGCACCGGCCGACCCATCGCTCCGTCTGCAGCGTTCGTGCAGACATCCGGAACTTCTGTCACTCAACCCGCCCGGCGTCACCACCCTGAGTGGCAATAATGCGATTGTGATTCAGGACCTCTTATGCGGCGTCCGAGGAAGTGTTTCTTTGGGTTTCCGCGAGGCGACCTTGACGCTCAGCGACAACCACGGGATTGACGGTCACCGGAAACGGAACTTCGTATCTGGCTCTCGAGCGGGACCTTTCCAACATCAACGCAGACTGGCCGAGCCTCACTTACGCCATGAGCTGCACAATACTTGACAAATCCCCGTGAAGAAGGGGATCGGCCTCACAATCGATGTCAAGATGTGGAAGATGACGTATGTCGACCGAGGCGTATTTCCGAATCCAAAAGTCCGCCGCAGCGTCTCGTCCTCCGCCGTGGCCGCGGTCGGCGAGAATCGCTCGCTGGCCTTCGCGCCGGGCATCGATCAAGCGACATTAGGCCTCACAGACGCGTGGGCGTCGGCCAACTCCGATTCCCTGACGTTAGAGGCCAGCCCACGGCACGCTCGCTCTCGCCTCGACGAGCCGGCTTGACATTCACGCGCGGCTTCGAACGGCTCGTCCTCGCTGACGGTTCCGGCACGCTGGCCAGCTTCAGACGCGGCGGTCGGCGGCCTGGCTTATTCGCCAAACGCACGGCTTTACCGGCTTCGATCAGCTCGCCATCACGTTGTTCGGACCCACCGAGGGCCCTGTCCCCAATTCGATGCCGATTCGCAGGACGTTGCGATCGACGTCGAATCCACCACCCAGCATCACGGCTCCGGCGAGCTGGTCGGTGATCGAGAACTCCTCCACCGAATTCGGCCCCGGACAGATTATCTCGCCGATTCCTACGCTCCGGGGGCGACCGAGTCGCTCACACTGACGGTGGCCCACGGTAGCCTCACCTTGAGTTTCTACACGGGCCTGACGGTCACGGGCAACGGCACGTCGTCGATCACGGCAATCGGCTCATTGTCCAATTTGAACACAGCACTGAGCGGCCTGGTTTACGTGCCGAGCACCTGGTTTCAGCGGCGCCGATTCGCTGGCGATATCTGTCAACGACCCGATCGACAACCTGACCGGAAGCCGGAACAGTCGCAATCAGCGTCGATTCGCCCCCGACGATTCAGGTGCCGTCGGGTGCCAGTCTGAACGAAAGTGCGATCAGTACACGTTCGCCGGTTCGATCACGTTCACCGATGCCGCGGCCTCGGGAACTTCGGACTCATTGACGCTCTCCGTCAGTCACGGCACGCTCACGCTCGGGTCAACAAGCGGGTTGAGCTTCGCGTCGGGTGCCAACGGTTCGTCCTCGATGACGGTCACGGGCACGGTCGCCAATTTGAACGCGGCGCTGAACGGCCTGGTCTACGCACCGACCCAACTTTACGCCGGCTCCGATTCGCTTTTGATTTCGGTGACCGATGCGCTCGACGGCCTGACCGGTTCCGGACGTGTGGCATTGACCATCAATGCCCAATCTCCTCCGGTCGTGACTGCCCCTTCGTCCGTCAGCCTCAAAGAAAACGGTTCTTACACGTTCCCCGCCTCGGCAATTAGTCTGTCCGACGCGACGGCTTCCGGCGCTCGGATTCGCTGACCCTGTCTGTTTCGTTCGGAAAGCTGACGTTGGGGTCAACAACGGGGCTCACGTTCACTTCCGGAGCGAACAATTCATCGTCGATGACGGTGACGGGCCCGCTCGCCAATCTCAACGCGGCCGTGAGCGGTCTCGTTTACACGCCGACTCCCGGGTTTAGCGGCCACGACACGCTGGCCGCGTTTCGCTCGCCGACTCGATCGACAAGGCGGTCGGCTCGGCGAGCGTGGCGATCGCCGTCAGATCCTTATATCACGGCCCCCGCGACCGAGAGTGTGCGTGGCGAACAGCCTCGTATACATTTTCGACGTCTCTCAACGATCCGATCAGCGCCACCGAGTGGAGCCGCCTCCGGCACGTCGATTCGCTCACGCTGACGGTATTGCACGGCAAACTGACCCTGGGCTCGCTGACCGGGCTCACGATAATCGTCGGGAGCAAACAGCTCCTCTTCGATGAACGTCCAGGGGACCTTGGCCAATCTCAACGCGGCGCTCAACGGCCTGGTGTACGTACCGACATCGGGTTTCACGGGCTCGGATACACTCGCGGCGACCGTCAACAATGCGATCGACGGGCTCTCGGGCTCGGCCACCGTCGCCATCACAGTTGCAACAGCGGACCATCAAATTCGGCAATGCCATGGCCCCTCCCGTCGCCCCCCCGAGCAGCTCGATCCCGGCCGACGAGGCCGATCAATGGGTCGGTGTTTCGGCGGCGGTCGAAACGCTGTACGAATAGCGGGCAGATACGGCCGTGCCTCGCTTGTCCCACCCGACGCAACTACCTGAGTTCGTCTTCCGGCCGCCCCTTGGGATCGACGCACGATCCTGATCAATTCGAGATGCTGGTCGCTGCGAATGCCTCCGCGTCTGGCGGCCGACTTTCTCGCGTCTTTGGCATTTGCGACGACTTTTAGCGTCTGACGGATCCTCTCAATGAGGTCCATGCCGCTCACTTTCGCCAGCGGGTGGCCCTGCCACAAGATGCGGCCGTCGGGGCCGATGAGGAATGATCTGGGTGCGCTGTCGAGGCAAAATGCCCGGGCGGGTGCCGAGTCGAGCGGATACGACGTCCAGGGGCCGGCCCAATAGTGTTCGAGATGATTCCAGCCGCGCTCCTTGAGGTGTCGCACGACGCTCTCGGGCTCTTCGTCGATGGAGAGCGGTACAACGGTCACGCGGTCGTTCCAGTGCTCGCGATTCTGTGCGCTTGCCTCATCGAGCTTTTGCATCGTCTCTTGGCAGTACTCGCACCATGAGATCCAGAAGTCGAGGCAGACGAGCTTTCCGCGAAGGCTGCTCAGCCTCGTGTGCTGCCCCGTGGCCACGTTCACCAGGTCAATGTCGGGTGCCAGGTCGCCTACTTCGGGCGGAAGTTGGAACGTGAATGATTCGAGGGCCGAATTGGTCTGGAATTGGAAGCTTCCCAAGACGCGCTGGTCCTTGCCAATGCGGACGACGTAACCGAACAGCCAGGGGCGCTTGGGAAGCCGATCCGTAATCCCCTTGAGAACGATTTCGCCCGTCTTCGGGACTTGGCCCGAAAACACAGGAATCGTGCCATAGTGGCCGTCGTAATAACCGATCGAGACCTTGACGCCGCTCGCCGGCTGGCCGTTGCGCCTTTGGATCCGCACCACGGCAGTCCGATCGCCGCGATAGGCATTCAAGTCGGGTCGCACGTAGCGAAAGTCGACCTGATGCGTCTGACCTTCGACCAGCACGAGTTCTTGATTTTCGTGATACAGGCCCGGATTCACCGGATGCTCTTCGGTACCCGGAACGTTCGCCACATCCGGCCTTGGATGTGTCAACGCCTGGAGTCTGTAAGCCCCTGGCGCCAGATCGGCAATTCGCACGGCTTCACCCAGCGGGAGGTCCATGCGATAGGCGGCCCATAAGTACATGTTCCTCGATTTCATGCGCATGACGCTGACCATCTGACGATCAAAGGGAAGCTTCTCGCTCTTTGTGGTTGAGGCGTGAAAACCAATTTGCAGGGTTGCCGGCTTAGGAAGGGGGATCTCCAACACGCCGTTCTTGATCTCTTCCGACTTGAAGGGGCCCGCTTCAAAAAATCGCAGAAAGCCCGGCGCAAAGACGGCCACGTAGAACGGCTGTTTGGCTTCGATCAGATCGAATGCAAATGTCGCCGGGCCGACCCGCCGGATGCCGCGCGAATACGGATCGGACGGCTCCTTGCGAGGATTCGTCGGCTGCCAGGACGAGCGAACCTTTTCGCGCGATTCCTCCGGATAGATTTCGGGCAAGAGTCCGGCAGGCCAGGTGATTCCGTCCGGCAGGCGGAAATGCAGCCGCAATTCCCGCTGTTGCGAGCGCCCGTCCTGGTGAGCGGCTGTGTCCGTTTGGCGTCCTGCAGCCGGCTTCTGATCAGCGGCTGCCTGAATCAGTGTTGCGACTTCGAACACGGTCGCGATCATTGCGAGTAACAAGGGCCTCCGCCAAAGAGCCAATGAAGCAGAACGCGGTACCGAAGAGGCAGAACACGGCATGGCGAGCACTCCTTGACTCGGTTTGCGGTTGTGTTCCGATCGCGCCCAAGGAGATGTCGGATACTCGGGTCGCTGGCGCCTGCAACTTGTACCAACTCGGCGGTGCGGGCAAAACCCCACATAGCCCACTGATTTCGGCTCGGGCGATCCACGAAGCTGAGGTTGGAGTAAACCGGCCCATTTCAGTTCCTCGTCACGCGCCGGTTCGGATCGCGACCAGCCGTGGGGCCTGGTTCAATCACGGTTGCGTCCCGTTTGGTACCACGGTACATTGGTACCAATGAATCAGCCATCCCACATTGTTGAACGTGTGCAAACCGGGGTCCGCATTGAGAAGCGGCTGCTAAAGGTTCTCAAGGCTCTCGCTGCCTACCATGAACTCTCTTTGGGCGATCTGCTCGAGGGAATCGTGCTGCACGCCTTTGACGGGAAAAGCCCGTTTCACGCCGACTCGCTGGCACGCGTTCGTGAGCTGAAAAAACTCTACGGACTCGACTTGGACTCGAGCGCGAGCCATCGGCTCATCGAGGCAAACGAGACACAACGCGTGAGAAAGGGGAAGAGGCGGTGACGAAGCATCATCAATTTGCGATTGGACTGCTGTTGGTCGACGCGGTCGTGCTGGCTTGCCACGGTGAGAGAGCCCGCCACGATGGGAGTCGCCGGCCGTGACTGACGACGAACTCATTGCTTCCTTTGAGAACTGCCGTCTGCGTAACAAAGATTTTCATCACGTCGACCACGTTCGGATGGGCTACTTGTACCTTTCGCGGTTTTCGCCAATTGAGGCTTTGGGCCGCTTTTCCGACGCCCTGCAAAGATTTGCTGCCGCCAGCGGCAGGCCGAATCTGTATCACGAGACGATCACATGGGCGTACTTGTTCTTGATTCGGGAACGGATGGCACGATCGTTTCAGCGAATCGAGCGTCGTCCGAATTGGGAAGAGTTTGCGGCTGATAATCCCGACTTATTGTCTTGGGAAGACCACGTCCTCAAGAACTATTATGCGGACGAAACGCTCGCCTCCGAGCTAGCCCGGGGAACATTTATCCTTCCGAACCGATTGCTCGCTCGCTCCTACGCGCGACCACTCTGAAATCCGACGTCGTTTCGCGTTCACCGCGGGTCGCACCGCACCTTGGCGGGTGACAAAGAAAGAGGGCAACGTGCAGTGGCACGTTGCCCTCTCCGATTTCAACAAAGCAGCCGGAGCTTACTCGCTGGCCGCTCCCACCAGTTCCGGGCTTTCGAGAACGATTTCCTGTCCTTCGGGCAGGAAGTCCTGGACGAAGCCTTTGAGGTGCGTGCTGCGGGTGTGGTGCTGGAGTTTTTTGAGGGCCTTCGATTCGATCTGGCGGATGCGTTCCCTCGTGACCTTAAAGATGCGGCCCGTTTCCTCCAGCGTGTAGCTGTAGCCGTCGCCCAGGCCGTAACGCAGGCGGATGATTTCCCGCTCGCGGTAGGTGAGGCTCTTGAGGACGTGTTCGATCTTGTCCTTGAGCATCTGCTGGGTGGCCGAATCGGCCGGGCTGTCCTCGTTGTCGTCCTCGAGGAAGTCGCCGAAGCTGCTGTCCTCGCTTTCGCCCACGGGCGTGTCGAGGCTGATCGGGTGCTTCCAGGTCTTCATGATCCGTTCGGTCTCGTCGACGCCGAAGCCGACGGCGTTGGCCAGTTCCTCCATCGACGGTTCGCGGCCCGTCTCCTGGCGGATCTGCTCGCTCTTGGCTTTCAGGGTCGAGATGCTCTGGAACATGTGGACCGGGATGCGGATCGTCCGCGCGTGGTCGGCGACGGCCCGCGTGATGGCCTGGCGAATCCACCAGGTCGCGTAGGTCGAAAACTTGTAGCCGCGGCGGTACTCGTACTTCTCGACGCCCCGCATCAGGCCGGCGTTGCCTTCCTGGATCAGGTCCAAAAAGCTCAAGCCGCGGTTGCGGTACTTCTTGGCGATCGAAACGACGAGACGCAGGTTGCCGCCGGAGAGCTTTTGCTTCGCGTCGGTCCAGGCGTCGAACCGGCGGCCGATCTCGCGGCAGCGGGCGCGGAACTGATCCGGCGTCTCGAGACACATCTCGACCAGCTCGGCCAGCTCGCGCTTCATGCATTCGGCGTCGTTATTCCGCGAATGGCGGTGCGCGCCGCGGCTGATTTGTCGCTGCAGATCGTGGATCCGCTCGGCGATCTGATGCATCCGCTTCATGATCGGCTGCAGCCGCTGGGTGCGCAGGCTGAGCTCTTCGCAAAGCGTGGCCATCTTGCGGCGGCGAAGCTTGAGGCGTGTTTCTGCCGCCTTCTTTTCCTCGCGCGACGAGTCGGGCGAGGTCGTGATGCGGAAGTCGATGGCGTTCTGCGCCTGCTGGTACTTGAGGGTCCGCAGGTTCTCGGTCATGCGGCCCTGGATCTGCTCCTTGCCGACCGCTTCGGTCTCGGAGGTGCGCAGGGTGCGCTCGAAGGGCAGTTCGTTGTTGCGAACTTTCTCGAAAGTCTCGACGGCGATTCGCAGCGCGAAATCGGATTCGAGAACGGTGCGGCGGAATCGTTTCCGGGTGATTTCGATCTGCTTGGCCAGGAAGATTTCCCGCTCGCGGGAGAGCAGGGGGATGTTGCCCATCTGGCTCAAGTACATGCGGATGGGATCGCGCGACGAAAGAGCGGCCGCTTCGGCCCCGATGATGGAGCGGGCGAGCATGGCGCCCGCTTGCCCCTCGTCGGACCAGTTTGAGCTGGCCGGATCATCCGCCTCTGGAAGAGCGGGGGCGGCCGGATCGTCGGACAAGCCCAGTTCGAGTTCTTCCATCACCAGGATCAGGCGATCGACCATCTGCGGATCGCCTCCCTCGTCCGGCAAATAGTCGTTCACTTGATGGAACGACACGTAACCTCGCTTCAAAGCCACATCGACTAGGTCTTTGAGCGCCTTTTCAACCTGATACACGAATTGCTCCCTTCCTCATGGAACGTTCGGTTCGCACGTCCGTGCACGAATGACAGACAAAAAACCGATGCCAAATTTCTTGCAGACTTCCGACCGGTCAGATCATCCGCTTGCGGAGCAAGAATTCCTCCCGAATTAATCCGCACGCGTTGACCGCTTTGTCGGCCCCCCACCACGACGCCCCCCTTAGGACATCGGGCAATGCGACAGCAGGCAAGTTGGCCAGGGCGTCGCGACGGTGTTGCTCACCTCTACGACACCCGCACCGGGCTCTCTTGCGATAGGCCCGGGGCTACTTGCGAAAGCAACGTACTCAAAAGGCCGGCAAGCGTAAGGGAAGAGCGGGTTCTCTGCAAAAGCATCCTTTCTCCCCAGCGAGAACCAAAGGGCGAATCCATTATCCGCCGTTCAAACCACCCATGCTACCAAAAGTGCGATGCTGATTCTCGCAATTTTTGCCGGTCGGGAAAAAATTTCCAAAATCGTTTCCCGAATTCGACCACGTTCCTTTGGCTTGGTGGGTCAGCCGTTTGGCGATCCTCGCGTGGCAACCTTACCCGGCAAAGCGATTTACCGCCCTGCCTCCAAGGTTTCGGAGCCGCATCCGAACTGTTTTGCGTTCCGCCGGTACAAGCCGTGCTGCTGCATGCATCCCTGTTGCAGCGGAATTATTCGAGTGGTGATTGCCGGAGGTCAATCGCCATTCTCAAGTTGTGACACGAGATTGCGGCGTTCGGTGACTGCCAAATCGTGCAAAGCGCCGCTTCTGCCAAAATGACATTCCAGGGCCGCCAGGCCTTTTTGGGTAATTTGTGCCTTCTTTATGCCCCAAAAAAGCCAAAAAAGTCGCCTCGCATTGACGCAGGCGATTCTGATTGAAGCCCCAACCGCGGGCGTTATACTGAAATGGCCATTTACAGGAGGCGGACAGCATGACGGTGTCTGATGCGGATAAAGTCGGTTTCTCGAAGGGATTGAAGGGTGTCGTTGCCGCCGAAACGTCAATCTGCGACGTCAATGGCGACAGCGGTTTGTTGATCTACCGTGGCTATAACGTCGACGATTTGGCCGCGTCGAGTACCTATGAGGAAGTCGCCTATTTGCTGCTGTATGGGGAGCTGCCGACCCCCTTCCAGTTGGACGAGTTTCGCACGGCCCTCCTGCGGCAAATGAACCTGCCGGAGCCAGTCGACGAATTCCTGCGACGGCTTCCCCCCGACGTTCCTCCAATGGCGGCCCTCGAGGCGGCCGTCGCCTTTGCCAGCCTTTACGACACCGAAGGGGACAGCCTGCCGGCCACGAATCGCAAGGCCGTGCGGCTGGTCGCCCGGGTTCCCGTCATCGTGGCGTCAATTGCCCGGCTGCGGAAGGGCGAGGAACCGGTTCCGCCCAATGGATCGCTGCCGCTGGCGGCCAATTTTCTGTGGATGCTGACCGGACGGATGCCGACAGTTGACGAAACCCGCGTAATGGACCTGATCCTGATCCTCCACGCAGAACACAGCTTAAACGCCAGCACGTTTGCAGCCCGGGTGATTGCCGCCACCCTGTCTGATATCTATTCGGCGGTCACCGGCGCGATTGGGGCTCTGAAAGGCCCTCTGCACGGAGGAGCGAATACTGCGGTTCTGAAAACGCTGGAAGAGATCGGCAGCGTCGAGCAGGTCGGCCCGTGGGTCGAAGCGGCCCTGGCACGCAAGGAAAAATTCATGGGCTTTGGCCACGCGGTCTACAAGACATATGACCCGCGGGTGAAGCACTTGAAAGCCGCCTCTCACCAACTGGGCTTGGAGCGGGGCGACACGCGGCTGTTCGATATTTCCGTCGAGTTGGAAAAACGCGTGATGGCGGCGGTCGGCAAACACTGCAACGTCGACTTCTATTCGGCCAGTGCCCAGGACGCTCTGGGAATCTCCGGCGACATGTTTACCTGCATCTTTGCGGCAAGCCGGATCGTAGGCTGGTGTGCCCACATTCTGGAACAACTGGCCAATAACAAGATCATTCGCCCTTCTGCCGAGTACATGGGGGCAGTGGATCGCCAGTATATTCCGATCGCCAATCGCTGATCGGAACGCGGGCCAACTGGTCGGTTAGCTGCTGCCGCTCGGCTGTTCGCCGACTTGCGGATCCTGGCCTCCGATCACCCGGCCGATTTCACCGCGGGCCATCATGTAATAGCCCGCGCCGATCGCCACGATGAGCATCGTCGCCAGGCGGTTGGCCAGCGCCGCGCCGAAACCCGCGGCCCCTGCCTGGGCCGCGGTGACACCAGCATGTCCGAGCGCAACGTTGGCGACCACGTAGTAGTACTCGATCGCGCCATTCCAGGGCTCCGACTCCGCCGGGGACCGGCACCACGAAGGCAAAGAGTTCGCGCCATCGGAATCAACAGAAGCTGAGTCCAATATCCCGGAGCCGCGTTTCCCGCATTGATCGCCAGTGCGCAGAAATAAAAGCTCGAAAGCGTGCCGAAGTGCCCCACGATGCTGATCAGCACGGTCAGCACGACGATGGCCCGCCGCTGCTGGTACAAGAGGACCGCATTGACAAGCTCGCCGATCACATTGCCGACTTTCGGCATCCGAATCAGCCGGTTAAGAATCCGCGACCGCGGGAAAGCCGGATGGAGCATGACGAACAAGCCCCACAATGCCGCCGATGGTGCCCATCCAAAGCAGACCCACGCACATTCGCACGATCCGCGTTCTGGAGCATGCCGCGGATCCTGAAAAAACATGGCAAAGGCGCCGACCATGAAGAGCGCCAACACGCCAAGAATGCGGTCCAAGAGAACCGTGGCGGCGGCGACCGCCCTACGCGACGTTTGCTCCGTGGCAATCATGCCCGCCTTGAAGACATCGCCTCCCGCCGCACCGGGAGCGACATAACCGAAGAGATATCCGATGTAGCCCAGCCGCATCGCGTCGCGGACCGTAAACGGAAAGTCCTGGGCCCAAACCAGCAAGATACCAGCGGTAAAAGGTCAACAGCATCGCCGCCGAGCGCCAGCACGAAGGCGACGATCATGTAAAACCAGTTCTTCGGGCCGGGCGGCCAAATCGGCGAGAGCCGTGGCGGTTTGAATAAAATAGGTAGGCGAACAGAAGCAGCGCAACCGGCCATTTCAGCCAGGTCCAGTTCTGCTTCAAGAGGCTGAAAGGCCAGTCTGCAGCAGGTGAAGAATTCGCCGGAAGAAACCTCAAGTCCCGTCGCCTTAATCTGTTTGGACCGGATTTCTAGATCATCGGCCCGAACGTGCAATTGAAAAGCCTTGCTGTTTTCCTTGCACGAGAGTATGTTTTCCACCCCGCGGAATGGATTCCGCCCGATCTGCGACTCCCTGACTTTGCGAAAGGGCTCATGGATGAGCCGACTTCCCATCTTCAAGCGGCTGTCGTCGCGCCCCCCGTTTCGTGTTTTTCGCGACGAGAACGAGCCCGTTATTTTACCGTTCTCGCGAAAGGGCTGGCGAGCACCGCGCGCCCTGGAACCTCGCACCCGCGAGGAAGCCGGCCCGCAGCGGATTTCCGCTCGGCGATTTCCGACGCGTGAAATCACCGATGGATGTGCTGACGCGGGCTCGCGCCTTGCACGAGAATCGGTGCTGTCCTCGCTGCCGCCGCGCGGGTGCGATTCCGCTCGATCTCGGTGACGGCGACGAGCGGAATGCGGCCATGCCCGTTCCGGGCTCGGCAACGCTTGTCGGCTTCTACTGCGACGCTTGCGGAGCCGAGTGGCCCGTTTAACAGGGCCTCCAAACATCGACTTTGAACGGCCGGCATCAGCCGCTCAACGTACGCGCTGACGCTGCGGTCAGAGCGCGTCCGGCCTTGCCGAAGCGTCCAACTCCAATTTGCTTTCCTGCGCCGAGCGTTCCATACTGGCGCCTGACGGCGATTTCCCGCGGGCCTGCTGCCGTCCGCCGCGCTTTCGGATCGATGTCTCAGGCCAGGAGAGCTCGTCATGAACCCGCAATCGGATCCCGAATTCCGACCTTCGCTGCCAGCGGCACCGAAATTGCGAAAGCGAACGGTCAAGAAAAAGGTCGATGCGAAGGCGGAAAAGAAAAAAACTCGGACATGGCGAGACGTCGTGCTCTGGGTGGTGCTTGCTGTCTTGGCTGTGGGAGCAGCGGCCGAGTTCCGGGCACAGCTGGCGTACAACAAAGCCCTGGCGACCGTCAACGCTGCTCGAGAGCGCACGGAAGAGGGAAAAGGCTCAGGGAAGGACAAGCATGTGACGTTCGACGAGCTGAAAGGGACTTTGCCCCCCGACCCGGTTTACACGGAAGGCAGGCATTCAGCGGTTAAGACGGGGATTTATACCTGGACGTGGCAGGGATTGCGGCGCTACAAAGTCCACGTCTATGTCGATCTGAAAACCCAGATGATTTGGGATGTCGATTCCGAACCGTCCTCAAATCGCGATTAAGCGACTCGCGGCATCAACCTTGCACGACACGAAGTGAGAGGACCAGGCTCCTCGCAAAAAGGCACCTCGATGCGAAACACGGTGGGACTGATTCTTGGCGGCGGAAAAGGGACGCGGCTTTTGCCGCTCACCCAGCATCGCTCCAAGCCGGCGGTCCCTTTGGCGGGCAAATACCGCCTGATCGACATCCCGATTTCGAACTGCCTCAATAGCGGCATCAACCGCATTTATGTGCTGACGCAATTCAACTCGGTCAGCCTGCATCGCCACATTCGGCAGACCTATCAATTCGATCATTTCGACGGCGGCTTTGTCGAAATCCTCGCCGCCCAGCAAACAAACGAAGCGAGCGATTGGTATCAGGGAACGGCCGACGCCGTCCGCAAACAACTGCGATACATCGAACAGCCGGACATTCAATTTGTCCTCGTTCTGTCGGGCGATCAGCTTTACCGCATGGATTACGGCGAAATGCTCGAAACGCATTTGCGCGAGAAGGCGGATGTCACGATTGCCGCCTTGCCGGTGACGCGCGAGGCGGCGCGCGGTTTCGGCATTATGCGGATCGACGAGAGCGGGAAGGGTCGTGGGCTTTTTGGAGAAGCCCAAAACGCCCAAGGAATTTGACCTGATTCGCAGCGATCCAGCCTGGCTCGATGCGCGGCATCGCAAGTCGCGGCCGCGACTGCCTGGCGAGCATGGGAATTTATCTCTTTAACCGGCGAGACCCTGCTCGAACTCTTGAGCAAATCGGATTATCAGGACTTCGGCAAGGAAGTTTTTCCGATGTCGATTCGGGCGCGTCGCGTTCAGATGTACCCGTTCGACGGCTATTGGGAGGACATCGGCACGATTCGCTCGTTCTATCAGGCGAACCTCGATCTGACCCGCGTTCCTCCGACGTTCGACTTCGAGTCCAAACTGGGCCCGATCTATACGCACGCGCGATCGCTGCCCCCGGCCCGAATCGACGGAGCAACGATCACCCAAAGCCTCTTGGCGGACGGTTGCATCATCGAGCCGGGAGCCCGCATCGAGCGCAGCGTGATCGGTTTGCGCTGCCACATCGGCCGAAACGTCACGATTCGAGACTCAATCCTCATGGGAGCCGACTTCTACCCGATCGCGGGTGCGTCCGCCGAGGATGAAGAAGTCAAGCAGCCTCGCATGGGAGTGGGCGAGGGGAGCACGATTTGCGGCGCGATCGTCGACAAGAATTGTCAGATCGGCAAAAACGTGCACATCGAATGCGCGACGGATAACGCGGCCGACGCCGACTTCGACAACGTGTCCATCCGCGACGGAATCACCGTCGTGCACAAAGGCGCGGTCCTTTGCGACGGCTGGAAATTCGCCCGAAACGGAGCGCGGCGAGCAACATCCGATGGCGCTCGCGCGCAGGAGCGTTCGCAACAGGCAATCGGCACCGCAACGGTCTAGGATTTCGCCAGGATCCGGCAATTCGTGGGAAGATCAGTCCTTCGGTTCATCGAATGCCTTGGGATCGACCTTATCCAGGACTTTGAAGTCGGTGATCTCGGACTCGATGAATTTCTTGCCGTTGCGCTTGGTCTCGATTTTGGTCGCGCGCTTGATGCCGTCGAAATCCTTGAAGTCGGCGAAGGTCGTTTCCTGTTGCGACTCGTTGCCCTGACGACCGGCGACTTTCGCCGTCAGTTTGACGGGTAGACCGCTCTCCTTGTCGTAGTAGATTTGAAAGTCCTTGCCGTCCGGCGCCGTGACTTTGAGCACGGCAGCCGCTTTACCGCCGACTTTTTCCTCTTCGCCCGCTTCGACCTTGAAACCCTCGCCTTTCAGGAGCGTGGGCATTTCCGGAACAAGCTGCAAATAAGCGACGCGTTTCTGGTTCGCGAGGGCCTGGTCCTCCAGCGGGTTCGTCTCCTCGCCGAATTTCCGCCAACCCTTGTCGCCATTCAAAATCGTCACCCCTTGACCGGCGCGCCGTTGAACTCCCCTTCAAATTCCTGTCGATAGTGATCGACGCCCTGTGCAGTCACCTTGGTGGAAACCGAGTTTTCGTTGTCGTTCAAGTGGAGTTTGCCCTTGGTCTTCCACGTGATGGCTTTGGCCGCGCTCAGTTTCGCCGCGCCGCCCAGGGCCGCGACGGCCTTATCGATCACCGCTTTGCTCTCCTGGTCATCGCCCAGGGCCAACCTGCCAACGCCAACGGCCAGAGTCGCGGTCAGAATCGCACTGATTAATCGCTTCATGGGGGCACGCCTTTGTTCGTTCGCCCTTGTGACGTCGTGGAGTGATAGCCGCACAGGTTTCCATCGCGCAGCGTGAGACACTCGTGAATTGGTCGATGATTGAGGGGCTTACGCCTCACTTCGGCTCCGCAAAGGCGTCCTTGTCAGCCTTATCGAGCACTTTGAACTCGATGATCTCGTAGTCGACGAATTTCTTGCCGTTGCGCTTGGTTTCGATTTTGCTTGCCCGCTTGATGCCGTCGAATTCCTTGTAGTTCTTGAAGAGCGTTTCCTGCTTATATTCCTCCCCCTGGAAATCGACGACCGTGGCGGTCATTTTGACGGGCAGACCGGTGGCTTTATCGAAGGAGATTTCGAAGTCCTTGCCGTCGGGACCCGTGACTTTGAGTTCGGTCGCCGGTTTTCCGTCGACTTTCTCTTCCTCGTCCGATTCGACCTTGAAGCCTTCGCCTTTCAAAAACGACGGCGATTGCCCGACGATCAGCAGATAGGCCGTTCGCTTTTCGTTGGCCAGTTGATCATCTTCGAGCTTGTTCGCGTCATCGCCGATTTTCCGCCAGGCCTTGTCACCGTCCAGAACCGTGACCCCTTTAATCGGATTGCCGTCGAATTCCCCTTCGAATTCTTGTCGATAGTGGTTGATCCCCTGCGCGGTGACCTTGGTCGTGAATTTATTTTCGGTGTCGTTGATGGTCAGCGTGCCTTTGGTTTTCCAGGTGTAGGCCTTGGCAGCGTCGACCGATCCGCCGATCGCCTTGACCGCTTTATCAACCACGGCCTTTGCGTCTTCATCAGCCGCAGAAGCCGCGTGTCCAAGACCGAGAAAAATGCCTGCTGCCAAAATCGCACACTGGAACCGTGTCATGGGAGTACCTTCGTTCTTAGGGCTATTTTGAATCGGTGCCGCGGCCTGCAAAGCGAGATTTCGCCGAACGGCGATTGCCGTTTCCAGATCGTACCCACGCCATCTGCGGATTGCCATAAGTGGCCCATCCCACCGGTGACCATGCGGCAAACCGAGCCGTTCTCACCAAATGAGATTAAGCAGGCAGGGATCGCAAGAAGTCCCGAAACAGAATCGTTTCGGACAGGTTGTCGCACTCGTTGCAGTGTTCCCAATCGATCCAGACGTATTCAACGCCCAGCCAACCTTGCGTACCCCGTTGAATTCAGTCCGTGGACGACGCGGCGATAGTCGATGACGTTTTCTTTGAACGCCGCTTGCAATCGGCCGGTGCGTGCACCGCGCACGTGAAAGTGGGATGCGAAACGCAAGAGCGGCTCGATCGCATCATCGGCCATTCCCGCCCGGGTGAAATGCGTGTAATCGAGAGTGAGCGTCAGGCCGGGAACGCTTTCGACCAGCCGCTTCGCCGCGGCCGGATCGGGCGCCAGCGAGCCGACGTGTGCCTCGGTCCCGAGAGTAATGCCGGACGACTTCGCTCTTTCCGTGCGCCACGCCAGTTCGTCGACGGCTCGTGTCGCAGGACTGCTCAGGCGGTTCTTCGTCGAAATGAACACCCGGCAGAATTGTCACGTGACGGCACGAGCAACCTGCCGCGTAATCGAGCGTCTTTGAAAACCAGTCGCGTGCCAACTGCCGGCGTGAGGCTTCCGGATGATTGATGGCGTACGGCCGAAAATCGGGCGCCGTCTGCAGAAACACGTCGGCAATCTGGAGATTGAGACTGTCCGTCAGCCGTTTGAGGGCAGCGGCACTCTTGTCGACATTCTCGAACTCTCGAGACGGCCAGAGGTGCGATCGACCGTCAAACAGGCCGATGTCGACCCCTTGAAAGCCCAACATGCTAATCAAGCGTAACGACTGCTCGTGCGTCAAAAGCGGAAAAGCGAAATCCGCGCAGGCCAGCTTCATGAGAGCCACCTTTATGACGAGATCGTCCGGCAAGGTGATGTTCGAGGAATCCCATTCGGCCGCCGCCAGGTAACCGCCGTCGACCACCAACGACGTCCCCGTGACGCCGGCCGAATCTTCGCACGACAAATAGAGAATGCTCCGAGCGATGTCGGTTCGGCGTCAAAGCGCCGTCCCAGCGGCACGCGGGCCAACCGCTTTGCCAATGTTCCGGCCGGATCGCGGGCTGCCCGCAAATGGTGGCGGAGCATGGGCGTATCCGTGACGCCTGGGCAGAGGCAATTGCAGCGGAGGCCATCGGCCGCGTAATCGAGTGCGATCGACTGACTGAGAGAGAGAACGGCCCCTTTCGAGGCCGTGTAGGCGGGCGTGTCGGCCTGCCCCACAAAACTGCTGATCGAGCCGACATTGACCATGTAGCTGTGCGAATTGGCCTGCAAGTGCTTGAGCGCGTGTTTGATCGAGAAAAAGATACCGCGGACGTTAACCGCCATCAGTTGGTCCCATTCGGCGGCGGAATATTCGTGCAACCGCTTGACGTGCACGACTCCCGCGCAATTCACGACAATTTGCAATCCACCAAAGCGGGCAGCCGCTTGTTCAATGCTGTCCCGTACGTCGTCTTCGCGGACCACGTCGCATTCCGTGAACATCGCTTCGCCGCCGAACCGCGAATTGCCGTTTCCAACCGCGGCCCGCGCTCGGCGTCCACGTCGGCAATCGCCACCCGTGCGCCCTCAGCCGCAAACAGACGCACCGTCGCCTCGCCGATTCCCGAAGCGCCGCCGCTGACCCAGGCGACCTGACCTTCCAAGCGCTTGGCCATCAAGTCTCTCCCTTCGCCCAAATGGACTCCGAAAGAGTATACCGCGGCAGGACCTCGGGATTCACAACGTGCCTGGGCCAGCGGCCCAAAAGAACGTCGGCCGCCTGACGCGCTCCGCGCGTCTTGGAGTCGATTGTCGATTCGACCGAGCTCCCCGCGCAGTGCGGCGTGAGCAGAACATTATCGAGTTCGAACAGCGGATGCCGCGGCGGCTCGCCCGGCAGGGCGAAGACGTCGATCCCGTCAAACACATCGAGCGCGGCTCCGCCGATGCGTCGCTCCTCGAGCGCCGAAACAAGGGCCGCTTCGTCCACGATCGCGCCACGCGCGGTGTTGATCAGCACGGCCGTCGGGCGCATCTGGCCGATCCGCGCTGCATCGATGAGACCGCGCGTTTCGGAAGTCAGCGGCAAATGAATCGATGCATAAATCCGCTTCGGCCAGCACTCGATCGAGTGTGGTCAGGGTCACACCGGCTGCGTTCGGCGATCGCGGCATATTTGGCCGGGTCGCGAGTCCAGGCGATGATCCGCATGCCAAATGCCGCGGCGCGGGCGGCGACGGCCTGTGCGCTGAGCCCAAAACCGATCAGCCCCAGCGTCTGCCCGGCGACTCGGTGCACTCCTTGATGATTGCGCGCGGTCCACTCACCGCGCCGCATGGCAGCGAACATGAAGGGCAAGCGTCGCGCCCAGGCGAGCAGGAGAGCGAATGCATGCTCTGCTTGCTCATTGGTGCAGAAATCCGGCACATTGGCCACCACAATGCCTTGCCGCGTCGCTTCGTCGATCGCGATTTTGTCGGTCCCTGCGCCCAGCCTCGAGATCACGCGGCAACGCGCGAGTCGCCGAACCACGTCGGCTGGCACACTCGACGAGACGACGAGCAGTGCGTCGCAATTCTCCGCCGCCGCAAGAATCTCCTCCGGCTGTTGGCCCTCGACGGCAATCAGTTGCGCATCCGCTTTTGCCAGCTCGCGGCGTTCCGCGTCTTCGACCGGATAGCTGAGGGCGTTGAGCCGGACGGCGACGAAACCCATCGAAGGTCAGCCTCGTTCGTTGTTTCGCGTGAAGTCCGTCAGCCAGCGCTCGTCCCACAACGAGGGAAACGGATTCTTTTGCGGCGGATGTGCGGCGATGACAGCCAGGTCGAGCTCAAGGCCCAGTCCCGGTCCGGACGGCAGTCGGAATTCGCCCCGATCACAGAGATTCCAGCCGCGGACAAAGTCGTTCCGCCATGGCACGTCATATTCGGCGAAATTCTCTTGAATGATGACGCTCGGCGTCGCCCAGCCGAAATGGATGGCCGCGCAGAGTGCCACGGGACCGACCGAACAGTGCGGGGCGAGATGCAGGCCGTTCGCCGAGGCCATGTCGGCGATTTTCTTGCCGAGGCTCAGCCCGCCGCAGTGAGCCAAATCCATCTGCACGATATCGCAGGACCGAAGCGAAGTGAGCCGTGCGAATTCTTCGAGCATGTAAAGCCGCTCGCCGGCGGCGACGGGGAACAGCAGAGCCTGTTTCACCTCGTTCAAGAGATCGAGGTCGTAAGGCGTCACGGGCTCCTCGTACCAGGCCGGATTGTACGGCGTCAGCCGTCGACCCATTTCGATGGCCGATCGACCAGACAGTCTGCCGTGCACTTCGATCATCAGATCGACCTCGTCGCCGACGGCCGCACGAACGGCGGCCACAATCCCGACGGCCGCCGTCCATCTCATCGGGCGACAGGTCCTGCCACGCGACGCCGAAGGGATCGAATTTCATCCCGCGATAACCGCGCTCGACAACTTCGCGCGCCTTGGCGGCGTAGTCATCGGGAGTGCGGGCGCCGCCGTACCAGCCGTTGGCGTACGCCGGCAGCCGATCGCGGGCCCGGCCGCCGAGCAGTTCATAGACGGGCTGACCTTTCGCCTTGCCGATGATGTCCCAGCAGGCGATTTCGACGCCGCTGATCGCCGTCAAAATGGTCGGCCCACCCTGATACTGGTCCCGAATCAGGTCGGCGGTGAGCGACTCGACGTCGAACGGATCTTTCCCGAGGATGCGTTCCTCGACCCAATCGTGCAGCAGACATTCGACGGCCCGTTCCTGCCATTCGAGCGAGGCTTCGCCCACGCCTGTGAGTCCCGAGTCGGTCGTGAGCCGCAGAAAGAGATAGTTCCGCAATCCGGCGTGCGTCAGAAATGTCTCGAGACGAACAATCTTCATCCGACTCCCCACCCGCGCTCAACGTCGAACGGACCAGACACTCTTTAAAGTAGGCAGCCGCGGCACCGAATGCGATCGATGTCGCAGCGGCGGAAATCAGCGCCGTCACAAGCGGCAGAATGCGCGCGGCAGAGTGCTAAAAAAATTTTCCTATTGAACGACTCGACCTCATCGAGGATAATAAGGCTAACGAACGACGAAATACGGTACAGCAGAGGCTGTAAATCTCGCTTATGCGGAGCCGTGCCCTACAATGAGGGTGCGGCTCTTTTTGTTGCGCTGAGTCGTCACATCCCGGGTTTTCGGTCAATACAAGGATAAATCCAGACCAGGCATTTCTCGTGGAATCGTGACATCTGGTGAAAGACAGGATCGCAGATTTCGTCGATGCGATTTTTGAATTCAAATCTGCGAAATCGATCTCCTTCCGTGCTTGTGTCCGAAGAGATGGAGAAAGAGGAATTGAGAGAGAACCACTGCACGGGCCGGCGGCACTCTACGCCGTTTGCCCTTTTCTGTGTGCCATTCCCAACGGCTCTGCGTGGGATGCCCATGAACTTAAGACGGGAATGTCCAACTGCTTCGCATGCCCACGCAAAGCCGTTGGGCATGGCACCCCAAATCGACTGTTTTGCCGTCATGCGGTCGAAAACGACGCGATCGAGGCCGAAGTAAGCGCTCGCACGACTTTACGCGAGAACGGCACCGCACGCGGGTGCAGGGCCGAGGCCCTGCCGAAGGTGCGCACGTTGTTCGAAGGTGCGCAGCCTTTTCGAAAGCTGCGCATCTTGGAAAACCCCGAGGATTCCTTCGAAGATCCGCACCCTGTTTCCAAGATGCGCACAGAAAACTGCACACCTTCGAGAGCAGAACGGTGCCAAACTGAGGGGTGTGAGCACTTCATATTGACACAATCGCCGTTGGCCACGGAAAATACGACTAGTCTTAGGATTTCGCGATGCCTCGTGTGTTGCTGATTATTGCTCTCTTGACCACGCAGCTCATTTCGTGGAACGCCTCGCCGTTATTTTTGTGCTTCGACAGTGACGGCGAAGTGTGCATCGATCTGGGTCCGGGGTCGTGCAGATGCTGCCGACATGAGCACGAGCCGGCCAATGATCAAGGCCGTCCCGAACAGCGGATCGGTGGCTCACCCTGCGATTGCACGCACCTGCAAATTACGGTTCCTTGGACGGTGGTGACTGTCTCGTCGGATGGAACACGCCTGGTCCGCTTGTCGAGCCTCACACCTTTTGTGGCCGATGATGAAATCGGACGCAGTCTGACCCCCGCATTGCATGATTCTCCGCCGACCGCAAACCGTGACGTGCGCTCGTTGCGATCGCGGTGTGCGCATGGCCATTCTTCGCTGTTGAGCGGTCGCCCCATCAGAGTCACGGCCGACTCTTCTTCAACACGCCTGTCCGACCTTCTTACGCAGAATCTGCAGAAACGTGCCGGATTGCGCGTTTCGCCCAATCATCGACGCATTCCGCGGGAGCATCGATATGTCACAGCCCGCTTCGCACTCGTCCCAGTCGGATGTTGCAACGACTCACTTGCACGGTTGGCGCCGCGTCATCGTTGACGGGCTTCCCAACCTCGTTGTGTTCTCGTTGTTGGCCGTTGTGTTCTTCGTGGGCCACCGCACCGGCTGGAAAGTGCCCCACGATTGGAGCCTGAGCGGCACGACAGCGGCGCCGGCCGACGATTGGTGCCCCGAGCACCTGGTGCCCGAATCGGCTTGCGTGGAATGCAACGAAAAGCTGCTGCCCAAGCCGCACGAATTTGGATTCTGCCCGCGCACGGCGTGGCGGAATGCGTGATCGATCATCCGGAGCTGGCTCAAGTCGACGGCACGCCGCAGTTGCCTCGCTACGACACGGCACAGGCAATCGCCTTGATGACGCGGCCGGAGAACGATCCGAAGGACACGCTGCACTTGCGTCGCGTGCAATTGGCTACCGAGGCGACCGCACAAAAGGCCGGAATCAATGTCGACGTCGTCCGCGAGCGGCCGATGACGGACGCCGTCATCGCCAACGGGGAAGTCACTTTCGATCCGGCACGGGTCGCCCATCTGTCGTCTCGCTTGCAGGGCACGGTGGCCGCGGTCTTCAAGCAGGTGAACGACAGCGTCGAGCCCGGGGAGATCATCGCCTTGATCGATGCCGCCCAGGTCGGGCAGGCGAAAACGCAGCTTCTCAACGCGGTCGTCAAACGCGAGCTCAGGCGGACAACTCTCGAACGGCTTCGCAGCCACAGCATTTCCGTTCCTGCCTCGTCGCTGACGGAGGCCGAGGCCGCCTTCCAGGAATCGGAGATCGCATTCGTCTCGGCCCGGCAGGCCCTGGTGAATCTCGGCTTTGAAATGGCCGACCACTTCGAGGGCCGCGACGCGAAAAAGCTCGCGGAAGAGATTCGTTTTCTGGGAGTTCCGCCGGCGATTCTGGCGACTCTTCCCGCGGAAACCAAGACGGCCAACTTGCTTCCGCTGCGAACCCCCTACGCCGGCGTGATTGTGGCCTCCGATATCGTGGCGGGCGAAGTTGTCGATGCGACCAAGCTGCTGTTCACCGTCGCCGATCCTCGCTCGCTGTGGCTTTTGCTCAGCGTCCGGCAGGAGGACGCCCGGTATATCCGCCCGGGTCTGCCCGTCGAGTTTCACACCGACCATGGCACGCAGGACGTGCCGGGCACCGTTTCGTGGCTCAGCCCGACGGTCGACGAGCGTTCGCGCACGCTGCGAGTTTGCGTCGCGCTCGGTAATTCGGATCTGCGACTGCGCGACAAGTCGTTCGGCACGGCGAGAATCCTTTTGCGGAGCGAGCCGCACGCGGTCGTCGTGAAACGCGAAGCCGTCCAATCGACGGCCGGCTCGCAGTTCGTCTTCGTCCGCGACAAGGACTATCAGAAAGCCGACCATCCGAAGGTGTTCCACGTGCGCCAAGTCCGCACGGGGGCCAGCGATGAAGAATACGTCGAGCTCTTGGCCGGCGTCTTGCCCGGCGAAGTCGTCGCCACCATCGGGCAGCCCGGCGCTGTTGGCCCAGCTTTTCCGCAGCAGCCTCGGCGAAGGCTGCGGCTGTGGGAAATAGGGCGAACCCTCGATGAACATCCTGAACCGGATCATCGACTTTTCCCTGCGGAACCGCTTGCTGGTGATTGCCGTCGTGCTGGCGGCCGCGATCGCGGGCGTGCTCGCCCTGCGGCGATTGGATGTCGATGCCTTTCCCGACACGACGCCCGTGCAGGTGCAGATCAACACGGTCGCGCCGGCGCTCGGCCCGGAAGAGGTCGAGCGGCAGATCACGTTTCCCATCGAGCAAGGACTCAGCGGACTGCCGGGCCTCGAGCAGTTGCGCTCGATCTCGAAGTTCGGCCTGTCGCAGGTCGTGGTTGTCTTTCGCGACGGGACCGACATCTACTTCGCCCGCCAGTTCATCAACGAACGGCTGGCTGCCGTCGAGATGCCGGCAGCGCGTCGTGCGGCCGAAGATGGGGCCGGTGGCCACCGGCCTGGGCGAAGTCTTTCACTACGTCGTCACCGGGGTCGGGACCGATCCGACGGAGCTGCGCACGGTCCAGGATTGGGTCATCCAGCCGCAGATGCGCACGGTGCCCGGGCACGGCCGAGATCAACAGTTGGGGCGGCTACGAGAAGCAGTATCAGATCCGCATCGATCCCGCAGCGGCTGATCAAGCACGACCTGACGTTCGCCGAGGTCATCGGCGCCGTCGAGAAGAACAATTCAACGTCGGCGGCGGCAACATCAGCCAGTCGGGCGGAATGTTGCTCGTGCAGGGCCTGGGCCGCACGACGAGCGTCGAGCAAATCCGACAAATCGTCATGCGGGCCAAGGAAGGCGTGCCCATCCGCGTCGCCGACGTGGCCGACGTGGCGATCGGCCACGAGATCCGCCGCGGCGCCGTCACGGCCGACGGCCAGGGCGAAGTCGTGCTCGGCCTGGGCTTCATGCTGATGGGCGAAAACAGCCACACGGTCACCTGGGCCATGAAAGACAAGCTCAAGTCGCTCGCGGCGAGCCTTGCCGCCCAACGTGCAAGTCATGCCGGTCTACGACCGCACGGAACTGGTCGACTACGTCATCGACACCGTGCGCAAGAACCTGTTCGAAGGCGGCCTGCTGGTCGTCGCCGTGCTGTTTGCCTTTTTGGGCAATCTGCGGGCCGCGCTGATCGTGGCCCTCGGCGATTCCGCTGTCGATGCTGTTCGCCTTCTGCGGCATGCTGCGGTTCGGCATCGCCGCCAGCCTGCTGAGCCTGGGCGCCATCGACTTCGGCATGATCGTCGACAGCTCGGTCGTGATGATCGAAAACTGCGTCCGGCATCTGGCCAGCGAGGCGAGCCGGCACGCAAGAGCCGCTCGGAGATCATCCGCGACGCGGCGGTCGAAGTCCGCAAGCCGACGATGTTCGGCGAACTGATCATCATGATCGTCTACCTGCCGATCCTGACCTGGAAGGGGTCGAAGGCAAGCTGTTTCGGCCGATGGCGCTGACCGTGATCTTCGCCCTGGTCGGCTCGATGATCCTGTCGCTGACGCTGATGCCGGTGCTGGCCAGCCTGTTCCTGCCGCGGCGGATCGAGACGCGCGAGCCGTGGCTGATGCGGCTCGCCCACGCGATCCACTATCCGATCCTGCGCTTCACCATGCATCACAAGCTGCCGTGATCGGCTTCGCCGTCGGCGTGCTGGTCATCGCCTTCGGCATGATCGCGCCGAACCTCGGCTCCGAGTTCGTGCCGCGGCTGTCGGAAGGGGCCGTCGCCATCAGCGTCGTGCGGCTGGCGGGCACCGACCTGGCCGAATCGATCCGCTACAACACCGAGATGGAGAAAGTGATCCGCAAGACGTTTCCCCGACGAAGTCGAGCACGTCTGGAGCCGCATCGGCACGGCCGAGATCGCCACCGATCCGATGGGCGTCGAGTTGACCGACATCTTCATCACGCTCAAACCGCGGTCGCAGTGGACGAAGTGCCGCACGCAGGCCGAGTTCACCGACCTGCTCGACCACACGCTGCGCGACATGCCGGGCCAGCGGCTGGCCTATTCGCAGCCGATCGAAATGCGGATCAACGAAATGGTCTCGGGCGTGCGGGCCGACCTGGGCGTCAAGCTCTTCGGCGACGATTTCAACGTGCTGACCAAGAAGGCGGCCGAGATCGAAGCCGTCCTTCGCGTCGATTCCGGGGCCGCCGACGTGAACACCGAGCAGATCACCGGCCAGCCGGTGCTCGAGATCAAAGTCGACCAGGACCAGGTCGCCCGCTACGGCGTGCCGGCCAAGACGGTGCTCGACCTGGTCGAGTCGATCGGCAGCAAGCCGCTGGGCGACGTGGTCGAAGGGCAGCTGCGCTTTCCGCTGGTCGCGCGACTGGCCGGATGAGTCTCGGCGCAGTCCCGAGGCGATCGGTTCGCTGCTGGTCGCCAACCGCCTCGGGCGAGCGGATTCCGCTGTCGCGGCTGGCGAAAGTCGCCGTCGTCGAAGGTCCGTCGACGATCACGCGCGAATGGGGCCAGCGGCGGCTCACCGTCACGGCCAACGTGCGCGGCCGCGACCTGGGCAGCTTCGTGGCCGAGGCCCGCGAGAAAATCGCCGAAAAGGTCTCGCTGCCGTCGGGCCGCTACCGCGTCGAGTACGGCGGCCAGTTCGAGAACCTGCAGCGGGCACAGACGCGGCTGTTGATCGTCGTGCCGATCGTCCTGGTGCTGATCTTCGGCTGCTCTACCTCACCTACCACAACGTGGTCGACGCCCTGCGGGTCTTCACCGGCATTCCGTTCGCCTGGGTCGGCGGCATCTTCGCGCTGTGGCTGCGCGACATGCCGTTTTCGATCTCGGCGGCCATCGGCTTCATCGCCATGTCGGGCGTGGCCGTGCTCGACGACATGATCCTGGTCTCGACATCCGCCAGCTGCGGCAGAAAGGGCTGTCGCTGGACGAAGCGGTGACGCAAGCGGCCGTCACGCGGCTGCGGCCCGTGCTGATGACGACGCTGGTGGCCAGCTCGGCTTCTTGCCGATGGCGTTCAGCGACGGCATGGGCGCCGAGGTGCAGCGGCCGCTGGCGACGGTCGTCATCGGCGGCGTGATCGGCGCGATGGTGATGTCGCTGCTGGTGCTGCGCGTGCTGTACGTGGTTTTCAACAGCGGCATGTTCCGTCGACCCGCGGCGCCGGTCACGGAACACGCGTCATCGTCGTCCTGAGTGCCAGAATCGCAGAAGCAGTTCGCGATCGCGCGCATCGTGACGGTTTACGAGACTATTGCGTGCCGCGCGTCCGACATGCATTCTTCGTTTTCTTGCCTTGCGGCTTGTGGCGGCCTTCGTGCGGCGTCTCGGCAGTGTCCGGCAGCGGCTTGACGCGAATGTTCTTGAAGTAAGTCTTGCTGTCGGGGAACTTTTTTTCGGGGTCATGGGCCTGCAGGCCGAAGCTGCCGCAACCGAGCTTCTCACCGCGATTGCCGACGTTTGCCGGTTCTGTCCAATCGACGACGGTCTCGTCGTTGACCTTGATCACGATGTGCTTTCCCTCGACGATCACCGTCTGCTTCCACCACTCGTTGTCTTTCGCCGGCGTCTTATACAGCTTGACGAAGTGGTACAGGCTGCCGGTCTTCACCGGGTCGCGGTGGCTCACATTGACCTGCGATTCATAGCCCGTTCTGGGAAAACCATGCTCCTGATAGTGCGTATGGAAGTAGATGCCCGAGTTGGCGTGCGGCGTCTGCATCACGTCGGCCTCGAAGATGAAATTCTTGAACTGCCAATCCGAGAAGAGATGTGACGTCGGCCCGACCATGACGATCTTGCCATCCTCGACGTGAACCTGGCTCGTTTTTGAATCGCTCAGTTTCCAGCCGTTGAGATCTTTGCCGTCGAACAGGCTGATCCAGCCGTCCGGGCCGATTGCCGACTTGGGCGGATAATTGCAAGGCTCGTCTTCGCGCGAAGCGCTGAAAAAGTCGCAAGGGACGCAAACAAGGCAAGTGCGGCAATTCGAGTGACGCCGTGAGCGAACGCGTTGTACATCATGGTTGACGTGCTCTCTGGGTGGGCGGCCGGGGAAGGAATCCGTGTTGGAAAGCACGGGGCTTTCCGCGCTTATCGCACTATAGCCAGACCGATTGTTGATGGGAAGCAGATGAACCCTGCCAGTGTGAACGGCTGTTTTGAGCAAAACTCGCGGCCGATTTTCCATCGGCGAGGAGTGCGCAAAATGCGTTGGCCGGCACGCGCGTCTTTGTCGGCAAAAGCTGCCGATTGGTCTTGACGCGCCTCGCGTGCCGAAAAATAGGACTGTCCCCACTGCACGACTTGGCGTAAAACGTCACCCCCCGCAAGAACGTTTCAGGCGAGGATGGAAATGCTCGTTCGGTTCTTGAGATTTCGGATCTGCATTTTTTTGGCAGCGACGGTTGTCTGCGCACGGCTGCGTTTGCTCAGTTCGGCGATGTGCCTCCGTTTGAATTGCCACCCTTGAAACCGCAGTCCGGCTCGAGCTTGCCGCCGGCGCCTCCGGCTTCGCCCTCGTTGAGCAGCAACACCGGCGTCACTCCGTCATCGTCGCCCGGTCTTGCTCCACCGCCTTTGGAATCGGAACCGCCTTTTGATGCGCCTCCGACCCCGGGTCCAGGTTTCGGTCCTGCGGGCGACGGCCCGTCGGCACCGCCCCCGGGTCCAGGTTTTGGCCCGCCGGGACCGCCACCAGTTGGACCGATGTATCCGGAGCCGCGAACGTACGTGCCGCCAGTGTATGTGCCGCCGCCGGGCCCACGGCCGCTCATCATTCCGGCTGAACCGGTCGGGCCGACGCACTTCTGGATTCGCTCGGAATATCTTGCCTGGTGGACGAAAGACGCTCCGCTTCCGACGCCGCTCGCCACAACCGGTTCAGTCAATGATCCGATTCCCGGTGCATTAGGACAACCGAGTACCCAAGTCATCTACGGCGGGCAGAACGTCGACATGGGCGTGGCGAACGGCTGGCGGCTCGATGTCGGCGGGTGGATCGACCACGAGCAGCGGTTCGGCCTGCAAGCCGTGTTTTTCATTCTCGAACGGCAAGAGGCGGATTTCGGCGCGTTCTCGGACGGCAACGGGAACCCACTCTTGGCGCGTCCCGTGAATATCGCCGGCGGTGGAGGGCCAAGTTCGTATCTCGATTCGAGCCCAGGTGCACTGGCCGGCGGGATGGCTTCCACGAATTTGAGCCAGTTCTTCGGCTATGAGCTCAACGGGCTGTTCAGGATTTTCCAGACCGATCATTTCCGACTCGACGGCATCCTGGGCTTTCGCTACCTCAATTTGCGCGAGTCGCTCGAGATCGACGATGAGATTCAACCTTTGGTCCCGGGTGCTTTGACGTTTCTGGGACAGCCCGTCGATACGTCGAGCACCATGTTCGACTTCGACCGCTTCGAGACGACCAACAACTTTTACGGCGGCCAGGTTGGCACGCAGCTCGGAGTGGAACTGGGGGCGCTGGTCGGTCGACCTCGTCACCAAGCTGTCAATGGGCACGACGCAGGAAAAAGCGATCATCAGCGGCGGCACCACAGTCTATCCGGCAAGCGGGCCGGGGACCTCGGCGACAGGCGGCATCCTCGCCACCACGGCCAACATCGGAGAGTACTACCAAAGCCCGTTTGCACTCGTTCCGGAACTCGATCTGAATGCCGCCTTTGCCATCACTCCCCGCTTCACCGTGCGGCTGGGCTACACATTTATCTACTGGAGCAACGTGCTGCGGCCGGGCGACCAGGTCAATTCGACGGTCAGCCCGAACTTGATTCCGTCCGACCCAAGCTATGGGCAGGCCGGCCCCAACCAGCCGCAATACGCGGCCAACACGACGAGCTACTGGGCACAGGGCCTCAATGTCGGGCTGGATTTCCATTTCTAAGATTGCCGCCGGCCGCGAGACGGTTGTACGCAGTTCGGCGAGATGGTTAGATCCCGTTGTGCCGCCAGTAGACAATCACCACGGCGGCCAACAGGAGTTCAAACCATGAGCCGCATTGCCGTCGCACTTTGTCTTCTCGCTTTGACGTCCTGCCCGACGAGGGCATTCTCCGCAGACAACGAGCTTTCGCCCGAGGACAAGGCAGCCGGTTGGACCTTGCTGTTTGACGGCAAGACTCTCGACGGTTGGATGCGAAGCGACGGCAAGCCGAGCAATCGCGGCGTCGACCATGAGGCGATCAATCCGCATCGCTGCGGCGCCTACATGATGGTTTACGACAAGGAGTTCACCGACTTCGAACTCAAGCTCGACTATAAAGTGAGCCCGCTCTGCAATAGCGGCATCTTCGTGCGAACCTATCCACTCAAACCGCGCGAGGGAAAGGACGTCGGTTTCAACGGCATCGAGATCGCCATCGACGACGGGATCAAAGAGGGCTATCACGCCACGGGAGCGATCTACGACCTCTCGCCCGTCCTCATCGACGCGACCAAGCCGACCGGGGAGTGGAACCACATCGAGATCAAGTGCGATAAGAATGAGATCACCGTCAACCTCAACGGCAAGCAGGTGAATTCGATCGACTTGGACAAGTTCACCGAGCAAAACAAGCGGCCCAACGGCACATCGCACAAGTTTGACATCGCCTACAAGTCGCATCCCCGACACGGGTACATCGGCCTGCAGGACCACGGATCGCCCTGCTGGTTCAAGAATATTGAGCTCAAACCGCTCAACTAACCGGGCGTGAGGCCGGCGTTATCGATTCATTCGTCGTGCTGATGCTGGGCCGGATGGTGCTCGTGAGCGTGTTCCGGTTCGACAAAGCCGATTGCATAGGCGATCGCGACACCGACGAGCAGAGCCAGCGAAAGCTTAAATCGGTCGTGCGAATGAAATTCGAGTTCGGGCAGCAGATCGGCCAGCGAGATACAAAGAAACACGCCGGCCGAGAACGCCAGCGCGCAACCCACGATCGCCGCCTGGTGCCCGGTGAATTGTTCAAATCCGAGAAAGAACATGGCCACGCCGAGCGGGGCAGAACAAAGCGAAGATCGCGTTGACCAGGTGCGTCAGCCGGTTTGAGGCATTGCGCGCCTGCATCAGGATCGAGATCGGCACGGCATCGAACGGCTTGTGCAGCAAGATCGCCAGAAAGGTCCCCACGCCAAAGAGGCCAATTCCGCCGTGCTCGGCGTCGGCCTGCACGCTGGCGGCCAGCGCCATGCCTTCGATCAGGGAATGAATGCCCAGTCCAAACGCGACACCGATCCAATTCAGTCGCTTCGCCGGGTGATGATGGTGATGCACGTGCTCGTGATGGTGTTCCTGGGCATGACCCGCGTCTGCCGGCGTCTCGATCGGCTCATGCTGGTGAAAGTGAAACGCGCGAATCAGAAAGAACATCGTCAGCAGGCCCGCCATCATCCATGCCACGGCGCGATCCAGCGAATCGAGTACGGCCACGGCATGCGGCAATAAATGCAGCAGGCCGATACCCAGCATGAGCCCGCCGCACAGGCTCATGAAGAGTTGCAATCGCGTGTGCGTCATTCGCACGAAAAGAGGCAGCCATCCGCCCGCCAGTGACGCCAGAACGACGGCAACGCAGTAGATGCCGGCGAGAATCAGCGCCCAGTGCGTGCCGGAGAGGTCGATCACGTGCTGCATCGCAACGGGCACGGCGGCGTGACCGGCAGTCGCCCCCGACGCCAACAGTAATTCGCCGGCAGCAACGGCCATCAAGAAAGCGACTGCGATCGGCATGCGGTTGTGCATTTGCGGGGAGCTAGCTTAGCGAGACGTTCGCGGAAGCAACACCGAACGCGGCCTTTATCCCGCAGAACGACTTCGGCCCGATCGCCGAATCTGCTCGAGTTTCTCGGTCAAACTACGGACGATTTCAGGGTTCTGCGAATAGACGTTTGTCGTCTCCTGCCGATCTCGAGCCAGGTCATAAAGCTGTCCGGCCGGTTCGCCGGGCTTGGGAGCGATGCGAACCGGGCGCGTGAATCCGCCCGAACCAAGTCCCATCACCAGCTTCCAGTCGCCCGAGCGAATGGCAAACATTCCTGATCCGGAGTGATGCACCAGGGAGTCGCGAATCGGCCGATCCAATTGCTTGGATAGAATTGCCGGCAGCAGGTTGAAACTGTCCTCCGCGGCATTCGCCGGAAGCGACACGCCGCCGCCTCCGCACAAGTGGCCATCAAATCGACAAGGCATCCCAGCTCGTCGCTTGTGGAACCGGCGCGGACTCTGCCGGGCCAACGAACGAGAAAGGGAATGCGATGTCCCCCCTCAAAAATGTCCGACTTCTGGCCGCGGTTGTTGAAATTGGCACGGTGGCCAAACTGGCGGATTTCTTCGGGCGTCCAACGAGCGCCGTTATCGCTCGTCATGAATCAGAAGCGTGTCGTCAGTCAGCCGATTGCGGTCAAGTGCGCCGAGGACTTCGCCGATCGAGGCGTCGACCATGGTGACAAAATCGCCGTAGTCACCGGCACCGCTGGCGCCAAGAAATCGTTGGCCGGGCAAGTAAGGCGTATGGGGAGCTGTCAGTGCGAGGTACAGAAAAAACGGCCGCCGTCGCTCTGTCTGAGCCTGGCGGTCGAGAAACTTGACGGCCCGTTCCGTGATCCGCGGCAATACATCGGCAGTGCCGGAACGACGGAGCAATTGCCCCACCGCGCCAGAATGGGCCACGCGCATTCTTCGTGTCGCCGCTATCGCCAATTCGCCCCGTCGGCATTTCTTGAGGGTGATCGTTTTCCACGAACAGGTACGGCGGCATGTCGAGCGAGGCCGGGATTCCGAAGAATTCATCGAATCCGATCGTGGTCGGACCGGGCCGCAGCGGTCGCGAATAATCGACCGCCTGATCCGTCTCCCTGCGCATGGGATCGAATTCCTGAAACCCCAAGTGCCATTTGCCGAATCCTGCGGTTTCGTACCCAGCCTCCCGCAAAAGCGAAGCGACCGTCGGCCGACCGCCATCGATCAGCGCCCGCGAATAACCTTGCAGCACGCCGCTTTTCATTCGCGTGCGCCAGGCATAACGGCCGGTCAGAATTGCGTAACGCGTCGGCGAGCAGACCGACGAAGCCGAATGGACATCGTTGAACCGCATCCCTTCGCGGGCGATCCGATCGATGTTCGGCGTCGCAATCTTCGATTCGCGGTTGTAACAGCGCGGGTCGCCGATCCCGAGATCGTCGGCAAGGATCAGCACGATGTTGGGCCGGACTCGTGATTGGCCAGCTGCTGCCGGCCGGATCGACGAGCAAAAGACAAACAACGGCCCCAAGCAAGCGGAAAGACGCGATTCGCATGGGGCCAATTGTCGGACAAACGGACGACGCGGTCAAAGCCCGCCGCGTCGGACTCGAATGCAATTCTGCCTACGGCATGAAACCGCCTAAAAAGATAATGGGCAAGGCAACAAGGAACAGCCAGCCGATCACGTCGATAAAGAGCGGCGGTGATTCGCGCATCACGCCGCGGTCGAATGCCGTCACACTCAGCGCTTCGCGGAACCAAATAATCGCCAGGCCCGGTAGCGAGAGCAGGAACGCCGACCCGGCGACAATTCCCAGTTTCTGCGAGACTTTGGAATAGAGAATCGCCGCAATCACGTTCACGATAACCACAACCAACGCGACAACCCGTTCCGTCGTCAAACTCAGCGGCTCCATCGGGTCTCTCGCCAGGATGTGCCGAGTGCGGGAGGGCGACTTCGCAGAACGGCTTTGAGAATCAGTGCGGCCCCTACAGATCGCCCGGCAGAAATTACGGCCGCCGCAAAATCAAGTCCTCAACAGTAAACCGCGCCCGAGTGAACGAGGCAACAGATTTCCGCCGACGATTCACGATAAAGGATCTGCGTATCGGTCAGTACTTGCGGGTTCGTCGCGTGGCTGATTAAATGGACGGTACGGATTTGGAGAAGGGCCATTCCAGATGCCGCCGCACTTTGAACTGAATTTTCCCTGCTTTATCGTGCGCCGGGACGATGCGTCGCGGTTTGCCGTCGTGCAGCTTCCGGCGGGCGAACAGGCGATCGTCATTCTCACCGATCCGCAGCTCGTGCAAATGTTCCTGTTCGAGCGTTGGCACGAGCGCAGCCACGACCGGCCGCTCCCGATTAACACGCCGACGGGGCTGGCCCGCATCCTGGATCGCCATCTGCCTCCCGGCGTCACGCACGTCATCTTCGATCCAAACAGCGCCAAGCCTCGCAAGGTACGCATCGACAAGCTCGTGCCACTCTTGAGGCGGGCGCCGGTCTACAGCGATACGTACGACTTTTGAGACGGCCCGCCATTTTTCAATGGCTGGCAAACCGTACGGTGCCCACGTAAAATCCATCGCGCGAAGCTGCCGATGTTCCGAGCGGCTTATCTTCCGTCGGTGAGTTGTCCCCGTAGCTCAATTGGATAGAGCGTTGGCCTCCGGAGCCAAAGGTTGCAGGTTCGAATCCTGCCGGGGATATTTCCTTGCACCGCAAGCCATCGCTTCATTACTCGTGTCGCAGCGCGGCGACCGCATCGATCTTGGCCGCCCGACGTGCCGGATAGACCGCGGCCAGCGTCGTGACCAGTACCGCGAAGACCACCACGGTCAATAGCAGCCAGGGGGGAAAGACGAACAACGACGACTTGAGGTCGACTTTGATGTCACGCGACACCATGGAGCGAACCCACAGGTCGCCGGGGTAGGAAGCGCCCCACGCGAGCAACAGCCCCGCCCCACCGCCGACGAGACCGATCAACGTCCCCTCGATCAGAAAAATCAGCTGCAATTGCCCGTTGCCGGCTCCTACGGCTTTCATCACGCCGATCTCCCGCGTCCGTTCCAACACGCTCATCAACATCGTGTTGGCGATCCCGAGGGCCGCGACGAAGAGAGCCACGGCGGCAATGCACGTCATGCTGCGGAAAATCAGAGAGTACAACAACCGCTCTCGCTTCAGTCCCTCGCGAAAGGCAAACGCGTTGAGCTGCATGTCCTTGATCCGCTCAAGCACGCTTTCGACGTGCGCGTCGTCGTCGACAATCACCGTGGCGCTGATTCCCTGTTCGGCCTGGCGCGGAACCGCAAAGAACATGTCGGTCGCGGTCTGGATCGGGAGCAGAAGGTTTGCCTCCTGATTGAGTGCGTCCCACGCGCAATTCCTTTTCTTCCTTCGTCGGCAAACGAAAGATTCCGATGATCTTGAAGTCGCGGGTGAGCGTGTCGCCATCGCTGATTAAGTTGGCCAGCGGAAATCTTGAACTCGTGATGCCCAACCTGCTGAGCGTGGCGGCGGCCTGCCGCACAAGCGAGCGGAGGGCCGCGCCGCCCAATGTGCTGGGATCGGCGCCGTTGCGACGACGGGCCGCCCGCTGGATGGCCCGGCCGGAAATGCCGCTTATTTCGAGTCGGACCGTCTTGCCGACGAGATTCTTGATGGCCAACTCATCGACGAATCCCATCCGGTAAGCGAGAAACTCGCTCATCACCGCTGAATCCTCGCTTGCGCCGTCAAAGAATCGTCCCGCGATAAGTCGCTGATGGTGATATTTGGAATCAGGAAGGACGCCGAACGCAGTCGCATCCTGGGTGTGGCCGTCGACCGTTGCCATGCCGAATTGCCAAGGAGCCGGCACGACTTTCTGCACGTGCTCGAGCGTGCCCAGTTCTCGAAGTTTCTCGCGAGTGACGACTTTCTCCTGCGTGGCGCCGCCTTCCCAGGCTTGACGTTCTCGCGTTGCGTCGCGAATGCGGGCGCGTTGTTCCTCCGACATGCGGCCCTTCACTTCGATCGGTTGAGACCCGGCGCCATTCCCTCGAGGCTGCACTTGAATCCGTCGTAGCACTTCTCTGTCACCCATCTCACGGGCAATCGCGTCTTGAACGCCTTGATTCGTCGAGAGGCTCGCCGTTAAGACAAATGACCCGAAGACGACTCCCATCGTCGTCAATGCCGTGCGCACTTTCTGCTGCCAGAGAGCCGCCAGCGGTAATAAGCACATGTCAGACAGACGCATTCCGAGCTCTCCGACCTGTTCAAGTGGCGACGCAGCCGTCTTTCAGGCGGATCACGCGGTCGGTGTAGGCTTTGGCCAATTCCTCGTCGTGCGTGACCATAATCAAGGTTGTGCCGTGGCTGGCGATGTGATTGATCATCAATTGCATCACATTATGGGCCGTGGCGCTATCAAGGTTGCCGGTCGGTTCGTCCGCCAGCAGAATTTTCGGCCGGCCGACGAGAGCCCGTGCCACCGCGACGCGCTGACTCTCGCCACCGCTCAATTGGGCCGGCAAATGATCGACCCTTCCGGCCAGGCCGACTGCGTCGAGCGATCGCCGAGCGTCGAGCCGACGCTGGCTTCGCGACACGCCTGCGAAAATCAGAGGAAGCTCTACGTTTTCCAAGGCCGTCCGGGAAGGGATCAAATTGAACGATTGGAAAATCATCCCGACGCAAACCCGGCGAAACTCGGCCAATTCGCGTCGGGAGAGCGCGCCCAAGCGCTTGCCGGCGACTTGCAATTCCCCCGAGGTCGGGTGATCGAGACCGCCAAGCAGGTTCAACAGCGTCGATTTGCCGGAACCGGATTTGCCGAGCAAAGCGACGCGCTCACCGCTTGCAACGGATAACGTCACGCCGGCGAGCGCATGAACGACTGCTTCGCCTTGTCCGTAGGACTTTATCAGATCCGCCGTCCGAATCGCGGCGGGTACAGCGACCGGTCTCGATCGAAGCGAGTTGTCAGGCAATTCGGGGATTCCGAACAGAACGCGGCGCTGGCAACTGGTCAGGTTCGCCGCGGTGAGGACCGGCGGTCCCAGGTTTCGCCCCGCTTGTAGCGACGAGCCCGCTCGACGACGACAGGGTCTTTGCTCGTGGCAATCACCTTGTCGAGCATTTTGTCGACTTCGGCCTTGTTGGGATCGCGGACTTCGCGGTGATGGGCGATTTCGACAATCGTCTCGCAGGCGATTTGCGCGAATTCCGGCTGGTCGACATACGGCAGCACGAACCGCAGGGCGTCGATGTCGTAAGCCGTGCGCACGCGATTGATCACGAGCGCCACCTCGGCCGGCGACTTGGCCGCCTTCATGCCCTGTTTCAGCAGATTAAGACGCTCCTTGTCCGGCCGGCCGTCACGGTTCGCGGAAACTCTCAAGTAGCCGCGAAAGGCCTGGTCGCGCTGGACCGGATCTGTCGAAGAATTCACGATTCCGAACAAGGTTTCGGCCACGCTGGCATCGGGCCATTTGCTGAGGGCGTCGATTCCGAGCTTTCGTCGCGCCGGATCGTCACTCTTGGCGACGCCCGTCACGTAATCGAGCAGCTTTTTGCGGCCCACGCGTCCCAAGAGCGACAACAACTGGTCGCGCTGATCAATGTTTACGGTGTTGAGCGCATCGATCAACGCCGCGCCCCGCTCGTCTTCGTTTTCAATACGGCTGCAAACAAGTGCCACGTTTTTCTCGGCCTCGTCGCGTTCGGATCCCTCTTGAGCTTTGAGCACGCCGGGGAGCATGCGGGCCAGATCTTCGCGGCGGCCGATTTCACCGAGAGCCGCCATGGCAGCACGACGCACAGCCTTCGTGTTCGTCCACGGTGGCATCGATTAGCGCCGGCAACGAATCGCTCGACCGACGAACCGCCAGGATCTCGATCAGCGCGGCTTTGGATTTGGGTGCAGCCGATGCTAATGCGGAAGCCAGCGCGGCGTTGATCGCTGGCCCTGTGATTTGGCAGAGGCTTTGTCGGGCCGCCACGCGCTCGAGTTTCGAGCCGTCCTCAACAGCCTTGATGAGCAAGGGCAGCTCATCCGCTCCGCCGAGCCGGCCCAACGCACCCAAGGCGGCTGCACGAACATTCGCGTCGGTGCTCGACGCGAAGAATTGCAGAACCGGCTTGCGGGCTGCCACATCACCGCGATCGGCCAGGGCGTCTAAAAGTGCGATTTGTCCGTCTGGACTGAGCTTCGTGAGTTGAGCGGCGAACAGTTGCGTATTGGACGCCCCCGGCGCGGCCGTGCGGATCTTTTCCAAGCCCGCGGCGCGAAATTCCCTATCGTTTTCGCCGATCAATCGAATGATTTGTGCAACCAATTGGTCCGAGTTGCCATTCCCGGCCGCGAAGGCGGTCCCGCGACAGATTGGCGCGGCCATCAATGCCAAAACGATCAAAGCCCGAACGATTCGTAACGGCATCGCCCTCTCCCACTCCGACGGCGAAACCGAGTCCGCCGGCAAATTTTTCACTCTGTTTGAAGACTTCACAACTCGCAGACTTCCTCTATCCGTTCTGGTCCGCACAAGCCAAAAGGCCGCGCCTGGCTGCCAAGCGGATTAACCGCGAGTTTCCCTCACCCGACATTGATTCGTAAATCGCCTGTGCATTGGCCCGTTTTCCATCGCTCAGCATCGATTCAGCGCAGCCGAGAAGTCCGTCGATCACCGCTTGTTTGTCACCGATTTCCGATTGCCGAGCCTTTTGCAACGCGTCGGCCGCCTCGCTCGAACCGATCGTGCCCAGCGCCAATGCAGCGGCGCGAGAAACACCACGGTCCGAATCCCCAAGTAAACCCGCTAAAGCGGCAACCGCTTCGCCGTCCCGGCGGGTGCCGAGCGACGTAATTACGCCGATCTTCTGTTTTCCTTGCGTCGTTCTGAGTGCGTTGCGCAGGGATTCGCCCGCTTGTGGCGAGTTGATTCTTTCGAGCGCGTACCGGGCCATATGCGAGGTCGCCTGGGCCTCCAGCAAAGCGGCCAGCGAGGGAACAGACGCGGCCGTGCCCACGATCGCCAACTTGCGACAAACATAGTCATGTGCGTCGCGCGAGAGAGACCCCTTTAACGCCGCGAGAAGTTGGCTCTCGATTTCCGGATCGGCGCCCGAAGTCCCCCGAAGGGCGACAGTCGCATTGTCGATCGGCTCGAGTGCGGTCAGATCGGTGCCCCAATCGTATTTCTTGAGTGCTTCAAAGGCATCGGCCAGCATGTCGCGATTCCTGGTCTGCGGGTTGAGTTCCCAAGTGAAGAGCGATTTCGACTCTTCGTGTCAGATCTGCCAAGGTTCCCGGCGGGCGCGGTCGATCAAGCGATTCGCTTCGACGTCGTCGACGAATTCCTGCCGGGCGGCGTCCCATTTCAACGATCGCTTGAGCAGATAGGCGATGTTCCCCAGGTGACAGACGACGGCCGTGTTGACCGCCAATTCGATGTCGCGGAACGGTTTTTCACGAGTCTTAACGCTGTGAATGAAGTCGGCTCCAATCGAGGTTCCCCCCTTGTAACTCGGCACCGGTTTGGGCGGGAGTTTTTCACCCGGCGTGCCTTCGAGCTGCATGTTCGCCGCGCCCGGCTTGTTGTGATAGAGCGTCAAGCCGTTGGGATACTTGTAGGCGAGATAGCGACCGTCTTTGTCGTCGTGATAAATCACTTCCTGCGGCTGCAGTTCGCGGACGTCGCAGATGAAGGTCGCGCCTCCGAAATGATGAGCGCCCCAGTCGGTCATGCCACCGCCCGAATAATCGCTGAACGATCGCCAGCTCTTGCCGTTGATCGAGTAGCTGCCGCTGCAACGATTGGGGTTGTACGGCGCCCACGGAGCCGGGCCGAGCCACATGTCCCAGTCGATCTTTTCTATCATCGGTTCGGGGGGCAGGTTGCAGAGCTTCGGCAACGGGCCGACGCTGACGTTGATCGATTTGATCGTGCCCAGCTCGCCCGCCCAGACCGGATCGACGTACTTGCGATAGTCTTCGAGCACGCGCTGGCTTCCGCCCGAGACGATGCGTCCATAGCGCCGGGCCGCCGCAATCATCAGAGGGCCTTCACGGAGCGTGAGCGTTTCCGGCTTTTGGCAGAAAACATCTTTGCCATTGCGACAGGCCTCGATCGTGATGATCGCATGCCAGTGGTCGGGCGTGGCGATGTGGACAGCGTCGATATCGGGACGGGCGAGCAGCTCGCGAAAATCGTTGTAAGTGCGGCAATCCTTGTTGCCATAGTGCTCGTCGATCGCGGCTTTCGAACGTTGGCGGACTTCCTCGCGCACGTCGCACATGGCGACGTATTGGACGTCCTTTCGCTCAAGGTAGCCCCATTGGTCGCCGCGGCCCATGTTGCCGATGCCGATGCCACCCATCACGATGCGGTCGCTGGCGGCCGGCCGCTCACTGTTTCCCAATGCGCTCGACGTGATGATGAAAGGAACGCCAAAGGCGGCACTGGACGTTTTCAGGAAATCACGGCGAGTGGGTCGCTTCTTTGCGCTCATCAGCGAAGTCCCTTGTACCAACGGTGGGAATTGAGGCGGGACGCCGGGTTGACTGACACCATTGACAGTCTAACGGCGGGCCCGCGGATTGTCTCACGTTGCGATTGGTTTTCAGGCCAGCAATTCGTGCACGATGTTGCCATGCACGTCGGTCAGCCGGAAATCGCGGCCGGCGAAACGGTAGGTCAGCCGTTTGTGATCGAGGCCCATCAGGTGCAGCATGGTGGCGTGTAGGTCGTGCACGTGCACCTTCTTTTCCACGGCCTGGAAACCGCACTCGTCGGTCGCTCCGTGAATGTAACCGCCCTTGGCACCGCCGCCGGCCATCCACACTGTGAAGCCGTAGTGGTTGTGGTCGCGGCCGTTGATTTTGCCGGCGTTCGCGCCTTTCTGGGGTAGTTCGACCGTCGGCGTGCGGCCGAATTCGCCGCCGCAGATGACGAGCGTTTCGTCGAGCAGGCGCCGCTGTTTGAGATCGGTCAGCAAGGCGCTCAGCGCCTTTGAAATCTGCCCGGCAAGATCGGCGTGCCGCTCGCGAAGGTCGTCGTGGCTGTCCCAGGGCTGTCCCTGACCGTGCCAGACTTGCACGTAGCGAACGCCGCGCTCGACGAGCCGGCGGGCGATCAGTAGCTGCCTGGCCTCGGTATTGAAACCATACGCCTCTTGGATGTGCTTCGGTTCTCGCTCGGTGTCGAAGGCATCGGTGGCTTCCATCTGCATGCGGTAGGCGAGCTCGAACGACTGGATGCGAGCCTGCAGGGCACTTTCGTTCTGCCGCCGCTCCGCGTGAAGACGGTTCATTGCCTGAATGAGATCGAGTTGCCGCCGCTGCTCTTTCGACGTGATCGTCCGATTGCGGATGTTGGCGATCAGCTTGTCCACCTGCGTGAACTGCGTATCGACGTAGGTCCCCTGATAACTTCCCGGCAGAAAGGCCGACTGCCAGTTTTCCGTGTCTTTGATCGGGTAGCCGCGCGGACACAACACGACAAACGCCGGTAGGTTTTGATTCTCCGTTCCCAGTCCGTAGGTGATCCACGATCCGACGCTGGGCCGCGGTAGCGTTGGGTCGCCGCAGTTCATCAACATCAAAGACGGTTCGTGGTTCGGAACGTCTGCGTGCATCGAGCGAATGACGCACAGATCGTCCGCATGCTTGCCGAGCGGGGCGAAAATGTCGCTGATATCAATGCCGCTTTGGCCGTATTTCTTGAACTTGAACGGCGACGGAAAGGCAGCACCGGTTTTCCGCTCGGTGCGCAGGTTTTCATTGGGCAGCGGCTTGCCGGCGTATTTCTCGAGGATCGGTTTGGGATCGAACGTGTCGACGTGCGAGGGCCCGCCATTCAGGAAGACGTGAATGATATGCTTCGCCTTGGCGGGAAAGTGTGACGGCTTGGGCGATAGCGGATTCTCGAATTGGGCGGTCGACGCCTGCGCTTCCCGAAAGAGCGAAGCCAGCCCGAACATGCCGAGTCCCATGCCGGATTGAACGAGCATTTCGCGACGCGTGCAGAAGGCGCCGTCGGTCTGGGTGGCAATCGTTCGCAGCATGCGATCATTCATGATGTAGTTCCCGCGGTCGACTCATTGACTCGCCGATTTGCCGTTTAATCCACAAACACAAATTCATTCGAGACGAGGAGTGCCTGCGCCAACTGCTCCCAGGGGCTCAATCGCGGAGGCGCCGGTCCGCTGAAATCATTGGTCGAGTGCCAAAGCTGAACGACGCTGGTCGCGGAGCCGGCGACTTGCTTCGTGCGGATGATCGGAGCCCAGTTGAAACTGTCGAAATCGGACGATTTCAAACAATCGACGACGAAGTCGATCTTCTCTCCTGGTTCGACCGCGAGCGACTCGACCGTCGTGTCGTGACCGCCGTGCTTCACGGTCCATTCTTTGATGGCGCCCTGCCGGCTGGAGATGATCCAACCACGAACGCCGTCACCCTTGTCGGCCATATGCACTAGCCGCCCCTGCACTTCGACCTGACCGGCGATCGGCGAGACCCAGCGGCGAATCGCGCAATGCTTTGCGTCCGATCCCGGGTGTCCGCCTGTGGATGTGAGATGCGCCCAACCGAGCGCCGGATCGGGAAGTTCCTTTCCCCCCCAACGCTGATCGATGAAATGCTCGAACGGGTAAAACTCTTCGACGCGCTTGGCGGCCACGTCGAGGGTGCCGTAGCCGTAGCGCCACGCACTGGCCACGTCGTCGGCCGCTTCTCCACTCGACAGGACCGTTGACGAATTCGAGGGCCGTTTCCAATTCAGCGTTGGACGGATCGCGCGCATAGACGCGGCGATACATTTTCCGCACGCGATCGGCCGGATTCTTTCCGTCTTCCTCCCGAGCCAATGCGCGGGCCTGCGTCACCAGAAACGACGAATTCATGGCAAACAGGGCCTGCTGCGGAATCGTCGTTTGAGGTCGTTGCGGAGTGCTGACGTCGGGGCTGGCAAAGTCGAAGGTGCGAAACAACTGCGGCAAATCCTGACGATCGATGAACGCGTACACGGCGCGACGGCTGCGTTCTGTCTCGCCCTGAATATCAAAGCCGCGACCGCCCAATCGACATTCAAGATTGCCCGCCACAGCCAGCCACGAGTCGCGCGTCGGCTCGAATTCCAATCGTGACGGATTCATCCGCCACAGATACTTGTTCTCGGGATCCTTCTCCTGCTGGTCAGGCCGAAGGATGCTTGCCTGCTGATAGGCGGCCGATAACAGGATCTGCCGATGCAGCCTCTTGAGCGACCACCCTTCGTGCATAAAGCGACTGGCCAGATAGTCGAGCAATTCGGGATGCGACGGAGGGGTGCCACGGACACCGAAGTCACTGGCTGTACGGACAATCCCGGCACCGAAATGATGCATCCAGACGCGATTCACAATGACGCGCGCGGTGAGCGGGTTTTGCGGGCTCGCAATATCCTCGGCCAACTCCAGACGCCCGCTCCCCTTCTTGAAACGGGTTCCACCGAGATCTCCGACCGCTTGCAGGAAGTGGCGAGACACCCGTTTTCCGGCTCGGCCCGGATTACCGCGAATGTAAACCACAGGTTCGACAGGCGTCGGCGAATCGTTCAACACCATGCCACGGGGCGGCGCAGCGGGCGAATTGACGCGCAGCGCTTCGATCTTATTGTCGAGCCGCACAAGATCTCGTTTGGAGGCGCGATCAAGCAGCCGCTTTACGTCCTCGACGGCGACGACGACGGGCCCGTCTTCTCGATACAAGGTCTGGCGCAATTCCTCCCACGCGGGCTCTGGCAACGCGCTCGGATGCTTGCCGTTGTGCGACTGCTTGGCGAGGCTTTTCCAACGCTTCTCAGCCGCGACGAACATCGCTCCATATTGCGACACCACGTCCCGCATCGACTTGGGCGGATTGTGCACGAAGGCGTATTGAACGACGGCGTTGACGTGCGGGCCATTTTTGTCAGCTTTGGCCGCCGAGCCGCTGGGTATAGCCATTAGTCGCGAGACGACTTCCCGAGCCCGATTCGCAAATCCACTTTCCGGCAATTTGGAGAATTCTCGCCACGCGACGAAAACTGGATCGGGCCTGTCCATCATCCGTTTGACGTAGACCACCCAGCGGCGAACTAAGAGCGGGCGAAGTTCCGAGCCAGGAGACTTGCGCTCCGACGGAGTTTCTTTGGCACGATCGCGCCAGGCGGCTGCCAGATACGCCGGCGTCTTGAGCCGGAATTGATCTTGAATTTCCACGCGTTTGGCGGCTTTGAATTTCTCGCGAGCGCCTTCGAGCTTGCGCATTTCCGCTTCAAACTTGCGGTAAGCTGCCGATTCGGGACGGTTGGCGAGCAGCGGCAGTTCCGGAGGCTCAAACGAACTCTCGAAGACACCGTGCAGCGAGTAGTAATCGTCGGTCGGGATCGGGTCGAACTTGTGATCGTGGCAGCGAGCACAAGTGACTGTCAAACCGAGCAGCCCGCGAGAAACAACGTCGATTCGGTCATCAATGATGTCGTTGCCATTATTGCTGAATCGCCGGCCAACGGTCAGAAAACCCATCGCGGCCAGGGCGCTATGATCCTTTCCCAGGTTGAGCTGATCAGCGGCAAGCTGTTCGAGGATAAAGCGGTCAAATGGAAGGTCCTCATTGAAGGCCTCAATGACGTAATCGCGATACGTGTACGAAAACGGATACCGCCGTTCTTCGGTGAACACGTAACCCTTCGTGTCCGAGTATCGGGCCACGTCCAGCCAATGCCGGCCCCAGCGCTCGCCGTAAAGTGGCGAGGCGAGCAATCGATCGACCACATGCTCGATCGCTTCGGGAGACGGGTCGTTCTCGAAGGCTTGGACCTCGGCGTAGGTCGCCGGCAAACCAGTCAAATCAAAGGTCAACCGTCGAAGCAGTGTTCGCCGATCGACCGACGGCGACGGCGTCAATCCGTTGGCTTCGAGCTTTGACAGGATGAACTGGTCGATCGGGTTCTTCACCCAGCTCCGGTCCTTCACTGACGGCGGAATCGGCGACTTGATCGGTTGCAGGGACCACAGCGTTTTTTTGGCTTGCACGATTCCTTCGGGACTACTGAGACGCACGATGGCCGAGGCGGTTTGTTTCGAAGGAAAATGGGCTCCGCGTCGAATCCATTCTCGTAGGATCTGCGCATCGGAATCTGGCAACTTTCCGTCCGGGGGCATTTTCGGTTCGTCTTTGTAGCCGATCACCTCCATGACGCGGCTCGCCTCGGGTTTCCCCGGTTTGACGAGCGCTTCATCCTCATTGTGCCCGAGCAAGGCTTCGGCGGAATCGAGTCGAATTCCGCCTTTTTGTTCTTTCTCGCCATGGCAGCGAAAACATCTTGCCACCAATAGCGGACGGACCTTCGTTTCGAAAAATGCCTCTTGCTCGGAATTGGGGCGACTGGCCGCTTGCAGTCGGGCGTCTTCGGCTCTCGCTTGTCGCGCGGTCCAAAGGAAGCAAAGACCGAGCGTCGATGCCAGGACAACGCGGCTTGTGTCGCGCCTCGAAAGGGCGAACCGGGCAGTTCGCACGGAGCGGCTCTCCATTGAGTCGGCAATTGGCGGCAACCGATCGTCGAAGTGAATCGACCATCACGTTGCCTGGCAGGCATCAACGCGGGCGTTCGGGTGCGCGATCCCGAACGAGTTTCGGTAGGACAAGATTCGCTTCGAGACCACTCGAAAGCAAACCGTGCACTCGCATTATATCGTCCGCCGCCCGAGAGACGGAAGCGGCACTGCCTGGAAATGCCGGAAGTGCAGGCTCTGGCGCCGATTGTGAGCGAGACATTCGTTCACCCAGCTCTTTGAGTAACGGCGCACTCGGCGAAGTCAGACACAATGAAACAGGGCCGCAAAAACGAAATCCACAGGTTCCATCGGTCGCATAACACGACGGAAACCTGTGGATCGAATACCCCCAGAGGGATTTGAACCCTCGTCACGGGAACCCCCAGAGGGATTTGAACCCTCGTCACGGGACTGAGAAGCCCGCGACTTCGGGCGGAAGCGGTTGCCTGATAGGAGTTTTCGTTAATGGCCACGAAGTCGGAAACCCCAAAGCGAGCCGCGCCGATTTTTTGCTTGTGAGCCGCCCTGCTCTGCTGTACGTTGGTTCTTTCGAAAAGCCGGCCCATCTCAGCCAAGCGCTTTTTTCCATCCCCGAGGAGGTCCTTTTCGATGACCATCACTTTTGCGTGCCCGAAGTGCGGGCGTGAGATTCGCGTGCGCGATGAGGCGGCCGGAAAAAAGGGCCGCTGCAACGGCTGTCAGAACTCGATCGCGATCCCGGCACCCCCGCTCACCGGCGAGCTGATCACGGCCCCGATGCCGGCCGCCGTGTCTCGGCGGTCCGCACCGCCGCGCAGGGTTGAGGAGTACGAGGCGCCGGAGCCCCGACAACAGCCGGCGCCCAACATCGTCGTCAATGTCTCCCAGCAGCGCAGGCCACGGCGATCGCCGGAGGCGGAGGCTATTCCAACGGCTGGGCCAAGGCGGCGCTGCTTGTTGCCGTGCTGTCGCTCTTGGTCTGCTGGATTCCATTTCTTGGAACGTTCGCGTTCCTCGGCGTCGGCTTGGCGGGTCTGCTGTGCTTTGTCGGGTTCCTCGCGGCGATCTTTCGCGGCGGCCGTGGGCTGGCAACCACGATCGGGGCGGCGTTGATTTCGGCCGTCGCGGCGGTGGGCGCGTCCATGTCGACCGTCGCCAGCGCCGCCGCGCTTGCGAAAGCGGCGGCCGAGGCTGCCGAGAAGAATCGCCCGCGCCCGCCGGCTTTCGAGCGTCCGGTCGCGGCGCCAAAAACTACGATCGCGGGAGTTGTCCCCGCAGCAGCGATGCCTGTGGCGAAAGCCGAGGAGAAGCAGCAAGTCGCCGAACCCGAACCCGTCGCGGAACCGCAGCGGCAAGAGGTCGGTCAGCCGAAAGCGACGGTGAAGTCGCCGAAGTCGCGGATCTCCACGCGCGGCCTACTCTCGAACGCGCCAATCTTGCGAAGGCGGGTCTCTTGGTGCCGCTGAGAGAAAGTATCGCCAGGTAATCGAGAAAGCGCCGGGACACCGGACGCCGCAGAGGCTGAAAAAGAGCTCGAAAAACTGCCGGCCCACTAAAAAAACGGCCCCCGAATTTCGCCTTCAAAGCAAGGAAGCCCAATTTCTGTGGAACAGAAGCATGCGAGCGGTAATTGAGTTCGTGTCGGTGGCCGAGCGATTGCCGGAAATCAAGCTCCGCTTTGGCAGTTACGCCGAATCCGACGCGCTGCTGGTCGTCTGCGGCGACGGCCGCGTGGCGACGGCGACCTTGCTGGATCTGGGCGATGGGCCGGAATGGGTGAGCACCGCGCGGATGACGCGCCGCGGCTTCGAGCGACACGGCCTGCACCGCGTCACGGACTGGGCACCTCTTCCCGCACTGCCCGAAACTCACGCCGGCCAGCACACGACCGTTCCCGACGGCGCTGCCACGGCGTAGCTGCCGTCCTCATGCTCCTCGACCTCGAAGCCTTCGCGCGTGCGAAACGTGGCATGGCTGGCGCACCATTCCACGCGACCGCTGAGTGCCGTCGAATTCGTGCAGCGTCTCCCGGACGGCGAAGGTGCGGCCGTCCTTCGCCGCGACGGTAAACGCCCGTCCTTCGCGCCTGCGCGTCGTCATTGCCGGCGGTCCACTTCGCAAGAAAAAACCCGGGGGGCTGCTGCGGTCTTAGGTTGCCCTTCAGACGGAGGCCGAAGCCTCTGCGAAAAGAAGTGCCGTCCGGACCTTTGGCATCCGGCACCGCCCGGGCTTTTGTTCCCCTTGTTTTGGAGAGGTCAGGGGTACAAGACCCCTGACTTCCGCCATACTGAACACGACCTTGGGTGTCGCCACCCAAAGATTGGAGGATAGGGGACTTGAACCCCTGATTAACTCTCGATCCGATAAGAGTTTTCGTCAAACTCCCTACTATTGGGAACCCCAATGCGATCTCTCAAATCGGACCCTTGTGAGCCGCCCTGCTCCGCTGTACGTTGGTTTCCCAAGAGGAGGGCCGATAAATGACCGCCGTTTGGCTTGCCGTCGCACTCGTCGCCGCGCTTTCCACCGACCAGCAGTTCGCCGATCGCTGGATCGCCTATCGCAAGGCGGTCCTCGAAAAAGGGCCCGAGAGGGCTGCCAAGCTGGAGGCTCGCGGCGATCGGGACGCGGTTGAGGATGCCGCGGTCATGCGCGTGCTGATCGACAAGGCCAAGGCCGGCGACGACCTGCCCCCTCCCCCGATGGGAAAGATCGAGGTCGGGGCGGTCGGCACGGTACGCCGCTTCCAGATCAAGATCGTGCAGCGGGTCAGCGCGGGTGAGGCGAGAATCGGGATCCTGCGCGAGGCCACGCCCGACGAGCTGCGGCTGATCCGCAAGGGATTTTTGCCCCGGCCGACGACCGACGTGCTGCTGAAGAACATGAACCTGAGCGAGATGGCAGACGGGCAGTCGCTGACGACGTCGCAATGCTTTGCGGTCACCGGTACCCAAACCTATACGACGGCCCTGGGCGCGCCGCGGACGGTCTTCGTGTTCGAGCCCTTTGAAACGAAGGGGGCCGAGGCCATCTACAAGAAGGCGCTCGCGGAAGAGCGCGCGACCGCACGGTCGGTCGTCGCCGATCGCGAACGGCGGAGCGAGGCCAAACGCCAAGCCAAGAAGGAAGCCTCCGCGCGGGCCGAGGCCCGCAAGTATCCCGCCCTCCTGAAGAACGGGAAGAACCTCGCGAAAGCCGGGCTCTATGCCGCCGCCGAAAAGAAGTTCCGCCAGATCATCGCCGAATCGCCCGGCAGCGAATCGGCGGACCAGGCGAAAAAAGAGCTCGAATCGCTGCCGGCCCACTAAAAAACGGGCCCCGAATTTCGCCAAAAAAAATGCGCGGCTGACATGCGGTTTGGCCGACATCGGGATCTGGCAAGAATCGACCCACCCCCCCGTTTTTGCGAATTTTTTTTGTTGATTTGGCCACGTCTGGCTGGTTTTTGCGGCAGTTGGTAAGCTCTCGCGGCAACAGGAGGGCGCGATGACGACGAACCTTTGGTTGCCACCGAAGACACCCGAGAAATTGTACTCGGCCGCGAAGAAAACATTTCTGAGTTTCGTCGCTGACGCCGCACAGCAAAAAAAGAAAACCGAGGTGTGGGCAGTAAAGTCGGTGGCAAACGCGAACTTCTTGGGGAGCATCAAATGGTTCGCGAGCTGGCGGCGCTGCGCCTTTTTCCCAGCTGAGGCGACGACATTCGATGCGGACTGTCTTGAAGAGATTGCCTTGTTTATCGGGCACAGATGGAACTTCGCCGCGAAGCGCGGAACGCTTAGCGAAACGCGTCCTGATTGGCCGCGCAGCTGTTTGTCGGAGAGGTGCGCGTAGCGGAAGGTCGTTTTGATGTTCTTGTGGCCGAGGGCCTCGGCCGCGGCGTAGATGCCGAGCTTGTCGCAAATCTTCGTCCCGTGCTCGTGCCTGGCCAGGTAGAGCACCAAATCGCGGGGCAGGCCGGCCGCGTTCCGCAGCTTGCGAAATTGAGCGCTCAGCCAATCGACCGTCCAGGCCTTCCCGCGCAGTCGAAAGAAACAGCGGGCCTTCGGTGCGATTGCCGATCGATTCCGCGAGCAGCTCGCGCATCACCTGGCCGACGCCGATTTTGCGGGGCTTGCCCGTTTTCTCGGCCGTCTTGTGCTGCTCGAGCACGATCACCGACCTCTTCGCGTCATAATCGGCGATCGTGGCTCGACACAGCTCGTTCGGCCGGGCCCCGCTGTGGCGGAGGGCCGTGTACATGATCACAAAAGCCCGCGGTGCATCGGCGAGCAGCGCGGCCGTCTCGTCGTCCTCGGGAATGCGATCCCGCTGGCGCCCCATCGGCTTTTTAATCTTGGCGACGACGGCCGCTTTCAAATGCCCGTAATCGACGGCCCAGGCTTGGAACGCCTTGAAGGCGATCGCGTTCGCCCGTTCGGTGTCGGGGGCTTTGCCCTTCCTCGCCGCGGCCAGCCAGGCTTCCACGTTTTCGCGGGTCAGCGCATCCAGCTCGATCGCCGCCACCGCGCACCCATCCTCGAGCGTGAACGACTCGAGCCCGCGCAGCCGTGATCGGTATAGCAAGCGGGTATTCAAACTGCGGTTGTCCTGGCACCACACATCGAAGTTTGCGATTGCCGTTTTCACGTCCACGGCATAGCTTTCGCCCAGTGAGGGATTTTCGTTGAGATGATGGCGGCCGCGTTCGCTCGCGTTGCACCCGGGGCTGAACGCGGCCGCGTCATTTGGCGCCGAATGGGACGAGCTTGTTGAGCCACGCCTGGCGTTCTTCGCAGCTCGCGCAGGGCTCAATGCCGGCGGCCGACGTCGCCGCGGCGACCAGGTCCCCCAATCCGCGAAGCCGCAGGGCCTTTTTCCCGTTGCACGGCCGTTTATAGAGCTCCGGTCGCTCGTCGGTCTCGCGCTCGGTGCCGCAAACGACGCAACGGATCACCCGGTCGCCAGTCTGTTCGAAGCGGCAGAGGGGCAGCAGTTCACTCGCCATTGGGTTAATTGCTGAATGTGACCGTGAGGTTCCCTTGCGTGCCAAAGGCGCCGGGCCCCGGCAGCACGCAAGGTCCGCTGCAAGGGTAGGAGCTGTCGCTGCCGGACAAAATCGTCCCTGACGGGTCGTTCAAGATGACCGCGATCGAGCACCCGGAGGGCGGCGTTCCTCCAGAGGGGCCCCGATGGACCGTCAATGTCACGGGCTGGCTGCCGTAGGCCGGCGTCGTCGTGCCGATCTGAATTGTTCCGGCGAAATAGAAGCCCGTCGTGGCGAAGCCCTGCACGGTCAGAGGGATTTCGAAGCTGCCGGTGTAGATATTGCTCGCGAGCGACGGGCCGGCCGCCTGGAAGAGGGCCTGCGCTTGCTGGGCCGAGAATGAGAACGAGGCGGAAGTCGGACCGCTCGAGCAGTTGCCGCAAACCGTCTGATCGCTGGGGATGACACAGATCGTGCAAGGCACATTGCCCGCGGCCTGCGACGTCGGATTAAATAGCGTCATCGTGTTGGTGCACTGCGACGCCCACAGTTCCGAGGGACACCGGAATTGCACGCCGGCGTCCGCAGAAAAGCCGTTCAGCTGAAGTAATCCATACGGGCCAGGGGCCGTCAGCGTCCACGTGAGATTGGTGTTCGCGCCGCCCCAGCTGAACGGAGGCGACGTCCAGGGACCTCCGTTAGGCCCAATCAGTGCGAAAGTCTGCTGCTGGTTAAAGCCGATGGAAAAGGTCCAGTAGCGCGGCTGGTCCTGCACGCACGTTTTGCAGTTGCACGGCTGAAGCGAGCCACCGGACCCCGTCTGCAGCTCGTGGATCACTTCAAAGCCTTGATCGAACTCGCCGATCAAGGCCTGCTGACCATTCGACAGCTTGACGAAGCGGGAGAGAACATCTTGAACGGTGACGCCCTGGTCGGCTTCCTGTCCTTTCTTCCCGGTCCAGATATTCATCGGCCCGGTTGTTCCGGCTTGAATGTCTTGCTGCGCGACGGCCAGGTGCACCTCGAACCCATGGCCAACGACCTCGTCGGGCCTCTCGCCGTTGTGGCCGGTGCGGCGTTCGCGGTCCCGCTGAATGGCGGTCGAAAGTGCGGCCTCCGCCGAAGGCGTGATTTTCTTGCCCGACATTGGCTTAGCTGCAGTAGGGAGAAAGGATCGAAAAGTCGTAGTCTTGGTAGACGTCGAAGCTGTTCATCACGACGGTGGTGGGATCAATGGGGCTCCCCGCCGGGGCCAGCTCATGGCCTGTGCCATCCAGAAAATTCGGCTTTTGGGCCCGCACGGAAGCGTTGTTGGCGTCGAGAATCCGGATGTGATAAAGATTGCTGTTCGGGATCCGGCTGCTCACCAGCGACCCCGAAGGCGGCGGGTACTTGGCCCGCAAGCCGCGATCGGGCGTCTTGTAGGACCAGCCCTCCTCGCGGTAGGCCAGCGAGAAGCCGTACGACCGATAGGTGATGGCCGAGAACACGCCGGCAATCACCACCAGCTCGGTCTTCATGTCGTCGATTTCCTGCTCAGAGACTTTGAGCGTCTCCTGGTCGCAGGTCACGCCCAGCTGCGTAATCGTGAACGGGTCCTGATTGATCACATTGTTGGGGATCGAGGGGAGCGAATTGTAAGGCAGGTTCTTCTTGACCTTGACGGTCCACCGCGCGTCGTCGATCTCGATCGGGTCGTACAAATCGCCGGCCGAGTTCACGATCGGATTCCCGTCCCGGTCGATGAGGATGCCCTTCGAGTACTGGCGGGCGCTGCCCGTGATCACGGCCGGCCGGTTGAGCGGGTTGGGGTCCTGCGGCTCCTTGATCGGCGCGTCGGAATATTCGACCTCCCACATCCAGTGGTACGGGCTTTTATCGATTCTTTTCGGTTTACATTTTCGGGCGATGTGCGGCAGGTTGGGATGCGAGGCACCGGGCAGCGGCAAGAGGCCGGACGCGGCAATCACCGCCGGCCCGTCGGTCTTGTTAGTGGTCCGCACGCGGAAACAGCGGTTGCTCGTGTCCTCGGGAGTGAACGAGAACACGAACTCGGCGTCGTCTTCGAAATAATTCGTGAACTTCGGCTACGGTCATGCGTCGCTCGGGGAAGAGACCACCGGATCAAGTCGACAGGCCTGTGGATTCGCACTCGCAGTCGTCTTCGGCGGCGTCTGCCGATCGTTCCGTTGCGGCGGCGGTGCGCTCGGCGGCGTCGGCGATGCGATCCTGCACGTTGTCGCCGCGCGTGGCCGAGGCCAGCGCCTGCAGGGCCTCCTTGCTATTGGCCTCGAAGGCCTCCAGCTTCTCGTCCTTCTCTCCGCTGCCGCCCTTGGCTTTCTTCTTCTTGCCGTCGCCGCCCTGTCCGTAGTCGCCGGGTTTGCGTTTCTTGTATTCAGGGGTTTCCGCGTCGGGGATGTAGCTCTTGGCCTGGTCCATGGCGGCTTTGACCTGCGACTGGACCGAGTCGCGGCTCCTGGTGATGGCCTTCTTCATGCCGCCCTGTTCCTCGAGCCCTTGCGAGGCGTCGCGGACCGTCTTGTCGAACGTGTCTTTGAACGCCGCGAAGGGGTTCTGTGTTTCGGCGGTCTGCTTCAGGCCGGCCATGCCCTTGGTGAAGGCGTCCTTGGCTGCGGCGATCGGATCCTCGAAATTCCAGGCCGCCGACATGGCCGCGCCGATCGCACTCGCCACGACCGTCACGATGCCGACCAGGTTGGTCCAACCGTTTTTGAAGTTGTCGAGAAACGCGCGTCAAGCCTGCGGAAATCCCTTCCCAGGTGGCCGCGCCGTACACGCCGATCGCCGTAAATATCTTTTCGCCGTTAGGAAGCAGGTTCATCACTCCCAGCGTGACGTTGTCGAACGCCAGCATGGCCACGTTGCCGAAGTCCTCGGCCGTGATCGACGCGCCGGCGAACATACCCATTAGCAACGTGGCCGCCTGCCCCAGCGCCGCGCCGAACGGTTTGATCACGGCGCCGAACATCCCGGCGATCAGTTTGCCGAGCCGCTGCAAGGCGCCGCGTGACTGTGCGAGCGGCTCCAGCATTTCCGTCAGCGTTTGCGCCACGACTTTGATGCCCGGACCGAGAATGCTCCCCAGGCTGGCCGAAACGTCCGTGATGGCGTTTTGCAGCATGGCCATCGGGCTGGCCATGTTCTCGGCCGCGCCGCCGAACGAGCCTTCGAGCCCGGCGAGAATGATCTTCTGCGCCCGGCCATGTCGCCGGCAGCCTGCATCGCCGCGATCTGCGACTTCTGCTGATCGGTGAACTGCACGCCGGCTTTGCGCAGCAGCTTCAGCGAGTTCACCGGATCATTGAGGGCTTTGCCGACAAGGCGGGTCGAGCTGTTGAGGTCGATGCCGAGCACGGTGCTCAAGTTCTGGGCGCTTTTAATCGCATCCTTGAACTGATCGCCTTTGACGTTCCGGAAGGTCGTCAGCAGGCTCATCGCGCCCTCGGTGGCCGAGGCTGAGAAAGACGTCGTCTTTTGCAGGCTCTGCGCGTAATCGATCATCTGCTTCGCAGACAATCCGGCCGCCTCGCCGGTGCCGGCGACCTGGCTGGCCAGCATTTTTTCGGCTTTGCCCTTTTCTCTGGCGGCTTTGAGCATGCCCCCCACGGAGAAAGCGTCGGCGAACATGCCGCGGATCGGCGAGAGGGCCTGCCGCGCAACGGAGCCGAAGGCCCTGATGGCTGTAGTGCCCGCCTGCAACCCCGACTGCATCGGAGCGGCGTTAGCTTTGAGATTCGCGACCAGGTCACCGATACCCATTGGTCAATCTTCCGCCCGATGAAGAACACCACGCACGACGGCTTCGCTCTCGTGGGGGTCGGCCGCCTCGGTCGATTCGGCGAGCTTCAGATAATCGAACAGGCTCGGGTCGATCGCGGAGGAGTTGCCGAAAGCGGCCGCGAGAATGGTGGTGTGAGCTTGCGCGGCGATCGGCGCGTTCGTCGCCCCACGGTTCGACTTCCCACAGGGCCTCGAGCTCCTGCAGCCGCTCGCGGCCGAGCTCGTCGATATAGACGTCCCAATCGCCGAGTCGCCCGGCGGGGAACGCCACATGCCTCATCAGCCAGCGGAGGCGTGTGGCGTGTCGGAGTTTCCCGACAGGTCCTCGACCTGCTTGCGGTTCCGTTTCCGGTCCAGCCCCGAGAGTTCAGCGGCCGCGTCGGCCACGCGGCGCACGGCCGCGGAGTTGCTGTCCTTCATCAGGATCGGCAGGTCGGCATCGCTGAGCTCACGTTTCCCGTGCTCGTCGACGATCGTCAAAATGCACAGCCGCTCGTTGGTGGTCCGCACCTTATGGCCGATCAGCTCACCCTCGGCGTTGAGCGACTCAGCCTCGAATTTTGCCGCCTCGGACGGGGTCAGCGATTGGACAATCACCTCGCCTTCCCATTCGGGAACGGGCACCGTCTTGAAGACGCGCGGCCGCGTCTTCAAAATGTCCTCTCGCGAGAGGACCTTCTTTTGCGGGCCTGCCGCGGGCAAGCTGCTTTGCAAAGTGTCCACAGCGCAAATCCTTTTTTCAAAAACGCGTCGAAGCCGAGGCACGTGCCAGCGCGAACATCAAACGCAAACGGCACAGGGTCCAGGGCTCTCAGCCCTGGTCGTCGGCGAGCGTTTTCTGCTCGGCGGCCGGCGGCTTGCCGTCGTACTTTTTGATTCCGGTGGTGCGACCGAGGCAGCGCCGTTGATAGTTGGCTTTCGCCTCTTCCATCTCGGCCTTGGTCATCCCGGCCGCTTTGGCACACTCGTCATCGGCCGGCTCGGCATGGCCATTCAGCACGAGCTGCCAGGCGTCCGGATGATCGATCACCGTCCCCGCCGGCAACGGCGCGTGCGTGGCGACTCCGCCCCGCTGAAAGTGCTTTAACCGGTCGGCCTCATCGGGCAGATTGCTGACATGGCCGAACGAGTCGAAGTGCAGCTTACATTTCATTTTGGATTTTCGATTTTCGATTTTGGATTAAGCGCTCAGACGTCGAAGCCGACCGACGCGTTTGCAAAAACCCAACGTGAACGGCACCGGGTCCAGCCTCACAGGCTGGCATAATCCGTGACGAGCCCGGTCAAAGTGAGATCCACGCTCTGTTTCAGACCGTCGCCCATCTTGTAATCGCGGCCGAACTTGGCGACGGACGAAGTAAACGTGCACGCCGCCCCGCCGCTCTGCGGAAACACGATCTTCCACAGCGAAACGGCCGTCGCCGTGCCCAGGATCGTCGCGTGCAGCGAGTTGGTCGGATCGAGGAAGAACGTGAACGAGAATTTGCCCGGGTCGATCAGGCCGTTGTAAATATTCTCTTTACCGATGTTCCCGCTGCCGTCGGCCGCCGAATCGAACGAGGTCCCGTCGAACGTCTCGCCGCCGCGATCGCTCTCATTGGCCTCGATCACCTGGCTGCACGACGTGTAAACGCTCGCCACCTGCAGCTGCAGCACAACCCCAGCAACAGGCTTCTTCGTCGGTGCCGTCATCTTTTTTTCCTGCGGGCCCTACCCGCATGCAGGCGAAGCGGCTTCGTCACCGCGTCGCTTTTTTCTTTTCCCGCGCCCCGCCGCATCCCCCGCCCCGCTTACGCTGGCGTGTGCTGGATTGTCGCCGTGAATTTCGAGCCGACGTCCCAGTTGTCGCTGCCGTCGTTGGGCGACTGGCCGAGGTCGTTCGGTTCCTGGCAGTTGACCCACACGATCTCGCGATTGCCGTTTGCGCACGTGATCACGACCGGCCAAGCGCCCTCGAGATATTCGATCACCAGGTCGGCAATGCCGGACGCGCGGATCACGTTGGTGTCGCGGACGGTGATGTCGACGTCGGTGTTGACCAGGCTGCCGTCATTCCCCTCGAAGGTCGGATTGCGATCGCCGCCGGAGCGGGACACGAGGATTTGCGGTCGATCGCTTTCGTTCGGGCCGCGCGGTTTGGTCAGCTGCTCGGCGTTGACTGCGAACACCTGCTTCACGCCGGCAAAGTTCTGCTGCCGCAACAGGATGCACAGGCCGTCGAGCATTTACTTCGCAAGCTCCGCGAGCTTTTCCTTCGCGACCTGCGCCCGGCTTCAATCGCCCCCGGGAGCGCCGCTGCGGTCGCCGATTTCAAGAACTTATGGGCGACGATTTGCCCGCGGTTTCTGACCGGCTTGCCCGTGGCCACCACTTCGCCGCGGCGTCCCTTGGCACGGGTGGTGAAACCCGACGTACGAACCTTCGTGCCCAGCGTGAAGATGTGGCCTAACCACATCGCCGCGCGTCCCCGGAGGTTCACGGCTGGCCGGTGGCTTTTGGCCGAGGCGTTTTCTTGCCGACCTCGACGCCGGCTTTGGCGACGTCGCCCTTCACGCGCTAGCCGATCGACCGCTTGATTACGGGGAGCGGCGCGGCTCCCTTTTGCCCCTTGGCAATCGTTTTGGCGATTGCCTTCAGGGCCGGCCGCGCGACGCGGTCGCGCGAGGACCTGGAGAGCTTCTCGAGCTTCCGCGCCAGCGCCTTGTCGCCCGTCAGCTCGAGGAGCTGGTGTGAGGCGCCGACGGGTCAGGCGATCGGGGCGGAGCAGGTGACGGTCAGCATCCTCCGATCCCCGTCGGCATCGATGCAGCCCTGGATGTTCATCCATTTGGGCTCGCCGGCCGCCGAGAGCCAAACGCCGCGCATTTTCGGCTGCACGCAGGCGGTCTCGCGGTCCCAGCGGACGCGGACCCGGTAGACGTAATGGGCTTTCACCTGGTCGCTGTCGGGCGATTGCACTTCCTGCACGCCCAGGCACTTTACCTCCGCGACGATCGCAGAGCTTGAGCCAGGTCGCCTTCGCGGTCCCGTCGACGTGCCCTCCGGCGTCCACCGCCGCATTCGGCCCCTGTTTCTCGAATCGGAACATTTCGCGCAGAATAACCTGGTCGGGCACGGCCGGCCCTCCGTCGGAAATGGGCTCATTCTGGATGAATTCCGGTTGGCCCGAGACCGCGGGTGCGGCCGGTCGAACAGCATTCGTTTGGCAGACGCCGACAGCCGTCGCGAAGCAGAGGGCGGCCGCCAGGCCGAACGAAGCGAGTAAGCGAGCTTTCAAGGCTTGATTCTCCGATTTGGATTGTGGGGGGGCCTTTTTTGGGGGTCCTCTACTGCCCTAAGCCGCGACCGGCGCGGCGTTTTTTCAATCCAAAATCCCGGCCTTCAAGTGCCGGGCAATTAACCCGGCAAAATCGCAAATCCAAAATCGCTTCGCCCTACCTCACTGACTCCAAAATGGTCGCGTCCCGGAACTTGTAATCTTCCAGGAACGCAGCCAGCATCGGCGCGGCCTGGGCGAAGCTTTGTCCCGTGTCGTAGCAGGCCCGCACCACGCGGATGATGCAGTCCTTGAGCTCGTCGGGTACGTCGTCGGCCGAGGGCCCGTAGCCGGCCGTGTAAGTCACTGTGACCGCACCGGGCACGTCGCGCGTGGGCGGCCAGAAGGTGCCCCACACCGGCTCGATCGTCCCCGGCTCGTGATCGGCGTCGACCGTATACGTCGACGGGTCGGCCGTGTCGACGTTGCCTTCCCAGTCGATATAGGTCATCGAGACGACGGAGATCAGCGGCGGCCGCGGCAGGTGAATCTTGCCTTCGTGGCCGATCGAGCGGAACGCGCCCGTGTCGCCGAAGCCGAAGTAACGATCGCCGGGCCCGGCGAACAGCCCCACGCCCCACGGGAACCCGCGAAGCTTCATCACGTACGTGGCGGTCAAGAGTTGCCGCCAGGTGACGTGCTCGACATGCCGCGTGGCCGCCTTGATCAGCCGGGTCAATTGCCCGTCGTCGTGCTCATGCTCGATCGCCGGCTGAACCTCTTTGACCTCATCGAGCTCGACCGGCCAGCTCGTCGGCGGCACAGTCATGCGGAGCGTCATGGGCGAAGGCCGGCGATTTTAGATTGAAACCCAAAAGGCACTGCTATTTCGCGGCGGCCGCCTTTGCCGCTTGCTTCGGAGCGGCCGTCGCAGCGGGATCGGGCGCGGCAGTCTGTTGCTGAGGAGCCGGCATGGCTCAGCGACCGGTGCTTGAATCTTTGGCGCACTCGGGGGCCGAGGCCGGAGCAGGCGCTCCGCGATCACAGGGCGCATCGGCAGCGGGTGCAGGGCCGTGCCCTGCTTCCAATTCGTCGAGTCGCTCCTCGACGGTTTTGCGATTCTTGCCCTTGGTCGCCTTCGCCTTCGCGTTGCGATCGAGGGCGGCTTGGACTTTGGTCGCGAGGGCCGGATCGGCCGTCGCCGGATTGACCGGCTGAGGCGGCAATTGCGAGCTGAGCGGATCGACGATTTCGCAGTCGCACCAGTGCGTGAACAGCTCCGCGCTCGCGGGGCTCATCTCATAGACCTGGTCGGCCTGATAAGTGGCGCCGTCATCGTTCTTCACCGTGTAGTTCTCGTGAAAGAGAACGTGCACTTTGTCCTGCGGGCTTGCCGCGGGAGGGCTGGCTTGCGAAGCGTCCACAGCGCGAAATCTTAAAAAGTCCTGCGATGCGTTCGGTTTGCCGCTTGGCTCGCGTGCGGGAGTGGCCCGGTCATTGGAGCCGGGCAATTAACCCGTCCCGCTCAAGAAGAGGCGTCGGCGGTGAGTCCCGGGTACGCGAACGTCGGCTCGGCGGCGAGGAACGTCACCACACCGGTGTCGCCGCTCGTGGCTTGCTGATACTGCACACCCGCGTAGCGCAGAGCATCGCCGCTCGTTGCGGCCAGCTGAGCGATCTGCTCGCCGTGCATTCCAGAAACACCTGGTTGCCGGCCGCGTCGGGCTGCAGGACGGGCCACGCGCCGGTAAAGATGGTGACGTTGTTGCCCGAGAAGTCGCTCTTGTCCCCGGCAATAAGTTGGAACGTAGTCAGGTTGCCCGTACCGGTCACTTTCAGGTACGAGGCCATGAAACACTTCCAGGCCTGCATGTCGACCGATGCCCCGACGGTCTGCAACGTGGTCGCAGCGGGAGCCGCGACATAGTGGTGCAAAAGGTGGGTCGCGCGGACGCGATTCTCGAGCTGGGAAATCGTCATCCCGAGCCCGCACAGGCCGAGAAGCCCAAGGACCGTCAGAAGAGTGGTCAGCATCGCGAGGCCTTCTAATCCAAGATCGAAAATCGAAAATCCGGTCGAACGGGCCGCTTACGGCCGGGCCTGGAGAGTCACGAAGGGAGACAGCGACTTCGTGCTGTTCTTGGGCGTCAGCGGCGATCTCCACCACGGTGCGCCGGCATTCATCATCCAGAACTTGAAGGCCCGCTCGTGGTTCAGGAAGCGGACGTGGATCGATTCGGCCGACTGCAAAGGCTGCAGGGTTCCCTCCAGATATTGCGACCAGTCGACGAGCATCAGGTCGCCCTGGCTGCCCAGCGTCTGGCAGTACTCGGTGAAGATGATCGGCCGGCCCAGAACAGGTCGGGCACGTCTTCGCGCAGCGAGGGCATGAACACCAAGACCACGGCCGCGTTGCCGCTGCCGGTCAAAGCCAACTGGGCCAGCTGCGGCAGCGTGTCGTGGTTGGCCAGCCAGACCGAGCGCGAATAGCGCCAGGACTGCGAACGCATCAGCAGCACGTTCTTGATCACGATCGTGGCCGTGGCCTGGCCGGTTTCCTTGGGAACGGCGATCAGGGCCGGGCTTTGAGGATGCCCATGTACTGGCCCGCGCCCGTGCCGTTGAGCTTCTCGTTCACCATTGCGAAGGTGAATTGGTCGCGGAAGCCCTGCTCCAGGATGGCCACGAAGCTGATCGGCGAAAGGGTGAGCAGCTCCTCCGTGGCGTACGACAGACCGAACAGGCCGGTCGCCTCGAGGCGGACCTGCTCCATCGACATCTGCGAGGAGATGATGTTTCCGGTTTCCAGGCGTCGGCTGACGGTCAGACCGCCGGCGACACTGCTCGTATGGTTCTTGTCGGTGCGTGCCGGATTTTCACGACCTGCGACTGCATCGGCACCTTGGTCGTGCGGCCGGTCGGATCGGCCTCGGATCGACCTTCAGGAAATCGGGCAGGAAGGCCTCGGGCAGCAAGTAGCCGCCGTACTGATCGGCTTGCGTCTGCTGTTCGTCGCTGCCCGCAGTGGCGCAGCGTCCGGCTTGACGATTCGAGGAACTTCAGGCGGTCATTCGACAGAGCCTCCCGTTTCGGCCGCCCGGGAGGCGTCCATCACACATAAGAAAAATTCGCGGGTGTCCGGAAGCCCCTCTTGGGGTCGTCGCGAATCAGATCGTGGACCTTGCCGATAACCGGCTTGCCGTCCTTGCCCATGACGACCCGGCCGCGGAGGCCGCGGCGGCTTCGCCCGTGCCGTCGCCGGACAGGGAGCGAATCACGGTCGCCCGGCCGAACGCGTTTCGACGAACTTCTCCTCGCGCTCGATTCGCTTGCCCAACGAGTCGGCCTGAGCCGACAGCTCGCTGTAGTCGTTGTCCTCGTCAGGCGTCAGGTCGCGCCCGTCGCCAGCGGCGGCCGCCTCGAGGATCTTGTCCATCGGAGCGGTGACGTCGGCAAGCTCGTTGCGCAATTCGCGAGTCGGTTAACGACCATCGGCTTCCCTGCCTGAGAGGTGGTCGCGGCGGTGGCTGAGGCCACCTAAGAGAAAGCGGGCGTGAATCGGTCGACTGGCCCGCATCCCTGCGGACCGATTGACGGTTCCACGCCCGCTGCCGCGTGACGTTTTTCAAAAAGCTGTGGCCAGCGTCGCCGGCTGCCGCCTGGCGGACGCCTGCCTTTCACTTATCCTGAGAGGTTGTGCTGTGTACTCGCTTCGCAACGAAGGCCGCCGCTGCCTGGATATTTTCTCGCGGCGAGGTTGCGCGAGCCGGGAGGCCGTAGACAAGCCAGCGGGCCCAGTGTTTTCGGGCGACGGGTGCCTTTGTGCGGCCCTGCCTGTTGCTATGCTCGTAAGACTCGCGGCAACGCGTCCTGCGTATAGTCGGCCGAAGGACCGCATGGGAAACCATTCCAAGCCGTTTGTAATATCCGCCGTTCAACTGATCGTAATTGCGAGATGGCCACGAGCGATGGCCGACGTCTGGCAAGTCCTCAACGGGTGTCAAGTTGTCCCGCCGCGCATTGGGCGATTTCCCGTTGCTGCCGCGGCGAGCGACCCGTCGACGTGTTCGCCGGTCAGTGCGTTCAGCTTGATCGATCCGAGAAGGCACCCGTCTCCAAGTGTGAACGCTGCGAGGGCGCGTAGCAGCGAGCGAGAGCCGTAGCGATTTTGTGCTTCGGTTGTCCCGGAGTCATGCAGCGACGGTCTCCAATCCGGATCGGATGTCGATTTCATTCCGCATCACGGCCCCGGTTATGCTCGCGGGCGGCCTTCCGCCCTAAGTGTCGGCCTGGTCGAGGATTTTGTCGCGCCTCAGGCTGCCGAGCCCTGAGCGGGCCGACTGGATCAGATGGGGTAGGAGGGTATCGATGCAGAACGGTGGCCAGAATGGCCTGTTGATATCTCCGAGCGTCGGCGACGGTAACCTCCGGACGGGCGTCGCCCTTCACGCCGTCCTGTCGCAAAGCGCTCATGGAGCTTTTTCCGGAAAGCGGTCTATGGGGCAAATTTTGGTGATCTGCACCGTTCACCTCGATCGTAGAAATCGGCTGGCTCTGGAGGCGTCGCCAGCCGTAACTACAAGGAAGCGCGTTTGATCGATCCGCGGAACCGAGAGAGCGTTCGATGAAAAAGACCGCGTCCCGCGGCTACCTGCCGAAAAATGGTGACTTCCATGCCGCACTCTGCAGCCGTTTTGATGCGAAACATCGTTGAGCGGTCCCATGCCGAGGCCGATCGAGTGACTTGCAGGCCCAGTCCGTCCGAAACGCGCATTCCCGACCAGACCGCCCCCCCCACGTCGGGTCGGCGCACGGCGATTCGCCGCCGCTTGGGTATCGGTCCGATGGTATAGTATATCAGCAGGTCGTCGTCAATAAGCTTGCTCGACGCCGGCTGTCGACGAATTTCCAGCGATATTCTCAAGAGCGCGATCTCGGCCTTCGAGGCCTGCACGGTGCCGTCGTCGCCCGGCGTCTCGGTGCGGATGTCGGCCTTGGCCGTCCGGCTTCCGAGCGGCGTCGAGCTCGGTGAGGACCTGGGCGAACGGGGCGACCCGATCGGCCATCTTCGCTTCCACGCAGGCCGCCGCCACAGGCAGCGGCCGCCGCCGAAGTTTTTCTTGGCGGAAGGCGCGGGTGACGTCGCGACCTTTCGTGACCCCGTCGACGATTACGCCACGTAGTACTCGTTGCTCCGCGCTTGTTCGAATCGAAGGCCTCCTTCGAGAAGCGGCCCTAGGGGTTCCACTCGGTCTTGTACGGAGCCGAGACGAGATGTAAGCCACTTTCCGGCGTCCGCCTCATTCTTCGCCGATAGTCCTCGTGGCCGTAAACACGCCCAGCGAGCCTGCCTCGCCCGAGGGCGTGATCATGACTTGTCGAAGGCCGTAGCGATCCAGAAGGCGGGCGGCGGCTCTGGGCGTTGGCGATCCCCACCAGCGAGTTTTTCGCCGCGAGCCGAAGAATCCGTGCGGCTTGTTCCTGGATCCGGCGACGATGCTGCCGGGCGAACCCATGCCGCAGAGAGGGCGCCCACCTGCGGATCGGCGAACGCCTGGTCGAATGTGGCCGAAGCTCGATCGACGTGCCGCCCGAGGCCTTGCTCCATCAGGCCGATCCGCTGCGAGATCGTGCCGAACAAGGGCAGCACGTACACCCCGCCTTGATCCCGCTGTACTTCCTTCTTGGTCATTATTGCCTGGATTTCCGCGGCCGTCGCCGAAATTCCGGCCCGCGGGCCTCGACGATGGCGGATTCTCAGACTTCTCGGGCACATGGCCAAGGTGGCGCCGTTGAGAGCGGCGAGATTTCTCTCGTCTTTCATTTTGGATTTTCGATTCGGATTTGGATTTAAGATGCGGCGATGAGCACGCTTGTCGAGGTCATCGTCCAGCTGCCGTCGAGGCCTGCCAAGTGCGGTTCACTCCGGCGGCTCATCGGATCGAAATCGAGGTCCGCAACGCGTACGGTTCAAGCACGTGGACTGCCTCGACCCGAGGCAGTCCCGTAGACCTTGACCTCAATCTTGCGGCCTGTATCGTCCGGCGCTCCAGGGCTGCCCATCCCGCCGTCGATGGCCTCCGAGTCGAGCGTCGAAGTCGGGAACGGCGTTTGGGTCGATCTTTTGGCTTTACGCATGAGCTGCTGGCGAAGCCCCCCGAGCAGACCGAGCGCCGACAAGATGAAGGAATTTCTTCAACACGCCAAGTTCCCATGGCAAGCGAAGACAAACGAGTTGTCCGCAAGAGGGGCGGTGAACTTCACATCGGCTCGATTTCCGAAGGCGTCGGTTCAGTCCGACGCTGCAGCAGCCCTCTGAGATCGCTCCGGCGACGCGCTCGCGGTAACCGCTCAGGCCGGCCGCCTCGACGATCGGGGCGACGACCTGTTCTACTATTTGGGTGATTCTCGCAGAAGTCGCGGGACCAGGCTTCGAACTGCTTCGGATCGTCCCATGCATGGCCGGCCGGCTTGAGCAGCTCGCGGGCCTCGGCGTTGGCGATCCGGCCGCCGCGTCTGGCGATCGCATCGAGCCACTGAGGAGCGCGTTCGCCTGTTCGCTCTCCTCGTCGCCTTTCTTTTTGTCCTTCTCGTCTTTTTTGTCCTTCTTCGGCGGCACCGCGTTCTTTTTTGGGGGCGGCGGAGCGGTCTTTTTTCCGGGAGGCGTTTCGTCGCCTTCTTCCTCTTCACCATCGCCCCCGGCCCCTGCCCCCTCGCCCCCCGGCGTAACCGCCGGATTACTGTACTCGTCGCCGCCTTCGACGGGGTTCAGGCCTTCTTTGCCGCGGATTTCGTTGGTGCTGATCCAGCCGGCCGTGCGGGCACTGGAGTACGCCTGATAGCGTTCGGTCGTCTTGCCGCGGAGCAGGCAGTCGGCGTCGAAGCAGGCTTCGTACGTTTCCGGGATCGTCGATCAAGTCGCGGGCGATCGCCTGCTCCCAGCGCACGAACCAAGGCCGCAACGTGTAGGTCACGAAGTCTTCTCCCATCTCCTCGACCGAGGAGTAGGCAGCGCCGGCCTCGAGATCGCCCACCATGTGCGGCGGCACGCGGAACAGCGTGCAGATCTCGTGCTTGTTCATTTTTCGTGTTTCAAGGAACTGCAGGTCCTCCATGTCGAGGCCGACCTGCTGCCACTTCATGCCCTCCTCGAGAATCAGGAAGTTGCCGGCGTTCTCGATGCCGCCGGTCTGACCGCGCATCGAGGCTTTGAGCCGTGCGTAGGCCTTGTCGCTGAGCGTGGCCGGTGCACGACCATGCCGTTGGGCGTGGCGTTATTGTGGATCTCCGCGGCCCGCTGAAGCGGTCGGTGGCGATCGCCAGGCCGATCCCTTCGCGAGCGACGGCGACGGGGTTCATGCCGACGATGCCGTCCGAGGTGAAGCCGCGGAGGTGGAAAATCTCGTCCTGACGGAACACCGTCTCCTTGCCGAGCGGGTTCTTGTAGACATAGCGCAGGTCGCCGTTGTCGAGCTGCTGCACCTTCATCCTGCGCGGGATGCAGCGGCACCAGGGCCAGCCCTGGACCCGAGGCCTCCGGCAGGGAAGAGAGTTGTTTCCCATTGACGATCTCGGCGTAGGCGTTCCCCCGCAGCACAACGTGCCCGGTCAGCATCTCGTAGAACTCGAGCGGCGTCTGCCAGGGGTTGGGCCGTGCAAGAGCGTGTTGAACAGCGGGTGCTTGACCGCCAGCTTGCGTTTGAGATTGCCGTACTGGTCTTCGCCCAGGATCTGCTTGAGGTAATTCGGGAGGGAGGCGAGCGTCTCGGCGATCACGCGGCAGCAGGCGTAGACGGTGATCACGCGGGGACCGCGGTTGCTCGGGCGTGACCATCACGCCGGCCCCGGAGACGCATGCCGGTTCCGCTGTACCAGTAGGGGTCGAGCGGACCGGGCATGGCGGCCTGTCTCGTGTGGGCGCTCGTGTGCCCGTCAATGTTCGCGAGAGTAAGCCCATTCGGGGTCCAAAAGACTCCAGTGGCCAGTAACAAGTGGCCAGTTAGGCGAGGCGTGCAACAAGCCACTGGCCACCAGCCACTGGCCACTGCGCAGCTCATCCGTTGAATCCATCCAGGCGGTTTGGCCGCGCCAGGCGCCGATCGGCGGCCGCGGCGAGCAAGAGAGCGTCCCGCAGATGATCAACGACCAGGCTTGGCTCTAGTTGCCAGGTTCCCGCCGCGATCCCGGCGAATCCGGCGATCGCGAAGCAGTCCGCCGGATCGATCGATTTTTTTTTTTTTTTAAAAAAAAAAAAAAAAAAAAAAAAAAAAAAAAAAGACAGCCAGGCTAAATCGAAAATCCAAATTCATCCGTTGTGCGTAATTTCCCAATCTTCCCACTCCACAGATTGCCGCTTTGGTCCTTCGTCGTGCCCGTCGAACAGCACGGCCTCGGCATCGTCGCCGCGCGGCAGCTCGGGCGAACGCTGGGCTGCCCATCTGACGGAGGGCACGCCACTGCGTCTCATAGACACGCTATCGCAGCGACTACTTTTTCTCCGCCTCGGCGAGGATCCACAGTGCCCAGGCCGATCAGGCCCGCGCAGATACCGTCGATCTCTGGCCGCTCTTGGGCCTTGTCCGGTCGCATGTTGCCGGACGGGTCGACTTTGGCGGCCGTGTTCTTCGGCCATCCAATCGAGCACCCGTTGCCGGGGTGCAAAAAGTGTCCCCGACGAGGGCCGTCCCAACAAAGCCCCTTGAAGGGCTCGTTGTACGTGGCGAAACGTTTGCGGCATCAGATGCCGGCGTTCCTGCGGGTATAGCCGAATATTCACCAGCGTCTGACAGGGCATGGGTCGCGTTCCACGGATCGAGAAGATCTCAAGCCGAGAATGCGCAGACTTGGTGTAAAGATCGTCCATCACCTGGCGCAGATCAACCAGTGCGACAACGACCTCGTTCCTTCCGGTGAAGCGCGATCAGTTTCCTTGCTCGGAGAAGTTCGTCGCTCGCGCTGCTATCCTGCTGGTCGGCGATCGTCGCCAGAACCCTTCGGGCAGCCTAGACGCGCGGGCATCCAGGCGAGCCCCCCGCGGAGCAGTTCCTCGAAGAGTTCCACGAAGGCGGTGACGTCCCGCGCGCCGGCCATGTCGAGGCCGGGCCGGGAGGGGAGGAATGCCGTCCGAAGTGAGATCATCGGCAGCGACGGGCGAGCACAGGCCCGCCAGGCGTCGAGCTGGATCACGTGGATGTCCTGGTCTGTTCGACGATTCAGATGCAGCTGGTGAAACGATGCTTTCGAAGGCCTGGGTCTTAATCTTGGCCTGCTTGCACGCTCTGCGGAGGAACCCGAGCTCGACCGAAACGCCCAGGTTCGGATTGGCCTTCCGCTTGATTTCTTCGCTGGTCCAGTTGTCTCGGGATCGGCCGTGTAGATCACGGCAAGCATGCGGGGGTCGACCGACGGATCGCGGATCACGTCGAGCGCGTGGAGTGCGTTCCCAACAGATCGTCGTGCGGTCGCTGCCGGCGGGGTTGGCCAACGCCCGATGGGCTGCTTCCGTTTGCCCATCGCCGTGACCATCGCGTCGTACAGGTGACGCGTCTTGGCCAGGCGCAGCTCGTCGTAGCAGAAAAAATGGACGTTGAAGCCGTGGCCGATCGATTCGTTGCCCGGAGCGGCCGGTAGAACGAGGCCGTCGACGGGACCACGATCCGTTCGCCGACTCGCGGATTTCGCCCGCTTGGCGAGCATCGGGCACCGCGCGACCATCGCTTTCGCCGGCTCGTAGACCAGCGAAGCCATTCCGCCATCGAGTGCACAGGAGCAGACCTCGGCCCCGTGCTCCTTGCAAAACAGCATGTACATGCCGAGGCCCGCGAGAAGCACCTTGCCGTTCCCGCGGGGAACCTCGAGATACAGAAACCGTAGACCCGCGTCCCGTCCGTCCTTCCAGCCGAACAGCCGGCGGACGATGACCCGCTGCCAAGGCTCGAGCGTGAAGGGCTGACCGCCCTTCGGGCCCTCAACGTGGACCAATTTTTCAAAGAACAGACAGGCCTTGTCGGCCGCGGCCTGGTCGTACCAGGCGTCGACCATCGCGGGAACGGTCTGCACGCGCGAGAGCGTCCGGCGTTGAGGCCGAGGGGCGGGGCGGTTCGCGAGAGCTCCGGACCGGGTTCCGGCGCCTTTCCCCCCGCCTAGAAGAAGGCCGACTCGTCGTCGTCGCCTTCGCCTTTTTCGTTGCGGCCGCCGAGTTCGATGAGCTCCTCGCCGCCGGCGTCAGACCGAACTCGCGCGGTGGCGCATGCACTGGTCCCAGGCCGTCCGCAGGCAGCGCGGGCGGGATGTTCAGTCACGTTTCCCGTGGAGCCGACGGCCGACCAGCCCTGCGTTCGGATGATCTTTTTGGCCGCCCAATAGTCGGACCAGGCCTGGCAGTAGAGGGCGAGGCCGATCGATCCAGCTTCGCTACGAGCCCCGCGCCGGCGAGCAGCTTGATGATACGCTTCCATTCTCTGGCCGCTTCGTCGGAAAGCGACTTCGGAGCATCCGGTACTCCCGACGGAGCGGTGGCGCGTTTCCCGTGGCGATCGCCGCGGTACTCCCCTCGCGCCGTGCGCCTGGTCGATTTCCCCTCCGCCCGCGCATCGTCCTTCATCCATTTGGCGCCGAATGTCGACGACGGCCGGAACCAGATCGTCACCAGCATCGAGTCGTCGTCGAAGGGGTGCACCTCTTGCTGGCACCACTCCCAGCCGTCCGGCTCTTCGATGTGCTGGCCGGCGACGTCGCGGGCCAGCATGGCGATCCGCAGCCCGGTCACGAGGAATCGCAACCGCGGTTTCCTCCAGAAGGGCTCGATCGAGGTGACGGGGATGACTCGGTACTCACGCCTCGCTAGGGCCGAAACATCAGCGAGTAACTGTTGGTCCCCGCCTTGCGTTCCGCGTGGGTTTTGATCGCGTGGCAGCTTCGGCACAGGGCTTCGCAGTTCTTCCATTTGAGCCTCTTCGGGTCGTCGAGGGAGACAAACGGCTCCCGATGATCCACCGCCCCCGTCTTGACCTTCAGGCCGCGGCGGAGGCAGCGTTCGCAGTGCGGATGCTTCTCTCCGCGTAGGCGACGGCCAAGCCTTAGCCACTTTTCGTCGTAGCCTCTGCTTCGCTGCCCGGCCGCGGGCGGCGGGGCGCGGCGGCGGGTAAGGCCGGAAGACCGTCGCAGCAATTCGGCACTTAGTACTTCGGTTTCCCGTCGCGGACCTGCACCACGCAGACCCCGGCGGTCGTGTTCCCGAGGTTGGTTGTCACGGTCACCGTGACGCGATAGTCGGAGCCGGCCGTCCCGGCCGAGAGCATGAACCCTGGGCCGCCAGGCCGGCGGCGATCTCGACGCCCTCGTCGTCGAGGATCGTCGCTCCGTTCACCGTCCCGGTACCGGCGACGAGCGGTGTCTCATCATCCTGGCGGCCCGTTCCACCGTCACCGACACGACCGAGGACAACAGCTCGGTCGCCTCGGGAGATCGTTTTTCCAACTGAATGCGTAGCCCCGAACGTCGTTCGGATGCTTGACCTTCTTGTGCGAAAAGCGACGACCGATTCGGGCACGGAGGAAAAACCCTTTATCCGCAAGATTTCGCAGATGGCCGCAGATTTCAATTCAATCTGTGAAATCTGCGTAATCTGCGGATCCAGTCCTTTTCACTTCGTGGTGGCGCGACGGGCTTCGAGGTCGTGGCCGAGTCGCCGGACGGCTTCCGAGTGCGGCGGAACGACCGCCGCCTGCTCTGGCGGTTGCGGGGTTGGCGGCGAGGCCGGAACCGGTGTCGGCGCGGCTGCAGGTGCAGCGGCAGCCGGTGCAGGTGGCACCTGCTCGATCGTGATGACGTACTCGGTGTCGGTTTCGAAGGGCTGCGTGGCGAGGCGCTGTAGGTTCAGCTTGCCGGCTCGGCCCCTTATCGGTGAACACGCCGGCCGGCTGCTCGCTGGCCGACGCCGCCAGCAGCGAGGCGTCAAAGCACATCACGCCGCTGTCGTTGACCTTGTGGGTGGAAACGCACAGCATTCGAATCGTCGTCGCTCATTCTTTTCTCCTGCGGGCTCTTGCCGCGTGCTGATCAGCTCCGAACGCGACGCAACGCGGTAAAAATTCACTCAGTTGGCGCGTGATCGGCTTCGAGGCCGAAGCAGGTGGTTTCCAAACTCGACGAGAACGGCACCGGGTGCTAGGGCCCGTGGCCCTAGGTCGTGCTGCAGTCTGCTTCGGGGAGTACGTTGTGGCGTCGGCCGCCAGGCCCGCCGTGAGTGTGAGGTTCAGCCAGATGCCGATCGTTGCACCGGCGCAAGGTCCGTGCCAGGAATCGAAGTCGGGCCGTCTCCGAAGCCGGCTCCGGTGATTCCTGAAGGAGCCGTCTGGCGGTTGGTGCTCGTGCCCGTATCGTTGACGGCACTGGCCACGGCCAGCTGGCGGTCCGCACCGCCGCCGACGTCGGTGTTCGTTTTGAAGGTCAAGCTGAGCGCGGCGTTCGTGCCGTTCGTGTTGGACAGGAAGACCTTTCGTAATAGTTTCGAGTGCTGCCGCTGCCGACGTCGGCGGACATTGTAAAAGCAGCGGCGCAGCCTGCTTCACGCCGGGAGGCATGTGGCACAGCAATTCGCTATCGGTCGACCGCTTGATCGGAACCGTGCCGACCGCGGTGGCCGACTTCACGACTTCCAAAATCCGCCTCGAACGTAATGGTGCCGTGATCACGTCGTCCCGGTGAGCGGGTTGATCGTCTCGGTGACAATCGCGCCGGTCGAGCTCCGCCCCGTGACGGTGACCGATTGCGTGGTGTCGCTGGTGCTGCTCGAAACGTATGTGAGCGTCGTGGCCGGCGCGTTGACGATGGTCGGGTCATCCCACGTGACGAGCGTCGTCGTGTCGATCGCCCCGCCCTGTGTCGAGCCGTCGACCTCGTCCATATTGGCCGAGCCGTACCGAACCGGATCCGTGTCGCGAGAGACATCCTTTTCTCCTGCGGGCCCGTCCCGCATCATGCAAAGCTCTGAATCCCCGCAGCACTCTTTCCTGAAACCCCCGCCCCACGCCCCGCGGCCCCCGCCCCGAAGCGGCCGGCGTCGCCGAGCTTGAAACTGTGCCGCTTGCCGAGCACGAAAACAGTGCCCCGTGCGTCCAGGCAAAACACGCGGCCGCGACACGGCAATTTGAACACGCCGCCCGAATAGTCGGGCGTCGCGTCGCAGAACCACTCCAGCCGCAGCACGGCCCCCGCATGACCAGGCCCTGCAGGACCTCGATCAGCAGCGTCACGAGCTTTGCGGCGACGCCAGATGCCAGGCAATGGGCAGCGCGGGTCGATCGCGAGCTGGCCGCGCCACTGGATCGGCGTGTTTGTGGCCGCCGCGAGCGACGTGCGGACTCGATCGGCAGACCGACAATTCCCGCGTGCACGCACCACGATTCGATGGGCAGCGTCGCTGGTGAAATAATCAAGCGACCCCAGCCGAGGAATTCGACGGCAGCGACGGCTTGGCCTTCACGCCGGCCGCGGCTTCGACGGGCAAACCGAACAGCGTCGATATTCCCCCGAGGGAATCGAATGGGCAGGCGGCCGCCTGCCCCACGCTGGCTTTCGCCTCGATCGGCAGACCAACGATGCCCGCGAGCAACGGCACCACTCCACGGGCAGGCTGGAGGCTTTGACGACGGCCGCCGATGCGCGATTCCGCCGGCAACGTGGGCAAGCGGCCAGCTTGCCAGTCCAGTCGATCGGCAGCACCTGCAATGCGGCGACGCCGCCCGGGTTTCGATCGGCAGGCCGGGCAAAGATTAGCGGTGCCCGCCAGTCCATCGGTAGGGCCGGGTCATTGGCCAACTCGGCGCCACTCGATCGGCAGGGCCGAAGCAGCGTAACGGCGCACGCCAATCCAACGGCAGCGACAGCCTGGAGGCCGCGGAGCCCAGGGCTTCGATGGGCAGCGTGGAGGTCATGGCGAAGTTCGCTCGCCATTCAACGGGAAGCGGCGGCCTGGACGGCGTCGAGAGCAGCCACTCGAGGCGGAGGAGCTTCGCAATGCTGAGCGTGGCCAGCGTGCCCAACGATGCGAGCGGGAGCGCGGCGCCGTTTTTCACCAGAGCCGCCTCGACCGGAAGAGTCATCGTCATTGCGACCTGAGCGGCGACTCGATGGGCAGCCCGTTGAACCGCGACACGTACGTGACGCCGAGCCATTGGACCGAGCAGCATCGGCACGTTCGCGCCTGTTCGAGGCGGAGAGCAAGATCTCGATGGGCGGCGTTCGGCAGGAGCTCGAGCGGAGACGGTGGTCTGGCCGAATTCAGTCGGCGGCACGGCGCCCGCGGCGGTGGCGCCCTGGCCCCACCAGATCAGCAGCTGGCGGCTCAGGCACGTCCTTGACCGAGAGGTTGTTTTGGACGGGGCCGCGCCGGCGCCGGGTTGAGATTTCCCCGCGAGTACGACCGGAGCTGCCGGCGCAGCATCAACTGCGAGCTGGCTCTCAAGCGGCGAGAGGCGGACCGGAACGTCCTTGACCGAGAGGCTTGCTTCGACGGGCAGCGTCGACCGCGCCATGGACCGACAGGGCGACTTCGACCGGCAACATCGGATTCGCCGCGAGCAAGCCCTTGCTCTCGACGGGCAGCGTGGGCAGCCAGGGGGACCGAGAGATTCGGTTCGACGGGGATCGTCGAAGTTTCCGCGACGGCCAGAGCCAGGCACAAGCAACGGCGCCCGGCTGATTTTTACCGCCGTTGGCGTAGCTGTAAATGTCCGTCAAGCCGAGGTGACCTAGAGAATGAAGGCCGCGCAGTGCGCCGCTCGGCCCAGCCCCCGCGATTGAACACATCCTGCACGGCACGTGCACGTCGATCGAGCGGTCCAGGTCGAGCCCGAGCATGCCCGAACGCCGCCAGTCGCTCGTTTTCGAGAGGTCTCTGATCGCGTTCGTCGTAGTGGTGAACGTGGCCGCGTTGTCGGCCACCTCGCGCCCGGCTGTGCCTGCGTCTAGTGGTCCCGGTGACCAACGTCAAAATCAAAGAGGCCTTGGCCGCCACGGCGGCTTTCACGGCGGTGATACTGTCGGATCGGCCGGGCCACGAGGTACCTCGTTGGTGGCGACGGACGTCCCGGGGTGCCGTGCCGGTCGTGACCGTGCCTGAGGCTGTAGTGATGGGCCTCGTCGCTCGTTTGCGAAACGGGATTGCGCCTCGCCGGCCGGCGTGCCGTAGGCCCAGGTGCCCGATGACTCCCCATGCCGAGCGGATTCGCCGGCGACCTGCACGCCGTACAGCATGCCCATCGTCGAGGAGCTACCAGAAACGCCTTCGTCGACGTACTGCCCAGAGTGGACCGTGGTCGTATTCAGCCGATCGATCGAGGGGGTAAGCTCGTAGTCGCTGATCGCCGGCGCCGCCGGTGCTCGCGGGCACGGTCCAGGAGATGTCGATCGCCGATTCGGATGGTGCCGTCGCTGGTGATCGTGACGTTGGTCGGAACGCCGGGGACCGTGACCAACGTGTGATCGACCGCGAGCTGGACGTTGTTGAGGTCGATGGCGTCGGCCGGAAGTGATCCCCGCCTTTGACCGCGATCCCGACCACCGGCCCCGAAGTCGTGTTCGTGTTCCGTCGGTCGTGGGTCAGCGCCGGAGCCAGGCTCCACGTGTCGCTCGAGCCGAGCCAGTTATAGGTCGCGGCTCAACATCATGATCGAACGCACCGTTCTCGCCGCTGGCCGAGGATCTGTTGTACGTGGCGGTCTGCGCCAGTACTTCGCACGATGGAGTTCGGAAACGTCACGCCGCTGGCGGTGGCCTGCGCAGGTGCACCGAGCGCGGCCAGGCCGTTTGATCATGGCCCCGCCGGGAACGCCGAGGTTGAAATCGGTGGCGTCGACGTCCTTCGAGACTCCGGACGCCGACATTGTGGCCGTCGCGTAGCTGCTCGAGCCTTCCGATGTTCATCAGATAATCTCCAGGTGTTTGAACCCGCGGCGAAGCCGATGCTGGCCCTGGGTCGCGTTCCCAGCGCAGCAACGGGTACGACGTTGTCGCACAACCTCAGGCTGGGCGCATCGGGATCGCTCAGCAGACCGTGCGGATCAGCAGTGCCCCGCTTGTGATCGTCGCGCACGGCGATCGTCCCGTCCCCGTTCGCATCCAACAGCGATTGAGCGATCCGCTCGATCGGGTCGGCCAGAAGCCGCGCGACTTCCACAGCGCGTCGTCGCTGCCCACGGACGCCTCGGCCGCATCGCAGACGGCCCGGTCGCGCCCGCAGATCCAGTAGAGCACCAGCTCCCCCTGCTCCGTAACAAACCGATCCCGCAACGACCAGTAGGCGATTGCCCTCCGATTTGCGGCGTCGGCCGCTTCGGCCGAAACGGCCGGCGCCGACGAAAAGCAGTGCCAATGAGGCTGCGGGCGCGGTTCGGGCTCCGTTCCGGCGTCGGGTCTGTCATTGCGTCTCATCATTCGCTGTCGTCGCTCTTCGGGATGCCTTCGGAGGTCGGCCGCCTCGCGTTCCGTCTGCACATCTTCAAAAGCCGCCTGCTCGTCGCCGGCCAGTTTGCCGAGCTTGGCGTTCAGGCCGCTCACCTCGAGCGCTGCCTCTTCCTGCTCGGCAATCGCCGCGTTGAGCTGGACCTTCTTGAGCCGCACGTCCTTCACCAACTGGCATAGGCGTCGACCGCATCGTCGAGGGGATGTGTTTCCGGTGCCGCTTGGACGGCGGTCTGCGGGGCGACCGTCTCGGCGTCGAAGTCGGATGCCGTCACGAATGCCCGGGCTCGTCGCTCACAGCTTCAATTCGTCGGCCATGTTTTCCTCAGCCGCAAAGAGCACAACTCCGCCAGCAATCACGTGCCACAGCGGAAAACGATACAAAATCCACTGCCAGAGATCTGAGAAGGTGGAAGGCTGAGGGATCAGGGACTTCATCGTACGGCCTCCGTCGGACCGGACCATTCCGGGCCGAAACCGAGGCCGAGGCCGACGTCGGTCGTTGTCCGGTACCCGATCGCCGCCCGGGCCCGATTGCCGGCAACGCGTGGCGGCCGCGGCGGTTTTCGGTCCGAATTGCAGGAGCCGACGTCGGGTTCGTCTTCGGAAGGCGGCCGAAAATGAAGGGCGCTGCCACTTCCCCGCGTAGCCGTGCATTTCCGGTCGCTGGGCCCGCCCGTCGTCAAGAACACGAACCGCGGCCGTCGCTCGTCGCTCCCGGCCGGAATCCGCACGATCCAGATGTCGCAGCCGCGTTCTCGCCGATCGTGTAGCGGTGCGGGGCAGTACTCCGTGCAGTCGGCATCGCCTGCTCGCACACCCCACGGCCGCGATCCCAGACGAACAGCTCGGCCCCACAAAACGGTGCGGAAGCGAAGGCCGAACTTCTCCCGAGGCGTCGTCGGCGGAATGTCTTCTCCTGCCGTTTGATCCTCGGGCGTGCATCCGGCCCTCTTCGGCCTCGTTCTTCGGCGTGCGTCTGCCAGAAGGTCTCTTTCGCCGGCTTGACCGTCTCGACGGGCGGCCGCTCTTCGACGAAGCCGCGATTCAATTCCTCGACCGGCGGGATCCCGGGAATGACGGCGGAGGCAGCCACTGGCCCGCCGCCGCGTTCCATTCGCCGCCGCCCTCCTTTTTCTGCTCGCGCGCGTTCCACAAATGCATGCGAGGAACACCGCGCACAGCACGAGAAACACTTCGGAACACTTTCGCATCATTGGCCCATCTCCGACGACAGCGGACGAACGTGCTCTCAGTTCGCCGAGTGGCATCGTCTGGCCGGGGCTGTTTCGGTTAGCTTCCCAGGCCAGGAAGGAGGCGAAAGCCACGTCGAGCAGGAAGCCCACGAACAGCCCGGCGAGCGAGGCCTCCCAGCCGCTGAGGGCAGCCGCTCCACGATCGCCTCGACGATCGGTTTCTTAGCCACCTGCTCAGCCTGCGCGACCCACTGCGGATTGGCCCGCACAAAGTCGGCCATCCAGTGAATGGCCAGACCGTAGGCCGTCTGCGATGCGGCACAAACCCCCTCAGCTCATCCGCCGTATAGGACGTCGGGTAGTAGGCCTGCAGCTGCCGCTGGGCCTGCACGATGTGCTGATCCCGCCATCGGGAGTACTGGACACGCCTCACCCCGATTTTGGATTTGGATTTTGGATTGAATCGAAAATCGCCTGGCCGCGCTGGCGGCTCTGTTCTTGCTCGCGACCGAGGGTCTGTGCCTCGCTCGCGCGGCGGCCAGGTGCGGCGCGAGCCAACGGGCAAACCCGGGCCGATGCCGCGGAGCTTCTCGACGAGCCTGGTGCACGAGCCGGCGCAGCCGTAGACGAGCACGACGGCCATCAACAGCGACAGCCCCATCAAGGGCAGGGCGACGTCGGGCCCGATTTCCATTCTCTCGAAGGGCACCCGCTGGAAGGACATCACGCCATAGGCAAGCATATAGCCGAAGCGCGATGGCCGAGCGTGAGCAGCGGCCAGGTCGAAGGCGACCGAGGAGGTACGCAGCTGCTGTCATTTGCCAACCTCATCGGGCTCCAATCGGGTTCCAGAAGTCGCCGGATGCCGCGCATGTTGTCAAGCTCGACGGCGATCTTCATCGGGGCGACCTGGTCGACCTCGGCCAGAACTCGATCGACACATGCGACCGCCCTCGGCATTGGCAAACACCTCGAGCGTTCCCTGCTGCGCCACGATCGGGCCCGCGAGCGAGCGGACCAGGCGAACGGCATAGTCGCCGCGGCGGCCGGTCTGCTCGATCACGGATTCGTAGCGTCGCCGTCGACGACGCGTTCCATCCGCAGTGGATTGCCACTTCGCCCAAGCACGCGGCGCCGCCCGCCGAGCACAGCTCGTCGACGTGCTGCTCGGAACGCGCTGACAGCCGCCGGCCTGGGCGTCCAAATCGACTCGGTCTCCTGGCGGATCTGGCCGGCCGCGGCGATCGCCGGCGCCATGAGCAGACGCACAGCATCGGAACCAGCGACCATGAAGATCGCCGCGACTGCGCACCGTCTGAATCACGCGAACCGTGACCAAGCGATCGCGGCGAGCACAAACAGGAACGAACCGAGCAGCAGGTCGCTGCCAGCACAAGAGCTTGCACGTTTTCGCCTCAGTGAATCGGGGGAATCGTGGGCGGGACGGAAAAATCAGGCCCCACGCCATGCAGCGCGGCCAGGTTCTCGGCTGGCGAAGCCCGCGCCGCCTTTGCGTTGCTCGATCAACTGCAGGAACGAGTAAATCGCCACGAAGCCGATCCCGGCCTCGATCTTGCCGAAGCACAACAGCCGGCGAACAGCACGACCATCGCCAACCCCAGGATTTTCATCCGGTGGTGGTAAACGGCATGCTCGACCCGATGCAGCCAGTGCGGCTTGTCCACGCTACTCTCCTGCAGGGTCGCGGCGCTTGAAGCCTGTCCGTGAATCACGACGACCTCCTCAACCTTGCCGATCCGCACTTCGTGATCGTCGACTTGCTTGTCGCGAGCCTCTTTGTCCTTGGCGAGTTTGCCGAGGTGGTAAACGCCGCGGAGCGTCGCCAGAAAAATGCTGCCCACGCCGCCGGGATCCAAATGAGCACGTGCTGACCAAGGAGTTGATGGTCCAAGGAAGCGGACTTTCAGAAGAGAGGAATCCGCGGATTTTTATGCGGCCGTCTCGGCCGGCTTTTTCGGCTGCGACTGCACGGACGATTTTTTGACGTCGATCGAGAAGTTGTCCTGGCCGCCGCTTTTTTAAAAAGCCAGTGCCAGAGCGATCGCAGCGTCAGCTCGCCGGCGGAAACGCCTTCTTGATCCCCTCGATGCTGACTTCCGATTGAATCGGAGTAATTTCGCCAGCGGGACGCCGAACAATTTGCGTTTGCCGAGCCACTTGGCGAAGGTCGACTTCACCGCGGCCCGCTTGTCGAGCTTGGCTTTGATTTCCTTCATCTTCAGGCCGTCGCGCGGGCGATCCCTTCCGGCTGCTTGTGCAGCCTCAGCGTCCCGAAGTTGAATTCGGCGGTTTTCGCGTCGCCGTAAATCTCGTCGCGATGCAGCTCCTGGTAGGCTTCGATCGCCTGATGGAGCTTTTTCTCCCGATCGGCAACCGTGACCGTCTCGCCGTCGACCTTCGTGACCAGCTGCGCGTTGGCCCAGGAATAGATCGGCGCAGTCTTCATCGTCACGATCGCGTCGATCGTCTCGCGGCGGCTCTTGAGGTAGGCAAGCTCCTCGACCGGCGTCGATGTCATCACGCGAAGAAGGACCGGCTCCAATTCAAGCCGCCGGTCCGGACGACATCGACCGAAGAGAGCGGCTCAAAGCCACCACGCCGCGCAACCAAGGTCGCCTCCTTGCAGATAGCGCTGGGTTAATTGCCCGGCGATGAAACGCCGTGCTCCGCGACCTGCCGCAAGCGGCGCCGAGGAGCTTGGTCTCAATCCTTTGAGAGTCAAGCTGCGAAGACTGGGTTCGCTGCCGTTTTTTGGCCGACGCCCTTGACAACTGGGGTTGCACGCGGCAAGAGCCCGCACTAAAAAGCCTGCCCCGCTGGGTTCAAATCCTTTTCGCCCTGGCGGAGTTCCTGCCGCCGCGAGGCAGCCGATGCTGGCTCGCTTCGGCCGGAAGCGTGTCAGCATCGCATCGAATCGATGGCTTCCCACCTATCTTGTTAGGTTGGGCGTTGCGAAGCAGCCACAAATCCTTTCCTGGTGGGAGATTTTTCCATGTCTGTGGTTGCGCGAGATGGCCAGAAGCAGGTGATCCGCCGCGGGAACCCGTTCGCGGAGATCGTGCGGCATTATTTGAGCCTGCCGGCGAGTGCCGGCGAGGAAGGCCGCGGTCTGTCGTACGGTCCGCTGCAGAAGCTCAGGCTACGCCGCGTGCACGCCGTGGTCGGCCGGACCATGTGCGGTCTGGATTACTCCGAGATCGCCGTTGCCCTCGGGTAAAAGTCAAAAGGCGCAGGCCTGCCGCTCGGTCAAGCACACGCTGCTGCAGCTGCGAACGCGGCCGGGGACCTGGGCCTCGAGGACCTCGTTCCCGAATAGGCAGGACGCGTCCTGCACCTGGTGCCTCCGGCAGGGACTGACGGCTTCGCGGTCAGAGAGCATCCGCCACTGCCCTGATTTCGCGGCACGTTGCGTAATCGATCAGAAGCGCGATTTTCCGGTCGCGCAGCTTGACTTGCCCCTTGAGGTCGCGGATCTCGGAATTCAGCTTGTAGCAACGCCGCTCATGCTCGACTTTGAAGTCCTCGATATTGTTGCGGTATGTGGCGAGCATCCGGAGAGCGTCTGCGTGATTTCTCCATGGACTGCCGATTTGCACCACCGCCTCGCGAACGGCCGTTTCTAGTTCGGAAAGACCGAGACGCAGCTGCCGATTTTCTTCGCGAGTCGCGTCGAGTTCGTTGTAGGTCATCCTTCAGCCTTTTCCTTTGGCACTTATATACTTGACTCATCAGATTCACGATAGGTCACACCCATGAAACCACTTGCGTTATTTCTTGCGTTTTGCCCGCTTTTTCTTGGGCTTGGACACTTCGGATTTAGGCACCTGGACCAACCGACGCATCGAGGGCGTTGGAAATCGCCACCTGCTCGCGCAACGCCTGCTGCGAGGTCTCGAGTGGCGCGTGAGGACCTGGATCTTGTGATCGGCGGCGAGAATTCGCTGAGCAACGTTTGCTGTTGCATGGGCTCACTTCCCCTTGAGCACTTTGCGGACGACTTCCGGTACCGGGAGCCGGCGGTTCTCCGCCGCGGCGAGGATCGCTTCCATCGCCGAGGCCTTCGAGACGTCGCCGGCGGGAAGTTTCAGTGACCATTCCTTCGCCAGGTCTTTGAGCCCGTCGACGTCGTGGAGGTCCAGGAACGCTTTGGTCAGCGGCCAGCTCTTTTCCCAGTGCACGCCGGCCTCGATCGCGAGAAGGGCCAGCTCGGCGGCGTCGAAGGCTGAGCGATAGTGCTGCTTGCGCATCGTGCCCAAGTCAATTTCGACCAGGCGCTGCGAGGACGGCCCGCTGCGCTTCGGTCAGCTCGCCCAGCCGCGCAAAGTCGCTCGCGCAGGCCTTTCCATTTCACCGGTAGCCCGAGGGCTTTGGCCACTTTGGGTAGCTCAATGCCGCGCAGGCCCTGCCCGATCGCCGCGGCCATCAGATATTTGGCGAAGAATGCCGGCGCGTCGTCGCCGGTTTGCACGTGCTCGAGGACGATGGGCAGCAGCCACTCGACGAGCGTGAAGCCGACGGCCTTCTCATACTCGCGTCGCTTTTCCTGCGACGCGTATTCGGCCTGTCGCCGTTCGTTTTCCACTTGCCAGGTCGGCTTTTTCTTTTTCTTGCGGCCGTCCTTGGGCTTTTGCTTTTTGTTGTGCTCGCCCCACAGCCGGTTCCATTCGGGCTTGTTGAAGATGAACCAGCTGTAGCCGATCTCCACGAGATCGATCGCCGCCTTGTGCTTCTTCGCGAAGTTCAAGCGATCCGCCGGGAATTCCTGCAAATGGAAAGCAGGCTCGGCCGCGTCCTGGATGAAATCCTCCACGTCGCGGACGGGGATTTCCCACTTGTGCTCGCTGGCAACTTTGACGAACGCCTCGGCGAATCCCGCGCCGGCAGAACGGAATCAACGGCACGGCCGCGGTTTGTTCGAGCTCGCCGGAGGCGACGCGGTTCTTGATCTCGTCCGGCAGCTCGAGCAGACGCACGGCGTTGGAAACCACGGCCTGGCCGGAGAGGCCGAGGCGCTTGGCGACGCCCTCTTGCGTGAGGCCGTCGTCGAGGAGTTGCTTGTAACCGATCGCGCGTTCGATCGGGTTCAAGTCCTCGCGCTGCAGGTTGATGATCAGCCCGCGTTCGCGGGCCTCCTCGTCCGTGACGTCGATGATCTCGCAGCGGAGCACTTCGAGCCGTGCGAGCTTCGCCGCGCGGAACCGCCGCTCGCCGTCGACGAGCAGAAAGCGGCCCCGCTCTTTGCGGCGCACCTTGCAGGGGACGTCCTGGCCGTTGGCCTTGATGCTCGCCGCCAGGCTCTCCAGTTTGGACTTGTCGAACATCTTGCGGGCGTTGTCGGGCGTCGGGTCGATCAGCTCGAGCGGCACATTGAAGGAAGGCGACGCTTCGCGAACCAGCGTCTCTGCCGGCTGGCCGTTCGCAACCGCCTTGGCGATCTTGCCTCCGTTTTCCGAGTCGAACGCCTGGCGGAACTCGGCGACATCGGGATCGGGGACGTCCGATGCACTGAGGATCCGCGACTCGGCCTCCATTTGCAGCAGCGCGTCACGCATTTTGCCCGGCTTGTGTAAGTACTCGATCGCGACGGGAACAGTGACGCCCATCGCGTCGGCCTGCCGTCGGCACTTTTCCAACTCGGCATCATCGACGGACGCTTCGGCCGACATCCGGACGTCGTGCTCGACGACAACGGCCGCTCCATTCGCCTTGCCGCGTACGCTTCGCGCGAGACTCCCCGCAGTTTTCCTCATCGCCTTCTCCTTGGTTTGCCGTTGATGCGTCCGATCCAAAACACAAACGCAAAGCCGAGCCCCCACGCGGCGATCTCGGCCAATGTCCGCAAGACGTCGCTCACGGCTTTTCGCCTCCGTAACCTTCCGGCCACCGCCGGTACGAACACAGCAGCTTGCGGTCGTTGAACGAGAGCCAGGCGAACACGCCCATCCACAGGCCGTGCTGCACGAGGAACACGAACGCCACGACCAGCTGCAGCCACTCGGGCGCGGGCATGCAACACGCCCACCAGGCCGAAGATCGAAGCAATCAACGCCCACGTGGGATAACACAACGCACTCGTTCGCGTCACGATCGCCGCCATTTTTTCGTGCCTCCGGCAGGGAACTTAAAACAGGGAAAGTTGGCCGCGAGACGAGACCGCCTCGGTCGAAGCGATCGGAGCAAGCCGCCCATTCACGCGACACGGCACGCACTCGCCGCCGCGGCTGTTCCGGCCCGTGTCGCCGCAGGCAATGCACAGCACCGATGGAGCGAGGGACGGCGGGTGAGGGTCGGAGGTTTTGATTGCCGGGGAAGAGCTGTCGTCGACCTTCCGAGATTGGCTTCCTGGTCGGTTTGCCATGGCTATTCCGTCCGCCCAGGGGGTGCACAGCCCTGCCTGATGCTCCGACCCGCTTTCAGTTGGCGTCCCCGTCTGTCCGTGAGCGCCGAGAAAAGATGGTGGGCGCCCAAAGAATCCGGCGACTCTCGAAAATGGTGCGCGCCAGAAAAATACCCCGCGCCGAGAAAATTATCTCGGATTGGGCTGCGTTCTGGCGCATCGCACCACTTCCCGCACGACCTTGATGCCCGAGATGTGTTCGCAGAAATCTCTGCGGCCAATCCGTTCGATCGACGGCCCATTTCATCCTCCCGGTCTTCACCCCCAACCTTCACCCGCCAGCCCTGGCCGGCCCGCGTTTCGTACTCATCGTCGCGGTTGAGCCGCTTCACGAACGCCTGGTGCCAGAATCCAACACAAGCGCAAACAGTAACCGAAACCGTAGGCCACGCTCGAATGCACGAGCGGCTCACCGCAGGCTCGGCAAGATTGGGCCATCAGTTGCTCTCCGCCTTGGCCGCTCGAATCTTGGCCAGCTCGAATTCCACCACCGCGAGACACGCGACCTCGTTGATCGTGCACTCACCGGCGCGAACCTTGCTCCCGAGCGCCGTCAGCTCGCAATGCACGGCCGACGCCGCGTGCAACGGGCACAGCGTGCGGAAGGGATGCGTACCCAAACAACCGGCGACGCCGCACGCCAGCGGCCGATAATGCACTAGCCGCGCCACGTGCGACGCAACCCGCAACACGATCCGCCTCCGCAACGCCGGCGTGAGATTGCTGGTCATTCTTTTCGTGCCTCCGGCAGGGATGTTTCTTCCCCCGCCCCCCGCCCCTCGTCCCCCGCCGCGCGCGAATTGCTGCCAGCGATCGCCGGCGTTGCGAATGACCAGCTCCGCCACACGATGGCCGTTGTCGCGCTCCACGGCCGTGGGCCAGCCGCGCCACTGAATCCGCGGCTTCTTGAGCCGCGCATTGAGCACGCCCACCCAGTCGAACAGCCGCCCCGCCGTCCCGGCCTTGGCCCGCGCCTCGCGATCGGTGGCGTCGACCAGCCAGAGGAACTCAGCCAACGACTCCCGGTCCGCGCCAGCTCGTTGGACGGATCGTCGACCAGCCTCCGGAAAGCACGCACCTTCGACGGCAGGTCCGCAGGTCCTCCGCCTTCAAAAAAAATCCTTCCCTCCCCCCCCACCTTTTTTGAAGCCTGGTGCGCAACCAGCGCCGAAATTCGATTGGGGGATTTAGGGGGTGGCGGATTATTGACGGATCTGAAGACGGAAGAGCAGACTCACCGTGAGCCTTTGGCTCATCACCGTGAGTCTTTGGCTTTGCACGGTGATTCTCAGGGCCGGCGCAAAATCGGTGGCCAAAGACTCATGGTGATTCTCAGGCTGTGGCGTTCGGTCGAGCGGAACGAGGGCCTTGATCGCATCCCAGTCCGGTGTATACCGATTGGCGAGCCGGTGGCCGTCTGAATCGCTCAGATGCTCGACGCGGACCAGACCGAGGGCGGAGATGGCCGTGATCAGCCGCTGCACTTGGGGCAGCGACAGACCCGTACGCGCGACCAGCTTTTTTCTCCGGACGACGCACGACCGGTAGTTCCCACAAAACCCGTCAATTACGCGGAGCATGTGCAGCAGCGAGCTCGGCCTCGTTCCTTTCATTTTTGGCAACACGATCCGGTCGAGAGTGCCGAGCTTCTCACCGCGGCTAAGCTTGTGCGGCTTTTCCCGTGCGTTGCCGTCGAAGAATTTTTTCTGTTCCACAGAATTGGGCTTCCTTGCTTTGAACGCCTCATGCGTTCATCCCCTACGTCGCCTCCCGGATCAAACTGCGGATGCCGACCGCGCGTTCGCCCCACATCGAGCAACAGGGCCACGACGCACGTCTGCTGCTGCTCCGTCAAATAGAGATTAGTGAGCAGCCCGACCGATTCGAGAGCTCGTCGCCCACGCTCAGACCGTCGCAGCCTGGCAATCGCCAGCTCCACGCGACGCAGACCGTGCACAGGTCCTCTTCGGCCCAGCTGCAGGGCTGCTGCTCGATTTCGTCAAAGCAGGCGTGATCCTCGGTGCAACCACACACGCGACAGACTTTCATGTGACGGCCTCCGTCTGGTTCGCCTCTTTGTTCGCCGCCGCGATGCGCTCGAGCAGCTCTTCGCGATGGATGGGCACTTCGGGCGGAGCTTCGATGCCGAACCGCGTGCGGCCCTGTTCGCAGCGAATGGCGGTGATCCAGATGTTCTCCCCGATGCGGACTTTCTCGCCGGTTTTCCTCGACAAAACGAGCATGGGCTTTCATCCTTGAACCAGTTTTTCTGTTTGGGATGCGGCCGGCGTTCGTCTCAGCGGACGCCGGCCGTGTTTTTTCTTAGGCGTCTTGAGTCAGCGGTCTCCCGCTCGTGCGGCGGCACCTGCCTTGGTCGTCGTCGGCACGGCCTCTTGGGGCTCGGTGAGTCGAATCATCTGGTCGACGAATTCGACGAGTGATCCCGCGACCGCCGGATCGCGGAGTTCAGCTCATATCTTCGGGCCGCTCTGCGGCCGAAGCTTTGACCGCCTCCGCCTCCGCCGCCGCCGCCACCGCCTCCGCCGCCGCCGCCTCCGCCGCCGCCGCCACCGCCTCCGCCGCCGCCACCACCTCCGCCGCCGCCGCCACCGCCTCCGCCGCCGCCACCGCCGCCGCCGCCACCGCCTCCGCCGCCGCCGACCAAAAAGCCGCGCCGCTCGCGGAGCGAGCGGCGAAGACCGCCATGCGAGCGATCGACAACGTTTCGGGCGTGACACGCGGCAGTGCCCACAGCTCTTTCGCATGAACCACGAGCGAGGTAACAAGCTCCAAAAACATGGGCGTCCCGATGCGGATCGCCCGGTCAGCCGCCATCCAGGCCCGCTGAAGTTCGATTGCTGAAGTGCCGCGCGTACCAACGAGCCGGAACACAAACTGGGCGAACATATGCCGCCGCTCGTCATCCGGGATGCCGTCGTTAAACCGTCGCAAGAGCGCGGCGATTACAGGCAATGCGCGCTCCGCATGGTCCGTGTGCTTTTCGCCGGCCACATAGGCAACTAGACCTTCTACGATGCAGAATAGCCCCTCTTCGCGGGTCTTGCCGACCCCGGCCTTGAAGGCGAAGGGGCGGAAATCTACTCCATGGCATAATCCTTTCGAGGAACAATTTAGGGGCGAAATTACGCCGGCTGCTGCCGGCGAGCGTCATTCATTTGCGCGGCCCCATGGGCCTCTGGAGAATCCGCCTAGCGTCGACGCCTGGGAACAGGCGCAAACGTTCACTTTGGAGACCATCCATGAATTTCTGGGAAGCGTATTCCCACCTCCTTTCGTCGGCGACGTCTCCGCTCCGCGGTTGAACAAAGTCAGGGGCAGGGGTCGAGGCCAGGGACCAGGAAGGGAAAGAGGTTTTGCTCTCGCCCCTAGTCCCTGATCCCTAGCCACCCTTTTCAGCTCTTCGCCGTGGGCAGCAATGCTCCCAGCGTCGCCTTGGCCACATCGCCGGCCAGCTTTTGCACCGTGGGATTCTCGACGATCGTTTTGGCGATCGCCGCCACCGTCGTGGGGGCCGCGCCGGCCTTGCCCGCACTGGAGTCCTGCACCGCTTTGGCGGTGTCGGGATGATCGGAGGCCGCTTGCACGCCGGCCTGCACGGCTGTCGTGATTGCCGGCACGATCGACTTCACATGCTCCTCGACGGCCGCCTTGATCCCCTCCTTCGCCTCGGGCACAAGCGCCGGAGTGGCCGAGGCCTTCTCCAGCTCGTCTTCGTCCCACCAGGCGTGATACTGCTTGCCTTCGGAGATGCTCTGCACGAGATACTGCCGCGTCCCGGAGCGAGTGACATTCTGTTGCACGACCTTGCCGACGACGTGCGGCACCTCCTTCACCTGGACCTTTTCATTCCGCGAGAACGAGAAACTGACCGATTCAGCCACGGAACCTCCCTGTGCTTAAAGGAAAAATCCGCGTCGTCCCACGACTTCAAGGTGTGTGAGGACGCACGCGGATCGTGGAAACCGGCCAGACACTCCGGCCGGGCAACATCTCAATTGAGGGGTGAGGGAAGAGGGACGAGGGCAGAGGGTCATTCAAATTCCCTCCGCGAGAAAGGTCGGAGAGATTTCCGGTCCGGCGGTCAGCCACGCTTCGCCGCATTGGCGCTCATCGACGTTTCTGAGCAGGACTACTCCCGAAACCGTCTGATCCAGTTCGAAAGTCCTTCGGACGTCGTCGGGCGGTTCCTGTTAAAGCGCGCGGATGTAAACGGTCCCGATGACGCTGGCTCTTTGGAACCGAAAATAGGTGGCCAGTTTACTCATCCTTCATCCTTCCGCCTTCATCCTTCCGACAAGGCCGCGGCCCGGGGATTCGAACCCCACATCTTCCAGCCGTCGCCGTCGATCCGTGCACATTGCAAAGGAATGCCAGTCGAGGGACCCCCCCCCCCGAGCTGTTTTCGGTACGCTCGCGATCGACAGGAACCGCCCGATTGGCCGCGCGTATTGGTTGTGCCGGCCGTTGCGACGCCGGCACTGCGTAGTTGGCCCGGCCGTTGCCGGCAAAACCGCCGACGGGCGACTGAGGAGAGACCGTCTTAAGCGCGCTTCGCCCGTCGGCGGCCCAGAACATTGGAAACACAGCCGCGGCGTGCGGAGCTCGGCGTTCGGACTGCCGAACGGGCCGCATGCGGTACGGCGAGTTCGTTGCCGAGCACGAGCCGCACACGCCGCGGTCTCGGTTTTTGCTGGCGTCGGTCGCTTCGATCGAAACGGCCGGCACCAACAAATGATGGGCCGAGTTTAATTCGTTGAATGCAGAAGTTTCCTGGCCGCGATCATCAGCGGCAGGAAGGAAAGCGAGGCCACGAGCCGGGGCACCGCAGTCCCCCGAATCCGGTTGTCGCGGAGAGCCAAGGCGGAAGTTCGCATCCACGCTCGGCCGAATACGCGTACCGACTTGCGGCAAAACGGACACACGAGTTTTTCGGCCTGCATGTCTCTCCCCTCTTCCCTCGCGGGCCTCACGGTCCCTTCAAAAATGACTCGGGGTAGCGAAACCGATCGATCAACCGGTCGCCGCGATCGTCCGGCTCGACAAGCAGCACCAGCGGCTCGCGGTAGAACTTCCGCTCACGCTCCGCGGGGAATGGCCCGTGATGTAATCGCCGATGATGTTGGAGCAGCCCCTCTGGCCGCCACTCAGTCCGCCGTGATCCCAGTAGGTCTGGCAGCTGCGGCGGACGACCTGGCAGGTGACCGAGCACTGCAGCCCGGCCGCTTGTTCGATTTTTTTGCGTTCCGCCAGGAAATCGGCGTAATGCGTGATGCAAGGCAAGAGCAGCGCCACCGGCTTCGTGGTGCGGGGCAGGGCTTCCAGATGCCGCTTGACGACGGCCGTCTGCGGAAGCACCAGTTCGGCCTTTTGTGCCCTTCGTCTTGCCCGGCAAGTAGACCAGCCAGCCCAGCGGGTAATCCAGCTCCAAACCCTGCACCGGGCACTCCGCGGCGGGGCGGACCGCTTCCCAGGTCAGCCCTTTCCCCTTGCGTTTGATCGGGGCCAGCGACTCCGTTCGCGGCCCGTACGTGAAGGCCAGCACCCACAGCGTCCGCCACCACAGCGGCGCCGGCAAGGTGCGTTGTCGGGCCACGTCGCCACGCTGCAGGCCTGGTAGAGCCGATCGAGCTGGGCCCGCGTGACCTGCTGTCGCCACGGCATCTCGTATTCCAGCCGATCGACGAAGGGCACATCGCGAATGATGTTTTTGCCCTGCTTGTTGCGCGGATCGCGGCGGCCGCAGACCTTCAAAATGGCCCCGATGTAGGTGGAGCAGTAGGAGTTGGCGGTCACCGGCTTGACGCGTTTGACCTCCAGCAGCCAGTTCTGAAAGGCGAGCATCTTCAAGTCGTTGCCGTCCATCTCGCCAATCGTGATCGGGCCGGCAAACTATTTCCAATGCCCGAGCACCGTGTCGTACTTCGCACTGCCGTCCGAATTGCGGTGCTGGTAGGGCGGCAGAAGGCGTCGTAAGCCGCGGGCACCGTCAGCGTCCGCGGGTCGACCTCGTTCTCTTCCGCGGGCTGAAACTGGAGGATCGTCTGGCGGGAATCCCACACCTCCCGCCGCGGGACCGTTGTCGCCGTCGTCGAGGACATCAAAGTCCTCCATTATCAAGAGAGCCATTCATTGGCCTCCCTGCGAGCAGCTCTGGCCTCCGTGCTGCTCGCCTCCGTGCGTCAAAATTCTGCCACGTCAAACGGGCTCGCGTGCGTAACTTTCTCCCACGCAGGCCGGATTTGTTAATGATCCTTGCTCAACTTGACGCGAATGCGGCCCCGTTCAAAGGCGCGGAGGGCCGTCGCCGCGTGTAGACGATGACGGCGCCTTCGAACGGGAACGAACAGCGTTTGCCGGCGGGCAAAGCTGAACACCGCAAAATTCACCGTGGCCGTGCGTAGCCAACTGACACGGCCGACCATCAACGAAAATCGTTCAACTCAGAAGACGACGTTCGGAGGTCTCGGCCTCGGTGAATCGACCCAGCACAAGTTTGCGTGGTCGACGCGGAGTCGCGAACTCGCGGACGTCAGTTTTACGCGAGGGCCATCGTGCCGCACGGTCGGGCAGATTTCAAGCGCAGAAGTGGTCGTCAGCACAAAATTCCCAAAAGTGGGAATCGGTGTTTTTGAAAAGTACCCGGGTGGCTGCGTCGGCAACTGACGGAGGCCGAAGCCTCTAAAGAAGGCCGTCCGGTCCTTTGGCAACCGGCACCGCCCGGGTCTTTTTTCCAATGTTTGCTATAAATGGCTCATGAATCGCGACTCATCGAAGTCGGCATCGATTGGTTCATCTATTGGTTCCTCGACGGATATTGGGACTACAGCTGACGTTTCGGCTTCGGCGCGGGCTTCGGCCTCTCCGGCGGCGACTGCGGATGCGGCGACTCGACGCCGAATCCTCTTTGCGTTTTCATCGCTTCATCTCCCTACTGGCGGATACGGTAGCTCAGCCCGGTAACGGGATCCCAATCCCGTAACCAAAACCTACTGAACAACCGAATACCCCCAGAGGGATTTGAACCCTCGTCACGGGACTGAGAACCCCGATCCTGGGCCGCTAGACGATGGGGGCCTGCACCCGATCTTTACAGCATCACAACGCCGGAGTCAACAATCGCACGAATCGGGCATCCCGTGTCAAAAACTCGCTGAACGCGAAAAAGTCCGTCGGTGTTACAATCGCCAACTCGGAGGCGCATTTGGAAACTGCCGATCGACGTTTCAAGATGAAGTGGTGGGGCTGGGGCGCGGAGAACGTCCGCGCCTCATTGTCACACTCGCCGGCCACGTTGGATTATCTACGCAGCCGATTGGGGCTGGAACGATTGGAAGCGCCCTCCGCCTTGCGTCTCGAATCGGTTCGATTGCCCGAAAGTCGCCTCGATCCGTCGGCGCGAGAGAGGCTCGCGGCAATCGTCGGAATTGCCAACTGCCGTTCCGATCAACGCGAACGTGTGCTGCACTCGGTCGGAAAAGGCTACAAGGATCTCGTACGGCTCCGGCAGCTCACGCTGGATAAAGCCACAGACGTTGTCGTCTATCCGCGCAGTGAGCCGGAGATCGTGGCAATCCTCGCCTGCTGCCGCGAATTGAATTTGGCGGTCGTGCCCTTCGGCGGTGGAACCAGTGTCGTTGGCGGCCTCGAAGCCGAGGCAGGCGGACACAGACTCGTCGTCACTCTCGATCTTGCATTTTTGAGTCGCGTCGTTGAAATCGATGCCGTCTCACAAACTGCGGTCGTCGAAGCCGGCATCTTTGGGCCCGCGTTGGAACAACAGTTGGCAGAGCGCGGTTTTACGTTGGGCCATTTTCCTCAATCGTTCGAGTTTTCGACGTTGGGAGGTTGGATCGCGACGCGCTCGAGCGGGCAGAATTCACTGGGTTACGGCGGGATCGACAAGCTCGTCGAAAGCCTGCGCATTGTTACTCCGGAAGGGACGATCGAAACGCTGCATGTTCCCCGCCGGGGCGATGGCCCGGATCTCACCCAAATGCTGATCGGATCGGAGGGAACGTATGGCGTCGTCGTTTCAGCAACCGTCCGCATTCGACCGAAACCGGAATCGCGCGACTATTGGATGTACGCATTCAAGGACTTTCGTGCGGCGATCGACGCGAGTCGCACGCTGGTGCAGACCGGTTCCAGTCCGGCCCTTTTGCGAATTGCCGACGAGGAAGAAACGACGGCCTCGCTCGCTTTGGGTCATCGACCCGGCCGCGGCGGCCGTTCGCTCAAACGTCGATTCGGCCAATGGCTGCTCACCCGCAAGGGGTTTCAGCCTCCTCGAATGGTGACACTTCTGGTCGGAATTGAAGGTTCGGTCGATCAGGTTCGTCGCGAGCGGCCAATCGTCCGACGTCACTTTTCCAAGTTTAATTGCCTTTCATTGGGGGGAGCGTTCGGCCAACGCTGGTTGGCGACGCGCTTTGAGCTGCCTTATTTGCGCGACGAACTTTTGGACAATCACTTGCTCGTCGACACACTTGAAACCGCGACAACGTGGTCGGGATTGCTGGATCTTTATCACGCGGTCCGTACGGCGATTGAAAGCGCGGCGAAGGAGCAGGGGGAGCCGATCATCGTTTTCACGCACGTCTCACATCTCTATGCGGACGGCGCTTCCTTGTATTTTTCGCTGCTGGGCCGACAAAAGCGCAGCGACCCGATTGGCCAATGGTGGGCCATTAAGCGTGCCGCCGGCGATGCCATCCGCACACTGGGCGCGGTGATCAGCCATCACCACGGGGTGGGAATGGACCATCGCGCAAACCGGATGGTCGCCCATCGAACGCCAGATGCTCACTCAACTGAAGCAGACCCTCGATCCGACGGGCATCATGAATCCCGGCAAACTGCTATGAGCCAGCGGCGAAGCGCGATCTTCGCAGGTCTTTCGGCGACCACCTACGATCTGCTCATCGTGGGTGGAGGCATCACTGGTGCGGGAATCGTCCGTGATGCCGCTGGCCGCGGACTTCGCTGCCTGCTTGCGGAGAAGGGAGACTTTGCCTCGGGAACAAGCTCAAAATCGGGCAAACTCATTCACGGCGGCCTGCGCTATCTCAAGTATCGACAGTGGCGGCTTGTGTTTGAAGCCTGCCGGGAACGGTGGCTGCTGCAAACGCGAATCGCGCCCCATCTTGTTCGTCCCATCCGCTTTGTCGTCCCGTGTTATGCGACCAGCCGTACTCCGCGCTGGGTGCTCGCCGCCGGACTTGTGATGTATGAACTGCTTGCGCTGGGGAGGAACCGTGGCCATTTCCGCGTGCTCTCACGCAAGCAATTGGCGCAAATTGAACCGGAACTGGATCAGACCGATTGCTGTGGCGGCGTGTCCTACTTCGACTGCGCGGCCCTCGATTTTCGACTGGTGATTGACACACTGAAGTCTTCCGAACGGCACGGCGCGCATCTGCTCAATTACGCGGAAGTCGAACAGGTCGAACAAACGAATGCCGGATTTCTCACGACGTTATGCGATACGCTTACCGGTGAGCGGCACCAGGTCGAAAGTCGTTGTCTGGTGAATGCGGCCGGGCCGTGGGCCGACGACGTGCAGAGTCGGCTCGCTGCCAGCACGCAATTCGGAATCAAAATCGCGATCGGCATCCATCTCGTGGTTTCCCGCGAGCGATTGGCTGTACGAGAAACGACAGCGCTGGAAGTGCCTTCCGATGGTCGCATGATTTATGTGGTTCCTTGGGGTCGAACGGTGTTGATCGGCACGACCGACACGTATTACACGGGTGACCGGAATTCGTTGCCGGTTTCCGACGTGGCAATCGAATATCTGCTCGCCGGCGTCAATCGCTATTTTCCCAAAGCCGCGCTGACGAAAAATGATATTCAGTCGTCATTTGTCGGCGCCCGCCCCCTCTTAGGTAGCAACGAAGCCGAAATCGAAGATGCTGTTGCGCGAGATTATGAAATCATTCACTCGTCGCCCAGCCGATGGGCGATTACGGGTGGAAAGCTGACAACATACCGTGCGATGGCCAAACGGATTGTCGACCAGATCGTGCGCAAGACTTTGGTGATCGCCGCCTCAAACGGTGCTCGACAATCGAACCGATCGCGGGTGCCGATCAACCTTTTTCGAACGAAATGTCATCGCGAGTCCGAGACCTTTGGTCGAGGTATGGTTCTGAAGCACTGACGATCGATTCATTGATTCGTGACGCGCCCGAACTCGCCGAGCGGATCGACAGCCGCGTTCCATTCCTCTGGGCCGAAGTGGTCTATTCGATGAAGAACGAATACGTCGAGCGAGTCGACGACCTGGTCGATCGGCGACTCGGTGCGTTTTTATTGGCGCCTGAGATCGATCTGCAGGACAAGATCGAGCGTTGGGTACTCGAACATCCGGCTTTGGTCCCACACGGAAATTTCGTCGCTGGGTCGCACATATGAGGCGCCTGTTCGTCATTAATCCGAACGCAGGTGCCGGCATGGGGCCGCGGGCGATCGAAAGATTGGAACGTTATTTTCGTGGCCGGGCCAATTCATTCGAGGCAGTCGTTTCAAAGAGCCGCGAGGATGTGATTTTTCAGACCCGCCAGGCTCTTCGGCAGGGGGTCGAGCAAATCGTGGCCGTCGGTGGGGATGGAACGGTCAACGCAGTCGCTAATGGCTTTTTTGAGAACGATGAGCTTGTGCATCCAGATGCGTGCCTGGCCGTCGCAAAGACAGGATCTGGGTCGGATTATTTTCGCGGATTGACGAGGTCGGCAGGATATGACTGGCGGGAGATAGTCCTCGACTCGTCGATTCGACGGGTCGATGCGGCCCAGTTGAAGGTTGGCGGGCAACCCGAACCCATCTATTTCGTCAACATGGCGACGTTCGGAATGAGCGCCGAGGTATGCCAGCGCAAGGCGACTATGTCGAAGCACTGGCCTACCTCGCTCCGGTACCTTTTGCCGACGGTCCAGGGCTTGTTTCGGACGCCGCAATCGAACGTGCGAATCATTGCCGATGGCCAAACTCTCGAGCGACACGCAATCTGCATCATGGTTGCAAAAGGAGCCTATTCGGGCGGTGGGATGCTCTTTGGGAAAAACGTGGCCTTGGACGACGGCCGATTCGAGGTCACGCTGTTTCGACCGCTTCCGGTGTGGCAGATGCTGCTCAAGACGCCCAAGCTTTACAGCGGCGAGTTGGAGAATGAGCCGTCGATTGAAAAGCTGACAGCCGCTCGCGTCGACATCGAGGCGGTTCCTCCACTTTTGGGAGAGATTGACGGCGACGTGATTGGTGATGCACCCGTCTCAATGAGTGTCGTACCGGGACGACTTCCCGTGTGTTTCCCGCGCACCGAATAAAACGCATGGCCCTGAGATCTTCAACACCTTTGACAGCCTCAATCGTGCGCCGGCGATCGGAAGCTGGAGCGCCGATGTAATCGAAGGGCGCTCGCATGCTCGGGTGACATTCAATCTTCGATTTTCACGTGCGGCAGCAAATGTCGAAGTCGATCGCGTCCGGCGACCGTCAGTTTCGTGTTCTCGACGCCGAGCATGGTGAGACTCGAAAACTCCTTGAGGTCGTCAATCGCGGCATCGGTCACCTGTGTTTGATTGAGAAAGAGCCGCTTCAGTTGCGCGAGCCGCTTGAGTTGCTTCATGCCGGCATCCGTGACTTGCGTGCCGCTGAGCCAGAGTCTCTCGAGTTCTTGGAACCTCCTCAATTCAATCAGGCCGGCGTCAGAGACTGCCGTCTGCATGATCCAGAGCTTTTTCATCTTCGTCAGATGACCGATTTTCTTCAGTCCGGCATCCGTTATTCGCGTCGCGCTCAAATCGAGCTCCGTCAGCGTTACGAGCGTGGCGAGATCGGTCAGGCCTTCATCGGTGATGGCGTTGTTCGAGAGATTGAGTTCGACGAGTTTGTGCATCGGCCTGAGTTGCTTCAGTCCGATGTCCGTGATCTTCGTTGAATTCAGATGCAGCACGGTCAGGTCGGCCAGATTCCCGAGCTCTTTCAGGCCTGTATCGGTGACGTCGTTTCGCCCAATGTAGAGCTCGGTCAAACTGCTGAACGATCCCAGCATCTTTAGAGTGGCATCTGTAATTCCGGCCGATCTTAAGTGCAACTTCTTCAGATGCGGTAGATGCCGCAATTCGCTGATCCCCGCGTCCGTCACGTCCGTTTGGTGCAGGTCCAGTTCGGTCAGGTTATGGATCGACCGCAGGAGTTGAACGTCTTGATCCGAGAAGGCGCGACCGACGATCGACGCGGGACGTCCGACAATCACTGTTGCGGGCCCTCCGAACGCATCGCTTCGCGAAATTGTGCCGCCCAATTGCGAGATCCGTTGAGTGGCTGAGGCTTCCGGGAGGTCGGCCGCGGAAAGTGACGCACTCGACCAGCAAAGGACGCAGAGCAAAACGAGCAAGCCGAATCGCACGTTCTCGCCTCCGAAGAAAAGTGTTGTACGGAAGCAGTGTACCGACAGCGCTAAGTTGAGACGGCGTGAAATTCGGCCATTCGACCGGCGACGAGCGTGAGCCAATCGCTCATGCCGTCGCCGCGCTTGGCCGAAACCCGGAGAATCGGCATGCCGGGGCGAACCGTTTGGATGTTCTTGCGGGCCGCTGCATCATCAAATTCGGCTGCTTCGGCCAGGTCGCTCTTCGTGATAATGGCCAGATCGGCCGTGTTGAAGATCGTGGGATATTTGAGCGGCTTGTCTTCCCCCTCTGTGACCGAGAATAACACCAGCCGCAGATGCTCGCCGAGATCGTAGCTGGCAGGACAGACGAGGTTGCCAACGTTTTCGATAAAGAGCAGATCGAGATCGCTCAAGTTCCAATCGGAAAGCGCCGTCTGGACCATTTTGGCTTCAAGGTGACAGGTGGTGCCCGTCGTGATCTGCCGCACCGGAACCTTCGAGCGGGCAAGCCGCTGCGCATCATTGTCGGTGGCCAAATCGCCCACCAGCGCAGCAGTGCGAAACTGCGAACGCAAAGCCGACAGTGTTTTCTCCAGAAACATCGTCTTACCGGCACCCGGGCTTGACACCAAGCTGACCACGAACAGGCCCCTCTCACGGAACGTCTGGCGCAGGCATCGCGCCACAACATCGTTTTCCTTCAGGATGTTCGTGCGAACTTCGACCAGCCGCGTTTGGGTAGTGCCCATCGAAGGCGTGGCGGCCGTCATGCTTCGATCTCCAAAGCCGTGACTTCAAGTTCGCGTCCGGAGACTATGTCGCCCGTCGCCGTGCCGCAGCGCGGGCAGCATAACTCGTAGACGGAGGGAACCGTTGCGTCAAGCATACATTTCGGGCAGTGGATGACAATCGGCGTTTCTTCAATAATTAACTGCGAGTCGGCAACGGTCGAGCCTTCGCGCGCCAGTTCGTACGCCGAGGTCAGCGCCTCTTTGACCACTCCCGAAAGTGGACCGAGCCTCACGTGCACCGCCACAACCGGCACGCCACCGCGGCGGCCGGACTCATCCTGTGCAATGTCGACGATTCCAAGTGCAATCGAAAGCTCGTGCATTACATTGAGCTGATTTTGATGTAGCGTGCAATGTCCGGTCCCAAGCTGGCAACCCCCGCCGCCAGCGTGCCTCCCAACGTGAGCATCCCCACGGGAAAGGCGATCCCCTTATTATTGGGAACAAGGTGTCCCAGGGATGATTTCACACTTTCGCGCATTTCGCGATTGGCCAATACCATGGCCACGCCCACGCCGAGAGCCACGCCGCCGGCAAGATACAGCAAGGCATGGCTCTGATTGTTCTCGTTTCCAGACATCGTCAGACTCCTTTTCGATGAATTCTAAATGCGACTCTTCGACTGCAGTATTCTCAACCTCACCGTGAGGAAGGGAGGTGGTGATACCAATATTGCCGTCACACTGTGACAGTCCGACGCTTCGAACGTTATTGACAAGTCGCACGATCATCCGCACCGCCTCGTCGACGGCGACGCGAACGGGGTCACTCATGCCCAGTCGCCCCTCTTCGCCGCCCAAATTCGCCGGCTCGCAAGCGACGAGCAAGAGTCGCGCCCAGCGCGCACCATCACGCGAGCCAGACCGAGGATTTTGAGTGGATCGAGAGTGTGCGCATCCAAGAGAGTCGCACTTTGTTCGGAGGAATCGAGCACCGAAAGATCGGGCTCGACGACGGAAAGCGTTCCCGGCGGAGTCCCTCGCGGTGCGGCATCGACGATGACGACGAGGTCATAGCCGTCCAACAGCGCATAAGCGAAATCCAGGCCGCGGATGCCGAAATCCACGACCCGCACGCCGTCGGGCCACGATTGCAACTCGAGCCGACGAGCGACCTCGCTTCCAAAGGCATCGTCGCCCAGAAAGATATTACCGATGCCGGCGATGAGAATGGTTGCGTTTGGCATATTCGTCGGATGCAACGGTCACTCCGGCGGTCGGTTGTCCGGCAGATTCATCGGTTCCACTTCGGCCGGCGAAAAAAAGAAGCGGTGACCGGGTTGGCGAAGCAGTCCTAAGTCGCGCCCGGATCATCGTCGACGACCACTGCCAGGTGGACCTGGTCTTCAAGGTCCCGTTCGATGGCTTCGATTGTGGCGACTTTTCCGGCAAGGGCCAAATCCATGATGTCAGCCCCCTGTTTGGGCCACAATCGCACCCGATCGCCGGCCCGAAGATCCTGTCCAAAAATGCGGACGCTCTCGACCGGAGTGCGATCTTCGAGTTTGCCCCAGGGGACGTCGAGGTTTTTCCAGTCCGAATCCGCCATCGAGTTCTTCTTCATCTCTCAGGAGCTGGCCGGCTTAAGCCCCCGCATTGTCCCGTGGAGTTTCAACAGGTGCTCCTGCGGCAAGGACTCAGTCCGTTCGAGAAGTTCGCGGGCCAACCGATCGACGGTGCGCATTTCGCGCTTTTCGTCATCGGTCAGGGTCATCACGCGCAGAGCGAGCATTTCATCGATCTCTGTCCCGTCGAAGAAGCTGCCGGCACTCTCTGCCGCGATCTGCGGATAGTCGTAGAGAATGATCGGTGACGAAAGCATCCACTCCCGCCCCTCTTCGGTTCCCAATAAGACGGGCCACGTGCCGATGTTTTGGCAAGCCGCGCTTTCGCTCTTCAAAGATTCCGGCGGGTCGAGCATCGACAGGAAGAGGCCCTCTTGCGCCGTGAGAATGGTATGCGCGGCGACGAGCGAGTGCGGCAACGCTTCCTCACGCAAGCATCGGTCGTTGCACGAGGAGAGATTGGCAACTTCCACGGTGATTTTCCACAACCGCTCGCGCAGACGGGAGGCCTTGACGTTCAGCGTGCAATCGATCCGTTCACGGCGACGCACGAGGACGCCGGCCGGATGACCCGTCGAGTTGACCAAGGTTTCAGTCTCGCTCGTCGACGGATTGTTCCATTCGACGCCGCAGTCCTCACGCGCCAGATCGGTAACCCGGCAGTCGAGCACATTCACCTCGCGCTCGATCGCTTCTTGCCAGGTTGGAAATGCGTCGCCATCGACTGTGATCGCCGGGACCAATTCATATTGAGGCTCGATCGAGCCCGGATTGTCGTGATGCAGATCGAGAAGCCGGCCTGCCTGACGGACAATGACTTGCAGAAAACGCAGACGAACGTCGATCCGCGGATCCTCGCCTTCGAGCAAACATTCCGTCTGCATGCGCCACGCATCATTACCAGTTTGGGCACGCGCGTACGCCGGCGGCAGCAGTACGCCGAAATTGAACCGTTGCCGGTTTTTCACCGCTGAGGCGCGATAGGGATAGAGCAGATATCCCTCGTACAGGACCGAGTCAGCAACCTGCTTGGCAAGTTCGAGGTTCATGACGTCAGCTTTGCGGTTTGCGTCCCGATGACGTCCTGCGGCCTGAGACCTCCGCTCGGCCGGCTCTCTGCGCCTGATATGAGTTCTTCGATTGCCTGCTCCCATTTCGGCAGGCCGCGACGGCGCTTGTAGTCGTACAGTTGCTCAAACGCGTCTCGCTCGAGGCAGAGCCAGGCGTGGTTCGGATAGTAGAGATTCATCATCTCTTTCCAAACGGCAACGGGCAGCCGGTACCGAGCCTCCTTGGTCCAAGGAATGCGCGTCATCCGCAGTTGCCCGTCCACGTCGGCAAAGAAGATCGTGCCGCTGAACAGCAGATCGAGAGGAACTTCGCCGGCGTCCAATCCATGAAAATACTTCGTGGCCGCCACGTTGAAGTCGAATGTGCACGCAACCAGAAGGTCGACATTGGCTTCGCCGTCGAAAGGAGGCACAGTCACCGTGGCGTGCGTCCAGAGCATGGTCCGCAAAGTTTGCGACCAGCGCGCCGGTTCGCCGAAGAGGTCCGCCAGCCGACGTTGCTCTTCGGAAGTATAACGGCGGCGCGGAGTTTCGATCTGGATCTGGCAGGTCAAAAGCACGTTCTTAATGTGTTCGCCCTGCAGGAAGTTGGCAATCCGCAACTTGAACGCGAGCGTGGGGGCGGCGGCAAACGGCAAGGGAGCCGCGCCTTCGACGGCAAAGGTCAGGTCAGGCATTGTTCGGACCTCGCCGATCATGTTGAACCACGGTTTGGGAGTGCGACTTGAGGTCGACGAAATAATTGTCGATTTCGTCCCAGACTTTCTTTCCCCCCGACAATCCGCGCCAATTCGTGCGGATGACACCGACGAGCTTGTAGCACTGGTCGATCGGAACCAGAAAGTATTTCGGTTCGGTCTCGCCGGTCGTTGGACTTTGATCACGGAATCGTCCAATCCGGTTGACAAGGAGCGCCTCGACGTCGCGCTCCATGGTCTGCAAAATTGGGTTTTGAGCGACGATTTCCTTCCAGGCATCCAGCTCGAGCAGCGATTCCGTTGCGCCGGCCGGGCTGGGATAAAACGCGACTGCCCGACCCCGCGGCGTGCTATGGAAGAAAAATGCCATGTCGATCGGGATCAAAAGCGCATTCCACTGCGTCTCATTAATTTGAAAATCGGCCAGAAAGCGGATGCGGCGGGGCACGCGCCGGTATTTCGCGTCGGGTGCTTCCCCCGGAAAGAGCAGGGCACACGCGTCACAGGCACACACAAGCCGATTGGGAACGATTTCCAACAAATGCTGATGCACGCTCGCCAACGGTTGGCTGCAAAGCTCACATCGCGTAACGGCTTGACGCGCCGCGGGCGCAGCTTGCGCAACGTCTCCAAAGAGCGATTCAACGACGACAGGCTTGTCTCCATTTCTGGCATCGACGGCGCGGCTTTCTTGAATGGTTCGTCCACCTTGTTGTCACCGCAATGCAACCGCTTCCAGCGGCACGAAGCCTGCCGGTGGACGCGGCTCGGCCAAACCCGCCACGTCGAGACCGCTGATATCCGGCGCAAATTCGTAAATCGCTTCTTGGATCGCGTTTTTGAGCGTCAACGTCGATGAAGGACAGCCGTGGCAGCTGCCTTCGAGCCGCAATCGCACGAGACCGTTTTCAATCCCGAGCAGTTCGACATCGCCTCCGTGCGAATGCAATAGCGGACGCACCTTCGCCAGGGCCTTTTCAATCCGTGTGGGCAAGTCGATCGGATGCAGGCCGTGAAGCATCAGCAGCTGTGCAACGAGCGGGTCTTGCCCGAAGGCATCCACAATTGCTGTCTGCGCGATTGCCGGCGATGGCCAGCATCCGCGCGAGCCCCTGCCCGTAAAACTCTATCAACAATTGGACCAACTCGGCGGCCGCCTCGCGCGTCTTGGCATCGGGCAGTGCCTCAATCTCTTGAACCAGCTCCTCGATGCGCGCCATCTGCTTCGGTCCAAGTCCGTCTGCGGTCATGTTGTCCTCCACGGCGAACTGCGGGTTTGGCGGTGCGAACGGCCTCAGGCGCCGTGAATTCCGAACATCGGCTGGTGCCGGACCTCCAATGTCTTGCCGGGCCCCAGATACATGTGAACGCCGCAGGGCAGACAGGGATCGAAGCTACGGACGGCCCGCATAATGTCGATGCCTTTGAATTTGTCGGGGGCGTTCTCCTCGAAGATCGGCGTGCCCTGGACGGCGTCTTCGTAGGGGCCAGGCGTGCCGTAGATGTCACGCGGATTCGCGTTCCACGGAGTCGGCGGATACGGATGATAATTGGCGATCTTGCCGTCCCGGATGACGACGTGATGCGAAAGAACGCCGCGAACGGCCTCGTGGAAACCGCACCCAATCGCCTCGTTCGGCACCTCGAAGGGCGTCCAAGTTTTCGTTCGGCCGGCGTGCAGCTCTTTGAGCGCCTGCTCGGCAAAGTACATCGCGCAGGCGGCGGCGTACGCTTGGAAATAGGTGCGGGCGCGATCGCGTTCGATGGCATTACTCCATTTAGGAATCTTCCACTCGAATTCAACCTCCGGCATCGATGCTGTCTTGGGCAGTAGGATCTTCACGCTCTGCCCGGTCGCCTTTATGTAACCAATGTCGACCTTGCCGGCCAAAGCGGTCGCCCAAAGTCGGGCGATCGGGCCGCCGCCTGTGTCGAGCGCGAGGTGGTCGCCCGTCCGTTTGTCCAACCAACGAGGCGACATGACCCAGGTGTACTTACCGCTGAAATCGCGTTTTTGGGGTCGCGGGATTGTGGTTTGATTCCATGGATGCCGCTGATCGACGGGGTTGCCCAACGGATCCTTATCGACGAATGTCTCTTGATTGTCCCAGTCGTCGTAAAACGAGCTGCCCAGCAGAATGCGAATACCGAGGTTGATGTCAACCAGGTTCGTCGTGACGAGTTTGCCGTCAACCACGATGCCGGGCGTAACGTACATCGCGTTGCCCCACTCGTTCATGGTGCGATAGTCGTAATCGCACACGTCCGGATCCTGGAACGAGCCCCAGCAGCCCAAGAGAATCCGCCGACGGCCGACTTCCTCGTAACCGGGAAGCGCTTCGTACCAGAAGTTGAAGAGATCCTCGTGCAGCGGCAGGCACTTCTTCATGAACTCGATGTACCGCATGAGGCGCACGATGTAGTCGGTGAAGAGTTGCACGGTCGGCACGGTCCCGACGCCGCCCGGATAAAGCGTCGAAGGATGGACGTGCCGCCCTTCCATGAGGCAGAACATTTCGCGCGTCATCCGGCTGATTTGCAGCGTCTCGCGATAGAAGTCGCCTGTGAACGGGTTGAGGGCCCGCATGATCTCGCCGATTGTCTTGTAGCCGTGGATCCGCCCGTTCGGAGCCTCGGTCTTTTCGGCCTTTTGCCACACGCCGGGGTTGGTTTCCTTGACCATCTGCTCGCAGAAGTCGACGCCGACCAGGTTGTCTTGAAAAATGTTGTGGTCGAACATGTATTCGGCCGCTTCGCCTAGATTGACGATCCATTCGGCAAGAGCGGGCGGTTTGACGCCGAAGGCCATGTTCTGCGCGTAACACGCACAGGTCGCGTGATTGTCGCCACAAATCCCGCAAATACGGCTCGTAATGAAGTGCGAGTCGCGTGGATCCTTGCCTTTCATGAAGACGCTATAGCCACGGAAGATTGATGACGTGCTATAGCATTCGACGACCTCGCGTTTGCCGAAATCGATCTTGGTAAAAATCCCGAGGCTGCCGACGATCCGGGTAATCGGATCCCAGCTCATTTCGACCAGCTTGCTGCCTCGCGTTTCGGCCTCACTCTTGGGAAGAACGGTCGTCGCCATGTTGTCGGCTCCCTTCGCTTTGGCCAGACAAAAGTGCGTCCGGCGAATGTGTTGATCTCAGCATAGAAAGAGCTGCCCCGTCGTTCGCTGACTGAAAATGCGTTCTTCGAGCGCTGAGATCGCGCGGCGACGCATCATCAGTAGGGGGGCGCGTATCCCGTCGTCAGAGCGGTTCCCGGGTGACGCCATTTAGGTTCTTTGTTGACGGTATGGTTCGTGATTCTCCGCAACGCGGTAATCGCACGTCCGACCATCATCGAGGACATTGTCGACACACGTGCCCCCGGCGGCTCGTCCATAAAGGGCATGAATTTGTCCGGAAAACCGGGCATCGTGCACCCGATGCAAATCCCGCCGACGTTCGGGCAACCGCCGATTCCGGCCATCCAGCCGCGTTTGGTCACGTTGCAGTTAACCACAGGTCCCCAGCAACCGAGCTTCACGATGCATTCAGGAGTGCCGTACTCGTTGGCAAATTGCCCCTGCTCGTAGTAGCCGCCGCGATCGCAGCCCTCGTGCACCGTTTTTTCGAACAGCCACTTGGGTCGCAGTTGGTCATCCAGGGGAATCATTGGAGCCAACCCGGCAACTTGATAGAGCAGATAGAGCAACGTTTCCATGAAATTGTCCGGCTGCACGGGGCAACCGGGCACGTTCACAATCGGTAGGCCGGCTTTCGACTTCCAGTCCCAACCAAGGTAGTCTGCCAGCCCCATACAGCCGGTGGGGTTACCCTGCATCGCGTGAATGCCGCCATACGTGGCGCACGTACCGGCGGCCACGACCGCCAACGCTTTCGGAGCCAAGCGATCGATCCATTCCGTCGTTTTGATGGGTTGTCCCGTGTCGGCGTTGGTGCCCATCGCCGCCCAATAGCCCTCCTCCTTGATCTTTTCGTTGGGTACAGAGCCCTCTAGCACAAGGACAAAGGGATCAAGCTCTCCCCGCTCAGCCATATACCAGTACTTCATGAAGTCGTCACCGACCTCATACGCAAGGACCGGATTGTGCAGATGCACCTTCGGTAGGCCAGGAATCGCCCCCATCACGACGTCTTCGACGCTGGGCTGCATGGCCGCGGTGACCGAGACACTATCGCCGTCGCAGCCGAGACCAGTGGTCATCCACACGATGTGAATTTCCTTCACATCCGGGGCACGTCTTGCTTGCATCACAGGTGCCTTGCTGGACTTACCGTTGGCCTTCGCCATGACTTAGTCTCCTAGCAAATTCGTGGGAGTTGTTCTCCTGCGAGCATCGTCACCACACGGTCTCCGCCGATGATTGAGCGCATAATGACCATGCCTCGATGTTCGTCGACGATTTCGCCAATGATGGCGGCATTCTGCCCGAGAGGATGATCGTGCATGGCCGAAATGAGCCGATCCGCATCATTCGCAGGCACAACGGCCATGAGTTTTCCTTCGTTCGCGACGTAGAGGGGGTCCAAGCCGAGCATCTCGCATGCCGCGTGCACCTCCGGACGTATGGGGATCCTCGCCTCGTCGATTTTCACTCCGATTTTTGAAGCGACGGCCAGTTCGTTGAGCGCACTCGAAAGACCGCCGCGTGTCGGATCTCTCATGCAACGGATTGTCGGGCAAGCGACCAACATGGTTTCTGTCAGACCATTCAGTGATGCCGAATCGCTTTGCAAGACAGTCTCGAATTCAATGCCCTCGCGAAGCGACATGATCGCGATGCCGTGATCTCCAAGAGTGCCGGAAATGACAATCTTGTCACCCGGCTGGGCGGCGGAGATTGAAAGTTCCACTCCATCCGGAACGAGACCAACTCCCGATGTCGTGATGAAGATTTGGTCTCCCTTCCCCCGGTCGACCACTTTCGTGTCGCCTGTCACGAGTTGCACGCCGGCTTCCTCACATGCGTTGCGCATTGATTCGACGATGCGTCGCAAATCGTTCATCGGCAGCCCCTCTTCGATGATGAAGGCCGCCGAAAGGAAGAGCGGGATCGCTCCGCCCACTGCGAGGTCGTTGACCGTGCCATGCACGGCCAAGCTGCCGATATTGCCTCCAGGAAAGAACAGGGGCCGCACCACAAACGAATCCGTGGTGAAAGCGAGCCTCGGTTCCTTGCGGCCATTTTGGCTGGGATGGCGCGAGAGGCGAACCGTCGCCTGATCCTCCAGACGGCTGAGCACATCGTTACCGAAGACGGGCAGAAAGACCCGCTGGATCAGGTCAGCCGTCAGTTTGCCGCCGCTGCCATGCCCCAAGAGGACGTGCTCATACTCGGTCAGCGGCATCGGGCAGGTTAGTCGGTCAAATTCGATCGGATCGGGCATGACTGAGTTCCGATTGGAATCGCGTCGCCCCCGTTACGCGTGCAATGGCTGCGCCTGACGGAATCGACCGTAGTTGTAGTAGGCCGCGCACGCCCCCTCAGACGAAACCATCGTCGCTCCCAAGGGCCGTTCGGGCGTGCACGTCTTTCCGAACGCCGGACAATCGTGCGGCTTGCGCACACCTTGCAAGATGAGGCCGCTGATGCACTCGTCGGATTCGAGAACTTGCAATTGAGCGACGTCAAACCGCGACTCGGCATCGTGGTCCCGTATTCAGGCCGGAGTCGGTAGCCGCTTCGCGGAATGGTTCCGATCCCGCGCCACTTGCGATCGGTGATCTCGAAAACCTCGTCGACCAAGCGACGCGCGGCCGGATTACCTTCCCTGCGGACGGCACGCGCGTACTGGTTGTCGACGCCCCAGCGCCCGGCTTCCAGCATGCAAACGCAGCGATAAACGCCCTCGAGCAAGTCGAGCGGCTCAAAGCCTGTCACCACAATGGGGATGCGAAACCTGTCCGCCAACGGTTCGTAGTCGTCATAACCCATCACCGTGCACACGTGCCCCGCCCCCAAAAAACCTTGCACTCGATTGGAGGGTGACGACAAGACGGCCGTCATCGCGGGCGGGACGAGGACATGCGACACCAGAACCGCGAAGTTCTTGATGCCCCGTTTTTTCGCCTGTTGAACAGCCATCGCATTGGCCGGCGCTGTCGTCTCGAAACCGACGGCGAAAAAGACCACCGTCCGATTTGGGTTTTGCTCCGCGATTTTGAGGCAATCGAGTGGTGAATAGACAATCCGCACATCGCCGCCCGCCGCCTTAACCCCAAACAAATCGCGGCGGCTGCCCGGCACCCGCAGCATGTCGCCGAAGGAGCAGAAGATGACTTGGGGACGCGAGGCGATTTCCACGGCCTTGTCGACCAATTCCAGCGGCGTCACACAGACCGGGCACCCGGGGCCATGAACCAATTCAACTTGCGGCGGCAACAGTTCGTCGATGCCGTACTTCACAATGGTGTGTGTCTGTCCGCCGCAAACTTCCATGATCGTCCACGGCCGCGTCGTCACGGCGGCAATTGCCTGTTGCAGTTTCTTGGCCGCGGCCGGGTCGCGATACTCCTCCTGGTATTTCATATCTCGCTCTCCGTTTCCAGTTCGGCGAGTTCGTTCATCCCTTCCAGGAAACTAAAGATCTGTTTGGCTTCCGCCTCGTCAACCACATCGAGGGCGAAGCCGACATGAACAATCACGTACTGCCCCGGCTGAACGTGTGGCGTATGGTCGAGACAGACGCGTTTGAAGACCCCCCCGAAATCGACCTTTCCCATCAAAACATCGTGCTCACGATACGTTTCCACGACCTTACCGGGGATGGCGAGGCACATGCGCTCATTCCTGTCGAAGGCTTGGACGATCAGCGGCCTCACGAGGGCCACCTGCTTGGACAGCTCTGTTTTTGGGAGTTGAGGCGAGTGTAGCCGCGGCCACCGCAAGCTGTCCCAGGGCTAATCCGCCGTCGTTGGGAGGCACGGCACGGTGCCTGTAAACGCGAAAGCCCCTCGCGAGCAAACCATGTGCCGCGCCCGTCGCAATCAACGCGTTCATGAACACACCTCCGCTGAGCACGACCGCGCTAATTTCTGTGCTTTCCCGAATCGTCGAACAAGTGTTCACAATAGTCTCAACCATCGTCGAATGAAACCGCCGTGCGATTCGACGAGCATCGACTCCACTCTGGACGTCGGCCAAGACAGCCCGAATCAACGGACGCGTATCGATCATGTCGACACATTGCTCCGGCTTCCACCGGGCCGAACGCGGAAGTGAGAGCGGCGGATTGTGGGCGATGTCATTCGGTGGGGTTTCGACTCGGGCGATTTCATAGGGATACGGTGCTACGGGGGCCTCGTTGGTGGCCATCCATTCCAGTTGTTGGGCAGCTTGGCCCTCGAAGGAGACGTGGTCGCGAACTCCGGCAATTGCCGCAACTGCGTCGAACAGACGGCCCGCGCTTGACGTCAGCGGCGTATTAAAGCCGCGGTCCAGCATCGTCTCGATGGTCCGCAGGGCGGCCCGAGGAATCCGCGATTCGAGAATGTCGAAAGAACAGTCGGCGTCGCGCAGGTGAGCGACCGCCATCCGCCACGGCTCATGAATTGCCTTATCGGCCCCGGGCATGCCGACGTAACGAAGATGGGCCGCTCGGCGAAACTGCCGGTAGTCGCCAACCAGGAATTCTCCCCCCCAAATCGCGCCATCTGTCCCCAACCCGGTTCCGTCAAACGAGACGCCGATGACCAGTTCGTCGATCCCATGCTCGGCCATGCAACTGGCCATGTGCGCGTGGTGATGCTGCACGGCAATGAGAGGCAACCCATCACCCGCCGCTCGCTCGCGGGCATAATTCGTCGATGCATAATCGGGATGCAAATCATGAACGATGACTTGCGGACTGGCTGCGAATACGTCTTCGTACAAACCGATATCCCGCACGAACGCGCGGTAGGCTTCCCAATGGTCCAGATCGCCCATGTGATGGCTGAGAATTGCCTGCCGCGCCCGCCCCAAAGCAAAGACCCCCTTGAGTTGCCCGCCCACGGCGAGAATCGGGATTGGACAGGCGATGGGAAGCCGCACAGGCTCGGGAGCGCAGCCGCGCGAGCGGCGAATCGGCGACTCGTCACCATCGACGACTCGCGTCACCGAGTCGTCGCACCGCACGTGAATCGGTCGGTCGTGCGACAAGAAGAGATCCGCGATCGATCCCAGCCCCGCGATGGCCTCGGGATCCAAATAGGCGATCGGCTCATCGGAGCGGTTACCGCTGGTCATCACCAACGGCAGGCCGCTGATGGTGCGAAGCAAGAGATGGTGCACCGGCGTGTAGGGCAACATGACGCCAAGGCAGGGATTGCCCGGCGCGACTGAATCAGCAATTCTGGTCGGCGAAGAACTTCGCTTTCGCAACAGGACAATCGGGCGCCTTGGACTCAGCAGGAGCGATCGTTCGAGTATGCCGATCTGGCAGAATTGCTCCGCGGCCTCGACATCCGTCATCATTACTGCAAACGGTCGTTCATCCCGCTGTTTACGTCGACGTAATTCGGTCACAGCGTGCTGACTCGTCGCATCGCAAACGAGGTGGTATCCGCCGAGACCCTTGAGTGCTCCGATTTTTCCGCTTGCTAACGCCTTCGCAAACTTCGTGAGCGGATCGGACGTTTCAATCCGCGTGCCGGCCTGTGATTGAAGAATGAGCTGCGGACCACACGTCGCGCAAGCGGTCGGCTGTGCGTGAAACCGACGATTCCCCGGGTCGTCGTATTCGGCTCGGCACGCCGGACACATCGGAAAGTGGGCCATCGTCGTGCGACTGCGATCGTACGGGGCGCCTCGAATAATCGTGAGTCTCGGCCCGCAGTGCGTGCAATTTAAGAACGGATAGCGGTATCGGCGATCCGCGGAGTCGAACAGCTCGGCCAGACAATCGTCACACGTGGCCGACGTCCGGCGAGATGAAGATCGAACTGGCCACGGCCGCATCGCTTGACTCAATGCGAAAGCCCGACTCGTGTGCAGTAGGACGCGGCTCCCAGGCCACGGTTTCAATTCGCGAGAGCGGGGGCGGAAACGCTTTGAGTTGTGCCAGAAATCGATCGAGCGTCGCCGATTCGCCCTCGACTTCGATGAGCACCCGGCCTGCCTGGTTCTTTACGTAACCGCCGAGTCCGAGCTGGAATGCCAGCGAGTAGACAAAGGGTCGAAATCCAACCCCTTGCACGGTCCCCTCTACGGTGATTGCCCGTCGCTCCATGAGCGCGTCCAGACTGCGAGAGCGAGCCCGAAATGTCGAGAACTTTACGCCACGGCTAGGCCTATTGTAGGACGACGACGATCGAAAAAAACGGATCGACCGGCCAGCCGCACGAAAACACGCGGTCTATTTGATAAAATGTCCGTTTGATAGAACGCCGGTGCCGAAGTCAGAACTGGGATTGACGTTCACGTAGCGGAGGGGGGAACGACGGCCATGAAAGTGAAGAAAATTGATATTTGGGTGGGCGAGATTCGCGACGAGGCGGGGGGACTGGCCTCGGCTCTTGCTCCAATGGTGGCGGCCGGCATCGATTTCTCCTTCGTGATCGGCACTCGCAATTCCGACAAACCGGGCTCGGGACTTGCGTACCTGGGCGGCATACGGGGCGCTAAACAAGCCAAGGCCGCAAGTCTTGCTGGATTTGTAAAGTCAGAAGACGCCCATGGACTGCGCGTGATTGCCCGCGATCAGCCAAGACTCTTGCACCGATTGACGTCCGAGCTGGCGGCCGCAGGAATCAATCTCCGGAGCGTCTCGGCGTCTGTGATCAAGTCGCGGTGCGTCATGATTTTCGCATTTGACGACGTCGAGCATCGCGACAAGGCGGCCGAACTCTTGGGCAAGTAAGTCGGCGAACTCTCGTGACGAACGTCGGCCAGGCTAGGCCGAAGGCGAATGTCCGTTCAACGCGTCGAGAATTTGCTTGCTCGTCGCCGTCCAGCCGACGATCCCGCCTTGAGCGCGGACCATTTCGAGGGTTGCTTGCTTGAAATGGGGGAAATAGCTCTCGGTGGCGTCTTCAACGAGCAGACACTCATAGCCGCGGTCGTTCGCTTCTCGCATTGTCGTCTGCACGCAGACTTCCGTCGTTACTCCGGTGATCAAGAGATGCGTGATCCCTCGGCGATCAAGATGCGCGTGCAGGTCGGTCGCGTAGAACGCGCCCTTGCCCGGTTTCGCGATCACGATTTCCCCATCTCGTGGCTGTAAGCTGGCCACGAAGTCGTTTCCCGGTTCACCGTGAATCAAGATTCGGCCCATTGGCCCACTGTCCCCGATTCGGAGCGATCCATTTCCCCGCTTTCGTTTGGCGGGCGGGCAATCGGCGAGGTCCGGTTGATGGCATTCTTTCGTGTGGACGACCGTCAGCTCGTGCTTGCGGAAAGCGGACAAGAGCGATTCCACGGCCGCAATCGACGGCTCCAAGAGACGGACGTTGTTACCAAGCGCGTGCCCGAATCCGCCCGGCTCGACGAAGTCGCGTTGCATATCGATGATCACGAGAGCCGTTCGAGCAGGATCAAAAACGTACGGATAGGGCTGTGCGGCAACGGTGGCCATCAAATCTCTCGGTAAAACGGCTAGCAGATCAATTCAATGGCCGGCCATATGGCGGCCGATGATGTGACGGTCGGCATCTTTGCTGGTGGTCTCGTGCACGATGCGGCCGTCCGAAATGACGAGGATGCGGTCGGCGAGTTCCAAGATTTCGTCCAAGTCTTCCGAGACGAGTAAGACGGCCGCGCCGCGGTTGCGGGCCTCCATGATCTGAGAGCGGATCTCGGCCACCGCTGTGAAGTCGAGGCCAAAACAGGGGTTGGCCGCGATCAGGACTTCAACCCCTTCCCCCAATTCTCGAGCCAAAACCGCGCGCTGAATGTTTCCGCCCGACAAGTGGCCAATCTTTGCCGCCGGAGACGACGGTCGGATGCGGTAGCGGCCGATCAGATCGACGGCCCGATTTCGGATGGCGCGGCGCTTGACCAGCTTTTTGAGCCGCGTGAGCGGAGGGCGATCGAAAACGCGAAAAGCCAGGTTTTCCGCGACCGTCATGTTGCCGACACACGCATTTTGGAGCGGCATCTCGGGCAGGACGTGGAATCGATGCTTTCGCATTTCGTGACGGATGGGACGGTACGGCTCTCCGCGGACCAGTATTTTGCCTCCGCTGGCGGCTCGCTGCCCCGCGAGAACCTGCACGAGCTCCCGCTGGCCGTTGCCGGAGACACCGGCGATACCGACAATTTCAGTGGCGCCGACGGAGAGTGAAAGCTTGGAAAGCGCTGCGACACCCGTCTCGTCGAAGGCGCACAGATCGTGAATTGCCAGGCGAATCTCGGCCGCCGAACGGCCGTTGACGTCGAGCCGCACGGCTTGCTGCGGAAGTTCGGCGTCGCCCATCATCATGCGGGCCATATCGTCTCGCGAAAGATCGCGAACCGTCCCTTCCCCCATCAGCCGTCCGTGCCGCAGCACCGTCACATCGTCGCAAAATGCGGTGACTTCACGAAACTTGTGCGTGATCATCAGAACGCTGAGGCGTCCCTGCTCGCACATCCCACGGACCATGCCGAGCATTTCGTCAGCCTCGTCGGGAGTGAGGACCGACGTCGGCTCGTCGAGAATCAGCACCTTGCGGCGCAAGTAGAGCTGTTTGAGGATCTCGACTTTCTGTTTTTCGCCAGCCGACAGGTTGCGGACGAGGGCGCGCGGATCGACGCGGAAGGGCATCGTCTCCATGAACGCTTCGAGCCGTTCAGTCTCCGCCTTCCAGTTGATGATGGCCGGCACATGTTCGCGGGCCATGATCAGGTTTTCGACCACGGTCATGTTCTCCACCAGCGTGAAATGCTGGTAGACCATGCCGATTCCCAGCGCATGCGCCTGACGAGGATTTCTGAGTTCGACCGCGTGCGTTCCGACGATCACCGAGCCGCTGTCGGCCCGGTACGTGCCCATGATGCATTTGACGAGAGTGCTTTTGCCCGCGCCGTTTTCGCCCAAAAGTGCGCGAATTCGAGCGGGCACAATTTGAGCGAGACATCGCTCAACGCCTGCAGAGCGCCGAATCGCTTGGAAATGTTGCGGACCTCGACCAGCGGTGGCGCATCGGCGGATTCTCCCACCAATGAGGCCGACCGCTTGGGAAGAGACGCCCCGTCGCGATTGATGGGAACGGTCGTCGTCATGGCAAGACCTCCAGCAGAGCCCGCGAAGAGGCAACGGCTCCGAAAACGCCTCCCTGCATCGTGATCATCTTGATGGCGGCCAGGTGATTGCCGTAGTCGGTGGCACCGCAGCAGTCTTCCACCAGCAGACACTCGTATCCGCGGTCGTTGGCGTCCCGCATAGTCGTATGAACGCAAACGTCGGTCGTGATCCCCGTCAGGATCAGATTTCTCACACCCATGCGGGTGAGGACGAGATCGAGATCAGTCGCGTAAAAGGACCCCTTCCCCGGTTTGTCGATGATCGGCTCGTTCGGCCGAGGAGCAAGTTCAGGAATGATTTCCCATCCCGCCTCGCCTCGAATCAGGATTCTTCCGCATGGTCCCCGGTCCCCGATTCCCGCGCCGATGCGTTGAGATCGCCAGCGCTTGTTGGCCGGCAAGTCGGCCAGATCGGGTCGATGTCCTTCGCGAGTATGCAGAACGGGATAGCCCTTCTCGCGCATTGCGGCCAAAACGGCACGAATCGGCTCAATCGGGGCGCGAGTCAGCGACAAGTTGTAGCCCATCGCATCGACATAGCCTCCCTCGCCGCAAAAATCCGTCTGCATGTCGATCACAATGAGCGCGGTATTTCCCGGCCGCAAGTTCCCGTCAAAAGGCCAAGGGTAGGGATTAGCATCGACGTGGGTTTGGTTGAGTGTTTGGGCGCCAGACATCCGCGTGGCCTTCAAGGCTATTGCGTTTTCGAGAGCTCCGCCGGTGCGCCGACCATCGCGCGGAGGCGGGAACAAGTCAGAATCATAATGACGAGCGTCAAGATGTACGGGGCGGCATACCAGAGATACCGCGCCGACCCCGAAACCAGGTTCTGTCCCTGCAGCGCGGGGCCCAGCGAACCGACACCGCCGAACAGCAAAGAAGCCCAAAGACAAAGAATCGGATTCCAGCGAGCAAAAATCACCAGCGCAACAGCCATCAACCCTTGTCCGGAAGAGAGCTGTTCGTTCCACGACCCGGGGTAATACAACGAGAGGTAACTTCCGCCGATGCCGGCAAGGGCTCCGCCGATTGCCGTGGCAATGATGCGAATTCGCGGGACCGAGTAGCCCATCGCGGCAGCCGCTTCCTCGCTTTCACCAGCCAGACGCAGGATCAGTCCCCAGCGGGTGTTCTTCAAAGTCCAAGCGAGCACGGGGGCAAGGGCGACACCGACGACGAACAAGGCGTTGATTCGCAATGCCGTGCGCACCTGCTCGATCGGAGACCAGAAACCGAGCTCGAGCGCGGGCAACCGCGGTGCGCTGGGCTGGATATATGGCTTGCCGAGATAAAAGGCCAATCCCATTCCGAAGAGCATCATCGAGATGCCGACTGCCACATAATTGACGCGCGGCAAATTGCAGATCACCGCGTGAAGCGCACCCAGAAGCAGGCCGACGACGGCCGCGGCGAGGACGCCAATCCAGGGAGAACCGCTCTGATAGCTGATGGCGTAGCCGGTCATGGCTCCCATCACGAGCGTTCCCTCGAGGCCGAGATTCACGCGTCCCGATTTTTCGGTGATGCATTCACCCAAGCTGACAAACAGGAAGGGCGTGCCGACGCGAATTGCTCCGCCCACAATCGCAAGCAGTAATCCCCATCGTCCTACGTCCGTCACGGGCCCGGCCGCAATGAGAAGACTCGAGAGTCCCAGTCCGATAGCTGACGCGCTCATGTGGCGACGGCCTCCCGGAATTCTCGCGGCTGAAAGACGCGCAATCGGCCGTAAAATGCCTCGGAGAGAAGAATCATCACGAAAATGATGCCCATTAAGACCTGCACCGAGGCGTCAGGAATGTGCAGTCGTCGCTGCAGAATGCCCGAGGCGGCGCTCAAACCGCCGAATAAAACCGCGGCCGGAATGATGCCGAGAGGATGGTGTCGCGCGATGAACGACACGAGAATTCCCGTGAAACCGTAACCCGCAAGCAATGTGGCATTCGCCTGATGATGGACAGCGGCGACTTCCACAGTTCCGGCCAATCCGGCGGCAGCCCCGCCGAGGAAGCACGTCGTCACAATCAACATGCCAACGGGAAGTCCGGCGGCCTGAGCCGCCCGAATGTTGCCTCCCGCCATGCGGGCTGCAAAGCCGAAGGTCGTGTGATCCATCAGAATCCACGCCACGACGCAGGCGGCAACGCCATACGCCAATCCCCAATGGATGTCCAATCCAAACATCGTGCCCAGCCAAGCCGCTTCCGGGATCGGGTAGGTTGACGGTTTATTGAGACTCGCCGGATCACGCAACGGGCCTTCGACGAGAAAGTTGAAGATTGAAATCGCCACATAGGCGAGCAGCAAGCTCGAAATCGTCGCATTCACCCCGCGCCAATGGCGCAGGACGCCGCAAAGAGCGATCAGCAAGCCTCCCACAACCATTCCCGAAATCGCCATTCCCACCTGAATTCCGAGCGGCGACCAACTGTGCATCACTAAGGCGGCTTCGGCCGCTGCTAAGCCGCCCAAGGCGAGGGCTCCCTCGCCGCCAATCACAATCAGTCCCAATCGTGCCGGAAGTGCGGTGCAAAGAGCCGCCAGAATTAACGGGGCGGCACGAGTCAGCGTGTTTTGCCAAGAGAAGCTCGTGCCAAAACCGCCGATGTACATCCAATAAACCAGGTCGGTCGGAGGCACCCGTGCGATCAGAAACATGAAGACACTAAAGATCAGCAAGGAGGCGACGAGCGCCGCGACTGTGATCGTCAACGATTCGATGAGGCCGCGTGCACGCATGGTCTTTTGTCAGAAGGCGATTATTCGCCTTTGACCCCGTCAACGAGGTAATTCATGCTCTCGAGTTCGATGGCCGTCTGCACCAACTCTTTGCCCGCCGGGATCACGACCTTTCCCGAGTTATCCTTTAGCTCGCCTTTGTAGATCACGAATTTCCCTTCCATGAATTTTGATTTCACCTCTTCGGCCGCCTTCTTGGCTTTTTCTGTGACGGCGGGTCCGTAAGGCGATGTCTTCACAACTTGTTCCTTGAGTCCGCCTCGCACCAGGTTTGGAATCTCTTGGTGGTTCGTGTACATCTTGATGTAGTCGGTATAGACCTTTTCCCAATTCCATTCGGCGCCGGTCAGGTAGCCTTTGGGGGCGAGCGTCGCCTGGCTGCAGTGGTAACCGCAGGTGTAGATTCCGCGCCGCTCCGCGTTTTCCACGACGACTTTCGGGCTGTCGACATGGCACGTGATGACGTCGACCCCTTTATCGATCAGGCTGTTCGTTGCCTCGGCCTCTTTCACCGGCATCGACCAGTCACCGGTAAAAATCACGCTGCAAGTGATCGTCGGATCGACGCTCCGCGCGCCTAACGTGAATGCGTTGATGTTGCGGCGAACTTGTGGAATCGGTTTGGCGGCCACAAAGCCGAGCTTTTTGGACTTCGTCATGTGACCGGCGACGATGCCGCTCAGGTATTGGCATTCGTCGATGTACCCGAAGTAGCTGCCGACGTTCTTGGGATGGGTGCTCTCATTCCAAAGCCCGCCGCAGTGCAGGAACATCACATCCGGGTATTTCTTGGCCATCACGAGGACATGCGGATCGAAATAACCGAACGACGTCGGAAAGATGACTTTCGCTCCGTCGAGTTCGATCATGCTCTGCATACTTTTCTGCACGTCGACCGTCTCGGGAACGCGTTCCTCTTCCATGACTTTGACGCCGTCCATCTTGCGAACAGCGGCCGCGCCATCCGCGTGGGCCTGGTTGTAGCCAAAGTCGTCCTTCGGACCGACATAGATAAAGCCCACGGCAACGCCTTCACCGGTAGACGAGGCATTGGCCGATCCGCCGTTTTTCGATCCGGTGCTGCTCGTGTCGGTGGCCGACGTCTTGGCACAGCCCACGATCGGCATGCAAAGAATGACCGTCGCGGCGACCGCGTAAAGTGATTGTGAACGAGTTCGTCGGACGAAGGTCATGCGGCTATCCTTTTGATTTGAAACGCTGCTCTTCAACACGATGTGGTTGACTGTGAAATCGGGTTGCGCGAGGTCTGGCTGCGGAAGGCGATCCATCCGCCAAAGTCGGAAATGTCTCGTGCTCGCTCGGCCGCGCACGATTCGCACAGAAAACCCTTCACAATTTCGCCGTCTTCGAGTTCGACGGTGCCAATAGCCAGCGGAGGCGCCACGGACGCGACGAGTTCCCCAAACCCGTCAAATGGAAGATCGTAAATTTCAACCGCGATGCCGTGCCCTCCGTCGGCAAGACGCAACAATCCGGGTCGCGGCGGGTTCAGATCCAAAAATCCGTGAAAGGAGTATTTTGGGGCAGTCCGACATGCGCGGACAAATCGAGCCCCCAATTTGCAGAGCGCGGGATGAAACGGCTCGCCCTTCAAATGCGCTCCGGCGACGGAAACTCGCACGTAACCATCTGGAGGCGCCGACGGTCGGCGGACGGAATAGGGCGGTCCGACCGGCAATCGATTTCCGGTGGCTCCTAGGGGCAAATCGATTTGCCTCTGCCAGGTCATTCCGATTTCGCACAATCGCCGCTCGCTGCCTGGAGGAGCAAGCAGGGTAATGCCCGCGGGCAGACCAGCGGCTGTGAAGCCGGCCGGGACGGCCAGGGCACTCAGTCCCACGAGATTCGCGAAATTCGTGTACATTCCCAGCCGCCGGCTCCACGCGATCGAATCCGCTTGAACATCGGCCAGCTTTGGCAAGGTGGGAATCGTCGGAACCACGAGAACTTCGGCGTGCTCAAACACGCGCAAACAAACTTCTCGCAGCTTTCTCAGACGCTGCTGCGCCCGGAACACGTCGACCGCCCGATAGGCACTCCCCCCTTCGATGATCGAACGCGTGACGGGATACAACTTGTCGGCGTGCGCGCTCATAAACGATTCGAGGGCCGCAAAGCGCTCCGCCACCCACGGACCGCCGTACAGGAGTTGCCCCGCCTCGCGAAAGGGAGCGAAGTCAATCGTGAGCCGCCGCGCACCGCTTTGCTCCAGACGCTCGACGGCAGTCCGATAGAGCGCGGCTCGCTCGTTGTCTCCGCAGAAGTCGAGTTCCGAATCCGGAGCAACGGCGAAAGTTGCGGGGGGCGAATCCGCCAAAGGCGACGGTTCACGGCCCTGGGCGGCCGCGTACGCGCATGCAGCGTCTTCCGCGGTCAATGTCACAAACGAGATGCAATCCAGCGATGCGCACGCGGGGACCAGTCCTTCAGTGCTCAACAGTCCGGGTGCTTGCTTGAAACCCACGACATTGTTCGCGGCCGCCGGAACGCGACCGGAACCCGCCGTGTCGGTCCCCAGCGCGAAGCTCACAAGGCCAGCCGCAACCGCGACTCCCGAGCCGGAGCTTGATCCACCGGAAATGAATTCAGGATTGAACACATTACGGCAGGCCCCGTACGGACTGCGATCACCGGCGAGTCCAGTGCCGAACTGATCCAAGTTTGTCTTACCGACTGCGATTGCCCCTGCGTCGAGCAGCCGCTGGACGACCGTCGCCGATCGCTCCGGGATGTACGAATACGCTGGACAGGCCACCGTCGTCGGATAGCCGGCCAGATCGATTGAATCTTTGATTGCGAACGGGACTCCGTAGAGTGGCAGCTTTTCGCCGGCGCCCCGCCGTTTCTCGATTGCGTCCACTTGGGCAAAAACCGCTTCGGAGGGAAGTCGGCAAATCCAAACGGCCGGATCGGGGTACGCCGCGATCTTTTCCAGAACCGACGCGAGCACGTCGTGTGGCGAAGCTTCCCGCGTTTGGTAGATTCGCGATAACGATGTGAGATCGAGGGTGGATACAACGGCAGCGGGACGCATCGAAGGTTTCGCGCTTTTAAGTCGCTTCGATCGTACGTGGGGCAGTGAGCCGTCCCTGCGAATGCACTCGGTATGCCAATCACCCAGTGCTGAGTGTGACGATCGCAGGCGGGCGACGATGCCAAAATCCTCTTCCGACCCAAAGCTCTATGCTGCCGTAGGTTGTGCGTGAGAGCACCCGGTTCGCAAAACTCTGCCGGCGGTACTCGAAGCGGCTGTAAGCTGAAACTGTGCTTCACTTACGTGCACGAGGGACAAGCGCAGTCGCCTCGAATGCGCGCAACCGGCGAAGGTATCTGCATCGCTCCAACGCCGGCCAATCGACTCCAGCCAACAATCGTTCGGCACATTAATTGCCAATGGTTTTCGCCGGTTATTCCGCCGAGGGTCGGCAAGGGTTCTAGCCGACCTGCAACAGTTCCAACGTAGGAGGCAAAACGTGCTGCACATTCTTGGATACGGTGGCCTGCTGCTGCTTGAGGCCCTGAGCGTGGGAACTTCGATGACCGGTCACTCGGGTGGTCTCGCAACAGCCGCACTCGTTGTGGGTCTGCTCGGCTCGGTGCCCACGGCGAATCATTTTGCTGGCCATTTGTTCGAGAGAGCCACGCGGGGATCAGATTGGTCCCAGGGCGCTTAAGCATCTGCCCGCATTTGCCGACGATGCTACTCAGCCTTGGGAAAATAAGCTGGTCGCGTGGCAGTCGATTCGCGAATAGAATGCCGCTTTCGCCATCATTCGCCGCCTGGACCGAATTGGCAAAGCATGCACGTAACGCCGGAGAACGCCGTCTTCCTGTTCGCCATCGGCGCGGGCAGCGGAATAGCTGGAGCGATTCTCGGGACCGGCGGAGGGGTGTTCCTTATCCCCGTGCTTGTTCTTGTCTTCGGCCTACCCATCCATTTCGCCGTGGGCACCAGCATCCTTTGCGTCATCGCCACATCGAGTGCTGTTGCATCGGTAAACGTCGAGCGTGGAACGGCCAATATGCGGCTGGGTATGACGCTCGAAATTGGCACGTCCCTTGGCGCAATTAGCGGTGGGTTGCTCGCCGCCTGGATGTCGGCTCCTATTCTCGAAACGATTTTCGCCGTCGTGTTATTGCCGACAGCCGCCCTCATGTGGCGCGGGCGAAAAGAAACCGCTCCCGATGCAATTGCTCCACTGCCGGAGCAGTCGGATTCCACCGGCGTCTTGGGTGCGAAGTTCCACGATCCCCAACTTGGCCGCGAGGTGATCTATCGAGTCCAGCGCTTATGGGCCGGATTCGGCATCTCACTCGTCGCCGGGATTATGTCGGGACTGCTGGGCATCGGTGGCGGCGTCTTTAAGGTTCCGGCCCTCGTGCTATTTTGTGGCGTGCCGATCAGGGCAGCGGCAGCCACCTCGAACTTCATGATCGGTGTGACGGCGGCGGCAAGTGCGTTCTTGTACTTCGGCCGCGGCGAGGTGCAACCACTTATAACGACGGCCGTGGTGCTGGGCGTGCTCGCAGGGTCGGCAGTGGGCAGTTACTTCAATCGATTTGTGGGAGGACGCATCATCGAACGCACGTTCGCGGTTCTCCTCGTTGCTGTGGCCCTGGAAATGTTAATCCGCGTCGTCCGATCGTGAGGTTCCGATGGCTCCCCGTACATTAAACGAACGCTTAGGCTGGGCTGTGCACGTCAGTTTGCTGACCGGCCTGGCGTTCAGCGGAACCCTATTGATTCTCGGAGCAACACTGAGTTTGGCTTCTCACGATGTTCGGTCCGAACAGCGCCCGCCCGGCGTTGGCACGATTGCGTCACAAGCGATGCAGGGGAACGGTTCAGCAATTCTGGATCTGGGGATCTTGATCCTCATGCTAACGCCCATTTTGCGGGTGCTCGTGCTTGCAATTGGCTGGCTTTTGGCAAAGGAATGGCGGTTCGCCGCCATTGCTCTTTGTGTGCTGGCCCTGTTGGCGACAAGCGTGGTCCTGGGGACCGGATGAGCCACTCGTGGTTCAGTCGACAAGGTGAGCTGGATCATCATTAACTGGCGAGCCGGCAAGTCTCGATGGGACCGGCACCGGCGCTTGCACAAGATCGGGCGCTGCCGGAATGCCCCAATTGAGCGCCAGCATGGTGTTCGGCGCAGTCATTGGTGCCGCTCCCATTTTGCAACAGCGCCAGTCGAGCTTGAATCTGTGGCTGAAACCAATCGGCCTGCAAGGATCGCCGATACATGACAGCCGCGCGTTCGCTCTTTCCCATTTGCTCGTAAAGCAATCCGAGTTGAGCGGTTGCGACGGGATTGTTCGGACGGGCCGCCAGTGATCGAAACAAGGATTGCTCCGCGGCGTTCAGATCGCCGTTTTCCCGTTCCAACCAGGCCATCTCGATCTGTGCGCTCGCATCGCGAGGCTGGACATCCACCCACGTCGAAATCAACTGAGCCGCTTCATCGCGACGCCCGTCTTCGATTAACAATCGAGCCAAAGCGTGATACGAGGGTTGGTGAGTTCGATCCAGTTGAATCGCTCGCCAATACGCCTGGGTCGCGCTTCCGTGGTCACCGAGATGTTGCACAGCGCAACCCAGGTTGTAGTTGAACGCGGGACTGAGTGGTTCGTCGGCAACGGCTCGAGCGAACTCTTCCCGCGCAGCAACATAGTTCCCCTGCTGGTAGTTCCACATGCCGACCTGATTGTTCCAATTGCCACTGACTAAGTTGCAGCCGCAAAGAACCGGGGCCAGCAACAGGAGAAGAGCCGGCCCCGTTCGACCCCAAAGCGCGCACGGAGCGGACGATGAGCGCAAAACCGGGATGTTTTTCGCGCCGTGCGGCTTGGCGCGCATGGGAAACACCTGACTGGGCAATCTGCGAAGCCTGGCTGAAAGATTCGCAACGATGGGCGAAGGAGGTTACCGACCGGCAGAATCTGCCGCAAGTCCATTCTGGCACGAATCGGCAGGCACTTGCGGCAACGAAAATTATTCGCCCGATTCGGGATCCGTGTGCCTGACCTTCTTCTTGCTGTTCTTGCCAGATCGGCCCGATTTTCGGTCGGCCGCCGCATGCTCGCCATCGATCTTTGAAAGTACGAGCTCGGTCCCGTTGAACGAAAAATTGAAACGACCGAGAAAAGTCATACCAAGCAGAATTGGTGCATTCGTGGCCTCTGGTGGAAGCACGACGCACTCTACTTTCTGCGCCGAGAACTGGCCCACCTTGACGGAGTCAAGCGTGACAAGTTTGCTTTTGAACTTGGTGCCGCTGGCCACAATCATTTGGACCGGCATGGCCGTTGAGTCGATTTTCACTCCACACTCCATCGCCGTTTTGTAGGGCAACACCAGGGAGCTGGCGCCCGTGTCGACCACCATGTCCACCACATGATCGCCGTTCACGACGACCGTGGCGTAATAGCTGTTTCCTTCACGGCGAAGCGGAATTTTCTCCGAAATGACCGTTTTCTCGAGATCGGCAATCCGCTTGAGTCCCGCCTGAAATAGTCGCGACGGCTTGATCTCTAGCGACGATTTCGCCGCTGCGTTCCATTCCTTTAGGGCCGACTGCGCCTCTTCATCCTTTTCCAAGTTCGGCGTATCTTGCCGCAACACGATCGGCTTCGGCGCGAATTTTCGCGATTTGTTGCACATACTTCTCACGGACGGAGTTCGCCGCGGCGCGAGTTCGGTCGAGGTCCTTCTTGGATTCTTCCTGCTCATGATTCAATAAGTTGATTTCGCCGGCCGTGGCATTTGCGGCACCGATGAGCTGGTTGCGCTGAATGAGGTTTCCCGAAGTCGCCAATTGGCCATTAATGGCGACATTGGCCTGCATGCGCAGGTGCAGATTCTCAGCGAGTTCATCGAGCCCTCGCTGCGCATCGTTGAACTCTCGAACCGCACTTTGGAGCTTTCGCTTGAGCGTGGTGAGTTCGCGAAATTGCTTTGCTAAATCGCCTTCTTCGGTGAGAGACAGGCCTGAGTGCGTGACGCGGATGCCCTTGGCAGCAAGCTTCGCTTTCAGAGCAGCCTGGTCATCACCATGAAGCGGGAAGACAGCGATTGCCGAAACAGCGCATGCGATGACGAATTGGAAAAAACCGACGCATCCGAGATCCCCCAAGCGCGTGCCCGCGGCCACCTTCACAACTATCCGTGAACCCGGAAGGGTGTCAAGTGGTGGCAAACAATCGACTAACCGTGGGTTGAAACTCGCCGGACGCGGTCTTCCTCCTAGCGGAAGAATTCCTCGGCTTCGTTGAGAAAATCCGGGTCGAGCGTACGCATCGTCCCAACGGCTTCCGACAGCAGGACGCTGACGATTTTCGTCCCGCGAAGCGCGACCATGCGGCCAAAGTTTCGCTCCAGGGCAAGCCGCGCGGCGTGGATGCCCAAGCGGGTTCCCAGGACACGATCGTATGCCGTCGGTGTTCCGCCGCGCTGCAAGTGGCCGAGCGTGACTACGCGGGTCTCGATTCCAGTTCGCTTTTCGATCAGGTCGGCAATAACTTCGCCGATCCCTCCGAGCCGGACATGGCCGAATTCGTCGATCTCGGCGGCACGGGTCACAAATTCGGCTTCGTTGGGAAGCTTGGCTCCTTCGCTGACGACGACGATGCCGTACGGCTTTCCGCCGGCCCGCCGTTTCTTCAGCAATTCGACCATGCGATCGATATCGACCACCGCTTCCGGCACGAGGATGTAATCCGCGGCCGATGCCATGCCGGAGTAACAGGCGATCCAACCCGCATGGCGACCCATCGTCTCGATCACCATAATCCGGCGGTGCGATTCGGCGGTCGTTTTGATGCGGTCGATCGCCTCCATCACGATGTTGATGCACGTATCGAAGCCGAACGTAACGTCCGTCGAGCTCAGGTCGTTATCAATGGTCTTTGGAACACCGACGGTCGTGAGGCCGCGATCGGAAAACAGCCTGCTGGCAACGCCGAGCGTATCGTCGCCGCCGATGGCGATGAGCGCGTCCAACTCGAGCCGTTTGAATGTCGCCACTAGGCGATCGACGTCTTCGGCCTTTTTGTACGGGTTGGTCCGAGACGAGCCGAGGATTGTTCCGCCGCGATCGATGATGCCGTCCGTCATTTCAGGCGACAGTTGAACGAAGTTCCCCTCGATCGCACCGCGCCAACCCTCCAGAAGACCAATCGTTTCGCCGCCGCCGTTATGGATCGTTCGGACAATCGCACGAATGACGGCGTTCAATCCCGGGCAGTCCCCACCGCCGGTCAATACGCCAACTTTCATGACGGCCAGGTCCTTTCAATAAACGTGGTATCAACTTGCCCGTCGATGAAACTCGAATGGGCCGTGATTTTGCGCAACAACGGGATGGTCGTCTTCACGCCTTCCACGACAAATTCGTCAAGTGCCCGCCGAAGGCAGGCCAGCGCCTCCGTCCGCGTGGGACGGTGGACGATCAACTTACCGATCAATGAATCATAATACGGCCCGATCGTGTAACCTTCATGTGAATGGGTGTCGAGTCGCACGCCGGGGCCGCCGGGAGCGCGCCATTTGGTGATCTTTCCCGGAGAACCGCGGAAGCCGTGCTCGGGATCCTCAGCGTTGATCCGCACTTCGATGGCCGCCCCGTTGCAGGGAACATTGCGTTGGCGAAGGGTGAGCGGCTGGCCGTCGGCGATGCGGATTTGCTGCTGAATCAAGTCGATTCCCGTGACCATTTCGGTCACCGGATGCTCGACTTGGATGCGGGCGTTCACCTCAATGAAGTAAAAGCGATTGTCGGAGTCGACGATGAACTCCACGGTACCGGCGTTCGTGTACTCCGCCGATTTAATCAAACGAACGGCCGACTTGCAGATGTCTTCTCGCACCGAATTGGGCAGCGAGACCGCCGGCGTCTCCTCGATCAGTTTTTGATGCCGACGCTGCGTGGAACAGTCGCGCTCCCAGAGGTGCAGAACGTTGCCGTGATTGTCGGCGATGATCTGCACTTCGATGTGCCGGGGACGCTCGATGTACTTCTCGATGTAGACCCCCGGATTCTTGAACGATTTCTCCGCTTCGGCGGCCGCCGCTTTCAAGCCCGCCTTAAGAGCCATGTCGTTCATCGCGACGCGCATGCCCTTGCCGCCGCCCCCTGCCGTCGCCTTGATCAGGACTGGGTAGCCGATCTTCGCCGCGACGGCCGCGGCATCCTGCTCGTTGGTGACGAGGCCGTCGCTGCCGGGGACGACGGGAACCTTCGCCTCAATGGCAACCTTGCGGGCACTGACTTTGTCACCCAAAAGGGCCATCGCCTGGTGACGCGGGCCGATGAATTCGATCTTGCAACTGCGACACACTTCGGCGAAGTGAGCATTCTCGGCGAGAAAGCCATAACCTGGATGGATCGCCTGAACGTTGCCGATTTCGGCAGCGCTGATAATCCGATTGATCAATAGGTAGCTTTCCGACGACGGAGCCTTGCCGATGCAATAAGCCTCATCGGCGAGCGACAGATAATGAGCTCCCCGATCGGCTTCGCTGAAAACAGCGACCGTCTGGATTCCCATTTCGCGACAGGCGCGAATGATCCGTAGCGCGATTTCACCCCGGTTGGCGACAAGAATTCTCTGAAACATTTTCGGCTAACCGGGACGGACGCGGTAGAGCGGCTGTCCGAACTCGACCGAATCGCCGTTTTTCACCAGAACCTCGATGATTGTTCCGCTGACTTCGGCCGGAATTTGATTGAAGACCTTCATCGCTTCCACGATGCAGACCACGGTTTCCGGGGTAACGGCGGAGCCAATATTCACAAAGGGCGGATCGTCCGGAGTCGGCGAGGAGTAAAACGTCCCGACCGTCGGACTATTAATAGTGAGGCTGCCGTCATTCCGGGGCCCGGCCGCAGTTGCGGACGGTGCGGCAGCCAGTGCCGGAGTGGGCAACATCTGAGCCGCAGCCGGAACACTGGCTGTAACGCTCGGTGCCGTCATTTCCGGCGCGCGTCGCAGCCGCCATTTCTCGCTCCCCCGCTGGAGGCTGATTTCCGTGAGACCGTGTTTCTCCATGAGTTCGACGAGCGCGAGCAGCCTGTCGAAATCGAACGGCGCGTCGGATGATGTTTCGGCGTCAGGCATTTTTACGACTCAGAGTCTCATTCTCGGCGAGCTAGTTTGCCAGGACGAATTCACGGGGAAGCGTAGTGAGCACCTCGTGTCCATTTCGGGTGACCAATACGTCATCTTCGATGCGAATTCCTCCCACTCCGGGCAAGTAAATACCCGGCTCGACGGTCACCACCATGCCGGGTTTCAAGATGTCCTTGGAAATTCGCGAAAGTCGGGGACCTTCGTGAATTTCCAAGCCGATACCGTGACCCAATCCATGTCCGAAGTTTTTTCCCCAACCAGCTTTGGCAATAACGCCTCTACCGATCGCATCCACCTCCGATGCCGCGATACCGGGTCGGATCGCGTCGATCGCTTTCTGTTGTGCGTTCAACACAACTCCATGTAGCTTCTCAAGTTTGGGCGAGATGGTACCGGTCGCCAACATTCGAGTCAAGTCACTGCGATAACCTTGGGAGTTCGTGGCGCCCCAGTCGATTAATAGGAAGCTCGCTTCCTCGAGACGTGCCGATGTTGGACGAGCGTGGGGAAGGGCGGCCCTGTGCCCGACGGCAACAATCGTCTCGAAACTCGCTTGCTTCGCGCCGAAGCGGCGCATGGCTTGTTCGAGTTCATTTGCGGCTTGCTGCTCCGACATGTCCCCGCAAAGTGAGGCCTTCAACACGGCGAAACCGCGCTCGGCTTGCCGAATCGCTTCGCGAATTTGGACGATCTCATCGGCGTCCTTGATCTGACGCAAAGTCTCGACCTGGTCGACTTGAGGAATAAGCTGTACGGACTGGACGGCGGCCGTCAATGATTCCCACTGCGAATAAGTCGTTGTCCGGCTTTCAAAGCCCATCATGGACAGTTTGGCCCGAGCAACAAGCTGTGCGACAGCCTCGATGAGCGTTTGCGTGGTCGTCCGAATGTTCACATCGAGTCCGGGACACTCCTGCGATATCTGCGTCTCGAATCGACTATCGCTGACCAGCACCGTCAGGTTAGCACCAATGACGAGATTGCTGTCCTCGCCGGTGAAACCCGTTAAATAGCGAACATTGAACGGGGAGGTAACAAGCAGCGCATCAACGCCGGCAATCTTCAGTTGACGCAGCAATCGATCGCGGCGGGCGGCAAAGCGGTCTTGCGGCATGGATTTCGATCAACGTCCGCCGGAGGAGAGGATGATGGCTTCGTCGAAAATCGCGTGATTGATCACGCTTCGGCCCTCGGACGTGTAAACCACGTGGATTTTGCCATCGCGAGTCTGAATCGCCGTCGGGTACGCCGCCGAGTCGCCCGGCTTGTTGACGATATCTCGCTTGAACGGATACGTCTTGTCACCGTCGGTTGAAATCGCAACCGTCAAAGGCATGCGGGTGCTGTTCTCGTTGTCGTTGTAGACCAACAGCAAATGCCCGTTTCGCAGCTTGATGAAATCAGTCGCAGCATTTGGGTTCGGAAATTGCGAAGCGGTCCCCGGACTCCAAGTGAATCCACCGTCGTGCGATTCCGAGCGAATCAAACGTCCGCGGTCTTTCGGCCCATACCCACCGGCACGGCGGCAATAGGTTACAAGATAGCTGTCCGTAATCTGCACGACTGACGGCTGCAGATTTCCGAGGCGAGAATGGATCAATTTCGTCGGGACCCAGTCGTGCGTTCCCTTCTTCATCCGATAGAAGTACGAGCCCGTGTCGTTCCCGACAAACTCCTGATCGTGCCCCGTTTCCCGGTAGGCAGGCAGCAAATAGTCGCCGTTGTTGAGGACGATCGGCCTGCCACGAACCATGGTTCCTTCCTCGAATGAGATCATGTCCGAATCAGACCAGGTTTTTGCACCGTCTCGTGAGATTTTGTATTTAATCCGCGAGCTGGACCAAGTCGGTCCGTAACGATTGACATAAAAGAGCCAAACGATCCCGTCGGGAGCCTGCCAAACGACGGCGTTGCCGTCTCCCCGAAACGGCGAATCGGCGATCACCTTTGGACGGGCCCATTCCGTCGTCCCCTTGACGAGCCGCGAGCCGCGAACCCACGTATCGTCTCCGTACTCATCTGAACCTCCGTAATACACGAGATACAGGTCGCCATTTGCGAGTTCGGTCAAGGAAGCCGGGTGCTTATACGGATCGGGAAGTTCACGTCCGAAAACGCGTTCGATCCGAATTCCCTCTTCGGCGAGGGCAAATGCCGACACACAGACGATTGCGGCACCAATCACGACGATTCCAAAGCGCTTCATTCTCGTTCCCATCTTGTTCACCTTGCGAAGCAGCGATCTTAGCAGCGCCATGCAACCGATGCATCGTCGATGGACGTTTCGCGACTGCAGGCAGTCGTTGCCGTGCACGGAGTGGAAGCGTAGACTGCCAACATGGGAAAACGGCTGCCGTGGTACAAGGAGGGGCTCAATTTCAAGTGCACGCAGTGCGGGAATTGTTGCACAGGCGCACCGGGCGTCGTTTGGGTCACTGAGGCAGAAATCGCACAAATCGCCGAACTTCGGGGACTGACCACCGAGGAAATGAGGCAGCAGCACACGAGACTCGTCGAAGGTCGGACGTCTCTCACTGAACACGAAAACGGCGACTGTACGTTTTTCGATCCCAAGACACGCCGCTGCGGCGTCTACGCGGCGCGGCCTGCGCAATGCCGCACCTGGCCTTTCTGGAACTCGAATCTCGAAAGTCGCGACGCCTGGGACACCATGTGCGAATCGTGTCCCGGTGCGGGGCACGGCAAATTCGTGCCTCTTGAAGAAATCGAGCGTCAGGCACGCGTGATCGACGTTTGAGCCGCACCTACGGAGAGCGAAGGGCTCGTCAAAGCAAGCCGAATGATCGTGGTAACTTACGATCGAGTTCGCGCACGTTTTTGGGCCGTGCCGATCGGTGCAAGACTGCGATACGAGGCGGAACGGGTCCAATCCATCCGAGGGTCGGCTTGAATCATTCCGGAAGGACCACGGACAGATAACTCTTTTCTCAGTATGCTCTTACGATTCCGTTGATCTTGGGCAACGCTCGCCTTCGCCGCAACGATTTGCACCCTCATCGGGGCATAATCTCCAAGTCCATCGAAAAACTTCGCTGGATTCCGCACCGCGAAGCGACTTGACACTAAGTCCAACTTACCATTACAGTTGAGACTCACTCGGCACTGCTCAAAGGACGGAGTTGCTGCTCCGGTCGCATCTCTCGGGGGAGAATTGAACCGTGACCAAAAAAGAAATCGTGAAATCGATTTCCGACGAGATTGGTCTGACCCAACTCAAGACCAAAGAGATTGTTCAAAAGACTTTTGACGCCATCATCGAGACGCTCGTCGCCGACCATCGCATTGAACTTCGCAACTTCGGGGTCTTCGAGGTTAAGAAGCGGGCGGCACGTAAAGCGCGTAATCCGCGAACCGGGGAACGCGTCGATGTGGCGGAAAAATGGGTAGTTACGTTCAAACCCGGCAAAGAGATGGAAGAACGCGTCCGCCAATTGGAACAAGAAGCGGCGGATGCTGCGGCTCGGGCGGCGGCAGGGTCTGCCTCAGCGCCAGAACCGGCACATCAGGCTTAATTTTTTCCGTCCAAATGCCGATGGAGTTAAAGACGGCTGCTTGCACCGCCCCAGCGGTGCGATTATCTGCTGATTCGAGCAGCTGTTCACGAAAGCCCTAAACCGTTTAATGACCGACGGATCGAACGCAAGGGACCCCGCATCCCTGTCAGTTGACCCTTCCGAACGCAGGCCTTCCTCAGCGGAGGCCTGAACAATTTCCACTTAGGTTCGTTAACTAGGTTGATTCGTTTCGCAACTCGGCATTTTTGCCGGGCGCGGTCGGATTGTTGCCGTTGAGCCCCCAAGACTCGGCAATCTTTCCAACCGACGTGGAGGTGACAGATGCGGAAGCTCCTCATCACGGCGACGCTTATTGCGGCTTCGTCGCAGGTCGGCTGCTTTGTGCCGATCTACTCGTCGTCGCCCGACGTCCGCGCGAGGGAACTGATCTACGCTTCGGAAGGCCTCCGGCACATCCCAGAAAGCTGGGAGCGCATCTGGGGGCTCGACATGCCGGATCTGGAAACTCCCTATCGCACGCATGGCGGTATCATCTAACCGCGTCTGTGGCGCACGGTTGGATGGCCCGTTGCATGGCTCGCTGCGCGCACGTTGTGCCTCGCTTATTCGTCGCCTGAAATCAGGTCCGTCCTCGCCGTTTCGTCCCTATCGACTGCTTGATATGCTGGCTGCGGAGGTTAAACGACTCCGTTGAGCCGGCTCGCCGTCACGCTGAATCGCCTGCATCTCGCCAATCCAATTCTTGTCGCGTCCGGCACTTTCGGCTACGCGCGAGATGCAATCGTTTGTTCGATTGTCGCGAATCGGCGGCATCATTCCCAAGACGGTGACCCCTCTTCCCCGCATGGGTAATCCGCCGCCGCGCACGATCGAAACGGCCGGCGGAATGCTGAATTCGATCGGGCTGGATAACGATGGTCTCGAGGCCTTCATTCAAAAGCACCTCGGCTTTCTCTCGGAGCTGGGGACCTCCGTCGTCGTAAACATCGCGGGCCGCGATGTCGGCGAATTCGTGGCGATGGCCACCCGTCTCGACGAGTTTTTTCCGCAGATCGCCGCCCTGGAACTCAATATTTCGTGCCCCAACGTCAGCGGCGGGGTCGATTTCGGCACCGATCCCGAGATGACGGCCGAAGTGGTCACCCGAGTCCGCGAGGCCTGTCGACTTCCGGTCATCGCCAAATTGACGCCAAACGTGACGTCGATCGTGGCGATTGCCGAGGCCGCAGCCGCGGCTGGCGCCGATGCGGTCTCGCTCGTCAACACCTTTCAGGGACTGGTGGTCAATTGGCGCCAGCGTCGCCCGGTGTTGGGCGGCGGCTTCGGCGGGTTGAGCGGACCAGCCATCAAACCGCTTGCTCTCAGGGCCGTTTGCCAAGTGGCAAGAGCAGTCCGCATTCCCATCATCGGAGTCGGTGGGATCGCATCGATCGACGATGTGATGGACTACCTCGTGTGCGGCGCTTCGGCCATCCAAGTGGGAACGGCCAATTTCTACGATCCGGGAATCGCCGAACGACTGGTCGACCAGCTCGACCAACTGATGGTCGCCGAAGGCTGGGAAGACCTGCGAGAGGTCATCGGCACACTTCAACCCGCTCCGAAACCGGCTCAGCCTCACTGAGGCAGAATCTGGCTTGTTTGCGCCGAATTAATCGCGCACGATTTCTTCGGGCAGCCCGACTTGAATGGCAGCCGGGGGAACTTTCAATCGGGTTTCCCGAATTGTCGATAAAGCCAATTGCAGGCGATTGGCCGATTTTCGCGAATTTGAGCCCGCTTTGGCTCAAGCCATCCTGGAAGGGGCGCCGTGAAACGCACGCTCGCAAACTGGGGATTTTTTTCGCTCGTGGTCGGCCTCGCCGCAGCGGGCTGTACCACCCCGGCCGAGAAAATCCGCATCACGGAAACTGGCGCGGCCGACTTTCAACAGCTCGCGATCGTCTACGACGCCGAACTCGATCGGCGGCCTGGCGCTGGTAACTCCGCCCGCCTCCGTGCAGCAGGCCAGCCATTCGGAGACGGCCCCAACAAATCCGCCACTGGCGAGTAAACGAGTCCGCCTGGAGGTCCAATATCCGTATCCGGGCCTTCACGAAGACTTTGTTCACGTGACGCTGCGAACTCTTGCGCCCGGCTCAAAGGCCCAGAACGCTGATCCCCGATCGACGCGACCTGCAGGGATTCTCGAATGCCAATAGCCGCGGAGGCGGATTGTTCTCGATGACGGTCGGACCACCGCCGGCTCCCGCGGAAAGTCCCGACGGGGAATGCCTCGTCCTCGATATGCCCAAATCCGAATTGACGGGCATTTTTCTCGAGCTGGCCCAAGACGGATACTTCAAGAAACCGGCCGTCAAGGACGGTTCCGCGTATCTCGAAGTGACTTACAACGAGGGCCAGGTCGAAAAAGTCTGGAACAAAGAGCCTCGCCTCGAGCAGCTCGTCGACCTGCTCAAGCGGCACGGTACGCCGCCGACCGAGCAACCGAAACCCGCTCCGCGACCGGGATACTACACGGCCCGCTACGGCAGAAGTCCGCAGTCCTGACCGGCCAGCGCATTAAATCGTGCGGCCCAGTGCCAGCGCTACTTTCCGGCAATCCTGCATGATCTTGTTGAAAATCGGCGGAGTGATCGACTGATCTCCGTCGCTCATCGCCGCGGTCGGATCCGGGTGAACTTCGATCAAAAGCCCGTCGCAGCCGGCGGCCACGGCCGCGTTGCACATGGCGGGAACAAGCGAGGCGATTCCCGTTCCGTGGCTCGGATCCACAATGACAGGCAGGTGCGTTCGCTCATGAAGATAGGGAACGGTCGCGAGCGGTAACGTGAAGCGGGTGTGTGCCTCGAAGGTGCGGATTCCCCGCTCGCAGAGCACGACTTTTTCGTTCCCTTGGTCGAGAATATATTCCGCCGCCAGCAGGAATTCGTCCATCGTGGCGGCCGGCCCCCGTTTCAGCAGCACCGGCTTGCGGGTCTCACCGACGGCCTGCAGCAGCGGGTAATTCTGCATGTTGCGGGCCCCGATCTGCAGCACGTCGGCATATTGGCAAACCATGTCGATATGCGTGGGCGTCATGATCTCCGTCACGATCGCCAGCCCCGTCATCTCGCGGGCGGCCGCCAGTAATTTCAGGCCCTCTTCCTTCAATCCCTGGAACGAGTACGGGCTCGTGCGCGGTTTGAAGGCTCCGCCGCGAAGTGCCTTGGCCCCGGCTTCCTTGACGGCAGCGGCGGCCTGCATGATCTGATCTTCGCTCTCGACCGAGCAGGGACCGGCAATCACGCCGAAGTGGCCGCGGCCAATTTCGAGGTCCAAAGCGCGGACGACGGTCGACTCGGCCTTTGTTTCGCGGCTAGCGACTTTATACGGAGCCAGGATCGGCATGACCTTCTCGACCCCTTCATATGATGAGAGGGTTTCGATGGCTCCGTCCCGCTTCTCTCCTATCGCGGCAATGACCGTTCGCTCGGTCCCTACGATGACGTGAGCTTTGAGCCCCAGCGACTCCACCCGCCGGGCCGTCCTCTTGATCATATCCGGGGATGCGTTGCGTTTCATTACCACGATCATCGGACCTTCCCTTGAACGGTTTTTTGGGGCCCTACCGGGAACTACTGGTGAACCGCCGCCGGGCCAAAACAAACAAGGCCCTGTTTTGGGCCACGCCAAAACAAATAAGGCACTGTTTTGGTCACGCCAAAACAAATAAGGCCCTGAAATCGACGGGGATTTCAGGGCCTCGGATATTTCTTGAACGTCTTAGTTGAACGCGTTCCCCGAGCGGCCCAGCCCCGTGCCGGTAAACCAATAAAACTCCTGCCATGTCCGTGCGGACTTGGCAATCTTCATGCCGGTTCCGGAAAGCTGGCTGACTCGTGACATCGATCCACACCCAGTTCTTGGACCTGACTCGCCCATATTAACCCTGCTCCGGGGCGCGGTCAACGTACGCCAAGGGAAACCAGGCAAACTTGAGCGACCACTTTTTTTGGCCGCCGTCGAGCAAAATTCGCGGACAGGCGGAAAACTATCGTGCCATGAAGGTCACAATTTGGCCAATGTCCACGGGTAGGCTGATATCCACCGAACCCGGCAGTGACGTCACAATCGCCTTGAGCGAGGCCGGCTCGAACGAAATCCAGTCGCACCGCGGCAACGTCGCCGATTCGACGATCAGCCGATAGACATTTTGCAGATTGGGCCTGTTCCGGACGGTAATCACATCGCCGGCGTTCACGACGATCGAGGGGGTCGAAACGGTCCGCCCATTGAGCTGAAAATGGCTATGGACGATCCCCTGGCGGGCCTGCGGACGGGTGTGCACGAAACCGGCCCGGCGGACCACGTTATCCAGCCGCCGTTCGCACAACAGCATCAACGTCTCGCCAGTGTTTCCCTTGGTTTTTCGTGCCAGTTCGAAGTAACGGCGGAGCTGGGCCTCGCGGATGCCGTAGTAGTGCTTCATCTTCTGCTTTTCGGCGAACGCCGCACCGAAGGTCGTCATCTTCTTCCGCCGGCCGTACATACCCGGCGGCGTTTCGCGGCGTTCGGCTGCCCGAATGGCACCCGCGCTCTCGTAAACCATCGTCGACAGGCGGCGATTGATCCGCCCTTTTGCGCCCGTATAGCGCCCCATTCAAAGCTCCTTGGACCCGAACCGGCCCCGATTCCTGCAACCCATCACCGAAAAATCGCGAAACGGCAACTCTAAAAAGACCCGCCCGCCGATGCAAGGCCTGCCGGATTTTGGATTTCCGATTTTAGATTTTGGATTGCCGCCTATCCGACTTTTTTCGCTCCTAGCCCTGATTTTTCCCCTCGCCCAGAGTCATTACATCGCGATGGGAGAGGGCCAGGGCTCTAGGCGCGCCAGACTCCGCATTCCTGTTTCCTAATCCAAAATCCAAAATCGAAAATCCAAAATTCTCCCGCCGGACTTTTTTTGGCTTTTTTGGGGCGCTAAAAAAAGGCGCCTTTTTTGGGGTGGAGGCCAAAAAAGTCGGGCGTCTGGCGTGCGCAGTCCGGCGTCAGACGGAAGCCGATCGCTCGGGACGCGTCCCCTAAGTCCTTATCTCCTAGCCACTTGCGGGAGAGGAGGTGGGGGTGAGGGGGCTCTGCGGTTCGCGAAGCGGGCGGAGCGAGAGGCCGAATTTTTTGGGGTGCGCCCCAAAAAACTCCCTATTCCCCTCGCCCCTTGAGGGAGAGGGGTTGCGGGGGAGCCGATTTTGGACTCGGGGAAGACCTTTTTCCGCTCTCGGCTTTCCAGCCCAATGGCCTCAACACTTTGCGACGCAAAGTCTCCCTCAAAAATCTTTTGTCGCAACTTCCCCTCGCCTCAGATGTTGGGACAAACTGAAAAAATTTCCGACGGGATTTGAGTCGACGTCGCTATACTCGGGCTAGGAAGGAATTCCGGGGCATCTGGTGACTTACAACTCACCCGGTCAGCACAGTGATCGCGGAAGTTCTTTCCTGAGCGGATCTGACGTCTGTCGGTGCCGACCGCTGCGGTCGAGTGACCGGCGTCGGCGATTCGCTCGCCTGAAGCCAACGGTGGCGGCGCATCCGCGAAATCGCGGCTAGGGCTTGAGGCTGGAGGTCGGGTGAAAACACGAAACGATTTGCGTTGTTGGCTTTCGACTGTTCGCCCTAACCCTGGCCTCTGACCCCAGCCTCTGCCATTCGCCCCGCCCACTGAGAGCCGTCGTTGGCCCGAAACGCCAAACTCGGTCAGGCAACTTCCGCTTTGGCAAAACGCGCCGGATGAAGTGCGCGCCATGTCGGCCTTGCGCTCCGCAAAGCGGAGCCCTGAGCTGGGTCCCGTTCGTTCCCTTTCGGAGTCCGCCTTTGACCTGCTTCGGTTTCCCCTAGCCGCTGACCCCTCGTTTTCCCGCACTCCGCAGCTCGAACCCCGCACGCGTTCTCGCCGGACGCCGGGATCCGAAGCCCAATCCAAAATCCAAAATCGCAAATCCAAAATCGAAAAACGGATCGGGTGCAAATTTTTCGGCCATGCGTTCCGCAACTCGGAGCCGTGAGCTGGTTCAACTTTTTCGTGTCACGCGCGCGGTGCGCTGTCGGCCACGCCGCATCTACGCAATCTGGAGGTCCTTATCGTTCAGTTCGAATGTCTTCGAAGCCATCACGCTTCGTGATCCGAGACGCTTTGCGCGATAGGTAACAATGCACGCCGCGCCTTGGCGAATGCCCATAGCCTGGAGGCGCTCAAGCAGGTTGCCCTCAACCGGGCGAAATGCCTTGAGACGTTCCTCAGTTTCCGGATGCTCGGCAAACAGCCATTGAGAATCGAATCGGTGACGAGCGCCAATACCTTCCGGCCGGACCCCGAAGGCACCCGTCTTGTTTCCATCTGGACTCCCCTCCGCCCCATGGCGGACGCCAAAGACGCCGCGATTGGTGCGCCGACTGGCGCTGAAATACTGGGATTTCGCGACGAAATGCCGTAGACTGCCCGCCTGCAGAATATTTGTATTTCGAACACTGCGTTAGCCGACCTGCCGAAATCCATCTGTGTCGGCGCGTCATTGACCGTGCCCCCCGTCGCACAGCGGCCGGACGAAATGGACACGCGTTTCCAACTCAAGCTCAAAGTCATCACCCTGTTGAACCGGGCCGGAGAGCTGCGATGAGCCTATCGTGGCCAAAGATCATCCGCGATCCCGTTCACAACATCGTTCCGTTCGAAGACAACCCGTGCGACCGCCTCTTGTTGGATCTGATCAACACCAAGGAATTCCAGCCCTCCGACGAATCAAGCAATTGGGGTTGAGCCAACTTGTTTTTCCCGGCGCTGACCACAGCCGATTGCCGCACTCGATTGGGGTGATGCACACCGCTCGCGCATTTCTGACGAGGGTCGGAGCCGTCTGTCCGGCTTGCGTTACGGACGGCCAATGGATTGTTGTCCTGACAGCTGCGCTCCTCCACGATTTGGGCCACGGACCGTTCTCGCACGCCTTTGAAAAAGTGACAGGCGAGCGCCACGAAAGGCGGACTCTCGAGATTATCATGGACGAATCGACCGAGGTCAGTCAGACTCTGAGAGGATTTAGCAAAGATCTGCCAAACTGGCTCCAGGTCTTCTTCGACGAGGACATGGACGAGGTCCAGCGGAAAGAGGCCGAGATCCCGGCGTATCTGACTCAGATCGTAACCAGCCAACTCGATGCGGACCGCTTCGATTATCTTCTTCGCGATAGCTACGCGACGGGCACAGACTACGGTCGATTTGACATGAAATGGCTCCTCGAACATCTTCACGTCGATGGCGAGAGAGGCCGGTTCTTCTTGGGTCCAAAGGCCCTGTTCGCCGCGGAATCATACGTCTTTGCCCGCTACCACATGTATCGCAGCGTGTATTTTCACAAAACGACGTGCGCGGCAGAGGTAATGCTTCGACTGCTTTTCAAGCGGTACAAGGCCCTCCTGTCCGCATGCGAAAATGCGGAGCAACGACGAGCTGTCGTTCCGGACGCGCCACGCCGCATGTCTGGACGCGTTTGCAGGGCAGGTATCGCTCGGCGAGTACTTACTCTTGGACGATCACACGCTCACGGAATTTGCGAAAGCCTGCACTCGGACCTCAGATCAAGTGCTCCCTGAGCTTTCGGGTGGCCTTCTGAATCGACGTCTCTTCAAGGCGATTGACGTCACCGATCAACTTGGGCCGGGCTTACCGAAGTTCACCGAACGGGCAAAGGAGATCATTCTGAAAGCCGGTTTGGACACGGATTACGCATTTGAGTATGACGCACCGAGTGATACGGCGTACAAACTCTATAACCCGGACGCCGAGCAGCCGGCGACGCAGATTTACATTGCGAACGCCACAGGGAAGCAGGTCGAGCTGAGTGAATGCACCGAATCGGTGCACCATCTGACGAAGCGATACAAACTCGTTCGCTACTACTTTCCCGCCGATGTCCGGGGACAGATTGAGACGGATGCACGACCGTTGTTGACAAAGGAGTAATCGATGAGGACTGAGAATTACCGCTACCTTGTCGGATTAATTGCCGCGCATGACGGCCGACGGGTTGTCGGGCGCACCCGGCTTCAGAAGGAAGTGAAGCTTCTTCAGAGGCTCGGCTTTCCAACCGATTACGCCTACATGATCCATTTTTACGGGCCCTATAGTGAAGGTCTCAACGCCGATATCGGGCTTCTCAGCTCGGCCGGTCTCGTCAGAGAGGAAATGCACGTTTCCAAGGAGGGCAATCCGTACTACACGATGGACGCCGATCCGCGCACCCAGCAGCAGACGTGTCCCCATTCAAGTCGAAAATTCGACTCATGGAACAGTCTGACCCGATCGTATTGGAGTTGGCTGCAACGTACGATGCTTTCCGCGAAGTGGGCGCGGATCATCAGGACGCACTTGCTCGCCTTCGTCGCAAGAAAGGCTCCAAATGTGACGGCGGCAATCAGGCTTCCGCATTGCGTTTGCTCGCTCAGCTTGGCCTTCAGACGAATTAATCGATCACTAACGGGGCGCGAGCCGTTTGGCCGCGGCTGGATTTCGGCGTGACAGGCGTCAATGATGATTTGCCCGAGTCGCTGAAGAAGTGGCGATCGCCGTCATCAGAAAGCCATCGGCCCCAAATTCACCAACGCGGGTGCAGTCTGGCCGAAAGTCGCGGGGGGATAAATCATCCGCGATTGCGTCCACCCTGAACGACCCTCAAGAGATCAAGGTGGAAACGCGGAAGGCCCGAAGGGTGGTCGAGATGCTTGAGTCGTGCCTCCGCGACGAGTCCGGTTACGACGAGAAGACCTGGCCGAAGTTGAAAAAATCGATTGAACGGGAACGAAAGCGAGTCGGAGCACGAGGCCTGTTTAAAGGCTGATCTGGCGCTCCTGGACGCCGGACCGCTCAGAATGAATTCCTACCCTTTGCGTCTTGCAAGGAATGGCCGCCTGGTTGTCCCCTTTCGTATTTCGAACTACTGAAGATTGGTTAACCGAAATTGCGGACTACGAGGTTCGCCGTGAGTTGCCGCGTGCCGGGTGCACCAAGGGCGTCTCCGCAATCGTCTACTGCCAGCGACTCGCGGGTTGAGAACTCGCAATTAGCAGGCGACTGTCAATTTTGGATCGCAGGGCAAGGCCATTAGCGTTGTTCCGCGTGACTGTCCCTTTCTCAAGCCGTTTCCCACGTTTGGTTTTCTATCCGCCTCTATAAATTGAAGCCATTCGGCGCGATTGCAATGGCTACGATGGCAGATACGATGAGAAACCACGTTGATCTGGAGCCTTTACCATATGGCGAGTGATGTAAATCGCGAACGTGGCACCGGCCGTCCAACCTTATTGGATCTCTGGCGCGAAATCCCCGGCTTTTTCGAAGGAAAGTCGTACCGTCAAATTATTCAATCGGCTGGCGACGGACGCCTCCGTGACGGCGGCCCAACGTCTTCAGAGCTACGTGGATGGCTTGAAGTGATTCCGCTGGAGCACCTTCGATCTTGCGTGGATGAGTGTTTGGCCGATCCCTTCGACGAAAGCCCGCAAGCGCTTCAAGACGCTGTGAATGAAATTGGAAATCGACTGGGCTTCACCGTTACGCACGGGCGCGACCCGAGGTATCAAGGGCGCGGTGGGCAATGACGGATTGTGGCAAGCAAAGGACGGGTTCAGCCTCTTGATTGAAGTCAAGACGACGGACGCATATCGAATAAACCTCGACACGATCGCAAATTATCGCGAGAAGCTGATCGCCCAGGGGACCCTGCAAGCCCACTCCTCATCGGTGGTCGTTGCGGTCGGACGCCAGCAAACGGGCGACCTAGAAGCGCAAATTAGGGGTTCCCGCCATGCGTGGGATGTTCGACTAATCAGCCTTGAGGCGCTTTTGCGACTTGCGGAGGTAAAGGAGCGGCTCAGTGATTGGTCGACGAGCAATAAAATAAATCAATTGCTGCGACCGGTCGAGTACACGCGATTGGACCCGATCGTCGAGTTGCTGTTTACGACGAAACGAGATTTGGAGACACCTGAGGAAGTGCCCCCGCCATCCGAGGTGGCAACCGTTAACACCCCCGAGCGTATAGACAAGGGCAGTCTTGAGCGCCGGCGCGGCAGATCGCAATTGCGCGTATTGCAAGGAAGCTCTCGCGTGTCCTTGTCCAAAAGACGCGGACGCTTCGCGAGTCGACCGATGGCGAAGTGCGAGTCGTATGTCTCGCCTCTCAACAATATGAGGGCCCCGGGGGCTCGAGGAACTATTGGTATGGGTTCACGTCGGCCCAGCGCGAGTATCTGAACGAATCGGTACACGGTTGGCTCGGCCTCGCATGCGCCGGGTCGGATCGGGTGTTTTTGATTCCGTGGACCGAAGTTCGGGATTGGCTGCCGAATCTATCGACCACCCCGTCGACGCCGCCTGGGCCCGAACAAGTTCGCCATTGGCACATCTACCTTTACGATTATGGGACGCATGTCGATTTAACCCGCGCTGGCGGCGGGGTGCTGTGCAACTTGAGCAAGTTCCTTCTCATCGATTGAAGTGCGTGGAGTCAACGGGGGCTACGTGAGAAAACGAACCTACGAAATAAGAACCTGGACAAGTCGGGCATTCGTAAACTGGGTAGCCTTGGTTCTGGCGACGAGGGTTACTGACTGCCAGGGCCTGGCGAGTTGCAAGAGCGGTGTGTGAAGATAGCTGGACCGGCGCTCTGAGCCAAGGGAGCAATGATGGCCTCGCAGCGTCACTTTGATTTTCGCGGCGGGGATCTCAGTGAAGAACTTGGGCTGGTGCTCTTGAAGGGCATTGCGGCTGTTGCGCCCGTGCCTCGTCCTGAGGACGTCGGGATCGACGCAGTCGCGACTCTGTTTCGGCTAGAGGGGGACTTGCTGGTCGCAGAAGACTCGTTCTACGTTCAATTGAAGTCTTCGTCTGAGAAGTCGATCCGATACAAGACTGCAACCCAGGTGGCGTGGCTGCAAGGTCTGAAACTCCCTTTCATGATCGGAAGCGTGGACAAAGCAACGGCGACAATAGCATTATTCGGCACGAACAATTTGGCTGAATGCCTTATCAACGACGCTTACACCGAATACCGGCTGTACTTCAAGAAGCCTCCGAAAAATCATGAATTACGGCTGGCAAAAGTGGCACTCGGCGAGCCGGTGTTGGTCTGGCAAACGACGGAGATCGGGACGCGTGAGTTGGTCGTGAAAGCGTATTCGGTGCTCAAGCCGTACTTCGAGGTTGAACAACGGAATGTTGAGCTACGGCCGATCCGCACAGTAGAGAACATTGAGTGGAAGTCCAACAAGCCAGGCGTAACGCTCCGCAGCATGGTGCAGATAAGGAAGACTGGATCCATCGTCGAAACCCGGCGACTTTTTCGGTCGATGACCCCCGGTTTCCTTGCTTTAGGCTACAACGCAATTACTGAGGCCAAACAGGACGAACTGAAGCTCGCCGTCGATATGGTTGAAGTAATGCGCCGGTATGGCCACAATCCAGACCCGAATGACACTCTCGGCGCAATGCTTCGCAATTGGAATCGATTGGTGATGAGTAGACAAGCGACTCCTATTACCGCGCCTACCCAGCAACAGAGCCATTTCGATTACGCTGAAGCACAGTGGCAAACGGACGGCGGTCGAAACAGCCTCGGCTGAGCGGCTTTAGATTCCGCTCTTCGTCGACTCCCGGTCGCTTGAGTCTTACGTGTCCGGGTCGAAGACGCTCCAGGTGCTAGTGCCATCGCCGATCGGGCGCGAAGGAAACGGGGCGGGTCCGGTATTGGTAAAGTGGGCGGGCTTTGGTTCTGGCGGCGATCGTTGGGGATTGCCGCCGGCCTGGCTTCTTGCGAGGTTGTCATGCGCGGCCGACCGCGATTTTGCCTATCCTGTTAATATCGAGCCTGTCCCATCTTCTGGTCCTTAGGCACTTCAACGAACGATTGACATGCGATCGCTGTGCAGCGTGCTTCGCTCGCCGACGGCGGCGCGCTTGTGAACATCGAGATCATGCCCGCGTTTTTCCGCTTGCGTCGGCTGTTGGCGATGCGGGGCGAACTGGTTGAACGAATCGCCAAGCTCTCGGAAACCGTCGAACTGCCCGACGACCAAATCAAGGCGATCGCCGGACTGATCAATAAAATGCTTGCCGAACCGCCCAAACCGCAGGAAATGGGCTTTCACACCATTGGCCGCAAATGGGCAAAGCGGATTTCTGAAAGCGCAAAGGGCACCAGCCACTGAAAACTTGAGATCACAAATTGCGATTTCAAGTTGCGTTCCTCCGGATGTAGCGGTTCCACCGAAGAATCCTGGGCCGCCGGGCGGTTGGCGGTCGCGGTTGCACGACGGTCCGGCTCATTTTGCCATCCAAAAAACGCTGGTTTGGCCTATACTCCAGACGAATGGGCCGCGGCGCTGGGCATTGTTATAGCGCGTTGATGCCGGTCAGCCGCCCAGGTCGCTGCCGGTCGTCGAGAGGGAAGGTCGCATGGCCAAGTTTTTTGATGAGCTGAACGAACACCTGCGCGAGTTCATCGGCAGGCAGCACATCTATTTTCACTCCAGTGCTCCCAACAAGGGGCGGATCAACCTTTCGCCGAAGGGGCTCGATACGTTTCGCATCCTCTCGGACAAACAAGTCGGTTATCTCGACCTGACGGGAAGCGAGTGTGAGACGGCGGCTCACGTGGCTGAGAACGGCCGCCTGACGATTATGTTCTGCAGCTTCGAGGCAAATCCGCTCATCGTGCGGCTGTACGGCACCGGCAAAGTCGTCCACCCGCGCGACGCCACTTGGAAGGAGTTGCGTCCTCAGTTCCCCGAGATTCCCGGGGTCCGGCAAATCATTCTGCTCGACATCGAGTCGATCATGACGACGTGTGGCTTTGCAGTGCCCCTCTACGACTACCGAGGCGACCGCCACCAGCTCGAAGAGTTCACCTGCAAAATGGGCGATGAGCGGATGGACGAGTATCGCCACCAGAAAAACCAGGTGAGCATCGACGGATTGCCGACTTACCTCTTCGAAGCTCAGCCAACGGCCTAACCTCGCCTTGGTTCTTACCTCAAGCGGAACACTGCGCTCTCTCATTCCGGAAACGCCATGCACTATCTGCTGTTCTATGAGAAGGTTTCCGACTACGCCGAGCGAGAGCCGCCGTTCCAGACGGCCCACCGCGACCACGTGTTTGCTGCGGCGGCGCGAGGCGAGCTCGTGCTGGGAGGTCCGCTCGAGGATCCGATCGACGGCTCGAACGTGCTTTTATTTCGAGCCGAGTCTCCCGCGGTGGCCGAGTCGTTTGCCGCGCACGACCCGTACGTGACGGGTGGCGTGGTCTGTCGCTGGCGGGTGCGCCCGTGGCGAACCGTCGTCGGCAGCGAGGCTGCGTTTCCGCTGCCGCAATGACAGAGAGGCTGCGTCCGCTGCCGCTAATTTCTGGCGGCCAAATCGAGCAGTAGTTTGTGCCCGACAATCGAGGGGACGCAGCTTGGGGCGCAGCTCTTTTTGGGCTCAGGCCCTCTGGGGCGACCGAAAATAGCCCCATGATTCATCATGGGGTTGAGGGGGACGATTTCGACCTTTGAGCCCCTGGCAAGGGGCGACAGAGTATTAGCCGATCCGGCACACCAACGGTCTTTCGTCCCTAGCGGGACTTTCAGGAGACCGGGCTCGAAGTCCCCGTGATAAATCACGGGGCTATTTTCGGTCGCCCAAGGGGCTCAGCGCAGGACCGGTGCGAGGATTTTCCGGCGCGGTGCGTTGTGGCCGGTCGCGCGGGAGGTCTCCGTAGGCCGAGAGCGAGTGATAATCAAACGGCGCCGTCGGGATCCCCACCGCCGGGTACGCCAATGTTCGTGGTCGCCGGGTTCACGCCGATTGGCTTCGCGGGAGCGACCGCATTGTCGGAGCGGGAATTGGCCGCCGGGGAATTCTGTTGCCCGCGATCGAGGTCTCCGTAGGCCGAGATCGTGCGGTAATTAAATTTTGGCCAAGGCGCCAAGCCGTAGACATCTTTTTTCCCGGTTGGCGGCATCACGCGGATTTGCTGCGGATTGCCCAAACTTTCCGGCAGCAGGTACGGTCCGGGAACGCCGCTAAAGAAGGAAGTCGGCGGCAGGCCCGCCGCACTGCCGGAACCGTTCCATTGGGGTCCGGGACTGGTCCAAGGCACCGCCGATGGACCGGTGTACGGGACGTTGCGAATGTTCAGCCCGTTGAAAGTGTTCGTGACATTGCTCGGCCTTACAACCGGCTGGGACAAAAGCGAGCCGAACTGGCCCGGCGGGCGTCCGCCGACCGGCCCCTGGTTGGTGGGCGTGATCTGCGTTCCGAAGGGCGTCGTGGACAGCGCGGTCAACCCCGGCCGCATCGGGTTCAAGCCCACCGCTGCGGGGTTCAAGCCTGAGATTCCCGCCGGTCCACGGGCCAGCACCTTACCAGTGGCCAAAGTAGTCAGTGGCAAGATTCCCAACCCTGTCAATGCGCCGACCCGAACCAGACATTTGAAGGATTTCATGCTTTCGCCCCCGTCGATTTCCACCCGGTCTATCACGACTTTGCCCGGCCCGGTCGATTTCATTCCAATGGTTCAGGTTCTAGGCATGCAAGTCCTGTTCCGCCGGGACGAGGAAAGACAAGGCTCGATCACCCAACTATCGGAAAGAGCGGAGTTTTAATCGGAGCCTTCGGAAACGCGGCTTATCCCCTCATCTTTCTACTCTCTAGTGCGCCGCACTCGGGATCGTCCAAGGAATGACGTAGGCTTGCAGCAGGACCAGCACACCCACCAAGACCGCCAGGGCGATGCTGTGGAAAAAGACGAACCGCAGCACGGTGGCCGGGCTGACGGTCTCGCGCTCGGCAGCATCTGATGAACTCGCAGGAACGGACTCCGTCGCCACGCTGGCGACGACGATGCTCTGGGCGTCGATCATTTTGCCCATCACGCCGCCGGAGCTGTTGGCCGCCGCCGTGAGCAAGGCCGGCACGCCGATCCGGCCGGCGGCCACTTGCTGCAGATTGCCGAACAACACATTCGACGATGTGTCGCTCCCCGTCAGCGCCACGCCCAACCAACCCAACAGAGGCGAGAAAAACGGAAACAACGGCCCCGTTCGTGCGAAGGCCAAACCCATCGTCGCATCGAGGCCGCTGTACCTCGTGGTGAAGCCGAGCGCCAGCATGGCGGCAATCGTGACGAGGCTCGTGAACACGCGGCAGAAATGTCTGCCAATAGATCCGCGCCAGAGCCACCGGCGACAGCCGCAGCAACAACCCCGCCAAGATCGCCGCGGCTAGCAGCGCCGTGCCAGTCGCCGAGAGCGAGTTGAGCGAAAAAACCGCCTCCTCGCGCTTCTCGGTCGGCACGACGGGCGGCACGCGGACCACGCTCTTATGCAGCTGCGTCACCTCGAACGAAATCGTCCCCACTCGATCGAGTTCTTTTTTGACCGAAGGGAGCCCCCAAGCAAACACCAGCGCACACAACAAGACCCAAGGCATCCATGCGACGACCGTGTCGCGATGCGAAGGCTGAAAGCGATCGATTCCCTCACCCCGCTCATGCTCGAACCGCCACACGTTCCGCGGCTGCCAGAACCTGAGCAAGATGACGAGCGAAGCCATCGAAACGACGGCACTGATCACGTCCACCAACCAGGGCCCGTGAAAATTGCTCACCAGGAACTGCGAAACGGCAAAACTCCCTCCCGCCACGAGACACGCCGGCCACACCTCGAGCATCCCGCGCCAACCGGCCATCACGACCACCAGCCAAAAGGGCACGATCAGCGAAAAGACCGGCAACTGCCGTCCCACCATTGCGCTCAACAGCCCCAGATCGAGATCCGTTACCTTCGCGAGCGCGATCAGCGGCGTGCCCAGAGCCCCGTAAGCCACGGGTGCCGTATTCCCGAGCAAAGCCAGCCCGGCGGCCTGCAGCGGCCTGAATCCCAACCCCACCAACAGCGCGGCCGATATGGCCACGGGTGTCCCAAATCCGGCTGCCCCTTCGATGAACGCTCCGAAGCTGAACGCGATCAACAACGCCTGAATTCGCCGATCGCTGGCCAGCGCCGCGATCCCATGTTTGACGATCTCGAACTTCCCCGTTTTGACTGTGATGTCGTAAATGAAAATCGCATTGAGCACGATCCAACCGATGGGAAACAGCCCATAGGCCGCACCGTATCCGGCAGCGGCGGCCGCCAGCACGACCGGCATATGAAACACGCCAATCGCAATCAGAATCGCGCTCGCCAGTCCGCAAAGCGCGGCCACATACGCCCGCACCTGCAAGATGCCGAGCAATCCCAGCAATACGACGACGGGAATCGCCGCCACGAGCGCGGACGCGATCAGATTTCCAAGCGGGTCATACTGCTGAGCCCAGGTCATCGGTGCGTCTTTCGTTCGTTACGTCCAGAATCGTCTCAGATCAGCACCGCAACGCGGTATTTTGCAGGCATGTTGAACTGAACGCCACCCGAACGGGTGGAACAATTCATCAAGCGCCCTGAGCCGCGACTCGACTGGGGGTAGACATTTCAATGGGTCCGCCGAAGTCCGACCCACGCTCTAAGCGAACCCGACCCACACTCGGGCGAGCGTTCCCGACATCACCTCGAAGCCACCGTGTCGAAATCGAAGCGATGAACCTGTGGCCGTTTGACGATCAGAAGAACAGCCAAGGCGATCACGAGCGAAAGCAGAATTCCGCCGATCACCAAGATCATCGTTGTGCCGAGAGCTCCAGCGAGCCAGATGAGGAGTTGCATGACGCCTTTGCGCCGGCCGAACGCGACGACCTCCTTGCCCGCTTCAAGCTCTGCCGCGGTTCGATGGAGTTCCCAGGTGAAGCCGCCGATGAGTGCCGCGAAGACGGCCGGCGCCTTGAGGACGCTCAGCAGGCCCGCGTCGACGGACGTTTCCGTAACCGGCCGCCGTGTGGCATGGGCGATCTCTCGGGCAATCACGAGACGCTCCGTGAAGCGTACCTTGAGAGGACATTTCGCTCTCGACTCTTTTGAGCCGTTGGTTTCCGAAGGGATAGAAGAAATCCAACATTCGTCGGCCGTCGGCTGCCTGAATCCGCCGCAGCTTCGCGAACGGGATGATGACGACGCTCGAAGCGCCCGCCTGATTTGGATCGGCTCCGGCCACGAGCCGCCTTTCGATCTCTTTGATCGCGTCCGATGTCGTTCGCTTGACGATCACGATGAAGACACTGTCGTCGTTGATCGCCAGTATGTTCCCCGTACTTTCCGAAACGCTTGACCAGGTCTTGATGGCCACGGCACGGCTCCTTGAGTTCAAGCGCGGCTACGCGTGCTCCGGACCATCCCAAAGCAAGCGGCCGTTCGCGAATGTGAACGTCGACCGCCCCGCACATGCTCCTTAACGATGTCAAAGAAAGCGGCGGGAAGCCAGAAAAATCCGCACAGGCCCTGAATGCCCACATAACTCCTCCTGATCGCGATACGTTCGCCCACGTTTCCGCATCGGCGACCGCGCGGCACTTTGTCCCGCGCACCGGCCCGTCTGGAACATCTCTCCCTCGCGCCGACGACAAAGCTCTGCCTCACACCCTGTGAAACGGCCACAGGTCGATCTTTGGCAGATCGCTATCATGCATTCACAATGCGTCGCTTGCACATCTCGTGTATGGCGATGGCGCCTATTGGTGGATACACCTAAACGGCGCATGCGAGATTGCACATTTTTTATTTATAGGCCGCATTTATATTGCTTTTACGATTCTGCCCGGGCAGAATCACACTCGACCTCAAGCATGGCTCCTTCAAGCGCCTCCCATCTCAGCTTTCTGGTTGCAGCGGTAGTTCGCACGACTGTTAGACCAGCTGCGAATTTGCCAAGACTCGCGACTTGCTTCGAGATTGTTGGCTCGATCGGGCGATCGAACCAATAACGTCATTGCGTTCGTTCCTGAACTGCACGCTCTTCGACAGCCATCGGCATATTCGTTTGCGTTGGGCACCACTCTCCAACGGGCTGTGCAGTCCAAATGTGCGCGGACGATCACACACTCCCTTAGCAACTCTTCCAATTGATTCAAGGAGCGTTGGTATGGACGGTCCCAGACATATCGTACCGCCGAGTGAAATTGCTGCCCCTGGCGTCGCCGCACCGGCGGCGGGTGCACCGCTTGGCAACCTCACAAACCACGGTGGCCCTGTCATTCAATCGGTGCAAGTCATTCCGATTTATTGGGGTGCTGGATGGTCGAGCGGCTCAAACGCGACCCTCTCGGCGGAGCTGGACGGCTTCTTCGACTACATTACGACCAGCACTTTGATGGATATGCTGGCCGAGTACTCCCTGCCGTCACAACCGATTCAGCATGGACGGCGGCTGACATCGGTCCGCCTGCCAAATAGCGAGCCGGGAACAGTCACTCCAACCGGACGTCAAGTGACCGACGCTCAAATACAGCAGGCGTTGCAGGGCTGGATCGCGAATGACACGGTGCCTGCCACCACGGCCAATACCCTCTATTTCATCTTTCTACCACCGAACGTTGTCTGCACGGACCAAGACGGCGCGGGGTCCTGCACGCAAATGTGCGGTTATCATAACCACATTGGAGGCACGGTTTTCTACGCGGTCATCCCCTACGTGAATTGCAGCGGCTGCGTCTTCCCAGGCAACTTTATCGACACCCTGACGGAAGTCAGCAGTCATGAATTCAGCGAATCAATCACGGATCCCACACTGAGTACATGGTGGGATCCCAGCACCGGCAACGAAATCGGCGATATTTGCAATCGTCAAACAACGCGTCTTGGCGGCTATCTCGTGCAAACGGAATGGTCGAACGGCCAGAGTGCGTGTGTCATCGCGCCGGCCGGCGGCTGGCATCACAATGATTTGACGACCGCGGCCGGCGCCCTGTGGCCATTGGCGATCCACGCAGTTACATGTTTGCCGCTCAAGGCACGCAACACGTAAACTTCCGCGGATCGGACAATCACATTCATGAACTCTGGTGGGACAGCAACGGCTGGCATCACAATGATCTGACCGCTGCCGCGGGCGCTCCCGCGGCAGCGAGCGATCCCAGCGGGTACCTCTTCGATTCGCAGGGAACGCAGCACGTCATTTGCCGCGGCGTCGATAATCACGTTCACGAACTCTGGTGGGACAATAACGGATGGCATCACAATGACTTGACGGCGGCCGCCGGTGCCCCAGCGAGTATCGGGAATCCCTACGGGTATGTGTTTGCCGTTCAGTCAACCCAGCATGTGAATTTCCGTGGTGCCGACAATCACATCCATGAACTGTGGTGGGACAGCAGCGGCTGGCATCACAACGACCTGACCGTCGCCGCCGGCGCGCCGGCGGCTGCCGGCGACCCGCGGTCATATGTTTTCACAAGTCAGACGACGCAACACGTCAACTACCGCGGCTTTGACAACCATATTCACGAGCTGTGGTGGGACAACCATGGCTGGCACCACAATGATTTGACGGCGGCAGCAGCGGGTGCGCCAACGGCCGCGAGCGAACCGCGGGGATATGTCTTTGCTGCGCAGAACACCCAGCATGTCAACTACCGCGGGCCGGACAGTCATGTTCATGAGCTGTGGTGGGACAACAATGGCTGGCATCATAACGACCTCACGGCGGCAGCCGCTGCCCCGACCGCAACCGGCGAACCGTGCGGCTATATGTTTGATTCACAGGGGACGCAGCACGTCGTGGCCAGCGGCAACGATGGCCACATTCATGAGTTGTGGTGGGACAATAACGGTTGGCACGCCAATGATCTTTCCGCAGTGACTGGCAATCCATCGGCTCCAGTGGGCAATCCCTTCGGGTACGTCTTCGTTGCTCAAAAAACACAACATGTCAACTACAGAAGCGGGGATGGCCATATTCAAGAACTTTGGTGGTCATGAGATCGGGCTGATCGAACTCGGCGGGAATCGGCGGGCGAAACCGCAGTTGTCTGGCCGACGGGAACGGCGTCGCGCGCTCGGGGTCAGTTGATCGAAAGTCACGCTCGCAGCGTGTGTGATCGGCCGATCGTTATCGGAAATGTCGGGACCGGGAATTTCGCTGAGCGGGCCGATTTACCCCCGTCTCGCTATTCCGGGACCCCCGACGGGACAAAGCCTTTTGCCGATTAGCGGACATCCGGAATGCCGGGATGGTCGGCCGGCGCGGGCCGGGGGCCGGCCAGAAGAATTTGCGGTCGGATTCGGCGATCGGCACGTCGTTGATGCTCGCCTCGCGGCGGCGCATCAAGCCGCGTTCGTCGAATTCCCAGAGTTCGTTGCCGTAGCTGCGATGCCAGTTGCCCTGGGCATCGTGCCATTCGTACTGAAACCGCACCGCGATCCGGTTGTCGGTAAATGCCCAGAGCGCTTTCGTCAGACGATAGTCGAGTTCGCGATCCCACTTTCCGGCGAGGAACTTTTTGATCTCTTCGCGGCCAACGATGAATTCGCTGCGGTTGCGCCACACCGAGTCTTCGCTGTAACCCAGCGCGACGCGTTCGGGGTCGCGAGAGTTCCAGGCGTCCTCTGCGAGCCGGACTTTCTTGGTTGCGGTTTCCAAGGTGAATGGTACCGCGTGAACTGCAGGCGGTCTCTCGAGTCCCGTGGTCATGTCCGGCTCCTTGCTCATTGCTCGGTGAAGGATTACTTTGCCGACCGCTCCGCAAGCGAATGTCGTGCCCGACGCGGCTCTCGTCTGAAAACCGCGACGGTGACGGCGACTGACGACCGTTTAGTCACACTGCGAGCCGCCGCGGTGGCACGATTTCTGATCATGTGGGACAAAGTCCATCACAGATGAATGAAATGGTGGGCAAAGTCGCGACCAGCGGTGGCCAGAAATATTCCGTGATGCGAGGGCGGCGTCAAGAAGCAGCGCAAGCGGTTTCTGCAAAGAAAAGCGAAAGCTACGCCATCAGGAAATCGAGGGGCTTGCCGTTGTTGCCGATCTTCACGGGGCGGCCGATGTTGCTCATATATTCCTTCTCGGGGTCGATGCCGAGCTTGGTATAGAGCGTGGTGACAAGATCGGAAACATTGACGGGGTTGTCCTTGACGAAGCCGCCGCGGTCGTCGGTCGCGCCGTAGACGCGGCCCCCCGTGATGCCGCCGCCGGCGATCGCTAGCGAGAAGGCCCTTGGCCAGTGGTCGCGGCCGCCGTTGGCATTGATCTCGGGCGTGCGGCCGAACTCGCCCGTGACGATCACGATCGTGCTGTCGAGCATGCCGCGCTGGTCGAGATCCTCGAGCAGGGCCGAGAAGGTGCGGTCGAGTTCGGGCAGGAAGGCGTTCTGCAACAGGGGAAAGATCGTGCGGTGGTGGTCGTAGGCGTTGAAGCCGCGCGAGATGGTGACGAACCGCACGCCCGCTTCGACGAGCCGGCGGGCAAGTAACACGCCCTGGCCGAGCGATGTGCGGCCGTAACGGTCGCGGACTTTTTCGGGCTCCCGCTCGATCTGGAAGGCCTGCTTGGCAAGCTTCGAGTGCATCAGGCGGAAGGCAGTCTGGTAATACGAATCCATGCTCTCGCTCATGCCGGTCGAGTCGAGCTTGCGGAATTCATCATCGACGAGCGACAAGAGCGAGCGCCGGCGGTCCATGCGCGACCAGTCGACTCCCATCGGCAAGTCGAGATCGCGGACCCTGTAGTTGCCAGCGTTCGGGTCGCCCGCGTTGAACGGGTTGTACTTGGTGCTCAAGAAACCGCATTTTTCCCAACTGCCGGTGACCGACGGGATCGATACCGCGGGGGGCAGATCGCTGCGCGGGACCAAGTTCCTTGGCAATCACGGTCTGCATGGCGGGAAACTGGACCGTGCCCAAGGGCTCGTTGCCGCTGCAGACGAGAGCCATGGCCGATTCGTGCGAGATGAGCTTGTGCCGCATCGAGCGGATGAGCGAGAACTTGTTCGCGTGCTGGGCGGTGAGCGGCAGGTGCTCGATGATTCGCATGCCGGGGACGGCCGTGTCGATCGGCTGGAACAAGCTGCGATAGGCCGACTCGGCCTGCGGCTTGGGATCCCAGCTATCCATCTGGGCGATGCCGCCGCTTAAGAGCAGATGGATGATCGAAATGTCCCGCTCGGCCGTCGACGGGGCCGCAGCGCGGAGCCGCAACACGTCGCCGTACGCCAGGGTGCCAAAGAGGCCCAGCGAACCGACTTTCAGGAAGGCGCGTCGATCGAAGTTTTGCATCGAGACCGTCCCTTGGAAGGATGAAGGCGGAAGGATGAAGGATGAATCAAAAGCGGTCTTCGACCGCACTTGTCTGGCTCATCCTTCAGCCTTCATTCTTCACCCTTTCCCTTCTCAGTGATTGAACAAAAAGGCCTTGGAATTGAAGATGCTCCAGAGCACGTCTTCGAAGACGTGTCGGCGGGCGTCTTTGTCTTTGCCCGCGGTCTTGAGCGCGTTCTGGATCTTCGCCTCCTCGGCGGCGCTTGGCGGATGCACGAGACTGGTCATGAAAATCCGCCGGGTGATTTCCTCATTCGTTAATTTTGCGTCGGCCAGCCACGCGTCGAGCAAGCCGCCTTTGCCGGTGAGCTGGTGCTGGATCGTGTCGCCCGTGATCAGGTGCATGGCCTGGGCGACGTCGGGCATGTTGTCCCGTTCGCAGATCACTTCGCGCTGTTTCAGGCGGCCGAAGGTCTGCAGGAAGTAGGTCGGGGCGCCTTGCGGAATCGTCATCGCCCGCGTGCCCAGCATGTAGCCGGGGAATTTTTCCGGTACGCCGGTGACTTCGGCCATGACGTCGATCAGCTCTTCGGCCAACAGTCGCCGCACATAGTAGTGCGAATAGTTGAGCGAATCGCCGCGGTTGCTGTCGTTGGGCTCGCTCGTGAGTTGGTAGGCCCGCGAGTTGAGGATCACCTTGACCGTGTGCTTTAAGTGAAAGCCGTGCTTGACGAAGTCCTTTGCCAGCGCGTCGAGCAGCGCCTCGTTGGTCGGCGGATTGGTGACGCGGAAATCGTCGAGCGGTTCGACCAGGCCGCGGCCCATGTAGTGCTTGAAGAGGCGGTTGACGATCGCGCGGGCAAACCACGGATTATCCGTTGCGGTGATCCAATGGGCCAGCTTTTCGCGAATATCTTCGTCCTGCCGCTCGATCTCGTTCGGGCCGTCGAGGTACTTGGGATCCGACCGCTTCTTGGTCTTGGGGCTGATCACCTCGCCTGCCGGCTTCATGGTGATTTCGCTCTCGTCGTTCTGATACGTGTCCTTAACCCCCATGCGGCCGAAGAACGCGGCAAAACCCCAGAAATCCTCCTGCGTCCATTTTTCCCAGGGATGATTGTGGCAGCGGGCGCATTCGAGACGCAGGCCGAGGAAGACCTGGCTCACGTTGGTGGCGATATTGTCGGGTTCGGAGAACTCGGTGATGTAATAGAAGTTGGAAGTCGGGTTGAAATAGAGACTGCCCGTTGCCGTCAATAGCTCGGTGGCCAACTGGTCGTAAGGCTTATCCTCCATGACGGCCTTGCGAAGCCAGCTATAGATTTGCCGGCCGCCTTTGGCCCGCTGATCGAAGAGACCGACACGGAAGAGATCGCTAAACCGCGTGGCCCAGACTTCGGCAAACTCGGGCCGGTCGACGAGCTCGTCGATCAACTTTTGGCGTTTCTGCGGATCCTTCGAGGCGAGAAACCGCTCGCTCTCTTCGAGCGTCGGCAAGAGGCCGACCGTGTCGAGATAGATGCGGCGGAGGAACTCGTGATCGGAACTCAAGGGCGAGGGGACGATGTGCACCCGCTTGAGCTTCTTGAAGACGTACTCGTCGATGAAGTTGTTGCGGGGCACCTCGGGGTAGGTGGAAATCGGCTTATCGATCACCGCGATCCGCGCGGCGACAGCCTTGCCCAGCGTGCGGATCATGATGGCCGTTTCGCCGGGCCGTCGGCCGGAAAGCTGCGCCGTTGGGCGTGACTTCGACCACCGATTCGTCGTTGGCCGAATACTGGACCTTGCGGGTGAGGTTTTCCGTCGAGCCGTCTGTGTAGGTTCCCAGCACGCTCAAATGCTGTTTGTCTTTGAGCCCGAGGAGGGTGACTTCCTCGGGCGTCACGCGAATTTCTCGCAACCGCGGAGAGCCCGGGCTGTCGAACGTGGCCCCGTCGCGGAGCCAGTCGAGAATCGCCTCGTACTCGAGCGAGCCGACCTTGAAGCGTTCGCCACCACCGTGTTCGACACTGGCGGTCGGCTTGAGCAGAACCAGGCTGTGGGCCGGATCTTCGAGGTTGATGCGGTGGCCATCCCCCTTAACGATGGCTTTGAAGTCGAGGTCGGGTTCGTATCCGAAGAGCGAGAGCTTGAAGCCGGCCTGGCCGCGGATCGAGCCGTGGCAGTTCGAGCCGGCACAGCCGAACTTCGTGAAGATGGGCACGATATCGTTCACGAAGCTGAGCTTGGGTTTGGCCCGAGCGGCGTTCGGCGTGGGCGGAGCGGTCTTGGTGACAGCTTCGGGCGTCGCACCGGAGCGAAGTACGCCGCAGGTGAGCGCGCCGGCCGCAACGGTGACGAAAATCACGGATCGAAACGGAACCCTCACTGCTGATCCTCCGATTCTGGCGTCAGCGTAATGGGTGGCGAGATGGACGAGCCGGCGCGAAGCCTGAAGCGGCCGGGTTTGAAGGCCTGGCTGGCTCGTAGTTTCAATTCGCAGATCAACTTGCCCGGGGGCAAAATGTTGTCTTCAAACTTGAGCCCTTCGACCGGGCTTTCGGGCTCCAGCGTGAGCGGCGTCTCGCTGCCGTCGTAGCGGCGCACGAGAATCGCTAGCCGGGCCACCTTGCCGGGGCTGAGCGAGATGAACTCGGCCGGCTCAAACGTACCCGGCCGCGAATTGTGATTGACCTCCAGCACAACCGGCGGCAGGTCGGTCACGGTGACCATGAGCTTCTGGTCTTCGACCGGTCCGCTGACTTTGCCCACGCGTTCCCACCAGTAAAGAACCTCGGCCGTGTGCTCGACGACCTTGCCGTCGATCACGCCGCGGGCGCGGAGCTGCAACGGATAGATGCCACCTTTCGTGCCGGGGGCCACTCGGACGGGAATCGAAATGTTCGTGCCGTCGAGCTGCCGATCGAGGGCGCAGTTGTCTTTGACGATCGTATCCTTCGGTTGGGCCACGACCTTGTCGCCGGTGATTCCAGCCGGCGGTTTGTCGAGCCAGACTTCGACCGGCGTCGACCAGCCGCCAAATCGCCGCACGCGGACCGGTAGCAAAACGGTGCGTCCGCGAAAGAGGGTGAGTTCGGGCGTCAGTGAGCGGAGGTCGAAATCCGGTTTAGCCCGCGAGATGGCCAGGCGATAGATGTAATTCGGGTCGCCGCGGTCGGCGCAATCGCGGATCATGGCGATGTAGCGGCCAGTCTTTGCAAACGTGTAGACCAGGTACGAATCGAGGTTCGGCGGTTCGTCCCCGTTTTGCTGCAGGCGATCGTCGTGAGAGATCAACAGCTTGCCGTCCGTCGTGTAGATAGCGACGAGCGGATCGTCGAGGTAGCCGAGCTTCATCGAATCGACGTCAAACACCAGGCGTTCGCCGGCTTGGACGTCGAAAGCGAAGAAATGGGCCGCCTTCTTGTGATCGAACACGCCGCTCAGAGCAATTGGAATGCTCACCGGTTGCGGGTTGTGGCGTGAGCTGTTTTGGTCGGCCAGATGCTCCTCGAAATCGGAGACGACGACGTCGATTTGCCGCATCGCCTCTTGAGTGCCGGAAAAAACCCGCAGCGGATAGCGTCCAGGACGGATGGAAGTCGGGACGTCCATCTGAATGACGAGCGTGCCCGGCTCGGCTTTGACGACTTTGCCTTCCGCCAGCCCTTCGCCCAGAACGACGCGGTCGATCGACTGCAGATTGAATCCGGTGATCGTCATCTCGTTCGGGGTGCCGCGCTTCATCCCGGCGGGGAGCGCGTGCAGCATGTGCGGCACGACGCCGGCCACCAGCCGGTAGCTGCTGTAGGGCGTCCCCTCGAAAAGGCCGGCGATCGGCTCGGACGAGCCGGCCACGCGGACGAAATAATCGCCCGTCTTCTTGGCGTTAAAGGCCAGGTAGGGATCCTTCTGGATGTAGGCGTCGTCGATGAAATCGAGCTCGGCCCCGCGCTCGTCGAGGATGGTGAGCGTGCTGTCGAAACGCGTGCCGGCCCGCGTCGAGTACAGGTCAAAAACGACGGTCTGGCCGGCATCGGCATGAAAGCGGAAGACGTCGTAGTCATCAAGATCGAGCACGCCATCGATCATGGCCGGCAGCTTGACGGGCTGGGCGTGCTTCAAATCGTTGTTCGGCTCTGTATCGCTTACGCGGGGCAGCGAACCGACCTGAAACACGCCCACGTGAGTTCCAACCGGCGTTCGCAGGCGGAAATCGTGCAAGCCGACCGGCACCTTCGGGCCGACGGTGATGTGAGCCTGCACAAAAAAAAAGTCGGCGACAACGATCTTGCCTTTGATATCGGGCCGGGCAAAGGCGATCTCACTTGCCCCCTCGAGATTGCGGCCAAGGAGCTGCACGTCGAGGCTCTCGCCTTGCCGCGCCGAGCGGGGAAACGGCAATCACGATCGGGGCCATTTCCGGCAGCGTCGCATCGCCTCGAGCAAACGAAGCGACCGTGAGGACGGCGCAAACCGCGTAGCAAACGGTTTTCATCGAACGAAGCTCCCGTCAAGGAAGCACACAGCCAATCGGCGGATCACCGATTCTACCCCTGCAAGGTGGGCCACGCCACTTTGGAGCATTTTGCGCGATTTGTGTGTGAGGTTTGTAACAATTCGCCGCCAAATGGCATTGTCAATCGGCGTCAGGCGGTTTGACTCTTCCCCTTGAAGGCGCGCCACACGAAAAAGACGGGCACGCCCGAGGCGGTCACCGCCAATGCGGTCGCCAGGACTTTCCCGTTCGAGGTGGCCAGCAAAAAAAGCCAGCCTGCCAGCGCGATGAGGCTGGGCAGCGGATAGAGCCGCATCCGAAAGGGCAGGGGCACATCCGGCCGGTATTTCCGCAACAGATGCAGCCCGATCGTCTGGCCGATGAACATGATGAGAATCCGCACGGCCACGGCGGCATCGATGACATCTTGCAGCGGAAAGTAGCAGCAGATGGCCGTGAGCACACCCAACGTCAAAAGCGAAACGATCGGAAAGCGGCCGCGAGGATGCAACCAGGCGAAAATGGAAAAGAAATCCCCCTGCCGGGCGGCGGCATAGGGAATTCGTGAGTATCCCAGCGTGATCGAGAACATGCACGCCACGACGGCCCACACGACCAGCCACGTGAACGCCACGGCGATCGGCCGTCCGTAAACGCGCTCCATCACCGAGGCGGCAATGTTCTTCGATTCCATCGCCTCTTTCCACGGAATCACGCCGAGGATGGAGAGATTCATCGTCAGATACAGGATGGCGACGATCCAGATCGAGCGGTTGACGGCCCGCGGGATCGTGCGGGCCGGGTCGCGAACTTCGTCACCCAAATGGCAGATGTTGTAGTAGCCCAAGTAGTCGTAGACAGCGAGCGTCATCGCCGCCCCCAGCCCTTTCGCAAGCGGACCGGCGTTGTCCCAGCGAAATTGATCCTTGGGCATCGTGTAGAGCTGCCAATCGAAATGGGTCAGCCCCGCGAAGATCACGGCGAAGAGGGCCGCGAAAGTTCCAACGCACAGTGCGATGCTCATCCAGCCCAGCGTCTGAATCCGCCGGCACAAAAGTAGGGTCACCACGAGCACGGCAAGCGCGGCGATCGTGTTCGGTCCGCCGGGGATTCCCCAACGCGCGAGCGACGACTCGAGATTCGGAAAGATATAAGCCACGTAGGGCATCGTTCCGGCATAGCCCGAAGCCATTTCGAGTGTGCCACTGATCAGGAACTGCCAGATGAAGAGAAAGGGCATCAACTGGCCCCAACGGGGGAAGAGACCGCCGTAGATCACTTTCAAGTAGTGATACGACCCGCCGCTGCCGGGAAGGGCCGCCCCCAATTCGCTCCAGACGAGTCCGTCGCACATCACGACGACTGCGGCCACAACCCAAGCGATCGCGGCATGCGGTCCGCCCATCGACGCGATGAACATGGGGATCGTGATGAAGGGCCCGATCCCCACCATGTTGGCGACATTGAGCGAGATCGCCTGCGAAAGTGTGAGGCTTCGCGTGAGCGGCTGCTGCGGCAACAGATCTTCGGGTTCGAATCCGGGCATGCCGCGGGTCGTTCAAATAGACGGAGTGGAAAATACGCGCCAAGGCGATACTATCGGGAGTGATCCACGATGTCGTCGTCAAACAGGAGCCAAATCATGTCTGCTCCGCTTCCCAAACAAATCACTCGCGAGTTGAAATTCAAGAACGGCACGGCCATCGGCACGAGCAACCGTTGGAACAAGGGCCAGTATTGCTCGATTCTGACCGAGGGGGGGATCGTCGGCTGCGGAATCTATGACCTCAAGGTGGCGGCCGAATTCGATCTGGCCATCGCCATCTGCAAGGGTACACCCGCCAAGCCGCTGGTCGATCCCGAGGATCTCTTCGAGTCGAAGATCATCGGCGTGACACCCAAGGCCGAAGCGATGGGCATTCACACTGGGATCTCGGGACGCGAAGCGGTCGAGCTCATGCTCCAGGCGCAGACGTCCCAACCGACCGCGACATCTCACGCCAAATGAAGGGGCGCTCCTCATGGCAACCGTCGAACAGGCACTTCAGGTCCGCACGCTCGATCATGTGACGCTTGTGGTGAAAGACCTCAAGCGCAGCCACGAATTCTACGTCGATGTCTTGGGCATGGAGCCCATGGAGCGTCCCCGGTTTTCCTTCGAGGGCAGCTGGTTCAAGGCGGGGAAGACGCAGATCCACTTGATTCTCGAGCATCCCGAATCCGGGCCCGCCGGAGTCGACGTGCCGCGGCACCTGTTGCACTTGAGCCGCACGCATCACTTCGCGTTTGAAGTGCCGGATACCTACGCGGCGGCCGATTTTCTCAGGCGGAAGAACGTGCCGATCGTCAGCGGCCCCAAAGAGCGGCCGGACGGCGCGGTCCAGGTGTTTGCCACCGATCCGGACGGACACGTCGTCGAATTGTGCTCGCCGCCTCGATAACGGCTAGCCGAACTCCGGCTCGGGTGCCTTTGGAGCCACCCGAGCATCGGAGGGGACGCACCGCTTAAAATCCGAGGAACTCGAGGGCCGCTTTCAGGCCCAGCCACTGGACGACGTCGTCACCCACGAAGCTGTCGGACGCATTCGCGGAAGGTTCGGCCGACGTACTGGAGGTCGGCAGAGCCGAGCCGTGCTGGAGGTTTTCGTTCGTGGCGCCGGTGCCCTTAACCGGCTGCGTCGCGGGAGTGAGTGATGTGCCGACAGCGGCACTTGTTGCATCCGGAGACACGCGGATCGTGACGCCGTCGTCCGACACATTCGCGAACAGCACCGTCCCTTCCGGACCGCGTTCGAAAGTCACCGTCTGCGCGGGGGTGTTTGTTGTTTCGGCAGCTTGACGCGTTCCGCCCAACCCAACCGCACGGCCGACTCGGGTGACGGTGACAGTGACTGTCCCCGAACCGGAGAGACCGTCGGTCGAGTCCTTGACCGCGACTGTGATCGTTGCGGTCCCCGTGTAACGGGACGTGGGCGTGAAGATCAGTCCGTTGAGTGCAGCGTTGAGACTGGTGAGCGATCCGGTCACCGTCATCGAAGACGAGCGGTTCGAGCCCGAGGTCACCTTGAGGCCGCTTGTCGTGGCCAACCGCAGCGTTCCGTGCGTCGAGGTCAAAGTCAGGCTGTCGGAAGTGCTCGTCGCATCGGGATCGGCGATATCGATCGCGTCACCCTTCGAGGTCGAAAACGTCAGTGAGGAGTTTTCGCTGACCGTCGCCGCCGAGGGATCGGTCACCGTCGGCGGTTGTGTGGGAGACGCTACCGACAGGCCCACCGACGTCGAGCCGGCCAGGCTGTCGCCCGGATCGCTGAGCGAGATTTTGAGCGAATCCGAGCCGACGAAATTCGCCGACGGAGTGTAGGTCAGGCCGTTGACTGCCGTGTTCAAGTTGCCGACCGTGCCGCTGACGGTCATCGACGAGCTGCCGTTGGCGCCGTTGGTAATCGTCACGCCGCTGGTCGTCGCCAGCGTGAGCGTGCCGTTCGAAACCATCAAGTACAAGCGTGTCGGCATTGCTGCCCGCAAACGCATCGGTAAACGTGATCGCGTCGCCTTTGCCGGACGAGAAGACGACGCTCGTGTTCTCGGTGACGGTAATGGTCGTCGTGGGCGCGGTGATCGTCGGAGCCGTAGGCGCATTGACCGTCAGAGCGACCGTGCCCGTTCCGGTCAGGCTATCCCCCGGATCCGTCAGCGAGAGATGCAGGGAATCGGAACCGTGGAAACCTGACGTCGGTGCGTACACCAGCCCGTTGAGAGCCGAATTGAGATTGGCCAGCGTGCCGCTGACCGTCATAGACGAGGTGCCGTTGCCGGTCACCGTGAGACCGGTCGTGGAACCGAGTGAGAGCGTGCCGTCGGCGACGCTGAGCGTGAGCGAGTCGGAGTTGCTGCCGGCCTGCGAATCGGTGAGCGTGATCGCGTCGCCGCCGCTCGTCGAGAAGACGACGGTCGAATTCTCGGCGAGCGACTCGGCCGATGGAGCACTGACACTCGGAGCGGGCGTCGACGAATAACCTGCCAGGGCGGGTACCAGCAGATTGGCGACCGGCGTGCCCAGCCCCGTCACGAGGTCGTAGCCCGACCCCGCCGAATACGTGCCGTTGCTGCCCGTTGTGACATCATGGAAATCGGAACTCGGTAAACTATAAAGATCGGGCAAGGTTTGCGTGAGGCCGTTGAGTGTCGATTGGCCGTCGAGAGCCCGACCCTGGTTGGCGATGGCAACGAGACCGGCAAACATGGGGGTCGCCAGGCTTGTCCCGCCGACCTGGTACCAACCGCCGGCGTAGCTGTCGAGGACATACACGCCTGAGTTGGGGTCGGCATCCATCGAAACATCCGGCACGGTGCGCTGCGTCGAGCTGAGACCATTCACTTTGCCGACCTGATAGCTGGGCTGAGATTCGACCGTGCTGATTCCGCCACCCGTATCAGCCCAGGCGGATTCACCCAGATAATCGCCGGCCGTGTCGATACTCAGCGTGGTGCCGCCGACGGCGATGACATTGGGCGAGTACGCCGGATAACCAGCCGGACTGCCGCTGTCGCCCGTGCTGGCGAGGAACGTCACTCCTTGATGGCCGGCCGGAGTGAGAAAGGTCGAGTCGTACCCCTTCTCGGACGACGACTCGCTGCCGCCCCAGCTCATGGAAACGACCGAAACGCCGTTAGATTTGGCGGCGGTTCCAACGGCCGTCAGCAAATCGGAATAGGACGCAGAGTTCGCCTCGAACAGAATGATATTCGCGTTGGGGGCAATCGAGTGGGCCCATTCAACGTCGAGAGCCTCTTCGATGTCCCAGCCGCCTTTCGATGAGTTGGCGGGAAGCGACGTCCCGCCTGTCTCGTTCAGCACTTGGAGGGTTGGTTCGTTGGATCCATTGAATTGGGGCAAGCCGAACTGGCTGCTAAAGCTATTCGCGTCGGAAATAATGTTCGGATCGTTATACGCGTCAACGATGGCGATCGTTTCCCCGGCGCCGGTTCCGGCCGTGCTACCAAAGGCAATTTGATTGACGCCGTAAGCCGTCCGAATCTGTGCGGGAGTGAACGGAGCGACGCCGGCCGTGGCACTGGGCTTGGCGCCCTGCGAACCGTGACCGAAGAGCGTAAACGTCGGCGTGGCCGTCGCCGAGAGCAATAAACGGCCTTCGAGGCTTTCGATCATGCAATCGAAGGTCGCAATGTGCTGCGGGACTCCGAGTCTGCGCCCCTTGCGCCTTCGAGCCGCTTTGACAGCAGGTTGCCCGGAATGGTTGCGGCTTAAGAGGGACAGAAACCACGAACGGTTTGACCACAACATGCAACAGGCTCCCGACAAATTGAACCCGGCTCGGCTGTCGAATCGCAATCCTACGCGGCCAGACTTTACGGGCAATGGGCGGACAAAGTTTTAATACAGACGAGCCTTGTGTGATTCCGTCACGTGAAAAAAGGGGGAACGCACCAAGTCTTCCTGCAAAACCAAGGACGTCGACTCAAACGGGCAATGTGAACGCGGCCCGGAGCTGCCAATCCACAAGTTCCCGTGCGTCCAAGTGGCCCAAGCGCGAACGCGCGGCTGTCGATCGGTCGCTACGTAGTCTCACGCGAAAACTCGGGAAAATCAACAGCAGAAATTGTCGCTGCTGCACAGATGCCCATTTGGCTCTTCGCACCTTTGGGAGCACGGTTGCTCGATTCGGGACGGTCTGTTGCCTGGAAGGCGCAAACCAATGCAAAATGAGGATGAATTCGTATTCATCCTCCTGCGGGCATGCGGGGCGGCTCCTGCGCCTATGACCGATTCGGCCATTGATCGCAATCTTCTGTTCGGCGTCCTCGCGTTGCAGCTGGATTTTGTCTCGCGCGACGCTTTTCTGGCAGCGATGGCCGCCTGGATCGCGCAAAAGACCAAACCTCTTGGCGAATTGTTGGTCGAGCGGCAATCGCTCGCACCCCACGACTATAAGCTGTTGAGCGCCATCGCCGAGGAGCACGTTGCCAATCGCGGGGCCGCGTCGGCAAAGGGGCTGACGGCATCGCTTGGACCGCTCGACTCGGTTCAAAGGGACCTGGAAAAGCTGCCCGATCCCGAGGTGCAGGCCGCTCTCGGCCGGCTGCTGGCGATGCAGCGACTGGCTCGAGCCGAAGAACCGACGCTCCCTCCGCAGGGCACACGCCGAAGAAAGTCCGCGGCCTCAGTCGCAGGACCGATTCGAACTGCTCAAGCAGCATGCCTGGGGGGGATTGGGCGAGGTTTACGTCGCTTTCGACCACGAACTCAATCGCGAAGTGGCCCTCAAGCGATTGCAAGAGCGTCACGCCGGCAGCGCCGACAGCCGCATTCGATTCTTGCTCGAAGCGGAGATTACCGGCGGGCTCGAGCATCCCGGCATTGTTCCGGTTTACGGAATGGGCATGTCGGACGACGGCCGTCCCTACTACGCGATGCGGTTCATCCGCGGCCAGACCATGCGGGCGGCCATCGACGAATTTTACGCCAGCACGCCCCCCTCCTCCGAAAAGTGGCGCACCGGATTGCGGCATTTGTTGGGCCGGTTTATCGCGGTCTGTAACGCCGTGGACTACGCCCACAGCCGCGGGGTCATTCACCGCGATCTCAAGCCGGGCAACGTCATGCTCGGCAAATACGGCGAGACGCTCGTCGTCGACTGGGGCCTGGCCAAGGCCTCGGTCTTGTGCAACTTGCTGCCGCACGGCGAGGAACGAACGTTGGCCCCGTCGTCGGAGGCCGTTTCGTCCGAAACGCTTCCCGGCTCGGCCATCGGCACGCCGGGGTTCATGAGTCCGGAGCAATCGGAAGGGAGGATCGACGAGATCGGCCCGGCGAGCGACATCTATACGCTCGGCGTGACGCTCTATCTGTTGCTGACGGGCCATGAACCCTTCGACGGGAAAAACATCGCCCAGTTGCTTTCGCAGGTCCGCAAAGCGGAGTTCGTTCCGCCGCGGCACCGCAATCCTTCTGTGCCCCCTCCCTTGGAGGCGATCTGCCTCAAGGCCATGAGACTCTTGCCGAAAGATCGGTACTCCACTTGCGGGGCGATGGTCAAAGACATCGAGCGCTGGCTCGATGACGAGCCCGTGGGCGCCTTCGCGGAACCGCTGTCGGCCCGGCTCTTCCGCTGGATGCGAACCCACCGCTTGTTGACCGCGCGATTCGGCGGACTGGCGGCCGGATTGCTCGGCGGATTGATCGTGACGACGGTGCTCCTGAGCCGCGCAAACGTGCGAATTGCCGCCTCGGCCCTCGAGACCGAAAACGAGCGCGTGGCGGCGACGCAACAACGCGACGCCGCGACGCGGCAGCTTTATGTCTCGCAGATGAACCTGGCCGAGCGGGCTTGGGAGGACAACAACGCCAGTCGCACGCGGGAACTCCTGCAAGGGCAAATCCCGAAAAATGCCGGCGATTTCGATGGCCGAAACTGGGAGTGGCGCTCTCTTTGGAGGATGTCGCATAGCGAATTGCGGGTTTTGAAAGTCAAAGCGCTGAGCCTCGCCTACAGCCCCGATGGACGCTTCCTCGTCTCCGGAGGCCAGGACGGGAAGCTGCGATTCTGGGATCCGGCCGGAACACGCGAACTCCGCACGATTCAAGCCCACGACGCGCGAATCAACGTGCTCGCCTTCAACCGCGACGGCTCGCTGCTTGTAACGGGCTGCCGTGACGGAACAGCCAAATTCTGGGATCCGACGAGTGGTCGGGAACTCAAAAGCCTCAAGGGTTACCCCACGTGGGAACACGGCCTGGCGCTGAGCCCCGATGGCTCGCGGTTGGCCATCTCGTTCATTCAGCTCTTCCTGTTGGACGCCACGCAGGGAAAGTTGATGCACACTCTGAAGGGGCACACCCACTACATCGAGGCGCTCGCCTTCACTCCCGATGGCCAGCGGCTCGTCTCGGGCGGCTGGGACCGCACGGCCCATTTGTGGGATCCCGTTTCCGGCCGTTCGCTGCGCACTTTTCCCACCGTCGGCAGCGGCAGTACGGCGGTGACCGTCAGCCCCGACGGGCGAAAGCTTTATTCGGGAACCATGGAGGGGGATCTGCAGGTCTTCGATCTCGACACGGGCAAAGAGCTGTCGCGGCTCAAACTGCACGCCAGCAAGATCAACCGGCTGGCCTTCAGTCCGGACGGCGAACGCCTGGTCTCGGTCAGCGACGATACGACCGTCAAGATCCTCGACTTGAGAACCCACAATTTGAAAATCCAAAATGAAATCGAGACGCTGCGCGGACACGGCTCTCCAGTGAGCGACGTGGCTTTTTCGGTCGGCGGCGATGTGATCGCAACCGCGGGTTGGGATGCGACGATCCGCCTCTGGGACGCCGCCAGCAGTCAGTCGCCCGCCGTGGTCAGAGGTCCCCGATCGCCGCGCTACACGATCGTCGCCTACAGTCCGGACGGCCGCACCTTGGCGGGAGGAGGCCGGAACGCGACAACGGCGTGGGACGCCGAAACGGGTGAAATCCGCTGGACCGTGCCGGAGGTGCTTTCGTCCTATCCGGCGGGACTCGGTCAGTCGCTGTGCTTCGATCACTCGGGCCGCCTGTTGGCCTCGACATTGGTAGCCGGCGGTGTCCAATTGCACGATCCGCGCGACGGTCGGCTGATCAGACGCTTGGACACGCCGGACGCCGGGCCGGCGGTGAGCGCCGATTTCAGCCCCAACGGAAGCGAGATGCTTGCGGGCCACAGAGGCGGCCGGCTGGTCGTGTGGGATCCTCAAGCCGGAATCGCGATTCGGCAGTGGATGGCCCACGCCTATTCTCTGACCTGTGCGATTTTTCGCCCAGATGGTCGATACATCGCGTCGGCCGGCGCCGAGTCGGCGAAGGGGAACGATGCCGACGATCGCGTGCATTTGTGGGACGCATCGGACGGCCGACTGATCCGGCGGATGATCGGGCACCAGGGGGTGATCTGCTCGCTGGCCTTCAGTCCCGACGGGCGCCAGCTCTTCACGGGGGGCCGCGATCAAATGATCCGCGTCTGGGACGTCGAGACGGGAACGCTGCAACATGCTTGGAGCGCGCATTCGGGCGACGTGCAGTCGCTTGCAGCAAGTCCGGACGGAAAACGCTTGTTCTCGGGAAGCGACGATCACACGGTCAAGATTTGGGACCTGGCGACGACGCAGGAGGTGCAAATGTGGAGTCCTCACGTGCTTCAGATCCTCGGGGTCGCCGTCAGTCCCGACGGTTCGCGACTCGCGGCGGCTTGTCCGGATACCTCCCGAGTGCTGGTTTGGGACGCGCGTCCGCTGACTTCCGAACGGCGAACTGAGATTGACGCGACAAGCCTCCTGGCGACGCTCGCTCCGCAATCAACCGGCGAGGCAGATCTTGTCGAGCGCATCGGCAAGATGTCCCTCGTCGACGACGCGGTGCGAATTCAGGCTCTGTCGCGTGCATCGGACGTTTGGGGTTCGCGAGTTCGAGCACAATCGCAAGAGATGTGGTACTGGCTCGACCGGTTATGGCCGAAGAAACTTGAATAGCGCCCGACAGACCAGTTGCAGAGTTGAGCCCAATTGCATGCTCGAATCGCAAAACTCAGTTCCTGCGATTGTCGCGCGAAGCGGCCGACTGCGAGGGTCTGCTCTTGGCAATGTCGTAGCAAAGCAGCTCATCCTGATCGCGCAGAAATAATTGCCGGTCGACGATCACGGGATGCGGCCAGCCTTCTCCGTTTTTCGTCGCCGTGGTAAATGTTCCTTTGAGGACGTATTTCTTGGGATTGGCCTCAATCAAGGCAACGATCCCATTTTGATAGCGAAAATAGAGATTGCCTTCGGCCTCCATGACGGCCGCGGACCCTTGACCGGGACCTCGGCCGCCTTCCCACGCGAATTTACCGGTCTTCAATTCCAGGCAGACCGGGAAGCCCTGGTTGTGCCCCTTGCCGCAATAAACATAGTCGCCGACCAGCACCATGCCTCCGTGATGGTTCTGCATTTTTCCGGCATTGAGAAAATAGACTTCCTTGGCGTCGACACCGTCAGCGGTCTTCGACAACCGCAAAAGTGCGGCCCCCGCCTGGTAGCCGGTGGAGGCAAAGACATAATCGTCTTTGACAAGGGGCGTGGGAATGTTCGCCGTCTGATTCGCGATGCGGTTGTAATTCCAGAGGAATTTGCCGTCGGCGGCGCGAACCGAAACGACGCCGCGGCCGACAACCTGCACGTATTGCTTCACGCCCCCGCCGTTGCTGACCACGATCGACGAATAAGCGGCGCCGTCGGTGCCGTTTGAGCCAAGATCGGCCGGAGCCTGCGCCTTCCAGATGGTTTTGCCCGTCTTCTTGTCGAGCGCCACGATGAGTGCGTCCTTGACCCCCGGGGTGCACAACAGCCGATCGCCGTCGATCGAGGGGCGATTCGCTGAATCCCCAACCCGACATCATGCGGCCGCCGAAATCATGTTCGAGGCTCTTGCTCCAGATGAGCTTTCCGTCCGCGACGTTCAGGCAGACGAGCGCCCCGTCGCGGCCGAGGCCGTAAACGCGGTCGCCATCGACCGTCGGCGTGCTGTTGGGTTCACCGTTGCCGACGCGAAACCCCCAAATTCGTCGGCCGTTGGCGAAATTGAGTGCCAGCACCATGCAGCCCTCGCTCGGCCGCCCCATCGTGAAGATCCGTCCCGCGTCGATCGCCACGCTCGAATTGCCCGCACCCAGGTGACCCGCCTTCCATTTGAGAGGCGGGCCATTTGCCGGCCAGGAGTCGAGCAATCCCGTTTCACTCGATATGGCGTCGCGATGGGCACCGCGCCAGGAAGGCCAGGAACCGGAATGCCCGACGGGACCGGGCGGGAGATCCGGAAGATCGGCACTCGGATCCGTCGCCAGGTCGGATCGACCGCAGCCCAGAAGGCACAACAACGACAAAACGGCGAGCACTCGCATCGCGTTTCAGCTCCTAGGCGGTGAGCGGCTTTGTCCGCACCACGCGGTGGAAATGCAATTCCACCTCGCGATCGACGACGCGTCTGAGGCCCTCGACGAGCACGGTGGGTTCGTGCTGCGATTGGCCCCAACGTTGAATTTCGTCCAAGGGCGTTCCCGGCAGCACAGTAAAAGTCCCTTGATGGATGATCTGATTGCCAGCGTCCAACTCGGGCACGATGAAATGCACGGTGGCCCCGTAGGTCAACATGCGGTGCTCGTAGGCGTCTTTATACGGTGTCGCCCCCGGAAATGACGGCAACAGTCCGTGATGCAAATTGAGGATGCGGCCGGCAAACTGCCAGCACACGGCCGGCGGCAGAATCCGCATATAGCGGGCCAGCACGATGTAATCGACGTCGTACTCGTCGAACAGCGAGACCAGGCGTTCGTTATCGGGATTCGCCTTCGCGTCGCCGATCTGATGCCAATCGACGCGGAATTGTTCCGCCAGCGTGCGGCATGAGTCCCGGTTTCCGATCATCACGGCGGGCGTCGCCTTGATGTGATTCTTTTGAATTGCCTGCAAGATGGCCCGCGCGGGCTCGGGTCGAAACGTCGTGCAGAGCGCGATCCGCGGCGGCCGGTTTTCCGCGTCGCGGCACCACGTGCGGACGGAGAGGCGTTTCGTGCGGCCGATCTCCTCCATTTGCTTGCGCAGGTCGGCGATCGAGTCCCGCGGGCCGGGCCATTCGGTCCGCAGCAGCATGGCAAACAACTGCTCGGAGTCGTGGTCGTACATCTGAATTTCGTGAATGTTGGCCCCGGAGCCCGTCACGAAGTGCACGATGGGATCGGCCAAGCCTTTGTTATCCGGCCCGACCGCCGTGATCACCACCTGCATAAAACCTCCTTTCGTCGCATCTTCCGACAAGGCTAGTTGCTCGTCAAGCAGCCGTTTCGCAGCACCTCAGGCGCACCGTTCTGCGAAGATGCGCAGTTTTCTGTGCGCACCTTGCAAAAGGGTGCGCACCTTCGAAGAAATCGTCGGGGTTTTCCAAGATGCGCACTTTCGAAATCCGGTGCGCATCTTCGAAGGGAGTGCGCACCTTCGAACCAGGGCACGGCCCTGGACCCGGTGCCGTTGATCCCGGCACGCCGGGACAGCAACGGGCTGCGGCCTCGTTCGCTGTGTTCGGCAGGGTGGCATGCCCGACGGCTTTGCGTGGGCATGTCTTCGAAGGTCAAACGGATTCGCATGCCCACGCAAAGCCGATGGGCATGGCACACAGAACAGGGCTAACGGCGTCGAGTGCCACGTTCCCGCGCAGCGATTCTCTCTCATTTCCTCTTTCTCCATCTCTTTGGACAGCAAGCGGGGAAGAGGATCCGCAGCTGACGCAGAGTCCGCCGATTCGAATTTAGAAATCTGCATCATCTGCGGATCTCTGCCTTTAAGGATTTCCGTCTTTAACACGGATCGCGCCAATCTACGGATCCGGCAAAATGCCAATCGTGCCCTGATCAGTGTCGCTCGAGAAATGTCTGGGCTGGCTTGATTCGTCACCGGCCAAGACGCGAGAGAACGGAGCGCAACAAAAAAGCCGCACCCTGATTTGTTGGGCACGGCTCCGCATGAGCGAGATTTACAGCGTGTCGCTGTACCGTTGTACTCTTAGCTAGCCTTATTATATGGAAAGTGACCGAGTCGCTTCAAGATCAATCTTGCGAGCGGGTGCGATCGCACGCTCGGGTGGCGTGCCCGCGCGGCGGCTGCTCAAATAAGCGGTGAGAGAAACCTCATGACACATTCGGTCGAAACGCCGCATCGCCCCATGACCCGCCAGCTCATTGAGCGATTTCGGGCGATCGTGGGTGACGAGGGGATGTTGTGCGAGGCCAGCGACCTGTTGGTCTACGAATGCGACGGGTACGTCGTCGAGAAGAACGTCCCCGACGTCGTGTTACTGCCCACGACGCGCGAGCAAGTCGTAGCAATTGTGAAGACGTGCAACGAGTTCGACGTCCCCTTCGTCCCCCGCGGCGCGGGCACGAGCCTCTCGGGCGGGTGCCTTCCCGTCGGTGGCGGCGTGATGATCGCGCTCACCCGCATGAAGCGGATTCTCGAGGTCAATCTCCGCGACCGCTACGCCGTCGTCGAGCCCGGCCTGGTCAACGTGCATCTGACGCAGCGGCTCAAAGGGACCGGATATCATTACGCGCCCGATCCGTCGAGCCAGGGTGCCTGCACGATCGGCGGCAACGTCGCGACAAATTCCGGCGGCCCGCATACGCTCAAATACGGCGTGACCGTGAATCATGTGTTGGGCGTGGAATCGTGCTGGCGGACGGTTCGGTCGTCGAGTTCGGCGGACCGACCGCGGAGACGCCCGGCTACGATCTCACCGGTCTCTTCGTCGGCAGCGAGGGGACGTTTGGCATTTGCACGCGCGTCACCGTGCGGCTGACCCGCAATCCGGCCGCCTATCGCACGCTCCTGGGCATTTTTGAAACAGTCGACGCGGCGACGCTGGCAATCAGCAGCATCATCGGCGCGGGAATTATTCCCGCCGCGCTCGAAATGATGGACCAGGGGATCGTGGGGGCAGTCGAAGCGGCCTTCCACTTCGGCTTTCCTCTCGACGCGGGAGCCGTGCTGTTGATCGAAGTCGACGGCCTGGAGATCGCCGTCGACGAAGAGGCGGAAAAAATCGTGCGTCTCTGTCGAATCGTGCGGCGCGCGCGAGGTGCGCCGCGCGACGTCCGAAAAGGAACGCATGCTCCTCTGGAAATGCCGCAAGCAGGCGTTTGGCGCGATTGGCCGCTTGAGCCCGAGCTATTGCACGCAAGACGGGGTCGTGCCGCGAACGCGGTTGCCTGAGATTCTGGCGTTCATCATCGACTGCGGCGCGCGACATCGCGTGCGAATCGTCAACGTGTTTCACGCCGGCGACGGCAACATTCACCCGATTCTGCTCTTCGACGAACGCGATGCCGATCAGGTCGCCCGCGTTATGGCGGCCAGCGACGAGATTCTCACGAAATGCATCGAGCTGGGCGGCAGCGTCACGGGAGAGCATGGAATCGGCGTCGAGAAGATCAGCTTCATGGAAAAACTGTTTACGGCCGACGATCTGGCCGTGATGGAATCGGTCCGCAAGGTCTTCAATCCCACGGGCCGCTTAAGCCCGCAAAAGATGCTGCCGACGGCCGGCGGTTGCGGCACCGAGACGTTCGAGCGGAAGAGTCCCGGAAGACGGGCGGCGCTGTAGAGCGCGTCCAAACGAGACGCAGCGGTCCCGCGGCGAAAACCGTCCAGCAATCTCTGCGGGGACAACGCGTCAGCTGGGTGCTCGCAGCACTAACGATTCCGGCACTTCATGAAATAGCGCTGCACGGCCGGAACGCACGACTGGCCGTTGGCGGCCGTCTGTGAACAACGGGCTTCGGACGATTTGGCCCGTTCGAGCAGGGCTCGCGTCCGCGTGGCGACGCCCTCGCGGACATCCTCTTCGATGTCTTCCCGCGTCAGGCCGAAGCAACCGCAAATCGGCGCGTCAGGCTCTTTGGGGTAGACCGGCTTTGCCAGCTGGCTGCTGGTCACAAGCCGTTCAAACGCGTCGAAATACGCGACCGGGCACGTCTCGGAGGGACAAAAGCAGGCCGTCTCGCCGAGTTGCGAGCGGTCTTCGCCGCGAATGAATGCGTCGAGCGTGGTCGAGCCGACGGGTTGGCCGATCGATCCGCAGCGCGGGCAGCGCTCGACGGTCGGTTCGGCATCACGGACAAAAGCTTTGTTCATCGCCCAAGAGAGTCCCCGCTGGTCTTCCAGCAATTATAGGCGATGCGAATCGGCGACGCGCTTCAAGAAGCGGACCGACGCCGCCCGGACGACGCGTGCGCCCAGCGAGGGAAACATCTGCAGTCAAGACGACGATCGGCCGGAGGGGCGGCCAGTTGACGATGATTTCGGCGCGATCCTTTTCGACAGCCTTGATCACGGCTCGGGCCACGCGGTCGGCGGTGGTCGAACCGACCAATGCCGGCGAGTGCCGGCCCGATTCGGCCTTCATGCGATCGTAAATCCCGCCCTCGTCGGCAAATCCCGGGCAGATCACCGATGCCGAGATGCCGCGATTGCGGTACTCGGCGCGGAGCGACTGCGTAAAACCGATGAGGCCGGCCTTTGTCGCGGAATACACGGCCCCAAACGGGGGACCGAGCTTGCCGGCCGTCGATGACATGTTCACCACGTGCCCGCGTCCTGCCGCAAGCATGTGCGGCACGACGAGCCGCGTCAGCAGGACGGCCGATGTCAGATTCACGCGGATCGTCTCCTCGATCCGCTCCAGCGGCAAATCCGCGAAATGACAAAAGGCCTCGATGCCCGCGTTGTTGACGAGGACGTCGATCGTGCGCATCTCCCGGAGGGCCGTGTCGACGAGTTTTTGAAGGCTGTCCAACTGGCCGACGTCCGTGGGAACCGCCAGTACCTTCACGCCAAGCTCGCGAAGTGTTGCGGCCGCTTGTTCAAGCGGTTCCGGACGACGCGCGGCGATGACGAGATTCGCGCCCTTTCGAGCCAATCGCCGCGCGACCGCCAAACCGATTCCCGCCGAAGCCCCGGTGACGAGTGCCGTCGAACCGCGAAACTCGAGTCGGCCGCTGTGGGGCATGGCCGTTCACGCTGCCTGCTTCAAGGGGAGCGGTGGAATCTGGCTCGGTCTTGATCGATTCCAATTCGCTCGCAACGGGGCCCGCCAGTGCCGCCTCGATGTCCGCCAACACGCTGGCGACAAGCCGCCCATCCATCAATCGATGATCATAGGCGATCGTCACGCGGCTCTTGCCCTGCTCGTCGATCGGCCCATAAGTCACGTTCGAGGTCAGAAACGCGGGCGGATGCTGAATCTCGGCCCCCTGGCCGGCAATCGTCGTCAGGAAAAACGTGCCCGACCGCCGCACTCGTGCCGGTCCACCGACATAAAAAGTCCACGACCAGAGCAGCCTGCGGATCGGCGTCGGCAAACCGCTCAATTGCAGCTGCCAAGGAAAGACTTCCTCGACCGGAGCAGACTGGTAGCGCTCCAGGTTCGCCTGCAGGTACGACAAGCGGCCGCTTCTCGGGCTGAGTGAAACGGCTCCAGAAGAGCCACGGCTCGCCGCAATGGTCGCGGTGCGTGGCAACCATCGCGACGCTCGTCGGGTGCTGATAAATATGCGGCCACGGAAACGGCAGATACATTTGCCGCAGCGCCGGATAGCGATCGGCAACCAGGCCGAACGCCTTGATAAAAATCATCGACCAGGAAATGCGCACCGGGCATCGCTCGCGTGCTTCGGCCATGCGGCGAAAATCACAATTGCGATCGTGGGCGCAGGTCGGAACCTTCGCCTGAAAGTGCAACAGGTCGATCACCAACCGGCGGCTCCGCGGGACGAGCATCCGCCGCGGACGCTCGAGTTCATCGCCGGCTGGCTCTGGCACGAGTGACTCCGTTGCAAAAATCGGTGTGTCGCTGCGACAACCTGCGCGGAGTATATAGAGGTGGCAGGTTGGGTCAATATCGAGGACGACTGCCAACGCGCCTGACCGCTTTACCGGCCAAAATAGCTCCGGTCCCGCTCTTCGAAGCCTTCGTAATCGAGCAAGTCGTAAAGCTCGGCCCGGGTTTGCATCTTGTCGAGCAGATTCTTTTGCGTGCCTTCCTTGGCGATTTGGCCCAGCGCACGCTTCGACGGCTTTCATCGCGATGCGGAGCGTCGTGACGGGAAACAGCACGGCCGCGTAGCCCAGTTTGGCCAGTTCGGCAGCCGATAAGAGCGGACTTTTGCCGAACTCGGTCATATTGGCGATCAAGGGAACTTTCATCGCTCGCGCAAATCGGCCGAATTCGTCTGCGCGTTTCCATCGCCTCGGGAAAGATCATGTCGGCCCCCGCCGCGACGTAAGCCTGCGCCCGATCGACCGCGGCATCGAAACCCTCGACGGCGCGGGCGTCCGTCCGCGCGATAATCACAAAGCTCGGATCGCGGCGGGCGGCGACGGCCGCTTTGAGCTTGCTGACCATTTCATCGCGGCTGACGAGCGCCTTGCCGCTCAGATGGCCGCAGCGCTTGGGCAAGTTGCTGATCTTCCAGGTGCAGTCCGGCCAGTCCGGCCGATTCGAAGAGGGCCACGGTCCGTTCGACGGCCAATGCCTCGCCAAAACCGGTGTCGGCATCGGAGATGACGGGGATCGAAACGGCCGACGCGAGATAGGCTCCCTGCTCGGCGAACTCGGTCTGATTCACAAGGCCGACGTCGGGCAGCGCCATGCCGGCCGAGAGCGCCGCACCGGATTGATAAACCGCGCGAAACCCGGCCCGTTCGGCGATCCGCGCCGTGAGCGCATTGAAGACGCCGGGAATCATCAGCGGCGCTTGTTTCAGTGCTTCGCGAAATCGAGCGCCGGCGGAGTTGGACGGCATCGCGTTTAATCCAAAATCTAAAATCCAAAATCCAAAATCAAAGACCTTGGACCCATCGTTCTACTTCCGTGCCAGCGGTCGATACTTGATCCGATGCGGCCGGTCGGCTTCGTCGCCGAGCCGTTCGTGCTTCTGGATTTCGTACATCTGGTAGTTGCCCTCGAACCAGACGACCGTGCTGTCCCCCTCGAAAGCCAGGATATGCGTGGCGATGCGGTCGAGGAACCAGCGGTCGTGGCTGGAGACCACCACGCAACCCGCGAAGTTCTGAATGGCCTCTTCCAGAGACCGCAGCGTTTCCACATCGAGGTCGTTGGTCGGTTCGTCGAGCAGCATGACGTTGCCGCCCGCCCGCAGCAGTTTCGCCAGGTGCACGCGGTTTCGCTCACCGCCGGACAATTCGCGAACGAACTTCTGCTGGTCCTGCCCCTTGAAATTGAACCGGCCGACATACGCCCGAGAATGCAGCCGCGAATTTCCGACGTCGACAAAATCGCTGCCGCCGGCGATCTCTTCGTAAACGGTCTTGGTGGGATCGAGGGCGTCGCGGCTCTGGTCGACGTAGGAAAGCGAGACGGTGTCGCCAATGCGGAGATTGCCATCGGTCGGCTTTTCCATGCCCATGATCATCTTGAACAGCGTCGTCTTTCCGGCGCCGTTAGGACCGATCACGCCGACGATGCCGCCCCGCGGCAGGTCGAAATTCGAGATCCTCGAACAGCAGCTTGTCACCGAAGGCCTTCGAGAGTTTTTCGGCGCGGATCACCAGCTCGCCGAGCGGCGGGCCCGGCACGATTTGAATATCGGCCGCATCTTCCCGCTCGTCGAATTCCTGAGCGACCAGCTCGTTGTAGCGTTCCAGGCGGGCCTTATTTTTCGTCGAACGGGCCTTCGGGCTGGTCCGCACCCATTCCAGTTCTCGCTTGAGCACTCTTTGGCGTTTTGACTCGCGCTTCTCCTCGACCGCCAGCCGCGCCTGCTTCTGCTCGAGCCAACCGGTGTAGTTGCCTTCATACGGATAGCCGTGCCCGCGATCCATTTCGAGAATCCAGCCGGCGACGTTCTCGAGGAAGTAGCGGTCGTGCGTGATCGCGACGACCGTCCCCTTGAACTCGTGCAGAAAGTGCTCGAGCCACGAGACCGATTCGGCATCCAGGTGGTTCGTCGGTTCGTCGAGCAGCAAGAGGTCGGGATTCTGCAGCAGGATGCGGCACAAGCCGACGCGACGCTTTTCGCCGCCGGAGAGATGGTCGATCCGCGCCTCGCCCGGAGGAAGCCGCATGGCGTCGGCGGCGATTTCGAGCGTGCGGTCGAGCTCCCACAGGTTGGCGAAGTCGATCTTATCCTGCACGCGGGCCTGCTCCTCGAGCAGTTCTTCCATCTCCTCGGGCGACATGTCCTCGCCCAGCTTCATATTGATGTCGTTATAGCGGTCGAGAATGGCCCGCGATTCGGTGACCGCGTCTTGGATGCACTCGTCGACCGTTTCCCACTTTTCGAGCCGCGGCTCCTGCGGGAAATAGCCAATCTTGATTCCCTTGGCCGGCCGGGCCGTCCCCATGAAGTCCTTGTCTTCGCCGGCCATGACCCGCAAGAGCGTACTTTTGCCGGCCCCGTTATCGCCGATCACGCCGATCTTCGCGCCGGGATAAAACGAGAGCCAGATATTCGACAGCACCTCCTTCTGTTCGTAAATGCGGGTGAGGGCCTCGATCGTGAAGATGTAATTCTGAGCCATGAAATCCTTTTTTCGCGAATAATCCAAAACGACAAACTGGTCGGCAGACCCCAAACAATCGGCGTCGAAGAATTTTAGGGAATGGGCGTCCGCGCTGGAATGACAGCGATTCAAATCCGCCGCGAGGAGCGAATGACGCTGCTTGAAGGGCAGCCACGCGTCTTCGACGCAACAGGCGAACGCCAGCGATCGCTCTAACTCAATCGGTCACATGTTAACCAATTCCTTGGCCGGGCCAAGGGTTAGGGCAGCGAAGCCCCTTCCGGTCATTTCGGCTTGTTGCCTGAAAATCAACACGAGAAGATGAAGATCTTGACATCATTCGATCGGCCTGCCAGCCAAAGCGCACGCATGGTTAAGTGTGACCTGCCGCGGGTCCACAAAAAAATCCATAGAACGTCAACAGAGAGGCAACCTTCGATGAAAGGGTTGACGACGAGCGTGAAGCGGTTTCTGATCTCCGAGGATGGCCCGACGGCTGTTGAGTACGCCGTCATGTTGGCCTTGATCGTTGTCGTCTGCCTGACGGCCATTCGGGCGATCGGCACGAACGCCAACACCACATTCAACAAAGTCGGCACGACTCTCTAAGCGAGTTGATTGAAGAAGGTCCTCGGAGCGATTCGCTAAAATTCGGGCAGTCTGCTAGCACACGAGCAGATGCCCGATTTTTCATTTCGAAACTCCGTACGGCTGAGCGGGTCGCTTGGCGGCTTCGGTTTTGGCCTCTTCGATCCCCTTTTCGAGGCCAGCTTTCGTGTCATCGAAATAAGCGGGGCCGGCTTCGGCCTCCCACTCTTCCAACGTGAAGGGTTTGGCTCGGCCTTCTTGCTGCAAACGCTTTTCGGTGTCGTACGCGAGGAGCACGCCGCGCGTCACCACGCGCTCGATTTCTCCCGTGTCGAGGGTCGAGTTGCCTTGATCGCGAATGAGCGGCGCGAAGGCGACTCGGTTGGCCCCGAGTCGCGACGCTTCGCGAAGGGCAATCTTGCCGACGCGCTCCATCACCTCGAGCGAAAGCCCGCGCTCGTCGCCCAGACCGATCAACAGCAGGGCCTTGGCCTTGATTGCCCCTGCCGGAGGAACGAGCAAAATCGTCTCGAGTTCATCGCCGACAAACTCGCCTCGCTCCCGCAGCGCACCGATGACTCCACCGAGTTCGTGATCGAGTTCAACGGGCGCTCCCTTCATCCGCTTCGCGCCCTCCGGCGTGTACTTGAAGTAGCAAACGACCTGCAGCGGGACTTCGGCCGTCGTCGGACCTTCCATGCGCAGCTTCATGGTCACGTCGCGAAGGGCCGAGAATCGGATCTCTTTGACCGCCTGCGGCTCGGCGGCATCGACCAAAACGCCGAAGACGAATAACAAGGTCGCTAAAAACCAGGTATGCGGTTTCATGGCTCATTCCTTTCAAAATGCGAAGCAATCGCAGCCCAATCCCCAGAGAGATTGCTGGGTAACGGGAGAGCGGGGCTCGAGAATCGACTGCATCATCCCGCGACAACATCGAGCGATCGCCGAATATCCGGTATCGGTCGCCGTTGAATTCTGCGTTGCCCGGTAGTAGCCGCCATACGCTTTCACTGGCGACCAATCCGGCGACACCGGGAGCGGTGGCGGACCGAGCGCCTCGAATTCACCCGCTCCGTAGACGATTTTCCCGTCGACGACCGTGAGCACCGATTCGATGCGTTTGATTTCCGGCTCGGTGACGCTGAAATAATCGGTCGACAGAACTGCAAGGTCGGCGAATTGTCCGGCTGCGATCGTCCCTTTTTTCGTCTCTTCGTTTGAAAACCAGGCACTGCCGACCGTGTACCGACGAAGCGCTTCGGTCCGGTCGAGCCGATTCTCAGGTCCATAGAGGGACGTTCCGCCGACCGTGTTCCCCGAGACGAGCCAATACAGCGAAACCCAGGGGTTGTAGCTGGCGACTCGCGTGGCATCGGTCCCCGCGCCGACGGGAATTCCCATCTCGAGCATTTTCGCGATCGGCGGAGTGTGCCGAGCGGCTTCGGCTCCGTAGCGATCGATGAAGTACTCGCCTTGATACGCCATGCGATGCTGGATCGCGATGCCGCCGCCGAGCGCCCGCACGCGCTCGAGGTTGCGCTCGCTGATCGTTTCGGCGTGGTCGAAAAACCAGCGAAGGCCATTGAAGGGGATCTCGCGGTTGACGTCCTCGAAGACGTTGAGAAAACGGCGTGATTGATTCGTCATACGTCGCATGCAGGCGAAACGGCCAACGATGCTGGGCCAAGAGCCGCACGACCTGCGTCAGCTCTGCCTCGAGCGAACCGGCGAGATCGGGACGCGGTTCGAGAAAGTCCTCGAAGTCGGCTGCGGAGAAGGTCAACATCTCGCCGGCGCCGTTCATCCGCAGGAAGTCGGTCCCCTCGCCGGGCCGCGTCATGTTCACCCATTTGGCGAAATCGTCGAGTTCTTGCTTCGGGCGTTGCGTGAACAGGTTGTACGCAATCCGGACGGTCAACTCGCCCCGTTTGTCCAGCTCGTCAACCACGCGGTAGTCATCCGGATAATTCTGAAAACCGCCGCCCGCATCGATGGCACTGGTGAGTCCGAGGCGGTTCATCTCTCGCATGAAGTGACGCGTCGAATTTGTCTGATGTTCAATCGGCAGTTTCGGTCCCTTCGCGAGGGTTGCGTACAAAATCATCGCGTTGGGCCTGGCGATGAGCAGACCGGTTGGATTTCCCTGCTTGTCGCGTTGAATGTCGCCGGCCGGAGGATTGGGCGTGTCCTTCGTGTAGCCGCACGCCCGCAGGGCCGCTGCGTTGAGCATCGCGCGGTCGTAGAGGTGCAGCACAAACACGGGCGTGTCGGGCGAGACGTCGTTAATCTCTTCGAGCGTCGGCATTCGGCGTTCGGCGAACTGGAACTCGGTCCATCCGCCAACGACCCGTACCCACTGCGGTGGCGGAGTCCGCCGGGCCTGCTCCTTGAGCATTCGCAGCGCGTCGGCCAGAGACGGGACCCCGTCCCAGCGCAGCTCCATGTTGTAGTTGAGGCCGCCGCGAATCAGATGCAGATGGGAATCGTTGAGGCCGGGGATCAGCCGGCGATGCCCTGCATCGATCACGCGCGTCTTGGGACCGCGCAGTTTGAGGACATCCGCATCGTTGCCGACGGCGGTGAAGCGGCCGTTTTGGATGGCGACCGCCTCTGCTTGCGGCTTCACGGAATCAAGAGTGGTCACAAGGCCGTTGTGAAGAATCGAGATCCGGTTCCATCGACGCTCCTCCTGTCTCCTGTCGCGGCGAGAAATCGATGCCGCCGACGGCCTCAGACGCTTGAAATCTTCGACCTTGCGATTCGTCACGCCACGCCGTGCACGCCCGCGAAACTTGCGTGTTTTGCACATCGTGAACGCGTATTCGACGTCTTGTCCCTCTCCCGCGTGCGCGACGGCCGCACACGCGGACTCACCGAGACAGACGCTTACTTCTTGGATTCTCTCACCACGTCCTGTGCCTTCTGATAGCTCTCCATCACCGCGCGGTAATTGGGCGAGACCATCGTGTAAAGCTCTGCGAGTTGGGCAGCGTCGGGGCGATTCCACGTGCGGTGCATTTCGCAAATCACGGCATTGGCGCTGGTCGGTACGACGCCTGCCTGCACGAAGCGTGCGAGCGTCGTTCGCGATGCCATTTCGCTCGGGTCGCCGGATGCATCCATCACCGCGTAGACTTTGTACCCCGCCGCTTTGGCATCGAGAGCCGGAAACATAACGCAGACGCTGGTCCACACGCCGGCCATGATCAACGTTTTTTTGCCGGTTTCGCGCACCGCGTTCACGTACGCCGCGTTGTCCCAGGCATTGACCTCTCCTTTGCGCGGCACGTAAACCGCATGAGGCGCAGCCTCGCGAATCTCCGGCATCAGCGGACCGTTCGGGCCGTCCGGAACGGAGGCCGTCAAGATCACAGGAACCTGATGCAGCGTCGCCAGCCTGGCGAGGGCCGTGGTATTGGCACGCAGCTCAGCCACGCCGATGTCTTTGACGTTTTGGAACAGTCCGGACTGATGATCGAGCAGGAGCATGACCGTATCGGTGGGATCGAACAATGCCTTGCCGCCACCGGTTTCATGTTCGATTCCGTCGTGGATCGCGTTTTTGCCGTCAGGTTTGAAGATGTTTGCAGTCGCCATACGTTTGCTTTCTGTTTCTGTGATTTTCCGTATCAGGTTGATGAACTGACACCGCATTCGTGGACGCAACGGCGGCTGCCGGCACGACTCAGGCCAGCAGTTTCAGCAGTGCCTCGGCCCCCGCTTTCGACGAGGCTGGGTTCTGCCCGGTGACGAGCCTTCCGTCGGTGATGACGAAGCTCGCCCAGTCCGCCGCCTTCTCGTACAACCCGCCGAGACGCTTTAACTCATCCTCCACGAGGAACGGCACGACCTTGGTGAGGTGGACCGCTTCCTCCTCGCCGTTGGTGAAGCCCGTCACCCGCTTGCCTTTCACAATCGACTGGCCCTGGAACTTGACACGATGGAGCACGCCGGGCGCATGGCAGACCGCGCCGACCGGTTTTCCGGCGTTGTAGAAGGCCTCGATGAGGCCGATCGAAAGCGGGTCCTCGGCCAGGTCCCACATCGGGCCGTGGCCGCCGGGGTAGAAGACCGCGTCGTAATCCGACGCCTTGACGGCTGCGAGCCGCACGGTCTTGGCCAGCACCGCCTGCGCCGCGGGATCTTGTTGTAGCGCCGCGTGGAATCGGTTTGCCCCTCGGGCGTGTCGCTCTTGGGGTCCAGAGGCGGTTGGCCCCCTTTGGGTGACGCGACGGTCACTGTCGCGCCGCATCGAGAAAGGTGTAATAAGGGGCGACGAACTCCTCGAGCCAAAAGCCCGTCTTGCGGCCCGTATCGCCGAGCTTGTCGTGCGACGTCAGAACCATGAGGATTTTCATTATGGAACTCCTAAGTTCATGCCAATTGGATTGAGCATGTCCTTCTCACTTCACTGAGCGGAACCGGGAGACACCTTGGAAACTCCGGGCTTGCCGTTTCGCTCCTTTCGAAGCGATGCCGGTCCCGTTTGGCGTTTAGGTCTTGAAAGAGCGTCAGAGTGATGGTCGGGCTCGCCCGTCTTGATTGGTCCCAAGTGCGGCGGCCCCCGAAAAGAATGCCGAAACGAATGCCCGAAAACCGACGAGATCGAGCGAGATCAGTGTGACTGTGTCAAGCCCAACATCCTCTGACGTCAGAAGGGGCACCGAGCGGTGCCGCTGCCGGGCTACGAGTCATCGCGACATCGATGTCGCAACTTGGAACGAAAAGAGTTCGGCCCTCGCCGAGGATTATACAGGTCCACGTAACGCGGTCCAAATTCGCCGGACGAAACTAATGTCTGCCTCGATCTCCAGCCTGGGCTCAATTTAAGTCAAAGAGCAGGAATTCTACCCCCTCGCGGCTGACCATTTCCAAGCTCCGCTGATCGACGAGGGCGGCCCCGTCTCCGGCAGCAAGCTTCGTGCCGTTGAGTTCGACCGTGCCCCGAACCACCTGGACCCACGCCGACCGTCCCTCGCGAATCTCGTGAGAGACGCTTTCGCCAGGTCCCAGTACGGAGGCGTACAAATCGACGTCTTGGTGGATCTGGAGCACGCCGTCGCGAGGCTCGGCGGCCGCAATGAGTCGCAGGCGTCCTCGTTTCTGCTCCTCCGAGAATGTCTTTTGCTCGTAGCCAGGGGTCAGGCCGCGCCGCTCAGGCAGCATCCAAATCTGTAGGAAATGCACGGGATCTGTCTGCGAGGGGTTGAACTCGCTGTGTCGAATGCCCGTGCCGGCAGTCATTCGCTGCACATCCCCGCGCCGCAAGACTTCACCCGTGCCGAGGCTGTCGCGATGCTCGAGGGCTCCTTCGAGTACATAGGTGATGATCTCCATGTCGCGATGGCCGTGCATGCCGAATCCGGCAGCCGGCGCGACCCGGTCGTCGTTGATCACCCGCAACGTCCGAAAGCCCATCTGCTTGGGATCCTGATAGTCGCCGAACGAAAATGTGTGACGGCTGTCGAGCCAGTCGATACGAGTGCGGCCCCGCGCTTCCGCGGGATGAATGGTCATCATTTCTCTTCTCCTCTCTTCTCCTGCATTGAGAAGGCGTTTTTCCGCTCTTTTCGTCGCGAATTCATTCAAGCACGCTCATTCTTGCGCATACAATTCAATTGGCAAGAATGCACTTTTCCGTAAGACAGTATCATTGGGGATACTTATGGCCAGAAAGGCCGTGGTCTGTCCTGCCGAAACGGCTCTGCGAGTTCTCGACGGTCGCTGGAAGCTCCTGGTCCTTCGCGAGTTATTTTCGGGAACGAAAAGATTCAGCGAGCTGCACCGCTCGCTGGCCGGCGTCTCGCACCGCACGCTGACGCAGCAATTGCGCGAATTGGAGGCGTTCGGCTTGCTCTCGCGCAAGGTCTATCCGCAAGTGCCGCCAAAGGTCGAATACTCGTTGACGCCGCTCGGCCAGACGCTCAAACCCGTCGTCGACGCCATGCACGCGTGGGCCGAAACGCACGGACGGGCGGTCCGCGTCAAGCGTGACTGAAACGGCAGTTGGCGCTTCGAGGACGGCGTCGCTCGGTGGCGGGGAGTTGCGGATTTGCCCCAGAGTGGACACCATACGTCTTGACGACGAAGACTGAAATTCCGCCCGACTTACCCGCCGCATGCGACAATCGATTCTCAGTGCCACCGGCATTTGTCTGATTGCCCTCTCAACATCGCCTGTGGGCTTCGGCGCGCCGCCGACGGCTCCCAAGCCGCGAATTCCAGGGATCCACGTCGGCAAGATCGTCGCCGAGATTCGGGTCGTCGCGACGGCCGCGGAGGGCTTGCCGAGCGACGACGTTTCGTCCGTTGCCATCACGGCCGCGGGAGAGATTTACGCGGGCACGGCGAGAGGACTCGCGCGATTCGTAGGCGGCAAATGGTCTGCAGTTGGCGCGCTTGCGGCGCCCGTCCATCTGCTGGCGCCGATTCAGGGCGGTGTTTACGCAGCCGCGGCAGGCAAGCTGTGGCTCGTGCGCGGTGATCGAGTGGAAGGGATTGCCTCGCTTCCAAGCACCGACTCGGCCAAAGAATTGCGCTCGCTGGCGGCATCCGACGCGTCAAAGGGCCACACGGTTTGGCTCGGCACGCGGTCGGGACTCTTTCAGCTGTCGAAAACAGAATTTGTACCCGTGGCATCGCTCACCGACGTTCTCGGCAAAGATAAAGAGGTGCGGCAAATCGCGATTGCCGGCAACGGCCGGGTCGCCGTTGCTGCGGCCGGAGGACTTTTCGTTCGGGAACATTCGGGAGCGTGGGATCGCCCCAACCCGTTCGACGTTGGGCGAAGCTGGTTGCCGCGCGACGTCCGCGGAGTTGCGTTCAACTCGAAGGGCGAACTGTGGTTCGCCAGTCCCGCGGGGGTTGGCTGCCTCAAGGAAGGAAAATGGTCACTTTACACCGGCGAGGACGGGCTCCCGTACAACGACTTCACCACGTTGGCGGCCGCTGCGGACGGCACGGCCTGGTTCGGCACGCGCATCGGTGCGATCCGTTTCGACGGCAAGATTTGGAATTACCGGCAGGGACGCCGCTGGTTGCCTGATGACGGTGTCCGCGCGATCGCACTTTCACAAAATGGCGACGCCTGGTTTGCCACAGCGAAGGGCTTGGGGCGAATCGAGCGGCGGCCGACGACGCTCGCCGACAAGGCCGCGTTTTTCGAGGCGCTGATCGACAAGTATCATCGGCGGACTTCCTACGGCTACGTGGGCAGCGTCGCTCTGTCGCAACCCGGCGACATGAGCCGTACGACCCAGTACGACGACGACAATGACGGCTTGTGGACCGGTATGTACGGAGCGGGCGAATGCTTCGCCTACGCGGCCACTCATGATCCAGTCGCCAAGAAGCGGGCCACAGCCGCGTTCGAGGCGCTGCGTTTCTTAAGCCGGGTCACGCAGGGGGGCGAGCATCCGGCTCCAAAGGGGTTTCCTGCCCGTTCGGTCCGCCCCACCTCCGATCCCGATCCCAATCAGGCCTATTTAGACGAAATGGACGAACGACAATCGCGTCGCGACCCGCTGCATAAAGTCATCAAGCCTCGCTGGCCGAAAAGTGCCGACGGCAAATGGTACTGGAAATGCGACACAAGCTCCGACGAACTCGACGGCCATTATTTTCTTTACGCGTGCTATTACGACCTGGTCGCCGAAACCGAGGAGGAGCGCCAGCCGGCGCGTGAGCTGATTGCGGCGGTCACCGACCATCTCCTCGAGCACGATTTCAACCTCATCGACCACGACGGCAAACCGACGCGGTGGGCACGTTATGGTCCCAGCACGCTGAATCAATTGGCCTGGTCGGAAGGGCGCGGTCTGAACTCGTTGAGCATTCTGTCGTATCTCGCCGTCGCCGCCCACGCGACGGGCGAAAAACGCTTTCGCGACGCGTTCCAAAATCTCGCCCATGACCACGCCTACCTGGCGAATATCACGACGGCCAAGGTCCACATGGGTCCGTCGACGGGAAATCAATCCGACGACGAAATGGCCTTCATGTGCTACTTCAACCTGCTGCGATATGGAACCGATCCGGAAGTTCGTCGGGCCGCGACCATTTCGCTCCGGCGCTATTGGTCGCTCGAAGAGCCCGAGCACAGTCCGCTCTTCAATTTCATTTTCGCCGCCAGTTACGACGGCATCGGACGGTTCGAGCGCCGGGCGCCGGAAAACTGTCTGACTGACGGAGTCGATTTTCTCAAGCGTTATCCGCTCGACCGGTGCGATTGGGGATTCACGAACAGTCATCGGCTCGACGTCGTTCAGACGCCGGGCCCCGGAAGGCGCCGCCCATTACCGCGCGGCGAATTGCGCACGCGAGAGGTCGTGCCCATCGATGAACGCTTTATCGAGCACTGGAACTACGACGCGTGGACGATCGACGGCAACGGGACGGGCAGGACTTTGGCTGACGGCGCTTCGTTCCTCTTGCCGTATTACATTGGCCGATATTTCGGTTTCATTGTTGAAGACGCACCGCAAAACGGCGCTTCGACCAAGCTCTCGTTGAGCGACAACAGCCAATAATTCGACGCCAAAGTTCACGCCTTGGGGCGCAAGCGGCGTCTTTTACGGGCGGTCGGGATTGGCGGCCGCGAGGAGTTTGACGAGAACGGTTGTCGCGAGCCGATAGGCGTTCGGAGCCTGGCTCGCCCGCGGGCCCGCAACGTTGAGCACGCGAATCTTCATATTCCCGCAGCCAATCTTTGACGTCGCCGATCTCCAGCGGATTCGTGAGGTCGACAACCAGGCATGGCTTGCGTCGCTGTTCGAGCCGCATTCTTCGTCAAGAGGGTACCGCCGGTGACTCTGCCGAACGCCAGGATGAGCGTGCCGTCGGAATGGACCACGTTTTGAATCGTGCGGCTCGAGTACGATCGGACTACCGGTTTCCTCAAGCGGATAGCGTTGGTGAATCCGGCCGTCCTCGGCGCGTCGGCCGCGCGGGCACCAACCGCCGCACGGAATCTGCAGGGCCATCGCCACGTCGAGCGCGGCACGATCGACGCCCGTCTGGCCGCCGCTCACGATCTTCTCAGACGCGAACAATCACTCGGCCCGTTCCTGGCCGAAGGCCAAGCGCATCTGGCGATCTTCGAGCGACTCGAGCTCCTTGAAGAGCAGGCTCGGCTGGATATCGCGATTGTTCTGATATTTTTCGCTGCGATATTCGGTCACGACCCCTTCGATCGTGTGATAGAAGATCTGGCAGATCTGCACGCCGGGATAAATCCGCACCGGCTGGACCGCGAACATCTCCAGCGTCCAATAGCCGCAGAATCCCACGTCGCCGAAGCCGGCCGTCACGTGCACGAACAGCCCCAGTCGGCCGATCGAAGAGCGACCCTCGAGCATGGGGACCAGATTGTGCGTTTCGGTCCGTTCGACCGTTCGTCCCAAATAAAGGCGATTGGGATCGAGCACGAGCCCTTCCGGGGGAATCGTGTGCCGGCGGAAGCGATTGGGCCGGCGCATGTCGAGGACGATTTCCTCGTAGGCCAAAAGTTCGTCGTGCAGGCGCAGGTTGTAGCTGTTGGGGTTGAGCTGCGCCACGTCAAACGGATCGATGACGATGTCGCGGCCCAAGCGGGCCTGAATCTCGTTGCCGCTGAGAATCATCGAGCTTGATCGTCGCCTCGTTGCGAACTTCGGCAGTAAGAGCTGCCGTCGACGGCACAGACACCGCCGTCAGAAGCAGCCTGGCCCCGGTGCCACCACATTAGCGGCCGCGATTTGGCTGTGCAATGAGGCGGGACCGGACAAGTTGGAATTGACTAAAGCGGCGGAAGCCCGACGCGACGGCAGCAGTTCAACAACGGGCAATCCAGGCATTTCGGCCGCCGTGCAATGCAGATCCGCCGGCCGTGATGAATCAGCCGATGCGAGAAATTGACCCATTCCGATTGGGGGACCAGTTCCATCAAGTCGCGCTCGATTTGCTCGGGCGACGTGCTCTTGGTGATCCCCAACAAGCGTGGTGATCCGCTTGACGTGCGTGTCGACCACCACGCCACTGGGAATTCCCCACACGGTTCCCAACACAACGTTGGCCGTTTTACGCCCGACGCCCGGCAGCGTCACCAGATCGTCAAGCGATTTGGGGATCTGGCCGCCGAATCGCTCGACAACGCCCTGTGCCATGCCGCGCAGGCTGTTGGCCTTGGCGCGAAAGAACCCCGTCGAGCGGATGATCTCCTCAACGTCTGCCTGATTGGCCTTGGCCAGCGATTCGACGTCGGGGTATTTCGCAAACAGGGCGGGCGTCACCATGTTGACGCGTTCATCGGTGCACTGGGCCGAGAGGATCGTGGCCACAATCAGTTGATAGGCCGATTCGTGCTTGAGAGCGCAGGTCGCATCGGGATACGTCTTGGCGAGTCCCCGGATGATCTGTTTGACCTGCGTTTTCAGGTCCGCGGAGCACGGACGATCTGGCCTTGGGAGGTCTTGGCCGGTTCTCGAATTTCCGGCGATCTTGGCCGCGGGGGGCTTTTTTGCAGCGGTCCGCGTGGCCGTATTTGGCTTGGGTTTGCTCAGCTTCGCCATCCGGGAAATTCCCAATCGTTACGGAAGTGGGCCAATTCGCTAGTGGGCAGTTTGTCGATCGGTGGATAAGATTCTACTGTGACCGGGCCAGATTTCCTTCCCGCTGCCGCGGCGAACTCCGATCCGTCTGCTTATGAGCGAATATCCCGAGAAATACCTGGAAGGCATTCGCCTCTTTAACGAAGAGGATTTCTTCGAGTGCCACGAAGTTCTCGAGGAGCTTTGGCAGGAGACGCTGGGCAAGGAGAAGAAGTTCTATCAAGGGCTGATCCAGGCGGCCGTTGCCCTGTTTCACTTCGGCAACGAGAACCTGGGGGGCGCCCGCAAGCTCTATGAAGCGATGCGCGAAAAGCTCGACCCGTACCGCCCGGTTTTTCAGGGCCTTGATGTCGATAAGTTTCTCGCGGAGATGAAATATTGCTTCCAGGAACTTCTGGAGGCCGCTCAAACGTATCCGACCGGCGTAGAATTGAGTGACGATCGGATTCCGACGATTCAACTGGCGAGGCACGAGGACGCTTTATGAGCAAGCCGTTCGACGTTCGCGAGCAGCTTGCGGCATTCACGGGTTGGGCACCCCTTTTTCCGCTGCCCAACGTCGTTCACTTTCCGCATCTGCTTTTGCCGCTGCATATCTTCGAGCCGCGTTATCGGCAAATGGTCGGCGACTCGCTGTCCGGCAGCCGGATGATCGCAATGGCGCTGCTCAAGCCCGGCTTTGCGACGACCGAGGGATCGCCCCCGATTCACGACACGGTTTGCCTGGGCCGCATCACGGCCGAGCAGAACGCTCCCGACGGCCGTTATTACCTGGTCGCTGCAGGGGCTCTCGCGCGGGCGAATCGTGCGAGAAGACGGATGCGGACCGGCCGTATCGGATGGCCGAACTCACGCTGCATCCCGATCCTGACCAGCCCTTTTCCGAGTCGGCCGCAGCGGCCCAGCGACGGCGATTGATCGGCGCGTTCCGCAAGCTCTTCCCGCGACACAGCCTCGACAAGGTCTTGCGCCGGGCGATCGAAGAGGCCGTTCCGCTGGGCATTCTCTGCGACGTGCTGACCGATGCCATGTCGCTCGAACCCGAGGACTCGCAGAAGGTTCTGGCGGAACTCGATATCGGCCGGCGGTGCGGACTTGGTCCTGCGGCTGATCCATCGACAAGTTGCGGCCCGCGAAAAAGCCGAAACGGCGGAACCTGGCCGCCGGAATTCAGCCTGAACTGAGTCGGGCGGCTCTTTCGACATGAACTCGTTGAGAGTTGCCGCGATTGGCACCGGCGGTTCGGTGGTTTGTACAAGGCTCCCCAGCGGTTATAATGAACGACCCACCGTCGACCTGCGGAAGCTCCCAACTGTCCGTTAACTCAACCGCGCGTCGACTGCGACTTCGTCGTCCCGCCAGGTTTTCGTCCATGTTGCTGCGACGAATCTTATCCGCTGCCGGTTTGCTCTTCGCGTGCGCGATGGCCGTGCCGATGGCTGTCGCCGGCGACGTCGACTTCAATCGCGACATTCGCCCGATCCTGTCGCGAAATTGCTTCGACTGTCACGGCCCGGATTCCAAGCAGCGAAAGGCCGATTTGCGATTGGATACCAAGGCGGGCGCCTTCGCCGATCTCGGCGGGCATGCGGCCTTCGTCGCCGGCAAGCCGAACGAAAGCGAAGCCCTGCGGCGGATGCTCTCGAACGATCCCGACGAGCGGATGCCGCCCCCGAAAACCGGAAAGAAACCGACCGCCGCGCAAATCGAATTGATCCGCCGCTGGATTGCGCAAGGGGCCAAATGGTCGGAGCATTGGTCGTACGTCCCGCCCACGCGACCATCGGTTCCCGAGATTCGCGAGACGGCGGCGGTCTCGCAATGCCGATCGATCGGTTCATCCTGGCGCGGCTCGAGCAAGAGAACCTCAAGCCCGTCGGCCGAAGCCGACACGAGTGACCCTGCTGCGGCGTTTGTCGCTCGATCTGATCGGGCTGCCGCCGACACTCGCCGAGGTCGACGCGTTCCTTGCCGACAAGAGCCCGGGGGCCTACGCGCGGCAAGTCGATCGGCTGTTGGCGTCGCCGCATTATGGCGAACGCTGGGGGCGACTTTGGCTCGACGCGGCCCGTTACGCCGACTCGGATGGCTACGAAAAGGACAAGTCGCGGCAAGTCTGGTTCTATCGCGATTGGGTCACGAACGCCCTCAATCGCGATATGCCCTACGATCAGTTCATCATCGAGCAGATCGCCGGCGACGAATTGCCTCACCCGACGCAGGACCAGATCGTCGCCACGGGTTTTCTGCGGAATTCGATGCTCAATGAAGAAGGGGGCGTCGACCCTGAGCAGTTCCGCATGGAAGCCATGTTCGACCGCATGGACGCCATCGGCAAAAGCGTGCTCGGCCTGACGATCCAATGCGCCCAGTGCCACAATCACAAATACGATCCGCTCACGCAGGAAGAGTATTACCGCCTGTTCGCGTTCCTCAATAACGACTACGAGGCGAACATCGCCGTCTACACGCCCGACGAGCAGCGGCAGCCGGGCGGACTTGTTTCGCCAGATTCACGAAATCGAAGCGGGCCTGCAACATCGCTCTCCCGATTGGTCCGAGCGGATGGCCCGCTGGGAAGAAAGCGTCCGCAACGATCAGCCGACTTGGACGGTCGTGAGACCGGCACCGGAGGACTTGATTCCCGGCGGGCAGAAGCATTATCTGCTCGCCGACGGCTCGATCCTCGCTCAGGGTTACGCGCCGACCAAGGACGTCACCGAGATCCGCGTCAAAACGCAAGTGCCGAACATCACCGCGCTTCCGGCTCGAGCTTCTCAATGATCCGAATTTGCCGCTCAATGGTCCGGGCCGCTCGATCAAGGGGACGCTGCGCCCTCACCGAATTCGAGGTGACCGCCGCTCCGCTCGATGCCCCTTCGAAGACCGTGCCCGTCAAAATCGTGCGTGCCTCGGCCGACGTCAATCCGCCCGAAACGCCGCTCGAAGCCATCTTCGACGACAAGAGCGGCCGTCGCCGCGTGACGGGTCCGATCAATTTCGCCATCGATCACAACGATAAAACGGCCTGGGGCGTCGACATCGGTGCCGCACCGCCGGAATCTGCCGCGAAAAGCCGTCTTTGTCGCGGACAAACCAATTTCGTTTCCCGGCGGCACCGTGCTGACGTTTGCGTTGAGCCAGAAACACGGCGGCTGGAACAGCGACGATAACCAGAACAACAATCTGGGCCGTTACCGACTTTCGGTGACGAATGCGCGCCGATCCGAAAGCTGATCCGCTCCCGCAAAACGTGCGCACGATCTTGGCGGTCCCTCGCGAAAAACGCACGCCGGCTCAGGTCGCCGCAGTGTTCAGCTACTGGCGCACCACGGTCCCCGAGTGGAAAGAGGCCAACAACGCGATCGAAGGTCTGTGGCGGCAGCATCCCGAAGGCTCGTCGCAGTTCGTCCTGAAGGGCCGCCAAATGCCGCGTGACACGCACGTGCTGACACGCGGCAATTTCCTGACGCCCGAACGGACCGTCTCGCCGGGCGTGCCCAGCTTCCTGCAGCCGCTGCCGCCGGGTGCCCCGCCGACGCGGCTGACGTTCGCTCGCTGGCTGACCGATCGCCGATCACCCACGACGGCGCGGGCCATCGTCAATCGCGTGTGGCAGACTTATTTCGGCATCGGGATCGTCGGCACGAGCGAGGACTTGGGATCGCAATCCGAAACTCCGTCGCATCCGCAGCTGTTGGATTGGCTGGCCGTCGAGTTCATGGATCATGGCTGGAGCCTCAAGTGGCTCCATCGGCAGATCGCGACCTCCGCGACCTATCGCCAATCGTCGGTGGTCACGCCGGACGAGTTATGCCCGTGATCCTTACAACCGGCTGCTGGCTCGCGGACCTCGGTTCCGCGTCGACGCCGAAATCGTCCGCGACATCGCTTTGGAGACGAGCGGCCTGTTGTATTCGCGGCTCGGCGGCCGCAGCGTCTTTCCTCCCGCGCCGGATTTCCTGTTCCTGCCGCCGGCAAGCTATGGCCCGAAGATCTGGAAGGAAGAACACGGGCCCGGAGCGCTATCGCCGCGCACTTTACACGTTCCGCTATCGTTCGGTTCCGTACCCGGCTCTGCAGACATTCGACGCGCCCAACGGCGATTTTTCGTGCGTCCGCCGCGCGCGTTCCAACACGCCGCTCCAGGCGCTGACCAGCCTGAACGAGCCGCTGTTTCTCGAATGTGCTCGCGCACTGGCATTGAGAGATCTTGTGGAAAGGCGGTTCGGACGAGCACGAGCGACTGACCTACGCCTTCCGCCGCTGCCTGTCGCGTCCGCCGAGCGACGGACGAAACCGCCGCCCTCTTGGCGCTCCTCGAGAAGGAGACGAAGCACTTTCGCACGGACGAATCGAGCGCGCTGGCGTTCGCCGTCAACGACGGCAAGACCGCTCCGGCGCTGCCCAAGGGGGCGACGGTCGACGAACTTGCCGGTTGGACGGCCGTTTCGCGGGTGCTCTTGAATTTGGACGAGACGATTACGAAGGAATAGCCGTGAACTGCCAGGACCATCTCTACCGCAACTCCGACCCGCGCAGCGTCAGCCGCCGCTGGTTTTTGCAGCAGTGCGGCGTCGGGCTGGGTGCGATCTCGCTGGCCGAGTTGCTGAATGGGCGGGTTCGCGGCGCCGCGACGGGCAGTTCGGTCAATCCGTTGGCCCCGAAGGCCGCGCACTTTCCTGCCAAGGCGAAGAACGTAATCTTCCTGTTCATGGCGGGCGGGCCGAGCCATCTGGAGCTGTTCGACAACAAGCCGCAGTTGGCCCGCTTCGACGGGCAGCTTGCCTCCGGCCGAATTGATCAAGGGCTACCGGGCCGCGTTCATCAGCCCGAACTCGGCCCTGCTGGGGCCGCGGTTCAAGTTCGCCCGCTATGGCCAAAGCGGCGCCGAGCTTTCCGAAGTCTTGCCGCACCTGGCGGGCGTCGCCGACGAGTTGGCGATCGTCAAATCGCTGGTTACCGACGCCTTCAACCACGCCCCCGGTCAAATTCTGATGAGCACCGGCTCGCCGCTGTTCGGGCGGCCGAGCATGGGTGCGTGGGCCACGTACGGACTGGGAAGCGAGTCGCAGGATCTGCCCGGGTTTATCGTGTTCAGCTCCGGTTCCAAAGGGCCCAGCGGCGGAAACTCGAACTGGGGCAGCGGCTTTCTGCCCACCGTTTATCAGGGGGTCCAATTCCGCGGCACGGGCGACCCGGTGCTTTACCTCTCGAATCCGCCGGGCGTCGATCGCCAGGTGCAGGAAGACTCGCTCGACACGGTGCAGGCGCTCAACCGGATGCGGCTGCGCGAAGATGGGCGACCCCGAAATCGCCACGCGGATTCATTCGTTCGAGATGGCTTTCCGCATGCAGGCCAGCGCCCCGGAATTGATGGATCTCCGCCGCGAGCCGAAGCACATTCTGGACATGTACGGCGCCACGCCGGGCAAGCCGTCGTTTGCCAACAACTGCCTGCTCGCCCGGCGGCTTGGTGGAACGCGGCGTGCGGTTCGTCGAGCTGTTTCACGAAGCGTGGGACCAGCACGGCAGCCTGGTCGAGCGAACTCAAGAAGAACTGCCAGAACACCGACCAGGCGTGTGCCGCCCTCATCAAGGATCTCAAGCAGCGCGGCATGCTCGAAAACACGCTCGTCGTTTGGGGGGGCGAATTCGGCCGCACGCCGATGGTGCAGGGGGGCCGCGACGGCCGCGATCATCATCCGAACTGCTTCACGATGTGGATGGCCGGCGGCGGCGTGAAACCGGGAATCACCATCGGCGAGAGCGACGATTTCGGCTTCAACGCCGTGACCGACCGCGTCCACGTCCACGATCTGCACGCGACGATTCTGCATCTGCTCGGCTTCGATCACACGAAGCTGACGTACCGCTTCCAGGGCCGCGACTTCCGCCTGACCGACGTGCATGGAAACGTCGTGCAAAAACTGCTCGCCTGATCGCCACGCGCTCGCCGATCAGGCCGCCGTCGATTCGGCAAAGCGGCGATAGAGCCGGGCGTAGACGCCATCGGCGGCGATCAGCTCGTTGTGCGTGCCCCGCTCGACGATGCGGCCATGGTCGAGGACCAGGACCTGGTCGGCATTGCGGATCGTGCTCAAGCGGTGGGCCACGACGAAGGCCGTGCGTCCGGCGAGCAAAACTTCCAGGGCCCGTTGAATGCGTGCCTCGGTCATGCTGTCGACGCTGCTGGTCGCCTCGTCGAGGATCAAGATCCGCGGATCGGCCAAGAGGGCCCGCGCGAAGCAGACAAGCTGCTTTTGACCCGAGGAAATGCCGACGCCCCGCTCGCCGATGGCCGAATGCAGCCCGTCGGGCAACGCTTCCAACAGGTCCTCGCAATCGAGCCGGTGCAAGACGTCGAGGATCTCCGCATCGGTGGCGTCCGGCTTGCCGACGCGGATGTTGTCCCCGACCGTCCCCGTGAACAGGAAATTCTGCTGGACGACGATTCCCAGCTGCCGATGCAGCGAATCGGCCGTGACGTCGCGAATCTCGTAGTCGTCGATCATCAATCGCCCCGAAGAGGGCAAATAGAACTTGGCGATGAGGTTGATGATCGTCGTCTTGCCGCTCCCCGTGTGGCCGACAAGCGCGATCGTCTGACCCGGCTCGGCCGTGAAATCGATGTCTCGCAGCACGGGCCGCTCGGGGTCGTAGGCAAAGCGGACGTTTTGAAACTCCACGCGGCCCCGCATCCGCGGCAAATCGACCGCGTTCGGGCAAGTCGGCCCATTCAGGCGGGCTGTCGAGGAGCTTGAACAGTCGTTCGGCCCCCGCCATCGCGGTCAGCGCCTGGTTGTACTGCGTTCCCAGGTTGGAGATCGGGGAGAAAAACATGTTCGCCATGAACATGAAGCCGACGAGGTCGCCCAACTGCGTGGCGTGGTCGGGAGCCAATGCACGGGTCCCGCCGACCAGGAGCAGGATGGCGATGAAGAACTGGTTGTTGAGATCGAGCAGCGGCAGGAACAGGCCGTAGGTCCGCAGCACGGCGTAGTTGTAGCTCGAGTGATCGGTCGCCAGCTCGCGAAACAGCCGGGCGTTTTCATCCTGCCGGACGAAGCCCTGCGTCACGCGGACGCCCAGCACCGATTCGGCAAGCGTCGCCGTCACGCGGCTGAACGAGTCGCGCATCGCCCGCAGCGAACGGCTCAATTCGCGATGGAAGAAATGGTTGATCGCCCAGAGCGCGGGAGCCAGGCCCAACACCATCAGAAACAGGAACGAGTCGTAATACAGCATGAAGACGGCGGCGACCGCCATCTGGCCGACCTGCACCAGGCTCACGAAGAGCACTTCCTGCACGCCGACGCGGACGTCCTCGATATCGGACGTCATGCGGCTGATGATCCGGCCGATCTTCGTGCGGTGGAAAAAGCTCATCGGCATCCGCTGCAGATGCTGAAAGAGGGCGATCCGCAAGTCGCGAACCACCGATTCGCCCAACTCGAGCGCATAACGCTGCCGGTAATGCATCACCCATTGCGTGGAGAGCGCGAGCAGCGTAAACGCAGATCGCGCCCCACGCCACGCCGACGGGATCGCGGCGCTGAATGGGCCCGTTAATCACGACCGCGATGACCCACGTCAGGGCCGGAAGCTGGATCGAGCGGACGATGACCCACAGCAAGAGCCAATTTCGCGTCGAAGCGTACGGCCGCGTGTATTCGAATAACCGGCCGATCAGGCGGAAGTCGAGCGGCCGCTGATCCTGCTCGTCATCGTCCTTTTTCGAGACGTGCGTGAGCGTCCTGATAATCGGCTGCCCCTCGAGACGGCCGGTCCCGCCTTCGCGAATCGTGTTCCGCTTGGTTTCCGTCACGCCGGCACCTCTTCCTTGTCGGAAGGCTGGCGTTCGGCTGTCGGCGTGTCGGCATTGGCGTCGGCCGATTCGTTCATCAGATCGCCAAATTGCAATTCGGCCAGTTTTCGGTAGGGGCCGTCGCCCGCCATCAATTCGGCATGTGAGCCACACTCGACGATCCGGCCGCGTTCCAAGACGTAAATGCGATCGGCCCGGCGGAGCGTGCTGATGCGATTGGAGACGATGAGCGTCGTGCGGCCCTTGAGCGCGTTTTCGATCGCGTGTTGAATCTCGTGCTCGGTCTGGGCGTCGACCGACGCCGTCGCGTCGTCGAGCAAGAGCAGCGGCGGATCGAGCAACAAGGCCCGGGCAATCGCCAGCCGTTGCCGTTGTCCGCCCGAGAGATTCGAGCCTTGCTCGCCGAGCAGCGTGGCGTAGCCGTCCGGCATGTCGCGGATGAATTCGTCGGCCGCCGCGATTTTCGCGGCCCGCTCGATCTCGTCCTCCGTCGCAGTCGGGATGGCCGAAGGCGATATTCGCGGCGACCGTGTTGCTGAACAGGAAATTGTCCTGAAACACGATGCCGATATTTCGCCGCAGGTCGTCGACGTCGAGGCGGCGGACGTCGATCCCGTCGAGCTGCACGCTCCCCTTCTGGACGTCGTAATACCGCGGAATGAGATTCAGCAGGCTCGTCTTGCCGGCGCCGGTTTCCCCAACGACGGCCACGCACTCGCCGGGCGAGATCTCGAGGCACAAGTCCTCGAAGACCGGCTCACCCGTTTTGTACGCGAACTGCACGTGATCGAATCGAATCCGCCCCTGCGATCGGTCGATTCGAACGGCATGCGGCGGGCTGAAGATTTCGATCGGCGCGTCGAGCACCTCGAAGACGCGTTGAGCGCCGGTCAGGCTGCCCTGAATGCTGTTGGCGATATTCGTGATCTGGCCAACCTGGTTGGCGAATTCATAAAGCAGGTTCGCAAAGACGAACAAGCCCGCGCCGAGCGCCAGCTTGCCGTTGATGACCAGATAACCGCCGTAGCCCAAGAGCACGATCATGTTGATCTGGGTCAAAAAGCCCATCAGCGGCTGAAACAGGCTCAGCTTGTTGAAGATGTCGAATTTCTGATCGCAGATTTGCCGGTTGGCCGACGAGAACTTGGCGATTTCCTGCGGCTCGCGGGCAAAGCCCTTCACGACCGTGATGCCCTGCACGTTCTCGACGAGCGAGAGCACCATGCGGTCGACCAATTCGCCGCTCTTCACGTAGGCGGGCTGCACGATCCGCGAGAACCAGGCCGCTCCCCACCATAAGAGTGGCGAGGTCGCGAGGCACGCCAGCGTGAGCGGCACGTGCATCGTGAGCATGTAGGCCACATAAACGGCCAGCGACAGCACAACAGTGAGCACCTTGACGATCACGCCGTCGACGAACTGCCTGACGGCGTTTACGTCGCCGGCGGCGCGGTTAATGATCGAGCTGCTTTGTCCGCGATCGAAGAAGCGAAAGCTCAACCGCTGGAGTTTGTCGTAAACGTCGGCCCGCAGCTGAATCAGCACCCGCTGACTGAGCGATGCCACGGACACCGCCGCTGCGTATTTCACGAACGGTGGTCAGTACGGCAAAGGCGAGGATCAGGCCGGCGGTCAGCCACAACTGCCGCATCACGGGCCAATCGGTCGCAAACCGCAGGAACGCCGGCAAGCCGTTGTGATCGATTTCAGGGTGCAGGTGATGGCCGATGAGGTCGATGCCGACTCCCGTGAAGCCCAGCGCGCTCAGACTGAGCGCGACGACCAGCACGTGCAGCAAGACGACGTAAGCGCAGCTCTCGCGATAGCGCCAGCTCAAGCCGATCATCCTGAGGATCAGCGACCAGTTCGAGGGCTGTTCTGCGGTCGCGGGCCAGGTCGAGCTCTGGTCCGCGGTCGATGGCCCGGGCGTTTCCGAGGTGGGCATGATGTCCGTGAGAGTCTGGCAAAAGCCGTATGGTAGGGATTCAGCGGCTTTCGACAAGACCGATTGATGGCCGTAACCGGACGCGGCGAGCGGCGCGGAACTCGGTAAATCAGGCCGCCTTAAGCACCGAATTGACTGCTTCGGGCGGACGGCCCACCATGTGTGAAATTTCGGCAATGCTGAAGCCGGCGCCGTGCAGATGCAGGATCATTTGTTCCTGAGCGCCGGAGACGCCGATCGCCGCATCGACGTGTCGGACGAGATCGGGCACGCGCGATTCCTTGCCCGCCGACGTTTTTTTCAACAAATCGGTGAGTCGCACAATTTCGCGGTCGGCAGCCGCCACGAGTGCATCGAGTTCGACCGCCCGCTTCTCGAGTTTTGCTTCGATCTCCCTCGAGAAGTCGTAAATCCGGACTTCAAGGGCGGCGGTGCGACGGGCCGCCATGCTTTCGGCGTGATCGGATTCCTCTTCGCTGGGACCGGCGGCAAGCTCCCGGACGGGTGAACGCGCGGCCCACGAAGATCGCCGCGCAGAGGACAACAAAGCCGAGCAGGCCCCAATCAAACCAGGGCGAATTGGCGGCAAGCAACATGACAGACTCCATTCCGTCGGGCTGAAATCGAAAGGCCGCTATCCGTGATGGTGGTGATCGTGCGAATGATCATGCGCGTGGTCGTGCGAATGATCATGCGAATGCGTTCCGTGATCGTGGCGGTGAGCGTGCGACTCTTGGAGAGCGGGTGCGACGTCGGACGGTTGAAACGCGCTCTCCGCCGCGCGGTAAATCTCGCGGAGCGGGACGCCCTTTTTCGGCCGGCCAGCCGGGCACAATCCTCGAATTCGGGCGTGAACAGGCACTCCTCGCCCTGACGCCAGCCGAGTTTCCCGCGGACCGGCCCCCACGCCGTCTGGACCGTGTGTTCCCGCCGCGCCCGCTTGGAGCGTTCGACGACCGATTTGCGAATGCCGAATGTTCCCGTCTCGTCGAACAGAATCGATTCGAGCTTCTCGACGTCGTTCATCCGCGACAGGACGCTGACGAGCGTGCCAGGCCGGTCCTTTTTCATCTGGATCGCCGTCGAAAACACGTCGAGAGCACCGCTTCGAGCAATCGGCGTTTCGCGTAGCCGATGACTTCGGCACTCACGTCGTCGAGATTAGTTTCGAGGAGCGTGACGTAGTCGCTGTCGGCCCGTGCCTCGGCCGTTCCCACAAACAGCCGCAGCAGATTGGCTCGCTGCGGAAAGTCTTTCGTCCCCGCGCCGTAGCCGATCGACTCGATCGACATTTCCGGCAGCGGGCCGAAGCGGTCGACAACCGTTTTGAGGATCGCGGCACCGGTCGGCGTGGTCAGCTCGGCGTCGATCGGCACGTCGACGAGCGGAATTCCCTTGAGCAGTTCGGCCGTCCCCGGCGTGGGAACGGTGCAGACGCCGTGATCGATGCGCACTTGCCCGCGTCCCGTCGGCACGCGGCTGGACAACGATGAGGTCGGCCGCCAGCACGTCGAAGCCGACGGCTGCGCCGACGATGTCGACGATCGAATCGATCGCTCCCACCTCATGAAAATGGATGCGATCGAGCGTCGTGCCGTGCACGCGGGCTTCCGCCTCGGCGACGGCGCCGAAGATCCGCCGCGCGAGATCGCGCTGGCTCGGCGTGATGCCGGCGGCCCGATCGATGATCGCGTGGATGTCTGCCAGATGCCGGTGCGCGTGTTGCTCGGGATGTTCGACCCGCACGTGCGTCGCGCGAAAGCCCTCCTTCATCACGTTCTGCGTGACGAGTTTGACGCCGGGCAAACCGAGCGAATCGACAGCCGCACGGATGATGGCCGCATCGACACCGGCATCGATCAGCGCGCCGAGCGTCATGTCGCCGCTGATTCCGGTCGAACAGTCGAGATAGGCGATCCGCACGGCGACCTCTCTTCGGTAACCTCATTTCGTCAGGAGCGGCAGATTTTATCCCCCGCTTCCGTGCGGACCAAGGTCAACCGGCAAGGGGCATCAGGCCCCGTCGGCCGATTCGCGGCGGACGGGCTCCTCGGCGACCGCGGGAACCTCGTCGGTCTTCGGCTTGTGCATCACAAAAGTGCCCGGGCTGAGCTGCGGAGTCGTCTTGTGCTGATCGATAATGGTCCGCAGATGGTTCGCGTCCATCACTTCGCATTCCAACAATTCGCGAGACATCTGCTCGAGCGCGGCCCGCCGGTTCGTGAGGATTTCAAAGACTGTCTTGCCGCACGCATCGATGATTCGCCGCACTTCGAGGTCGATTTCGCGAATCGTCTCCTCGCTGTGGACCGAATCGTTCGGAACGTCGGTCCCCAGGAACGGCGAACGGATGCGCTCGCTGTAGCGCACGCGGCCGAGCTTGGAGCTCATGCCGAACTCGGTCACCATGCTGCGGGCGATGTCGCTGGCCTGTTGCAAGTCGCGCTGGGCGCCCGTCGACGTCTCCTGGAAGACGATTTCTTCGGCGTTGATTCCGCCCAACAGCACGCAGATTTTGTTTTGCAGCTCGGTCTGCGTGAACAGCCGGCGGTCGTCTTCGGGCCGGCTCATCGTGTAGCCCAGGGCCCCCATGCCGCGGGGGATGATCGAGATTTTGTGCACCGGGTCGGTATTCGGCAGGCTGCAGGCGACGAGTGCGTGGCCGCATTCGTGGTACGCCACGCGGAGCTTTTCCTCTTCGTGGATGATTCGCGTCTGCTTTTCGAGACCGGCAACGACGCGTTCGATCCCCTCTTCGAACTCGGCCATCGTGACGAGCGACTTGTTGCCGCGGGCCGCCAGCAAGGCCGCTTCGTTGACGAGATTGGCCAAATCGGCGCCGACAAAACCCGGCGTCAGCTTGGCGATCCACTGCAGGTCGACCTTGTCATCCATCTTGATCCGGGCGGCGTGCACTTTGAGAATCGCTTCCCGCCCTTTGATATCGGGCCGGTCGACGAGGACGTGCCGATCGAATCGACCGGGCCGCAAGAGGGCCGGGTCGAGCGTTTCGGGCCGGTTCGACGCGCCCATCACGATTACGCTTTGATCGGACGAAAAGCCGTCCATCTCGACCAGAAGCGCGTTGAGGGTCTGCTCGCGCTCGTCGTGACCGCCCGGAGCGCCGCTGCCGCGGACTTTGCCCAACGCGTCCAGCTCGTCGATAAAGATGATGCTGGGCGAACGGCTACCGGCCTGGTGGAACATGTCCCGCACGCGAGCCGCGCCCACGCCGACGTACATTTCCACGAAGTCCGAGCCGGAGAGGCTGAAAAACGGCACGCCCGCCTCACCCGCGACGGCCTTGGCAAGCAGCGTCTTGCCGGTGCCCGGCGGACCGACGAGCAGCACGCCGCGCGGAATGCGGCCGCCGAGGGCCTTGTATTTGCCGGGCGTCTTCAGAAATTCGACGACTTCGCGAAGTTCGTTGACCGCCTCGTCGATGCCGGCGGCGTCGGCGAACGTGATGTCGATATCTTCCTGCGCGTAGAGCCGTCCGCGGCTGCGACCGAACGACATGGCCGCGCCGGTCCCGATCATTCGCCGCAGGAAGTACATCATGATCACCAGGATCGCGAGGCCCGGGATCCACGGCAGCAGATTCCACCAGTCCGGCGGGGGCTCCGCATAGCCGTAGTTGATTTCCTTGCGGTTGAACAGCCTGGTGAGCTCGGCTTCCTTCTCGGGACCCATCAGGTAGGTGGGAACCGACGATGTGAGCCGGTTTGGCTTCCTCGCCATTTGCCGCTTTTTTGCCGACCGGCTGGTCTTGAAACCGCAGATAGCCCGGCGAGATGGTCAAGTCGTACACGTTGGACGAGGTATATTTGCCTTCCTGAATGCCGCTCTCGAACTCGCCCAGAGTGAGAGTTTTTCCCTTGTGGTCGTTGTTGACGAAGAAATACGCCAGCAACACGGCCCCCAGGCCGACCACGACCCACAGCAGCACATTGGCGGTCGGTGGACGGTCACTTCGGCGGGGACCGTTGGAGCGTGAATCGCGGGAAGGCTCGTTTTGAGGGGGCTTGGCGGACGGGGAATTCGTATCAGACATAGAACTCGCAACCCGTCTAACGGGTGATGATTCCGTTTCGCAACACGCGGATAAGTGCGGCCGATGCCGGCCAACAGAACTTTAGGGCGGCTATCAAGCAAGGTCAACCACATTACCAGGTTGAGCTTCATGCGACGGCCGAGTTGTTTCCTGAACGGGCGACAGGGCTTGCGAACACTCGATAGCCGATCAATGATTGAATGATGATGCGGCAGGCGTTTTTGGATGCGTTTTCTGCGGTGCTCGGGCCCGAGCCGGGAATCGCCGTCATCCACTCGTCGATCGCCGATCTCGCACCGCCGGCCGAGTTTCGCAAATCGGACGTCCTGGACGCGCTGGATCAATTGATCGCCGATGGCTGGACGATCGCCCTGCCGGCCTTCACGCTCAGCTTTTGCCAAGGTCGGCCCTTTCGCGCTTCGCGAAGTCCGTCTGAAGTCGGGCAGCTCGCCGATTGGCTTCTGGTATCGAGGGGCGACGCGAGGCGCACGCCGCATCCGATGTATTCCTTCGCTGTTGCCGGTCCCGCGGCCGATAAAATCGCCGCGTGCCGCTCGACGACCACCTTCGGAGACGACTCCCCGTTTGGACTCTTCGAGCGCGAGAACGCCACATTGGTGATGCTCGGCTGCGGATGGAAATACTGCACGCAATATCACCGCTACGAAGAGGAAGCCAAGGTTCCGCAGCGATTATTCAAGGAATTCGTGGGCCGCGCCGACCTGGGCGACGGATTGGGGGAGCGCGAAGTCCGCGCGACGATGTTCGTTCGCGACCTGGGGCTGAATCCCGTCAACGACTTCACGCGAGCCGAAGCCCGCCTGCGAGACGAACGCTTGATCGCAACACGCCCCTTGTTGCACGCCCAGATTGAAGCAATACGGCTTGTCGATTTCGCGCAGTCTGTCGTGAACTGCTCAATGACGATCCCTTGACGTTCGTGCACAATCGATCGCAGGTCGCCGCGGCTTTGGCGAAACGATCGCAGAGCCGGCGAACCTCCGCCTTCGAAAATCGACGGCTCCGGAACAATCGGAGGTGTCGCCAGCTGCCAGCGAAGTCGCCACCGTCGATGGCCATTCGCCGACCGCGTCGCTCGTGCGGCAGCTCCTCAAGTTGCCGGCAAATGCCGACCTCAGCGAAGCGGCGCTGGGAATCACGCCGGGGTGGGACTCGCTCAAGCAGATCGAAATCCTGGTCTCGCTCGAATCGGAGTTTGACATTCGCTTCCTCTCGAGCGAAATGGAATCGCTGCATCGCTTCACCGACCTCGATTCTCTCTGTCGAACGAAGCTTGCCGAGAGGGCCAGTCGATGACCGAGCCGGTCGTGGGCGACTCGCCGCACGGTCACCTGACGTACGGCGACGAGATGTACCGGTTCGTCGCCGATCTCTTTCCGATCTGCCGCAGTCTCACCGGCGACGGCGTGCGTCAGACTTTAGCGGCCATTCGGCGATACGTGCCCCAGTTGGCAATTCACGAAGTCCCCTCCGGAACCAAAGCATTCGACTGGACGGTTCCCGACGAATGGAACATCCGCGGCGCCAAGCTTCTCGGCCCGGCAGGCGAGACGATCGTCGACTTCCGCGACCACAATTTGCACGTCGTCGGATATTCCGTCCCGGTGGATGTCGAGCTTTCGCTCGATGAACTCCAGCCTCATCTTTATTCAATCCCCGAGCAGCCCGAGGCGCTTCCTTATATTACGTCGTATTACAAACGGCACTGGGGTTTCTGCCTGCCGCACCGGCTGCGCGAAACGCTCAATCCGGGACGCTATCGGGCCGTCATCGACTCCACGCTGGCCCCCGGTCATCTGACGTACGGCGACCTCGTACTGCCCGGAGAATCGGCCAAAGAGGTCCTGCTCTCGACGTATGTCTGCCATCCGTCGATGGCCAACAATGAACTCTCCGGACCGGCCGTGACCACCTGGTTGGCCCGTTGGCTTGCCGGAACAAAACGCCGCTACACGTATCGAATTGTCTTCCTCCCGGAAACGATCGGCTCGATTACCTATCTCAGCCGCAATCTGCCGCACATGAAGCAATCGACGGTCGCCGGTTTCAATATCTCCTGCGTGGGTGACGATCGCTGTTATTCCTATTTGCCTTCGAGACTGGGCGGCACGCTCGCCGACCGGGCGGCTCAACACGTCCTTCGGCACATGGCCCCCGATTTCGTGCGGTACACGTACCTGGATCGTGGCAGCGACGAACGGCAGTACTGTTCCCCCGGCGTCGATTTGCCGGTCTGCTGCGTGATGCGGTCGAAATACGGCACGTATCCCGAATATCACACGTCGCTCGATAATCTCGACCTCGTCTCGCCGGCCGGTCTGCAGGGGGCCTACGATGTCTTGCGCCAGTGCATCGAATGCCTGGAAATCAATGAGACGCTCAAGACGACCGTTCTGTGCGAACCCCAATTGGGGCGCCGCGGACTTTACCCAACCGTTTCCACCCGCGAGTCGGGCAAACTCGTTTCCCGGATGATGCACGTCCTGGCGTACTCCGACGGTGCCCACGATCTCTTGGCGATCGCCGATCGGATCGATGCTCCCTTATGGGAGCTCAAGGAAACGGTTGATAAGCTCAAAAGTCACGGCGTTCTTGTCTCCGCCGAGTCACCCGCGACGTGACGGGCGGCGGACAACGTCTGGCCCATAAAAATGTCTCGAATTGCATCGCTTGAGGCGATCTGCTCAGCCGTTTAGCATAGGTTGCCGAGTCGAGGTCGAGTTTCGCCGCGAAGGATCCGCAATGCCCGAACCTGTTTACCGCGCCGTGTTACTATTCGGCGCTCCAGGAGTCGGGAAGGGTACGCAAGGCCAACGGCTCGGCCGCCTCGCCCATTTTGTCCACGTGTCGACCGGCGAAATGTTCCGTTCGCTGGGGAACGGCCCGGTCGGGAAAGAGGCCCGCACGTATTTCGAGCGCGGCGTGCTCGTCCCGGACGATTTGACGATCCGCGTTTTTCGCGAACGCGTCCACAACCTGGTTGCCGAACACTTGTTCGATCCCGCGCGATACGCTGATTCTCGACGGGATTCCGCGCAACCCGACTCAGGCCCAAATCCTCGACGGCGACATCAAAGTGGTGAAGATCATTCACTTTGCCGCGTCGGACGAAGACGCCATGGTGGCCCGGATCTTGAAGCGGGCCTTGATCGAAGGTCGCAAGGACGACGCCAACGAGGAGATCATCCGCAAACGTTTCGACATTTATCGCCGCGAAACCTCGCCCGTGCTCGAGTTTTATCCGCGGGAACTGATTCTCGAAATCGACGCGCTGGGCACGCCCGACGAGGTGACCGCTACCATTGAACGGGGGTTACTGAATACATGATCCATCTTCCACTGTGCGTCCTGTTTCAACGATCAGTTGGGCAGAGGTCAAACGGAGGAAAGATGTCGATCACGGCTCCCACTTGCGGAGGAGGACGATCTTGGATTCCCGGCGGACGGTTCGGGCGAAGGCGTGCCGACTCCGCGCTTCAGGTCAAGAACAGACCAGCGGTCAGATAGTGTGCGGCGATTACGGCGACTGAGGCCGCGACACCGACTCGGAGATTGTCGGTAAGCCCGGTCTCCCACGATTCGGCGATCGCGGCCGTCACGGTCGCGGCCGTCGCGCAAATGGCGGCGATGCCAAGGGGAATCGCCGTCGATCCGCCTTGGCCCCAATAGGCGAGCGACGCCGTGTTGGCCTCGAGGAAGTAGGCCAGCGTGGCCACCGGCGCGGCCACGAGCATGAACGAAACCGTCCCGGCCCAGGTCTTGTTGCGGGTTCCAGGGGAGCCGGCGGCCGCCGACGAGTTTGCCACCGATATAGGCCGACGCATCGCCGAATCCGAGCACGACGACCACAACGCACGTGAACTCCGGGTGCTGCGGAAACAACAGCAGCATCGCCAGGATGCACGCCGGGTAACTCAAACACGTGCTGTAAAAATTGGTCTCACCGGGCCGCCGCACGATTTCTTTGGAAGCGATGTAAAAGCCGGTCAGAATCGCCGTGATGAGGGTCACAATCAGCAGCGAGTCCCAGGGCAGCACGCGCGGATGCGGATAGAGGAAGAGCGCAAACGGGATCGCGCCGGGGGTCATGTGAATCGCCTTGCGGAGGATCTCCCCGCGGCGGATGGCCGATCGTCCGCCCAGCAAGGGGGACGGCGTGGCGATGGGAACCCCGTCGGCACTGTATCCGTTCAAGGCAGTGGGCCCGCTGAAGGCCCTGGGCCCTTTGAGGACGCGGGGCCGATTGAAGCCGACAAAGTCCACGATTGACATGTTCTCGTTACTCCGGCGTGCTGCAGACGCGTTCGCGTACGTCCCTTCATAATTCCTCGTCACGGCGAAAGCGGCGAATCGACGTGGGAAGCCGCACACCCGTTGATTTCGGCCGCAAAAAGTCCGCGCAACGAAGGTCGCGAACATATCGATCGGCCAAAGTGTTGGGCGCGCGGTTCGCGTCGCAACGGCAGACAATTCGCCCTGGGGCGTTCCGGCGGCAGAGTTGCCGCAAACGGCGAATGCAAACAACCCGACGCGGCGGCAGCGCGTTCGCAAAATGAATTCTTGATCAAGATTTTGTGGACGCGTGCTTTCGACGAGCGGCCGATACAGACCAACACGCATTGCTCAATTGCGACTCGGCGCGCGACGGACGGACCGATCGCCAGAACACATCGAGGCACGGAGGCGGCCTTTCCTCTCAAGGGAAACGCGATGGCTCACCTCCTGCTGACAGGCGGCACCGGACTCCTCGGCAACTATCTCGTGCGCGACTTGCTCAAGGCGGGCTCAGATCTCGCCCTGTTGGTGCGTTCGTCACGCAAGGAACCGGCCGCAGCCCGTGTCGAAAACCTGATGCGCTATTGGGAGAACGAGGACGGTCGAGTCTATCCTCGCCCCTTCGTCCTTGCGGGCGATCTCACGCAGGATGACTTGGGGCTCGATGCGTCGGCTCGCCGCTGGGTGGCCCGCAACTGCGACTCGGTGATGCACAACGCGGCCAGCCTCACGTTCCATGCCGCCGGCCCGGACGACGAACCGTGGCAATCGAATCTCTACGGGACGCGGCGTGTCCTCGACCTGTGCCGCGAAACGGGCATTCGCGAGTTCCACCACGTTTCGACGGCCTATGTCTGCGGACTGCGGCAGGGGCGGATTCTCGAAACCGACCTCGAAGTCGGCCAGACGCACGGCAACGACTACGAAGTCAGCAAATTCCGCGCGGAACTCATGGTCCGCGAAGCCGATTTTCTCGATCGCCGGACCTTCTACCGTCCGTCGATCATCGTCGGCGACTCGCGGAACGGTTATACAACCACGTTTTACGGCTTCTATGTTCCGCTCAAACTGCTCTCGGGCATGCTCTCGAAGGTGGCCGGCGTCGCCTCCAACCGCGAAGAGCTGATTGCCACCATTCGCCACAACGGCCGGCGATTGACCGAAATTCTGAACCTCTCCGACGAAGCGGGAAAGAATTACGTCCCGGTCGATTGGGTTTCCGAGGTGATGGCGCACATCGCCCTGGCTCCGGAGCACCAGGGCAAAACCTACCATCTCACTCCGGACCAGCCAGTGAAGCTCAAGCTCACCCGCGAGGTGATGGAACAGGCGTTCGAGAAATACACCGAGCTGTCCGAACGCCAAACGTACGACGAGACCGAACGCCGCAACCTCGAACTGTTTTTCATCGAAGGCATGAAGGTCTACGCCGCCTACTTTCGCGACGACCCGACGTTCGACACCACAAACACGCGAGCCGCGGCGCCGCACCTTCCCTGTCCGGAAATGGACGCGGCCTTCTTCACTCGTATCTGCGCGTTTGCCTTCGAGAGCAATTTCGGCCGCCGCACAAACCGACCGGCACGCACGGCGGCTTGAACGGTATCGGGTGGCACTTGCTGGCACCCCACGGCGATCGCACTCACGGCGAATCGGGAGGAGCGGCCTCATTCGGTGAGCGCCGAACATTATCGCCTGGCTTCTTCCGACGAGACGCCCGACTTCGCGCTTTGCCCGGCTGAACGTTGGAACGCATCTGCTGGCTGATCGGCGACGATTTGGCCCCGCCGATCCCGGCGCCAAAGTCGTCCCCCGGCAAAGTGACGATCTCACCGCCGGCGGGCGTCGCCAGCGCCTTGAGGACAGCCGGGTCGACGTCCTTATTAAAAAACCGCACGCTGCCGTCACACATCAGGATGCCGGCGGCTGGGCTGCCGGGCCGTCCGAACGAGTCCGGCCCGGCTTGAATCCCGTTGCCGGGATCGCGCGAATTTCCCGGATGCCCCCACGGTAGAAAATTGCCGGCCGCCTCACCGGCCAGAATCGTGAGCGACGAGCCATCCGTGATATCCCGAATGTGCATGGCCCGATTTTGGGGAAACAAGTAGCTGTTGCCTGCGTAATGACTGAGGGCGTATCCAGCGGCGTCCTGAGTTTCGTTGATGCCGGGCGCGAGATAGCAGGCAATTTTCGTCTGCATCGGACCGCGGTTCTTGGGATCATCCCAAGGCACGTTGAAATCGACCTGGTTGTAGACGCTCACCTGTTCGACGTACGGCAGCAGCATGGTCTGCCAGCCGTGGTACTCCCGTCCCCCCTTGTCGGCAATCGTACCGGGCGGGAAGGTCATATAGGCGTCGTGATAGTTGTGCAGTGCAAGACCAATCTGGAAGAGATTATTTCTCGATTGCACCCGCCGGGCGGCTTCTCGCGCGGCCTGGACCGCCGGGAGCAACAGGGCGATCAGGATCAGCACCGGCGAGATGCTGCCGAAACAAATGCCCGTCACAGCCATCCAGGTTCCCTTAAGTCGGCCACGGCTCTGATTGATGTTGATGAGCGCAATGATGCCCAGGATGAGAGCGGGCAATCCCGTCAAAAATGAACAACCCACCGAGAGCAGGCCGAGAACCAGGCTGATGATGGCCGGCACGCTCGTCGTAACCGGCCCGCGAGCGTACGAATCCGCCTCTTCGACGCGTGCCGGCGTTTTCCGCGGAGTGCTTGGGCGCACCGGAGGCGGCAATGGCTGCCCAAAATCGGCCGCCGCCTCGTCGAGATCGCTGGCGAAATCGTCCTCGTCCGCAACCACCTCCGGCACGGTGATTCGCTCGCCGCACGCCTCGTTCTTGCAACGCAGACTCTTGCCGGCCGCGCTGTCCGAGACGCGATACTTCGCTCCGCAGCCGGGACATCGCACGACGATCGCCATCACGACACTCCACGAAAAAAGCACGTTCCAAAAGCGCCGGAACCGAACTCGATCAAACCATGCCGTTCGTCGTCAAGGCAAGCGAAAAGCGGTGAGGCAAACATCAATGAGGCGGAATGGCCGAAGGCGACTTGATAAACGCGATCAAATCGGCCATCTGATCGGGCGGAATGTCTTTTTCGAGGCCTTCGGGCATCAGGGATTTCCCCGTCGAGGCGATTTCCTCGATCTGGTTGCGGAGGATCTTGTCCTCCTTGCCTTCCGCTCGGCGCAGCGTCACGCCGGCTGACGACTCGGCGGCGATGATGCCACTGTAGACCGCGCCCTGCGCGGTGATGACGTTGTAAGCGATGAAATTTGGCTGCGCTTCCCGGCTCGGATCGAGAATGGCAATCAGCAGATCGGCCGGCGATTTGTTCTGGACCGAAACCAGGTCGGGCCCGACGGCGTGCCCCGTGTTTCCGAATCGGTGGCACGTGGCACACCGGCGTTCGTACACGTTGCGACCGCGCTCCGCTTTGCCAGGCTGAGCCAAGGCGGGACGGTACGCGGCAACGATTTTCCCGCGATTGCCGGAGAGATCGCTCGCGAACAGCGCGAGCCTGCCGGCGGATCGCCGTGTTCGGATGGTTCATGAGCAACTGTTTCACATCCCGCTCGATTTCGCCGCGCGCAGACTTCGCGGGCCGCGATCGCCTGAAACAGATCGTTTAAGCGCGCCGGCCTGTGCAAAACGGCGTCGATCACGTCGCGTCGAATCGCCGGACCGAAGCTCTTCCATCCGGCCAAAAGCTGGCGGCCCACGCCCGCATCGTCCTGGTTGGCCAATGCGGAAATCGCCGCGGCCTGCAACTCGGGAGGCGATTGCGGCGAAAGCAATGCCGTCAGGACCGGTGCGACTTCGGCATAGGGACCAAACGCGAGCAGACGGATGGCCGTGATGCGATCGGCTTGCCCGCGCGTTTGATCCGCGGCAGTCGCCTTGGCTCGTTTGAAAACTGCCGCAGCAGATTGGCCGACGCCCGTCCCGTTTCCATGCTCGTCCAGAAACTTCGCGAGACTCGAGCCGCGGCGTCCAAGACCTTGTGCGAACCCCTGCAACAGCGCGGCCTGCAGTTCGGGCGACTTCGCGGAGACAACGGCCTGCAAGAGGCCGATCGCCTTGGCGGAATCGGGTTGAGTGCCGACGATTGCAGCCAGTTCCGCCAGAAATCCGGTGGCCGCCGACTCGTGCAGGAACGATTCGTCAGCCAGCAGACGCCGTGCGAGTTGATCCGCGTTATGGGCGACCGAAGTCAGAATGGCGGTCCGCAAAAGTTCGTCGCCTGGAATGTGATGCGCAAGGCGAGCCAGTGGCGCGACGGTTGCCTCGGCGGGCGCGTCCCCCAACGACAAGGCGAGTTGAAATCGCACAAGCCCGTCCGCGTCGTCGGTCTTCGCGCCGCGGCGCTGAGCAACTGCGAGGACGATTTCAGCCTGGGCTCGGACAGCCGAATGGCGTGAGCGCGGACGTCGCGGATCGGCATCGGAAATCGCGAGAGTCAGAAGATCGTCGGAAAGCCGATCGAGCCCTTGCAGCGTGTACAGCGCGTGCAGCCGGCCAAGCGGGGTGGACGAATGCTTGACGAGGTTCTCCAGCGCCGGCGCGACCGTTCGAGCTTGCCGCTCCACAAGCAGACGCTGGGCCGTTTCGCGCTGCCAGGCGTTCTCCGATTCGAGGAAGGGGACCAACTCAGACGGCGGCAAGCCGCCGAGCCGCGGCGGCGTGTGCCGCTGAAAGCCCGGGCTGGCGAGTCGATAAATCCGGCCGCGAGTCGCCGGTTTGCAGGTCGAGATGGGCCTTGATGTCGTCGGGGATTGAAAACGGATGTTCGATCGTTTCGCGATACATATCAATGATGTACAGCGTGCCGTCGGGCGCATTCACGAAATTGACCGGGCGAAACCAGTTGTCGGTCGAGGCGACGAACTCGGTGTTCTCGTCGGCGCGGACGGCGGTGAAGAGCGGGCCGTTCCGCGAAAGCGTCTTGCGGTGCACCAGATTGCCGCCGACGTCGCCGATGAATGCGTTGCCGCGAAAGTCGGCTGGATAGGCGTCGCCGCGATAAATCGTCACGCCGGCGGCCGACGTGAAGTAACCGATGGCGAATTGCTCGGTATGCGGCAGCGTGCGCAGGACGGCCGGATCGGAGACGCGGCGACGCGTCCGCACCACGCGCCACGGTTCGGGCGGACTGCGGCGAAAGACCGACGCGGCCGGCCCCTCCTTGGCGATCGAGCGAATCGTGTCCGACACGGCGATGTACGGATTGCGGCGAACGTAGCGATCTTCGAGCACGACTTGCTCGATGTGGTTGCTGTTGTTGCAGACGAAACGGTTTCCCCAGTCGTCGAACGACAGGCCGAACTGCTCGCCCCCCGTGATCGCGGCAAGCTCGAGCGTGGTGGGATTGAACGAAATATCCTGCCCGCGGATCGCGAAGACTTTCTTGCCGTCGCGGAGCAGGTTGCCGCCGTTGCGTCCGGCGGCAAACACGATGCGATTATCGAGACTCCACTTGAGGCTGTTCGTGATGGCTTGCACGTTGTCGCGGTTAAACCCGCTCAGCACGATTTTTCGCACATCGGCAACGCCGTCGCCGTCGGTGTCCTTCAAATACCAGAGGTGCGGCGGGGCGAGGACGAAGATGCCGCCGTCGTAGCAGCAGACCGAGGTCGGCCACGTGAGCTTGTCGGCGAAGACAGTGCTCTTATCGAATTTGCCGTCGCCGTTCGTGTCTTCGAGCAGGCGAATGACGCCGGCGTCCTTCTTTCCGCCGCCGCGCGGGTTGAGCTTGGTCGGCTCCCACGAGAAGGGATAGTCGCGCATTTCGGCGACGTACATGCGGCCGTTCTCGTCGAAGCACGCATCGACGGGGCTGTCGACCAACGGCTCGGCGGCGACCAGCTCGAGATGAAAACCGTGCTCGAGGTGAAACGTCTCCAACACCTTGGGTGGCTCGCTGGGCGGAATCCGCGGCAGCTCGTCGGCCAAGGACTTTCCCGGCTCCGCGGCGGAAAGAGCGGCGACGTTTGCAAAAAGCGTCGCCACGAAAAGACACAGCCGGATCAAAAGGGGACGGGCGCGCGGAAGACGATCGGACGTCATCGAAAATTTAGACCTCTCGAGGCGGGAAACGAAACCGGCGGGGCGAACAGCTATTATGCGCCGACTTTCCGATCGATTCACGCCCACAGAGGCACAGCTCACGCTCAGGGGGCACTGCTCACGCTCACAGGGGCATAGCCCGATGGTGTCTTGACGTGCCAGAACAATGCCTCGCTATCGCCTTTCTGACTGTGGCCGACGACAGGGCGTCATGTCAGCAGTGCAGAGAGAGTCGGCGGCACATGACTCCGCACGAGGATGTGGAGCTTCTCCAGGGCTCGCAAGTCGCTGAGAACCGCACGCCGGAGTTGAGCGGGAGCGGTTGCGACGGCGCCTGCGAGCAGCAGATGCTCGACCTGCTGGAACTGCTGCGGCGAAATCGGCAGATGGCCCTCCGTGGCTCTGAGAATGCCGATGTGCAAGGCATAAAATGTGGGATCACGAATGACCGCGGCAAACAGGTCGGGTCGGTCAGACGTGGTTTTTGTCTCCTGCATCCCGCCGACGAGTGCGTCGTGCTGATACTTCAAGACCGGCGGCGGGACAACCTCTTCCGGGACCGTCAGCAGACCTCTGCGGGCCAATGACGTTCCGATAGAAACGCTGCCAAGCAACAGTCGCGAGCGGGACCGCAAGCACGAGCCCGGCGAGCACGGGCAGTAACCACAGCAACAACCCCGGCGCCCAAAACCACGCAATCCCGCCAATGGCGAGCCCGCACAACGTATGCGGGTAATGCACGGCAAACGCACTTCGGAGCGAGACACCAGAATCCTTGCGACACTGCGCGACCCACTTCACCTTTGTCCCCAGCAGTGCCGAGGCGACAAAACGCGTGTGGAGAAGCATCAGAATTGGGGCGATCAGCATCGAAGCGATCGCCTCGATCAAGACGCTGGCCAACACCCGAAAACCGCCGGCTGACGATTTGGAATGCCAGGACGTGGCGATCACGCCCCACACTTTTGGCAGCAACAACAGGGACATCGTAATCACGAACAGAATCATCCCGCCCGGCGGCTGCTCGACGCTGTCGCGGACGAGTGGCCGGCGTGCGACGCTCCGATCACGGTCAGCACCAGGAACAGAAGCCACAGCGGTGATGCCAAATACGACATGGCTCCCATGCCGAAGTGCAGGCGGCTGGCCGGGTGCAATCCTTCGGCCAGCAGCAACCGAATATGTTGCAGGTTGCCCTGGCACCAGCGCTGATCGCGCTGGGCAAAATCCAGAATCGTCGTCGGGCACGCTTCGTAGCTTTGGCCCAGATCGTGCGCCATGCAAACTTTCCAGCCTGCACGCCGCATCAACGCCGCTTCGACAAAATCATGGCTGAGAATCTCCCCGCTGAGCGGCCCATCTCCCGGCAGGATCGGCAACTCGCAGTGCTGCATGAAGGGTCGGATGCGGATAATGGCGTTGTGTCCCCAGTAGTTCCCGTCGCACTGAGACCACAGCGCGAATCCTTCGAGGAAGACCGGACCATACATGTGCGCTGCGAACTGCTGCATGCGGGCGAAAAGCGATTGCCGGCCGACGGGCTTGGGCGGCGCCTGCAAGATGCCAATCTGCGGATCGCGCTCCATGCGGCGCACCAACTCCACCAGCGTCTCGCCGGCCATGACGCTGTCCGCGTCGAGCACAATCATGTACTTGTAGTGCTCACCCCAGTGGCGGCAAAAATCGGCGATGTTGCCGGCTTTGCGGCTGACATTTTTTGGCCGGTGCCTGTAGAAGAACCGACACGGGCCAGGCACCTGGGCGACCAGTTTCGCCCAGGTTCGCTCCTCATCCAGCCAAACATCGGGGTCGGTGGTGTCGCTGAGCACAAAGATGCTGAAGGCCGCACACGCGCCCGTTGCCTCAAGCGACTGGGCGATGGCACGGAGATTGGCGAAAACTTCGCGCGGCTCCTCATTATAAATCGGCATCACGATGGCGGTCGGTGGAAGATCCTGGGCAGGCCGCGACAGATCCCGCGGTGTGTGGACGGCCGGGGGCAGAAGGGATCCGCGCCGCGAACGGCGCAGGCTGGCGACGAGGCCGAATGTGGCCGTCCAGAACGAAAATACGACCGACAGGAACAAAACCGCGAACAGCACCGCCAAGGCGACGTCGATGACAGCAAATCCGTCTCTCGCAATGACGCGGCAAAACAGCGCAGTCCCCAAAGCGGTGCCGAGCAGCGTGAGGATTGCCAGCGTCACCCGCGTCACCCGCGTCGCGGTCTGGTGGGACAAGACGACCGTGGGCGTGGCCGCGCTTCGCTCGTCGTCTCCCTCGGGCTTCCGACCAAGGAACCGGGCAATCTTGCCTCGCTGCCGCTTGAGGAATGAGGGGAGTAAGGCCAGGGTTTGGCGGGCCATTTGGCGCGGCCGCAACTCAGGCACGACGGGAACCAGGTCGCTCCGGCAAGACTCAGTGACTGCCTCCGGGGTACGTTTCTGTTTCCACGACTCCGAATACCGGCTCAGGAGATCGGGCAGGTGAGCGCCGGCAATGTGGCCCGTTCGCTGCGGTTCGTCCGCGTTAGGGGAGTCGGTGGCCAGCGCCAACAGCCATTCGTCCAATTGCCTCACTGTGCGGTGGATTGCCGCTTCCGCCAGGTTCGCTTCGTCGGCGACGCCCGGCAGGACCAGCTCGCGCTGGGCTTTCGCGACCATGCGATGACTCTCGCGAGCAATCCGCTCCGGATCGCGAAGGCCCAGGTCTCGCAGGTATTCGGCCACGGCCCAGCTGGCTTCGGTCACGGCCGCTTCAGCGGATCGGTCTTTGGTCACGGCCTGCTGAGCCGTTCCGCTACGAGTGGCGGAATCATGGTCGACGTTGCCGGGCACGTTTTTCCGTCCGTTGTCAGTCGCTGAGCCGTTGTCAGTCGCCCAACTCTCGTCAGTTGCCGAAGCGTGGCTCAAATCGGACATAGATATCTCCATAGCTCGGTAAGGCTCTTGCCCTCTTTCCTTAAGCTGGCTCGCAACTCGACGGGCTCTTTGCCGGCCGGGCGAACGTCAAATTGGACCCGCCAGCTTCCATCCGCGTGCCGCTCGAGGCCGATGTTGCTGGCGGCGCCACGCAGGGCCCTGACCTCGCACCCGACCCCCGCATCGGCAGGAATCTGGGCCAAACGGCCTCCTGCAAAGTCGATCTCCACCCGGATGGGCTCGCCATCGTGCCGCGTGACGCGCGTGCGTCAGCGCCCGGGCCACGGCATGTTCCGGCTCGCCGGACATGAACGCCACGGTATATTCCAGGTCCATGGGAATGCCGACACCGACCGGCTTGTTCGGCTTCCACCAGGCGGCGATGTTATCCACGCTCTCTTGATCGGAAGGCAATTCGAGCAGTTCGACGGCTCCGTCGAGCCATGCCCCTTTTGGTTCGATCCAGACGCTGGGACGCAAGTGATATTTCGCCTCGTTATCGAGATAGGATTCCGCACGACGATCGCGCTGGAGCAATCCAAATCCGCGGATGCCGGCGAAATCCAAGTGACTCAGCGAGGGATAGCTCTGCCGGCCGAGGGGCCGCCAGATCCAGTCGTCCGTGTTCGTCCGCACGAGCAGCCCGTCGGAGTCGTGAACGGCCGGTCTCGGATCGTTCGCAGGCCGATCGCGGCCGTCGCCCCACATCCACATGCTGCTCAGCGGGGCCAATCCGACTTTGTCTGGTTGCCGGCGGAAAAACAGCCGGGCCTTCACGTCGAGCAGCGTTTCCTTGCCGGGCCGCAGGGCAAATTGATAGGCGCCGGCCACACTGGGACTATCCAGGAGCGCCCAAATGCGAAGAGCGTCCGCCTGCGGTTGCGGGCGCTCAATCCAAAATTCTCGGAAGACGGGAAACTCTTCCGCTTTCGGCAAGCCGATGTCGACTGCCAGGCCGCGGGCCGAAGTTCCGTAGACTTGCCCCTCGGCAATCGCCCGAAAATAGGCTGCCCCAAGGAACGAGGCGATCTCGAGCAACTGAGGAGACGACTCGAACCGGCCCAAGACACGAAAGCCGGCAAATCCAAGATCACTTGGAACGACGAGGTCGGACAACTTGCCGCGGTATTGAAACAGCCGCCGATCGAACGGCAGAGGATGCGGCCGGCCGTCTTCGATGAGATTGAGCGCGACTTTGTCTTTAAACAAATAACCGCGATGGAAGCACTCGAGCGCGAACGGAGATCGCGTGCCTTTCCAAATCGCCGCCGCGTGCTCAAATTCGATTAACCGATAGCTGTCGTAATCCAGCGTTCGCAGCTCTGCCGGCAGGGCGGGAGACGGTTCAAACGCACGACCTGCGCACTGCTGCGCCTGGTGTGCCAAGGCGGCAAAACTCCACGCCGCGGCCTTCGCGCGCCCGGGCTCCTCGGCCACCGTTGTGGCTGAAAGCATGCCACCGACGAGAGCCAGAGTTATCGGCAACGAAATACGTATGCGTGTCGAAATCGACATCGCATCGTCTCCCGTGCCACGCGCGTGGCTCTTGCCCCCGACCGATCCCCGCAATTCCTGGCCACTGAATTCACCGATCCTTCCCACGGAAATTCATGTCGGACGTCCGACGGCTGTACGCTGCTAAGCAGATCGTATGCCGTTGGCGACCAAACTCGGGCTCGAGACCGGCACAGACCAGCAGGCAATCCGGACGCATTCCGGTTTTCCGGTATCGCGGGAAAATACGAGCGATCGCGCGGGGAAACTTCAGAATGCGGGAGAGCTCATCCGTTATCGCGGACTCATGCCATTTTCTCTGATCTCCTTGAACCTCCGACTCACCACGGCTAGCATGACGTCGCCTGAGCAGCTTGCGAACTTGCAGGCCGCCAGGCGTACAAATCATCGGAAAACTAGATGAAGGGCAATCCGGCTGAGTCCGGGCGGCCCGTCAACGAGTAAGCCGACGTGGTCGAATACCTCAGGGTGTTCCGCCACGTCGGCTTTTTTTGTTTCGGAGGCTCGTGCGTCCGCAACGAACAAGGAAAGAGCTGATCTCCGCCGTGAAGGTGCTGACACAATCGACACCAAGCAAGAGGTGTCGAAATGAAAAGGGCGAGTGTAAAAGTGACGATGAAGCCATTGATTCTTGGTTGTTTCGGCTTTGGCTCTCCTGATGGGCCGCTGCGGACAAACGCACGCCTCACAGATCGCGTACGACAACAATGCCTCAGTGCCTGCAGGGGGGATCCAAGATTGGCACGGAAACTTGGGATTAGACTTCACCGTCAATACAGCAATTACGGTCGTGGCTTTGGGCGCCTTCGACAACGGCATCCCGGCGAATCTGCTCGGCAGCAATCGAACGATCGGTGGCGTCACCGTGGGAATCTTTAACTTGAACACCTCTGACGCTTGTTGCGCCGAGTGTGGTGATCACGCCGGCAAATTTTGGTTCTCAAATTAATGGGGACGCCTTTGTCGCTGTTGCCCCGTTCTCTCTCGGTCCTGGAAATTACAGTGTGGTCTCGTTTAATGATCCCAATTACAACTCCGGTTTCACGGGTGTGACGGCCGCGACGTTGAACACTGGGGGCGGATCGATCAATTTCAACGTTGCGACCGCTCTTTCCCGTTACGATTCTGGCGCCACGTTCGATTTGCCACCAGCGGGTGGTGGAAGCTCGGGTGTGGGAAACTTCAAGCCCGTGCCGAGATTCGACGCAGGGACCTTCGCATTCAACCCCGAAGTCGCCACCCCCGAACCCGCCTCAATCGTGCTACTGGTTTCGGGGCTCTTCGCCCTCGGCGGGTTTCACTTCGTGCGGCGGCGATGCGCTGGCCGCCTAGCTTGATTGCGACCACCCTGGAACTCGCGACCCGTGTCGAAAAGGTGTTCCACGCTGGAGCCGCCAGCCGAGGCGCTGATCGGGCATGGCGTGACCAGCTACGTTTGATGGCTGCCTCGACGCGACGCCACCGTTGTTGACCTGCTCCGCCGTCACCTGCTGGCGCGGTTGTTGCATGCCGCGTTGCATTCGCCAGCCGCAAAGTGACTCCCGCGGGATTTTCCATTGAGAGATCGTGCGAATCTACTTTCATTTCTGGTTGTGTTGCTGTTGTGCCTGACTGTGTTCGCAATCCTTGATGCTGCGGGGCTGGCACGGGGGCCTTCGGGCCTGCGGATCCGTGACGGCGCGGCGGTCGCCACCCAGCCGGGGCGCGACAAGCCGCCGGCTCCGCCCGAGCCGTGATCTCTTGCTTCCGCTCGCGGTGCTCTGAATCTACACACCCGATGCCACAGATGCTGGCGAACGGCCGGATGTTCGAGCGAGCTTCGGCGGCGTCACAGGACTAAAAAAAGCGGATTTGCCGGTACAAAACGAACGATCCAGCGGAATTAGATTGCTCTTTGCTGTTCGCAACATAGGCTTTGCTAGGAGACGTTTGTTTAGGATTTCGCCACGAGGAGGTGGCTCTAACCTGCTTGGCTTCCGCATTCAAGCGGACCCAGGTTGCGAAGCGCAAACGCCTCACTCAGTTCGTCACCGACAGGATCCTTTCGCGTTCGAACAATCATCGTAGGATTCGCTGCTTGTCCGTTCGCGGCCGTTTGACCGGCCGTCGGCTTTTTGATTTGGATGGCGCGGGATGGCTCCGCCCACCAGGGGAAAACCGATGGACCCCTCCGAATCAAGTCGCCTCTTGCAAATGCAACCGGAAATCGAATCGCTTGGCCGACGAGCGCGGGAATTAGCGACGACCGTGCCAACGGCCCGACTCCAAACCCTCGAAGAGACAGACGCAAAACGCGAGGCGTTGGCATTGCGAGCGCGGGACTTGGCGACGAACGTGGAAATGTCGCGAATCCAGACCCTCAACCAATCAGATTCCGGTCATGGGTGCGACCTTTCCTCTCACGTCACGAGGGTTTCCATGTCGGCCCAGCCAGTAGAGCTGCTCGCTGTCGCACCGCTTGGGCAAGACCTCGAGATTGGCCACATCGGTCTCCGCCTGCTCGTGGAGAACGTGCTCGACTACGCGATTCTGCTACTCGACCTCAAGGGCCATGTGCTCACCTGGAACAAGGGAGCGGAGCGGCTGAAAGGCTACGCGCCGGAGGAGATCATTGGCCGGCACTTCTCGATCTTCTATCCGCCCGATGACGTTGCTGCTGGCAAGCCGGCTCGCGAGCTGCAAATCGCCGAAGAGAAGGGCCAGTTCGAAGACGAGAACTGGCGCGTGCGCAAGGACAGCACGCGGTTCTGGGCCAACGTGGTCATCACGGCGTTGCGGGACGAAACGGGAACACTTCGCGGTTTCGGCAAGGTCACGCGTGATTTCACGATTCGCAAACGAGCCGAGGAAGACAAATTTCAAATGGCCGTGGAGTCGGCGCCCAACGGCATGGTGATCATCAACGCCGATGGCCAGATCACGCTCGTCAACGCGCAAACGGAAAAAATGTTCGGCTACCCGCGGGCGGAGTTGCTCGGGAAATGCGTCGAGTTGCTGGTGCCCGACCGATTCCGCGACAGACACTTAGAGGATCGCAGAGACTTCTTCGGCGACCCTCATCCCCGTCCCATAGGGGCGGGACGTGAGTTGCTCGGGCGGCGCAAAGACGCCAGCGAATTCCCAATCGAAATCGGTCTCAATCCGGTCCCGACCGCCGAAGGGCCGATGGTCATCAGCGCGATTGTCGACGTGACCGATCGCAAGCAGGCCGAGCAGGTCTTGCACGAGGCCTATGCCCTGCTGCAAAAAAAGAACCGCCGGCTCGCCAGGTTGTCTCGCACGGCGCATGAGTTCGTCGATAACGTGTCGCACGAGTTCCGCACGCCGCTGACCGTGATCAAGGAATACGCCTCGCTTGTCCGCGATGGAGTGGTCGGCGCGGTGTCCGATGAACAGAAGAGCATGTTGACCGTCGTGGAGGATCGGGCCGACGACATGAACACGATGGTCGATGACATGCTGGACGTCAGCCAGCTCAAGTCCGGCCTGCTGGGGATCCGTCGTCAGGAGTGCCGGGTGGAAGAAATTCTCGAGCATGTGCGACCGGGGCTGGAGCGGAAGGCTGCGGTCAAAGGGGTCGAGCTCGAGTTCGAGGTCGATCCGCTCCTGCCGACTCTCTTTTGCGACCAGGAGAAAGCCGGCCGCGTCCTCATCAATCTCACCACCAACGCGATCAAGTTCTGCGGTCAGCCGGGGCGCGTCCGGCTGAGTTGCCATCGCGAATCCGACGGAACGGGCGTCAAGTTCGGCGTCAGCGACAACGGAAACGGCATTAGCCCCGAGAATCAAGAGGCAATCTTTCGCCGGTTCAAGCAACTGGGCGGGCCAGATCGCTCCAGCACGAAGGGGTTCGGCCTGGGGCTTAGCATCGCCAGGCAATTGGTCGAGTTAAACCTCGGCGCAATTTCGGTGGAAAGCCAGGTTGGCCGCGGCAGTACGTTCTTCTTTACGCTGCCGCCGGCCGACCCGCGCGACGTGCTGCGACGTTACTTGAAGTGGATCGAGAGCCGACGCAACGGTTCGTCGCAGCTGGCTTTGGTCGAGGCGAATGTGGAGGGATCGACGAGCGCGACTCTAGCCGACGACGCCAATCTGTTTTTGAACCGCTTGCTCCGCTCCACCGACTTGTTATTCCGCCGCGGGCCGACGCAGTGGCTCGTCGTCTTGCCGGTGGCCGAGATCGAGGTCGCCGAGTTTTGCGAGCGCGTCGCAAAAAAGAGGGGCGTGGCGAACCGCAATCGGCTCGCAGGGCCGCTTCCGGACATCCACATGAAATTCCTGTGCTCGTGGCGCGTGGGCAGCGATCGGGGAGAACTCCTGAATCGGCTGTCGTCGGCACTCACTCCCGCCGAGGTCCGTTCTGTCAGGGATCATATTCCTCCTTTGGTTGCTTGATCACTGCCCGTGAGTCCCGGTGCGTCGCCTGAGCCGCACGAGGCTTAATTGACCACCGAAGAGGAAAGCATTGCATAAGCATAAATATCTTGACGATCGGCGATTCCTATGTCGGCCTCTGAAAGCATCGTTCTTGCGCGTAAAACAACACTCCCCGCACTCATTGCCTGGCTCAGCGTCTGCCTGATTGCCGCTAGCTGGGGCTCTGAGCTTGGTCCATCACTGTGCCAGTCGTGGGGTTGGACGGGACTATTCGGCTTGACGGCTGCTGTCGGATTGGAACTCACCGAGCGTTCACGATTGCTCCTCAAGGTAAGGTCGCAGGTAAAGACGACGAATCAACGGATCGACCGCACCATCGCCGACGCGGCACATGTCGGCGATCCGGAATTAGCGAAGTGAACCGGCGAAATCTCGCTCTCGAATGGCGAGGTGCGACAGACGGTCGCTTGCGCCTCGTGTCGCATCACGAATTCCGCAGCCGGTCCTCAGTCGGAATTTGGGGGGTGCGGAGACCGCATTTTTGAGTTCGTGCACCGGCACCGGAACGCTACGGCGTCCCGAGGACGCAGGAGAAGCGAGGTCGGGACGGCCAGATTGATGGTTACATTAAGCGCTGGCCCCGCTCCGCTTCAGGGTAAACCATGCTATAGCGGTCGCCATCCGGTACTGCCAATCGGGCGCTGCCTTCTTCGTCATAAAGAAGTCGATTCTTTTCGAGTCCGGCAAGGAGTGTCGGCAACGCCAGATCAGCGTCCACAACAACGCACCACATTGTTAAGCCCTCACGGCCGAGCGTAAACCCCTCACAACAACCATTCCCAGTCCAGCCGAGAATGTCTCCAAGAAGGCCCTGGAGCGTGTTCTTGAAGGATTGGATCTCGGACTCTTCCCAGTCGGACACTTTGTAGTTAACGAGAATCTGTGAGTTGGGGACTTTCTCTAACGGAACGTAACCTTTCGCTTCCGCTGCGCGGACGGCCTGTTGCAAAGCTTGCTCCTCGGCCTCCGTCGAAGCGACAACTTCTTCGGTGACAACGCCGCGTTGGCCAATCACGCCACGATGGGTCACCAGGACAAGCCGCCGGGTCCAGATCTGGCAGTAGTCACGGCCACGATACAAGTTGGCGACCATCGATCGATCTCTCCTTTTGCCTGACTTGCCAGGCTTCTCGTCCTCACGAATCACCAAAAAACGAAACGTGGCAGGTTGGACGAGACCCATATCATAATCGTCTGATTTCATGAGAATGTGGTGTTTTCTTTTCCGATATGAGTTCTCGGAATCGACGCACTCTGACGGGGCAGGACTCCGTCGCAACGCATTTCGCGTTTGAGAAAACGAACGTCTTAGGGGGCCAAGGCGCATGGTCAGGCGTTCGGATCGCTCACCCAAAGCGGGGAGTGCTACAGGCCATAGAGGGTGAGCAGCAAAGCGATCAGAACGGGCCCAACAAACCCTCCCCTGCGCAACCCTTCTGAAATAGGTACGCCGAGGGCGGAACCAGATCATTTGAACGTTCCGCTCATCCGCTCGGGCAGACCAGCTTCGCAAACAAGGGACCCAGCGTCGGCTCGTAATGTTTCCAGCGGGCGACGGAGCGTGAGTAAATGGGCTGCCGCACCTGGCTGATGCTGGCGGTCCGGACCGGCCGCTTGCCTTCGTGAAACGCCAGGCAGCTCGGCTCCCAGTCCAGGCTCGCACCAGGCCACCAGCCGCCGAGCCACCCGCTCCAGGTCCGCCACCGTCTCCTCGTACTCCAGCTCGAGGACCGGCACGGGCAGCACCTGCCGCCAGTGCTCCATCAGGCGACGGTACTGTGCGAAGCGAGACGCGATCTGATCGAGATCGTTGGCCCAGCGGATGTGGCGAAAGTTGGTCATCCAGCACGAAACGGCAATGTCCCGCAGGTCGCGGCGACAATGGATGAACTTCGCGTTCGGGAACAGCGTGGCCAACAGCCCAAGATAGATGTGATTCTCCGGCATCTTGTCCGCCACGCGCGGCCGGTCTGAGTTCAGCTTTTGCAGCCGCGACAGATGACGCTCGGCGAGACGGCGGGTCGTCGCTCTGTCCAGCCGGGCGAGGGCGTCCAGGCGCTGGCCGTCTTCGGCCGCCAGCGCCTCGAAGTCGTCCCGGCCGAAGCGCAGCTCGCCGGCCCCGAACACCTGCGAGTGGGCAGCCAGGATTTGCTCGGTCAGCGTGGTTCCGGAGCGCGGCAGCCCGACGATGAAGATGGGCCGCTCGGTCTCCAAACCGAAGCCCCGCACCCGCTCGAAAAAGGCCGGCGTACAGGCCGCGATCATCCCGGAAATAAACCGCTCATGTGCGGCCGGGTCGTATTCCAGGCGACGCTTCCGAGCTGCAGCCAGCGCCAGCGCGTTCGCCTCTCGCAGCGACTCGCCCGCCGCGTCGTAGGCTCCGCGGGCATCGAGCACCTGGGCCAGGCCGAAATGCAGGGCACAGCGGCGGTCCGGGTGGAGATCGCGGTCGGCCAGGAGTTCGTGCATGAGGGCGAGATCCGTCGTCGGGCAACTTGGCGCGCAGCAACGTGGCCAGCGACGCGTAGGCCCCGGCGAGGTGCGGATCGTAGCCGAGCGCCGTGCGCCAGCAGCGTTCCGCATCGGGGAAGTCGCCCAGCTCTTCGCGCACGGTCCCCAGGGCGGAATGGGCGGCGGGCAGGTCCGGCTTGTGCCGCAGGGCCTCGCGATAGTGAGCCTGCGCCGCCTCGAACTCCCCCTGTTCGTGCCGAATGCCGCCCAGAGCGACGTGAGCCTCCGCGTAAGTCGGGTCGAGTTCCAGTGCCCGGCGGCAGACGGCTAGGGCCTCGTCGTGCTTCTCCCACTCAGCCAGGACGCTGGCAATATTGGAATGGAAGCGTGCCACCCCGGGTTCGAGCTCGATCGCCCGTTGGTACCACGCCAGAGCGTCGTCGAGGGCGTTCTCTTCCTGCAGGGCCTGGCCCATGTTGCTGTAGGTCATGGCCAGGTTGGGGTTGATCCGCAGCGCCTCGGCGTACGACTGCCGGGCCTCGGCGAGCCGCCCGATCTCGCGGAGCGCGTTGCCGAGATTGTTGCGTGCCTCGGCCAGGCCGGGGCGCAGCCGGACGGCCGTTCGCAGGTGGGCGAGCGCTTCGTGCGGCTGATGCCGGTCCAGCAGCATCTGACCGAGATTGCTGTGCGCCTCGGGAAGATTGGGGTCCAGCTCGACGGCATGGCGGAAATGAGCCAAAGCAGCGGCGGTGTCTCCCTGCAGCCGCAAGGCGTTGCCGAGATTGCTGCACGCCAGGGCAAAATCGGGACGTAGCCCGAGCGCGGCGCGAAAGTGCTCGGCGGCGGCATCGACCTGACCCTGCCCCAGCAGTGCGTTGCCGAGGTTGTTGGCTGTATCGGCATCGTTGGGTTGCAGTTGCAGCGCAATGCGGCCCGACGCCACGGCTCTGTCCAGCTGGCCCGATGCCCGATAGACCTCGGCCAGGTTCGCATGGTACGCAGCAGCCCGGGGATTCTGTGCGATGGCCCTGCCGATCCAATCCAGCGCCCGCACATTGTCCCCCTGCTGGTGGGCGACGACACCCAGCAGGTGCAGCGCATCCGGCTGATCCGGTTGCGCGGCGAGGATCTCGCGATAGATCAGCGCAGCCTCATCGAGTTGACCGCGCTGATGCCGCTCGATTGCCTCGTGAAAGGCGTTGACCATGGCAAGTCCGAAAGCAATTGGCTGCAGAAAAAGTCCTGCGCACGCTCGCGCAAAATCACAGAGCCACGGATTCACGCTTTCGCGAGGCTCGCTACCCGATTGCTCCCCCGCTGTCGAAGTTGTTGCCGCTGGCGGGCCCGGTGGTGATGTTGTTAGCCAGATTGGCCGAGGTAAACGAGTCCTGCGTCAGCGTGGTTCCCGTTACTTCGTAGATGCCGCCGCCATACCCAGGGGTTAGCCCACCCAGACCCGTGTAATAATCACCCTCGGCCAGATTGTGTTGGATGAAATCGGACGTCAGGTGAATCGTCCCACCGCCCGCATAGAGGCCGCCGCCCGCGGCCGCACCCCCATCCGGGGTGTGTGCCGCGCTCCCTCCTACCGCAGCATCGTACTCGAATTGTGATTTGGAAATCGTGACGGTGCCCGATTCCACATCCACGCCGCCCCCTCGACCCACGCCGCTCACCCCGAAGTTACCTTTATTCGGATCCACCGCACTGTTCCCGATGCCGCCACGCGCGTCATTGAATTCGAACGTGGAGCTGGTAACCGTAATCGTGCCGCCGGCCACAAAAAGCCCGCCGCCAGCGCCGGTGGCCCCGTTACCGCCCGCGCCGCCGCTCCTACCGGTCCCAGCGGCGTCCGCGTTCAACCCGCCCCAGGCGATGTTCGAGTTGATCGTATCGGAGGCCAGGCTGGCATTTTGGTCCAGGTAGATCCCCCCGCCGAAGGCGCCGGTATAGGAACCACCGGCCCCGCCGAAGCCGGGAAAGCCCGTGCCGCCAGCTCCAGGCCGATTCTCTTCGGCCGTATTGCTCGAGACGTGTGCATTTTTCAGAGTGACCGTGACAGAAACCCCGGAGGTGGCATACAAGCCGCCGCCGGACCCGGTGCCGCTATTGCCACCCTTGCCCCCCGTGGTGGCACTGCCGACGGCAGCGCCGCCATTGCCGCCGCCGCCGCCGAGGGCCTGGTTGTTTTCAATGGTCGGCGAAGCAGTCAGGGTCACGGTAGTGCCGCTGGCATCAATGCCGCCGCCGACGGCGTTGCCGCCGTTGCCGCCGTTGCCGCCGCTGGTGAAGTTCCCGTTGCCGGCCAGGCCGCCTGCGCCGCCCACGGCCTGGCAGTCAAGCACATTGAGGAAGTCGCTGTCGGTGACCGTCCCGCCGCTGGCGTAAATGCCGCCACCGGCGCCGTTCCCTCCGTTGCCGCCGTTGCCGCCCTGCTTCCCGAAGCCGCCGGCGCCGCCGTTGCCTCCATAGGCGACGTCGCCATCGAATGTGAAGCCGGTCAGCGTCGCCTTGCCCGTGCTGCTGCCGCTTACGAACAGGCCGCCGCCAAAGGCATTTCCGCCGATGCCGCCACTGGCCGCACTGGTGCCGCGGCCGCCACCGGTGCCGCCGCCGGCTTGGCAATCCTCGATCACGGTTCCACTTGTGGAAGTCAAGGACGTCGCCGTGGTCGTATTGGCAAAAATGCCGCCGCCGCTGGCGTTGCCGCCGGCGGCGCCGCTGCCGGGTTTGGCGAAACCGCCAGCGACACCGCATCCCTCGATCAGGTTGTTGCCATTGAACTTCAGCGTGCCGCCGGCGGCGCTGTAAATGCCTCCGCCCGCTGCGCTGTTGCCCGCACCGCCACTGGTGAAGCCCGTACCCCTGGCTCCGTTCTCGAACAGCTGGACGCCGCCGTCGACGTTCAGGGTCCCGTTATTGAAGATGGCGCCGCCTTCCGCCGATGTGCCGGAGCCTAGTGCCGAGCCTCCCTGTAATTCGATATTCTTCAAGACGAGCGAACCTCCCGAACCGGGGGCAATCTCGAAAAGGCGCATCGCCGTCCCGGCGTCCCCCTCGACGACGTTGCCGTTGCCGTTGATGGTCAGGGTCGAAGCGACCGTGCTGCCGATGACCGGCAATCCATTCGGCCCATTGGTGTTGTTATTCACGCCGGTCAATGAGTACGGGCTGTTGCCCGTCAGGTTGATGGTGTTGGCCGCCGCACGATTCGTGTTGGCCGAGGCGATGTCGGCGATGAGCGCCGCTGGGCTTGCGGCGTTGAAGACGGTCAGGCAGAGTCGATTTTCCAAGGCCTCAACGTACAGAGGACGCCTCATCTTGCGCCGTCGTGCCGCCGGCTTGACGTTTCGGGGATAGTTCCGGATCCAGAGTCGCAGTTCGTCGAACCACATGCTTCACCTCCGGGGGCGGTCAACGTCCAAGGATCAATCGGCTCGCCGGCCTCGCCAGGCGATTCGCTATTCCATGCGACGTCCGCTCGCCGACCTGTCGAAGAAAATTCGTGAGCTGTGAAAAAAACGACTGGCGGTTCGAGGTGAGGCGTGACTGTCAACCTCGTCGCTCTGCATGCGATTGCGCCGGAGAGTTTTTTAGAGTCCGGTGCGCCGACGCCTGTATACGCGTGCGAATGTGCGACGTGTCATCAATTCTCTCAGCGATGCATCCGGGCAATCGGACCGCAGCCGAGAGCTTGCTGCAACTGGTCTACGACGAACTGCGCAAGCTCGCGGCCCTGCGAATCGCGCAAGAGCGGCCGGGGCAAACATTCGACGCGACCGCCTGGTCCATCAGGCCTATTTGCGGCTGGTCAAAGCTCCTGCGAGAGCACCTGCTGGCAGATCGCTGGCGCGAGGTTAAGCAATTTGCAGGTCACGAAAGGCAGCAGTGACGTTGCTAGGGCAGGGGCGCTAGGCCGACTCCCCATATTTGCCGACCGTTTCGAGTGTCTTGCGCCCGGACCGAATACTGCACCCTTTCCGCTCCCTCGCTTTGCTCAATCAAGGCCTGGCGCCCGACAGAGATGCAGATGTCGTCGCCGCGCCGATAAGGTTTGGACGGCAGTTGTGCTCGCTCAAAATACTCAAGTAACGCCTCGGGCTCCTCTGGAATAATCAGGATTTGACGCACTCCTCGCTCCGCGACCCGCGCCGCGAAGCTATAGACCTCTTCCATCGAGCCTGCTCCTGAGTCTGGAAAACTTTCACGATCAAAAAAAACGGCCGATGCGTGCCGGATTCTGGGTTCGGGTTACGGCGACTTTGTCGACCTCTCGTCGGCCGGCGTCGGCAGCGCGGAGAAAAACAAATCCTGATCCCCCTTGCGGACGAGGGAAGGGTCGAGGAACGCCGTCAACCACAGCTTGGCGGGGGGTTGATACGACTTGACCTCCATCAAGGCGAGGAGATCGTCCCGGTGCTGATCCGACAGTTGCTTGGAAAAGGTCGTGCGGCCATTCCAGTCGCCGTTGTCGCCAAGCTGACCTTTGAACGCACGATCCGCGAGGACATAGACCCTCAGTGACCGCAACCGTCGTCTCCTGGTCAATGTTTCGATTTGCCGCTGTTGATCCGTCGTGCGTGCCAGGAGCTTGCGGATGATTTCTTGCGCCTCCGCCGGCTGGCGGGCGATTACGTCTTCCGCGACGAGCGGTTCCTCCGGCTTGGGAGCCGGCTCCCGGTAGGGGAAGAACGGGCGATCTGTCCGGAAGCTCATCCGAACGGCATTCGAGCCGACTTTCGGCGATGCGGTCTGGGACTTGGCAATTTTGAAGGCGGTGATGATCCAACCCTGGTCGATGTACGGTTTGAGCCAGCTGTTGAGCTGCGGACCAGATTCATATTCGTGTTTTCCGAGCCATTCATTCAGAGCGTTTGGATCGGTCGCTGCCAGCACAGCCGCCTCGAAGCCTGCGACCTGCTTTGTTTCGAGCACGGTGACCATTGCCGGTTCCGCAGGAGCCTGAGGCGCTGTGCGCCGGATCCTCGCTTGGCCTTTGGGACGCGGGGGGAGAGTAATTTTGACGAGCGTGCTGAAAATGGCGTCTTTGGCTTCTGCCAACTCGGGCTTTGTCGGCGTCGGGACGAGATACCCAAAATGGTTTGCTGCCGTCTCGAACGTGGCTTTGCGGATGAAGTGTTCGACCTGATGCTCGGCGTCCCAAACGATGAGCGCAGTTTCTGTGTTGATCTTAATACCACCGCGCCCGAAGCCACGCGGCCCAACCGCCGCACATCCGTCAGCCCGCTGACGCAAAATCGACAACAAGCCCATCACTGTCGCCAACACGGCCAGAAAGCCGATCGAAGACTTTCTCATCTTTCGAGACCCTCCGTCACGCGTCGACTTGCCGCCTGGCATTGTAAGGTCCGCTGAAACGAGTTTGCACGGGACGGGTCCCGGCGTCGCTTTGCCTCCTTGGCAAGACTCGCAGCGACGAATGGTAAGCGACCTGTGGACAGGGAAGACATTGTATCAAGCGACGAGTCATGTGAACTCGATCGTTTTACGGGAACCCCAAGAATTGGCCGTATTTCGGGTTTGGTCGACGCGGCAACACACTTTGAACGCTGGCCCATCGAGCGTTCCAAGCGCCGAATGGCGCAATGACACCCATTCAATTGGGTCTGCGTTAAACTACGACGCCGCCGAACTCGACGCTGACGCCGTACAAAACGCCGCACTACTGGAGGCAGCGGCGAGGGGCGGCAAATGATGTTTTCCCTGCTGCTTTTCCTCGCGAACGACTCCGTCATTTTCTGGATTAGACCCACTCATGCCGACCGCAACCGCCGCACCGAATCGAATCGCTTCCTTGGATCAATTCCGCGGCTATACCGTCGCGGGCATGTTTCTCGTGAATTTTCTCAGTCCGTTTGCCGCGGCCCCTTTTATTCTCAAGCACCACAGTTCGTATTGCAGCTATGCCGACACGATCATGGGCAACTTCCTGTTTGCGGTCGGTTTCTCGCTGCGCTTGACGTTCGGCCGTCGCGCGATGCGGGAGGGGCTGGGCCAGGCTTATTGGCACGTCTGCAAGCGATTGGTCGGACTCGCCCTGGTCGCAATCGTTGTTTATCAGGGCAGCCCGCAACTTCCCAAAGGAGCCGCCTTCGATTGGCAGACGATCAAGCAGCTGGGCGTGTGGGGCGTCTTCGCGGGGCCGCTCAAACACGACTGGTTTCAAACCTTGATGCACATCGCCGTCACCTCGCTGTGGATCCTGCCCGTAATTCGTGCCGGCGCTGGGTGGCGGGTGGCTTATCTGCTCGTCTCGGCCCTGATCCACATGAGCCTGTCGCAAACATTTAATATGGACTGGGTCGATCGCGATCCGTCCGGCGTCGACGGCGGGCCGCTGGCGTTCCTGACGTGGAGCATTCCCGCCCTCATCGGCACACTGGCCTGCGACCTGGTGATGAGCTCCCGCACCAAGGCCGCGATCGTGAGTTCCCTGGTTTGTTCCGGCCTGCTCTTGATCGCCTTGGGCTGGGTCGCAAGCTGCGTGTCCCGCTGCTACGACGTGAGCGGCGACCAGGTCGCCGCGCTCGAGGGCAACGACTGTCAGCCAGCCCGGTCGTGCCGCTCAAGGCGGATTGGTCCCGCTATACGACGGATTTGAAGCAGGCAAACTGGGCCAACGTGTTGACCGAGCCGCCGTTCGTCCCGCCGCCGCATAGCCACGACGCCGACGGAGACAAAAACGCCGACTATCGCAAATGGAATTACTGGATGATGAGCACGCGGTTCGTCACGATTTCTTACGCCACCTTCGTCTCCGGACTATCGCTCGTGCTCTACGCACTTTTCGTGGTGACGGCCGACCTGAGCGGCTTGACGATTGGCGTCTTTCGCACGCTCGGCTCCAACGCCCTGTTCGCCTACGTGCTGCACGATATTGTGGGCGATTCGGTGAAAAAGTTTGTGCCCCGGGATGCGCCGGCGGTCGTGATGTGGGGCTCGTTCGCCCTGTTCTTCTTCATCTGCTGGCTGTTCGTCCGCAGCCTGGAGAAGAGGAATATTTACATCAAGTTGTGAACCGCCAATTTCTAAAACGACCCCGTCAAATGTGCCGTCGGCCCAAGAAGGCGACACCGACGTCGGGTGCCATCCATGAGGAAGCCTGCGTCAAGACCGGGAGCGAGACGAGTGTGGGATTTCCCAACCATCCATTCGGCATCAGCCGAGGAACTGATCGCGACACGTGAAGCCGCGCAAACGACGGTCGCCCCGGTATCGACGAACGCATGCGTTGAGCTCGTGACGCGGCAAGAACACCATCAGTTGTGCGAACACAAACTGGCCCGAGTGCATTTGTCAATCTCGACTGCCTGGACTCGATCGTCTCCGGCAGCCGCTATTTGACCCAGCGAGTTGAAATCGTGCCGCGCTCATGACGCTGCGAAAAACCAAGATTTTCCAGTAGATTCCTGACGTCCCGCTAACTTTAGCCGGACAGTTGTGATCGGCAATCCAAAATCCAAAATGTTGCCTCTACGATGCCCCCGCACTCGCTGAGGACGCCGCACAAACCGCTGCACTGCTGGCGGCAGCGCCTGCCGTCGCCTGTTGAGCGGCGATGATGGCTTGCATGTCCATCAGCGCCTTCGCATCCGTGATCTCCTTCATCTTTCTGTCCAGCTTGACGAGTTCCAGAAACGTGATGCTGGCGGCGAGATTGAAGGTCAGCGAACGGTCCGGCTTCGGCCGCAATTCTTCCATCTTGGCCCGATTGCTCAAGACGAGGTCGATCACCGAAGTCGGAGTGTGATCCAGGAACGACAGGATGGCCAATTCGTCGTAGTCGGTCTGCCAAATGGAAACGCCGCTTTGGCGAAAACCATGTGCCAGGTCACGAAAGCGGGACGCAGCTTCGGTCGGGTCGAGCCTCGCCAGATACAACAGATTGGCTGCCGTCTGCAAGGGGTCGCCCGACGAGAAGCCGACGGCATGCAAACTCTGATAGATCTGTTCGATGCGGTCGCCGATCTCGACCGGCGACTCGGGCTGGCCCACCAGAATGGCACACGCGGGAAAATCATCCGGACCAGTGAGCCACCAGTGGTGCCGTTTCATTTCCTCATAGATCGCCTGAAAGCGGTCGACGGTGCCGGACGCAATCGGCTGTTTGTCCGCCCGCAGGCGCATGATCAGGATCGCCATCGTCTCGTAGATTCCGCCGCGACGCAGCCCTGCATCTCGAAACATGGCTTGGACCCTGTCAACTTCGCTGAGAAACGGGTCGGCAGCGTCGCCGTTCGCGTACAGCATGGCGCTCACGATGAACCGTAGCGGTGAATTGAGGGCGCCAAACCAGCCGGATTCAGCCTTGATATCCTCGGCGATGCGTCGGATGCCCGTCGCCACATCGAGCGGCTCGCCCGGTGAAAGGACGGCGGCCATCGCGGCGAACCGCAAAGACGATGCGTCGCCAAACCAGCCGCGTTCTGCATCCAACATTTCGTAAAGGGCGAAAAAGCGGGACATCGGATCAGCGGGTAAGGCGTAAGTCATCGTTGGAACTCCGCAATCGGAACCGTGAGACTCATTCTTCCTAAAGAGCACAACGTCGCAGAGATGGCTTCGGATCACGGAACGCGGAAAGCCCCCGGACGAGAAACCGGACAAGCCCGCTGATCAGGTTGGGGCAAATCGCCCTCAAAACTCGCCACCTCTTCCGACGGCACTCACCTTGCCGAATACGCTCGCGTCAGAAAGCCATCCTTATTTCACCTCGTCTCGAGCGTCCCGCCCAGTCGGAACGCGTTTGCTGCTCGAAGATTCGTTGTCCGCATTGAGCGGAGTGAGTGGCGGCCCCGCCTCGGCCGCCGCACTCGGTGTGCCTCGGCCATCGACGGGGGATGCGCCGGCCGGGGTGACTGAGGGAGTGACTGGCGCCGCGCCGGTCCGCCGGTCGCTGCGGAACCGCATGAGGACGTAGAAAAAGACCGGTGTGAGCAGAACGCCGAACAAGCCAACGCCGATCATGCCGGCAAACACGGCCGTGCCCAGCGATTGGCGCATCTCGGCCCCCGCACCCGTGGCGATGACCAGCGGGAAGACGCCGCCGATGAATGCCAGAGAGGTCATCACGATGGGCCGGAAGCGGACGCGGGCGCCCCCGAGTGCCGCGTCGTGCAACTCCTCGCCCTGCTGCCACTGTTCCTGCGCGAACTCGACGATCAGGATGGCATTCTTGCAGGCCATGCCGACCAGCACCAAGAAACCGATCTGCACGAAGATGTCCACCGGCAGCCGGGCGATCGTCATGCCCGAGACCGCGGCCAAGAGGCACATGGGCACGACAAGGATGACCGCCAAGGGCAGTCCCCAGCTCTCGTACTTGGCCGCCAGGACCAGATAGACCAGGACCGTCCCCAGGCCGAAGATGAGGAAGGCAACGTTGCCTGACTGGACCTGCAGAAACGTCATCTCGGTCCACTCGAACGGCACGTCCAACTCCTGCGCCAGGCGCGTCAGCTGCTGGACGACGGTACCCGAGCTGACGCCGGGCGCGGGCACGCCATTGACCGCGGCCGAGGCGTACATGTTATAGCGCATCACCGACAAGGGACCGGTCGCGGGCTCGGCGCGGAGGACCGTGCCTAAGGGCACCATCTGGCCGGGACCCTGCGCCGGGGCGGAGCGGACATAGAGCTGCTTGAGCATGTCGACACTGGTCCGCGAGCCGGGGTCGGCCTGGATGTTGACCTGCCAGGTGCGGCCGAACTTGTTGAACTGGTTGACGTAGTACCCACCCATGTAGACCTGGAGGCTGTTGAAGACGTCCTGCATTGGAACCTGCAGCGACTGGACCTTGGCGCGGTCGATATCCACGAAGATCTGGGGCGTGTAGGCGCGGTACATGGTAAAGACAAACCCGATACTGCGGTCGGCCCTGGCCTTGTCGATGAGCTGATCGGTCATCGTTTGCAGTCCGCCGAGATCCACGTAGCCGTGTTGCTCGGTTTGCAGTTTGAAGCCGCCGGCGTTCCCCAGGCCTTGGATCGGCGGCGCGCGGAAAACGCCGATCAGGGCGCCCTCGATCTCTGCGTTACACCGTTGCTGCAGCTTGCCGGCGATCACCTCGTCGTACTCGTCATGCGACGTCCGTTGGTCGAACGGCTTCAATGGGACGAACATCGTGCCCAGGTTCGAGCCGTTGGTGGTCGTCAGGAAGGAGATCCCCGAGACGCCGACCGTGTGCGCGACGCCGGGGATCGGCGGGGCCACGCCGGGGATGCCGCGGGCGATCTGGTCAATCTTTTCGAGGATGGCGTCGGTGCGTTGCACCGAGGCGGAGTCGGGCAGCTGGACGTTGACGAGCAGGTAGCCCTGGTCCTGAGTGGGGATAAAGCCAGTGGGTGCGCTCGCCACGCGCCAAACGGTCAGCCCCAACAGGCCGACGTAAGCCACCATCACGATCAGGCTCAGGCGGAGCATCTTCGCCACCGTCCAGCCGTAGGCCGCGGTGATACTGTCGAAGACGCGGTTGAAGGCTTCGAAAATCGAGCCGAGCACGGCGTTGACCGGCCTGATGATGAGCCAGCCGACCACAAGACCGATCAAGAGACCCGGGGCGAACGTTACGCCCCAGTGCGCCAACTTGACGAGAGTACTCGCCCCCTCCGCGGGCGGCGCCACCACGCCCCAGAAGTTGGGCAGAATGCGCGGCGCCAGTGCGACGGTGAGGACCCCGCCAATGATGCCGAAGATCCACCAGGGGAGAGCCTCTTTTTTCGGCTCGCGCTTTCCCGAGTTTCCGTCGCGGCCGGACTCCACCTCTTCGGTCCCAAAGATCGAGACGGCACGCGACGGCGTGAGGGTCAGCGCGTTGATGGCCGAGATGATCACCGAGGCGGCGATCGTCAGCGCGAACTGGCGGTAGAACTGGCCGGTCAGGCCGGGGACGAAGCAACTCGGCAGGAACACGGAACTGAGCACCAGCGTAATGGAGACGATGGGGCCGGTGAGTTCGTCCATGGCCTTAATGGTGGCCGTGCGGGCGTCGAGGCCCGTGCCCATCAGGCGCTCGATGTTTTCCAGCACCATGATCGCGTCGTCCACGACGATGCCGATGGCCAGCACCAGTCCGAAGAGCGTCAGGTTGTTCAGACTGAAGCCGAGCGCCGCCATGACGGCGAACGTGCCGACCAGCGAGACGGGCACGTCGATCATCGGCAGGATCATCGCCTTCCAGTCTTGCAGGAAGAACAGCACCACTGCGCCCACGAGCAAGACCGCGATCACGAGCGTGTTGAGCACCTCCTCGATGGACCGCTGGATGAAGGGCGTGGTGTCGTAGAAGATTTCGTAATCGAGGCCCGGGGGGAAACGAACTTTCAACTGCTGCATCCGCCCCTTGACGGCGTCCGCCACCGCGAGGGCGTTAGCACCGGGGAGCAGAAAGACAGCCAATCCGGCCGACGGCTTGCCGTCCGCGACGGAAGTCTGGTCGTACGTTTGGGCGCCCAGCTCGACCCGGGCGACGTCGCGGACGTAGACGACCGGGCTGGAGGGCCCCGGGGCCGCACTCGGCGCGCCTGTCTTGAGGATGATGTTGCCGAATTGCCTCTCCGTGTCGAGACGGCCCAAGGCGCTGATGGGCAGGTAGAAGGACTGGCCCGTGGGGACCGGTTGCTGGCCGACCGCCCCCGCCGCGACTTGGACGTTCTGGCTCTGGATGGCGGCAATGACGTCCGAGGCGGTCAGGTTGCGCGTGGCCAACTTTTCCGGGTCGAGCCAGAGCCGCATGCTGTAATCGCGCTCGCCGAGCATCAAGATGTCGCCGACCCCGTTAATCCGCAGCAACTCGTCCTTGATCTGGATGGTGGCGAAATTGCTCATGTAGATGCTGTCGTAGCGGCGGTCGGGCGAGAGGAAATTGATCGCCATCAGGATTTCGGGCGAGCTTTTCTTGGTGTTCACGCCCTCGAGCTGCACCTGTGGCGGCAGCTGCGGCAACGCGAGTGCGACGCGGTTCTGCACGAGCACCTGCGCCAGGTTCACGTCGGTGCCGATCTCGAACGTGACGGTCAGCGTGTAGTTGCCGTCGTTGGTCGACTGCGACGACATGTAGAGCATCCGCTCGACGCCGTTGACCTGCTGCTCGATCGGCGCCGCCACGGTATTGGCCATCACCACCGCGTTGGCGCCGGGGTAGGCGGCCGTCACCTGGACCGTGGGCGGCGTGATGTTCGGATACAGCTCGGTGGGGAGCGCGAAGTAGGCCACGCCGCCGCCCAGGAGAATGACGAGCGAGACAACCCAGGCGAAGATCGGCCGGTCAATAAAGAACCGTGCGAACACGATGGTGCCTTTATTTCTTAGTCGGGGCGGAACTCTTGAGAACGGGGCTTTTGAGGACGGGACTTTTGAGGACTGCGGGCGAATTCACCGCGGCGGAGCCTTGCTGGGGCACCGGCATGGGCTCCAGCCAGGGGTAACGACGGCGCCGGGCGCGACGCGCTGCAGGCCGTTGACGATGACGCGTTCCCCATGCGCCAGGCCCTCGGTGATGACCTGGAGGCCATCCTGCATTGAGCCGAGTTTCACTGCGTGGCGAACGACCTTGTTCTCTTCGTCCACGATGAAGATGTACTTCAAGTCCTGGTCCGTCCCCACGGCCTCCGGGCTCACCAGCATTGCCTGGTACGCTGCGCTGGTCGGCACGCGAACCAGCACGAAATTGTTTGGGGTGAACACGCGCGGGCCATTGGCCGGCTTGGGATTGCGAGAAGATGGCCCGGATCAGCAGGGTGGCCGTCGCCTGGTCGACTTGATTGTTGACGAAGTCCAGAATGGCCTCGTGCGGGAAGCCTTTCTCGTTGGCCAGCCGGAGATGGAAGGGAATCTTGGGAGGACTGTCGCTCGCCGGCCCGAACTTCCCCTGGCGGGCCAGCTCCCGCACTTGGAGAGCGGTCGGCTCGTCCATGTCAAAGTAAACCCACAAGGGATCCTGCGCCGCAATTGTTGTCAGCGTCGTTTGGTTGGCCACGATCAGGTTGCCCTTGGTGACGAGCAGGCGGCCGATTACTCCGCCGACGGGCGCGGTGACCTTCGTCCAATCGAGGTTGAGCTTGGCCGTCTCCAAGTTGGCTTTGGCGTAGTCCAGGTTTGCGACCGCCTGGTCCTCTTGCGACTGGTATTTGTCGAGGTCCTGCTTTGTCGTCGCGCCCGGTTGGTCCTTGAACAGCGCCTTGAAGCGCCTGTTGTCTTGCTTGGCCAACTCGAGGGCGGCCGCGTTTTGGGCGACCTGAGCCTTGGCGGCATCATACGAGGCCTTGTACGGCCGCGGGTCGATCTCATACAGCACCGTGCCCGCCGCGATCTCGGCCCCTTCCGTGAAATAGATCTTGTCGAGATAGCCCGTGACGCGTGCCTGGAGCTGGATGAAATTGACGGACGCGGTCCGCCCGGTGTAGTCCTGGTAGTCCGTGACCTCTCGTTCGAGGGGGTAGCTGACGGTCACCGTTGGCAAATGCTTTTCGGCACCTTCTCCGGCGGCGTGCGAGCAGCCGACCAGTCCGAGGCCAAACGCGATCAAGAGGACCGGCGCCGAGGCCGGTCTGAGAGACAGGGCCGGCCCCTTGGCCTTAGAGAGGCCGGCCCGAGCAGATGGTGCGGGACATCAAGACCACCTTTCCAAGACACTTCGCGTACGCCGCACCTCGAAGTATAGCCAAGTGCCGTGCCGGCGACTGGCGATCGCCTGGATCGGTTTGCAGGAACTGCCGCGGCCCGCCACATACCCGGGGCGCAGCGAATTCCAGAACCCTACGGGGACTGGCAGGACGACTCTCCGACTGTGGTTGAGCTCGAGTTCCAGCGAAGGAGAAGCGGACGAGCGTCCCCGATTCCGCGAAGCTCAAACCTTTTTCCCGGATCACCGCTAAACGACCCTGTTTCGGAACACGCCATGAAAGGACCGTGCTTGGAGCCTGGCTGACTGGCGGAAAGCCGGACGAGCAGGGTGGGACTTGGTATTGTGATCTCTCGCGGCACAGCCTTCGCGTGACCCCGGAGAAACGCCATGGCCATCCCAGTTCTTCGCACGCTTTTTCTCGCACTCGCGATCAGCGCATTGCTGGATTCTTCCTGCCGCGCCGGCTACGGCCGCCAATCTCTCATCGTGGAAGCCGATTACGACTATGCGTCCGTCTGTCGTTGGGTCGAGCGGAATGTGGACGCGATTCAAAAGAGCTCCGGGGCGAAAATACTCGAGACGCATGCCCGAGTCGTCACGCTGCAATTCGAGACAAAGTACGGCACGCAGACCTTTCGTATTCGCCGCTCGGGCCAACGCGGCGACTACCGGGCCTCGTTTGTCGACCGATCATCCGGCACGCTGACGAATTACACGTACCACATTCAGGTGACCAGCCTGGAGGGGCGGCGATCGCAGCTCGAAATTACGATGACAGCGTTTTCTGAAGACGCAAACGGCGTTTCGGTCAACATTGAACTGCGCAGGTCGCTACGAATGATGCGAACGTTTTTGGAGCAGAGTCTGACCAAGGAATAATCAAGCCGCCGGAGCTCATCGGTTGGCTTGAGATCGACCCTAACGGTTTCGATCGGAGTGCCGATGTCGATTCATTGGAGAATGGCGCAGCCCGACGCACACTTCCAAAAACATCCAGCCCAGGCTGAGACCGCCGATTCCTCCCGGCATATCCAGGAAGTCATCCGTTTTTTCAGTCCGGTAGGGCATGCTGTGCATTCCGCTTCGAATCGCACGCGGCGATCGCGAAGTGCTGGATCGGTATGCACAGCATGCCCTACCGGACTGCACGGTTCAGTGGCGCCGGCGGCGAAAATCCGTGCCACGCTGTTAGAGCGTCTCCTCGCAAACGCGTTCCGAGCCGCGCGAACCCGTCCTGCGACGGTTCGGACGGCATGCAGCCCCGCGGCTCATCTAAGAGCGCGGCGACAGATCACGGCGGCTCATTAAGGAGCGGCGTCGCGTCCCAGGTGTGAATCGAGCGGTCTGGGGCGGCGGCGCCGATCAACCGGTGGCCTTGGGTGTCGAATCGAATACGGTTCACCCACGTCGCGAAGCCCGCCAGTTTCAGCACTTCCTGGCCGGTGGCAAGGTCCCAAATGCGGATCGTCTTGTCGATGCTCGTGGTCGCCAGCCGCCGCCCGTCCGGACTGAACGCACAGTCCGTTACGTTGAGCGCGTGCCCCTTGAGTGACATCTGGCCGCCGGTCTGGGGGTCCAGAATCCGTACCTCGCCAGTAATCAGGCGAGAAAGGTTTCCCACAATCGCCAGCTTGCTGCCATCGCGACTGAATCGAAGCTGTTGGCCGTACACGCCACTGAGTTTGAAGGTCGCCACCGACAGTCCTGTCGCGGTGTCCCAGATTCCGACATCTCCGTTCTCGTCGGCACTCGCGAGGCGAGAGCCGTCGAAGTTCAGCGCCAGGATAAGCACGTGTTCGCCGGGCCCCTTGTCGATTCTGGTTTCATTCCCGGTCTTCATCTCTCGCAGCCGAATCGCCCCTTCCGGCGCGCAGTAGGCGTAGTGTCGCCCATCGTCGGAGAGGGCCGCCTCGATCTTCCCAGCCAGGTCGATGTGCTGTCGCTCGAGCACCGCGCTCGTGGCGACATCAATGACGGTGATCGTGTGCTCCTTGTCGGTCAGGACCAAGCGCTGTCCGTCGCCGCTCCATTCGAAACTCTGCACCAATCCCGGCGTTTCGATGGTGTCATGCCTGGGCTGCTTCGTCGAGGTGTCCCACAACTGGATGCTCTTCGCGGCGAAACCGGAATTCGCGGTGTTCACGCCGGTCAGCAGGGTACGGCCGTCGGGGCTGAGTTCGAGGACGTTCACCTCCCGCGCAAACCGTCCGTTTGACGCATCCCTGCTTTGATTCATCGTGTTCCAGAGACGCACGCTGCCGTCATACCCGCCCGATGCGAGTCGGCTCCCTGCGGAATCAAACGCGAGGACCTCGACGGGCCCCAAGTGTCCCTTGAATGTCTGGAGCACGTCGCCCGTTGCGCTGTCCCGCAGTTCCACGACTCCCGCAACCCCACCCAGCGCGAGACGCGTCCCGTCGGGGCTGAATGCCAGGCTCATGCCCACGACCATCTCCGTTGGCCAGATTGCCGTGGTGTCGCGTGCTGCGACTTTCCACGCTCGAATGCTGTTTTCACCAAATGTAACCAGGCGTTTGCCGTCCGGGCTAAATGCGACGCACAAGAGGTATGGTCCCCCAGGCTTGTAACGATAGGCCTCTTTACCCGATTTGATGTCGACGACCTGCACGACGCCCTGCTTCGAGAGGCACAAGGCAACCTGGCTGCCATCGGGGCTGAACTCCGCACCGCGGGCCGCGGGCACATCATCGAGAGTCATGACGCAGCGGCGGGCAACGAGATCCCAGACGCGGACCGAGCACATCCCGGCAATGGAATCGCCCGCGGACACGGCAAGCAGATGCCGGCCGTCGGGACCAAATCGAATTCTGTACGCGGTCCGTTTTCCCGAGCCCGTTAGCACGATCGGTTCGCCCGAGATTTGATCCCAGTAGCGAATGAGGCCGTCATCCCAAGCCGCGGCAACATGAGTGCCGTCCCTGCTGAGAACGACTGTTCTTGCCGTATCGCCCAGGCCTTTGAGCGTGAAGTCCAAAGCATCGCCGGTTTTCGCGTCCCAGAGCCTGACCTGCCCGACTGCCAATTTCGGCTCAATTGCGTGATGCGGTTGTTCCGTCCCGGCGGTCAGCAGCCGACGACCGTCGGGCAGAAAGGCGATGTCTGTGAGACGCCCCGGGTGAGCTTTGAACGTGAGAAGATCGCCGTGCAGCAGCCGGCGGAGGTAGTGCCATTCAAAGCCGCGCAGATCCGGCGCACCGGGCTGGGGAACATATCGTTCCAGCAGTTCTCGAGTGCGGGCCAGGTTGTTCTCGCCCCATGCCACTCGGGCGAGGTTCATGTCGGCGACATAGTTGACCCGGCGCAAGTTGTCGTTGGCGATGCCCAACTCGTCCCGCCGCTTCTCGGCCTGTTTCCGGGCTTGGTCGGCCTCCTCCCTGGCTTTGTCAGCCTCGCGCTTCTGGTCCTGCGCAACCTCTTCGCTGAACCGGGCCGCTTTCTCCGCGACCGTCGCACGGAACGCCTGCCAGCCGCTCACGATCGCGCCCAAGACCAAGAGCAGCAGGAACGCGCCGGCGATGCGCAGCGCGGCCCGGTTCTTGCGCAAGTTTTCGCAGTCGATAACCCGCGCCGGGCGGTCCGGCTTCGACCGGTTCATCATTGAGATGACGTTCGACATCGCGGGCCAGCCCGTTGGCGGTCTCATAGCGCCGCGTCCGGTCCTTCTCGAGCGCCTTCATCGTGATCCAATCCAGGTCCCCGCGGAACATCCGCGAGAGCCGCGCCGGTTCGGTCTTGCGCTGGGCGGCGACGGCCGAAAGCGTCTCTGTTGAGCGAGACAGCCGTGTGCTCGGCCGGGGAGGTTCTTCGTCGCGAATAATGCGAATCAGCTCGTCGTAGGCCGCCTGCGCGAGGCGTTTTCTGTCGAACGGGGTGGATCCCGTCAACAGCTCGTACAACAGCACGCCCAAGGAGTAGATATCGCTGCGCGTGTCGATATCGAGGCCGGTCATCTCCGCCTGTTCGGGGCTCATGTAAAGCGGCGTGCCGATGATCTGCGAGAAGCGCGTGTAGATCGTCTTGTCGGTCAGCGGTTGATAGAGCGCTTTGGCAACACCGAAGTCGATCACTTTGACGACCGGGCGGCCGTCGTGCAGCGTGACGAGCACGTTCGACGGCTTGATGTCGCGGTGAATGATCCCCTTTTGGTGCGCGTGCTGAACGGCCTGGCAGACGGAGACAAACAGTTCGAGGCGCTCCCGCACAGTCAGCCGGTTGTTGTCGCAGTACGCCGTGATGGGGATGCCGTGGACCAGCTCCATCACAAAATAGGGCCGACCGGAGGCTGTCGCGCCCGCATCGAGAACCCGGGCGATGTTGGGATGGTCCATGAGGGCCAGCGCTTGCCGTTCGGCCTCGAAGCGGTTGATCACGTCATGGGTGTCCATCCCCGGCTTGATGACTTTGAGGGCCACCCGGCGTCTGACCGGCTTGTGCTGCTCGGCAACAAAGACGAGCCCAAATCCTCCTTCTCCGATTTGCTCGATGAGCTTGTAAGGCCCAATGACGGCCCCGACGAGCCGAGACGGATCGTCTGCGATCACCGTTGAAGCCGGTGACGGAGGCCGCTCGCTCGCGGGACTTCTCGAATCTTCCATGCAAGACCTCGGACCGCCTCCCAGACTACGGCGTGCTACGCCGACTGTGCAAGATGCCCGAATCTCTTAGGCATTTCAAAACCTTCCTGGGCATCGTTCTGCGTCCATGTTTGCGCGGCAATATCTTGAGGTGGCCTACCGCAGGGGAGACCTGAGGATGGCAGGCCTTCAACCGATGCGCCGATCGAAGTGATCGGAATGCTGGCGAGTTGTCATTCGATGTCCGGGCCGCAATTTGATCAGAACCCGCTTTTTGGGCGTCTTTCCGCTTCGGCAGAACTTCGCCGACGCGATGATTGTGGCGATGAACGCTTCGGCGCTGGAGAAGACATAATCACTCGGTCAATGTCGCCGGTGCTCCGATCCATCCGTGCCGAAAGCGACCAGATCCCCTCCGGAGCCTGTCTCGAGCCTATAATTCCAATCCCGGTCAAAACGGAAAAGCAAACCGAAAAAGCGCTTACGAGGGTCGCCGTCAGGCTCAGGTTTTGCGACGGAATTGGAGTGTTGAACCCAGGGATCTTTCTGCAGGAGATCCGTTATGAGCTGTCATCATTTGCAGGATCTCGTTCCGATGCCCGCCCGCACTCAAGGGTGTGAAGAGTGCCTGAAACTGGGCACACCTTGGGTTCATCTGCGGCTCTGCCTCACGTGCGGTCACGTCGGCTGTTGCGACAGCTCGCCAGGCCGCCATGCCACGAAACATTTCCACCACTCGCACCATCCCGTGATGGCTTCCTTCGAGCCGGGCGAGCAGTGGGCCTGGTGTTACATTGATGAGACTGAGCTGCCCGTGCCGGAGCAATTCGTACCCTACCTGCGCGAGTAAATTCTGAAAATTGCTTTGCATAGAAGGAGCCGCGATGGAAAGCCGCGAATTGCGAAGCATCGCCTTCCCCAAGCTCAGCGAGGCCGAATTGGCATCGCTCGGACGCTGCCCGCTGATGGTGCTGAAACGCTATCGGGCCGGAGAAACGCTGTTTGAGATCGGCGAGCGCAACTGCAACTTTTGCGTCGTCAAGTCGGGCGAAGTCGAGATTTTGGACGAATCAGGGGATGCGCCGAAAACGGTCACGGTGCACGGACCCGGCGAGTTCACAGGCGAGGTGGCGCAGGTGACCGGCAGTCCCGCACTGGTCAGGGCCGTCGTCCGCCGCGAAAGTGAAATCTACGAGGTGTCGCCCGATGCCCTGCGGCAGCTCGTGAATCACCACCCCGAGCTGGGCGATACGATCCTGCGGGCGTTCATTGCCCGCAGGCAATTGCTGCGCGAGCCGGGAAACTACATGGGCCCGCGCGTGATCGGATCTCGCTACTCGCAGGGCACCTTCCGGATCCGCGATTTCCTGTCTAAGAACCGAGTGCCGTTTACCTGGCTCGACCTCGAGGCCGATCCCCAGGTCAATGCAGTGCTCAAGCAGTTCGGGATGAGCGAAGCCGATACGCCCGTGGTTACGTGGGGCGGCAAGCTGCTCTTGCGCAACCCGACCAATCTCGAGCTAGCCGAGGCACTCGGCCTGCGCCCGCAACTGGAACAGGCGGTTTACGATCTGGTCGTGGTCGGGGCCGGACCGGCGGGCCTGGCGGCGGCGGTTTACGGCGCCTCCGAAGGGCTGCGGACCGTGGTGCTCGAGCGGAGCGCCCCAGGCGGTCAGGCCGGTCGCAGTATGCGCATTGAGAACTACCTGGGCTTTCCGGCCGGCATCACGGGCGGCGAGCTGGCGGAGCTCGCCGTTCTACAGGTCAATAAATTCGGGGCGCGGCTCTCCATTCCCACTCCGGTCGCGCGGCTGACCTTCGAAAACATGTACTCGGTGTTGCATCTCGAGGGGGACGAGACGGTCACAACCAAGTGTCTGCTGATCGCAACGGGGGCCGACTATCGCCTGCTGAACGTCGAGGGGTGCGAGACGTTTGAGGGCCGCGGCGTCTATTATGCTGCCACACCCATCGAGGCTCAGATGTGCGGGGGATCGGATGTGGTGGTTGTCGGTGGCGGCAATTCGGCCGGACAGGCCGCCGTCTTCCTTGCTGGACAGGCTCGCAAGGTCTACGTCGTGATTCGCGGAGACGACCTGTACAAGAGCATGTCGAGCTACCTGGTCCATCGGATCGAGCAGATCTCCAACATCGAGGTGCTCTGCAACACGGAGGTTAAACGGATGTCCGGTGACGGCCACCTGGGCGCCGTCGAGGTCGTCAACAAGAAGACAGGAGAGACGCGAACGCTGAAAGTCCCCGCGGTGTTCAGCTTCATTGGGGCATCGCCGCGTACCGAGTGGCTGCCGGCGGAGATCGAGAGGGATGACAAAGGATTCGTCCGAACGGGGCAGGCATGGCGCAATCGCCCAACTGGAGCGGCGTCCGCCAGCCCTTCCTGCTCGAGACCAGCCGGCGGGGCGTTTTCGCCGCGGGAGATGTGCGGTCCGGTTCGGTCAAGCGCGTTGCCTCGTCTGTCGGCGAGGGGGCGATGGCGGTTCAGTTCGTCCACGAGTGTTTGAAGGAAATGTAAGCCCGCGGACCCAAATTGGCCAATTTGATTTCCCGAGACCCCGCGCTTTTGCTGGCGGCAAACGGAGTTTGGTGGTTTTGGGACACGAACACGCCGGGGTTAGCCTGCTTCACCGCGGCCACTCCCACCCTCTTCGTCTCGCGCCGACAGCTCGCGCAGGAATTGGTCCGGCGGAGTGAAGAATGCATTTCTATGAATAACTTCACCGATGAGCACAAGGGGATGAATGCGAAGAATATCCAAAATGACGGAGGCGCTGAACCGGGTCACGTCGTAGGTACAGCAGACGACATCGTCGTACTTTTGCAGCGCCTGGTTGAGACGGGCTTCGTATTCAACGATCTGATTAACGCCGGGGAGGTTTTCCAATGCCCATTGCATCTTGGCAACCAGTCGGGTCAGTTCAAAACCCCGTGCCCGACCAGCGGCCAATTGACCTTCGATGAGGGCAATCTGCCGGTCCTGGTCAAAGTAGCCGTCCTGTAAGTAGGCGTTGTCCCAGGAAAGTACTTCAAGCTGACCCTTCCGCTCCGCCTCCGTGACATCGATTCCCGCCTGCTCCAAGCGCCGCAGGTGCTCATCCCGATGTCGGGGGTCGATGATATGCGACGCCCGATTGTTTTGCTCGAAACCCTCTTTGATAAAGGGGAGCAGGACTCGGTACTCCTCGTCCTGGCTGTTGAAAAACGCGCAGACATGCCAAGCGCGATCGAGAACCGCACCCGCCAGCCGGACGTCTTTGTCATACCCCATTTCAACCTCTGCGTCCTTTTCCGCAGGTTGCAAAAGAGCAAGTCCGTGGCACGAAGAGCCGATCGATGTCGTCCATTCGCTCGCAAACATGCGACGACGAATCTCACTGGATTTTAATCGTGGAGCGCCGTGTCAGGTGTCTACGACGACTAGACGGCGGATGCTCGTGGTCGAACAATGGAACACAACGATCGAACCCGCCCTGCAACGAATTCCAAAATAACAATCTTCGGTTCGACTGATACAATAAATTGGCCTATTTGGAATCTTTACCGTGAAGTCGTCGCAGGAGCAAAAATGGAGCTGCCCTGCCGAACCGGATTAATCGGTTGGGTGTCAGCGGCCATGACTGATGACCCCAGCGCGTTTGCGGGCTTCGGAGTTTATCGCGATCATCCGCGGCGGATTTTCCGCAAACAACAACCGACTGACGGATCTTTGGCCACTCCGAGGGAATTTGGAGTGGACACACACTTGCCGAAGGCTGCGACGATCGTTTCGAACCCCGGATCGTTGCCAGTCGATTCGCCAGCGAGACTTTTGGCAAATGAAGGCTGTCAGCGATGACAACCGTCTCCAAGCAATCCGGAACGCGGCGCACAATACGCGATTTGGTGGCTCTCTCGGCCTTACCGGCTGTATGGGTCAACTACGATGCGCAGCAAGTTGCCGAAGGTTTGGCCGACGCGCTGCTCGCAACGCTGCCTCTCGACTTTGTTTATCTGAAATTGAGCCGTCGAGTGTGCGGAGCTGAGACGGAGGTGGCCCGCCCCGGTTTTCATTCAGACCCCGAAAATCGGACCCGCGAGATTGGCGATGCCGTCGCACCCCTGCTGGTCAGTCCCGACATCCATTCCGTGCAGTCCATACCGAATCCGATCGGCAGCGGATCGTTGCGAATTGTTGTGGCGCCCATGGGTTTTCCCGTGCCGAATGGTCACGTGGTCGCCGGCTCGATCAGGACGGACTTCCCCAGCGAGGATGAACGATTACTCCTCGACGTCGGCGTCAAACAGGCGGCAATGGTCCTCCAGCACGTCATGGCGGAGGACGCTCAACGGAATAGCGAACGGCGCCTGGCCGCCGACCTGGCCGACATGTCGCGACTTCAAGAGGTGAGCACGCAGCTGGTTCAAACTGGCGATACGAGCTCGCTGCTCTTGGAGATCGTAGACGCGGCCATCGCCGTGACCTCCGCCGAGATGGGCAACATCCAACTGTTCGACCGCGACTCTGCGGCGCTCAAGATCGTGGCCAACCGCGGGTTCGAAAGTCCATTCCTGGAGTACTTCAACGCCGTCCACGGCGGTCACTGCGCCTGCGGCACCGCCATGCAGCGTGGCGAACGAGTCGTGGTCGAGGACGTCAGCCAAAGTCCGCTTTTCGCGGGCACGCCCGGGCTGGACGTGATGCTCGCCGCCAACGCTCGCGCCGTTCAGTCGACTCCCCTGGTCGCGCGCTCAGGCCGGTTGGTCGGCATGCTCTCCACCTACTACCGCGTGCCGCGCCGTCCGGCGGACCGGGACCTGCATTTCATCGATCTCTTGGCTCGCCAGGCCGCGGACTGGATTGAGCGGACAGAGTCCGAAGAGGCGCTGCGCCTGAGCGAAGGACGAATCAGACAACTGTTCTCACTGATGCCGGCTGCCGTCTACACCTGCGATGTCGAAGGTCGCATCGACTTCTACAATCAGCGCACCGCCGAACTCTGGGGCCGCGAACCCGCGGCCGATGAGAAGTTTTGCGGGCCATGGCGACTTTACCGCCTGGATGGTTCATCGCTGCCGGGCGATGAAGGACCAGTGGCGGCCTGCGTTCGCGAGGGACGTTCGGTGCGAAATACCTCCGTCGTGGCTCAGCAGCCGAACGGGAACCGCGCCGTCGTCAGCGTCAACGTGGAACCGCTCTGCGACCACCAAGGTCGTCGCGTGGGCGCCATCAACGTTGTTGAAGACATCACCGAGCGCCAGCGCGTCCTGGAAAAGCTCAAGCAAAGCGAACGAAGACTCTCGGAAGCCCAACAGGTTGCACACATCGGCAGCTGGGAATGGGACCTGCGCACCAATCAGGTCACCTGGTCCGACGAACTTTACAACATCTTCGGCCTGAAGGCGGACGAGACCGACCTCTCCTACCCGCAGTTCTTGAAAGTTCTCGTGCCGCAAGATGCGGAACGCGTACCGGCGCTGGTCGACGAGGCAATTCGCGGACGAGGCCAGTTCAGCTGTGATTACCGAATAACTCTCGCGGACGGCAGTATTCGTGTCTTGCATGACCGGGGAGGAGTCATCCTTAACGAGGAGGGCGCGCCCATGCGCCTGGTCGGAACAGCTCAAGACGTCACAGAGCTCCGACAGGCGGAACAGGCCCTGCAAGAGTACGCGGACCGGTTGCAAACCCTCTCGCGCCGCCTGCTCGAAGTGCAGGAGAGCGAGCGCCGCCATCTCGCCCGCGAGCTTCACGACGAAATCGGCCAGATGCTGACGAGTCTCAAGCTGCAGTTGAGCCGGGACGGCGACGTGGCGGCAGACGCCGTGCCGCGAAGGGTTGATCAGCGCTCGACGTATGATCGACGAGTTACTCGAGAAGGTCAGGGCGCTGTCGTTTGACCTGCGGCCCGCGGAGCTGGATCAACTGGGCCTGCTGCCGGCCCTGATCTCGCTCTTTGAGCGATTCACGGACCAGATGGGAGTGCGGATCAACTTCAAGCATCAGGGAATCGAAAGCCGGCTTGGCTCCCGAGGTTGAAACAGCCGCGTATCGGATCATCCAAGAGTCGCTGACGAATGTCGCCCGCCATGCCGGCGTGGATGAAGCCATGGTGCGCGTCCGGACGACGAGTGACACGCTGGGCCTGCAGATCGAAGATCGCGGCCGTGGTTTCGATCCGGAAGCCATGCTGGACGCGCCGCGTTCAATCGGCCTGGCGGGGATGCGAGAACGTGTGGAGCTGTTAAGCGGCCGCCTGACGATCGAGGCCATCCCGGGCCGCGGAACTCTGATCACCGCCGAGCTGCCGGTGCGCGAAACAACGCCACGGGACCGATCCCAAGCGAAGAATGAAACCAATGACGATCTCAATCATGCTGGCGGATGATCACCCCGTGGCCCGAAGGGGAATGCGGCGCCCTTCTCGAATCGCAACCGGAGTTTTCCGTGGTGGGCGAAACAATCGCGATCCTTCGATCCGCAGGACATGCTGACCATTCGCGAGCGTGAGATTTTGCAGCTCGCGGCCGAGGGACACACCAATTCCCAGGTCGCCGCGCCTCTCCATATTAGCCAACGAACTGCAGAGAACCATCGCGCCCATCTGATGCACAAACTGGGACTCCAAAAGCATTCCGAGCTTGTGCGACATGCCGCGCGACGTGGGCTGATTCCTCTCTAACGGGCCTGATTGCGCACGAGGATCCAGCGGGGGCGACCCGGGCCGGAATCCTTTGTGTCATTAAATCAACCCTTTTCCAGGAGCACCATCAAACGACCCTGTTTCTGAAACTCGTTCCGCAAGATCTGGGAACTTTTAGAAGACGCTCGGCGTCCAAGGCGCCACGATCGGATGGTTTTTCGCATGATAGGAACTCAATCGATGGCCTTGTTGACCGCGGGAGAATCGCAATGGCGCTGACGTTCGCTCGACGACAGTATTTGAGATTGGGTCCCATCGCGCTCTCGATGGGCGTGATTGGAATCTTTGCCCTCGCGAGGCTCGCAGAGTGCGCTTCGCCGGAAAGGCCCTCACCGGCGGCCGAAGAGCCCGCCAAAGCCGCCGCTGAGAAAAAACCGGCTGCATCGATTTTCAATCCGAAGGCCGATGCCAAAGGCGAGATCGAAGCAGCCATCAAAACGGCAAAGCTCGAACGCATGCGGGTGCTCGTCGTGTTCGGCGGCAATCGGTGCGACCGATGTTACAAGCTCTATGACCTTTTCAAAGGGAACAAAGAGATCGCAAAGATCCTGCGCAGCCAGTTCGTGCAGGTCCTCGTCGATGTCGACGCTCAGCAGAAGGTGTTCGATCAGTACGTCAAAAAGAGCGGACAACAGAATCAGAGCGAGCCACGGGGATTGCCCTTCCTGACCGTGCTCGACAGCGACGGGAAAGTGCTCGTCAACCAGGAGACCGGCGGCTCGAGAAGGGCGCGCTCGAGAAGGGCACGCTGGAGGCGGGGGCAAATTATGACCCCCGGAAGATCAAGGCGTTTTTGGAGAAATGGTCGCCGGAGGCACTCGACGCGGACAAGGTCTTCGCCGACGCACTCTCCCAGGCCAAGCGTGAATCGAAACGCATCCTGCTGCATGTCGGGCCGCCGCGAATTATTTGGAGCCGCATGCTCGACCAGTTTTTCGACCAGAATGCCAGCCTGTTCGCCTCCGATTTTGTCAATCTGCAAATTGACCAGGAGCGGATGACGAACGGCGTGCCGCTCATCAAACGCCTGCGGCCCGAAGAGTCTTGGGGGTTTCCCTGGTACGCCATCTTGGACGCGGAGGGCAGACCGCTGGTGACGTCGGACGCGCCTGGATCGGACAACATCGGTTACCCCCTCGATCCCCGCGAAATTGGTTACTTCATGGAGATGCTTCACAAAACGATCCAGCGGACAACGCCCGAGCAGCTCGCTCTGATCGAGAAGAAGCTGCACGAGGGGCGCGAGCAGTACCTGCGCGGGAGCGGGAGGCGAAGTCGAATCCAGAGGCTGCCGAGACGAATTTGACGAACCTCGCTGACCGAATTCGCAGCCGGGCTGGCAGTTTCACGGCTTGAATACGAAGACTCTTGTCCCCGACCTTTCATTCTTGCTCGAGGCTTTCTGCGCCGACTGCGGGACGGACCGATTCCGTGAGGATGCGTCTCGGCAATGCCGTGCGTCCGGACGAAAGCCGCGTTCGACAAGCCGGCACTGCCGCCGGCGTGGAGGGTGATCTCCGAAAAGGTGAAAAAATAGACCCAGCGCAAGGCTCCGCGCGAGCGGAGCCAAGGCCGATGGTTTGATGCCCGATCCCTTCGGGCGGACTTTGCCGACGCCGGTCGCTCGGGTACCCGCGCGGTGCGAAGCGGTCGGCACCGACGAATCTGCGGACGCCGGTCGCTTTGACCGCAAGCGGCCGACACCAGCGTTTCTGCCAGGCGGAATTTACCCGGCAGGCCAACGGAGGTTCTCAGTGGGCGGGGCGATAACACGACTCCCGTCGCCGATTGCTTGATTCCCCTGTGCGGGTGAAGCGGAGGGCGACGGCCCAAGCGGCTCGCGGATGCGCCACCACCATTGGCCAGGTGAACGAATTCGCCGACACGCGAAATTCGTTCCTAGCTCCATTGTATCGGTGTGTGTTCGAATCACGCGCAGCATTTTGTGAGTTTTTTGGCGGTCGCCGGAAATTTTTCGGTGGGTGGATTTTTCCCAGCCAAAGGGGCGAGTGGACTTTTTTGGGGTCCACCCAAAAAAAGTCTTGGGCTTGGCCGGAGAGCCATGAAAATCGCAAAGGCGGAAGTGCAAATCACTTCTGTTCTTTCCTGATCGAGCCGCTGGCCGCTCGTGAGGACTTTTTTGGCGTCCACCCAAAAAAAGTCCCCTTTTTTTGCGCCCAAAAAAGCCAAAAAAGTCCCCGGCAGGAGGCCCCCAAACGATCTTCGGTGCCGCCGACCTGGCTGATGGACACGATTGCACGGTCACTTCGCGTGCCGGATAATCGAGGCGGAAACCGCGGCAGCATGGAACGAGCAATTCGATCACATCGCAAAGGACCTGGCACGAGCGGCTTGGTCCGAGGTCTTTTGCCATTCGGCGTGGCCCTGATTCTGGTCGGCTGCAGCGGGGGATCTTCCACTCCCGGTCCCGTGACGCAATCGGCCTCTCCGCCGCTCCCGGCCGCCAAACCCGCTCCCGACCCAAAAAAATCGGCGGACGCTCCGAAACAGGGGGACGAATCGGTTGAAGGTTTGGAACATCGGGTCGCGGTGCACACCGACGCCAAAGGCCGCAAATGGCTGGGCGACGTGCCATACGACGTCTTTTTCGATCATCCGCTCGAAGTGGCTGCCGAAGGTGCCCAATCCAAGAAACCGGACGGGCCAGCGACTGTCGCGGCCAACCCGACTCCCACGGGGGCTGCCGAAAAAAGCTCGACCACGACAGAAAAAAAGGCCGGTGGCGGGCAAAACGACTGGAGCCGGCTGGTCGACATCGATGTTTTGGACGCCGAGGTCAAGCGAATCCGCAACGATTTGGCCGCACAACTTCAGTCCGTGGCAAAGTACAATAGCCACTGTCAGGAAATCGCGGTGAGCGGCGCGACTCTGGCAACGGTGGCCCAGATCGTGGCCGAACACTCCGGCTCAGTCAGTTGGAAAAGCAATGCGGCGTTTGTCCGCGATCTCGGCACGAAAATCCACGACTCGGCTCACGGGCCGGGCGCGTCGGCCTTGCATGCCACGAAAGCGTCTTACGAACAGCTGGTCGACGTGCTCGATGGAAACGCCCCCGCGGGCGGGTCTGCGGCACAACCGCAGCGAGATTTTTCGGAGGTCGCCAAACGCGACGCGATCATGAAACGCATGGACCATTCCTTCCAATGGCTGAAAAAGAGCGGCACAGCCCAGCAAATCCTGAAAAAACAGTCCGCAAACGCCCTCCACGAAGCAAGTTTATTGGCGGCCTTGGGGCGAGTGATTACCGTGGGACACTATGATTCCGCTGAGGATCCGAAGTACAAGGCCCATGCGGATGACCTGAGCAACTCGGCGGCCGCCATTGCTGCCGCTGTGAAATCCAACGACGCGACTGCCTTTACCGAGGCGGTGAGCCGCGTACAAAAGCGGTGCGATGCCTGTCATGCCGATTACCGGTTCCAATGAGGACGTTATGAAGACGCTCACGCTTGGCTTTTCGTTCCTGGTCTCGGCCATTCTCGTCTCGGCGGCATTTTCGCCGGCCAATGCGGACGTGCTGGAAATGAAGACAGGCCAAAAAATTGAGGCGCCCGTCCTCAAAGAGGCGTCGGATGCCCTGTACGTCGATCTCGGGTTTGACGTCGTGCGGATTCCGACATCGATGATCAACAAGCGGCACCACAAAGGTGACACAGCTCCCAAGGCGAGCATCGCCGATGCCGACTGCTTTATGACGGCCCGTTTGCCAGTGCGGACTGTCAAAGAACTGGCCGCAACGTACGGCGAGGGGGTCGTGCTGGTGCAAACGCCCGCGGGGCTGGGCTCCGGATTTATTATCAACTCCCGTGGCTACTGTATCACCAACTATCACGTCATCGAGCGGGAAACCCGCGTTGCGGTCACGCTGTACCACCGGGGATCGGCCGGAGAGTTTATCCGCCGCCGGATCGACGACGTGAAAATCATCGCGCTCAACCCGTTTCTCGATTTGGCCCTGCTGCAGATTCCTTCGCAACCGGATATGCCGTTTCGCCCCGTCTATTTGAGTAGCGAGGACGAAGAAAAAGAGGGGGACGAGGTCTTCGCCATCGGCAATCCGCTGGGACTCGAGCGATCGGTTTCACGCGGAATCGTGAGCACGCGCAACCGAAGCTTTCAAGGTCTTGTCTATATCCAGACAACAACCCAAATTAACCCGGGCAATAGCGGCGGTCCGCTGTTCAACGCTCGCGGAGAGGTTGTCGGCGTCACCAACATGAAGGCCATTTTCGGGGAGGGGATCGGTTTCGCGATTCCCGTGTCTTATCTCAAGCATTTCCTGGCGAATCGGGATTCGTTCGCCTTTGATAAGAACAATCCGAATACGGGCTATCGCTATCTCGATCCCCCGCGCCGCCGCAATGCAAAGTCGCCGCCGCAATCGTAAGTGCTGCGGGCACGCGAATAATCGCCCAAATTGCCGGTGTCTTGTGACCGGTGTGACCCGGTGTTACAACTGGCGGTCTCGACGGGGCGTTTTTCCGTCCTAAGTGGATGGTCGTGCCCCGTTTTCGCGAAACCCGCGCGGTCGCCGTGTGGTATTTCGGTGACAGCAGCAGGAAACCGGCCCTTTGCGACGAGCACGGTGCCGTTTGGTTTTCGAACTGAGACGTTCCAACATCCCATATAGCCCTTATTGGACCAGGCCATGAGACGAATCCTTGCTCGCCGGATCCTGATTGCCGGCCTTGCCGTTGCGGTCGCGTTGGCGTCCCGCCCGGTATGGACCGCGGAAAAAGCGCCGAATGACCGCTTGCTTCCGCAGAACACCTACCTGTACGTGACCGTTCCCAATGTCGGCGACCTCAAGACGCGGTTCGGCGAATCGCATCTCGGCCAGCTCCTGAAAGACCCGAAGCTTCAGGACTTCATGGGCGATCTGCACAAAAAATTCGCCCAGTTCGGTGAGGAGTTCGAGAAAAACGTCGGATTGAAACTGTCCGACGTCCTGGCCATTCCGGACGGCGAAGTTTCGATCGCCGTATTGCTCCCGACCGATGCAAAGAAACTGGCTGTCGCCGTGTTTCTCGACTTCGGCAAGAGCAGCGGTTCAACGGTCAACACCCTGCTTGAAAAGGCTTCGAAGGAGCTGACGAAGAGCGGGTTCAAGAAGACCACGCGCACCGTCGAGGGCGCGGAAGTGGTCCTCTACACGAAGGCGAAAGATAAAGATAAGGACAAGGATAAAGACAAGGACGAAAAGAAAGAGGGCTCCGATTCCGACGAGCCCGAATTCGGCAGCCAATTCGTCCAAGTCATGAAGAATGATACGCTGATCCTGACGACCAGCCCCGTGGCGGTGCAGGACATCCTGAAGCGCTGGGACGGCAAGCACGCCGACACGCTGGCCGACGTTCCCGCGTACAAGGCCATCGTCGAGTCCAGCCATCACGGTCACACGCCGCCGGTGCTGCTCGGCTATCTCAATCCGATCGCGCTCGTCCAGGCCTTCGTGCGGTCCAACGATCAGGCGGCCGAAAGCCTCGGCATGGCGATGGCGTTCTTGCCCGTTTTGGGTCTCGATAATTTGAAGGCCATCGGCGGCTCCGTCCAACTGGGCACCGAGGATTTCGACTCGGAATGGCGGCTGCAAGTCTACCTCGATAAAGAGGCCACCGGCGTCCTCAAGGTGTTGACCTTCCCGCCGACCAAGCAGTCTCCCCCGAAATGGGTCACCGAGGACGCCAGTTCGTATATCGGGATTAACTGGGACGTGCCGAAGGCCTACACGGCCGTCGAAGGTCTTGCGGACCAAATCATGGGCCCCGGCGCGACCGCGCAGAAGCTCGATGAATGGGCGGCGGCAGACAGCCTCAATATTCACTTGAAGAAGGACGTCATCGATAATCTGGACGGCGTGATTCATATTGCGTCCGACAATCCCGATCCCAACAAGCCGCAGACCTCGCGGATCCTCGTCGCGATTGGAGTCAAGAACGCCAAAAAGATGAAGGCGGTCTTGGACAAGCTGGCGAAGATGCCGAATTTCCAGGCCGAAGCCCGCGACTTCAAGGGAGAAGTGATCTACAACCTGGCGGCGCCGGGCTTGGCACAGTTTGGCAATTCGAATCAGACAATGGGTGTCGCCGTCGTGAACGATTATCTCATGTTCTCCACCGATGTCAGCCGTATTGAGCAAGTCATTTTGGGCGACAAAGAGCGAAAGCCGCTGGCCGAATCCGATCGCTATAAGGCTCTGGCCAAGCATTTTCCGGCACAGACCTCGATGATCTGGTATCAAGAGCCGGATAAGCAGCTCAAACCCCTCTACGAAATGCTCAAGAGTGGTAAGGCGCAAGAGATGATCGCCGCCACACCGCTCAACAAGCTGTTCGAGGGGATCGACTTCAAGAAGTTGCCCGAATTCGACGCGGTTCGCAAGTACTTGCCGCCGACCGCCAGCTACGCCATTCCGCAAGGAAACGGCGCTGTTTTCGTGAGCTTTTCGCTGAAAGGTGCGATCAAAGAGTAAGCGACGCCGAACTCCAAGCCTTGATTTGAACGATTGGCCGGCCCGCTCGTCTTGCGACGAGCGGGCCGCTTTTTTGTTACAGTCGGTCATAAGATTCGACGAAGCTTCGAAAAAGGCGGTACTACAGCACCCGAGTCGGGGTTGAAAGACAAAGGCAGCGACGTAAGCTTCCAAATGAATGTTGATCGACGGCAGCACATCGGGAGTTGGCCGATGAAGAACGTCCTGACGATTGCGGCATTGAGTCTGGTTTTCAGCGGCGCGGTTCAATTGCGTGCCGATGACGCGAAAAACACGGCCGACGATCTCTTCAAGAAACTCGACGTCAACGGAGACGGCAAGCTCACGGCATCGGAGATTCCGCCGCAGCATCGTAAGTTCTTCGAGCGGCTCGTCCGCATGGGCGACACCGATAAAGACGGTGTATTGACGCGCGAAGAGTTCGACCACGCCATGCAGCAATCCGAGGAGCCCGTCACCGACATCAACAAGGTCGGCAATCTTGGCGGGGGTCCGCCGGCTCGTCCGAATATGGATCCCAAACGCATTTTTCAAACGCTCGACAAGAACAAGGACGGCAAGCTGACTCGCGACGAACTCCAAGGAAGACCGCGTCTCCTCGCACTCTTTGACAAACTCGGCAAAGAGGAGCTGACTTTGGAAGACGTCTCGTCGGCACTTGGCAACGCCAGCAAGCCAAACACCAAGAAGCTGGCGAAGAAAGCCGCGAAAAAAGCGGCGAAAGCCCAATCGACCGCCGCAGCCGATGCAAGTGACTCGAAAGAAATGTCCGATTCGGCCGGAACCGGGTCCATGCCGGCATTTTTCCGGATGTTAGACACAAATCATGACGGACGACTGAGTCCCGAAGAGTTGGCGAAGGCCGGCGATCTGTTTGAAAAATTGGACCTCAATCACGACGGTTTTCTTGATCCGAAGGAATTGATGAGTCCACCCCAAACCAAAGTCGCACAAGAGAGTAACCCCACCATCCGACCAGGCAAGCAATTCGGCAAGAAACGCAACGGCGAGCACATGGTTCAGATGATCATGCGAGCCGACGCGAACGGCGACGGAAAGATTTCACTCGAGGAAGCACCGCCGCAATTAAAGAAGCACTTCGCTCGCCTCGACACCAACGGTGACGGGTATCTCGATCGCAGTGAACTGGAAGCGTGGGCCAAGCGGATGCAAAAGCGGCAGGCCGTACAGGGCGAGCAGGACTCGACGGCTCAGAACGCGAATCCGAAGCCTTCCGGCCTCTAATCGGCAGCGGGGTCTAAGCGGCAATGAAGCGGTTCTTCAATCCTCGAATTTCCCGCGCGTAAGATGCAAAGCCGCGTATCCGGTCGTATCATCTGACGGATGTTTCGCGAGCACTTCGAGTTTTTCCGTCAATTTCGCACGCAGTTTCAAACCACCGGTTCGATTGTTCCGAGTAGCCGGCATCTGGCTCGGGCGATGACACGGCAAATCGCGGCGCCGCGGGGCCCGGCACGAATTCTCGAAGTCGGACCCGGAACGGGCGCCGTCACTCGGCGGATTCTCAAGCTTCTCCAAAAAGACGACCGTCTCGATCTGGTCGAGCTCAACGAAAGCTTTGCCGAATCATCTCCGCGAGCGGTTTCGAAACGATCCAGTCTTCCAGCCGGCCGCAAGTCAGGCTCAGGTGCATGTCTGCGGAATCGAGACATTTCAGTCGGAAGCGCCCTACGACTTCATTGTTTCGGGACTTCCCTTTGCAAATTTCTCCGCCCCGTTCGTGGAGCAGCTCTTGAATGCCATGTTCGGCCTCCTGGTGCCTGGCGGACGATTGGCTTATTTCGAGTACATGTACATGCGGTCGATACGGAAAGTTGTGTCGGGACAAACCGAGCGCAATCGTCTGACGGATTTGGATCGCGTCTTGAATGGATTTTTGTCGCCGACACCGCATGAGTCGCGACTCGGTTCTGCTCAATTTCCCGCCGGCATGGGTGCAGCATCTGCAAAAGGAACCGAATCCGTGATCGCCGCGGTCGGATGACTTCCGACATTTCGCCAGATATACTGCCGTGTTTGGCCCTGATTCGGTGAAACAATGGCGGTTCCGCAGATCAAACCCGGTGAGACCAAAGTCGGCTGGATTGGCACAGGCGTGATGGGATTGAGCATGGCCGGCCACCTGCTCAAGGCCGGCTTTCCCGTCACGCGCGTACAGCCGCACAAAAGCGAAGGCCGAGCAGTTGCTCGCCCAAGGGGCGAAGTGGGCGGAAACTCCACGCGCCGTCGCCGCCGCGTCGGACGTTATTTTTTCGATCGTCGGCTTCCCGAGCGATGTCCGCGAAGTCCTGCTGGGACCGGACGGGGCACTCGCCGGCTCGAAGCCGGGCAACGTCCTGGTCGACATGACGACAAGCGAGCCCGCACTGGCGGTTGAAATCGCACAAGCTGCCAAAGCGAAGGGAGTTTTCAGCGTCGATGCCCCGGTTTCCGGCGGGGACGTGGGGGCAAAAAACGCCACGCTCTCGATTATGGTGGGCGGAGATAAAGAAGTTGTCGAAGCTCTGAGCCCGTGTTTCAACGCGATGGGCAAGACGATCGTCTACCAGGGTGGGGCGGGAGCCGGTCAACACACAAAGATGGTCAATCAAATCCTGATTGCCACGAACATGATCGGCGTCTGTGAAGCGCTCTTGTACGGATACAAGGCGGGCCTCGATTTGCCCACCGTCATGCAATCGGTCGGCAGCGGGGCGGCCGGAAGCTGGTCGCTGGCCAACTTGGGTCCGCGAATCATGAACGACAATTTCGACCCGGGTTTTTTCGTCGAGCACTTCATCAAAGACATGGGAATTGCTCTGGCGGAGGCGCGCCGCATGGGGCTGGCCCTCCCCGGATTGGCACTCGCGCATCAGCTCTATGTGGCCGTCAAAGCCCAGGGATACGGCCGCAACGGCACTCACGCGCTCGAGCTCGCCTTGGCTCAGCTGTCAGGCATCAATTGGAAGGAACGGCATCATGCCCGATAAGAAGGGAGGACGCGGCGAGCGCTTTGCCGGTTTAACGGTCGCCCTGGTGACGCCGTTCCGGGACGGTGCGCTCGATGAAGCCGCTCTGCGCAAGCTCGTCGATTTCCACATCGAATCGGGCACGGACTGCATCAGTCCGGTTGGCACGACGGGCGAAAGCCCGACGCTTTCGCACGACGAGCACGAACGGGTGATTGGCGTCGTGTGCGAGCAAGCCGCCGGACGCATCAAAGTCGTCGCGGGAACGGGCTCGAATAGCACGGCCGAAGCAATCCGCCTGACGCGCTTTGCGAAGCAGGCAGGCGCCGATGCGGCCCTGATGGTGGCCCCCTATTACAACAAGCCGACTCAGGAAGGCTTTTATCAACATTTTCGTGCAGTCGCCGAAGCGGTCGACCTGCCGATTGTCCTGTATAACATTCCCGGTCGCACGGCGAAGAACATGGAACCGGAAACGATCGCGCGGATCGCGGAGGTTCCCAATATCGTCGCGATCAAGGAATCGACCGGGTCCATGGATCAGGCCTCGCAGATCCTGTCGCTGACCGATTTGACGGTCTTGTCCGGCGACGACAGCTTAACGCTGCCGCTGTTGGCAATTGGCGGTCGCGGCGTCGTTTCGGTCGTGGGAAATATCGTCCCGAAGGATGTCAAAGCGTTGATCTCGGCCTTCAATTCCGGCGACTTGGCGGGCGCGCAGAATTGGCATCGCAAGCTTTTCCCTCTCTGCCGGGACATGTTGGGATTGGCGACCAACCCGATCCCGATCAAGGCCGCCATGCAGATGCTGCGGCGCGACAGCGGCGAACTGCGGCTTCCGATGACTCCCTTAAATGAATCCCAGCGAAATTCGCTCAAGCAAACCCTTGTGGGATACGGGCTACTTTAGACGAGAAAATGAGCGGTGAGGTAAACCCGTGATCTTCGGCTTCGGAAAAAAAGACGGCGATTCGAGAAAAACGAACGAAGAGGATGAAGAGCAGGAGGAGCTCGATTATGTCCTCTTCCAGGGTGCCACCAACGGCCGCGAGGCCAACTTGGGAAGCAACGCACGCCTTGCGCAAGCCGGCCTGATTCCTGCAAAAGAACTCGTGACCGATGCTCTTTTGCGGCGCGCCGATCAACTGCGGATCGAGCCCAAAGGGGACCGCTCCCTGACGCAGCTTTCGATCGACGGGATTGCTTATCCCGGCAGCCGGTTGTCGAAGCAGCAGGGGCATGCCGTCACCCAAATGATCAAGCTGCTTGCCGGTCTCGATATCCAGAATCGAACGAAGCCTCAATCCGGAGGACTGCGGGCCGAGTTGCAGGGCACAAAATACGAACTCTGGGTCATCAGCGCGCCCGTCGCTGGCGGGTGCCGAGCGGCTCACGGTCAAAATTCGCAATCTCGCCAGTACACCCAAGACGCCGGAAGAAGTCGGATTTTCCAAGGAGTTAAAAGAGCGAATCCGGGAGATTACGTCGGAAAAGAAAGGCATTATTTTGGCCTGTGGCGGGCCAGGCTCGGGTGTCTCGACGACGGCCTTCGGGATTCTGCGCAGTGTCGATGCATACCAATACACGATTTTCGCCATTGGGGACTTGCAAGGGCGCGAGATTCCCAATGTCAGCTCGCTCGATAAGTCCGAGGGCGATTCGCTCCCAACTCTCCTCGATCGGGCGATTCGGTCCGAGGCGGACGTGATTTATGTCGACCCGCTCCGCGACGCGGAGACGGCCGCCGCCGTCCTCAAGTGGCAGCCGGACGTCTGTTTTATCTCGGAATTTCCCGCTGCCGATGCCCTGACCGGCATCTCTCAATTTGCGAAGCTGGTGGGCAACGCCAAGGCCGCCGAGGGACTGCGAGCGGTGATGAGTCAGCGACTTATCCGCCTGCTTTGCAACAAATGCAAGCTCGCCTACCGTCCCAACCCCAAGATGCTGACCAAAATCGGGCTTCCGCCGGAGACGAAGACCCTTTACCGGGCCGCCTCTATCCAACAGGAGAAGCCGGCCGAAGGCGAGGAAGCCCCCGAACCATGCGAAGCCTGTGGCGGAACCGGCTATTTTGGCCGATCGGCCATTTTCGAGCTGGCCGAATTGACCGAGGGTTTGCGGAAGCTGGTCGCCGCCGGGGCAGGTCCGCCAGGAGATCAAAGCTCAGGCCCGCAAGGACAACATGATTACACTGCAGCACGAGGGGCTGAAACTCGTGGTCCAGGGTAAGACCTCGCTCGAAGAGCTGCAGCGCATCTTCCAGCCCAAGAAATGACGGCAAATCGGCAGACCGGGGGCCGTCGCCCATCCTTCGCGCGCGATGCAATCGACCCAGTTGGCGTCAACCGTCGGTCCGTTCGACTTTTTCGTCCCAACTGCGCATTTTTCCCGTCCTGGCCAGCCGTTTGCCGCAACCAGTCAAAGCCGGAAAAACTTCACAAAGCGGGGCAAATCTCCCGAATTGTGCCGTAGATTCCGATTGTACTAGCCGATCTACCTATAAGGGCGGCACGGGTCTGATGTCGAAGAATGGAGTCTTGAATGAAAGCCCCGCGGATCAATACCTGGTCAGGGCTGGCTCTCTTCGCCACTGCGGCGCTGGCTATGACAAGCGCCACGGGCTGCCAGACGAGCATCGGCGGCCAAGCGCTGCCGTCGGCCTATTTTTTGACCGACGACGTCCAATATTTCCCGGCGGGACCGCAGGATAAGCTCTTCCAAGAGCGGCGGGCCCTCGAACAGTACCGGGCGGGCCAAGAGGCCCAGATCCCCGGTTCCGAGGCTCCCACCCCCGGCGCTCCTCTCCGCTGAAAACCCATAACGTCTCCGGGCCAATCGTTCCCCTGTACCGGCTGGCCGATTCGACGGCGAAGCGGCTTCACCACAGACGAGGATTCACCGGCGCAGTATTGCGTACGGCAGGCAAGTCCGAGAGATTCGCCTGCCTGTCGTCAGGGGGGACGCAAACCTTTCGCGGTCGAAGAATTTCAGCGTTCGCGCCTCTGGCCGACGCGGGAATTCCTCGCTCCGCGAAAGGTTTTTTTGCGTTTTCGCCCAACTGTCCAACTCCCGCGGCCGGCGGGCGTCGCGGTTCCAGCCTCGAACCTGACCAATTTCTGTACACTTTTTTGGCTTTTTTGGGGCGCAAAAAGGGCCCGATCACCCCAAAAAAATCCCCGCGAGATCGCTGTGGGCAAAATTTTCAGCGATCTGAAAATTGGCCGTTGCTCGACCCGCCAAAATGCGCTATAGTTGATTTAGAATCAATTCGTGCGACCGCACCGAGCCGAGCCCCCGTCGAGAGTGCAACTCGCGAATCAGGGGCGGAGCGGCCGGCGTCCGCCTGCTTTCGGATGCTGCACGACTCAGCAGCCGCACCCGATGCGCCGCGACGGTAACCGTCAGCGTGTCGCCGCGCGCGGAGAATGCTGCGTCTCCCGCCGCCCCATCTCATCAATTGCCCGATCCATGGCCTCGACAACAGCCGGCGGCAAAGGTGCTCGGTCACATCGCCGATCCCGGGCCGAATGATCTTCGTCCGCGGTCTGTTTTTTGAAAACATGTTGCTTTACGCGTCGCACATGGCTTAGATCAGAGGGGGCGAGGTGTCTCTGGTTGAGCCCATTGATGCCTCCGCAGGCGCGACGCCGTCGCGTGGACGACCCCGGAATTGACGCTCCGGGACGAACTGACGCACCTTCCCTTGCTGAACGACCGAAACGGCCATGGACGAACCTACGGCGTCCGTCGGACGGAACCCGGCGGCATGCTTCGTGGAATTGTGGCGGCGCCCCAACTCTCCGCCCGATGTCTTTGCGTTTTTGAGCGCTTGTCCCGACGCCCCGCTCGCCGACAAGGCGACCATTTGTGAGATCGATCAGGTTCACCGCTGGCAGGCGGGGGTTCCGCTGCAGGCGGAGATCTACTTAGAACGATTGCCCGATCTTGCGTCGGAAATTGCGCTCAAGCTCAGGCTGATCGTTTCTGAATTTGTTTGCCGGCGTCGCTGGGGATTGGATGCGTCGGTCGCCGATTGCATTGCTCGCTTTCCCGACCTCGGCGACCAACTGCGCGTACAACTCTCGCACCGCGCCGACGAAGCCCCTGGAGAGAACGGACGCCCCCCTTCCACGGTCACAATCGGCCCCACCGTCGCTGCCAACGAACCAGGTGCGGGCAGCCCGGATGCGGCCGATCTTTCGGGAATCTTCCCCGAAGCGGGTGACGGATCTGCGACCCATCCGTCCAAAATCGGTCGCTATCGCGTGCTTCGCATCCTCGGTGACGGTGGCTTTGGCCGCGTTTACCTGGCGTACGACGACATCCTGTTGCGGCAGGTCGCGATCAAGGTCCCGCATCCGCACCGCATCTCCGGTCCAGCGGACGTCGAAAACTATCTGAACGAGGCACGGATCGTCGCCAGGCTCGATGATCGCGAAGTTTCCATCGTTCCCGTTTATGACTGCGGGCAAACCGACGACGGGCTGTGTTACGTCGTCTCGAAATACATCGAGGGGAGCGACCTGGCGACGAAGACGCGGCGGACACCGTTGACCTATTCGGCCTCCGCCGAGCTTGTGTCGAAGGTGGCAACGGCCCTGCATGCGGCGCATCTCCAGGGGGTCGTCCATCGCGACGTGAAGCCGGCCAATATCTTGATCGACGTCAACGACCGGCCCTTCCTGACCGATTTCGGGATCGCGCTCAAGGAAGAGGACTACGGAAGGGGCGACAGAATCCTCGGGACAATTCCCTACATGAGCCCCGAACAGCTCCGCGGGGAAGGACATCTCGTCGATGGACGGTCGGACATTTTCAGTCTCGGAATCGTGTTGTACGAACTCATCAGCGGACGGCGTCCGTTCGCCTCCAATCGGCTCGCCGAGCCGGCCTGGGTCGAGCCACGACCCCCGCGGCAGATCAACGACGCGATTCCCAAAGAGCTGGAGCGCATCTGCCTCAAGGCTCTGTCCTATCGCGTAAGCGAGCGCTACAACACCGCCTTGGATCTGGCGACCGATCTCGGCGATTACCTCAAGGTCACCAGCGGCTCGGGCGCGCCGAAGATGGTCGTCGCCAGTTTGAGTAATTCGGGGATCAGTCCGACGAGCGGAGTTTCCGCGGCGCGCGAGATCACGATCATTCCCAAGGGGTTGCGGTCATTCGATCGGGACGACGCCGGTTTCTTCCTCGAGCTGCTTCCCGGGCCACGCGACAAAGAAGGGCTTCCCGAAAGCATCCACTTCTGGAGGACGCGCATCCGGGAGACGGATCCGGAAAAGACATTTCGAGTCGGATTGCTCTACGGCCCGAGCGGTTGTGGAAAATCGTCGCTCCTCAAGGCGGGCCTCTTGCCGCGGCTCGGGGATGACGTGATCTCGATCTACGTCGAATCGACGCCGCTGGATACCGAATTGCGACTGCTCAACGCGCTCCGCAGGGAGTGCCCCGGCCTGCCGAATGATTGCGGCTTGCTGGAGACAATGACGGCCCTCCGGCGAGGTCGAGGCGGACGGAAGAAAGTCGTGATCGTCCTGGACCAGTTCGAGCAGTGGCTGCACGCGCGGCCCGCCATCGAAAAAAGCGACCTGATTCGCGCGCTGCGACAAGCGGATGGCCGGCACTTGCAGTGCCTCATTTCCGTCCGCGACGACTTTTGGATGGCCATGACGCGCGTCATGGAAGAATTGGACGTGGAACTGGTGCCCGGCGAGAACGTGGCGTCGATCGATCTGTTCAGCGTCCGCCATGCGAAGAAAGTGCTGACCGCCATGGGTCGCGCGTACGGGGCTGTGCCTCCGGCCGGCGACGAATTTTCCGCGGACCAGAAGCAGTTTATCGATCTCTCCGTCGCCGGGCTGGCCCACGATGAGCGCGTGATTCCCGTTCAGTTGGCGCTCTTTGCTCAAATGGTCAAGGACCGCCCCTGGACTCGCACGACGCTGAAGGCCGTCGGCGGAACCGAAGGAGTCGGAGTAACGTTTCTGGAAGAGACGTTTAACGGTCCGACCGCGAGCCCGAGTCATCGTCTGCATCAAACGGCGGCGAGGCGTTTTCTGGGGCGCGCTGCTCTCCGACAGCGGGGGAAACATCAAGGGGACGATGCGGTCGTATCAGGATCTGCTCGAAATCTCCGGATACCAGCAGCGGCCGCGGGAGTTCGATTCGCTCTTGAGGATGCTCGATTCCGAGCTGCGATTGATCACTCCGACGGATCCGCGAGGCTTTGGGACGGCCGCGGACTCCGCGAGCGGGTCGGAAACACCGCAATCGGAGCGGTATTACCACCTGACGCACGACTATCTTGTCCCCTCGCTGCGCGAGTGGCTCACCCGGAAGCAAAAGGAGACGCGGCGCGGACGGGCCGAGCTGCTCTTAGGCGAACGGGCCGCCATGTGGAATGCCCGTCCGCACAGCCGGAGCCTGCCGTCGTTCTTGGAGTGGTTGAGCATTCTGCTGTTCACGAGGCGTCGCTTCCGCTTCCACGACAACGCAAACAGAAGCGTTTTTCACGCGGCGACGCGACACTATGTCAGCCGCATTTTTCTCGGCATCGTGTTCGTCGGACTGGTTGTGCTGTGCGTCGGCTGGCAATCCAACCGGTCTCGGGCGCGAAGTCTGGTGGATTCACTGGTTCGCGCCCGCACCCAGGACGTTCCGGCGATCGTGGGCGAGATGACGCCTCTCCGCTATTGGGTTGACCCGCTTTTGCGCGACCGGCTCGCATCGACCAGGCCTGCGACGCCGGCCCACCTCCACGCTGCGATGGCCCTCTTGCCAGTCGACAGTGCCCAGGAGGAGACTGTCTTCGAGGGAATGCTGACCGCGCCACCCAATGATGTGACGGCAATCCGCGAGACATTGACCGGCGCGAGCGAGCCAGCGAAGCTTGCGACCGGTTTGTGGAGCGAATTGCTCGATAAAAGGAACTCTGCCGCGCGGCGATTGCGGGCTGGTGCTGCGCTCGCCGTATGCGACCCACCGCCCTCTGGCACTCTGTCGAACCGCTGGGAACAGGCGGTCGGCTTACTTTCGGGGGAGCTGATCGCGGAGTTAACGGTCAACGCCAGGGACTTTGAAGCTTGGACTGATCTGCTGAGGCCCCTTCGCCACACCCTTTGCCCCGAGCTGAAGCGGATCTACGCCGATCCCCATCGTCCCGAGATCGATCGCCACAACGCGGCCCTGGTTCTCGGCGAATTCGTGGGCGATCAACCACGAGAGCTTGTCGATCTGGTGCTGCGCCGATCCGACGCAGTATGCGGTCCTCTTTCCCAGGCTCCGTTCATTGTCCGACGGTGCAAAAGACGTGCTGGCTGACGAATTCAAGATGGCCGTCCCGGACAATGCGCCTCGGGAGACGCGATTGCGGCTGACCAAACGACAGGCACGCGCCGCAGTCGCACTTTTGGAATTCGATCGGACGGAGCCGCTCATTTCCATTTTTACCACAGAGGGCAATCCCGATCTGTGCAGTGACGCGGAGGACTGGCTGGCTGCGACCGCGAGCCGTCCGGATCTGCTTCTGCACCTGGTCGACCGGCCGGATCTAAGGGCTTCGGTCGTGCGAAGTCTCGCGGGGATGCCGCGCGACCGGCTGCCTGAGGAGGTCTTCGCCTCGGCAATTGAAACGATGTCGAATTTGTTCCGGTCCGATCCGAGTGCGGCAGTGCATTCGGCTGCCGAGTGGCGCTGCGATCGTGGGGACAGACCGAGCGTCTGTCCCGCTTGAGACAGGAACTTGAAACGGCCCAACCGGCAAGAGATCGCGGATGGTATATCAACCGCATGGGACAAACGCTGGTCGTTTTTCGAGGTCCCGTCGAGGTTCGCACGGGCTCCCCGCCTGGTGAACCGGGTCGCGATGCGTCCGATGAAGAACTTCACGTGCGAGGGATCCGCCGCGAATTCGCCGTGTCGACAACAGAAGTCACGTTCGAGCAATTTCTCAGATACCTGCCTGATTTCCGGCACGCCAAAAAAAAGGAGTACTCACCGACGCCCGACTGTCCCGCTGTCATGGTGACGTGGCACCGTGCCGCCGAATATTGCAACTGGCTAAGTCAACAAGAGGGGATCGCGAAGGATCAATGGTGTTATCGAATCGAAAAAGGCAGGGCGATACCCGAAGAGAACTATCTGCATCGAACCGGGTATCGTTTGCCGACCGACGTCGAGTGGGAGTATGCCTGTCGCGCTGGAACAACGACCGCGTTTTCATGGGGAAATGATCCCGAACTTTTTCGACGCTATGCCTGGACGATCGAGAACTCCGGAGGTCGGAACTGGCCCGTCGGCAGCCTGTGTCCCAACCGCTTTGGCCTGTTCGACGTGCACGGAAACGCCTCCGAATGGGTCCAGGACAATTACATCTTCGACGATAAGAGCCGTCCGATTTTGACGGCCGGCGATGACATCGAAGACAAGCGGCTCTTTGGGGAAGAGTCGGATCGCGACGTGCGAGGCGGAAGCGCCGGGCAATTCGTCCAATATCAACGCTCAGCCAACCGAACGCCGACGAAGGCCAAAAGCAATGTGTCGGCCCACACGGGCTTTCGGATTGCCCGGACGCTCGCTCTGGCGGCGAGTGCGCACTGACTTATGGTAGCGGACGTACGGTCCTAACTGACTACTAGACCGTCTATCGCAAATTGGTGGTACTCGGGTGCCACTGGCGGGGGCTCTGGCCCGCCAGTGTCTTCCTTCGGAGATCAAGCGGCATCGGCACTGGCAGCCCAAAGCTGCCGCCAGTGGCACCCCGGAGACATCCACATTTTTGAAGTAGACGGTCTACTACTCTTCACCAAGATTTTTCTTGAACGGGTTGATCGACAGGAGTACCGTGGACACCCACAGGGATGCCGAACCATCCGAAACAACCTCGCTCGCGTGCTCTGGGCCAATGAAGGGAGGCATGTCAGTTAGAGGACCAGTCCCATGCGATCGCTTATTGGGGGATTTCAATGGGCTGGAATTGCGTGAGGCACGGGACGGGCATCTTCACGGCGGCTGTGTTGGACCAATGTGCGACGCTTCTGAGCAATGCGTCGCCGAACAGTACTCCGATTACTCGGGCCAAACTCGTACCGAGGTTGACCCCTCACCCCAACGGCAGTAATCGCTACCTCGAGGCGAACGAACACTATCCGCGAGAAGTTTTCCAATTGCATGAATGGTCCAACGATGGACAACCTGATGACAATGGGCAACCTCCGGCAAATGTTCAGACGATCGAGATTGCACTCGCCTTGCACTTGACGCTCAAGCCCCGCCAGGTCACGAGCACATTCCCACGATGCAGGATCCGGTGGGATCTGCTCCTCTGCGACGTTGGTGGGCGGTGACTGTCGGGTGTCGGCCAACTGTTGGAAATGCGGCCACAGATTTATATCCGCCGATTAAGGCAAGATTGCGTCGAGTCTACGCGAAGCTCCGGCGTGAATGTGATCCGCCGGAGTGGCTTGTCATTCTCGACGACTCGAATCACTTTCCACCGCCTGCCCCAGCGGTGGGACCCGGGGGATGTGAGGTCGATCGTCTGTTTCACCAAATGGCTCAAGACCCCGATATCGCCATAGCGCCAATTCCACGAGAAGCTGTGTACGGCTCCTATGCGAATCATTGTCCATCTGGATTCATCCAGGGAGTTCGCATCGTTTACGTCGGTGCGTAAATCGTACACGCGACCGCCATCCTGACGCCTGCTCCCAGTATCCAAAGTTGCCGAGGAACCACAGATGACCACTCTTACACATTTGGCGCCACCCGAGACGCTGCCACCAGATCCAACACCTCCCGGACGTCCGATCGATCCGCTCCTCGAATTCGGGAAGGAAGATTGCGACACCAAGAAACTGGCGCGGCGCGGGAACTTTTGGCCGTCATCAAAGGCCTCGTCGAACGGCTCGAAGAGCACCTCGACGAGCTGGGATGAGCTGATCCAACGTGTCATGCGCATCGTCCACTGGTCGGCATCATCGCCATAATAGAGTGGAGTCGGCCGCGTTGATTTCCGTTATCATCACGGCACACAACGAGGGTGATGAGCTGCGCCGCACCGTGCAATCCGTCCAGACGTCAACGCGCGAGCCGTTAGAAACGATCGTGGTTGACGATGGATCGACGGACGGATCGTGCGGTCAGGTCGACGGACCATCGGTCCGCGTGCTCAGCCATAAGCCACGGTGGGGTGTCGCGGCCTCTCGCAACCGGGGTGCACGCTCCGCGAACGGCGCGGTCGTTGCTTTCATAGACGGCCATCAGCGATTCAGTGCCGGTTGCCTGGACCGCTGTGCCCGAGTGGCGCTGACCCGAAACGCTATTGTCTGGCCTGATGTTCGCGGATTTGACGAGGCCACTCGCGTGATCCACGGCGCGGATTTTCGGTTCACTCCCGAGACGGGTCGCTTTACGGCCGCTTATTTGCACGCCCGGCCGCTTGGCGCATGTCGCGCATCACCGCGCTACGCGCCCCAGGGTACCTGATGCCGCGAACCTTGTTTCAGCACCTGCAATGGCCGGCGTTTCTACGAGGATGGGGAGCCTCGGAGGCATCCGTCTCGCTGAAGGCGTTTTTCCTCGGCGTGCCGATCCTCCACGTCTGCGGGCCAATGACGAGTCATCTTTTTCGCAAGTCGTTCCCTTACCGCGTTTCGAAACGAAGACGTGGATTGGAACCACGCCGTGATCGCCCGCGTCTGTTTCGACGAACGGACGTGGTCTGAATACTGGTTGCCGAGCGTCTTTTCCGTGAACCTGTCCGCTTCGAATCTGCGTGCGCTCGACGACCCTTCGATCAGGGAGGAGCAGCGAGAGTTCGAGCGCCGCGAGGTGCGCCCTGACCGCGACTTCTGGCGCCGGTTATTGAAGAGGCCAGAGCCTCCTTGTCTGCGCACCGCTTCTTTTCGCTCGGGCGCACGCCCCTTTCGCCTCCCGCTCAATCGCCAGTCTCGGAAAGTTGATTCCTGATCGGCGCATCCACGCCGCTTGAGCGTATCGCCCCACGCAATTGACCCCTGTATGGACCGAAAAACCCTTCTGGCATACAGCTCCGGCCACTTGATGGTCGCGGTCTACTCGTTCATCGACTTTTATCTGTTCAGGTTCTACACGGACATCGTCGGGCTCGCCGCTCTCTGGGTGGGCGCCGCGATGGCCATTCGATTTGTGTGGGACGCGTTGACCGATCCCTTCGTCGGCTACTGGTCGGATCACACACAGTCTCAAAGCGGTCGACGGCGGCCCTTCTTAATTGGCGGGGCCACGGCTTCCGGTTTCTTGCTGTGGGCGGTCTTTACGCCGCCCACATTCAGTTCCCATGTCGCGACCTTCGCGTTCCTCGCGATCACGTTGACTTTGCTGTTCGAAACCACGGGCATTTTTCAGGTTCCTCATGAGGCTCTAGCCGCCGAATTGACGTATGACTATGCCGAGCGCATTCGCCTTTCGACTTATCGTAAGTACTTCGATTCGACGGGAGACATGTTGGGAGTGTTTGTGGTCGCGATTGTGCTGGCCCTTACGTCGGGCGGAACGAACGCGGCCGAGGGCGAACGAGGCGCCTACTCGATCGCGGCCGCGATCCTGGGCGGCGTCGTGATCGCCGCGGGACTCGTGACCTGGTGGGGGACGAAGGGGAAAGACAGCGGAGAGAGACGTTGTCAGTACCGTTTCTTTGAGGGCATGCGAAACACGTGGCGAAACAGGGCCTGTCGAATCCTGTTGATCTCCACTGTGCTTGGCATGCTGGGCATCCAGATCGCCGTTGCACAACTGCTCTATATCTTCATTCACTTTCTACAGCAGCCGGAGACGGCGCTCCCTTTCGTTTTGGTGTGCTACTTTATCGGTTCGATGTTGGCGATTCCCCTCTGGAGTCGACTGGCCGTGCGGATTGGCAAGCGAGACTGCTTGTTCGTGGCGATGCTGTTTGTCGCCGCCGCGTTCGCGACACTGCCGGCCTATCTTTGGCCGGGTTGGGCCCTCTATCCCTTGGCCATGGCAATCGGTGCCGGGATCGCAGGCGTTCAGGGGATCTCGATGGCGCTGTGGCCCGACATCATCGAATCGGACGAACTCGAAACGGGACAGCGCCGCGAAGGAATTTACGCGGCAATGCGGTCATTCGTCATGAAACTGGCGCTGGGGATTGGCTTGCTGATCGTGGGCGGCGTTCTGACCGCGATCGGCTACGAAGGCAATCGGCCCCCTTCACCAGCCACCGTCACAGGGCTTCGATTGAGTTTCGCACTGTTGCCGGCAGTTTGCCTCTTGGCGGGCGCCGCGGTCATTCGCCAATTTCCCATCACCCGCGAGGTCCACGAGCGGGCGCTCGAAGTGCTCGGTCGCACGAGCGAAGCCAAGGTGGCGGGCGAACGCTGATGCCTCCCTTGAAGAAGAATTTTGGCCAACTGTCCCGCGAGCATGCGCCATGCTGAACCAGACTTTAGCCCGCTTCGCCTCGGACGGGCTGATTGTCGGTCAATTCGTTCGGTCGAGTAACAACTAACGTGTCGTTGCCCGTCGGGTCAATCCATTCGGGGCAACCTTGGTCGACTTTTCCAACTTCGCCGTGGTCAGCGATCCAGACAGACGAGCCGGTCCTTCAGGTTCGGAACGTCGTCACAAAGTGTCTGGATGACGAACTGAAACAGATCGGCCTTGCTGCCTTGAAATCGATATTCGGCAAGCATGAGGCCGTCGATGCCTGGGGGTGCGAAATGTATGGACGCCGTAAAGCCGCTGCTGCTGTCGGCCGGGTCGATGAGCAGCAGGTATCCGCCGACCAACTCGATCGTGGTGGGGCCACTCTCAACGACGGCGTGAGTGTCCTCCCGCAACCGGTGAAGCACCGTTAGGAACTGTTCCAACGCCAATCGATCGCAGAGAAAATCCGAATCGAGAGTCATCGCATCGTTTCCCTTGAATGCGGTTGCCAAGTTGTCGGTGTTAGTTGTGCCAGTGCTGGAAGCGTGCATTTCTCGGCCATTCCCCGCACGGGATTGTTCATTCTACGCGGGTGCAGGCGTTCAATCACCCAGGGTAGATCGATCGAATCCACGAATCAACGAAATTTGTGCCGTCGCCATGTCCGCCGCGACGGTGCAGCGATGTGAAGAGTGCCACGGGCGGGACGGTGTAAAATAAGACGCTGTAACGCCCGCCCGTGGCGCCCTACCTACGGCCAGGTCACGCTTCGCGACGGCGCGGCGCCTTCCGTAGAAAGGCGTCGCTTTCGCGATGACTGCGCCTGGTTCCCGCCAGACACCAGGCGTCGAGCGACCATGCCCCGGCTCCCACGATGAGCAGGAAGATCGACCCGAGCAGCATCGATCCATCCACGCGCGACTCGTGGATCATCTTCCACATTCCATCCTTGAACAGGATGGGGATCTTTGTGCTCTCAATCGCGACCAGCATATCGATGATGAGCGGAATCGTCGCCAGGCGGGTCAAAAGGCCGACGACGAGCAGCACGCCGCCCACGATTTCGACGACGCCGACGAAGGGAGCCATCACCTCGGGGAACGGAATGCCGATTTTGGTGAAGCGGCCCACGCCAAGTTCGCCGGCGAAGAGGAATTTTTGAATCCCCTCGGTCAGAAAGACGCCGCCAACGATGACCCGAACCAGGATTGTCGCGCGAGGCGCGTGGCTGCGAAAGGTGCGAGCGACGAAGGCTGCCAAAGGACTGCCTGTCGATGAATCAGGATGGCTGGACGTCCGGGTGCGCCGCTGGGCGCACCGACGGGTTCGTCCACGACAACACTGGCGGCGAGGTTTCCACGTTGCAGGGCGACAGCTCCTCGTTCTTGGGCTCGTACTTGGGGGCTCTCGTCGGTCGACGGGCTGGAGACGGCGTTCCGCTTAACTTCATACTCCATGGCAACTTCCTTTCTCGTTTGGGACACGACTTTGCCCACGATCTGCGGGCCGAGCTGTCGCCTGATTTTGCGGCGTGATCTTGTTGATCCGCGAGAATTAACCTCTCGATGCGGGCAAATATTCCCGCCGGCAGGCCGGAATTCGCTGAGGGAATAAAATCGGGGGCAATTCGGTAGCGATTGAAAGGGTCCCTGCGGCGCCGCACGTGCCTGGGAGCCGACTGGTGCCGGCACGCCACAACGTGTTGCCGAGTTGCAGCGTCTCGTTCGGTCGGGCCTCACCTCTGGGTATGATGAGTGCTAACGAAGCAAAGGCGCCGTCATGTCCGCCACCACGATCGAAGCCAGGCCCCATTTCTTGTTCGAGGCTCGGCACGAGCAATTTCGCCAAACCATCCGCGAATTTGTCGAGCGCGAGGTGAATCCCCAGGCCGACCTGTGGGAGCAGCAAGAACGGGTGCCGAAGTCGCTGTTTCTCCGCGGCGGCGAATTAGGCTTCTTCGCGCACGGCGTGCCGGAAAACTATGGCGGGGTGGGCATCGATTGCCGGATGGCCATCGTCATGGCCGAGGAACTTTCCAAGGCACACACGCGCGGAGTCGGAATGGCTTTCGGCGCTCATAACGAAATCGCCAAGCCTCATTTGGTTCGCTTCGGCAGCGAGGCCCAGAAAGCCCGTTACCTGCCCGGCATGATCGCCGGCCGCACCGTCGGCGCGCTGGGGATTACCGAGCCGGCCGCCGGCAGCAATGTGGCCGGGATCGAGACGACCGCCACGCGCGACAGTGACGGTGACGGTGACGGTTGGATCCTCTGCGGCGAGAAGATCTTCATCACCAATTCGCTCAATGCCGATCTGTTTTTCATCGCCGCGAAGACCGCTCCCGCGCTGGGGCACCGCGGCGTCAGCATGTTTCTGGTCGAGCGCGACACGCCCCGCTTCCAGGTCGAAGAAATGCATGGCAAGCTCGGACGCCGCTCGTCCGACACGGGCCACCTGACTTTCGACCGCTGCCGGCTGCCCGGCGACGCGCTCCTGGGGCAAGAGAACCGCGGTTTTTATCAGATCATGGAGTGCTTCGAGGCCGAACGGCTCGTGATTGCCGCCGGATGCGTGGGCGCCGCCGAGGCCTGTCTCGATGAGACGCGGCATTTCGTCAAACAGCGCGTTTATGGCTCCGGGCATCTGGCCGATCTGCAAGTCACCAAGCAACGCCTCGCCAAGAGCCACACGGAGCTGGAGGCCGCACGACAACTCGTCTATTCCTGCGCCTGGCGGATCACGCAAGGCATTCGCAGCCTGCAGCAAGTTGCCATGGCCAAGGCCTTCGCCTCCGAAGCCGCCTGCCGCATCATCGACGATTGCCTGCAATTGCACGGTGGTTGGGGCTATTTCAGCCAGCACCAGGTGCAGCGTGCTTATCGCGACATCCGGCTCGACCGCATCGGCGGCGGCGCAACCGAAGTGATGTATGACATCATCGCCAAACAGATCGGCATTTGATGGGCACGAGACCGGGGGGTCACGTCGTCCTCGATCGTCGCGAAATAACTCGGCTCCCCCAGTCCGCCTTAAATTTTCCCAATTGACCTCTCAAGATGGGCCCGTGCTGCCGTTGACCGCGCTTGGGGGCCTGACAACGGCTTAAATCGGTGCTCGGCAAAGATTTCGGATTTCTGGATTTGACAGGATTGCTACAATTTCTCCGACCCGAAGTTAGCGTTCGAGACGTGCTCGGGCGTCGCACGATTGGACGCTCGCCTTACGGCGGCTCACGAAGCGGTCGAGAAGGATCGACTCTGGCGCCCGTAAACCCGGCAGGGAGAGTCGCATCGCAGACAACGCGGCCAACAGGTTCAGGGAGAAATCAGGCGTTGGGAAATTTCAGCATGGTGGCTGAGATCGGGCCGTCAGAGCCGCTGTTCAGCATCATCGTCGGCAGCTTCTTCGTGGCGTCCACGATCGTCACCTTCTGGCTGCTTTTCGGCAGCCCGCGCGAGCGGCGCAATCCGGACAGCACGAACTCCGCCGAAGCAAGCTAGCACCTTGTTCGAAGTTGGGGCAGCCTTTCGTAGGGCGAGCTGCCAGCTTGCCAATTCGCCCGAGTGCGACATGCAGGGTCCAAGTGCAGGTCGCGTCAGGGCGCGGTCGCGGAGTTGGGGCATTGCCGCGTGTCGAGGATTCGCCGAAGCAAGCTAGCAGCTTGCTCTACGGGGTGCGGTCGCGGACGTCGAACGACGCCTCGTAGCTGGCGCCGTTGGCCGCTGGGGCCGGCGGAGGTGCGACCGGCGACGTTTGAGCGGGCGGCGGTGCGGCTCCGTCGCTGCTTTCCATCCGCTGCTGGAGCGTTTGCGCCGGCTGTCCCATGGCCCGGTACAGGCGGAACTGCGCCCGGTTGCTGTCGGCGACAGCTTGGAAATAGTCGGAATACGCCTGCGCCAGGCTTTGGATGGCGGCAATCACCTCTTGCGGGCGGACAATCGTTTGCACCATCTCGCCCGCCGACCGCACTTGCCCGAGCCCGATGAGGTTTTTGTTGTACGAGTCGACGGCCAATCGAACTTGCCGTTCGGCAACGTCGACGCGGCGCTGCGCTTGCCGTGCTTGGGCGTAGGCTCGCGAGACCTCGGCGGCGACGCGGTCCTGCTCGCGGAACAGTTCGAGCAGGGCCTGGCAGTGCTCGGAATCGCGCTGGCAGGCGCGGGCGATATTTCCCAGTCCCAAATTGTCGAGCTGCCAGAGGATCTGCAGATCCCAGTCGCTGCGGGCCGACGTGCTTCCCAAGTCGCCGTTCGTGCCGCCGGCGAAGACGCCCGCTCCAAGCGTTCCCGTCACGGGGGTCGAAGCGCCGCGGAGCAGGATGCTGGGAATGAAAGGACGCAACTTCTCTTGCCGCAGCCGGGCCAGAGCAGCCTGCACCAGGGCCTGGTCGGCGGCGAGTTCGGGGCGGCTGGAAAGTCCGATCGTGATCAATTCGTCGATCGATCGCTCCGGCTCGACGAGCGTGATCGAGAGCTGCGGCGGCTCGACGGGCTCAAGCTGGGCGGCCGCATCGAGTCGCAGGATGCGGGCCAGCTCGGCGCCGTTGACCTGCCAGTTCTCGCGGGCGAACAGTTCTGCCTCTTGCCGGCGGGCCAGTTCGGCCTCGGCGCGGACAACCTCCAGCTCGGGCACGATCCCGGTCGCGAGCGATTTGACTCGCCGGACGACGTCCTCGGTCCGCCGCGTCGCATCTTGGGCTGCGGCCAGGTTGCCGCGCGACTGCTGCACGAGAAAGTAGGCGTTGGTGACGGCGAGCATCGAGTCGTTTGTCGCCGCTTGCACTTCGGACCGGCGAGCGGAGAGTGTGTGGCGGGCGGATTGCGACGAGAAGATGGCGTCGTTGGGGGAGACGACGGCCGAAGTCCCGAGGCCGCTACCCACGCCGAACATCAGAGTCCCGTGACTGTTGTCTTCGATGGCGCCGCTCGAGTCCTGGATGTCGCCATCGTGGCGAAAGTAATCGCCGCCGATCGTAATTGACGGGAGCCACAGTGCATTGGCCTGCAACAAGGCGGCTCCAGCGCCGCGCACCCGTTCGTGGGCAAGCTGGACGTCGATCGGCCGGCTGCCGGAGAACTGCAAAGCCGTCGCCAGGTCGATCGGCAGCACGCGGAGTTCGGGCTCTCCCGCCGGCTTGGCGAACTGGACGCCGTCCGCTCGGAATTGATCCGTTTGCGGTGCCGCAACGGTCTGCGTCTGCGCTAGTCCGGGCGCAGACCAAAGGCACGCCCCGGCCAGGATGACCGTCCGTCCGAGCTGGAAGCGAACTCCGCGCATGAATCGCCCAATTCCCGCGCGCGAACCAGTTGCGATCCGACTCAGAGCGCAGCGACCCCCGTGCGTATCGGTGATATCGGTTCTTCCGGTCAGTTAAACCCTCCCGGACCCGACTTTCACCCGTAATTGTTCGCGCGCGCAGCGACACATCTTCACGGGCCTGCGCAAATCCAGTCGTGGCGGGCGAGAAGGCTCTCGCCGGCAACCGTCTGCCGGATGGCCATTCCATGCCAAGAATTGTACATTCGAACGACGTTTTTCCCGGGGGCCGGACCCCCGATCGTTCGGGTTCTTGCGGAGCGCTCGGCGGAATAGAGGCGTTCACCTTCAAAGCTCGGTTCAGCGACTACGCCGATCCCCGAGCGACGACAGGCGAATGCCGATCTGCTGCCGAGAAGTGTCAGGCCTCTCGGGGTCAGAAGATGACCTGGAAGCGTGTGAAGAGGCTGTCCTGGCTGTTGAGCAGATTGGCCGCGGTGCTGCCGAGAAGGACCGGCTGGCCGAACATGTCATGCTCGTAGTTGAACTGCATGCGGACCCATTTGTTGAAGTACCAGTTGAAGCCAACCGTGAATTCCATGGCTTCGTTGCTGTTTTTCGCGGGATTGACCAGCTGGGCGGCGCCCGGATTGAAAACATCTCCCACATCGAGCCGCGACACTCGACCGACCAGCTCCCACGCGCCGGGCTTGCTCAACGGACAATGGGGATCAAAGGGTTTGAGCGGATCGATCGGCTCGCTGTACGTCGTGCGTGTTTCGCCGGTCAGCAGCAACGAAGCCAAAAGAACGTATCCGTTGAACGGCACGTTGGTGAGAAACTTGTAGCCGGCTCCCGTCGCCGAGGGGCGCATTTCCTGTTCTTCGTGGTAGTACTGGCCCAGGAATCCAAAGGGACCGTTGAAGTACACGAATTCGGGGCTCAAACGCCATCGCAACCCGTCAGCCCGCACCGTCGAATTGAAATTGAGAAAGGGGACCGTGTCGGGCATGCGCAGGGTGGCCGGGTTGATCGCCTCCTGCTCGATGCCAAATCCGCCCGACGTGCCGACTTGGATTCCGCGGATCCATTGCGAGGCATCCGGGTCGTTGAATGGTCGAATCGCGACCCGGCCATTGAAGTCCTTGTGATTGTTCGGATCGATCGTATTGCCGTTGATTTCTCCATTGGAAAGCGCAACGCCGTAATCGAGGTGATTGTTGAAGATCTCTTCGCCATGCAGCATCGCACCGAGATCGCGCTCGGGAACGAGCTGATCGATGATGGAACGCTCGAGCGTCGGCACGTAGCGGTCTTGAATCAGCTGCTCATAGCTGAACGGTTGCTTGAACCGACCCACCTCGAACTGGAAGGCGTCGAGATAATGCACGTTCAAGTACGCGTCTTGCACAATGACCTGGCCCTGGCCGAAGTCGGGCAAGAATCGGAACTCGTAATACTTGAAGACGGTGCCTTCCAGACCGAAGCGAGCCCGCCGCAACAGAAACGTGTCCATGTCGGTGCGGTCCCGCGAGTTCAGGAACTCGCGGTAGTCCGCCTGGATTTGTCCGGTGATTCGCAGGATAAACGACTTGTCGGCCGACTCGAGGAAGAAGCCGTTCTTCCAGCCGCCGAACGGTGTGCTTCCCGGCGACGGAGCGTTCGTCACTCCTTCTGACGCAATTGGGTTGAAGGTGGTCGTTGTTGGGGGTGCCGTTGCCGGTTGTTGCAGACCAAGCGCGCCGAGCGCGGATTGACTCGTCGCACCAGCGTCGGGTGCTGGCGGGACGGGAAGTGCCTGTCCGCTTTGCGCCTGCATCTGCTGCACGATGGCTTCGAGCTCATGAACGCGACGCTCGAGATCCGCAGAACTCGGGGAGGGACCCGGCGGCGTCTGTTGGCTGACGAGATCGCCTGTGATGGGCTGCACCGATGCGACTGCGTCGGCGCATTCGAGTTCACTGATTTCGCCCCCGTTGTGGAAGAGGAAAGCGAAACGGCGCCGGCTGCCTCAGCAGGGGGCATCGACGTCTCTGCCTGCGGAGCCGGTGGCGGAGGTGATGTCTCTTGTGCCCGGCCAGCAGAAGCCGACACAAAGACAGCGACCCCTAGTAACGCGGCAATCACGCGTGTTGTTGTGGAAGGCCCGTAGGCTCGACCGATCGAAATTCGCTCCATCCATCCCCCCGGATCGCGGAAGCCGGCTGAGGCACGTGCCGGTGTCCAGTGAACGAAACGTCTTTGCAGCCGTCAAAGACGCAACAAACGTTGTATTCAGAACAATCGGCAAACTCGGTGGAATGGTCTGAATGAAAAACTCCGAACAAAATGCGCAAAGCTTGTAATTAACCACGCTTGGGATCGTGTTTTGATCGCGGGCTTGTCGCCCGATCGAGTCGAGGCCGAAGTTCAGGGTCAAAAGCGAGGGCATGAGTGCTGATCGGGAGTCGACGTAAGCGTTTTAAATTATGTTTGTTGTGTACGTCGTGAGTCTTGAAGCCACGCTGCTGCTGAGACTTTGCGGACCCCTAATTTTTTCGTGGCTTGACATCAATCTCCGGGCCGATCTATATATCATGCAGCAAGTCGTTTATATTTTTCCCCGCTCAATCTCGTCTGAAATTGCGAAATTTTAGTCCGCGGTTGCGTGCGGATTTGGGTGAAAAGGGTTATCCTCGCGGCCCAGGAAGACCTTGTCGTCTCCGCAGTCGTGAGGACTCACGACCGTTACTGTTTGCCTTGTTCGCGCAGAGTGACAGTCGCGAAGATCAAGCAGGAACGCTCTCAAGGGAGTTCGGAGATGCCTGTCTTCGCTGACAATGTGGAGTCGATCGGCCGTACGCCACTCGTGCAGATCAACCGGCTGATCGGCGACTCGAAAGTCAAACTGCTCGCAAAGATCGAGGGACGCAATCCCTCATATAGCGTGAAGTGCCGCATCGGAGCGGCGATGATTTGGGCTGCGGAGAAGGAGGGCCGTCTTAAACCCGGACATCACGTCGTTGAGCCCACAAGCGGCAACACGGGCATCGCGCTGGCCTTCGTTTGTGCCGCCAAGGGCTATCCTCTCAGCCTCTTGATGCCCGAATCGATGTCGCTCGAGCGACGGCACTTGCTCAAAAGTTTCGGTGCGAACCTCATTTTGACGCCGGCAGGAGAAGGCATGCGGGGGGCGATCAGACGAGCCGAGGAGATGGCGCAGGATCCAACGTATTTCATGCCCCAACAATTCAAGAACCCCGCGAACCCAGAGATTCACTTTCGCACAACTGGCCCGGAAATTTGGGATGACACGGAGGGTCAAATCGACATTCTCATTTCTGGCGTCGGCACCGGAGGAACGATCAGCGGCGTCTCTCGCTACATCAAGCAGTCGCGCGGCCGCAAGCTGTGGTCGGTGGCCGTCGAGCCGATCGAAAGTCCCGTGCTCTCCGGCGGCGCAGCCGGACCGCACAAGATTCAAGGCATCGGCGCCGGTTTCGTTCCCGACACACTCGATCGATCGCTGGTCGACGAAGTGCTCACCGTCTCGAACGACGAGGCCATCGATGCGACACGCCGCGTGGCCCGTGAGGAAGGCATTATCTGCGGCATCAGCAGCGGGGCCGCGCTGCACGTGGCCCTTAAAGTGGCCAAACGTCCCGAGTCTGACGGCAAAACGATCGTGGTGATTCTGCCCGATTCGGGCGAACGGTACCTGTCCACCAAATTATTCGGAGAAGCGTAAGGGTCCCATTCGGGCCGCCAGCGGAAAAGACACCCACCATGACAGACAGCCTGGTTCAACGGAGCGTGACGACGTCGGTCGCCAGAAATCTGGCGAGCACGACGAAAACCTCCCCCAAGATGATGTCGATCACCCCGCGGTGGCTCTTGAGCCTCTTGCCGTGGGTGCAGGTCGATGGCGGAACCTATCGGGTCAACCGCACGAAGGTCGAACTCCCCAAGGCCGAGCGGATTGGCATCGACTCCACGGGCGGCCGGGTTTCCTTCGCGCCGGAAACGCTCCGCAGCGTGCCCCTGTTCTCAAAACTCCCCGAAGCCATTCTCAGCCGGATGGCGGGCAGCTTTAAGACCGAGGAAGTCTCGCTCGGCAATCCGCTGCTCGTCGAAGGGACCGACCTCAGTAAGTTCTTCATCATCGCCCAGGGCCAGGTCGAAGTATTGAGCAAAGGAGCCCACGGCAGCGATCTGCGCATCGCCCTGTTGACCGAGGGTGAGTACTTCGGCGAAACCGATCTCGTTTCCGACAAGCCCTCCGACGTCACGGTCCGCACGATCACGCCCTGCATCTTGCTCACGCTTTCTCGCAAGGACTTGGACACCGTCCTCGCGGAAATGCAGCAAGAGGACGAATTCAAGCGCGTCGTCGCGGAACACATCGAGCTGCGCTCGACCGTCAATCGCTACGGCGAACGGAACATCGATCTGGTCTCGGGTTTCGCCGAAAACGTCGAAATCCCCGAGACGTTCGTCGATTATTCCGCCGCCCCCCGCGAGTATTCGCTCTCCGCGGTGCAGACCGTCGTCCGCGTACACACCCGCGTCTCGGACCTCTACAACGGCCCCTACGACCAGCTCGAAGAGCAGATGCGGCTGACGATCGAAGGGATCAAAGAGCGGCAAGAGTGGGACATCGTCAACAACAAGAAATTCGGCCTGATTCACTCGGCCGACCCGGCCATGCGGATCAGCACGCGCTACGGCGCACCGACGCCTGATGACCTGGATGAGCTGCTGGCGATGGTCTGGAAGAAGCCGGCCTTCTTCCTCGCTCATCCCAGGGCGATCGCCGCCTTTGAACGCGAATGCACGTGGCGGGGAGTTCCCCCTGTCACGATGAACCTGTTCGGCACTCCCGTCATCACTTGGCGCGGCGTGCCTCTGGTGCCGTGCGACAAACTCGAAATGAAGAGCCGTTACCAGTCGAACCAATGGTTGGGGACGACGAGCATTTTGCTCTTGCGCGTCGGCGAGGCCGATCAGGGGGTCGTCGGCCTGCATCATGCGGGCATCCCGGGCGAAATCCGGCCGAGCCTGTCGGCCCGCCTGATGGGGCTCGACAGCATGGGGGTCGCCTGTTACCTGCTCACGCTGTATTTCTCGTGCGCCGTGTTGACCGACGACGCGCTGGGAATTCTGGAGAATGTCGAGGTCGGGTACTACCACGATTACGAGAGTCGCGAGCCGAGGCGGTTTGAAGACGGGCTCGGCATTTGAATCATCTGTTTCGCAATGAGGGCGGTTGATACACAAGACGTGTAGGAGGGACCATGTCCAACGGTTTGCTGCAGCGTAGCGTGACGACGTCGGTCGCCAAGAACCTGGCGGATACGACCAAAACGTCGCCCAAAATGATGTCGATTACCCCACGGTGGCTGTTGAGCATGCTGCCGTGGGTCCAGGTGGACGGCGGGACGTATCGCGTCAACCGGACGAAGGTCGAACTGCCCAAGGCCGAGCGAATCGGCGTCGACGTTTCGGGGGCGGCGATCTCGTTTCCGCCCGAGTCGCTCCGCAGCGTGCCGCTGTTCTCTAAGCTGCCCGATGCGATCATCAGCCGCATGGCCAGCCGTTTTAAGACCGAAGAAGTTTCGCTGGGCAATCCGCTCTTGGTCGAAGGGGGTGACCTGAGCAAGTTCTTCATCATCGCTCAGGGTCAGGTCGAAGTGCTGAGCAAGGGGGTGCACGGGAGCAACCTGCGGATTGCGCTGTTGACCGAGGGCGAATTCTTCGGCGAGACCGATCTCGTCTCCGACAAGCCATCGGACGTGACGATCCGTACGATCACGCCGTGTGTCCTGATCACGCTCTCGCGCAAGGACCTCGACGCCGTACTGGCCGAGATGCCCAACCTGAGCGACGACTTCAAGAAGGCGGTCGCCGAGCACATCGAACTTCGCTCGACCGTCAACCGCTACGGCGAGCGGAACATCGACCTCGTTTCGGGCTTCGCGGAAAACGTCGAAATCCCGGAGACATTCGTCGATTATTCGGCGACGCCGCGCGAGTACTCGATGTCGGCCGTGCAGACAGTCGTCCGCGTGCATACGCGTGTTTCCGATCTCTACAACGGCCCGTACGATCAGCTCGAAGAGCAGATGCGGCTCACGATCGAGGGGATCAAAGAGCGGCAGGAATGGGAGATCGTCAACAGCAAGAAATTCGGCCTCTTGCACTCGGCCGATCCGGCCATGCGGATCAGCACGCGCTACGGCGCGCCGACGCCCGATGATCTCGATGAGCTGCTCGCACTCGTGTGGAAGAAACCGGCCTTCTTCCTGGCGCACCCGAAAGCAATTGCCGCGTTCGAGCGTGAATGCACGTGGCGCGGGGTGCCACCAGTGACGATGAACCTGTTCGGCACGCCGGTCGTCACTTGGCGGGGTGTGCCGCTCGTTCCGTGCGACAAGCTCGACGTCAAGAGCCGCTATTTGTCGAACCAGTGGTTCGGCACCACGAGCATCCTGCTCTTGCGCGTGGGCGAAGCCGATCAAGGCGTCGTGGGGCTGCACCAGGCGGGCATCCCCGGCGAGATTCGGCCCAGCCTGTCGGCCCGATTGATGGGGCTCGACAGCTTGGGTGTGGCATCGTACTTATTAACGCTCTACTTCTCGTGTGCGGTGCTCACCGACGATGCGCTCGGAATCCTCGAAAACGTCGAAGTCGGTTACTACCACGACTACGAGCACCGCAAAGCGCCGATCAAATAGCCAGCCTGGATGGTAAGCGGATAAAGCCATGAGTGATTTGTCGCCTGACGCGATCGCCCAACTCGCCACGCGCCTATACAACGAGGTGCCCGGGCGCGAATGCGGTCCCGAAATCCGAAACGGCCGTGCGCGACCTCCCAGCGGAGGCTCCGAAATGGCTACCGGGAATCAGCTCGATGCCGTCGCATGCACCCGTGGCCGCCCCGGCCGAGCCTCAAGGCAGTCCGGATGGTTTGCGGGCCTTCGTGCAGGGCATCCGCCAGGTGCACCACCGCGGGGATACGGGTTTCAACCCGGGTGAGAGTCGCCGCGAAGGTTGGCACGGACCGTCGAGTGCCGCGTCGGCGCCGGTTGAGGGGGCGCGTCCGCTGGATGTGCCGGCGATTCGCCGCGAATTCCCGGCCCTCAATCAGCGCGTGCACGGCAAGCCGCTCGTCTGGCTCGATAACGCGGCCACGACTCAAAAGCCGCACTCCGTCATCGAGGCGCTGGCCAATTTCTACGCGAACGACAACTCGAACATCCATCGCGGCGCGCACACGCTGGCCGCCCGCGCAACCGACGGCTACGAGCAAGCCCGGCAAAAAGTGCAGAACTTTTTCGGCGCCTCATCGGCCAAGGAGATCATCTTCGTTCGCGGGACGACCGAAGGCATCAATCTGATCGCCCAAACGTACGGCCGGAAATTCCTGCAGCCGGGCGACGAAATTGTCCTTTCCACGCTCGAGCATCACGCCAACATCGTCCCCTGGCAGATGATCGCCAAGGAAAAGGGGGCCGTGCTGAAAATCATCCCGGTGACGGACCGGGGTGAGATCATGCTCGAGTCGTACCAGATGCTGCTGGGACCCCGGACAAAACTCGTCGCATTGTCGCACGCGTCGAACAGCGTCGGAACGCTATTGCCGGTGGCCGAGATGATTCAGATGGCCAAGCGGTTCGGCGCCCGGGTGCTCATCGACGGGGCTCAAACCGTCGCGCATGTGCCCGTCAACGTGCAGACTCTCGATTCCGATTTCTACGTTTTCTCGGGCCACAAGATTTTCGGTCCGACGGGCATCGGAGCCGTTTTCGCCAAGCAGGAATTGCTCGAGATCATGCCTCCCTGGCAGGGCGGCGGGAGCATGATTCGCAACGTGACATTCGAGGAGACGACGTACGCGGAACCGCCGGCCAAGTTCGAGGCAGGGACGCCGAATATCGCCGATGCGATCGGTCTCGGCGCTGCGCTCGACTATGTGAATCGTTTCGGTCTGCCGAACATCGCCAAATACGAGCATGAGCTGTTGCAGTACGCGACCGAGCGGTTGGCCGGGATCGACGGCCTGCGGCTGATCGGCACGGCCCGCGAAAAAGTGGGCGTGATCTCGTTCGTGCTCCGGGACCGCAAGACCGAAGAGGTGGGCCGACTGCTCGATCTCGAAGGGATTGCCGTTCGGGCCGGCCACCACTGTTCGCAACCCGCGTTGAGGCGTTTCGGCGTCGAGAGCACCGTGCGGCCGTCGCTGGCTTTCTACAACACACGTGAGGACATCGACCGGCTGGTCGAAGCGGTGCGGCGCATTCAACGCATGTGAGAGAGTGTACTGAGATCGCCCTCGTCCTCGGGAATTTGGGCGTGGCTCACACACATTCAGGCTTGACGGCAGACTCCGCGGTCAATATATATCACGCACTTCATCGCAATTATTACGGCAAATGAAACTTTCACGTAAATCCGACTATGCTCTGCGAGCCTGTTCGGGCTGATTGCCAGCGATGGCAAGACGGTCTCGATTCGCGAGCTCGCTGAGAAATACGATGTCCCCAAACGTTTCCTCGAACAGATCATGCTCGAGTTAAAGTCAAAGGGCTGGGTCCGCAGCATTGCCGGCCGGGATGGGGGCTTTGTGCTGGCTAAAAGGCCCGATCAGATCACGATGGGCGAAGTTGTCCGGCACTTCGACGGCGTGCTGGCTCCAATCGGGTGCGTCTCGACCACGCACTACGAGCCGTGTAGCCAGGAACCCGTTTGCCGCTTTCGCCGCGTCCTGCTCGATGTCCGCAATTACACGGCCCGCCGGATGGATGCCGCCACTTTGGCCGCCGTTTACCAAGGCCCCGTGGTCACTCGCGAAGAGGTATTTTCGACAGAGTTCGTGGGCGGAGAAGGAATCTGAGTTTTTTTGCGAACCAAACAATCACTTTCTTAGTCGTGATTAATTATCCAGGACACCCAGTCTCGCCAGGAACGTACAGAATGGCTCCCGATTTCAATCGAAAATCAAAACTTCGGACACGTCCGATTTGGGGCGTTTTGCTCATTCTTTCGACGGTCGGCATCGTTGGCTGCGGCGGTCCCGTCGCCGGCGCTGCCGGGTCGAACGTTGAATTGCTCAATGTGTCCTACGACCCCACGCGCGAACTTTGGCGGGATTTGAACGTCCAGTTCATCGAGCAGTATCGGGCCGAAAAAGCGACCAACGTCACAATCAAGCAATCGCACGCCGGCTCATCGAGCCAGGCTCGGGCCGTGATCGACGGTCTCGATGCGGATGTCGTCACTTTGGCGCTTTGGTCCGACACCGACGCGATTCGCAAACGGGGTCTGATCAAGTCGGGATGGGAAGAGCGGCTTCCGAATCACTCGCTCCCCTACTTCTCCACAATTGTGTTCGTCGTTCGTCGCGGCAATCCGAAGGGCATCAAGGATTGGCCCGATATCGTCAAGCCGGACGTGGTCGTCATCACGCCAAATCCGAAGACTTCGGGCAACGGCAAGCTGAGTTTTCTCGCCGCGTGGGGCAGCGTCCTCCGCAGCGGGGGCAATGAGGCAAAGGCCCGCGAATATATTGCCAGGCTCTACAAGCAAACTCCTGTCCTCGAGACCGGTGCACGCGGGGCGACCACGACCTTCGCGCAGCGCGGAATCGGCGACGTGCATCTCACCTGGGAGAACGAGGCCCACCTCGAAGTGAAGGAGGCGGCGGGCGAATTGGAGATCGTCTACCCGCCTCGCAGCATCCGGGCGGAACCTTTCATCGCCGTGGTCGATACGAATGTCGATCGCAGGGGAACGCGGGCCGTCGCCGAGGCCTATCTCAAGTCCCTCTACACCGACGCCGGACAAGAGACGATTGCCAAGCACTTTTACCGTCCGATTAATGAGGCCGTCTTTGCCCGCCACACCGACGCCTTTCCCAAAATCGATCTCTTTCCCATCACGGCCGTCGCTCCCAGCTGGGATGCGGCGCAGCAGAAATTCTTCGCCGACGGTGGAGTCTTCGACGCGATCTACACACCGTCCGCAAATCCAAATCAAGGATAGAAACGGCACGCAGGAGGAAGGGCCATGTGACACCGACCAGGCTTGATCGACGCAAATAACGGCCGGGAAGTGCTTCCCCGCCGCCGCCCAATGTGGGCAAACCGGCAGCCTCTGCCGGCGAATGAACGAGTTTCTTGTCAGACGCACTTTTCCCTCAGGAGTCTTACGAATGAAGACGACGTTTCGCACACCGCGACGGCGCCCTCGCTCGCGACCGGGTTTCACCCTGATCGAGCTGTTGGTCGTCATCGCCATCATTGGAGTTCTGGTGAGCCTGTTGCTCCCCGCCGTCCAGGCCGCGCGCGAATCGGCCCGGCGGACCCAGTGCCGCAACAACCTGCGACAATTGGCCTTGGCCGGCCTCAATTTCGAGAGCGCGACCAAGACATTGCCCACCGGCGGGCAGCTCAACGACTTCACCACGCCGACCAATCCGTCGAGCGGGGCGACGCCGCCGTTCCCCACGTTTTCGCTGTATTCGTACTTCACGGCCATTTTGCCGTACGCCGAGGAAATCACGATCTCGACGCAATACGATCAGACGCATGCCTATAACGATGCCAACTCGCCGCAGAACCAGATCGCTACCAAGACGATCATTCCCTGGTTCCTGTGCCCGAGCAGCTCGATCGACGTGGCCGATCCGGACGGGTACGGAACGACGGACTACTTCCCGACAATCGGGACCGACATCGATCCGGCCGACGGAGTCCGCAACACGCTGACGCTCGTGAACGGAGCGACCGGCACCACGAAACCGGCCACGATCGCGTTCGATTGAGCGACGGCACCAGCCACACGATCCTGCTCGCCGAGGCCGCCGGCCGGAACTTCGAGACTTCGCAGTGGGGCCAATTGGGCAAGTACAACGATCCGGTCTTCGGTTCCTCCGGCACGGCCGCCAAGCAGGGCTACTATTGGAACGGAACGGCCACCGTGTTGTACACGGGCGGCACCGTGCCGACGGGCGACACCGTGCCGCCGAGCGGCAAGCGGATTGTCGGCCGCTGGGCCGAGCCGGACACCGGGAACATCATTTCCGGCCAGGCGAACGCGTACTACATCTCGAGCAGCAGCTTTTACATTCCCAAGTACATCAACGGCAACGCCTATCCTCAGGGCGGACCGGGGGGATTCAACCAGATTCCCTCGAATCCGTACACGGGCACTCAAGGCGAGCCGTATCAGATCATTAATCCCACCGCGCCGGCAACGGGCGTCTACACCGCTGCCCCGCCCGCCGGTAATCCGTGCGGATGGTACTGGAACCACTGCGGCTCCAACGGGGAAATCTTCGCGTTTCACCCGGCGGGAGCGAACGTGGCCATGGTGGACGGAAGCGTCCATCTGTTGAGCGACCAGACGCCGGGTCTGGTCCTGCGGTACCTGGTCTCCGCCAATGAGGCCATTCCGGTCGAGGGCGGGACTTTCTTGCAGTAAGCGTTTGGGATTTTCGACGGCACGGCCACGGCCGTCTTAAGCAGCCGGGGCCGGACGCGCCTTTTACGGTGCGTCCGGCCGCCGGTCCCGTTCAAGCCTCTTTGGACTTGGCAATCGAAGAGAGGCTCGACTGATTCCATTTTGCGGGTTTTAGACTCTCTTTCAATACACAATACCGTCGAGCGACGACGGCAGAGGAGTCGCGTTGTGAAATCGCGAGGCATTGTTCGCGGTCGTTGCGTGCGTGGCGTTTGCCGCCGGTTGCAGTCGGTCCGCGTCGGGACAGCTCAGTCCTCCCAAGGGTCACGAGAAGCGGGGAACCCCGGTCGCGTTTGCTCCCGAAGACGCGATCAAGAAGCTGGAGACGCCCGAGGATCGCGTGATTTATCTCCATCAGCTCAGAGACGACAAGAGCTTCGAGCCGGACAAGCATCGCGAGATGCTGGATAAGTACGCCAGCGACGCGGATCCGGAAGTCGCCACTGCCGCCAAGGAAGTGCTCGACAGGCCGCAAATAGGCTTTGACTCGCAAATGCCCTACAACTGCATTGGAGTTCACTTCATGCGCCCTGTGAGAATTGCGGTGGGAACGCTCATCGCATTGGTCGGCATTTCGACGACGATCTGGTCGGCGCGGCATGTGACCTGGACGACTCGGCAAAAGCCAGCCGAAACCGGAGCCGCGCGACATTGGCGAGAAATGAAAGAGGGAGCCGACCGATTCGCGGGCGCATCCCGGACGACAACGCTTCGCGGCCCGCGGACCCCGGAGTCGAGCCGCGTCCCGCCGTTGCCGAGACGGGCCCGCTTCCCAAGGCGGTTCTCGTCGGCGATCGGGTGTTCGATTTCGGCCGCATGGGGACAAACGAAGAACGCAAACACGTGTTTCGCATCGAGAACAAGGGGCCGGGCCCGCTCGTGATCGCGAAGGGGCCGACTGAGTGCAAATGCACGATCAGCCAGCTCTCGAATCATCGCGTCGACCCGGGTCAATCGGCGGAGATCGAAATCAATTGGACGCCGCGGGAGCCCGATCCGACGTTCGACAAGACGTCCATCGTCTGGACGAACGACCCGGCCTTGCCGGAGATTCACTTCGAAGTCGTCGGCAAAGTTGCCCCGCCGTTCAACGTGGCGCCGCGTGTTTGGGACGCGGGAACGGTCACCGAGGACGAAGTACGGCAAAGCAATCGGCTATGTCAGCTCGGAACTCGACAAGTCGCTCAAAATTGTTTCGATCGAGCCCGTGGATTCGAACGTCAAAGTCGAGTACCGACCGATGTCGGCCAAAGACCTGGAGCGTTGGAAGTTGCAAGCCGGCTATTTAGTCACGGCGACGGTCGGCAAGAAGATGCCGCTCGGTCGCTATCGCACGCGATTGAAAGTCCGCACATCGCTTTCTGGAAAAGATCCGGTCGAAGTCGAAGTCACGGCCTTGCGCCATGGCCCGGTCCGCTTCCTGTCGGCAGTTCCGATTGTCGGCTCGGCTTATTGGAACGCCGAAAAGCTGCTGCTGAACATGGGCCGCTTTGCCCATGAGACCGGCACAAAAACGGCGTTGCCCGCCCTCGTCTATTCGATGAAGGACAAGTTCCAGCTGGTCGATTTCAAGTCGACCGACCGCTTTGTCAAAGTTTCGGTCGAGCCGATGGAGGAGGCCGGCAAACGCGAGGGGCAAGCAGCCGCAACAAGTGCGGTTTATTTTCGAGGTCCCGCCCGGCTCGCCTCCGGGCGATTTCCTCACCGGCAAGCCGATCCGCGTCTCCGTTCAAACGAACCATCCACAACTGCGCGACATCGACTTCGATCTGACGTTCGTTTCCCGCTGAGGTTCCGATGAGGGCCATTGGCCAGCCACTCTTTGCGCGACGCGTGCTGCCGGGATTTGGATTGAGCTTGGGCTTCACGCTCGCGTATCTGACGGTGCTCGTCGCCGTTCCGCTGGCGGCCTGCCTGGTGAAAGTCAGCTCGCTGACGGGATCGCAATTTGTGTCGGCCGTGTGGACGGAGCGGGCACGGGCTGCCTACTTGCTGACGTTCGGCGTCTCGTTCGCGGCCGCGGCGATCAACGTGCCGCTGGGCTTGCTGCTCGCCTGGATCCTGGTCCGCTATGAATTTCCCTTCAAGCGAGTCTTCGATTCACTGATCGATTTGCCGTTCGCGTTGCCGACGGCCGTGGCGGGCCTGGTTTATGCCAATCTCTATGTGGCCAACGGCTGGTTGGGCCGCTTTTTGATTCCGCTGGGAATTTACGGGGCTTACTCGCGGTTCGCGATCGTGCTTGTGCTCACCTTTATCGGCCTGCCATTCGTCGTCCGCACGGTTCAACCGGTGCTCGAGACGATCGATGCGGAAATTGAGGAGGCGGCCGCCTCGCTCGGCGCCACGCGACTGCAGACGTTTTTTCGCGTGTTGCTGCCCTCGCTCGTTCCCGCGCTGACGACGGGATTCGCGCCTCACGTTCGCCCGCTCGCTGGGCGAATACGGTTCGGTCGTCTTCGTCTCCGGCAACATCATGTTCAAGACGGAGATCGCGCCGGTGCTGATCGTGAGCCAGCTGGAGGAATACCACTACGCCGAGGCGACGGCCATCGCCCTCGTCCTGCTCGCCGGCTCGTTTGCCATGCTGGCCGTGATTAACACGCTGGAGCGCTGGAGCCGCCGTTATGAAGGGTGAACGCCCGCTCGTCGCAGCGGCCCCTTCCGAGCGCCGCTTCGCGCAGGATCCGCTCTGGCTGCGTGCGACATTGATCCTGCTGGGAGTCGTCGCTTGTCGCCGGGCTGATCGTCGTTCCCGTTGTAAACGTGTTTTACCAGGCACTCTCGCACGGCGTGGGCACGTATTGGATCAACCTCGTGCGCGATCCCGATACGCGGCATTCGATCCTGCTGACGATTATTGTGGCTCCGGTCTCGGTGGCCTTGAATGTCGTCTTCGGCATCGCCGCAGCTTGGGCGCTGACGCGTTTTCGCTTCCCTGGCCGCTCGCTCTTGGTGACGGCCATCGATCTGCCGTTTGCCATTTCGCCCGTCGTGGCCGGGCTGATGTTCGTGCTGCTGTTCGGACTGCAGGGCTACTTCGGTCAGTGGCTCCGTTCGCATGGAATTCCCATCATTTTCGCGCTGCCGGGCCTGATCCTGGCGACAACGTTCGTGACGCTGCCGTTCGTCGCCCGCGAATTGATCCCCGTGATGGAGGCGATCGGCCCGGACGAGGAGACGGCCGCCCTGAGTCTGGGCGCGGGCGGATGGCAGATCTTCCGCCGCATCACGCTTCCCAATATCAAATGGGGCCTGCTTTACGGCGTGATCCTCTGCAACGCGCGGGCAATGGGCGAATTCGGCGCGGTCTATGTCGTCTCGGGCCACATCGCCGGGCAGACCGACACGATGCCTCTGCGGGTGCAAAAGCTGTTTGACGAATACAACAATCCGGGGTCGTTCGCGGTCGCGTCGCTGCTGACTTCGCTGGCGCTTGTGACCCTGCTCGCGAAAGTCTCGCTCGAACGGAAGACGCGCCGCGAGCTGGCGGCCGCTCTCGCCGTCGAGACGCCGATCGAGCCCCTTCCGAGGCGGGAGTCGCCGTGAGCATCGCCGTCAAAAACGTCACCAAGACATTCGGAAACTTCGTCGCCCTCGACGACGTGAGCCTCGACGTGCCCGATGGCTCACTGTTGGCGTTGCTGGGCCCCTCCGGCTCCGGTAAGACGACGCTGCTTGCGGATCATCGCCGGACTGGAAGGAGCCGACCACGGCAGCGTGCTGGCACATGATGAAGATGTGACGCGCCGCTCGCCCCGCGATCGCAACGTCGGTTTCGTCTTTCAGCACTACGCCTTGTTCCGGCACATGACCGTCTTTGAAAACGTGGCGTTTGGTCTGCGCGTCCGCCGCGCGCCGCAAGCCAAAGTCGAGTCGCGCGTCCGCGAATTGCTGCACCTGGTGCGTCTCGATGGCTTGGAACGGCGTTATCCGCCGCAACTCTCCGGAGGCCAGCGGCAGCGGGTCGCGTTGGCACGGGCCCTGGCCGTCGAGCCCCGCGTGCTGTTGCTCGACGAGCCGTTCGGCGCACTCGACGCCAAAGTGCGGCAGGAATTACGGCAATGGCTGCGGCGTTTTCACGACGAGATCAAGGTCACCACGATCTTCGTCACGCACGATCAGGAAGAGGCGTTCGAGGTGGCCGACCGCATTGTGGTGATGCGGGCCGGTCGCATCGAACAGCAGGGGACGCCGCAGGAAGTTTTCGACCGGCCGGCCAATCCCTTCGTGATGGACTTTCTGGGAAATGTGAACGTATTTCACGGCCGGGTGCATGACGGAAAAATGCTCGTGCCGGGCTTCGAGATGGCCTATCCGGATTGTCCGCATGGCGAATCACGGGCGGCGACGGCCTACGTCCGTCCGCACGAACTCGACATCGAACGCCACCCCGTCAACGGATCGAGCCTGCCGGCCAAGGTGCTCCAAGTGAATCCAAACGGCTCCGTCGCCAAGGTGCGGCTGGAATCGCAGGAATCGAATCTCGAACTCAACGTCGAGATCAATCTCGACCGCTATGCCGAGCTGGCGATCAAGCCGGGCGACCTGGTGCACGTCGCTCCGCGCCGCTTCCGCGTCTTCATTCCGGAAGATTACGCGATTTGACCGCCCGGTCTCCCCACGAGGCGCACTAGTCCGTGTTGGCGTCCGGTGTTGTTTTGACTTCGACCTGGAGCGATCCCAATAGCTTGGTGAGTTGGGCTTCCTTGTGACTCACGAAGAACACATTGTCGAGCACGATGGCGCGGCGTTCATCGCTGGGGTGCAGCACCAGACGCCCCGAGCCCAACAGCATGTATTCGACCAGGTCGTTGATTTCCTTATCGATCCGCAGATTCGGAGCGGGTAGCCGTTCCAGATTGCTCAAGACTCCATGGTGATGCAAAAGTTCGTTTTGACGAACTTCCCAGTAATCGAACCGGCAATTGATCGCCACACCGACAAAGAGCAGTCCCAGGATGATCGCGAAGAGGAAATAAAAGTGCGCAGTTGGCCGCCGGTCTCAGCCTCGCAATGATGTCGTGAATCCAGGGCCACCAATCGGGAAACTCCGTGAAGAAGAACCAGAGCGCGATCCCGATGGCCAAGAATGCGAAAAGCATCGTCAAGGACGTCGTCCGCGGAAAATCGAACGCGATCACGACCAGATTGAAGCCCAGGATGAACAGAAAGATCAGCGAGATCACATGCTCGCCGGTCCCATCCTTTTGTTTCGTGAAATGCGTATAAAGCCCCGCCAGGATCGCCATCAAAAACGTGGGATAGAGGAAAACGATCTTGGGGTGAGGAACCAGAAAAATTCTGGTGTGTGTGTCCGGCCCGCTCGCGGTCGACATGGGGTATCTCCGTTGCTGGTCGATCAAAATCTATCGACCACGCGACGGAGTTTCCAGACACTTCGACACTTTTCCGGTCCGCGGCAGGTCAGTTTTTGCCCTGCCCCGATGGCCGCCGGTCGTCAGGCCGCGGAGATCGCTTTGAGCGAGCCGTCCTGGTAGGCTTCCGGCGCGCCGGCCATGCAGGCGCAGCGGCGGGAAAGCGGGAAGTCGTTCCGCACGCCGAGGTTCATCTCCTCGTGCTGCTGATCGACCTTTTGGGCGATGCTTTCCAGGCGAAACGCCGGCCACTTCTGCTGCAATTTCGAGAGCAATTCGAGACCGTGGAAATGCTGTCGCAGTCTGCTCCGGCAACATGGCGGAAAGAGCCACGGCGGCGACCGCCGTTCGCCCCAGTTGCGGATGCGCCAAAATTCGCAGGCCGCTGTGGTGATAGAGGATACAGCAGACCAGTTCGTCGGGCAGATTCCAGCGATGGGCCAGGCACGCACCGGCAAGCGCGTGATCCCATTTGAAATGACTGTACTCGAACTCGCAGAGCGTCTCGGGCAGCCCCTCGCGGTTCTGGACGAACTCGAGATACGTGTCGATCAGGTCGTTGCTCAAGACCGGGAGCAGATAGTCCTGCAGCAGGGCGCCGGAAAAGGCGACGTCCGCGTCCGTTTGCAGCATGTGGGCAATTTCGCGGGCAAAGAGCGCCTTCTGCAGGCTCGCATTCCAGAAGGCCTGCTGATTGATCAGCTTCGACTTTCGCGCCTGCAGCGAGGCCTGTGCTCCCGGTCGCCATCACAAGCATCCGCGATTGGCGGCGTCCCAAAAGCGACAACGCCTGGTTCACCGTCGTCGCCTTTTGGCGCAGTCCGAGAAACGACGAGTTGACGTATTTGAGCAGCTCGAACGTCGAGCCCCGTATCGGTCTCGAGGATTTCCGCCAGGTCCCTTTCCGTCGCCGCCTCGTCCGCCGAACGCTCCATGAACAGCGTCACGGCGTGCGGCAGCGCGGGAAGTTGGATGGTGGGAGGCATCACCTCCATGGTGAAGGTGGCCAAGCCTTCGGCCCGGATCGTTGCCCAGTCCATCTTTCAATCCTCTGTTTCTCAAACGGGTTCGACTGCGTTTCAGCCGCCGAGTTTCGCTCCGGCGGACGACGCATGTTGTGCGGTGTACCACTCGATGGTTCGACGCAAGCCTTCCTTCAAATCGACGGTCGGTTCGTAGCCCAAGTCCCGCCGCGCGGCCGAAATGTCGGCCGACGAGTGCAAGACGTCGCCCACCCGCGGCGGCGCGAAGGCCGGGTCAAACGGTTTCTTCAACAGTTCGCAGATCTGTTTCAAAAGCTCGAGCACGCTCGTCGTAAAGCCACATGCGACGTTAAAGACGCGTCCCGAAATTCCCGGAGTTTGCGCGGCGAGCAGATTGGCCTGGACGACGTTTTCCACATACGTGAAGTCGCGTGATTGCGAACCATCACCAAAGATCGTGGGCCGCCGCCCTTCCAAGAGCGCGGCCACGAATAGCGGAATCACGGCGGCGTAAGGACCTTTCGGATCCTGCCGCGGACCGAACACATTGAAATACCGCAGCCGCACGGTCTCGAGCGGATAGCTCGCCGCGAAGGCCTCGCAATACAACTCTCCGGCGAGTTTGGCCGCCGCGTAGGGCGAGAGAACCTCCGGCAGATGACTTTCGGTCTTGGGCATTTCGGGCCGGTTGCCGTAGCAGCTGCTCGAACCCGCATAGACGACGCGTCGAACGCCGGCATTTCGGCAGGCGTCGAGCAGCGTGACAGTTCCCGTGGCATCCGCCGTATGCGTTCCCAACGGGTCGCTCACGCTTTGCGGGACCGAGGCGACGGCCGCGTGATGAAACACCACGTCGACACCGCGCACCGCGTCCTGCTGCCTGCTTGCGATCCGCGACGTCGCCGCAGACAAAATGGACCCGATTCGGCAAGAGATGAGCGATGTTGTCGATGCGGCCGGTGCTCAAGTCATCGAGCACGCGAACGGACTCTCCGCGCTCGACAAGTTTTGTCGCCAAATGTGAGCCGATGAAGCCGGCTCCGCCGGTCACCAAATACTTAGCCACGACTCGACTTCCCTTCTGGGGTGACAGTCCGAGGAAACTGTAGCACGCATGGTCGAAAAACTGCCAATTTCTCAATCGGCATCCGCCGCTTCGCAGCCCGCAAAATCGTCACAAGCCTCACGCCGAGATTTGTCGCGAAGGCGAGAAACCCTTGACTACTTGCGGAGTGATAGCTGAGCGCACACCAGGCGGTGGTCCGATCCGCGGCTATGGCCGACCTCAAAACCAGAAACGGCCCAATGCTCGTCGGTCAGAATATGATCGATCCGCACCCACGGGACGTCATTGAACCAATATCGATGATGCGTGCAGGGCGCCGTGTAGCCAAATCCCAGCCCCGCCGTCTCGAAGGCATTCGCAAAGTCGGGCCACGCGTCGCGGTAGAAATTGCTGACGCTCGGCATATTGAAATCGCCCACGACAAGGACCGGCAGGCGGCCGTTCTCGACAGCCGCATCGACCCGGTCGACATATGCGCGGACCTTCTGCGCTTCGGACGCGCGATGCGCGTTATACGCTTCGAGCTTTGGCGGTCCGGTGCCATCCAGGACCGAATGCCAATTGATTTGGAGAAAGCCGTAGCGCGGCGTCGTCAAATGCACGTCGTGCAGGATGAACGGCCCGACGGGAGCATCGATGCGGACGGAAACGGCGGTCGGGTGGGGAAAGTCCCCCGTACTGCACATGTCGATGCGACGGACGGGGAACCGCGAGCCGATCCAGAATTGGTCCTCGTGCACGATATGCCAGCCCGGAAAGTACCGCGGGAAGAATTCCGATCCTCCCAACGCCTCTTGAAAGGCGACGACGTCGGGCGCTCGACCGGCGATTTCCCGAAAGACGTCTTCAACGCCGGGCTGGAAGTACTCCATATTGCAGCTGATGAGGGTCAGCGCGTGCTCCGGCCTCTTTTCGGCCATCAATGACGCGACCGAAAAATGCCCGCCCATCAACGGTCCGACGACAACGGCGATACCGGCGAAATTGACGAAGATCGACCACCGATCGGCGACAATCGAAGCGATTAACAACAGCACGGGCGCGATGAGAAAGGGATGTCGCGGGAAGAATGTGAAAATCGACCCCCACCAGGTGCGCTCGGAGACGGCCCACAGAACGACCGTCGCCACGACAATCAACACGAAGTCGACGAGCGACAGAATGCGAACGGCTTTGGCCCATCGACGCCGGGCCGGCAACGGAGCAATCGACGCTTTGTCCGAATCAGCGTCGTCCATGCGTGTCGGTTTCCCGGTGGTCGTTCGCAATCAATCACGTCGGCGTTCGCAAGGGCAACGATAGCTTTCCCCGCTTCTCGGCGTCTATGCCTGACGAACGCGCACTGCGGCAAAATGGCCGGCCAATCGGTATTAGAGGCTCGCACGCGGCGTCGCGAGCGGAGCCTCAAGACCGTGATGAGATTCGCCCCCGCCCGCGCGGACCAGCTCGTACCACCTCCCAAAGCGGCGCCGTGTCGCCTGCCCCTCGTCAAGTAGAGCGCGATCAGCGCGACCACGTAGAACAGCTCGTGGAACAGCATGAAATGCAGGTAGAACGGATCATCGAGCAGACACGCATTGCCGACAAAGGCGGCGATCAGCAGCGCGGGACACAGTCGACGTAAAACGCGGTGCATCCAAAATGCGGACGCGATGACACCACGTCTTCGGTCGAACGCCGGCAAGCCGAATCCACGGCGATGGGTCGACGGGGTCCGCCGCGCAGACCTTGCATTTGAATCGACTCGCGGGGACGCTTCTCTCGTCGCGACCGCGTGGTCCTCATAGACGAAACGGTAGCCCCGACGGACGACACCGAGGGCGATGGCAACGGCGTCGACCGGCTGCCGTTCGCGGATCGGTTCGAAGAGAGCGGTGCGAATGGCCAGGATTCCGCTCTTCACGTCCGGCAACCGCTCCCAGCGGCTTTCACGGCGCGTAAGATAACTCTCCAGTCTCGCAAAACGGCCATCGAGGATATCGCGACCGCTCATCCCCACGAACTTGAGCTTTCCGCAGACTCCGCCCACGGCCGGGTCATCGTGAAAATGTTCCGCGAGCCGCTGCAAGGCGTCGGACCGCATGAGAGTGCGTGCGTCGGACAAAACGACAACGTCACCGCGCACCTGACGCAAGCAGGCATTGACCAAATGGACGTCGCCGCGCTTCGGAACCTGGACGACCTCGACCAGCCGCCGATCGAATGAGCGCGCCAGGAGTCCCGTCGAGATCCTCTTCGCCCGAACAACCGACGAGAATCTGCAATCGCTGGCGGGGATAGTCGAGCGCCAGCGCATTTTCCAGGCGCTTGACAATGCAGTGCTTCGTCAGAACCTGCTCGAATCACGAGTGTGACGCTCGGCCATGCGTCGCTCTCGACCGCCGGACTCGGGTCCATTTGGGTCGCGTCTCCCGCGAGACAGGACCCAAATCACGAGCGGATACAGGCCGTAGGCATAAAGCGTAACGGCCAGTGACCCCCAGAGGACAACCTCAGCCAGTCTCACGAGTCGCTTCCCCCCGCACGCTCACCGCGAGAAAATTCCGCATGCGAGGAAATATAGGTCACGCGCTCGCTGGGAAGCAGCGGCCCGCACCAAAAATGGCGCAATTTACGGCTTGTCCGGCCAGGGAATGCGTTTTCCCTTGGAACCACGGCGACGGCCTCGGCGGGGGGACCGAGAATCGGCAAAGCCGGGAGAGTCGTCATCTTTGGGGCGAACCGACTCTCCCAAATGCTGCTTCAACTCGAGAATCCGGTCGCGAAGCCTGGCCGCACGCTCGAAATCGAGGTCCTTGGCTGCCGCCAGCATCTCGGCCTCGAGCTCGTTCAGATGCTCCTGCGTCACGTATTGCTCGGCCTGCATGCCGCCCGATTGCTGCACGATCTGTTGGGCCTCGCGTTCCTCTTCGATGCCGCGGCGGATCGCCTTGCGGATCGTCTCCGGCGTGATGCCGTGCTCTTTGTTGTACTGGATCTGCAACTCCCGGCGGCGGGACGTTTCGTCCATGGCGCGTTGCATGCTTTCCGTCACCTTGTCGGCATAGAGCACGACCTCGGCATTTACGTGGCGGGCCGAGCGGCCGATCGTCTGCACGAGACTCGTTTCACTGCGGAGAAAGCCCTCCTTGTCCGCGTCGAGAATGGCGACGAGCGAAACTTCCGGAAGATCGAGACCTTCTCGCAGCAAGTTGACGCCGACGAGCGCGTCGAACTTCTTCTCCCGCAGCTCGCGGAGCAATTTGACGCGCTCGAAGGCGTCGAGTTCCGAGTGCAGCCACTGGCAGCGAACACCTTCCTCGATCAGGTACGAACTCAAATCTTCGGCCAGCCGCTTGGTGAGCGTGGTCACGAGCACGCGCTCGTTGACGGCGGCCCGTTTCTGAATCTCGGCCAAGAGATGCGGCACCTGTCCGCGGGCTGGCTCGACGCGGATCAGCGGATCGATCAGTCCGGTGGGTCGAATCACCTGCTCGACGACCTCGCCGCCGCTCTGATCGAGTTCCCAGTCCGAAGGCGTGGCCGAGACGAGGACCGTCTGTTTGCGGCGGGCATTCCATTCGTCGAATTTGAGCGGCCGGTTGTCGAGGGCCATCGGCAGCCGGAACCCGTGCTCGACGAGCGTCGTCTTTCGGGAATGGTCGCCGGCGAACATACCACGAACCTGCGGTACCGTCGCGTGCGACTCATCGACGATCGTCAAAAAGTCTTCGGGGAAGAAGTCGAGCAGCGTGTACGGCGGCTCGCCCGGCTTGCGCCCGGAGAGGGCCCGGCTGTAGTTCTCGATCCCCGGACAAAAGCCGACTTCCCGCAAAAGCTCCATGTCGTACCGCGTCCGCGCCGCGAGTCGCTGTGCTTCGAGCAGCTTGCCTTGAGCGCGAAATTCCTCGAGCCGGCGGTCGAGTTCCCCCTGGATTTCGCCGAGCGCCCTCTCGATGCGTTCCTGCGGCAACACGAAGTGCTTGGCCGGATAAACGTAGGCGTCCTGCAGCCGGCGCAGCTCGTCACCCGTGAGCGGATTGATGATCGACAGGGCCTCGACCTGGTCTCCCCAGAGCTCGATGCGGTAGGCGAACTCCTCATAGGCGGGCCAGCATTCAATCACATCGCCGCGGACGCGGAATTTCCCCCGGGAGGGATCGAGGTCGTTGCGCTCGTAATGGATGTCGACCAGCTTCACCAGCAGCTCGTCGCGGTTGACCATGTCGCCCACGTGCAGCGGGACCATCATTTCCAGATAGTCCTTGGGCGAACCCAAGCCGTAAATGCAGCTCACGCTGGCGACGACGATCACGTCGCGGCGGCTGACGAGGGCACTCGTCGCCATCAGCCGCAGGCGGTCGATCTCTTCGTTGATCGACGCGTCCTTCTCGATATAGATGTCGCGCTGCGGAATATAGGCTTCGGGCTGGTAATAGTCGTAATAGCTGACGAAGTAGGCGACGGCGTTATTGGGAAAGAACTCGCGAAACTCGCCATAAAGCTGGGCCGCGAGGGTCTTGTTGTGCGAGAGGACGAGCGTGGGCCGCTGGATTTGGGCAATTACGTTGGCCATGGTGAACGTCTTGCCCGAGCCCGTCACACCCAGCAGGACCTGGTTCCGCTTTCCTTCCTCGATCCCGCGCACCAGTTGCGCGATCGCCTGCGGCTGATCGCCGGCCGGCTTGAATTGGCTCACGAGCTCGAATTTGGCCACGAGACGTCCCTGCGGTGTCAGAGGAGAGTGCTGTGACAGGGCTCGAGACGGAGACCCCCCGCCGTTCCCGTAATTATACCGGCTGCAGGCAAGGCCGAATGCCGTGAGCGGGCGAGAGAAGTCAGGCCGCGCTTTGCGCGGGAGCCGGCGGCTTCGAGCGCGACAGCTCTTCGAGCTTCGTCAGCACGGCGCGTTCGGCCGGCAATATCTCGGCCAGAAGCGCTGCGCCTTCCGGATCGCTGGCACACTTCGGCAGGGCGGACTCGATCTCGGTCACAATACCGCGCTCATTTTCGATCAGGTGGGGCAGCACAAAATCGAGCGACAGATAGTGCAGGTCGGTGAAGTCGGGATAGACGCCGAAATCGATCGTCCAGCCGCGGCCGTCGAGCAGATCGGCGAGCTGGGCGATGTGCCTCCGCTGTTCGGGAATGAGTGCTTCCACGGCGGATCGCGAAGCCGTCTCACTCGACCCGGTCCAGGGCCAGGCGTCGGCCGAATACTGGAGCAGGCTCCGCCCCATCACGACCAAGACCTGATTCAGCACGTCATTCTGCTGCATCGCGCTCACATTCCATGGGGCAACTGGGCGACGGATGCCGCATGTGGCCACTGGAAGATGGCCGCCGCCGCGGTGCCGGCCAGTCTCCACACCGGAGTGACGCCAATACCCATCAACAGTACGGGCAGCGCGATGATCACGGCGTAGGCACCGGCCGGAAGGGCATCCTCGGCGCGCTTCGCTCCCTCAGGACGCGGAGTCAGGTACATCGCCTTGAGGACGCGCACGTAATAGAACAGGCTGAAGACCGTGTTGACGCCGCCGATCACCAGCACGGCCCACATAATCTTGTTCACATACCCGGCCTGCAACAGCGACGAGAAGACGGCCCACTTGGCGAAGAAACCGCCGAAGGGGGGCAGGCCGATCAGGCTGAAGAGACACACGGCCATACACAAGCAGTAGCGCGGCGCCTGGGACGCGAGACCGTTATAGTCGTCGATCTGTTCACTGAAGATCTCGTTGCGGATCAGGGCCACGACGCCAAAGGCCCCCAGGTTCATGAACAAATAGACGCAGAGGTAATACAGCAGCCCTTCGATGGCCCGCGAAACGTTCAGCGGCACCTCGACATTCGCCACTTTCGGCCCGTTCAAAATCACCATCATCGCGGCGACGGCCATCAACATGTAGCCGGCATGCGCGATCGTCGAGTAGGCCAGCAGCCGTTTGATATTCGACTGCCCATAGGCGGCCAGGTTGCCAAACGTGGCGGTCAGGGCCGCGATCAGTCCGAGGCCAATTCCCAGCGCGTAATTGAGGTTCGCCAGCGCCTCCGACGTGATCGCCCACAATCGTGCGGCAGAACCGAACCAACAGGGCGAACGCGGCCGCCTTCGAGGCGACCGACAGATAACCGGCCACTTCGGCCGCCGCCCCCTCGAACGCGTCCGGACACCAGAAGTGGAACGGCACGACCGAAAGTTTGAAAAACAGCCCCACCATCACCATCAAGATGCCGAGCAACACAGTCCGCACGGTCGGATCGCTCATCCCGTGCTCGCCGACCAGCTGCGTGATGCGTAAAGCCATCTCGGCGAAGCTGGCCGTGCCCAAAAGTCCCGATAGCAGACTGATCCCGTACAACATCACGCCGGCGGCCCCGGCGCCATAGACGACGAACTTGAGCGATGCCTCGCTCGATTGTTTGCGACCCTTCAAGAAGCCGACCATGGCATAGCTCGGGACGCTGGCCATTTCGACGCCCAGGAACAGGATCAGCAGGTTGTTCGCCGAAGCCATGAGCAGCATGCCGACCGTCGCGCCGAAGAGCAGCGTGTAAAAGTCGGGACCGTCCTCGAGATCGGGGATGCCGCTGAGCGCCGTGAGCGCGGTCACGAGGATCACAAACGTGATCAAGAACAGCCGGAAAAACACCGTGAATTGATCGTAGGCCAAGAGGCCGGTGAAAATCGGCGTGGCCGACTGAAGGCCGTCGGCCAGGTCGTAAAATTCTTTTCCCGCGATGGCCAGAGCGATCAGTCCGCCCACGAGGCACACGCCGACGGGTCGAATGAGGCGATCCAGATTGCAGAGCCGCACGAGGAGCAAGACGACGATCGTCGCGCACAGCGTGAGTTCGGGCAGAAACAGCACCAGCGACAGGTCGCTCGTGTTATGAATCAGGCGGGTGAGCAGGTTATCGAAACTCATCGATTCAGCTTATTGGTTCAATTCACTAGCGTTGCAACATGGCCTGGGCGGTTCCGGCGACGGTGTGGGCCACATGCTGGTAGCCCGCGTCGAGCGACGTCACGAGCTGGTCCATCGATCCGTACATCACGTTCAGCATGAAGCCCGGATAGACTCCCAGCAGGATGGCAAAGGCGAGCAGCGTAAAGGCCACCGCCGTCTCGCGCCCGTTCATCGGCGTAATCGCTTCGGGATGCGGTCCGCGATATTCGGCCCCCAGGTACACGCGCTGGATGGCCCACAGGATGTAACCGGCCGTCAGGATCACGCCCGAGGCGGCGATGATCGCCAACAGAGGCGAATAATTCCAGGTGCTCAACACGACGAAGACTTCGCCGATGAATCCGCACAATCCCGGCAGCCCGAGACCGGCGAAAAAGATGCCGACCGCCAGGGCGCTATACAGCGGCATCAGCCCCATCAGTCCGCCGAATTGATTCAGGTCGCGGTGATGGACGCGGTCATAAATCACTCCGACCATAAAGAACATGCCAGCCGAGGAGACGCCGTGCGCCAGCATCTGGAACATGGCCCCGTTCATGCCCATCAGCCAGTAGTTCTTGCCGATCGCCGCGCCGGTCGATTCGCTGATCTTCCAGACGGCGATACCCAGAATCACGTAACCCATGTGGCTGACCGAGCTGTAGGCGACCATCCGCTTGAAGTCGGTCTGCGCCATCGCGGCGAAGGCCCCGTAAATAATGCTGACGGTGCCGATCACCACAAGAGCATAGGCCGCGTACTGCGCCCCGTACGGGCAGATCGGAAAGGCGATCCGCAGGATGCCGTATCCACCCATTTTCAAGAGGACGCCGGCCAGGATCATGCTGATCGGCGTCGGAGCTTCGACGTGCGCGTCGGGCAGCCACGTATGGAACGGCACGCTCGGCACTTTGATGGCAAAGCCGATGAAGAGCAGGATGAAGGCCGTGATCTGCACCGTCGGGCTGAACTGCACGCCTTTCACGAGTCCCTGGCCGATCTTCGACAGTTCGATAATGTCGAACGTGTTGGGGATGTGGGCCTGGGAATTGCCGCTGCCGAAGTAGAACATCAGGATGGCGATCAACATCAGCACGCCGCCAGCCAGCGTATACAGGAAGAACTTGATCGCGGCATATTCCTTCCTGGGTCCGCCCCAGACGCCGATCAGGAAGTACATCGGCAAGAGCATCACTTCCCAGAAGACGTAGAACAGGAAGAAGTCGAGCGCCAAAAAGACGCCGAGCATTCCCGTCTCGAGAATCAAGAACAGAACGAGATAGCCCTTCACCTGCTTGGTGATGCTCCACGAGGCCATCATCGCCAGCATGCTGATAAAGCTGGTGAGCAGCACGAGCGGCAGGCTGATGCCGTCGTAGCCGAGCTGATAGTTGATATTCCAATTGGCGATCCAGGGGAGCTTGATGCCCGACGGGCCGCTGCCGGCCGGAAGCATGCCCGAGTCGGCAGGCGCAGCGAGAAAATCGCGGAACAGAAAGATCGTGAGAATGAACGTCGCGACGGTGAAGGCCAATGCGAAATACCGCATCGGCTCGACATCTTTCTTATTGAAGCCCAGCGCGATGATGATCGCGCCGATCGTCGGCAGGAAAATAATCGCCGAAAGCAACAAGGCGTCGGAATTCATGGTCGATCCGAATTCGCTACTGCGGGAAAAACATCAATAAGAGCATGAAGATCGCCACCACACCGATGGCGATGAACATCACATATTGCCGAAGGCTGCCGGTCTGAATCACGCGGAGCGAGCGGCCGATCGCGAAGATGCCGTCGCCCACGACGTTGACCAGGCCATCGATCACCCCTTCGTCAAACCGCCGGTCGAGCCGCGAGACGTCGATGGCGGCGAACGTCAGCGAATGCAAAAAGCCGTCGATGACGACGCGGTCAAACGCGGCAAACCAGCGGGAGACAACCAGCACCGGGCGAACAAACACCGCGTCGTACAGATGGTCGAACTGCCATTTCTCAACCAGAAAGCCATGCAGCCCGCGCAGCTGGCGGGCAATGTCGGCCGGGTTCACGACGCGCAATCCGTACAGCAAGAACGCGACGATAAGACCGGCAAACGCGGCGAGCAACGCCAAGGTGCCTGCGTCCCCATGCACGGCATGGATCGCATGATGGCCCGGCAAGGAAATTCCGCCCGCCACCGCAGTAAGTCCGGCGGACACGCCGGCGGGTTCGCTGTGCGAGAGCAACTTGTAAAGCGGACCCTCTTCGCCGCCGAAGGCCACACAGATGGCAAACACGGAAAGCACCATCAGCGGGACCGTCATCACGGCCGGCGATTCGTGTGCGTGTTCGTAAACGTGGTGATCGCGCGGCCGGCCGACGAACGTGAAGAACCACAGCCGGAACATGTAAAACGCCGTGATCCCCGCGGTCAGCAGGGGGACGAAAAACAGCAAAAAGTGAGCGGGATTGATCTGCCGGAAGGCGAGCGCCGTCGCGACGATGGCGTCCTTCGAGTGATATCCCGAAAAGGCGATCGTCTCGCCGGCAATCGACATGCCGGGAACCGCCAAACCCGAGATGGCGATCACGCCCACCAGCATCGCGGCCGCGGTGATCGGCATCTTTTTGAGCAGGCCCCCCATCCGCGACATGTCCTGCTCATGATGGCAGCCCATGATCACGCTGCCGGAGGCCAGGAACATCAGCGACTTGAAGAAGGCGTGCGTGATCAGGTGAAACAGTCCCGCGCCCCAACCCGCAACGCCGATCGCCAGCATCATGTAGCCCAATTGGCTGATCGTCGAATAAGCCAGGACGCGCTTGATATCGGTCGCCACGACCGCGATCGTCGCCGCCACGAAAAGCGTGATGCAGCCGACGTAGGCGATCGTGAGCAGCACCTCGGGAGTAAACATCGGATAGAACCGCCCGGCCAGGTACACACCGGCGGCAACCATCGTGGCTGAGTGCACGAGGGCCGAAACGGGCGTCGGCCCTTCCATCGCGTCGGGAAGCCAGGTTTGCAGCGGGAAATTGGGCGCTCTTGCCGACGCAACCGGCAAAGATGCCGAGCCCCGCGGTCACCAGCAGCATGTACGGGATCGTCGTGTGATGACCGGTTCCGTCGTGCAGGTGGACCAGGTTGTCGGCGGCCGTCACATTGATTCGGCCTTCGGAGTCGCGGAGCATCTCGAATAGTCCGGGACGCGTCTGCCCGCTAACGTCGTGCTCCGTGAAATTAAACGTGCCGAACGACGTCCAGAGGATCATCAGGCCGATCAAGAAGCCGAAGTCGCCGACTCGGTTCATGATGAACGCCTTGTTGGCGGCCGTGCTGGCCGAACGGCGTTCGACGTAAAAGCCGATCAACAAGTAACTGCAGATGCCGACCAACTCCCAGAAGATGAACACCTGGAAGATATTGCCAGCCAGCACCAGACCCAACATCGAAAAGCAAAACAGCGACATGTACGAAAAGAAGCGGTAGTACCGGCCCGGCCGATGGAAGTGCCCGCCGGTGGACGTGTGGACCTCGTGGTCCACGTAGTCTTCGGTCAATTCGTCGCCCATGTAACCCATGGCGAAGACGTGGATGCACGTGGCGATCAACGTCACCATCATGAACATCACGAGCGTCAGGCTGTCGATGTAATAGTCGAGCGAAAGCACGAGATCGCCGAATTGGGCCAGCGTATACAAGCGGCCCGAAAAGCGGGTGCGGATTTCGTCCGCGGCCGGTCCGTGCGTCGCGGCGGCGGCCGCTTCGACTTGCTCTTCGTTGGCGATGTGCGCCAGCGCCTTCGAGGGAGCATGCGCCTCTGGTTCTTCGACGTGGGCCAGCGCCTTCCATTTCGTCGCATTGCCCCATACGCAGAACGCGGTCACGCTCGAGCAAAAGCCCAGGAAAATGCACGCGACGGCGAGATACGCGGCGGCCTTGCTGCGGCGCGTCGACCAGTAGCCGGCAAAGACTTCGACAGCGAAGCCGGCCAACGGCAACAGCCACGCAAACGTCAACAACAGTTTGAGCGTTTGTCCGGTGGCTTCGTAAAGTTCGGTACTCATGTCGACTGACTTAGCCCTGCAAGTCGTCGCCGCGATCGACGTCGATCGTCAAGTGGTTGTTGTAAAAATTCAGGACGATGGCCAGCGCGATGGCCGCCTCGGCCGCCGCCAGCACGATCACGAAGAGCGAGATCACCTGCCCATCAATCCCCAGCGGCGTGTACCGCGAAAAGGCCACGAAATTGATGTTCGCGCCGTTGAGAACCAGCTCAACGCCCATCAGCACGCCGATGCCGTTGCGCTTGGTCGCCATGCAGACCACGCCGCAGACGAACAGCACGCCCGCCACCAGCAAAAACCACGAGAGGGGCAGACTATCCATGAGTGGCTACCTCATGCGTCACTGCGTGCCCACCGATTGCTGAACTCGCCGGTTCATGCAAGGCTCCCGGCAGAGTGCCCTTCCCACCTTCGGCAGGCACGAAACCGGCTCCCCGTCGCGACGGTGGAACGACGCGCCGTTTCGCGCGGGCCAGGTACGCCGCACCAATCAACACCACCAGCAAATGCACGGACACAATTTCAAACGGCAGCAGGTAGCCGGAACTCAAGTTCGTATTGGATTTCCCGAGATCCTCGAGGCTAACGCCAATCAGCTTCATCCCGATCGGGCGGGCCGTGTTGCCTTCGTCGGCCGGGTTGTAACCGCGTCCGCTTCTGACCAGGGCCGTATTGCTGGTCTGCGTCAACCGCGTCCAATCGGCCAGATACACGGTCGAATAGATCATCGAAAACAACAAGATGCCGACGCCGCCGGCCATCACCAATTCGCCGGGCGAGGTGCGGATCCGCAAAAAGGGCCCGCTCGCCGTCAACATGACGCCGAAAATCAGCAGCACGACCGTGCCGCCGACATAAACCAAGAGTTGCGTGGCGCCGACAAAGTCGGCCCGCAGCAGAAAGAACAGTCCGGACGTCGAGCCGAGCGACACGATCAGCCAAAAGGCCATCCGCGCGACGTTCTGGCTGAACACGACCGCCAGCGCACCGCCGCAGGCCGCGAATGCAAAGAGCAAGAACAGAATTTCCGCGGCGGTCATGGCCGGGTGTCTTTCGAGTGGTTATTCGCAATTGCCAACGGCGCACGATCGGTGCTCGACGTCGCCGGAACGCGCGGGCGGACCGGTTCGGCGAGGCGCCGATCGGGGATTTCTGCCCGACGGTTGCGGGGTGGCCATGGCGCTCACTGCCGGCGCAGGGAGCCGCTCACCCAATGGTTTGCCGGGCAGCCAATCGGTGCGACCGCCCGTCATCGAGGCGAGCGCCAAGGGCCAAACGGCTGCTCCCAAAAACAGGAAACAGCTGATCGGCACGAGATATTTCAAGCACGTCGTCATCACCTGGTCGATTCGCAGCCGCGGCAGCGTCCAGCGGAGCCAAATCTGCACAAAGACGAGGGCCGACGCTTTGACGGTAATCACGAGCATGCCAAAGACATTCGCCAGGTAGCGATAACCGTTAAAGGCATCTCCACCGTGGGCCCGCACGTTGGCGAACAACTGGTCGTCGAACACTCAAACCGGTGTGCCAGGCGCCGAGAAACAGAATCGACGCCACCATGCTCACCACGAACATGCTGGCATATTCAGCCAGAAAGAAGAACGACCAACGCATTCCGCTGTATTCGGTGTGGAAGCCGCCAACCAACTCGCTCTCCGCCTCGGCCAGGTCGAACGGAGCCCGCTTGCAGCTCGCGGTCGCCACCGTGAAATACATGAAGTAGGCCAGGAACGTGAACGGGTCGTGAAACACGAGCCAGTTGCCGATCCAGCCCTGTTGCATCTCGCCGATTTCGGAAAAGTTCAACGTGCCGACTGCGATGATCGGAATCAGTGCACACATGGCGAGTGGAATTTCGTAGCTCACCATCTGGGCCGCTTCGCGCATGCCGCCAAAGAGCGACCATTTCGAGCCGCTCGAATAGCCCGCCAGAATAATTCCGAAGACTTCCAGCGAAAGAAACGCCAACAGCAGAAACAGCCCGACGTCGGAGGCCACCGGCGCCCAGCCGTCGCTGAACGGAATCAGAATGAAAGCGGAAAACGAGGCGACGCACACCATGAACGGCGCCAGCCGAAAGAGCATCGCATCCGCATCTTTGGGGACGAGATCTTCCTTTTGGATCAGCTTCACGCCGTCCGCCAGGCTCTGCAGCCAGCCAAAGCGTCCGCCGACCCGCGTGGGCCCCAGCCGGTCTTGAATTCGACCCGAAACCTTGCGTTCGAGCCAGATGAAGATAAAGGCCGTGAGGCCGAAGACGTTAAATAACAGAAAGGCGTGGATTAAAGCCGCGATAAAACAGGCGGCCGATTCGCTCAACGGCCCCACACCGGGGATGCGCAGGCCGACGAGCGAGCCTCCGATGGAGTCGGCGGCAAGCAACATTCTCATCGAAGTCGACCTATCGTCCGCATCGTGATCGCAGCAGCGGCGTCAGCGAGAATCTGTCCGAAGAACGCAGTCCCTGCGCTTTGCGCAGCGCCTCGGGCGGCCAACGCTCCCCCCAGGAAAGCGTGAACTATGACAGATGGTTTCCGCGGATTCAAGCGACCGGAAACTTCATTTCCCGATCGCACGAAACGCGGCGCAAAACCAAGCACAGCCGGAGAATTTGCGACATTTTGGCGTGTCCGAGCGACCCAGACGCCCTGGGAAACTCGGACCGCACGCATCCATCCATCACTCTCATTAATCTTCCCGCACACGTTGCAAAAAGACAACGCCTGGCAGCTTGATTCCGGGCCCGGTCGACCTAGGTTTGAATGCGCCTTAGGGGAACTAAAGCGCCGGGGGAGTCTGTCGATGCGTTTGCCAGCGGCGCCAGAAAAATCAGCCAGCCAGTCGATTCGGCGGCGGCCGCTGCCTGCGCCGCCTGCACAACTCTGGCAGCACGCGCGGAAGGAGACGTCTCGTGCCGAGGCGGGACGCGAGAGACGACGCGATCGTCGCTACTCGCTCATCACCAGCGTGCTGGCCGTTCCCGTCGACGGGAAACACCGCCCCATCGGAACTCCCTTCGTCGCACTCTCCAGCGGAATGTCCGTGACCGGCATTCGATTGATCCATACCGCAGCGGCGCCGTCCAAATTCCTCCTGCTGGAATTCGAGGGGCAATCCGCGCGGTTTGTGCTCTCGGTCCTGCGCAGCCGGCCGATTGGCGACTGTTACGAAATCGCCGGCCGATTGACCAAGCCTCGGCGGAGCGCTCCGGATGCGTCGGCGATATACATCCCGACGGCGAGTGCGTCGCTCGTCGAAAGCGACGAGGCGCACCCTTTGTCTGCAGCGACCGATGATGTCCTGCACTGGGCCGGCGTGTCGGCTGCCGCACAGCTCCTGGTGACCGAATCGAAGGCGTCGCGGTTATAAGGGCCACTTGGCGTTCGGATCAAAGTTGATGATCTGAGTCGCCGGCACCCTGGGAATCTGAGGCCGCAAATAAGGCTTATCCGCGGCCTTGTGGCAGGCGTAGCAGTTTTCCATGGCGAATCGGTACGCGGCGGCGAAGCGATCTGCATCCTTGGCCTTGATGACGGCCTCGAGCTGAGCGATCGGTCCGTTCTCCATCGCCTTGAGAATCGAAACCAAATCCACCTCTCGACCTGCGTTGTCCTTCCGCTTGGGAATGATGCGGACGGCCCACCGCAGGTGGTTGCGAGTCTCTCCAAGATAGAACTTCGCCAAATCCCAATTGTTGTTGCCTGCGGCGAACCACACGTTCGTAAATTGGTTGGCGACGTCCTGCATGGCGTGCGCCTGGTCGGGCAAGCGGTCTTTGGCGGCCTGGATCTCCGCCTTGATTGCGGTCAGATCCGACTCGGCCGATGCCGTGCTCTCCTTCGCCTCGATCCGCTCGGATCCGCGGCTCCCCCAGGCCAAGCCCAACACCACTCCGCCAAGCAGGGCAAACAGGATCGGCCAGTTGCGCGTCATGAGCGATGTCCTTTCGAAGTCGATTGCATGATCCGGTGAGCGGCGACGCGGTCATCAAGCGGTCGAGACACCAAGGACTCGCGGTTTCCGCTTGCGACGCGCCGCGCGGCGAACGTATTATGTCGGAATCCAACATCGAAATCCAACATAATGCCCCATGACCCGGTCACTCGTCATTTCTTCAACGGCTTCATCCGTTTGCATATCCTGTATCACGCGGCCAAGGAGCCGATCTACGGGGCCGAAATTACTGAAGAACTCGTCCGACACGGCTACCGGCTGAGCCAGGGAACGCTCTATCCCACGCTGCACAAGCTCGAACAGCTCGGCTATTTGAAGAGCCGCACGCAGGTCGTCGCCGGCAAGCAGCGAAAGTACTACCAGGCCACCGACGCCGGCCGCAAAGTCGTCGCTGAAGCGCGCGGCAAACTTCTCGAACTCGTCAGCGAAGTGGTCGAGGATGAAGACGAGCCGTTTCGAGCACTCAAGCAGAAACGCAATTCCCGTCCCTCGCGGACAGGCAAAACACGGGCTCCGCGGCGATGAATCTCAACCCCATCGTCTTTGCCCTGCGACACCCAATCACGGTCATGGTCGCGATCGCGGCCGTCGTTGTGGCCAGCGGACTTGCCGTCTTTCGCATGAAGATTGACATCTTTCCACAACTCAATCTGCCCGTCGTCTATGTGGCCCAACCGTACGGCGGAATGGATCCGGCCCAGATGGAAGGGTTGATTACCAATTACTACGAGTACCACTTCCTCTATATCTCGGGCATTCATCACGTCGAGTCGAAGAACATTCAGGGCGCGGCACTGATGAAGCTCTATTTCCATCCCGAAACGAATATGTCGCAGGCCTTGGCGGAGACGATCGGTTACGTGAACCGCGCTCGGGCGTTCATGCCTCCCGGAACAGTGCCTCCTTTCGTGATGCGTTTCGACACGGGCAGCGTGCCTGTCGGATACCTCGTGCTCTCGAGCAAAACGCGGAGTATCGGCGAAATCCAGGATCAGGCTCTGTTCAAAGTGCGGCCGATGTTCGCCAGCCTGCCGGGGGTTTCCGCGCCGCCGCCTTTCGGCGGCAATCAGCGGACGATCGTCGTCCGCACCAACCCCGACCGGCTCCGCGCCTACAACATCTCGCCTGAGGAACTGGTGAGCGCCTTGACCTCGGGCAACCTCGTCAGCCCGTCTGGAAACATCCGCACGCCGGACCAGATGCCGATCGTGCCCGTCGATTCGATCGTCGTCGATCCCAAGGAGCTGGGAAACATTGCCGTGCGGCCCGGTTCCGACGTCTATGTCCGCGATCTCGCCACCGTCGAAGACAGCACCGACATTCCAACCGGCTACGCGCTCGTCGACGGCAAGCGGGCCGTTTACATCCTGGTGACCAAACGGGCCGACGCCTCGACGCTAAACGTGGTTAACACGGTCAAAGCGAACCTGGCCAACATGCAGGCGGTGATTCCCGATGACATCAACGTCAGCTTCGAATTCGATCAGTCGCCCTACGTCTTGCGGGCGATCTGGGGCGTCGGCGTGGAAGGGCTGCTGGGGGCCGCGCTCACCGGCTTGATGGTGCTCCTCTTTTTGCGCGACTGGCGGAGCGTGATCGTCGTCGTGCTCAATATTCCGTTTGCCCTGTTGGGAAGCGTTGTGGCGCTGTGGATGACCGGACAGACGCTCAACCTGATGACCTTGGGCGGCTTGGCGCTCGCCGTCGGCATTCTAGTCGACGAGGCCACTGTCGAGGTTGAGAACATTCACACCCAATTCGAGCACACGCCGAGCATCGCTCGCGCCGTGCGACGGGGAAACCACGACACGGCCGTACCTCGCTTGCTGGCCATGCTTTGCGTGTTGGCGGTCTTTATTCCATCGTTCTTCATGGAAGGCGCGGCACGCGCCTTGTTCGTTCCGCTGTCGCTGGCCGTCGGTTTCGCGATGGTGGCCAGTTACCTTCTCTCGAGCACGTTCGTGCCGGTCGTCTCGGTCTGGCTCTTGCGTCACGATCAGCAGCCGCACGAAAGCGAAGCGGGCCGCTTTTCCTTTGGTCGACTGCGCGAGCTATGCGAAGCTGCTGCGTCTTTTGATGCCGCTGCGATGGATCACGGTGCCCGCGTATCTCGCCGTCGCGGGGCTCGTGCTCTGGCTCGTGGGCGGAGCGGTCGGTCGCGAGATCTTTCCCACGGTCGACGCCGGACAGTTTCAGCTACGGATGAAAGCGCCCACCGGCACGCGGATCGAAATCACCGAGCAGATGGCCATCGAAGCCCTCAATGCGATCAAGGAGACCGTCGGTCCCGAGAATGTCGCCATCTCGGTCGGATACGTGGGGCTCATCCCCTCGGCCTACCCGATCAACACCATTTACTTGTGGACCAGCGGTCCGGAGGAGGCGGTGCTGCGCGTGGCCTTCAGGTCGGGAAGCGGTGTGCGCGTCGAGCCGCTCAAGGAGCAACTCCGCGCAAAACTTTATCCCGTGCTGCAGAAGTGGCTCCGCGAACGGCTCGTGCAGCAGAACGTTCCCGCCGCCCTGACCGACCAGCGCGTGGCCGGCATCAAGCTCTCGTTCGAGCCCTCCGACATCGTCAACGAAGTGATGAGCTTCGGCTCGCCGACGCCCGTTGAGGTCGCGGTCAGCGGACCGAAGCTCGCCGACGACCGCGCCTACGCGGAAAAAATCCGCAAGGAGCTGGAAAAGATCCCCTCTCTCCGCGATCTGCAGTTCATGCAGCCCCTCGACTATCCCGCCGTCGAGGTCAAAATCGACCGGCAACTGGCCGGGGCCAGCGGCGTCACCACCGCGGCGGTCGCCAATTCGCTGGTTGCCGCCACCTCCTCGAGCCGATTCGTCGTCCCCAATTTCTGGGCCGATCCGAACACGGGTATCGGCTACCAGGTGCAAGTTGAAATCCCAATCGAGCGGATGGACTCGGCCAAGAAAGTCGGCCTGGTGCCGATCAAGCGGCCCAACCAGACGGGGCAGCTTTTCCTGCAGGACGTCGCCCGGCTGCACGAAGGATTCGTCCCCGGAGAATACGACCGCTACAACATGAAACGCCTGGTGAGCATGACGGCCAACATCGGCGGAGAGGACTTGGGCCGCGTCGCTCAGCACATCTCGGCAGCATTGAAAGCAGCCGGTCCGCCGCCGCGCGGCGTCCTGATCGATGTTCGCGGCCAGATCACGCCCCTGCAGCAAATGTTCGGCGCCCTGGCCGGCGGAAAATTCTATGAGGGATTGACGGCCGGCCTCGGCCTGACGGTGCTCGTGATCCTGCTGTTGCTGACGGCCTATTTCCAGTCGTTTCGGCTCGCAATGGTCGTCGTGCTGACGGCTCCGGCCGTCCTTGCCGGCGTTGCGTTGGCCCTGTTGGTCACGCGAACCACGCTCAATATCCAATCGTTCATGGGAGCGATCATGGCGGTCGGCGTGGCAGTGGCAAACTCGATTCTGCTTGTCACGTTCGCCGAGCGCGCGCGGCGCCGGCGCCACGGCAATCGACGGCGGCATCGACGGAGCCCAACATCGCTTGCGCCCGATCCTGATGACCAGCTGCGCCATGATCGCCGGCATGCTGCCCTTGGCACTGGCGATGGGCGAAGCGGGCGAACAAACAGCCCCGTTGGGCCGCGCCGTGATCGGCGGCCTGGTCGCCGCCACGCTCACGACGCTCTTCATCGTTCCATCAATCTTCGCCGTCATCCAAGGGCAGGCTCCCGTCGCATCGGTCTCCCTCGATCCCGACGATCCCCAAAGCACATACTTCGAACGGCAGAAAGCAGACGAAGATGCCATTCGCTAACTCCGCACGTGCCCTGCCTCTTCCTCCCCTCTCCCCTCGAGCTTTGGTCTCTACACATCTCAAGTCGGAAGCCCTCATCTCCGAGTGGAAGCACTGGGTTGGTACATCGCTCGGGTCGGTATGGATGAAAATCCCGGAGAATTTGGGGCGGTGGTTCTTGAGCCTTGGCGTTTTGGGAAATATGCGAGTTGTGGACAACATCACAATTCCTCGTCAAATACGGCCAAAATCGAGATGTGTAGAGACCAATGCCCCTCGAGGGAGAGGGGCCGGGGGTGAGGGGGCTGCGAGCCAAGACGTTCACCGCAACGCATTCCGCACCCTGGCCGTCGCCGTCCTGGCCCTCTGCCTCTCAACCGGCTGCGACCGGCCCACCACCGCGTCGCCCCCCACTGAGGCCCAACCGGCAATGGCCACCGTCCGTACGGTGAAGCCCGAGCGAAAGACCGTGCATCACCGCATCGACCAGCCCGGCTTCAATATCCAGGCGTTTCAGACCGCTCCGCTTTATCCCAAGATCACCGGCTACATCGAAAAGTGGAACGTCGACATCGGCGACCGCGTCAAGAAGGGGGACATCCTCGCTGTCCTCTACGTGCCCGAGATGAAAGACGACGTCAACCGCAAACAGGCCGCCGTCCGCCAGGCCGCCGCTCAAATCGAGCAGGCCAAAGCGACCGTCCTGACGGCCGAAGCCCAGCGCGACCGCTTCAAATCTCAATCCGAACGTCTGGCCCGCATCGGCCGCGCCGGCGTCCTCGACCAGGAAAGCGTAGACGAGACTCGCTTAAGTTATGAATCCGCCAAGGCCACTCTGGTAAAGGCCAAGGCCGACGTCCTGGTCGCGCAGGCCCGGCACGAGGCGGCCCAGGCCGACCTCGCGTACGCGAGGACGATGCTCGACTACGCCACCATCCGCGCTCCCTTCGACGGCGTCGTCACGCGCCGCAATATCAACGCCGGCGACCTCGTCCAGCCGGCGGCCGGCGGCATGAAGGCCCAGGCACTCTATGTCGTCGAACAAATCGATCCGGTGCGCGTTTTTATCAACGTGCCCGGCGCCGATGCTCCGTGGATCAAGGAGGGCGATCCGGTGACGCTCGAACTCGAAGGGGCCGGCGGCGCGGTGATCCAGGCCAAAGTGACGCGAAACGCGCGTTCGCTCGATCCGCAGAATCGCACGCTCAGCACCGAGATCGACCTGCCCAATCCGCGCGGCAATCTCCTTCCCGGAATGTACGTCCAGTCGCGAATTACCGTTGAGCGGAAAGACGCCTGGACCCTCCCCGAATCGGCCCTCACGACCGACGCTGACCAGACGATTTGCTATCGCGTGGAAGACGGCAAAGCCGTGAAGACCCCGCTGCAAATCGGCCTCAGAGGCAACGGCCGCGTCGAAGTTCTCATGCAGCAAACCCCCGCGTCACTCTCCGGCGACGAACTCGAATGGACGCCCATCACCGGCGAGGAAGAAATCGTCGCCGGCGACATTGCCTCCCTGACCAATGGAAAACCCGTCCAAGCGACTCCAGCCACGCAAGCCCCGGCGGCTGGCAAATAAGACTCTGGCGACGCGCGCCGCGGGACCGGTGGCCTCCCCAGCAGTATCCACTAGCTCGGCACGTTCACGTGATCCCTTTGAGTCACCGCCGATCGGCCGATCGGTGTCGGGCTGAGCGGCGCTCCCTGGTTTTCAAGGCCGATTTCTTTGGCATCGTCGTCGCGGTGAAGTTGCCACCAGCGGGCGGCATCCGCGTAGGTCCAGCGGCCCGCGACGGAGCACGCGGCAAGTGCTTCGCACAAAGCGCTCGCGGATTGGAAGCGCTGATTCGGGTCTTTAGCGAGGCAGCGAAGCACGAGCGCCTCGACGTCGGACGGGATCGATTTCACGATCTGCGACGGCGGCGCGACCGGGTCGCGGGCATGAGCGATCAGGATTTCGTAGGACGTCGGTCCCACGAACGGAGGCCGCCCGGTCAGCAGGAAATAGGCGACCCCGCCGAGTGAATAGACGTCGGCCCGGGCATCAGGCGTTTCGCCGCCGAACTGTTCCGGCGCCATATACAAAGGCGAACCGACCACCGTCTCCTGACGCGACAACGTCAGGTCGTCAGGCCGGGCCACCAATTTCACGAGGCCGAAGTCGAGCAGTTTGACGAAATCGTACCGCCCGCCACGCCGCGCGGCGAAGATGTTGCCGGGCTTGATGTCGCGGTGGATGAGACCGTTCGCGTGCGCCTCTTCGAGCGCCTCGCAGACCTGCGACAACAGAAACACGACGCGCGAGGCAGGCAGCGGACCGTAGCGGTCGACAAGCCCCTCCAGGCTCAGGCCCCACAGATATTCCATCACGTAATAAAACGTGCCGTCGCCGGCACGGCCATAGTCGTAAATCTCGACGGTGTGCGGATGCGAAAGCTCGGCCGTCGCACGGACTTCCCGCTCGAAACGGGCGAGAGTGACTGGGTCGGTATCGCTTCCCGGCCGGATCCGCTTGAGGCGCACGGGCGTTTGAGCAGCGTGTGCTCGGCAAGGTACACCTCGCCCATGCCGCCGGCGCCGATTTTCTCCTTGAGCCGATATTGTCCAAATCGCCGCGCCACCGTCGCGTCGCGCTGCAATTGTTGCAGACGATACGACAGGAAGATGATCGATCCGCCGCAGGTCGCCAACGTCATCAGGATCAGCGTGACCATCTTGGCGTTGACGACTTGAGCGAAGGCCGGGATCTCGTACCGCTCGTAGAACAGAACCGCGGCGGGAATCACCAACAGCGTCGTCACGGCCAGCGCAATCCGCCGCCAGGAACCGGGATAGAGATTTCCGTAGATAAACGCGAGCACGCAAAACCACATCATTGCGGTCATGAAATCGAAGATCACCCAGGGCATTTCGCCGAACCGCAGATTGAGCATGGCCGTGAAATGCATCGTCACGGCAAAGAACCAGGCGGCCCCGCCGAACATCAGCACCTGCACCCCTTCCAAGAGCGCGCAACTGGGAGTCTTGACGAGGCTGAGAATTGCGGCCGACGCTCCCAAAGCGAGAAAGACCACGGCCCAATTGCAGCGCATGCCCGTGTCGACCCCTTCGGCCAACGCCTGGCGAAGGAAGAACGCGGCGAAGGAGACGAGCATGATTCCGCACACCATGCGCAAACGCAGGCGAAGCGTGCCCAGTCTCTCCTCGTCGGCCTTCGGCGCATCGGCCTCCACCAGCGCAACCCGGCCGCGCAAGCTCGAATCGGGCAAGTCCGAGGGGGCCGAGTAGACGATCGTTTCCGCCAGATTGTCGTGTTGCGGCATCGAAGGCACGTCCGGTGAAGACGACCGAAGATCGATGAGGGGATGAGCCTGATCGTAGCCCACAAGTGCCGATTCCGCCATGAGTTGGAGTTTCGCCGTGGGTTTCAAGACGTTCCCCCGGGGAGAGGCGCGGTCGATGAGTCCCAGAGTTATTCGTCGAGGACCGGGAAGAATTACGAAGTTTTCCGATCCAACGTAGGGCGAGCTGCCAGCTTGCTGAAACAGATTCTCACTCCCGCGTCCACTCCGAGCGGCAACCTAGGAATCGATCCGGCGAGCCGCCGACCGGGCCAAGTCGGCTGGCACTCGTAACGCATCCTCACTGGGCGCGACCGAGAAATGTCAAGCTGGCATGGCAGCTTGCCCTACGTTTGGCGAAAACGGCGCCGCACTCACAGCGCCTTCGACATCACGATCGAATGGCACTCAATGCCGGGTTTCACGAGATGCGCCGCGGCAAACGGCTCGCGGGCTATCTCGACATAGCCGAGCTTGTTGTAGAACGGCACAATTTCAGCGCGCGGGCTCAAGACGGCAATGTCCATGTGCCGGCACCCGCGATCGCGACAGTATCTTTCCGCCGCCTCCACCATCACACGACCGAGGCCCTGTCCTTGCCGCGCGGGGTCGACAGCCAGCATGCCGAAGTAGCCGCGTTCACCGCGCAGCTCGACATAGATCGAGGCCATCACATGCCCCGCGTCATCCTCGAGCACAGTGTCGTCGTCAAGGATCAGGAAGCGGCCGGTTTGCATGAGCTGCGCCACTTCCCGTCCGTCAGTGCGCGGGACCTCGAAGAAGGTCTCGACGGCGAACGCGGCGTTCACGACCGGGACAATACGCGGCAAATCGTCGCCCGTCGCAATGCGAATGGAATTCGACATGTCAGACGTTAAATCGGGCTGCGAAAGGCGCCGGCCCTTTACTTTTGGTCGCCGAATTGGCCCCCGCCCGCTTTTTTTCAACTTTGCAAGCGTCTAGCTGCGTTCCGGCGAGGTGTTTGCGGCGGCGGTTGCCTCGGAGACTGGCGCGACGGCAGGCAGCGCCGGCTTCGAGGCCGCTGCCTGGTCACGCAATTCCTGAATCGGCTGCGAGAAGTTGAACCGCTTCGGCGACGGATCGACCGGCGCGGTCGGGGGTGGCACGTCGTTCCAGCGGCGGAGGAACTCCATGAGCTTCGCATATTCTTTGCCGGTCAAATTCGCCCGCACGCGCATGTGTGCCGCGATATTGCGGAATTGGGCATACGGGCGCTCGGCAAGGCTCGGGGCATTATGACAGTAGCTGCAGTACATCGCGAAGACCTGACCGCCCGTCAGTGAATCTTCGTACGACTGGCACGCCTCGGCTTGGCGCGATGGAGACGGCGAGCGGAGGGGTGTCGGCCCCAGCGCGTAGTCCGACGTGTCGACCGGCGTATTCTGACATCCCGCGAGTGCGACGACGACTGCAATGACTGTGACCAAAGAACTCAAGAACCACACGTGACCGGTGTTGGTGACCGTCCCGGATGGCCGCTTGTGCTTTTTCGTCGTGCCGATTGCCATGGTCTTCGTCTTACTGTTTGGTCTGCATTGCCAGGTTTGAATTGAAGATCGATCCGCTCTTACCAGCCCCAGGCCAACTCGGTCATAAATTGATTGTCACGCTGCGGGTTGCCCGGCTCCGTGTTGACTTGATAGGCACATTTCAGCTCCATCCGCTGATAGAAGTAGTAGTTGATGCCGAACTCGTTCTGATAGCGGCGGATCGGTGCGTCGATGGGAGTCGAGTACGTCGATAAATCCAGAGCCGACGCGTTGATGCCGTGGAAATCGGCCCAGCTAAAGCGATAGACGTACTCCGTTCTCGAGAGGTACTTGTTGCGTGCGTCCCAGGGGCGATAGGCGACCTGCCCATACAGAGCCTCGCGGCGAATGTTGCCCTGTGGAATGGTGGTCGCTGTATTCGCGTTCTCGACCGTGGGCGGGGCTTGCTGATACGTCGAGCCATATTCAAACCGGGCGTCCCAGTTGCCCTTGTGGTAGTTGAGATCGATGGCCCACAGAGCCATCGAGTAATCGGAATCGACGGCGAGATAGTCGCCGCTGTACATGCCCGACAATCCGCCCTCCAGTCCGACTTCGGGCCACCAGAGCCCCAGCCGGCCACCGAAGGCCTTATTGTTCGAAATGATGGTAAAGGTGTCGGTCATGTTCTCGAGGTTGGCGACCTCATCGGCGGTCGGGGCGTTCGCGGTGGCGGGCGTCACGTTCAATCCGTTGGAGACGTAGGCCGCGTATTCCATCTTCAAAGGCGAACAACCGAGATAGAACGCACCACGGGCCTGCACGCCCATCAGCGACATGGCCGGCAGGACTTGCAACCAGGGGAGCGGCGCGCTGCCGGCCGCGTCGGCGGGAAGCTTATTGATCCAGGGATTATTCAGTCGCTCGTTGAAAAAGCCGATCGGTGCGACGAAGCGGCCGGCGATGATCGTCAACCAGTCGTTGACCATAAAGTCGGCCTGAAGAAATGTGGGGCTGACGAATCCGTCGGATCCGAGGCCGATCTCGGCCTCCAACAGAATCCAGTCGTTCAATTTGACAAAGAAGTCGGGTGAGAACTCGCCGTAGTAGAATCCGCCCGGTATCCCCTGGATCTTGCTGTAGCCCACCGCGAGCGCACCGGCGATGGTTAACGGCGTTTCGTTGTTTCCGCCGAGCAAGTAAAGCTCATGCAGTGCAGCTGGTATGTCGGGTCCGTAGCGCTGTTGGGCATCCTGCTGCTCAATGAGCGTATCGACCGCATGAGCCAGCTCATCGTCGCGCTGCGCGGCCTGCACGGAGCGCGACTCCAGCGTGGTCGTTGACGTTTCCAATTTTTGCAGAGCGTCGCTGGTGACCGGCTGCTGCTTGATCTGCTTCATCAAGAGTTCGATCATCTTCTGCTGCGTTTCGATTTGTTTCTGCAGCAGATCCAGCTTCTTGGCCTGATCGGCCGCATCGCTTGGCTGGACGGCCGTTTGCTGGGCCTTCAAATCACCCACGGCCTGCGCCAAAACCATCATTTGCCGATCGGCGTCGGTTCCGCCATTCGTGAAGACTCGATCGGTCGGAAGCTCGACGAGCGGAGTCACGACAAAGCCCGACGGCGAAGGAGCCGCACTCTGCGCATGCACCGGTAATGAAGCTCCGGTGACGATCGCGATGAGGAGCGCAGGCTCCCAACAGCGGCGGGTCAAATTCTTGCACAGAATCGCCGCGGTCACCCGGAGCCCCTTCTTGGATCCCCAGAAATTGGCCGCTGGCACGTCCTCAACGCCAACTGCCCCAGTTTGATCCGTTCAGACCGAGCTGCCGCACGAATAGGAAAACGCGGGAAACTTTGCTGAACGCAACTATACTATCGACGGGAGCGAGTTTGACGGTTAAGGAGAATTTGACGCATCCCGGGCGACTGAGGGTTTACCCCCAGCAAGCCAGCCTCGCGGGACGCTATCGATGCAAGCCGAGGTCAGCGAGTGAATTACCGCGCACGCAAATAAAAAAACTGGCCGGGAAGACTTCCCGGCCGGTCGAAGATTTGTGCCCGTTGTTAGCTTACCAGGCGCCGTTTTGTTCGATGGCGTCGACAATTGATAAGACGCACCCGTCACCTGTGGCGAGTACGGATGAATGTCGCTCGCCCGCGGAGCGGTCCCGGGCGCCGGCGGCGGGGCGTTCACAGGCCCGCGAGCAGGCGGCGCGCTGAAATCCGGGCGTTGCATCTCCGTCCCCGGTACGAGCGTGCGAATGTAGCGCGCGACGGCCCAAGCCTCGTCCAAGCTCAAGGTGCCGCGCCAGGGCGGCATGACGGCACCGCGGCCCTCTAAAATCGCACGCGCCAACTCACCATCGGTGCGTGACGCCTCCCACGCGGGATTGGCAAAATTCGGCACATCGGGAATGTCCCAGACCCCCCGGCCGTCGACGCCATGGCAGCGAATACAGTAGCGATTGTAGAGGGCGATGACGACGCGTCGTTCTTGTTCCGGACTGCGCATCCAGTACCAGGCTCCGCCCGGTTCACACGTCGGCTGCTCTTCTCCGCAGCCGGCAAACGTCTGATAGAACCAGGTCGGCGGATCACCAAATGCGAACGACGGCGGCCATAAAAAGGCGACTACGATCGCCACCAAGATACCGGCTGTGCTTGTCAAAAGAATGCGACCGGTCAAAGCACGTTTGTGCTTCATGCCTCAGTCTCTCGCGGCTTTGTGGAGTTTGCCTAATTTCCGCAGCCGTCCATGAATGAACGGTCGGACACGGGCTTTATCGGCACGCCGCAATCCCTTTACCCAATCGCAATCCCCCGTATTTGCGTCATTCTCGCTATCCCGCAGTCCCAGCGGGCAAATGTCCGGGCAGTTTACGGCGTCGGCTGACCGAGAAGCCGTATGGCAACGCAGGGGATCCCCCTGACCGAAGCTATTTGCCTTGGGAAGTTCCCCGCAGTTGCCTATCCAATTCGTTCCACTGCTGCTGCAGTTGCTCGAACTGCTTACCAAAGTCGCTTGTCGGTTCTTCGTGCTTCACGCTGAGAGGCGGACCAAATGCCCGCACATAGGCAACCAGGTCGCGTGACTGATCCGGACTCACCCGGCCTTGGAACGCCGGCATCAACGATCTCTTGCCGTTGAGAACACTGACGGCCAATTGCGGATCGCTGCGCGACTCTTGCCACGCGTGATCCGAGAAGTCCGGTATGCTCGGCATGCTCGCCCGCATTGGACCGCCTTTGCCATCGGGACCGTGGCAGATGATGCAGTAACTGCGATAGAGATTTGTCGCGGCCGAAATCCGCGCCACTGTCTCGGCCGATTGCGATTCCGATCCGGCCGGTGCACTGGCAGCCGGAGCGCTGGCCAACCGAGGCACGGCTTTTTCGGGCTTCGTAGCCGATTCCGGCTGCACCTTCACGACTTGCCTTCCCTGCCGAAACGATCGCACGTACGAGACCATCTGATCGACGTCCGTGCCACCGAGTTTGTCTTTCATCGGCTGCATGAACTGACCCTTCCCATTCAGGATCGACACGCGCAGTTGGCTTGCCGATCGCGACGATTGCCAGGCCGTGCTCGTGAAGTCCGGAACAGCGGGCATCGCTTTACGAACGAGCGATCCGCGACCATCCTCGCCATGACAGGCCATGCAATACGCTTTGTAGACTTGCTCGGCGCTCATCCGCGCAGCGATTGGCGCCGCCGCGGCCTGTGTCTCCGCCGGTCTGGTCTCGACTCCGCCGGCTGCGACGGCCGGCGGCTTGGGTTCAATCGACGGTTCGATCGCAAAAGCACGCACGTAGATGGCCAAGGCTAGAACCTGAGAGTGCGTCAGCTTGTCCTTGTAGGCCGGCATTAACGGAGCGGCCCCTTCCAGGATCTGGTGCGAAATTGCCAGGTCCGTCTGCGACATCTGCCAGGCAAGACTGGTGAAGTCGGGAATGGTCTTCATCGCCGGCCGAATCGCGGCGCCGGTGCCACTGATGCCGTGGCAACTCGCACACTCTTTGTTGTAGAGACTGGCCACTTCCAGCTTCTGGATTGGCCCGGCCTCCACAGCCGGCTGGGCGGGCGCGGCCGGAGCCGCCGCAACGGGTTCGTGCATGCGCACATCGGTCATGCCGGCATAGATCGTCAAACCGACCAGGCACACCGTTGCAACGGTCAGAAGCGAAATCGCCACCGGTCGTCGACGGGGGTCACGATGCGGACCGCGATCGAGAAAGGGCCAGAAAAACAGGACCGCGAAGAACAGCACCGGGAGCACGAACGTGCCCACAACTTCGTAGGGTCCCTTCAAATAGCGCAGCAGCTGAAACAAGAACATGAAGTACCATTCGGGCCGCGCTTCGTAAGCGCGACCGGGTCGGACTGCTCGCCGAGCGGCGCAGGCCAATGCCAACACCAGAGCGCCAGCCCGATCAACGCGGCCGTGGCGAAGACGGCGTCTTTCCAGACCTGTCCCGGCCAGAATGGCTCGACCTGCGATTGGAGCCGCGCCGGCGACTCCCACCAGGGAGTCGTCACGCCGTGGACGCGGAACAAATAGAGATGAACGACGATCAGAAGCACCATCAGGCCCGGCAAGACGAACGCGTGCAACGAAAAGAAGCGTGTGAGGGTCAGATTCCCGAGCTGCGGCCCCCCCTGCAGCAACATCCGCAGGCTGTCACCAATGCCGGGAGTGGTGCTGATCATCCCCAGCCCCACTTTCGTTGCCCAGTAGGCCTTTTGGTCCCAGGGCAGCAGATAGCCGGTGAATGCCAGACCGAGTGCGCAGACGAGAAGCAGCACGCCGACCATCCAGGTCAATTCGCGCGGCTTCTTGTAGCGCCCCACACGAAGACTTGGACCAAATGCACCAGCAGCAAAATCACCATCAGGCTCGAGCCCCAGTGATGGGCTCCGCGGATTAACCATCCAAGGGGCACTTCGTCCTGGATGTATTTCACGCTCGGCCAGGCCGTGTGGGCCGAGGGCGCATAATTCATCGTCAAGAGAACGCCGGTGAAGACCTGCAGCACAAAACTAAACAGCAGCAGGCTCCCGAACGCGGCCGCCCAGCGCGAACCTCCCAGCAACGGCTCCAAGAGCAGGCTGTGCTTGAGTCGACTCCAGCCGGTTCGCAGCTCCCAGAATCCGGCCGGCTGGACCTGTTGAGATTCGCTCGACATGTGGATTCGCGGCTCCGTGAAAAATCAGTCGCTGACGGCGACCTTGTCCGCCACGCCGATTTTGAACTCCTGCCAGCGGACAAAAAGCTGGCCCCCTTCGACTCGCGTTTCGAGACGATCCATGGGCCGCGGGGGCGGACCGGCGACGTTCTGGCCGTCGGCGTCGAACACACCTCCGTGACAGGGGCACACGAACGACGATCGATCGGACTGCCAACCGATCGGGCAACCAAGATGCGGGCAAATCGGCGAGAGCACGGTCGCATCGGGCGTCGGGCCGGCATTATGCCGGACCCAAACCGACCGGCGACTCGTTGCCTTCTCCCAGCCGTCCTGATTCACGACCTCGAATGACACGAGAGTCCATTGGCCGACCGGCCAACTGTCGATGGGTCCAACCGGTTGGAAACCAGGCTCACCCTTCGCTCGCCCCGAGCGGCCGTGCAATGGCGCGATGAAGTAGCCCAGCCCGGGAACGACGATCATCAGTCCGAGGAAGGTCGCGAGTATACTCGTACAGAATGCGAGAAAGTTCCTTCGCGGCGGGGCGGGGCTTTCCAACGGATCGACGTCCATTCCATCGCTCACAATTTGATAAAACCCGGATTCGGACTCCCCGATGGCCGTCGAGGTAACTGACAAGGGTTCAGAGGTGGCGACAGTATAGCGATTGACCGTCGGTCGATCTGCCCCGATTTCTACGCATTGCCGAGCCACGCGGGGTTTCCCACATGGCTGCGTGAAACCGTTCCTCCAAGTTCGTTAGAGATGGAAACGGCCGGCGAAACCGTCGACGTTGATTCCCACGCGGCCCGGGAGATTGTTTGCCGGCGATCGCAGTAGGAGAGTTCGAGCGAGTCGGGAGAGACTTGTCGCATGCCTCTTGGAAGCGGCGTGCGGGCCGTGCGGCTCTCGCCGGCGGAGGCGCGAGCACAGAAACGGGGACTGACCCCCTACCGAATGGGCAACAGATTCCGAACCACCACGGGTCCGGGGTCTATCGCACCTTTTTGTGCACAACATAAGGCAAGCTGCCAGCTTGCCATTTCACGGTCGCGCCGGGTTAGGATGCGGTACGAGTGCCAGCCGACCTGCTTCGTGTCATCGACCCGCGGGATCGTATCCGAACGTGCGGCCCCGGAATTCCGTTCGAGAGTCGCGATCTGTTTCGGCAAGCTGGCGGCTTGCCCTACGTTGAGACAATCGGCTGTTCATCCCGCGGCATCCACGACGACTTGTGCTGGCCGGCTGGTGGCGCGTTTTTCCGCGTTGTAGTACTCGTAGGCGACCGCGGGGGGAATGGTGAGTGCGGCGGGCATTGTCGCTTGCATGCGGTATTGCAGCGTCACGGCTGACTTGTCCTTGATGCCGCGTAAGTAAATCGTCGCGGTTCTCGCACCGATCTGGAACTTGGCGATCGCGCCGCTTTCGACGAGCTTGGAGAAACTCTCCGTGTCGAGCGCGAAGCCGGCTGGGATGGGCAGCTCGACGAGGATCATCGGGGCCGTCCGATCCGATTTGTTCTCGACGGTGGCCGTGGCGGTCAACGTGCCGTTCAGTGGGAGTTTTTGGCGGTCGTAGTTCACGTTGACGGCGAGGTCGCCCGCGTGCGGTTTCGATGACAGATCGGGTGCGTAGTACGACGAAACCAGTTGAAAGCCGGCGGCCGTGCCGCTGGCGTCGGTGAGTTGCAGCGTTTGGCGAGCGGTTCCCAGGCGGTCGGTGAGGTCGACTTGCCGCACGACTTCGGACTGGTCGGCAGGGATCACGATTTCGGGGAGCGGTTTGCCGTCGAGCGACAGTTGAATGCGGCGGGCGCCTTCGCCGAGCGGTTTGCCGGTGCCTTCGATCAAGGCTTTGAGCGCGAGGACCGTGGCCTGCGTCGATCCCCAGGTTCCGGCGCCCTCTTTTTGTTCGATGATCCAGGCCAACGCGCCGCGGATCGCGTCCGGGTTGCGATTGGCGGCGAGGAAGGCCAGCGTCGCCAGGGCCGTCGTTTCGACGTCGCCGCTGCGTCCGCCGCCGTAAAACATCGTGTAACGGGACGGGCTTTGTTGCCAGCAGATCCGCGTGCCGCCGTTGGACTCGCGGCGTAACGCCGCCAGGCGGTCGAGATAAGGTGCAGCGTTGGCGCCGCTGGCATCGATGGCCAAGAGGGCGTTCGCGACGAGGGCCAATGTGTACGGATCATCGATCGAGTTGGCCGGATGGCCGAGCAAGTAATGCTGCGACAGTGTCGCCTCAGCGGGAACGAGGCCCCGTTTGAAGACGGACCAGGCGATGTAGGCCGTCGTGCTCAGTCGCGCGTCGTCGCCTTGTCCGCGCGTGGGATCGCCTTCGAGCCCGTGCGATTCGGGCTCCCACGAGCCGTCGGCCGCCTGCTGAGCGAGGAGCCAGTGCTGCGTCCGGGCGATCACCTCGGGATCGACTTCGTGCACGCGGGCCATCTCCTCGAATTCCATCAGGCCGTACGCGGTGAGCACGCGATTGGCCGGCGGGTGGCCGAACCAGTCGAAACCGCCGCCGGGGATCTCGAAACTCAACAGCCGCTGATAACCCAGATGCAGATATTGTTGCGCCTTGGCCTCGATGGCCGGGGCGCTCGTTTTGGTGCGGCGGAGATAGTCGAGGGCCAGCAGATTGGGGTAAGTCGTCGACGAGGTCTGCTCGAAGCAGCCGTAAGGCATTTGAAAGATCGAGTCGAGTCCCTCGACGAGCTGGCTGAAGCTCGACGGATAAATTTTGAGGATCGTGCGGCGGCTGCCGTCGATGGCCTCGGCCGGCCGCTCGATATCGATCGCCTTCGGCTGACCGAGCGTGCCATTCACGACGCGCTCGACGCGGCGGCCGTCGGGAACGACGCTGATCGGCCGCTTGACGGCATCCGCCACGCCGCTCCCCAACGCGGCGACTTGCAGATGGTATTCGCCGATTTTCCGCACGCGGAGCCGATAGCTGACCGATTTCACCTCGCGCGGCCCGAGCGTCACCGATTGTTGAGCTGGCCCAAGCCGTTCGAACCAAGTCGCGTCATCGACGGTGAGCGCGACCGTCTGCGGCTTGTCGAGATGATTGTGCACGACGACCGGCACGCCGACTTCGTCGCCACGCAAGAGGGCGACGGGCAGGTTCACATCGACAAAGAACGGCTGAAAGACACGCACGGCTGACTGCGATGAGCCCAGTTGCCCCTCGGCCGAAACGGCACTGGCCGTCAGTCGCCAGGTGGTAATCGAATCGGCCAGATCGACGTCGACGTGAGCCTCGCCTCGATCATCGGTGATGATTTCCGGTCGCCAGAGCAATGTCTCGGGGAACCACTGGCGAACGCGCGGCGGAGCGACCGTTGATTCGCCGGCTTGACTTTGTTCCTTGTCCGGCGACGAATCCTTCGCGAACGCCAAGTCAGGTTCGTCGACCAGTACTTTCGCGACTGCTGCGGCTGGCGCCTCACTTTTTTGCTCATCGCGTTTCGATAGCAGTTCCCTTTGACGTTCGCCCGTGCCCGATTCCCATCTCATCGCGAACCGTGTTGCAGAGAGATTCTCTCCGTGTGACCCAAGCCAAAACGCCACCATCAAAAGCAGGACGAACGTCGCGCTGCCGATCGCCACGGCACGCAGGCCGGGAAGATCGGCCAGGAGCACGAAATAAACGTACGCCAGCAGCCCGCACCCGAGGAAAATCGCGACGATGGTCCAAAGCCTGTAAACGAAGTCGAGTCCGGCGATTTGTCGACTTTGGGCTTTGCTCGCTTTCTCGGGATAGGTGGATGCGGCGAGCGAATGCACGCCCGACGACTCGATGCCGGGTGATTCCGAACGAATCGAATTCGGGAGTGCCGGGAGAGGAATCGGCCGTGCGGGCGAACAGGGCCTGCTCGAAACGGTTGCGATCGGCCGATCGGCTCAGTCGCGACCGGCGACCAGGTTTGGAGCGCGTGCATCGGCTTGAGCAATTTCTCGTCGAGCGTGAAGTTCGATTGTTCGTCCGGCGAAACCTGATTGAGCACCGAGTAGACCGCTTCATCGACGGCGGTGAGGCTGATGGCTCCTGGAGTGGGCCGGCCGGCGCTATCGACCAGTTGCAAATGCACGGCCGCCTTCTGGCCGGGCCGATATTCCTTGCGCTCGGCGGTGGCCTGGATCTGCAGGCTGTTCGCTTGCCGCACGTAGAGCACGCGCGTCTTTTTCCACGGGCGCCCTTCGCGGCGGAAGCGGTAAGCGCACAACTCGATCGTGCCGAACAGGTCGGGCGGCAAATCGAACGCGTATTCGCCCTTCCCGTTCGTCATGGCAATGGCGTCGGTCAACACTGTCTGGCCGTCCTTCAAGAGATCGATAAACACCGGCTCGTCTCCGCGGCCCGTCGCGGCGACGTGCATTGTCTGGCCGCCGGTGTAAACGGCGCGGTCGGTCCGCACGAGAAAGTTGTCGCTCCAGGTGCTGATGGGAAGTGTCGCGTCTTTGAAGCCCGAGAGCCCCTGCTTGTCGCTGGCGCGGACGATCCAGGACAGCTGCCGATTGGAACCCTTGGGCGTGAATTCGAGCGTGCCGATGCCTGCTTCGGAGGTGACGACCTCTTTTTCAAACCCGCTCACAACGATGCGCGTCGCTGCCGGCCGGCCGTCGGCGTAGGTCGTCATGAGATAGACGACGTTCGAGATCCCCGGCACCAGCTTTCCCGATTCGGGAATAACCTCGATCCGCAGGGGATTTCGCGAGACGACGCGGGAAATCGTCCGCGACTCGGTCTGACCGGCCGAGTCGACGACGGTGGCCCGCAGGCCAATCGACGCGTCGTCCCCCTCTTGCTGCGGACGGATCGTCGACTGCGGAATTTGCAGCGAGAACTCGGCTCGCCCCGTTTCGTTCGTCCGCAGGGTGAGCGGATCCACGGCCCGCGCCGCCCGATGACTCGGGGGCCAGGTCGACGCGAACGGTCGCATTGGCCACCGGCTTGCCGAAGAAGTAGTCGGCCTGCACGGTTCCTTTGAGCATCTCGCCCGGCTGGTAAAAGGGGCGATCGGCGTCGATGGCGATCTTGAACTTGGGCAGGACGTGTTTTTTCACTTCGACGGCCGTCGCCGACGTCGTGTCCCCCACGCGGCAGTCGATGCGATACGTTCCCTGCACGATTTCATCGGCAAGTGGACAATCGGCCGAGGCGATCCCGTAACGGCTGGTGACGTCGCGGCGGCGGAAAATGACGTTGCCTTTCGCATCGGCAACGGTGAAGGTGACTTCGCCACCCGCCACCGGTTTGAGATCGGGACGCCGCAGGGCGAGCGTCCGCATGCGGATCGGATCGCCGGGTTGATAGACCGGCTTATCGGTGCTGATCATGAGCTGCCACGAGCGGCGCAGCGTGATGCTGCGATTGATCACTTCGCGCGAAAAGCCAAGTCGCGCTGCGACGCTCAACTGGCAGCTGCCGTCGTTCCAATCCGGCAGCCGGAACCGCGGGCTGCCGGTTCCGTTTTCGTCGGTCCGAAAACTTGCCAGGTGCACGAATTCTTTGGTCACCGGACGCGACAAATCGACGTCGACGGGAACGCCCGCCATCAATGTCTGAGAAGCCTGATTGAAGACCGTGACGCGCAGCGACGTCTCCGACCCGGAGAGCAACTGCTCCTGTCCGAGCACCCGCAAGTCGTACGGCGACGCCGAAAGTCGCAGGTAATAGACGTGCAGTGAGCCAATCATCGCGGCCATCACCGCCGCCACGATCGCCAGCTTTTGGAACTTGCTGCGTCGGTCGAACCACCGCACGGGAAGCGGCGGCCGTCGCCGGGTCGCCACCTTTTCCAAGCGGCGCTCGGTCCGTTCAATGAGTTCGCTCGACGTTTCGACAGCCGGCAACGCGGCCAAAGCGTCGAACCGCTTTTGAGCCTCATCCCAGGCGACGCGGCAGATGGGGCATTCATCGCAGTGCTTTCGCACCGCCGCGGCGTCGGCCTCGTTCAAGAGGCCGTGCAGGCAGGCGTCGACGTGCTCGAGCACGTGGTCGTTGGGCTGGATCATGATCGCATCCTCGGCTCGAGATATTTCCGCAGCGACGCGAGCCCGTGGAACATGTGCGACCGCACGGTCGATTCCTCGCACTGCAAGACGTGGGCGATCTCGGCGTAGGTGAACGCGTTCCAAATCCGCATCACAACGACGGTCCGCCTTTGCACGGGCAGGTCCATCACAGCCTGCTCGACCAGCGTGGCCGTCTCGGTGGCAATTGCGCCCTCATCCGGCGGCCGTTCCCGTCCCGCGATGGCGAGCTGCCCTCGGTCGTCGATCCACGCCGGCATGCGCGCCCGGCTGCGAAAATCGGCCTGGCATTTCTTGGCGGCAATGCCAAATAACCATGATCGGAAGGGCCGCGGATAGTTATACTTGTGGGCGGACGTCCACACGGCGATGAACACGTCCTGAAACAGTTCCTCGCTGCGGTGGTGATCGCCGCTCATCCGCCGGATGAACGTCAGCAGCGAATTGGCGTACCGCCGCAGCAAAATGGAGAGCGGCTCGCGCTGCCCCGCGGCGACGCGTTGCATCAGGCTTTCATCGGATTCGTGGGCCAGTTCCAACTGCACGCTCCTCTGGCTCTGCCCTACTCTTTGCGCCCGGCCGCGAATGTGTTGAAGGGATTTTCGGAAAATCTGAGACGGAAAGCGGTCTGACTCCATCTAGGACGTGGCGCGACAGGCGATTTGTTCGACGAACCGCAAGACCCTCATGGGCCAGGCCGCAAGCCTGCCATGATTTTGGGATCCCGGCCGAAGCATCCCGCAGGCTAGCAGCTCGCCCCACGGTCGGATGCGGCCGCCTTGGCTCTCCTCTCCACCTACTCTTCAATCCTCTCGCAAACCATCGATCCGCTGCGAATTGATCTCAGGCCGGCGCGCCGGGGAAGGGAAAGACAGGTTCGCGGAAATGCTCCCCCAACCAGAGGCTTGGGAACGAGCAAACGCGATCGAATCAGCCAACAGTCTCAGTCAAGGAATGTAACGGCCGGCGAAACCGTCGATGTTAAGACCGACGCGGCCGGGAAGGTACTTGCGGCCGATCGCGGTCGTGCGGTCGCCGCAATGACGATGGGGATGATCCGCGGCCTGTCGGCGGCCGTCGCAATGCGAATGGATTTCGATCTGTCGGACATCAAGTTCCAAGACAAAAGGCGGTTTGAACATGAGGAAACTGACTTCGGCGAGCTCAGTGCGGAGGAAATGGCATTTTTGTTTTCACTGGCTTAGGTCGCTATGCAAGCTTGGATTGCTTGCCGGCGGGCGTTTCGCTTTTCGGTTTTGACCAAAGAGACCGCAATGGTCTCGGCCTCAGCTCCGAAGGAAGCGGCAGTCCGCTTGCCACCTGTGTGAACCGGTGGGTCGCGGTCCCTCTATTTGTCCTTCCTGAGACCGCCCGGAGGGGGCGGCCATCGGGCTGATACCTGGTGTGAACCGAGGTGCCGCCGCGTCCATGGGCGAGGAAGATTCAAGAGGCCCCGGTTCACGGGTGGAATCGAGCGCGATTCGGCTATGATGCCGACTGTCGTTCGATCGGCATCCAGCAGCAACGAGCATCGCGCGATCAGCCTTACTCGATAGCTTGCCGGCGGGCGATAGTTGCAAGCCCGACTCCCAGAGCGTGGTCTTCGCTCAGCAACTCGGCCTTCCGTTCTCGCAGGTTCGAGCTGGCCTGCATCCTGGCGAGGCAAGTTGCACGTCAGCAGGAATGCGAGCAGCGTCAGTCCTGGGCTTTGTTAATCCGATCCGCGCACATCAGCGTCGCAAGCACCTTCTCGTAATTGCCGACTCGGTAATAGGCCACACCCAGGTATTCAGCAGATTCCCGTTTGAGTGCAGGCTTTCGGCTATCTTCGGCGATAGCGTGCTGGCGCGACACTGACAGTCGCCATGCGACTTCGCGAGCCGGACTCGAATGTCGGGGACATCTGATTGCTCCAACCGATCTTCTACTACGGACGGACTCGGCTGTGCAGGAGCATTGTAAGCCGTCCCGAAGAGCGATTCGCGCAAACGAGCTTGGCCACCATCGTCTGATGGCCCGACGATGCCGGATTTCGGGGAGACTTCTGTCGTCTCCCACAGAGTGGATCGAACCGTCCGCGTCGCGGAGGCCAGGCGCTGGCCGTCCGGGCTGAACGCGACGCTCCGAGACAGAACCGTCGCGGCCCTTGAGAGTTGAAAAGCTCTTTACCGGTCGCGCGTCCCAGATCTTCACCGTTCCATCTCGGCTCCCGGAGGCCAACGCTGGCCGTCCGGGCTGAACGCCACGCTACAGACCCGCCGGCATGGCCTTTAAGAGTGAACAGCTCCTTGCCGGTCGCGCTGTCCCATATTTTTACCGTCTGGTCAAATCCCAGACGCGAGGCGCTTGCCGTCCGGGCTGAACGCCACGCTCCTGACACGCTCGGCATGGCCCTACAGAGGTCAAAATGCTCCTTGCCGTTCGCGGTGTCCCAGATCTTCACCGTCTTGTCCCGGCTCCCCGACGCCAGCCACCGTCCTCCGGGCTGAACGCCACGCTAACGACTGTGCCGTCATGACCTGAGAGTCGAGAATTGCCTTGCCGGTCGCGATGTCCCAAATCTCTCACTGTCCCGTCATGAGCCCCCCGACGCGAGGCGCTGCCATCCGGGCTAAACGCCAGGCGCTTCAGTGGCATGGACTTCAATATCCCGTTATCGGACCTTATGAGAAAACAGCTCTTTGCCGGTCGCGCTGTCCCAGATCTTTACCGTCTTGGTCGCAGCTTCGCCGATGCCAGACGCTGGCCGTCTGGGCTGAACGCCACGCTAATGACCTGCCCTCGGTATTGCCGCTTGAGACGAGAATTGCTGTTCGCCAGTCGCGACGTCCCAGATCTTTACCGTCTGTCCCGCACCCCGAAGCCAGCCGCTGGCCGTCCGGGCTGAACGCCACGCTCGAGTGGCCACGTTGAAGCTCGGGGTGGCCTTTCGAAGCGGAAGGCTCCTTGCCGGTCCGGTGTCCCAGATCTTCACCGTACTTGTCTCGGCTTCCCGAAGCCAGCGCTGGCCGTCCGGGCTGAACGCCATGCTCATGACTGACGGCATGGCCCTTGAGGACGAACAGCTCCCTGCCGGTCGCGATGTCCCAAATCTTCACTGTCTTGTCTCGACTCCGCTGACGCCAGGCGCTGGCCGTCCGGGCTGAACGCCACGCAACTGACAAGCCGTCGACATGACCCTTGAGGAGAACAGCTCCTTGCCGGTTGCGCTGTCCCAAATCTTCACTGCTTGTCCCATCCGCCGACGCCAGGCGCTTCCCGTCCGGACTGAACGCCACGCTCTAGACCGAGCCAGTATGGCCCTTGAGGGACAACAGTCCTTGCCCGTCGCACTGTCCCAGATCTTCACGGTTTGGTCTGTCACCGCCCCCCGACGCCAGGCGCTGGCCGTCCGGGCTGAACGCAACGCTCGTGACCGCGTCGGTATGGCCCTTGAGCGACAACAGCTCCTTGCCGGTTGTGATGTCCCAGATCTTCAATGTGTTGTCCATGCTCCCCGACGCCAGGCGCTGGCCATCTGGACTAAATGCCACGCTCTAGACACGCCCATGGCCCTTGAGGGAGAACAGCTCCTTGCCAGTCGTGCTGTCCCAGATCTTCACCGTCTGGTTCTGGCTCCGCCGAGCCAGGCCTGGCCGTCCGGGCTGAACGCCACGCTCGTGACCTGATCGTATGGCCATTGAGAGTAACAGCTCCTTGCCGGTCGCGCTGTCCCAGATCTTGACCGTCTGGTCATGGCTGCCCGAAGCCAGGCGTTGGCCATCCGGGCTGAACGCCACGCTCGTAACGGGAGCGACATGGCCCTTGAGAGTCCGCACTTCGGAATGGCACAAGCGGTGCAGGTAGTACCACTCGAACCCACGCAGTTTTCTGCCGGCCGCCTCCTTGGGTACCTCTTCAAGCAATTCGCGGGCGCGCACGACATTGTTCTCTTCCCAAGCCCGCTGGGCCAGTTGCATACCGGAGGCATACGCCGTCAGACGCGCCTCGTCCCGCTGTCTATCGGCCTCGGCCTTGGCATCCAAGGCTTCTTGTTTGGCATGCAAGGCCTCTTGCTTGGCCTCATCCGAGGCGATACGCTGCCGGTTCGCCTCGCGTTCGGCCGATCGTGGCCCAGACGGCCAGCAACGTGCTCGTCACTGCGCCGCGCTGCCAAGAGAACGACGAAGCTGCCGCGGTCGCGAGGGTCTTTTTGTACTTGCCGGCCAATTTGCGGAGCCGATAGGTCGAACTCGGCGGACACGCCTCCACGGGCTCATCCGCCAGGTAACGCTCGAGATCGTGGGCCAGGCCGTTGGCCGTTTCGTAGCGGCGCGAGCGGTCCTTCTCCAGGCACTTCATCACGATCCAGTCCAGCTCGCCGCGCATGAGCTTGGCGAGCTTCGACGGTTCCGTCGCTCGGGTCGCGGCGATGCTGGCCAGGGCGTCGGAGGTGCTGAGCCGCGTGCTCGGCCGCGGCGGCTCTTCCTCGCGAATGATTCGTAAGACTTCGAACAGCGCGCCTTGGCCCAGCCGCTTGCGGTCGATGGGCGTTGTGCCGGTCAGCAGTTCGTAGAGCAGGACGCCCAGGGCGTACACGTCGGAGCGGGTGTCGATGTCGAGTTGGTTGAGCTGGGCCTGTTCGGGCGACATGTACTCCGGAGTGCCCACGATCGCGCCGAACCCGGTCACCAGGCTGGCGTCGGTGAGTTGCTGGCCGGCCGCTTTGGCCACGCCGAAATCGATCACCTTCGGCACCGGGCGGTCGTCGTAGAGGGCGACCAGCACGTTGGTCGGCTTGATGTCGCGGTGGATGATGCCCTTCTGGTGCGCGTGCTGAATCGCCTGGCAGACCGGGATGAACAGCTCCAGGCGTTGCCGCGGCGAAAGCTGCCGCTCGTCGCAGAAGCGGGTGATCGGCACGCCCTTCACCAGCTCCATCACAAAGAAGGGCCGGCCCGAGTCGGTCGTGCCCGCGTCCAGCACCTTGGCGATATTGGGATGATCCATCAGCGCCAGCGCCTGCCGCTCGGCCTCGAAGCGGGCCAGCACTTGCTTCGAATCCATGCCCAGCTTGATCAGCTTGAGCGCGACGACCCGCTTGACCGGCTGCGTCTGCTGCGCCATAAACACGGCGCCCATGCCCCCCTCGCCGAGTGCTTCCAGCAGCTTGTACTTGCCGGCGATGACATCCCCGACCCGCTCACCAATCGGCTCGGACGAATGGTCGGTGGCTCGCCGGCGGAGGGTCGGCCGCGCCGCGAGTTTGTCGAGGGGCCCGCTCGATTGGCCGTAGGCACGAAGGAGATCTTCAATGCGCTGCTTGAGAACCGCGTCGCCGTCACACGAGCGTTCGACAAACGCCGCCCGCTCGCCCGCGTCGGCGATCTCGACCGCGGCGAGGAAAATGCCTTTGGCGTCTTTGGGGGCGTCGGACATCAAGAATCCCAAAAAGGCGGCTTTGAACAGGAGCAAACAGAGGTAACAGAGAAGAATTTGACTTGTTTAAAACTCTGTTATCTCCGTTACCTCCTGTTCAATCACTGGTTTTTGCCTTCGTTATGTCATGCGACATTGTGGCTGAAACGTCTCAAGAAATTTCGTGACATCCGCGAATTCAGCGAGAACCCGCCGAGCGTGTGTCACGTGTTTCGCCCGGCCAGGTCACCGGGCAACTCGTTTCCAAATCAAAATCGGGCCAGTTCTGCTGAATCCAGGCCGCCGCGTCGTGCAGATTGTGAAACCGGCGCCGCGGAGGCTGGTTTTCGCTTGGCGTATTCTTGCCATCGAGCAGCGATTCCGTCTTCAAAAACGCCGGCTTGCCGTCGTAGAAAACGAGTTCCTCGAATCGCTGCAAAAGACCCTGCCGAATCTCGGCGACACAACCGGGATGCGAGAGAAGCTTGGCCAACAATCGTGGGGACGACATTGATCGCGCAATAAGGACTGCTTTCGGGTCCACGATTCCGACACACATCTCCGCCAAGGCCCCCCGAATATGCTCCAGTAGTCGAGAATGGAGGTCGTCGCATTCATCGCAGAGTGCATCCCGCGACGCGATTTCCAATGCGCGGCGCGACCGCGACACAGATCCGTGGACGACGGCCATTCGTATTCGTCGCAAGCGCGGTGCTTTCGCCAAGGATCGCCATCAGGCGACGCTCCACGCGGCCTGTGACGTCTTTAGCTGCGGGGGGTGCTATCCGCTGCAGCCGGCCCACAAACGACTCCCGACCATCTTGCTGCATTAGAGTTGCAATCAACTTATCTCCCGTGCGAAACCTGATTTTCTGAGACTGTGCATCTAGGGCCATCATCGTTCGCCACGAGTCGCCAAAGGTTGCCAAGTTGCTGGTGCGTCTCACTCAGAGCACGCCACCACGCTGGGCGTGCCCTGCCTCCGGACGCAGTGCCAACGCAACCAATAGGTCCGCCGGCGAATTCTAAGGCCGGAATCGTCGATTTCTCAAGGATGACAATTAGAAAATCGCTGACATGTGTGGATCGTGCGGGTTCGAGGCGCGGCACCAGCGCGATCAATTGTTCTTCCGCGCGCACGAAACCCCAGGGGACATCCTCGGATTTCTCCATTATTGCGAGTCAAGAGCATTCGCAGGCTCGGCTCGGCCTGCGGCTGGTCCAGCCGCGGTGCGATCGCGGCGAATACTGGAAACGCAGCTCATAATCAAGAGTGTTGGTCCGTCAATTTTTCGCAGCATTGCAATCACGGCAGCCCACGGCACCCTTTATCTGCACTTCTCCAACCGCGGTGCTTAGCGCGATCAATACATTCGAACCGCGAATAATGAACTTTGTCGTGCCTTCGAATTCCCAGGATCGCAATAAGGGCATCCACGGCACGATTTACCTGCGCTGTTTCCATTCGCGGTGCGAGCGCCATCAATGCAGCAAGTTGCGGCATCAATCAGCTTCTTGACGTCGATTTACGCCAGGCTCGAAATCAACGCATTCCCAGAACGCTCGACCTGCGAGTGATCCAACCGCGGCGCCGAATGCGCTGCCAATCCCAATAACGCGACTCCGACGAACCCATTGTCGGTCCTTCGACAGTTCTCGCAGCATTGCGATCAGGGCGTCCCCAGCACGGTTCGACCTGCGACTGGATCCAATTGCGGCGCCAGTACCGCGAACAGCACTGTTTACCGAATTCATTTTCAGATTAATGTCCGGGGATTTCGCCACCATCACAAGCAGCGGCTTCTCCGGCAGCGCTTAACATGCGGCCGGTCCAACCGCGGCACGAGCGCGGCCAGCCCTCTGCACGCGTCCAAACGGGGTTATCGTCCCGGCGAGTTCTCCAGGATCGCGATCAGGGCATCGCCGGCAGCGATTGAGCCTGTCGACTCGTCCAATCGCGGCGCCAGGGCAGGAAACGCCTGACAAGCCGTAGTGTGTGCGAACGCGTTCCAAGGGACCGCTTCCATATGAGCAATCTGCGTTTAGATTTCTCCACGATCGCGATCAACGGATCCAGGCTTAACTGGGCGACCTGTTGAGGATCGCTACGCCTGGCGGCGAATGCCACAAACTCGGTCGCCCAATCGACGTCTGCGAGCGACTTTGAGGCGAACCCGTCGTTGGAATCAACGAGAGGATTCGCAGCTCTCTGCCCACGCTGGGAGATCGGCAGAGCCGAGTTCCAATGCCAGCCAGCAGGCCGCCACGCGAATTCTGGCGTCGGCCGTCAGATCGCGTTGCTTGGTGGAGACGAGTTTGATCGCCTTGCGTACGGCGTCGTTCGGCTGAGGCCGACGCACGCTTGAATCACGTGCTCCGCCCGTCGCGCGACTCGTAATGCAGTTTCAGGATTTTCCAACGCGATTTCGAGCACGCGTAATTTAGCGGAGATTCCTTGATCGCTGACCAATCCACGAAGCTGCGCAGTTCGGCCGGGTCAGTTGGGGGAATTCGAGAACCCAATCGGCCGCAGTAAACCGTTCGCAAGATGCCTCTCCGCCCGGTCTCGTTCGGCCTCCTTGCGTCGCGATCTCTCCTCGCCCGCCCAAGGGCGTCGACTAGCTCTCTTCTCGGAGTCGCTCGCTGTTCGTTCGGCACGCGTTCGCACGGAACAGGCCCCAGGTCGTTCCGGCAATACCCAGAACGAGCACGGCCGACAATCGCCGCGAGGGCAATCACCGGTTTGCGGTGCTTTGCGTGCGAATTTGCGGAGGCGATAAGCGTCGATGGCGGGCAGGCCTCGACGGGTTCATCAGCCAGGTACCGCAGACGTCGGCCGCAAGGCGTTGGCCGTTTCGTAGCGGCGCGAGCGGTCCTTCTCCAGGGCACTTCATCACGATCCAGTCGAGCTCGCCGCGCATGAGCTTGGCGAGCTTCGACGGTTCCGTCGCTGCGGGTGGCGGCGATGCTGGCCAGGGCGTCGGATGTGCTGAGTCGGTGCTCGGCCGCGGCGGTTCTTCCTCGCGAATGATTCGCAAGACTTCGAACGGCCGCCTTGGCCGAGGCGTTTGCGGTCGATGGGCGTCGTGCCGGTGAGCAGTTCGTAGAGCAGGACGCCGAGGGCGTACACGTCGGATGCGGGTGTCGATGTCGAGTTGGTTGAGTTGGGCCTGCTCGGGCGACATGTACTCCGGAGTGCCGACGATTCGCGCCGAAGCCGGTCACCAGGCTGGCGTCGGTGAGTTGCAGGCCGGTGCTTTGGCCACGCCGAAGTCGATCACCTTCGGCACCGGGCGGTCGTCGTAGAGGGCGACCAGCACGTTGGTCGGCTTGATGTCGCGGTGGATGATGCCCTTCTGGTGCGCGTGCTGGATCGCCTGGCAGACCGGGATGAACAGCTCCAGCCGTTGCCGCGGCGAAAGCTGCCGCTCGTCGCAGAAGCGGGTGATCGGCACGCCCCTGCACCAGTTCCATCACAAAGAAGGGCCGGCCCGAGTCGGTCGTGCCCGCGTCCAGCACCTTGGCGATATTGGGATGGTCCATCAGCGCCAGCGCCTGCCGCTCGGCCTCGAAGCGGGCCAGCACTTGCTTCGAGTCCATGCCCAGCTTGATCAGCTTGAGCGCGACGACCCGCTTGACCGGCTGCGTCTGCTGCGCCATGAACACGGCGCCCATGCCCCCCTCGCCGAGCTGCTTCCACCAGCTTGTACCGGCCCGCAATGACATCCCCGACCTCGCTCGCCGGAGTCGGCTCGGCGCAGTCTCGGTCGGCGCCAAAGCGGCCGCCAGCTTGTCGAGCGGTCCGCCCGATTGGCCGTAGGCGCGGAGCAGGTCTTCGACGCGCTGCTCGCAGAGCCGCATCGTCGCCACAGGAGCGTTCGACAAACGCCGCCCGCTCGGCCGCGTCGGCGATGTCGAGCGCGGCGAGGAAAATGGCTTTGGCGTCTTTGGGTGAGTCGGCCATTGCGGGAGTCTTGATCGCGGTGGTGGGGCTTAGGCAGTCAGCGCAATAAGGCGGTGCCACAGATGATTCGGTTTGAAGGTCCGTAGCCCTCCGGGCGACAGAAAATAGCCCAGCGATTCATCGCTGGGATGGTCGGTCATCACGCTCCTCAAGCCCCGGACGGGGCGGCAGACTTGATGCGTTCGTTGGATCCGGTTTGGCATGTCTTTCGTCCCTGGCGGGACTCTCATTTGATTTCGACCCTGGTTCTCAGCGATGAATCGCTGGGCTATTTTCTGTCGCCCAAGGGGCTCTTAATTCTGGAATCAACAATGCTGTGTTGAATCGAACTTCCCATCATGCCATTCGACCTGGGGCTTCCTATCATGCCATGCGACATGTTGAACTGAAACGTCTCAGAAAATCTCGGCGCGCATCGGACCGGTGGGATCGGATCAGCAAGCGATCTCGGTCAAGGAAGGTACCGTCCGGCAAAACCGTCGATGTTGAGTCCGACGCGGCCGGGAAGGTGTTCGCGGGCGACTGCGGCCATGCGGTCGCGGTAGGAGAGGTCGAGCGAATCGGGGTCGATTTGCCGCATGGCCGCAGGCAGCGGCGTGCGGGACGTGCGGCTGCCGTCGGCTGAGCCGTCGCCTCCGATGAAGTGGTCGAGCACAACGGCGTCGGCGACTTCGGCGATGCGGGCGAAGAAATTCTCCGGGTCGGCGATCGGCAGGAGTGGGGCGACCGTCACGACCGTCCGCAGGCCGGCGGATTTGAGCCGGGCGCAAGCGGCGAAGCGTTTTTCGACCGGGCTGGCGGGAGGCGGCAAGCCGTCGAAATGCTCGCGGTCGGTTTCGATGCTGACGTGAATGCGCAGGTCGCACTTTGCGGAGAGTTCGCGGCAGAGATCGAGTTCGTCCGTCACGAAATGCGAATGCGTCTGCAGGATCAGGCGGTCGGGCGGGCGGCGGCACATGGCTTCGAGGATCGAACGCGTGATGTGAAATCGCCGCTCCTGCGGCACGAACGGGTCGGTGGAGCTGGAGCAGAAGATGGAAAATTGGCCGTCACGACCGTCGTTTGTGCCTTTGTGTCGTGCCCAGCGGGATTCGCTGTCGTAGTTGGCCAGGTACGATTCGGCGGCGTTGGTGCGGGCTTCGAGAAAGCTGCCCCAGCGGCGGCCGCGGAGCAGGCGGCCGTTGTGCTGCACGTAGCAACCCACGCCGCACAACGAGTTTCCGTACGAACAGCCGCAATACGGCTGCAGCGAATGCGAGGTGACCGTCCGCAGGAAACCGCTGGTTCGCGTCAGGATGTTCTGGATCGTCGTTTCGGTGACTTCGAGCACCTTGTCCTTCCGGAATGGCTTACCTAAATTGATTGTAGCGCCGCAACTTAGCGTGCTTTTGCCCCGCTGGTGATTCGGCCTCGACCCCGTTGGTGCCCCATGCCCGTTCGCCGACTCTAAGTTCATTATGCGCGGGGCTCGCGGTTCGTTCACGATCGGTTTTACAGGAGCTGTAAAAGTCGCACGGAAGCGCCGCACGCATCGCGACTTAGGAGATGGAATTCGCCAGGAATCGTCCGCACTCTGGCCAAAAACTGTACAGGCGACCGAGTTTTTTGGGGTGGACCCCAAAAAAGTCCCCCTTTTTGCGCCCAAAAAAGCCAAAAAAGTCCCCGCGGATACGATTAAGCACGGACGCTGTCTGAGGCGAGAAAGCGGTGGATGGCGTTGTTGAACCGATTTTTTGAGTGGTACCTCGGTCTTCCCGGGTCGCAGGCCGGGCAACGCACCGATTGGCGGTTCGAATTTGCGACCGTCCCCGGCGGTTGGCCGACGGCCCTGCTTGTGCTTTTGACGGTCGCCGCCGGCGTGTACCTGGTGGCCGTTTATTGGCGGGACGCGGCCGGCATTTCGCCCGGTCGGCGGATGCTGCTCACCGGCCTGCGGCTGGCGGTCGTCGCCCTTGGCGGGCTGTGTCTGTTTCAACTGACGCTTTCGATCGGCCGGATCGGCTTGCCGGTGATCGCGATTTTGATCGACAACTCGGCCAGCATGGGGCTCGACGATCGGTATCCGGACGAAAATACTAACCAACTGGCCGACGAACTGATCCACGATTCGGGGATTCCAGCCAAGTCGCGGTTGGGGCTGGCCCAGGCCGTGCTGACCGGAGACGACGGGCGGTTTTTGCGACGGTTGCTGAAAAATCACACGCTGCGGCTATATCGCTTTGCCGAGGGGGCGGTGCGGCTTGGGTCGCGCGACTTCACCGGGCCGGCCGATTTGCCGGAGATGAGCCAAAAAATTCGCGAGTTGAAGGCCGACGGCAATCAGACGCGGCCGGGTCCGGCGGTCCGCAAGGTTCTCGAGGATTTTCGCGGGAATCCGCCGGCCGCGGTGGTTGTGTTTTCGGACGGAGTGGCGAGCACGGGCGACGCGGATCGACTATCGCCGGCGGCCGAAGTGGCGGCGGCGAACTTTGTTCCGCTCGACACGGTCGGCTTGGGAAGCGAGCAGCCGGCCAGGGATATCCAGCTTTACGACGTGACGGCCGAGGATCTGGCGTTTGTGGGCGATCCATACTCGGTAACGGGCAAAATAAAGGCGGACGGTTTTGCCGGCCGATCGGTTCCCGTGCGACTGTTGGAACGCGATTCGGGCCGGCAATTGGCCCAGACGACCGTCAATCTGGGGGCCGCGAACGCCCCGGTTTCGTTTGAACTTTCCTACGTGCCGAGCGTTGCGGGCGAAGTGGACTTAACGATCGAAGTGCCGCCCCTGCCGGAGGAGTCGAACCGGGAAAACAACCGCGAAACGCGTCATTTGAGCGTGCGGAAGGAAAAAATTCGGGTGCTGCTGGCGGATTCGTCGCCGCGATGGGAGTACCGCTATTTGAAGACGCTTTTCGAGCGGGATCCGACCGTGAGCCTCAAAAGTGTTTTGCAGGAGGCCGACATTGAATACGCCTCCGAGGACAAAACGGCGCTGACGCATTTTCCGCTGAACCGGGACGAACTTTTCAGTTACGACGTGCTGATTTTGGGCGATCTCAACCCGGCCCTGTTGGGCACGTCGACGATGGAGTTGATTCGAGATTTCGTCCGCGACTCGGGGGGTGGCGTGTTTTTGATCGCCGGGACGAGTTTCAACCCGCTGGCGTACCGCGGCACGCCGCTCGAGGCTTTGGTTCCGCTCGACTTGTCCAACGTCCAATCGGTGCCGGAACAACCGGTTGCCGAACAGGGGTTTCGACCGCTATTAACCATCGACGGCCTGCGGGGCACGGGCATTTTTCGCATGGCGGACACGGAGACGGCGAGCCTCGAAGTTTGGAGCCAACTGCCTGAATTTCACTGGATTTTCGGGAACGCGCCCGCGAAACCGGGTGCTCGCGTGTTTGCCGCCTGGCGTCGAGGGGGCGGGCCATCGAATGATGTGCCGGTGGTGGCCATGCAGTCACTCGGGGCGGGCAAAGTCTTATTTAATGCGACGGACGAATTTTGGCGGTGGCGGTTCCGCTCCGGCGACCACTATTTCGGCCCGTTTTGGAGCCGGGCGATTCGCTACCTCAGCCGTTCGCGCTTGTTGGGACGCGATCGATCGGCCGAGTTGACCTCCGATCGCCTCGTCTACACGCAGGGAGAATCGCCGACCTTGCGCGTTCGATTCTTTGACGAACGCTTCGTGCCGGCGGCGACGGAACGGGTGATCGTGACTCTCGAACGCCGCAACGGCGAGCGGCGCAACGTTTCGCTGGCCAAGACAGCCGGGCAGTCGACCGTGTTTGAAGGCCAGGCCGCCTCCTTGCCGCTGGGAACGTATCACGCTTGGATCACGGATCCCTCCTTTCGCGAAGCGCCGCCAGCCACAGATTTTCGCGTGGAAACCGGGTCCGAAGAATTGGTTCGTCGCAACCTCGATCGTCGCGAAATGGAACAGGCCGCCGCGATTTCCCACGGGGTCTTCTGCACGTTGGAAGATGCGTCCGATCTTCCGGGACGAATTCCTCCCGGCCATCCCGTGGCCCTCAGTTCGCGGGAACGCGTCCCGTTGTGGAATCGGTGGGAGGTCTTGCTGCTCTTCGCGGCCTTGCTGACCACGGAGTGGATTTTGCGGAAGCGCGCGCGACTGGTATGATTCTGGCAGAGAGACACTGCATGCCGACTTCTGCGGCGCTCGTTCAACGGATCCGGCTCGTCCGCACGCGAGCGCGGCTGGCCATGTGCGTGCGGGGAACCGCCTGGCTGATTGCCCTCGTCAGTGGGTGCATTCTTTTGGTCGCACTCTGCGACCATGCAGCCCATTTCGACGATCCGGCGATCCGCTTCGGGCTTTTGGCCGGCATCATTGCCGCGACAGCTTTCGCAGCCTGGCGGCTGGTCATCGTTCCACTCATCGCTCCCTTGTCCGACAGCGCTCTGGCCATGCATGTCGAGGAGCGTTTTCCCGGATTCGAGGAACGGTTGGCCAGTGCACTCCAATTTCAGCAAAGTAATCGCGACCCGTCGCTTGGGTCGCCCGATCTGCAAGAACGCGTCATTGCAGATACCGTCGAAAAATCCAGGGGACTCGACTTTCGCCGGGTCGTGAGCTTTGCACCGGCGATTCCGGGGGCTGTCGCCGCCGGTTGCGTCGCAGTTGTGGCCGCTGGACTTGTTTGGAATGCACCGGGCGAGACGGCGATTGGCCTGCGACGACTGTTATTGCCCTATTCAGCCCCGGCCTGGCCACGAAAAACGAACCTGCAGCTGCTGACGGCCGACTTCCAGCCGCTTGCCACACCGAGCGAGGCGCCACTCAAAGTTGTTCGCGGTCAAAAACTGGAATTGCTCGTCGAAGACAGTCATGGCCGGATGCCCGATGAAGTCATGCTCGAATACCGGCTGCCGGACGAAGCGGCACTGCACGAGTCGTTGCGACATGCGTCGCTTCGCGATCGGCAGGGGAAACTTCACGATGTTTGTCTGATCAGTTTGCCCGCGGATCGCGGACCGGTTTGGTTTCGCGCGGTCGGTGGCGACGACCAGACGATGGCCGAATATGAAATGCGCGTCGTGCTGCCGCCGCTGCTCGATTCCCTCAAAGTGACTGTCACTCCGCCGAAATACACAGCGCGGCCAGCCAGCGCGCGCTCCCTCCGGGAGAAGGGCGCGTACGCGGCGTGGTGGGAACGCACGTGGACTTTGAGGCTCGTTCGACGAAGCCTCTGGCGTCGGCAGAAATCGTCGTCCGCGGCAAAGCGGCAAAGATTTCCGTCTTGCCGGACCGACAGACCTTTCGCGGCGGCTTCGCGCTGGCGGAAGCCGGCAATTACGCTTACACATTTCGACTGAAGGATTCCGAGGGTGTCGAGAGCGTCGATCCTCCTCGATACGAGATTGACGCGGTCGCCGACCAAATCCCGCAGGTGACGATCGACGCTCCCACGGTCGACGCAACCGTCACCGCAGACGCTCAGATTCCAGTGACTGTCACGGCGAAGGACGACTGGGGCCTTCGCGATCTGCGGCTGCGATTTCATGTCGGCGAGGCTGCGGATACCGACGCGTCGACTCTGCCCCTGGCCACCGGGTTACCGCGCAGCGAGCATCATCGCGTGTCAATCGTCTGGCCGCTGGCCGGCCTTGCCGTCAGCGAGGGAATGCGGATCGTCTTTCGCGCCGAGGCCACCGACTGGTGTGATCTGGGCCCGCCGCACGTCGGTCGAAGCTCGCCACGCGTGCTCACAATCATTTCCGCGAAGCAAAAGGAGGCCGAAATCGTTTCGCGGCAAGCCGATTTGCTGCGCCTTCTCGAACGGGCGGAGCACGTGCAATCCCAAACAACCGATCAAACAGGCGATCTTGCCGTGCAGCTCGATAAGGCGGGCCGACTTCGGCCGGCCGATCTCGACATCCTGAAGCGAGTTCAGACCGATCAACGGCGGATCAACGACGTCCTGGCAAGCCCCTCCGACGGGGCCGCCTCCGACGGTTCGCGGACTGCTCGAAGAATTGCGGCAAAACCATATTGCCAGCCCCAAGACAAGGGAGCGACTTGAACGGTTCGATCGGGAGCTCTCGGAGCTCGGTCGGTCGCACTTGTCGGCTGTCGACAATCATCTTGCGACCGCCGTGAAGAGGGCCGAATTGCCGGCCTCTCCGGGAGACGCTGCCACGCGGGCCGAGCAATCGAAATCACTCAAAGCGGCACGTCGGGAACAGGGGATTGTGCTCGAATCGCTGCGCTCGATGCTGGGGGATCTCGGACAATGGCGGGACTGGCAGGACATTCACGAAGCGATGCGTGAACTCGTCGACGCTCAAGAGAAACTCAATGGGGATACGGCCGAACTGTCTCGCAACACATTCGGAAAGTCCCTCTCCGAGTTGGCGAAACAAGACCAGGCCGATCTCGCGCGGCTGGCTGAACGCGAGTCGCAACTTGCCGAACAGGTCGAACGCCTGACGAAGAAATTGGGCGATGCGGCCAAAGGCATGCAGGCAACGAATCGTGAAGCGGCCCAAGATGCGACGTCGACCCTCAAATCTCTGGAAAGCGCCAATCCGCAGGCACGGATGCGGGAAATCGGTGGTCAGCTTGCCCAAAACAGTGTGGGCCGGGCCATGCCGCAGCAACAAGAACTGCTCGAGCAATTGCGCAAGATCGATCGCTCATTTTCGCAGCGGCCCGAGAGCGATTTGCAGTCGCTCGTTGCCCGAATGGCAGAAGCCGGTCAGCGCATCGAAAGCCTCGTCAAAGACCAGGAACAACTCCGCAAACGCACCCAAGAGCTGGGCGAGCGCAAGGATGCCAAAGATCGCAAGCAGGAACTCGAAGAATTGCGGAAGGAGCAAAACCGCCTTGCGGAGTCGACCGATGATGCGGCGCGCGAGCTTCGCCGGCTGGGTGCCGAGGCGCCGACGGAAAATCTGCGCCAGGCCGGGTCCCGGATGTCCGACGCGGAGGAAAATCTGCAGAAAGGCCGCGCTGAAGCGGCCTCAAGCAGGCAGAAGCAAGCCATTGATGAACTGAACCGGGCGGCCGCGGGGCTCAAACACTCGAAGCGCCAGGCCGACGAGCAGTTGGCCCGGCAAGGCCTTGTCCGCGTTGCCGACCAGCTGGAAGGATTGGCCGCCCGCCAGAAATCTGTTGTCGACGAAACGAAGAAACTCGATTCGGAACGCATTCAAGCAGGGCGTTTGACTCGTGGGCAGATGCGCGGACTGCAATCGCTTGCGGAAATCGAGCGACAGGTCCGCACCGAAACGGATCGCATTACGAACGATTTACAGAATGCGGATGTTTATCAATGGGCCCTCCGTCGCGGCGCTGCCGCGATGCAAGAAGCGGCCGACCGTCTCGGAACGCAGGTCACCGACGCGAGAACTGTTGCCCTCGAGACCGAAGCGTGGTCTCGGCTCAGAGAACTGTCTCAGCTTCTCAAGCCGGATGCGGCGACTTCGGGGAGTCCGCCCGGTCAACAAGAACAACGCTCTCGTGCCGATGGAGCACAAGCGAGTGAAGGCGTCCCGATGCTCGCGCAGCTCAAGCTGTTGAAGTCGCTCGAAGAGGACCTTGCGCGTCGCACGCAGGAACTCGACCACCAGCGGCAGGACAAGGTCGATTCCGTCCGTGCCGATGCCGAGGCGGAAGTGCGCCGGCTGGCCGCCGAGCAATCGGAATTGGCCGACTTGATTCGGAAGTTCGTCGAAAAGGCCGCGGGTGCGGCCGATACGCCAACAAACCAACCGCCGCCGAAGGGTCGATAACATGCCGAATCACGTGACGGCTTGGCGATTGGTTTTCGGGACTCTTGCTTTTGGGACATCGAGTTTCGTGTCCATGCTGCCTCGCGTCCGTGCCGGCTCAGGCCCAGAGAACTGTTCAAACGGGTTCCGAGATCGAAGCGGTCAAATCCATCATTGACGGAATGCAGGGGGCCGGCACGAGACTGAAACTCGGCGACACGGGGGCGGGAACGCGCAGATTCAAGAGAAGGTCGTGAGCGACATTCAAAGGCTGATCGACGCCGCCAAGCAAAAGTCACCCAACAGCAATCCGCAGCAGAATTCGGGAATCGCGCCAGCAATCCGGATCGCAGTCTCAGTCTCAACAGTCGCCAAGCCAACAAGGCGCGAATGCGGGTACAAAACCGGCGGGGACTGGACAGCCGGGGCGTAAATCAGGAGTCGGAAAGCCGCTTCCCAGCGAAAAAAGTGGAGCGTCTCGGCAGCAGCAGCGCCCGCTGTTTCGCGAAGTTTGGGGACATCTGCCGCCGGCACTTCGCGAGCGGGCGCCCTCGGACTTTCACGAGGTAACCTTGCCCGCGTACGACGACCTGGTCCGCCGCTATTTCGAGGCGCTCCTGGACGGAGCGTCCGCGACCCCGAATCGGCCCGAACCCGGACGAACTGCCAGTGCCCGAGAGGTCGCCGGAACTACCAGCCCAGTGACATGTTGGTTTCGATCGCGCGTTGCGCTTCGTGCAGATCCGCACCCGTGTCGAGCATGTACAGCCGGATCGCGTGGACCTTGTCCCCTTTGGCACGCGCCAAGCAGTCGCGGGCCGCGTCGTTGGGTTCGCTGGTCCCTTTGACTCCGAGCATGCCCTTGGAAATGACCCAGATGTCTCGGGGCCGTTTCGTCAATCGCACCACGTCTTCGTGCGGATAATGCTGCGCTGCGATCTGCTTTGCCTGCTCAGTCGAGTCCGCCCAACCGATCATGATGTGCTGGGTCGTTTCGATCTCATACAGCGCCATGCGACGTCCCTCTTTTGTTGTCGCCCTTCACCTTTCGTCCCTCCGGACCTGCTCCCGCATTGCCTGCTAAAGGGAACACGCCCGGCAAACTTCGATTATATCGGGTGCCGATGTTGCCGATCCAATCAGCGTCGTGCCATCGGATCACGACTTATGGGGCAGGCTGCGGCCGATCGCGATCCGCCTTCTCTTCGGCCGCACTCCGCCGGACGTAAAGCGGTTCGAGTGCTGCCACATCCGCCGTGAATCCCTGTCGAATCTGGCGTGCACCGATCTGTGCGACCACTCGGGCTGACGGCACCCAAGCCGTTTCCGGCAGGCTCTGCCACACCGTTGGGCCGGCCGGCGCGTAAGGCCGAAGCCCCGGTCCTGAAACGACGTCTCGATCTGTCAACGAATGGAACCACTCGTCGGCCCGCGACAATTCTCGGCGGACGATCGCGGTCCCATTCGACGATCGATTTCCGACAGTAATCGGCGACAAAGAGATCGCCCCGCTGCGCGTCGGCAATCACATGCACGGAAACCACGTCGGCCGGGCTATTGGCGGCGATCGCTTCCAGCGTGTCGACGGCGGCGAGCTGGCAGCCATTCGCGTAGGCCAGCGTCTTGGCACAGACCACTCCCACGCGCAGTCCCGTGAAGCTGCCGGGACCGACGCTCACCGCCACGGCCTCAAGCGTCGGCGATTTTCAACCCGAGTTGACGCGAAAGTGTCGCCAATCTGCAACGACGAGCGTCTGCGCGTGCCGTCGCGGAGCATCCTCCAACTCCGACTTCCGCCAGACATTCCTCATCCCGGCACACTGCGATGCTGCCGCGCGGGCCCGAGGTTTCGATGCCGAGGATCAACATCACTTGCGGCCCCGGCCCAGGCTGCGGTCGAGATTGAAGGCCGCGCTGATCAGTCCCAAATGCGTAAAGGCCTGTGGAAAGTTCCCCAGCGCTTCTCCACTTGGTCCTGTCTCCTCGGCGTACAAGCCCAAGTGATTGGCGTATCCGAGCATGCGTTCGAAAAGCAAGCGGGCCTGGTCGAGTCGGCGCGGGTCGACATTGGCCGCCCGCGTGAGCGCCTCGACCAGCCAAAAACTGCACATGTTGAAGGTGCCCTCGTCGCCGCCGACGCCGTCGGGCGAGCGTTCGACGTCGTAACGATGGACCAGCCCGTCGGACGTCAATCCATGCTGCGACGGCGGGCGGGTGATCGCCTCGATCGTCTTGACCATTTTCGGATCGTTGGGCGCCATGAAAAAGACGAGTGGCATGATCAAAGCCGACGCGTCGAGGTACTCGCTGCCAAACGATTGCACAAAGGATTGACGCTTCTCAGACCAACCGCGCGAGAATCTCCTCGTAGATCTGATCTCGGACGGTCAACCAGCGGATGCGATCCGCGGGGAACGAGCGTTTTTCGTGCCAGCCGCAGGCCGCGATCCATGGCCACCCAGCACATCAGCTTGGAATAGACGAACTCATGCCGCCCGCCGCGAACTTCCCAAATTCCGTCATCGGGCTGCCGCCAATTCTCGCAGAGCCAGTCCAAGTGGGTTCGCAAATGCTTCCAGGCGTCGTACGAAATGGGAGAGCCATATTTGTTGAAGAGATAAACCGAGTCCAGCAGTTCACCGTAAATGTCGAGTTGAAGCTGCAGGTGGGCATCGTTGCCGATGCGGACGGGTCGCGAACCCATGTAGCCGTCCAGATGATCGAGCGTCGATTCCGGAACGTCGCGGCCCCCGTCGATGCGGTAAAGCACCTGGAGTTGATCACCCTCCTTCGCCTCGCGATAGCGGGCATCCAGCCATCCCATGAAGTCGGACGCCTCCGACGTGAAGCCGAGCCGCAGCAATCCGTAAAGCGAGAAGGCCGCGTCGCGAATCCACGTGTAGCGATAGTCCCAGTTGCGGGGTCCGCCGATAAATTCGGGAAGACTGCACGTGGGCGAGGCGATGATCGCGCCCGTCGGTTCATAGGTCAGCAGTTTCAGCGTGAGAGCGGCCCGGCACACAATGTCCCGCCAGCGACCGAAATACGTGCACTGCGAGATCCAAGACCGCCAGTATTTCACGGTCCGCTCGAACAGCTCCTGGCTCTCGTCTTCCGTCGGCGCTGGCTGGCGCCCGCCATCGGGAGCTTCCCGCAGCACAAATACGGCCGTCTCGCATTCGCGCAAACGAAACGTCGCCTGCGCCGAGCCGGCGTTTCGCTTAAGTGGAACCGTGCTGACCAATTCGAGATCGAGTTTGTCGGAACGAAAAATCACGCCATGCTCGGTCTTTTCGACTTCGTGGGAAGCACGGGCATAGTCGAAGGCCGGGTGACACCGCACGCGAAATTCCATTTCGCCGCGCGACACGCGAACCCGGCGAATCAGGCGGTCGGTCAAAACGCCCGCATTCCGCGGCGCGACGGGCATGAAGTCCTGGACTTCACCGACTCCGTCGGGGCACAGGAACCGCGTCAGCAGCACGTTGGTGTCGGGCCAGTAAAGCTGCTTGTAACGCACGTGCTCGTGCGTCGACGTGATCTCGAAGCGGCCCCCCTTCTTGTCGTCGAGCAGGGCGGCAAAGACGCTCGGCGAATCGAAGCGGGGGAAACAGAACCAATCGATCGAGCCATGCATGCCGACCAGCGCAACGGTCCGCATGTTGCCGACGACGCCGTAATTTTCGATCGGCTGATAACTCATGGCCAGCGCGATTCGCCTTCCGCTTCAATCCGCCTCCATGAAGGCATAGCACAAAACGTGCGTAAACACGAAAAAGCAATCCTCGAGGCGACCCATATGGCGCGAGGGGACGAGCAACGGCAGTTTGACCATCTCGCGAAGCTTGCCGCCCTCGCCACTCGTCAGTCCTAACGTGGTGCAGCCAATACTGTTGGCGTATTCGACGGCGCGCAGCACGTTGGGACTGTTGCCGCTGCCGCTGATGGCAATCAGCATGTCGCCGGCCGCCGCGAAATTCTTGAGCGGTTCGACAAAGACCACTTCGTAGCCTTCGTCGTTGGCGTACGCGCTGACGGTGGCCATGCTGTCGGTCAGGCCGATCATTTTGAAGCGGGCCTTTTTCTTGAACGAAGCCCCCTTCACGATGTCGACGACCATCTGCGATGCGATCGACGCGCTGCCGCCGTTCCCGCAGATGAAAATCGTCTTTCCCTCGTCGCGACATTTGCGCATCGCCGTAATCGCTTCACCGATCCGCTTCGTGTCGAGCTTCGGCAACAGCGAGGACAGGTCGTGCAGATAGTTCTTTGCGAAAAGTTCGTCGGACATACTTTTTGGCTTCTTGCGTTGTGTAGAAAGTAATGCGGGCTCCGAGGAGACCCGTCGCCGGGACCTTTCAGGTCCACTCATTTTCCTGAATTCTGTTCCCGCCACAAGGCGAGTCGTTCGATCACCTGTTGGGGAGTCGCCGTCCCGGTCGTGGCCAATTGTTGGACGGTGATCGATGCGACGAGGCATCCCATCAAGGCGGCCTCGGGCAGCGTGGCCCCCGAGCACAAGGCCAGCACGGCGCCGGCCGTCGCGCTGTCGCCCGCTCCGGTCGGATCGGTCGGGCCCGTCAGCTTGACGCCCGGAATGAGCGTCACCTCCGGATCGCTGACAATCATGCCGGCGGCGCCGCGCGTCACGCAGACCGGCGCGCCGATTTCCGACCGCAAGGTGGGGACTGCCGCACGCAGTCGGTCGACCGATATCACTTCGTCCGGCCGGGGGCTGTCGTGTCCCACCGCCTCGAATTGATTCGCTTTGATGCACACGTTGCGAAACCGGCGGATATGCGCCCGACTGTCGGCCCAAAAAACGACTTTGGGATGCTGCCCGGCTCGATCGGCGAGGGCCGATCGAACCGCGCGTCGTCACCACGCCGCAATCGGCTTCTGTCACCTGGTCGGCAATGATCAACGCATCGACCCAGGGCAGAATCGCATCCAGCCGCGCCAACAATTGCTCGCCGACGTTCTCGGGGCGTGGGGCGACGGTTCTTGGTATCGTACCGCTCGTGCTCGCCGGACAAACTGGGATCCGTGACATCGCGCGGCTTGAGGTACGTCGGCGTGTTGAGAAAGTCGAATGGCAGCAAGCCGTCGGTCGAGCAGCGCTGCGCCGCCAGGCCTTGCCGCAGTTCGTAGGCTTCGCCGTCATCGCCCGTCGCTCCCAAGGCGTGCAACGTGCCGGTGCCGAGTGCGGCGAGATTATTCACGACGGTCCCGGCCGCACCGGGACTCCTGCGGATGGAGACCACCTGGTTCGCGCGTTTGCCGGTTTCGACGCTCGTCTCGGCGATCCGGGGGTCGACTTCGAGATATTTGTCGAGAAAGAAATCGCCGAAGACGGCAATTCGCCGCGACGGAAAGCGGGCCAACAGTTCTTCGAGTCGCTCGGGCTTCAAGCAGACGACCTCACTTCGCGTCGAAGCCGCGCCAAAGATAATCGCACAGGCCGCGGAAGTCGCGGAAATCGGGGATGACGACGTCGGCCCCCACGCCGATCAACCGGTCGCGCTTCCAAAGATCGGGCTTTCCGCTGCGGCCCGCTTCGTCGCTGGCGACGGCGATGGCCGTGCCGCCGGCCCCTTTGATGTTATCGATCTCGACGTAGCCGTCCCCCAACCCAAGCAGCCGCCCGCCCTCGACCTGATTCTCGCGCAGAATGCGTTCGATCACCATCTGCTTGGAGAATTTCCGGTGGTCGGCAATCGCCCCGTAAATGTGACGGCCGAAATAGGGGGTGAGACCCAAAATATCGGCCTCTTCGCGAACGTAGTTCTCGTCGGTGCCGCTGGCCAGATAGAGTTCGACGCCCCGTTCTTTCAAAATCGCGAGCGCCTCGTACGCGTGCGGCACGAGCAATTCCTGCAGGTCGCGTCGCGCCGCTCCGGAGCGCATCCCGACGCGACGCGATACGCTGCATGAGCAGCTCGTGATACCGCTCTTTGTAGGCCAGCGGATCGCGCGGCGAACCGCCGCGGGCCTTGATTTCCTCGGCCAGGCGGATCATCTGGTAGATCGTCTGCTTGCCGTTGAGCTGCATGACGAAATTCCGCACGAGCTTCGTCAAATCGCCCGGCGATTCGTTCGTGCCCGTGGCCGTCAGCTCCTCGACCATCATCGGGATCATCACGTCCGGCCAGCCTTCGCGGACCAGGCTCAGCGTCCCGTCGAAGTCGAATACGGCAAACCGCGGCGGCGCTGCGAGAGTGACCTCGCGGACGATCTCCACACTCGTGCCGGGCAAGAAACGCGTCGGACCTGTTTCGGCGACGCGGCGTTGGTAATCCTCTTCGTGGGCGACTGACATGCGAACTCGTGAAAAATTGATCTTATTGGCGGGACAAATGCGCCTAAGGCAAGAAGTGCCTGAGTGTATGAACCGTCGCCGCGAATTCCCAGTGATTCCGCATCGTCCGGGACTCGGGCGAGGTGACGACGGAGCGGACGACCTCGGCGCACGGTTTCTGCGAAGATGCGCAGTTTTCTGTGCGCACCTTGGAAAAGGGTGCGCATCTTCGAAGGAATCGTCGGGATTTTCCAAGATGCGCACTTTCGAAAACCAGTGCGCACCTTCGAAAGCCAGTGCGCACCTTCGAACCAGGGCCCCAGGGCACCGCCCTGGACCCGGTGCCGTTGACGCGTAAAGTCGTGTTGCCACTTGCCTCGGCCTCGATCGCATTGCTTTCGACCAGTCGGTTCCGGCCACAAAAGGGCAACGAGGGCGATGCATCCTGGCTGATCGCATACGCCTTGGCATGACCGAAAAGGTAAGGCGTAATGCGGCAGCGACGCCGCTTTGTACCTTTCTCTTCGCTTTCAACTTTTTCCATCTCCTGCGACACCCACAAGGCGAAGGAGATCCGTAGATGACGCCGATCTGAATTCATGCCAGCAAATCTGCGGATACCATGCTTTTTTCGCCAGCGGCGCGCATCCCGAGCTAACACGGCCCGCAAATAAAAAGAGCCGTGCCTGGATTTTTCATCCGGGCACGGCTCCGCTTAAGCGAGATTTACAGCTTTGGCTGTACCGTCGTTCTGTTACCTAGCCCTATTATAATGTCAAGCAACCGAGTTGTTCAAGATCTCTTTGAAGATACGCTGCGGGCCACCGAGGTGGTGGCGATGACGATTGCGATTATTTGGCCGCGGGCAATTGATAGCAAGCGATCTCTTCGGCATTCCGCACGTACAGATTTCCGTGCGCGATGGCGGGGTGATTCCACGTCTTGCCTTCAATCGCTTGGAAGTGGCCGAGTTCTTCGTGGCGATCCGGCCGAGCGGCGACCAAGACCGCTTCACCCGTCTCGCCGATGACGAGCAGAACGTGCTGGTCGGCCAGCAACAGCACCTGGCCGTGGCCGTATCGCCCGCCCTTCCATTGGCGTTTGCCGGTCGCCGCGTCGAGGCAGCAGAAGAAGCCTTCGTCGAAGCCGTAGATGTAACCGTCCTGCGAGACGAAATCGTTATACGCCGGCCGCAGCGCGCGCGAATCCCACTTTGCCTCGGGGGTCGCCTTTGCCAGATCGATCCGCACGAGACCGAGATCCTCGGAGCCGAAAACAATTCCCGCGTCGTCGATCTGGCGGGGGAGTGCCACGCGCCAAATCTGCGGAGCCGGCCGCCTTATGCTCCCACAGCACCTTTCCGGTCGGCGGATCAACGCCGACAAGTCCCGTGTCACTCAGAAAGGCGACTTGCCGCTTGCCTTGGACCGTCACGACTTGAGGCGAACTGTAACTGACCGGTCCCGCCGGCACCGACCAGGCCGGTTCACCCGTTTTGTCGCGATACGCGAGCAAGCCTTTCTCGCCTTTGCCGCCGGCATAAACCACGACGACGCCATCGACGACCAGCGGCGTGCTCGAAAATCCCCACATCGGTTTCGCCGCGCCCGAGTCGGCACTGATGTCGCGCGACCAGCAGACATTTCCGCGTCGCCGCCTCGAGACAGTTCAAGACGCCGGTTCCGCCGAGCGTGTAAATCCGGCCGTCCGAGAACGTGGGGCTCGATCGGGGGCCCGCTCCGCCTTGCGCGTCGTACCACCGCGTCGGATTCTGATGCGCCCAAATCTCCTCGACCGGTCGCGGCGTCGAGGCAGACCACGACTTCGGTTTCTCCGCGCTGCTCCTGCGTAAACAAGCGATCGCCGATCACAAGCATCGACGACCAGGCGGGCCCGATGCGGTGCCGCCAGACTTGTTTCGGTGGATGCGATTCCCAATCGGTCGCGATTTTCAAACCATGCACTTCGCCGCGTCGATTCGCTCCGCGAAACTCCGTCCAATCTCCGGGCTGCGCGACGAGCGTCGGGATTCTCGCAACGGTTGTCGAATTGGCGGCCGAGGCGTTCGCACTGCGACTCGCCAAGTACAGATCCTCAGCCGATCGCGTCCAGCGCCAAGCCAATGCCGGCTTTTGATTGCCGTCGATGCCATCGCCGCGGATCAAAGTCATCAAACCGCAAACGAGGCTGAAAGCAGCCAGCATGCCGATCTCGCGCACAGCCGCGGAACGATTTCGAGTCACCAGCAACCAGATCGCGATCAGCGAAATGCCGACGGGAACGCCGAAGAAAATCAATCCGATCGGCCCGACGGTCTTGTCGATGAAACGCGCAAACACGACTCCGATCGCGATCAGCGAAATAAACACCAGGGCTCGGTCGCGCAACCAACCTCCGCCAAACACGAACCACCAGGCTGTAAAGAGCAGGGTCAACAAGGCGCACGATCCGACGCTCGAAAAAAAGCCGGCGTAAATGGGCAGATCGAATACGTTGAGCAATGACAGGATCGCCCAAAACGCGGCGACGAGGATCACAAGAACCCAGACAAGCCGAGGTCGATTCGGGGCTACGGGAATCGAGCGCTGCTTGATTCTCGTTCACCGTTTTTGATAAAGCCGAATTCATCGAGACGTTCTCCGACGGTGGCGATCACGGCGAATGCCGTCCGCTCGTTCTTCGCCGCCAATGGGCAATTCTTGATATCTTTCCGGTCCTGAGAGGCGTGCCTGTATTGCCGATTGTCGCAAATCCTTTCAAATTTGGGCAGAGCGTGTTGCCGATGCGAAAAATACGACGCGTTCATTCGTTGCCGATCGTCTGGATCTTTTCCATCGCGGCCGCAGGAATTAGCCGCGGGGCGGGTCCGGCAACCAAGCAGCCGCAGCCGGATCCGCAGTACATCCAGCGGATGATCCCCACCAAAATCGCCGGCTCGTACGCCGCGAGGAAAACTGATCGAGCTGCGCGTGCACGGTCGCAAGGCCTATCTCGTCAAACCGACCGGTCCGGTCGATTCGCAAAAGCGCTGGGTGTGGACCTTTCCCTTCTGGCTCGACATCAACGACGGCCACGGTCGGCTGCATCACCGCTTTTACGTCGACAAGCTGCTGGCGGCCGGCTTTCACGTGGCCGGTATCGACGTCGGGACCTCGTGCGGCAGCCCCGCTGCGGCGAGCGTCTGCCAGGAGTTCTACCGGTTGCTCGTCGACCAACACGGTCTCAATCCGCGCGTGCGGCTCATCGGCCAGAGTAACGGCGGCCTGATGGCCTACGCGTGGGCCTTTCGCCATCCCGAGTGCGTCGACCGGATCGGCGGAATTTGTCCGGCCACCGATTTTCGCACATGGCCCATGCTGCCCAACGTCATCAATTTTCCCGACAAAGGTCTCGACTACGGCCTGACGCATGCGCAATTGGCCGCACGCGTCTCGGAATTTAATCCCATCGATAATCTCGCACCGCTCGCCAAGGCCGGCGTGAAGATCCTGCAAATTCACGGCGACAAGGACGAATTGGTGCCGACCGAGGCCAATTCATTCGAGTTGGCTCGCCGCTACAAAAAGCTCGGCGGATCGGCGCAAATCGTCGTCATTCCCGGGCTCGGCCACGGGGGAATGCCGCTTTACGAATCGACGCCGCTGATTGATTTCCTTCTGGCCCCATGACAAGTGATCATCAGCGCATCGATCGATTGCTGCACGGTCGTTGAACGGTTCTTGCCCTCTTTGTGGGCAGCGCGGAACCCGCAGAGCGACCCGTGCCAGATGTCGGCCCCTTCGCGAAACGACGTATGCGGCGACTTGTTTCCGACGACCTCGCGGGCAAGGGAAACACTTCGCCCGATGTGCCAACACAAGTTGGCTCGCCAAGGCCCCGTTCGGCCGTAGTACTTCGCCAGATAGCGTGCCCGCGATTGGTAGTAGTACGCCGGCCGCCGCCGCAACTCTTCGACGGCAAATGATTCCGGCGTCCGACCGCCGCGCAAATGCACGACATGCGCCGACGGCACGTAGGCGATGCGCCAACCCGCGCTGCGCGCTCGCAGGCAGTAATCGACGTCCTCGAAGTACATGAAAAAGCCTTCGTCCATCGGGCCGATTTGCGAGATGACTTCACGGCGAATCAACACGCAGGCAAAGCTGATCCAATCGATTTCGGGCCGGCCGATCACTGACAGCGCCGTTGGTCACCTCGCCGGAATGCGGATCGAAAATCGCCACTTCGCTGCGGGAAAAAAGCCGCGTCACGGGGCCGGTCTTCGCCGCGGTGAGCAATTCGGAAATCGGACTGATCTTGCGAAAGCAGCTCACCTGCAGCTGGCCATCCCCCCATTCGAGCCGCGGACCGACGAGGCCGACCGACGCATCGCGCTCGAACGCGTTTGCCAGCGCTTCGAGCGCGCCGGGGCGGAGGAGCGTATCGCTGTTGAGGAGCAGATAAGCGTCGAAGCGGGCCTGCCGATCGGCGAAGGCAATTCCCGCGTTATTTCCGGCCGAGAATCCGCGGTTCTCCGCCAGTCGAACAATGCTCAGCCAGGAATTCCATTCGTGCGCGGACCTTTCTCGCTCGAAGATCTCGGCCGATCCATCGCCAGATGCGGAATCGACAAGCACGACGTGCGATCCGGGGAGACGCCGCACTTCCGGTTCAAGCGACGCCAGGCAGTCGAGCGTCATTTGGGCCGTGCGATAGTTGATGACAACGATCGCGATCTTGGGGAACGCCATTTGCGTGAAGGCTGGCTCGCTTGGAACGCGCTGGTTGGAAACGGCGCCCGCGGGACGACTGCGGATTCTACAGTCCCGGAAAAGTCGACTCAATCGCACAAGACCGAGTGCAGCGACTTCGTTCAGGCCAACGAAGAGGGCCGGTTGAGCTCAATCGAACCGGCGGCTCGGGAAAAAAGTGTGAAGTAGGCAATCTTCGCTTGAACTTTGCGATTGAAGGTTGGTAAATTTCGTGCGCTGTAAAACTGCGGGGTGTGGAGATACTTTTCCAACGTCAGCCAATGAGCGGAGATCAAACTTCCCCGAACGCCTGTAAACCGCCTCGTACCCGCAGCGGGCCCCAGGACACACAACCGGCTAAGGAAGGCCGTGCTACGAAAGCGGAGCGCTAAGGCATTCGGTTGCTTGCTCGAAGACGGCAGCACGGAGGTTTCGCCTGTTCCAACTAGAGACTTGGACGGAGTTCAGGTTTTTACAGGAGTCGAGCATCACATGAGTCACGACTATCCGTCGGACGCCGTCATCGACGCGTCCCATCTACGTACGTGGCAGACATTCGTCGATACGACCGATTCGGCTGGAGTGTCGCTACGCGGCTATCTGATCGCCAAACGCGTTCTCGATCTGGCCATCACGCTTCCCATTCTGATCCTGCTTTCCCCGCTCTTGCTCGTGGTGGCCTGCCTGGTGAAGCTCTGGGATCGCGGACCGGTGTTTTTCATTCAAACGCGGGTCGGCAAAGGCGGGCAGGAATTCACGTGCTACAAGTTCCGCTCGATGGTCCCTGAGGCCGAGCAGCTCAAGGCTCAACTCCTGGCGCAGAACCATCATGCGGACAATCGGACGTTCAAGATCCCCTGTGATCCGCGGATCACTTGGATCGGCCGCATTCTGCGCAAAACGAGCATCGACGAGTTGCCCCAGCTTTGGAACGTCGTACGGGGTCGAAATGTCGCTCGTCGGTCCAAGACCGCCGGTGCCTTCCGAAGTCAATTTGTATTCCGATCGCGACCGCCGCCGGCTCAACGTGCAGCCCGGAATCACCTGCATCTGGCAAGTGAGCGGCCGCGGCAACCTTCCCTTCTCCGAGCAGGTGCGGCTCGACCTCGATTACATCGAAAATCGCAGTCTGGCCCTCGATTTGAAGCTTTTGGTGCTGACCATTCCCGCCGTCATCACGGGTCGGGGCGCCTACTGAGGCATCCTTCGGTCGCCAACGATTGAAACCGAGTCGCTCCCATTTGAAACACTGACAAAAACCCGCGCGACCCCGCGGGTTTTTCTTTTGCACAAGCGTTCGCGGTCCTGCGGTCCTGGGCGCGACTCGGGCGGACAAGCAGTGTCGGGCAAGCGGACCTTGTCGAAGGTACGAATAAAGTCAATCAGCGAAATTCGGACAGAGACGCTGGTCCCTTTTTCGCAAAATTGGACGGCCGATGAATTTTGGACCGCCGACACTCGCGATCGCGGTGCAAAATTCTTACACTCGTGACTGGCGACGCTAAGAGAGCTGTCAGCACTGAGAAGGGAGCAGGGAGCGAGCGCAAGAAAGGAATCGAAACCATGAATCGGCTGGCTGCGTACGATCACTTCGAGGCCCATCCGCCTCGCGCTTTGCGGAATGCGAGCGATCAACCACCGCAATCGGAGACTGGCGCCCCGCATCGGCTCGAGGGGGCCGTTCGGCGTCAATTGCTCTCCCATCCCAAGCTGCGATTTTCGACGCTCGTCATTCGCCGCATTCCGAACGGCGTCTGCCTGCAAGGCGTCTTGGAGGACAGCGTCGACCTCGACGTGTGCAACCTTGGCCCGCAGCGTCGCCGGCGTGAACGAGGTCCTGAATCATCTCGTCGTCCGGCAGCGACAGTCGTAAACGGCTCGACAGTCACAAACGGCTTGGCGGGCGGGCTTTAGTGATCGCGTCTTGACCCTTGCGACCAAAGCCCCTAAAAGAGGCCGTTTGGATCCCTCGCTTCCTGCTGTGCACGAACTCACCGGCTCGTTCGCATGTTCGATTCGCAGTCGATTGCCGACAGCACGCTCGCGGGCCCCGGAGAGCTGTTCCCCCAGAAGCCCACATCGCGAATCTTCTCGGCCACGCCGCGCGTCTTGTGTGTTCGCCCTGCCGAACCGTCCTGGGTTCATCTGACTCAAAGCATCCATGCGGTCGGGCTCGCACCCTCCGCGATGCGTTTGGGTGTCGAGTTATCGCGACGCCGTCTCGCGTTTGCGGGAAGAGCCATTCGACTGCATTCTGGTCGACGTTCCGGCAACAGGCAGTTTCGTCCGGGACGATAACGGGCCGTTCGGTTTGATTCGTGCCTTGCGCACGGGCGGCTGCGAAGAGCCGATTGTGATGGTGGGACGCTTGTTTGCCGACGCCGAATGGACGGCGGCCTCCGAGGCCGATTGCGACGTTTTCGTCTCGGCACGCGGTTGGGACTCGCCCGTTCTGGGTTCGATCATCAAGCGGGCCCTCTTGCGGGGCGAACTGGTCCGCGAGAACGCGCGGCTCTCCGCGGCTCACAACCGTCGCGTAACGCGCGACCGCGACGAATCCGCACAACTCTTGGCACACCAGCGCCAACTGATCGCCGAACTCGAGGCGCTGCCCAGTGCATCGCGAACGCGGGAGCGAGATCGCCGAATCGGGTTGACGAGAGCGGTGCCGGACGCGGCGGTGTCGCGGCGAGAAGAGCAAAACCACGGTTTTATCGACCGTTACAGCGGACTCTTGCGATCGTACGTCTTGATGGGCTCCGGAAGCCTGGCCAGCGAAATTGGCGAGATGGCGGATTGCTTCGTCGCGGCAAGCTTGCCTCCGCCCGAAGCACTGCAGATTCATTTGATGTGCGTCGAAAAGTTGGTGAAAGGCCTCGGCAACCGCAGTGCCCGACACGTGGTCTCGCGGGCCGACCTGCTGGCGATCGAACTCATGACGCATTTGGCGCACCGCAGCCAGCGAGCGAGCGTCGGCGAATCTTCGGCAACGACCGGCGCCGTATTTCAGCCCTTGCGAAATGTGACGGGATCCGCGGGGATCGACCTCTCCGACAGGTGAAACACGCCCGTCTCACGACGAAGTCAGGCGTCCTTTGAAGCCGGCCGGCGTCAGCTTTCCGAACGCGGCTCTTCGTCGATGATGATCGAGATCGGCGTATCGGGGACCGAGCTGGGCCCTTTTTGCCAGAACGTGCGATCACTCGTGATCACGCCGTGCCGCACGGCGCAGTTCAGGCAATATTTTTCGCCTCCGCGCTGCAGGTAGATCTCTCCGCTCAGCAGCAGGTGGTAATGGTTCTCACCCGGGTTCTGCGAGAAGCAGTATTCCTTGGTCCAGTCGCGCTTGATTGCGGCCTGCCATCCTTCGTGATCCGGAACATAGAGCCGAACCTCGCGTTTCGACGTCGGCGGTTGTGACGGGATTTCGGGCGATGAGCCGTTGGACATGATCGCGCTCTGCGGTTGCGGCCGGTTTTCTTCAAGCCCGTTTATTCAAGCCGGAAGCCAGCCGGAGGTTCGATTTTAATGATCCGCCACGCGCCGCGAAACGCATGAGCGACGGCGACACAATTCGCGTTGGTCGGATTCTGCGGTTCCGTTAGCGGGTAGCGATCGCAGGACGACCGGACGGCGCGCGAAGCAACGCGTGCCAATGGCCGATACCCCTTGCTGCCAGGCCAACACGGCGGATGATGTGACACCAGGGACGGCACTGTGTTGCTTCCAAGACGAAACACCCGATGCCAGCGACGGTTGACGAAGTACGGACGTTCGACGAACTGCGCCAATTCATTCACGAAACGCTTTGCGCCAAAGAGAACCTCGTTGCCAACGAGTTCGCAATTACCGAGGTCCGATTGACGCGAGCCGGCGAGTTGTGCGGCCTTCAATTCTGCGTCCGCGGACCGAGAAGTGTCCGGCTGGCCGCCATCTGGGCGGCCGACCGGAATACGATCTACCTCTACGACGCAAAAGGGCAGCGCTACTCGAAAATCCCGCTCACGCGGCAAATTGCCGCCATGCGTCAGGCTCCGGCCGCGTAGTGCCCCCGCTCCGTCAGGTTCCGTCGCGGCCGAGGCGTGCCTGCTAACGGCGCCGCGGTTTCTTGAGCGCTTGTTCGAGGACCGACATGTCGCGATTGAGTTCGTCGATTACGGGAACCGACAGCTCTTCGTCGCCAAAACGGGCCCGATAGAACAGCTCAACCAAGCGCGGGGGCAATTCCGGGAGGCCGTCGGGACTCTCGACCATTTGCCGGATGCGCGGTCCCACTGCCACCGCAAATTCGCGCTGAGTTTGCGTCCGGGGACGAACTAATCCTAATTGGCGGCAAAGCTCCTCGAACCGCTCGTAAAACGCGATCCGGATTTGCCGCTCGGTGTTCCGCCGGCGGCCCAGACTGCGCATTCGTTCCCAAAAGCGGCGGCGATGGCGGACCACGTACAAGATTCCCGCCAGGATCACCAGGAACGACGCGGCAACGAGCAAGCCCCGCACGGTGAACCACTGAGTCGGGTCGGTCACGAAATCGATAATCGCCGCGTAAACAATGGCGAGGAGCGGACGGCTGCCCGACTTCGGATTCCACCAATCGCGGGCGGCACTCAGGATCGGGTCGTAGAACGAGCTTTCCTGGGCATCGATATCGATGTTGATCAACCGGGACCAGGTCGAACTGACGACCGAGGCCAGGTCGTGCGCGGCGCCGATCTTCGAGGCAAAACTCTCCACGCTCGCATTCCGCGAAGCGGGTGTCGGATCGAGGATCTTCCAATAGCCGATCCCGTTCCTTTTCTCGATAAAGGCCTCGACCCAGACGTGCGCGTGCCGCTGCTCGACCTCGAACGCGCCCGAGATGGCATTCGCGTTGCCCCCTTTGAAACCGCTCACCATCCGCGACGGGACGCCCACACAGCGGAGCATGAGGGCCAGTGCCGAGGCGAAGTATTCACAGTGCCCCGCCTTGCGATTGATCACGAAATCTTCGACCGGATCGAGTTTCGGATCGCGGATCGACGTATCCAGCGAATAGCGGAATTCGCCGCTGTCCCGCAGATAGTGCAGCAAAATATCAACAGAGCGCTTGCTCACTTCCTCGCGACTGATGGCGGGTTTTCCGCCGCTCAACTTGGCAGAATCGGTCAGCTTGCGGGCCAGCGCCCGGACCTGCGGCACCGACTCGGGCTCCGCGCGGTATTGTTTGAAGTACTCCTTGGCAAAATGGTCTTGCGAGTCTTCGAGGTGTTCCCGTCGATTCACGTTCGCGCGTTCGCGAGAATAAATCTCGTACGAGATGGCCTTGTCCGACGGAATACCCTCCGGGCGAAAAATCTGTCGCGTAACGGATTGCCACTCGACCTGTTCGTTCGGATTGGGAAGCCGCGCGGCTTCGATCGGCTCGATGGCAAACAGGATCGGAGAGCCAATCGGCTCCATCAGGATTTGCTGCCGCACGCAGTCCTTGATCGGACCGATCGTGAGAGTTTCGATCGTTTGGCCCTTCCCCGATCCGGACCAGGTCCCGTTCTCGTACTTTTCCATGGTCGCGCCGCGGAACAAGGGCTCATCGTAGCCGATCCGGTCGCAGTAGGTCGGCAAGTCGATCCGCAATCCGTTGGCCCCGAACAGATTGACCTGCAAGACGCGCTTGGAATTCTCCAACAGGGGGACCATGTCGCCTAAACGGACTTCGGTCGTGAAGCCCGTCATGGCCGCGGTTCGGAATTGTTTCGTCTCGCTAGGCCCCCATTCCGTGCGCCCGGCCCACAGCCTGGGGATGAACAGAAAGAACCCCATCCCGATGACGAACGCTCCCATGGAAATGGCTAACATGCTGAGCGCAGAACGGGCGCCCAGCCAGCGCTCATCGGGATCGAGCTGCATCGTGCCACGGGCCGTGCTCCGCTGCATCAAGAACGCCCGGGCCTGATTGCCCCCCATTCGCCTTGCGGCGCGAAGCCCGCCGGCATAGCGGCCGGTCATCCCCGTCTTCGACAGACCATCGGCCCCTACGCCCGCTTGACCATATTGAAGGTGCGCTTGATACAGCGAAAACACCGACAGCGTCCAGATCGCGGCAAACATGAACCCGAGCAGCATGCCGCCGTAGGAGCTGGAGATGGTCAAAATCGACCCGATCGCCACCTGCAGGACCGAGAGCGCGGCACATCCACCAATACTGCGGCAGATGCTTCTCCTGAAACAGGACGATCCACGTGAGATAAACCACCAGGTGCGCCCCGGCCAGAAGGCGCATTTCCGTGGTCGCCCCGATCATCTGATAGCCGGCAAACAAGAAGACGGCGACGCCCAGCGCGTTGGCCCAAATCACCGGGATGTGAAAAAACCGCGTGCGATCCGTCAGCACGTAGGCCACGATCGCCAACGCGGGCGTGAGAATCTCGGGAAACGGATTCCCTTCCGCGAACGCCAGCATCAGGCCGGCAATCGCCGTCAGGCCATACACGCTCAGAAAAAAAACCGTCGCGACGCGCGGCACTCAGCGCCTCCTACACAAATTCAAAAATTGAACGGAGCCGGGAAAAATCGGCCTCGACCACTTCCACGCCGCTGAATGCGTCGGCGGCCGCCGCTTCCTCGACGGTCTTCCGCAGCTCCTGCTGACCCGAGGAGGATTCGATTCGCGTCGTGATGAGCACGGTGCGAATCCCGTGAATGCGTTTGGCAGCGGCCTGTTCGAGCATCGTTTTGAGGTTCGGATTCGGGCTGCCTTCGGCTAACGCGAATTTATCCATCAGCGGGCCCGCGTTGGCCATCCGCGATTCCCCGTCCCATTGCTCCAGTTGCCGGCCGGCGATCGCCACATGCAGCGTCGAGTCGCGGCTCTCTTTCATGTGCGAGATGCACATCGTGGCGGCCACGCTGGCGGCCACCTCGAGGCGTTCTCGCTCCAGTGTCGACGGGCGGGCGGGCAGCCAAAGGTCGGCCAGAACCATCAGGTTCAGGTCGCGACTCTGATGATATTCGCGGACCATGAGGCGCGTTGTGCCGCGCGGACGTGCGCCAATGGATGGCCCGCGGATTGTCGCCCCAGCGAAATTCGCGGATCCGATGGAACTCGTCGTCGAAGGCCCCTTGCCGCAACTCGCGGCGTTCGACCAGATCGGTCGCGAGAAAATGTTCGCGCATCCAGCGTGCCGAGAGACGCCCCAGACGCGGATAGACCAGAATCTCGCCCGGCAGGGGCACAACCAATCCGCGTTCAACGATCCCCAACGGAAACCGGGCCGTGAGCTGTGCCGGGCCGAAATGGTAGCGACCCCGTCGCATCAGCCGCGCTTGATACGGCGCCGAGCGGCTCGACCCCGCCGGTACGCGGGCGAACAGCACGCTCGGATCGAGACGCTCCTCCCCGTTTTGAATGCTGTCGTGTGCCGACATGAGCCAGCAGTTCATCATCCGCTTGCGATTCGACAGCACGAGTTCGACCGTAATCGGCTCGCCGGCCATCACGCGTTCGGGCGCGACGCGTTCGAGCGACGTCCGCTTCAGCATCGAGTAGGTGATCCAGCCGTTGACGACGAAGGGACCGGCCATCATCGAGAACACGAGCATCAGCATGTTCGACCGGCCCAACAGCGAGCCGGAAAAAATGACGATCATGATCACGAGATAAAACTGGCCCGGTCGCGGCAGCGAGACGCGGTGCCGTCCGAAGCCGAACCGCCGCCGCGAGGAGCGCAGCGGCAGGTCGCTGAACGAGCGAATCATCCCCCACAGCGACGAACGCGATGGCCCCGCCCCACAACAGGGCCTGCCACGTCTGCGATAAATCGTTGAAGAGAAAGTCGAACTTATAGAAAACGAACAGCGCGCCGACGCCGAGCAACAGAGCCAGCATGGCGGGCAACGAAACCGATCGCCCGCTTGATTCGTTCTGATCGGAGAAACTCATGAAGTCTCGGAAAGCCCGAAAGACGCGAATTGCCTGCGTGCACCAACACGATCCGGTTCCGCAAGTCTAACAGAACCTGCGCGGCACACCAGAATCCGCGACCCAGCTGAGCGGGCACTCGCGGAGGAAACCGACCGGAATTGTGAGACTTCTCACGCAACACCGAGAGACTCGCGACGCTACGCGAGCATTTCGGCGACAACCTCGGCCTCGTCCGGAACCAGGCCGATCGGCCGGTTGGTGCGGTCAGAGAGCCGCGTGTGCGGGTCGACGCCCAACAGATGATACATCGTCGCCAACAGATCCTTGGGCGAAACGGGCCGGTCCTTGACTTCGCCGGCCTGGCGATCGGTCGCACCGACGACGCGGCCGCGGGCGATGCCGCCGCCGGCAAACACCGCCGAGTAAGCCTGCGACCAGTGATCGCGACCGCCCCCTTTCACGTTCATGGCGAGCTTCGGCGTGCGGCCATGCTCGCTGATGCAGACCACCAGCGTATCGTCGAGCAGTCCGCGCCGTTCCAAATCGAGAATCAGGCCCGAATAGGCGCGATCGAACGGCGGCAGGAGCTGGTCGATCATTCGCGGAAAATGATCGAAGTGCGTGTCCCACGCATCGCCGGCCAATCCGTATTCGTCCCAGAAAACCGAAACCAGCCGCGTGCCCGCCTCGACCAGGCGTCGGGCCGCCAGGCACGATTGGCCGAACAACGTCATGCCGTACAGGTCGCGCGTCTCGCGGGATCTCGTGGCGAACGTCGAGGGCGCCGGAAATTCGCGGCGACGTGAGCATCGAATAGGCCGCCTGCTGAAAGCTCGACAGCGGCTTGCCCGCCAGCGACTGGTCCAGATCACGGCGTTCGGCATCGAATTGCGCGAGCAAGCGCCGCCGGCGATCGAAGCGATCGAGCGTCATGCCCGGCAGCACGGCCGTGTCCGACATGCGGAAATGGCTGTCGGCCGTGCAACCGAGATACGGCTCTTTGCCGTGAAACGAAAAGCCGGTCCGCGCTTTGTCGACGACTTTCGTTCCCTCGCCGATGAACTCGGTCCACTTCGGATGGTAGGCCGCGCCGAGATAACTGGCGTACGGACCGGCGCGGAGCGGCTGGTCGGTTCGCTGACTGCTGAACGGAAACGGCAAGGAGATATTGTCGATCGTATTGGGGGGGAGCGATCCTCGCTGACGAAGGACATACTCGAGAGCCGAGCCGAAATACGGCTGGTGCCGCGGATCGGTCGGCGACAGTTCCATGCCGACGTCGATCGTTTGCACGCCGGTCGTCGCGAACGCGACGCCGTGAATCGGATAGGGATGAGTCACCGACCGCACGACTGTCGTGCGATCCATGATCCGCGCGACATGCGGCAAATGCTCCACCACATCGAGACCAGGGACCGACGAAGGGATCGGTTTCATCGTCCCGCGGACTTCCAGCGGAGCTTCCGGCTTCATGTCGAACGTTTCGAGCTGGCTCGGCGAGCCATAAAGAAAGAGCAGGATGCAGTGCTTGGCTCGCCCGAAACTTCCCGGCGAGGCGTGTGCCGGCGGAAGCGACGCGGGCTCAAGACCGTTTTGGCTTCCAGCAGCTGGTTCAGGCTGAGCCCCAAGAATCCGGCCCCGCCAACTTGCAGCAACTCGCGGCGAGTCAGGCCGTCACACAGACGCTTGGGATGTCCGAGAACGCGGAGCATAGGGCGGGAAGGCGCTCCACAAAAAAACCGGGGCACGTTGCAGGCGGGTCGATCCCGCGATTCTAGCCGCCGAGAGGCCTGCTTCGCAAACCGAAGTCGTTCAGTGACTGTGCTCGGGCCCGGGAAACGTCCCTGCTTTGACTTCCGCCACGTATCGGCTGAACGCGCGCTGCGCTTCGTTGCGAAGGTCGGCGTACTTTTTCAAAAACCGCGGTTGGAAGTCCCCAGTCAGTCCGAGCATGTCGTAGCTCACGAGCACCTGGCCGTCGCAAGCGGGGCCGGCGCCAATGCCGATCGTGGGAATGGTCAGCTCGCGCGTAATCCGGGCGGCGATGGCTTGCGGAATGAGTTCCAGGACGATCGCGAATGCCCCGGCCTCTTCCGCCGCTTTGGCGTCCTTGAGCAGAATGTCCTCATCGCGTTGGATCTTCCCCATCCCGCCGAGCGAGTGCACCGACTGCGGCTTCATCCCCACGTGGGCCATGACCGGAATGTCCGCCCCCGACAGGGCGCGAATCGTGCCGGCCTGGGACACACCCCCTTCGAGCTTAACCGCGGCCGCCCCGGTCTCTTTCAGAATCCGCCCCGCGTTTTCGATCGCCTGGGACGGGCTGACCTGGTAGGAGAGAAAGGGCATGTCGACCACTACCAGGGCGTGCTTGGTCCCGCGCACCACCATTTCGGCGTGGTAGATGATCTCGTCCACCGTCACGGGCAGCGTCGTGGGGTGCCCCTGGACGACCATGGCAACCGTATCGCCGACCAAAATGGCGTCGGCACCAGCCGCGTCCACAATCCCGGCCCAGAGGAAGTCGTACGCAGTAAGGACAGACAGCTTCTGACCTTTGGCCTTGGCGGCCCGAAACCGCGGGACCGTCATCGGCTGGGACTTACGATCGGTCGGCGAGTGCTCTGTCATGGGTGATCGGCCTAAGTATCACATTGCGAGGCAAGCGCTGACAAGCACACACAGGCCGCCGGGACATGAAAATCCGGCTGTGTGGAAAATGTGCGCTCGATTTCAGCGCGCCTGTATGATTTCAATACACCTCTTGGCACGTCGGCAGAAGATTTCATTTTCTTCATTTAAATTGTAACTTCTATTCCGCAGACTCTTAAGAGAAATTTAGATTTTGTCGCAATTTAGGCACATCGAATGCAATACCTCTAAGACGCCGGGAAGCAAGCGTTGGCCCGCACTTGCTACCTGGATTTTGGAAGGCGTTCCGACCAACCGTGTTGGTCGGAACGCCTTTTTTCGTTTTTTCACTAGTCTCTCCGCTGCCGTCGGCAGGAAAAACCGCGCCTTAATCCCGCGGACATCGCGGGTTACGACCGATCGCTCGCCAGACCGACAGTTGCGTCTCCTTGACCGCTCCGCTATCGTTCGCTGGACGCAAAAAGAAGGAGACAAGGTCACGTGAAAGAGGGCTTGGAGCGAGTTGTCATTATTGGTTCGGGACCCGCGGGCTGGGCGGCAGCGATCTATACGGCCCGAGCCAATCTGCATCCCCTCGTCCTTGAGGGGGCAGTCATCGAGGAGAACCGCCTCAAGGGCACGCTCCCATTGGGCCAGCTTGCCCTGACTACCGAAGTTGAGAATTACCCCGGGTTTCCCGAGGGGCGACTCGATGAATATCTCAACTCGGGAATCGACAAGGATCGACGCAAATACATGCCGCCGCATTCCGGCCACGGAATTACCGGCCCCGAATTGATGGAGCTGATGCGCCAGCAGGCGGTCAATTTCGGCACCCGTGATCACAACGGATGACGTGGTCGAAGTCAACTTCCGGCAGCAGCCGTTCGAACTCAAGCTGTTGGGCGGACAGAAAATTCAAGCTCTCTCGGTGATCGTCGCCACGGGTGCGAGGGCGAATTACCTCGGCCTTGAGTCGGAGGATCGCTTCAAGAACCGGGGAGTTTCGGCCTGTGCCGTCTGCGACGGTGCCTTGCCGCGCTTCCGCAAAAAGCCGTTGGTCGTGGTCGGCGGGGGCGACACTGCCATGGAAGAGGCCACTTACCTCTCCAAGTTCGCCTCGACCGTCTACCTCGTTCATCGCCGCGACAAATTCCGCGCCAGCAAGATCATGGCCGACCGGACATTGGCGAACGAGAAAATCTCGGTCAAATGGAACTCGCGCATCGACGAGGTTCTCGGTAACGACAAGGACGGAGTCACCGGCGTGCGCATTCGCAGCACGACCGATGAAAACCGCTCGGAAGAGTTGGACGCCGCCGGCTATTTCGCGGCGATCGGCCACACGCCGAACACCGACTTCTTGGGCGGACAGCTCGAGCTGACGGAAAAGGGCTACATCAAGTGGACGACTGCGGCGCGGACCTACACGAGCGTCGAGGGCGTCTTCGCCGCGGGGGACGTCGCCGACGATTATTATCGCCAGGCGATCACGGCCGCCGGCTCGGGATGCATGGCAGCCCTCGATGCCGAACGCTGGCTGGCCTCTAAAGGCTTCGAATAGACGGTTCGATTGAATCAAGCGGCGGCGGCTGCGCAGACGACGAAGAACGGGCACCAGGAATCACGGCGGATGTTGACGAAAGAGGGCTGCGCATCGCGACGCCGACGGCTGTGGGACGCGGTCCCCGCCGACATCGAATGGCTGCTGATTGCCGACCCGCGGCACGTCAATTACCTGGCGAATTTTTGGGTTCACCCACTCAGCTTTTCCGCCGGCGAACGGGCTTTGTTGCTCTTGGAACGCGACAACGGCGCGACGCTGTTCTGCGACAATATGACCGTCGGCTCCAGTGCGAGCGAACCACACTGCGACCGCCAGGTCGTCGATACCTGGTATGACCATCGTCACTCCGCGCCCAATCGCGACCACTCGCTGGTCAATGCCTTGCGACAAGTTGTCCCTGCCTTAGCCGGCCGACCAGGTTTCGTCGAAACGGAGTGGTTGCCGGTTGCCGCCTGGGAGGTGCTCAAAGAGGGCGACGTGCGGAATCACCCGGCCGACAAGAACGCCGGCAGCCTGGGCACGCAGATTCGCGCGCTGCGCCGGCAAAAAGACCCGGACGAACTCACGCTGCTGCGACAGTGCATGCGGGCCACCGACGCGGGCCATGCGCGGGCGTGGGACATTATCCGCACCGGCATCTCGGAAATGGACATCTTCCGCGAAGTGCAGAGCACAGCGTTGGCGACGGCGGCCCGTCCCGGACTGATCTACGGCGACTTTCGCGCGACAACGATGAAGCAGCCCCACCTCGGCGGATTGCCCACCCCGTACCGATTGCAGTTGGGCGATTTGTTCATCCTCGATTATTCGGTCGTGCTGAACGGCTATCGCAGCGACTTCACGAACACGATTGCCGTCGGCGTGCCAACGATGAAACAGCAGGAGACGTTTCAAGTCTGCACCGCGGCGCTGCGTGCCGGGGAATCGGTATTGAAGGCCGGAATCGCGCGCGGCCGACGTCTACGCCGCCGTGTCCAAGGCCTTTACCGATGCCGGTCGCGCACCATTGCCGCATCACGCCGGCCACGGAATCGGCCTGGCCCATCCCGAGCCGCCGATCTTGGTCCCCGAGAGCGAAGACGTCCTGATGGCCGGCGACGTCGTGACGCTCGAACCGGGCTCCTACGAAACGGGCGTGGGCGGAATGCGGTTCGAGCACAATTACCTGATTACGGAAACCGGCGCCGAACGGCTCAGCAATCATCGCATTTCGCTGACGTGAACCGGCCCCAGCGCGCCTGATTCGGGCACCCTTGCATGTACGACTCGTTGCCCTGGATCGCCGACGAAATGCAGTGGCTCGCCGAGCAGCAACTGCTCCGCAAACGGCGAACGGTGCTCCGCCAGCCGGGCGGTTGGTGCGTGGTTGACGGGCGCCGACTGCGCGATTTCGCCTCGAACGACTATCTCGGCCTCTCGCAAGACCCGCGAGTGATCGCCGCCGCGCAAGAGGCCGCAGCGGAATGCGGCTTCGGATCCGGTGGCAGCCAACTTGTCGTGGGACGTTCGCCCTGGCATGAAGAACTCGAAGCACGTCTGGCAAAATTCGAGGAACAAGAGGCGGCTCTCTTGTTCCCGACGGGTTACGCGGCCAACGTGGGAACGCTGTCGGCGCTCGCCGAGCCCGGCGATTTGATCTGTTCGGACCGCCTCAATCACGCCAGCCTGATCGACGGCTGTCGGCTGAGCCGGGCCACAATATACCATCTATGACCACGAACGGCTCGACAGGCTCGAAGCGCAGCTTTCGGCGGCTCAGGATTACCGACGCAAACTCATCGTGACCGACGGCGTTTTCAGCATGGACGGGGTGCTGGCCCCGCTTTGCGAACTGTGCGCTCTGGCGGAGCAATACGGGGCCGACGTGATCGTTGACGAGGCGCACGCCACGGGCATCTTCGGCTCGCGCGGCCGCGGCGCGTGCGAATTACTGGGAGTCGAGGATCGCGTGGCCCTGCGGATCGGCACGCTGAGCAAAGCCATCGGTTCGATTGGAGGATTCGTCACCGGTCGTCGACAGGCCATCGATTGGCTCTGGAATCGGGCCCGCACGCAGATCTTTTCGACGGCTGCGCCTCCCGCGGCCTGTGCGGCAGCCTGTGCCGGGCTCGACATCATTGCGTCAGAACCAGGCCGACGAGAAAAGTTGCTCAAGCTCTCGGATCGGCTGCGCCAGGGTGTCAACTCGCTCGCACTGAAAACAATCCCAAGCGGAATCGGTCCGATCATCCCCATTCTCTTGGGCGAATCGGAGACGGCTCTCGATTGGGCTCAGTTTTTGGAGACGAACGGATTTCTCGTCGGCGCGATTCGTCCTCCCTCGGTTCCCGCCGGTACTTCGCGGTTGCGAATTGGCGTAATGGCGACTCACGAAACCGAGGACATCGATTGTTTGCTCGACGCTCTGCACCAAGCCAGCCTGCGATGCTGCCTCGACTCGGCCATCCAACAGGCACCCGACAAAGCGGATGCCTGCTGATGGCACTCGCCAGCGAGCAAGCGACTCCGCCACGAACGGGCTTCGCAGCCGAGTACCCCTTCGCGTCGCATTTTCTTGATCTCGACGGACTCCGTTATCACTACATCGACGAAGGCGCGGGGCCGACGCTACTCATGGTCCATGGCAACCCGACTTGGAGCTTCGCCTGGCGGAATCTCATCAAGGCCCTATCGCCGCATTATCGCGTGCTCGCGATCGACCACATCGGCTGCGGATTTTCCGACAAACCGCAGAATTACGACTATCGCCTGGCGCAACATGTGGCCAATCTCGACCGGTTCGTGACGGGCCTCGATCTGAAAGAGATCACGCTCTTTGGGCACGATTGGGGCGGCGCGATCGGAATGGGCGCAGCGGCCGGGCAGCCGGGTCGGTTTTCGCGATTCGTCCTGTTCAATACCGGCGCCTTTCGTTCGACGCGAATCCCGCTGCGAATCTCGGTCTGCCGGATTCCCCTTTTCGGGGCGATCGCCATTCGCGGACTCAATCTGTTTTCGCTGGCCGCGCTGCGGATGGCGGTGGCAAAACCGGAGCGGATGACGCCGGCGGTTCGCGCCGGTTATCTCGCGCCCTACGGAAATTGGCACGACCGCGTCGCCGTGTTGCGCTTCGTCGAAGACATTCCGCTACCGCGGCACATCCGAGCTATGCCACGCTGACGAAGATCGAAGAGTCTCTGCCTCAGTTCGGCAACCGGCCCATGCTTCTTGTTTGGGGCGAGCAAGACTGGTGTTTCACCACGGATTTTCTCGACGAATTCCTGCGACGCTTCCCGGAGGCACAGACGCTGCGCCTTCCCGATGCGGGACATTACGTCTTTGAAGACGCGCACGAACAAATCGTCCCGCGGGTGGAGCAGTTCTTGCGCGAACGCTGACCACGTCGGCTTTCTTGTCAGCCGAGCGTGTCTCATTTAGAGTTCCGGAGGTACATCCTTTCTGCAGCCGCCGTCGCGACCTCAGGAGGTCGCCGCGACGGATCGGACAATTGCATGTCGAATTCCCTTCTGCGGGCCTGGGTCAACGAGGTGGCGGCTCTCACCAAGCCGCAATCCGTTTACTGGTGCGACGGTTCGCGCGCCGAAATCGAGAACCTGTACGCGCAAATGCTCGCCGATGGGAGCCTGATCCGGCTCGATCCGGAGAAGCATCCCGGTTCGTATCTCGCCCGCAGCCACGTGAACGACGTTGCCCGCGTCGAAGACCGCACCTTCATCTGCTGCCCCAATCCCGAGAACGCCGGGCCGACGAACAACTGGCGCGATCCGGACGAAATGCACGCCGTGCTGGAGCCGATTCTCGCCGGCTGCATGCGGGGACGCACGCTGTACGTGATCCCGTACTTGATGGGACCGCCCAAGAGCCCGATGTCCCACGTCGGCATCGAACTCACCGACAGTCCGTACGTCGTGGCCAGCATGCGGATCATGACGCGGATGGGCCAGGTCGCCCTCGATGAGCTGGGCGAGAGCGGCCACTTCGTGAAGGGCATTCACAGCATCTGCGAGCTCGATCCTGCCAAACGCTACATCAGCCACTTTCCCGACGAGAACCTGATTATCAGCGTCAACTCGAACTACGGCGGCAATGCCCTCTTGGGCAAGAAGTGCTTCGCGCTGCGGCTCGCCAGCGTGATGGCCCAGCGGCAAGGCTGGATGGCCGAGCACATGCTGATCATCGGCATCAAGGAGCCAAGCGGCCGCAAGACGTTTATCGCGGGGGCCTTTCCGTCGGCGTGCGGCAAGACCAATCTCGCCATGCTCGTTCCGCCGCAAGGCCGATCGCGACGCGGGTTGGAGCGTGGAAACGGTCGGCGACGACATCGCCTGGCTCAAATTCGGACCCGACGGCCGGCTTTACGCGATCAATCCCGAGGCAGGATTTTTCGGCGTGGCCCCCGGCACAAGTCTGGCGACCAATCGCAACGCGATGCTCACCTGCCGCGAAAACACAATCTTCACCAATGTCGCGTTGCGTCCCGACGGCACGGTCTGGTGGGAAGGGATGGACGGCCCGCCGCCTGCCAGACGCTCTCGACTGGCAGGGCCGGCCCTGGACTCCGGCGTCGAAGATACCGGCCGCTCATCCGAACAGCCGTTTCACCGCCCCCGTCGCGCAGTGTCCGTCGGTCTCGCCCGAATGGGAGAAGCCGGAAGGGGTGCCGATCCATGCGATCCTCTTCGGCGGCCGTCGCACGACGACGGTCCCGCTCGTGTACGAGGCCTTTCACTGGCGGCACGGCACATTCGTCGGCGCCTCGATGACGAGCGAAAAGACGGCCGCCGCCGAGGGCAAAGTCGGCGAGCTGCGGCACGATCCGATGGCCATGCTTCCCTTTTGCGGTTACCACATGGCCGATTATTGGCGGCACTGGATCACGATGGGCGAGCAGGGCGGCGATAAAATGCCCCGCGTGTTTCACGTCAATTGGTTCCGCAAGAACTCGGCCGGCCGCTGGCTCTGGCCCGGCTTCGGCGAGAACATGCGCGTGCTCAAATGGATGGTGGCCCGCGTTCACGGCGAGGCTGACGCGATCAAGACGCCCGTCGGCCTCGTGCCGCGTCCCGAATCTCTGGGCCTGGCCGAATTGGGCATCACAGGCCAGGCCGTCGAGGAACTGCTTGGCGTCGACCGAGACGCGTGGATGGCCGAAGCCGACGAGCGGGACCGCTTTTTCCAACGCTTCGGCGACAAATTGCCGCCGGAGATTTTCTTCGAGAATGCCGCCCTGCGTTTCCGGCTCATGAGACAACTCTTCAAGCCGGCCGCAACCGCGGGCGAACGCTGATGACTCGCTTCTCAATTCTGATTCCCGCGCGCAACGAAGAAAAATACCTGCCGGGCTGCCTCGAATCGATCGCCGTCGCCGCCAAGCCGTATCCGGACCAGGTGGAAGTGATCGTCTGCGTCAATCGCTGCACCGATCGCACCGAAGAGATCGCGGTCGCCCACGGAGCCAAAGTCGTCCACACCGAGGCCCGCAATCTGGCGAAAATTCGCAACACGGCCGCCAAGGAAGCCCAGGCGACATCATCGTCACGATCGATGCGGACAGCCGCATGAGCGCCAACATGCTGCGGGACATCGACCGGCTGTTGCAGAGCGGCCGCTATATCGGCGGCGGCGTCGATGATGTATCCCGAACGCTGGTCGCTGGGAATCGTGGCGACCGGCCTGATGCTCTTGCCGCTGGCGATTCGTCATCGCGTTTCGGGCGGCCTCTTTTGGTGTCTCCGCGAGGATTTCGAGGCCATCGGCGGCTTCGACGAGAACTGGGTCAGCGTCGAAGACCTCGACTTCGCCAAGCGGCTCAAGGCCCACGGCAAAACCAAACGCAAACGCTACGGCACGACCCTTCGCTCCTACATCGTCACGTCGTGCCGCAAGTTCGACACGTTCGGCGATTGGTTCCTGGTGCGCGATCCCGCATTCGTGCGGCGGATTTTTTCGGGCAAGTCCCAGGCCGATGCCGACCGCCTGTATTACGACTTCGAGAAGTAGCGAACACGCTCACGCACGGGCTACCATGATGGGCGACGCAACTTGCCCGTGATTTCGAGTGGAACCCACACACATTGGGAGCAGAAGATGCTGCCGACAACGGGCTTGCTGCAGTCTTGCCGCCGCTTGGTTATTCCTGCGTATTTCGCCTGGCGTCGTCATCACCGCTCTGGCGTCGTGTTTTCTCGGCGTCCTGCCGACGCGCGAACGCCGCCGCGCCGGCGAACAAGACTCCTCAGAGCCCCGCGCCTGATAACAAGCCGGCGGCGACGCGAAAAACACCTCGCAACCTGATTCCGCCGAACGCACGGATTCATGTCGTCGATGAGCAAGGCCACAAGGTGGCCAAGTTCGACATGCGCAGGCCGGACGGCCGATCGCGGACGCACGGCCTGGGAGCAGGGCTCCGACGGAGAGGCAGCCGTCGAATCGATATTCCCGGTGATCGAGGCCGACGCCATCGACATCGAAGTCCGCAGCGCCGACTTTGCAACCTGCGAGCGAGCGCTTTACCGGCGCGAAAAGGGACAAACTCATCAACGGCGAGGCCACGATCGTGCTGCATCGCGGCGATCCCGTGCAGGTGCGTTTTCAATTGCCCGCGGGAATGACCTGGCCGGCCGGCGTGCAACCGGAGGTCTACTTCGACAGCGACCGCTCGTTCGTCCGCTCGATGCGACAACCGGTCAATCGGAAGCACGGCTTCACCGAGCCCAATCCGCTCGGCGTGCGGACCGTCGCGCCGGGTCTGTTCGAGTTTCGCCTGGCGAAGCAGTCGGCTCCGATCGATATTGCGGTTTACGCGCCCGGTTTCCTGCAAACGTTGGAACGCGGTCCGTACTTTCGATCCGATTTCGAGAAGGGCCGCCTGGAGATCGGGATCGAGAAGCCGGCGACGCTCACCGTGCATTTCGACCCCGGCAAGCAAAAGCCCGAGAGTCTGCCGTTTGAAACAACAAACGTCATCGTCTACGCCAAACTTCCGCGGTTCCCGCGGCATTCTGCAGGTCGCCGAGCAAGAGGGCAAACCGCTTCCCGCGGATATCAAGCTCACCGATCTTGTCGCCGGCGATTACATGATCATGGTTCGCACCGCGCGCAAAGCCGGCAGGTCGTGCGGCGATGTACGATCCGTTCACGGCCAATCCGGCCCAGTTTCGCGATTCGAAAACGGTCACGCTGACTTCGGGCCAATCGAAACAGGTCGACGTGCCCTATGTGCCGTACGATGCGGACGCCTTTCGCGGAAATCGCACGGCCGTCGTGCACATTGTCAAACCGGACGGCAAACCGGCCGCGGGCCGCGAAATCACCATCAGCTACATGGACAGCCACTATGGCGGTATTCCGGTGTTCAAGGGAAAGGTCCCGACCTCGGGCGAGATCACGCTGAAAAATATCAGCGGCGAAACCGCCCGCCGACCCGCACGGCCCGTACCTGGTCCTGGAAGGTTGGGACCAATTGGGCATGTTCAACTTCAAAACCAAGGACCTCACGGAGACGTTCAAGTTCCTCATGCCGCCCGATGCGGGTGACATGGCTCCGGACGTCGATCTGGTGAGCGTGGCAAACGGCAAGCACGCGAAGCTCAGCGACTTTCAGGGCCGCGTGGTCTGCCTCGACTTCTGGGCCACCTGGTGCGGTCCCTGCCAGCAGCCGATGAAGAATCTCGACACGCTCTCCGCCGAAAAAGGGAGACCGCCTCAAAGGCAAGGTCGTGCTCGTCCCGCTGAGCATCGACGACCGGCCCGAATTTGTGACGAGCCACATCGTCGAACGCGGCTGGACGCACCTCGAGCATTACTGGTCGGGAAATGACATCAACTACGGTGTTCGAGAACCCCGCCGCCCGCGCGTTTGTCATTTCCGGCGTGCCGACGACGTTTCTCATCGACAAGGGCGGCCGCATCCTCTGGCGCGGCCACCCGATGAGCAAAGTCGGCGGCAAGGATCTCGAGACGCGCATCGAAGAGGCCGCCCAGAACTGAATTCCGGGCCGTTCCCAGCTCTCACGGTTTCACCGCCACCGTCCGCGATGGCACGACGAACGTCCGAATCCGTTGCGGGTATTTGCCGACGGGAATTCGCTTGATCTCCTTCAAATCGTGAACGGAGATCACCGAGACGTTGTCCGATTTGCGGTTCGTCACATAGGCGTACGCCCCGTCCTGGCTGAACGCGATCCAGTTCGGTTCCCGTCCGACGGCAATCGTCGCCAGCAGTTTCAGATCGGGGACGTGGTAGACGCATACGTAATTGCCGATGCCGCCCGAGGCAAACAGCAGGCTTTCGTCGGGTGAAAGTTCCAGCCCGTGGTTATAGGTGTGCGGGAAAAATTTTGGCAGCGCACCTCGGGCCCCAGCGGCGGCAACAGGACTTCGCGAACGATCTTGTCCGTCTCGAGGTCGACCACCTCGAACCCGTGCAAGCGCGAGAGCTGCACGTAGGCCGTCGACTCATCGTGCGTGAAGGCGAACGGCCGCACGCCGTCCTTGAACGGCAGGACCTTCACTGGTTTGTGCGTGCCGAGATCGACAACGGTCAGCACATCATTCGTCATCGAGCCGACATAAATCCGCTTGCCGTCGGGCGACAGGCGCGTGCCGTGGCCGCCGAAGCCGATCGGAATTTTGTCGACGACGCGATGCGAACCCGTGTCGAGCACCTCCAGCCACAGCGTGTTGAAGAGAGGCACATAGAGCCGCCGGTCGTCGAGCGAGATGCTCAGATGATTGGGCCAGCCGTCGACCCGCGTCCGCCAGAGGATTTTTTCCGTCTCAGTGCTGACGGCGATCACCTCGCCCGACTCGGCCGAGTGCCGATCGCCCGCGGCGAGGCTGTCGTAGCGATTGACGTAGAGAATTCGTCCGTCGTGCGAAGGGGTCACATCATCCAGAAAGGGCCCGATCTTGATCGTGCTCACGACCGTGTGCCCGGGAATGGCGATGACCGTGACGTCGCCACTGTCAGAATTCTCGAGATAGGCAAACTCGCCGGCAAAGCCCGGCCGCTGGCAAAAGCACGAAAGTGCCACGCACGCAACCATCGTGCGAGAAATTGCAACCGCATTCATCATGGCACCTGTGGTTTGGCGATCGTTTGACGTCCCACCCGGTCCGATTCTACAACGCAGCGCCGACCTGCACACACTGCTCGCGCACCGCGTGGCCTTGAACCAGGGGCGGACGGTTGGGAAGCTCCCGGGTGCGCCGACCGATTGCGGCCGGCGATATTGACGAGGAGCCGAGGCATGCAGAAGTTAATCGTCTTCGAGAACGTGTCGCTCGACGGCTACTATGTCGACGGCAAAGGCGAGATGACGTGGGCCAAGGACGACAACGACGCCGAATTCAACGCCTTCGCCTCCGAGAATGCCCAAGGCGAAGGCACGCTCATTTTTGGCCGCGTGACGTACGAACTGATGGCCAGTTTCTGGCCCACGCCGCAGGCCCGCCAGCTGCTCCCCGTCGTCGCCGAACGCATGAACAGCGCCTGCAAGCTCGTCTTCTCGCGAACGCTGAGCCAAGCGACTTGGAACAACACGACGCTCGTCAAAGGCGACCTTCTCGCTGAGATTCGACGATTAAAGCACGAGCCGGGCCAGGGGCTCGTGATCTTGGGCAGCGGCAGCCTGGTCGCCCAGCTCGCGCCCTACGGTGTGATCGACGAATATCAACTCGTCGTGAACCCGACCGCCCTCGGCGCTGGCCGCACGCTCTTCGACGGCGTTAAAGAGCGGCTCAACCTCAAATTGACGAACTCGCGCGTCTTCAAGAACGGGAAAGTCTTCTTGGCGTACATGCCGGCCACCTGATGCGGCGACGCACGTTGATCGTAGGGATTCCCGGGCTCAGCCAGAGCTCTGACTGCACTTCTCGCAATCAGCGAACTAGGCGTCCTGACGGCGTCGACGTCGCACAACTCGCAGGCCGCCGAAGGCAAAGCATCCGGTCGCGAGCAACGTCAAGCTTGCGGGCTCGGGCGTGGCTTGGACGCGAGGTTGTAGCCCAGGGCGTCCATGTCGACCATATCGGCAGAGGTCAGAGCGTGGGCCTGACCCTCGCCGGCGTACTGGTTATATGGATCGGCCGGATTGTCGCCGCGATAGTCATCGTTATCGAGACTTTGCGACCAGAAGTTCACCGTGTCCGTGACTCCGCCGTCGACCGAAAGGTATACGCCGGGAGTGTTCGGAACGTTTTGGGCGAAGCTGCGAACGCCGGGGGCTGTGTAGCGAAACAGGTCGTGCTCGTCGTAGCTCGGTCCGTTGCCGTCGCCGAAGTCGTAGCCCAAGAGCGCATCGCGTCCCATCACTTCGGAAATCTCGTGCTCGGCGACGCCGATGAAGTCGTATTCGCCGGGCACGCCCCGATTGTTGGGGTCATACGTGTAACTCACGGCGTTGGAGAAAATGACGTACCCGTCTAAACCGTCGTAAGACTGGTCAAGTCCGAGCGCTTTGGCCTGTGCGGTCGTCACCGCAAAGTTGTTGGTCGGCGCCGGATTGGTCGCCGGCAGGCTGGCGACAGCAGCCTGTTTGATCGCGTCCGTCGGGTTGGCGAGGGCTTCGGCCGTCAGCGCCGCCTTGACTTGGGCATACGTAAAACCGTCCTCGAAGTAGGAATCGCTCTCGCCCAATCCCGTTACTGCCCATCGAGAAGTTGATGTTGAGCGTGATGTTGTTCGTGTAGCGGCTTTCGTACTCGCCGATCGCGTAATTGACCGCCGCCTGTTGCTGCGCGTTCATGCTGGGATCGAAAATCGGGTCGATGATCAGGCCGGCCCGGGCTTCTGACGCGGTCGACGCGGCAATGACCAGGGCACAAAGGACGACCATCCGTCTGCCGAAGCAATGACGCTGCACTTAGTGGCTCCTCGATTGCGTTTCTCAGTTCGCTCTTACGGACGGCCCGATCTAATGACAAATACTAATGGGTCGCATTATGGGCAGGCCGAAATGCGCTTTTCAAGCGTCCTACCTGCAAAGCCAACCCAAATTCACAATGAATCCCAAATCGGGGATGGCGGTCGGGTTGAAGTCGCATCGCTTAAATCCTGCGATCGCCGCCATTCGCTTGGGAGTCTTGTCGTCGGCGGTGCCGTCGAAGCACCTACCGTGAGTTAGCCGTTCCCAAATGGCCAGTTTCTGGCCCACGCCGCAGGGCGAGCAGCTGCCCCCCACGGTCGCCGAAACGCATGAATAGCGTCCCCAAGGTTGTTTTTTTGCGAACAGGGGCCCAGGCGGCTTGCAAAAATGCGCCAATGTCGTCGAGGGCGACCTGCGAGCAAGATTTGGCCTCCCTGAACCCCATGCCCCTTCGCGCCTTCCGCGCGCTTTTCGACGGCATCAAGGACGGGCTGTGCAGCGTTCGGCAACGATCGCAGCAGAATGGCGCAAAAAAACTGGCAGCCAAGCTGCCAGTTGTGACTCGAACGACTCTTTGCGACGACTACGCAACCGTGCGTCGACGCCGGCGAACGGCTCTCAGCCCGCCGAATGCGAAGCATCCCGTGGCAAGCAAAGTCAGGCTGGCGGGTTCAGGCGTCGCTTGTGCGAGGTTGTAGCCCAATGCGTCCATATTGATCATGTCGGCATTGGTCAAAGCATGCGCCTGGCCCTGCCCCGCGAATTGGTTGTATGGGTCGGTCGGATTGTCGCCCCGATAGTCGTCGTTATCGTCGCCTTGCGAATAAAAATTCACCATGTTCGTTCCCCCACCATTAATCGACAAGTACACGCCGGGGGGGTCCGATTGATCGACCGTGAAGTTTCGAACCCCATTCGTGAACCGATACAGGTCGTTCAGATCGTAGGACGCTCCATTGCCATAATTGGAACCCAGCCCCGGAATCCGCCCCATCACCTCGGAAATCTCATGCTCAGCGACGCCGATAAAATCGTACTCGCCGGCAACGCCCCGATTGTTGGGGTCATACGTGTAGCTCACGGCGTTGGAGAAGGTGACCATTCCATCGCTGCCGCCGTAATTGTCCAGGCCGAGCGCTTTGCGTCGGCTGTTGTGAGCCAATAGTTGTTTGTCGGCGCCGGGTTGGTTGCCGGCAAGTTGGCCACCACCGTCTGCTTGATCGAGTCCCCCGGGTGGGCCACGGCTTCTGCAGCTCAGCGCGGCTTTGATTTGAGCATAGGTGAAGCTCCCCTCGACGGTCGAGTTGCTTTCGCCGAGCCCCGTGACGCCCATCTGGAAAGAGATGTTGAGCGTGATATTGTTCGTGTACAGGTGCTCGTACTCACCGATGACGTAATTCACGGCTGCCTGTTGCTGCGCATTCATGTTGGCATTGAACGTCGGGTCGATGATCAGGCCCGCGCGGGCTTCTGACGCGGCCGCCGCGACAAAAATCAGCGGCACTCAGGACAACCATCCGTCTGCCGAAGCATTGACGCTGCACGTGGTGGCTCCTCGGTTGAAATTCTAAACAGAACTTTAGATTCGGCCCGGACAGGATTTACGACGGCGAACGGGTCGCATTATGGGCAGGCCAAAATGGGCTTTTCAAGCGTCGACCAGCAAAGTCAGCCCGATTTAACAGAAAAATCGCAAGGGGGACGAGAGGCTCGAAGGCAGAACCCGGAGTGGTCGAAAAACGCAGTGCTCAATCCCCGCCAGCCGCCGCCATCAGCTTGAGCGTTGTGTCGTCGGGCGTGCCGTCGAAGTACTTTTCGAGCACGCTCTCAAATTCGGAGCCGGCCCCAGAGACTTGTGCGAACAACGTCGCGCACGAGTTGAGCTTCAGGTCGTCGGGCGAGCCGAAAATCTGATGGGCGGAGTACCCCTCGAGGGCCAGCAGCGCCTCAAAGCATTCCCGCAGCCGCGGACCGAGGATCGGATGTTCCAAGTAAGCCTGGGCCTCGGCGGCACTTCGGATCGCGTAACGTTGCGACATCGAACTTTGCCCCAGCCCCAGGAACTGGGGAAAGACATACCACATCCAATGCGACGTCTTCCGCCCCCGCTTGATCTCGGCCAAAGCCCGGGCATAGTCCCCCTGCTGAGCCTGCACAAAGCGGTTCAAATCGAACGGATCGCCGATGTCGTCGGATGCCGGTTTGCCGACCATGCCGCTCTCATTTCAGAGGTGCGAAGTACGAAGTCCGAAACGCGAAGGACCTGGCGAGGCACTCGCCGTCTTCCTTTCCCTCTGCCCTCTGCCCTCCCCCCTCCGCCCGCCTTACTGCGGCACGAACACCAGCGTGTAGTCCTGCTTGTTGATCGTCGCCAGCGCCTGGAACAGGGCCGTGTCGACGTTGTTGGCGATGAACTGCACGCTGCCGTCGCACAACAGCACGAACGCGCCGCCCGGATGGTTGCTCGAATAGGCCTCGTAATGGTTGCCCGGGTCGTTCGGCGGATAGTCGCTGGCCCCCAGCACGCGGCCGATCGATTCGACTCCGCCCGGCGGGGCGCCGATCCACGTGCCATAGATCGGGTTCGTCAACGTGGCCGCGGTATTCGTGCGGCGTTCGCCAACCATCATCGTGTTGCTGTACCCGTCTTTGACCATCGGCTGGCGGACCCAGCTATTCAGATAGAACACGCCGTTGCCGGGGCAGCCCGTGCCGATCGGGTTCGACGAGCACGGATGATAATCGGTCGAGCCGAACGAGCCGATGTAGTTCGAGACGGCAAACTTCGTCGGCAAGTCGGGATTCACATGCGGCGGATTCAGGGCGACGGAGAACGTCGGCTGCGGCGAAATGTCGCTGGGACAGCGAAACACGTCGACCCGCAATGTCTGCAGGATGGCGTTGGCCGGATCGGTCACACGCACCTTGGCGTTGAGCTTCTTGGCGGCGTTGTATTCCTCGATCTGCGGCAGGACGAGCGCCCCCCAGGACAGGCCGTTCATGCCGTTGACGTCGGGCTCGTCATTGGTGATGCCGATCCACCCGGGCGGAAAACACGTGTTGGACGTCTCGTAATTGTTGATGGCGATGCCGAGCTGCTTGAGGTTATTGCGGCACTGCGTCCGTCGGGCCGCCTCGCGAGCCGCTTGAATGGCGGGAAAGAGGAGGGCGACGAGAATCCCGATGACGGCCATCACGACCAAGAGTTCGACCATCGAAAAGCCGTTTCGCTTGGACGTCTCCATAAAATCTCCTTTTTTCACCGCGCACGAGCACAACGGGCCGAGCGGGTCCGCGCCAGAACGGCGATCAATCGGCCGGTGGAAGCAAACCGATGTCCTGCAACGCTTAATTATGCAGACTTGCGCCCGAATGAGGAACGGAGAAAATCGCGGGACGCCCACCAGATTTCCAAAGACACCAGCCGCGGGCGATCTTCCGTGGGACCTTCCTCAAAGCGTCGTCCCGGTATCACCGGGAATCAAAATGCGGCGAATCAGCTTGATCGGAATCCCACCCTGCCGCACGAATTCGTTGTGGAACGTCTCGAGCTTGAAGTCCGCCCCCTTCGCTTTGCGATAGTCGTCGCGCAGCTTGTAGATCTGCAGCTTGCCCAGCGTGTAGTAGAGGTAGGTCGGATTGTACGCACCGCGGCGGGCCTCCTCGAACGCGTTGGCCGGCTCCTGAAAACCTGCCTCAAAGACCTTGGCCCCCTCCTCGACCGTCATCCCCTGCGTGTGCAGCTTGATGCCCACCACGTAGCGGCAATCGCGCAAAGATCGCCTCGGAGAGTTGAGCCAGCTGAATCTTCGGATCGCCGTTGCCGTAACCCTCCTCGAGCGCCATCTGCTCGGTGTAATGCGCCCAGCCCTCGGCGTTGGTGCCGCAAAAGGTCAGCTTCCGCACCTTGGTCGGATACTGCTTGCTGAACAGGAACTGAATGTAGTGCCCGGGGAACGCCTCGTGGATCGTGATGATCTGCATCACCGGCGCGTTGAACAGCCGCAGATGCTCCTCTTTGTGCGTGGCCGTCCAATTCTTCTCGGTCGGCGTGACGTAGTAAAACGCTTCGGTCGCCTTCGTTTCGTACGCCCCCGGCGTATCCATCGAGGCGAAGCTGCCACCCCGGGCATACGGCGGCGTCTCCAGCACGGTGGGCCGCACTTCCGACGGCACCGTGACAATGTGCTTGTCCAACAAGAACGTCCGGCACTTCTCGATCGTGCGCAGGGCCGAGGGGATCGAGATCCTCTTCGGCCGGATGATCGTTCGAGAGGGCCTTCATCACCTCGGCGGGCGTTTTTGACGGATCGATCTTCGCCGCGACGGCCCGAAAAGCCTCTTGATCGCGCTTGAGGTTGGCCTCGCCGATCGCCAACAACCGATCGAGAGGAATATCCACCAGCTCCTCGTAGAGCAGCTTCTTCGGAGAATGCATCGGCCCCCAGCGCGTAGTTCCCATGCGACCGCGGCAGCAGGTCCCGTTTCATCCAGCCGACCGTCTCGGTAATCGCCTTCACCACTTCATCGTCGGCCGAATTGAACTCCTTAAGCAGCTCCGCATCATTTCCAGCCGCCTTCGTAGCCCAATCGCGCACCGTGTGCTGAAAGAAGCCGATCGAACCGGCCCCCATGCGGATCGCCAGGTCGGTGAACTCCTTGGGCGGATTGTCCACATTCGCCCGCAGTGCCTGAAACATCGCGGGAGCCGCTTTCAGCCGCGCGACGACCGACCGCAGCCGGGTCACCGGCGGAGCAAAGTCGCGCTTCATCAATCCGTCGATCGACCCCGCCGGACCGCGGATATAGAACATCGGGTTGTGCCGCCATGTCTCCAGCGTGACGAGGTCCAGCAACTCCCCCTTGAGCTTGCCGTCAAGCACCTCGGCATCGATCGCCTCGTCCTCGCTGAGCGACCCGGCCCGCAACTTGTCCAACCGGGCGAGAAGCGTCTTGGCAACCTCGATCCGTTTCTTCACCGCCTCGGCCGACCCGTCCTCCAGCCGATCGTCATACTGATGCAACCCGGCCCCTGTCCCCCGCGACGGCCTGGCCTCGAAGGAGGCGTTGAAATAATCGTCCACAAAGACGGCAAACGGCGATGGCCCGTCTGCAGCGAGAGCACGTGCATCGCTCTCTAAGCTCAGCGCCAGGGCAACACTCAGCACGACCGACAGGATGCGATACACGCGCGACATAACAGGCGACTCCAGTTGGGATTTCTCGCGAGCCACTCTATCCGAGCTTTATTTGCTCCGCCACCGCCATCCGGAACCGCCCCTCTTTCCGTGGGTCAGACTGCGACGGCCAAGCGGCACTCAATGCCGACAACTCATTTCTGGGTGCCACTCCACGGCTTTGCGTGGGCGTGCGAACCGCGGCACCCAGCGAAAGCGTTCGTTCGCCCGCGCGCGGCGAAGGCCCCCTCACCCCCGGCCCGGTTGGGGGTGAGGGGGGTGATCAGAGACGGTGCTGATCCGAGCCGAGATGCCCGGTCCCATCTCAAGCGCCCTTGGCGCGGCGCGGGCGAGGCCTATCATCCGTGAAGTTCGTCGCATGTTCCATTCCCAGAAAGAGCGCTGGTCATGTATCGCGTGTTGATTACCGACAACCTTTCGCCGGCCGGACTCGACGTCCTCAAGCAATCTCCGGAAATCGAAGTCGACGTTCGTTCGGGCCTCTCGCCCGAAGAGGTGCGGGAAGCGCTTCACGAAGCCGACGGCATCATCATCCGCAGTGCCACGAAGCTCACCCCGGCCATTTTGAAAGGCCAGCCGCGGCTCAAGGCGATCGTGCGGGCCGGCGTCGGCGTCGACAATATCGATCTTCCGGCGGCGACGCGCGAGGGCATCGTCGTCATGAACACGCCGGCCGGCAACACGACGAGCACGGCCGAACATACGATCGCCATGATGATGGCCCTTTCGCGAAATATCGGCCGGGCTGCGGCCAGCATGCGCGAGGGGAAATGGGAGCGGAGCAAGTTCACGGGCACGCAGCTCGCGGGCAAGACGCTGGCCATTCTCGGTCTGGGACGAATTGGCCTGGCCGTGGCCCAACGAGCCCGGGGCCTTGAGATGCGCGTGCTGGGGTACGACCCCTTCCTCTCGGCGGAACGGGCCGGCGAGCACGGGATCGAGCTCTTTCGCGATATCGACGCCATGATCGTCGAGTGCGATTACCTCACCGTGCACACGCCGCTCACCAACGAGACACGCGGCGTGATCAACGCCGAGCGGTTAAGGCGGATGAAGAAGGGGGTTCGCATCATCAATTGCGCCCGCGGCGGCATCATCGACGAGAATGATCTGGCAGAGGCTCTCAAGTCGGGACACGTTGCCGGGGCCGCTCTCGACGTGTTCGTCGAGGAGCCTCCCAAAGCGAGTCCGTTGCCGGGGCTGCCGAACGTGCTCTGCACGCCGCATCTGGGCGCCTCGACCGACGAGGCCCAGGAACTGGTGGCGATCGAAGCGGCCGAAATCCTCTCGGGTTTCTTTCTGCGAAACGAAGTGCGGCACGCCGTCAACATGGCACCCATCTCCGCCAAAGAGATGCAAGACGTCGAGCGGCACCTCGACCTCGCGCGGCGGTTGGGATTGTTGCTGGCGCAGCAAAACCACTCGGGTGGATTGCATTCGGCCCGCATCCATTACCGCGGAGAGGCGGCGGCCAAGAAGACGAAACTGATGACGGCCAGTTTTGCCGCCGGGCTCTTGGAAGCGGCTCTCGAGGACCAGGCGAACATCGTGAATGCCGAAATGCTCGCCCGCGAGCGGGGGATCGAAATCACCGAATCGTCATCGAGCGAAGCGGGGAACTTTTCCACGCTGATCACTGCCTCGATCATGACGGAGAAGGGCGAACTCACCGCGTCGGGGACGACGTTCGGCCACGAGTTTCTGCGGCTCGTCCGGCTGGGCAATTTCCATCTCGATGCTTACCTCGACGGGCTGATGCTCATTTATCGCCATCGCGACGTGCCCGGGCTGATCGGCTTCATCGGCACGATTTTGGGCAAGCACAAGGTCAACATCGCCCACATGGCCCTCGGCCGCGAGAGCAACGAACCGGGCGGCGATTCGATCGCCGTACTGAATCTCGACAGCCCGCCCTCGGCCGAAGCCTTGGACGAATTGGCCAAACACGCCGACGTGCAGGGAGTGGAACTCGTGCGCCTGCCGCCCGCCGGTGCGCCGCTCCCCTGGCTGGTTCGCAATTGAAACCGCGGCGGCACTCGGGGACGCTGCCAAAATCCTGCCCCCCGCGGGTGTTGCGAAGAGTGGCTCGGCGAACTAGAATTGCTGTGCCTGTCCCGACTTAGGGCGAGGCGCGCGGACGCAGCCAATCTTCCTCAACCGGGATTGGGACGGCAGTTGTCAAGAAAACCCGCGGTCGAATCGAGAATCCGAAACACCGATGCGGCTTTCCCGGTGTTTAATGTCAGGCCGTTTTTTTGCGGCTCAGGCTTTGGTGCCTGCCAGCCAGGTCCAATGGGGTGGACCGTGTGACGCGTCGGAAATGAGCTTCACGCCCGTTTTGCAGGGTTTCGCAAGGGGAGATGCTATGAAGTTGGATTGCGGAGGAAGCGGCGTCGGTTTGGCCATCGATCCGGTTGCCGAACAAAAGTTCGCCGGCCAAGTCGTACCTCGCGTCCGGCGCGGGTTTACGCTCATCGAGTTGCTGGTCGTCATCGCCATCATTGCGGTGCTGGCGGCCATTTTGCTTCCCGCGGTGCAACGAGCCCGCGAAGCGGCCCGCCGCACGCAGTGCCTCAATAATTTGAAGCAGCTGGGACTCGCCTGCCAAAACTATCACGACACGCACAAGTGCTTTCCCTCCGGCAATATCGATATGGGCTTTCCGACCACCCCGTTCGCCGATCCCTACGATGTGGCGCAGTACGTCACGTTTACACAGTCGGCTCAACTGGGCATGCAGCAGCGGTACGACATCAATGGCAACCTGATCCTCCCGCCACAGAATTTGACACTCTACTCCTGGGTGATGGCCGCTCCGTGGAGCTGGCACTCGTTCATCCTGCCGCAGATCGAACAATCGACCGTCGGCGTCCGCTTCGACCTTTACAAGAACGACGTCGTCAATCTGAACGCCATTCAGATTCCGATTCCGATCTTCATTTGTCCCAGCGCCGCTCTTGCCCAACCCGCGTCCCTCAGCCACCAGCACCGGCAACAGCGTCACCTCTCCCACCGTCCCCTTGGGTGAAAACGCCGGTTCCGTGGTCGGCGGCGGTTACGCTTACACGAATTATCGCGGCGTGATGGGAGCCCAACCGGTGACCGACCCGACGACCAATGCCAGCGACCCCGACTGGATGCAAAACGGCGTCCTCTATCCGAACAGCGCGGTGAAGATCGCCGACATCACCGACGGCACGTCGAACACGCTGTTGATGGGCGATTCGCGTTACGGTTTCTGGGGTGACGGGTCGAGCTGTTGTGCCCGCTTCCGCAACGACCGCTGGACTCCGACCGATTTCGACAACTTTTGGTTCTGGCAGCCGCAGCCGCCCGTCCTCACGCCGACGATTCAGTATTTCAGTTTCGGCAGCCTGCACGATGACTCGGTGATCTTCGCGCTGTGCGACGGATTCCAGCCGCCCGATCGCCAAGACGATCGACAAGGGGCTGATCCGCAAGCTGGCGACCCGGGCGGAAGGCACGCCGATCGACAGCGACTTCTAGAAGAGTCTGGGGTCTTGAGTCTGGCGTCCGGTGCCGAGACTTAACAGGAAAAAGAGAGCACTGGCAGTTCGTTTGTCAGTGCTCTTTTTGTGCGCTTACGCCCGATCGATCGGGAACGGCATCACCTCGGAAACCGACTGCGCACCGACGGCCGCCATGAGCAGGCGGTCGAAGCCGAGGGCGACGCCCGCGCACTCCGGCAGGCCGGCCTCCATCGCGTCGAGCAGCCGGCTCTCCGCGGGCAGCGGGCGATTGCCGTCGCGCCGTCGAATTGCCGACTGAATGCCGATCCGTCGTCGCAATTCGTCGGCATCGGTCAGTTCCTGGTAGCCGTTGCAGATCTCGATGCCCGCGAGATAAAGCTCGAAGCGCTCGGCAACGGGCGCCGCGTCCGCGCGAATTCGCGCAAGCGCCGCTTGACCCGGCGGATAGTCGTACAAAAAGACGGCCGGCGACTGCGCCAGTGTCGGTTCGATTTGCAGCGCCAGCAGAAAATTGAGCCAGCCGTCCACATCGTCCGGCGCGAATGCAGGCGGAGCGCTGACGCCGATCAACTTCGCGAGTTCTGCCAATTCCGCGGCACTCGCGCCAATCACCGAATGACCCAATGCAAGTTCAAAGGCCCGGTCGTACGTAAGCCGGGGGCAGGGCCGCGGCGGACGCGGCGGTCGGGTTGCCGGCAGTTCGCTCGCGTATGTCTCGCGGATGCACTCGACCCGATCGAAGAACCCCGCAACGAGATCTTCGACGAGGTCCATCTGGTCGTGATAGGTCGATTGCGTGCGGTACCATTCGACGATCGTGAACTCGGGATTGTGGCGCTCCCCGATTTCGCCCCGCCGGAAGGCGTGCGTCACCTGAAAGATGGCGGCGGCCCCCGCGGCCAGCAGCCGCTTCATGGCGAACTCGGGAGACGTCTGCAGGAAGAGCTCGTCCCGCGTTTTCGTCTCTTGGCAGTCGGCTCCTGAATCGCCGCGGGTGACGTATGGCTCGAGATAAGCGTCGACGACCACGTCGCGGGATAGGATCGGCGTCTCGACTTCCCAAAAACCTCGCGAGCGAAAAAAGGCTCGCGTAAAGTCGAGCAGCTCCGCCCGCAGCCGCAGCATGCCGAGCGTTGCCGAAGGGCCGAACGTCGGCGAGCCCGTCCCGTGGAGGCTGTCTTGGGAAGTCATGGTCGGAAGGGCCGTCGCCCGTCAGGCGGCATCGCGATTGGTGGCGTCGTTCGGCGCAGTCTCGCCGCCTCCTGCTGTATCGGGTCGGCATCCCTCTCCGACTCCCGTTGGATGCGATGAGAATAAACGATCCGCAGGAATTCGGGAAACGCATCCCACGCTTTGGGCGACTTATTCCACGCCCGGGCGATCTCAGCGAAAAACGCGAACTCGTATTTCGTCAGCACGAGGTCCTGCAGCCCCTGCACAGGATCGATTTCGTGCACCTCCCACTCACGCGGGCAAAGATCATACGCCGGGTGCGCATCGTCGCGCGGCTTGGGCGGCACATTGCACAGCACGACCAGGTCGCCCGTCGTGTTCATTTTGGTCGGAAACACACGGCAAGCCGCCGGCCGACCGTGGTAGATGCCGCAGCGGGCCAGCCCGAGCGGATGCTCCTGGTCGGGCGGGCACTCTATCAGAAAGCGGCACTTCACCGTTCCCTGCAGAAACAGGCTGTGCGTTTGAATCAGGCAGATCACGAAGGGCGTGTCGGGCGCATCGGGAAAGAAAAAATGCGGCACCCGGCCGCGGGCGATCGTTCCCTCGGGATCGGCCCAGCGACAGGCAAAGTCCCAAAACGAGAGCCCGAACCGCCGTGCGATCGTAATAATGTCCGCCCCGGTAATCGGCACGGCAAACGATCGGCAGCAGCCTGCATGGCACGACTGGCAAGGCGCCATCAAACTCTCCCTGGCCATCCCGGTGTGAATAATCGCGCTCTTTCCTATTATCGTGAAGGTCACGCGCCGAATTGCAGACGAATCGGCCGCTCGCCCCCGATTCGCTGATGGTCCGCGCGCGAAAGGTTCATCCACTGCTTGCGGCCTTCGCCTAAACTACCGGGTCGGTGGGTGGTGAGTGGCCGGCGTCAATGGCGGGAGCCCCAATGTAACTGGTTGCATCGCCGCCATAAGCCCCGCACAATGGGCGGCCGGTTCCGGATTATTTGCGGTGGACTCGCCCCGCCGGCACCTGCCTCGATTTCACTGCAGCAGGAGAGACGCATGGATCCGAGCGTTTCGACAGCACCGGACGAGGTCGGTCAAGGCGTGCTGGAATTGCCGCCGGAGCTTCAAGGACCCGCACCTCGTGAGATTCCAGACGCCGTCAAGCAAAGCCGGCTGGCGACGCGGCAGCGAGCCATCGTCTGGGGACTTGTGATGGGCGGCCTGTTCTGCGTTGGCATCGACGGTTTGCCCTTCATTGAGACACTTTCGCTCTACATCCTCCCGCTCGCATATCTGCTGTGGATCGGCATCGGACTGTGCGCGATGGCGGCTGTTGCCCAGCTGCATCCCGGCGAACTGAAGAAGGCCCGCCGCTATCTCGCAATGGGAGAGACGGGATTTGGCCGCGTCAAAGCCCTCGTAAAAATGCCAACGCTCGTTTCGCACGGGCGCCCCACTACGTATGCGATTGTCGCCACAGTCTCTATGCCGTCTCCCGCGACCGGCCAACTCTGCGAACGCCAGATGAAATCGCGCTCATTCGGCGCCGCGCAAAAGGATCGAGTCAGCACCCCGTTTCGCGTCGGCGACCCGGTGCCGGTGGTTTGGCTGCCCGGCCAATTCGAGAAGACGGCTCAGCTTTACGATTTTCTCGAGGTGATGCCCGGCCGCAGCCTCATTTATCGAACCGACACAACGCCCCTCTGGTTGACGTTGTTGATTCTCTCCCTCATCCCGATTTTCTTCTTGGCGCTGCTTTGGAATATTTACGGATTCGAGAAATATCAGCCGGTCGATTTCGATTGGCTGAAGCAGGGCTGGCTACCGATCTCCGTCGGCGGCAGCCTCGCGCTTGCGGCGCTCACGTGGGTCGCCCTCAAACAACGAGGAAGGGTCGCCCGGCAGAACGCCCAAGCCGTGCAAACGGGAGACGCCGTTGAGCTGACTCTTCGCAAAGGAAAAATCTCGATCGGTTTCGGGGCGCTGGTGCTCGCGTTCGGCTCCGTGCTGTTGGGCGGAGCAACTGCCATGTCCTGTTGCCTGACGGTCAACGCGCTCCTCGACAAATCGCCCCCCGTTTTGGTTCCCGTCCAGATCACGCACATGGTGCAAATCACCCACGAAGGCATCTTTCGGGAATACAAGCTGCAATTCCGTCGCGCGAACGACAAAGAAGATCTGGAACTGCTCACGACGCCGCAGCATCTGGCGAAGTTCAACCTGCCGATTGGGATCGCCCATGTACGATCCGGCTGGTTCGGCTGGCATTGGATCCAGACCGTCGAACCGATCCAATTGGGCAAAAAGCCGGCCGGCGGTGCGTAACATCCATTTGAATCGCACAACACTCTGAAGTTGGCCCAACACAATGAATCCGACCGAAGCGCTCCGCGCGGGGATGACCGGCAGTGAGACGACGATCGTCACCCGCGACCTCACCGTGGCCCACTTTCATCCCACGATGCCAGAGGTCTACGGGACGCCCTTCATGATCTATCTGCTCGAGGTCGCCGCGAGCAACGCCATCCGCGGGCACCTTCCCGAGGGTTGGGTCTCCGTGGGCTACGAGGTCCACGTTAAGCACCTGGCCCCGACGCCCGTCGGCCGCACGGTCACCGCGACGGCTCGTCTGTACGCCATCGACGGCCGCTTCGTGAAATTCTCGGTCGAAGCCCACGACGGAATCGCCAAGATCGGCCAGGGAACGCACGTCCGCGCCCTCGTTGAGCTTGCGCGGTTCAACAAGAACCTCCGTGCTACGCCTGGATAAAACTCGCTCGCCGCACGTTCCGCCCACTGGAACGGGAATTGCCCTTCCCTCATAGCACTTACATTTCGCTTGAGTACAAAGGGAGGGGCTCATGTCTCATTCTTGGATAGTTGGGGGCCTGACGGGTTTAGCAGTCCTAGGGGCGGCAACGGCGATTCCATTCGTGCATCGAGGAGCCAGCCCGAGCGGTGCGGCGGCAGCCGCCACCACCGGCAATACAGTCGCTGCAGCCGACGTGGCGGCGCGGATGCATCCCTCTTATCGAGTTCCGGTCGGCTCGCCCATTCCGGACCCGTCGCCAATGCCGGGTCACCTACGGCCCTATGCGGGCGCCAACAACGGCGTGGCTGCGGGTGCGAGGATGAATCGCGCGCCCTTGCGATAAGCGCAGGAACGTGCACGTCAGATCAATTGGGCGATCGGCCGACCGGAGAGCAGGATCGGGACCGGGCGTCCCGAGAAGTCGGCAAACGTCTTAGCCGGAGCGATGCCGAGGTGTCGGTAGACGGTCGCCATCAAGTCCTGGGGTGTTAGCGGATTGTGCAGCGGAAATTCCGCTTTCGAATTCGTCTCGCCCACCACCTGGCTCATTCGCAGTCCGCCCCCCGCAACGAGCGCGCTGAACGCCTGCGGCCAATGGTCGCGGCCCAGGCCGATCTGGCCGGAGAAATTCACCGGCGCATGACTCACGCGCGGCGTCCGCCCGAATTCGCCGCAGGCCAGCACCAGAACTCGCTTGTTCAACGAGCGCGAGTCAAGATCGTCGAGCAAGGCCGAGAGCGCCTGGTCCATCTGCGGCAGGCGTTCGCGCTGCGCATAATCCAGGTGGAACGCTCCCGCGTGGTCGTCCCAACTGAAATTCTTGCTCGTGTCGCACGTGGCAGTGGCGTCGATGTTGACGACGGCGGTACCCGCCTCGACCAGGCGGCGCGCCAACAGGCAACTTTGTCCCCAACGATGCCGGCCGTACCGGTCGCGGTTTGCCGGCGTCTCGCGGCTCAGGTCGAACGCTTTGGCGACATGGCGGCTGGTGAGCAATTGAAACGCGTCGGCCCGAAAATGATCGATGCCTTCCATCGTCCCACTGGCATCGGCCGTGCGGCGGAAACGGTCGAACTGACCGATGAGGGATCGCCGATCGTCGAGCCGGCGGTTGTCGACGCCCGTCACGAGCGTCAGGTTGGGCGGTGAAAATCCCGGCCGCGACGGATCGCCCGTGTCAAAGGACCGGTGCGCGACGCCCAAATAAGCCGGATTGGTCATGAATGGCGCACGCTGCACGCCGACATACTGCGGCAAGCCATCCGCACGCGGACCGCGCAGCCGAGCGGCCACCATGCCGAAATCGGGATGTTCGCTGTGCGCTTGCGACGTCACGTCGGGAACGCGCGGCGTCTTGCCGGTCAACACTTCGATGCTGCCGTCGTTGTGAGCCGACATCTCATGATGCAGCGAGCGGATGAGCGAGAACCGATCGGCCCGTTGAGCCAGCCGAGGCAGGTACTCGCAAATCTCGATGCCGGGCACATTGGTGCGAATCGGCCGCAGCGGCCCGCGATATTCGCTCGGCGCCGCCGGCTTCATGTCGAACGTTTCGAGCTGGCTCGGACCGCCCCACATCCAGAACAGGATCACCGACGTGTCGCAGCTCTGTTGTCCGCTCGCCGCCCGCGCCGCCAGAACCTCAGGCAGCGCGAGCCCTCCCAGGGCAAGCGTGCCGACGCGCAAAAACTCGCGCCGCGGCATCGGCCCAGGACAGAACGGCGAACTCATCAACTCTCCTCAACGCAAATGATCCCTCCCCGCGTGATTCGGCGGGGTCCGCTCGACGAACGCATCAACCTAGATCGGAATGTTATAGTTTGCAAACCCAGTAGAAAATGAGCCCGACTATGACTGCGGTTCCGGTGCCGCAAGCCATTGTGGAAACAGCGATCTTTACTGGCCCTCGAACATCGAGAATAGAGCGTGAAATCCAAAAGCCAACAATTAGCACAAATGCGGTCACCGTGACGATGGCCCAAATGAGTGAATTCCAGGCAAACAGTCCCAGCCATGCCACAATCGCGGCTAGCACTAACCGGCCCAATAGATGGTCTTGAATACGATCATCAAAACTGTCTCGCATCTACACCCCTTTCAGCCTTGCGCCCTTCCCTCAATCGCGCTAAAACAGCGCTGTGGGGAATTTTCTTGCAGCTCGAACCGAAAGGGCGCAGCATGACAGCTACCATCTCGGACACAGCAAATCAACGAGATTTTTACCGGAGGTGGCTCATGGGCCGGGCGTCATCCGACCTGAAAGAATTCGGCGTGGAGACGGAGCGGGAAGACTTCATCGATCACATGGTTAGCGACTTCAATTCGATCTATCGCACGATGTGGACGATCGACGAGCTGTGCCTGCATCCTCGCGAGGCGATGGGGTTCTGCGCGGGGTAAGACGGTGTGAGCCGCGCGAATGCCAGGACGATTTCAATTTCCATCGCCAACAGTTCTGATCAACGCCGGCCAGTATGCGCGAGTAGGTCGCTCGATTCACTCTTTTTTTACTGGGTCAGACCAAGAAACGCCCAAGTCCTGTCGATCAAGGTTGGCGTGCCACCAAGAAAAAAACGAAAACAAGAAGTCAATTCCGCTCACGACTTCCTGATTGACCTCCGACCAATTTATCGACGGCTCGATTAGAATTGCCGCATGCCCGATTCGAGAGCCGCCGCTCCTCCCATTTCGGTCGCCCGCGTGGTTGCGGCAAGCTTCATCGGCACCACGATCGAATGGTACGACTTCTTTCTTTACGGAACGGCCGCGGCCCTCGTTTTTAATCGGCTCTTCTTTCCCACGCTCGATCCCGTCAGCGGAACGATGGCCTCGTTCGGCACGTATGCCGTCGGGTTCTTTGCCCGCCCGGTCGGGGGGATCGTGTTCGGCCACTTCGGCGACCGCATGGGTCGCAAGTCGATGCTGGTCACCACGCTGTTGTTGATGGGCATGGCGACCTTCCTCATGGGCTTGCTCCCGACCTATGACCAGATCGGCCTGGCCGCGCCCGTCCTGTTGATTGTGCTGCGATTTATCCAGGGCTTCGGCGTGGGAGGAGAATGGGGCGGCGCCGTGCTGATGGTGGTCGAGCACGGACACAGCGCTCGCCGCGGCCTCAACGCGAGTTGGGTTCAAGCGGGCGTGCCGGCCGGGTCTCTGCTGGCCAACGCCGTCTTTACGCTGTTCTCGACCGTAATGCCCAACGACGCCTTTCTGCGCCTGGGGCTGGCGAATTCCGTTCTTGTTCGGCATCGGCTTGCTCGGCGTCGGCCTGTTTATCCGCTTGCAGATTTACGAGAGCCCGCTCTTCGAGAAACTCCGCGATCAAAAGCGGCAGGCGGCGGTCCCCTTCTTCGAGGTGCTGAGGCGCTATCCGCGAAACGTGCTGCTGGCGATCGGCTCACGCATGGCCGAGAACGGTGGGTTTTACGTGTTCAGCGTGTTCGTGCTCACCTACGCCACCGTCGATCTCGCATTGCCCCGCACGCTGGTCTTGAATTGCCTCTTGATCGCGACCGTGCTGCAGTTCGTGGCGATCCCCGCCTTCGGCCTGCTCTCGGACTCCGTCGGCAGGCGCCCCGTCTATCTCGGCGGAGCGCTCGCCCTGGCCGCCTTCGCGTTCCCGTTCTTCTGGCTGGTGGAGACGAAGTCGGCCATTTGGATCGGCGTGGGCATCTCGATCGCGCTGGTTTCCCAGTCGGCCATGTACGCTCCGCAAGCAGCCTTTTTTTCCGAACTCTTCGGAACCGACGTCCGCTACACGGGAGCTTCGATCGGATACCAGCTCGCCTCACCGCTGGCCGGCGGACTGGCCCCACTGATTTGCGTCTCGCTTCTCAAATGGGCCGACGGCAACACCTGGGGCGTGGCGCTTTATCTGATCCTGCTTTCGGCGATCACGATCCTCTCCGTCTGGCTCGCAGCCGAGACGCACCACACCCAGCTCGCCGATCTCGACGAGCCCGCCGGCTGAATGAATGCCATCAGAAAGGTAATTCCAAGATTCTTGTTCCCCTCGCCCCTCGAGGGAGAGGGGCTAGGGGTGAGGGGGCGATTCAACACGGTCGCTCGTTCGCGAACGGATCAAGCATCAATTTGCGGAAGGCCTCCGCTTGGGATCGAAGTAATGCGACGCCGGCAATTCTCGCCGATTTAAATCCCGTCCTCTTTGATTGATTCTGCCATCCATCCACAGGTAGCCCCAAACGCGATGGCCATGACGAGTTTCGGGATTTCACCGAGCGACGGGGCCAAGGCACAGCAGTCAGGCGTTTGCAACTCAGCGGTTGCCGAATTCGATAATGCGACTTCGCGACGGGTCGCTCTTGAAACGCACACACGGCTATTGTTCAGAATTCGCCTTCTGAAAGTTCCCGAACGTGCTCCTGTAGTTTGTCCAATTCCGATTGAGTCGGAGGTTTTTTTGGAGTCAGTTTCTTGATTGACTCGTCGATTTTGTTGCCCGCGGCTCGCAATTTTTCTTTTATTTTCGCATCCGGCGATCGCCCTTGCGACGAAGCCTCGTCCCGAAGAACCTTCCCTTTGTTGGCGAATAGGTTGAGTATATCACCCGGTTGGAATTCGTTTTTCGCCTCCTGCATGCGACCGAATTGATAGGGCGTCCAATATACCGGGGATCGCTCACCAACAAAGGTCCCGAGCGGCGGCGTGATCGGAAGGGGGGGAGTGAAACCGCCGTCCTTCCCATTCTTGGATTGATCGCCCGCTGCCGAGGTTGACTCAACGGGACCCAACATGGCTGCGTCTTGCAAAAGAGCCACGACTCGTTTTTGAGAGTCCTCGGCGTGCGTTTTATCGTCGGTGAGAGCATGCAAAGCTCTTGTGTAGATTTCCTCGAGCAGTTTCGCGCACGACGTGGCGGCAACGGCCGATGCGATCTCCCGTGCACTTACGGCTTCGGACACCTTCTTGCCGCCCGATAGTGTTCCAACCGGATCAGTCGCTCGCAGAAAGAAACCAGCGCCCAAACCGACGAGGCAACCGACACTCAAACTGCAGACGCCTAATGCCACTGGGGTTCGTTGTTCGTCCGACAGATTATTTGGATTGAACCAAGTAAGCAGCGAACCTCCGACAAGCGTGCCGAGCAACGCGATGATCGCCGCCGCGGTTCCAGCCGCAGTGGAGAGTCCTGCCAATACGCCGAGCACCAATCCGAGTAGGAACAGCGCGATCGGGACCACACTCAGCTTCGACATTCGGTCGATTTGTGCGACGTGTTTGTCTACAGACGCATGCAATTCTTCGCGCGAAGTTTTCGAATGCCCCCAGCTTCTGTGAGATCGCCTTCAATTCCTCGCGAGAGGCGAGCACTCTTGCAACTGCTCGTGCGAGGCTTTTATTGATTCCAATTTCTCGGACAGCGTTTTCAAGTCCGCGTGAGAGGCGCTGCTCTCTTCCAGTTTCTCGTACGAGGCTCTTATTGATTTCAGCTCGACTGGAACCGCATTTACATCAGAAAGAGAATTCTTAAGCTGGACATCGAACGCAGTGAGCCGCGCCGCAATGCGACTTTCAAGATTCTGATCACATCCCTCAGTCGACGTGTGTTGTTGCCCGTTTTGCACTTCGGATTCTTGGGATACTTCGTCGGAAGCCATTGGAACAAACTCCATTTAGTTTGTTTGATCAGCGGAGGGGAGATCGAAACCGCTTCGGGACGTCGCTTCGCACTAGGTCGCCACTGAAAGGACTTGCAGCAATCACGGGAAATCACAACTGGCCATCGGCAGCGCAGTTCTCGGAATCGGCATCGCGATTGCCCGCAATCGGCTCTTCGGCGACTGCTTCGAGAGCGACTGCGGAGACTAAGCCGAGTATTTTGCCGGGGAGCGGGAATCGGTCGAGCCTTGGCTGGCCAATCCGTCTGGAGGGATCAGCCGCTAGCGCATGCCTGGTCGAGTCTCTCTGGCCGGAAAGCGGCGCGGCGCCAGTGCCGAGGACGTGCCATCCACCGCTCATTGTCGGCCCTCGCCTGAGATGGTGTGTGCAGCGACTGATCTGAGCATCAGTCTGCAGCGACAACCGTCTGATTGCAACTAGAAAATCCGGCGTCGCGCGTAAATGGCCGCAATTGATTCCCGGACTCAAATTAATGCGCCACGCCATTCGCAATTTGCACAAAATCGCACGACGACGTGCGCGTGCGAAGTCGATCTTTTCGAGATTACAAAAGCCCTCTTTTCAAGACACGGCACCCTGAATCCGCCCCCATGGGCTTGGCATCCGCCGAACTGGTGGAATGGCGGAAACAGCAATAGAGGTATCATCGATTCGTCTACGGGATAATCGACTTCAGATCGAACTTTACGCCACGGTGAAAGCCGACGCCTTTGGGTTCGTTGCCGGTAAAGCCTGTGAGGTTTTCCGTGCGGGTGATATGGTCGGTGATTTCGATCAGGCCCTGGTTGCCTTCGCGGGTGGTGTAGAGGAAGGCGGCGCCGGCTTCGGGATTGGGTTGGCCCGTGGCAGGGTCGTGGTGCATGAGCAGATCGCCCGGCGGGACGGCGCGGCCGGTTGGCAAGTTGCCGCCGATTACGGTGCGGTCGGTGTTTCGCAGGTCCCGCTCGGTGAGTTCGTGCACTTGCAGGCCGAAGGTCTTGAGGACGTACGTTTCGGTGCCGTCGGCGGCGCGGTGGGTGACGCACATCAGGTCCACGCCGTTGTCGAGGGCCCATTGGGCGAGTTGCTTTTGATCCAGACGCGATTCGTCGCGCGGGATGCCCGCCGGCCATTTCGGTTCGTAGCCCGTATCGAGATCGTAGAAATAGGTGACGGACTTTCCCTGTTCCTCGGGCGGCGAGAGGACTTCGCCCCTCACGCCGTCGCCCAGACGGGACGAGCGACTGAGTGGCTTCGGCGGCGGAACAGATTCGTCGCTCGAGGAGAGGTGGACCTTTTCGTAGGCGGAGTCGTGCGTGAATTTGCGTCCAGTTCGCTTCCCACCACGTTTGCCACTTCCGCGCCTGGCGGAGGTACAGGCGGAGCTGCAGCACGCGGCGTCGCGGGTCCTGGCAGCGATGGATGCCGTAGAGTTCGGAATCGTCGAAGTCTTGACCGGTGAGCTGCTGCAGAGTGCCGAACACCTCACGCACGGGTCGGCCGTAGCCGAAATGCAGGCCTTTCGAGTGGTCCAGGTCGTGTTTGTGCATGAAGGCGGCCAGTTCGGGATCCTGGACGATCAGACCGAAGTCGCTGCTGGGGGGAAGAAGCGTCTTCGGAATGGCGCGGATCAAGCTCGGCACGGCTCGCGGGTCGCCAATGGCCCGCAAGGCGAACGCCAGGCGGCGCAGGACTTGGCCCTGATTGGTCCGATCGAGTTCCTCGCAGATTTGCGGGACGGCGGTCGGCCCGACCGACACCAGCTCGCGCATCAGGCTGCAAAAGAGTTCGATGTTTTCGCTCATGCCTCCCTTGAGCCGGTCGAATTCGGCCAGGATGCGCGCGGTGCGCTCGGCCGGCGGTTTGGGAAGAGCGGCGACGAGGGCGCGGGCGGTCTTGAGCTTGTCGCGCGGCGGGGTTTTCGACGTGATCAACATGTTGTAGGCGGTCGTCTGCCCCTCTTTGACCACAACCGGCGGCAGGTGTTGCGTGTCCCACGCCATGCGGTCGCCTTGCGTGTTCACCAAATAGGGGAAGTTCTCCCCTGGGGCCGCGCAGGTTGAAACGGCCGTTCTCGTCCACGGTTGCGAGGCGCACCGGGCTGATCACTCGCCCGGCCGGGAACGACGGCCCGAAAAGACCGAGCATAATCGGGTCACCCATTGGATTAACCGGAACCGCATGTGCGGTTTTCGTGTCGATCACCTGGCCGGCGATCAGGCCGCCTGAAACCATGACAAGTTGCGGAAGTTCGAGTTGCTGGCCGGCGATGCATTCGCGATCGGCGAGTGCGACGCAGACGCGCTCGGGCCATTCGGCCAGAAACGTGTAGCGCCCTTCGGGCACGACGATACGGAAGCGGCCCTCTCTGTCGGTCGATGTCACATATTCTCGGACCGAATGGTCTTGGGAACGCGCGCACGTGATGAGAGCCTGGGCCGCCGGCCGTCCGGTAACACGATCGATCAAACTGCCCGTGACGGTGCAGCCGTCGGGCAGCCGGATCGAAAGATCGGCAGGCAGGCTTTCGATTTGGACTTCCGTCTCTGGATAGTCGGGGTGGGCGACGGAGACGGTGCCTCCGAATTGGCCACCGTTGGGAAGTCGGAAAACTGCGATTTTATTGATCGTAAAGCGGCCGTCGGGTCCGCTGACGGCGGAGAGAATACCGGGCAACGTGCGTCCCTCAAATGAATATCGAGCCCCGACCGCGGCGCCGGCGACCGGCTCGCCCCGCGCAGTTGACGATTCGTCCCGAAAGGGTTCCTTCCTCTCGGTTGAGCCGCAGCTCGATACCTTGCCGTTCCTGTGGGAGATTATGACCGATGATGCAAGGCATATCGGGACGGTCGTCGGCAAAGGGCACGACGAGATACAGCAAACGATTGAGGCGATCGGACGCCCGCGGGGGCACGAGATGGGCGAACTCAAAATGGCCCTTCTCGTCGGCAACCGTCTCGGCGATTTGAACGATGGGGAGCGTGCGCCCGGGAATCTCGAAGAGCAGCATGCGGATCCCGGCAACGGGCGAATTGTCGGCGTGATCGATGCAGCGGCCGTGGATTTTGTAGGCGGCGGGTCGCTTTGTGATCGGTTTTTCGATTTTCGCGGGAGGCGGAAGGTCATCGGCAGCACAGATTGGCCCATTGACAAGCGCGGGAATTGCCGCGGTCAGAAGCGCGGCAATTGCGAGAATTCGGAATGCGTTCACGAGCGGGGAACTCGCGCGAGGGGGAGGATGCCACGGTACCGCGTTGCGTGTCCATGAGACGAAACACACAGGACGAAACACGCAGCGACTACACACGCGTCAGGGGGAGTGTCGGGACGTTATCCACGCGGCACGCTAGCTGCATTTTATCGAGCTCGGAGTCGATCCCGTCGAAGAATCGCGACAATTTTGGCAGCTCTGGAAAAAATTCCGCGTCGACTGGCGTGCGATGGACGTCACGGAGGCTTTTGCTCCGTGAGGGTGGAGGGACTTTTTTCTGGTCCACCCCAAAAAAGGCGCTCGAGAGGGGGGAATTCGTAAAGGCGGGAGCGCAAAGCATTTCCGATTCCACGTTGGCCCTCAGGCTCTCGCCGCGGCCCCTTTTTTTGGGGTGGACCCCAAAAAAGTCCCCTTTTTTAGCGCCCCAAAAAAGCCAAAAAAGTGTACAGATTCTGCACAGCAATCAAAAAAAGGGCGACCGGATTCGGCGAGAGGTGGCTGAGTTCTGGCTGAAACTCGCTGCGTAGCAAGATGGCTGCCGCCGAATTATGCTAGTTGCATGGGTCTGTTGTGTGCGCAATCGGCCTCCCGCCCGTCCACCTCCACCAGGACACTCGCGATGTCGCAACCTGTTACGAAATTCCACCGACGCGGTTTTTTGAAGGGCGCTCTCTCCGCCGGCGCGGCGGTGATGGCCCCCACCATCATTCCCAGTTCGGCCCTGGGGCTGGGGGGATCGGTCGCCCCCAGCGAGCGAATCGTGCTGGGCGGCATCGGCATCGGCAACCGCGGCACGTACGACCTGGGCTGCTTCCTGGAGCAGAAGGACGTGCAGTTCGTGGCCGCCTGCGACGTCAAGGAAACGCGGCGCGTCGCCGCGAAGAAAAAAATCGACGAGCACCACGGCAACCAGAACTGCAAGATGTACCGCGATTTTCGCGAGGTGCTCGACCGGCCTGATATCGATGCCGTGCTGATCGCCACCGGCCCGAATTGGCACTGCACGGCGGCCCTGAACGCGGCCAGGGCCGGCAAGGACATGTATTGCGAGAAGCCCTGCACGAAAAATATCGCGCAGAGCCTGCTCTTGGCCGAGACGATGCGGCGGACGGGCCGCGTCTTCCAGGCGGGCACACAACGTCGCAATTTGCCGCACGTGGCCTTTGCCTGCTGGCTGGCCCGGACGGGAAAACTCGGCAAACTCAAGCGGGTTTACGCCCATCCGGCAGGAATGACGCCCACGATCAGCGGTTGGCTGCCGGCGGAAAAAGAGCCGCCGCGGGAAGTCGTCGACTGGAATATGTATCTCGGCCCGGCTGCGTGGCGGCCGTACAACGAAAAATTGCTCGATGGGTTCAACTTCGAGAAGGGGGGCGGCCTGGTCGGCGGCGGCGTGCTCGAATGGGGCTCGCACTGCGTCGATCTGTGCCAGTGGGCCGTCGGCAACGACGGCTGGGCTCCCACCGAGTACAACCCGCCCAAAGACGGGCAGATCGTGGCCCGGTATCCGAACGGCGTTGAACTCATTTTCCGCGAGAAGGATTGGATTCCGCTCGGTTCGTGCCCCGTTCGCTTCGAGGGTGAAACCGGCTGGGTGGAGACCGGCGACAGCGGGAAAATGGTGCTCAGCTCGCCCGAATTGCTGGCGGGTCGCGACATTCCGGTGGTTGAAGGTTACCCCGCGACGTTTCACGTCCGCGACTTCCTGGACAGCGTCAAAGCCCGCAGCCAGCCCAAGGGCAATGCCGACACGGCGTGCTACGCGCACATCGCGTGCCACGCCACGAACATCGCCCTGGCGCTCGGACGTCAAATTAAATACGACCTCAAGAAGCACGAATTCATCGGCGACGACGAGGCCAATCGATACCGATCCGAAGCCCTGCGCGAGCCCTGGCGGCTCTAAGAGCTTCTTTCGGCGTTCTTTCACACAACAAGCGCATTCTTGAGACCGGCTCTGCTGGAGCTCGTCCTCTCAATAGGAATCAATCGTGAAACACCTGCGGCAATCGATTTGGTGCGTCGTTCTGTCTGTACTTGTGAGCGGTTCCGCCACAGCCGGGCCGTGGCAAATCGAGGGGGGACGTGCTCCCTCGCCAAAAAAAGAGGCGGATCTGATTGCCGTCCTGCATTCCAAGGAGCCCAAGGCGAAAAAAGCCGACGCCTGCAAGGATTTGGCCATCTACGGATCGGGCAAGGCCGTTGCGTCTCTGGCACCGCTTTTGGCCGATGAGCAGCTCGCCTCTTGGGCGCGGATTGCACTCGAAGCCATTCCTGGTCCCGAGGCGGACGAAGCGCTTCGCGAATCTGTGGGGACGGTGCATGGCAACCTGCTGGTCGGAGTGATCGATTCAATCGGCGTTCGTCGCGACGCGGCCGCCGTTACACCATTGGCCGGGCATTTGAGCGACAAGGATATTCCGGTCGCCGCCGCCGCCGCGGCTGCACTCGGACGGATCGGAAATGAACACGCGGCGAAGGCGCTTGAAGATGCACTCGCCTCCGCCCCGCCAAGGTGCGTTCCGCGATCGCCGAAGGACTCGTCCTGTGCGGCGAGAGGGCCCTTTCCGAGGGGCACGACGCGCAGGCAGTCGCGATTTACGACAAGGTCCGAAATGCCGATGTTCCCAAGCAGCGGATCCTGGAGGCCACGCGGGGAGCCATTCTTGCCCGACGGCAGGACGGGATCGCTCTGCTGCTCGAGCAGCTTCGCTCTACGGACAAAATCATGTTTCAAATGGGCTTGGGGCTTGCCCGCGAATTTCCCGGAAGCCGGATCGATCAGACGCTGGCAGCCGAACTCGACCGCACGACGCCGGAGCGGGCCGCGCTCCTGCTGGGGGCGATGGCCGATCGCAAGGACACGGTTATTCTCAGCGCAGTCCTGTAAAGCCGCAACGCAGGGCCCTCGCGACGTTCGCATCGCCGCCGTGAATGCGCTCGGACGCGTCGGCAACGCGACATGCCTCTCTCCGCTGTTGGAAATGGCTCTCGATGCGGATGAGAGTCTTGCCAAAGCATCGCCAAATCGGCGCTGGCCGATCTCCCGAGCCAGGATGTGAACAAAGAAATCGTGGCACGACTCAGCGGCGCCAAGGGCAAGATTTATCCCCTCTTGATCGAGATTGGTCGGCGAGCGGCGGATTCAAGGCCGTGCCCGATCTGGTTGCCGCGTTGGACAATTCCGACGACGCGGTCCGCTCGGCCGCTCTGACTTCGCTTGGAACCACTGTTCCCGCCGACAAGCTGTCCGTGCTGATTTCCCAGGTCGTCTCGCCGAAAAATGCCAAAGATCAACCGATTGCCGAGAAGGCCCTCAAGGCGGCCAGCGTGCGGATGGGTGACCGCGAAAAATGTGCGGCGGAACTGGCCGGTGCCATGCAGAAGGCCTCGACGCCGACCAAGATCGCGCTTGTCCGCATCCTGAGCGACGTCGGCGGAACAAAAGCACTCGCCGCCGTCGGCGAAGCCGCCAAAAGTAGCGACGCCGAATTGCAGGACGCCAGCAGCCGCCTGCTTGGCTCATGGATGACGATCGATGCGGCGCCGGTCCTGCTCGATTTGGCGAAGACGAGTCCGGGCGAAAAATATCGAGTGCGGGCCCTGCGCGGTTACATCCGCATCGCGCGACAATTCACCATGGGTGAACCGCAGCGTCTGGAGATGTGTCAAAACGCATTGGCGGCGGCGACTCAACCTGCCGAGCAAAAACTGGTTCTCGACGTCCTGAAGCGTTATCGCAATCTCGAAACGTTGCGGCTCGCCTGCAAGCTGACTAAAGATTTGCCGAAGCTCAACAACGAGGCCACACAATCCGCGCTCGACCATTGCCCGCGAACTGGGAGACGAAAAGCACAGCGCGACGGCTGACGAAGCGAAGCACATCCTTTCCCAGGCCAAGTTGCACAAGGTCAAGCTTGAAATCGTAAAGGCCGACTACGGCAGCCTGGCCAAGCAAAAGGACGTGACCAAGACTACTGCAAAAGCAGGCGAGCGAGCGTGCAAATCGTCCTGTTGCCGTCGCCCAGCTACACGACAAGCTTCGGCGGCGATCCGGTCCCGGGCACGTCCCAAGAAACTCAAAATCGAATACAAGATCGACGGCAAAACCGGCAACGAGTCGTATCGCCGAAAACGCGCTCGTCATCCTGCCGATGCCCAAGAAATAGCCCGTCTACGGTGAAAATCGGCTCGGACTAGGGCAGCAGTCGGAGACGGATGTTTTTGAAGTCGATCGGCGATCCCTCGGATTCCAGGCAAAGATAGCCTGCATCCGGGTGACAGTTGGAACCGCCGGAGACTTCCTCGCCGTTGACCCACAGCCGTACCTCGCCGTTGATGCCGCGAACGTAGTAGTGATTCCATTCGCCAACCCCTTTGCTGAGGTTCTTGCGGGGAAAACTGCGACGTCCGTCGGGCGAAATGGGAGGAAAGGGCTTCATACTCGAGGTGCCGACCGAAAAAACGTCGCCATTGGTGGTAAACCAGTCGGCTTTCTTGCCGGTTTCCTTTTCGTAGTTGGTCAGATAACCGTGATCGAGCACTTGCACTTCGATGCCGCTCGGCAATCGCGCGTGCTCATTGAGCTTCGCGAGCGATTCTGGCGTGACCCACACGAACACGCCCGAGTTGCCTGCCGATTTCAGGTGCTTCCACTCGAGCACCAGCTCGAAATTCTTCACCGTGTTTTTGAGCCGAGCGACTCCGACGGGAGTTCCCTTGCAGTGGATCATCCCATCCTTGCCTGACCACGTGTCGGCGTCGCAATTGACGTTGACGAAGTCACCGATGGTCAGCGTTCGCCAACCAGGACCACTTCCGTCGACAAATGCCTTCCGCAATTCAGAGGCATCGTCTCCCACCAGCGAACGCTGCGAGACAAGCAAGATCGCCAGGGCCACCACACCAAGCACGCGATGTTCTGAATAGCTTTTCATTCTCGCCAAACTACTTTGGTCGAAAAATCGCGGCAAGGTCCAGGCCGCCACATTGCTTAATCGATGCAAGATTGGGCGGACGGCTCGAATTCGGTTGCCCATCTGAGCGCAAGACGTTTCGATCGGTCCCGAACCTCGATTCGCGGCGAGGCGGAAGGGCAGTTATCCGTTTGACTGCGCACGGCGGCCGTCTTATGCACTTTCGTTAGAAAGCGCGGCAACGAGCATCGCTTCCAGCTGCGGGGCGCTGGGAACCGGCACTGCCAGCATCTGAAAGGCCTGGTAGGCCTTGATCGTTGCCGACTTCAACGAGTTCAGACACGCGGCTTTCTTGTCCGTGCCGTAACTCGAGAGGAGGTTATTGAGCGCGTAGCGCCGCATCGCATGCGGGGCATCCGTCAGATCGGCGAGCGCCTCGGCGATCGTCAAGGCACGATGAAAACCGATATCGACTCCCGACCGCTCCGTATCATTGACCGGCACTAAATGATGCAGCACGGGCAGGATCAACGAATCGGGCATGCCCCAACGTTGCATCACGGCGGCCGAGACTTCGCCGTGCGTGCACCCCAGTTCGGCCTGTTCGGCGGCCGCCAGTTTCAGGTGTCCGACCGTCCGCCATCTCTTGAGAATCCCGCGATATTCTTTCGGGTACGTGCACAGGAGCGTCAGAATGCCGACATCCTGCAAGATGCCGAGCAGGAAGGCAGTCTCTTCGGAGCGGTCCTCGAGGTTCTTGGCGACCATAGCGGCCGTACTGGCGATCAACATTCCGCGTCGGGCGTGCCAGCTCTGAAATTCATTCGACAAGCCCTTGGCAAGACCGCCCATCCCCGAGGTGACGGCCGCATTCAGGACGCTGCCGATCGTCGGCCGCACTCCCAGCACGCGGATGGCGTCCTGCACGCTGGCGACCTCGCGGGAAATTCCGTTGCTCGATGCATTCGCGGCCTTCAAAACGACGCCGGTCGCTCGCGGATCAATCGAAATATCCTGGCAGAGTTCGTCGACAGGAACGCTCTGAGTCTCCATTTCCTGGTAGCGCAAGAGCTTAATCGTCAACTGCGAAAGAACCGGAAGGTCGCCGACACGGTCGACAATCGATTTCGCCTGAAACGGAATCAGTTCCTCCTCGCGAGCCTGCCGGGCGAACAACCGTTGAGCGGCTTTGACAATCTCTTCGTCCGTCGCCGTGCAGTCGAGAACGGTGACTCCTCCCGCGGCTTTGGCATCAGAAGCGAGCCGCTGCTTGTCGTCATCGAGGACGATGGCCGGAACCCAATTGAGGCCGGTCCGCAGTTTGCGGATCACCTCCATTCCCGTAAAAAAACCGCCGATCTGATTGTCGACGATCAACAGCTTGATTCGTTTGGCCTCAACCAATTCACGAAGGGCATCCGCTCCGGCGATTCCAGAAGCATCGATGCCCGCGCGCGACAGTGCGGCAACCAGCGACGACGAGCGCGGAATCGCGCCGGAAAACGGCAGCCTGTTGGGCGACTGCGCCGCCATCGTGTCCGAGGCTGTCGTTTTCTCCGACCGTTCCGGAAACTGCAGTGCCCGTTGGATTGGACCGACGTTGCTCGATCACCGTGGAACCCATTCCTAAACTCCCGGAATGCGACCGCGCGGCTTCACTCGGAAATCGTCCATGCCGTTTTGCGACGGCCGTTTTGCGACTGGGCCGACGGACGCAGTCATCCATCTCAGTAGAAGCACGAAACGCTATCCCAAGTCGGCTGACCGTCAAGGGATTTGTGGGCGCGATTGGGTCATCGATTGACCGTCAGGTTCGGCACCACCGGCAATTCCGGTTTTGACGAGGACGTATTTTCGAACCGTCCTTCCGCGCGGCCCTGGTATTTCGGTCCCAAGTCAAAGCGGCCAAACGGATTCGCACCAAATCTATTCCCGACAGATCGCCCCGAACGGCTCAAGCCAGCCCCAGCTTGAACCCCGAAAGGGCGCGGCAAACCGATCGTCGCTCCACATCGAGCCGAAAGGCTCGCGACACAACCGAGTGATGGGAAATCCGCGCAGTTTTCGCTCCTCGGACGCCTTCACGTCTCCTGTGCAATCGCCTGTTGCCGCAATGTCAAAGCGACTTCATGCCGCCAGCATCGACGCGACGGCATTCCCCATTCCGCGAGAAGTGATAAACTTTGAGTACGGAACTGCGTCGCCGCGGCGGCTCAACAAGCAGAAACGACGTCAGGAGCCAATTGCTCATGGGAGATCAGGATTCGATGATTGTCGATTTGCCAGCCCGTCGGACGCGAATCGTTCGCATCGGATCGGTCGAGATTGGAGCGGACCGCCCGATTGCCGTTCAAAGTATGACGGCAACCAAGACGACTGATATCGGCGCCACGACGCGGCAAATCAATGATCTTGTCGAGGCCGGGGCCGACGTCGTGCGGGTGGCCGTTGATAGTCGCAAGGAGGCCGAGGCGCTGGCCGAAATCAGCAAGCAGACCAAGGCCAACCTCTCGGTCGATCTGCAGGAGAACTATCGTCTCGCCGAGCACGTTGCTCCATTTGTCGCCAAACTCCGCTACAACCCGGGGCATCTCTATCACCACGAACGGTCGAAGCCGTGGCAGGAAAAGGTGCGTTACATTGCCGGCGTCGCCGCCGAAAATGACTGTGCCTTGCGTGTCGGGGTCAATTGCGGTTCGGTCGATCCCGACAAGAAGGACGCGTTCAACCCGGCCGACTCGATTTCTCCCATGCTCTCGAGCGCGCTGGATCACTGCGAATTCCTCGATTCGATCGGGTTCAGTCGATATTGCGTTTCGCTCAAGGATTCCGACCCCGCGAAAGTGATCGACGTCAACCGACGCTTCGCCGAGGCTCGACCCGACGTGCCGTTACACCTGGGCGTCACCGAAGCGGGCATGCCACCGGATGGGATCATTAAGACTCGGATCGCCTTTGAGCAGCTGATTAGTCGTGGAATCGGCGACACGATTCGCGTGTCATTGACGGTGCCCAACGACCGCAAGGGCGAAGAGATTGTTGCGGGGCGCCAAATCCTGGACGATATTGCCGCGGGCCGCGTGCGCACGGTGGTCGATTTCGGTCGCAAGTCGCTCAACATCATCAGCTGCCCGAGTTGCTCGCGGGTGGAAAACGAGGCCTTTGTCGAGTTGGCGGGACAGGTGAAGGAACTTACTTCGTACGCCAAAGAGCACGCACTGACGATTGCCGTGATGGGCTGCCGGGTAAACGGACCGGGTGAAACCGACGACGCCGACCTGGGGCTTTGGTGTGCGCCGAATTTCGTCAATCTGAAGCGGGGCGGCATTGAGCTGGGCGCTTTTCCCTACGACGAAATTCTGCCGCGGCTCAAACGAGAGCTGGACGCCCTAATCGCGGCGAGATCCGCCTAGAACGGGCGTTGGAAGCCGGTTCTTTTGCAAAGTGTCGCGCGTTCCGGCTAAACTGGATGCGCCGGGATTAGCGCTGATTGACCGGAAATCCTGCCGCGATCGACCCACCTGAAATTCGCACCGAACCCCATCCGACTGCAGCGTTCAGGCCCGCCATCCGAACCTTCATCCTTGCAGGGAGACCTTGCCCGTGAGCGAATTGCATCAAGAAGGCCTGTCGCGTCGCGACGTTCTTAAGGCAACCGGCGGTATCGCAGCCGCGACGGCGCTGGCCGGCGTGGCCATTCCGAAACACGTCTATGCGGCCCAAGAGAACACGATTCGCGTGGCCCTGATCGGGTGCGGCGGACGCGGCACGGGTGCGGCAAGCGATGCCCTGTCGGTGAAAACCGGACCGACGAAACTCGTTGCGATGGCCGACGTTTTTCAGGATCGCCTCGATAATAGTCACAATTCCCTCAAAGCGAGGCATGGGGAGCAGGTCGACGTTCCTCCCGAGCGCCGCGCCGTTGGATTCGACGCCTACAAGAAGGCGATCGATTGTCTGCGGCCAGGCGATGTGGTCGTCCTGGCGACCCCGCCGGCGTTTCGCTGGGTGCATTTCACCTATGCGATTGCCAAAGGCGTCAATGTCTTTATGGAGAAGCCCGTCTGCGTCGACGGTCCGACCGGACGCCGTATGCTGAAGCTTGGCGAAGAGGCAGCCAAGAAAAACTTGAAGGTCGGCGTGGGCCTGATGTGTCGTCATAGTCCGGCCCGGCACGAGTTGTCCCAACGCATCAAGGATGGCGAGATCGGCGACCTGATCTTGCTGCGTGCTTATCGAGTCCATTCCGGCAATTACGACTCGTTCGTCGGCCCGACGCCGGCCGGTATGAGCGATCTGGCGTACCAGATCCGCAAGTTTCACGCGTTCCTCTGGGCCAGCGGCGGTCTGTTCAGCGATTTTCTGATCCACAACATTGACGAATGCTGCTGGATGAAGGACGCGTTTCCGATTTCCGCGAAAGGCTACGGCGGACGGCATTACCGTCTCGACTGCGTCGATCAGAACTTCGACTCTTACACGGTGGAGTACACGTTTGCCGATGGGGCCAAGCTGATGCTCGAGGGCCGGTACATGCCCGGCTGCGAGGGCGACTTTGCCAGCTACGCGCACGGCGCGAAGGGGACCGCCCTCATCTCGAAGAACGGCCATTTTCCGGCACAGTGCCGGACGTACAAAGGCCAGAATTTCGACAAGAATCAAACGATCTGGCACGTCGGCTATAACGAACCCGACCTTTATAAGCTCGAATGGAACGATCTGACCGAAGCGATTCGACAGGACCGGCCGTATTCCGAGGTCAATCGCGGCGTCCAAGCGAGTTTGGTAACGGCGATGGGACGCATGGCATGTCACACCGGGCAGATTGTCACTTATGACGACATGCTCGAGTGCAAGCACGAGTTCGCACCCGACCTCGACAAGCTGCAAAGCCTGGCCTCGTCATCTCCGTTGCCGGCAGGACCCGACGGCAAATACCCGGTGCCGAACCCAGGCATCACTAAGGGCCGCGAGTACTAAGAGCAAAACCGTCCGGCATATTGATCGCGTGACGGCTCTGGCGGACCGACCCGCCGGCCGTCACGCGATTTGCTTTTCGACGTCGAGCCTCTCCGCGAGTTGTTGCGCTAATTGATCGACGACTCCCGGATCGCTGCGCCGCGATGTCGTTGACCTCCCAGATGTCATCCGGTTTCGCGAAAAGCCGGTGTTCGATGTCATGCTCGCCGTCGATTTGTCGGCTGACCAGATAAAAGTCGTCCGTGCGAATTCCGGTCATCTTCGGGCTGGCGACCATGATCGCATTTGGTCGTTGCGATCCCGTTTCGCCGCGCGCAGCGGCAACAGGCTTTGACCGTCGAGAGAAAGTGCCGAGACGTCGACTCCAAACCATTCGGCGAGAGTCGGAAAGAGATCGATCGCTTGCACAATCTCCTGCCGTCGCCTGCACTGGGACGTGTTTGCCATTCGGATGAGCAGAGGTGCATGGACCGTTTCTTCGGCCAATAAACTCCAGTCGTTCGTCAGTTTGCCGGGTTCTCGAACAGTCAACCCTTGGCCTGCGGTAACTACAAGCAATGTCGGCGAGGCCGCGGCGTCATGATCGATCTGCTCGAGCAAGCGCCCGAGTGCCGCATCGAGCAACGCGACGTAACCGCCGCAAACTCGACGCATGAGAGTGCGATCGATGCTGGAGAGGGCGTCTCGCTTTGCCCGTTCCTCGGGAAGTTGGGCCGCACCTCGCAACAAGTCATCGAATTGTTCACCCGACATCTCGACGACCGCTCCCTCTTCGTCGTCGGCGACGTCGCGGAGATCGTCGTCGACTTCCGGCTCCTCGCTCTCTTCGTCGTCTGCCAGATCCAGGAATCGGGATGCAAACGTCCGCGGCGCAAGCCACGGCGTCGGAATACCTCGCGATTTGAGCCACAACAACCAGGGCTCGCGCCGCGACGTTCGCAAGAGCCGCACGTCGCGCTGGGTCCGGGCGACGAGCCGAAAGAACGGCGTCTCGTTGGGATCGACGTCAAGGCCGTCTTCCCCTTGGACCAGCTCGGCGTGAGTCGCCCGGGAATTGATTCCCCGGCTGGTGGAGCGCGACGATCGTTTGTCTCAACCAACAAGCGGAACAAGATGCCGTTGTCGCTCAGCAATTTGGGGAGTGACAGCGTGTTTGACTCGCCGTTGTTGGGTCGCCAACCGTAGCGTCCGGTCCACCAGGGTTGGCAGTGTGGGTCGCGCGGCCGGCGAGTCCGAGAAATGCTGATCAAAGAGAGCCGATTGAAAGGCGAGGCGATCGAAGTTCGGCGTCGCGATCCAGTTGTTGCCGTAGCAGGAGAGAAATCCCACAGGCAGCCGATCGAATGTGAGCACAATCGCGTTCATCAACCCACGTCGTTTCAGGGACCCAGCAGTGGCAATCCCGCTATCGCTCGATCGTTTGCCGACACGTCAACGAATTGAAGATGCGGTCGGCCGCTTTCTCGCCGCTCGCGACGCAATCGGGAATTCCGACGCCCTCGTAGGCATTGCCCGCCAATGCGAGCCGGGAATGCTCGCTCGCCCGTTGCTCAATGTGCCGCACGCGGTCGAGATGGCCCACATAATACTGCGGCATGGCGCGATTGTGGCGTGAGACAACGGCGAATCGCGGCTCGCCGCGGACTCCCAGGATTTGGCCGAGTTCGGCTTTGACAATTTCGATCAATTGCTCGTCTGTCTGATCGAGAATCTCGGGCTGGAGGGAGCCGCCCACAAACGTTCGCAGAACAACTTCATCGTCCGGAGCCCGGCCGGCGAATTTGCGACTGGCAAACGAGACGGACAAGATCCGCCGGTGTTCCGCCGCGGGAATGACAAGGCCGGAACCATTCAACGGATGGGCCACGTCCGAAAGCGAATGTCCCGTGCACACAATCGCGCTGGAAGCATATTCAATTTCGGACAGTGAGCCGGCGAGAGTGCTATCGAGGGGCCAAATGAGATTGGCCGCCCGATCCGCGGGTAACGCGAGGATCACTGCGCTAAAAGAGGTCGTGTAGGTCGACGATCCTGGCTTGGCGGCAAACGAAAGCGCGTAACCTTCGTCCGGGTTGCTGGAACACAGGACGCTGGCGACTGGAGCGTCGAGATGGACCTCTCCTGAGCCTTTGATCCGATCGACGAGCGCCTCGACCAGCTCCGACATTCCGTCTCGCAGCGCGACAAATAACCCATAGCGAGCGCCGCTTTCGCGGCTTCGATTCGTGTCATTCGGCATGCCTGAATCCGAGAGGCCCCGACGAGCCGCCCGGGTCAAGCTTCCGTGCCGCTGCTCCATATCGATGAATCGGGGAAGTGTCGCTCGCAGACTGAGCTTTTCGGGATCGGATGTGTAGATGCCCGCAACCAAGGGCTGAACGAGGCGGTCGAGGGCTTCGTTTCCCAAACGCCGACGAACGAACGCAGCCACGGTTTCGTCGTCGACGCTGGTGCGGCGTGGAATCCAGGATTCCAAACCCAAACGCAGTTTCCCGAAAGGGCTGAAGATCGGCGACGAAAGGATGGGCCAAATCTTCGCCGGCGCCATCAACATAAAGCCTTCGGGCACTGGAACCGGCTTGTTCTTCCGCAGGACCAGCGCCTGCCGATATCTGGGATCGGTCGAGATCAGGCGGTTTTCGAGTCCCAGCCGCCGGCACAGGTCGATCGCCCCTGGCTTGTTGGTAATGAACGAATCCGAACCGAGTTCCACGAGGCAATCGTTGATACGTTCGGTGTGAATCACGCCGCCGAGACGCGAACTCGCCTCAAACAAAGCAACACGAATCGGTCTCTCGGAGGCGGCCGACAATTCGATCAGACGGTGCGCGGCCGCCAGGCCCGTGATTCCGCCGCCGATGATTGCGACGCTTTCCGTTTGCTGGCGGCCGATCAGCGAAGACGTCATCGCGGGCGGGCTCCCTGCTCGTGTACAAAAGCCACCAGGGCTTTGACATTGTCGGGGTCCGTCTCGGGAAGCACGCCATGACCGAGATTGAAGATGTGACCCGGCCGACCGGCCGCGCCCTGGAGGACAGCTCGGGCACGACTCTTGATCGTTGCCAGGTCGGCCTGCAATGTGACGGGGTCGAGATTTCCCTGAACGGCGACATCGTCTCCGACAGTTCGCCACGCCTCGCCTAACTCGACTCTCCAGTCGATGCCGATAATCGTACCCCCGGCCTCGCGTTGCAGGGGCAAGAGGGCGGGATTTCCGGTCAGAAAGTGAATCGTCGGCACATCGCGCGGTATCCCCGCAAAGACGCGTCTCGAGTAGGGCAACACATGCTCACGATAGTCGGCCGGTGAAAGGCATCCGGCCCAGCTATCGAAGATCTGCACGGCTTGGCAGCCCGACTCGATTTGTCGCAGCAGATACTTGATTAACGAATCAGCCAGCCGCGTCATCAGTCCGTCCCAAAGTTCGCGGCTTCCGTACATGATGCGCTTCGTCTTCGCGAAGTCACGCGAACCTCGGCCCTCGATCACGTAGGAGGCCAAGGTAAAGGGCGCGCCGGCAAAGCCCAGGAGCGGAATGTTCGCCGGCAGATTCTTCCGCACTAGGCGCACGGTCTCAAAAACGAACCCAAGCTCCTCGACGTCGCCGAGTTCGCGAATTCGTCCAAGATCATCGAGCACGCGCACGGGGTTATGGATCGCGGGGCCATCTCCCTGAGTGTACTCGAGTTTAAAGCCCATCGGTTCCAGGATCGGGAGCAGGTCAGCGAAGAGAATTGCGGCGTCAACTCCCAGGACCGCTTGCGCTGTGAGCGTCACTTCCGCCGCCAAATCGGGCCGCTTGCACAGTTCGAGAAACGAGACCCGGCTTCGAACGGCCCGGTATTCGGGGAGGTACCGTCCGGCCTGCCGCATAATCCAGATGGGAGTCGTGTCGGTCGGCTCGCGACGTGCAGCGCGAAGGAAGCGGCTCTCGTGCAACTCGGGGGTCATTCGGGCGATTGCTCCGGCATTCATCGATTCTAGCAATGCCCGCGTCGCCGGCCTATCGGCCTTTGGCCTTGAGAATCGCGGGCGCCGCTTCGATTGCCGCGCGAACGAGTTGGCCCATTCGTGTCGGATTGGCCTCGACATCAACTGGCAAGCCGGAATCGCGAAGCGTTTCGCTCGCCGTAGGCCCAATCGAGGCGATCTCGCAACGACGTGCCGCTGTTAGCCAGGCCTCTTTTTTGCCGTCGCCATCGGCGACTTCGAGCACAGAATCGACCTGATGGGCACTCGTAAACACGAGAATGTCAAAATTTCCCGCAATCGTGTCATCGATCGCCGCCCGCAGGGGTGTTACGTCTTCGGGCAATATCCAGCGATAGACGGGAACGGGTTCGACGGACGCACCGCGACGACTCAGTCTCGGCGTACAGCTCCGAATTCGCTCGTCCGTATTCCTGGACGGCGATCCGCTTGCCATCAATCGCACCGGCCGAAGCGAGAGCCTCCACCAGTTCTCGCCAGGTGTTTGGCTCGGCCGCGCGGATGGCGATCGGCACGCTCCATTCACGGAGAACGGCCACCGGTTTCGGTCCGCGCACGGCGACCGTCGTGCGACGCATCGCATCCAAGAGGGCGTCGCGATCAAACCGGGTTTCAGCCACTTCCACCAGCATGCGCCTCCGACACCCGTCAAAAAAACGAGGACGTCGAAGCGACCTGCCAAGAGCGACTCTGCAAAGGCAAAGACGGCGGTATTGGATTCGAGAGCTGCTTCTCGCATCGAAGGAACGACGGTGGCGATCGCGCCTTGCCGTTCGATCAATGAGCGCATTTCGTCGCGGCGGCGACTCTCAAAACTGCAGACCCGAAGGGGGGCCAAGTTTATTCCGTTCGCATCAAAATCGGTTGAAATTTCTATAGCCCGACACGTGCATTTTAGGGCACGGTCGGCTATAAACGAATTCACCGATTGCAAACGGTAGTCAAAGTGTGCCGGAATCGATATCATCGATTCCGGCGCATGACCGCCCACGCAAGTTTAAAGACGCTCGTCGGGTGACCGACGAGGTCTGAGACGGCCGACCAGAAAGTCGGAGGCGCTTTCCCGGATTCATGCCGAAGCATGGTCCCGGCTCCACCACCGGCCGGCCGTCTCAGTGCCGTCGGGCGAAGGTCTGGGCGACGAAGAAAAACCCAGGCATTGAATTCCCTCTTTTGCAAAGGGCGTGCCACGTCCGTTAAGAAGAAGCGGCGCGGCCCAATCCCCCTGTAATTAAAGCATTTCCGTCGATTGAGCAAAAACGCGCCCCGCGCGCGCTGCCTTGACTCTGCACACTTGCTGTCGAAGAATCGGGCGTGCATCGCTTGAATGCTGGGCTTGAGTGTCCGGCGAAGAGTAATTGCTTGACCGGGCCGCTGAGCAGATTTATTCTGCGGTTGCCGTTGCGTGCCGAGATCCATTCTCTGCAATCGTGAACTCGAACGACTTGTTCGCAACGGCCATTCATCTTGAGCGCGAGCTCCCTGCCAGGAGCGGAACATGACCGCAAATGAAGCCGCCGAGGATCAACCGGGCTTCGGGAGCGGGGGCGCCGGCAAACCGCAGATCGAAATCGTTGCCGACGAGGATTGGAAGAGCCGCGTTCAAGCCGAGAACGCTGCCCTCGAACAAAAGTTTCGGGCTGAGGAATCGTCCGCGACGAAAGACCGATCAGGGCCCGTGGCTCCGCAGGAGGCTCGCCCGCAACCTGTCGCGCAAGAGCAAGCGACACAACGCGAGCAACTGCCCCCGTTTCCGGAAGCGTCGCTTGCCACGCTTCTTGCAATGCTTTCCAATCAGGCGATGGTTGCCCTGGGACTGATCCGGAATCCCGTCACGGGCAAGGCCGAGAAGGAGTTGCCGCTGGCGAGATACTTCATTGATTTGATCGACGTGTTGGAACAGAAGACCAAAGGCAATCTCGATCCGGATGAGACTGCCGCCCTCGACGAAACGTTGCATACGTTGCGTATGGCTTTCGTGCACCGTTCAAAAGAGACCGGTTCAAAAGAGACCGCTTGACGGACCGACGTGCCGCCAGTCCTACTGGGCCTCACGGACCATGAGCTTCACACATCCCCAACACTGGCGCACGTATGTCGATCCTGCACACTGGTTCCGCATCTGGCATCCTCCCGGCTGGACGCTCGTCGAAGCGGGTGGCGAAGCACAGTTAGTCGCACCCGACGCGGGAGGCGTTTTGCGGATCGTGGGCCGCTGGCGTGCTGAAGAACAGAAACTCGACTTCGAGACGATCGTCGATCCGCAGCAAGTCTTCCCGCACAGTCGGGGAATCCATCGCTCCAGACCACTCGATATTCCCTATCCCTCGATGTGTGTCGAAGGTGAATCGAACGACGCGGCACGGTTCCCGTGGTGGAAGCGCTGGTTGCGTCCGCCGCTTTGGAGACCCTGGAAGCTGTGGGCGGCACGCTATAAGTCCGTTTGCCTGGTCGCCACGTTTCAAACGACAGGACGTCGCGATCCGGAACTCGAAACACTGGCCACCATGATCATGAATTCACTCGAGTTCGCGGACGAACCGGCCGACCCTCCCGATCTGTTCGCCGAGCGTGTGGTGCGAATGGCCCGCGACCGGTTTCCTTCGCTCAAATGTCAGCGAGGAGACGATTTTCGGGTGCAGCTTGGCGAGTCGAACATCAATTTGTTCAATTTCTATCGCAGCTACGTGCAGGAGCCGGACCGCTTCGAGGACATCATTCTTCCCGCGCTCGCAACAGTTGCCCAGGTGCAGGAATGGAACACACTGCAATCCGAACCGACCCTCGAATCGGTTCGTGATCGCATTCTTCCCATGCTCTATCCTGAGGACGTGTGGCGGCGAAGCTTTCCGAATTTCGTGGCGAACACCTGGGTCGGCGATTTGATGGTGCTCTACGTCGTCGACGAACAGCACGCCTACTGGTACATTCGCGAAGATATGCTCGACCGCTGGAGTCTGGGACGAGAGGATTTGCACAACCTGGCCCTCTCGAATCTCGACGCGTATTTCGAGCGCCAGCGGATGGATTACGTCATGGCAGGAGAAGAGGGCGGCCCCCGGCTTTTGATGCCCAAGCGACCCGACGCCTATAATTCGTCGCGAATCTTGAGTCGCCGCTTTTGTTCCGTCTTGCGCGACGAACTCGGGTCACAGCTCGCGGTCGGCGTACCGAGCCGAGATTTCCTGGTTGCGGTGAGCATGCAGGAGTCCGAGACGCTGGGAGAAATCCGCCGCAAGGTCGAGGATGACTTCAGCCGCATGGATCATCCTCTTTCTCCCCGGCTCTTGTTGGTGAGCGCCGACGGTGTGAGCGAGTTTCCGGAGCGGACGTTTGACCCGTGAACTGATTCTCTTGGGCACGGGAACGAGCGTTGGTGTTCCAGTTATCGGCTGCCGTTGTCCCGTCTGCACGTCGACCAATCCCAAAAACAACCGCATGCGGACGGGAGTCTTCGTTCCCGCACCGGACGGCAACTTCCTCATCGACACGCCCCCCGAGCTGCGCGTGCAACTCTTGCGTGAGCAAATCGCGATGGTGCACGCGGTGGTCTACACCCACAGCCACGCCGACCACATCTTCGGCCTCGACGACCTCCGCATCTGCGGCTACCGGCTCGACAAGGAAATTCCGTTGCACTGCGAAGCGGCCGTCGAGCGGCAATTGCGGTTGGCCTTCGGCTACGCGTTCGAGCCGCTGGACCCCGACGCGCACCATTTCGCCGTGCCCAAACTGGCCTTCCAACGGATCACGACCGAACCGTTCGAGCTCTTGGGCCAGCCAATCCGCCCGATCCGCCTGCTGCACGGCAAGCTGCCGATTCTCGGTTTCCGCATCAACGACGTGGCCTACTGCACCGACGTGAGCGCCATCCCCGACGAAAGCTGGCCCCTGCTCGAGGGGCTCGACACGCTGGTGATCGACGCCCTTCGCGACCAGCCTCACGCCACGCACTTCAGCGTGGGCCAGGCCCTCGAAGTGATCGAACGGGTCAAACCCCGCCGCGCGTATTTCACGCACGTCTCGCATTCACTGGAATATGAGGCGACCAACGCCCGGCTGCCCGAGAACGTGGAACTGTCCTACGACGGCCAGCGGATCGCATTTTGAAGCCTCGCGTTTGTCAAGAAATCTTGACAAACACAACAATCCGTGCGTATAATAAGGCTAGAAATACGGTACAGGGTGACCTGTAAATCTCGCTTATGCGGAGCCGTGCCCGGATCCTCAATCCAGGCACGGCTCTTTTTATTGCGGGCCCTGCCCGCATGGAAACGCAACGCCTAAGCATGCCCAGCGCCTGCGGCAAAGTAAGCTGCAGTTCGCCCGCGCCAAAGGACCGCCCATGAACGCAATCAGCCAACCACGGACTCCTGCTCTTCTCCAAACAAACCGATCGAGGCCGAAGCCGGTGGCTGTCCCGACGACGCGCGGGATCATCGCCACCGGGTGCAGGGCGGGCCCTGCCTTCGAAGGTGCGCAGCTTTGTTCGAAGGTGCGCAGCCTTTTCGAGAAGTGCGCACCTTGGAAAACCCCGAGGATTTCTTCGAAGATCCGCACCCTTTTGCAAGATGCGCACAAAACTGCGCACCTTCGACGTAAGGAAGGTTGACTCCGGGAACCCGTGGACTCGCGGTTTTCGTCTAAAGGGTTGTCTTGACTTCGGATGGGGGTCAAAAACCATGACGCTTCGCGCTAGCCTGCTGGTTGCCGCTTTTGTGACCGCGGTCGCGGTGTTGATCCACGAGACCCGTTCCGCTCCGAGCGGCCCTCGCGGCCAGGCCCAGAAGGATTTTCAGGCCGGAAACTTCCGCGACGCGTTTGAGCAATTCCGCAAACTGGCTCTTGATCCCAAGGACGATCCCGGCTCGGCGCCGGGCGATTTGAAGACCGCCATCGAGTGCTTGCAGCGATCTGGGGCGAGAAGAGGAGATCGACGCGTTCCGCGAGGCGGTGATCGGCGTTCATCCGAAGAATTGGCGGTTGCTGCAGGCGGCCGCCGACAGTTTCATCCAGGGCAACCATTATGGCTTTCTGATTGGCGGACAATTCGTCCGCGGCAATCAACGCGGCGGAGGTGAATCCGTCACGTCGCTGGAGCGCGACCATGTCCGCGCGCTGCAATTGATGCAGCAGGCCATTCCGCTCGTCCAAAACGAGCCCGACCACGCGGCGGTCGGAGCCTTCTACGTCGATTTGGCAAACCAGATCTTGAGTTGGCCGCGACGGCGGCGAAGCCTGGAAGCTGCAGGTGCTCACCGATCTTGTCGAAGCTTCCCGACTACGAACCCGGCGGGAGATTCCGTTTTCGACGCTTCCGCGGTGAAGTGGCGAGTCGAGCCGCCGGTCGACGCCGACGGCAATCCGGTTTTCTATCACGTGCCGGCCCGCTATGAATCGGCAAAATCGGATGGCGAACGCTGGCGCTTGTGCCCTCGCGCAAGCGGCCGAGTTGCTCTCCGGCCCTCAAGAATCGACGGCCGCTGGCATTTGCCGATTTCCTTCATGGGCAGTTTGGCGTGGAGACGCTGCTGTCGTTCGGCCGCACGCTCGACTCGGAGGATGACGGCTCGACTGATACCAACGCGGCCTTTCGCCGTGCACACGCTGACGGACGACGAGACGATCGCCCGGCTGGCCAACGGAGTCAAGCGGTTCAAGCTCCCCGCAGAGTTCAACTTCATGCGCATTTATACCACGCGTCGCCGCTTCGGGAAAGAATGACCAGGCCCGACGGGCCCTGATCACGCTCGCCGGCATCTACGAGAACCGCCAGCCAGTATCCCGCGGGCCGCCGAATTGTGGCGCGAAGTCATCCGCCGGTTTGGTCCTGGAGACAGCACGAATTACCACGAATCCGGCTCGATGCAGATCGTCGGCAACTGGGGCCGATTCGAGTCCACGCCGACGCAGCCGGCGACCGCGGGCCGCACGATCGGCTTTCGCTTTCGCAACGGCACGCGGGTCGATCTCGAAGCGCACGAAGTCCGCATCGAGCAAGCTCCTCGACGACTTGAAGGACTATCTCAAGATCGAGCCCCAAACAGTTCGATTGGAGCGGATCAACATTGCGAACATCGGCTATCGCCTCGATCGAGAAGAACCAGTCGCAAATACCTCGGCGAGCGCGTCGCCCAATGGACGGTCTGACGCTCAAGCCGCCTGCCGAAGCATTTTGACCGCCGCATGGAAATTGCCGACGCCGCTGCAAAAGGCCGGGGCCTATTTCGTGACGGCAAAAATGGCCGGCGGCAACACGAGCCACATCGTGCTCTGGATCGCCGACACGGTCCTCGTGCACAAGCCGTTGGCGCAACGGGCGACGTATTATCGTCGCCGACGCCGTCAGCGGCAAGCCGATCGCCGGTGCGAACGTGGAATTCTTCGGCTGGCAATTCAGGAACCAGCTCGAGGGGGGCCGCATAGCGGATCGAGACGACCGACTTCGCCGAGATCTCAGCGACGACAATGGTCAGGTGATTCGCCGACTCAAAAGACTCGAACGGACGATTATCAGTGGCTCGTCATGGCCCGCGGACCAAGGAGGGCCGGCTGGCCTTTTCGGGTTTCGAGTCAGATCTGGTGGACCGACGATCCGCAGGATTACAATCAGAACAAGGCGTTCGCGATTACGGACCGGCCCGTTTACCGACCGGGCCAGCCGGTGAAGTTCAAGTTCTGGGCCCGCAATGCCCGCTACGAGGCGGCCGCCAACTCTCCGTTTGCCGGCCAGAAATTCAAAATCCGCGTCACCAATCCGCAAGGGCGAGACGGCCTTCGAGAAGACCTATACCGCCGACGCTTACGGCGGTTTCGACGGCAGTTCACGCTCCCGCCCGAGGCGGCGTTGGGCCAATACTGGATCTGCGATCATCGACAACAAGGCCATTCACGGCGGCGTCGCGTTTCGCGTTGAGGAATACAAAAAGCCCGAATTCGAAGTGCACGGTTGAGGCGCCGAAAGAGCCGGTCCGGCTCGGCGACAAGGTGACTGCCTCGATCAAGGCGAACTATTACTTCGGCGGCCCCGTCACGCAAGGCCAGCGTGCATTACAAGGTCACGCGGAACACGGCTACACCGCGCGCTGGTATCCCCTGGCAACCTGGGATTGGCTTTTTGGTCCGGGCTATTGGTGGTTCTGGCCCGATTCCACCTGGTATCCCGGCTGGTCCGAGTGGGGCTGCCTGCGACCGGTCGCGCATGTGGGCCGGCGGCAGCGGGGCCGCCGGAAGTTGTGCTCGACGCGACCGTGCCGATCGGGCCGGACGGCACCGTGAAAATCACGATCGACACGGCGCTGGCCAAAGCCGCTCCACGGCAATCTCGACCAGCGCTACGACATCACGGCCGAGGTCGTCGATCAATCGCGACGCACGATCGTCGGGCACGGGGCAAGTCCTTGTTGCCAAAAAGCCGTTCGCAGGTCATCGTCTCGACCGATCGCGGGTACTACCGCGTCGGAGATCCGATCTCGGCCGATTTCCAGGCGCACACGCTCGATCAGAAGCCCGTCAAGGGGCACGGCTCCGCGACGCTGTATCGGGTGACGTACGCCGCCGACGGCAAGCCGGCCGAAAGCGTCCGCGCAAACCTGGAAACTCGATACCGATGAGCGCGGCCACGCGCGAGCTGGAAGCTCAAGGCGTCCGCAGCCGGGACAATACCGGCTGTCCTATCGGCTGACCGACGCGAAGCAGCAGACGATCGAGGGGGCCGTCTTGCTCACGGTGATCGGCGAGGGCTTCGACAGCGCCCATTTCCGCTTCAACGACTTGGAACTCATCGCCGACAAGCGCGAGTACGCGCCGGGCGAAAAAGTCCGCCTGCTCGTCAACACGAACCGCCTCGACAGCACCGTCGTTCTGTATCGTGAAGGCCTGGTCGACCGCCGATGCGAAGCCCCAAGTCGCTGCGGCTCAAAGGGAAGAGCACGCTGGTCGAAATCGGCGTCGCGCAGCGCGGACATGCCGAACTTCTTCGTCGAAGCGCTCACGGTTTCAAACGGCCGCGTCTTTACGAGACGCGGGAGATCGTCGTGCCGCCGGAAAAACGGATTGTCAACGTGGCGGTGCAGCCGTCGGCCCACGACTACAAGCCGGGGGCCAAAGCGGGCGTCAAGCTCAAGGTGACGGACCTCGCCGGCAAAGCCGGTGGTCGGCTCGGTCGTGCTGGCCGTCTACGACAAGAGCGTCGAATACATTTCCGGCGGGACAAACATTCCGGAGATCCGTGAGTTCTTCTGGAACTGGCGGCATCAAGCCGGCCCGCAGTTTGATTCGAGTCTCGACCGCGAGTCGGAGCCCAACCTGGTCAAGAACGGCGATGAGTCTGGTATCGGCGTTTTCAGCGATATGCCGGCAATATGGTCGTTCGGCATGACTCGCCGCGACGCCGGCAAGGGCACAGAATGAGGGCCCTCGCGACGACTCGTCGAGTTGGATCGGCAGTTTAAGCGAGAGATGGAAAGCGCGAGGCTCTGGCCGCCGCTCCTGAGGGGACTCGATGATCCAGTCCGCAGGGCGAGCGGCTGCGATAGAACTCGATGCCGGAAGGCGATTTATCGCGCAAGTCGGGCTTGACCAAAGAGCAAGCAGCGACGACGGTCCAGCCGACGGTCCGCAGCGCAGTTTGCCGACACGGCTTTCTGGGCGGCTCGTCTCGAATCGAATCGCGACGGTTTGGTCGATGTCTCGTTCCCGATGCCGGAGAATCTCAGCACCTGGAAGATCCGCAGCTGGGCCCTGTCGTCCGGCACGCGCGTCGGGCAGGGCGACGCGGAAATTGTCACGACGAAAAATCTGCTGCTGCGGATGCAGGCGCCGCGGTTCTTTGTCGAGACGGACGAAGTCGTCCTGTCGGCCAACGTGCACAACCATCTGAAAACGGCCAAATCGGTCCGCGTCGAGCTGCAGCTGGAGGGCAAATCGCTGACGCCGATGGGCGAGACTTCGCGGACGGTCAAAATCGCGGCGGGCGGCGAGGCGCGGGTCGATTGGCGGGTGAAGGCCGTCGAGCACGGCGAGGCGGTCGTGCGGATGCAGGCGCTGACGGACGAAGAGTCGGATGCGATGCAGATGCATTTTCCGGTTCGCATCCACGGCATGCTCAAGACCGAGTCGTACGCCGGCGCGATCCGGCCGGACCGCGAGTCGGCCTCGTTCCAAATCACCGTCCCCTCCAAGCGTCGCGTGAACGATACGCTCTTGGAAATCCGCTATTCGCCGACGCTGGCCGGGGCGATGGTCGATGCACTGCCGTATCTGGTCAGCTATCCGCACAAGACGACCGACTGCACGCTGTACCGCTTTTTGCCGACCGTGATCACGCAAAACATCCTCAAGCGAATGCGTCTCGACCTGGCGGAGATCAAAAAGAAACGGACCAATCTGAATGCACAGGAGCTTGGCGACCCGGCCAAGCGGGCGGCCGGCTGGAAGCGCTTTGAGGACAATCCGGTCTTCGACAATGGCGAAGTCACCCGCCTGGTGAAAGACGGACTGCGGGCGCTGACCGATATGCAGCTGTCCGACGGCGGTTGGGGCTGGTTCTCCGGCTGGGGTGAATACGCCGATCCGCACATGACGGCCCAGGTCGTCCACGGTCTGCAGCTCGCCCAGCGCAACGGCGTGGCGATTGTGCCCGGCGTCCTCGAGAAGGGCGTCGCGTGGCTCAAAGCCTACCAGTCGCAGCAGATGGCCCTGCTCAAGAAGGGGGCCCAAGCCGACCCGATCGCGCCTTACAAAACGCACGCGGACAACATCGATGCCTTGGTCTACGGCGTGCTCGTCGACGCGGACGTGAACGATACGGACATGCAGGACTTTCTTTACCGCGACCGGACCGGGCTTTCGGTTTACGCTCAAGGCCTGTTCGGCCTGGCCCTCTCGCAGGCGAAGGCGGCGGATCGGCTGGCGATGGTCGTGCGGAACATCGATCAATTCCTGGTTCAGGATGACGAGAACCAGACGGCGTGGCTCAAGCTGCCCGAAGGCTCGTTCTGGTGGTTCTGGTACGACAATGAAACCGAGGCCAACGCGTACTACTTGAAACTCCTCTCGCGGACCGATCCGAAGGCCGAGAAAACGTCGCGGTTGGCCAAGTACCTCTTGAACAACCGCAAGCACGCGACTTATTGGAACAGCCCCCGCGACACGGCGATTGCCATCGAGGCCTTGGCCGAGTACGTCGTCGCCAGCGGCGAAGACCGGCCGCAGATGACGGTGGAGGTTTACGTCGACGGCAAGAAACAGAAAGAGGTCGCTATCGACGCGCAGAACCTGTTCACGTTCGACAACAAGGCGACGCTGGTTGGTGACGCGATCGAAGCCGGCGTGCATCAAGTCAAGCTGCGGAAACGCGGAACCGGACCGCTCTACTTCAACGCCTACCTGACCAACTTCACGCTCGAGGACTTCATCACGCATGCCGGGCTCGAGATCAAGGTCGAGCGGAACTATTACAAACTCGTCCGCGAGGATGAAAAGACGAATGTCCCCGGCTCGCGGGGCCAGGTCGTCGGCGAGCGCACGGAGCACTATCGCCGCGTCGGGTTGACGAATTTCGGCGAGGTCAAAAGCGGCGACTTGATCGAGATCGAACTCACGCTCGACAGCAAGAACGATTACGAGCACCTGATCTTCGAGGATCCGAAAGCGGCCGGCGTCGAACCATTCGACGTGCAAAGCGGCTACAATGCGATCGGATTGCCGGCCTACGTGGAGCTGCGCGACGAAAAGGTGAGCCTGTTCCTGCGGACGCTGCCTCGCGGCAAACACAGCCTGCGGTACCGGATGCGGGCCGAAATTCCCGGCAAATTCAGTGCTTTGCCCACGCTGGGATCCGCGATGTACGCGCCGGAACTCAAGGGAAATTCAGACGAAATGAAGCTCATGATCGGCGAGTGAAGTATTGGAGCGGCGAACTCGACAGCGGCGGTGACGGGTGGGAGAATGGGAGTTTGCGATAATTGAGGTTTCCGGCATGGCTCAACGCGAAGAGATTGCGCGAGAAGCATTGGCTCTTAGTCCCGAGGATCGCGTGTATGTTGCCGATGTCTTGGAACAAAGCCTGACTGGAGGAGAATTCACAACTCCCGAAATCGCGGCAGAATGGGCCTTGGAGATTCGAAAGCGAATTGAGGCGTATGATCGGGGCGAGGTGACCGCCGTCCCGGTCGACACGGCGTTTGCACGCATCCGCCAATTCCTGGCTGACCGCCAAAACCCTGCACAGATTGAAATGTAGTAGAACGTCTATCGCAAAATGGTGGTATTCGGTGCCACTGGCGAGGCCCGGCCATCGGGGCCGGCTCATGAAGCCGGGGGCTCGCCAGTGTCTTTCTTTGGAGATCAAGCGGCATTGGCACTGGCGAGCCAAAGCCCTCGCCAGTGGCACCCCGTGACGTCCACAATTTTTGAACTAGACGGACTACTACGGCACTTTTCTCGTCCCTTTGCAATTTCACGATTCGACACCACTCCCATGTCCGTTCCCAAAGTTGCCATTATCGGCCGTCCGAATGTCGGGAAGAGTTCGCTCTTTAACTGGCTGTCCGGGCATTTGATCTCCGTCGTCGATCCAACCGCCGGCGTGACGCGCGACCGCGTTGAGTATCTGCTGCACGAACACGATCGGTACTTCGAGCTCGTCGACACGGGCGGGTTGGGAATCGTCGATGTCGATAACCTCACCGAGCAGATCGAGGACCAGATCCACGTCGCCATTGAGCAGGCCGATTTGCTGATGTTCGTCGTCGACGGGCAAAGCGGATTGGTCCCACTGGACCTGGAAGTGGGCGAGCGTTTGCGAAAGATCGATAAGCCCAAACTGCTCGTCGTCAACAAATGCGATTCCATGAAGACCGACGGAGAAGTGTACGAGTTCCATCGCTTGTGCGAGGCTCCGCTCGTCTTGACCAGTGTGAAGGCCAATCGGAATCGCGATGCGTTGATTGACGCAATCGTCGAGCTGCTGCCTCCGCAGTCGGATCTGGAGGACACGGAAGGAACGGCCCTGTCGGCCCAGCCGGAGTTGAAGCTGGCCATTGTGGGTCGGCGGAACGTGGGCAAGAGCACGTTTATCAACGCACTGGCCGAGAGCGAACGGGTGATTGTCAGCGAAATCCCCGGCACGACGCGAGACAGCGTCGATATCCGTTTTGAGGTCGACGGCAAACGGCTCCTGGCGATCGACACGCCGGGCGTGCGCAAACGCAAGAGCCTGGCCTCCGACGTGGAGTTTTATGGTCTCGTGCCGCGCCCAGCGGAGCATTCGCCGGGCGGACGTGGTTTTCATGTTTTTCGACGCAAAGGAAACGATTTCACGCGTCGACATTCAGCTCGTGGACGAGATTTCCCAGAACACCAAGCCGTGCGTCTTCGTTGTGAATAAGTGGGACTCGGTTCCCGAGATGACGACTGAGGCCTGGTCTGAGTATTTGCTGCAGACGTTTCCCACCATGCGTTATGTGCCGGTGGCGTTTCTGACCGCCAAGGAGGGGCGAAACGTTCGCAAGTTGGTGAATCTTGCCCAGAGTCTGTTTAAACAATCTCACATCCGCGTGCCGACGGGCCGGCTGAACCGGATCGTGCGCGCGGCCATCCTGGCCAATCAGCCGCCCCTGCGGAAGAGTCGGCGGGCCAAGATTTATTACGCCACGCAGGTCAGCACCGAGCCTCCGACGATCGTGCTCAAGTGCAACGATCCCGTTCTGCTCGATGAGGGCTGGAAGCGGTATCTTCTCGGCGTGTTGCACGAGGAATTGCCGTACCCGGAGATTCCCATTCGCTTGTACTTCCGCCAACGCGAGAAACCCGACGAGTCGGCACCCAGCCTCGAAGAGGTCGCGGAAGCCGGCGATACCGAATCCTGACACACAAAAAAACCAAGAAACTGCCGGGAGACAGTTTCTTGGTGCGATTTCTATCGACGTCGCGAGAAAGCGATTCTTCGCTCAGTCGTCGGACGATTCCGATTCGGCGGAGAATCGCTCGATGATTTTGGACAGACGCTTCAATTGCAGTCGACGCAGATCGTGGAAGTGTGCCTCGATCTTCTTGTGGACCTCCGGCGTTTGCCGAATCACGAGGCTCATTGTCTGCTGGTCAAGCTGGATCGAGACGCTCGGGTGTGCCCAGCTTTCGGGTGCGACGGCGGATTGAATGTGATCAATGATCGTGCACGTATCGAAAACCGGTCGCTGGGAGTCATCGACCAGAATCAGATCGTGGAGCGGATACGTGACGACCGTCGTTTCAATTCGCGAATGCGCGACGCTCGGCAATTCCTTGGGGGACTTCGCGACGGTTTCGTCGTATTCCACGTGTCCCGTCTGATTCACGGACTGCAGAATCGGGCTTTGCAGGACGTCTTCCAACAGCGCCCGCAAAGAGTCGTGACAATTGGCACACGAACCGCTCGATGCGCAATCGGCCTCACACTTGCCATCAAAGACTCGAACCCGCTCGGGCAAATCGAGAACAAGCACGTTGCGATGGTGAACTCCCGCACTCGCTGAATCGGATTCGGGTTTCGACATCACCGCCAGTAACCCGCGCAAAGCCACGGCACCGGGGTCCTGGCCGTTGTGGAACTCGAAAATCTCGGAAAGTCGGCGACCCTGGAATTTCTGGGACAATTCCGCCTGCCATTCGGGCGAGATCAAGATTCCAAAGGTCGGCGAGCCCTCTTTCAGTGGTGACAACGTCAACAGGGCCGGCGGTTCAGCCGAATGCCCATCGCATGCGTGACAGCCATCAAGGCAGGGGCAGTCGGCATTGTCGGTCACGTGGGCAACGGCGACGTCGTCATCTTCCTTCTCGCTTCCGGTGGCACAGATATGCATTTTGCGAATGAAGAGCCCCTCTTCCGCCGGAGTGCCCATCACGACGGGATCCGGACATTCATTTACCGCGCCTTCGCCACACGTTGCAGCGGTGCACGTCGTTGGAACGGGTGCAGGACATCCCAGTTCGACTTCCAATTCGAGATGCTTGTGCGGATGAACACCGGACCTGGCGACTGGGCATTCTGCGGAGGGACAGATCCCCGCCGGACAGCATTCTGCGGTCGAGGCGGGCGCCGCATCCTCGCGGGCCACGCCGTCCGTGCGATCCCGATGTTCCTGGAGCCAATGCGTCAGCAGGATGCGAACCAATGTGCGGTATTCGTCAGCGGTGAACTCGCCGCATCGATCACAAGCGTTCCCACTCTTTTCGCAAGTGCACGCCGACGATTCGCTGCTCGACTCGGCAACTTCTCCTTTGCTGCCGCATTTACACGTCCCTTTGCATTTGCACGAAGCGCCGCACTTGCAGTCCGCGGCAGCGGCGACCTCGCAGGTATCGCTGCACGTGCCGCATTGACTGCAGATCGAAGCAGCCTCTTTGCAAGCCGGGCAGACGCAGGCCTCATCAGCTTGTCCGCTACATGACACGGGGCAGGCGCCCTTCGTCGCCGGACAAGTTGCTTCAGGTTGCCCGCAATCCGGTCCACTGCAATTTGTCTCTTCGGGGAGATCCGTCGCAGCGGGTCCTTTCACCGTCGCGTCGGCCGCTTCGGTCACCGCATCGCTTATTTGCAGGCTAACCCTGATTGGCCCGTGCGTTTCCGATTTGCACTCGACCGCACCTTCGCGACCGACGACGACCGAGGGCGAACCAACCGGCACCGTTTTTCCGTCCGCGTTCACCTCGAACAATTGAACTTTCACTGCATATTGTTTGGTAACGTCGCATTCTTCGATGGCTTGTTTAACGAGCGCCGCGTGTTCGCGCCGGCAAACTGCCACCAGCGAGTCGTCCGAGGTCGTCGGCATAAAGGCGACCGACACTGCCTCGTGCGCCGCGTGTTCTCCGGCTGCCTCCGTCGCGAGCTTACAAATTGCCCTCTGGACGGCCGGGATCACCTGACGAGCATGAACGTGTTTCAAATGGTAAACCGACGTGTCGTATTTGCTCGACGTCGGTGCGTCGGCCGGCAACACGGCATTGCACAGAGCCGCCTGCTCGGTCGCAGGCGCCGCAATGGCGATATTGAGACTGGGTGCGGGTGCATCATCCGCATGAAGAGCACAAGGCAGAACAAGGATTGCCGCAAGCGTAGCAATCGTGCGCATCGAAGATCCCCTGTAAGAAACAGGTCCTTAATCATTTCCAGCCCGCGAGCCCTTCGAATGAATGGGCGGTCCGGTTCACGGGGGGCGGATTACACCCAAAATCGAGTTTCTCGGAAAGCCCAGTTCTCAGCGGTCGATCCAAGAGAAAAGACGGCGAAACCTTGGGATTCAGCGACCGCAGCCGCGGGGTTGTCTTAACGGGTATAATGGGAGTAAGTCGTTACGTGATTGACAATTTCGCACAGCAAAACCGGATGGGAGTGGACAGTTTGGGCCTCAAATTGTCAGGGCGGGTCAATTCCTCTCGCTTCGCGCCGATAAAGACATAATGCCCTGGCCGTAACGGCCTTCAGTGCCTCCCCTATCTTCACAAGAGGGCAAATCACCGATGAGCAGCCTGGTTCGACCTCAGTTCGGAATCCAGCACATTCCAGAGGAAACCGCGAACCAGCTTACGCACGGGTTCGGACTTGTGCTCAGCATTCTGGCGCGATTGTCTTGGTCGGTTCGGCCAGCGAGCACAGCTCACGCTTGCAGTTCATCGGTTGTTGTGTCTATGCGGCGTCATTGGTGGCTCTTTACGCCGCGTCGACGCTCTCACACAGTTTTCAGACTCCACGGGCTCGGTACTTCTTCCGGATGCTCGATCAGGTCTGCATCTTTCTGCTGATTGCAGGGACCTTTACGCCGTTCGCCTTGTCCTACTTCCTGCAAGGCTGGCTCTGGGGCCTCACGCTGACGGTGTGGGGGCTCACGTCGCTCGGCATCTTCTTCAAGCTCTGCTTCCGCCGCCTGACCAATGTGGCGGTCGGAGCGTACGTCGTGCTTGCCTGGATTCCGGTGGTGGCCTTCCACGAGATCGCGCACGTCTTGCCGGTTGGCGGACAGGCGCTGATCGTGGCCGGTGGTGCGCTCTACATGGCTGGAATCTACTTCCTGGCCAATGATGAGAAGGTGCCGTATTACCACGCCGTCTGGCACGTGCTCGTGGTCAGCGCCAGCGTCTGCCACTACTGTGCGGTGATATTTTACGTGATTCCGCACGCATAAGATGCTCGCGAAAAGCGCGTGCTCGCTCGGGCGATGGCCCGGGCGGCTGCAGTAATTCATCCGTGTGCACCGGTTCAATCAGCAAGTGCACGAAGACGGGGCCGGGCCCATCAATGAGATCGGCGACATTCTCTCGCCAATCCTCGATCTTGTGATATGCCCATACCTGCCGAAAGCCGCAGGCGGAGGCTAACGCACCAAAATCGACCGTGGCGGCCGCATCTTGCCGAAGCGACGGCGCGGCGGGCGTTGGTTGTGAGCCGGTGATCTCATACACACCGTTGTCGAAAACGATGATGACGAGATTTCCAGGCGCCTGCGCCGTAATCGTCACAAGCGAGCCCAGATTCATCAGCATGGACCCGTCGCCGTTGCAAACGACGATCTTTCGCTCCGGCTGCGCCAATGCGATGCCCAGACCGAGCGACGTGGCCTGACCCATGCTGGACGGAACGAGCACGAAATCGAGCGGACTTTTGCCCAACTTCTGCCATTCGCGGGCGGGGGCCATCGTGGTGATGACGATTTCGTCGCGTCGTACCTCGTGCAAGGCGACGAGACTTTCCACAAGAGACATCCGTTTCGACGACGCGGTCGGCATATTGGGCAGACTCCTGAATTAGCCACGACCTTCGGCGATCAGCACGATTCCAGGTCGGTCCGCAGCCTGACAGCGACGGTAGTGTTCGAGGATTTCCGGCTTTTTTGCCGGCGCGTCGATCAAACGGTAGTCAATCTGCCACGCTCGAATAATCGGCTCGGTGTAGGTACGGGCCGAGTCGTTCGGCAGCATCGTCTGGCTCAGATAACTGCGATAGCCGATGATCGCAAATAACGGCAACCGGTAATCGTGAATCGCATTCCGGAGCGAGTCGCCCGATTCAAACAACCCCGTGCATTGGATCATCACGAGCGGATTCGAGCCCCCGAGATACAACCCGGCCGCAATTGCCCAGGCTTCTCCCTCGCGGCAAACGCGAATCAGCGCCGGCGAGCCGGCCGCGCGAAGCGCTTCTTCCCACATGCCAAGCGTGCTGTCGGGCAGGGCGACGACGTGCGTCACCTGCATTTCTTTCAGAATCTCGACGATCTCCGCACCCGTGAACATGCAGGGCCTCATTCACTGATCGGGCAATAGGTCTGCGTCGACCGGCTTCTTGGGCCGCGACGGCCGCTTCATCCGCGGCGGCGCATTCTTGACCGACGTGACCCATACAAAGGGTTTCTTGGCTTCATCCGTCCGTATATTCGCGACAAGCAGGGAGGGACTCGTAATCGTCGACAGCAAACGGGACCAGGTCATGTGCTCGCCCGAGGCGTTGACGAGAATCGAATCCACATCGAGGCCGCGGCCCGCAATCGCCAAATAATCGATCCGCACCGGAATCCCCGTACGATCTGCGATGGCGTTGAGTACATCGGCGAGTTTTTGGTCCTTCAAGTCGACCTTCGTTTGTTGAAAGAGCTTCGGCGCGACGTTTGCCGGATACGTGCCTTCCGGAATGTCCCACCCAATCGGCCAAAGGGCCTGTCCGTCTTCGACCCGCAGACCAACCAGCTCCAACTTACCGGCGGGCGTGCGATTGGGTCGAAATCCGAGTCCGTATTGCGAAAGCAGCAAGGCCAACGCCGATCCGTGGGCGATGCCCCGCACCTGAACGCGCCCGGGCTGCTTTTTCACGCCCGGCAATCCGAGCGTCTGCTGCGCCGCGATCGACAGCCGGAACGGATATTGTGCGGGCAGATGCAGCGAGGCAATCGCCTCCTCAAATGAAAGCCCAGCGACCTCCTCTTCCACAGGCGCGGCCAATGCGCTCTGCATCGCGTCGAATTGTTCGCGACTCAGGCCCCAAAGCGCCTTGCCGCTTGGGCTGCCTTGAGCACCGTACGCTCTGATCTCGCGCAGCCACTCTTCAAAAGCGGCTGATTGAGAACGGGCGAATTTGTGGCCGGAAAAGGTGAGAGAACCGTCTTTCTCGAGCTTGCCGACAAGCGTGACCTCTCGCAGCTTGCCGTACTGTTTCTCGCGAATCGAGACTTTGTCGCCGGAAAACTCGGAATGAATGCGAGCAACGACGCCCGCGTGTTCGAAGACCGATTCCCATTGCTGAGCGTGGTAGCCAACTCCTTCCGTTCCGGTGAAAATCTCGAGCGAAATCCGCGTGTCGCTTGAAGCCGCATCGGTCGCCGTGCTCGGGGTCGCCGTGCGATAGCGGCGCGGCGGCACAACTTGATAAAGCTGTGCATCGACTGGCAAAACCCAAGTGACGGTCACGAGCGCGGCCCCAACGATCGGCAACCCACGGAATGGAAACGGCTTCATCTGTCGCCCCTCCTTTTACCCGCCGACGAGTTGCAACGACCTGTCTGACAACTCGAAGCAGCAACTTTAATGATATCATTGAGAAGCCATCGCGAAGAGTGCGGCGAATGGCTGCTTCGAGATTCGAGTGGATCTCGGGAGGACCGCTTGGCAACGCCGACTCTGATCAAAGCCCGTTGGATTTTTCCGGTTGCGTCCGAGCCGATCGCGCATGGGGCGGTGGAAGTCTGTGAAGGGCGAATTGGCGCCATTTATCATCGGCCCCCCGAGGATGCCCAGGATTTGGGCGATGTGGCAGTGGTGCCCGGATTCATCAATGCACATACCCATCTCGAATTCAGCGAATTGGCCGAGCCCTTGACTCCGAGTCAGCCATTTTCCGCCTGGCTTCGCCATCTAATGGCTTACCGACGGGAAAGAGGTGATGCGGGAAGTGCCGTTCGCCATGGTCTGGACGAATGCCGTCGACACGGCACCGTCGCTTTTGGGGAAATTGTCACGCAGAGTTGGCCCGGCGAAAATCCCGCCGAAACCCGGGGAAGTGTGCTCTTTCGAGAATTGATCGGGCTCTCTTCGGAAAGCATCGAGAGTCAACTCCAAATCGCGGCCCGGTTCTTGGAGGATGACCAGTCGCCGGCCGTTCGAGGTTTGAGCCCGCATGCTCCGTATTCTGTGCATCCCAGGTTGTTTGAGCGTGTGATTGCGCTTGCGGCTGGCCGCCACGCGCCGATTACGATGCACCTGGCGGAGACGCAGGCCGAATTACAGTTGCTCCGCGAGGGTAGGGGCGAACTGGTCGAGTTTTTATCCAGCCTGGGAGTGTGGCGAGACGGAGTTTTGCCGGGGAAGAGGAAACCGCTCGACTATCTGCGCGCCATGGACGGCTTGAATCGGGTGGTGATCGCGCATGGAAACTATCTCGATGATGAGGAGATCGAATTCGTGGCGAGCCACGATAACATTGCGGTCGCTTATTGTCCGCGGACGCACGCATTTTTCGGGCACGCCGAACACCCATGGCGAAAGCTGATCGAACGCAACGCACTCGTCGCAATCGGAACGGACGGACGCGGCTCAAACCCGGATTTGAGCGTATGGAACGAACTCTTGTTCCTGGCCGGCCAGTATCCTGAATTCGATCCGGCATTGCTGCTTCAACTCGGCACGCTTAACGGTGCACGCGCATTGGGACTCGAGGAGGAGTTTGGCACCCTCGAAAAAGGGAAGAACGCACGCGCGGCGATTATTTCGTTAGGGACGACCGGTACAGGCGACCCCTACGCGGAGTTGTTCCATCCGCAGTCGAGCGTCGCACGATTTCTCGTCGATTGAACATCACAATCACGACTGCTATCGTCGCCGGACGGCCACAGGGGCCAATTTGGTTTGAAATTGATTCGCAGATTCGGAATCTGGATATTAGTCGAGGCGACCCCTTGATTGCGTTTGGCAAGTCAGTCGAATTGGATTCGTCGATCTCAGACGCGGATTTCTTCGCCGGTGTCGAATGGGATGCCTTGGCCCCTGCGAGACTCCAACGTTCCGTCGACGCCCGCGACCTGGAAGGTCTCTACAAACTCCTGGCCGAACTTGCCGGCGGCAGCGGCTCGCGAAAATCGGCCCGCAATCTAGCCGTCAATTCTCGGCACGCGCTTTGGTCGCGGCACCAACTCGAAGAATCGACGCGAGCCGCGACCTTGATTCGCGTTTTTGCGCCGAACACGAATTTCAATGGCGCGCGCAAGAACGGCTCACCCCGAGGCAACCGCGAATTGGTTGACCGCATTGCTGTTGCGAGCCTCGATCGATGGGCGACATCATGCCTGAACGGAGAGCCTCTTTCACAACTGGAGACGCTTGTCCTGTTTGAAATACTTCGGGACGCTGGAGCAAAGATGCCAACCTCTCTCTTCGGCATGCTCTGGCGGCTCGCATTGACAGCCGCGATTCAGGGAACGCCCTTGTGGGGACTCGCGAATCGAATCCTGGACGCTGATCTTTGCTGGCAAGCCGGTTTGCTGTTCAAACATGTTGCTGGCGCAGAGACCGTCGTTACAGCAGCGCGTAGCAAACTTGGTCAACTGCTTGTCGAGTCGACCGACTCCGACGGCATTCCGTCAGCAGAACTCGTCGAAGACTTGCCGAATTGGCTCGCGACAATGTTACGCGCTCGGGAATGGGGTCAGCGATTTTCACGCCCGTTATTTGACAGCCAATCCGAACGACGATTCCAAGCGCTGATCGGTGCGGCATCGAGAATGTGTCTTGGAAATGGACGCCTGGCATTCTCGAATGGCAGGGCGAACGGGTTTGCCGGCCTCTGGTCGACGGCTGCCACGGCGATTTCCCGTCGAAATGGGTCTTCGCAGCCTGTCGTCCGCTTTCTCGGCTCATTGGGCAATGGAGTCCATATTCCTCGACGGTCGAGAGATTCAAAGAGGGCCGTGGCACGCAAAGAGGTTCGGCCTGTTTTTCAATCCGATCGCAGTCGCTCGGCCTGCCTGCGCGGTGATTGGTCGCCGAATGCCAATTCGCTCTCCGTGTTGCATCACGGGCAGTTTCCCAGCGTGGAATTGGCAACGCGCGGTGCGCTCCTATTCAGCGGCCAATGGGAGATCGAACTCCGGATCGCGAACGAATCGATCGGAATCTTCGGACCATGGACCTGTTCGTGCTGGTATTCCGACGACGAGGCGGACTATCTGGAACTGCAAGCTCGACCAGCCCCCGATATCCGCATTGAGCGGCAGCTTCTCTTGCCTCGAAATGATGATTTTCTCTTTATGGCCGACGTTGTCGTTGGTCGGGGCGACGAGCGCATCGAGTATCGATCGCGACTCCCGTTGGCCGGAAATATCGAGGTGGCTCTCGACCGGGAGACTCGGGCCTGTCGGCTCTCGGGACCGAACATGGTTTCGAGACTTTTGCCAATCGGTCTTCCGTGCCCGCGGGTGCAGAGCTGCGCGGGACAAATGATGAGTTTGCCGCATCACCTTGAATTCCGTCAAACGGCGATCGGCGGAATTTATTCGCCGATTGTGATTGACTGGAATCGCGCCCGCGGTCGCCGCCCAGCGATGTGGCGGCCGCTGACAGTCGCCCAAAATGGGACTGCCGTTCCGAACAGTCAGGCTGCAGGATTTCGGCTGCAAGTCGGCAAAGAACAATGGCTGATTTATCGCAGTTTGTCCCGGATCCTTGAACCCCGCACCGTGCTCGGCCAGCATACAATGTATGAGACGTTGATTGGCCGTTTCTCGACGACTGGAGCCGTCGATCCGATTGTGCTGGTGGAACAAGGTACGGAGGAGGCTGGATGAGTGGCCGAGCGCTCGTTCGCTACGGAACAATCTCCGAAGTCGCGCATTTTGAGATTCCGCCCGATTTTGTGCGGAATCGGGGGGACCGCGTCGTCGTGCGCACGCATCGCGGTATTGAGCTGGGCACGCTGCTGACGGATGAGGGAAAAGTCGCGAAGCGGCCCGCCGCCGAAAGTGGTCCGGATGCGAACGGCCACGATGCGAGTGATCAAGACCCAAATCAACAATCCATTCTGCGAACAGCGACAGCCGAGGATGAGCAGGCGGGTGCACGACTCCGGAGTGATTGCGAACAGGACTTCGGGGACTGGCGGGAACGAATTGAGAAATGGAACTTGTCGCTGGAATTAATTGATCTTGAGTGGACGCTCGACAAATCCAAGTTGATCCTCTATGTGTTGAACGACCGGGGCCCGGAGAGTACGAAGCTCGCGCTGCAAGCTGCGGCGGCGGGTTACGGCGTCGTTGAAGTTCAAACCGTGGGGCCGGACGGCCCGATTGCGCAAAGTACGGGCGGCGGCTGCGGAAGCGGCCACTGCGGTTCGGGCGATTCGCAAAGTTGTTGCGGCTAGACCAGCGGAAATGTCTGAAAACTCCTTTGCTTCGATCGAACAAGCTCGCCAGGCAAACGGTCCGAGCGCTGCGATCGAAGAGCTCTTGCGCTCGCTTGAAGGCCGGGGCGAGCTTCATCGTCTCTTCGATGCGATGCTGCTCAAAAAGAAGTTCGAGATGGGCCTGCCCCTCTCGCGACCAACGTCTTTCGACAACGTGCCCGACGAACGGCAAGGTGAGTTCGAAGAAGCCTACATCGCTGCCGCCCGCCGCGTCGGAGAGGCTTTCCTAAGCCAAGGCAACGTTCCCCAGGCGTGGATTTATCTGCGGACGATCCGCGAGCCCGAACGCGTCACCAAGGCTCTTGAAGCGATCGCCGTCAACAACGGGCTTCCTGAAAATGTGGACGAACTGATCAGCATCGCTCTCTATGAGCGGGCTCACCCGATAAAAGGGCTCGAGCTGATGCTGCAGTCGCGCGGCACTTGCAACACGATCACCGCGTTCGATCAGGCGGTGCCACAGATTTCCTCGGAGGATCGGATTCGCGGCGCCGCGATGCTCGTCGGCCATCTCTACGGCGAACTGTTTCAATCGGTCTGCCGAGATATCGAGCGGCGTGAGTCCGCGCCTTGTGCTTGCAAGAGTCTCATTGAGGCCATCACCGGACGCGATTGGCTGTTTGACGACGGAAATTACCATATCGACGTCTCGCATTTGGCGGCGGTCGTCCGATTTGCGCGATTCTTGCCACCGCAAAGTGCGGAGCTGCCGGTCGTCTTGCAGCTCTGCGAATACGGCAAACGTCTGTCATCGCAATTTCAGTTTCCCGCCGATCCGCCGTTCGACGACTACTACACGGCCCACCTGCGATTTTTCCAGATTCTGGCGAACGTGCATCGAGACGAGGCCATCGCCTATTTTCAGGATCGAATCCGCTCGGCGACCGATCTTGAAGATCGGCGTCTGATCGCCTACGTCCTCGTCGACTTGTTGGTGCGGATCGATGCGAAAAACGACGCTGTCATGGTAGCCAAAGAGTTCCTGGCCGATCTGGATGACTCGAGCGGTTTTTCATTCGCGCAACTCTGCGAAGAGGCCGAAAGGATGGACGTCTTTCGCGAGACAGCCCAGAATAAAGGGGACTTGGTGGGATTTACTGCCGCACTCCTGAAAGAACCAGGTCCACAGCGAATGTGAACTCGACTGCCCCTTTGCGAATCGCGCACGCGAGGAGGTGAGCCGTGACCGCGGCGGAGCACGGGAATAATTCGCCACCCCCAGCCGGATCGGCTCGCTCGCTGGCAATTCTCGCGGCGGCGTCAATCGCCTGTCTGCTTCCCTGGATCAATAAGGCATTTTGCGTCGACGATCCGCTGTTCCTGTGGGCGGCCGCTCAGATTCAGGCACATCCCCTCGACTTCTACGGGGTCGACGTAAACTGGTATTCCGTTCCGCAGCCTCTTTATGACGTGATGAAAAATCCGCCGCTGGCTGCCTATTACATCGCGGGCGCGGCGGAACTCTTCGGCTGGAGCGAGCCGGCCCTCCATGCGGTCTTCCTTTTGCCCGCCATCGGCGCGGTTTGGGGGACCTGGTTTCTGGCCCGATTGCTTTGCGGACGGCCCGTTTGGGCCGCTCTACTCGGACTCGCGACCCCGGCCTTTCTTGTGTCAAGCAGCAACGTGATGTGCGACACCATGATGCTTTGCCTTTGGACGTGGTCCATCGCGCTCTGGGTTGGCGGAGTCAGGTTCAATCGTATTCCGCTTCTTGCAATCGCCGCATTCTTGGTTAGCGCCGCGGCATTGACGAAGTATTTCGCAATCGCGCTGATTCCATTGTTGGGCGTCTACACGGTGCTGCAACGGCGCAAGCCGACTTGGCAACTCTGCTGGCTTTTGATTCCCGTCGGCGTGCTGGCGGTCTATCAGTTTTGGACTTGGCGACATTATGGGCGCGGATTGTTGGGGGACGCCGCTAACTTCGCATGGAGAATCGAAGCCGTTTCAGGACCGGGACAGGTGTTCGCCGAGGAAACTGTGAGTTCCAAAATCCTGGTTGCTCTCTCATTCACCGGTGGCTCGTATCTGGCTCTTCTCCTTTGCGCGCCGTGGCTTTGGTCGAAGCGGAGCCTGGCTGCGGTCGGTTTACTGGGCCTCGCGACGAGCGCATGTGCAAGGTGGTGCTTTTCGACTTCGTACCTCAATGCGTTGCATCGAGCCCTTCCCTTCGATATGGGAACGGCTCTCCAATTCGGATTATGGGCTGCTGTGGGTGTGCTTGTCCTCTGGTTGGCGCTGGCCGATCTGGCGAAGAACCAATCGGCCGATGCGGCGCTATTGACGGTGTGGGTCCTCGGAACCTTTTTCTTCGCCGGCTTCGTGAATTGGACGTGCAATGTCCGCAGCCTATTGCCCATTTCACCAGCGCTCGGCATCCTCATCGTCCGACGACTCGAGCAGAACTCAACCCCCGCGCTGCGCGGCGTCCGATGGAGTTGGGTTCTGATTCCGGCCGTAATCGTCAGCTCGCTCGTCAGTTGGGCCGATTTGTGTCTGGCCGATTCGGCACGCACAGCTGCCGCGCGCATCGCCGCGGTTCTCAAAGCGGAACCGGGGCCTCTCTGGTTTCAAGGCCACTGGGGATTTCAGTATTACATGCAGGCCCACGGCGGACGCCCGGTCGACGTGAGCGACCCCAAATCGCTTCCTGGAGAGATCATGATCATGCCCTCGAACAACACGGATGTCATCTTTTACGATCACAAATTCTTCGATTCCGTCCAGGAATTGGAATACCCGGTTTGCCTTGGACTGGCGACATTAGACGAGCGCGCCGGTGCGGGCTTTTATTCTGGGATTTGGGGACCGATGCCGTTTGTTTTTGGTACCGTCCCCGTGGAAAAATATGCGATTTGGCGACTCAAGTTCGATTCGCCGTCAAATTCACTTGCACCGGATCGAAAGCCGTGACGCTTGCTCAAAATCGAGCCGCCTGGAACCGCCTCGCCGAATCAGGGAGCGTGTTTGCCGCGGTTGCCACAGACGAGGAATGCCGTAATCCGCTGCCGGTGCTTGATGCCCGCGGCTGGCTGCCCAAATCAATTCACCGACTCGACGTTCTATGTCTGGCAGCAGGCGGCGGCTGGCAATCGATCCTCTACGCGTGCGCGGCGCAAATGTCACCGTCGTCGATCTCAGCCCAGCCATGCTGCGGATCGACGATCGCGAAGCGGCCCGTCGGAATCTCGCCGTCCGCACAATCGAAGCGTCGATGGAGAACTTGTCGATGCTCGGAGCGGCCACCTTCGATTTGGTGCATCAACCGGTGAGCACCTGTTATGTTCCAAGATTGGCGCCGGTTTACGCGGAGATTGCCCGCGTGCTGCGTCCGGAGGGGCTTTACATCAGCCAGCATAAGCAACCAACGTCCCTGCAAATCACGCATCGTGATTCCAAAGAACGATACGTTCTCGGGCTCGAATACTACCATTCAGGCCCGTTGCCGCAGGTTCCCGATCGCTCATACCGCGAGCCCGGGGCCGTCGAATATCTTCACTCGTGGGAAGAACTTATCGGAGAACTCTGCGTCGCCGGCTTCGTATTGGAAGACCTTCGAGAGCCGGATCGTTCCGATCGCGATGCTGCGCCAGGACATTTCGCACACCGTGGCTGCTTCGTTGCACCTTACGTCCGGCTCAAAGCTCGTCGAACGGCGCACGCTTTGCCGGGTTGCGCGGAGCCGAACGTTTGGATCCCCTGATCGGTGTGTCGCACGGGTCTCAGGATCGTTCGGCAGAGCGCGTGACAAGGCCTCTCAAATTTGCCGATCTCAATCAATTGTGCATCGTGTGCCGCTTGATGGCCAGAACTCGATTCAGTTGTTGACGAGCGATTTGATCATTGGGCGCGGCCGCAACGACCTCTTGCAGCTTGCCAACGGCCTCATCCAGGCGTCCTTCGCCTTCAAGCGCCAACGCGATGCAAAGCCGACAAGCCGTGGGCGATTGGGGTCCCAGCGCGAGGGCCCGCTCGGCATGCGCAATTGCTTGGGGATAGTCGCGTAGAGTTAGATTCAGGAAGGCCAGGTTGACTTGAGCGTCGACCAGCGTCTCGTCGATATCGAGGGCCCGCAGATAATGTGACTTCGCCTCGTCGAATTTCCGTTCCTTGAGCAAGAGAAATCCCAGGTTGTTGTGCGCTTCGGCAAGGCGATTGTCGATCGCCAGCGCCGCTCGATATTCCGCCGTCGCTTCGTTAAATCGCCCCGCTTTCTGTAATGCCAATGCGTAGCCGTAATGCGCCGGAGCCGACCAGGGCCCCAGCCGCACAGCTTCCTTGAGTTCGACAAGACTTTCTTTGATTTGACCCTCGTCGAGCAGGGCGCTTCCCAAGAACTGATGCGCGAGCATGTGATCGTTCGTGCTGTCCTTGGCGTGCCGCAGGAGAATCACGTTGTTTCGCCACAAGCGAACTTGTTCAAAGGCGGCTAGCCCCAAAAGGTTCACCACCGTAAGAGCTGCGGCTGGCAGGAGGCGCGCTTGCGCGAACCCCGAGGGAATCAATTCAGGAATCAGCCACGTCACCGCCAGGAAAACTCCAATCAGCGGAAAATACGTGTATCGATCCGCCATCCGCTGCGAGCCGATTTGCACGAGACCGATCATCGGCAAGAGGGTGCCGAGATACCAGAACCAGCCGACGGCCAAAAAAGGAAAGCGGCGCAGGCTAACGATCGCGACTCCGGTAATCGCTACCAAGAACGCTGCGCAGAGCGTCACCGTGGTGGCGTTCAGTTCGGCTTGCGGATACGGGTAGTAAACCGCCAAATTGCGGGGCAAAACGGCTTTCCACAAATAGGCGACATAGACAGACGCGGCGTTCATCTCGCGCATACAGAGGTAGAAATTGAAAATTTCGAACGGCGCCCCCACTCGATTGAGCCGTAGCAGCAATTACCGAAAAGATGACCGCCACGGCAAAGAACGGAATCTTCTCCGCGATAAGCCAGCGGAGCGAACGCTCCCGAGCGGACGATGAGGGTGACGCTCGTTCGAGATGCGCGTCGTCTTCCAGATACGACGGCTCCGATACGGCTCGTGGACCCGGCCAGCGCCCAAAAACTGCGCCGGACTTGATGCGGCCCAAAGGCCAGTAATCAAGCAGCAAGAACACGAATGGCAATGTGACGAGTGTCTGCTTGGCCAGCAGGCTCGCGATCAGGAACAACAGCGACGCCGCCAGATTCCAGCTCGTCGACCCAAGCGCATAGCGCACGTACATGAGAAGCGACAGCAAACCGAAGAACGTGCTCAGCACATCTTTCCGTTCGGCGATCCACGCGACCGATTCGACGTGCAGCGGATGGAGGGCAAAGAGTGCAGCGACGAACGCACTTTTCGCGAGTGATCGCGTCGCCAAAGCCAGTACTGTGAACAAAAGGACACAGTTGAGCGCATGCAAGACTACATTTGTCAGGTGGTAACCGGCCGGTCGCACGCCGTAAATGCTTGAATCGAGCATCAGCGACATCCACGTCAGCGGAATCCAGTTTGAATCGTGGACGTTTGTAAAGCTCCAGACAATGCCTTGCAGCGAGAGCCCCTGTTGAACGGGTCGATTTGCGGTCACGTAAGCCGGATCATCGACCGTCATGTAGCCGAACGACCAGGTCTGTGCGTAAACCAGCAATGAGACGCCGAACAGAGCCACGCAGGTTGCGACAAACTGCCAAGACCGGCGTCGTTTCAACTGAGAGGCAGTGACACGGTGCTGTTGAAGGCGGCTCATCGAACTCTCGACGCCAAAATCGCTGGACCATGACCGACAACGGGGTCAGCCATCGATCTTGGCGAGAACGTGCTGTCGTCCGCAAGGGGAGCGATCATCCGAAATGGGGATTTGACTCAGCGCAAAAAAAACGACCGCCCCCTTGCGGAGGCGGTCGTCGATTTTCAGATCAACAGTTCAGACGATGGTTGCAGCCAACCTAGTTGTTGGGCAGGCTGATGACCTGTCCATCACCGCGGTTGCAGACGTACGTCAACAGAGTGTTGTCCGTGCTGCTGCTCATATACCGAACGGAACCGTCGCACAGAGCAAGCTGAGCACCAGCTTCGTGCTGCGAGCTAATGTCGCCGTTGCCACCGACTCGGGCGTTGGCGTTACCGTTCACGCCGATGACCGAGCTGAAGCAAACGTCAGAAGCCACCGTGGCACCGCCGCCACCGGTGTAGGAGTCGGCATTGGCCCAATACGCAAAGCAGGAGTCAACATGGCTTGACGCACAGTTCGTGTTACCCAAGCCGCCGCCGGTGAGGCAGGTCGCGCCGTAGTGCTCGGCGATGAGGGCCGTGTTGGTCGTTCCGTCGGAAATGTCGGAGATCTTCACGCGGCTGTCTTCGAAGAGCACGCCGCCGTTGTCCAACACACCCGCTCCCGCTGTCTGCGCTGAAATCTGGACTTCCAACGCACCAGGATTCGCACTACCAGCGGATCCTCCCTCGTTAACCGGGGGAGTACCCAAACCGGTCGGAGCGAAGGGGCCGCCACCGTCGGTCAACAGTGAACCGCCGTTGCCGAGGTAGTTGGCGACTGCGGCAACCGACGTGCGATACAGGAAGTCGTTGCCGGTTCCGCCGCAGCGGCTGCTGGAGATCGTCTGCGAGTCGCTGGCCGACGGACACTTGAACAGATTGAGGACGAGGTTGATCTGGTCATAGTTCCGGTTCGGAGCCGTCCCGACCGTCGACGTCATCACGGTGTTAAAGTTGATCAGGTTATAGATCGGCTTGAATTCGCAGTAGGGCAGCAATTGCATGCCCCAAGCGACGCCGTTCCCACCGTGCCAGCCGGGGGGGAAGACGAAGTTGGTGTCGTGGTAGTTGTGGAGAGAGAGTGCAAGCTGTTTCATGTTGTTCTTGCACTGGGTCCGCCGGGCCGCCTCGCGGGCCGCTTGAACGGCCGGCAGCAGCAGGGCGATCAGGATCGCGATGATCGCGATCACGACCAGCAATTCAATCAGCGTGAACCCCTTCTTACGTTGTTTCATGCCTTCACCTTCTTGAAGAGACAAGACGCGGAACGATGGGGCGGCAACAAGCCGACCCGAAAATAACCCCTCGCGCCAATCGATCCTCCGGTAAGTTCCTACCACAGCTCGTGTTCCGGCAGGGTACCGGTATCAGGACAAGGATAAAGATTAAGATACCGCGTGGTCCGGCGAGCTTTCCGGGTGACCGATGGGACATCGGAATGGGCCAGTCGTCATCTCACACGGGGCGATTCAATTTGTCAACGAGAAAAAACAAAAAAAATCGGTAAAAACCCCAAAAGGCTTTGGCAGCTGATCGCGGCTTTGACGTAAGGCCGGGTTGCGCCATCGAAACCCAGCAATTCGGAAAGGCATTGTCCGTGGAACAAATCTTGAGCATTCTGTGGAATCCCATCGACCCTGCGCCATAACCTGAAATGGGCCGCTCATTTGAAAAGAGCTCTGCTGGAACTCGGCCGATCGTGAGGAAAGCATGGCTGAATCGCGTCCCGCCTTTCGACATGGCTTTTTACTTGCGATCTTGATCGTGCCGGTCGTGGCAGTCTACGGATTCGCAGCCACGGGGCCTCTTAGGGGCGACGTGCCAACCGCTGGGGCCTTCGATATGGGTGGGTACATCCAATGGGCCCAATGGGTGCTTGACGGTGCGCCGGCCGACCTGCACGAGATCACACCGGCGGCGAGATATTTCCCCGCGGGTTATCCCTGCTTGATCGCGGCACTGCGAATTTGCGGAGTGGCGACATCAGGCGGGCTGTTGGCCCTAAATTTGATTTCGCTCGCAACGGGGCTTTGGGCCGCAGGCTGGCTCTTGCGGCGGAGCTTCGCAATTCCGGCCCTCGTTGTGTGTTGGATTTTGCTGCTGACGGCCGCGTCCAGCATTTGCTCCGACCTGGCGGTCGCTTTTGCTGCCGAAATGGTCTTCTTTGCAGCCTCGATGTTGACCCTGCTCGCATTGGAGCGAGCAATGGAGTCTTGGCCGTTTCTTTTCGTCGGGCTTATTGGCTGCGGAGTCTCCATCGCAATTCGCGCTGCCGGTCTCGCCTTGATTCCAGCCTTGCTGTGGGCACTGGCGCGACAGTCTCTCATCCGCCGCGCAATGAACTGGCGGACCTTGGCCATCTTGGCGATTCCAACCACGATTTTGGCCTGGATTGGCCTAACGCTCCTCATGCGAAGCGGATATGTGGCCGGCGTGATCGGCAGCCGTTATTCGCTGCAGACCGCGGCATGGGACGTAATCCTGGCAGAACAAATGTCGAAAATCGGCGCCGTCGGTGAATTGTTCACCAATCTTCACGCGGAGGACTTCCGCGCCGTTTGTCGCGGTGAATTCGCTCTGCTGGGGGTCGTCTGTGCAGCGTTTGTCGTGACGGCGTTTTGGTCGCGCCGCACAAACCTCTCCGCGTCGCATATGTATGTGCTGGCGTATTCGGCAATGCTGGCGGTCTACCCGTTTTTCTACTCGGCGGCCAGCCGACGCTTTTGGTTTCCCATCCTACCGCTGCTTTTCGGCCTGACTTATCTCGGCGTTCACGAGTTATGTGAGAAATCGCCCCGATTGAAAAGATGGACAAGTCTTGCAGCTCCAATTGGGGTGATGGCGTTCGTGCTTTGGGGCTGTGTGTTGTCCTTCCGGAGCTGCACGTTTGGATCGAGAGACGGACAATACGGCCGCACACGCATTGGCCACATTGGAGTTACGGCACTGAGCCCATGCGCGACTGTCGCCTGACCCTCTGTTACGAAGCCTAGGTGTAAACGCCAAAACACTCGTCTTGACGAGAATGCACCGGTTTGCAAAATAAGCCGCGCGTCCGAGCTTCGATCTACTCCCCCTGCGGACGTCTGTTCACCATCACAATTCGTCTGTCTCACTTGGCCCCAGGATCCGGGGCGAGCGGCAAGCAAAGGAGTGCATCCGCCGTGAAAAGAATTCCTGTCACTGCCACCGTGTTCGTGCTTATGACCGCACTGGCCTGGGTGCCTGCCGCCGTTCTGGCCGAGGGACGGGCTCCCGATTCGCCGCATCGCATCGCCTTGATCGATATGGCTCGGGTGTTCAAGAACTACAAGAAGTTTGAGAACCTGCGTGAGGAGCTCAAGACCGACCTGACGAAGTCGGAAGAGAAATTCAAGGCGATGGCGGAACAGATCCGCAAGGAGCAGGCCGACCTTAAGCTCCTTAAGGAAGGCACCGAGGAATACGCTCAGAAGGAGAAGCAGGTCCTGAACCACACCACGCAGGCCGAGGCGTTCCGCAAGACGCAGCAGCGGGATTTGATTCGTCGCGAAGCGCAGATTTATAAGACCGTCTACCTCGAAGTGGCCGATGCCGTGCAGAAGTACGCCGTGCACTTCAACTACACGCTCGTCTTGAGATTCACGTCGGATGATGTCGAAGGGACCGAAAACCCCGAAGAAGTGATGCGCGGACTCAACAAGCAAGTCGTCTATTATCGGCCCAACGACGACATCACGAACGCCATCACGTCGTTCTTGAATCGCAACTACGGCAAAATGGCTGCCAAGCCGGCCGATGCCGGAACTCCGGCGCAGCAATAGTGTCGGGACAAGCGTTGGATCTGCGGAGATTGAATTCCGGTCGGGCGAGGCTTGCGGAGACGAGCCTCGCCTGACCTTCGCATCAATTCGCCGAGCTGAGCAGCAATACGGAGCACGGATGCAGGGCCGAATGCAGCGGACGATCCGCCAGTCCGCCGAAACCTCGGGGATCGGATTTCTCACAGGTCGGGATATCCATCTTCGCTTCCAACCGGCTTCGGCAAATCAAGGGGTCGTGTTTCGACGAACGGATCGCCCACAGCTGAGGCCGATTCCCGCCACGATTGAATTCGCCGTCCACCGTGAGCGCCGTACGGCAATCGAACGTGACGGCGTTGCGATCGAGATGATCGAACATGTGATGGCGGCGCTGGCCGGATTGCGTATTGACAATTGCACGGTTGAAATTGACGGACCCGAACCCCCGGGGATGGATGGCTCGAGCCTGCAATTCGCCGAAGCCCTGCTTGGCGCCGGGATCGTCGAGCAATCGGTGCCGCGACCGACGTTCGCCCTTGACGAAACCGTTTTTGTCGCGGAAGCGGAGGACGAGAGCGAGATCACCTATCGTCCGCTCACCGGCGGGGCACTCGTTCTTGCCTACCATCTGAATTACGGACCCCGCTCCCCCATCCCGGCGCAGTCATTCTCGATCGAGATCACACCGGAAAACTTCATGGCGGAATTGGCCTTCTCCCGCACGTTTGTGCTCGAACGCGAAGCGGTCGCCCTGCGAGCCGCGGGATACGGAAGTCGGACAACGGCACGGGATCTTTTGATCTTCGGCGCGGCTGGTCCCATCGAAAACACGTTGCGTGCCGCGAATGAATGCGCCCGACACAAAGTTCTCGACTGCTTGGGCGATTTCGCGCTGATTGGCTGCGACCTCGCAGGCCATTTTGTCGCCTACCGCTCGGGACACCATCTGAATCGCACCATGATCCGCAAGCTTCGCGCGAAGAGCGCCGAGCGAGAAGAACATCGTGTCGGTCGTGCCGCTTGAGAAACGAGGGGGGAAAGCAAGGAAGCCCCATGCCTGTAAAAATCTCACATCTTTCGCAGGTCGACCCTCGAGCTGAGCTGGGCGAAAATGTCGACATCGGCCCGTTTTGCTTCGTCGGCCCCGATGTCGTCCTCGGCAACGGTTGCCAACTCGTGAGTCACGTAACGATCACGGGACACACGACGATCGGCGAGCGCAACCGTTTTTTCCCGGGAGCAGTGATCGGCACCGAGCCCCAGGACGTGAGCTATAGCGGCGCTGCGACGCGTGTTGAGATCGGCCATGAAAACATTTTCCGCGAAGGTGTCACCGTGAGTCGCGGCGCGGAAAAAGAGGACCACACCACGCGGATCGGCCATCAAAACATGCTGATGGCCAACAGCCACGTGGCCCATAACTGCCATGTGCAGAATCGGGTGATTCTGGTCAACGGCGTGCTCTTGGGCGGACATGTGCACGTTCACGACGGCGCGATCATTTCGGGCAATTGTTGCGTGCACCACTTTTCGACGGTGGGCATGCTGGCCTTCGTCAGCGGCGGGTCGCGGGTTCCGCACGACGTGCCGCCGTTCATGCTGGTTTCTGGTTCGGACAACCCGTGCGTGAACACAATAAATTTGGTCGGCATGCGTCGGGCCGGCCTGTCCGAAAAGTCGATCGCGACAATCAAACGAGCTCACCGGCTGCTCTATCGAGACATGAAATCACTGGAGGCCGTTCGCGAGATTTTTGCCGAAGAACTCGACGGTATCTTTCCGTTCGAGTTGTCGACCCTGTTCAACTTTTTGGAAAAACAACGACGCGGCAAGCTGGGGCGCGCACGGGAAGCCGTCCGCGAGCACGGACAGCCGGCCGTGAGCGAATCTGTCGCACGACGGAGAGCCGCATGAAACGGCTGCGGGTCGGCGTTGTCGGCACGGGGGCGCTCGGGCGGCACCACGCACGAATCTACTCGAATCTCGACACGGAACTCGTCGGCGTGGCCGACACCTCGGCAGAGCGGGGCCAGGCGGTGGCCGAAGCGTGCCGCACGCGCTGGTTTGCCGATTACCGTCATCTTTTCGGCGCGGTCGACGCTGTTTCGATCGCGGTGCCAACGCTGGCGCACAAAGCCGTGGCGACGGAATTTCTCGAACGACGGATTGCCGTCCTGGTGGAAAAACCGCTCGCTTCAACAGTCGCTGAGGCGGCCGCACTGGTAGCGGCTGCCGAACGAACGCGCACGACGCTGCAGGTGGGTCACGTCGAACGATTTAATCCCGCTTCGCAAGTGGCTCGCCGGCTGGCCGGTTCGCCTCGTTACATCCGAGCCGAGCGGACAAGCCCTTACGCATTTCGCTCGACCGACATCGGCGTGGTGCTCGACGTGATGATTCACGATATCGATCTGATTCTCGACCTGGTCGGCTCGCCGCTTGTGGACGTTGAGGCATTCGGTGTTTCGATACTGGGCGAGAACGAAGACTGCGTGCAGGCGCGACTTCACTTTGCGAACGGCTGCGTCGCCGATCTCTCGGCCAACCGGGTGCATCCCACGAGCCATCGCACGATGCAGATCTGGTCCCTCTCGGGCTGCGTCACCGTCGATTTTACATCGCGGGAAGTTGTGCATTACTCGCCCAGTCAACGACTGCTCGCCGGCGATTCGCCGCTTGGCCGAGCGAAAATGCCGGGTGCGGACATCGATGAATTGAAGCGCGAAGTTTTCGGCGAGTTTCTGCACGTCGACAGGCCAGAGGTCTCGAAGGCCGACGCCCTGACAGCCGAACTGGCCAGTTTCGTGGATTGCGTCCTCAACGAGCAATCTCCGGTGGTCGACGGAGTCGCGGCCCTGGCTGCCATGGAAGCGGCCGACCGCGTCTTGAAGGCGGTCGCCGCTCATCGTTGGAACGGGCGCGAAATGGGACCAGTCGGGCCCTTTCTGTCGCAACCGACGCCTAGGCGTTCTGCAGCGGCGTAATTGCCCCGTCCGACGTTTTTCGCGGCCCGGTGCTTGCAACTCTACTCGCTTGAGCGGGGACTCCGTATCCTGGGGACAGCCCGCTGATCGCCCGACTGCCCAAATTTTGAAGTAACTGCTGATGACACCACCTTCCGAAGCCTCCTCCGACGGCTTATCGGGATTCACACCGCCCTCCCAGTCCGATCTGCAGCATTTCCTGACAGAGAACTCTTCCGGCCCCAAACAGGCATTGATGCCGCTTGGCGGTGGGACCGCTCTGTCTTTCGGGGGGCCGCTCTCGAAATCAGCCGCCGCGATCGATTTGACGCGGCTCGATCGAGTCGTCGATTTTCCGGCACGCGACATGACGGTGACCGTGGAATCCGGAATTCGCATCAGCCGGCTGGCCGGCCTTCTGGCGGTCGAGGGCCAGCGACTGCCAATCGACATCGCGCAGGCGGATCGCGCCACACTTGGCGGCGCGATCGCGACAAATACGAACGGCCCGCGTCGGTTTGGCTTTGGCACATTCCGAGACTACGTGATCGGACTGACAGCGATGACCGCCGACGGCGGCGTGTTCCACTCCGGCGGACGAGTGGTCAAGAACGTGGCGGGCTACGACTTGTGCAAGCTTCTGGTGGGCTCTCTCGGGACGCTGGCCGTCATTACGCAGGTCACGCTCAAGCTCAAACCCAAGGCGGAATCGTCGGTCCTGGTTTGGGCGACATTTGACGGTCTCTCGGCCCGTGAGGCGGCTGTTGAAGGACTCCTCAAGTCTGAAACGCGGCCGGTGGCGATCGACACCCTTAATGCGGCCGCAGCCCGCACGGTTCAAAGTGAGTCGCAGATCGCCATTCCCGATGACGGATGGACTCTCGTCGTCGGATTCGAGGGTTCAAAACGCGAGACGGACTGGCAAGTCGAGACGCTTCGCCGGGAACTCAGCGCCCAAGGACCAAAGAGCGTTACGGAGGTCTGTGAATGCGATGCCGATCGACTCTGGAAGGCCCTCGTCGAGTTTCCGGCTGTTGCGGCGGGAACCACAATCCAGACGACTTTGCGACCCTCACAATTGGCGGAATTCGAGGAGCAGGCTTCCCGATTCGGCCTCGCGACCGTGGGCCGAGCGGGGGACGGGATTCTCATCGGGAGAATCACGGACGCGATGACGGGGGCAAACGGTCCCTCAGAGGTCGTTGTCGCGTTAGCAGAGTGGACCCGGCAGAACAGTGGTTCGCTCGTCTTGCTCAATTCGGATGTCGCCGGCCTGCCGTCGTTGGCATCTCGATTCGGTCATTCGGCGCGTACGTCGCTGATGAGAGGATTGAAAGCCACCTTTGATCCTGCCGGACTGCTGAATCCCGGTCGACTGTTTGCGACGGATGGCACCTGATTCTCGCCGTCAGAGCGCACCAAGAAGACAAATTTTCCCGCCGAAAGAGTGCCGAAAAAATCGACGGAAACTGCGCTAGTCGGCCAACGTCACTTGCGTAGAATTAAGCGTAAGGCGGTGTCCGAGAGGCGATTGGAATCAGAGTCGCACGAGACGGGCACGCCAACTCGCCCAAAACATGGTGAAATGCGGACCAAGTTCGTCGAAACCTGGTCAACGCCACGCCAAGTTCGCCCAATCTTGGTGAATTTCACGCCAGGTTCGCATAACTGACGACCGCAAAATCACTTCGGTCGCCCCGCTGCAGCCCGTTGTCACCCAGGCGTAAAAAAAGCGACGGCCCATCTTGGGCCGTCGCTCGCTACCTCTCTCAGTCGTTGAATCGCGTCAACTATTCCGCTTCGCTGGGCCACGGCACCGAGTCTTCGATCTTCGGAGCGTCGCTGCGTTCGTCGCGGTTGTACTGACTCGGCCCGAAGTTAATCGGCGGCCGGTTTGGACCACGGCCGGTGTCATTCTTGCTGACTTTGGTCGACTCGCTTTCCGAAATCGATCGAGCAATCTGACGCAGTTGTTCCTCGTTCAGGTGCCGCAGGTTGCCCAATTCGAGGATTGGCTGGAGCATGTGGACGGCTTGAGCCACCGTGTTTTCCATCAGGATGAAGTCCATCAGATTGCGCCGCATGCCTTCCAGCGAGCGGACTTGTTTTTCGAACTCGTGCTGGAAGTCAATCATCGTCTCAATCGATTTGATCGAGTCCGCCAGGTTCGGATGTGCCCCGGCCAGTTTCTTCTGCACCTCGATCATGCGAGTCGCGCTCTTCTCAGCGGCATCACTTTTTCCGGAGTTTTCCGCCAAACGATCGCGGAGTCCCAGCAACCGTTCCGCGATTTGGAGCGCGTCGCTGAATTGACCGCCTCGCACAACCAGTTGATCTTTGACCGCGAGGATTCCTTCGAGAGCGGTGGAGGCGAGATCGATGTCGTTCGACTTTTCAACAATCTGGCTTTTGAGGTTGATCAGTTGCTGAGCTCGCGCATCCGCCGTTTGCATGTCAGCAGTCTGCGTCAGGATTTGAGACTTCAAATTGGCCATCTGGCCTAACGCCGCATCGGCCGCCACACTGTCCGACGCTTCGGCAATGACATTTCGCTTAAGTGCCGCGAGACGGTTGACCGCGTCGACGGCGTCGTCGGCCGTCGCGTTCTGGTCGACAAGCTGCTTCTGCAGATCGACGAGCGACATGAGAACCTTGCTCGCCGGTTCGGTCAAATCGCGATAGTGCAGGACGGTCCGTTGCAGGGCGTCCAACTTCTCCATCGAACCGAGCGCTTCAGTCGCCTTTTGCGACTCGGTGCTCATCTCCTCGCGGAATTGTCGCAAGGTGGCCAAAGAGTGCCGAGCCTCTTCAAAGGCCGTCTCTTGAGCCTTCAGACCGGTCAGAAGGTCATTCGTGCTGCGGACCTGGTCCCGTTCGCCAACCAGGAGCTGCAACTGCGATTGCATGCCGACAACTTCCCGCTGCAGCTCCTCCATCCGGTCCTTCATGGGGCGCACGATGCTCAAATTGACGGCCAGAACCGTGGCCGCCAGAATCGCCGCCAAAAGCTTCAAGGCGTCTTCGACCGCCATGCCGTTGCCTTGGCGGGTTGTCTTCTGGTTAGTGAACAAGGGCTGCCTCCATCCCGGTAAGACTATTTTCAATGGGCCTCCGGCAATTTCTGCCGGAGAAGACCTTCGTTACATCTTGTGCAAGACGCGAACTATTCTCAGTATCGCCATTTTGCCTGGGAGGCATTTCGGAAAATGGAGAGTCTAAGCGGGACCGATTCGATTGAACCGGTTCCGGGCCGTTAGAATCGGCCCGACGAGGTTGAGACGGTTTTTTCGACTTTTCAATGGCCCGGAGCGCGAGATGTCCGACGCTGACGATGCCCTGCTTCTTTTGCACAAGCACACACGCCGCGAGTTCCGAGAGCGGATGCAATCGGGCGAGCTTCGCGCCTGCATCATCCCGGTTGCTGCGACGGAGCAGCACCTCGAGCATCTGGCGATGGAGCACGATTGGCGCAGCGTGCTTCACATTTCCTTAGCGGTCGCGCGCAAACTCAAGCCGCATGTGATCGTCGCGCCAGCGATGAACATCGGCATCAGCGAGCACCACATGCGTCACCCGGGGACGCTCACCGCAATGCCGGGAAGCTGGCTGGGCGTATTGCACGACGCGATTCGCAGCATGCATCACGCCGGCTTCAAGAACATTCTGGTGCTCAACGGTCACGGCGGGAATATCGCGCCGTGCCGCGGCATGTGGGGACAGTTTCAACAGCGGTTCGAGATCAATCTCCAGTTCGAGTCGTACTGGGACTTTCTGCCGGAAAGTGTCGCTAAAGCCTGCCTCAAGACCGCTCGCTGGCCGGGTCACGCTCAGGAATTCGAGACGGCGTTTGCTCTCGCCGCGTTCCCGGAAAATGTACGGCAGCAAGCCATGCACGATCAGATCGACAAGGAACCGCTGGAGGCAACCGCTGAGGCGGGTCACAAAATGATTGCCGCGATTGTGGACGGAGTTTCCGGCATCTGCAGGCCATGATCGACGGCCGCAACGTGGCTGAGATCCCGCCGTTTCATCCGTGAAATTGGCTGCACCAATGAAAAACGGCACGCAAATGCGTGCCGTCGTGGTCGCCTAAACGGCTGCCACAATTCGCCTATTGAGCGGCAATATTCCGATTGGTTTGCCACACGTTGGCGGCCGCCCGGGCTCGGGCGTAGGCGTCCGAATCGGCGCCTGTCGAGGCCACTGGAGCGGAAGTCTGCGGAACCTGAGCGAGTGTCGGCTGGTTCATCGGAGCCGCGGCAAGCGCCTGCATCGGCATGCCGGCCGGACTCGCTTGCGACATGAACGGCCCGGGGACGCCACAGCCTGGAACTCCACAGCCCGGAACCCCGCAGCTGGGCACGCCACAGCTCGGAGCGGGCGGGCAGCAGCACGGATTGCACGCCGGCTTGATGAAGGTGTGCGTCTGCGGGCAATAACGGACGCGATACTCGGGGACGATTTGCGTCATGACTTGCGGCACGCGCTGATTCACGGTGTAGGGCACCGTGCGGCAGCACATTTGTTGGCGATATTCGACGCGCGGAACTTGCTTGGTCACGATCCGCGGGCACCAGACCATCTTGTAGCAGCCTTCGTCACAAGTAACGCAGTCCACCTTCGTGACGGGAACCGTCACGCAGTAGGGCTCTTGCCGATAGCAGGTGCGGCAAACGTCGTGATAGGTCACGACCGGTTGCTGATGGTAGCAAGTGTCGCACACCGGCTTGTACGTTGTGCAAGTGCAAACGTCCGGCGGCGGAGGCGGTGCGCAGCAAGTGACCGGCGGCGCGCAACACGAAACAGGCGCGCAGGGGGTCGGACAGTTGCAGCCCGGCCCTTGAGCGAGCAATGTCACCGGCTGTGCCAGCCCCAGCGAGAGAAGAAGCAAACCGAATGAGGCGCAGATTGACGCGAGACGGGCTGAACATCGATCACTGCTCCTAAACAAGATGCCAAGTCGTTCCCAAGGCCAGATTGCGGGGACCGACCCGTCAGTGAATGGGAAGGGAGCTTCGATGGAAACGCCGATGCGCCCGCGCATCGTCAGTCCGCCGAGTTGCCCCCTCGGCTTTATCGTCAAACTCGTTACGAGCGCTTTAAGGGAAAAATCCCCTCTTTTCCGAAATTCCCGAATTTCCGGCAAAAGCGCCCTAACGGCTCCGGGGAACGAGCCTTGCGTCAGGCGATCACCGGCTGCCACAATCGGTCCGCCTCCGTTGACTGGAACGTTTCGCGATTTGAAGGATTCCCCTCATGACCGCTACTCCCACCCCTGCCAGCCTTGCGCATATGGTGTATTTCACGCTGAAAGATCCCTCGCCAGCCGCGCAGAAAAAGCTCGTCGAAGACTGTCACCGCTTTTTGAAGGGAATCGCGGGCATTGATTACTTCGCGGTGGGAACGCGCGTGGGCGACCTGTCGCGTCCGGTCAACGTGCAGGACTTTCACGTCGGTCTGCACGTCGTCTTTCAGAGCCGAAAGGCTCACGACGAGTACCAGGTGCATGCGGCGCACTTGCAGTTCGTTGCGGAAAATAAAGAGACCTGGCAGCAAGTGCGGATCTTCGATTGCTCGGTCGGCTGAGAACGGTTCCGAAGCTTGTCGGCGCGACTCATCAACGGCACATTAAAGGTCGTACGTTCGGTCAGCTCTCAATCTCTCGGTTGGAGGACATTGCGATGTCGTATCGCTGCACAAAGACTCTCGTGAGCGCGCTGCTGATGGGACTGATCGCATTCCCGGTCCATGCCGCTCTCGATGAAGGCTCGAAAGGGAGCGAGGTTTCGATGCTCCAGGACGCCTACGTTTTGCTTTCGCAGGCGAATCACGATTACAACGGGCATCGCGTCCAGGCCATGAAGTCCATCCACAAAGGCGCCCTGTTGCTGAAGGTCAACCTGCAAGCCAAGGGGGACGTTCACGAAAATCAGGGCTCCTCGGACGCACAGCTTGAAAAGGCTCAAAAAATCCTCAAACAGGCTGCGCACGTTCGCAGCGAGCAAGAATCAGAAAAAGCTTATCAAACACCTCGATACGGCGATTGGCCACCTTTCCACGGCTTTAGCCAACAAGTGAGTTTTGAAGCCCTCGATCGCCACAAGCATTTTCGACCGCGTCGAACGAGAGGTTTGGATCGTCACGTCCGAACATGCTGGCCGCCGCGGCGGGCTGGCCGCGACTTTTGTGAGTCCCGCCTCGATCGTTCCCGAGATGCCGCGGCTGGTTGCCGGTTTCGCGAAGACGCATGAGACATGGAATCTGATCGAGGCTTCCGGCGCCTTTGCGGTGCATCTTATGGACGAATCGCAGCTCGACTTGGTCTGGCGATTCGGGCTGCAATCGTCGCGCGACGCCGACAAATTCGCGGGTCTTCAAACGACCACCGCCTCGACGGGTAGTCCGATCCTCCTTGACACTTTGGCGTGGCTCGATTGCCGCGTTGAAACCCGACTGGACACGGGGGATCGAACGATCTACCTCGCGGAAGTGGTGGAAGCCGGACTCTTACGCGACGCTCGACCGCTCAATTTGCAGCGACTCTTGAAGCTGGCGCCGCCTGAAAAACGGGATTTGCTTCGTACGCAACTGGCTGCCGACGCTTTGCACGACACCACGGCAATCGCGCGCTGGCGTGAGACGAGATAACTGCCGGATCCGCTTTACCGCTTCGAGCGGTAGATGTGCGTCGCCTGACCGAATGCCGTTTCGGCAGCCTCCATCAAGGTTTCCGAAAGCGTCGGATGGGCGTGAATGGTCTCGGCGACATCGCGGGCGACGGCTGCCATCTCGACGGCCAAGACGCCCTCGGCGATCAATTCGCCCGCTCCAACGCCCACGATTCCGACTCCCAACACGCGCTCCGTCTTGGGATCGAAAAGAATCTTCGTGAGCCCCTCGGTTCGCGAAAGCGTCTGCGCTCGGCCGGACGCCGCCCACGGAAATCGAGCCACCTTGACCTCGCGATTCGAGTTCTTGGCATCGTTTTCCGTCAGGCCGCACCAGGCGACTTCCGGATCGGTGAATACGACGGCGGGAATCGCCAGGTTGTCGAAGGCGGCAGGCTCCCCAGCCAGGGCCTCGATGGCCACGTGCGCCTCGCGCGTTGCTTTATGTGCCAGCATGGGCTCACCGGCGACGTCGCCGATCGCCCAAATATTCGGGTCGGCCGTGCGACGCTGCGCATCGACTTTGATAAAGCCTTTTTGATCGACTTCGACTTTCGTCTTTTCAAGACCCAAATCACGACTGTTGGGACGACGACCGACCGCGACCAAAACGCGATCGAACGTCTGCTTGGGTTCGACCCCCTCCCCTTCCAGTTCGGCGGTGATTCCGTCCTTGGAAGCGGTCAGCTTTGCGACTTTTGTATTGAGGTGGATCGCCGCGAATGTCTTGTCGAGTCGCGCCTTGAGCGGACGGACCAGGTCTCGATCGGCTCCCGGAAGAAGTCCGGGCGTCATTTCAACCACCGTCACTTTCGCTCCCAAAGCGGCGTAAACCGATCCCATTTCGAGCCCGATGTATCCGCCTCCCACGACCAATAACCGTTGGGGCACATCGGGCAGATCCAATGCCCCCGTGGAATCCATCACGCGCGGATCACCGATCGCAAAAATTGGCGGCATCACCGGCGACGAACCCGTCGCCAAGATTGCCGTTTTAAATCCGAGCTTTTCAGTCGACCCGTCGGGCCTCTTGAGCTGAAGCGTGCTGGAATCGAGAAAACTGGCGCGGGCCTGAATCAACTTCACGCCGCGAAGCTTGCAAAGCTCGGCGACGCCACCCGTCAGCTTTCCGACAACCGACGACTTGAATTTGCGGAGCTGATCCAGGTCAAGTTTCGGCTTCGCGTACTTGAGACCCCACTGGTCAGCCTCGTCGGCCTCGTGAATCAGTTTGGCGACGTGCAACAGAGCTTTCGACGGGATGCACCCGCGATGCAGGCAGACTCCGCCGGGGATCGCCTCATCGTTGACGAGGGTGACTTTCATTCCGCGATCGGCAGCATCAAAGGCTGCCGGGTAGCCGCCCGGACCGCCGCCGATCACGACGACTTCTGCGCTCTCATCTCCCATGAATCAGCACTCGATCAGCAGCTGGAAGCAGTCGGAGAGAATAGCCGACAGCTTGACGACGAACCGTGCTGCGTCGGCACCATTTACGATGCGGTGATCGTAGGACAGAGAGAGGGGCAACATCAACCGTTCGACGAGTTTTCCATCGACGAGCTTTACCTGGGTTTGCGTTCGCGACATGCCCAGGATGGCTGCCTCGGGGTGATTGACGATCGGCGTAAATGCGGTCCCACCGATTCCCCCAAGGTTGGTAATCGTGAACGTGCCGCCCTGCATGTCGGCCATATCCAGCTTGCGATCGCGGGCCTTGCGGGCAAGTTCGGAAAGCTCGCCCGCAATCGTCAATACGGTCTTGCGATCCGCGTCCCGAATCACGGGCACCAGTAAGCCGTAGTCGGTGTCGACGGCCACGCCAATGTGGTAATAACGCTTGATCACCAACTCGCCGGCTTCCAGATCGATGCTGGAATTGAAATTCGGGTACGCTTTGAGCGCGCCGACCACGGCCTTCACCATGATGGCGGTCATCGTGACCTTCGGGCCGTTCTGGCCGACGGTCTTCATGTAGCTCTGGCGAGCCTGCTCAAGATCGGTGACATCAGCCAGTTCGTGCTGCGTCACGTGCGGAATTGTCTGCCAGGCGACGCTCAAATTGGCCGCGCTCGACGCGTGCCAGCTTATTCATCGGTTTGCGTTCGGTGGGCCCAAACCGATCGAATGGCGGCAGCGCGACTGCGGACATCGGACCGACCACGTTGAACGAACGCCCCGAGGTCAAGGTGCGAACGAAGGACTGCACATCGTCGGTCGTGATTCGGCCGCCCGGACCGCTTCCGGAAACTTGATGCAGATCGACGCCGAGCTCACGAGCGAGACGCCGCGTCGCTGGTCCTGCGGGGACGGGAGCTTCATCGTGTCCGTTGTCGTCGACATGTGTGCGGGTGGCGACGACGGTGGGTGGAGCCGTCGGTTTTGCCGGTGTGTCAGCGACTTTGGCCACCGCCGCGCCGGGCGCCAGAGCAGGAGTTTTCGCTGACGGCGCTTCGGTTTTCGGTGCTTGGGCAGCAGGCGAGGTGACGGATTTGGAGGGAGCCGATGTCTTTGCGGCGGGCGCGGCCGCCGCCTGCGTCTTCCCTTCGCCGGCCAAGGAGCCCGATTCCTCGATCGTCAGCAAATGTTCGCCAATTTTGACGGTCTGGCCCGGCTTGACGAGGACTTTTGAAATGCGTCCTGATTGCGGCGAGGGGATCTCGGCAACGGCTTTTTCGGTTTCGACCTCGAGCACAATCTGGCCCGCCTCGACCATGTCGCCTTCATGGACATGAACGGCAGCGATGTCGGCGGCTTCAACGCCCTCCGAGATCAGCGGAAGTTTAAATTCAACCGTCATCGTTCTTTGCCTACCTCGTGGTGCAGCCAATTCTGCCACGGACCAGACACACAAGGACGCCCGCGTGTGAGATGAGCGCCCGGCGCTGCATTTGGCACGATCCCGTGTCGCAGCGTTCCGCTAGTTTCGCAGCGTTCGGCATCGGCGACAACTTAGGCGGTTACCGGATCCAGCTTTTCGGGATCGATCGCGAGATCCTTGAGCGCCTGCGCGAGCTTTTTCTTATCAAACTGGCCTTGCTCGGACAACGCAAGCAGCGTCGCGTACACCGTGTTCTCGGCGTCGATCTCGAAGTGCCGTCGAAGCGCCGCACGCGTATCGCTGCGGCCGAAACCATCGGTGCCCAGCGTTACGTATGGTCCCGGCACCCACGGGCGAATCTGATCGGCGACGAGTCTGACGTTGTCGCTGACAGAAACGAAAGGGCCCGCAAGACCGGCAAGCGTCTGTTCCACGTAACTCTGGCGTGGCTTTTCCTTGGGGTGCAGGCGATTCCAACGCTGACAAGCATGCGCTTCGCGGAACAACTCGCTGTAACTCGTCACACTCCAAACGTCGCTCTCGACGCCGAACTTGTCGGAGAGGATTGCTTGGGCGCGGCGCACTTCGTTCAGCAGCGGGCCGCTGCCAAACAGTTGAGGTCGCGGTGCGTCTGTCGTCCTCGCCTGGCCAATTCCCGGCAGCCTGTAGAGGCCTTTCAAGATCCCCTCTTCGCTGTCAGGAGGCATCTCGGGCATCGCGTAGTTTTCGTTGTAGACGCTGATGTAATAAAAACCGTCTTCGTTCATCTGGCACATGCGGCGGAGGCCGTCCTGGACGATGACGGCGACTTCGTACGCGAAGGCCGGATCGTACGCCCGCAGGTTGGGGACCGACGTGGCGATCAATTGGCTGTGGCCGTCCTGGTGCTGCAGCCCCTCACCATTGAGGGTCGTGCGTCCGGATGTCGCGCCAACGAGGAACCCGCGCGTTCGAGCGTCAGCAGCCAGCCAAATCAGGTCGCCGACGCGCTGGAAGCCGAACATCGAGTAATAGATGTAGAAGGGGATCATGTGGATGCCGAGCGTCGAATAAGCCGTGCCGGCGGCCACGAAGGAAGACATCGCCCCCGCTTCGTTGATTCCTTCTTCGAGGATTTGACCGTTCTTGGCCTCCTTGTAGTACATGATCGTGCCGGAATCGACCGGATCGTAGACCTGGCCTTTGCTCGAATAGATCCCGCACTGAGCGAAAAGCCCCTCGATGCCAAACGTGCGCGCTTCGTCGGGAATAATTGGGACGACGCGCTTGCCGATCTGTTTGTCCTTGAGCAGTTGGCTCAGCAGGACGCCGAAGGCCATCGTGGTCGACGCCTCGCGTCCTCCGCTCCCTTTGAGCGTCTTATCGAATGCGGTCAGGGGCGGAATTTCGAGCCGCTCCTCGGGACCATGACGCGCGGGGAGTGAGCCGCCGAGCGCTTGGCGATGCTCCGTGAGGTATTTGAACTCTTCGCTGTCCTCGGGGAATCGATAGAACGGCGCGTCCTTGATGGCTTCGTCACCGATTGGAATGGCAAATCGGCTGCGGAACGCGCGCATTTCGTCCGCGTCGAGCTTCTTCTCCTGGTGAGTCGTGTTGCGCCCTTCGCCCGCTTCACCCAATCCGTAACCCTTGATCGTCTTGGCCAGGATCACGGTTGGCGAGCCTTCGTGATTGACGGCCGCATGATACGCGGTAAAGACCTTGCGCGGGTCATGCCCGCCGCGTCGCATCTTCTGCAACTGTTCGTCCGACAGGTGCTCGGCCATCGCGAGCAATTCCGGCGACACGCCGAAGAAATGCTCACGAATGTAATTGCCCGACTCGACGACGCTGTATTTCTGATATTGGCCGTCGACGACTTCACCCATTCGTTTGACGAGTCGGCCGTCGATATCAGCTGCAAGCAAGGGGTCCCAGTCGGAGCCCCAGATCACTTTGATGCAGTTCCAGCCGGCGCCTCGGAAAGCGGCCTCCAATTCCTGGATGATTTTTCCGTTTCCGCGCACCGGACCGTCGAGCCGCTGCAGATTGCAATTGATCACGAAGATGAGATTGTCGAGCCCCTCCCGCGAAGCGAGAGTCAACGCACCCAGGCTCTCGGGCTCGTCACTTTCACCGTCGCCGACAAAGCACCACACTCGAGACGAACTGGTGTCCAGAATGCCACGATCCCGCAAGTAGCGGAGAAATCGCGCCTGGTAGATGGCCGTAATCGGGCCCAAGCCCATCGAAACCGTGGGAAACTGCCAGAAGTTGGGCATCAACCAGGGATGGGGATACGAAGAGAGCCCCCGATGCGGCCGTTGCGTCTCTCGGCGAAAATACTCGAGATCGTCTTCGGTCAGCCGCCCTTCGACGAAGGCCCGGGCATACATGCCTGGTGATGCATGTCCCTGAAAGTAAACGAAGTCGCCGGTGTGATCTCCAGTCCGTGCATGGAAGAAATGGTTGAAACCAACCTCGTACAGCGTGGCGGACGAGGCAAATGTCGAGATGTGACCGCCAACGCCTGAATATTTCGTGTTGGCCCGAGAAACCATGGCCATCGCGTTCCAGCGGATAATACTCTTGATCCGACGCTCGATCTCGATGTTTCCCGGATATCTGGGTTGCTCGTCGGCCGAAATCGTGTTGACGTAAGGAGTATTGGCAGTAAAGGGGAGCGTGACGCCGCGTAAATACGCGCGTTCCTGGAGATTGACAAGCAGCTCCTGCAGCCGCTGTGGCCCGTAGCGGACGAGTACATCGTCCAACGACTCAAACCATTCCTCAAGCTCGTCCGGCGCAATTCCAGAGACGTCGTTGGGCACAAAGTTCTTGCCCACTAGGCGCAAAGCATTTGTTGTAGCCATAGTCGCAGAAGTTATCGAAAAGCGGGCAATAAGGGCAAGCGGGATATCGTACAGTCATTTTAACGCCTTGGGTCGCTTCGGCGAGGTGACAAGCGTCTTCCCTCGCCATGAACATCAATAATTTGGGGAAACAGGGCGGTTTGGAAAGGACTATTGGCACGCGAGTCGCTAGACTGGACCCACAACTCGGACCCCCAAAATGCGAGCCGAAATCGAAGACCGGAGTCTCCGCGATGCGACAACTGAGATTGATCCGTACCCTGCTGCTTTTTGCGTTTGGCGGAACGCTGTCCTTATTGTTCAGCCACGCGGCGCTTGCCGCGAGCCAAATCGGCAAACCGCATGTTGCGACGAACATTGACGACGCGGACGCCGATTACGCTTTCCAAGGCGAGTACTACGGCACCCTGGGCTACGTTGGCGCCGGACCGTGGCAGGTCTTCGGTTTGCAAGTGGCTGCGATCGGAGACGGGAATTATATCGCCGTCGAATATACCGGCGGCTTGCCTGGTCAAGGCTGGTATGGCGGCGAAAAGGCGTATCTGCGCGGAACGCGCGAGCCAGACCGACTGACGTTGCGCGGAGACGGCCGACGATATGACGTGATCGACGGCATCGCCTGGTACGTCGACTATAACGGCGACAAACTCACGTGGCTCACCAAAGTGAATCGGCAGAGCCGATCGCTTGGTGCACCGCCGCCGCCAAACGCCATCGTTCTCTTTGACGGCGCGAAGACCGATCAACTCGTCAACGCGCGCGTCACCCCGGACGGGCTTCTGAAGGAAGGGGCCCGAACCAAGGACGCCTGGCAGGATTATTTCCTGCATGTCGAGTTTCAACTCTCATACATGCCGTACGCGCGTCAGCAGGGACGCTCGAATAGCGGCGTCTACCTCCAACGCCGTTACGAAGTCCAGATTCTCGACTCGTTTGCCTTGGAAGGACTGCCCAACGAATGCGGCGCGATTTATCGCTATCGTGCTCCGGAGATCAACATGTGTCTCCCGCCGCTGGCCTGGCAAACCTACGACATCGATTTCAAATCGGCTCGTTTCGACGTGCACGGCAAGAAAACCGAGGATGCGTACGTCACGGTCTGGCACAACGCATATGCGGTTCAGGAACAAGTTCCCATTGCCCGGAAGACGGGCCATGGCGAGCCCGAAACGTCGGAGTTGTTGCCAATTGAATTCCAAAATCACGGCGATCCCGTGCGGTTTCGAAACATCTGGCTGGTCGTCAATTCGCGACAAGTGGGCCAATACGACTCGGGGCTGCCGTTCAACACGTATCAGCAGCCTGGGTCGTCCGTTTATGGCAACGTGCACTTGCCACAGAGGCACGGATTCTATTGGACCGGACGACTGACACCTTCGGTAAACGCGGGCCCGGTTGTCACTCCGACCGGGGGCCCCAGTGCACTGCCAGCGGCCGCCGGAGCATCAGTGCCGGCGCCACCGGCGGCATCGCCTCCGCCCGCACCGCTCAGTCCGTAAGCGTTTGACACGAAGTCGAGCGACATCCGAAGATGTTTCGGATGTCGCTTTTCATTTCGGTCAGCGGATGGGCTCTTGTTCGTCATTTGGGTTGTCGGCGTCACTCCTTCGCTGATTTCGATGTTGTGGCGGTCGCTGGATTCCGTCACGGCCACGCTTGCGACTCCAGCCGAATGGCCCACCGTGTCGATCATCGTCCCCGCCCGCGACGAAGAGGCGAAGATCGATGCTGCGATGCGATCGAAGCTCGCGCTCGACTATCCCAGACTCGAGTTCATCGCCGTCAACGATCGGTCGCAGGATGCCACCGGAACTCTGTTGGATCGGTTGGCCACCGAAGACCAACGACTTTCCATTGTGCATCTGGACTCGCTCGCCGAGGGTTGGTTGGGCAAGAGCCACGCCATGCACGTGGCGGCGTCGCGAGCGACCGGTGACTACCTGCTCTTTACCGACGCGGATGTGTTCTTCACGCCGGATCTGCTCCGCAAAGCCGTCACCATGTGCGAGGCCCGCGGACTCGATCACCTGGCTTTGGCTCCGCGGCTCGAATGCAGCGGCTTTTTCGAGAAGGCGGTCAATCTCTATTTCGTGATGATGCTCTGCATCGCCTCGCAGCCTTGGCTCGTTCGAACGGGCTGGCGCATGTCCTACGTGGGCGTGGGTGCGTTCAATCTCGTGCGACGCAGTGCTTATGCGCAATGCGGCGGGCACACCGCCATTCGCCTCGACGTCCTCGATGACGTGAAACTCGGCAAGTTGATCAAGCAGACCGGTCTGAACCAAGACGTCTTGGATGCCGGTGAAGGCGTGCGCGTGCGTTGGCAAGAGGGATACTGGGGCGTCGTCCGCGGACTCGAAAAGAACGGCTTCGCCATATTCGACTATTCGCTGGTGAAATTGACGGTTGGGTCGGTTTTCATGTTCCTGGCGACTTTGTTTCCCTTACCTTGCGATTGTGCTTTGGCCTGATTGGCACACCGTCGGATTCCTTGCGACCCTGGTTTTCATTCACGCCGCTGGCGCTTTTGGAGCCTGGCGACTCGGTTTCGGCGCGGCCGCATCGGCGGGCTTGCCGGTCGCCGCAATCACGATGATTTTCACCATGTGGCGCTCGGCCGTTTTGACGCTCGTGCGTCGCGGCGTGCAATGGCGCGACACGTTTTATCCCCTGAGCCTTCTGCGTGAGCATGTGTATTAGGAGGGCGACTGATGAGACTGCGCGCATTGATGGTCATGGCCGCAATTGCGGGCCTCGTTCTTGCGGTTCCCTTCGATCGTCAGCGCCAAAGACTCGGCGGCGGGCAAGCCGGTGATTGTGCTTTGGCCGGACGGAGCACCCGGCGCACTTGGCCGTTCCGAGAAGGACACGCCGACCTTGACCGTCCATCTTCCCGCAAAGGCGCAATGGCTGTGCGGTCGTGATCTGTCCCGGCGGCGGTTATCAGCACCTTGCCTCGGATTATGAGGGGCACGACGTCGCCGAATGGTTCAATACTTTTGGCGTGACCGGCTTCGTCTTGCGGTACCGACTCGCGCCGGCTTATCACTATCCCGCACAAATGCTCGACGTTCAGCGGGCAATCCGCACCGTGCGCGATCGAGCCGGCGAATGGAAGATCGATCCGCATCGAATCGGCGTCATGGGGTTCTCTGCGGGCGGTCACCTCGCGTCGACCGCAGCCACGCATTTCGATGCGGGCAAATCGAGCGCCGCGGACCCGATCGATCGGCAAAGTTGCCGGCCCGATTTTGCTGTCTTGGCTTATCCCGTCATCACGATGACGGGCCGCTATGGCCATACGGGGTCCAGAAAGAATCTGTTGGGCGAAAATCCCGATCCGCAATTGGCTGAAAGCTTATCGAACGAGAAACAAGTCACGCGCGAGACGCCGCCGACGTTTTTGTTTCACACCTCGGCAGATACTGTGGTGCCGGTCGAAAATAGCGTGCGGTTTTACCTCGCGCTGCAAAAAGCGGGAGTCCCCGCTGAAATGCACATCTACGAGCAGGGCCGACATGGGATCGGGCTCGGTACAAGGGATCCCAAACTGGCGTGGGATCTTGGCACGTGGCCCGCGCGGCTGCACGACTGGTTGCAACTGCGAGGTTTGCTGACGGACCACCCGTAAGCCGCTGCAGTCGGGAAATTCGGCCCCTTCGAAAACGGAGTGTGCCCGGAAGAGACTTGCGGCTCTTCCGGGCACATGGCCTCACGTTCTTTTGGCCGAGGACTCGATTTATTTCTGCCTTGTTCCGCTCCCCACGTTGGCTTTCGTGTTCAGCGGGCCGCAGAGGTCCCGGCACGCAGGAAGATGCGGGCCGGTTGAGGCCGGCCCACGCCTCACCTGCATAGTTCAACTAGCAGCCGCAACCGCAGCCGCTGTGGCCGAACAGGCCGTGGAAGCCGAGGCCGCTCGAGCAACCGCCGCAGCCGCCGCAGCCGTAGCCGCAGGTGCCGCCGCAACCACCGCATCCGCAACCGCCGTGGAACCAGCCACCGAAGCTGTGGCAGTGGTTGTGGCAGTGCGTGTGGCAGTGGCAGTGGTGAACGTGGTGGTGGCAGCCGCAGCCGCAGCTGGACTGGCAGCCGCAACCACAGCTCATCGGGGCGCTGCAGCCGCAGCTAGGAGCCGGAGCGCAGCACGACGGAGCCGCAGCCGGAGCGCAGCACGAAGGAGCCGCCATCGGGGCCGGAGCGCAGCAGCTGGGAGCAGCGGCAACAGGAGCCGGAGCGCAGCACGTCGGGGCCGGAGCGCAGCAGCTCGGGGCCGGCGCAGCAGCAGGAAGGAGCCGGAGCGCAGCACGACGGCGCGCATCCGCAACCACAGCCGTGGTGGAAGAACGCGTTGGCGTCGCTCGTGGCGGCACAACAGAACAACAGGGCAGCAGAAACAGTCATCCACTTCATAACGTCACTTCTCCTCGTACCAAGTCTTTTGCATTACGAACGTGAGGAACTCCGGAGTCACCCGGTCCGGCGAATCCGCATCGCCTGGCGGTGGAGTTCTCTTCTCACACAAACTTGAGTGGCTAACACTACTGGGAATTCGGCGTAGGCAAGGCCGGCGGGTGACGGAAAGCGTGCGGATCACGGGCGACGAGGAGAACTCCGGCGAGCGTAACAACGGTATCGATTCTCGGGAGTCTTTTCGGCTGATAAGGTAAGCTGGATATGGAATGGCTGCTGCGACTTATGGCGACGCTGTCGATCGTGTCAAGCGCGCGTCCCGTGCTTCGGACGCGGGTGATGCTCAGCAAAACGACTCTGCTCGAAGCGTGGCTGTGGGGGGTTGTGGCGATCTGCCTATGGGGCCTCACATGGTTTGTCAGCGAGCTGGCCCCGGTCGCTCCCAAAGGATTGGCGGATCAACTGTGGCTGGTCGTCCGCCGTGCTGATGCTCAGCCCGTTTGTCGCGGCCCTTGGGGCGCGCAGGCCCGGCTCGCGCGTCTGGAGTTTTTTCGTTGTGCTGCCGGTGATCCTGGTGCTGATGTTGCCGGCGGTGACAGCATGGAACCGCGACCTGCAGCCGACTCCCTTGCGCCTCGAAACCCCGATGGTGGCCGGTTATGCCTTAGTGCTTGTCATGGGGGCCGGAAACTACTTGGGAACACGGTTCGCAATTCCCGCTTTGCTCGTCGCCGCAGCGAGTTTGACCATCGTTTGGCCGCTGTCCGAGTTGGGTGAACGCTATCCGGTGGCGGCCAGTTCGACTCTTCATGCGGCGGCGATGGTCGCCGTCAGCGTTGCCGCATGGCTGGGTGCCCATCATGCCGCGAGAACGAAGCGAACACGGCAAAGTCCGCTCAATACCGTTTGGAACGATTTTCGCGATTTTTTCGGTATCGTCTGGGGTCGGCGTGTGATGGATCGCGTGAACCACACCGCCCAGGTGGAAGATTGGCCAGTCCGGCTCCAATTCGAGGGGTTCGTCCCGGTCAACTCCGCGAGCTCGTCCGAACTCTCGCCCGACCAAAGGGCTCGTGTTGAGCAGGTGCTGCGTTGGTTGCTGCGTCGATTTGTCGATCCGGAGTGGATCGACGAGCGAATGGCTGGTTGACTTCGGCTACAATCAGATGCGACCGTTGTCGGCCCCGGACTCTCTCTCCAGAGTCTCTATATGGTTAGCGAGCTCCAAGACTTATCTGCATCCCGCCAACAGCAGGATGCCCTGCTTCGATTGTTGGATCTCACCTGCGAGCTGGCCCGCCATCATTCGCTCGAGCAGATCCTGAAAACCGTCACCAACGGCGCCTGCCAGGCCCTTGGCTGCGAGCGCGCCAGCCTCTATCTCTATGATCCCGATCGCCAAGAGCTGTACACTCGGGTCGCCACGGAGCTGGAAATCGAAGAAATTCGCACTTCGATCGACACTGGCGTCAATGGTTGGGTGGCGCGATCCCGCGAACTGGCGAACATCCCTGATCCCGCAGCGGATCCCCACTGGAACCCGGAGTTCGACCGGCGGACAGGCTTTCGGACGCGGAACATCCTGTCGGCACCGATCGTTTCGCCGCACGAAGACCAGTTGATCGGCGTCTTACAACTGCTCAACAAGCTCGATGGTCCGTTCAGCGCCTTCGACGAACAAATGATTCGAGCATTTGCCGCCCATGCCGCAACCGCCTTGGAACGGGCCAACCTTGCGGCAGAGGCCCAGCGATCGCACGAACTGCAAACCGCCGTCAACATGGGGCGACGCATTCAGCAGAGTTTTTTGCCCCGTCACCTGCCAAAAATCCCCGGATACGACCTGGCCGCCTGGTGGCGCCCCGCCGAGTCCGTCAGTGGCGATTATTACGATGTAATCAGTCTGCCGGATGGCCGGCTGGGTTTGATCGTCGCCGATGTCAGCGGACACGGTTTTGGCCCAAGCCTTTTGATGGCGTCGGTGCGGGCCATGATCCACGTTTTGGCGCGAACAAGTTCCGACCCGTCTCAAATCATGTCGGGACTGGCCGAATTGATCGCCCCCGATCTGGACGATGGCCGCTTTCTCACCTTCATGTTAGTGGCCCTCGATCCGCTGACGCACCAATTGACGTATTGCAACGCGGGCCACGGACCGGCACTCATCTACCATCGCCGGACAGAGTCGTTTCAGGTGCTGTGCAGCACGAGTCTGCCCCTCGGTTTTTTGACGGAGTTCGGAGCCCGCAATGGCCCCACGATGGAAATGGAGCCGGGTGACTTGCTGATTTTGGCTACGGACGGCCTCATCGAGTTGCAGAATCAAGACCACGAGTTGTTCGGCCGTCCGCGTTTGGAATCACTCATCCGCGAATATGCCGCGCTCGCCGTGCAGGACGTTGTGATGGCACTCCAGGACGACGTGGCCGAATTCCTGGGCGACTGCCACCCGCTCGACGACGTCACTCTCATGGTGCTTGAACGCAAAGCGGGCAACCACGGCGGCGAGCCAAATGATCAACCGGCGACTTGAAGCCGCCCGCTAGCCGTGATAAACCGGGCGGCTCAAAAAACATCGATCTCCACCGTCGTTGAGAAAATCCAGGCCTGAGGAAATCCAGCAATGACTGCCACCGCGCCTTTGGTCGCCATCCTGATGGGCAGCAAGTCCGATTGGGAGACCATGGAAGCCACCGACCAGACCCTGCGGGACTTTGGCGTTCCGCACGAATCGAGGGTACTCTCGGCGCATCGCACGCCCAAAGAAACGGCCGAATACATCCGCAACGCCGAAGCGCAGGGCGTCCAGGTCTTCATCGCCGCAGCCGGCGGAGCCGCCCATTTGGCGGGCGCCGTGGCCGCGCATACGGTCCTGCCCGTGCTGGGAGTGCCGATGAAAGGCTGGGCCCTCGACGGTCTCGATTCGCTCTTATCGACGGTGCAAATGCCCAGAGGCATCCCCGTCGGCACGCTGGCGATCGGCAAGGCGGGGGCGATTAACGCGGCCCTGTTGGCCATCAGCATTCTTTCGCTGTCGCGTCCGGAACTGAAAGAAAAGCTCCAGGCGCAACGCCGCAAGGAAGCGGAAAAGATTCTCGCCGAGAAGCTCGGATCCGAGTAATCCCACGGGTTCGGCCGACTTTTTTCGCCCGCCACCGAGCATTCAGCCGGTCTGCGACGTGCGACGGGATGGCCGGAGACCTAGAATTCGGTCGGTATCGCACCTTGTGAGCCTTCCCGTGGTGGTCCCGAACAGTTCATTTGCACCGACGGACGAGGCGACTCCAGCCACGGCCATCGTTTTCGAGAAACGGCCCCGTTGGGGGCCCGAACTGCAGCGTCAATTCGAAAACGAAGGCGTTCGAGTCATCGAATGCCGCTCGCTTGCCGACGTGGCTGAACGCACCGCCGGCGTCCGTCGCGGTGTCGTCCTGCTGGATTTGGCCTTCAAAACCGCGGAGTGCTTGCGATTTCTTGGCCGGCGACTGAATGATGGAACCGCGTTACCCGTGTTTGTCGTCGGATCCAATCGCCTTGCCGGTCTGGAATGGTCGGTGCGAGACTTGGGTGCGACCGCCTTTTTTGCCCACACAATTCCCGGTCACCAGATGGCGGACCTTTGCCGCCGACAATTCTGCCTCCGCGAAACTGTAAACACAGAAATCGAATAAACATGACCGACGCACAGTTGAAAGAGGCAGACGTAACCAAGGCCATTCAGGACATTATCGACCCGGAAATCGGTCGGTCTCTGGGCAGCCTGGAAATGGTTAAACAAGTGCGAGATCGACCCGAGCGGAGCTGTCCGCGTCGAGATCGAACTGCCCACGCCCGCCTACCCAAAGCGCGAGCGGATCACGCAGGCCATCGAAAAAGCGGTCCGAACCGCAAATCCGGCGTCCGCCAAGCCCGTCGAGGTGACTTTTTCGTCCCGTGTTCGAGGAAAAAACACCGGCGGCACCCTCGGACTGTCGATCGGCAACATCATCGCGGTCGGCAGCGGCAAGGGGGGCGTCGGCAAAAGCACCATCGCCGCCTGTCTGGCCTACGGACTGAACTATTTTGGTGCGAAGGCCGGGCTGATGGATGCCGACGTCTACGGCCCCAGCATTCCCCACCTGCTAGGCGTCGACAAAGCCAAACCCGCCGCCCTGGAACGCCAAACCGCGTCCGGCGAAACAATTACCCGCATCGAGCCGATCGACGCGGGCGGCGTGAAAGCCATCTCGATGGGTTTTTTCATCGAACCGGCCCAAGCCGTCGTCTGGCGCGGCCCGCTTTTGCACCGGGCCATTATGCAGTTCCTCAAGGACACCGACTGGGGTCCGTTGGATTATTTGGTCATCGACCTGCCGCCCGGCACTGGTGACGTCGCACTCACGCTGTCCCAATCTGTTGGATTAGCCGGGGCCGTTGTGGTTTGCACGCCGCAGCAAGTCGCCCTCTTGGACGCGGTGAAGGCCATCAGCATGTATCGCCAGGTCAAAATCCCCATTCTTGGTATGGTCGAGAACATGAGCGGTGAAATCTTCGGCCGCGGCGGCACCCGGCAAAAAGCGGCCGAACTCGGCGTCCCTTTTTTGGGCGAAGTGCCGATCGAAGCCGACATCCGCATCAAGGGGGACGCCGGCAAAACGGCCGCCCTGTTCGACGAGCAAAGCCCTTCCCGGCCGCACCTGCTCCACGTCTGCGAGCAAACGGCCATCCAGGTGGCGAAGCAACTTCTCGAAACGCCGACCATGCCCACGCTCGAAATTCTCTGAGCGGACTTTTTTCGCTCCCGGCCGAATTCCGCGGCTGCCGTTTTGGCATTTTTTTGGCTTTTTTGGGCGCTAAAAGGAAACCTGAAGACGCCAAAAAAAGCCAAAACGGCAGCCGCGGCCCGTGTGTCAGATTGGCAGCCAAGAATTCCGCATTCTGTTCGGTATTCCGTCCACCCCCTCCGCCCTCTTCCCTCACCTTTTTTACAGCTGCTGTAAAACCGATCGTGATCGACCCGCCCATCACCGCTAAGCTACAAGTGTCCACAGCGTCCGCATCGGATCGCGCCGCAAAGTTCCTCCAACTCGCGGCGACTCCGCTTGGAACGCCGCACTCAGCGACCTAAAATAGAAAAGCCGGGGACGATTCCTCCGAACCTGTGGGAGCGGCCCTGTGTCGGAACCGCAATGTTACCAAGCACTTTTGGCAAGGCCGGGAATTCGCCGCTGAGGAATTCGCTTTTGAGTGATTCGCAACCAACGACCCTTTCCGAGCTGATCGACACCTTCGAGGCCCTGGGCGATTGGGAGTCGCAGTGCGACTACCTGATCGATCTCGGCAGCGATCTGCCCGACCTGCCGCCGGCCGCCCGCACCGAGGCGAACCGCGTCCACGGCTGTCAAAGCAACGTCTGGCTCACGGCCGACGTCAAACAGACCGCCCCGCCGGTGATCGAAATCATCGCCGACAGCGATTCGATGATCGTCCGCGGCCTGATCGCCGTCCTGTTGATCGCCTACTCGGGACGCACGCCGCAGCAAATCCTCGAAACGGACATCCGGCAACTCTTCGCGCGACTCGGCTTGAACCGACAGCTCAGCTCCGCCCGCCGCAACGGGTTGGAAGGGATGGTCAAACGCATCAAAGCAATCGCCGAAGCCGCCGCCGGCCACAGGCTCAAGCGTCGTAGTTGTTGGACACTGACGGCTTGCCCGCGTCGTCGCCGTCTGGGGTCGTTCGTGCAAAGGACCGACTTGTGAAGCAAAGCACCCCTCACCCCCGGCCCCTCTCCCTCAAGGGGCGAGGGGAGCAAGAATTTCAGAGCGACGCCCCTTCTCCCATATTCATTCTCCCCTCGCCCCCCGAGGGAGAGGGGCCGGGGGTGAGGGGGCTGAGTCTGCCGGCGTCCTTCCGCGCGACCCAACCCGAAAGGATGCTCTAATGCCGCTCTCGACTGCCACTGCCCCCCGCGAATCGATCGACGTCGCCGCCATTCGGCGGCAGTTCCCGATCTTCGACCAGCCGCTTCCCAACGGCCAGCCGCTCGTCTTTCTCGATAGCGCCGCCTCCGCGCAAAAGCCGCGCCGAGTCATCGAAAAAGAGCGCGAATGTTACGAGCGGTACTACGCCAACGCCGGCAACCGCGGCGATTACCAGTTCGCCGTCCATGTCGACGAAGAACTCGAACTCGCGCGCACCAAAGTCCGCGATCTGATCGGCGCCGCCGAGGCCGAGGAAATCACCTTCACCGCCGGCACGACGATGTCGATCAACCTCGTCGCTCGGCCTGGGGCCGCAAGTTCCTCAAATCGGGCGACGAAATCGTGCTCACCCGCATGGAGCACCACGCCAACCTCGTCCCCTGGCAGCAGATCGCCCACGAAAAAGGGGCCACGCTGCGTTACATCGACCTCTTGCCCGACGGCCAACTCAATCTCGATCAGCTCGATCAACTCCTCTCGAAGCGCACGCGGATGGTCGCCGTCAGCGGCATGTCGAACGTGCTGGGGACCGTCCCGCCGATCGCCGACATCGCCAAGCGAGCCAAAGCCGTCGGCGCACTCGTGCTGGTCGACGGCGCACAAAGCGTGCCGCACATGCCGACCAACGTCCGCGAGCAGGGCATCGATTTCCTGGCCTTCTCCGCCCACAAGCTCTACGGCCCGACCGGCGTCGGCGTGCTCTACGGCCGCCGCGAGCTGCTCGAAGCGATGGACCCGTTCCTCACCGGCGGCCACATGATCGCCGAAGTGAATTGGGACCATTCCACGTGGGCCGGCCTGCCGGCCAAGTTCGAGGCTGGCACAATGCCCATCGCGCAGGCCATCGCCTTGGGCACGGCCGTCGATTTCGTGAACGAAATCGGTTTCCCCGCAATCCAAGCCCACGATGCCGACCTCACCGCCTACGGCCACCAGCGACTCTCCGAAGTCGAGGGCCTCACGCTCTACGGCCCCGCACCGCCCAACCGCGGCCCGATCCTCGCCTTCTCAATCGCAGGCATCCACCCGCAGGACCTGGCCAACATGGTCGACCGCAAAGGCGTCGCCGTCCGCCACGGCCACCATTGCACAATGCCCCTGCACGGCCTGCTCGGCGTCACTGCGACAACGCGAGCCAGCTTCGGCGTGTACTCGAGCCGCGAGGATGTCGATGTGCTGATCGAGGCGATCGAGTTTGCACGAAACAAATTACGAAGAAAGTGAGAGGGAGTGGCTAGTGGCGAGTGGCCAGTGGCCAGGCAGAACAATGACCAGCCAAATCGTCTTTACTAGCCACTGACCACTAGTCACTAACCACTCTTTCAAACCCATGTCGACAACATCTGCCAAACAACGTCCCCAACCGTCCGCCTCAGCCGCCGCTGGCACTGGGCCACCGGGCAGGCCATCAGCTTTCTGATGCAGCAGGCCGTCGAGAACCCCAACGTGATCTCGCTGGCGGCCGGCCTCGTCGATCCGTCGACGCTCCCCGTCGACGAGACGCGGGACGTGATCGAACGCGCTCCTGGGCGACGTCGACCTCGCGCGGGCCGCCTTGCAGTACGGCACCACGCAAGGCTCCGAGCGGATGCGGAAAGCAGGTCGTCGGCCTGCTCAATCGCCTCGAAGGCACCAACATCGACGCATTCCTCCCCTCGCCCCTGGCGGGAGAGGGGCCGGGGGTGAGGGGGCTTGGGGTGAGGGGCATCGAAGCCAGCCAGATCATCCTCACCACCGGCTCGCAGCAGCTCCTGTCGCTCGTCGGCGAAGTCCTCCTCGATCCGGGCGACATCTGCTTCGTCGCCGCCCCGACGTATTTCGTGTTCTTAAGCGTGCTGCAGGGCTTGGGCGCGCGGACGATCCCGATCGCCGCCGACGAACACGGCATGCGGATGGACTTGCTCGAACAAGAACTCGAGCGCTTGCAAGCCGCCGGCGAGTTGCCCCGCGTGAAGCTGATCTACGCCGTCAGCTATTACGAGAACCCCAGCGGCATCAGCCTCTCCGAAGAGCGCCGCCGCGAGCTGGTCGAAATGGCCGAGCGCTGGTCGAAGGATCAGCGCATCTTCGTGCTCGAGGACGCCGCCTACCGCGAGCTGCGCTACGACGGCCCCGACCGCCGCAGCGTGTGGAGCTACGACGAAGCGAAAGAGACGGTGATCCTGGCCCAGACGTTCTCGAAAAGCTTTTCGCCCGGCCTCCGCGTCGGCTTCGGCATCGTGCCGAAGACGCCTGGTCAAGCCGATCTGCGACCGCAAAGGCAACGAAGACTTCGGCTCCTCGCATTTCGCCCAACGCCTCGTCTGTGCCGTCCTGGAAAGCGGCCGCTACGACTCCCACGTCGAGCAAGTCCGCACGTCGTACCGCCAAAAGCGCGACCGCATGCTGGCCGCGGCCGAAAAATATTTCCACGACCTCCCCGAAGTCACCTGGGTCCGCCCCGAAGGGGGCCTCTACGTCTGGATGTCGCTCCCCACCCGCATCGAAACCGGCTTCGACAGCCCCCTCTTCAAGCAGGCGACGAAAGTCGACGGCGTGATGTACGTCCCCGGCGAACTCAGCTACGGCGGCCCCGCCGACTAGCAGAAAACGCAACCAAATGCGCCTCAGCTTCGGCGTCGAATCGCCGGACCGGATTGAAGAGGGCATGCGCCGCCTGGCAGCGGCCGTCCGGGCCGTGCTCTAAAAGACGGTCTGGTTGAATTCGCACTGCATACCCACGCCCGATTTCATTCGAGCGACCCAGAGGCGCCGCTGTGCTGGCGCTAATCGTCGGCCGACTTCCGATGAAAGGGCCTTTGACGGCAATCCCATAAAGGGGGTCGACTTTCCCGGATCACGGGGACCCTCGTCTGAATTCGGTCCGCATCGTCGACGAATACGGCTTATGCATGCTCGTCACGATACAATGGCCGCCGTGAGCGCGAGAACCGGCCGAAATACGCCCGGACATTTGTCCGCGTCGTGTGCCGTTCGTGTCTCCCACCGTGCGTTTGCCCTCATGCGATGTGGAATTGGGAGACCACTTTCGGCAACGCGCTGCAATCCGCGCATTGCCTGGAAACGAGCCCGTGAAACGGCTCTTGGAAGGATTTATTTCGACTACCACTTTTCTGCGCGAAAACGGCAAGGATTATGGAGTGATCCGTTACTACCCAGTGAGCTCACTCTTCAAACGACGTCAACTTCGCGCATCGGGGCATCGATGATTCCTCTGAAGCAGATCCGTGGGCTGCTTCGGTCTGGGTCTCGTTGCCATTGTGCTTCTCGCCGGCCGGGGAACCCAGAGGACGGCTGGCGACGAAGAATTCCTGGGTCCGTTCCCTGGTTGGAAGGATGCGAAAAAAGATTTTGGGGCGGTCGGGGACGGCAAGACGGACGACACCGCCGCGTTGCAGGCCGCCCTGTCATCGCTCCTGGACGCCAACTGCTCCGCTGTTTCCCTGTACCTGCCTCGGGGGACGTACCGGATCACTGGGACGCTCAAGCTGCCGCGAAAGGGGGGCCGCGAGGCGATCGGCCTCAATATCCAGGGCGAGGACCCCGACCGCACCGTCATTCGCTGGGGCGGTCCCGCCAAGGGAGTGATGTTCGAGTGGAATGCCTGGTACTCCAGGCTCGGGCGGATGACGTTTGACGGCGCGGGCAAGGCCGAGGCGGCAATCACGCAGTCCCAGGACTTCGTGACTGCCAACGAGATGGCCGACCTGGTCTTTCGCAATCTTGGGTTCGGCATCCGCGCCGGGCTCAACAAGGGGGTCGGCATTGCTGAAACCGCCGTGTTGCGCTGCCGCTTCATCCGCTGCTCCGAGGCCGGCTTCTCGAGCGAGGACTTCAACACGCTCGACTGGTGGTTCCGCTGGTGCACATTCCAGAATTGCCGTCGCGGGCTGACCAACGCCGTCGGATCGGGCAACTTCCACTGCTATGAGTGCGTCTTTCAGCGCTCGACCGAGGCCGATATCACCATCGGCAACACAGGTTACTTTAGTTTCCGGCACAATCGCTCGACGGGGTCGAAGGCGTTTTTCGTCGCCGGGTTTAGCGGAGCGGGATGCCAACTGACGTTCCAGGGGAACACCATCGCCAATACGGTCGACGCGACGGCCATCCGGGTGGGAAACGTTGCGGCGGTACTCCTGCTGGACAACATCCTCCTGTCCCGCGCCCGTGCCACGGGTCCCGCCGTCGCTGGTGAGCGGTCCACGGCCGTTTCGGCCGGCAATCGATTCACTGTGTCCCAGGCGTTGCGTTTCGCCAATGGCGTGCGGAGCGTCGATGACCGCGTCATCCGGCGCACAACCTCGTCCCCGGCGGAGTTGAAATTGCCGGCGACGCCGCCCCGGTCAACGGCCAAGGTGTTCGAGGTCGCTGCCGGGGCCGACGGCGCGGCCGTGCAGGCGGCCATCGACGCCGCTGTCTCCAGCAACACGGCCCGGCCGATCGTGCATCTGCCTGCCGCGGTGATTCCGGTTGGTAAGACGATCACCGTACCGGCGGGCAGCGACATCCGGCTGGTGGGCGAAGGAATACCCTACGTCACCAGGCTGGAGTGGGCCGGCGAGGGAGATGGGCCCATCCTGCGGGTCGAGGGACCGAGCCGGGTCGAGATTGGCGATTTCGCCTTGATTGGCGGGGACAAGGCAGTCGGGCTGGCGATCGGAGGCATCGACCAGGCGGGTTCGCAAGTGTTGTTCGACCAGACACAGGCCACCGGCGCCAAGGCCTGCGGCTGGCGGATCGAGGGCGTGAAAAAGGCGTCGGTGACGCTGTGCGATATCGGCCACTCGGAATGCAAGTTGGGGATGCGTGTTGCCGGCGGCGCCGGCCAGGTGGTCACTTCTCTCGGGTGCGTCCAGCCAACAACGATCTCAGCTACGAAATCGCTGACGGCGGCCAGGCTGCTGGCCCGAGATATCTGGTACGAGAGCAATTCCAAGTCACGATTCGTGCGATTCACCGGTGGCCTCTCCGGTGACTTCACCCTGCATGGCGCCAAGGTCGCCCATCCTCGCCAGGCCGGCGAGCCCGGCTGGGAGATCGACGGTTTCCGCGGCCGGGTGAGCCTGCTGGGAGTACGATTTCACGGAGGTCGGCGACAAGGGCATATCGGCCCTGGCCGTTCGTGGCGACGCGACGCGGGTTGCTCTGATCGGCTGCCAGGGCACGGGCGATTACCTTCCGGCGAATAGCCCCGCGGTCCGGCTCGGCAGTATTCGCGACGGTCCCAGGCGGCGGGGGTGAGCCGGTCGCGGACGTCAACGGCAACAAGGCCTCCGACGATTACTTGCGGGACATGCTCGCCCAGGCCCGTGAGCCCCACCGGTTGCTTGGGTTCCGAACGCCGCCGACCGGCACGAGCGACCTGCGCATCCACCGAGTTTTCGTCCGCGGCGGCCGCGACGGCATCGTCGTGAACGGCGGTCAATGAGAGAGAGACCTAAAAGAGTCCTAGGCTTGCGAAGGTTTGCCTCGTGAGTGGGGTCGACGAGAGTGCTGCCAAATTGAACGGCACGAGACTCGGAGGGCCGCCGCCGGCAAATATCGAGAAGCGTTCCTTTTCCCGTCTTCCGCATCCCGGGAACGGACGCGCCGTCCCGACAGACAGACGTTTCTTCGAGTGACCGATGAGGACCAGGCCGCGGCGACACGCCCATCCTTTTTCGGTTTTGTTTTGGAGTGCGAGGCGCGGCGTGCGAGATGGGGCCGTGTGAAACCGTTTGACGTTCAAGACCCGGATGGGGCGACGGACCTCTCGCAACCGGTACAATCCGGTGGAGTTGTGTCCGTTCGCTCCCCACATCACCGTCCCACATCCCGCTCCAGCGCGGTTTTCAATTGGTGGTGCGCAAAGGAGAGCCTCGCCAGTGCAAGTGCTGATCCGCACCGAGATTCCCGACGATCGCGAAGCCATTCAACGCGTGCAACGCCTCGCCTTCGGTCGTGTGGACGAGGGCTGGCTCGTCGAGCGGCTCTGCGCCGGAGGAAATTTTCGGGTATCGCTGGTCGCTGAAATCGGCGGCGAGGTGATCGGCCACATCTTGTTCAGCAACCTTCCGATCATCGTGATCGGTTCAAACAGAAGTCAACACCTTCAATCTGAGTGCAGGTTGTCGGGACTTGCGCTGGCTCCGCTGGCCGTACTGCCCGACTATCAACGGCGAGGGATCGGCTCACAGCTCGTTCGTCGTGGGCTCGAACTCTGCCGAGAGCAGGGCTACTCGATCGTGATCGTTTTGGGCCATCCGGATTTCTATCGGCGTTTTGGCTTCGCGTCCGAGCTGGCCCTTGGGCTCGCTTCGCCCTTCTCGGGTCGCGAGTCCTACATGGCGATGGAATTGGTCGCCGGGGCACTGAACGGAGTCGTAGGCGTGGTCCAATATCCACCACCTTTCACGCGGTCCGGCGCCGACGAAAGCACAGACCAAAGACCGGGCTTTGTGACGCCGCTGAACCTGGAACGTGGTCGCATGACAGTCGCTACGGGGGATGGCTGGTCAGTTTCGACGGAGGGCTACCGTGAGGATTTCAATTGTTGCTATGCGGAGGGGGAGGACAGGAAGCTCAAATTGAATGCCTATTTCGTCGGCAATGTCGTGACCCTGTCACTTTGTAAATGGCGATGGGACGGCGCCATCGGCGAAACCGAGTTGATCGATCGGGACAAGCGGGTGCTCATCATCAAGCGGCTTGTCGCGTCGGTTCACCCGATGTTCGGCCTTTTTACCACGACCGACACCGAGCCGCTCGAGCTGGAAGCTGGGCTGCGAAGTCCGTCGAAAAAGACAGAGGTGGCCGGCTTTGCTTTGTCGGATCTCGGCAGCGTTGTGCAGGTCGACGACTCGCACTTGCGGTTCACGCGCGGACACACGACGCTCACAGTCCCGATCGAATTCTCCAAGACATCGGACGGCAAGGAGCGAGCGGAGATTCGTTATGCGGATCTCCAGCACTGGGACCCACCGCATCACGAATTTCGGCTGCAGTCGTCGGAGCAGAGTCTCGTCATCCGTAAGCTCACCGAATTCGTCAGGACGCAACGTCACTGCTCGTTACTCGTACGCCAGTGAGAGACGCGCTCGCGATCGCTCTCCCCGCCCTCAGCGAAACCGGCTTCGACAGCCCGCTCTGCAAGCAAGCGACCGAAGTCGACGGCGTCAAATTGCAGGGAGGTCAAAAGCAAGAAGCCGCCCAATCACGAGCGGCTTCCCTCAGTTACCGATGGTCAAATCCACCGATGGTCAGATTCGTCGTTCAGACAGCCATCTTTCCATTTAGCCTTTTTTTCGCTGGAACAATCCTAAACGTACCGCAAGCGGTGCAGCAGCATATGGTGCGACTTCGGCAACTACAACCGCCGCAGGAGGGATTCCGACATTTGTGTGACAAACGTCCCGGTGTCGGGGGGACGTGCGGCGGGAGGAATGCATGCGCTGGGTGCCACCGGCGGGTCGGGTGCCACGTCCACGGCTCGGCGTGGGCGTGTCTTTCGAACGTCAAGCGGATTCGCACGCTCACGCAAAGCCGTGAGATCGTCCGGGAATTCGCGACATCGAAATCAGCGAAAATGGGCAATTTCGGGTCTAAGGAGCCATGGAAAATCCGGGCCTTCGGCAAGTGTCGTCGCAAACGCCTTTCCTGCCAGTGTTTTCAGTGATTTGAATTCCCGGACAGTCTCACGCAAAGCCGTGAGCGTGGCACCCAGAAGGGGTTAACGGCGTTGAGTGGCACCCAGCAATGTGTCAGTCCAGCTTGGACTGTCCGCTCGCTCGCACGGTTCGCTCGCGGTGCCTGCCCTGATATTTCTCGCCGGCTTCGATCCGCGTCTTGAGAATGTTCTGCTTCGGCGGCAGCGGGCAGGTTGTAAACTCGGAAAAGGCGCAGGGGGGATTGTAGGCCTTGTTGAAATCCAGCGTGAAAGCTCGCGTTGTCGGGCGGTTGCTTGGCGATGTCGAGGAAGCGGGACGCTGCGTAAGTTGTGTCGCCGGCCGTGGCGTCGCGGAAGACGAAGAACAGGCCGCCGTCCTCTGCGATCGCGTCGAGGCGGTGGGTCTGGCCGTGGAGTTGGAATTCGGCGTAGCCGGGGCAGGGTTGCTGGGAGGTTTCGCCGATGATGTTCACGATCGAAAGCGTGCGGCCCGCGGGATAAGGCACGAACTTCGCTTCGAGCTTGTACGCCTCATCCGGCGGATACCAGACGCAGCCGGGAAAGTGCGTGCGCAAGGGCGACTCGTTGTCCGCCAGGCGGAGGACGTAATTGCCGCCGCGGGCGATGAGGTGCATGCTGAGCCGGCCCAGGCTGACCCAGTCGCGCTTGTCGGTCCGCGTGCCGAGAACCCGCTCGCCTGTGAACGGCTTGCCGCCGCTGGTCATCGAAACGCCGTCCGACAGTTTCAGCGTGACTTTTTTGGCCTTGGGATCGACGTCGAGCGTGCCGAGCCGTTCGGGGCCAAGTCCCGCGAGGGGAGCGGGGAAAATGACGTCGTTGTTTTTGCCGGTGCCGAAGGTGTTGGGGCCTGGCTTGAGCGGATAACGACCGACGAGGCTCAACCAACTGTTGGCGGCGCGGAGTTTTTCTTCCGCGTGGCGCGCCATTTCTGGATCTGGTCGGCGTAGGGGGCGTTCTCCGCAGAGAACGCCGTCGCGATGTTCACGGAGGCGAGGAGGGCGAGGAGGAGGTATTTCATAACGCACGATAATTGCCAATCGGGTCGGCGGTGGCAATCGTGGGCAGCGGGAGGGGGGTGGGGGGCGCGGGAAGAGGGAAGACGGAAGAGGGCCATCGGCCCTCGGCATTCTCCCCTCGCCCCTCGTGGGGAAGGGGCCGCCAGTGAGGGGGCCGGGGCGGCTGAGCTTCTTTGAAAGCCCGCGGCCAGCCTGTAGAATCGGCGATTCGAGATTTCCCGCCCGCCTGCCGGACCGTTTGATGCCCAAACCTGCCGAAGATCCCGTCCTGACGAGTGCCCGTCGCGAAGCCATCATCGTTTTTGCGACCTGGATCATCGCGACCGTGTACTGCGTTGGATATTGCGCCAAGTACGCCTACGGGCGATCCATCGACGACCTGAAATACGTTTGGGGATTCCCCGACTGGGTCTTCTATGGAATCGTCGTGCCGTGGGGAGCCTGCATCGCTTTCTCGTGGATTTTCGCCTCGACCTGGATGCGGGATGAAGACCTGGGAGAGGATCCTCCCGGATCCGAGACAATCGACGAATTCGGGCAGGGGGGTTGAGCGTGCTCGTGGCGACTCAACCGGCTTGGGGCACGCTGACGGCCCTTGTGATCTTCATCCTCGCGTCGATGTGGATCGGCGTACTGGCGAACCGGGCCATGCGCGAAGGCTCGTTTCTCAAGGGCTTTTTCCTGGGCAACCGCGGCCTGGGCTCCTGGGCGCTGGCTTTGACGGCCACCGTACAAAGCGGCGGGACCTTCATGGGGTACCCGTCGCTGGTCTACTCGCACGGCTGGTCGGTGGCGCTCTGGATCGCCAGCTACATGGTCGTGCCGATCACCGGTTTCGCGATCCTGGGAAAGCGCCTCGCCGAGATTTCGCGCCGCTGCGGGGCGATCACGATGCCCGACTTGTTCCGCGAGCGATTCGGCAGCGCGTCGCTGGGACTGGTCGCGTCGCTGTTCATCCTGTTCTACATGTCGTTCATGATGGTGGCGCAGTTCAAAGCCGGGCGCCCTGATCATGAAGATTTCGTGGTCCGGCACCGGTAATTGGTCCGAGGAACAGAAGGTCGGCCGCTATCAAATTACCGATGCGACTCTTTCCGGACTGACGGCGAACCAATCGCCGCAAACGGCGGCCGCCTTGAAGCCTCTTGCCGGCCGGACATTCGCGGATGAACGACAACTCTCCGAAACGGTCCAGACCGCGCTCAAAGCGGCGAAAGTCAAGCCGACGACACGCATCAAGTGGTGAAGCAACTTGCCGCAGCGTCGGAATTGACCGACTGGCCCTACATCGTCGGGCTGATGATTTTCACCGTCAGCGTCGTGGGCTACACGCTGGTCGGCGGCTTTTTGGCCGCCGTTTGGACCGATCTCTTTCAAAGCGTGATGATGTGGTTCGGCGTCGTCATCCTGCTGTTTCTCTCGCTGCTGGCGGTCGACGCGCTCAAACAGCAAGAGGCCGTCGAGAAGAACCGGCCGGCGGTCGCGCAAATGAATTCGCTCGAATTCGCCAGCAGACGAGCCGTCGAAAAGACGTCGCCACAATTTGCGTTCTGTCCGGGCTACGACGGGCGCCACGAAGGTCGCCAGTTTCTCCCCTTGGGGTTGGCGTTTTCGTTTTTCTGCATTTGGATCTTTGCCGGCCTGGGCTCGCCCGCCGGCGTGGTTCGCGTGATGGCCTGCAGCAGCACGACCAATATTCGCCGTTCGATTTATCTGCTCGGCGGCTACAACGCGTTCATCTACATGCCGCTGGCGATGATCTGCATCTGCGGCCGCGCGCTGATTCCCGATTTGCCGGTCGGCAAAACGGACGACATCGTGCCCATGATGGCGATGAAGGTGACGAGCGGCATTTCGCTCGGGCAATTCATCAGCGGACTGATTCTTGCCGCCCCCTTTGGAGCGGTGATGGCGACGGTGAGCTGTTATCTCGTCGTGATCGCCTCGGGACTTGTGCGTGACGTGTATCAGCGGTTCTTGCGTCCGGCGGCCTCGCAGGTTGAATTGGCGCGATTGTCCTATTTCGTGATGATCCTGGTCGGCGCGATCGCCGTGCTCGCCAATATTCGGCCCGTCGATTATTTGCAGGCGCTCGTCGTATTCAGCGGCACGGGCTGCGGCGCGACGTTTTGCGTCCCCTTGCTGATGCTCGTCTTCTGGCGGCGGGCGACTGTGCCGGGAGTGTTCGCGAGCATGATCACGGGAGCGGGCGCAATGCTCACTTCCTACGTGCTCGGCGGCGTACTGGGATATGGGAGCAATCTCATCGGCGCCGCGACCTCGTTCCGCCCCGTATTTCCTGCTGGGCATCGACCCGCTCATCTGGAGCCTCGGTCTCTCGGCAATCGTTGGCGTTGGCGTGAGCCTGGTCACCCGGCCATGCGACGATGCTTTGCTGGCGAAATACTTCAACGCTCCCGAAAATGAATCGTCTCCAACCAGACCGGTCGGCAGCCCGGCCGAGCTCAGCGCATGAATTCCAACGGTCCAGCCATGCTCGATGATTCCCGCTATCGCATCGCCGACTCCGGTCTGATTTTCAGTCCGGCCCTGGTGCTCTTTCGCCAGATCCTGGATGAGAATCTGGACGAAATGATCCGCATCGCCGGTCATCCCTCGCGCCTCAGGCCGCACAGCAAGACGCACAAAATGGCGGCCATCACGAAGATCGAACTCGCCAAAGGCATCGCCAAGCACAAGGCAGCGACGTTCGCCGAGGCGGAAATGCTCGCCGAGGCCGGCGCGAAGGATGTGTGCCTCGCGTACAACCCGGTCGGTCCGAATGTGCGGCGTGCGGTCGAATTCGTTTCAAAATTCCCAGGTGTCGTGTTCACCGTCACGGCCGATGATCCTTTTCAGGTGGCCGTATTGGGAAAGGCAATGGAGGCCGCCGGGCGGACGGTCGGCGTGCTGCTCGATCTCGACGTCGGCCAGCATCGCACGGGAATTGCGATCGGAGATCCGGCCGCGCGGCTCTATCGGCAAATCGCCACGACGCGCGGGCTGCGCGCGGAAGGCTTTCACGCTTACGACGGCCACGTGCATCAGCCGTCGCTCGACGAGCGCAATGAATCGGTCACCGGTATCTGGCCTGCCTTGCGGGCTTTCCGTGACGCGCTCGTGCGAGACGGGCTGACGGTTCCGCGGATCGTTGCCGGCGGCACGCCGTCGTTCTCGCTCTACGCTCGGATTGACGATCCGTCGGTCGAGCTGAGTCCGGGAACGTGCGTGCTCAACGACGCTGGTTACACCAATGCGTATCGCGATTTGAAGTTTCAGCCGGCCGCCGTCCTTTTCACGCGCGTTGTCAGCCGGCCGACCGCTGATCGTGTGACAGTCGATCTCGGCACGAAATCCGTGGCGACCGACTCGCCCGTGGGAGATCGCGTCGTCTTTCCCGCGATTCCCGATGCGGTGCATGTCGCCCACAACGAAGAGCACCTGGTGCTGCAAACGTCGCGGGCGGCCGAATTCAAACCCGGCGACGAGCTGTTTGGCGTGCCGCGGCATATCTGTCCGACCGTCGCACTGCACAAAGACGTGCACGTGATCTCGGACGGAAAACTGATCGACCGTTGGGAAGTGACTGCCCGCGATCGCCGGCTGACCATTTGATCGCGCGGGCCATCTCAATGAATGACTCAGTCCGTTCGATAACCGCGCCTGCCCGCATGAAAACGGGAATCGAGCGCCTCGACTCGCTATTGGGGGGCGGGCTGCTTCCCGGCACGCTGACCGTGATTCTGGGTGCGACGGGCATCGGCAAGACACAACTTGGCCTGCACATTGCCCACGAGGGGACCGCCCAGGAGGGCGAGCCGGGGATTCTCTTCGACCTCACATCGCGAGGAGATTCACAGAACCATCGCGAGTATGCGCGGCGACTCTGCGGATGGGATTTGCGGGAACGTTCCGCCGATCAGGCGGTCGATCCAACCTCGGTTTGGGACAAATCCAAGGCGCGAGCCGATTATCTGCACGTTTTCGAGCGGACCGGCCGGCGGGTGTCGATCGGCGATTTGGAACAGGATGATTGGCGAAGATGGAAAATTGAGCTAACGCAGAAGCTCGAGCGGTCCATCGCCTTTTTTTACGGAAATTTCATCCACGGAGTCCGCCGCTGCGTGATCGACGGGGTCGAGCCTGTCGAGCGGGCCAGCGATTCGTTCCAATTTCACGTGTTCGATTACATTTACCATCAAATCCTCCGCAAGGACGCCGACTGGGTGGCCCGCGACTTGTTTCGCGGGCAATTCCGGGCGAATGAAGAGCAGGTCGTCCGACATTCCTACGACCAACGCGACATCGCCTGCGTTCTCTCGTGCACGTCGCACGAAGTGATGCTCGACGATTTGCTCACCCGGCCAATCGACAGCGGCGACGTGCTGAGCAACGCCAATACGATCATTCACATGGGAAAAGTCCGCGAGGGGAGCCGCATGGGGCGTGCTTTGCATATCGCCAAGCACCGCGGCAGCGCCTGCGATGACTCGATCGTTCCCTACGAAGTGACCGAGCGAGGGCTGGTTCTGTCCTAGAACGTCGAGGCGGCTTTTTTTGTGCCACCTGCGTGGCACCAAAGCCGCTCGACAACGCGTTTCCACGCGCCAGCCGGGAGAATCCTCAAAGACTACCGTCCCTGAGCCTTAAGCCCATCGCCCGGGCGGAGTTAGCCGCGTAAAATTGGAGCGATTTTGCATGTCGGACGCTGGCCGAACCGCAAGCGCCCCAAGACATTGACAATTCGAGGATGCCGGATTAACTTCCCCGCCGCAAGCGGCCGATCTGGCAGGTGGATTCTCGACCGGCGGCGTTCTGTGCTGAACGTCTGGCCGGTCAGGTCCTTGGGATCGGCAGGGTGGCCGCTTCGACTGTGACGTCGTCAAGGATTACCAACATCTTGTCCGACGCCTGACCGGGCCTCCCCGAATCTCGGTCGTGCGTCCCAAGTCAGCCCGCGCTGAGAAAAGACCCATGCCAAATTTTAGTCGTCGACGCTCGCTGTTGGCCGTGCCGCTGATTCTGATTCTGAACTCGCCGGTCTTCGCGCAGAATCCGTTTGAGTGGGCCGAGAAGATGTTCGACTCCACCAGCCACGACTTCGGTGCCGTGGCCCGCGGAGCCGAGGTCTCGCACCGCTTCCGAGTCAAGAACCTCTACAAGGAAGACGTGCGGATCTCCAATGTGACCGCCTCGTGCGGCTGCACATCGCCGCGATTCGACAACACGCCGATCAAGACGGGCGAATCGACCTACGTCGACGTCTCGATGGACACCCACAAGTTCCAGCACGACAAGAGCTCGACCGTCACCGTCACGTTCGATCAACCGCAATTCGCTACCGTCACGATTCCGGTCAAAGTCTACATCCGCACCGACGTCGTCTTGACGCCGGGTTCGATCAACTTCGGCGCCGTTGACCTTGGCGGGGCAAGAACGCAAGATCGAGTTGACGTACGCGGGCGATCCCAACTGGGCGATCACGAAGGTCGTCACCAATAACGACAACCTCAAGGCCCAAGTCAAAGAGACGATGCGGCAAAACGGCCAGGTCGGCTACGACCTGATCGTCGGCCTCTCGCCCAAGGCGCCGGCGGGATATCTGCGCCAGCAGATCATGCTCACGACGAACGATCAGGCCGGCCAGATTCCCGTTCTGGTCGAAGCGCGGGTCGAGTCGGACGTGACCGTCACGCCGTCGGTCGTGCAACTCGGCTCGGTCTTGCCGGGTAAGGAGAAGATTCAAACCGTCATCCTGCGTGGCAGCAAGCCGTTTGTCATCGAGAAGGTGGAATGTGATTCGTCGCACGGTATGTTTAAAATGCCCAAGTTGACGCAAGACTCGAAAGCGTTGCACGTGATCGCTTTGACCTTCACGGCCCCAAAAGAATCGGGTCCGGTCGCTGAGAAATTCATCGTGACGATTGCCGGACGTAAGGACCCTGTTGTCTTCACGGCGCAGGGAACCATTGAGACGGCCCAGCAAGTAACGCCCTAGGTTGTCGGAATGCCCGCCGCGGTGCCTCTTGTTATCGGAACATCGATCGACATCGGCTCCGGGCCTCATCTCGACATTCTGAAGTCGGCCGGGTTTGAGTTTCGCGAAGTGTCGCGGAGCGTAAACCTGCGGAACAACGATCAGCTGATCTCGGCCTTGACGGCAGCCGACGCCGTCATCGCCGGGGCCGAACCCTACCCACGCAACGTCATCGAGGCTCTGCCCAAGCTGCGAGCCATCGCCCGCTCAGGCGTTGGATACGACGCAATCGACCTGGCTGCCTGCGACGCGGCCGGCATCGTTGTGATGACGACCCCCGGCGTCAACCATCATTCTGTCGCCGAGCACACCTTTGCCCTCCTCTTTGGCGTGGCCCGTGATTTCCCGATGGCGGACCGCCGCGTGCGCGACGGCAAGTGGAAACGGACCAACGGCCCCCGCGTGATGGGTTCGACCATCGGCATCGTGGGCCTGGGCCGCATCGGTCAGGCCGTGGCCACCCGGGCAATCGGCGTGGGCATGAAGGTGCTGGCGTACGAGCCGTTCCCCTCGCCAGCGTTTCTCACAGAGTGGCCGGGCGTAGTGCTGACGTCGCTCGACGATTTGTTCGCGAAGTCCGATTACGTCTCGCTGCACCTGCCGCTTTCGCCCGAGACGCAGCACATGATCAACGCCAAGTCGCTGGCCCGCATGAAGCAGGGCTCGGTCCTGATCAATACGGCCCGCGGCGGTCTTGTCGACGAAAACGCGCTTTGCGAGGCACTGCGAACGGGTCATCTCCGCGGGGCGGGGCTCGACGTGTTCGAGGTCGAGCCGCTGCCGCTCTCCAGTCCGCTCTTGCAATTCGACAACGTGCTCTTTGCCGGCCACACGGCAGGGATCGATAACGAGTCGAAGCACGATACGTTCAAGATGTGTGCGGACAATCTGGTCGCCCTGCACAAAGGGGGCTGGCCGGCCGAGTGCGTGGTCAATCTCCGCGGGACAAACCGTTGGAAGTGGACCCGCGACTGAGCCCGAGCCTTCGCTCGAATCGAGTCGCCCAGCGAGTGTCTACTCGATCGTTCCGGCTGCCGCATCCGCGTCGTCCGAGGTCGAGCTTAGACCGCGATACAGGTAGATATTGACGTTTGCTTCCTTGTCGGTCGTCGACACGGCGACGGTTTGGCCTGTCGGCGCGACGGCGAGATGCCACTCGCGAGTGGGGAAGGATTGCTCGTGCGGAAGAGGCAGCGTGAACAGCTCCCTCATCTCGTCAACGTCCCAAAGGTGGACGGCTCGTTGCTCGGGCGAAATGGCGAACACGACCCGCCCGTCCGCCGAGAACCCCACCGGGCCGTTGATTTGCGAGAGGCCCTCCAGGAAGCCGATTTCCTGGCAGGTCGACGTGTCCCAAAGTTCCACGCCGCCTTCCGCGGAAATCGCCAGGATCGGCTCGGAGGGCGAGAAGGCGACCTCGTTATTGACAGCGCAATGCGCGAGTTTGTTCGATCGGAGCTTGAAGCCCGGCATTTCGTAGAGGGACACGACGGATGTATTTTCCGGATGAAATGCCGCCATCAGGTTTTCGAGGGCATTGAACGCCATGCCGTTGGCCCCCGATGTGGTGAAGCGTTGATTCAGGCTCTTGATTTCGCGACCCGAGCTCGCATCGTAGGCCGAGACGAACAGTTCATCGCGACCAATCGGTCCCTTGGCGACGTACAGCGTCCCATCACCGGCAATATGGACCTTGAAAGCAGCCCACTGCGGCGGGAGTTGGATTTGCGATTGGACGCCGCCAGACCTCAGGTCGATGACTTCGACCATTCCGGCCAGGCCGATGGCCAATTCGCTCTGGTTGCGCGAGAAGCCGACCGAGAACGCGTCGCCGCCCGGCACGTCGCTGATCATCACGGGCCGCGTCCCTGAGACGTCCCAGATTTGGAAACCGCCCGGCCTCTCGTTGTTGCTGTGGTGGGCGACCGCGAAGCGACTGCCATCGGTCGAAAAGACAAAGGCGGCGAGCGGACCCTGCGTCTTGGTTTTGGGGAAGCGCGTCCACTGCGGCATGACCGATGAATCGAACACCTCGATCCGCCCGTCTCGAGCCGACGTCGCCAGCCGGCGGCCGTCGGGCGAATAGGCAACGCACCACAGCCCGACCGGGGAACGGCCCCCTGACGGCGAATTGATCAGCCTGGGCGGGGCCGCGGTCCAGCCTTGGCGGCTGGCCAGGTCCCAGATGCGGAGCATGCCGTCGCCGGCGCACGAGGCAATCTGCCGACCATCCGGAGAAAAGCGGACCGATTCGAGGTGATGCAAATGCTGAGAAATGATGCTGCGGACGCCACCCGTACGGACGTCGCGCACTTGGATTGTTCCGCCCCCCGCGAGAGCGATCATCTCGACATCCCGGCTGAGCGCGGTTGCGTGGGCCCCCGCCGCCCGCTGGCCGCCGTTCGAACTCAAGCCAGGCATCGACCAAAAGCGGAGGAATTCGTCGTCGCCGACTGAGGCCAGCAGGTGGCCGTCTTCAGCCCACGCAAGGCCTTGAATCCGTCCGGTGTGTCCCGACACGGATTTCAGCACGCCCTTGGTCGCCAAATCCCAGAGTTTCAGCACTCCCTGATGGTCGGCGGAGACCAGCAACTTGCCCGTGGGATCGAACAGCACGCAAACCACCTCGCTCGCATGCCCCTTCAAAGTAAACCGCTCTTTGCCGGTCTCCGCGTCCCAGATTTTGACCGTGTGATCTTCACTTGCTGTTGCGAGGAGCGATCGGTCGGGTGAGAAATCGACCCAATTCACGTCGTGAGCGTGACCAGTGCAAACGCAGACCTGGCGGCCTTTGGCGACATCCCATATGCGGGCCGTCTTGTCGCGGCCTGCCGAGGCGATTCGCGAACTGTCGCGCGAAAACGCCACGAAATAAACATCGTCCGTGTGTCCGGTAAGCGAGACCACCTTGGGCAAGACGCCGACCGCTTGTGCGGGATGACACAGCCGCCAGAGATAATGCCAGTCGAAACTGCGGCGGTCCCGTTGTCCGGGCACGGGGATGTGCCGCCGGAGCAAAGCTTCCATCTCGTCGCCGGCTTGCGGGTTGTCGCGCAGCCGCTCGGCATTTTCGTTCCAGAGATTGAAGGCGCTGCGGATGTCGCTCGTGTATGAAGCGGCGGGATCGGCCGCGCTCGCTCCATTCTTCGGCCAACGCTGCAACAGCAGGAGCCCCGCGAGCGCCGTGATCAACAAGCTCGTCGCGACCACGCGGATGGAGCGGCGCTGCCGGCGATAAGCCTTGCCGGCGCGACGAATCCAACCGATGGGCCGTGCCAAAACCGGAAGCCCGGCGATCAGCCGTTCGAGGTCTTGGGCCAAAGCGCCCGCGGTGGCATAGCGCCGCTCGGGATCTTTTTCGAGGCACTTGAGGCAGATCGCGTCGAGATCGCGCGGCACGTCCCGCCGCAGTTGCGAGGGCGGCGGCGGCTCCTCGCTCCCCAGGCGCCGCAGCGTGTCCATATCGGTGAGGCCCTCGATCGGCCTGCGGCCGGTCAGCATCTCATAGAGCATCACGCCCAGCGAGTACACGTCCGCCGGCGCGTCCACCTCGCGCGTTTTTCCCTCGGCCTGTTCGGGCGCCATATAGGTGGCGGTTCCCATCACAGCCACGGTCGCCGTGACGTTTTCTGCGCGCCGAACAGCTTGGCAATTCCAAAGTCGGTAATTCGAGGCACGTAAGATTCGGCCAGGCGACTTTCGTCAAGGGGCGGCCCCTCCAAATGTGGCGGCGGCTCCAGCAGGACGTTTGCCGGCTTCAGATCACGGTGCACGATTCCGACAGAATGCGCATGGGCCACCCCTTTAGCGGTGAGCAGGGCCCAGCGGGTGGCCAGCGCGATTGGCACCGGCCGCTCTGCTTCGTACTCCTGTCGCAGCCAGGCTGCCAGATTGGGACCGTCGCACAATTCTTGGACAAGATAGGGCAGCCCGTTCGCCTCGCCCGCTTCGTAAAGTGGAATGATGTTGGGGTGCCGCATGGCCGCCAGGAGCCGAGCCTCGCGCGTGAATCTCAGTTTGGCTTCTTGCGAGAAGAGAGTTTCAGCCCTCGCGACTTTCAGCGCGACCAGCCGGCCCAACTGTGGATCGCGGGCTTTGAAGACGACGCCCGATCCGCCGGCGCCGAGCCGTTCCAAGAGTTCAAACCGGCCGAACCGCGAGTTGGATCCATCAACCGTGGGGCTGGTCCAAGTCACCGGGCCGGACATGGTCCAGGTTTCACCCGTTGGCCGCTGGCTGACTTGAGCAGGCGCAGGCAGTGGTTTGGGATTGGGTCCAGTGGCGCGCATCGCCCTCAATAGGGCGATCAGTGCCGCCGACTGCACCGGGAAGCGGTCTGCGATCTCCCGTTCAATCTCGTCCGTCGGCAGTCCTGCGGCAATCGCCTCGCGGGCCCGGCAATGAACTGCACGAGCGCCGGGTGAAGGGGATCTGAACCGGGATCAGAAGGCGCCGATTTTGGCTCTGCCATCGCAATTCACCGGGACCACAGCGATTCGCTGAGATTCTCCTGAGCCACCCGAGTCTATACGAACGCAGACATCGAAACACGGGATTTCGTCGAAATTTGGTCCGTTTGAGCCCTTGGCCTGCGGTTCGACCCTCTGGCAGGCGGCCGTGTGTTGCATAGAATTCGATCTGGCGATCGCAAAGGACTGCTGACGGAAACCGGCCGTGGAAGAACTCGAAAAAAACGACGAAAAGACGCCCGATGCGGGCGCCGTGGACCTGCGGGAGTCCATTCGGCGGCTGCCCACGACGTCCGGCGTGTATCTGATGAAGGACGCTCTGGGCCGGGTGATCTACGTCGGCAAGGCGGTCAATTTGCGGAGCCGCGTGGGCAGCTACTTCAACGCTGCCGCCGCCGAGGACATTCGGACGGCCAACCTGGTCCCCGAAATCCGCGGCGTCGATTTCATCGAGACCCAAAGCGAAGTCGATGCGCTTTTGCTCGAAGCCCGTCTGATCAAGGACGTGCAACCGCGGTTCAATCAGGAGCTGAAGGACGACAAAACCTTTCCGTACCTCGAAATTCGCATCCGCGAGGATTTTCCGCGCGTCGAATTCACCAGGAAACCGCGGCCGCGCGGGACCAAGCTTTACGGGCCTTTCACAAACGCGAAGAAGCTGCGGGGCGCGATCAGCGTTTTGCAGAAGATTTTCCGCTTCCGCACTTGCTCGCTGGACATTGCCGAGGGGGACGACCGCTGGCGATGGTTCCGGCCGTGCCTCTTGCACAGCATTAACCAGTGCACCGCGCCTTGCAATCTGCGGATCAGCCGGGAGGACTATCGCCGCAATATCCGCCGTCTCATCCTGTTCCTCGACGGCAAGAAAGTGAGGCTGCTGAGGGAAATGAAGCGTGAAATGGCGCAGGCGTCGGCCGATTTGAAATTCGAGAAAGCGGCCCGCATCCGCGACGAAATCAAGTCGCTCGAAAACCTCGACCTGTGCGGCAAGCTCGACGAGAACGCGCAACCCGAGGTGTTTTACATCGATCCGAAAAAAGGGATGTCCGGGCTCAAGAAGATTTTCGATTTGCCGACGCTGCCGCGACGGATCGAGGGGGTGGACATTGCCCACCTGCAGGGCGGCGAGACGGTCGCCAGCCTGGTGCAATTCATCGACGGGCTGCCATTCAAACACGGTTACAAACGTTACAAAATCCGCACGGTCCAGGGGGTCGACGACTTTGCCTCGATCCGGGAAGTCGTCAGCCGCCGGTTCCTGCGACTGGCAAAAGAGGGGGAATCGCTGCCCGATCTGCTGCTCATCGACGGGGGCAAGGGACAGCTGAGCGCGGCCGTCGCGGCCCTCGACGCGATCGGCTCCAAGCCGCCGCTCGTCCTCTCGCTCGCGAAACAGGAGGAGGAGATTTTTCTACCCGGCGAGTCGGAATCACGAAAACTGTCCAAACACTCATATGCGCTGCGGCTATTACAGTATGTCCGAGACGAAGCGCATCGCTTCGCGCAGCACTATCATCACATCTTGAGACGAAAGTCGACTCTAGGGGATTGACGATTGAGCCCGCGGACCGCCGTCCGTGGGCTTCAGTTTGACATTTGCGCAAATCGCCAGATCGCTACAATCCCCCGCGTGAAAATCCGCAATCGCTTTCTCGCCAAGGTCGTTATTCTCGTCGGCGTCGCGCTCGTTCGCGTGCTGTTCAAGACGTGCCGTATGCGCGGTCACCGAGGTGCCCGGCGTCAATCCCTACGAATCGACCGGCGACAACCGTTATCTGTACTGTGCCTGGCACGACCAGATTCTGATGATCGTGTTCGGCGGCCGCCCGAAGAAGATGGCGGGTCTGGTGAGCGGACATCAAGACGGATCCTATCTGGCCGAAGCCATGAAGCTTGTGCACATTACGCCCGTTCGGGGATCGTCCAAACGAGGCGGCAGCCGGGCCATGGGCGAACTCTTGAAGCGGGCCCGCGACTATCACATCGCGATCACGCCCGACGGCCCCCGCGGCCCGCGACGCAAAATGAAGACGGGCATTGTGTTTTTGGCTTCGCATTCGGGTCGCGGGATCATTCCGACCGCGTGCGCGTGTCGTCGCGGCTGGCGGATCCGCGGCAACTGGACCGACATGATGATTCCCTGGCCGTTTACCGAAATCTACGGCTGCGGCGGACCGCCGTTTTTCGTGCCGCCCGGAATCGAACGGGATGAGTTGGAGCGCTACGCCGAACGGTTGGAGCAGGAAATGCAGCGCCTCGAAGCCTTGGTGATGCAAATGGCCTCGTCTGAGCAATCACTTTTGCCGACCGAGAGGCAAGCTATTTCCGCAGGTCAGTCGCGGTCCGCCGCCTAGGTCGTGTCCAAACCAGGTACATCGATCCCGCGGCAAAAAACCGTCGAAAAACAGCAGACTTTCAACGCGTCACTTAAGTGCCCGTAGCACGAGTGGAATCCGCATTGCCGCGTTTTAGCGGCCGCGATATCCTTCGCTCCCCACGGACGTGCCTGGCTAAAATCCAGGGCCGCAATCCAGGGAAGGGAGGCAACTCGTGGATTTCTCACACGGACCGATCGCCGACTCGAGCGCTTTGATCGAGCGCACCGGAATACCCCGAAAAGTTCTCTCCCGACTGTTCGATTCGACAAAAGTCGGCGTCGGATTCCGCGTGCTGGATGTGGGATGCGGACAAGGAGAGTTGGCCGCGTATCTCAGCTCCCTCGGACTTCTCTGCACCGGAATTGACGAATCCCCCGCGAATGTGGTCCAGGCACGCCGCGCTGCGCCGGCCTGTGATTTCACCTGCGCGTCGATCAACAACCCGGTTAACGGGCCGCGAGGCGGCTTTGACCTGATCCTCGTCCGCGAGGCTTCGCCGTTTCAGACCTCGCTCTTATCACCGGCGGCCGTTTCGAGCAGTTTGCAGCTTCTGTCGCGCGTCCGCCCCGGCGGGTGCCTGGCCTTTTTAACTCGGATCGAGAGCGGAGCAATCGCGTCCGCGGGCCATCAGCTCGCCTGTTACGCGCGGCATTTCGGCTTTTTGCCGGGAAGTGCCGATTTCCACGAATTGCCGGACGGGCACATCATTGGTCGCAAGCTCCGACAGCGTTCGAGCGTACAGACCGGGTCCGGGTATGTGATCGCCCTGTTGCGATTGCCGCCGCAGGTGTTGAGCGTAGAGGAGTGGCAGAAGGCGGCCGAGGTCGCGGCCCGCGTGACAACCGCATCGTGCTGCCAATGGGCGGCCCGAAGTTCCACCGGCTTCCGCGCCAAAGCGGCCTGATCGAGTGATTCGAAATTCTGCTGCGGGGGCTTCGCGATGCACATTTTCTTTTCGGTCGGCGAACCGAGCGGCGACCAGCATGCGGCCCACTTGATCCGCGCACTCACTCGCCGACGCCCCGATCTGGAACTCAGCGGCTACGGCGGCCCGAAAATGCGCGAGGTCGGATGTCGGCTCGATTGCGAGCTGACCAACCTCGCCGTGATGGGCGTGTTTCAGGTGCTGCCCCTGTTGTGGACGTTTTACAAACTCGTCAAACAGGCCGAGCGGCATCTTCCGCGAATCGAAGCCCGATGCCGTCGTCCTCATCGATTTTCCCGGTTTCAACTGGTGGATCGCCCGCAAGGCGAAGGCCGCCGGAATTCCCGTCTTCTATTACTTGCCGCCACAATTGTGGGCCTGGGCGCCTTGGCGCGTGCGGCGGATGCGGAAGTTCGTCGACCACATTCTTTGCGGGCTTCCGTTCGAGCCGGATTGGTACGCCAAGCATGGATTGACCGCGGAATACGTGGGCCATCCGTTCTTCGACGAGGCGGCCGAGCATAAACTGGATGAGCCCTTCTGTCGAAAGTGGCTGGACCCCAATCGACCGATCGTCGGCATCCTCCCCGGCTCGCGGCATCACGAAATCGAGTACAACTTCCCGCTCCAGATTAAAATCATGGAGCGGATCGCGGCCAAGTTTCCCGACGTACAATTCCTCGTCGCCTGCCACAAGGAGCGGCAGCTCAAGCGTTGCCGTGAAATGCTCGAGGCGCATGGCCGACCGCTGCCGGTCGAATTGCACGTCGGCCGCACCCCCGAGATTGTCGAAGTCGCGTCGTGCTGCGTGATGGTCTCGGGATCGGTCAGCCTCGAAATGCTGGCCCGGGCCAAGCCGGCCGTCGTCATTTATCGAATGAATCCGCTGACTTACCTGCTGTACCTCCCGCTGGTAAACATCACGTCGATCACGCTGCCCAATCTGATTGCGAAGCAAAGGTTGCTGCCTGAGTGGCTGGTCGTGCTTCATCCCGAGCGCGAGGTCCAAGCAATGTCGGCCGTGATCGAAGAATGGCTCGGAAATCCGCTCTCGCTCGCGCGGGCAGCCCGCGATTTGCGCAACCTCCGCGACGAAGTCATGAAAGTCGGGGCGACTGGCCGCACGGCGGACCGTATCCTCAGCGAGTTGGCCACCTCGAGTTCCGCTCAAAGTTTCGCCCGAGCCGCATGACCGTGGGTCCTGCGACGGCTACAATCGCTCAGCCGTCGACTGATGGGCCAATCGACGGGTCATGAGGATCGAACATGCTCACGCAGCGCGTGCGGATCGGGATTGTCGGAGCGGGCAACAACACCCGGCTTCGCCACATTCCGGGATTTCGCCATGTCCCCGGCGTCGACATTCTGGGTGTCGTCAACCGCACTCCGGAATCCACAGCCCGCGCCGCGAAGGAATTGGAAATTCCCCGAGTCTATGCCGATTGGCGGGCGCTGATCGAAGACTCGGAAATCGACGCCGTGATGATCGGCACCTGGCCCAATCTGCACTGCGAAGTGACATGCGCCGCGCTGGAAACCGACAAGCACGTGCTGACCGAGGCCCGCATGGCTCGCAACGCCGAAGAGGCCCATCGCATGTGCGATGTCGCGCATCGGCACCCCGACTTGGTCAAACAAATCGTGCCCAGTCCCTTCGGTCTCGTCCAAGACCAACATGTGAAGGAGTTGATTGAGGAAGGCTTTCTGGGGGAAATCCGTGAAGTCATCGTGATTGGAGCCACGGACGCCTTCGCCAAGGCCGACGCGCCGCTCCATTGGCGCCAAAACGCCGAGATCAGCGGTGACAACGTTCTCTCGATGGGAATTCTGCACGAAACTGTGCTGCGCTGGGCGCCGCCGCCGACGCAAGTCTCGGCGCAAAAGGCCACGTTCGGCGCCACGCGGCCGTCGGCCGACGGAAGGAGCGCCGTGCCGGTCACGGTTCCCGACAGCTTGCAGGTCGTCACCGAATTGGACAACGGCGGCCGCGGCCTCTACCACCTGAGCGGCGTGTGCCATTTCGGTCCGGGGCATCAAATCCATCTCTACGGCAGCGAGGGGACGATCAAGTACGAGATTTCCCCCGTCGAGCGGCTGCTGACGGCGCGCGCCGGAGACAGCCAATTGCTCGAATTCGAGATTCCCAAGGAAAAGCGCGGAGGCTGGCGCGTCGAAGCCGAATTCATTGGTGCGATTCGCGGGAACGAAAAAGTCCGCTTCACCGACTTCGCGACTGGCATGAAATACATGGAATTCACCGAAGCCGTCGCGCGCAGTGCCAAAACAGGCGCGGCGGTGTCACTGCCGCTCCCGGAGTACGCGCACGTCAAATAACGTCAAGCAGGGTTGAAAGCGGAGAGTGATGCCAGCGAATTTTGAGAGTGAGCTGCGGGTGGCCATCGAGGCCGTGCGGGCGGCTTCCCGCGTCTGCCGCAGCGTGCAGGAAAAAATCACGCCGGACGTGTTGGAAAAAGACGATCGCAGTCCTGTCACGGTCGCCGATTTCGCCAGCCAGGCCGTCATCTGCCGTGCGATCGGTGCGGCTTTTCCGAGCGACCCGATCATCGGCGAAGAGGAATCATCCAAGCTCCAAAAGGAAGAGAATAGCCCATTTCTCGATCGGATTCTGGCCGAACTGCGCGCCGTCGGAATCGAGGCGAACGGCAAAGAAGCGTGCGCCTGGATCGATCGAGCCTCGCAAAAAGCGTATGTGCCCCGTTTCTGGACGCTGGACCCGATCGACGGAACGAAAGGCTTTCTCCGCAAGGAACAGTACGCGATCTCTCTCGCGCTCGTGATCGAGGGACAAATTCAGGTGGCCTTGCTGGGCTGCCCCAATTTGCCGGATGACGCCTCAGGCGGAAAAATCGGCACGCTGCTTCACGCGATTCGCGGAAAGGGAAGTTGGTCGGTCGACTTGGACGGCGGGAGCGATCCGCGACCGATCCGCGCGAGCACGGTTTCCGATCCAAAGCAGGCCCGGTTTTGTGAGTCCGTCGAAGCGGCCCACACCGCCCAGGGCTTGGCGGCAAAAGTCGCGGCGATGCTTGGGATCGTGCGCGAGCCCTTGCGGCTCGATAGCCAGGCGAAATATGCCGTGGTCGCCCGCGGCGACGCCGAAATCTATCTGCGGCTGCCGGCGAAGTTCGGCTACAAAGAAAAAATCTGGGATCACGCAGGCGGCGTGCTGATTGTCGAAGAGGCGGGGGGTTCCGTCTGCGACGTGACGGGAAAACCGCTCGAATTCAATCACGGCCACGAACTCTTGGCCAATCGCGGTGTCGTCGCAGCCAATCGTCCGCTGCATCCGCGCGTGCTTGAAGCGCTGCACGAAATCTACAAAACGCTGCCGCCGCCACAGCAACCAACACCCTAGTTGCGTGGCACCGGCCGCACGACCGTCCGAAACGTAGGGCAGCTACCTCCCATACCGAACGGCTGCGCCCAGGAGGCGGCCTAGATTCCAGACGGACGGCTTGTAGTACAGATCCAACAGCCGCCACGAAACCGGTTCGGGATTCGCGTGCGTCGAAAACCACAACGGCTTCGGCGAGACCGTGAGCGGACCCGTCAAGACATTCTTCTCGATGCCGTCGAGCATCGACGTGTTGTGAACCCAACCAATACCTCCCTGGGCGTCGTCCAAACGGCTGCCGGCGACGCCGCCCCAGGCGGGCGACATCATCGCGAACGCGAGCCCCGACCATTGGTTGATGGCAATCGTTCCGTACCGGAGCTTCACCAGGGCCGATTGGAGCGCCTGTTCGCGGGCCGGGTCCTTGCGGAAATCGGGGGGCAACGTAATGGACGCGGCAAGCGTTCCCCAGAGTTTTTCGTTCGCGAATTCGACCGCCCGATCGAGAAACGCCGTGTCCGAATCAGCGTCGAGCCGTGTCTCGACGCAGACGCACACGAATGACTCTTCGTTAAAGAACTGGGGTGATTCTTGGGGCGAGACATTCCGCAGCAACGTCCAGGGAAGTGTGTCGCCCGCGGCCGGAGCACTTTGTCCGGTAAATTTCCGGAATCGGTCGAGGGCACCGGGATAGTACGCCTTTCGCGGCGCGATCCGTCCGAGAATTCGCGAGACCTTATCAAGAAATCGATCGCGGTCCGGCCAATTGGCGGACGTGAGAATCACTTTCGTGGCGATGCAGTTGAACGAACAGTTGTTCGTAATCGACGTGGCGATATTGGCAGCCTGGAAATCGAGCTGCTTTTCCGAATACTTGCCTGGCACGACGATCCAGGGCGTTACGTTTCCCAATTCGCTGGTGATCGGTTTACGCAACACGGGATCGTTCTCGCGCTTGCGACGATCGCGATCCGGACCGGGGGGCCCCCACACAATCGCATCGTGCGAATGGATCGACCCGGTGATGTGGACTTCGTCGACGAGATCATGAGAGACGGCAGCCGCGCCGACTTCCGCTCCGCCGTAAATGATCCGCAAATACCCCGCGTCGATCAGCGGCTTGTAAGCTCGCTCGAAAATCGGGCCCAGCGACTCGTTCACCGGATTCATCTTGAGGAGCACGGTCCGCCCCTCCTGGAAGAGCTTGGTGAAGGCATCCGTCGTCGGAATCGACGAGACGTTGCCCGCACCGAGCACGAGGCAGATTTTCGGGTTGCCGGCTTTCCAGTTGCCCGGCACTCCATCGGGGCAAAGCTGCAGCGATTCTTTCGTAATGCCCGGCTTCATCCAGGCGTCGACTTTGAATCCCTGGAACGTGATGCTGTCGAACATCCCCTTGGCGGGAAAGACGGGGACGAGCAGGCGCCCGTCCGGCCCGGTCTTCGGCGTACCATTGAGCTGCGGCCGCCCGGAGGAGGCGATTTCCTGCAGACTTTGAATCACGAGCCTCAACTGGCGGATCGTCGCCACGGGACCGGCGCTGATGTCCTCGGCCCGCAGGCCGCTCGTCGCCGGTACTCCTTTGAATCGAGCCGATTGATCCACCCACTCATGAGCCACGCGCATCGTCCCTTCGATGCACTCTTTGGCCAGACGAATCAATTCAGCGGCCGAGGCCGATGCCAGTCGCGGATATCCCTTGGAAAGTGCGTCCAGGGCACGGTCGATATCAGTTGTCGTCGCGCGAGACGGAGGTGCCAGCGTGGTCGTCATGATGGATCCCCAGAAACACAAACCCAGAAACACGAACTCAATACCGAAAGGCAAAGAATAGGCCCCCATCATATCGCCCGAGCCCGTGTTCTTCGACAATCGGCAACAATCCCGCCGCCCGCTTGCTGGTAGAATGGCGTTCAATCACATGGAAAGCGATGCAGCAACCGGGCTCGGCGGCCAGCCTCCCGAAATCTCGATCATCACACCGTGCTATAACGCCGTCCAGCATCTCCGCGACGCGATCGAAAGCGTCCGCCGGCAGGAAGACGTGCGATTCGAGCATATCGTGGTCGATGCGGCGTCCAAGGACGGGACAGTCGACATCCTCCGCGAGTCTCCGCACGTCCGTTGGATTTCCGAACCCGACCAGGGACAGGCGGACGCCTTCAACAAGGGGCTGGCGATGGCCCGCGCACCCTTGATCGGCTGGCTCAACGCCGACGACACGTACGAGCCCGGCGCTTTAGCGGCCGTCGTCCGTTTTTTTCGCGAGCATCCGGAAGCGTTTCTCGTCAACGGACACCTCGTTCGCGTCGATCCGTCCGGCAAGCAGCTGGAATACTTGCCCGGGAAATCCAGCCGCTTCTGGCTACGCCATTTCTGGTTTCGCTGGTACTGGCTCAATCATCCGTCGACATTTTATCGCAAGGCGATCTTCGACGAGATCGGTCCGATCGATATTCGGCTGCATTACGCGATGGACTACGACTTCTATCTGCGGGCGTCGCAACGATTCGAGTTCTACGACATCGACTTCTTGACGACCCGCATGCGGGTCCACCCAGATGCGAAGACGAGCCACGGTTGGGACAACTTTGCGGCCGACGTGCAGCGGTCGCTGGCCAAAGTCTGGAAGCCGCGACACCCGCTGTTCTACGCGTACTCACTGCTGGGCGTGCGGATGTACGCCGCAAAGAGTCATCTCGTCGAATCGTTCATCGGACTGCGCGAGGGCCGACGCAATGACTCAGTCCGCGAGTTCAAGCGAGCAGCAGTCTGGTGGCCGGCGTTGCCCCTGCTACCGGCATTTTATCCGTTCTGCTGCCGGGTCAGTCTGCGTCTGCTTCTTGGCGAATCCGGTTATAGGCGACTGGGGCAAGCGGCAAAGAAACAATAAGGCACGCCTCGCGGCCCTTTATCTTTCTTCGCCACTCGCCGCTCACTCGTTTCCCAGATTCTTGCGGTATTCATCCACGCGGCGATCAGACGGGAACCAGACGTTCGAATCTTCCTTGATCTGGCGTAGATCGTCGGCGCTTGGCGGCTTGTTCGTGCCGAATTCGGCCTGGCCTCGCCGTCCCCGGCGTCTTGGTCGAAATGACTCGACGTATTCGTTGGCCTGCTCTTTCCGCACGCCATAGAGATTTGTGTCCTTGGCTCGGCGCTGCGGCGAATCGTTCAACAGCCAAAGCATCAAGCACAAGAAGACGACGCCGCAGCCGATCGCGACCCAGGGCACCCAGGAACCGGAAGCGAACAGAAAGGTGATCATCAGGCAGACGCCAAGTCCGCCCGTCATCACCACCGTGGAGGCGAAGAGCCCGGCCGCCAGCCGGCCATGGTCGCGATCGTTGACCGGTGCCGATTTTGACATCGCGCATCTCCCGCGATCGGGATCACATGCAATAAGACCGTCGACGTCCCGTCGATCAGCCGATGACTTTGTGCACAAACAAGTCGAGATAGAAGACCAGGAGCGCCAGGCACAGGACGAAGGCCATGCCGAAATACGTGGCGCCGATCTGGACGCGTTCACTCGGCCGTTTGCGCGTGACCGCCTCCCAGATTAAAAAGACCATATGGCCGCCGTCCAGCACGGGAATTGGCAAGAAATTGAGCACGGCCAGATTTGCGCTCAAAATGCCGAGAAACAGGGACATTTCGGCCAGACCCTGTCGCGCGAAATCATACGCGACGCTGGCGATCCCCAACGGTCCGTGCAGGTTTTCGACCGACAACTGGCCGGTCAGCAGGTTGCGCAAGGTCAAATAAAGATCGATGATCGAATTGCGCGTATTGGTCAATCCCATAAACGCCGCGTCGACGATGCCATTCGATTTGAGCGTCATCAATTGCGGAAAAACGCGAAGCCCTCTCAGGCCGGGTACGAACCAGTTGTCTTTCATGTCCACCACCGGCGTGCAGAGGACGGACCGAGATCCCTCCGAAAAAGTCAGCTGCACCTGCCGATCCGTCGCGAATTGCATCAGGTACCCGACGTAGGCCCAGTTCGCCGACTTCGGGTTGTTGAATTCTACGACGATGGTGTTCTTGCCGAAGATGTCCGACGTCATCTCTTTCGGCAGCACGAACTCGACCTTTTTGACTCGATCGCCTTTTTTGATCCCTGCCTTATCGGCCGGACTATTCGCCGCGACATTCAAGACCGCCGGGATCACGTTGTAGGCAACGCCAATGGCCGGTGCCGCCAGCGGAGTATCTTCCTGCGCGGGCGCCGATCGATCCACCCGGGATTATCGATCGGAGTCAGGCGAATATCGAATTTCTTCGGATCGGCCCCCTTCACTTCTCGTTGCACGACGATGGTTGCTTCGTGCCCGGACAAGCGGGCCAACTCGTCGGGCAGACGCAACGGATCGATGTCGGTCCCGACCGAGCGATTGTTGACCCCCAGGATCTTGTCCCCGACCTGAATCCCGTTGCGCTGGGCAGGCGAATCGTTCACAAGTGCGGTTACTTTACCGATATCCATCGTCAGCCCCAACTGGCGAAAACGCTGCGGCTCGACGCGAATATCAACCGTTGCATTCGATCCGTCTTGGCGGCGGACCATGAACTCGACCGGCTTGCCGCGGTCGGCGGAGAGCAGGCTCTGCAGCTCGGTGAAATTCGAGACCGTATGCTTGTTGATGCCCACGATCTTGTCGCCCGGCCGAAAGCCTGGCTTCGCCTCCGCGGCGGGCGAACCGGGATCGGTCGGCGGCTCGGCCGAATCGCGCGGCTTGATCAACTCGAGTCCCAGTCCCGGCGAAACACCAATCATGCGACGGCCGGAGTAAATGGCCGGCGTCATCTGAATCTGGAAAGGCGCCCCGCTGGCATGGTCGCCTTTCACCTCGATTGGACCCGAGGTGAAAGCGATGGCGCGTTGAATGTCCTCGAACGTGACGGTCGTGCGGCCGCCAATGCTTGCGATGCGATCGCCCGGCTCGAGCCCGGCTTCCCACGCAGGAAAGCCGGGTTGCAGCCCGCCGATCACCGGGGGTGGCATTTCGATCCCGTGCCCGAACGCGATCGCGTAAAACATTACGGCCGTCAAGACGTTCATGGTGACGCCGGCGGAAATGATCGCCATTCGCTGGCCGACGCTCTTGGCCGAATACGACCGCGGATCCTTGGCGATTTCTTCGCTGGTCAATTGGCTGGGATCCATGTCGTCCTGGCCGAGCATCTTCACGTAGCCGCCGAATGGGATCGCGGAGAGAGCATATTCGGTCTCGCCGTACTTGCGGCTCCACAAGATCGGACCGAAGCCGATGCTAAACCGCTCGACAAACACGCCACACCACTTGGCGACCGCAAAGTGACCCAGCTCGTGAAAGAAAATGACGAGCCCGATACCGACGAGCACCGCCAGAATGCTGCCCGCCTTGCTGAGGTAGGGAGCGAAATTGAATGCCGATAGCAATAAGCTGGAGTCGAGAGAAGCGAGCATGTTCACTATTCAGCTCTCCAAGAGCGGGCTTCTGCCCGAGTCCATTGGTCCATCTCCAGCAACTGCGAAAGAGACGGAGAGGGATCGAAATCATGAGCCTCTAGAACCGCGCGGCACAGCCGCGGGATGTCGGTAAACCGCAATTGTGCGGCCAGGAAGCGTTCGACGGCAATTTCGTTGGCCGCATTCAGCACGGCCCCGCAAGTTCCGCCCCGCCGTGCTACTTCATATCCCAGCCCAAGTGCGGGAAAGGCCTCCAGATCGGGGGGCGTAAACTCGAGCGACATGGCGGACGACCAATTGATTCGAGGGCTGATTCCCTCCCACCGTTCCGGCCAGGTCAACGCGTACTGTATCGGCAGCCGCATGTCGGGAGGCGAGAGCTGAGCGACGACCGAACCGTCGCGAAATTCGACGAACGAATGGACGATCGACTGTGGGTGAATCATCACCCCGATCTGATCGACGTCAAGCCCGAAAAGCCACTTGGCCTCGATCATCTCGAGGGCCTTGTTCATCATCGTCGCCGAGTCCACAGTAACCTTGGGTCCCATGGCCCAGGTCGGGTGTGCCATGGCCATTTTGGGGGTCACGTCGCGCATTTGTGCGGAGGAATAACCCCGGAACGGGCCGCCACTTGCGGTGAGCACGATCCGCCGCAGATCGCTTCGATTCCCGGCCTGCAGGGCCTGAAACACGGCGCTGTGCTCACTATCGACCGGAACCAGGGAACCACCGGAGCGAGCAGCCAAAGCCGTCACCAGCGGTCCGGCCACAACCAACGTCTCCTTGTTGGCAAAGGCCACTCGCTTGCCGGCCTCCAGGGCGGCCCAGGTGCTTTTGAGCCCCGCTGCTCCGACGATGCCGGCCACCACGGTTTCGACCGCCGGATCGCAGGCAATCCGCTCGACGGCAGCCGCCCCGAACAGCAGCTCCGTTTCTCGCGGAAAAGCTGATCGCGGAACCGAATCCCTGAGCGTTTCGTCGCTAATGACGGCCCAGCGCGGCCGATGGAGGTCGGCCTGTTTTGCCAAATCTTCCCATTTCCGATTGGCCGCGATCGCCACGCACTGCAAGCGTTCCCGATGGGCACCGACGACATCCAGACAGTTGGTACCAATCGAGCCCGTCGAGCCCAAAACGGCAATTTGCTTCATGCCTGAGCACTTTGCCCAAAAACGGGGACTGACCCCCTACCACCTTGACGTACGAGCTTGTGAGCAACGGGTCAGGGGTCTGTCCCTTTTCTTGGGCAAAGCGATGCCAGACCCGTGCATCGAAACTTCAATTCCCGAAAGTCCTTACGGCGAACCGGCGCCGTCGCGACCCCATTCTAGGTCGACCTCACAAACCCCGCAAGGTCCGATTCCACCGGCCCAAGAGAGAGGACCGGCCCGATGGTCTTGGGCAATCTTCCGACTCGATCCTAGCATTCAAGGATGACCGATCGCCTCTTCGACGCTCTGCAAATACTGTTTCAAGCGCAGTTCGTTTTCTTCCCGCTCTTTTGTTGGCGACCCCATAATCCTCGGAGCCAAATCGCGGGCACTCCACAAAAGCTGCTGTCGCGGCAACTCCGACGCACTTGCCGACTTTTTAAGATCGGCAACCATCGGCGCGAGCCTTTCCTTCGTGCGTTTCGCCAGTCCCGCCCACTCGGCGTCGGCCGCGCCGCTGGCACGTAATTGGTCAGCCTCTTTAACGACGTCTTGCAACGTCCCCAGATAGCGCCGTTCCTTCGCGTAAGGTTCGGGCCAATACAAGATGACCAACAAATTCAGAAGCACCCAAACTCCGACGACGGCGACAGGTTGCGATGCCGCTGCAATAGCGGCGAGATACCGCTTCCGATTTGCGATAAAGCCCGGACTAGCCGATCGCGAATGCTCGATTCGTTCCGTTGAACGGAGACTGACTGCCGGTATTGCGACCGCTTGTGTGCCCGAACGGAACGCTGTCCAGACCCCATCAGCTCCCTTTCGAACGCGAACCTGCACAGCGGTGTCGCCCGCGCGGCCGAGCAATTCCTCCAGATCACCCCACCGCATCGGACCATGAGTGCGGCCATCCAGCTCGTAATACCATTCCTCGTCGGCAGGGATCGGTTGGTCCTGGAAACGCACGTCGATACCGATTTTGAGAGCGCCGTGTTTCTTCTCCCCTCTCCCTTCGCGGAAGAGGGGCCGGAGTGAGGGGCCTTTGGGCCGAATCAATCGCGAAACGGAGTCTCAAACACGTTGCTGTTATTTCTCATGTGCAAATTCTGCCAAATTTGCGGAAATATGTTCTCGCTGACAAAGTGGGCTGAACCGTCCAGCGTCAAAACATGCACGCCGTTGGGGTGCATGCTGCGGCTCGTGGCCTGGTGATTGGCTTCCGGAGTGTTGGTCTGGCAGGGCATTCCCAACGCCTGTAGCCGCGCTATTCCATACTTAGCCAGCAAGGCTGCGCAACCGACGATGTCGTCTGCCTGAGGCGAGTTGCTGTTCGGCGGGCTGCTGTCGCCGAGATTGTAGATCCCGTCTCGAACGGTCACGCTTGCCCCGGCCATTCCCAACGCCCACGACCCCCTTGGGTCAATCGGATCGATCCCCGCGCGGATTTCATCAAGCGCGACAAATTGCGAGGTCCCCGTCGTCACATCCCGCATTCGGAACGAAATGTTGAGCCCCGAAAGCCCGCTCCCCCACACGTGCATGTTGACGTTGAGAAAATCGAGACTGTCGACGGAAAAACCGTTCGTGCAGCCCGCCTGCCCGATGAAGCACGCGTTGTCGGGCCCAAAGTTCATTGCATAATTGCCGCGGGCATACGTATGGCCCGCGGCCGTTCCGGCCAATAATGCTCGCTGATAGGGCTTGCGGTTGTAGGGATCGCTGGGACAAAGCATGAACAGCAGGTTCGTCTCGCGGGCGCTTGCGTTGGAGGGATCATCGACCGGCAGGCTCTGATTGAAGCCCTTGTAGAGACTGTCTTGTTCAAGTTGCGGCAAGAGCATGATCACCCAGTTGGCCAATACGCGATCGGGCCCTTGGACGGGCGAATAGCCGCTGGCCACTCGGTCGATCACGCCGACGGGCAGGATTCCACCGCCGAGCGGCTCGCCCGGGCCTCCATTCCAGACAACGGCCGGCGGAAAACACGATTGCACGTCATGATAATTCTGCAGCGCCACCCCCAGCTGGCGCAGATTGTTCTGGCACTGCGTCCGCCGCGACGCCTCACGGGCTGCCTGAACGGCGGGCAAGAGCAACGCAGCCAGAAGACCAATGATCCCAATGACGACGAGGAGCTCGATCATCGAGAATCCCCGCGACCTGCATCGCGTTTGCACTGCCATTTCTACGCCTATTGCGGATTCGCGGGAACTCGACTCAGTACGTCCACCAAGGTTCGCGCCTCGACCAACTCCACCTGGCCGTCGTCCAACAAGACGTGAAAACGATCATCGTGACCGGTCTCCGTCTGCCTCGTCTTCAGGCGGTTCGCCAGGTCAACCGCGCGGAATTCAGAGGAGGCAATCCACGGCCGTTTGTCAGGTGGAAATTCTGCCAGAACAATCTTCGCCTTTGGATGCGAGGCGGTTGCCAAACGGAGATCCAGATTCACCAAGAGCTCATATGCAGTCGCGCCGTGCTCTTTTGATCCAGGACAGTTGAAGAGATCCGGATGACGTTTCGAGACTTCGAGGTTTTGCTTGGAATTCCAAGGCGTGTTTCGGTCGATGGAATCGTAAATGTCCTTATGGTCCAGAAATGGCAGAATCTCGACGCGCCAATTTCGTTGTCTGTCCGATTTGCGAGTCGCCGATGGCCCCGGCCAGTGGCCGAATGCAGATCGGTAATTGTCAATTGCCAACCCGAATGTTCGGAGTTGATTCGCGCACTTTTCTTCTTTCGATCGAACGCTGCACGCGATCGTTTCCGCCGACTTCGGCGTCGACCTCGTTGAGATCGAGAGACACGTTCGTGGAAACCGGCAGCTGCGAATCTCCCTTGCCAATTTGTTGTGCTTCAACGGGTCGTTTTCCCGCGTCGGTCGCCGTCCACCCGGCAGGCCGATCGGAGACGTCGTTCGGTTCCGGACGGCAAGAGGAAACTGACGCCGAAACAATTGCGATCAACAGCAAGCCCGGCACCCATCGAAACGACCGGGTGAAGTTCGTCGATCCACTCGCCCGCCGATGCGCTCCCCGAACGCGGTTTTGTCGCATGATCAGTCTCGCCCGCGTCGACGGATGGTCCGCCAGCTTCCAAACGCGATACATGCAACACCCATCACAATCGACGCGATCAGAAACGTGCTCCCGTCTTCGATCGGCAACCGGAGCCCCGTGATCCCGGCATAGGCCGCCACTGCAAAGAGGATCGTCGCCATGAGGGGGATATGTACGCTTCGACTGAATGACGAAACGAGCCAGGCAATGGCAAACAGCGAAAAGGCACCGCCAATCGCGTAGGGAACGCACGCATCGGGAGGCCGCACCGGTAACGATGCCCGACGTCCCATCGAGACCCAGGCGAAATACAGGATCACGGAATTGCCCGCCCAAATTGCGGCGAGAACCCCGAGAGAAACTTGAAGTTTGCTTAAAACCGCCAGTCTCCACGACAGGGGAAGCGTTGCCAGGAATCGCTCGCTTCCGTCGCCGCGGTCGACGCCGATTACGCAAGCTCCCAGAAACGTGGCAGCGATCAGTGTCGACCAGAGGCTCGCCTCCGCCGAAGCGGCCAGCAGCTTCGCGGGTGCTCTCACCGCCGAATCCGGACTCGCGCTGAGCGCCAGATTCAAAAGATAAGGTGCGATCGCGCAAAGGCAGCCCACCACCAGGGCCGCGGCGACCGTATGCAAGTCTTTGATGAGAAGCTGCCTCATTGGCGACACAAGTTTCTTGGCCCGGTCCGCCTGTCGTCCTAACCCGTCGTCACGCGGATTGCATCCAAAAGAGTCGCCGGACGTACCTGGCTTTTGACGAGTCCGTTGTTCTTGTCGAAGAAATGTTGCAAGTCGGCTTTGTCCGCTCCAGAGAGAACGATCGTCCAGTGCCGCTGATCGAATTGTCGAGCGAGAGCGCGTGCCGGCAGCCAGAGTTCGACGTCGGCCCGGGGCACCTCGAGATCGATCGATTTGGCCTCACTCAAAAAACTTCCAAAGTCCCCGTGGAATACGAGACGGCCCCGATTCAAAATGCACAGGCTGGAACCGAGCCGCACCACGTCCTCCAACAGGTGCGTCGCCAGAATCAGGGTTCTCTTGCCTGTTTGCCGCCATTCCGTGAGGGCCTCGATGACTGTCTCCCGGCTCACCGGATCCAAATGCGCCGTGGGTTCGTCAAGGAGAAGAAGCGGCGGCTCGAAGGCCATTGCCAGCAGAAAGGACACTTTCGCTTTCTGTCCCCGAGAGAGCTGGCGCACGCGGCAGGACAGGTCCAGCTGCAATCGTTGGACGAGTTCGTCGCAAAGCCGGCTACTCCATGTCGGATACCAGGCACGCACAAACGCCAGGAGAGAGGACAGACGCATCCACGCAAAGGGAGACGTCGCGTCACGCACGTAGCCGACGCGGGTTCTCAGTTGAGTCTTCGCCTCGTAGGGTTGGTATCCAAGGATGTTGACGGAGCCGCAAGTCGGGCGTCGCATGCCGGCAAGGATTTCGAGAAGCGTGGTTTTTCCGGAACCGTTGGCTCCCAACAGGCACAGAGTCGCACCATGCTCGACATTCAGGGAGAGTTTGTCGAGCACCGGACGCAAACCGCGGTGATCCGAAAGCTCGCGAATTCGAATTGCAAGATCGGAGAGCGAGTCCAGTTCGTTAGCCATCGAAACGGGGACCCTGTTCAGCGCCTCAAGACCGCCGCGGCCACTCGGTTCCATTAGTGCCCCGTGAGTCAGTTCGTGAATCAACGGGAGCGAGTACGTCACTCTACATCACCACAACCGGGATCCGAACGGTGCACTCTTTTGTCCCATCACGCAGACTGCATTTGACCCGAATCTCGCCGTGTGCCATCGCTTGTTTCTTACCCGCGGGCGCAACGCACTTCACGTCCAGGCTCGGCAAATCGGAGCCATTCTCCCGGATCGTCCAGGAAACCAGCCCCGTGCCGCCGCTGACCGACCGAATCGTGATCGGTTGGGCGCGAGGCCCCACCAGGCTCAGGCTCTTGATCTCGTGATATTGCCCGGCAGACCAAACGACGACATCGGGCTCAGCAGAGATCATTTCCTGAAATTTACCATTGACGGGCAGCACGAGTGATCCAACGCCCTCCGAACCTTTGTAGTCAACGATGACTTCGCTCTTGAACAGCGTCGAATTCGGCGGAGCTTGGTCCGGGTCAACCGAGGCGACGCCGTGAAACACGCGGCTCCCGTCCTCCAATGCCTCCTCGACGTGCAACTGAATCGCCTTCGTTTTCGCGTTCGTCGACCATCCGGTCATCTGCGCACCGGGTGGCAATCTCATCGTAAACTCTTGTTTGGCCACCCCTTCACCTCGCCGCACGACTCCAAAGGACACGGTGGTCGGCTCCAATCCCATACTAATTGTCGGTGACGCCTTGACCGCCACCGTCTCTTGTTGGATGGCGGCATCCGAAGGCCGTTCCACGGGAGAGCCTTTGCTGACCGGACGCGCGAGAAGTTCAACCTCCGAAACCACCGATTGAGTCTGATTGGAATGCGCCGCATCAAGCCTTACGGTCAGACTAGTCGCTTGTCCCGGCCCGAGCACGTCGTCCTTCAGCGACGCCAAGGTGCAATTGCAAGAGGTCTTCCCGACTGTTACGGCAACGGGTACGTCGGAGACATTCGTAACTCCAAAATCGTGTTGAAGCCGTGATCCATTTGGGACGAAGCCGAAATCGTGGTACGGCGCTACCGCGATTAGGCGCGGACCGGTTGGTGTGAGGGGACCGGGCGCGGCAGAAGACGCGATCGGCGATGCCGCCGGCTTATAAAAAATCGCGCCGGCCACAAGCGCGACCGAAGCGACGAGGAGACAAGGCACAATCAAGCGCGACCAATTCGGGCCGCGTGTCCAAAATGGGATTGTAATCGGCATCAGTCAGGCTCCGCGCAGTCGTCGCTGCCGCCACAAAAGCCAACAGACGATCACGAGCAAAACGGCGGCGTTTATGAGTACGAGCCAGCCAACCGGAACGACGGAATGACGAGTCTCGGGAGCCGGCCCCGGAACTCGGTAGACGCGATTCGCGATCAGATCGTTGACGAGCGTGGCCGGTGGAAACGCGACCGAGAACATCTCGTCGCTCAATCGTGGATTGAGGCTGGACTGTTTGGTGTCGACGGTAATTCTCTGTTCTACATCGCGCCGAACCAAATTTTGAGTTCACCGTCAACTTCGTGGGAATCCACAAGGAGTTTCCATCACTTCCCACGAATTGGGCCGACTCTTGCACTTCGGCAGTCCTTGCGGCTTTCCCGTCGTGGCCGTACAGCACGACTTTCAATGGCAGCGCGTCTCGCTCCACATCGATCCACACGGTCGCGTATAAGACCTTCTTGTTGGTCTTGGACGACGCGCTGGAGTCGACCACCTTGCAAGGCCGATTCAAGATGAGATCCTTGCCCTTTCGCATCTCGCCGTGTTGCAGAATGCTCACGAGGCTTCCATCATCCGCCCCATTGCCGTCCATCGCGGGAGGCCGCAACAAGGCGAGAGTCAAAAGTTGGTCAAACCGGAACAGATCTTTTGGCGGGTTCTTGCTAGATTCAATCGAGCCGCGCATCTCTTCCGGCCAAATGCGCGTGGCGAGGTTGCCGTCCCAACCAAGGTCTTCGTGTCGAGCCTCGTCCCCTTGAATCTCCGTTCGAAAGCGCGACCTGGAAAAATCCGAGAGAACGCGAAATCGCTGAACCTGCAACTTTGTCCCCGCACGATTGCCGTGTGTCGTAATCTGGAGCCGTACTACATAGCTCGCGTCGAAGGCTTTGAGACGCTTGAATCGATCCGTCGCCACCGTCACAAGTCGTTCGATTGTCACATTGTCCGTTGCCGTTGAGGCGGCACTGGGAGAGGAATCCACCGGAACGTCCGCTGCAGGCGCGTCAACCGCCTGCGACGCAATCAAATGCGCCAGTGCGCACGAGGCAACAAAGGAATACATTCCCCTGCGGACCTCAGGCGCGCGAAACGCGCCCTGTCTTTCATTAATCCGTGGCCCGAGATGATCATTCATTCGCACTCCGATCCCAGCCACTACACGCGGGCTGCTTGAGCACCATTTCCTCACAAGCTGCCGCCTTTCCCGCATGAGTTAAACCGATTGCGAGCCGCCTGCTACGTGCGGCTCGCAATCAGACGACACTTTAAGCGGCAAACAGGCCGACCTGTGGATCATTGAAACTGAAGCCGCAATCACACGCCGATGCATTTAATTTGGTACGATCCCTTCGTCGACGCGCCTTGGCAGGGCCCCTGAAAGCAGCCAAAAATCCCGCAACCACAAAGGAAATTGCAGCCGCACGTCGACGTTAGGGTCCCGTTGTTGCATATTTGCGACACGACGCCGCACGTGCCCGTGTTTGTACCGATCGTGCAAGCCATTGTCGGCGTCGTATCGGCCGCGCAAGAACTGACGCATTCCGTGCAGCCGCTACCCAAGGGACCGCCGCAGGGAACAGAAGTCAGCCCGAGATCGGCGACGCACCCGTTCGGCGGGCCTGCTCCACAAGACCATCCAACGTTCGCATAGGCCATTTTGCTGGACATCACGGTAAACGTGAACACAAGCGAAGCCATGAAAAAGATCCCACTCGCAACCAACTGAGCTCGATTGACACGTGCCATGTTCATCTCTCCTGTAGGTGACTGCACTCGCCCAAACGGCCCGGAGACATCTCTGCGGCCGCAACACAACTGCTCGTTGGCGCACGGTCGTGCTGGGCCGCACGCTTGCGCTCTTGACGTTCAAGTCAGCGACGTTTCACACGCGTATCCTTCCCTTCTGTCTGGCCCAACACACGCCTGTGTTGGAGTTCTTTGATCAATGCATGAGTAAAAGCCGAGGCGTCGTCAGCGGCCAAATGTGAGCCATCCGGACAACTCGCGTTTCGCATTTCGGGAATATCGCGAAAATGAAGACAGATTGCGTTTGTAGAGGCTGCAAAACGATCCCACTGCTCATTCTTCGGATGATACCGTTCTTCGAGTGCCAGGCGTTCCGCCGAGGAAGGAGCCCTCAGAAACACAACATTCCCGCGGCGAGCCCGAAGGGCCTCGACGCCAGTGTTGAGTTCAATAACGGAGCTTCGCAAAGACGACCACGCTGAAAAGCGGAACCGCTGATATGCGTCTTGGTATGCGGCCATTGCATTCAGACGAAACCTCTCCAAATCACCAACTCGCGAAAAATCCCACTGCGTCTCACGATCGAACGTTCGACGAATCTCATGAGGCCGCTGCAGTCGCTCACCATACACCAGCCGATTGATCGTCTGTCGGAGTGTGAACTCGCGGCCCATTGCGGCCACCAAGTCCTGCATCCGGGCCTGAATAAGAGATTCGCCGAATTGCATGCCGGATGGCGGCCGGAAGTCGCTGAATTCTCGATGGCCATCCCAGAGGGATCGATCGAGAAGTGGCGTGTCGAGTTCGCAAACAACGGTTCCAGTAAAAGCCGGATCAGTCGTCAGGTCATTGAGGATGCCAATCGAACTGACGGAACCGCTCAGCCCTAATTGAACGATCCGATACTCGGGCAGGCGCTCGTGGAGCGCCGCGATCGAAATGTCGGCCAAAATTCGCGACGTTCCCAGAAAAACGAGCACTTTGCCATCGTCCCGGTAAACGCGATGCCGCCAGAAATACCAGAGTTCCTTGGAATCCGTCACCGTCGGTCGAAACCCGGCATGGTGCCAGTACGCTTCGAGGCTGCCGAGTGAGTTGACCAGCAACAGCGCTGTCACGATCCAGATCCGCAGCCACGGACGCACCGGCAATTGACACTTCTGACCGAAGGTGGCTGACGGTGAAGCCATGGCGATGCATCCCAAAAAAGCGAGCAACGCACGGTGAGGCACAAAGGCCGGTCGTCGTGACGGAACGCGGAACACGGAGTCGTCAATCACCCTGGATGTTTCGATCGTCCAGTCGGTGAATTCCACAAGTCCCGCTTCGGTTGCAATTCGTGAGATGCAGAGATGGAACCGGAGCCCGTTTAACCTAACCATACCTTTCCGCCCTGTCAACAGGCAAAGTGCCAAAATCTTACGTTCTCACCATTAATCGTTGTATACCAACGTGTTGATGAGCGCGTATTGAGATGCCGCCATGTGCAAGAACATGACATCCTAATAGTGAAAGTATAAGTAACCCTGCGATTCGCCCGAGCTTAATGTAATGGCCACGAGCATTAATGCGAGAGTGATGGATATCGTCCACCACGGAACGCGCACGGAGAACGCCTCTAGCGATAAATTGCGGCACATCCAGTGCGAGAGGATTAGCGCCTCCATGACTACCGCCACAATGAGCAGGTCCGCATCGGAAAGTCGAAACATGAAGGCCGCGCGATGAGTGCCTAACATTGCGGAAAGGATCCATGAGGATTGGTCAACGCTGATCGCTCGGTAGAATACAAAGGCGACGAGGCACAGCGCGAGGGTGACACTCCACAACGCCACCTTGCCCAGCGGCCGTGTCCAAAATCGGACTCTGCGCAGCCGCGTTCTTTGTAGTAATGTTTCGACGATCAGAAACACTCCTTGGAGGAAGCCGAAAATCAGAAATGTCGACGTTGCGCCGTGCCAGAGGCCGATCAAGAGCATCACGATCATCACATTAAGGGCGGCACGCGTGTAGCCTTTGTAGACGCCACCAAGCGGGTTGAAGACATAATCACGCATCCACGCGACCAGCGTAATATGCCAGCGCTGCCAAACGTCCCGAAAGCCGATTGAGGCAAGCGGGGCATGGAAATTCGGCGGCAGCACGAAGCCGAGGCAAAAGCCGATCCCCATGGCGCACGTTGAGTAGCCGGCGAAATCGCAGTAATCCTGGCCGGCAAAAGCCAGCGTGCCGATCCAGGCGCTGAGCGTGTCTGGGTGAACCGCCGGATCGTAAACCTGGTGCACCACGGGGGACAAGAGATGGTCGGCCAGCGTGACTTTCAGGAACAGGCCGAGTGTGAACAGGCACATCCCCCAGGCAAATTCCGGGCCCCTGGCGCGGCGAGTCTGCGCGCACTGCGGCAGAAATTGGCCGGCTCGCAGCAGCGGTCCAGCCAATAACACCGGAAAAAACGAAACGAACAGGGCGAAGTCGAGGAACGAGGTCGCTGGCTTGATGGTCTTGCGATAAACGTCGATCGTGTACGAAAGCGACTGGAAGGTGAAAAAGGACAAGCCGACCGGGAGCAGGATCTTCGTGCTGCGGGGCGCATAGGGCAAGCCTAATGTGGTTGCAGTTGTTTGTGAGATCGCGAGGAATTCGTTCCCATACTTGAAAGCGGCGAGCATTCCGATATCGAGGATCACCGCCGACCAGAGGACGAACTTGCTGCGTCTTCGTCGGTCGTCCGCCTTGTCGAGCAGCTTGCCCGCCGTCCAGTTGACGGCGGTTGAATACAAGAGCAGCGTGACGAACCACGGCTCCCAGGCCGCGTAGAATAGGTAACTGGCACCGAGCAGATTCAGCTTTCGCACAATCCGCGGCAGCGGTAAGGAATGGACGAGCACAACCGCAAAGAAGAACAGCACAAAGACGAACGAATTGAACGGCATGGCAGAACGCCGGCGGAATCGTTGGCAGTCAACGTAGGAGTTGCTTGTGCAGACCCGACTGTTGAATTATGCGCGCCGCACGTGTTGAATGCCAATTAGGCGCGCCGATGAGCCGGCGGGTTTAGCCCGCCGTTGCGCCGGCCGGGTTAAATTGCCCGGCCCCGATAGCCGGGGCAACCCGGCGGCTCGTGGCGCGAGGTAGGCGAAATGAAAACTGTCGCTCGGGAAGTCGTGGTAACCGGAATGGGCTCTGTGACGCCCTATGGAATCGGTTGCGAGGCGCTTTGGGCCGGCGTCTCGCAGGGAAGAAGCGGCATTAGTTGGATCGAATTGCTGGGGACGCTCGATCCCGACAACTATCCCGTCCGCTACGCCGGTGAAGTCCGCAATTTCGACGTCGATCGGCTGTTGACAAAGCAGACGGAAGTCCGCCTCGAGAAGAGCGTGCAGATGGCGCTCGTCGCCGCCCAGGAGGCGCTGAATCAGGCAGGCCTGGTAACGGGTGGGGCCACTCTGCAAGACGGCGTCAATCCGATTTCGGTGATCGCTGGGAGCGGACACGGGGCGTGCCACGAGACCGAAGGCCCGTTCGAGGCATTCTTCACTCGCGGACCTCGAGCCGTCCGTCCGACGACGATTCCCAAATGCATGTTCAACTCGCTCTCGTGCCATCTCTCGATCCATTTTGGACTGACGGGCACTAATCATGTCATCGCGTCGGCCTGCTCGTCCGGCACGGCAGCGATCGGGTTGGCGAGCATTCTCATTCGCTCCGGATGCGCCGACATTGTGCTCTGCGGCGGCGCCGACGCGCCCCTGGTACCGATGATGTTTACCTGCTGGACGAACATGCGCGTCATGGCACGCCACGGCGACCCGCACAAGGCCTCGCGGCCGTTTGACGCGAAACGGAACGGGATGGTGCTCGGTGAAGGAGCAGCAATGGTTGTGCTCGAATCGCGCGAAAGCGCCGAACGCCGGCGTGTCCGGCCGATCGCGCGCGTGCTCGGCTATGGCACTTCCAGCGATGCCCATCACATCACAGCGCCGACGGTCACAGGCCAGGTGGCCGCAATGCGGAATTGTCTCGCTGACGGACAATGTGCACCAGAACAAGTCAATTACGTCAATCTGCATGGAACGGCGACCAAAGCGAACGACGAGACCGAGGCCGCCGCAGTGGCGGAGGTGTTTGGACCGTGCGGCACGCGGATGCCGACCAGTTCGACCAAATCAATGCTCGGACATTCATTGGGGGCAAGTGGAGCTCTCGAATTCGTGATTTGTGTGATGGCTCTCCAGAATCAGTTCGTGCCTCCCACGCTCAATTGCGATGAGCCCGATCCGGATGTGGGCCTGGATTACGTCCCCAATGTGGGCCGGCCGCATCCGGTGCGGATTGCCATGTCGAACTCGTTCGCCTTTGGCGGCAACAATGCCTGCATTCTGATCGGAGACATGCGCATGACGCCCGAGGAACGTGTCGGGATCATCGAACAACTCAAGCCGGCGCTCGTCCGCGCCTCGAACGGTCGCGCGAAAGTCGATCAGGTGAATGAGGATGCGCTGATTATCGAGGATATCGGGCTGGCGTCGCTCGATCTTCTGGAATTGCGATTTGAATTAGAAGATCGTTGGCAGACGCGGATCACGGATGAGGAGGCGATCCGCTTGAAGACGATTCGCGACGTGGTGGACTTGATCGCACAGCGGATGCACGGAGACGGCGTGGAATGAGACCGCGCACAATGAGATTACGGACGGCATTTGTAAGTGCCCTCTCTAAAAATGTCCAATGCCATCCTCTAGCCACAATATTAGCATCCGATGGGTTGGTGTGTCAAGATCAACTTGCCATTTTTTGGCGATCGCGGATTTTTTTGCGTCCGCCCTGGGGGCGGACCGGACTATTGTTGCCTCCGATGATGGGGGGCGGAGCGGAGTTTTTTGGGGAGGACCCCAAAAAAGTCAGCGGTCGGGAATTGGGGATGAGTGAGCAGCAAAGCTAAGAATCGCTTTGTGTTACGCTGATCGGCGTCCATGACCCCTTGCCTTCGGGCCCCTTTTTTTGGGTTGGACACCAAAAAAGTCCCCTTTTTTGCGCCCAAAAAACCCAAAAAAGTCCCCCGAGCTCACGAATTTGGATATTCGGTCCACAAGTATTGGGACCAACGGGAGAGTTGACCCCAATGCCGCCGCGAGAGAAACGCGCGGACAAAGTTGAAGAACGGCCGCGGGGCGTCGTAGGCGCGACGATGCAAATCGCGATGCCAGGCGACGATTGTTTGACGGATTTGTTGTGCTTCGAGTACCGGACAACACGTTCTGCTTTTCGGCCCGTTCCGCGAGCTCGAAGCCTTCTGCGAAGTAGTTGTAGCCGCAGTAAGCAACGATCGACTTTCGGACCACCGCGGGATCCTGGGTCGCAAGGATCGCATTCAGCGATCGCATATAAACAACGTCAAACTCCCACGCACGAGCTGAGAGTGTGGGGGAATTACTGAATACGTCGAAGATTTCACTCTGATATCCGTCGATTCGCCCGTTGCGTCGCAAGTACGTGCGTGCGACGCGGACGTCGTAGCAGTCCATGCCGTGATCGCGGAGGAGGGTATCAATCTCGCCGAACGAGCCTTGGCCGACGTAGGAGCCGTGAAGTCCGACTTCGGCTTCCACAAGCAAGAGCGAGCCGAGGCGGCTTTCACCGAGTCCCCGAAGGACTTCGAGTTCGGCCCCCTGAATGTCCAGTTTGATGAAATCCAAGGCCGATTCGCCGCGCTCTGTGAGGACGTCGTCCAGGCGGCGGGTTTCGATTGTCGACTCGCTGCAGGGGAAAAAATACGTCTCGCCGGCATACGGGCCGATTACAGCTTTGTTGGGTGCCAGAATCGAGGAGCCCGTCGGTTCGTTGGTGCGATAGAAGGTTCGTGGTCCCCCGGTCCCCGAGAGCGCGTCGCCCAGGACGCAGTAGAGCTCCGGATGCGGGCCTGCTTCATAGCTCGCCTTGAGGCGGGCCAGCGATTCCGGATGCGGCTCAAAGACATAGAAGAAGACAGAGCCGTCGAAGACGCGCCAATGACCGGGGATCCCCTCCGCACCCCCGACATCAGCCGCAACCATCCGATTGCCGCCCAGGATGGCCTGCACGTAATGGGACGCGGGCTGACGTGGTCCTTTTCCCGAAAGCCGACGCAAGGCGTCTCGGACAAATTGCTTCATCGGAAGGACGACCAGCACAGTCTTGGTCGGGGCATCGTCTTCTTGCCGCCTCTCGGACGGAAATTACGCGGCTTCTCGGAGGTCGAAAAACTCCACTATAATGGAGCGATTGCCTGTTCGACAACGCCCTCAATCTGGTCCAGAATGACGCTCGCAATTCGCGCCGATCGACTCTCCAAGCGGTATCGCATATCGACACCGGCGACAAAAAACGGTCAGACGAACGGCGGCGACGACGTTCCTCGATCAGGGCCGCGCGTCTGGTCTCGGTTCAAAAATCGAATTCAGTCGGGCGGCCGGCAGGATTTTTGGGCACTCGAGGACGTCAGCTTCGAGATTCACACCGGGGAGGTGGTCGGGATCATCGGACGCAACGGGGCCGGCAAGTCGACGTTGCTGAAGATCCTGGGACGAATCACGCGGCCGACTCGGGGGGCCGCACGCGTGAGGGGCCGGGTCGGAACACTGCTAGAGGTCGGCACCGGTTTTCATCCGGAGCTCTCAGGGCGCGAGAATATTTTTCTCAACGGCGCAATCCTCGGCATGCGGATGAGCGAGATACGGCGGAAGTTCGACGAGATCGTCGACTTTGCCGAAGTCGAGGCGTTTCTCGAAACGCCGGTCAAGCGGTATTCGAGCGGAATGTTCGTGCGATTGGCCTTCGCCGTGGCCGCACACCTGCAGCCGGAAATCCTGTTGATCGACGAGGTTCTCGCCGTTGGGGATGTCGCGTTTCAGAAGAAATGTCTCTCGCGAATGGAATCGCTTTCCCACACGAATCACACGGTGTTGTTCGTCAGCCACAATTTGGGGGCGATCCGGCAACTTTGCCCTCGGTGCATCGTGATCGACAGCGGGCACGTGGTTCATGATGGCGCGACGGCCGACGCTCTGAGGGTCTACAACGATCTCCTGCGTAATATGACCGTCGATGCCGAAACAAGCTTGCCGGACCGACTCAATCGGTGCACGGGGTCAGTGCGATTCACCTCGGTCCGTGTGGAAAATGCCGCCGGCGAGAGGGAGTGGGACTTCCGCACAGGGGACACAATCCGCATGCGATTCTCGTACGAAGTTTTCGAGCCGGTAAGCGATCTGTGGTTCCATTTCTCTTTGCAGACAAGCACACACACCGAGACAATCTCGACGGTTAGCGAGTCTCTTTCCGACAACGCTCTGGGCGTCGGTGAAAAGGGTTCGTTCCTGTTGGAATTTCCTGACGTCGCGCTCCGCCCCGCGGATTACGGACTCTATTATTGGCTCGGCAGCAAGCTGGGAATTGCTTACGACAATTTGAATACGCAAAACGCGTCATTCCCAACGTTGACCATTTGGTCGGATGAACCGGATCAGCGTAAGACGGCCGGCTTTTTCTCGCTGCCGGCTCGCGTCACGCGCATTCAAGGCACCGAATGACGATCCGAGGAATCCTGGTTCGGCTCAAAATGCTTGACCCTCTCGCATCGGGCAGCTAGACTTGGAGAGGTAAGTTTCGCTTTACCTGGATTAGATGCCTTGAAAGACATTCGACTGCTTCTGGCCCTTCTCCTTCTACCGCCGACGGCGGAGAGGTCTTAGGTTCAGTACGCAGTCATAAGCTGAGTGATACAAACCCTGAGACCCGCGGTCTCAGGGTTTTTTTGTTTTTGCGTCCGATTCGAGTTTCGTTGACGCCGTCATTCCTTGGCGAATGCGGCCGAACCCGGGAGCACGAAGCGATGTCTGCCGAGAAAATTACGATCTTCGACACCACGCTGCGCGACGGAGAACAGTCTCCGGGATGCAGCATGAACACCGCCGAAAAGTTGGAGGTCGCCCGGGCACTTGTGGATCTGGGCGTCGACGTCATCGAGGCAGGCTTTCCCATCGCATCACCAGGAGATTTTGAGGCAGTCAGGGAAATTGCCCGACAATTCTCCGATCGCACGGTGATCTGCGCGTTGCGCGCTGTCTCGAAGAGGACATCGATCGTGCCTGGGAAGCATTGAAGGGCGCCCAAAAGACGCGCATCCACGTATTTCTGGCCACGAGTGCGATTCACCGGCAGTACAAGCTGAAGATGGCCAAGGACGAGATCGTTCGCCAGACCGTCGAAATGGTGAAACGCGCGGTCGATTACTGTCCGAACGTGGAATTTTCGCCCGAAGACGCCTCGCGAACGGAGCTCGATTTCCTGTGCGAGGTCGTCGAACGGGCGATTGAAGCAGGCGCCACGACAATCAATATTCCGGACACCGTCGGTTACGCCGTACCGGCTCAATACCGGCACGTGTTCGAGTATTTGAAAAAGCAGGTGCCGAACATCGGCCGGGCGGTGCTGAGCGCGCATTGCCACGACGATTTGGGACTGGGGGTTGCCAACAGTCTGGCGGCCATCGAAGGGGGAGCGCGCCAGGTGGAATGCACGATTAACGGCATCGGCGAGCGGGCCGGCAATGCGGCCCTCGAAGAAATCGTGATGGCGATCAAGACGCGTGGCGATTACTTCGGCTATCAAACGGGCATTCGCACCAATCGCCTGTACCCGACAAGCCATCTGGTCTCGAACATCACGGGAATGAAAATTCAGCGAAACAAGGCCATCGTTGGGCAGAACGCGTTTGCTCACGAAGCGGGCATTCATCAGCACGGCGTGCTGCAGGAGCGCACGACCTACGAGATCATGCGGTCGGAGGATGTCGGATTCATCGGAACGAATCTCGTTCTCGGCAAGCACAGCGGGCGCCACGCGTTCCGCGACCGAGTGCAAAAACTCGGGCACGTTCTCGACGACGATGCATTTCAAAAGGTTTTCGAAGACTTCATTTCACTCGCTGACAAGAAAAAGGATGTCTACGATTCGGATATCGTCGCCTTGATCGAGGATCGGCTCGGCACGACGAGCGAAAAATGGAGCATTGTCAGCTTCCACACGTCGGCCGGCAGCGGAGCCATTCCCACGGCCACCCTCGAGTTGCAATGCAATGGCGAAACCTTCCGAGACGCCGCGACGGGCGACGGTCCCATTGACGCGGTCTTTCGCGCGATGGAACGCATTTTGGGCATCACAACAAAACTCGAGGACTACCAGGTGCGGAGTGTCTCGAGCGGCAAGGACGCCTTGGGAGAAGTGACCGTTGAAATTGTTGCCGGCGGGCGAAAATTCCATGGGAAAGGCGTCAGCACCGACATCATCGAAGCCAGCGCGCGGGCTTATCTCAAGGCCCTCAATAAGGTCGTCGCCGATGGCAATGCGGGTGAAGCCGCGCAAAAGCTCGAAGTCGCTCGAGGAGTGTGACCACACGATAATGAGTGGACTGCCGACGAACATCGGCCGGGATATGGATAAGCGGCTGCTTTGGTTGGCGTTGGCCGCGGGGATGATTGTCGGCCTGTGCGTCTTCAAATTAGTGAAACACTATCCACCTCAGAGCGGTATTCCCGTGCGCGCCATGGCAAGGCCCGCCCCGGGAGTCGAACTCTACGACCAAAATTCGCCCTCACGAATCGTGCGGCTCGAGGCCTACCTCGGCAGGGAGCGGGTCTTTGTCGTTTTCTTTGACGGTCAGGCTGGTGCCCACTCGTCGACGATGCTCAGTTATCTGCGCGAAAATTGGAACCGTCTTCGCCGCGCGAACATTTATGTCATTGCGATCAGCACGGCGTTGCCGCAAGAGAATCGCAAGAACATCGCGCAGCATGGAGCATATCCCTTTCCGCTTTTGTCCGACCCCGATCTTCACGTCCATCAAGCTTGGGGTCGATTTGATGCGAAGAGGGCGAAGCCGCTCTTCGGGTTCTTTTTCGTCGATCGCAAGGGTTGGGTCGCATCATCGGCGGAGTCGAGCGTGCCTGAGGTCACACAGGAGTGGAAAACCGTCGTGAACGATCAAATCACTTCCCATGAGCTTTGACGACGAGACTTTTGAAATTCGACCCCGCGAATGGCCGGCCTCCCCGATAACGAGGCGCGTTTCGGGCCGCGCGGTGGTCCTCGCGATGTTTGCCTTTGGCATCACGGCAACCGGGGCGCTCTGGACCTATTGGTCCTTGCACACCGGTCCATTCCGACCGCTCCAGGATGCTTTGGCGAAAGAATTTCCTGGTTCCGTGCCCCGAGTCGACGGAGGGCAGCGGAAAATGCGGAAGGGAATGCCGTCGATTCTGCGTGCCGTCTTGCGAGTTTATTTCGACCCGGTGACGGATACGACAAAGGGCGAGCAAGTCCTCGACCGCGTGGAACAAATCTCCCGACAGCACATCGACCTCAGCCAATACGACGTGCTCGATGTCTACCTTTATGAGGGTGTGCCCGAGCAGGCCATCCGAGAGCGAGAATTCGAGCGGCAATTGAAGCCCCGCTCCAAATAATTCTCGGAAACCCGGCAAAGTACCCTATCTTGCCGGGTCCTGGTAACGGGATAACTCGCGGCACGCGGAAATTCCTCTTCACGCGCAATGAAGCCCTCAGTCGCGCGGATTGACGGCCATTCCTCCAGCACGCCCGTTGCCATCGGTCGAATTGCTCAATCCGCGCTGATCGCACTGTCGATTCGAAAGTTTGAATCCATCCCGACCGGCGTCTGGGGAACACAACGTGATTGCCGATCTTCGCGGGAAAGATGCCCTGTCAAATTTGACCGGCCGGATCGTGGAAAGTTACCACGATCTGGAAACAATCGAACATCTCGATCAGACTCCCCTTCCTGACATTCAGGTCGTGACGGGAGTCATCACGGAACTCAAGGAAATCATCTTCCCCGGCTACCATCGCTTCCGGAACCTGCATTGGACCAATGCGCGGGATCACGTGGGAGAACTGATCAAAGGACTTTACGAGCGGCTGCGGGAACAAATCGCCTGCGCACTCCGGTATGAGGGGAGCGGCCGCGGCATCGCCGCGGCCGAAGGTTGGAACGGCGACGACGCCGACCAGCGGGCTCGCGAGAAGGCATTAGCCTTTTTGCAGTACCTCCCGGAGCTTCGCGTGATCATCGCCACGGACGTCGAGGCGGCATTCGAGGGTGATCCTGCGGCCCATGGGCACGATGAGATCATCTTTTGCTATCCCGGGCTGGAAGCGACCACGATCTACCGCCTTGCGCATTGCCTGCATTCGCTGCGCATGCCCTTGATTCCGCGAATGATGACGGAGTGGGCCCATGGCCGCACTGGAATCGACGTTCATCCCGGGGCGCGGATCGGCCCCGGTTTCTTCATCGATCACGGAACAGGGGTCGTCATCGGAGAAACCTGCGTGATTGCCGATCATGTGACGCTTTACCAAGGCGTCACCCTCGGCGCCATCAGCTTCGACCACGATGCCGAAGGGAACCTGATTCGGGGCACAAAGCGGCATCCGACGATCGAGCGCGAGGTCGTGATTTACGCCAATGCGACCGTGCTTGGCGGACAAACGGTCATCGGCGCGCATAGCGTCATCGGCGCTGGAGTCTCCGTCACGAAGAGCGTTCCACCCAACACGATCGTGACGGTGGAGAAACCCTCACTTCGCTTCCGCGAAGCCCCGGCGACCCGTTCCGCGTAAATCGCTTGCCAGTAATTGCAGCGAGAGACACGCGAACGCGGCGACCAGGTCGAAGGGCGGCAAACTTGGCTTGTGACTGCGCAGAGTAGTTGGCCCTCAGCGCTGATTCACAAAGCGTGATGCCGGTCAGGCAATGGCGCGACCTTGTTCGCGACCGGACGACCGGTCCGCGTTCAGGAAGGCCACACGGCGCAACAGAATCTCGAGCTGCCGCGACAGGCGGTCTTGCGTCTCGAAGAGCGTCGAAACGGCGTCCAAATAGCCTGACTCGCGTCGCCATTCTGCTCCCGATCTCTTCTCGAGCTCGCCAACGACACTGGCGAGTTGCACGACGAGAGAATCCAAATCGACGCCGGGTCGATTGGGAGCAGCGCTCGCGATTGGCAACACGGCATGCGCGGCGCAACCGCGGACGTCTGCTGCTGCTCGCGTTGCTGGATCGCCGCCTGCAGAGATTCAATTCCAAGCCGCTGTCGCTGTTCAAACTCGTTAACGAGTTCGGTCGCCACTTCGATGCGTTCGACAAGCTCCTTCGCGGAGAGCTCGCTTGCAGCCGGCTCGAGCGGCTCGTCATGGATCTCGAAGTTCTGCGACTCTTGCGGTTGAATCGAACTTTCCGTTTGGGCAGGAATGTGCGCGACAAGCTCGATCGGTCCAATTTCGATTCGATCGCCGTCGACGAGCCGGACAGAAGTCTGCACGTGCCCGTTGACCCGCAATTCCGGCGTCGCGGCCATCGCCTCTACCCATATGTCCGATCCATCGACAAAGATCAAACTATGTAAAGGCGGTATTTCTTGCCCGCCCAACCGCAAATCGCACCGCGCGCTCGATCCGATTAAATACCGTTCGGAATAAACGGGGCGAAGCGGGTGCTCGGTGCGGCCGCGGCAGATTTCGAGGACAAGATAGCCGTCAATGAATTCGCTGTGTCCTGACTGGGAATCACGAGCATCCTGAGGATTCGTGGAGGAATTCGAAGTGCGCAAGGGGCGCTCCTCTCAACGTCAAAGGCGTGTGGTCGCCGCAAAGGAAGTGGCAGTTACTCTGAGTTCGACATGCCGGCCTCGCCCCCATGAAGGAAAGGGCGGGAAACCACGAGTGGGCGACGCGGCCAAGTTCCAACGACAAAACGGAACGTCGGCGACTTTGCGGGATGGTGAAAAGCGATCGGCTGTTTGCAGGGCGCATGCATCAAGCTGCGCTGCAGCGGCAGACTTTGAGAGACTCAACGCCCCGTGTTAAGAATTCGTGTGCTGTAGCGTCTGAGTGCTGTTCGACAGGTCAGACTGCCAATTCAGTGGCGGTTGCCCGCCATCGCGAGCATTTGACGTGCGCGTTCCTGATCGCGTTCACGTGCCGCCGCTTCGGCGTCCGTTTTGGCGACGCGCGCTACGGCTTCTTGCAATTTCCCCGAGGCGTCGCTGGCGTTAATTTCGTCGCGGGGGATCGCACGATCCGTCAGCAAAGTGACCGCACCTTCCTTTACCTGCACGAAGCCCCCGTCGACAAAATAGGACGAGTGTCCACCGTCGAGCCCTGTCACATTCAGCTCGCCGTATCCCAGTCGGCCGATCATCGGAGCGCAACCCGGAAGTATCCCGATCTGCCCGTCAAGCAGCGGAAAACGAAGCGCTGCCACGGACTCGTCGAGGAGCGTCACTTCCGGCGTCACGAGAACAAGCTGCAAACTTTGGGCAGCCATCAAACTCTTCCTTTATCGCGAGAACCGGCCATTAGCCTTCCGCCATCCGCTTGGCCTGTTCCTCCGCTTCGTCGATGGCTCCGACGTACATAAAGGCCCCTTCGGGCAAATGATCCCATTTGCCGGAGCAGAGTTCCTCGAAGCTGCGGATCGTATCCTCGATGGGCGTGATCTTGCCGGCTTTCCCGGTGAAGGCCTCCGCGACGAGGAACGGCTGCGACAGGAAGCGCTCGATCCGGCGAGCCCGGTGCACGACGAGTTTGTCCTCTTCGCTCAGCTCGTCGACACCGAGAATGGCGATGATGTCCTGCAACTCGCGATATCGTTGCAAGGTCTTTTGAACCTGTCTCGCCACGGCGTAGTGACGGGCACCCACATACTGCGGGTCGAGTACGCGGCTCGACGAAGCCAGCGGATCCATCGCAGGATAGATGCCCTTCTCGGCGATCTTCCGTTCGAGATAAATGAACGCGTCCAGGTGAGAAAAAGCCGTCGCAGGAGCCGGGTCGGTCGGATCGTCGGCTGGGACATAGACCGCCTGCACGCTGGTGATAGCACCACGTGTCGTCGACGTGATCCGCTCCTGCAGCTCACCCAGCTCGGTGCCGAGAGTCGGCTGATAACCGACCGCGCTGGGCATTCGTCCCAACAGGGCCGACACTTCACTACCGGCTTGCGAGAATCGGAAAATATTGTCGATGAACAACAGTGTGTCGGACCCGGTCGCGTCGCGGAACCACTCGGCCATCGTGAGGGCCGAAAGGGCAACCCGCAGACGTGCCCCGGGCGGCTCGTTCATCTGACCGAAGACCATGCAGGTTTGCTCGATGACCGCCCGATCGGTCTTGCCGATCTTCGTCTCCTGCATTTCCAGCCACAGGTCGTTTCCCTCGCGTGTTCGCTCGCCCACGCCGGCGAAAACCGAGTAGCCGCCGTGCGCACTGGCGATACGGGCGATCAACTCCGTCAAAATGACGGTCTTGCCTAAGCCGGCTCCTCCGAACAGTCCCGCCTTGCCGCCGCGGACGAAGGGCGTCAACAGATCGATGACCTTAATTCCCGTCTCGAAGATCTCCGTCTTGGCGCTCAGATCTTCCATCGCCGGCGGTTCGCGGTGAATGGGCCAGCGTTCCTCCGTCGTGACTTCGCCGCGGCCGTCAACCGGTTCGCCCAGCAGATTAAAGACGCGGCCCAGCGTTCCCTTGCCAACCGGCACGGTGAGCGACGCCCCTGTGTCGAGCGCTTCCATGCCACGCACCATTCCGTCGGTCGAACCCAGCGCGACGCATCGCACGCGTCCCCCACCCAAGTGCTGCTGCACTTCGCCGGTGACCTTGACGTGAATGCCTTTGACCTGCTGATCGATTTTGAGTGCGTTATAAATTTCGGGCAGCGACGACTCCGGAAACTCAGCGTCGAACGTCGATCCGATGATCTGCGTCACGCGCCCGATATTGTGGCCGTTTGTTGTTTTATTCATGGACTGTTCCGTGTTTGCATTTCTCGGCCGCCCTCGGCCGGTTTCTGGTGTCTCATTTATTCAAGCGCGGCGGCACCGCCAATGATCTCACTCAGTTCCGAGGTGATCTGCGTTTGACGTGCCCGGTTATACAGCTGTGACAGATCCCCGATCATTTCTTGAGCATTTTCGGTTGCCGCTTTCATTGCGACGCGGCGGAAGATCTGCTCGCTGACAGCCGCATCCAAGAAGCACTTGAACAAGCGGGCCTTGAAGGCGGCTGGAACGATCTCCTGAAGAATCTCGCCCGCGGAGGGAAGGAATTCGTACTCGACGAGCCGATCCTCCTTGTCGACCTCCGACGCTTTGGTCGACTTTGCCTGGTCGATTTCAAGTGTTCCAATGGGCAAAAGCCGCTCCAGCACGGCGACTTGCCTGGAGGCCGATTGAAACTTGGTGTAGGCGACCTCGAGACGATCGAACTTCCTCGCGCAAAAGCCTTCGATATAGCGGTCCCCAAGCTCCTCGACCTGAGCGAACGTCGGCTTATCCTCAAAATGCGTAAAGGTGCGATCCGCTGGCCGCCCCTGGAATTTCAGAAAGTTGATGCCGCGTTTGCCTGACACCTCGAGCGAAATCGTTTCGTCGGCCTCGCGTGCCCGACGAAGTCGCTGCATAACCTGCCGCAGCACGCCTGAGTTGTATCCGCCGCACAAGCCCCGATTCGACGTGAGGACAAGCAGGATCGTCAACTTTGGCTCGGGTCGATCCTCGAGCAAAGGATGCGTAATCTGCAGATTGGCCTTGGAGAGGTCGGCCACGATTTCGGAAATCTTTCGCGTGTACGAGGCCGCCTGGCTCGCGCGGTCCATGGCCTTTTTAAATCGGGCCGTGGCAATCAACTCCATCGTCCGCGTAATTTTGCGGATGTTCTTCACCGCCTTGAGGCGTTTGATGATCGCTCGCGCTTTTGCCATGTCACCACGTACCGTACGTCGACGAAACTAGGAAGCCGCCACCATCTTGTGCCCGGTCGTTTCAGCCTGTTTGAGAAACTCGTCGAGTGCCTGACGCAACTCGGCAATCGTGGCGTCGTCGAGCGCTCCGGTCTGCACAATCTTATTGCGCAGATCGGACTTCTTGTCCTTCATGAACGTCAGCAGATCCTTTTCAGCACGAGCCACATCGCCGACTGGAATCGTGTCGAAGTAGCCCTGAGTGCCCGCGAAGATGGCGATCACTTGGTCGACCATGGCACGCGGCTCATACTGGGGCTGCTTGAGCAGTTCCACCATGCGATAGCCACGATCGAGCTGTCGCTGCGTCGCTTTATCGAGTTCGGTGCCGAGCTGGGCGAAGGCCTCCAGTTCGCGAAACGCAGCCAGGTCGAGCCGCAAACTGCCGGCGACGCGTTTCATGGCTTTTGTTTGAGCGTTTCCGCCGACGCGCGAGACGCTGATGCCGACATTGATGGCCGGTCGCACGCCGGCGAAGAACAGGTCCGGTTCCAGGTAGATCTGTCCGTCCGTGATCGAGATCACGTTTGTCGGGATGTACGCGGAGACTTCGCCTTCGAGCGTCTCAATGATCGGTAGCGCCGTCATCGAACCGCCGCCCAACTTATCGTTGAGCTTGCAGGCCCGCTCGAGGAGGCGGCTGTGGCAGTAAAAGACGTCGCCGGGGTACGCCTCGCGCCCGGGAGGACGCCGCATCAACAGCGACAACTGGCGATAGGCCTGTGCCTGCTTGGAAAGGTCATCGTAAATGACCAGCGTGTGCTTGCCCTGCCACATGAAGTGTTCGGCCATCGCCGCCCCCGCGTAGGGAGCGACATATTGGAGCGGCGCCGGATCGGCCGACGTGGCGCTGATGACGATCGTGTAATCCAACGCGCCGCGTTCGCGGAGAACTTCCACAACGGCCGCCGTCGCACTCGCGCGCTGACCGCAGGCGACGTAGATGCAAATGACGTCGCCCCCTTTCTGGTTGATGATCGTATCGATGGCGACGGCCGTTTTCCCGGTTTTCCGGTCGCCGATAATCAGCTCGCGCTGTCCCCGGCCAATCGGGGTCATGGCGTCGATGGCCTTGATACCGGTCTGCAGAGGCTGTTTGACCGGCTGGCGGGCGGCAATGCCCGGAGCGATCGTTTCGACGGGCCGCCGTTCGTCGGTGACAATTGGTCCCTTGCCGTCCAGGGGAATGCCCACGGGGTTGACCACCCGTCCGATCAGCGCCTCGCCGACGGGAACTGACAAGAGTTCGCCGGTGGTCTTGACCTCGTCCCCTTCGGAAATCTCGAGGTAGTCACCGAGGATGATGACGCCGACGGAATTCTCTTCGAGGTTGAAGACCAGACCGCGGACCCCGTTCGAAAACTCGACCATTTCGCCGGCCATGGCCGTGGAGAGACCGTAGCAACGGGCGATACCGTCGCCGACTTCCAAGACGCGTCCCACCTCGCTGGTGGCCAACTGTCCGCGAAAGTCCTCAATCTCTTTCTGGATGACCGAAGCGATCTCGTCCGCTCTGAATTTCATGGAGACTCCTCTGCTTCAAACGCTCGCGAAGCTGCTTGATGCGCATCGCCAGCGAACTGTCGTATACGGTATCGCCGACCCGAATCACGATTCCGCCGATCAATGACGGATCGACCCGGGTCTCGAGAATGGGCTCGAAGGGGAGCGATTCGGCCAATCGCGACCGAATGCGGCTTTCGGCCTGAGAATCGAGGGGGCGGGCCGAAATCACCTGCACGCGTCGGCGGCCCTGTCGCACTTCGTTACGGAGCCGCGCCTCGCGCAAGATCGCCGACAACAAATCGAGGCGCCCGTGCCGCGCCAAGACCCGCAGGAAATTGGTCACAATCTCGGAGGCACGCGGAGCGATGACCCGATCGATCAGGCGAATTTTCTCGTCCCGGCCAATGATGATCGACTCAAAAACTTCGCGAAGGCCCGGCACTTTGAGTAGCACGTCGTCAACAAAGGAACCGAGTTCCTCCAGCATTAAATCCACGCCCGTGGCCGCGGCGGCGTCGAGCAGGGCATCGGCATACGTGCCGCACGATGGCCTGTGCGGAGGGGATCCTCCAACACCGAACGAACAGAAAATTGTTCTGAGTTCTGCTCAGCCATGAATCGGTTCTAGGACGTCAAACTCTCGTGCCAGTCTTGCCGATGCCCCTGCGACAGTCGCCTGTCACTGGTAGGTTGCATCGCCTCTGCTTCGCTGCAACTGGTTTCAACCTCGCGGGAACTGGGCCAAGGCTTCATCGATCAGCCGGTCCTGGTCGCCGCCGCTCAAACTGCGGCCCAGCACGTGCTCGGTCGCTTGCGCCACTTGCGTGGACATTACGTCAAACAAATCCTTGAGTGCCGAGTCCCGCGCCCGGCCGATCTCATGTAAGGCTCGCTGCTTGGCGGCCTCGGCCTCCTTTTGTGCCTCACTGATGATTTCCTGCTTGGCGCGTTCAGCGTCGCGGCGGCCTTCCGCCAAGAGCGCGCGAACTTCGTCCTGCACCTTGGCCAATGTCTTCGCATGCTCGGCGAGCATTTGTTCCGCTTTGATCCGAGCGTTTTCGGCGGCACTGATATCGTCTCGCATGCGCGATTCACGCTTATCCAGCGCCGCAATGAGCGGCTTCCAGGCGAAGCGGCCGAGCAATGCGATGAAGATCACAAACGTGACCAACGACCAGAAGGCCAGGTCGGCCTTCAGTTTCATCGGAACACCCTCTTCGTGCGGCTCTCCGGATTCGGCCGACTCCGCCTTCCCGTGCGAAGGCGATTCAGCAGCCGGCTTGCCTTTGGGAACCGGCTCAGCCGCACGGCCGGCGCCGGCCGACATCCAAACGAACAGACAAACCGCACAGCCGACGATCCACGCACGTATCAAGTTGCGCATGAGTTGACCTCGAGCAGCAATCAGCGAGAAGCCGGGGGTCATTACGGTCCAGTCGCCGGAAACGCCGCGCCGTTGCCGCCGATGCAAATAATCAGCGCGAAGAAGGTCACGCCTTCGATGAGCGCGGCCGCGATAATCATCGCAGTCTGGATCTGGCCGGCAACTTCCGGCTGGCGTGCCATGCTCTCGACGGCCGAGGAACCAATCTTCCCAATGCCGTAACCGGCGCCGATGATCGTCACGGCGGCACCGAATGCACCGGAAAAATGAATTCCGGTGACATCCGCCGCCATCGCGGGGACTGCGAGCGCCAAGAATACGCCGAATGCCAAGACACCGATCTGCACGGTTTGCTTCACGTCACCTCTCCTCAAGGAATCGTCTCAGTGTGGTCACCGCCGCCACGTGCGGCCAGTCAATCAAGATCTTTATCGCCGCAAGGGGCGTCTTTCGCATTGGCCGCCACGCGCGACCGCCGCGAATCGGTTCTCGAGTTTCTCCAAAATGACTTCGTCACACTTTCTACTAGTGCGGATGAACGGCCATACCAATGAACAGCGTCGCCAAGAACGCAAAAATGTAGGCTTGAACAAATGCAAACAGCAACTCCAGGCTCCCGACGAAAAGCTGGCCAAGAATGCTGGATGGAACCACAACCGGGTAAAGCCAAGAAACGCCACTGTGAGCAGCCGTCGCAATAAACAGCATGATGACTGCGAGGACGGTGTGACCGCCCATCATGTTTGCAAAAAGACGAATCGCCAACACGCCGTGCTTGATGATGAATCCGGCAAATTCAATCAGCCAGATCACAGGCACGAGCACGATCTTCACTCCCGGCGAGAGGTCCATGCCGGGCGCCAAGGAGAGCCAGAAGCCGGCAAAACCTAACCGTTGGGAACCGTAGAAAATGACGGTCACCGCGGTGACCAGGGCAAGCGCCCCCGTGACGTTGATTTCACCGGTGGGAGAACCGAGCCATGGAAAGGCGCCCAGAAGATTGCACACAAGGACATAAAAGAAGCAGGTCCAGACAAAGGGCAGATACTTATCGGCCGGGTGGCTGGAATCGCGATGCTCGGCCACCGGAGCGTGCGCATGATCGTGTGCAGCGTGCTCGTCGTCCGAGTGACCATGGTGCTCCCCATCGCCGATCGTAGGCCGAACGACATTGTCTCGGACATAGAGAGCGAGCGTTTCCCAGAAATTCCACCAACCGCCGCGGGCAGCCTGGCCCGAGGAAATCCGACGGGCCAAGCCGTTAAAAACGAACAACACAAAGAGTCCCGCCACAACCTGCAGAACCATGAACTTTGTGAGCTGAAAGTGGTATCCAAACAGGTCAACGCTTGGCAGCCAGATGTGCGTTTCCAGCGGCAAATGGAAATACGGAAAGTCTCGGACGTGGTGAAAGATGTCTTCTTCGCCGGGAGCCGACATGGACGGAATGCCTTATTACCGTTAGACCCCGCCGACCCAGGGCTGACCGCCGCTGCGAGAGGCCGTCGGCACCAAGACCAGACAAGTCTCGACCGCCAACAGGAAGAGATAAAACACCAGCAACCACACGATGAACTCACGAAACCCCAAATGCGGATCAAGGGTCTGGACGATCACCATCCCCAGCAGAACAAAGACCATCCGCAGGAGCGTGCCACCCAGAATGACAAGAGGCACCTCTGTTCCGGCCGCACCAAAACTGGCGGCAATCCAAAAAACGACCAACCCTGGCACGACACACAAGACCGCCGCAGTCGCGAGACCAATCAATCCCTCACGACCGGCCATGAACCAAGCCGGAACGACCAGCACCAGACACAAACCGACGGCCGCCAAAAGCAGCCAGCCGCATCGCGTCCAGGCCAACCGCCTCGCAGTCCGCAAACTGTCGACACCTGTCACTTTTCGCCTCGATCTTTGTCAGCGCCAGAATCCTGCCGACCGGCATTGCGGCGACCGACCCGCTTGGTCAGGGTTAGGAGATGCAGCATCGCCCCTGCGAATCCCAACAACGCCCCAACACCCACCAGCCACGGCTCAGTACCCCAACGCTCATCGGCCAAATGACCCAAGAACGCCGGAAGCGCCATTTCGGCGGCGATCGATGTGATCTGCTGCACCCACCACATGGCGGCGACCATGGGAGGACGGCCGTCGTTGGAGGCACCAGACACGGAGACCTCCGCGCGCGAAAGCCCAGCCGCTCGACTAAACCACGGTGATCCCCACCCTGAAAAGGCACAGCCTCCGTGGTTTTCGCGGCCAGTGTATTCCCTGTGTTTGGAGGTGTCAAAGCCCGCAGTTGATCGCCGATCGTTTTTCCCAAGACTGGGTCAAACGATTCCCAACCGCGAGGAGCAATGCGACAGGCTGACGCCAAAAGGTCGTCGGGAGCGATGAGGGAATCGATCCGTCGCGCGAGAGTCTGAACCAGATACCGACAACACCACGGATCGTGCCATAAAAGAATCTCGCTCAGGCAGGCCACGCCGAAACGCGTCCGATCTAGCGGCAAATTCCTGCGTCTCACCAAACGCGCGAATATCAAGCAAAAATCACAAATAGTTCATGTGTACATCCGTAGTTATCCTTAGGTATTGCTGCGCGAAACCGCATGAAACGAATTCGATGCAAATATCATAGGGAAAAACACTTGCAGTCAGTCAGACAAATCGTAAGCGATGCATTTTTTATCACCTGAATTTGCAATCCGGATTCGCCCATTGCTACAACCGAAGATGGGAGTTCGGCAATCGTCTTGTTGATTCAAATCCGAGTTCTTCGGACTTTTTGGCACGGATCGCCAACCAGGCTCAGGCGTAAGCGACATCCGCGGGTCGTTGCGCCGGAGTGAGGAGCCTGGAATTCCTAACATCGAGAATCCGCGGTGAACGGCGGTCCGCTAATGACTCTGACGGCTCTTCGAAGCATGACCCGCAAGGCACTCGTTTCCCACGCAAAGAAGCAGCAAGTTGCGGGTTGCCAGCAAATGACCAAGGATGAGTTGGTCGCCGCTTTGTCGACGCGACTGCGCCGCACGCCCAACGGGTCAACGCGCATTCGAAACGATTCGCGTCGTGCAGCAACAAACGGCCACACCAAAGCCAACGACCGCAACGGTGCAAATCCCGCAACAAAAGCGGGCTCTCGAACAGTCGGGGGAAATCATCTCAATGGCCATCGGTTACTCAAATCGTCAGCAGTTCCAACGGCTCCTGGCAATGTCCGCGATGCATTGACGGCCGAAGCGAATGATCCTTCTTGGATTCACGTTCGCTGGACGCTCTCTCGCGACATGCTCGCGCGTGCCGAAGCGGCGCTAGGAATGCAATGGCATCATGCGGTCCCCGTTCTGCGCCTCTTTGATGTCACTCAAGATGAAGGCGCCATATCCTCGCAAGTCCGCGTTCAAGACATCGAGATTCATGGCGACGTCGACCATTGGTATTTGCCGGTCCAACATGCTCCGCGAACGTACAAAGTGCAGATCGGATATCGCGCTGCCGGCGGTTCCTTTTTCATGATGGCCCAATCGAACAAAGTGCAAACGCCTCGACCCGGGTCACATTCCTTGAAATCGCGCGAGACCGGCCGTCCGCGAACCTCGCGTGAGAGACTTGAGATAGGCGAATTCGAGAAGATGCCGTCATACGACTTGAGAGCACTTCCGTCGGCGGGGCTCGCCAACGGGCACTCCGTGACGACCCGAACGACTGTCGAGGGCGCATCTAAGGAAGAATCCCTACCATCGCCGGTCGAATTACGGTTGCACGCCGAATTAATCGTCCACGGTTCAACCGACCCGCAGGCAGAGCTCAAACTGCTCGGCGACCGCATTCCGATCAGCCGCGATGGGACGTTTTCCCACCGTTTTTCGCTCCCCGAAGGACGGCAAGTCATCGATGCCGTCGTCACGACGCGCAACGGCTGCCATCAGCGCACGATCGTACTCGGGATCGAGCGAAACACGAAAGAGCTTGAACCGCAGTGGTTTGACGACATCGAAGCCTAGAAGCACTTCCATCGTCAGTGCGAGCGGCTTGAGCGGCCGCCAAACAGGCAATATGCTCATCGGCGAACAGTTCACGAACACCGGTGTCCGCATTCGCCGCTGAGGATGCAATGTTTGGCTTGCTGCCGAAGAACTTCGAGTTCTACGACTGCTTCGATCGCGCGGTCAGCAATGCGGTGCGCGGGTCCGAATTGCTCCTCGAATCCGCCAAAGCGACGAATGGTCGGAGGCACGAGTTCGTCTCGCAGATCATGGAAGCTGAGCACGAGGGAGATCGCCTCACGCACGAGACCCTCGATCGGCTCGAACAGACCTACATTACGCCGATTGACCGCGAGGACATTCATAGTCTGATTACGCGGATCGACGATGTCGTCGACATGATCGACGCCGTCGCGCAGCGAATGATGTTTTATAAGGTTGATTCGATCCGCCAGGAATTCATCGATCAATGCGCCGTTCTCGTGAAGGCCAGCCGGTTGATGGCGGACGCCGTCCAAGCCGTGCGGCACATGAAGGACCGTAAACGCCTCAAAGGAGGCATTCCTCTCGATGAGTTGCTGATTGCCGTCCACAAAGCGGAAGAAGAGGGGGACGCCATCCATCACCAGGTCCTGGCCGAGCTCTTCGAGTGCGGCTTGGATCCCTTTCAAGTGATCAAATGGAAAGAGCTTCACCAATTGGTCGAGGAAGCAATCGATTACTGCGATGATGTCGCCGTGGTCGTGCACCGCATCGTTTTGAAAAACATTTGAGCCACCGTCTTTGATCGACGCAGCCGCCGCGGCTGTACGACCTCCAAAATCCGCTGCGAGACACGCGCTATGTCTTATTCGAGGCGGCAGGCATGGTTTGCGCTCGGCGTCTTGTTCGCCATTAACCTGATGAACTTCTATGACCGGCAGATTATTGCCGCCGTTACGGAGCCAATCCGGAAGGAATGGAACTTATCCGACACGGATATGGGCATCCTGGGCACGGCCTTTGTGCTGATTTACGCCGCAGTCGGAGTTCCTTTGGGTCGGTTATCCGATCGCTTCTCGCGGACACGGATTTTAAGCGGAGGAGTGACGGTTTGGTCACTCCTAACGGCACTCTCCGGCGCGACGTGGAACTACGCCTCGATGTTCGCGGCACGGCTCGGCGTGGGCGTCGGCGAGGCGAGCTGCGCCGGCCGCCAATTCACTCGTGGGCGACCTGTTCCCACCACATCAGCGAGCGCGAGCGCTTTCGATTTTCATGCTAGGACTCCCACTCGGCATTTTTTTCAGTAATTGGCTCAGCGGAGCGGTCGTGCAGTCGCAGGGATGGCGGGCCGCGTTCTTTGTGGCCTGTCTGCCGGGTCTCATGTGCGGTGTGCTCACCTTATTCATTAAAGAACCGGTTCGCGGCCAGGCGGAAAGAAAGGCAGCCGGGGCAGCGCCCGCGGTTCTGCCGCAGCGTCCGGGCTCGCCGTATCTGCTCATCCTGCGAACGCCAACCATTCTTTGGATTATCGCGTCCGGCGCTTTGCACAATTTCAACATGTACGCCCTCAACGGTTTCGTGCCGGCCTTGGCCAAGCGTTACTACAATCTGACGGATCAGAAAGCGGGCCTTGTCGCCGGCGTGATTCTGGGGGCCGTCGGCGTGATCGGACTGCTCGGAGGCGGTTGGATCGCAGATCGCTTTCAGCGCGTTCGCACCAACGGCCGCCTGACTGTCGCCGCCGCGGCGATGTTTATTTCGGCCCCGTGTTTGTATTTCGGCGTGTCACAACCACCCGACAAGGTCTGGCACTTTATGAGCTGGGTCGGCGTAGGCGTGATGTTGATGTACGTCTATTACGCCGGTGTCTACGCTGCCATTCAGGACGTTGTCGAACCCGGACTGCGGGCAACGGCGATGGCGCTCTACTTCTTCGTGATGTACGTCCTGGGTGGAGCGTTTGGGACGTATGTGCTCGGACGAATGAGCGACCGGTTCGCCATCCAAAAGGCGACGGACGCCGGACAAGCACTGGTCGCCGGCCACGCGCCCGAGCAATTTCGTGCGATTGGCTTGCACGAGGCGATGTATATCGTGCCGGTGTTCTGCTGCGGGCTCGCGATTGTGTTGTTTGCCGCGTCTCGAACTGTCTCAAACGACATGCGGAAGCTGAGAGATTGGTACGAAAGCGAGTCCCGATGACACTTTAGTGAAGTGTCACGACTTTGTGGTCTCGTGCGGACGTGTAGCACGCATCCACTAAAGCCATGGTTCGCAGATTGTTATGCCCGCTGAGTTCAGGTTCGGTCCCGTCCTCGAGTGCGCAGAGCAATTGGGCCATCGGACCTGCAAAGGCATCCGGAAACCAGGCTTCGTCCCACGTCGGCCGGAACCATTGACCGTCCGCTTTCGTTGTCGTCCATTCGAGAGTGCTCGGTGTCCGCTTGGGATAGTCCGGCCATCCGATCGTCCCCCGAGCCATCCCTTCCGTCCCCTCGACGCGCCAGCGGATGCCGATATCGGCAGCTGCTCCCTCGCGTGCCGGACCCGCCCAGACGTCATCCCAAGCAGCCGCCCGCAGGCCGTCGGCGTACTCGAGAACGTAGAGGCAAATGCCATCCTCATGTGCGAATTTGGCCGCGGTTCGCGGATCGGGTCGCACGCTTGCGAAAACTCGAACCGGGTCACCAAAGAGAAATCGGAAAGCATCGAGATGATGCACACTCATGATTCGCAATGTCAGCCATCCCTGCCGCTGCTGCCAAGGCATCCAATGGGGAATCGCTCGCATTTCGATTGTCGCGAAGACCGGAGTGCCTAATTCTCCGCGTGCAAGCAGACTTTTTAAGGCCCGAATCGATTGGTCGTAGCGCATGTTCTGATTGACGGCCAAAGTGATTTCAGCCTCGTCGCACATCTCGACGATCTGTCTGGCCTGCGAATAATTGATGCCTAGCGGCTTCTGCGCGAGGATGCCTTTCAGATGGTCCGCATGTTGGACGGCTTCCCGAACAACCTCGAATTGCACATCGGGCGGCACGGCAATATCGACGACTTCGACTCGCGGATCGGCCAGGAGCGATCGAAAATCGGCGTGCACCGTTGGGATCGAATGGCGATGAGCAACTGCCTCGGCATGTTCCCGGGTGCGCGACGCAATCGCCACAGGTCGAAAACCGGCCGCTCGGTAGGCCACCAGATGGCATTCGTCCATGATGAATCCAGCCCCAACGCAGCCAATTGCCACATCCCGATTGGACGGTAATCGGGGCAAATAATCGGGATGAAAGGGCAGTTCTGAAGAGGCTGTCATTGCAATTTATCTGCTCAGTTCGTTTGTCGGCCGAAAAGGGAGTCGCCACCCAGTTTACCGAGGCTTCCCCGCCGCCCTTGGTATTGACCATCTTACAAGGACGGCCGTAGGATTCCGCGTTTTTGGGCTGCGGCGATGTTGGCTGCGGGTGTGCGACCGCGATTGGACAAGGCGCCGAATTTGACGATGCACCGTAGTCCGCTGCTTTGGATTATTTTGGCCGCGCTCACCATTCGCGGCGGAGCTGCGTTCTGGTTGCAGCACGACTTGGACGTCGTCAAAAAGCGTCCCTTTCTCATCATGGGAGATGCCGAGGGTTATTGGGAATTGGGACAGCGCATCGCCGACGGGCAACCTTACGAGCTCTATCGTCGATTTGTCCTGCGGATGCCCGGCTATCCGGTCTTCGTCGCCGGCGCGATTCGCCTTTCACGAATCGTCGGAATGCCGGAAAAAGATCATCTGATCGCCCGGCTTCTGATGGCAATCGTCGGTTCCCTGACATGTGGATTCGCTGCGGCGCTCGGCAAAATGCTGTTTGACTCGCCAACCGGCACGCTTGCCGCCGCCATTACCGCAGTTGCGCCGCCGTTTGTCGGTTTCAGTGTCATCCTGTTGAGCGAGACGCTTTTCGCGGCGGCTCTCGTGATCAGTCTCATGTGCATGGCCAAGTTGGTCTCGGCTGCCCTGAAGCAGGAGCCAACAGTTCGCCTGGCAAAATGGAGCGCTCTCACAGGACTGACGATCGGTTTGGCCGTCTACATTCGCCCGAGCTGGCTGCTGGCCGCACCGTGTTTTGCTGTGTTGTTTGCTCTCTGGTCGAGCTGGCGACGGTCGATTTGGAACGGCGTCCTGACGGCGGCCATCATCCTCGCGTGCACGTACGGAAGTCTGGCCCCCTGGGCTTATCGCAATTACACGATCACCGGTCATTGGATTTGGACCACGCTTTGGGTCGGCCCGAGTCTTTACGACGGCTTCAATCCGCAAGCCAACGGCGAAAGCCACATGGAGTTTTTTGAGCGGGACAATTTGATGAACCGGATGTCGGAATACGATGTCGACCGCTCTTACCGCGAAAAATCGTGGCAGTTTATTCGCGAAAATCCCAGCCGAGCGCTCGCCCTCACCTTCGATAAACTGGTGCGGTTCTGGATGCCGTGGCCGAACGCCGAACAGTTTTCTGGAGTCGGACGGAAAATCGCCGTCGCGGCGTACTTTATTCCGGTGTTAATGGCTGCGGCTGTCGGTCTGTTTTGGGGACCGCGAAACCCGTGGGCTTGGATCCTGATATTCGGTCCCATCATCTATTTTTCGTGCATCCACACGGTTTTTTTGGGCTCGCTGCGCTACCGGCTGCCTGCTGAGTATCCGCTTTGCATCGCGGCAGCAGTCGGCTTTCGGCTCCTTTGGATACGCCTGATCGGCCGCTCCCAACCGTCGACTTAAGTGAACCATGATGGTCCGCAAGACGTTGCAATGGATTGCAGCGATCCTGGCCCTGGGGGGCGCCGGGGGGGGCGGCTACGCGTATTGGCTCTACACACAAACGGACGAATGGCTCCGTGCGTACGCCCAGAAGGCCCTTCTGCAGCGCATCCCCACCGCGGTGATCTCGATCGGCCGTGCTCGGTTCGACTGGAGCCACCGAATTCACCTTTATGACGTGAAGCTTTCCGCGCAAGGGATCGACGAACCCGTGGCGCGGTGTGTCGAAATCGTCGTCACGGTCGACGGCCAGGAACTCTCGGAAAATCAAACGATCGATGTGCGGTCTCTCCGCATTCTCCACCCCGATGTGCGGCTCGTCCGCGATGCTGACGGAGCGTGGAACTGGCAAAAGCTGAAACTTGCCCGGCCCGAAGATCCGTGTCCCGAGCTGAGTTTTGAAGACCTGCAGGTCGGTGTTTGGCTCGCACGGAAAGGCGGCCAGCCAAGTTCTTTCCACGTCCAGCAGTCGTCGGTTCGGTTGATTCCCTCGGCCCACCGGGAATTCGCGATTGAGGCCGTTGCACAGTTGCCCGGTTTGGGCGACGTGCAGTGCTCGGGTTCGTTTGCCCCCGATCGGGGGACTTGGAAACTTCGCGGGCGAACGAAAGGCACCGCCGACATCACCGAACTCGTAGAGTCGGTCGAGCACATTTTTCCCGAATCCGCCCAGCAATTAGCCGATTTGCAAAACCGTCTGCAGAGCGATCCGGTCAAAACCGCGGACTTGTCCCAGGCACGTCCCGCCCCGCCGTCGCTCTCCGGCCAGGCAAAGATCGACTTCGAGATCGGACGCGACAAGCCGAACGCCGATTTGGATTACAAGGCGGCGGCCTCGCTGGAACTAAACGACATCAACCACCCATTGCTGCCATTTCCTCTGCAAAACCTGACCGGACAGGTCTTTGTCGACAAGCACCAACTCGTTCTCAGGAACGTCACCGTTCGCAACGGGCCGACTCAACTGACAGCCGATGGCCGAATCGATCTGCCAAATCCGTCCCCTTCCAATCGCATCAACATCAAAGTCCAGGACTTGGTGCTCGATCGCCGATTGGGGGCCTGCCTTCCCGAGCGTGGTCGGAAATTTTTCGACCTGGTCCACCCTGCGGGCCACCTCGACGCCGCCGGCGCAATTGTGCGGGCCGCGGACGGCAAATGGGAACCCGTCGGCTGGGCTCTTGTCTTCAAGCATTGCACAGCATCGCACGAGAAATTTCCCTTTCCGATCACCGAAATTGACGGCACCGCCGTCCAAAAAGACACCTCGCTGCTGCTCAGTTTTCGCGGTTGGGCGGGCGAACGGCCGGCGACCCTTGTTGGCACCGTGCGGAACATCGGGCCCGAAGCCGAGGGCGATTATCTCATCGAAGTCAAACACCTGCCGATCGACCACGTGTTGTTGACGGCGGCCAAAGCCCAACCCGGTTTCCATCGCACGCTTACCAACCTCAACCTGCGCGGCCAGGTCGATGCCCACTGCCACTTCCATCGGCCGCCCGGACCGGACCGCAAAGTGGAATGGTGGTTGGACGCCCACCTCAATAGCGGCTCGTTGGAGTTTATTTCGTTCCCGTACCGTATTGCCGACTTCAGTGGGCATTTCACCTTCGATTCCACGCAGGAAAAATGGACGTTCGACGACCTGAGGGGCACCCACGGACCCGGTCGGCTGTATGGCGCCGGTCAATTTATCAAACAGGCCCCTTCCGATCCGGGCGAGCTGAAACTCGATATCCAGGCCGAAAGTATTCCGCTCGAGGCGGAACTCGAACGGGCCTGCCCGCCGAGCACTCAAAAACTGTGGAACCTCATCTACCCGACCGGGAACCTCGGCACCCTGATCAAGCTGCACTGGATTCCCGGCAGCAAGCCCGATCTTGTCATCCCCGAGGCCAAGGTGACCGACGCCACCCTCGAGGTGAAGTCATTCCCCTTCGCCCTCGACCACGTCACAGCCAGTTTCATGTTCGGCCGCGAACCGGGCACCAACCAAGACAAACTCACCATCGTCTCCTTCGAGGGGCATCACGACGAAACCGTCGTCTGGACCGATAACCGGGCCATTTCTTTTGTCCTCTGCCCGCCCGCCGAGGACCCGATCGGCGAGTGGAGATTGCGGCTGGAGCGTCTGCATGTCCGCGATTTGATCCCCGATCGCACCCTCCGCCGAGCCCTGCCGGCCGGCATACGAAACACCGTCAAGGCCCTCGATCCGCTGGGAAAAGTCGACCTGGAAGGGACCGTCGAACTCCGCGGCACGCGCTATGAAAGCGACCCGATCACGGCCTACTGGAACTATCGCACCACACTTTCCGACGCCACGATTCTCACTGGCGTCAAGCTGGAGCACGTGTTCGGCAGGGTCCAATCGAAGGGCCAATGGGACGGCCGCAATATCGACATGCAGGGCTATGTCGACTTGCTCTCGCTGCAAGTCCTCAATCACCAGTTCACCTACGTCCGCGGCCCTTTCAAGCTCCACAACCAGGAGTCTGATCGTCGGCTCCGAGCGGGCCTTCCCCGCGCCGAACACGGGCCCTCAGCAGGCCATCCCCAACGAAGAACGGCTCACCGCCCAGGCCGTCGGCGGACTTTTTTTGCTCGACGCCAAGGCCCATCTCGACTCCCAACGGACAACTTATGCCGTAAAAACGGCGATGCAGAACGCCAGCCTCGACCGGTACGCCCGCGACTACGGCCTGGGCAGCAATCTGCACGGCGTCATGAATGGCTGGGCCGAACTCACCGGCGACAGCAGCGACCCCAAGGATGTCATCGGCCACGGCAATCTGCTGATCCATCCGGCCGCCCTGTACGAGCTGCCCGTCTTTATCCAGCTCTTCAAAGCCTTTAGCTTTGCCACGCCCGACAAAACGGCATTCAACTACGCGCTCACCCAATTCGACATCCGCAACCGCACGGTGATTTTCCACCATATCGACCTGATCGGGGACGCGATCAGCCTCCGCGGCAAGGGGACCGCGCGGTTCGACGGCCCGCTACAGCTCGCGTTCTATTCCCGCGCGGCCAGCGCCTGGTCGTCCGTCCCAGGACTGAGCAATTTGGTCGACCAATTCACACAAGGCTGGGTCGGAGTCAGCGTCACGGGCACCGTCCAACGTCCGGTGGCCCGCGTGACCGCCATGCCGCAAGTCGACTCGGCCCTGCGGAATTTTCTCGCCGCCATCAACCGTCCGGGCACGATTCCCACCCTCAGCACGCCCCCCTGGATGCTGCCCACCGTCCCGCGCGCCGCCAGTTTGAGTCCCTGACCGGAATCGCCGGCAGGACTTTTTTGGCTTTTTTGGGCGCTGAAAAGGGGCGCCTTTTTTGGGGTGGAGGCAAAAAAAGTCGGACAAGGGGACAGGGCGGCGCGAGAGGAAGTCGAACAAGGCATCGCGGCCGGCTCGTCTAAGTGCTTCGCCTCTCGCCCCTTGTGGAAAGGAGCCGTGGCGTGAAGGGGCCAGGCGGTTGAAACGAGGGCAACGGGGCAGCCACAAAAGAGCGGACTTTTTTGGGGTCCACCCCAAAAAATGCCATTTTGGCAGCCGCCGGATGCTCCTGAAGCAAGTATTCCTAACTCTTCCTCCCCTCTCCCTCGAGCATTGGTCTCTACACATCTCAGATCTCTCGTTAACACTGTAGGATGCAAAGGATTGCGGCACCGTCGATGGATCGGCGGCTTCAAAGGCGGTATCTGATTTTGGTTCACTCGCACATGCGTCACGCGCCGAAGTTGGCGGCAGGGATCGCGAGTCTGCCTGGTGTCGGTTCGGGCTGGACCTGCACACAGGCGGCGTGGCGATTTCTGAACAACGACCGGGTGAAGTTGTCCGATTTGGTCGAACCCTTGCGCGAGGAAGGGCGGGCGCGGGCCAACGCTTCGAGTGCGCCCTTCGCCATGCTGGTGCTCGACTGGTGCAAACTGAGTTACCGCCATCCGGCCCGCAAACGGGACTTGGCGCAACTCACTCACGAAACGGATGTGGGCTACGAATTGACGACGGCACTGTTGGTCAGTGCCGACGATGGCAGCCCTTTGGCCCCGATGGAAATGCACCTGAAAACGGGGGAAACGAATCTCAGCACCCGGACGCCTGCTCCTCGCCGCGTGGGTCACTTGGAACAAGTCCTGCCCACGATGAATGCCAGCCGATCGTGGGGCGTGACGAAGCCGCTGCTGCACGTCATCGATCGTGAGGCCGATTCGGTGGATCATTACCGGCGCTGGGACAAGGCCGGCCACAACTTCCTCGTGCGGGGCGATGATCGGCGGGTCAAATGGCAGGGAAAATCCTGGCTTTTGAGCGAGATCCGCACGCAGCTGCGGGACGACCGCCTGTTCCGCCAGGCGGGAAACGCACGACACCACGGGCAGCCGGCTCAATTGTGGGTGGCCGAGACTGAGGTCGTGCTGCACCGACCGGCCAAGAAAAACGTCAAGGGAAAGAAGTACGAGTGCGCGGGACGGCCCCTCAGCTTGCGGTTCATCGCCGTGCAACTTCGCGATGAACAAGGACAGATGATTTTGGCCGAGTGGTTGCTGCTGACCAACCTGCCGGTCGAGTTGGGCAGCACTGAGCTTCTGGCTCGCTGCTACTACTGGAGATGGAGAATTGAAAGTTTTTTCAAGCTGCTTAAAAGCCACGGTCTGGAGCTTGAGCAATGGTTGCAAGAGACCGGAGGGGCCATTGCCCGCCGTCTGCTCGTCGCGGCGATGGCTTGTGTGGTCGTCTGGAAGCTGCAGGCCGATGAGTCGCCGAAAGCAATCGAACTCAAGAATGTGTTGGTCCGCCTCAGCGGTCGCCTGACGAAACGCAGTCGGCCACACACCACACCAGCCCTGTTGGCCGGGCTGTGGGTGTTGTTGTCGACGATGTCGCTGTTGGAACATTATCCGCTTCACAAACTTAAACAACTCGCCGCCGAATTCTTCGCCCTCGACACGGGATAAAACGATGTGTAGAGACCAATGCCCCTCGAGGGAGAGGGGCCGGGGGTGAGCGGCTTTCGCGAAGACGGAATGCCATCAAATCAGCACTCTCAGAATCTCCCCGCGCAACTTCCGCTCGCGATTCAAGTTGCAACAAACTGGAAAACTGGTCTTCTCGAACTCGCCGCGAGTGGCTATACTCGGGCTAGGCAACGGCTGCGTCACGCGTGGAACGTGTGCCGGGAGTGGAAAATCCTCCGCAGCCAAGTCGAATACCGCAAACATGCGGCTCCAACGTCGCAAACACGCGGCTCCGTTATCGTCATGTCGAAAGCCCGCGTCACGACCCCGTCAGATCACGACCCCGACTGAGTCAAAACATGCCACCGCCTCACCCACCAGCGACTAGCCACTAGCCACGTCCGCAAAGCGGACCTCACGGTCCAAAGCCGCGGTTCATGTCCCACAGCGGAAAGTGCGGCAGCGAGCCCAGCGGATCGCGGACAAAGGCTTCGGACTGCGCGACGAGATCGCGAGCCCGCTTGCGCGGCCGCCCCCACATCGCGACGCCCGAGCGCGGGCGCCGCACCCCCCGCGCGAACAACCCCCGCCGGCGGAACCAGGCCCGCCGACAAACGCGAGCGATCGCCGTCGCGCTGGTCGCGAATGCTTTCGAGCGCCTTTCGCAAATTTCCCACCGCCCGCTTGCCGTACTGGTCCTGCCATTCCAACTCAATCGCGTCCACGAGCATGTGATATCTCTGCTGCACCTCGAGCCCCCGCGGTGAAAGCCGCACGACTTTCCCGCGCGAGGCTTCCGGATCTGCCTCAACCACGACGTACGGCCGCAGTTGCCAGCCGATGCCGCTCGTCTCCGGCGAACTCCCCGTCAATCGCGGAATCTCCGCCTCCCGCACCGGCTCGCGCCCCAGCACGCGAATCGCATTCGCGCACAGCGCCAACGACACGCCCGCCTCCCGATCGAAGTCGTTCGCGAACGCGAACAGCGCCTGCGACAGAAACACCGGCAACGAAAGTGGCTTCTGCGCTCCCACCCGCCCGTGGCGGATAGTCATGCTTCTCTGGGACCATCAGCCCTACAGGTAACCCACGCGGCAACTCGACCTCGAATTGCCCGACAACCGCTTGCAGCGATGCACACAGCCGCCCGACTGCGTCGCGCCGAACCTCTGCCGCCAGCGCTCTTCAATCTCGGCCTCCAAGGGAGTCCAAACCTCGATGGCCTTCGAACCTTTGACCGTCGGCCCAACTCGCCAATCCGCGCGAATGCCGCGGCCGCTTCCCCAACCTTCTCGCTTGCCGAGACTTTCCTGCACGTTGCCACGCGGACTCGGCAATTCGCCCGCATTCCCGGCGTCGAGCGTGACGAAGCCCCACCGTTCCAAGCAGCCGAGCTCCGCCTTCAATCCCTCCGGCGGGCAAAGAGCCCGCGTGGCCAGTTCGCCAACCGCAACCGGCCCGTCGACCAGAAACCGCATCAAATTGGCCCACACCACCAGCGACAACCGTGCGCCCGGATGCCCAGCTTCCCCCATCCGTCGCTCGAACTCGTTGTCGAGTTCGACGATGAACGCGACCAACAATTGCGAGAGCAACGTCGGCAAAGGCAACTTCGATGCACGATCGGCGGCAGGCATGTTCGTTCTCGTTCGACGCGCGGTGCGGCCATTGGATCCGACGATTATCCACGCGCATGAAATGGAGCGACTCTACGGCGTGATGAGATCACCGCGTTTGAAGTTCGACTTTTTTGGCTTTCTCATAGGGTGCCCCCAGCGGCACCCCAAAGCAGCCAAACGGAATGTGATACTTTGCAAACCCACCGGATTAATTCGAGTCTTCGCCCTTCCCCTTGCGTCCCATCCAGATCCTCCAGCCAATGAATCCACACCCAGCACGGCTCCGAGACAAAAACGTGAGTTTCTAGGGGGGCTACACTCAGCACGATTGCACCCTCGATAGGCGGTCAGATCAGACTTGCGCTCTCCGCCCGGACAAGGTCAGCAGCCGAGCTTTGGAATTTTCTTAATAATCCGCATCCAAAAAAGTCCGCCGCGGCGACCAACGGAGTCCAAACATTGATTGCTCGGTCGCCGTTGGACGGCGTCGCCGCCGAAGTAACCATCGCACGGATTTCGGCCGCGTCTAAGCCCAAGGGGCCGAGATCCTGAAAGTGGTCAAGCAGCGGGCGTGGGATTCTACAATCCACGATCGGCCGCAGCCCCAACGGGCCGAATCAAGCCTGCCGACGACGGTTCGCAAACCAACATCGATTCATCGCAAAATGAATTGTCTCGCCCTTTCAGGGCTTGTCCGATTCCCGCCTTCCCTTTTCCCAGGGCTGCGGAAGCCCTCCGCCCTGGGCTCTCAACGTGGCACATGCTGTCGGCACTGCGTCGCGACTATTGTTCTCGCACAGAGCCTGGGCCCTTCTCGGAACGCAAAAACCGTGCGTGCGGGCGCTCGGCTGCATTTTCGTCCGCACGCCGATTCGGGTGAAACAATCGTTTCGCACTTGAGTCGGATGCGGCCCCTTCTCACGATCGCCGAGCGCCGTAGATTCGACAAAGGCAATGTGCCGCGGAGTGGAAGATGGCCGAGCTGGATTTTCCCGCTGACGTCGACGGACAGTCCGTGAGACGGCCGAGGCTTCGGCGGCGGCTCGCGCTGATCGCACTGCTTTGCGTGGCGGCCGGGGTTGGGATTTATCGCGTATGGACCGGAAGTCGCGCGCGAATGCTGACCGAATTGACCGCGGAATTCGGGCAGTCCTACGGGAGTGAATTCCGTGCTTCGGATTCGAGCGTGACGTGCCGCGGAGTCACTATCACGGACGAGTTGGCTCGTAGCATCGCCTGGCGCGGAATGTCTCTTCGGTCCAATTGACGGCATGCCGGATTTCAAACGATGGATGGAATGCCATCACCTCGCTGCCGAACCTGACCGATCTCAGTGTCCTCGATTGCCGATTCACCGAGCCGGGAAAAATTCGGTTCGGCGATTCGCAATCGTTGGTGCGAGTGGGGATTCGCAACACAAAACTTGCCGGTTCGAATCTCGCAGAGTTCTTGTCCCAGCAGCCACACCTGGAAGCGCTCGTCCTGGAACTGACGGGAATCGCCGACGACGATCTCAAAAGCTGGACGGCGCCCGCGGAACTCAACCAGGTCGCGATCCGGGAACAAAGACTCACAGCCGCCGGGATGGCCGGCCTGGCCCGCTGCCGGCGATTGGAATCGGTCGTGTTGGCCTCGACGGGCATCGATGATAAAGGGCTGGCCGTGGTCGCAGGGCAACGATCTCTCAAAAGCCTGGACCTCACGATGTGCCAGGCTCTCGATGGGAGTGGACTCGCACGTCTTGCGCCGCTGAATGACCTGGCCAATCTCGATCTCACCTCGACGCAGGTGACCGACAAGGGGCTCGAAAGCCTGGCCGGCGGCTTCGCGGCGTTGTCCCAAGTTCGACTGCAGTACTGCGGGCGAATCACCGACGCCGTTTTCCAATCGCTGGCCCGCTTGCCTCGCTTGAAGATGCTGGATCTGTCCAAGACAAAGGTGACCGGTCGCGGACTGAAATACTTGAGCGGCCACAAATACCTGGGCACGCTGCTGCTCAACGACACGGAATTGGACGACGAGGGTTTCGGCACGCTGGGCACGATGCCTGCTCTCGCCATGCTCGACCTTTCGCATACCCGCATTTCGGGCGGCACGCTCGCGCGGTTGAAGGACTGTCCTGGTTTGCAGGACCTGTCGATCGCGGGCTGCAGCGTTTCGCGGCAGGCGGTCGCCAGCCTGCGCTCGGCCGCGCCGTCGCTCCGCCGCCTCGACTGTTCAGATTGTGTCGCCGTCGATGACGAAACGATCGAGACGCTCGCCAGTTTCGACGCATCTGCAAGTGATCGAGTGCCGCGGCACTGCGCGTCTTCGATCGTTGGAATTCTTCCGGGGGTCGGTTGTCAGACGCCGGTTCTAACGGGCTGAGCACCGTGCTCTCGCATGCCGAGATCGACGACGCGGCGGCTCGCGATCTGAACGCCAGCGGCCGGTTGAGTGGGCTTTCTCTCGATCATTGCCGGTTGTCGGCAGGTGCGCCTCACCATCGCGACAAGTTCGCCCGCGCTGCGAGAGCTCGGACTTGTCGACTGCACGATTCTCGGCGGCAAGCCCGGGCGACTCGGCGCTATGGAGCGGCTCGAAACGCTAACCATCCGCAACACGGCGATCGATGCGGCGGACGTGGTTCGAGTCTCGAACGGCCGCCGACTGGGAGGGTTGGTCCTCGAAGGATTCCGCAATCAATCCGGGCGACATTTTTAGGATGGTCCGGGGCGAGCCCTTTGCAAAGGTTCGAACTCCAGGGACTTGGTGGCGACAGCCACGAGCTGAGCGGTCGACGCGATTCGGTCGCGCGATGGACTCTCGATCTGAGCGACAGCGACGCGACCGACGCCGTGCTGGAGAGCGTTCGGGGACTGAAAGGGCTGGACTCGATCAATCTGGCCGGGTGCAAGCAGGTGACCGACCGCGGACTGCTCTCGCTCAGCGGAATGTCGCGATTGCAGTCGCTGAATCTGAGCGGAACAGGGATCACCGACCGCGGCCTCGAAGCGCTGTCGCAAATCCCCCGGCTTCAGAATTTAGATCTCTCGAAGACGAGCCTCGACGGACACGGGCTGACGTATCTCAAGCAGCAGAAGTTTCTGACTCAGTTGAATCTGTCGGGAACGAAGCTCGCGGACAATGTGCTTGCCGCGGTCGTGTTTCCGCCGTCGCTTTCGAGCCTGAATGTGACGAATACGGCAATCAACGGAACCGGCCTGGCGAGCCTGTGCAAGGTCAACCGCTTGTGGTCGCTCAATTTGAGCGGGTCGAACGTGGACGACGACGGCCTGCAAACGATTGCCGCGATTCGTTCCCTGTCGCAGCTGGATCTTTCGCATTGCGCAAGATCGCCGACGCCGGAGTACGGCAGCTTGCGAAGCTCACCAATCTGGCCTCTCTCGACTTGCGCGACGCAGACCGGCGATGCGGCACTCGCGGCATTGGCGACACTGCCTAAGCTGCAAAGGCTGAACCTGCGGGAAACGCCGGTGACGGCACGGGGCTCGAGCAACTCTTATCGTGCCGGTCGCTGCACACGTCCAGGCGGACGAAGCGAGCATACCGCGGTCGCTGGCGTCTCAGTTCAGCAGCAGATTCGAAGTGTCGCGCAACGCGAAATAGGCTTGAATTCGTAGCGCCGTGTCACACAGGAAGGTGGGCCGGCGGCCTCAAGGCCAGTCTTGTCCCAGCCTCGACTGACTATGGTTTTCCGGATCGGGTCAGGCCTTCGACAAAAACGGACCAACCCCGGAGCGGCACTATCATGCGGGCCGGGTGGCATCACGATAGGAGGCGGCCACGACCAACAGCACTACGATCGGCGGGACGAGAACCGTTGCGCAGAAGCGGGGCGTTGCCGCCCCTGCGAAGATGGCTCCGCAGAGAAAGGCCATCCATACGCCCGCGAGCAGAGTGGCGCGTCGAAGATGGGTGTCCCATGATCCTTGAGAATCGGAGACGGGCGCATCGCCGTAGTGCCAGAGCCAAATGCCGGCCGATGTTGTTCAAGTCACCGGTCACAAAGCCCAGGCTCACTGCTTGCGCGCCGATACTTGTAATCGTGGTGTTCATCGCACCCATGGCAAGGCTGAGGCTGACGACGCTGAACCAGCCTGGAAGCAACGCGCGCGTGGCTCCGACTAAGCTGACCATCAACAAGGCAGCCACAAGTGCGCAAACCCAGCGCAAGGGATGGCGCAGCGTCCCGTGCAGAAGGAATGTCCCAAGGAAGACGCCCATCACGAAGATCGGAATCGGGAGCGCGTGGTACGCGGCGTCGGTCAGCCGTCCCAGTCCGGCGCGAAGCCCGCTTTCCGTCGTGTTGCCACTCATGAACGAGGCGAAGACATCGTAATTGAGAAGGGCGTAGGCATCGACGTACCCGGCAATCAGTGCCAGGAGTCCAGCCAATGCGCCTTGCCGCGGGTTGTTTGCACGGCGGATTGTGGCATAGACGCCTCTTGCTGTTGGTCGTGACGGGCAACGACGTAAAGACGTTCGGTAGGCAACTCTACGCCGGTGAGCCTGGTCTGGTGCCACTGGCGGGGGCTCTGGCCCGCCAGTGTTCGTTTGGAGATCAAGCGGAATCGGCAGGGTCGGCCCAAAGCCGCCGCCAGCGGCAGCCGGTGAGATTTGCAGTTTTTTGACGGAGGCGGGCCATTACGAATCCGGAACGTCGCCCACTAACTCGGAGATTCGCGACACCAGTCGCTGGGCATCCTCGTGTCGACCTTCGACGCCTTGCCAGTACCGCCTGACGTTGTGGCAGTGAAACCAAATTTCGACTGGGCCTCTTGCCGTCGAGGCCCGAACCGAGACCACGTATTCGCGCCGAGGAATGAGCGGAATGAATCCGCCGAAGTGGTCGGCGACGGTCTGAATGACAACGGAGAGAATTGCCTGGGCCGGGAGCCGGAAGCGCTGGCTGTCACCTTCAAACACGATCTGGCGGTGTTCGAAGTCGAACGCGAGGAATCCGGTATCGCTGACGCTCTCATCTGCCCGCCCGGCTGCGCTCTGGTGATGAGTCGCATCGATAAACACGAGATCGTCTGACCCGACGCGAGAGGGATCGATCCAACGGTCGGCACGCTCGAGCAGCACCTTCTTGAATGTTCGCCGCGACAAGATCGAGGCCAAATATCGGCGGCCGAGTTGGGCGAAGAGCGCCAGTGGCAGGGCCAAAATTCCGCAGACCGCGACACTTGCCAGGCGACGTCCCTCACTCGAGACCCCGGGGTCGACGAAGGCGATCGCAATCACGACGAAAACCATCATGCTGAACGAAAAGATCAAGATGGGAAGCCGGTAGATCACCGGACGCAGCAACTCTCCCCGCCACTTCAAGCTCGGCGAACCGGCCGGGGCCAATTCGAACGTGGCCAGAGGCTGCGGGGACTCGTTCGATTTGGCTTGGGCGCGTTCCTGGCCGGCGGTGCGGCCCAGCGCGAGGGCCATGCTGGTGAACAGGCCGGAAAGGGCGTCGATCTGCTTCTCGTCCAAGGGGGCGCGCTCGATCCAGTAGGCCGGTTTGTTCGACCGAAGCGGGCCGGGTTCCGCGCGGGCCCCGTTTTCGAGCGTCCGCCTGACGGGCCGCCAATTGAGGCGGTCGAAGACGCTGAAAAAGACGGGGCAATGCTCGCCGCTGGGTCCGATCCGCGGACAGTATTCGACGCTGACCCAGGCCGGCGACGGCCCTTGTGAGCGTGCGAGCGCGAATTGGCCCATTTGGTCGAGAGTGCCCGCCTCGAAGAGTTCGAGGATCGAGCGGCCCGATTTCTGCCGAGTTTGAAAGGCTTCGCGGCTCTTCCACGATTGACAGCGTTCGCAGTACGGCCGGCGGCTTCGCCAGACGAGCAGGGCCGTCGCCGCCAGCAGCATGCCGCCCCATTCCCCAATTGCGATGACCCAATTGACTCCCGGTTCAGCCCGCGGACGCCGCTTGCGCGAGCGCTCGTCGTCGCGTGCCGGGCGGTACGAATCGAACGACTCATGGCTGATTCGCCACGCGGCATATTTCACGACTGTGGTGGGCGAAGTGAGGGCCTGCGGCCCGGCGTCTGCTGCCAAGGCGGTCGGAAACTGCGTCCAATAAATCAGCGAGGCCACGATGACGGCCAAACCGGCCGCCAGATACGTATTTCTGCATCGCCCGAAGGTGACCGCGAGGTAGGCCAAACCGAGGCATGGAAGGAAGGCGTAGAAACACGACACAAAGACGAAATAGTTCCCGTAGTGTCGGCTCACGCCAAGCGCGATGCCCGCCGCCAGCGCAAGGCCGACTGCGAGACTGGCCAGCGGGACGAAGCGGTCCCGATCGACGCCGATGGTGTAAGGTGCGTCAGCCACGTCTTGCCCGACGAATCTCAGCCAAAACCGTTTGAGCGAGCGGAAGCAACTCGTTCATCGAAGTCTCGCCAAGGTCCGATCCTGCCACGACCCATTTGAGGACGCAAGATCCACGCGAGGCGCAAAATCCGGTCTCAGATGATTATCCACCGCGCATGAAAACGGAGCGACTCTACGGCGCGAGGGACGCCAGAATGATGCATCAGCCCCGACGGGCGACGCCGTGAAGGAGTTTTGCCCGATAATACGGGGCATTCGCGGAGCTTGGTCTCTGTAAGAATGGAGGACGTCCCGGGGTGCCATGCCCAGCGGCTTTGCGTGGGCATGCGAATCGGTTGGACGTTCGAAGACATGCCCACGCAAAGCCGTTGGGCATGCCACCCCGAAAAGGTTAACGGCGTCGAGTGGCACCCGCACCGGCGTTTTGCGATGGGACTGAACGCGGCGCGTCAGAAAATCCTTCACGGCGTTGCCTTTCAGGGCTTATCGGATTCCCAGATTTCCTTTTCCCAGGGCTCCGGAAGCCCTCCGCCCTGGGCTCTAGAATCTGGCCCATTCAGGGCCAAGAAACTTCCACAGCAGCGGCCAACCGTGCGTGAATCGCGGTCGGCGTATGACAGATCGCGCGCGCCGCCGACGACCGCGAAAAGCTCCTCTTGACGATCTGCTACCGCGGTAGTAGATCTTCTCCAATGACGCACCGAGTCGGCTCTCGTTCCCAAGGTCTCCTTGAGGTGTCCGGGAATTCGTCTGCCGAGCCGGCGGGTTGATCCCGCCGGACATCCGCGCGAAGAGGCTGGGATGAAGCGCACGCCATCAACCGCGGGCAAGGTCCGGGGGGATCAACCCCCCGGCTCGTGATCGTAAGTTCCTGCGAATTCGTAGCTTTGTTGCAGATAATTCCCGGACACCCTCAAGCAGAGCTTCGGTACGAGGGAAATAGGCCGCTTGGCGTTGTGTCGACAAGGGAGGGAACCAAAACGCATGAAGGAAAAACATCGACTGGCCGAGTTGCAACTGGCCATCATGCATGTGCTGTGGGCCAAAGGTGAGGCGACCGTTGCCCAGGTTCGCGAGGCGCTCAGCGACACGCGGCCGCTGGCGCACACGACCGTGGGCACGATGCTGGCCAAGATGGAGCGCAACGGTCAGGTGCGGCACCGTGCGGAGGGGAAGGTCAACATCTATCGGCCGGCCGTGCAAAAGGAAAAGGTGCGGCGGTCGATGGTGTCCGATCTGGCGAGCCGCCTCTTTGCGGGCGATCTCACCGAGATGGTCAGCCACCTGCTCGATCGAAAGGTCTCGCCGGCGGAGTTGGCCCGCCTCAAGGCGCTGATCCGGCAGAAAGAGGAGGAGGCCGGCAATGCCGAATGATGTGGATTTCCTCGCTTTCCAAATCGCGCGGCTCGCGCTTGCCTACTTGCTGCATTCGACACTGCTGCTCGGTGGAACATGGCTCTTCCTGCGGTCGGCCCGCGTCCGCAGTTGGGCGCTTCGCGAGCGAATGTGGAAATGGCCGTGATCCTTCCGTTGATCACTGCGGCGATGCCTTTGCCTGCGTCGTGGTCGCGATCGCCAGCAGGGCTCAGCTTTGAGTGGCTCATGCCCCGCAGCCGAGCACGAGTCGAATATCGCTCAGGTCGATGAATCGCGAAAGACAGCCGATTGTTGCGGTCGGCCTTTCGGCAGACGCAGCCAAAACACTCGACTCGGACGATGCGGCTCGCTCCGCGGAGCCGGACCGTGGCCCCCGACGGAAGAAGCACGGATTGCCGGCGGCCACGTTCCATGAGCACGGAACGTCGACAGAAGGTGGCCGGCCGCAAAGCTCGCTGGCCCACCTACGACTCGACGCTGACGGCAGCCAAGTGCCGTCGAGGATCGGTCCGCCGCCGCGGTCACAGCCATTTGTTACACCGTGCTGACTATTTTTCATCGTCGGCACACTGCGTGTGATCCGGCGTTCGCTCTTTTTTGCCCGGTCACTCTGCGCCACTGCCGGCCGATGCTGGACGAGATCAATTTGCGACGTGCTCGCCGATGTGTTGCACGGGCGAACGTGCGGCGTCGCGTACGGCTGCTCGAGTCGGCCGCGGATCGGCCGCCGGCCGCCTTCGGTACTTTTTCGCTGGACGATCGTGCTTCCGCAGGCGTTGATTCCGACGCTGCAGCCGGACGAGTTGCGGGCACTCCTCGGCCACGAGGTGGCTCACCTCGCGCGGGGCGACGCGCTGTGGCTGTGGCTCGGCCGGATTCTGTGCGCGTGCTTCGCCTTTCAGCCGCTCAATTTTCTCGCCCGCGGGCAATTGCGGCTCGCGGCCGAATTTCTGTGCGACGAATGGGCCGTGCGAAACTCGGCTAGCCGCTTTGCGCTGGCCCGCTGTCTGACTCGCGTCGCCGAATGGACGGGCCACCTCGCACCCCAGCCCTTGGAACTCGCCGCCTTGGGACCACGGTCGAATCTCTCCGAGCGGGTCGAGCGGTTGATTCTGGAGCCTCGCCGCGCCGATCGCTGGGACAGCGGCCGCCGGCGATGGCTGGTCTGGGCGGCCGCGTTCGTAGCGGCGTTCGGCCTGGAGTGCTCGGCGCCGCGGACAAGTTTGCTGGCCGAGCCGCCGAGGCGCGCCGCTGAGGCAGACGCAATTCCCGCGCAATCGCACACAGTCCAGCGGACTCGAAGCCAAATCTGGCCGACGCGTTGCAATCATTGAGCGAGGAAACACGCGATCTGCTGTCCGAAATAGCAGCAGGTCAATGCCTTGCTCAAGCAGACGAATCTGCCGGACCCCGCAATCAAAGCCATTGCGGTCCGCCTCGAGTCCCGAGCGGCGAGACTGGCGAATGGTCAAGCGCGCCTGAACCAGTTGCACACGCAAACCAACCCCATCGGAATTCGTTGAGAAAGGAATCTGCAATGATCCGACTCAGAATCAATTTGTTCGCAGCCAATCCTTTTCGCCATCGTGTTCGCTTGGATTCCCCGGCGTCTCTGGTGGTCAGGCTTCTGACGCGTCGGGGCGATCCGCAAATCGCCGCGGCGGACGCGGACGCGAAATCAAATGAAAAAGAGGTCTTGCGGACCGTACTCCAGACGCGAGACGAAGTTCGCGCATTGCGCCGCGAAGTCGACAGCCTCCGGAAAATTCTCGAGTCGACGGCGGGAAAGAGCGAATCGAACCTACCGCAGCAGGAACGCGGCGACGATGCCGGAGACGCAGTGAGCCCCTCCCCGTCAACGGAATGTGCTTTTTCAAGCGCTGAATGGTGCGCCCCATGCCGGGAAATGCGGCCCGTCGTGGAACAGCTCAGGCGAGAGGGATTGACCATCGTCGATGTGGACGCGGACGAACGCCGGGATTTGAGATACGCCTTCCGCGTCGACAAATTGCCCACGTGGGTTTTGTTGATTGGCTTCAAGAGAGAGACCGGGCGACAGGCGTTTTGACCGAGGAACGACTGCGTTCGCTCTTCTCCAAAATTCCGAGCAGGCTAAGGACCTCAAAGACCACGAAACCCGCGCAGCAGGCGGCATCGCGCGAAAAGACGGACTTAAACAGTGTTGCCGCAAAGCGAGGCGGCCGCTTACGAGAAGGCAAAGTCTTCTCACGACCCGCCAAGCAACCGCTTGGACGAGTCTCCGATCGCCAATCGCCAGCCGGAACGCGAAGGGGAGAGGATCGATTGGATCATGGTAAAGGGCAATGTGACGATTCCGACGGCGGCCATTTTGCAAAAGCTCAAGACCCAGGCGGGCACAACGCGACTCCCGCCCAAATCCAGGAAGACATCCGCACGCTGCTTCGCACGCGATGGTTTTTCACCGTCGAGGCGAAGTACCTCCGCAGCGACAAGGGCGACCGAGTGTTCGTCGCTCGCTGTGACCGAGCGGCCGCTCGTTCGCAGCGTCGAATATCGGGGGCCTCGGAAATTCAGTCGAAGAAACTGGCGGTGGAAACGGGCCTCAAAGTCGGCACGCCCTACGAGATGAGCACCAATAAGGATGCCGCCAAGCGGCTCAAGGCGTTTTACCACGCCAACGGGTACCCGGAGGCGACAGTCGACCTCGTTTCGGGCGACAAGCCAGAGCAGCGCGACATCGCATTCCGCATCCACGAAGGGGTGGCCCAGAAAGTCGTCTGGCGATATTTCGAAGGGAACACGTCGGTTTCCGGCGAACGGTTGGCGAAGGAGCTCAAGAGCACGCCGGCCGCCGTCTGGATCGGCGGCAAGTTCGACCCGGCAAACCTCGCCGAAGACGTTGCCGCCGACCACAAGTTTTCTCACCTCTGGATCGGCGGCAAGTTCGACCCGGCCAAGCAGGCCGAAGACGTTGTCGCGGTCCGCAAGTATTACGAGAACCTGGGCTTCCTCGACGCAAGGATCACACCGACTGTCGAATATTCCAAAAATCGCAGATGGGTCTTACTTGCGCTATAACGTGCAGGAAGGCCCGCAGTACCGCATTCGCAAAATCAGCCTGATCGGCAACACGCATTTCAAGGCGGAGGAGTTGCTGGCCGCGATCAAAACGCATGAAGGACAAGTCTACAACGCCTTTACAATCAAGGAGGACATCGAGGCGATCAGGAAAAAATATGAGTTGTCTCAATTCATGGCCCTGACGGCGGCGGTCGCCCCGCAGCATTTGGAGCAGCCGGGCTCGATCGACCTGGTCGTGCGGATTAACGAAGGCAAACCGCACGACGTGCGCGCCTATCCCGTGGCCGACCTTGTGCTCCCCCTTCCGGGCGGACCAACGACCAATGTCCGAATTAATTTCGAGAAACTCATCGGACTGGTGACCGACACCATCGAGCCGAAAACCTGGCAGAAAGCCGGCGGAGGAGGATCGATCGCGCATTATGAAAAAACACTGAGCCTCATCGTTCGTCAGACGCCGGCGGTCCAACGACGTATTTCCGCGCTACTTCGCAGTTTGCGGTCGCTGCAGGATTGGCAAGTCTGTTTAGAGCTGTCGTTCCTCAAAAATCCGCCGGCAGACCTGTTGCAGGGCCTTAGCCCGTCCGCTCCTCTAGAGGGCAACCAGGGCGTATTTCCGCTCACTGACGAGCAGAGACAAACATTGCTCGCGGCGGTCGGACAAAATCCGAATTCGAAAGTCTTGGCGATGAACGCGACGATGTTTTACGGCACGCACGGTGCGATTGGCTTCGCCCAGCGCGAAAACCAGACAATCAATGTCAGGATCGCCGACTCGACCGATCGCTATGCGGTCAACCTTCACTTGGAGTTGCACGACAACAAAACCGGGAAGGCGGCGTCCGAGCCGGTGACCGTCACCATTCCGAATCTGAAAACGGTCGTGATTGAGTTCAAGCCGATCGGAGGGGAGGCGTCGGCCAGGCCATCGCTTCTGGTAGTCAGGCCGCGGCTCTTGTTTCCCCTCGAAGAAGAAGAGGTCAAACAATAGACGTCAAGGTCTCGCTTGCGGAGCCAGGCCACTGCACCGACGTTCCCCTCATCGGGCCTGGCTTCCGACGGCGACCGAGGCACAACGGTCAGCGGGCAACTGCCCCGGCGGCACAACTCACAGCAAAAGCCGGATTCTCGGCACAACCGGATCAGCAAGGCCGCCGCTCGTGGTGCAAGGGACGGCATTGTGCCGGGAGGAAACTATTGTTGGAGGGGAGGGTTGTGTCTTCGTGGGCCGACTTTCCGGAACTCTGTCAGGTTGATTGCCAGCCATGACGTACAAAGGCAGCGGTCGGTTTTCTGAAAGTGGCGAGAACTCAGCCACGCTTCCGGAGAACGCGCAGATTCATTTGTGCCGCGATCCGACAAACGGCTGCGCGGCGAAGGGGCCGGAGAGAATGGACGAAACTTTCTTGGTGGTGCCCTGTCGCTCCGTGGCAAGCGCCGATTGGACCCGTGTGTTTTTGACCGCGACGGAGAAGTGCGAAGATCGAGGTTTTACATTCATCCACGACGAGCCTGTCACCGAACCGCGTGCCATCATCGGCTGGAACGACGGAGCCGATCGGCGGTTCCTTCTTTGCAAGCTCTGGAGTTGTACTCCGCTCGAAGGGGGCACCTATCGGGTGCGACTGTCGGCGGACGAAATGATCCAGCTCGAGCCGGAAAGTGTCGAGACGATGCACCGAGTGCTCGATGAGCGAACCGCGATCGCCGCGACTTGAGATACGGGCGAGGACAGAGATGGGAAGTCAAGCGACCCTCGAAGAGATTGCCGAAACCATCGATCGATCGACACTGCACGAGCCGTCTGCCGGGCTGCGCGAGTTCTTGTCTACGCTTCCGCAGGCAAAGAAAGTTTCCGATCGGCGGCAGAGCGAGCGCTTTTCGGTCATTGCCGATGTGATCGTCGTGCCGCTCGACAAGGATTGTCGCCCCTTGGCCGAGCCGTTTATCGCGTGCTCTCTCAACGTTTCAGCCGGCGGCATGTGTTTTTATCACTCGGAGCCGATCGAATCGACGTTGCTGTACGTGGAAATTGCCTCGCCGGGCGCGGCGGGAATGAGCGCCCAGATGCGTGTGTTGAGGCAAAGGCCCGCCGGCGACTACTTCGAGATTGCCGGCCAATTCATTACCGACTGCCCGCCGAACGCCGACGCCGACGATTCACACCGGATCACAATCAAGTCGGTCCGTCACCGTGCCACCTCGTGAGGATGTGACGGACATGATCACGTTGCCACCTGCCGAAATCGCCGCTGACTGCCAGGCTCACTGTCCGCGTTTCGTGGCCGTGCTCAGGCGGGAGCGAACGCAGTCGCTGGCCTTGGCCGCGCGGCTTCGCGAGTGGGGCATCTCCGCCGTGGATGTCGAGAGCACGGTCCTGTTGTCCAAGCTGGTTGCCGCGAAGCTGGTCGAACTTTTGATTATCGACCATCACATCGAGGGCTTTATCACGGGCATGGAAGTCGTGCAGAAGATGCGGATGGCCTTCGTTCGCATTCCGGTGATCGTACTTGGCCCGAATGTCGAGATGCTGCGGCAGGAATCGAACGTGCTGGGCCCCGTCACGTTCGCGGATGCCGGCAAGTCCACCGAGGACCTGGCGCATCTCGCCCGGCAGGTGTTGAGTCGGCCGCCGCAAGACCTTGACCTAATTCCCGAACGAGCCCGCGCGCTGGTCGAACGCCAAATCGAGCTGCCGGTCCTCTCGCAATTGATCGTGCGGCTGGTCGGCTATTTTCAGACTCCCGTGGATGGAATTCCTTTCGACGACATGTGCCGCGACATTGCCGTCGATCCCAAAGCGTCGGTCGTGCTGTTCAAGGCCGCCAATGCGTCGGCCAACGGCCTCTTGCGTCAAATTTCCAGCGTTCGGGATGCCATCCGCTTGCTGGGAATCCGCCGCTCGATCGGCCACATCTTGAACGCGGCCATTGTCGACGGGATGGGCCACTTGGCGCAGCGGCTTCCGGCAGAGGAACAGCTTTGGCATTCCCGCCGCGGCCTCTTGATCGCGAGCGCGTGCTCGACCTTCGGCGAAATGGAACGTCGCCCCGCGGAGGCCGCGTTTCTCTCAGGCCTGCTGCAAGACGTCGGCATCCTGGGGATGTTGCGCCTGCCCGAGAGATTATCACGCCGTGCTCCATCGCTGGCGGTCCGTCGGGCCATTGAAGCTCGCCATGATCGAGCGATCGGAACTGGGCTGCACGCACGCCGAGGTTTCCGCCGCCATGCTCGAGCGCTGGCAGTTGCCCGCTTCACTGATCGTTCCAATTCTGCATCATCTGGAGCCCCTCCGAGACGCCGCCCGTCGGGGCGTCCATCCCGGCCTGCACCGCGCGATGATGATCGGCGAAGCGACGGCCGACTTGATCGACGCGCCCCACGCCAGCCGCCGCCACACGCTGGATAGCCTTTTGGCACATTACGGCCCCCGAGAACAATCCACCTGTCGCAAGGCCCTCATTCGCGCAACATCGCAAGCGACCGAGGCCTCACATCTCCTCGATCTGCACCTCCCCGCCGATCCCGATCTGGAAAACCTGGTCCGCTCAGCTCTCGCCATGGTCCCCGAATTGCAGGGCGAACGGCCGATCTCGCCCCACGAGTCCCCGGTTGCCCTCGAAAGAGGGTGAAGCGTGGCAGGTGGCAGTTTGCCAGCCAGAGCCATAGGGCTCCGCAAAGCCTCCACCCCGAGAATCTGGCTCATTCAGGCCCAAGAACGGCCGTGAACGCAGACCGTTGCTTCAACCCTTCAGGCAAAACGCCTCGGCAGTGAACAAGTTCTTCGTCGTGTCGGCTGTCACGAGAAACCATCGTGAGGCGACAAAGAGCTGATCTCGAGTGCGGCGCGGTGAGGTGTGAACGATCTTGGTGCCTTTGGGACGAAGGTCGGGGATTGGGCCGATCTCTTCGCCCATGGACGCGTTGTGCGACGGACGCAGGCGGAGCCAGGTGGCATGCTTGGATGTGGGCACGATCCGCCTCAAGCCGAGTGCCACGCGGCCCATAGTCCAGCGGGCGTTGATGTCTTGCAGCGGTCGCCAGCGTCTTTGGCCGTCGGGCGTTTCGTAGAGCATGGCGTCGATGCCGAGTGGGCCGAAGTAGCCGAGTTGTTGGACGCTTTGGGCGGCGTGCGCGACCATCGGCACTACGCTCGCAATTTCTTCGGCGGTGGCGAATTGGCAACTGTCGCCGCTCAGACGGCTGCCGCAATACGTGCCGAGGTGGTCGGTCAATAGCGGCGTGATGCCTTCGAGAGTCGGGGCGCCGGTCGCGGGAACTGTGAATTGGAAGGCGACTTCCTCGATCCGCTCGACCCAGGGCTCGAAATACACCGGGCCCTGCGCGAGTTGCTTTTGCAGCCATTGCGCGGCGCTCGGCATTGATTTCGGAGCCTTGGCCGAGAATGCGTTCGCGGGCCGACATGCCGAAGTTGGCTTTGACGACCCAGCCTGGGGTTTGCCGGGTCGACGCGTTGACCGCGGTTTGGAGTTCGGCCAGGCTGCGAATGGGGCGGGCTTCCGGCAGGCCGACGTTCCATTCTTGTTCGAGACTGGTTGAGAACTCGCGTGAGTTGGCTTTCGCGACGGCGGCCAGGTCGGGGCACTCGCCGCGCCAGCCGTGTTTCGCGGCCAGCTCGTTTATGGCCGGCGACCAGCCCCAGGGGATGAAGTTGACGTCCTGGGGAACTTTTGACGCCTGCGTGACGAACTGCACGTCGGGGAGGCCGATGGCGGCAAGATGCTGCCGGAAGGTCGGCGTCGGCAGGTTCTTCGGCCCAGATCAAGTCTCCCGGCTGGGCAATTGCGATAAGCGCGTAAGGCAAGTCGGCATTGATGGCGAGTACCGACGCCGGCAGGGTCTGCGGCTTGGCGCGGACGAGTTGGTGCTCGAACTCGAAATTTCCGTACAGCAGATTCATGGTTCGGTGCTGCGCTCGGTGACGGTCGCGGCACGGCCCTTCGCGCGCGACTTTTTTCGGACCGCCGTGCCAGGCGATTCTGGCGCAAATTCGAGCGCGCGGCGGCCGCGCTTTCCGCACGGCCGTTACAGGCCGCAGGAAACGTAATCGCTCCGCATCCCGAACGTGCGTCAGGACTGTGCCGGCACGTCTTTCCATGCCGCGGGGATCGGTTGTAATCGCTGTTCGCAAGTCGCCTCCGCTGACGATTCTGACAGGCGTGCGAGTTTCAACATAGAGTCCGTCTCTCGCAATTTGATGGGTGGCACGGGCGGCTCGTCCGCCAGTGTCAACCGGCGCTGATGAACGGTGCCAGAGAACCTCGGTGGGACACGATGCCGCGAACCCTCCTCTCGCGAACAATTTTATTGTGTGGCTCACTGCTGGCCGCGATTGCCGGCTCGACGGCGCGTGCGCAATTGACTGCGCCCGAATCGAGTGAGAACGGCACGGTCCTGATTGTGCCGGGAAAGGCCACGTTTGCCGACACGGGGATCGACGTCCCGGTCGGGCGGATCGTGACGATTCATGCCGACGGGTCGGTCTTCATCGGCCGCTCGGCGAAAGGCAAATACGACGAACCGGCCGACGTCGGGCCGGAAGGGACCTTCCTCTATAACGACAAAGTCGCCAAGCAGGAATTTCCGCTGCCGGCGGCGGCCTCGGGTCCGTCGGCCTGCTTCTGCCTGATGGGGCGGATCGGCGACGGGGCACCGTTCTTTGTCGGCCGCTCGAAGAGTTTCAAGGCGGCGACCGCGGGCCGGCTGTATCTCGGCGTCAACGATTTCGACCCGTCGGACAACGAGGGGCAGTTCGTCGTCAGCATTTCGTTCAGCGACGCGGTGCAACCCCTGCGTTACGAGCAGGTGGTGCCCGTTGATATGGCTCCGGGCGCGGGCGTGCCGGGCTGTTCGGTCGTCGTGTTTTATCTCGACGGACTGCGGCCCGACGTGATTCGCGAAATGGCGGCGATGGGGGCCATTCCGAATATCAACCGCTTGTTCATCGAAGGGGGCGTGTGGATGCAGAACGCATTCACCGGCTTCCCCAGCGACACGATCACCTCCAACGGCACGATGTGGACCGGCTGCTGTTCGGACCGCCACGGCTTGAAGGGGCAGGTCTCGTTCAGCCGCCGCACGCTCGAATCGAAATCGTACCTCGATCCGATGGGTCCGAGCCGCAGCGCCCGATTGTTGGGCCCCGAAGGGCTCGACCGCATCTTGCGCGAAACGGGGGCGGCCTCGGTCGAAGTGGTTAAAGGCGACGAGGCGAGCCGCCGTTTTCGCGAACGGCACGGCAGCGGCATTCCGCCCCTCTACGAGCATCTGCGACACAACGGCGAAGACTGGTCGACCGGCGCCTGCCCGTGATGACCGAATTTCCGCCGATCCCTTGGTCGCGGAGCCTGACGAAGTATGTGCCTTACTTCCAATACCACGATTCGTGGCGGTACATGGATGAGGCCAACGTCGATTACGCCAAGCATTTTCTCTTCGAGCGACAAAGCCCCGTCACGATCATCTGGCTGCCGGAAACGGATTCCGTCAGTCACCACGACTACAGCCGGGGCCAGTTCGGCGCGACCCGCAAAATCATCGCCAAGGCCGACGTGCTGATCGGGCAGATGCTGGCGGAACTCGACGCGCAGCACCGCCTCGATCGCACGTATTTCATCCTGTGCAGCGATCACGGCCATCACGGCGGACAGACGGCGAATCTTTCGCATTACGATCTGGCCGACGAGTTCTTCTACAAACCGCGGTTGCTGACGGCCGACGGCAAATGGGTGGGAGGCGGACTGGGTCTGTCGGTGCGGCAACACCGCTTCTGGAACCGCCATCCCGAAGACAAGGCGATTAATTTCGTCTTCGTCGACGCCGATCAGGACGGAGCAGCCCGCGTCTTCCTGCCGAACAGCGAATACAAGTCGGGCAAATGGTACGGCAAACCGCGGGCGGCCGACTTGTTGTCGTATCGAATTGCCGACAATGTCGCGCCGATCGACATGATCACGTCGCTGACGCAGATTCAGTCGTACCGGCCGGACGGCAAGATCGATCACCCGGTCGATCTCGTGATCGTCAAGCTGACGGATGAATCGATCCTGATTTCGACGCACGACCGGGGTCATGCCGTCGTTTCGCGCAAGCGCGACGAAAAAAAGGGGAATTGGGTCTACAAATACCAGGTGGTCGACCAATTGCAGCCGACGGCCGACGGCAGCAATCGCCTATCACGTGGTCCAGATGCCGGAGACCGATCCGCTGGGCCTTGTCGAGAATTTGCATCCGCGGTTGTTGGCCTACGATCACGACGAGACCGACTGGCTGCGGCTGACCGCGCTCACCAAATATCCCGACAGCGTCGTGGCCATTACGCGGCACATGCTGTGGCAAGAAAACCTGGCCGAGCAGGAATTGGAGCATGCACCCGACCTGGTCGTCACTGCGCGGCCGGGCTGGTATTTCGGCATCGATGCGGCGCTGGGGACGACGCACGGCTATCCGCTGGCCGATTCGATGCGGCCGTCGTTCTTCGTCTCGGGCCCGAACGTGCGACGAAGCGCCCGCGTCGAGGAGCCGTGTCGACTGGCGGATCTCACGCCGACGATCCTCGACATGCTGGGTTACCGGATGGAAACGGGCGACTTCGACGGCCATCCGCTGCGGAACATTTACCAAACGGCGGCCGCCGCCGGTGAGCCGTCACCGATGAAGCAAGTGCGGCATACGGATGCCGATCCGCCGGAGACGCGTCCGCTGTATTGGGACGACGTCGATCTCAAGGCGTGGAAGAGGCTCGATCCGGCGCTGCGACCCGTGTACGAGCATAAGCCGCTCACCGTCCATCACCCGTACTCGCCGTGGGACATCCACAACGTGGCGTACAACTTGATATCGATTTCGGACTTCAATGTGCTGCGGTTTTTCGACGAGGCCGTGTCACCGTTGGATAATGGGCGACCAATCTTCACGCAGTCGCTCGATTGGGTGAACGATCGGGTCCGCCACTCGCGTGTGGCGCCGGTATCGGATGCGGCCGAGGTTCTCGACGTCTCGACGACGACGATCGGCGACTACAGCTTCACGTCGGCCGGCAATTTGAAGCGGATCGACGCAGCGATCGACTGGATGCAGAACCGCGCGAACGAGGTCGACGGTGCCGTGGCGCCGGCCGTTCGGCGTCGACCATACACTGGGGATGAAGGCCGCCAACAAAGTCGTCGACGGCGTCCAATATTGGTTCTGGGATACGTATCGATTTGGCCAGCGCGTCGTGGGCGAATGGCTCGACGAAGGCGTGCTCAACGGCGTTGAGGCGGGGGCGGATCGTCAGCTGAACAAATCGCGGCTGCTGCCGGCCGAGATGATCATCGACCCCGCGCAGATCTCGTCCCAGCCGGCGCCCCAACCGGCGCCGCCGGCGAATCCACCGGGGCCGTAAGCCGGTCGGCGAACTTTCGCGCGGGCATCGACAGGGCCAGCCGCCGGAACTGGGACGGTGTGGCCCAGCGAAAATTCGCTGGCAGATTGAGGGTGCCGCCGCGGTTTTCGGCGGTCACGCAGAGCAGGCGAATGCGGAACCGCGTCACCGTGTGATGGAATTCGTACGCGGGCGACTCGGCGAGGACGACGAGGCCCGTCCGCTCGGCGATTTCCCGCTCCAAGCGACGGGCCAAGGGGCGCGACAGTTCGTGCAGACTGTTGCGTGCCTTCGGGCGGCGGGCCGTTGCCATTTTCCGCAGGCACGCTCTCCAGGCTGATCCGCACGAATTCCCACAAGCCGGCCCAGCGTTCACCCGGCAGGCTCTGACGCAGAAGGTAATCTTCCGTCGTCGCGGACCGCGACCATCGCCTCGTCGACGAAGGTCACTTGCGGACGGACACGCGGGCGGGGCACGGTCTGTTGCACGCCTTGCTGAAAGGCACGGCAGCAGGTCCGCACGGGACATGCGGGACAGCGCGGCTCGGCCGGCGTGCAGATCATCGCCCCCAAATCCATGAGTGCCTGATTGAACGCCCCCGCCGATCGCCGCGGCACGGCCTGTTCGGCGAAATTCCAGATGACGTTGCGACCGGCCGTCGAATGCACGTCGCCGTCGTAGGCCAGCAGCCGCGCGTAGACGCGGAGCGTATTGGCCTCGACGATCGGCGCGGGCCGATCGTAGGCCAGCGAGGCGATGGCCCCGGCCGTATAGCGGCCGATCCCAGGCAAGCGCGACTAACTCGTCGATCTCGTGCGGAATCGTCCCGTTCAATTTGTCGACGACATGCTGCGCCGCCAGTCGCAGGTTGCGGGCCCGGCTGTAATAGCCCAAGCCCTCCCACAATCTCAGCACGTCATGTTCGCCGGCACGCGCCAGAGCTTGCACGGTGGGAAAGCGGCCGAGAAACCGCTCGAAATAGGGCACAACCGCGGCGACCGTCGTCTGTTGGAGCATGATCTCGCTGATCCAGATGCGATACGGATCGCGGGAGCGCCGCCAGGGCAGGTCCCGGCCGTGTTTTTGAAACCAGCGGGACAGATTTCTGCGCAGCCGAGCGAGCGTTGGCGGATCGAAGCAAGCGTCGTTCGCGGACGGGCTCTGCTGTTCTTTCCTCCGTGTCGGCCCACCAAAGCTCCTTTTAGCCGGCGAAGAATCGCGGCATCAATTCGTGGCCCGGAATGGCGATCGACGACGCTTGGGCGGCGATCTCGTCGTAGGTCGCGGCCGCGTCGGCGGCGATGCCCGTCCCGCACATGGCAAACGGCACATATCCGTGGCTGTGCGTTCGGGTCCGCAGAAACGTGGGGTGGTCGGGAGAAATCAGGATGCGATACTCGCCCTGACTCTTCAGAAACGTATGCAACGGGCCGACGATGTCGGCATCGATCCGCTCGAGCACTTCGACTTTATTCGCGGCGTCTCCCTCGTGCGACGCTTCGTCGCTGGCTTCGACATGCACGGTGACGAAGTCAACGGTCTTGAGCGCGTCGATCGCGTAGCGGCCCTTGGCGGCGTAGTCGGTGTCGATGTAGCCGGTCGCTCCCGGCACGTTGATCACCTGCCATCCCAAGAGTCGAGCCAGGCCGCGCAACAAGTCGACGGCCGTGATGACGGCGGCCGTTTTGCCGAATCGCTGCCGAAAGGGCTCGAGTGCCGGCGTCTTCCCCAGGCCCCACAACCAGGTTTGCGTCGCGGAAAGCTCGCCGTGGCGACCGCGCTCCTGGTTGCGAGCGGAGCCGGCCAGGATCGAACGGCTGCGGTCCATCAAGCTGCGCAGTTCGGCCGAGCCGGGACCTTGGGGCAAATGAGCTTCGATCGGCTGGTCGGGAATGTCGTGCGGCGGGACCGTCTTGGTCTCGGCGGAAAACGGCGCCGCTTCACCGCGCGAGCGATAAATCAGCAAATTGCGATAGCTGACCCCCGCGTGGAACTTCCAGGTGGGACTGCCGCACTGGTCCTTTTGCAGAAGTCCGATCAGTTCGTGGGCCAGTTCGCTGGGAATTTGTCCGGCAGTGAAGCTCCGCATCCGTCCGTCGGCCACGTGCACCAAGTTGCAACGAATGGCCCAATCGAGGGGCCCCAATTCGATGCCTTGAGCGGCCGCTTCGATCGGGGCGCGGCCGGTGTGGTATTTCCGCGGGTCGTATCCGAAGAGGCTCATGGTGCCGACGTCGCTGCCCGACGGCATCGACACGGGAACGTGGTCAGCCTGCCCGATCATTCCCTCGCGGGCCACGGCGTCCATGTGGGGCGTTCGCGCGGCCTGCAGCGGCGTTTGCCCGTTGAGCGACGGTTGCCGTTCGTCGGCGGCGCCGTCGGGAATGATGAGTGCGTATTTCATAATGTCGAGTTTGCGGCGGACGTCTTGCCCGCGGCTCAACTATCGCGAACGCCTCCGCGGCACGCAAGCTTTGTCCATCGTGAATACAATTCAGCCATGTCGCTCGCGTGGCCCGAACCTCGATCCGCCTACATTCATGTGCCCTTCTGCGCACATCGCTGCGGTTATTGCGACTTCACGCTCGTCGCCCGACGCGACGATTTGATCGACGCGTATCTCGAGGCGTTGGCGATCGACCTGGCACAACTCGAGCGGCCGCGCGAAGTCGACACGCTGTTTTTCGGCGGCGGAACGCCGACGCATCTGCCGGCGGACCAACTGCGGCGCTTGATGAATTTGGCCCTGCGTTGGTTCGTGCCGACGACGGGGGCCGAGATCTGCGTCGAGGCCAATCCGGCCGGGCTCGACGACGCGAAGATCGCCGTCCTGGCGGAGGCAGGCGTCAACCGCGTGAGCCTGGGCGTGCAGTCGTTCGATGCCGGCGATTTTGAAATTGTTGGAACGCGACCACGGCCGAGCTGAGATCACTTCCGCCGTCGAGCGGCTGCGGCCCCGCGATCCCGAATATCGGCTTCGATCTGATCTTTGGCATTCCCGGCACAATCGCTCGAGTTGTGGAGCGAAACTCTCGACGAGGCAATCGGTCTCTCGCCCACGCACCTTTCGACCTACGGACTGACATTCGAGAAAGGGACCACTTTTTACAGCCGGCTCACGAAGGGCAACCTGCGGCGGTGCGAAGAGGAATCCGAGCGCGAGATGTACGCGATGGCCATGGATCGCTTGCCGCAAGCCGGCTTCGAGCAGTACGAGATTTCCAATTTCGCCCGTCCCGGCTTTCGCTCACGCCATAACGAGATTTACTGGCGGGGCCTGCCGTTTTACGGCTTCGGACCGGGAGCCGCCCGCTACATCGCCGGCCGCCGCGAACTCAACCACCGCAGCGTGACGACCTGGATCAAGCGGATTCAAACGGGCCAATCGCCGATTGCCGACGCGGAAGAATTGTCGCCGGAAGAGCATGCCCGCGAACGCGTCATGCTCGGCTTGCGGCGCGCCGGGCGGCATCGGCCTTGCCGACTTCCAGCGCGAGACGGGATTTGATTTTCGTGAGTTGTCGCCCGCGCCGCTTTCGCAGAATCTGAACCGGCGGCTTCTGGAAGAGATCGACGGATCGATCCGCTTGACGCGCGAAGGCCGTTTCGTGGCCGACACCGTCATCGTCGACTTCCTGTGAGGCCGGCAAATCGACAACCGGCCAGAGGTTTCATTTTGACCTGCGCGTGGGTTAAGCTGCCAACTTGACCCTTTTGAGAGAGGCACACCGTGATCGGCCGGCAATTTCTATCCGTGACGAATGTGGTCTGTGTGCTCGCAATCACGATGGGGATGCCCGCGATGGCGGACCAACCCTGGCTGGTCTTCGAAGGCGGAGCGGGCCCGGGGCACGGCAAGCACATCGTCTTCGTCAGCGGCGACGAGGAATACCGCTCGGAAGAGGGTTTGCCGCAGTTGGCCAAGATTCTGGCCAAGCGGCACGGCTTCAAATGCACCGTGCTGTTTTCGATCGATCCGCAAGACGGGACGATCGATCCCAATCGCCACGACAATACGCCCGGCATCGAAGCGCTCAAGACGGCCGATCTGATGGTCATCCTCACCCGTTTTCGCGAGCTGCCCGATGAGCAGATGCGGTACGTCGTCGATTACGTCGAATCGGGCCGGCCCATCGTGGGACTGCGGACCGCCACGCATGCCTTTGCCCCGAAGGCGGGAACGACCTTCGGCCGTTACGGCTGGCAAAGCAAGGAATGGGACGGCGGCTTCGGCCGGCAGGTGCTCGGCGAGACCTGGATCAACCATCACGGCCACCACGGGCACCAAAGCACGCGCGGGATCATCGCGCCGGGGATGAAAGACCATCCGATTCTGCGCGGCATCAAGGACGGCGACATCTGGGGACCGACCGACGTTTACGCCGTTCGCCTGCCCATGGCGAAAGAGCTGCGAGCCGCTCGTCCTCGGGCCAGGTCCTGACCGGCATGCACCCGAACGATCCTCCCGTCGTCGGCAAGCAGAACGATCCGATGATGCCCATCGCCTGGATCAAGCCGTTCGTGACCGCCTCCGGAAAAACGGCGCGGACATTCACGACGACAATGGGCGCGTCGCAAGATCTGGCCAACGAAGGCCTGCGACGGCTGATCGTCAACGCCTGCTATTGGGCCGTCGGAATTGAGGACGAAATTCCGCCAAAATCCGACGTCGACTTGGTCGGCCAGTACGCGCCAACGCCGTTCGGCTTCGGCAAATTCACCAAAGGCGTGAAGCCGGCGGATCTTCGGCCTGCGCTAGCGTCCGCTCCTAGAACAGCGGATAGATGAACGGAGCCAGGCCGGTGCTGCCCAGCACGATCAGGATGCCGACCAGAAGCAGCACGACGACGATCGGCGTCAGCCACCAGGCCTTGTTGTAGACCAGGAAGTCGAGCAACTCGCGGACGAGGCCGGGCGAGGCTTCTTCGGCTTGCCGGGCGAAGGCTTCGGAGGAGCCGGCGGCAGCCTTGGGTGGAGCGGGCTGTTTCGTGGCGGGCGGTTGCGTTTTGCTGCTCATGAAGGACCATTCGCCTTAAAACTGCCGAAAATATCGGCCGGGATCCGTCTCGGTCGGTCGCCGTTTCCAGTACGTCGCCGCAGACTGGTCAAATCGACGTTCCATCGGGTCGCGGCCCGCGACTTTCATTATAACCGCCAACGGCGTGACGACGAGATAGAAGATGAGGGCCATCACAACGTGCGTCACGACCCAACCGATTGGATAGTTGATCACCATCAAGGCGATAAACAGCGGCCGGACGGCGCGCGGGACGGTCAATCCCAAGACCGCGACGACCACGCCGACCGCCACAAGGATCTCCGCGGCGGTCGTCGAGCCGCTCTTGCGCCAGACGAGCCAGCCGACAATCGCCAGAAACACGAGCGCGCCGAGGCTGAAGATTCGCAGCTCGCGCTTCGACGGGTTGAGATTGAGGTCGATCATGGTCAGTCCAGCTTGAACTCGGCCAGGTATTTTTCGCGTTCGGCCGATTTGTCCGTCGGTTGGTCCTCTTTCAAGAGGACAAAGCGTTCGAGCACGAGAGCGTCGATATTGGTCGACATGAAGCAGCGGTAGGCCTGCTGCGGCGTGTGGACAATCGGTTCGCCGCGGACGTTGAAACTCGTGTTGATGATCACGGGCGAGCCGGTCCGCTGCTCGAAGAATTTGAGCAGTTTGTAGTACCGGCCGTGCCGGTCGGCATCGACTGTTTGAATGCGGGCCGAATAATCGACGTGCGTGATCGCCGGAACCACCGACCGCTTCGATTTGAGCTTGGCGATTCCCGTCAGCTCGCGATCGTGCCCGTTCGGCTCGAATCGCTTTTCCTTACGAACCGGCGCGACGAGGAGCATGTACGGGCTGGGCTCATTCGGCCGCGTCTCGAAGTATTCGCCCACTCGCTCCTGCAGCACGGACGGAGCAAAGGGCCGGAACGATTCGCGGAACTTGATCTTGAGATTCATCGTGGACTGCATCTGCTCGCTGCGGGCGTCGCCGAGAATGCTGCGGCTGCCGAGCGCTCGCGGGCCGAATTCCATGCGTCCCTGGAGCCAGCCGACGACTTTTTCGTTGGCGATCAGGCCGGCGACCGTGTCGCAGAGTTCGTCTTCGTTTTCGATGTAGCGATAACGCGGCGCCGACCCGATCGAGGAAATGGCGGATTTCGTCGTCGGTGAACTGCGGACCAAGATACGACCCGCGCTGCGCATCGAGGCGATTGACTGTTCGCGGCTGGTCGAGCAACTGGTGCCAGATGAAGAGCGCGACTCCCAAAGCGCCGCCCGCATCGCCGGCCGCCGGTTGAATCCAGAGTTCGTCGAACGGGCCTTCACGCAAGATGCGGCCGTTGGCCACGCAGTTGAGGGCGACGCCGCCGGCCAGGCAGAGGTTCTTTCGGCCCGTCTCGGCATGAACATGGCGGGCCATCCGCAGCATGATTTCTTCGATCACGACCTGGATCGAAGCGGCCAGATCCATATCGCGCTGCGGTCAGCAGCGTTTCGGGAGCGCGCGGCGGACCGCCGAAGAGTCGATCGAATTTCTTCGACGTCATCGTCAGTCCCTGGCAGTAATTGAAGTACGACATGTCCATGCGGAAGGAGCCGTCGTCCTTCAGGTCGATCAGCTTTTCGAGGATCAAGTCGACGTGCCGCGGCTGGCCGTAGGGCGCCAGGCCCATCAGCTTGTACTCGCCCGAATTCACCTTGAAGCCGCAGTAATAGGTGAAGGCGGAGTAGAGCATGCCGGGCGAGTGCGGAAAGTGCAGCTCGTGCGTGAGGTTGATGCGGTTACCCGCACCGGTGCCGTAGCTCGCCGTGGCCCATTCGCCCACGCCGTCGACGGTCAGAATGGCCGCTTCCTCGAAAGGCGACGGAAAAAAGGCGCTCGCCGCGTGCGACTCGTGATGCTCGGTGAACACGAATCGCTTTTTGTAGGCGTTCGAGCAGGCCTCGCCGCATCTCGCGCGAGAGGTGCAGCTTTTTCTTGAGCCAGATCGGCATGGCCGTCAGGAACGATTTGAACCCGACCGGCGCGAAGGCGAGGTACGTCTCCAGCAGCCGCTCGAATTTCAGGAGCGGCTTGTCGTAAAAGCCGACGTAATCGAGATCCTCGGGCCGCAGGCCAGCCTCCTTCAAACAGTATTCGACGGCCTGCTGCGGAAAATTCTCGTCGTGCTTGATGCGGGTGAAGCGTTCCTCCTGGGCGGCGGCAACGACCTCGCCGTCGACCACCAGCGCGGCGGCCGAGTCGTGGTAGAAAGCCGAGATGCCCAGGATCGAGGTCATTCCCAATTCCTCGTTCCCAAGTGCTTGGGAACGTTTTTCCACGAAGCTCTGCTTCGCGCCGCCCGGCGATCATCGTCGACAGACTCGAAGCAGAGTCCCGGCGCGCGGGATGCGTGACCAAGCAGAGCCTGGCCACAAACTCATTCCCATTCTATCGTGCTGGGGGGCTTCGAGCTGACGTCGTAGACGACGCGGTTGACTCCGCGAACGCTATTGGTCACGCGGGTCGAAATCCGCTGCAGGATTTCGTGGGGAGCGGATACCAGTCGGCCGTCATGAAATCGGCCGTTTGGATCGCCCGGACGGCAATGACGTCTTCGTAGGTCCGTCCGTCTCCCATAAGGCCGACCGACTGCACGGGGAGCAACACGGCGAAGGCCTGCTGAACCTTGCGGTAAAGCCCTGAGCGGCGAAGTTCGTCGATGACGATCGCATCGGCCTCGCGGAGGGTCGCCAGTCGCGATTCGGAAACCGGTCCGAGGCAGCGCACCGCAAGGCCGGGGCCGGGGAACGGGTGCCGCCAGATCAGGTCTTCGGGAAGGCCCAATTCCAGCCCCATGCGGCGGACCTCGTCCTTAAAGAGATCCCGCAAGGGCTCGATCAGCTCGAAGCCCAATTCGTCCGGCAGCCCACCCACATTGTGATGCGTTTTGATCGTCGCGGCCGGCCCGTCGGCGGTTCCGCCGGATTCGATCACGTCGGGGTAAAGCGTGCCCTGGGCGAGGAACCGTGCGTCGGGAATGGCGACCGCTTCGTCGCGGAAGACTTCGATAAAGACGCGTCCGATGATCTTGCGCTTCTGTTGCGGGTCCGAAACGCCCTTGAGTTCCGAAAGAAACCGCTCGCGCGCATCGACGACGTGTAGATCGGTTTTGAAGTGATTGGTGAACCGCTCCTTGACTTCCTCCGCCTCGCCTTTTCGCAACAGGCCGTTGTCGACGAAGATGCACGAAAGCTGCGGTCCGATCGCCCGGTACAAGATTGCGGCGGTAACCGACGAATCGACGCCGCCTGACAACCCGCAGATCACCCGGCTCTTGCCCACGATTTCGCGGATCGCTTCGATCTCTCGCTCGATCAACAGGTCGATCCGCCATGTTCCCTGGCAGCCGCAAACCTGTTTGACGAAGTTGCCGAGGATCTCGCCGCCGTGATCCGTGTGCGTCGCCTCGGGATGGAATTGCAGGCCGTAGATCGGTTTGCTGCGGTGCTTGACCGCGGCGAAGGGGCACGTGTCGGTCGCGGCCAGCGATTCGTAGTTTGCCGAAAGATTGTCGACCTGATCGCCGTGATTCATCCACACGGTAAATCGATCGGGCATTCCGGCAAAGAGTCCGTTTGCTTCTCGCACGCGACACGTCGTTCGGCCGAATTCGCGGACGGCTCCGGGGGTGACTCGGCTCCCCTCGGCGCGGCAGGCGGCCTGCATGCCGTAGCAGATGCCCAGAATGGGAATTCCCAAGTCGAAGATGGCCGGGTCGGGCTCGGGTGCTTTTGATTCGTAAACGCTTGCCGGACCTCCGGAAAGGATCAATCCGCGGGGAGCCAGCTCACGGATCCGTTCGGCTGACAGGTCGTGCCGGACGAGTTGGCAAAAGACGTTGGCGTCGCGAATCCGTCGAGCGATCAATTGGGCTGTCTGGCCGCCGAAATCGAGCACCAAGACGCGCTCTTCGTGCTGGGGCAGGTTGCTTTCGCCTCGGTAAGCGGTCGCCGACTTTGAATTCGCCAGTGTAGCCACGTGCTCGATCTCGGGTTTTAGAGTCCCTTCAAAACGCCAATGACCAAGCGCGGGGCTTGGTCACGTGTTGAAGGCTCATTGTATCGACGTACGTTCGACTTTCCCAAGCCCACGCCGAAATCAGGGAGGCTCACCTGCATGAATGCAGCGGGCCGAAGGTTCGGACTATAATCGTAGGCCGCGGAGATGACCTATGGTTTACTGGGACACCGGAGCAACGAATGCACTGTCGGAACGATGTCGCGGCGGAACAGCCAGGTTCGAAAACCATTATTCGAACAGTACTTCCGACCTGGTTTCCGGTTCTGTGGGTTTTGACCGCAGCGATGCTTTTTGGCTCTCCGGTCAGCGGACCAACCCAACCTGCTGGCGACGCGACGCCAGGCCCGGATCAAATAAGCCGAAGCCGCAAACGCCGCCGCTTCCGCAGCGTGTCCCGTGGACGAACTCGCACGTCGTCGGCAGTCCCGAACCGCCGCACCCCTACCAGGCTCGAGCGGGCCTTTCCGCACCACAAGTTCCATAACTCGGTCTATCTGAATCCCGAGCCGGGGACCGATCGGCTGTTCGTGATGGAATATTCGCCCGCCATCGTCCGGGCGATCAAGGACGACCCGAATTCCAAAGAAGAGGTCGAACTGCTGGAGTATCCCGCCGGAAAAGGGAAAAAGTCCGAAGCCTTATCGATCATTTTCCATCCGAATTACCGAAAGAACCGGCTGCGTCTACATCTTCGCAAACGTCAAAAACGTCGATGGTCCGCGCGACGAACATAACCAGGTGGTGAGCTTTCGCGTCGACTCGGCCCCGCCGTACAAGATTCTGCCCGAAACGAAACGTGTGATTATCGACTGGCCTTCGGCCGGCCACGACGGTGGCGATATGGGGTTCGGCCCCGACGGGTACCTCTATATCACGGCGGGCGACGGTACGACCGGCTCGGATCCCGACATCACCGGCCAGGATCTCACCGATTTGCGGGCCAGCATGCTGCGGATCGACGTCGATCACCCGGCAAACGGCAAGCCGTATGGCATTCCGAAGGACAACCCCTTCCTGCACATCGCCGAATGCACGCCCGGAAATCTACGCCTTCGGATTACGGGCTCCCTGGCGGATGAGCTTCGATCCGCCGACCGGCAACTTGTGGGTGGGCGAGGTCGGGCAGGACTTGTGGGAGATGATTCATCTCGTCCGCCGCGGCGGAAATTACGGCTGGAGCGTGATGGAGGGGACGCATCCGTTCTATCCCGAACGAAAATTGGGGCCGGCTCCCGTTTCGCCGCCGATCATCGAGCATCACCATTCCGAGGCGCGTTCGATCACGGGGGGCTACGTTTATCACGGCAAACGGTTGCCCGAGCTGGCGAACCACTATTTGTACTGCTGCTATCAAATGGGGACCGTTTGGGGGTTCCTCTACGAGAACGGGCAGGTGCGAGACCACCGCGTTTTGGCGCATTCGACGTACCACTGTGCCGGCTGGGGACGCGACCATGCCGGCGAGATGTATCTCGTGGCCCTTTCGGGTGAGATTCTTCGCCTGGTACCGAATCCGGCCGCCAAGGCGGGTGTGGCTCACTTTCCACAGCGACTCAGCGAAACGGGCGTTTTCGCTTCGGTCAAAGACGAGCGTCCCTCGCCCGGCGTGATTCCGTATTCCGTCAATGCACCAGGCTGGCATGACGGCGCGAGCATGTCGCGTTGGCTGGCGGTGCCCAATCGCGACACGATCAATCCGACTACCTCTCGCGGCTGGGATTTTATGGATGGGGCCGTGGTCGTGCAGACCCTGTCGCTGGAAATGGAGCCGGGAAATCCGGCCAGCCGCAAAAAAGTCGAAACGCGCATGCTGACGCACCAGGCGGGCGAATGGTTTGGCTATTCGTACGCCTGGGACGACGCGCAAACCGACGCTCGGCTGATTCGGAAAGAGGGAGAGGAACGCAAATTCCGCATCCACGACGCCGCTGCGCCGGGCGGATCGCGTCAGCAGACCTGGCACTATCTGAGCCGGGCCGAATGCATGGTGTGCCATTCTCGAGCGGCCAATTTCGTGCTCGGTCTGTGCACGCTGCAAATGAATCGCGTGGAAAAATACGGCGCGACGACCGCGAATCAATTAACCGCTCTCGCCGCGGCGGCCTATTTTCAGCCGCCGCTCAGTTCGCCCCCGGAATCGCTGTCGAAGCTCGCAAATCCCTACGAGGCCTCCGCGAACGTGGAAGTCCGCGTGCGATCCTATCTGCATGCGAATTGCTCCCAATGCCACGTGGCCGACGGCGGCGGCAACGCGCGCATGGAGCTGGAATTCACGACGGCCCGCGAAAAGATGGGCGTGATCGGCGTGCCGCCGCTGCAGGGAACGTTTGGCATTCGTGACGCCGAAATCGTCGCGCCCGGCGATCCGTTCCGCTCGGTGATGCTGTATCGCATCTCCAAGCTCGGCGGCGGACGCATGCCGCAAGCCGGCTCGTTCATGGTCGATCATCAGGCCGTCGATCTGTTTCACCGCTGGATTCAATCGCTGCCGACAAAACAGTCCGGCGCGGCGGCAGCCGCCCGGCTCGGCGAACAGAAACAACAGGAGGTTGCGCTGACTTCGCTGCAGAACGCGAACCAGGCTCCGCCCGCATCCGGCCGAGCACTTGGATCGTTTGCTGGCAAACACCAGCGGTTCGATGCGGCTGTTGCGGGCCGTCGACCAGGAGAAGCTGCATCCGGCCGTCAAGAACCACGCGGTCCAAACGGCTTCGGCCCATCCGAATCCGGCCGTCCGCGATCTGTTCGAGCGATTTGTCCCGGAAGAGAAGCGGACCGCGCGGCTGGGCACAAATATCGACTCCGGCCAAACTCCTCGCCCGCATCGGCAACGCCGAGCGAGGACGCGAACTGTTCTTCAATGCGGCGTTGGTCAATTGCCAAACTTGCCACCAAATCGCCGGCAAGGGGCGCGACGTCGGTCCGGATTTGAGCCATGTCGGCACGAAGTACAAACGCCCTCAGATTTTGGAAAACATCCTCGATCCGTCGAAGACGATCGAACAAAAGTACGTCGTCTACGCGGTGCAAACGACCGACGGCAAGACGCACAGCGGCATCGTGGCCGAGCGAAGTGCCGAGTCGGCAGCACTCAAAGACGCGCAAGGAAACATCGTGCGGTTCAAGCTGTAGGACGTGGAGTCGTTCGAGCCGCAGAAGAAGTCGCTCATGCCGGACGGCCTGCTCAAGGACCTGACCGCTGAGCAGGCCGCCGATCTGTTGGCGTTCCTGGAATCGCTGAAGTGACCGGATCGTCGGAAAAGCCGACAAGTGCGACGCTCCGCGAATGGGATGACGAATTCGTTTGGCATCCCTTCACGCCGATGCTCGCCTATCGCGGTGAACAGGCGCCGATCATCGCGGCGGCCGACGGCTTCGATTTGATCGACGTCGACGGAAACCGCTACCTCGACGGCATCTCGTCGCTCTGGTGCAACATCCACGGGCATCGCGTCCCCGAAATTGACCAGGCCATTCGCGAGCAACTCGACCGCGTCGCGCACACCACGCTCTTGGGCCTCTCGAGCGTGCCGTCGATTGAACTGGCGCGAGAGCTGGTTTCGCGCGTTCCCAAGGGACTGACGAAGGTTTTCTATTCCGACAGCGGCGCGACATCGGTCGAAGTTGCGCTCAAGATTGCCTATCAATACCACGCACAACGGCAGTCGCGTTCGTCGACCCATCGCGACCTGTTTTTGCGAATGGGTTCGGCCTATCACGGCGACACGATCGGCACCGTCAGCGTGGGGGGGATTCCCCTGTTCCACGGCACCTACCGCGATCTGCTGTTCAAAACCGTCCAAGTTCCTTCGCCGGTGACTTTTCGCAGGCCGTCTGGATTCACACCCGCGAGCTACCTCGAACATTGCTTTGCCGAGTTGGAGCGGTTGATCGTCGAGCATCGTGAGCGGGCGGTGGGCATGATCATCGAGCCGCTGGTGCAGGGAGCGGCCGGCATGCTCGTGCATCCGGCCGGCTATCTCAAACGAGTTCGCGAGCTGACGAAGGCCAACGGCCTGTTGATGATTGCCGACGAAGTGGCCGTAGGCTTTGGCCGCACGGGGACCCTCTTCGCGTGTGAACAGGAAAACGTGCAGCCCGATTTGATGTGCGTCGCCAAGGGACTGACGGGGGGCTACCTGCCGCTGGCGGCCACGCTGGCGACCGATGAAATCTACGAGGCCTTTCTCGCCGAGCCGTCAGAAGGCAAAACCTTCTTCCACGGTCACACGTACACGGGAAATCCGCTCGGCTGTGCCGCGGCACTGGCGTCGCTGCGACTCTTCGACGAGCGACGGGTTCTCGACAACGTACGAACGAATGCACGGCGGATTGCCTCGCGACTTGAGGTGTTGGCCGACGATCCGCACGTCGGCGACGTGCGTCAAAAGGGCGTGATGGTCGGGCATCGAACTCGTCCGCGATCGCAAGACGGCGGAGCCTTTCCCGCCCGCTCAGCGAATGGGCCACCAGGTGACGTTGGCGGCCCGCAAACGGGGCGTGATCTTGCGGCCGTTGGGCGACGTGGTCGTGCTGATGCCCGCTCCGGCGATGCCCGGTGAACTGGTCGACCGCCTGTGCGATGTCGCCATCGAGTCGATCCGCGAAGTCATGGCGAAAGGATGAAGGATGAGCCAGACTCGCGGCAATCGGCTGTAAAATTGGGCTTGAACTAGGCGGCCCACTGTTGGCATAATTAGGCTAACGACGAACGAAAAACGGTACAGCAAATCGCTGTAAATCTCGCATCTGCGGAGCCGTGCCTGAGCTGAGGCGCGGCTCTTCTGCTTTTGGCAGATGCCGCGGCGCCTAATAGATGCCGACGCACCCCACTCAGGCCGCTACGTCCGACAAACTGATGGTATTCGGTGCCACTCGACGCCGTTAAACGTCGATTCGGCCGCACGAGGACGAAACGGTCACTTTGGGGTGGCATGCCCAACGGCTTTGCGTGGGCATGTCTTTGAACGCCCAAGCGATTCGCATGCCCACGCAAAGCCGTTGGACATGCCACCCCGAACAGAGTAATCGGCGTACTGCGGCACCCCGTGGCATCGCAGAGCGTCGCCGAAAAAAGCGGCTGACTCCTAACAGGTGAACTTGGGTCGTGAAAAATGAGACAGACTGGCAGCATTCATTGGCAATTGCTTGGCTCATCCTTCCGCCTTCATCCTTCATCCTTCGAAGATGCGCACCCCCTTCGAAGGTGCGCACGGTTTCCGGAAAGTGCGCATCTTGGAAAACCCGGAGATCTCTTCGAAGATGCGCAGCCTTTTGCAAGGTGCGCACCTGAAACTGCGCATCTTCGAACCGGACGGTGCGCTAAACTTCGTCAGGGCTCGCTGGTGTCGGATTCGGCATCCCCGGGCCGACGCGTTTCGGCGGCCGGTTTTGCCTGAGAGCCCGGCCCATGCGTGCGAACCGCCAGCCAAAATACATGACCGCGAGAATGATCAGACCAATCAGGCGCAGTCGGGTCGGGTCTGTTTGCGGAGGGGCGGGCTGAGCCTTTGCGGGTGTGGCAGGGGCGATCTCCACGTTCGATTTCGTTGCCGTTGCCGGTGCCTGCGAATCCAAACCGGGAACGAGCTGGACCCAAATCGCGGGGCGGCTGGCCGCAAACATCAGGACCACGACGACCGCCAACAGGACGATCATCGTCGAAAGCCGCAATCCGTCCTTCCGCGGCTGGCGGCCGGACGCCCACGAACGTCGGCGAACACGTGTCATGCGACCCTCCTAAGGGGCTATTTTATCGAATGTGCCTTGGCCAAATCGAGATTCAGATGGCACTCGCGTCTCGAAAGCGCATTGCTCGACGCGTTCGTTGGCTATAATTTGTGGTTAGCAGCCGGGCGCAGGATCTCAACGGCCGATGGGAATTTTAGTTTGGGGCGACGCAAAGTCCCCCGATGCCGCAATCTGACGGAACACTATGCAGCGGGGCGGATTGCATTTTTCGCGGACGAAACGTGGATACCGGCTGATCGCGGCAGGATTGTCGCTCGGGGCGCTGATTGCCTCGCACACGGGAGCCGCCGCCGCTGATGCCGCGTCTCGAGAGCTGACCTTTCTTCGCGGCCTGCGCGAGCGTGGTTACTACGACTATGTGGCCTTTGAAGTCGACCAGGCCAAGAAGCGCAGCACGCTGTCCCCCGATTTGATTGCCAGCCTGGATTTTGAAAAGGCCATCACTCAGGTTGATTACGCCCGTTCGCTGTTGAGTGCCGAGGCCCAGGCCAAGGAATTGGACCGGGCCGCCAGGAGTCTCGAACAGTTCGTGCGTGCCCATCCCGATCATGCGTTGGTGGCACGCGCCCGTCGCGAGCAGGCGCAGATTTTACTTGACCGGGCTCGTGTCGAGATCTGGCGGCTCAATGCGAAGGACGCTCCCGAAAAACAGGAAACCGCCAGGGCAAACGCCCGGCAACTGATCGCCCAGGCGCAAGACCTCTTCCAAAAAGCCTCGAGCAGGCCAAGACGCGTTTATGAGCGGTTTCCGCGGGCGACGCTCGACGATCCAAAAGTCCGCGCCGACCGCATGCGGGCACAATCCGACTACCTGCTGGCGCAGCTCAACCTGGCGATTTGCAAATTTGAAGAGGGCGTGACGCACCCGCCGAAATCGTCCGATCGCCAGAGCACGCTGGCGGAGGCGGTGACGGAATTCGAGAAGATTCACGTCAATAATCGCACGCTGTCCGCGGGCGCACAGGCTCTGCTGTGGGAGGGCAAATGTTTCGAGGAACAAGGGGACACGCAAAAGGCGCTCGGCATCTACAACCAGCTGGCACAACCGCTCGCTGACAACGATGCCGCCCGCTACATCCGCGATCAGGCCGTGCAATTTCGCCTCGCTTGCCTCAACCAGCAATCGGGTAAGGACACATCGCTGGTGATCAACGAAGCGACGAAATGGCTCGACAAGGCAAAGGACCGCAAGCAATCCTCGACGGGGCGGGACATTCGCTGGCAGCGAGCGTTGGCCGCGGAGCGCATGGCCTCCGTGAAGGATACCGACCCCGAAGATCGCGAACGCTTGCGCAGGTTGGCGGCGGGAGATGCGCGCGAAGTCAGTCGCTTTCCGGGAGAGCACAAGTCCCAGGCGCTTGCCTTGGCAGACCGTCTGGGAGGCGAAACGACCCGGAAAAAGGGGAGCGAAATCCGCGACTTTGCCGCCGGATTCAATGTCGCCCGCAAGAACATGGACGACATTGAATCGCTGAAGCAGGAAATCGACGCTGCCAAGGGTGAAGAAAAAGAAAAGCTGCAAAAGCAGTGGCATGAGCAACTCGTATCGACGGCCGCCCGGCTGCGCCGCGTGCTCGACGCCGCCGATGCCCGCACCGATCGCCGCGAGCTCAATCAGGCGCGGTATTTTCTGGCCTTCGTCGACTATGAACTGGGGAACAATGACGAAGCGGCCATTCTCGCCGAATACGCGGCCCGGCGGTTGCACGCCGTCAATCCGGAACTCTCCCGCGAAGCCGCTCGGCTCGCGCTGGCTGCTTATGAACAGGAATTCGAAGCACGTTCGCAGGAACAGCGGACTACGATGGTGCGCATCGCACGGCCCGTGGCCGAGTTCCTGATTCGCAACTGGCCCGAGCAAGACCGAGCCAACGAGGCCCGCATCACGATGGCCCGGCTTTCCGATCGGGCGAAACTGTATGTTGAAGCGGCCGAATGGTACGCGAATGTGACCGACGGATTCGAACAGTACGCCGAAGCGCAAATCGGCGCCGGCCGTGAATATTGGGTCGCCTCACAATCGACTCCGAAGCGGGCTGCGCCGGCGAAGAACGCTGCGCCGGCAACAGCCGATCCGCAAATCAGCGAGTTGACCAAAAAGGCCGAGACGTTTCTCAAGAACGGCATCGCAAAAGCCGGCGACGCGGCCGACGCAAACGGCAATCCCCCCGATTGGCTGACGGTCGGAAAGACCGAGTTGGCCAACCTCGACATTGGCTTGGGCAACTACGACGACGCCGTCAAACTGCTCACCGATCCGCCGCACTCAGTCGTGGTGTCAGTGGCCGTCACGGACGAGGCGACGCGACCCGCGGAAGGAGTGAAAGGACGACCGTTCGCAAGTTATGTGTTTCAGTCGCTTTTGCGTGCGCAGATCGGCCGGCATCAGGTCGATGCGTCTCTGGAAGCGATGCAACAGTTGGAAAAAATCGCCGGTGCCAGTGGCGCGGAAGGCGTGACGGCCATCTATGTGTCACTCGGCAAGGAGATCGAAAAGGAACTCGCCCGCCTGGTCGCCACGAACGACCGCGCGCGACTGGGCGAGGTGCGCAAATCGTTCGAGAAGTTCCTCGAAGAGTTGTCAAAACGCAGCGACAAAATGTCGTACGGTTCGCTGTTGTGGATCGCGGAGACTTATACCGGGTTGGGGGACGGCATGGCCGAAGACTCCGACTGCCGCCCGCGAGTATTTCGCCAAAGCGGCCCACGCGTACGAAGAGCTGCTCACGCGTGCGGCTGCCGATAACTCTCCGACGCGCACCGATCGCATGCTGAGCTTGCAGCTGCGCCTCGCGAATTGCCTGCGTCGGCAGGGTAATTTCGCAAAGTCGCTCGAAATCCTCCGGAGCGTCATCACCCAACGGCCGAAGGCCCTCGATGTGCAGGTGGCCGCCGCCAACATGCTGGAGGATTGGGGCGCCTCGCCCGACGCGGGGTCCGAACTGCGATCGCTCGATGCCATCCGCGGACTGCGCGACCAGGCGGGCGGAGGAGCGGTTTGGGGATGGGAAGGGATCGCCGCGCGATTGGAACGCGTCCTGGCCAGCGGCAAGGCCGACAACGAGCTCCGCGAGAAGTATTTCGAGGCGCGCTACAACATTCCCCTCTGCCGGCATCAATACGCCCAACATGACAAGGACAAGGCCTCGCGCGCGAAGGCCCTCGGGGTGGCACTCGGTGAGATCGACGCCTTTGCACGCGTGTCGGCCGATCTGAACGAAGACTCCTGGCAAAAACTGGACACGCTGTATCAGGACATTGAAACCGATCTCGGCCGCAAACCCACGCCGCTCGCCAGGCCGGATTTGCGCGCCGCCACCACTGCCGGCCCGGCCGCTACCGCCAAACCCACGGCGGCCCCGTCAGGCAACGCGAAGACCGCCGACGTTGAGGCGAATTATCCGGGGCAAAATGCGCCGGTCGCAAAGACCAATACGACCCCCGCCTTCGAAGGGAATCGCTCCCGGTTGGATCCTGCTGGGACTGGTCGTCGGAGTCACGGCGACCATCAGTGGCGTTGTTTGGAACATCCGGCGTCAGAAGCCGACTCGAGCTTCGCTCCGGTCGCTCGGCGCACCTGAATTTGTCGATCTTCCGGGTCAATCGGCGCCTCGACCAAAGCCGGCCGCAAGGCCGCAGCCAAGGCCGACGGGATCGACTGTGACACGTAAGCCAGGCGGCCCTGTCGGTGAGAAGACTGTCTCTGAGAAGACAGCCTCTGAGAAGACCGCGCCGCAGAAGAAGGCAGGACCGAAGGCCCCATGAGTGCCCCCCTAAGCGGCGCAGTGAATTCGAGAATGTCGACCTGGCTCGGTGCGAGCCTCCTGGTGCTTTCCCTGGGCCTGACAACGAGGCTCCCTGCGGAGGACCAGGTCGAACGCAGGGGCGGCGCCCCGGTGCGGGGTGACGTTACGGAAATCAACCGCACCGAAATTGTGCTCAAAGCGCGCGGCAACCAACGCGACTATCACATTCCGGCCAATGAGATCGAACGGGTCCATTGGCAGGGTGAGCGCCCGCAGCTGTTGCAAATCCGTATCGAGGAGCGCAACGGGCAGTTCGACAAGGCGATCGCCGGCTACGAGGCGGCACTCAAGGATTCGACAAGTCCGAATCTGACAACGGACCTCGAATTCCTGATCGCGCGCGCGACGGCCTCGCGAGCGCTCGCGGACGAAGAGAATTACGATGAGGCGATCAAGCGGCTTGAGAAGTTTCGCACGGTCCATTCCGACAGCTTTCGCTACTTCGAGGCGCTCAAGCTGCTCGCCCGGCTGTATATGGCGAAGCCGGATGTGGAAAAGGCCAATGCCACGATGAAGCTGCTGTTGGAAGCTCCTTGGACCGATTTCAAGATGGACGCCGACATCCTGCAGGCGCAAGTTGCACTCGCGGACGGCAAGGTCGACGCGGCGCTTGGGCCGATTGAAAACGTCCTGCGTGTCAAAGCTTCGTCGCAGGGGGAATTGTCGCGCAGGTACGAAGCCCTGCTGCTGAAGGCGACCTGTTTGCAGAAGCAAAGCAAATTTCCCGAGGCGATCGAAGTCTTGGCCGGAGTTCTCGACCAGGCTGCCGAGGACGACACCAAGACCCTGGCGGAGACATGCGTGCGGCTGGGAGATTGTTATCAGGCGGCCGGCCGTACGAAGGAGGCCATTCTTTCGTACTTGCGCGTCGACATTCTCTTTCCAAAGGAGAAGACGCAGCACGCCGAAGCCCTGTATTACCTGTCACGACTCTTCGCGCAGGACGGGAAGCCCGATAAATCAGCCGACGCCCAGGCTCGGTTGCAGCAGGCGTATCCACGCAGCCCGTGGACCGCGAAGCTGAGCGTCGGTCCGAAGTAGGCCGGACGGAGTGATGCGTTGCGACGCTCAGGCAAGGCGCGATTCGTCGAGCACGCGTTCCATAATACCCCTCATCGGCAGCTCGGCTCGATACCGCTCGAAGGCGGCTTCGGCCGCCGCTCGCCAGTCTTGATTGAGTTTGCCGAGCGCGAAGTCGACGTAGTTCATCTCCTCGGGACAACAGTCGACGAGACTCGATTGCCGCGTTCGTTGCGGTGTCCGATCAAGCGCGATACCGCGTTTGCTCAACAGGGCCTTGCCGACGCGCGTGGGAGAAGGCATTTGCCAATCGATAGTCTTGTTCGGCGAGAGGTTAATCCGTGTCGCCAGGAAGAGTTTGTCGCGCTCCTCAAGCGGGAGCAGAGTCCGATGCCAGACGACTTGGGCCCGCTTTTCGAGTGCCTCGAGAATCTGCTGGCGATGAGGCGTGAGGATGCCGGTAAAGGAAAAATCGATGGTCGGCTCCTCGGTCGTCGTGGGAATCAAACGATCGGAAAAGCCAAGCTCGATGAACGAGGCCGGCGCTTGCTGCCGCAGGCCGACCACGTTCGACTCCACCATCGACCAGAAAAAGCGTGCGCGGCTCGCGGCCGACTGGAAGCCTTCCCAACGGATCCGATACGCGTCGTCGCGGCGGTCGAGCTTGTTCGATTGCGGCGTCCCCTTGTTGAATCCGGAGCCATCCATGAATTCGGTGACGATCAGGCCGTATTCGTAGCCCGACGTCCGCAGTTCCTCACCGCTTTCGCGGGAAAATCCTTCCCAAACAACATTGAGAGCCGACGGCGAGAGGGCGTCGTCGGAAAAAGTGACCTCGTGGCCGAGATCCTCGAGACCAGCCCGCAGCCAGAGATACATGTCCAGGAGCGTGCCTTTGGCCGCGCCGATCGCGTTGTAGGTGCAAAAGTGAAATTTCATCGGCGACTCCCTGACCGTTCACTTCGCGAGCCGCACCGTGCCGTCCCAATCGGGCGGCGGAATTCGATTGTGCTGGGCGATCAAAACACCGAGAAAGTCCTGTGCGCGATCGCCGGGCGGCATCCGGTGCAGCAACCGGTACGCGACGTCCCATCGTCCGGCGATAAAGTGATCGACGGCCTGGTCGTAAAGCGAAAGAAGTTCGTCGGTCAGTTCCGGCTCTTCCGACTCGGCCGGCAAGAGTTCGCTGACAAGCGCGGGAGTTTCGGTGCCGTAGGGAAGAACGCGGGCCAGGCGGCGTGTGCGTCCCTGCTTGCGGTCCATCCGCGCGTTGACGATCGCCGCGGTCGCTTCGTCGAGCACGATCGGGACGCGCAATTGTTTCGTCATTCCTTCGAGTCGGCTGGCCAGGTTGACGACGGGGCCAAAGACGGTGACCTTCACCTGCTCTGCGGTGCCGATCTTGCCGGCCACCGCCCGGCCGTGGGCGACGCCGATTCCGACCTGGAAGCTGCCCAGAGGGTGATCGGGTTGCCCGAAGGTTTCCACAAACGCGGCGCGGATTCCGAGCGCGGCACGACAGGCTTCAATCGGCGCTTCGGGCGAGGCGAAGGGCCAGCCCCAAAAGCCCATCGCGGCATCGCCTTGAAAATCGCCCGTGACGCCGCCGTGTTTCAGGATCTGACTTGTCATCACGCCCAGTGCCCGGCTCACGCGGTCCAGGAGTCCGCGCAAATCGCCGGCAGAGGCTTCGGCCTTTTGACTGAAACCGCGCAGGTCGCAAAAGAGCACGGTGACGTCACATTCGCGCGGTTCGAGCAGAGCCGTGTCGAGGTCGTCACCAAGAGCGGCGAGGATCGGAGGTGCGAAAAACTGCCGCAGACCCGATTTTTGCCGCTCATAGCGATTGAGCCGCAAGACCGAATTCACGATCTCCGCCACCAGTTCGGTGAATTTGACATCGGCTTCGAGGTAAATCCCGTCGCTGCGCGATTGCTGCCCGGGCATCAGGGGTCGTTCGAGTGCCCCGGTGACGTAGATTCCCCACGCGCCACTCCCCTCTGTCACGGGAGTGCAGAATGCCCAGTCAAAGTCGGCCGAGACGGTGTACTTGCTGTCGGTCAGTTTGGCCGCTTCCCAGACGTGGAGCACGCTGCGATGCCTGCGACGCAGCGAATCGTCGATGAGCCGCGAACTGGGATGAAACGAGCCTTCCGCCTCGCGCCGGCGTTCCCAATGCAGCGTTTTCGGTTGACCCCGACTGTCCGTTTCGACGATCGCGACCGCCTCGGCATTGCCGACCCCCGCCAGAATCAGGCTCGTAAGTCGCTCATGCAGTTCACTCTCCGTACGGGCGCCCCAGATGACTTCGTGCAGGCGGGTCAGCACGTCGAACCGGCGGTCCGCGTCGCGGAAGCGGACTTTTTTGAGTTCCTGGCGATCGAAGGTCATTTCTTCGACGGGCCCGGCGCTCGGCGAGGCTGCGATTTCAGCCGTCTGCTCGAACGTGAACGTCGTCGCACCGATGACAAACCGCTCTCCGTCCTTGAGCGAGAATTCATCGGTTATCTGCCCGTTGAAGTAGATGGCGTTGCGAGCCGCTGGGACCTTCTCGACAGCAAGCCCGCCGTCGTTCGCGATGAGCTGGGCGTGGTGCCGTGAAATGTGGGGATCCCACGATACGCGCAGATCGCTGTCAGCCTCTCGCCCCAACACATAAGCCCGTCCGGGCGTGAGAACTTCCCGCCAGCGTTGGCGGGGCTCCAATCCGTGGGCGACTAAGACGAACAAGCGGGACCTTTGGAGCGTTGTTTGGCTCAAGGATTCTCAGAACGATCGCACCGTGCCGCTGGGTGTTCGCATACCAGTGTCGGCGTTGTCCTCTTGCGCCGGCCGTAACGGGGAGCCCACAGACGTGATGAGCGATCGTTCAGAGCGCGACTGACAAAATACCACAAGACGCCGATCAGTACACAGCTTCCCAAGAGTGCCCACAGTCCATCGTTCGTGAGCCGCCGTTTCATCTCCTGAACAGGCTCGAGCGCCGTCGAACGACGCTCCTGCACGACCGTGACCCAATTCGTTTGCGGGACCGAGGCAAAGGCCGCCAGCCATTCTCCCGCGAGATCGCCGGAAGCCGGCGGGTATTCGCTGAGCGGGTCGACATAATTCAGGTCGTAAACAAAGTCGCGCTGAGTGTCTGCGTCGGCGCTGCTGAGGCCCGCAAGCTTCTCGCGGATTTTTGCGGAGACGCGCAACGCATCGAGCTTGGCCGTCTCGAGCGGTTGATGCTTCACGACGTCGTCGTTCTTGTCGAACCAGGTATGGTCGAGGAGATTGCCTTGAACGCGTTCGATGAGCGCGATCTCCCGGCTGACCCGATTCGAACGGCCGGATCCAGTCGGTTCCTCGAAAATCGCACGCCCGTACTCGTCGAGTAATGATCCGATTTCGATTGGCGCGCCCCAGCACGCCCAAAATGTGCTTGTGCTCGGAATCCCAGATCGGCACAGAGACGGCAACGTAATAGTCGTCGCCCGGTCCGAGGAAGCGGTGGGAAATGTGAGGCTGTTGAATCGGCTGAAAGTCCTTTGTGGTCGACTTCGCGCCTGCACCCTGCCCCAATCCGTTGAAGTAATCGCGAAATGCGAACGATTGGCCGACGGTGGAGACGTTCGTACCGCGGCTCTCGAAAGGGATTCCTCCACTTCTGAACGCCGTGAGCGTCGGTTAAAAACCAACTGAAATCCCTCTTGAGCCGCAGCTTTTCCGATCGCTCATCGGAGCGCGCACGTGCCGCGTTCAGGATGCGGAAAGCGACCTGATTTTCAGCCTCCTCAGTAATGGCGGGCTTGGCGATCGTCGTCCGCAACTGATCCGTCCACTTTTCGTCGCCAATGCGTTTGGCCAGATCGCTCAGCTCGCGCTCCCGCTCGCCGAGATCGCGGTTCAGGCTTTGGGCAACGATGCGGGCCGAGAGGATATCACTTTCCAAGGCACGGCTCATCATCTGCTTGCTCGCGGCGGTCCCAGTTGTATCGAGGAGCTGGAAAACCATCCAAGCCATGCCGATCAGTAGCAGGCTCGGCCCCACGATGCCCAACGTGATCAGCGGACGGCGCGCCCGCGAGCGGTCGCGGAGCACGAGCGTGTCGAGCACGGCCTGCGCATTCGGGATATCTTTTTTCCGGATCGACCTGCAGACAGCGTTCGACGATCTCAGCGAGCCGGCGGTCGATGCCCGAACGCGAGCGCAATCCAAGCGGTTTGCCGCTGGAGCGAATCCCCTGGCGATAGACGGCGAGCTTGGTCTCGAGGTTAGGAGCGGCACGGATCGCCTGTTCGATTTCGGGCGTCCGATATGGTGGCTCACCGCAGAGCATGTGATAGAGCAGGGCTCCCAGCGCGTACACGTCCCACCGCGCATCGGGAATCGCGTGCAGGTCAGCCTGCTCGGGCGCCATGTAAAACACGGTCCCGAGCGCCGGATTCTGCTCGTTCGACAACCGCGACTGACCGAAATCGCAAAGACGGGGTTCGAAATCGTTGTCCAACAGAACGTTGGCCGGCTTCAAATCGCAGTGAAGGATCCCGCTGCCGTGCGCGTGGACGAGGGCCAAGAGCACACTTTTGGCAATGCGAACCGCCTCGTGCGGCGGCAAAGGACCCGACGCCAGAAATGAGGCCAAGCGAGCCGTGCGCCAGGTACTCCATCACATAATAGGGCGGCTCGCTGTTCCAGCCCACATCGATCAGCCGTACGATGTTGCGCGAGGTGTACAGAACGGCCAACTTCTCGACTTCACGGTTCAAGAGCGACCAGTCGAGCCCTCGATGATGGGTATAAAACTTGATCGCAACTTGCTTACCGGTGTTCTCCTCGTAGGCCAGCCAGACCGATCCGTAAGCCCCGTCGCCGAGCGAGCGAACCAGCGTGTAGCCCGGCACACGGGCCGGCGGCGTTTCGAGCTGTCGACTCAATTCCGCCGCGCGAGTGATCTCAGTTTGATCCTGAACCAGCGTGGCATCGGAATCCATGATCGACTCGTTTTGACCGACTTGAGAACTTACATGCTTGTCATGTTACTTTCGGCCCGAGTAAAACACAGCCGATCGGGCTAGAAGTGGCGAAGAGAACGCATGGTGATCGCGAACAGAGCTGCGGCCAGTCCGTACCGAGAGGATTTGGCCTTCATCCACGATGCCGGTTTCGGCCACGTTGCCCAGAACGCCGCCACAGAACTGCTGAAGCGGCTTGCTCCCGTCCAAGGCAAAAGCACCAGCCGCTCGATCGTCGATCTAGGATGCGGCAGCGGTATACTGGCCCAGCAAGTCTCGGCGGCCGGATACAAGGTGTTGGGCTTCGATCTGTCCGACGCAATGCTCTCGCTTGCGGCTAAACATGTGCCGCGGGCCGAGTTCCGACGGGAATCCTTCGTGACGGCGGACATTCCGCCGTGCCTCGCGGTGACCGCAATTGGCGAGGTGTTTAACTATCTGTTTGATCGTCGCAACCGGGGCTATCGTCTGTCAGCCGTGTTTAGCAGAGTTCACTCGGCACTTTGCCCCGGCGGCATTTTCCTGTTCGACATGGCGGAACCGGGTCGCGTCCACGGTCGCAGTCCTCAGCGAGGCTATTCGGAAGGACCTGGCTGGGCCTGCCTCTATACGGCTGAGGAGGATCGACGCCGAAGTACTTTGACGCGGACGATTACGACGTTCTGCAAGATGGGCGAGACGTATCGCCGCCATCGCGAGGTCCATCGCCTGCGTCTGTCCCCCCGAGCCGAAATCCTGCAACAACTCCGGAACGTCGGATTCCAAGCCCGGATTCTTAGCGGTTATTCCCGTTTCCGGTTCCCGACGGGCTGGGCCGCCTTCCTGGCTCGAAAGGCCGCCCGATAGCCGGGCCGCCCGCGTTCACTCGGGCGCGGGCCTGTCTGGCGTGAATGCGGGAGACTCTGGTATATTTCCGGGTCCCGGCGGGCTGCCGTTTTGGCGCGAAGTGTCTTGCGCCGGCAGATCGCGTGCAGTCAACCTCTATTTGTTAGCTTCTGGTACGGCTGAATCCGCGCCGCTCGAATCTTGGAGCGCACAGGCCGCACCGAACGGAAGTGGATCTCCTCCGAAATGGTCGATCGGAATCTAATTCGCGAATACAACGTCAACGAAGCGGATCTGGAAAACGCGCTCGGCGAGTCTCTCGACGATTGGCACCAGGACGACGCCAAGATGGACGTCCTGTACGATGAGCGGGCGCGATCATTCGACGTCAATAAGACGGTCAGCGGCACAATCATTCGAATCGACGGCGAGGATGTGCTCGTCGATATTGGTTACAAGAGCGAAGGCATCGTCCCCCTCGAAGAGTGGGCTGATTCGGACGAACTGCCGCAGCCCGGGCAAAAAGTCGACGTCCTTCTGGAAGAAGTCGAGGACGACTTTGGTCTGATTCTCCTCTCCAAGCGCAAAGCCGACCGCATGCGCGAGTGGGAGAAGGTCATTCAGAGCCACAAGGAAGGGGACGTCGTCAAAGGGAAGGTCGTCCGCAAGATCAAAGGCGGCCTGTTGGTCAATATCGGCGTCAACGTGTTTCTGCCGGCCAGCCAGGTCGACATTCGCCGCCCGCCCGATATCGGCATGTACATCGATCGCGAGATCGAGTGCGTGATCCTGAAAATCGACGAGCAACGGCGGAATATCGTCGTCTCGCGCCGCAAACTGATCGAAGACAAGCGCGAAAAGATGAAGCAGGCGCTGCTGTCCGAGATCGCTCCCGGCCAGTTGCGCAAGGGTACCGTAAAGAACATCGCGGACTTCGGCGCCTTCGTCGACCTGGGCGGCATCGACGGCCTGTTGCACATCACCGACATGAGCTGGGGCCGGATCAGCCATCCTTCGGAACTCGTGAAGATCGACGACGAGATCGAAGTCATGATCCTCAACGTCGACCGCGAAAAGGAGAAGATCGCGCTGGGCCTCAAGCAGAAGTTCCCGAGTCCTTGGGAACTCGTCAACCAGAAGTATCCGGTTGGCACGAAGGTCAAAGGCGAGGTGGTCAACGTCATGTCCTACGGCGCCTTCGTTAAGCTCGAGGATGGCATCGAGGGCTTGGTGCACATCAGCGAGATGTCGTGGACCAAGCGGATCAATCATCCCAGCGAGTTGGTCAACATCGGCGACGAAGTTGAAGTCGTTGTCCTGGGCATCAATCAGGACAAGCAGGAAATCTCGCTGGGCATGAAGCAGACGCAGCCCAATCCGTGGGAAAAGGTGGCCGAAAAGTACCCGCCCGGCAGCAAGGTCTCAGGCACCGTCCGCAATCTCACCAATTACGGCGCCTTTATCGAGCTGGAGGAGGGGGTCGACGGCCTGTTGCACGTGAGCGACATGTCGTGGACGCGAAAGATCTCGCACGCCAACGAGATGCTCAAGCGTGGGGACACGATCGAATGCCAGGTGCTGACGGTGGACGAAGAGCGCAAGCGCATCGCGCTCGGCCTCAAGCAGTTGGCCGGCGATCCGTGGGAAACCACGATTCCCGATAAGTACCAGCCGGGAACGCTGGTAACAGGCAAGGTCACCAAGATCACCAACTTCGGCGTTTTCGTCGAACTCGAGCCGGAACTCGAAGGCCTGCTGCACATTTCGGAACTGGCCGACCACAAGGTCGACAATCCGGAAGAGATCGTCAAAGTCGGTCAAGAGATCGAGGTTCGGGTGCTGCGGGTCGACAGTGCCGAGCGAAAAATCGGCCTGAGCCGACGGACGCAGGGTGCGGAACCGGTGGAAGGCAGCGACGAGGCTGCACAAGGCCGTGGTGCGGCCACTCCCCGCGAGGAACTCAAGGGAGGAACGGGCAGCGGCCAAAGCGGCCCGCTCTTCTCCTTTGGCTCGGCGGATTCCAATCCACCGGAAGAGGAGTCGGCTGCGCCTTAATTGGCACCGTGCGACGGTTTGGTGGTAATCGCACCACCGGCGCAACTGTCACTGCCGCCAGAACAATTGCGGCCCTTCGGACCGTGTCCGAAGGGCCGTTATGTTTGCGCCCACTCCACTCTTCGCGACGCGAATTGTTCTGCCGTCACGAGTTCCAATCGAGTCGCGCGCGATCTTGTTCCGATAAACCACTCGGGGCAGACGATCGCGCGGCAAGTAAGGACAGCGGAACATCCATGCAAAAGACCACCCGTCGGCGGACCGTGGCAGCCGTTCAATCTCCTCTGGAGACCTACCTCCGCGAGATCAACGAAACGGCTCTTTTGACCGCCAACGAGGAAAAAGAGCTTTCCTACGGCATCGAACAGGGAAATAAGGAGTCCCGCGACCGGATGGTGCGGGCCAACCTGCGGCTGGTGGTCAATATCGCCCGCGCCTATTCGGGAAAGGGCCTGCCGCTCCAGGATCTGATCGAGGAGGGCAACCTCGGTTTGTTGCGTGCGGTCGAGGGTTTCGACCCGACCATGAATACCCGCTTCAGCACGTATGCCAGTTACTGGATCAAGCAGTCGATCAAGCGCGCGCTCGTCAACTCCGCGAAAACGATCCGCATCCCGGCCTACATGGTCGAACTCCTCTCCAAGTGGCGGCGTGCGACGGCCCGGCTGCACGACGTGCTGGGCCGTACGCCGACCGTCGAGGAAGTGGCGGCCGAGCTGGGATTGCCGAAGAAGAAGCTGCGCATCGTCAAGCTGGCGATCCAGCTTTACAACTCGGCCCCTCAGACCGACCAGTCCGAGGCCGGATGGTCGCTCGGCGAAATGATTGCCGACGAGCGGGTAAAAGCTCCTGAAGACGAGATGGTCGAGAGCGACAATCTCAAGCACGTCTTCCAGATGCTCGAAAAGATGGATTCACGGGAAGCGGTCATTTTGCGAATGCGGTTCGGCTTGGACGACAGCGAGCCGCGAACGCTGAAGGAAATCGGCGAGACCTTGGGGCTGACACGAGAGCGCGTTCGCCAGATTGAAAGCGACGCGCTCGACAAACTGGCCCGTGGGCTGATGGGGGAGTAACGGCCGGCTCGCACTCGACCCGCGACAGCTAGCCGATTCTCGCCTTATCCGAGATGTCCTTGCGACACCAGGCCCCTTCCCATCGGATGCATTTGACGGCCTGATAAGCGCGCAGCTTGGCATCGGCACTGGTCGCCCCCAGCGCCGTCACTCCGAGAACTCGACCACCATCGGTGACGATCTGATCGCCGAGTCGAGTCGTTCCCGCGTGGAACACTTTGACGTCGGGAATTCGAGCCGCTTCCTCCAGGCCGCGGATCGGCTGACCTGTCTTGTACGGTCCCGGGTAGCCTTCGGCGGCCATCACGACGCATACGGCCGATCGCGCATCCCATTCGAGGGGAGCCAGCTTCTTGAGCCGTCCTTCCGCCGCGGCAAGCAGGACCTCCGCCAGGTCGGTTTTGAGACGCATCAAAACGGGTTGGGCCTCGGGATCGCCGAACCGGACGTTAAACTCGAGGACTTTTGGGCCTTGGTTCGTGATCATCAGTCCTGCATAGAGGATGCCTCGAAAGGGCCGTCCCTCCCGCTTCATCGTATGCACAGTCGGCACAAGGACTTTTTCGATGATTTCATCCAAAAGCTGCGGTGTCACAAGCGGAGTCGGCGAATAGGCCCCCATTCCGCCTGTGTTCGGGCCTTTATCATCGTCGTAAGCCGCTTTGTGATCCTGTGCGGGTTCGAGCGGCACAATCGTGCTGCCATCGACGATCGCCAAGATGCTGACCTCTTGCCCGGCCAGCGCCTCCTCGATTACGACTCGCTTACCGGCCTCTCCGAAGGCATTCGCAACCATCGTCTGTCGAATGGCCGCAACCGCCTCCTGACGATTCGGGCAGACCGTGACTCCCTTACCGGACGCCAAGCCGTCGGCCTTCACGACAAGCGGTCGCTCGGTGCGTTCTTCGACGTGGGCAATCGCCGCCGTCGCATCGTCAAAAACGGCATATTCGGCCGTCGGGACATTCGCCAGACGCATAAAGTCTTTGGCGAAGGCTTTGCTGCCTTCGAGTTCGGCCGCCTTGCTTGTGGGCCCAAACACGAGCAGCCCCGCTTCCTCGAACGCGTCGACCATTCCGGCCACAAGGGGAGCTTCGGGTCCAACGACTGTGAGGTCGATCTTTTCCGCCCGCGCGAATTTCAGCAGCCGCGCAACGTTATTCGCGTTGATATCCAGGTTCTGGCCCTCGAGGGCCGTTCCGGCATTGCCCGGTGCGCAAAAAACGTCCGTTACGAGCGGGGATTTCGCAAGCTTCCAAACGAGCGCATGCTCGCGGCCTCCCTTGCCGATCACCAATATTTTCATCAGCGTAGATCCGCCGCTGTCATTTCAAAATAGAAAACGTGTAACACGAACACGTCGCAAAAAAGTATACCGGCCCAATCGCGGAATCGTCGAGGTAATGCCAAAGTCGGTGGAGTTCCTCGTTCCGCGACGCCTTTCGCGCCGGAAAAAACGCCCGAACCCGAACAGCGGCTCGCATGTCGGAAGCAATTGCCGCCTTGCGGGCTAAGCTTTAAGATTGAGGGTCCGTTTGGGTTTCAGGCCAGAGATTTGGAGACGCGTACGTGTTTGAGACGGTTGCTGTCGTCGGCGCCACCGGAGCGGTGGGCCGGATCATGGTGCAGTTGCTGCAGGAACGGAATTTTCCGGCTCGGCAGTTCCGATTTCTCGCATCGAAGCGCAGCGCCGGCTCGAAAATTGTCTTCAAAGGCCGCGAGCATGTCGTCGAGGAACTGACGCCGGAGGCGTTTGCCGGGGCCGAGCTCGTCATTTCGTCGACGCCGGACGACATCGCCCGAGATTATTTGCCGGCCGCCGTCGCGGCCGGGGCCACAGTTATCGACGAATCGGGTTATTTCCGCATGCGTCCCGACGTGGCGCTTGTCATCCCCGAGATCAATCCACAAGCGGCCCTGTCGGCAACCGGCATCATTGCGAGCCCCAACTGTTCCACAACTCAAATGGCTCTGGCGTTAAAGCCGCTGCATGATGCGGCTCGCGTGCGGAGGGTCATTGTCAGCACCTATCAGGCGGTCAGCGGCGCCGGCCTGCAAGGTAACGAAGACCTGCTCGAAGGGACTAGAGCCAGCCTGAGCGGCCAAACCTACAAGTACAAGGCATTTGCCCATCCGATCGCGTTTAACGCCATCCCGCAAATCGGCAGCGTCAAGGAGGAGGGCTACACGAGCGAAGAGATGAAGATGGTCTACGAGACGCGCAAGATTCTCGGGGACGAATCGATCCTGATCAGCGCAACCTGCGTGCGAATTCCCGTCGCCAATTGTCACAGCGAGTGCATCACTGCCGAAACGGAACGACCGGTTTCCCCCGAAGAGGCGCGGCGCCTGTTTGCCGCATTTCCCGGTTTGCAAGTTCTCGACGACACCGCCAACGGAATCTACCCGCTCCCTTCGCGGTGTTCCGGCAGCAACGACACGTTTATCGGCCGCATTCGCCGCGATCTGTCCCATCCGAACGGGCTCAACTTCTGGTGCGTGAGCGATAACCTGCGCAAAGGGGCGGCGACCAACGCAATACAGATCGCCGAATTGCTGGCCAAACACCGGACCGCGAAAGCGGGCTCACTCGCGACGATCTGATTGGGCGACAACGATGATCAACGGCTTTCCCTTTCGTGACGGTCAGTATTACTGCGAAGACGTGCCTCTGGCACACCTTGCCGAGGAATTCGGCACGCCCCTGTGGGTGTACTCGAAGAACTACCTCGTCGGCCGCTTTCGCGAAATTCAGCAGGCCTTTGCGGCAGTCAATCCGGTCATCTGCTATTCGGTCAAGGCGAACTCGAACCTCTCGATCTTAAAGGCGATGTCCGAGGCGGGGAGCAGCTTCGACGTTGTTTCGGGTGGAGAACTCTACCGCGTCAAGCAGGCGGGCGCCGATCTGGGGCGCGTGATTTTCGCGGGCGTGGGTAAGACGGACGACGAAATTCATCTTGCGCTCGAGTCGAAAATCCTGATGTTCAACGCCGAAAGCGAACCCGAACTCGAGGCCATCTCGCGCGTGGCCTCCAAAATGGGCTGCCGTGCGCCGGTCGCCCTGCGGCTCAATCCCGACATCGACGCCAAGACTCACGCGAAGACGACGACGGGCAAGCGCGGCAACAAGTTCGGGATGGATATCGAAAAGGCCTCGCAGCTCAGCGATCGAGTCCTACACGATCCGCATCTGCAGCTGAGTGGGATCCACATGCATTTGGGTTCGCCGATCCTGACGACCGATCCGTACGCGGCGGCCGTCGAACGGGCCGCGGGAGTCGTCGCCGAATTTCGACGCCGCGGCCACGATACGAATTGGATCAATCTGGGCGGCGGATTCGGCATCAGTTATCGCAAAGAAGAAGGACCGCCAGCGGCTAATTACGCGAACGTGATTGTGCCGACTGTTCAGAAGGCCGGATGCCGTTTGGCACTCGAGCCGGGACGGTTCATCGTCGGAAACGCCGGAGTCTTGGTGAGTCAGGTCATCTTTACCAAGCGGGAAGGGGGAAAGCACTTCGTCATTCAGGATGCGGCCATGAATGATCTCGTTCGCCCCGCGATGTACGACGCGTTTCACCGCATTTGGCCGGCCAAGCCACTGATTGCGCCGCCGCAAGATTTTGAGGGTGCCGTTGCCGAATTGTGAACCCGTCGACATCGTCGGCCCCATCTGCGAATCCAGCGATTATTTGGCCAAGGATCGCTACCTGCCGGCCGTCAAACGGGACGATTACCTCGTCACCTTTAGTGCGGGCGCCTACGGCACGGCAATGAGCAGCAACTACAACAGCCGCCCGCGCGGGGCGGAGGTCATGGTTGACGGCAAAACGGTCACGCCTGATCCGTCGCCGGGAGACGTACGCCGATCTTGTCGAGCACGAGCAGCTCTGATTTTCGGCTGGCCGGGCGACTCCTCGGCCCTGATTCGCTGCAAACCATTTATCCGCAATGGTTTGTGCAAACTGGCGTGAGTTGAGCGCGGTCTACGCTCGATCGATAATTGCCGGTTTTCGTAGGCTGCGAGCGAGTTGGGCTCTGCGTGTAACGTCCTTCGGCGGTTCGAGATGGCTCTGTCTTCGAGTTCGCGACGGTGGACCGTAGCCGGCAAACTCGCTGCGATCCGGCCGTTGGATCGTAAATCAGCCGCTCGGCCAAAACCACTTTCCCTTGATCATCGGGTCATTCGATTAGGGCCGATCTTTTTCGATACGCGGTGTCGAAGTCGCTTGCGGGATGATTGCGCGCAAGTCAATTCGTTCGAAACGCGACAAATGGCAAGCTCCACGCTTGTCAAGCGAGCCGTATTTTGCGATGTAAATCTGGGCAAAATTGAGTTGTGTTTGAGGGTTGGCCCACCCTAGGATGAAGAATGCGCGGGCCGGCTGATATCAACAACGCCAAATAGCAATCAGGGCCGGCCGTTGCGCCGGGCCAGAATCCCTGGAGTCTTGCAACGAATGCCCCTGAGGATACGGTCCCGGACGCTCGCCCTACTCTTAGCGCTCTATGCCGGCGGATATGCCCTGGCGATTGCGCAACCGGAGGCCGCGCCGAAACAGCCACCTTCCGCGGCGAGTGGCGGAGCCTGCCAAGCCCGCGGCCGCGCACCGACGAGCTTGGACGAATCCCCTCTGCTGGTTGAGCCAAAGACTCCGGCAGAGTTCTTCGATGCGGCCGTTTTGACCGATCGCCTGTATCGACCCGGGCTCACGAAGCGCTATCTTGAAAAGCTTCTGCAGGCCAATCCATCCGATGATGCCCTCCTGGAAATACGGAATAAATACGGCCCGGGCATCTTTTTGCATCTGGCACGCGATCCGGCTCTAAAACCGGTCGCTGGCCAACTCGTCGAGCGAGTCACCGCCGTCCTCCAGAAGCAAGAGCAGGATCCGGCCTTTCTCGATTCGTTGATCGACGGCCTGCAAGGGTCGCCCAGCGATCGCGAAACCTCGATCCAGATGCTGATGAACCTCGGTCCCGGAACGGTTCCTCGAATCCTGAAGCATTTGGGAGCGCCAAAGCCCAACGAACAACCCAACGTGCTGGTGCAGGCCTTGGCGCAGATGGGCAAGCCGATTTTGCCGGTCCTCTACGGGGGACTCGAGTCGACCAACGACGGGATTCGTGACTCGGCGATCCAAGCCATCGGTCTCATCGGATCGAACATGTCGGTCCCCTATCTCCTCGATCCGGCCTTCGATCCGAACCAACCGGCGGGAATCCGCTCCGCAGCGCGGACGGCACTGGCCCGGATCATGGGTATCCCGACCGACAGAGGCGACGGCGTCTCCCCGTTTGGGGCCGCACAAGAACTCAAAAAGCTCGCGAAGGACGCGTTGGCCAATCGAATCGTCTGGCCAACGCTCGAAGGTAAAACCGACCTTTGGACCTGGAGCGAAGAGGCCAAGTCGGTCGTTCGCAACAAAGTCCCGCCAGTTGTGGCTTCGCTTTACACGGGACTTCTCTTTGCTCGCCAGGCCATTTCGATGGCCCCGGAGGATCGCGCGGCCCAAATTCTCTTTTTGGCACTCGAATTTGCCTGGGACGCGCAGGGTCCGAAAGAGGGCCGAACGGAACAACTCGCGTCGGGTCCGCCGATTGGCCCGGGGAGCGTCCATAACCTGGCCCTGACCGCCGGTCCGGACGTGGCCTCGGGCACGCTTGCTTTAGGCGAATCGATGGGGAACCCGGCCGTCGAAATCGGGCGCTCTCGCGCGCTGGCTGCGGTTGGTGCACGAGAAGAAATTTACGGCACACGCCAAAGTCAATCACCCTTGCTGGCCGCGCTCAATGACCCGAATCCCGAGGTTCAATACGCGGCCGCGGTGGCCATTTTGCGAAGTAATCCGGATATGCCGTTTCGGGGCGCGCAGCGCATCGTCGAGGTCTTGACGCGAGCCATCAGCGGTGCCGGATCGCCCGTTGCCGTCGTCATCGACACCAATCGCGTTGAGGGAAATGAAATGGCCGGTCTGCTAAACCAGATCGGCTTCGAGTCGATTGCCGCCGTGACGGGCCGGGAGGGATTTGAAATTGCGGTCGGACGTTCGAATGTCGTGCTGATTGCGGTGCAGACAAACGTCATCCGCTGGCCGTTGTCGCAAACCGTCGCCAATCTGCGAGCGGATGCACGAACGGCGCAAATTCCCATCCTGGTTTTTGGGCCGGAAGCGGTGCGACCTCAAATCAGGGCCTTGCTGACCCACTATCCGCAAGTGGAATTCATGGTCGAATCGACCACGCCGCAGGCTATCGAATTGCAGGCCGGCATCTTGTTGAAGCGAGCCATGGCGATGGCCGCTCCACCTGCCAATCGAGCGGAGCGCATCGCTGACGCGACTTCCTGGTTCGCCGCCATCGCCAAAGGCAATCAAACGAAGGTTTTTAATTTCGACAGTGCCGAAGGCGCGTTGATGGCGGTCTCCACCGATCGCGCGTACTATGCCAACGCACTCGTGGCACTCGCGGCGATTCCCACCGGCGCAGTGCAGCGACACTTTGAGCAATTGGCCATCAGCGAACGGATCGATCCCGCAATTCGCGAATTGGCGGCTCGGGAGTTGGCTGCACACATTCAGCGGCACGGCCTGCTTCTTCAATCCTCGCAGGTGGCCGAACTCGAGTCTGCCTGGCGCTCGGCACAATCACCTGAGTTAGCCACAGCCCTTGCGGCAGCAGTCGGGGCCCTCAAACCGAACGCGAAACGCGTCGGTGATCGTTTCCAACGGGCGACTATTCCAAATCCGTGAATGGGTCGGCTGTCCCGGAGGGGGAAGGCGCTGCGCACTTGCCGCGCATTGACATCCCCAAATGCGCAGCATCGGAGCAGCACCAACCCCCCTGGTGACCTCTGACGACCCAATGATCTCCCGTCCAATGGGTTGCAAAACCCTCCGTCGCCAATAAAGATGGCAGAAGTGCAATTTGTATCCGCAGTTTTTCCCACCAGCATGACACTGGCAGGCTCCACTGCCAGTTTCCTCCATGAGCAATACTGAGTTACCGGTTGGCTTCGAGGGGATGATTGGCGCAAGCCCAGTAATGGAAGAGGTTTACAACCTCACCCGACGGGTCGCCTCGACTTCGGCCACCGTCTTGTTGACCGGCGAAACGGGAACCGGGAAGGAACTCGTTGCCCGAGCGTTGCATCGCTTGAGCCCGCGGGTCACCGGACCATTTGTTCGCGTCAATTGCGGTGCGTTGAGCGAAAGTCTGCTGGAAAGCGAACTCTTCGGCCATGTGAAAGGGGCGTTCACAAGTGCCGTAGAAAGCCGTACTGGCCGATTTGAAGCGGCTCACGGCGGGACGATTTTTCTCGATGAGATCAACTCGGTCAGTTACAAGCTTCAAGTCAAGCTGCTGCGCGTGCTTGCAAGAGCACGAATTCGAGCGCGTGGGGGACACGAAAACCATTCGCGTCGATTGCCGGATTGTGGCCGCCACCAACCGCGATCTGCTGCAGGAAATCGAAGCGGATCGCTTCCGCGAGGACCTGTATTACCGGCTCAATGTGGTTCCGATCTATTTGCCGCCGTTGGTCGATCGCCGAGAAGATATTCCACCGTTAGTCGAGTTTTTCGCGACAACGTACGCCGCGATGAATCGGCGTCCCATCCCGACGATTCCCAAGGAGACGCTCGTCGCGTTGCGTGATTATTCGTGGCCTGGAAATGTCCGCGAGCTGCAGAACTATGTGGAGCGCGCGATTGTCTTGGCAGCCGGCGATATTTTGACTTTGGACCTGTTTCCGCCGCAGGTGCGCGGGCCTGGCGCCCGTGCGCGTTGGCCGCGATCGACCGCGGGACATCACGTCACTCTGCCGGGAATTGGTGGCGCGCGGCATGACCGACACCGATTCGTCGGGGAGCGGCGTTTACGATTACGTCGTCTCGCTGGCGGAAAAGACGCTGATCCAACACGTCTTGAGCGTCTGCCAAGGCGTACAAACGAAAGCCGCGGTGCGACTGGGAATCAATCGCAATACGCTGCACAAGAAAATCCAGGATTACGGCCTCGATGCGGAGCCGGTCTGAGCCGCGTTCTTGCTCTTCGCATACCGATCTTTGGCTGTTCGATCGGGCTATAATTCGATCATGGACAAAGTCCACGTCTTTTGCTTTTTCGCGAGCTACGTGCTTGCGCTCGCGTTCGAAGGGCTCCGTCTTTGGCGACGCGGCGCCGTTCTGAAGGCGCTCGCGCTCGGTTTTGGTTTTGCCGGTCTAGCCGCGCAAAGCTTGTACCTTGTCGCCCGCAGTCGCGCCACGGACCTTCCGCCGCTCTTGAGCTCCGGGCACGACTGGCTGCTGGTTCTCGCGTGGACGGCCGTCGTGTTTTACTTATTTCTGTCGGTGGCACTCTGGATCATCGACCGCGACATTCCGATGGGCTTGTTCATCCTGCCCGTCGTCTTACTGTTGATTGGCGCGGCCGACGTGGCCGGAAGCGCGACCAGCCCGGCACTTTCCGGCACGACCGATGTCACCGTTCACAATGCCCAACAAACGGCCATTCGCGGCTGGGGCATGCTGCATGCGTCATTTCTCGTGTTTGGAATCGCCGGCGTCATCATCGGCTTCGTGTTCAGCTTGATGTACGTCGTTCAGCATCGCCGTCTCAAGCACCGGCAGCCTGTGCAGATCGGTCTTTCGCTGCCGAGCCTGGCGACCCTTGCCCGGCTCAATTGGTGGTCGGTGGTCGTTTCGATTCCGCTGTTGACGCTGGGGCTTTTGACGGGCGTGCGTCTCGTGTTTCTGTCACGGGAAACGGCTGGCCCCATCGGTTTCGGCGATCCGCTGGTCGTCGGCAGCGTGGTTGTCTGGATCGTGATGGTCGGCTTTTTCTTCTGGCTCTTGCGGACCGACAATCTCGGCGGGAAACAGATCGCGCTGCGGACGCTTTACGCGTTCGCATTCCTCTTGATCACATGGATCGGTTTGCAAGTCCTGACAGGCGGACACCGGACGATCCGGTCAAGCGCCCGCCCACAATTCGGGAAGGAGCTTCATCTGGCCGCAAGCGAGAGTGTGCGGCGATGAACGTACAAGTCGTCTATTGCAGCCATCAAACGACATCGCTTGCCCTACGCGAACGCCTGGCCTTCGCCACTGCCGAGCAACTCAACCGAGCCTATCAATCGCTCAAAGCCGTTTTCCCGAAGTCCGAGCATGTCGTCCTCTCGACGTGCAATCGGGTCGAGATCTACACCGCACAGGATGAAGCGGGGTCCAACGGCACAGATCAGCCCCCAACGCAGGAGCAGGTCGCCGATTTCCTTTCGCAGTTTCACGGCATTTCGCGCGACGATTTGTCCGGCAAGCTGTTGGCCGAAGAGGGACCCGAGGCCGTGCGCCACCTGTTCGAGGTCACTTCCAGCGTCGACAGCATGGTCTTGGGAGAGCCGCAGATCGTCAACCAGGTCAAGGAGGCGTACCGCGTCGCTCGGGAAAATGGAGCTTGCGGCTGGCTGACCAATTCCCTGTTCCAGGGAGCGATGCGCGTCTCGGCCCGAGTGCGGAGCGAAACCGCCTTGGCCGAAGGACGCGTGTCGATTGCCAGCGTTGCCGTCGGAGATTTCGGCAAGAGTATCTTCGATCGGTTCGATGATAAGACGGTCGTCGTGATCGGCGCCGGCGAAATGGCCGAAGAGACCTTGCGGTATTTGAAGGACGAAGGGGTCCGCGAAATCTTCGTCATCAATCGCAGTCTGGAGCGGGCCCTGCGATTGGCCTCCGAATGGGGAGGCAAGGCCAGGCCCTTCGAGGAACTGGACGCGGCAATGGCTGTGGCCGACGTCATTGTCAGCACGACCGGCGCAGAAAAGCCGATCGTCGATGCGGCCCGCTTTGCAGCGATTCGGCGCCGTGGAGCTGAGAAGCCCGTTTTCATTCTCGATCTGGCGACTCCACGCGACTTCGAGCCGGCGGTAGGCGACATCGACGAGAATGTTTTTCTCTATGACATTGATGCGCTCGAGGCCACCTGCGAAGCGAATCGGCGACTACGTGCCAAAGAAATCGAGCGCGCCCGGCGGATCATCCAGGAGGAGACCGGCCGCTTCGTGCACGACCTCAATCACAAGGTGACGGGGCCGATCATCTCGCGCCTGCGCGGAGTGGAGCCTGGTTCGCGAAGAGGAAGAACGCCAGCTATTCGCCAAACTGCCGCATTTGTCCGACGATGATCGCCGCACGATCCAGCGTTCGATCGAACGGATTGTGAATAAGCTCTTGCATCCGCCTTTGGAAGCACTTCGCGACGAGGCGCGCCACGGTCCTCCGCATGGTCTGATGGAAGCGTTGAGGCGGCTGTTCGGCCTGGGCGACTGACGGCAAACGAGCCTCAAATCATTTGGGCTCGATGACCACCGACGTTCGGTCGAAGTGAAACGTCAGACCGTATGGCTCCAGCAGCGTGCCGAAGAACCGCGGAGCCGGGAGCTGCGGCAGGTCGACAGAGACCTTTTGTGACAGATCAATGCCCGCCTTTTCGAGCCGATCGGCATCGTATTCGATCGTCAGCCCTTGCTTTTGCAACTCGCGGAACAGGTCCCGCAGACTGACCCCGTGAGCCTGCAGGGTAAACGATTGCTTCTCCAACGGAGTTGACGCCCGCTTTGTCGAGGTACGTCCGGCTGGTTTGGCGAGTCCCAATAGCGCGGCGACAGATTCCTGCTGTTCGACGGTTCCTTTGACCACGAGCACTCCGCCGCGAACTTCGACATTCAGGCCTTCGATTTTTGAGCGAATCGTGTGCAGCACTTCGCCGGCGGACTTTTCTCGAAGCGAGTAGCTCCGCTCGATCGCCACCGTCGGCGGCAGAGCGACGAGCCGCACGCCGGCTCCGCGATCGGTCCATTCAAATGTCAGATCGAACTGATTCAGGACAAGCGAGAGAGCTTCCGCGGCGGTCACCTCCGGAGCGGTCGCCCCGGCCCAAAGATCGTGCGGAATCATTTCGATTCCAGAGATGGTCAAACCGAACTGTCGGCCAATGGTTTTGAGGATATCGGCCGGTCGGTCGAGGTCGTCCCAGCGAATGGTGACCCGCTCGCTTCTGAGTCGGGCCGCCCGAGCCGAGTATTCCGTCTTGCGGGCGGCAAGTTCCCGTTCGCGTAGAGCGATGATTGTGCGCAATCGACCGGCTGCGGCCAGCTGGCGCCACCACGAGGCAATTGCCGGCTCGCGACGCGGCCGAATGAGCGGTCTGGGCGATTTCGTCGATTGCCGAACGCAGCGAGCGTTCTCCCGTATCGATATCGATCGTTTGATCGGGATCGACGCGGCGATCGAGCAGAATCGCGACCTCGCGTTCGCGGGATAGCCGCCGCAGTATCGAACGCAGCGAAACGCCCTTCCAGTTTCCGGCAATCGGTCGCTCGAGCGCGGCCGCGAATCGAGCTTGGGTTCGATAGCGGGCAGGCAGTGGCTCGGAAAAAATTGCCGAACGGGGGCCCCCGACGATTGTCGAAGTCAAAATCAGGCAGAGAATGGAGCCCAGAAGTTTGGGTCCGCGGTTCCCTGAGCGATCGCAGCGATCCATTCCGGTATGCTCGTTAAGGGCGATCGCTCGGGCGATTTTTCCGGGCAGATAGCCCATTCCGAAACCCCTCGTTCCGCATTACAATCAATGTTAGCATGGTGCAGCATATGGTTCCCACACAGGCTGTCGGAATCGATCTCGGAACGACCTATTCGGTCATCGCCCATCTGAACGAAAGCGGCGAACCGGTTACGCTTCCGAATCAGGAGGGTGAGCTTTCCACCCCTTCGGTCGTGCTGTTCGAGGGCGAGCAGCCGATCGTGGGGACCGAGGCGCTGTGCAATTCGATTCGCTATCCCGACCGCGTCGTCGAAAACGCCAAACGGTTCATGGGCGACGTGGGCAAGCGGTGGTGGATCAACGGCAGGCCCTACGGCCCGATCGATATTTCCGCGCTGATTCTCAAAAAACTGCTTTCCGCAGCACAGGAAAAAATCGGGCCCATCACGCAGGCCGTGATCACCGTCCCGGCCCAGTTCAGCGATGTGCAGCGGCACGCCACCGTGCAGGCCGGTCACGCGGCGGGGCTCGAGCGCGTCGACGTGATCAATGAACCGGTCGCGGCCGCCCTGTGTTACGTTCTGGGAAGCGAAGGGCTGTGGTTCTCCGAGCTCGCCGGCGAACAGCGGATCCTGGTGTATGACTTGGGCGGCGGAACGTTCGATCTCTCGCTGGTTCGCTATCGGAAGAACGAAGTGACCGTGCATCGCCAGCAGCGGCGATTTGCATCTCGGCGGTATTAACTGGAATCAGTCGCTGATCGACGCGATCGGTTCGCAGTTCGCCAAGGAATTTCGCGACGACCCGCGCGCGAACCAGAGAGCCTGCAGGCCCTGGCTCTTGAAATTGAGCAGGCCAAACGGGGCCTGTCCGTGCGACCTCGGGCCGCGCTGACCTGCACGCACGGCGGATTCCGCAAGACGTACCAGATCGAACTCGAGCAGTTCCAAAAGCTGACGAAGCCGCTGGTCGATCGGACCGAAGACATCACCCTCAAATTGCTCAAGGACAACAAGCTCGGTTGGGCCCACGTCGACGTCGTGCTGGTGACGGGCGGTGCGTCGCGAATGCCGATGATCCGGAACCGGCTCAAGCAGCTCAGTGGCCGCACGCTGAACACAACGCTCTCCCCCGACCTGTCGATTGCCCAGGGAGCCACGTATTACGCGGGCATGCTGCTGGCACACGATAAGTTTGCCCGCTCGATCTTGAATGAGGATGCCAGCGAGCGACTGGCTCAGGTGAAGCAACAGAGCGTCAATGCCCGGGAACTGGGAATTCTCGTCAGGGACATGACGACGCAAACCCGCATCCCTCATTACCTCATTAAGCCGAATACGCCTCTGCCCGCCGCCGCCACTCAGCAGTTCGGCACCGTCGTTCCGAATCAAAAACGCGTCCATCTGATGATCGTCGAGAGCGGCACAGACCCGGATCAGCCTTACGTCGTCTTGGGCGACTGCAAGATCGACGGTCTGCCGCCGAATCTTCCGGAAGGTTCGATCATCGACGTCACGATCAGCTACGACCCGCAGGCCCGAGTGCACGTTGCGGCCAAAGATTCGGCCAGTGGCAAGTCGGCAGCGACCGAGATCCTGCGTCAGGAAAATCTGGTCGCTCAACTGGCGAGCGATCCGCGGCTCAGTTCCGATTCCGATTCCGTCGTGCTGGCCGACAAAATTCCGATGAATCCCTTCAAGCAACAAGCTCGAAGTCGACGAGAAGCCGCACACAGACATGACCGACGCGAAGTGGACGGCATTTTTCGACCAGAAGTCGAGTCGCACCGACTTTGTGCAACGACTGCGGGACGCCGCTTGCCGCAAACGGGAAGTGCCCCGAATGCTCCCAGAAAGCGGCTCCCGCCCGGCCGGCGCCTGCCAAAACCGGACCATCGAAAGTCGACGTCCCGAAACCGAGCGTGGTAAAAGCCAGCGGAGCCAAACCGGTCCCCGCGAAACCGACTGCTCCAAAACCCGTCGCGCAGCCGTCTCAAGCATCCCCGGCTCGCCAAAGCCAAACCGGCGAAACCAGATTCGACGGAAGTCATCAAGATTCAAAATGCGCCCTGCGCAAGCCCACCGCACCGCAGCGGCCCAAATCCAATCAACCCCCCTCTCCACATGAAGAGGGGGAAGATGAATTCTGGAAATTTGTCGGCGAGTGATCCGTCCCGACCGGATTCATTCGCTGTCCCAGCGGCGGGGCGGCGTTCTCTGGGCGATTCGCAGCCGACGGCTTACTTCTTAGACGTGTCCGACGTCGCCGTGTTCGGATTGGCGGGCGCGCCGAGTTCCGATTTCTGCTCCGGCGGTTTTTTCGGAGCCTCCTGTTCGCAGCCAACGCCAACACATGCCAAGATCGCAACGGCCATCATTGCACGAAAGATACGCATCGGCTTCGTCTCCTTAACTTGAACCGGTGTCGAAACTAACTGACAGGCGCCGAAATCGCACCGCAGCGTGATCTCGGCTGATTTGGGACGGACTGTCTGCAGCATTTATTCCCGTCGTCTTGGCTTGTCGGGCTGGAAGCGTCCCAATATTGGACATGGGAACACCAATTGCCTACTCTGAATGTCAGAGAAAAGCGGCAAAAATCGACGGACCCCGCAATCAAGTGCTCTCTCGAACGTGTCGCGGGAATAAACAGGCCTTCGACCAAGTCTAAACTCTCGAGGTCTCCATGGATGAAAGTCGGCACACTGTGAGCCTATCGGAGCTCGCGTGTCTCCACTACCCGCTGGTGTACCGTTATGCGTTCCGCCTCTGCGGATCGGTCGAAGAGGCGGAAGATCTGACACAGCAAGCCTTTTTAACGGCGCATCGACGGCTCCATCAACTCAGGGAGCAGGATTCGGCAAAGGCATGGCTTTGCGCGATCTTGCGAAACACTTTTTTGACACGGATTGCCCTCAGGCGATCGGCGAGGACTGTGCCGCTCCAATTGATTCCCGAGCCAGCCGACGAAACGCCCGGCGACCTCACGATCGATTCCGAAGAATTGCAGCAGATCTTGAATGAATTGCCTGAGGAATTTCGCACTCCGTTGATTTTGTTTTACTTCGAGGAATTCTCCTATCGCGAGATCGCCGACCAGATGAGCGTTCCGATCGGCACGGTGATGAGCCGACTGGCACGTGGCAAAGGTTATTTGCGAAAGCGGTTGGAAGCGATGCAATCCTCGCCGGCGCATTGATCGGGTCAAAAAAAGGCTCGGTGATATTTGGATTGGACCGATGGATTGTCGAACTGCACTTAAGGTTCTCGACTGCGATGGCGATGGCGTGGCTGGCCTCGGAGAGGCCGATGTCAAAGCCGCCAAGCACATCTCGCCGAGTGCCCTCGCTGTCTGGCGATCGCGGAAGGCCGTCGGCAACTGGACCGGAACATCGGCCGGGTGATGCGGGCTGTCCAAGTGCCTCTCGATGCCCAAGAGCGGTTGATCACGAAAGCTGGTGGTATTGGAGTCGGGTGCTAAAACCGCGGTCGGGATGGCAGTGCCAGCCGCCGACAACCACAGTTTCGGTCGCTGAAACCAGTGACGTCGTTACCGTCGCCTCACCACAGCCCCGCCCCGCGGTGCGCCGGTGGACTCGCAGGTTGGTGCCCGTTGCCGCGTGTCTCGTCGTTGCGGCGATTGGATTCTTTAGCGTGATCTGGTTGATGACGCCGCGATGGACCGTTGCCGACATCAGTCAGCAGCTTGCTCGGATCGATTTCACGACGTTGGACACTTTGCGGGAGTTTGGCGGCGACCCAAAAGCGAGCCAATTGCCCGATCCGGCTTGGCAGAAACTGGATTGGACCTGCCACAAGATCGCCAAAGGCTGGCCGGATGCGGGTCGACACCAATTCGCGGTGTATGGTTTCGTACTGCCCGGCCGGCAACGGCATCCTGTCCGCGGCCTGCTGGCCGTCATTCCTCGAGGCCAGATGCGGTCGCCACCGGGGGAACAGTCCGTGTTGACGGCACAACGATTCGGGGACTATCTCTCGGCTCAAATTGGCGAATCAGTCAGCGTCGCCTGGACCGAGAATGATCTGGTGTATGTCTGCGTCATCGAAGGCGGCGGAGAGTCGCTGTCCACGCTGACGCAAATACTGGGGCCATCGGCGGCTTAGACGGTACTTCGCCGCTGTTATCGGGACTTTTTCGCGGCTATTCATGCTTCTTGTCCCGGTCGCCGCCTCGATGGCTCGCGTCTGCCGCTCCACCGCCGCTCGCCACCTGACCCAACGGTATGGCCTCCGCCCGCTCCGGAGAGGCCTCGAGCGGCTCGATACTCGAATACGGTGCCATTACCCGAATCCACTCGAGGACGTTCGGGCAACCCTCGGAAGAGATTCGGGTTTGGTACTTTCCCCTTCGGCCGATGCGCGACGCTTGGCGCAAATCCATCGAGTTCCAGGACAACAGCCGGGATCGTCGTCGTCACAGCCCAATTCGTCTGCCTCGACCGGAACGTCTGAACCGGAAACGGGCGACACTTCGTTCGCCGTCTTGGCAGCCAGGTCATCGGGGGTGCTTGGCATGTCGAATTCTTGAAGATGGGCGACGTCCCAAAGCATCACGGTCTTATCGTCGCTTCCGGAGGCGAGAAGCCGGCCGTCCGGCGAAAAATCGATTGCTCGCACCGGTCCGGTATGGCCATTCAGGCTGCCACGTTCGCGTCCGGTGGCCGAGTCCCAAAGCCTGATTTCATTTTCCCGGACCTGCTTCGATTGTGCCGATGATCCCTTTTTTGCATGCACTTGGGTGGAATTTGCGGGATCCGCTCCACAAGCCGTTGCAAGCAACCGTCCGTGTGGGGAGTAGCGTGCACTCCAGATGATTCCTTTGCGGCGACGTGGCAGCGCGAAGCGACGGTCGAGCTGGCTGAATTCCCAGATTGCGACGAAGTCGTTGGTGGCAAGCGCCAATTCGACTCCGTTCGGTGAGAACGCCAGCGAGCGAATAACGCCGTGACGTCCCCGTACTTTGAGCACGTCCGGCGTCATCTCCGAATTGCGCGCCAGGCTCCAAAGCTTGACGCTTTGGTCGGCGCTGCCCGAAACCAAGATGTTGCCCGTCGGCGTGAAGACCGCGGCCAGGACGGCCCGTTTATGGCCCTTGAACGTGGCGATCAGATTGCCCGTTTTGACGCTCCATAATTGAATTGTCGAATCCTCGCGACCGGCCGCCAGTCGCTCACCATTTGGCGAAAAGGCCACGCAGCGGACTTTCGAGACGTTCGACGTGAGAGTCGCTCGCGTAGTTCTCAATGCGAGATCCCACAATCTCACATCCCCGTCGTTCCCGCCTGAAGCCAGCATCGTGCCGTCCGGTGAGTAGGCAACGCTGCAAACTGTGCCGACATGTCCCGAGAGCGTCGTGACGAGCTGGCCGTTTTGGCGTTCCAAAGTTTGATGTTCGAGTCGGCACTCGCCGACGCGAGTGTCGTTCCATCGGGCGAAAAGGCGACAGCCGTCACCGTTCCCGCGTGCCCCTTGAGAGTCCGCGCCTCGGTCGATTGCCCGAAAGCACTCGCCGACAAGACAACGGTCCAATAAACGACAAACATCGCGACGGGATGCAGGAATCGCATGGGCGGCACGCTCCGGCGAATGACCTGGAGATTGACCCGTGAATCCGAAAAGGGCGGGGGAGTGTAGCGGAAGGATAAGATCGGGGAAATCTCGAAGAGCGGCGGACGGGTCGGCACGAATAAAGGGACAAACCGCACTAAACTCTGCAATCGCTACAACCGATCTATTCAGAAAGGACCCATTCGAATGCAAGATTTCAGGCCGGCGCATCTGCAGGAGTTGAAAATGCGGAACCTATTGATTGGCTTTGGCTTGTGCGTCGCATTGGGAGCCGCTGCACCGCTTCTGGCCCAGTCGCCTGATCCGAGCGTCTACGAAAAGGACGCCGCATCGACCAGTAAACACCTGACTGTGGCCCAAGAGCGGATTATCGAACGCGCCGACCTTCGAAGCACGTGAGCGGATCGCCCGGATTGAGAGCCGGCACCGCAACGGCATTACGCTTTCGCGGCCGGCCGTTTATACGGGCGCATCAATGGTGCCCGACACGATGTTTAGCGGACCGAGCCACTATTATCGCGGGCATCAGTGCCCCACGCCGTAAGAGCGCCCGGCCTCTCCGCATATCCCCTGTCACGTGAGCGCACTCGCATACGAAGCCGTGCGCAGGACAGAACGTCGCGCGAATTGAAGCGATCACCAAGTCGCCTGAGCGCTCACGCCCTATAGGACTGACTTGACCTTCGCCAGGAATTCCTTGTTCGTCGGGAAACGCTGCAGCGTCTTGATGAGCTGCTCCATGGCTTCAACAGGGCTCATGGAGACCAGGCTACGCCGGAGCATCACGATGCTTTCGAGCGCCTCGGGAGGAAGAATCTTCTCCTCGCGCCGCGTACCGGAGAGCGTGATGTCGATCGACGGCCAGATGCGGCGGTCGGCCAGGTCCCGGCTGAGGACCATTTCCATGTTGCCGGTCCCCTTGAACTCCTGAAAGATCACTTCGTCCATCCGGCTGCCGGTGTCGATCAAGGCCGTCGCGGCGACCGTTAGCGAACCCCCTTCGTCAAAGCGGCGGGCCGTTCCGAACATTTTCTTCGGAATGTCCATCGCCTTCACGTCGAGTCCGCCCGACATCGTGCGGCCCGTATTGCCGACCCACTTGTTGAACGCCGCGGGCCGTCCGCGTGATGCTGTCGAGCAGCACGAAGACCTCGCCCCCCGACTCGGCAATCCGCTTGGCCCGCTCGATGATGAGCTGGCTCGTCCGCACATGACTTTCGACGTCGCGGTCCATGGACGAGGCGATCACTTCGCCCCGCACATTACGGCGCATTTCGGTCACTTCTTCCGGCCGCTCGTCGATCAAGAGCACAATCAGGTGCAGCTCGGGGTGGTTGCGACTGACGGCGTCGGCAATTTGTTGCAGGAGGATCGTCTTGCCGGTTCGCGGCGGAGCCACGATCAGCGCTCGCTGCCCCTTGCCGATCGGCGTCAACAGGTCCATGACCCGCATGCTGATGGGCTGCGGTCCGGTCTCGAGCTTGATGTGCTCGAAGGGATTGATCGCCGTCAATTCGTCGAATTTCTTGATCTTCGCGTAGTCGTCGAGCGACCGGCCGTCCACCGACTCGATCGTCCGCAGCCGCGGACCTTGTGAATTCGAGCCCGGACCAACTTCGCCGCGAATCAGGATTCCCGGCCGCAAGCTGTATTTCTCGATCAGCGAACTCGAGACAAAGGGGTCGGTCTCTTGGGCGGCGTAATCCTTTTTGATATCGCGCAGGAATCCGTAACCTTTCGGATGCAGTTCGAGCACGCCCTCAGCCACGCCGACGGTCACATCTTGTCCGTTTGTGCGAGGGACATGCGGACCCCGCGCCTGCGGCGGTCCCATCTGCCGGCCGCGCGGGCGGCCGCCGCGCTGACCGTGTTGTTGTTGAAAATGTCCGCCGCGCTGTCCGCGCGGCGGGGGTGCCTGCTGCTGATCGCCGTATCCTCCGCCGGCACGGCGACGGCGGCGACGGCGGCGGCGACGCGGCATGCCGGAGTCGTAACCGCCCGGTCCATATCCGCCTTGCCGATCCGCATCGGTCCCCGGTTCTCCGAGTTCGCCTTCGCCCGTCGCACCTTCGCCGAGATCGCGATCTCCGGTTTCCCGATCGGAGACATCTCGATCGGAGACATCTCGATCGGAATCAGCGCGATCAGACGCATCGCGAGCGCTGAAATCGCGCAGCGGGCGTTCCGGCTCTTCCGGACCTGCGTCAAAGGCTTCCGCACGTGATTCCCACGGTTCCGGCGCATCATCGACGCCGGCGCCAAAATCGTCGTTCGTGACGCGCGGCTCTTCGGGCACTCGTGCCTCGGGAGCTTCTGGCGCGCGACGCGTTCGTCGACGACGAGCAGGAGAACCAGAGCTTTGTTCGGTCATTCGCATTTTCCGTAATCAAAAATCAAACACTGTCAGAGGGCCCGGATGATGCCATCCAGGCAGAATTTCAAGACCGCTGAGCGGAGGGACATCGTCCTTATACCCCCGCAAAAAGTGGGGCAGGATCGAACCAAAATCTCGGACGTCGTCGATCGTTCGACGATTGATGGCCCCAATTTCCGAAGAAATGCCATCCTCAGGACGCCGAACCTATCTCGACATCCCATTTTTTCTTTGCCTGGTCGCGCCAAGGAACCGTTGCGATCGACTCGGGTTCGTTTGCGATTGCCGGGCATTTATCCGCTATTGCCGGGCGGCCCTTTGTTCGGCGGAGCGACGCGAAAGGGCAAGTTCGTTCGGCCTTGCAGAACGGCTTGGCTTCGCGTTTCCGGTTGGCTTCATATATCCGGCTGGCTCTATCTTTCGGCTGGCGTCACACATCCAGCCTGATTGGCTCCCTCGGATTTGGGCCACACCCTTTGGCGTACGGGTCGGCGGCCTCTAGACCGTCCGCGGTCTTCGGAAAGGTAGCCATTGCCCGATGGCCTTACTGCACATCGGGACCTTTACGTTCAATCGAGTCCATTGAGAAAGACGGTGCTGCCCTGACACCGATTTTCCCAACCGAGCGTTCCCTTGTCCCATAGAGCCAAGCAACTTCGAGGGCTTGGTGCCTCACAAGTCCTGGACTCAAGATGCAAGCGGAGCACGTGCTGGGTGACGGGTCCGTTCGTCATCGAGCCCCCAGAAAATACCGGCAAGGCGACGATAACGAAGACTTCCACAAGCGGGGAAGTCGGCTAGCCGATGAGCCCTTTCCCTCCGTTGCCCATCCTTGCCCAACCAGTTTGCAAGACCGACAGGCCTGGAGCGGCAACGGCGTTATTCTTGAAGGAGAACAGGCTCCAAAACTCCTTTTATCATACCTTTCCCAAGAACCGTGTCAATCGATCTCTTGGGTGCCGTTTCCCGAAATCCTTTGGGTGCCCCTTCTACCGTCATTCTAGGCGCTTCTCGTCCAACTCGTCCACTTGCAAAGCGTGTTTGGCCCGAATAAATCGACGCGGATCCAGCTTGAACAGTTGTCGCGATTTTTCGCTGACGAACAGATAGAGCTCCCCGTCAAAGAAGGCGGCAAACCGGATATCGCCCGGCACGGCCCGGTCTGCAATGTCCAGAATGACCGGATCGCAACCCAGGATTTGCGGTGCAAAACGATCTGGGCTGTCGCGGAACTGCGTCTGCTCCTGGGCCGACGTCAGAAAGTAGACAATCCCACGGTATTCGACGGAATACTGTCGCTCACCCCGGACCCATTGGCGGCGCATCGACAAGGCCACCGGGCTGTAACCCTTCATTCCCAGGCTCGAAAACCGCCGTTCGGACGATCGCGGATGCGTATCAAACCCCGGTTTCGCGCCGATCGAGGTGGCAATCGGCATCGGCTCATTGAGATGCGGACCGACCGGTTCGGGCGCCATCGGCGGCGGACTCGGTTCCTGCGACAGTTGCATGTCGTTAATCCGCGGGTGCTGCGGCGCCAATGTTTTCGTTGAAGAAGCGATCCGCATCGAGCGCGATTGCGCACAGATCGCGTCGATTCGCGCGACAAGCGAGAGATACGATTCGCGATCCTTGATGCCAGAGGATCGCTCGAGCACATATCCTCGGGGATCGACGAACACGTCGGTCGGCAGTTTTTCGATATGAAAACGTCGGCGGAGATCGGGCCGCAGGTCCGAGTCAACTTGCACCGCCACGAATTGCGTTCGCAGGGTTCGCAACAGGAGCGGATCGCGGAGGACCGTTCGTTCCATTTCCTTGCAGGGGCCGCACCACTGAGCATGAAAGTGCACGAGCATGGGCAGCCCGAGCTGCTTGGCCTGCGCTTCGGCGGTCTCGAAGTCGTCTCGCCAGGCCTCCGAGTGCATTTCGGATGCGCAAACTGCCAAAGGCAATGCCAGCGCCACGACAATTAATCCCACACGCGCGCGACCCGTGGCATACTGCATCGATCGCCCCACTTCATCCAAGACCCGTCACCGCGGACTTGCTCCACCGACCACTGCGGCGCGCCGAAAGTCCCGCTGGTGAAGTATTGGCTGCTCCCGGCTTCGCAAAGCGGCTGACCGACGCCGCGGGCAAAAAAGATGCAAGGGACTTTGAGACCATTGCAGCAAATATCGACGCGAGCCGAGAACCTTGGTAAACGCTGGCGCTTTTGCCGAGTTGGCCTTGGCAGCAAAACGAATTCAAGTGCTCAGCGCTCATCGGCCGGCCCCGGTGCTGCGGCATGCTTTGCCGCAGCATTGACATCAGCCGGATCGAAGGGTGCCAAACCTCCGCGCACGAACCTCTCAACCAGGATCCGCCAATCCCCTTCGGGCGCGATCTGTCGTCGAATGAGCGCTATCATCTTGTGACCGGCGGAGCTCGCCGTGCGCCTCAATTGCCAACGCATGTCGCACGTCTCACCGGAGATCTCGAAGCACACAAGGTCGAGGCACCGAACAAGCGCCCGATAATTGGCCTCAAACAGGGGCCAACCGCTCGTGCCGTCTGCCCGGCATGCCGTGTCGACGATCCCAGAATCGTCGACACGGAAACTCTGTCTCCGGAACACCACAATGACGGAGACAATCGGCTCGTGAGAACCGGATGGGGCAGGCGGCTTGGCTTCGACTTGAGGTGCAACGAGCGGTTTTCGGATCTCGTCTTCGGCAGCCGAGGTCGCAAAGCTGGGCGCGATCCACGACGAGGCGGCAAACGGCGCAACGCGAATGGAAGCCGCGTTTTCCTGGCGAACCACGCGAGTGGGGGTCGAATTCTCCTGCCGAATGTCGGGTGAAACGGCGGCGAGCAGCGGTTGCTCCGCGGCTGTTTTTTCGCGTTCGCGAGCAGCTGTCAGCTCACGGTCCTGGTATTCCCGGTCGGACGACCAAAGCAGGCCGAAAAGGACGGCCGCGGCCGCAAGCAGGAACAGCCGGACGTTCGTCCGTGGCAATCCTTGGTTCGTCGAGGTGTCCATTCGATCTACGTAACCCGTCTTTAAGTCCGGCAATTCGGATATCATTGGTATCGGAGTCCGAGCTCCGGCTCTTTCGGCGAAGCCTGCAAAGGACTGAGGGCGCGGCGATTCAGGCGGGAAGCGTCCGACTTTGAGGGAGCCTCCCGACGTACGCGATTCGCACGTCGTTCGGAGAATTCCACATCCAACTGGCCAGATGCCCGACCTGGCGCGCGTCGCTACAATCGAGGCTTAAGGCCCGGCCGGCGGAATTGCGGCCGATTTTCATCTGACGTGTCGAGAAGTGCTTTGTGCCCGCGGTTTCGATTGATCCGGTAACTCGGCCGATCCAGGGGAGCGTTCGTCCACCCGGATCAAAGAGCATCACCAATCGTGCCTTCGTGCTGGCTGCTCTTGCCGAAGGGACATCCAAGCTCACCGGCGTGTTGGACAGCCAGGACACGCGGGTGATGGTCGACAGCCTGCGACGGTTGGCAGTTGAGGTGACTCACGACGGGGCAAGCTGCGAAGCGGTCGTTTCCGGGTGCTCAGGCCGACCGACCTCTCCTTCGGCCGAACTCTGGCTCGAAAACAGCGGGACCAGCATCCGCTTCTTGACGGCCATCGCCTGCCTGGGACACGGCCGATACCGGCTTGACGGAAACGCCCGCATGCGCGAGCGGCCGATCGGCGAGCTTTGCGACGCACTCAACTCGCTCGGCGGAAATGCCGTCTGCGAGCAGCCGAACGGCTGCCCGCCGGTTTTGGTCCAAGGCGCGGGACTCCCCGGAGGAACCGCCCACGTTGATGCCGCAAAGTCGAGCCAGTTTCTTAGCGCCTTGCTCATGGCCGCGCCGTCTGCCTGCGGGCCGGTCGAACTTGTGCTGCGCGGCGGATTGGTTTCCGAGCCGTACATCGACATGACGATTCGCATGATGCAGGCCTTTGGCATCGAAGTCGACCAGGAGAATGGCCGGTATCGGATCGCTCCCGCGCGGTACCGCGCCACCGACTACGCCGTGGAACCCGACGCTTCTGCAGCAAGTTATTTTTTCGCGGCGGCGGCGATCACCGGTGGTACAGTCACCGTGCAGGGTCTGTCTCGCGATTCGCTGCAAGGCGACGTGAACTTCGTGAAACTGCTCGCCCAGATGGGCTGCGAGGTGCAGTGGGGCGAATCCTCAATCACCGTTTGCGGCAAACCGCTCCACGGGATCGATGTCGATATGAATGAGATCAGCGACACGGCCCAAACTCTCGCTGCCGTGGCGCCGTTTGCCACCGGTCCGACCCGCATTCGCAATGTGGCGCATATTCGCCACAAGGAGACCGATCGCATCTCCGCCGTTGCCAGCGAACTGCGCCGTTTGGGTCTCGGCGTCGAGGAGCATCCCGACGGGCTGACGATCCATCCGGGTTCGATTCGTCCCGCGACGATTGAAACGTACGACGACCACCGCATGGCGATGAGCTTTGCCCTCATCGGCCTCAAGGTCCCCGGCATCCAGATCGCCAATCCCGAATGCACGGGGAAGACCTACCCGCGATTCTTCGAGGATCTGACGGCCCTCTGTCGCGGTGGGGCTTGATCGTGATGCCGCAAAAGCGACGCGTCCGACGTGCGAGAGTCAATCGTTGCCCGCAAACCGCGCGCGGCATCGCCTTCGAAGTGCTCAGCCGGCACAAGCAGACGGGCCGGTTCGTTTCCAAGCTGCTCGACGAATGCCTGGCGAACGTGCCCCAGATTCATGCCGAAGATCGCCGATTGGCCGTCGAACTGATCAACGGCGTCGTCCGTCGTCGTGTGACGCTCGATGCACTCATCACGCCGCACGTCGCACGTCCGCGACACCGCATCGAGGGCGAATTGTGGACCCTCTTGCAGCTCGGCACGTATCAACTTGCCTTTCTCGACACGGTTCCCGCTTACGCGGCCGTTAGCGAGACTGTGGCGCTGGCAAAAGGGATCGGCCGCCGCGGTTGGGACGGCTTCGTCAATGGCATCCTGCGCGCCGTTCAATCACTACTTACCAATGAGTCGGCCAACGAGCCGGCTGCGGACGCTGTGCCACGAGAGGACGGTCGATATCGCGCGACTGTCGCGAACCGTGTTTGCCGATCCGTCCACCGACCCAGCCGGCTATGTGGCCGAGGCGTTCAGCTTTCCACTTTGGCTGATCAATCGCTGGCAAAGTCGCTTCGATTTGAGCGAACTCTGTCGACTCGGCTTTTGGTTCGATCAAGCGCCCACCTTGTCGCTGCGAGTCAACGAACTCAAGACGACTCGCGACGATCTTCTCGGCATCTTGATCGCGCAGGGCGTTCCCGCTCGACCGGGAAGCCTGGCGGAAGCAATCCGCCTCGAAGGCACGTTACGAATCGACACGCTTCCCGGATTTGCCGATGGGCTTTTCACGGTGCAGGACGAATCGGCCATGCAAGCGGTCGATTTGTTGGCCCCGCAACCCGGCGAGACCGTTCTCGATCTTTGCGCGGCCCCGGGCGCGAAGACGACGCATCTGGCCGAGCGGATGAAAAATACAGGAAGCATCCTTGCCACCGATGTCCGAGCCGAGCGGCTCAAGCGAATCGAAGAGAATTGCCAGCGGCTTGGCATCTGCCATCGTCAAAACGGCTCTCATCTCGGCCGATGGAAACGACCTGCCAGCGGGCCCGTTCGATGCCATTCTTGTCGACGTGCCCTGCTCGAACACCGGCGTCTTGGGCAAGCGGCCTGAAGCGCGGTGGCGGATCAATGCCGCACAGATCGCCGAACTGTCCGCGCAACAAAGGTCACTCCTCCATGCTGCCTGTCAGCGGCTGAAACCCGCGGGCGCGTCGTCTATTCGACTTGCAGCATCGAGCCTGAAGAGAATGACCAGATCGTTCGCCAGGTTGTCAGCGAACTGCCGGCAATGACGATGGTCGAAGAACGACACCATTGCCCGGGTAAGCCGGTCGACGGCGGATATCAGGCACTTTTGCGCTCGTTCCGGCGATTTGAGTTGAGACCCCCCGCGCACAGGCGTTAGACTGGCAGTTGACCGATTCCCACCGAATTCAGCCCGCAATCTCCCGCCCGTCGAGGATAGAGCCCCATGAAATCGTTGCCGTCGATCTTGCTCTTGGCGTTCTTTGCCGCCGTCTTCTGCCGCGAAACGACCGCAAACGCCGCGGCCTCGCTCTTTCCCGACAAAGGCCTCGAAGCGATCGTCCGCGAGGAGTTGAAAAAGGGGGATAAAGAGGAGCTGAAAGAGGACGATCTCAAGAACATCTATTTCCTGCGCGGCAAGGGAAAGAAGATCGCCAATCTGGCCGGCATCGAGAAGTGCGTGAACGTCGAGTCGGTCGAGCTGGGCGACAATGCGATTGCCGATCTCAAGCCGCTCGCCGGCCTCGTCAACATTCAGTCACTCGATCTTTCGCAAAACGCGATCGTCGACGTGGCGCCGCTTGCCGGGCTCGTCAAGTTGCAGTACCTGCGGCTCGACGGGAACCGGATCGAGCACATCGAACCGCTCAAAGACCTGAAAAAAATGATGTCGCTCGATTTGTCACGCAACAAGATCAAAGTCGCTCGACGCGCTTGCCGGGATGGACAAGCTCGCGTCGCTCTATCTCGAGGGCAACCAGATCTCCGACCTCTCGCCGCTCAAGGGACTCAAGTGGGTCGAATCGCTCGATCTGCGGAACAACCACATCAGCGACGTGTCGGCACTTTCGGGCATGACCGAATTGCGGCATACGATGCTCGAGGGAAACAAGGTCGCCGACCTCGGCCCGCTCGTTGCCATGGCCAAGAAGGACGCACAGGGCGATCGACGCTTCGCTCCCTACTGGCATCTCTATCTCAAGGGAAATCCGCTGACTGGCTCGGCAGTCAAAAACCAGGTTGCCGAACTCAAGTCGTACGAAGTCCGCGTGCACCTCGACGAATAGTCGCTCAAGCCGTCAGCGTCCGGTTTTCGACGCGTCCGGCGTCTTATCGCTCTTGCTGACGATGCGCACATTCGTCGAAAGAAAATACGGGATCCCGCCGTTCGGAAACGTCGCCTCGCCGAAGACGGCCGCGCAGCCCTCAGCCGGCACGGGCAGTTCGAAATGGTACGAACCCTTCTCGAACCGGGTCGGCTGCGACGTCCATTTCGACTCGCGAAAGTCGCGCGTCTTGGCGGTCGCCGTCCAAACGACGACCGATTTCGGCTTAAGATCGGATTCAACCGTCAGCTCTAATGCCGACGCGTCGCGGTTGAAGTGCCACTTCATTTTGGGCAGCCGTTTTCCCTGCGCCACGTGTTCCTGGAAGGCCAGAATGTCACCGACGATCCGCTTCAGATCCTGCAGACCGTGCCCGTTATTGGGAACGTAGAGCAGGTATTTTTCGCCCAGCAAGTCGTTCCAGTAGAGGCTTGCCGCTTCGAGCGGCCAATACGGGTCGTTGGTCCCCATCATGAGCAGCTTGGGCAGCTTCAACATGTCGAGGTACGAATAGGGATCGACGATCGCGCGCAGCGCATCGCCGGCTGGTGAGTTCATCCGCCGCGGTAAGTCGCGGTCGACGTAATCTTTGATCTGTTCCGAGAAATCGCCAAAGCTCAAGAGCTGCAATTTCATCTGCGGCTTCATATTGAGCGTGTCGATCACGATGGGAACGATGCCGGCCACCCGCGGATCGGCGGCTCCCGTCAGCCAGGTCGTCCAGCCGCGCTTCGAAGCGCCGGTCACCGTGAATTTTTCGATGTTGAGCGACCACTCTTTTTTCAGAAACGTCTGCACAGTATCCATCGCGCGGACGGCACTTTTCACCATCGGCAAGAGCAGCGGCCAGTCCGACACGCCGGTCTTCAAAAACATGTCAAACGTGTAGGCGATAATCTGATCTTCGACCTTGCCTTCGAAGATCGGCTGGAAGGGGACGTCTTTTACCAAAGCCACCGGCTCGCGCAACTGGGCGGCCACGAACGCCAAGACCGGAGCCTCTTCCGGAAGATCGGGTTTGCGTCCGGGCTTCTCGAGCTTCGGGTCCCAGTCGCCGCCCGTGATCATCAAGATGGCTTCCTTGGCCGCCGGATCGACGTTTTTCGGTTTGAAGATGAATAACTGATGCTTCCAGACGATGCTTTTCCACGTCTGCGACGTGAGCCGAATCTCGACGTACTGAGCCTGCCCGACGGTCCCTTCCGCCACCTTGGTCCAGTGATAGCTGGGATCGGCCTTTTTGATGTAATCCAGCAGCGGCCGGCTCTGCGGTTCGGCCGCCAACAGCGACTGCCCGAGCGCAAAGCAAAGGGCCGTGATGGAACAAAGGCAGGTCACGCGCCACATCGACAACCGATTCACCACAATTCACTCCTCGCACCTGCGCGAGCATCAACACGGGCGCCCTGGTTGGCGCCGGCTGAAAAAGAGAAAATACGACCGTCGCCGATTCGCTGAAATCTGAATGGCACCGATCGAAATCTAAAATAATGGCCGCACCTGCCCCCGAGCAACCCGCCATGGCGCCAGGCCGCCGAAATGGCTGGTTTTCGTGGCTGATGCTGTTTCTGCTGGCGACGGCCGCGATATCGCTGGTGGCGGTCTACTTGCCTTCCCGCGTGAAAATGCTGGGGCTTTACGCCATCGGGCTCGGCCTGCTCGCGGGGTGGCTCGCCGCACGGTTGGCGGAGACGTTGCACGTTCCCAGGACGAAATCGGCGGTGGCTTGTGCCACTGTTTTCGTCGTGATCGCGGCGGGCCAGATCGGGCATGGCCGTCGAGTCCTACCGGGTTTTTCGGACGGCCGAGGAACGGGCCCTTGCCGCCAATCCCAAGCGGGCCGCCGCCTTGCAGATGCTGCAATCGCTCAATTTTCCGGACGATGCGAAGTCCGAAAAGACGGTCGCCGACGTTCGCAAAACGATCGGGGCCAATGGCACCTCCTTTGCCGACTATCTGCAGTACCGCGTCTCCGCAAATCGGCATTCAATCGCGACGCGTGGCAACGGTCTTTTGGGTTGTTGAAATCATGCTGGGCGGGGCGGCAGGAACTTGGATCTTTCGCCGATTGGCCTTCTCGCCACGGTTGGACGCGTCCGACCCGCCCGCTAAGCTGGATGAATGACCCTCCAACGGCCACCGCAGCCGAGCTTGGGAAAGACGACGATGATCGTGGGAGTCGGCACCGACATCGTGGAGATCGTCCGCATCGGTCAGATGATCGAGCGCCACGGCGAGCATTTCCTGCAGCGGGTCTACACCGAGGAGGAAATCCGGTACTGCCAGCGCCGCAAGGAATCGTACCAGCACTTTGCCGGCCGCTGGGCCGCCAAAGAGGCCGTGATGAAGACGCTCGGCACCGGCTGGACGAAAGGCGTCGGCTGGCTCGACATCGAAGTGACCACGCGCCGCTCGGGACAGCCGGTGATCAACATCCACGGCACGGCCCGCGACCTGGCCGGCCAGTTCGGCATCGACGAAGTTCTTATCTCAATCTCCCACTGCCGGGCCTACGCGACGGCCACGGCAATTGCCCTCCGCCACGGCGACGCCGGCGAGGCAAACGGGGAGGCGAAGTGATACGAGGCGAGGTGACACGAGGCGACGCTGAACGCCGCCTCGTGACGCCCGATCTGAATTCCTGACCTGTTTTGGGAATGAGCATTCCATGCATTTGGCAAACCGTCTGGCGGATTACGCGTTCGGACTCAAATTCGAGCAACTGGACGAGGCGACCGTCCACGAGGTCCGGCGTCGACTGATCGATTCGCTGGCTTGTGCACTGGGAGCCTACGATGCGGGCGCGCCCTCGGTGGCACGGCGCGTCGCATCGCGCGTCGATTCACGCCCGGGAGCCAGTTTCCTCGGCGGCCGCAACAAGACCAGCCCCGATTTGGCGGCCTTCGCCAACGGCATCCTGTTTCGCTACCTCGATTACAACGACACCTATCTCTCACTCGAGCCGGCCCATCCGAGCGATAATTTCGCCGCCGTGCTGGCTGCGACCGAAGTTGCCGGCAAGAACGGCCGCGAGCTGATTACGGCCGCCGTGATCGCGTACGAAATCCAATGCCGGCTCTGCGACGCTGCATCGATCCGCAAGCACGGCTGGGATCACGTCACGTACGGTGCGTTTTCGACCGCCGCCGCCGCCGCCCGACTGCTGGGTCTCAACTCCGATCGCATTCTGCAGGCGCTCAACCTGGCCGGGACGCCGAATATCACCCTGCGGCAGACTCGCGCAGGCGAACTTTCGGAATGGAAAGGCTGCGCGTTCGCCAACGCCTCGCGGAACGGCGTCTTTGCCGCACTGTTGGCGGCCGAGGGACTCACCGGGCCGGCACCGATTTTCGAGGGCGAGCTTGGATTCTTCAAACAAGTCTCTGGACCGCTGACGTTGCCGAAGCTTGGCGGCGAAGCGGGCGGCTCGGACTTCATGATCAAGAAAACTTCGATCAAGTTCTGGCCGGCCGAGTACCATTCGCAAAGTGCGATTCACGCCGCCCTTGAATTGCGCAAGCGGATTCCCGATCGGCCGCAAATTGCGTCGATCGATATCGAATCGTTCGACGCGGCCGTCGACATCATCGGCAAGGACCCCGAAAAGTGGCGGCCCAAGACGCGCGAAACGGCCGACCACAGTTTGCCCTATTGCACGGCGGTCGCTCTGGTCGACGGTGACGTCACGCTCAACTCGTTCTCGGACGCCCGGCTCCGCGACGAATCGCTCTTGGATCTCGTCTCACGCATCAAGATCCACCGCAACGCCGACCTGACGGCCCGTTATCCGCGCGGCATTCCGAACCGCATTGCCGTGACGCTCAAGGACGGCACACAGTTCACGGCCGAAAACGAATTCCCGCGCGGCCACGATCAGAACCCAATGACCGACGACGAGGTCGCCGCGAAATTCCATCGCACGGCCGAAGGCCGGCTCGACAAGTCCGCGCAGCAACGAGTTCTCGATCTGTGCTGGAGCCTCGAAAAACTCGACGACGTCGGCAAGCTCTTCTCGCTCTTTCCGGCCGTGTAAGAGCTCGACGACCGAGACGGCGGTTTGTGTGCCACTCTACGCCGTTGACCCTTTTTCGGGTGGCATGCCCAACGGCTTGGCGTGGGCATGTCTTCGAGCGTCACCCAATTCGCAGGCCTCGCGTGAAAGTGCCCCCTCACCCCGGCCTCTCCCTCGAGGGGAGAGGGGAGAGTGAGTTGGTGGGCGCGGCGAGTCTTCGCGGACGAGTTTTGCCTTCTTGTCCTGCTCCCCTCGCCCCTCGAGGGAGAGGGGTTGGGGGTGAGGGGGCTGAGTGCAAACGCCCCGCAACTGGTGATCCTCAATCCCCGCCAGCAGACAATCCCCGGACACCTCACCCAAAGCGAGATTGGCTGCTTCGCCAGTTATTTCGCCAACGACACTTCGTAGCAAGCCGCTTCGTGGTCGTTGCGAACCAGGAGGTACTTGCCCGCAAGCGCCGGGCAATTCCAGGTCTTGCTCGAAAGGGCCGGAAGCGATCCAAGCTCGGTCAACTGCTTCGGATTGGTGTCGAGCAGCACGACCGGACCGGGCTCCGTTTGCACGATGATCGTGTTGCCTGCCAGCAGAATCTGGCCGTGCTCGTAATGGCCGCCTTTCCACATCTGCTTGCCGGTCTTGATCTCGATGCACTGCATGATGCCGTCGTCAAGTCCGTACACGTAGCCATCGTGGGAAACCGCGGTCGTGAACTTTGTCTTCATCCGTTTGCTTTCCCACAACGGTTCCGCCGACCATTTGCCGTCGGCCGCACAGCTCACCTTGAGGAGCGCGCTCCCCTTGCCGTAGCCGATCGTGACGAGAATTTGATCGGCGCACCCGGCGTTGGCGATCGGCTGCGAGCAGATCGGCTGACTGCTGTCCCAGACGAAGTGCCACAGCACCTTGCCTGTTGTCGGATCGTGGCCCGTCAATCCATGCTCGTCGTAATTGAGAATCTGTTCGACACCGGCGACCGAAGCCAGCATCGGTGTCGCGTAGCTGGCACTGTTCACGCCGGTGCACCACGCCAGTTTGCCCGTAACGCGGTCGTAGGCCGCCAGGCTGCCCGCCGGTTTGCCAGTCGGCGCCACGACGACGAAATTCCCCACGATCAACGGCGAACCGCACACGCCGTGGCCGGCCACCGATCCGCCATTCTCGGTCACGATATTGTGCGTCCAGATGCCGTGCCCCGTGACGGCGTCGAGACAGTTGAGGATGCCCGTTGCTCCCACAGCGTAAACCCGCCCGTCGTCGACGGTCGGCGTGCAGCGCGGACCGGGGCCGCCCATTCCCTCGTAGCGCGGTTTGCCCTCGTACGGCGCCTTATCGGAATGGACCCACACTTCTTTGCCGGTTTTCAAGTCGCGACAGACGACGCACTCCTCTTCACCCCGCTGTTCTTGCGTGAACGAATAGTCGCCCACGACGACGAAGCCACTCCAGCCGGCGCCAATTTCCTCCCGCCACAACTGCTTGGGGGGATGACTTGCCCAATCGCGATCGAGTTTCACGTCGGGCAATACCGCATCGCGGGCGGGCCCTTGAAACGCGGGGAAATCGGTCTTTGAGTTGGAGACCAGTTTCACGTTGCTCGTCGACAATTCGCCGACTGACGATTTGATGAGCGCGTCGCGAGTGATCGCCCCGCGCAGGGCGAAGTTGAGTCGCGTGTCGCCCGACATTCCCGTGATCTCGAAGAAGTGCAGATAGGGAAAAACCGCCGCGATCAACACAGCCAACACGCCGAGTCGCACGCTCCAGCGAATGGGAAAGTAAAGCATCCAGGCGGCCCACAGCACCCATAACGAAGCGGGAAAGAATCCAGCAAAGATCAGCCACGTCGGAATCGCGTCGCCGTTGTAGACCGCGATCAGGGCCACAGCCTCGGCCGCCCAAAGGAAGGCCACACACGCCCAAATTCCCCAGGCGGCTCGGCGCGAACGAAATTTCGCGGACAGTTGATAGGTCAGCCCCATGACGGCGACAAGACCGACGACGAGCGCGACCATGTATTGCCGCTCAACGGTGCGCCACGAGTACTGGGCGGAAATCACCAAAGTCCGCCCCCAGGCGTACTGCAACACAACAACCGTGATCAGGATCGCCAGCACCGCGCGCAGCTTGCTCAGCCAGGATGCGGACGCGACGGCAGCGGTACTCGCGACGGGTACCGTGGTGGAAATGGGTTCAGAGGTCGCGGACATCGAACTCTCCGTTAAGCAACTCTTCGAACGGCCTTGGATCGCGTGAGCCTGACAGTTTCCTGAACGCTCTCGACCAGGTCTCTTTCAATCAATACCGCGAAAGCGGCGGCCCGGTTTTACGTTTGCTGGGGAATTCACACAACGGACCGTGGCACGCTTGGCGAAGACATTCACCGCCCCCTCGCATCAGCAGTACGTTATCTGATTCGGCGATCAGCGGGAAAGATCGAACGGCCTTTAGCTCGCTGGGCGGAGCAGTTGAAGCACGGTCTCTTTCAAGGCAGAGTTCACGGAAATCCCGTTGCCCGCATAGATTGAGGTTCCGCCATCCCAATCGCAAAAGTGCCCCCCGGCCTCTTGCACGATCGGCACGAGTGCGGCCGCATCCCACGGATTCATCAGCGGATCGACCATCACTTCGGCCCGCCCCGTCGCCACGAGCGCGTGGCCGTAGCAATCGCCCCAGCCGCGCGTGAGTTTAGCCTGCGAGCGGATCCTCTCGAATGCTTCATACCGGCCGATGCGCTCCCAACCGCTGATCGTCGTCACGCAAAACAGCGCCTCGGCAAGCTGATCGACTTTCGAGACGTGCGCTCGCCGCGCCGCCGCCTTGCCGACCTGCCACCAGGCTCCCTGACCGGCTGTCGCATAAACGACCTCATCGAGCGCAGGAAATCGGCAAACTCCGAGCACAATGCGATCTTTGTATTCGAGCCCGATCAACGTGCCGAAGAGGGGCACACCGTGAATAAACGACTTCGTGCCGTCGACGGGATCGAGGATCCAGCGGAATCCGTTCGAAGAGGGCGTCTCCCCCAGTTCCTCGCCCAACACGCCGTCGCCGGGAAACTCGCGCGCGATGTCCTTGCGAATCAGTTCCTCAGCCCCGCGATCAGCGGCGGTTACAGGAGACGTATCACGCTTCGATTCGACCGCCAGCGATTCGGATTGGTAATAGCCGAGAATCAGCTCACTCGCCCGCCGCGCCGTCCCCAAAGCGAATTCGAGCCGCGACCGCAGCACCTCGCCATTCACCTTGTCTGGTTCATCCTTCATCCTTCATCCTTCCGCCTTCCAATCTGTAGAGCTGTTCGCCCGCTTTACGCACAAGCAGCACGCCTTCGTCTTCGCGATTCGCAAACGATTCGACGTCGATCGACGCCGGATCGCGATAGCCGAGGTTGATGCGTTCGCATACTTCGCGCGGCAAGCCGGTGGCGAGCGTGACTTGCACGCGCGGCCGCTCGACGCCGTCGATGAATGTGCCCGTGCCGCGGACATGCGTCGAGTGGGCCAGCACGCCCCAAGGCACGTGCTGGAAGCGGTCCCACTGGCTCGTGAAGTAGTCGCGGACATGGTAGCCGATCTCTTCGATCCGCTTGCCGTGCGTCACGGAGATTTCCTTCAGGTGCGGCGCGTAAATGATCAACTCGCCGCCGTCGGCCACCACGGGCTCGAGCTTGTACATGCACTTGCCGGCGACCCACAACTCGTCATACATGGGCGGTGCGCAGGAGAGAACTTGCCGGAATGGCCGCGGCACGCGCCTGATGTGCACTTGCGAGGACAGTTCCGCCGCTTGCCCCCACGCACTTTCGGGCGTGCCGAAAAACAACCCGTGCAATCGCGCATCGGCGCGACGACAAAAGCCAAACAGCGTCGCTCGACGGGTATTAACCGCGCGGCCCGATCCACGACGCGCCGCACCGGCGTCTCCGCTACGCCGATGATTTTTTCATTGGTGATCAGCGCGCCCAGCCAGTGAAAAAAGTTGAGCAACTCCGGGCCGGCAATCCCGGGGAAGAAATACTTGTTGCCGCCGGAAAACCCCACGACTTCGTGGGGAAAGACCGGTCCGAGCACGAGCAGCACGTCGTAATCGCGAATCCGCGCATTGATCCGCACGGGCACATCGAGCGAGAGCATCCCCTGCGACAACTCGCGCGTCTCTTCCGCAGTGAGCGTTCCTAGCGTGGTCAGTGACTCGTCGCGATTCCATTCGTGATTGAAAACTCGCACACGCGAAAACTTTGCCCGCCCCGCGCCTTCGAGTCCAAGCAGCCGACCGATCTGTTCTTTGCTCATCGGCGGATGCGTGCCCAGCGCGATCAGAACATCCAATTTGGCGACGAGGCTGGAAATGCGATCCCAGAGTGCGTCGAACAGGAGGGGCAAAGGCGCCGTCCTCGTTGCGTCCGGGACCAAGACCAGCACGCGCTTCCCGGCGAAATCGTTCGCCGGTACATGCTCCTGGAACCAGTCGCGCACGGCCGATTCAGACAAAGTGGGCAGTTCAGAAGGCATAGCGTCCGTATAGCAGAATTAACTCAAGGTCCAAAGTCTACCGCGCCTCTTCAAACGAGTCTGCCGCGGCAAGGCCCCTGCCGAGCCGAGGGGTTAACCCCCTCGGACGTACGCGGGCGCGATCCTCTTCGCGCGTCGCACGCTCCAACTTTGGAAATCGTGGGATACAGTGACGGCTTTCGACCGTTCCACTCGGCCGCGCGCTCGGACCGAGGGGATTAACCCCTCGGCTCGGTAAGTCGATCGCCCGCGTTCTGCAAACACATTGATCTTGAACCAACTCGATCACTTCGCATATAATCCGGCTAGCGAAAAGCGCAACGGTACAGCCACACGCTGTAAATCTCGCTCATGCGGAGCCGTGCCCAATCCAAGGCGCGGCTTTTTCTTTTCCTGCGGGGCCTGTATTCGCAATCCGCCCCAATGGCGGACCCGCAGGCAATCCAAACGGCCAAGGTGGCGCAGCGCCTGCGGCAAAGAGGCTGATTTCACCTGAGGCGGAGACGCTCCAGCCTGCCGTCTCCCGATTGAAGGCGGCTCTCCCGGCGCGCTGGGATCGCCCTCCCTACTACAACAGGCCGCTCAAGTGGCAATTGAACGCATGAACCAAACGAATTTGCCCAAACACAGCGAACGAGGCCGAAGCAAGTGGCTGCACGACTTTACGCGTCAACGGCACCGGGTGCAGGGCGGTGCCCTGCCGAAGGTGCGCACGGGGTTCGAAGATGCTCACCGGTTTTCGAAAGTGCGCATCTTGGAAAACCCCGGAGATTTGTTCGAAGATGCGCACCCTTTTCCAAGGTGCGCACGAAAAGTGCGCACCTTCGCAGAGCGCCGCGCCGCGGTCCTCCAGTCCGTCGGGGGCATCCGTTTCAGGGGGTCCCTCTTCCCGAAAGGCAATTGCTAGTGATTCCGCTCGTTGGCTGCCTTCGCATCCGTCCCGCGATTGGTTACGCTTGTCAGATGCGCTCGACAAAATGGACATCTGGGGCCCAAGCATGACCCTGGCCGAGCTCTTGGAAGGGCGGTTTCGGGCCGACATCCGCTTTCGCGGCGTGGCCTACGTCAAGGCCGAACGCGTCGCGATCACCCGCGTCACGCCCAACGAGCTATTCGGCGTCGTTCGCGACGGCGTCGAATATCAAACGCAGCTCAGCCGGCACGACGGCAAGCTGAAACTCTTTTGCAACTGCGCCCGCACGGCCCAGCCCGAGTCGACCTGCAAGCACCTGTGGGCGACGATCTTGGCGGCCGACGAAGGGTCCTACGTCAGCGGCGAAATTCGCGCCGATCACGTGCCCCCCTTCGTCGCAGAAAGCCGCATGCGGACCTTGCCGATCGACTTCGACGAGGATGACGACGTCCCCGGCGATTTCTTCGAGCCGACGTCGACCACCGTCGCGCGGACCACGGCGACCGCGCCGGTTGCCGCCCCCGATTGGGAAACCCGGCTGAGCCAGGTGCGGCAATCGATCGCCCAGGAACCGGCCAGCGGCGCCGCGTCCCCCCGCGAACAGGAAATCTTCTACGAAATCGACATCGACCAGAGCCGGCTTGTCGGCCAGATTGTCGTGCAAACGTCGCACCGCCAGCGGCGCGGAAACGGGCAATGGGGCAAACTCAAGCCGCTCCGCTTCCGCCCGGGCCGCCTCGATGAAATGATCGGGGCCGACGATGCCCGCATCCTTGCCTACCTCTCCGGCGGCACTCCCGAGCGGACGAATTGGCACCAGCAGCAGGCGGAAATTCAGTCGTCGGTGCACCGCTTCCGCGTCCCGCACGAGCTGTGCGAACTGATCATGCCGCTGATGTGCGCGACGGGCCGCGTGCGGTTCTTGAACTCGGGCGAAAAGAACTCGACCTCGCTCGAATGGGACGACGGCCCGCCGTGGGAGCTTTCACTGCGTCTCGTCTCCGACGAGGCAAAAAGCGACTGGCGCGTCGACGGGCAGTTGTGCCGCGAAAACGAAATCCTGCCGCTGGCCCGCGCGCTGCTCATGGTGCCGGGGGGACTCGCTGCTCACGCACAAGCACATTGCCCGACTCCGCGACTTCGGCGCGTTTGCCTGGGTGAACGTGCTCCGCTCCGGTGAGGAGCTGCGCATCCCGGTCGGGCAAGAGCACAATTTCATCGATCGGCTGCTCGACATGCCGGCCCTGCCGCGGCTCGACTTGCCGGACGAGCTGCGGCTGGAAGAGGTCGCCTGCGATCCGGTCCCGCATCTCATGCTGCGAGCGCCGCGCGGCGCTCTCTTGCATGGCGACCGGCTGCAGGGCGATCTGATGTTTGATTACCTGGGCACGATGGTGCGTGCTTCGAGCGCGCAGTGGGCCATCGCCCAGCGTTCGCTCGGCCGCTGCATCTTGCGTAACAAGGATCGCGAGGAACAATGTTGGGTGCAGCTCGTCGAGCATGGTTTCCGCCGCCTGCTCGATCCGCGCCGCACGGGGCGCGACGTCGAAATCTCCGCCCGCACGTTGGGACCGGCCGTTCGCGCGCTCGTCGCTGCCGGTTGGCAGGTGCACGCCGACGGCAAGAAGGTCCGCCAGCCGACCGACCTGCGGTTCCGCGTGAAATCGAACATCGACTGGTTCGAGCTGCACGCCGACATCGACTTTGATGGCCGCACGATTCGTCTGCCCGACCTGCTGGCTGCGATGGCCCGCGGCGACACGACGGTCCGCCTCGACGATGGCTCGCTCGGCATCCTCCCCGAGCAGTGGGTCGAACGGCTTTCGCTCCTGGCGAGCCTCGCCACGCCTCAGGAAGACCACGTGCGCTTCGCGCCGAACGCGATTACCCTCCTCGATGCGCTCCTGGCCGCGCAGCCGGAAACGGACTACGACTCGAAGTTCCTCGAACTGCGCGATCGGCTCGGTAGCCGCATCGGTGTCGAGCCGATCCAAGAACCCCCCGGATTTCAGGGGGAGCTGCGCGGTTATCAGAAAGAGGGGCTCGGCTGGCTCAAATTCCTGCAGGAGCTCGGTTTTGGCGGCTGTCTTGCCGACGACATGGGCTTGGGCAAAACGATTCAGCTTCTGGCCATTCTCGAGGACCGCAAATCGCGGAAAAAGGGGACCGTCCCGTCGCTCGTCGTGGTCCCCAAGTCGCTGATGTTCAACTGGCACTACGAGTGCACGCGCTTCACTCCGAATTTGAAGACGATCGAATACAGCGGCCTCGACCGGGCGTCGATGCGATCATCGATTCCCAAAAACGACATCGTGCTGACGACTTACGGCACGCTCCGCCGCGACATCACGATTCTCAAGGACATCGCGTTCGACTATGTCGTACTCGACGAGGCGCAAACGATCAAAAACGCCGGCTCGCAGATCGCCAAGGCCAGCCGGCTGCTCAAGGCGCAGCATCGGCTGGCCCTGAGCGGCACGCCGATCGAAAATAACCTGGGCGACCTCTGGTCGATTTTCGAGTTCCTGAATCCCGGCATGCTGGGGCGCAGCTCGATCTTCAAGCATTTCGTTTCCGAAACGCAGGACGACCGGGCCCGCGAAATTCTCTCGCACGGCCTGCGCCCGTTCATCCTCCGCCGCACAAAGAAAGAAGTCGCCGCCGAGCTTCCCGAAAAGCTCGAGCAGACGATCCACTGCGACATGCGCAAGGAGCAGCGCCGCATCTACATGGAGCTTCGCGACGGCTACCGCGCGTCGCTCCTGGGAGAAATCGACGCACAGGGTCTCGCGAAGAGCAAAATGCACGTGCTCGAAGCCCTGCTGCGCCTGCGTCAGGCCGCCTGCCATCCGGCCCTCGTGGGGCAAAGCTCCGACGAAGATTCGTCCGCCAAGCTCGACGTTCTCTTGCCGCATCTCGACGAGCTGATTTCCGAAGGGCACAAGGCGCTCGTCTTCTCGCAGTTTACGAGCATGCTGGCGATCGTGAAAAAGCACCTCGACCGCCGCGGCGTGGTTTACGAATACCTCGACGGCCAGACCCGCGACCGCAAGGAGCGCGTCAACCGCTTCCAAACCGACCCTGCCTGCGGCGCCTTTCTGATCAGCCTCAAGGCCGGCGGACTGGGCCTCAACCTGACGGCGGCCGACTACGTGTTCCTGCTCGACCCGTGGTGGAACCCGGCCGTCGAAGCTCAAGCCATCGACCGCGCCCACCGGGTGGGACAGACCCGCAACGTGTTTGCCTACCGTCTCATTTGCCGCGACTCGGTCGAGGAAAAGATCGCCGAGCTGCAGGGCCAAAAGCGCTCGCTCGCCGACGCCATTCTGCAGTCCGAAGTGAGCCTGCTCAAGGACCTCACGGTCGACGATCTGGAGAAACTGCTCTCCTGAACCGTCAAAGGTTAGCCCCAAAAAAGTGAGCTCGATCGGTGCGTACGAGACGCGCGTTGCCGACCCTTTTCGGGCGAGGCCGACTTGAGGAATCGTCAGGGCCTTTGCGGCGGCTCGGCGAGCATCAATCCGCACGAGTTCGGCATCGTTGTTGACGCTCATCTTTTCGTGAACGCGGGCCCGATGCTTGGCCGCCGTTCGATGGTCAATCGCCAACTCGGCCGCGAGCTGCTTTACGGAAAAGCCCCGCACCAAGAGTTCGAGGGTTTCACGCTCGCGTGCCGTCAGTCGCTCGAGCCGCAGGGCGACTTCCGGATTTGTCGATCCGCCGCTTCGCCGTGCCGCATCTTTATCGATCGCCTCGCGAATCCGTTCCACAAGACTCCGGCCGTCGGCCGGTTTCTCGAGGAAATCGAAGGCCCCCGACTTGAACGCCCGCGCGCAACTGGCGACGTCGCCGTGGCCGGTCAGCACGATCACGGGCAGCTGGCTCGCGAGGGCATTCAGCCGGTCCTGCAGCTCCAGTCCGCTGATCTTCGGCATGCGAATATCCAAGACCAGGCAGCCCGGGCGGCGCCGGATCGTAGGCGGCCAGAAAACTCTCAGGCGACTGATAGCCCTCAACGCGAAGCCTGGCCGATTCGATCAGCCAGCACATCGAATTGAGCGCGCCAGGATCGTCGTCCACCACGAAGACCGTCGGTTCAGGACTCACAGACGACCTCTCCCACCGCTAACGGCAGACTGATGCGCAAAACGGCCCCGCCACCCCGACGATTCTCAGCCGAAAGTTGGCCGCCATGAGCTTCGACGATCGAGCGGCTGATCGAGAGGCCCATCCCCAGTCCGCGGGGTTTTGTCGTGTAGAATGCCTCGAAAATGCGATCGGCCTGCTCATCCGGCAGCCCGATCCCTCGATCCTTGAAAGCGATCTCGACGGATTTCTCGTCCGTTTCGCCGGCGCGCGTTTCGATTTCCAGCACCCGCTCGCTGCGGTGGCTACTGATCCATCGCCTCGAAGCCGTTCAACACCAGGTTAACGACGACCTGCTGGAGCTGGACCGCATCGCCGAGCACTTGCGGCGCGGACCTCTCCAAGTTGAAATGCATGGCGATGCCGCGATTCCGCGCATCGTGTGCCACGAGCGCGCAGGCGTCCCGCACGAGTTCGTTGATGTCGATCGTCACGTAACGCGGCTCGAGCTTGCTGACGAACCGTCGCAGCCGCCGGATGATCTCGGCCGCCCGGTGGCCTTCGCTCGTGATCTGCAGCAGCATGTCGTGCACGCGAAGCGGCGCGTTTGAGCCGCCATTGAGCAGATTCTTGCAGCCATCGGCATAATTGGTGATGGCCGAGAGGGGCTGATTGATTTCGTGGGCCAGTCCCGCGGCCATTTCGCCCATCGTGCTCAAGCGGGCGACGTGGGCCATTTCCATCTGGTGCCGCTGCAACTGCTCGGCGGCCGCTTTCCGTTCGCTGATATCGACGATCGAGCTCAAAATCAGCATGCCGTCGGCCGTCTCGATCGGGTTGAGCCCGATTTCGACGGGGACTTCGCTGCCATCCTTCCGCCGGCCGTAGAGGTCGCGCCCCGCCCCCATGCGGCGCGCCTTCGGATCGGCGAAGAACTGCTTGCGGTGCGCCGGATGCACCTCGCGAAATCGATCGGGCAGAAGCGTCTCCACGGGCGCGCCGAACAGCTCATCGCGCGCGTAGCCGAACATCCGCTCGGTCTGCGAATTGATGAGCACGATGCGGCCGTCGGCATCGATGACCAGAATCCCGTTGGGAGCCGACTCGACGACCATGCGGAACTTGTCCTCCGCCCGCAGCCGCTCGCTTTCGATCCGATAGACCAGCGTCGCCGTGCCGTAGATGAGGGCCGTGAACACCGACACGTTCATCAGCGTGAACAGGGCCATGCCGAACCGCATGTCGTAAAAGCCGGCGTGTTGTCCGCGCAGCCGCAGCCAGCCGAAGCACAAGGGGAGCACCAGTGCTGCGGGCAGCAGGCGCCGCGCCAGAATGCCCGCCGACGAATTGCTGGACAGAATCAGCACAAGCTGCGTGTTCGGCCGCAACAGCATGGTTCCTGCCGACAGCAAGACGAACGTCGCAGCGGTGTGCAGCGCCATCGAAGAATACGGCGTGATCCGGTACAGCGAACTGATCCCGTAGGCATAACCCATGAGGGCCAAGAGCGACCCGGTCAGCACAATCACCGCCGCGGCCTGGCTCAAACGGCGGGCAGCGGCGTTGTCGGGCGCGAAAATCGAGCCGCCAAGCAGAGCGAAGAAAAAGGCCGAGGCAAGCGACATCCGTCCCGGACTCAACGGCGCCGCCGATCCGGGCGTATCGCGAAAAAGCAGTTCATCGATTCCAAAGTTGAAGCCCGTGGCAGTCTCTGAGAGCGTCAAGACGCCAATCACGAAAATGGTCGCGGCGAGAATCTGCGCGACGCGCGTCGCCCGCACATCGCGGGGACCGCGTGCGCGAAGCCAAAGCGCCGCGCCCGCCAGCAGAAAGCAGAACGCCGTATTCGGTTTCATCGAGGCCATCTTGGGCCCGATGCGCTTGATCGCCTCGCTGTGCAAGAACCAGCCGCTAAGGACGACGCAGGCAATCGCGATCACCAGCATCGCCAGCACGCTGGGACATCGTTTCAGCACGCGGACGGACCAGTTTTCTTGCGGTGGCATGAGGCTCCTCCGCGAAGAGTGATGGGCGAAATGATGAGTTCAAATTAGCTGAAAGCCGGAGGATCGACAACGTGTTGCCGCAATGACCGCGTGGTCGGCAATGGTCATGACCCGCTGTTAATAAAGAGAACTTTATCGTCGCGCAACTCGACGGCCTCGCTCAAGCGGACAGGAATTGACGCGGCATCGCTCTTGATCACGGTCTGAGCAAACAAGGGGTGCGTAAATTACGCACTCGGCGGGAAGTCCTATTTCGTCCACAATTTCCAAGGTCTAAATTGAGTTCGTCCCTGCGCCGGCTCGAGTCAGTGTGCCGCCTGACTCTAGCCGGAGCCTCTCACTTGCTCCGAAACATGACTCTCGGATTTCTCCTCCGCTGTTGCCTTGCTTTCGCGGATTTGCGGTCGGCTCGGCGATTTTATCAGAGGCAAGTCGAGCGATCGCGCAATCGTCAGTCGGCCGACGAAGCGGGCGACACGCGAACAGTGTTTGACCAACTCGAACGATCAGCAGTGGCTGGTCGCTCGGCTGCGTGACGAAGAGAGCTTCGCGAGAGCCGATTGGAAAAGTTGAGTCCGTCCTCTTCTGGAACGAGACCAGGCAAGCGGAACGCGGCGCATCAAAGCCGAATCTCGTGACGCTCTCGCCCGCATCCTCAAAGAACGACAGCCGGCGTATTCGTCTAAACCCCGACGTGTCGCCGAGCGCTGGGACCCGGCTTCACGTGTCGGACTCTTCCTCGTCATCTCGCGGCGGAATTTGTTGGGATCATTAATTGACCGTCATCCGCACGAGGGATTCGCGCCCGAGATCGTGTTGGCGATCGCTATCCGGTCGACGCGTTCGACACTGAACCCCGCGAATCGGCAAACGTGTCGTGCGTAAATTACGCAGAGAGTGGAACTACTAATATCGCTCCCGATCTGCCGCCTTAGACTCGAAGTCTTGAGTTAAGCGACGGTTATTCGGGTTGCGCTGGCCCGGTCAATTCGTTGAAGACTCGTATCGGCCCATCGCAGCTTGTCTCGTCGCGCAGTTCTGAATCTATCTCCTCCGTCCGCCCGTCCATTCAAAGAAGAAATTGAATCACGCGTTGTCGTGGATAACCGGTTTTCGGTTTCCATTTTTTGTCGTGTTTTTCGCTTCGTGATCTTCAATTTTTGAAAGGGCCTTGAATGCGCTTACGTTCTCAGACCGGCTCGGGGCGTGCAGGCTTCACGCTGATTGAGCTGCTTGTCGTGATCGCGATTATCGCGATCCTGATCGCACTGTTGCTGCCGGCGGTCCAGGCCGCCCGCGAGGCAGCTCGCCGCACGCAGTGCCGCAACAATCTGAAGCAGCTCGGCATCGGCTGCCACAACTATCACGACGTCTTCAAGATGTTCCCGGTCGGCGCCGTGATCAGTCCGCAGCAGAAAAAGTTCTACGCGACGGGCCAGATGATGCTCCTGAGCTTCATCGAGCAAGGCAACCTGATCCATTCGGGGAGCAGCGATAGTCCGACCTACAACTACAACCTCCCCTGGTGCTGCCAGGGAAGGGCGGCGGACGCGGTCATTCAGACCGCCCGCGGGAGCGGGTTGTGGCGTTGTCCATCCGACACGGGGCCGCAGGACATTCTGCCCGGGCTCGCCGTCGGGCAAGGCGCCTTCATGTGCAATTACTCGTTCTCGCACGGCGTGAACGACGCGGCGGCCGCCTTCCAGGAAGCCGGCGCAACCAAGAACATTCCCGTGCCGCCGGTGCCGATTCCGTCCACCGAACGCGGCGCCTTCGGCGTCAACATCAACACGCGAATTCGCGACATCACCGACGGCACGCAGAGCACGCTGATGATGGGTGAAGCGGCCAACGGCGCCTACACGGCGACGCCCAAGTGGACCGTTTGCAACTTCCGTTTCTGCACCGCAGCTTACATTATTCCGAATGCGCCGTGGCTCGTTGGATCGAGTTTGAAACATGGCAACCCGATGCCCATCGGCTGGGGAACGAACATCACCACAACTCCCAGCGACGCTCTCGATGCCGGCAATACGTTTTACACCGGCATCCGAGGGGGCTGGGTCATGGCGTGCACCATGGAACCCATCAACAAGAATCCGGTGACGGGAACTTACGCACTCTACGGCAGCGGCGACTTTAGCAGCTTGAGCGCAGCCAGCTCATGGACCTCCGTCCCGGCTGACCCGCCGGCACTTTCCGGCAGTTACAAGACCAACTGGCCTGCTCCGCTTTCCGGACATGCCAGCATGTCGAACTTCCGCAGCGACCACCCGGCCGGTGCTCTCTTCCTGTTCTGCGACGGTCACGTCCAGTTCTTGAACGAGAACATCGACATGGCCACTTACACCGGCTTATCCACGATTCAAGGTGGCGAGTCGGTGCAATCCGCTTTGACCGACTAATTTTCGTCGGCCAAATGTGGTGGCCAGTCAGATAATCGGCGGGCGTCAACGCTTCCACGTGTTGACGCCCGCCCTGCTTTGGCGCATGCCCCCGCGTGCTCGATTGCCAGAGGCTCCGACCGTCGCTGCTCGCCTATGGGCCAGGATGCACGGTCGACGACCAGGATCAATCCATCTCGCCAGCGATTGCCTTTTTCCGCCGCGACACGGGAGCACGTCGTAAGTGGGCACACGAATTGCTCACCGGTCGCCTGCCGCATGAATGGGCCCACCGCGGCATTCAGTGCATCGCGCGGAATCGGTTTGGCACTTTGAGAGATCGTCTCCCGCCGAAGCAGGCTGCGGTGGGCCCCGGAAAGAGGGTCGAGGCAGCTTTTACGGGTACCGATCATGGGGGACTCGCTCGGTTCGCTACTCGTCGTCGACGACGATGAATTCAACCGGGCCATTATCCGTCCCCGGCTCGAGCGCCGCGGTTATCGCGTCGACACGGCCAACGACGGTGAGGCCGCCCTCGCGCAGATCAAGCAACATCCGTACGACTTGATCCTGCTGGACATCGTGATGCCGGGCCTCGACGGCATGCAAGTCCTCAAGGAACTGAGGCAGTTCCGCTCGCGGTCCCAGTTGCCCGTGATCATGGTCACCTCGCGGGACAATCCTCAGGACGTCGTCGACGCGCTCCGCGAAGGGGCCAACGATTACGTGACGAAACCGATCGACATCGACGTCGTTCTGGCCCGCGTCGGCACACACGTGATTCTCAAACGCACGAGCGAATCGCTCGAAGAATCGAACCGCCAGCTCGCGCAGGCCAACTTTCAGCTCCGCCGCGATCTGGAGGCGGCCGCCAAGATCCAGCGTTCGCTGCTCCCGATCCGCACGCCCCTCTTCGAGAACTACGAATTTGCCTGGCGATACGAGCCCTGCGAGCAACTCGGCGGCGACAACCTCAATATCATGTCCTTGAGCGAAAGCCAGGTCGGCTTTTACCTGCTCGATGTGAGCGGCCACGGCGTGCAGGCCGCGCTCATGTCGGTGGCCGTCAATCATCTTTTGGAACCGAGCCAGGACGATACGAGCGTCGTCAACCGCCCCAATCGGCTCCGCCGCAACGAAACGGAACCGTTTTACTTTGCAGCGGCCCCGCACGACGTAGCGGAACGGCTCAATCGGCATTTCACGTTCGATCTTTCGGTCGCCCAGTATTTCACTATGTTCTACGCCGTCTTGGATCGGGAAACGAAAACATGCCGCTATGTTTCGACGGGGCATCCGCCGCCGATTCATCTGACGGCCGAAGGCGGGCTGAATGTGCTCGACTCGAGCGGCCTGCCTATCGGTATCTTTCAGCCCGGCGAGGCCGGCTACGAACCGTACGATGAGCGGTCCATCCAGCTCAAACGCGGTGACCGGTTCTGCATCTACAGTGACGGCATTGTCGAGTCCCGCAACCCGAGCAATCAGGAATTTGGACTCGACGGTCTCTCGCGCGTGCTCAAGGAAACGCGGAATAAATCACTCGATGACTGTTTCGGCACGGTGCTTGCTGCCGCCAGCGACTGGCGCAACGGCGCTGCTCCGTCCGACGATCTTTCGATATTGGGTCTCGACGTGTGCTAAGCGACCGTTCTTTCAGGAGTCGACCTCGATGATCGCCAATCCCTCGAGCTGCTTTCCGACCGAAACGGTCGATGACATCCTCTTTGTCACTCCGAAGGAAGGCGTGGCCCGCCTCGCCGGATTCGATCTCGCCGCCGGGCGCACATGCTTAATCGACGAGCTGCATACGTCCCACGTCCGCGGCCTGGTCTTTGACCTGGCGCACCTCGGCGCCTTCGGTTCGCAAATGATCGGCACGCTGTTCGTCGCGTGGAAAGAGGCTCGCGAGCATGGCGCGAAAATGGTCTTATGCCACGTCTCCGAAGTCGCCCGGCAAGTGATCGAACACTCGAAACTGCACGCCCTGTGGCCCGTCTACGCCTCGCGCGAACAGGCGTTTGACGCGTTCCCGCCAGCAGCCATCGCCAGCACACCGGTCACCGACACAGACACGATGCGCCTCGGCCGCGTTGAAGGCGGCGTCCACGATCGTCTGCAACTCCTCCAATTCGGGCGCCACACGATCGTTGGCTTCGGGGGCCAGGATCTTCCGGCGGACCACGCCCTCGGCCGCTACTTAAGCGACATCACCGAGCTCATCGAGCAAGGGGACTGCCAGGAACTCACCTTCGATCTCGCCGGCATCATATTGGTCCCTAGCGGCTTCCTGGGAGTGATGGCCTCGGTCCTCAAAATGGGCGTCGCCGTCACCGTGCAACACGCCTCGCGAGAGGTCCGCGAAGTCTTGGCACTGACGAATTTCGATCGGTTAGTGACGGTGGAGTGAGCGGATGCGGGTGGCAATTGTCCGTCGCTGGCGGAAGCCAATCGGTTGGCGTCCGGATTACGCGATCAGGTCGTGCACTACTTGGCCATGCACATCGGTCAGTCGCATATCGCGAGAGCTGAAGCGGAAGGTGAGCCGCTTGTGGTCGAGGCCCAAGAGGTGCAACATCGTCGCGTGCAGGTCGTAGATCTCGAGCTTGTTTTCGACCGCGTAATAGCCGTATTCGTCGGTCGCACCATAAACAAATCCGGATTTCACGCCGCCGCCGGCCATCCAGATCGTAAAACCAAACGGATTGTGATCGCGGCCGTCGCTCCCTTGGGCCATCGGCGTGCGGCCGAATTCGCCCGCCCAGATCACCAGCGTGTCGTCCAGCAGGCCCCGCGACTTTGAGATCGGTCAACAGGCCGGCGATCGGCTTGTCGGTCGCCAGCGCATTGAGCGTATGCCCCTCCCGGAGCCGGCTGTGCTGGTCCCAGCGGTCGGCCGGCACGTGGGGACAGGTCAATTCGACAAACCGCACGCCGCGCTCCACCAGCCGCCGGGCGACCAGGCACTGTTGGGCATAACTCCGCGTGTGTTCGTACGGTTCGAACATGCCGTACATTTCCTGGGTTGCCTTCGATTCGCGGGAGACGTCCATCAACTCCGGCACGGCCGTCTGCATGCGGAATGCCAGCTCGTAATTACGGATGGCCGCTTCGATCGCGTCGTTGTGCCCCGACTTTTCCAGCGACGCTGCATCGAGCGTCCGCATCAGGTCGAGCTTGCGCCGCTGCGTTGCGCTCGAGCCGTCGCGACTGACCAGGTCGGCGACCGGCTTTGCGCCGCGGCGGAAAATGGAGCCCTGAAATGTTGCCGGCAAGAAACCGTTGTGAAAACAGTCGACGCCCCCCGGCGGAATCAAGTCGCCGTTGAGCACGACAAATCCGGGCAAATTCCGCGACTCGCTGCCGAGGCCGTAGGTCACCCAGGCGCCCATGCTGGGACGTCCCTGCAGGCCCAGCCCCGTGTGCAGAAAATAGTTGGCGTTCGTGTGTTCCGAGAATTGCGACGTCATCGACCGCACGACGCACAATTCGTCGGCACAGCGGGCGATGTTCGGCAAAAGGTCGCTGACCGGGATGCCGCTGGCCCCGCGCTTTTTGAATTTCCACGGCGACTTCAGCGTGGTCCCCACGTTGTCGAACTGCGTGGGTTGCACCTTCATTTTGAAGGGCTGTCCGTGCTCCCGATCGAGCCGCGGTTTCGGGTCGAACGTGTCGACCTGCGACGGGCCGCCGTCCATGTACAGGAAAATGACGTGCTTCGCCTTCGCCGGAAAATGGCTCGGCCGCGCGGCGGCCGGATCCATTCTGGCCGGCGACGGTCGTGGCGAAACCGTCCTCGCTGAGCAGAGCCGAAAGGGCGACGGCACCAAATCCGCTGGCCGCCTGCTGCAACAGCCGGCGACGGGAAAGAGGACGCAGGGAGCCGATGGCCGATTGGCATCTCGAGGCGGGTCCTGGCGAGGCGGGAAATGGCACGGGCCGCTCGGCGCGAAGCCGGGCGCTCTTTAGCATATCAGACATCCGACGACATGCGAGGGCTTTGCCCAAGACAATCGACAACCCCTCGCTCCCTCTCCCGCGAGGGTCCAAGGGAGAATAAAGCCGGCGGCGTCGCGAGTTTTCCCAAATCCGTAATAAGTCGTCTCGTTCCTCCTTGCCCCTCTCGCTCGCGGTAAAGGAGTCGGGAGTGAGGGGCAAACGAAAGTTGACGGAGTTCGCCATGCGAACCACCTGTCACACCAATCTCGTGCGATGTCTTTTCGTCACCTTGACCGTCTCTTGCTGTGGCTGTGGCCATCGCCGACGGACCCGCCAAAGCCCGAACCGCATTTCCAGGGGCTGGGCAAGCATACGCGGCGGATCTCGACCCAATCGCGGAGGCTCAGAAGTTTTTCGACCAGGGACTGGCTTTTCTCTACGGCTTCAACCACGACGAAGCGATCCGCTCGTTCGAGGCGGCCGCGGCAATCGATCCCGAAGTGCGCGATGCCCTATTGGGGAATTTCGATCGCCAACGGGCCGCACATCAACAATCCGGCGGTCGACGAAGCGCACGCCAAGGCGGCGTGGAAAGCCCTGACCGAGGCCGGCGAGCGTGCGGCGCAAGCAACCCCGATCGAGCAAGCCCTGATCGAGGCGCTCGCGGAAACGCTACGCCAATCCGCAGCCAGACGATCGCAAACCGCTCGATAAGGCGTACGCCGGGGCGATGCGAAGGTCTGGCAAGCTTATCCCGACGACGCCGACGTCGGCGCTCTGACGGCCGAAGCCATGATGGATCTGCGACCCTGGGACCAATGGACGCTCGACGGGCAAGCCGCAGCCCGGGCACCGAGGAAGTGCTCGCGTATTCTCGACGCGGTACTGGCCAAAGTCGCCGCAGCATCCGCTGGCGCTGCATCTCTTGATTCACGCGGTCGAAGCCTCGCCTCATCCGGAACGGGCCGACGCGGCCGCCGGCGCCTGCGCGACCTGGATCCGGGAATCGGGCATCTGGTCCATATGCCGTCCCATATCGACGTCCGCCGCGGACGCTGGCAGGAGGCGGTCGTCACGAACCAGATGGCGATCGAGGCCGACAACGCTACCGAGCGCATCGTCTCCCAATCAAGGCTTTTACCGTCTGTACATGGCGCACAACTACCACATGCTCGGCTACGCCGCCATGATGCAAGGCGAAAGCCGAAAGGCGACCGAGGCCGTCGGCGAACTGCTCGCGGGCATCCCGACGGAATTTCGCGAACACTCCGCCGGCATGGTGGACGGATTTTTCGCTTTGCCCTACGAATTGCACATGCGATTCGGCCGGTGGGACGGAATGCTCGCCGAGCCCAAACCTCGCAGAAGTCTTCCCGATCACCACGGCGCCTGTGGCACTATGCCCGCGGCGTGGCGCTGGCGGCCAAGAATCAGGTCGAATCGGCCCGGGCCGAACAGAAGGAATTTCTCGCCGCCAAAAAGGCGCTCCCCAAGGAAGCGACACTTTGGCAAAAACAGCGGCGCCGATTTGCTCGGCATTGCTGAAAAGATGCTGGAAGGCGAAATCCTCTATCGGGAAGGAAAAACCGACGAGGCCGTTGCCGCCCTCCGCGAAGCCGTGCGCCGCGAGGACCATTTGCGGTACATCGAACCGCCCGATTGGATCCAGCCCGTCCGCCACGCCTTGGGGGCGACTTTAATGGATGCCAAGCGCTACGCCGATGCGGAGGCGGTCTACCGCGAAGATCTGGCGCATTATCCCGAAAACGGTTGGTCGCTTTACGGCCTCTCACAGTCCTTGCATAAGCAGGGCAAGCACGCCGAAGCCCAAAGTGTCGCAGGACGTTTCGACAAGATTTGGAAGCACGCGGACCTCAAGCTAACGTCATCGTGTTTCTGTCTCGAAGCGAAGGATTAGAATCGCACGCATGCGCCTCGGCCGCTGGCCATTGGCACACCAAACAATCGACCATACGTAAGTCAGAAGTTTGACGGACACCGACATGCGAATCACCGGGCACGCCTATCTCGTGCGAAGTCTCTTTGCCATCCTCCTGCTTTCAAGCTCGGCCGGAACTGACGCCTTGTGGGCCGACGCTCCCACTCAAAAAACCGAGCCGCATTTTCAAGGTCTCGGCAAGCACACCCGCCATGTTTCCACGCAATCGCCCGAGGCACAGCAGTACTTCGATCAGGGCCTGATTTTCCTCTACGGCTTCAATCACGATGAGGCGATCCGCTCGTTCGAGGCGGCGGCCGCGAAGGATCCCAAGTGTGCGATGGCCTATTGGGGAATCGCCATGGCCAACGGACCGCACATCAACAGTCCCAGCGTCGACAATCCGCACGCGAAAGCGGCCTGGCAAGCGCTTAAGCAGGCCCGCGAACATCTCGACGGCGCCACGCCCGTCGAAAAGGCCCTGATCGAGGCGCTGGCCGCGCGTTACGCCGATCCGCAACCGGAGGATCGCCACCCGCTCGACAAGGCCTTTGCCGACGCGATGCGCAAGGTCTGGACCGCCTACCCAGAGGATGCCGACGTCGGCGCGCTGACGGCCGAGGCCATCATGGATCTCAGGCCGTGGGACCAATGGACGCCGAAAGGCAAGCCGCAGCCCGGGCACCGAGGAGGTGCTGGGAATTCTCGACGCGGTCATCGCCAAATGCGCCCGCGCATCCGCTGGCGCTGCATCTGTACATTCACGCCAACGAGGCATCGTTGCATCCCGAACGGGCCGACGCCGCCGCGGCCCGGCTCCGCGATTTGGATCCGGCGATCGGGCACCTGGTGCACATGCCGTCGCACATCGACGTCCGCCGCGGCCGCTGGCAAGAGGCGGTCGTGACGAACGAAATGGCGATCGCCGCCGACAAAAAATACCGCACGCTGGTCCCGCAGCAGGGCTCATATCGCATCTACATGGCGCACAACTATCACATGCTGGGCTATGCCTCCCTGATGCAGGGCCAGAGTCAGAAATCCGCTCAAGCCTTTCAGGAACTGCTCGCCGCAATTCCCGACGACTACGTGAAAGAGAACGCGGCGACGGTCGACGGATTCTTCGCCATGCCCTACGAGCTGCACATGCGATTCGGCCGCTGGGACGAAATGCTCGCCGAGCCGAAGCCCCGCGACATCTTGCCGATCACCGGCGCACTCTGGCACTACGGACGGGGAATTGCCTTTGCCGCGAAAAAGCAACTCGACTCAGCAAAAGCCGAGCAAAAGGCCTTTCTGACAGCCAAACACGACCTGCCGAAGAAGGCCCGCTTTCGCAAAAACAGCGGCGCACGAACTTTTGGGAATCGCAGAGAAAATGCTCGAAGGCGAAATCCTCTACCGCGACGGGAAGACCGAGGAAGGAATTGCCGCACTCCGCGAAGCCGTCCGCCGCGAGGATCACCAGCATTACAGCGAGCCGCCGAATTGGATCCAACCGGTCCGCCACGCGTTGGGCGCCACGCTGCTGGACGCCAAACGCTATGCGGATGCTGAGGCGGTTTACCGCGAGGACCTCGCCCACTACCCGGAAAACGGCTGGTCGCTCTACGGGCTTTCGCGGAGCCTGAAGCTGCAAGGCAAGAACGAAGAGGCCCACAGCGTCGGCATGCGATTCGAAAAAGCGTGGCAGCACGCCGACGTGAAACTGAAATCGTCGTGCTTCTGCCTCGAGGCGAAAGACTAAAGCGCGCTCGACGTACGGCGAGACCAGCCTCGGCCAGCATGTCGGCTTGGTTGACGAGCGGGAGTTGCACCTTCGAATGCACGCACGCGGATCCGGTGCTGTGGCAGCGAAGTTGCGCCGCAACTTCCGAGGCAAGAGGTGAACGACCACTCCGAAAAGGTGACTCATGATCGCCAAGCAAAACGAGAACCGCTTCGGGAAGAATTGGAGCGACTCGAAACCGCATTGGACACGCCGCCCGTTCCCGGTGAACTGGTCAATTGGGCCACCATGATCCGCAAGAGCTTCGATGCGGCGTGCGGAGCCATTGTGAATCAAATCCAATCGGTGCATCCCGAGCAGATCGAGGAAATCGAAGGCCAGGATCCGGAACTCTTCGCCCGCACCAAACAGCTCCGCGAGGACGACCAATCCAACCAGGAGTGGTGTCACCGCCTGTCGCAAGCCTTTGCCGACTTCGAGGCCAAAGCCAAACGCGCCGGTGCCGATGAGAAGCAGGTGATGGACCAACAGCAGGCATTGCTCGAAGACGGGCTGCAGTTTGTGACGCACGTCCGCAAGCAGGAGACGGCCATCCGCAGCTGGCTGCAGGAAGCCTTCGAGCGCGACACGGGGCAGGGCGACTGAAAGAGGTCCAAAGTCCAAGGTCTGCACATCCGCAGCGCAGCCCGAGAGCTTATGGTTCAGACCCCGTGCGACGGTTGCCGTTTGTCGCCGGCACTCGACAGCCGGTATAGTTGCAGGCGAAGCTTCCATTCTTTTTCGCAATTTACGCTCTCGCCTTCACTTCCTTGAAAGGGCATGCCATGCACCGTTCGCGCGCCGCATCCGGTTTGCTCGTGGTGTTCTTCGCCACCGTATTCATTGCCGCTGTACCGGCACTCTCGGCCGAGCCGAAGGATGGTTACTTTCAAACGAGCGACGGGGTCAAAATCCACTACATCGAGGCGGGTAATCGCAACGCTCCGGGCAAGCCGGTCGTGCTGATTCACGGTTACACGGGAAACGCTCGCGGCAACTGGTTCTTGAACGGCATCGCCGACGTTCTGGCCGCACGGCACTGGGTCATCGCCATCGACTGTCGCGGGCACGGCCAGAGCGAGAAGCCGCACGATCCGCAGAAATACGGACCGCGGATGGCCGGCGACGTGATCGAACTCATGGATCATCTGAAAATCGATAAGGCCCACGTGCACGGTTACTCAATGGGCGGCATGATCACCGCGCAGCTCTTGGCGACGCACCCCGATCGCTTCGTGACGGCCGCATTCGGCGGCTCGGGCGTTCCCGAAGTCGACGCAGCCTGGAAAGCCAAAGTCCCCGCCGACAAGCCGGGTCCCGATCCCCAGGAAGCCGAGGCGAGCAAAAAACTGCGGGCCAATCCCGACCGCGACTCGGAAGCGCTCGCCGCCGTGCGGGCCTATCCCTGGAAGCCGGGCGAGCGGACCAAGATCGACCTCACGCGGATCACGATTCCCGTCCTGGCGATCAACGGCGAGTTCGACGGCCCCAACATGAAAACACACCGCATGCAGCGCGAACTGGCCCACTTTCAAAGCGTCGTGCTGCCCGGCAAGTCGCATCTGACCGCGATTATGGCCGGCTATATTCCCCCGGAATATGTCCAATCACTCGTCGCGTTTATCGAGGCTAACGACAAATAACTCAGGCCTCTCAGAGCGCAGGCCGGATCGTATAGTCATCGAAATCAGACGACGCTGTCCGCCTTGGACCAAATGCCCACTCGGCCGGCGACGGGCGCCGGTAGTCTGTGGGTCAGGACACTCTTGCCGTCGAGGAAACCTTGGACATTCGAGCCTTTGACGACAAGCTTTAGCTCGTGCCATTCGTGGGAGGTCGTCGGGACGTCTCGGACCCACTTGACCGACGTTCGCTTTCCGTGCACGAACTGCCAGAGCACCAGATTGTTCTCCAATGGGTTCGCGCGGAGGGCGAGATAGTCGCCGTTGGGCTTGAGATTGAACAGGATGCCGGCGCCTTGATCGATCTTCCCCTCGATCGTCTTGAAGCGCATCACAATCTCGCCCTGTTGGAAATCGTCGCACCCGTTGACGACGACATATGGGTAATAGGCAAATGCTTTGACGTTGTCCAAAAACTCGGCGTAGCGATCGCCGTACAACGATCGCGCCCGGTCCGCGATGCCTGCCGCCGTTTGCCCTCGTTTCCAATTTCGTCCGTCAACCACAAGCACACGATTGTCGCCGTCTTCGCCGATGCGCCAGTTGCCAACCACCGGCGTCACCGACTTCGGCGCGCTCCAACGACCTCGGAGTCGAAATCGAGCAGCAATCTCGGCACTTTTTTCCGGCGCCTTCGATGGCGGTGCAGCGACGCCCAAGCGAACCGCTGCGACGGCGATCACGAACATAATGAATCCCGTCTCGGTGGCGTCGTTCAGTTTCACGACCTTCTCCCTTACGTCAGAGTGCTCGATTGGTGGACCTTCCCAAAAATCGAAGGGCGCCGCCCGCCACACCCCACGAAACTAGCACAGCCGCCGGCAGCACGAAATAAAAGACGAACGTCGCTGAGCGGGTATCAGCGATGTTCGGATACCCCGGATAATCGGCCGAGTTCTTCGGCATCGGGACGCGAACGCCGGCGAGTCCAAAAATCAGCGGCAGGACCTCGTCCTCGCTGGTAGAGCGGCTCATCGCCTGGCGCGTGTCATAGCAATAGATGACTTTGCCGTAGTCGTCTTCGCCGCTGCCCGAGACGCCGGGCCGGCACCGTCTCGTTTGATGACAACCTTGACGTTCGGCATCGTGCGACGGAGTTTGCCGAGGAGACTTTGTTCCAGATCGTAGAGCCGTGGATCTTCCGGGGAGAGATGAACTTCGATTCGTAAGGGTCCCGCCAGTGCCCGCAAGGCAGATGCGTCTGAGGCGTTAAACGAGTTGCGACGGTTCTCGGTCGCATCACGGAAGACATGCAACCGGCTGGCGGCCGCAAGGCCAGCGGCCGAGGCAATCGCCACGATCGCAGTCCATTTCAACTTCGCCATCGTCGATCGGCCAGGATGCAGCCAGATTCCCGCCACCGCGATACACCCAGCCGCGGCGAACAGGCTTCCGACGACCATTGGTAGGGAAAAGATTCCCCGTTCAAAGGTCCGCAGCAGGTCGGTTAATGAAAGACCGGCCAAACTTTTGACCAGCCCTTCGTTTCCCGTCGCGGCGAAAGTCGAGCACCCAAAAGCCAAGTGTTACGGCGAGTGCCGCGATGGCCGCGCTGGGAAGGCTCTCGAGTCGTGGCTGCTGCGGCCAACGAGAATCCGGCAACGACCAACGCATAAAGGAAGTGGCCCAACAACAAGTTTGTCCCTTCAATCGCGTTGAAGATGTCCACCCGCTTGAAGTCCAAAGACCGAACCGCAATCAAGCTCGGCAGCAGCAGGACGACCCAGGCGATCGACAGCCGCGATCAGCTTGGCGGCCAACAGCGCGGCGGTCGAGTATGGCAATTGAAGAAGTAGCTTGAGCGCTCCCGATTGTTTTTCCGCGCTCACGGTGCGAATCACGACGAAGGGGTACAACAAGGTCACGACCAGGTACAGTGCGCCCATCGTGGGCACCATGATCCCATCAAGCGGGAGATAAGCCCCGCGCCAGTTCCGGGGCATGAGCCGCGGAACGACTGGCCTCGGCGTAAAGCTCGACCGCTTGGATGTAGCTGTAACCCGTCAGAAACACCGCGATCATGGCCGCGGCCCAGAAGGCGCGTCCCAGTACCAGATCGTACAATTCCTTCCGCAACAGAGGCGTGAAGGGCGCTCCGCGGGACGGCAGCTCTTCAAGAGAGGGCAAGGAAGACATCCTCCAACCCGCCGGCTTCAATTCGCGCTTGCTTGCGCAATTCCGCGAGCGTCCCCTGGCCAGCGACTGTGCCATTCGACAACAGCACGTACCGGTCGCAAACGCGCTCAGCCTCGCCCAGGTGATGCAATGAGAGGATCAATGTCCGCCCTTGCGATGCCACGTGCCTGAGGATGTTGATGGCGTCGCGGGTCTGGCGAAGATCGAATCCATCGAAGGCTTCATCCATCAGCAGCACCGGCTGCGGCGTCAGAAGACCAATCGCCACGAGCAGTCGCCGGCGCCATCCTTTGGAGAGCTGGCCGACGGGCTGATTCAGCACCGGCGACAGTCCCAAGGCTTCGACAACCTCTTTTACGCCCTGTCCGTTCCGTCCGTAGACGGCGGAGAACAACCCAAGCACGTGCCGAACAGTCTGTTCGGGATACGGGATAATCCCCTCAGGGACGTAGAACATGGCCGAGCGCTGCAAATGGGGGGACAGGACCCTGCCGCTCCAGAGCACTTCTCCACCGTTGGTCGGCAGCAGCCCGCAAACGCACTCCAGGAGCGTCGTCTTCCCGGAGCCATTCGGACCAATCAGTCCCAGAATCTCACCGCGAAATGCGGAAAAGCTGACCTGAGTCAGTGCCTCAAACCTGGCGAATCGTTTGCTTAAGCCGCGTACCTCAAGTGCTGGCGAATTGGTTTCGCTGAACGGGGTACTCATCCCTGGAGTATACCCGGTCGTTTCGATTCATTGGACGATTGCTGGCGGAGGCCTGCGACGAATTGTCCAACGGGCAACGTTGAAGTCACCGCGTTTCCCCAAACGCGTACAAATGGCCCTCCGTACGCACGTAGATTCGTCCGTCGACGAGTGCGGCGGTCGCGACGATCCGCTCGCCGAGATCGTTTTGCGCCAGAACCTCGCCCTGCTCGCCGGCTTTGAAGACGACCACGACGCCGTTGTAGGAGACGCATAGAGGTTGCCGTTCGCGGCAACGGGCGACGCGTAGAAGAAGCCGCCCGCCCCAAGACGGTGCCGATAGAGCATCTTGCCCGTCAGGGCGTCGTAGCACGAGGCGATGCCGCCGTTGGTCACCACGTAGAGCCGCCCCTGGTAGTAGAGCGGTGAAGGCACTTCGGGCAGGGCGTGCTGTTCTTTCCAGGCGACTTGGTCCTTGGCGATCTCCCCCGTGCCGCCCGGCCGGATCGCGAGCATGGCGCTTTCACGCTTGGCGAACGCATTCTGGGCCCCGCTCCATTCTTCGCGACTCAGCCGGCCGTCTTTGTTCTTGTCGATGAAATCGAACATGTCGTCCATGACGATGTTGTCGTCCGGGTTCGTACTGCCGCGATTGTAGAAGACCAGGTCCTTCGGCACTTCCTTTTGTGCCAGCAATCCGTCCTTGTTGGCGTCGTACTGCTTGACCAGATCCTCGAAGACAGGGAATTTCATGCGATCTTCCGGGTCGCCGCCGGGGAAATGGGCGACCGCGAAGACGAGCCCGTCGCCCAGCGCCGGCGAAGGAATTCCGCCACCGAACAGGCCGCTGACCCACCACCGCTCCGCGCCGTCTTTCAGATCGTAAGCCACCACTCCGCGAGGTTGGACCAGAACGACCTCCGTTGTTCCGCTATTCGTAAGCAGCAAAGGAGTCGCGTAT
>CAVWNP010000002.1:0-1669501 GCA_963756305.1 uncultured Planctomycetaceae bacterium
GGGAAGCGCAGAGCGCAAAGGTCGAGCCGGAGTCGGCGAAAGTAATCGTGCCGGAGTTCGTAAACGTCGCGCCCTCGCCCGACACCAAGAGACCGCCGTTGCCGGTGAGACTGAAATTTGCCGACTGGTTGGTGATCTGGCCGTTGGCCGTCGCTGTGGTCGGCTGCGTGGTCGTCCAATTGACAGCGCCAACGGTGACCAGCGACTGGTCGAGCACCCGGCCAGCGGAAGTGCCCGATGCATCCGCGACGTTGAGCGCACCGGCGGAGGTAATCTGAACTGAGCCGCCTCCGGTGAGCGTACCGTCGGACCAGTTGAGCGTCCCGCTGACAGTCAGGAGCGCCGAGTTGGAGAGCGTGCCACCGGCAAGCGATAGCGTGCCGCGGCCAAGCGAGTTGCTCGCGATGGCGAGCAACGCGCCGGCGTTAATTTGCAGACTCCCATTGAGCGTCAGCATTTCGATTGACTGACTGCCGCTCGAGAGAACGACCGTGCCGCCGGAGGGGATCACGACGTCGTCGTTGGGACCTGGGACGGTGTCGCCGATCCAGTTGCTGCCCGTGTTCCAGTCGTTTGAGGTCGCGCCCGTCCAGGTGACGACATCATGCACGGACGCGGTGAGCACTAGGCCGGTTCCCGCCTGGTAGGAGGCGTTGAATGCTTTGACGCCCAAAACGAGCTGGCCGCCCTGCGGGACGTTGCTGAAGGATCCCGAGAGTGAAGAGCTCGAGCCCTCGCTCAAGACAGTCAGGTTATCACCCGCCGTCGGCGCGTAGTTGAGAGTTCCGCTCAAAGTTCCTGCCAGCGCCACATTTCCCGTGACCGCGAGCTGGCTGTAGCCGGACCCGGGCGTCGTGCCGGCAAAGTCGATTGAAAGTGTGCCCAGCAGAGACTGCACGTAATTCCCACTCACTGTCAGGACACCCGGCGAGTTCGACGACGCGCCCGGGCTCACAATTGCGGCATTGGAAAGGCTCGCAGCAAGTGTCCCCGTGCCTGACAGCGTCCCACCCGTCAGGCTGACCGTTTCATTCGAGCTAAGCGTTCCGGTGAGAGTCGTCGCTCCGGCACTCTGACTGTAAGCAGCCCCCGTGTCCGAGAGCGTCGTCCCGCTGCTGATGCTCACGTTTCCGGAGTTGCTGATGGCGGCGGTCGAAGCGAAGGTGCCCGTTTGGATGTTGAGCGCACCCGAGTTCGCCAGAGGTAACGCAAACGGAAGGCTACTCGTCCCCACGGCCACGTAGATCGTGCCGCTGTTCGTGAAGGTGGGCGGTGCCCGGCGCGGTGACGGACCCAGTGGTCTCGAACGTCACCGTGCCGCCCGACTCGTTGGTGAAGAGCCCGTTGGCGGTGAATGCCGTCGCGTAGCTGCTATCGAAATAGACGTTGGCCGCGTTGATGAGCGTCTGGTCGAGAGTGTGCGTACCGCCACCGCCGTATTGATTCCGATTTTGGGTGCCGATCACACTAAGCGTCGCTGAATTGACGATAGACACTTCTCCGCTGCCGGTGAGCGTCGTTGCGGGGTCCCAGTTAAACGTGCTTCCCGATCCCGTGACCGTTAGCGTCGCTGAGTCATTGAGGGTGCCACCGTTCCCCTCCAGCGTGAGGCCGCCCGTAATTGTGGAGGCGGCGGCGATCGTCAACTCTTCGTCATCGATCACGAGGGCGCCGGCGACGGCCAGGCTGTGGATCGAATAATTGGCTGTGTCAATGGAGACCGTATCGCCGCTTGGGATGTAAACATCGTTGCCCGAGCTGGGGACCGAGCCGCTGCTCCAGTCGGAGGCAATGCTCCAATCGCCGCTCGACGGCCCAATCCAGATGACGGCATGTTGCAAATAGGTGAGGACGTCGTCGGCTCCCGTCCCCCCCTGATACGAATTGGAGAAGACATATTGACCCGACGCGGTCACGCCACCTTGCGAAATGCCGTTGAATGCGCCGGTCAAAGCCGGCGCGTTGATGATTTCGTAACTGTCGCCCGACTGCGGCGTGTAGTTTACGGCGATCATCAACCCGCCCGCCAATGCCGCCGTGCCGGCAACGACCAATTGGCTGTAACCGGTCCCCGCGACCGTTCCCGCCAGGTCGACCGACAGGCTGCCAGCGGACGTCTGCGTGTAGTTGCCGGTGACTGTCAATGTGCCCGGGGAGCTGGTCGAATTCCCGGGGATGACCGTGCCCCCGTTGGACAGGCTGCCCGAGACGGTGCCGTTGCCCAACAAAATCCCCCCGCCAATGCTGATCGTCTGATTGGAAGCCAGCGTGCCCGCGAGTGTTGTGGTGCCGGCCGTCTGGCTGTAGGTCGCTCCCATGTCGGACAGGGTCGCGCCGCTGCTGACGGTCACGTTTGCCGAGTTCGTAACCGAGGCGTTTGTCGCCAACGTGCCCGATTGGACAACGAGCGTGCCTGCGCCCTGGTTGACGAGCGGGTCGACAATCGAGAACGAATTGCCGGACACCCGGATTGGTCTGCAGCGTGCCGGTGTTGGTCCAAGTGGCCGGCGTGCCCGCGGTCGTCGAAGCGTTGCCCGCCACCAGCGTCAGCGTGCCTTGATTCGTCAAGACGCCGTTGCTCGTTACGCTCGTCGTTTGCGAACTGTTCCAATTAGCGGTGCCGGCGTTGGTCAGGCTGCGATCGAGAACACGCCCGACGGGGTTGGACACGGAGCCGTCCTGAATATTGAGGCTGCCCGATGCAGAGATCGTCGTCCCGCCGGTACCGGTCAGCGTTCCGTCATTCCAATTGAACGTGCCGCTGACCGTGAGGTTGCCGGCCCCTTCGAGCGTGCCGCCGTCGAGCTCGAGCGTTCCGGAGACCGCCGATGCCGCCGCAACCGTAAGCGAGGCGCCCGGATTCCACCTTGAGTGTGCCGGCGACGCTGAGCAATGCGTCGATGGACGCGTTGCCGCTGGAGATCGTCACCGTGTCCCTGATCCAATGATCACATCGTCGTTAGGATTGGGAACCGCGCCCCCTTGCCAGTTGCTTGCCGTGCTCCAGTCTCCGGACGAGCCGCCGATCCAGGTGATGACGGGATGTGCCGCGGCAATGAGCGTCAACCTGATCCTGCCTGGTACGTCGCATAGAAACCATTGGTGCCGATCACGAACATGCTGTTTTGTGCAACGTTGCTGAACGTTCCGGTAATCGAGTAGCCGGAAGCCTGCTGGACGACGCTGATCACATCGCCCGATTGCGGTGTATAATTAAGAGTCGGCAAAAGAGTGCCGGCCAAAGTCACATTCCCCGTGACCGAAAGCTGGCTGTAGGTCGAGCCTACCGTCGCGCCGGCAAGATCAACGTCGAGCGACCCCGTGTTTGTCTGCGTGTAACTGCCGTTGACCGTCAATATGCCCGGCACCGTTGCCGACGTCCCCGGCATCACGGTCGCGGCATTCGACAGGTTCGCGCTGACAGTTCCGGTACCCGACAGCGTGCCGGTGCTGATCGTCACGGTTTCGTTGGAGCTCAAGGTGCCGGCGACCCAAGTCGTGCCGGACGTTTGGGTGTAGGCCGCGTTCGTGTCGGAAAGCGTGGCGCCGCTGGAGATCGTCGTCGTTCCCGTATTCGTGATGGCGGCGGATGCGGCCAACGTTCCCGTCTGGACGCTAATCGTTCCGGAGTTAGCAATCGGCAGCGCGAAGGCCACGCTGTTGCCGCTCCCCTCGATCACCTCGAAGGATTCCCTGATTGGTGAAGGTGGGAACGGTGCCTGCTACGGCGATCTGCCCGGTCCCCTCCAGCGTGAGCGTGTATTCGTTCGTGATGGTGGCGGACGAGTTCATCGTCGTGGTGGTGGTGGCGTTGAAGGCGAAGTTCCGGCGTTAATCAGCGGTTGATCGAGGTAATGCGTGTTGTCGAAGAATTGGCCATGGAATAAGTGGGTCTGTTCATACAAAACATCCACTGCTGCCCCGATGCCGACCGTCAGCTCGCCGCTCCCTTCAATCATGCCCGAATACCAATCGAGCGTACTTCCCGAGGCGATCGTAAGATGCCGGAATCATTGAGCGTGCCGGCATGTTCCAGAGTCAGCGTGCCGGCAATCGTCGAGGCGGACGCGAGTGAGAGCGTGTAGCCGTAAACAATGAGCGAGCCGGAAACCGAAAGACTGTTGATTGAATCGTTCGCGGTGTCGATGTGACGGTCAACGCGGTCGGAATGTAGACCGTGCTGGAGGAGCCGGGGACTGTTCCGCTGCTCCAGTCGGAGGCGGTGGCCCAGTCGCCGCTGGAGGGCCCCGTCCACAGAACGGCATTATTGAGGAAGGAGATGACCTCGTCGGCGGCCGAACTTCCGCCCAAGTAGGTGTTGGCAAAGGCGTCTCCACCGAGCGAGAACAGGGCTTCCCTCGCCATAACCCGTAACGAGCCGCTCGAGGCGGCGGCGTTAATGATTTCGTAGCTGTCTCCCGCTTGCGGCGTGTAGCTGAGCGTGAGCGACAAGGTCCCGGCCAAATTAGCCGTTCCGTCGACCACAAGTTGCCCATAACCGGAACCGGAGGTCGCCGGCGACGCGCCGGCCAAATCGATCAAAGGATGCCGTTCGAGGTTTGGGTGTAGTTGCCGGTGACGATCAGGACGCCTGGCGAATTGGCGCTCGCGCCCGGCGTAATATTGCAGCTGTTCGACAAGCTAGCCGCGACCGTTCCGGTCCCCAAAAGACTTCCGCCCGTCGAGAGTGACCAATTGGTTCGAGCTGAGGTTCCGTTGAGCGTCGTGGTGCCCGCATCTGGCTGTATGCCGCCCCCGTATCGGAGAGGGTGCCGCCGCTGCTGATCGTTACGGTTCCCGAATTTGCGATGGCAGCCGTGGCGGCCAAAGTTCCCTGGACGCTAAGCGTCGCGGAATTCGTAATGGCGGCAGAGGCATTGAGCGTTCCGCTTTGGACACTGAGCGTTCCCGAACCAGAATTCGTGATGGTGCCCGAGGTGTTCAGCGTGGCGCTTGCAGGGTGATCGTTCCCGTATTGGAAATCGCGCCCGTGGCTGAGACGGTTCCGGATTGGATCGAGATTGTTCCCGAATTACTGAGCGGCATGGGGAAGCTGAAGCTGCCGCTTCCGGAAAATGTCAGCGTTCCCGAATTCGTGAAGGTGGGAGCCGTGCCGGAGGTCGAAATGCCGCCCGTCCCGCTCACCGTGAAGTGCGACGATTGATTATTAATTGTGCCATTCGAGGTGACGGTGGTCGCGTGGCTTGCCGTCCAGCATGACGGTGCCCGCGTTCGTCAACGCCTGGTCCAGTTCGCGGCCCACGGGACTGGTGATCGAGCCGTCGCCGATCACGAGGGTCGCGCCGGACGAGATGCTCGTGCTACCCGCGCCGGTCAGCGTGCCGTCGTACCAATCGAAAGTCCCGCTGACCGTGAGTGTCGCCGCGTTATGGAGTGTGGTGCCCTCCATGACGAGGGTGCCGGAAACGGTCGTCGCCGCCGAGAGGGTGAGCGAAGCCCCCACGCCGACGGTGAGCGTTCCCGAAATCGTGGAGGCCGTCGCGACGGACGAGCGAAGTGCCGGACTGCAACTGCAACGCGCCGCCCAGAGACAGGCCGTTGACGGAAGGCGATGCCGCTGGAGATCGTCACCGTGCTGCCCGAGTTGATCAGCGACCGTATCTGATGAGGTGGGAACAGCCCCTTTGCTCCAGTTGCTGGCGGTGTCCAGTCGCCGGTGGCTCCGCCGGTCCAGATATCTGGCAAACTTTGCGTGGTGACGACGAAAGTCGTTTCCGGTGCCGCCGACGTAGCTCACGCTGTAGATGGCGGGCCCGATCATATACGTGCCGCCTTCCGCTCAAGCCGCTGAACGTGCCGCTCATCGGCCGAACTCGCCTGGTCATCGATCAGCTCATAGATATCGCCGACGTGATTGGTGTAGTTGATATTCGTCGTCAGAGGTGCCGGCCAGCGGACACCGCTGCCGGTGACCACAAGCTGGCTGTAGCCTCGTGCCGGCGGTCGTGCCGGCCACGTCGGCGATGAGCGTGCCGGCGGAAGTCTGGGTGTAGTTGCCGCTGACGGTGAGCATGCCCGGCGAGTTGCCCGGAGTTGCCAGCCTGGACGTTGCCGGCGTTCGACAGATTGGCCGAGACCGTGCCGGTGCCGGCGAGCGTTCCGCCGGTGATGCTCACCGTCTGATTCGAACTCAAGTGCCCGTGACTAGTGTCGTGCCGGCGTGTCTGGCTGTAGGTAGCGGCCCGGTGTCGGAAAGCGTGGTGCCGCTGGCGATCGTCACCGTTGACTGATTCGTGACCGCGGCGGTTGCGGCGAAGCGTGCCCGATTGAACGGCAAGGTGCCGGAATTGACTGAGCGGCAAGCCAAAACTGACGGTGTCCCCTCGAGTGACATAGATCGTGCCGTCGTTCGTGAAGGTTGGCGATGATCCCGATGCGGCACGACCGGGTCGGCCGGCCGAAGTTGACCGTGCCGCCCGACTGGTTCGTGATAACCCCGCTCGCGTTGGCAGTGATTCCGTTCGCGCCGCCGGTGCCGAGGCCTCGAAATTCAGCGTGCCGGAGTTGTTGAACGGCTTGATCGAGGTAGTGCTGGTTGCTGTATTGGGGGACGCCTTCGCCGTTCACCGGCGGCTTGATAAAGGTCATATCAGTGTGCCGTTGCTGCCGACGGTCACCTCGCCGGAGCCCTCGATCGTGCCGCAAACCCAGTTGAACGGGCTGCCGCTTCCGGAGATCGTGAGATTGCCGGAATTATTGATGTCCCCGCAACCTCGAACGTCGATATCGCCGGAGACCGACGAATCGGTGGCAACGCGTGAGGGACACCCCCTCGATGATCAGCGTGCCGGAAACCGACATGCTGTAGATCGAGTCGGCGGTGCCGGAAACGTAACCGTATCGCCTGCGGGGATCGTGGCTCGCGTCTTCTGAACCCGGTATTCCCGTCGGGCTCCAATTGGTGCTGGTATTCCAGCTTCCCGACGTGCCGCCAATCCAGGTGTACGATGTTCCGCCCGGCCCTGGGTCGGCGATACCCCCAGGGTTCGTATCGCCGGAGTCGAGCAGAAACGTGCTGGTGGCCGAGTAGTTACCCGAGGTCAAGGTCGTGCCAAGCGCGTAGTCGTAAACCGTAAGCGTGCTGGCATCAACTGTCCAGATATCTGTACCGGCGGTAGGAGCGACCGTGATGCCGGCCGGATCGCTGTCGGCTGGATCCAATCCCCATTCGCCAATCGAACTGCCGTTCGTTGAATAAACAAAGACCGTTCCCGACACCCGAGCCGGCGTCAGTCACCCAGAGCGTATTGTTGCGCTCGGCCAGACCTCGTGGGTCGGAGTCGCTGCTGTTCAAGGCAAACGTTGTCGTCGGAGTGTGGTTGCCATATGTGAAATTCGCACCGCCCGCGAAGTAGTCGATCGTGTCGGTTCCTGAATCCAGGATCCAGATGTTCGAGCCGTCCGTCGCAATGCCGGCGGGGTCTTCAAGGGAGGGGTCGGTCCAGCGGCCCAAAAGCGTTCCTGCCGACGAATACACGAAGACATTGGCGTTGGCGTCAATGACCCATTGAATGTTGCCCTCGCTATTCGCGGCAACTCCGAGGGGCGCTGTGTCGTACGGGTTGAGCGGCGTACCCGTCAGCAAAGTGCCACCGGAGCTGTAACCATCCATCAACATTTCGGAGGCATCAGGAACGAAGAATTTCGGCGTCGTAAAAGGATCGGGCGGCTCGGACGTGTCGACCGTCACGGTAAACGGCTGCGAAACCTGAGGAGCAAACGACACCACGAGCGGATAATTGTGCAATTCGCCGGTGCCGCTGAGGTCCGCGGCGATGAGCGTTCCTTCAATGGTGCCGCCATTGAAATTGACGGCCGCCTTGGGGGCCAACACGCTTCCTTCGATTGAGATTCCCTGGATCGTCAAGGCTTTGGGCGTCGGCAAAATTCCAAAGGATCTCTTGCCGATCAACCCCATCCAACGTGACGGCCATGTTCTGGAACGAGTCGTTGGCGCCGCTGACGTTGATTAACACCATGGAACCTGCGGGGCGCTCACCGTCACTCCGTTTGCGGCACTCAGGTCTGAGCCCGGTACGTCAAAAACGTTTACCGCGGAGTTCTCGCCGGTGAGGACTAAAGACCCGCCATTGAAGGAGACGGTGCCGTTTGCCGACTCCGTCGACCAGTTAAGGGACTCACCAGTGAGGATGAAGTTGGCACCGGAGAAGTCGATGACACTGTCCTGCCGCACGGTCCCATTCGGCACGTTGAAACTGTTGAGGGTGTCGCCCGTCCCGTAGACGACATTGCCGTTAAAGACTTGTCCGTTGCTGGCATCGAGTTGTCCACCGACAATCAGATCGTCCCTTGCTCCATTGGAGTTGGCCAGCGCGTCGCCAACCCCGTAGTTTGTAAACGTGCCGTCACCGCCGACGGCGACGCGCCCTTCGGCGTCGGTGTCAGATTCGGAATCGTCTCCAAAGATGAATGCATTGAACTGGCCGGCCACTCCCAGGGACCCGAGCGGCGCGGCCGACGCCGTAAAGTCATAGTTGCCATTGGCCAGCGTTGTCCCTGTGTAATTGAACGCCCAAATGCCGTTGGCGTTGGAGGTCGTCGTTCCGACCACGCCTATGTCGCCTCGGGATACGGTGATCACTGTGTTTGGCGCAGAAGTTCCCTCGATTACTATATTTTGCTCCGACGTGGTGGCGCTGCTGCCGGTCGAGGTCCCATCGTCGATCCCGGTAATTGTGGTCACATCGTCTGCGGGATCCATGCCCAAGTTGCCGGGCAATGGTGAGACGATGACGGGGTCTTCCTGTGCAAGTGTGCTGCCGACGCCAAAGGCACCCCCACTATCGGTGACTGTCACGGTGACTGTGTAGGTACCGGCCACAGAGTAAACATGGGATGCGCCGACAAGACCGGCCGTCACTACTCCAGGGGATCCGGGCACGATTGATAGCACGCCCGAAACGTCCGGTGACCCGTCGCCCCAGTTAATCGTTCCGATGAAGGTCTCCTGTGCGCCCGTTGCCGGATTGGGGAAGCTTGGGTCAGTGAATGAAGCGATTTCGGAAAAGAAATTCGATCCAACCATTAGCGAGAGCGGAATATAGGTACTCCCAGCATCCACGGTCGGAGCGACGTCGATAACGTTGACGCTGAGCGGATTCGACCAGTAAGTCCCGGACTGATCCGTCGCCGTAGCTCTGATCGTCTCATTGACCGCGCCAATTGGATAGTAGTGAGTGACGGTGGACGTGCCGTTATTCACAGTCTGTACCGACCCGTCGCCCCAGTGGATGGTCCAGGAGCTGATCGAGCGGTCGCTGACTGGCTCGGACGAGGCCAGATTGAGCGTGTACAACGAGCCTTCGTCGACACTGGTTGGTCCACTGATCGTCAAAGTCGGGGGAACGAGGCTAACCGTGATGTCGAGATTGTTCGTGGGCCAGTTCCCGTGCTGATCGGATGCCGTCCCGCGGATCTCGTACGGCCCCGGATCTTCATAGGTGTGCTGGACACTCGACACGTTTTCGTTGACTGGCGTTGTATCTCCGTCACCCCAAATGATGGTCCAAGACGAAACCGTGTCTCCACTCGGCTCGTACGAGGAGAGGTTGAGGGTGTAGACCGATCCCTGAGCGACGCTCGGAGGGCCGCTGATGGTAAACGTCGGCGGAACGAACAGCACCGAGACGGGAAGATAATTAGAGGGGAATTGACCATCTGCGTCCGTCGCTACCGCGTGGACCGAATATTGGTCCGGGGTGGCGTAGACGTGCGTTACGCTGCTTTGATCCCCGATGATTTGTGGATCTGGGCTGTCACCCCAATAAATCGCCCAACCCGTGATGGGACGATTGGCGGGCTGGCCGGTCCCGGATAAGTTCAGTGTGTAAGTCGTCCCTGCATTGACCGTGGGGTTCCCGCTGATGGTGACGGTCGGGCGGACAACCAAGACCGTGACATTCACGGGCGCGGTCGCAGGGAACATCGCCTCGTCCGTGCTCGCCGAGGCCGTGATCTGGTACGGCGGATTATCCAACGTGGCGTTCGGATAGACGTGGATGGCCGTTGTCGCATCGTACGGGATCACGTCGGGCGCGCTGCCGTCCCCCCAGTTGATCGTCCAGCTTTGGATCGAATGATCCGGCACGGTCCCAGCGTGCGAGAGATTGAGCGTATAGGTCGAGTCCTCGTCGACAGTGCTCGCCCCGCCAATGGTGATTGTCGGAGAGACCAAGAGCACGTCGACGTTCAGCTGAGTCGCCGGGAAATCTTCCTGATCGTTGTTAGCCGTCGCCGAGATCTGGTAAGGCGGATTGCTCAACGTCGCATTTTGATACACATGCGTGATGCTGGTTTCATCGGCCGGCACATTGAGATCGGACTTTCCGTCACCCCAGTAAATGTTCCAGCTGGTCACCGGATGGTCCGGCGGCGCTCCGGTGGCGGACAAGTCCAGCGTATAGGTGTCATCTTCGTTGACCGTTGGAGCGCCACTGATCGTCACCGTCGGCGATTGCAGTTCGGCCGTGACCGAAATCGAGTTGGATAAGAACGAACTCTCGTCCGTATTGGCCCACGCCTTGATCGGATACGTGCCTGGATTGGCGTACGAGTAGTATGCCGTGCTGGGATCGCCGTTAATTGTTTGCGGCTGAGTACCGTCACCCCAGTTGATAGTCCAGGTTTGAATCGGGTGGTCGGGCACGGTCCCCGTGGCCGATAAATTCAGGGCGAAAGTCGCGTCCTCATCGACCGTGCTTGGTGCACTGATCGTGACGGTGGGTGTTACGAGGTTTACCGTGACACTCAACGGCACGGCTCTGTAAGTCCCAGTGCTGTCGCTGACCGAGGCGGTCACCTGATAAGTGCCGGCATCGTCAAACACGTGCGTCGTGCTGCTCGGGTTCTCGGGAACGGGATCATCGCCGGTCCCATCACCCCAATTGATGGCCCAGCCATTGACGGTTTGTTGGTCCGGGTTCGCGACGGACAGATTCAACGTGTAGGTGTCGTCTTCGTTCACAGTTGGATTGCCGCTGATCGCGGGAGCCAACGCTGCTGGCGTGACGGTGATGGGGAGCTGATTAGAAGAGTAATTACCGTTGTTATCCGTGGCTTGGACGCTGATCGTGTAATTGCCGGGACTCGTGTACGTGTGTGTGGCCGACGAGGGAGTGCTGGTAAACGAGTCGCTGGTGTTGTCTCCCCAATTGATGGTCCAAGAGGAGAGGGGAATCGCGTTCAAATCAATCGTGGTAATAGCGAGGGAGTACTGCGTATCGTCAGGAATCGTCGACGGGCCGGCAATGGCGATCGTGGGCTGGACGTAAGTCACCGCGACATTGAGATTATTTGTCGGAACCCTGCCGTTGTCGTTTGTGGCATAGCCGCTGATGACCACATTCGGAGCGGGGTGCGTGTAAGTATGCGAAACGACCGTGGAAGTCGACGGATACGTTTCCGTGTCGCCGTCACCCCAATTGATGGACCAAGAGCTGACCGGATCAGCCGCCGGGTTGGTTGAGAGACTCAACAAATAGGGCACGCCTTCAGGAATGCTCGGCGCGCCTCCGATGGCGGGATCGAGTGGCACATTGTTGACAGTGATCGTCTCGGACACGCGATTGACTGCGCCCGCCGTGTCTGTCACCGTCAATCCGAGCGTGTATTGCCCAGCCGCGGTAAAGTCGAATGAGGCTGTCGGGCCAGAGACCGTCGTCCCGTCGGGCAGTGTCCAGCTGTAGGCATAGATCGGCGCGACATTGGTCGATGAGGCGCTGCCGTCGAACGTCAATGTCGTTCCGGTGGTGGTGGTCGTTTGACCGGCAACCAGGGCGGTCGGGCCCAGGTCGTACACCATGTTTACTGTCGCGGTGCCCGTTGTTCCGTCGGAAGCGACCGCTTCGAACACAAATTGATGGGAGCCCGGCGTGAGGTTCGAGGGCGTGTAGTCGAAGGTCGATCCGGACATGCTGGAACTGATGTCGTGGAACGTTCCATTGTCTTGCTGGACGAGCAGCTGACTCACCGACCCCGTCAATGTGCCCGTCATAGTCGGATTAGTGGTCACGCCGTCGGTGGAGTACGTGGAATTCGTCGATCCGGACGGAGCCGTGTCGTCGAGGAGTTGCGCCGTGACGCCGGGAGCGACGGTGTCTCCCACGATTTGCACCGTCGTGTTTGTGGTGTTGTCGTTGTTGACCAGACGCAAATTCAGCGTGGCGACAGTTCCGGCAGCTAACTTAGAAATATCGACACTGATCCGGTCCGAAGACGGATCGAACGTGGTTGACGAGCCCAGTGCCGGGGATTGGCCCTTGGTCACGTTGAAGAAGGCGTCGCGCCCCGACGCGTACGTGGGGACCAGTGAATTCCCATTGCTGTCGACCAGCGAGGCCTCGAGCGCGTCATTGATCTCGTGGTTTGAGCCGGTCGGATCAAAATTGAGGTTTTGATACCGGAACGTCAGCGTGCCCGCGTTCTGCGGAATCACCACGTTGTAGGAAGCAATCACGTCGAACGAATCGCCCTCGTGCATGAGCAGCGTGTTCGAATCGAGAAACACCATTCCCTTTCCAGTGGGAGTGCCGCCGTTTTGAGTTGTCGACCAGCCATCGAGGGTGCCGGTCGGAATTGAAATCGTCGCTAACTGCGGCTGCGAGAAGTTGTGCATCTGACCCGGCGAGGACCGAGTTGAACTCGCACTTGTGGTCGTGTTGGTCGGCGTGGGAGCAGTCGACGACGTCGTCGGCAGCGGGCCGATGGGAGTTGGGCCTTTCGGCGATAAGTTATCGGCGATGTCTGTCGACGTGGCGGATGAAGACGGTGTCGCTGGTTTTACGGAGCCACCCTTTGCGCCGCCTTTGGCGGGTGCCACAGAGATATGATTGCCGCCGCCACCGCCGGGCGTGCCCGTGCCGGGACCCGAGCTCTGCGCTGCATTCGCAGCGGAGCCGTCTCCTCCTCCGGTCGCCTCCCAGCCTGTTCCGTTACCACCGCCCCCTCCGTCGTCGCTGTGAGCAGGCGCATTGTTCGAGTCAAGAGCGCCGATTTCCGGCGTTGCCGGGTGTTGTTTTCCCTGGTTGTTCTGCGTGCTGAGCGTCGTGGGGACGTTTTGCTGTGGAAGCGAATCGTCCAGTGCCGGAAGCGAACTCGGTTGAGGAACGGGCGACGTTTGCGGTGCAACCCCCGCATCGGGCGGCACCATAGCCGCCCCTTTCCCTTCGGGTATGCTCGCAGGAAGCGAAGGCCCGGCGCCCGGTCCCGGCGTATTGCCGGTGCTGCTTGACGCAGAATTCCTGGAAGGGATGCCCGGATCACGATCGGATTGAAAGAGCTGGCTCAAGGCACCGGCAAGAGGATCAATGGCGCTTCCGAGAAGCGTGCCCGGCATGAGCCGAGGTTCGCACGCCTCGAGCGATTGCATGGGGCGAGGCTTTGGGCCTTTCAGGCGATGCCGCTTGCGTGGTTTGCGGCTCAGCCAGTGGAACCGCAGGACGGATCGTCGCAGCGGTCGTCGTTTTGTTCGCGGTGAGCTTCGCCTTATCCGAAACCAGTCCGGCCTTGCTCGAAACGCCCTCAACCAGCTCAGCAAGAGCATAGAGCCTCCATCGCGCAACGTCACACATTCCGCGGCAGGCGGCTTGTGTGGTTACGGGAGGAGCGGTGTCCCATGGACTCAGGCGCGCACTACCAGCGTGCCGGCCTGGGCCGAGATTTGCATCCCCCCGCAAAACAGATTACGTCGAACTTGTTATGGCCCGTCGACGTGAGATGGAGTGGGACGTGAAGGGCCGCGGATCAAACGGAGCGGATCCACCGCTCCAAAGTCGCATCCGATACCTTGGGAACCGTCGTCACTTAGAACGATCGAGAATCGCGAAATCTGCAGCTTCGATTCGCTTGCTGTCGCGTCGAGCATGCATGCTGCGGTCACGACGGGCATTCGATGCGTCGGAAGCAGACTTTTCTTATTCCGTGGCAAACGCAGCACTGTTGCAAAACGGTGAATCTCAGCGAACCCTGCTGCGGACAGCCGCAACAGTGGCAGTCAAAGTACGGATTAAAAAATCGAAAGTCAAATGCCTTTCAAAGAATTCGCATGAATCAAGAAGAGCGTCCATTCAATGAGCCGAGGGAAAGCGCAATCTAGAACAGATCGCAACGCGTGACGTCCTCCCGTCGCCGAGATCACACGTCTGAAATTCAACGTAACCTATGAACTTGCGATGCAATTGGCGTCGCGAGCCCGCTTAAGAGAGCTCTATTTCCATTTTCTGAATCTGCAGCGAGCCGTCTCGAGCATCGCGGCCAGACTGGCGCGTTGGTCCGCCGACAGCTTCCCGATCAAAGCGGCCAGCAGCTCCATCAATTCATCGGACGGCATTTTGGCGGGGGTTCCGTGCGCCAAATCCGGAATTTCGGTGCAAGCAGCGGTGCAAGCGGCCGAATCGCTTGCCGCAAATCCGTCCGAGTCGTCACTTACAACAGTGTGCGTTTGCGTTCGCAATGCAGTGGCCCAACCTTCGTCGATAGTCAGCCTCGACGAGGTTGGTTGTCTCCGTGCGCCACCCTAAGCATTGAAACCACGTTGGATGACCAGCCGTCACGCTCGACATCGTTGGCGCGTCCTTGTTCGGGAATGTCCGCGAACCGAAGAAATGCCTCGGTCGCAAAGCTGGCTGAGCTTTACGAGTCACTCGCTTAATACAAGTTCAGGAGGTCCAGGATTGCTGCTTTCACCCTTCTGGGAAGGATAGGCCATGCCGCGACGACCCTGGCCAGCTCGGAGTCTGTCATAGTGGCCGAATCCTCTGAAACTGCGTCGGATTTTGCGCTGCTTTGTTCCAGAGAGTCGCTTTTCCCGCAGGATTTCGGGACAATTCGAATCCTAGTCGGGTAATCTTGCTTTCAGCGCCCCTTCTCAGGGTGCAATCATGCCAGATTCGAGCGTCTTCCTGGACTTCACCGGATCGCGGTGCGCGATGCGCTTGCGTCTCTCATTCCTCTCGTGCCGAGGAGCCACTTCGTGAACTCGTTGAATTCATCGATCAACCAGAGCATGCGGCAGAATCGACGTGAATTCCTCACAACCTCTGCGGCCGCCGTTGGAGCGGGAATGTTCGCCGGCTGGTTTCCAGTTCAGGCGAGCCAGGCGGCCGGCCTTCGTAGTCCCAATGAGCGTCCGCTGATTGCCTTCATCGGCAACGGCGGCCGGTGGAAGGAGTTGCTTCCGCTGGCCCTCCACTATGCGGACTGCCCGGCCGTCTGCGATGTCGATACGGAACATTCGCATGAAGTGCTTCTCGACGTGCGCGAGCTTCAAGAGGAGCGACAGGTCGATACCTACGTGGATTATCGAAAGGTTTTGGATCGCAAGGATCTCGATGCGGTCGTCATTGCCGTCCCCGACCATTGGCACTCGAAGATCGCCATCGAAGCAATGCAAGCCGGCAAGGACGTCTATTGTGAGAAACCGCTGACGCTCACGATCGACGAGGGAAAGCAGATCATCAAAGTCCTCGAAACAACCAAACGCGTGTTTCAAGTCGGAACGCAACAACGCAGCGAGATGGCCGGTCGGTTCCTCAAGGCGATCGGCATTGTCCGAGAAGGCCGCATCGGCCAGGTAAAGCGCGTCACCTGCAGCATTGGGCCGACACCGAAGGGGGGCCCGTTCAAATCGGCTGCCGTCCCGAAAAGCCTCGATTGGGAGATGTGGCTGGGTCAAACTCCGCGCGTCGACTACATCCCCGAGCGGTGCCATTACAACTTCCGCTGGTGGTACGAATATTCCGGCGGCAAGATGACCGACTGGGGAGCACACCATGTCGACATTGCCCAATGGGCAATCGGCATGGATCATTCGGGTCCCTCGACCGTAGAACCAATCCGGCGTGTCTTGCCGGTTCCCTTCGCAAACGGGTATCCGACCGTTAACAACGACTTCAACACGGCCACCCAGTTTACCGTTCGTTGCCTGTTCCCGAACAATGTCGAGTTGATCATCGAGGACTCACATGGACACACGATCCTGATCGAAGGCACGAACGGGCGCATCGAGGTCAACCGCGGATCGTTGCGCGGGTCGCCGCGCAGGAGCTGAAAACAAAGCCGCTGCTCTCGGAGACGATCAGCAAGCTGTACAAGGGCAAAAAGCCCGGGGATCACATGGGCAATTTCTTCGAATGCCTCAAAAATCGCGAACAGCCCATCTCCGATGTCTACACCCATCACCGGGCAATTACGACGTGCCACCTCGCGAATATCGCGCTGCGGCTTGGCCGGAGGCTGACTTGGGATCCGGTCGCCGAGGAAATTGTTGGTGACGCCGAAGCACGGTCGTTTCAATCTCGCGAGCAACGCAAGGGCTATGAGATCAAGGCATGACTTGTTCCGTGTGCACACTGCGGCGCCGACCGATCTACGCAAAATTAGGGGCGATCATTGCCTGCACTGTCGCCCTCGCCCTCGCGGGCACCGCTCGCGGCGACGAAGGGCTCTGGCTGTTTAATCGTCCTCCGTTGCGGCAGCTTCGCGATCGATACGGCTTTGAGCCCAAGGCCGATTGGCTCGAGCACCTGCAGAAGACGTGTGTCCGCTTCAATGACGGCGGATCGGGCTCGTTCGTTTCGGCCGACGGATTGATTATGGCCAACCAACACGTGGGGGCCGACGTCCTGCCGAAGCTCAGCGATCGCGATCACAACTATTATCGCGACGGTTTTTACGCGAAAACGCGCAACGCCGAAAAACGCTGTGACGGCCTGGAAATCGACGTGTTGGAACAGATTGAAGACGTCACCCAGCGCGTCACAAGCGCGTCCGATCGTGCGGCCGCCATCGCACAAATTGAAACGGTAACTGCGAAACAACCGGGGCTTCGCGGCGAAGTCGTCAGTCTGTTTCAGGGAAGCGAGTATCATCTTTATCAATACAGGCATTACGCAGACGTTCGCGTCGTCTTTGCGCCCGAACAACAAATCGCGTTTTTTGGGGGCGATCCGGACAACTTTGAGTATCCACGCTTCGATTTCGACGTTTATTTTTTCCGCGCTTACGAGCAAGGGCATCCCGCCCGTGTGCAGCACTTTCTCAAGTGGGGCAGTCAGGGCGCGACTGAAAACGAGCTGGTGATGGTTGCCGGGCATCCGCGCCATACGGAACGCTTGGCAACGGAAGCCGCCCTGACTTACCAGCGTGATATCGGTTTGCCCGAAATGCTTCGACAAATGCAGCGCTTGGAAGTGCATCTCGCGGAGTGGAGCGGCCGCTCGAGTGAGAACGCCCGCAAAGCGGAAGAGTTGCTGTTTCAAATCCGGGATGGCCGCAAGGCTCGCGAAGGGACCCTGGATGGACTGCTCGATCCGGCCCTCATTGATCACAAGCGGCTCGAAGAACAAAAGCTCTTGGCTGCGATCCAAGGGACGGCCGCGTACAAAGAGGCTTGGGCTGCCCAGCGGGCAATCTCCGAGGCTCAGACGACGCGAGCTTCCCTTTGTCGCCGTTATGCCGCCTTAGAGGAACGAGGCGGCTTTAATACGATTTTGTTCGATTTCGCCCGCATTCTGGTGCGAGCAGCCGATGAACGGACTCGGCCGGACGGAAACCGTCTGACTGAATACACCGAATCTCGTCTGTCGTCGCTCTTGCCGGTTCTCTTCACGACGCAGCCAATCGATCGCGACTACGAAACATTCAAGCTGAGCGAATCGCTGACTTGGCTTGCCGGCGAATTCCCAGACGATCCTCAATTTGTTCATCGTGTCCTCGACAACAAATCGCCGAGGGATCGGTGCGAGGAATTGGTCCGCGGCAGCCGGCTCGATGATCTGGCCTTTCGCAAGGAACTCAATGAAAAAGGGCAGGCGTCTCTCAGTGCGTCAAACGATCCGATGATCCAGCTGGCGCGCCTTGTCGATCCAGCGTCCCGTGAAATCCGAAAGCGAATGGAAACCGAGGTCGACGAAGTGGAACGCCGTGCCTATGCCGCACTCGACCGCGCCCGCCATGCTCTGAACAGTGACGAAGTGTATCCCGAGGCCACCTCGACGTTACGTTTGGCTTATGGCACGGTTCGCGGCTACGAGAATCAGGGAATTCGCATCCCTTTTCAAACGACGGTCGCCGGCCTTGACGAGCGGAACCGCGAGCACCACAACCGGCCGCCCTTTGATTTGCCGCAGCGATGGATCGAACGCCGCGACAAATTGTCGGCGAAGACGCCCTTCAATTTCATTTGCACGGCCGATGTGGTGAGCGGCAACTCGGGCAGCCCCGTCGTCAATCGGAACGGAGAAGTCGTCGGCGTGGTATTCGATCGCAACTTGCCCTGCCTCGTCCTGGATTATTCGTATACCGACAAGCAAGCCCGGGCGATGGGAGTTGATTCGCGGGGAATTATCGAAGTGCTTCGCAAAATCTACGAGGCTGAGTCGCTCACGCAGGAACTCCTTGGTCAAACGCCGCGGCGCATCCTTACGATTGGGCCGCATTCACGCTGACGGGGTCGTGACGCAAATGGCCGGCGTTGCCGACCATCAACGACCGTTCACTCCGTTGGTGACGAGCGCGACACGCTCATCGTTCAGGATGCGAATCGCCAGATCGATGGTGCGTCGATGCGTGCGAAATCCCACCGCGGCCATTCGCAGAGTAAAGCGGCCTTCGAGCATCGTGGACGACAGAAAAATGCGGCCATCGCGGCGAACCCGGTCGACAAGTACTTGATTGTCGTGATTCTGCTGCTCTAAAGATGCACATTCCCGGGCCAAACGGAATGTCACGATCGAAAGGTCCGGGGCCGGCCCCACCTGAAACCCCGCATTCTCGATTTCAGCACGAAAGTAGCGAGCCAAAAGCAGCTTTTCCTCAAGTGCCGCACGAAACGGTTTGACCCCCAGCAAGATGAGCGGCAACCACAGACGCAGTGCGCGAAAGTGCTTGGTGAGTTCGGGCGAAAGTTCGGAAGGCGAAATGGCGGTTGAGTCCTCAACCACGTCCTGCATGTAATGGCCGGAGAATCGATGCGTTGCCGCGAGCGCCTTGCCGTCACGCACCACGACGATCCCGCTGCCCCAAGGCAGAAACAGGCTTTTGTGCGGATCCAGAATGGCCGAGTCCGAGCGTTCGATTCCCCTCAAAATCGTTTTGCCGTGTTCGGTCAACAGAAAAAAGCCACCATACGCCGCGTCGACATGAAGCCAGCAGCGCTCGCGCTGACAGACGTCGGCGATCGCATCCAGTGGATCGACTGCACCTGTGTCGGTGGCACCGGCCGCACTGACGACGAGCCACGGCCTGAAGCCCTGCCGGCGATCGGTGGCAATCGCTCGCTCCAGTGCGTCGGGCTGCATACGAAAACGGTTATCGACGGGGATCTCCCGGACCTGTGCCTCTCCCAGACCTGTTAAATGCAGCGCCTTATGCACGGAGTGATGAGCCTGGCTCGTCAGGTACACAACTGCTTTTGCGAAGTCGGCCGATTTCAGGCCGTGAGCATCACGGGCCGTGGCAATCGCCGTGAGATTTGCGATGCTCCCGCCCGACGCGATGTTGCCCGCGGCCCCGTCAGGATATCCGAGCAGATCGGCGACCCAGCGGATGAGCATGTTTTCCATCCGCACCGGTCCGGGACCGGCGAAAAAGACGCCGGCATATTTGTCGCTGACGGCCGCCAGGTAGTCGCCGAGCGCGGCGGGATAAATGCCGCCCCCCGGGATGTAGGCCAGATAACCGGCGGATGCCGGATGGCCGCCCGGTCGCAACACGTCGTATTCGAACAACTCGATGACGCGCTCAATCGACAAGCCCTGTTCGGAGATAGGAGCCCGCAGCAGTCCGATCCCTTTGTCCTCTGTTTCCACGAAAGCTCTCAGACCCTTGACGCGCCTTAAGAATCGTTCGGATGAGGAAAGGACCGCCTTGCGCAATCGCTTGCGGACGGACGCACCGGGCTCGAGCGGCCGTGAAGCCCTTTCGAGTCGGTGCAGATCCGCCAGCAATTGAGTCCGGGTACGTTCGTTTTGCAAGTCGGGGAAAGACGGCATCGCGCTAGCCTCGTCGATCGGGTGAATCTCTCAGACTACTGCGAGGGGAGTCGGCTTTTTCCAGTTTGCCTCCTCCAACATGGGGACCTTCGAGCGAAATCCGATCGACCACCACCCAATCTGCCGCGATTTCGCAGCTTGGCATCGACTTGATGCCAGGGGTGATCCCACGGTGGCGTTCACTGGAATTGTCACTCAAGTGCTGTCACAATCCCTGGGGATTTGTCGGTCGGAACGCGAACAATCTTCGCAGGGCCTCGCGTTCCATCCAACGGCAATTCCAAGTCGCAATTGAGCGGCGAGGATTGCCCCAATCGCTGACTTCGTGCAGGCACAGGACGTGCTTGCGGACTCGGGCCGGTGTCCTGTGCCGTGACGGTGCCGTTTTGCCGGCACGCGTCGTGCGTTTCTCGAAGCCGCCTCGGTGGCTCGATCGGCCTTTGAAAGGAGTCGCTTCTTACCATGAGTGCCGTTGCACCCTCAGTCGACGTTGCGCCCAGCCTGCGCGAAACCAGTGCCGGCGATCGCGAGATCGAAGTTTCCGTCGTCATGCCGTGTCTCAACGAGCATGAAACGGTCGGCGTCTGCGTGCAAAAAGCGGTTTGGGCCCTGTCGAACGCGGGGATTCCCGGCGAAGTCATCGTTGCCGACAACGGCAGCATCGACGGCTCGATCGAATTGGCTCAAGCACAAGGGGCGAGGGTCGTCGACGTGACGGCCAAAGGCTACGGCAACGCCCTCATGGGCGGCATCCGCGAAGCGCGCGGCCGTTACGTGATCATGGGCGATGCCGACGACAGTTACGACTTCCTCGACGTGCCGAAGTTCGTCACCCAATTGCGGCAGGGTTACGATCTCGTTCAGGGCTGCCGGCTGCCTTCGGGAGGAGGCACGGTCGCTCCGGGGGCGATGCCCTTTTCGCATCGCTGGCTGGGTAATCCGATGTTCTCGCTGATGGCCCGCAGGATGTTCGGCGCCCCGGTCCACGATATCTACTGCGGCATGCGCGGGTTCAAGAGAGACCTGGTCGAGCGGCTGGAGCTGCGCTGCACGGGGATGGAATTCGCGACCGAGATGATCATCAAGTCGAGCCTGTTTCACGATCAGATCGACGAAGTGCCCATTACGCTGCATCCGGACGGCCGCAAGTCGCGACGCCCGCATCTGCGCACCGTCCGCGACGGCTGGCGGACGCTGCGGTTCTTTTTGATTTTTTCGCCGCGCTGGCTGTTCTGGTACAGCGGCTGGCTGTTGATGTTCTTGGGATTGCTCGGTTACGCCATCGCGCTTCCGGGAATGACGATTCGCGGCGTGACATTCGACGTGCATACGCTGGTCGTTGCCAGCATGCTCCTGCAACTCGGTTTCCAGACTGCGATCTTTGCCGTGCTGACGACGACGTACGCCATTCAGAACCGCTTCCGACCGCCCAGTCCGCGCGTCGATCGTTTTTTCCAAATCTTCACGCTCGAACGCGGCTCCCTGGTGGGGTTGGTCGCAATGGCTCTGGGAGGTCTCGCGATCGCGGCGGCTTGCGTCTCGTGGTACCGCGCGGGCTTCGGCAGTCTCGATTATGCGACGACGATGCGGGTTGTTGTTCCCGGAACGACGCTGGTCATGCTCGGGGCGAGCGTGATCCTCAATAGCTTTCTGTGCAGCATGCTGGGGTTGGACCGCCGTTAAGCAACTGGATTTCGAAACGAGGCAGGACGGGATGGAGATGTCGACAACCAAGAAGTTGTTCAACCCTGAGACGGCGCCGCAATGGCACTTGCGCGGGCTGGGCACCGCGCACGCCAGGTTCGTGCATTCACGCCGCGTGCAGGTCCTCGCCGAGCAATTCGCCGAATTGATTCCCGAAGAGAACTCCGTGCTCGACGTTGGGTGCGGCGACGGTCTGATCGACGCCCTGGTGCTCGCACGGCGACCCGATTTGCGGATTCATGGTGTCGATGTGCTCGTGCGGCCCGACGCGCATATTCCGGTCGCCCCGTTCGATGGCCGGCGACTTCCCTTTGGCGATTCGTCGTGGGACACCGTCGTCTTTTGCGACGTGTTACACCACACAGCCGATCCACGGGCCATGCTGGCGGAAGGGGCCCGCGTCGCGCGGCGGCATCTCGTGATCAAGGACCACTCGGTCGAGGGATTTCTGGCCCGGCCGACGCTGCGCTTCATGGATTTCGTCGGAAACGCGCCTCACGGCGTGGTTCTGCCGTACAACTACCTCACGCCCCGCCAATGGCAAGCAGCCTTTCTGTCGTGCGGCTTGACGAAGGTCGTGGAGCGGCGAGACCTGAAGCTCTATCCAAAAATGGCGGATAGGGTTTTCGGCCGCCGGCTGCATTTCATCGGAGTCTATGAGATCGCTCGATGAAGTCCGGAACTGCCGCGACTTCTCGCTTCAGGACACTCTGGCGACGATTCGTCTCTCTGCATTGGCCGCGGGGCCTGGCAATTCTGGTTTGCGGCGTGCTCGGCATTGCGCTGCCGGCGATGTACGGTCTCCACGCCGGCGTTCGCGAGCCCGTCGTTCATGACGAGTTCAGCTACCTGCTTGCCGCCGACACGTTTTCGCACGGACGATTGAGCAACCCATCGCCGCCACATCCGGAGTTCTTCGAGGCGCCGCACATTCTCGTCGTGCCGAGCTACTGCTCGAAATATCCGCCTGGCCAAGGTCTGATTCTCGCTCTCGGCCAGGTGCTGTTGGGTCGCCCGATCTGGGGAGTCTGGCTCAGTTGCGGTCTGTTCGCAGCCGCGCTGTGCTGGATGCTCGAGGCATGGACGTCGGTGCCTTGGGCCTTGGCGACAACGGTCCTCTCCATCGCAACCTGTGGTGTCACGTCCTATTGGGCACAATCGTATTGGGGCGGAATGGTCGCGGCGACAGGCGGGGCTCTTCTCTTCGGCTCGCTGCGCCGAACGCTGAGGGGACCCCATCTCGGTTCGAGCCTCTTAATGGGTGTCGCGATCGTCGTCTTGGCGAATTCGCGGCCGTTCGAGGGGCTGTTGGCCTGTGTCGCAGCCGGCGTGCCTCTCGGTTGCTGGCTCGTTCGTCGTCGGGACATTTCGTGGCACGCGACTGTCTTTCGGTGGTTGATCCCTCTCGGCGCGGTGCTTGCGGCCGGCGCTTTCTGGATGGGGAGTTACAACCGGGCGGTGACCGGAAGTTGGCTGAAAGCTCCCTACACCGTGCACGAGGACCAGTATTTCGAGCAGGGGGTGTTTCGCTTCAGTGCTTCGCGAACGCCGGACCGCAAGCCGGCGCCGCATGTCGCCGCGTTCTATGCAAATTACAAACGGCCGGCTCAACGCGGCCGTGATCTCGTCATGGGGACGCTCGACGCCTGTTATCGAAACCTGGCCATGACCGTCGATTCGATTTTCGGCATGACGCTCGAAACGCGTGGCGCTCCCTTCGCCAGACTTTGGCTTTTGGTCTTGATCGCAACCCTCTCTCTTTGCGACCGCTGGATCCGATTTTGCATTGGGGCCATTTGCTTCGTCGTGTTGGGCACGTCGCTCGTCTGGTGGTGGTTTCCGCACTATGTCGCCCCGATTTACCCGCTCGGGATCACCGTGCTCGCGGTGACACTGCGCCGGGCCGACATCGGTTCTCGCGCGCTGCAACCGTCGCGGCGTTTGGCGCCGCTCGTCGCGGCGATTCTCGCGGCTTTGTTTCTCGGCCTGCCGATGGCACAGCATGCGATCGCGGCCCGCTTTGGACTTTCCAACGAAGCCAAGCCCTCTGCGGCGGAATCCCGCGGTACTTCGTCGCGGACGCCGATCGACACGCTCAAACATCAAGCGACAACTTGAACTCGAACCGGGCCGGCATCTCGTGTTCGTGCATTATGATCCCGATTACGACATCCATGACGAATGGGTCTACAACGGAGCGGATCTGCCCGGCTCGCGAATTCTTTTCGCGCACGACCTCGGAGCCGCAAAGAACTCACGCTTGATCGCCGACGATCCTGGACGCTCCCTTTGGCTGTTGCGCGTCGGCCAGAAAGAGACGCGTCTCGATGCTTACCGATAAGCAACGCGTGCCCCGGCGTACCGGATGCGAAGTACGTCTCGCGGAAGAGTGCTAAAAATCTTTTGCTATGGAACAACTCGCGCAGAATCGTGTAGAATACGGCTAACGAACGAAAAAATACGGTACAGCCACAAGCTGTAAATCTCGCCTACGCGGAGCCGTGCCCGGATGACAAATCCCGGCACGGCTCTTTTTATTTGCGGGCCGTGTTCGCTCGGAATGCGCGCCGCCGACAGAAAAAAGGCAGGATATCCGCAGATTTCGCAGAAGGACGCAGATTTTGAAGTTCAAATCGGCGAAACCAGGGCATGGCCCTGGACCCGGTGCCGAGCGATGCGACGTGCGCTGTTGCGCGTCGGCCCGGCGGGATTGTCCATGAGATTCGGCTCGGCAGGTTTGTCGATGAGATTCATTTCGACACAACACAAAGCGATCGAGGCCGAAGCAAGTGTCTGCACGACTTTACGCGAGAACGGCACCGCACGCGCGGGTGCAGGGCCGAGGCCCTGCCGAAGGTGCGCACGTTGTTCGAAGATGCGCACCGACTTTTCGAAAGTGCGCATCTTGGAAAATGCCGGAGATTCCTTCGAAGATGCGCACCCTTTTGCAAGATGCGCACGAAAAACTGAGCATCTTCGAAAGGAGACGGGCTCGGTCACCGGTTTCGGCCGGTTCGCATGCCTTGTCTTGCACTCTCGGACGTTCCCCGACGCTTACGCCCGCCTGACGAATTCGTTCAAATGTTGTGAAGGCTTGGCTATAAAACCGCACTTAAGTCCGTCGCCGAACGTGAGAAGTTTCCAGGTTCATTTCACAAACTTCGAAACTCCCGCAAAACACCATGCAAACACGACGTGAGTTCCTGAGTTTCGCGGCCAGCCTGTTGGGCACCGCCGGCGCGGCAGGGCAGTGCCTCGAATCGCTCGCCCGAGCCGCCGCGATCGAACCGACGGCCGGCAGCACTTATCTCGATGCCGAGCACGTCGTCATCCTGATGCAAGAGAATCGTTCGTTTGATCACGCCTTCGGCACTTTGCGCGGCGTGCGCGGCTTCAACGACCCCCGCGCCATCACGCTGCCCGACGGCAATCCCGTTTGGGTGCAGGCCGATGCGAACGGCAAGCGGTTTGTTCCATTTCGGCTCGACATTAAGGCGACCAAGGCAACGTGGATGGGCTCGCTGCCGCACTCGTGGGCCGACCAGGTCGATGCCCGAAACGGCGGGCACTATGACCGCTGGCTCTCGGCCAAGCGTTCGGGCAGTCGCGACTATGCCGACATGCCGCTGACACTCGGGTATTACACGCGCGCCGACATTCCCTTCTATTACGCGCTGGCCGATGCCTTCACGATCTGCGATCAGTACTTCTGTTCGTCGTTGACGGGCACGACTCCGAACCGCTGCTATCTCTGGACCGGCACGATTCGCGAGCGGCAGAACCAGCAATCGCCGGCGAACGTTCGGAATGAGGAGGTCGAGTACGAAAGCATGGCCGACTGGCCGACGTTTCCCGAACGACTCGAGGACCTCGGCGTCTCCTGGAAAGTCTATCAGAACGAAATCACGATCGATTCCGGCTTCACGGAAGCCGAAGACGCCTGGCTGGCGAATTTCGGCGACAATCCGCTCGAGTATTTCAACCAATATCACGTTCGCCTGGCACCCGTGCGACGCGCCTTCGTCGAGCGTCGGATCAAAGCCTTGCCCGCCCAGATCGAGGCGCTCCAAAAGCAGGTCGCGGCGAAGGCCGATCAATCCGATCGAAGAACGAAGCGCCTCGCTCAACTGCGCACGGAACTGCAGCGATTGCAGGCCGAGCGCGACAAGTTCCGCGGCAAAAGCCTCGAAACGCTTTCTCCTCGAGAACGGACCTTGCACGAACGGGCCTTCAGCGCCAACGCGGGCGACCCGCACTACCGGCAGTTGACCGACCTGGCCTATCGCGACAACGGAACCGAGCGTCGCATGCGCGTGCCCAAAGGGGACGTGCTGCACCAGTTTCGCGAAGACGTCCAGGGAGGCCGGCTGCCAAGGGTTTCTTGGATTGTGAGTCCGCAGACGTTCTCGGATCACCCCTCATCACCGTGGTACGGCGCATGGTACATCGCGGAGGTGCTCGACATCCTTACGCGCAATCCGGATGTCTGGAAGAAGACGATCTTTCTGATGACCTACGATGAGAACGACGGTTACTTCGACCACGTTCCGCCATTCGTCTCTCCCCATCCCGGTCATCCCGAAACGGGTCAGGTCACGCCGGGCATCGATGCGAGCGTTGAATACGTCGAGCTGGCTCAGGATCGAAAGCGAGTGCGGCCGGAAATCGCCCGCGGCAGCTCGATCGGGCTGGGCTATCGCGTGCCGATGGTGATCGCCTCGCCCTGGAGCCGGGGAGGTTGCGTCTGCTCGCAGGTCTTTGATCACACGTCGGTGCTGCAATTTCTCGAGCACTTTTTGACCCGCAAACTGGGCCGCAAGGTCGAAGAGCCCAATCTCAGCCGCTGGCGGCGTGTTGTCTGCGGCGACTTGTCGGCCTCATTCCAATCTTCGGCCGATGCGCGAGACCCGACTTTGTCGTTCCCGCCGCGCGACGAGTTTTTGGAATCGATCCACCAGGCCCAGTTCAAGGGGCTCCCGTCAGATTTTCACCCGCTCAGCCACGAAGAGCTCGAGCGGATGCGAGAGAACCCGGTCGCATCCTCTTTGCTGCCCAAGCAGGAGCCTGGTACGAGGCCTTCGTGTCCTTTGCCCTATCAACTGGGTGTCGAAGGGTCGCTCGACCAGACGCGAGCGCGTTTCACAATCCGATTCGCGGCGAGCGACGAACTCTTCGGCCTGCGTGCCGCGGGCGCCCCGTTTACCGTGTATGCGATTGGAAGCACCGCAAAGATCACGGTTCGCAATTACGCGGTGCAAGCCGGGCAGCAACTGCAAGACGCGTGGGCGTTGGCTGAGTTTCCCAACGGACGCTATCACCTGCGCGTTTATGGCCCCAACGGGTTCTTTCGCGAATTTGCCGGGACGGCCCACGATCCACCCGTCGAAATGAGTGTCGAAGACGTCCGCCTCGAAAATCGGCCGGCCACACTGACGGGCGATATTTCCCTCGGCGTCACAAATCGGGACGCGGCAAAAACTGTGACGATCGAAATTCAAGACCACGCCTACGGCAATCCGACTCAGTCCCGAACAGTGACATCCGGCCAGGAAGTCAAAGTGACTGTCGAATCTCGAAAATCGGGAGGTTGGTACGACTTCAGTTGCCGGGTCAAAGAACCCGCCGGAGAGTTATTCAGACGGTATGCCGGCCGCGTCGAAACGGGCAGGTGGTCCACCAGCGATCCCGCAATCGGGCGGCAACATTGAAAAAGGAAGCCGGGCAGACGTAATCGCCCGGCTTCAATGCCGATTTGATTCCCAGATCTACTTTGCAAACTCCAATCCGGGATCGTTTGAACCGGTGCCTTTCAGTTGGAAATGAAAAGTCCCGCTCTCTTGCTGCGTGAGCGTTCCGTCCATTTTCTGACCGTCCTGACGTGTCAGGAGCTAAGTCGTCACCCTGCAGTTGGTACTGTCCCGTAAAGGTCTGCGTTTGCCCGTTTTGGTTCACAGCCCAGGTAAAAGTGCGATCGGGTCGCAAAGCCAATTGAATCGTCACACTGGGCGTCGGACGCGAAGTCCAGGATCCGGCGAGACCTTGCTCGGACAGGGGTGCAGGTTTCTCGCCCGCACCCGAGGTCTGCGCAACCTGAGCTTTCTCGGAGTCTGGTCCCGCCACACCCGCCGTGCTTGCTGCTCCCTTTCCCAAGGCTCGGTTCAATCCCGCGAGGATGTTCTGCGCCAGTCGGTCGCGCGGTTCCAATTGGGCGACATGGGCGAATTGTCGATCCGCCGCGTCCCAATGGCCGAGCATCAGATACTGATAGGCCAGCAGGAATCGCGGTCCCGCCTGATTGCTGTGCTCCGAAACGTAGTGCTCCAACGCACGCAATTGCTGCGTATAAACCTCGACCGACGGGTAGAACGACTGCAGAATCGTCCAATCCCAGCCGGGGCCTGCGTTCAATACGTCGTGGGCGACGGCGGCTGCCCTTTGATAATCGCCCGAGGCGAACAAAACGAGAGCGTGTAGCTCATGAACATCCTGGTTTCGAGGATTCGCCGCGATGGCCTGATTGATCGCCGCCAATGCCTGCTGATAATTGCCGGCAGTGAACGCTTCCTGTGTGGCCGCAAACGAGGGATCCCCCTCTGGACTCGACTCGGTCGACACCTGCTGGATCGGCGCACCGTAGTCGTAGTTGCCGTAGTCGGCCGGGTTCATGTCGTAGTAAGGATTCAAATAGTCGGCCCCCGCCAAATCGGAATACCAAAACGGGAATCCGCCGTACCACCAGGGAGAGTCGAAGCCCCAGTAGTCGGCTCCGAGCCAATAGCCCCAACCACCGAATCCGCCAAACTCACCTCGGCGGAAACGATCGAATCGGTCCCCGTGCATTTGACCGCCACGCCAGCCGGGCGAGACCGGCGCCCGCGACATGGTCGCGCCGCGGGAAAATGCTCCAACATTCCCGGACTCAAATCCGCCAACGCGCTCGCCGCCGAAGCCGCCGCGATATCCGCTCCCCCAATTCCCCTGATAGCCACCGCCTTGAAATCCCCCTCCGCGAAATTCACTGCCTCCGCCACCAAACCCGCCCCCTCGAAAGCCGCCGCCGCCGAATCCACCGCCGAATCCGCCTCCTCCTCCCCGACCTCCGCCTCCACCGCCACCCCCACCGCCGCCACGTGCCAGCACATTCGACGGTACAAACGACCCGACGCAGGCCAGCGCCACGGCCAGTCCACATACCAATTGATGACTTTTTCGCATGGAACCCCTCCTGAAAAGAAAACCGGCGAATGCCAGCTGTGGGATTGCCCAAATGGACAACGCTTCCGCAGCCGCCCCCGGCGAGCCTCCTCAATCAATCGCTCAACGCATGGTCACAACTTTTGGCGCTGCAATTGGTGTTCCCGCGCGGCACGTGACGAGGGGATCGGGCCGGAATTTCGCAAGTCGTCCGTTCCATCGGCCGCGCGGAGCCGGAAGCGGCAACTGGCCCTTGCGTCAGACAAGGCAAAAACTTTCGATCACAGCCAAGAAAATCAAGGCGGATCAGCCGAAATCGAGGCCCAAGATCATTACAGTAAGGCCAGACGAGTTTTCTCCAAACTTCAAAGGTCCGTTGCCATGCGGAAGTTGTTGACTGCTTTCACCTTGTTCGGCCTGCTCACCGCCGTCGTTTCGGCCGCGGACAAAAAAGATGCCAAAACCCCCGACAAGGCGGACAAGAAAGATGCCAAGAATGTCGATGCCCCCAAAGAGAACGAAGCACCCAGACTGAAAGTGGGCGACGCGCCGCCGCAACTCAAGGTCAGCAAATGGTTGCAAGGCGCTGCGGTGCGGGCCTTCGATCCGGGCAAGACCTATGTCGTCGAATTCTGGGCGACCTGGTGCGGTCCGTGCATCATGATGATGCCTCATATGGGTGAACTGCAGGCGGAGTACAAAGACAAGGGCGTGACGATCATCGGCTACTCTGCCAAAGACCCGCGAAACACCGCGGAGAAGGTCGCAGAATTCGTCGGCAAACGCGGCCCGAAACTTGGCTACACGTTCGCCTACGGTGACAATCGCGACACCTACGAAGCGTGGATGACCGCCGCTCATCAAGAGGGCATCCCCTGTTCGTTCGTGATCTCCCCAAAAGGGAAGATCGCATACATCGGTCATCCGTTGTTCCTGGGCATCGTGCTTCCCAAAGTCGTGGACGGCAGTTGGAATCCCGAGCACGGCGCGATCGAAATGGCCGCCGCTGAAAAGGAACTCGATGCCGTCTTCGGCAAGCTGGGCGATGCCAATGCCGAGACGGGGCTTAAGGCAATCGACGATTTCGAACAGAAGCGACCCGAACTGGCAAAACTGCCATTCTTCGTCGGCCCGAAGATCATGCTCTTGATCAAAGCCAAGAAGACGGACGAAGCCAAAACGCTCGCGGACGCAGTGCTCGCCAAGGCCCTCGATCAGGAAGACACCGGCTCACTCCGCACGATCGCCAGCATCGGTCAGTTTCCTGGAGCCAAGGAGCAAAAAGCGCTGATCGATGACTCGCTTCAAGCGTCCGACGCGCTGTTGAAGATCTCCGGCGACAAGGATCTCGGTGCGCTCATCGCGGCCGTGCAGGCCAACTATGCGGCCGGCAACAAGGCCAAGGCCAAGGAACTCGCCCAAAAGACTCGCACCGCGGCCGCCGAGCTGCCAAAACCGGTCCAAGCGCAGATCGATCGTATGTTGGAGAAGTTCGAGGGCAAACAGGACGCGGGCGCGAAGAAGGAAACCCCAAAGCAGGATAAGTAAGCCACCCTGGCAGGTCCTGCCGGGGAGTTTTTTGGGGTCCACTCAAAAGAAGTCGTCCGCCAGCCGGACGCCGATCGTCAGCAGGCCACGCTCAGTCGCGAGCACGGTCCTCACGCGGTCGGTACGAAGCGCCGACACAGTCGTTTTGACCTGTTCCCGATTCCCGCGAGGCACACGGCGCCTAGAGCCAGCATCAAGAAACTTGACGGCTCTGGCGTCGCGACTTGCGGATTGGCCGTCGCGATGAATTCCGGCCCGACAGTCGCGGAGAAGATCGTCACCGCGTCGGCCGGAGTGACTTCGTAGACGGTATCCTGATAGAAGCTCGAAACAAACAGGTCTCCGCTGGCATCCGACGCAATTCCCCGGTCTCCGAATCCGACAGACGTGAAGTACGAAATCATGCCATTCGGCAAGATTTGATAGATCGAGTCGTTACCCCAATTGTCGCCATAGAGTTTGCCTTGCGGAGTGATGGTCAGCGCGCCAAAACTCACGCCCGTCGCATAAACACCCACGGCGCCGCCGGGTGTCACTTCGTTAACGACTGCCGAGCCTTGATTCGAGACGAACAGATCCCCCGCATGATCGACCGCCAGGCCCGACGGCTGGTTGAATCCGGAGGCAAACGTGCTGACCGACCCTCCCGGCGCCACTTTGCTCACAGTGCCGTTTCCCAAGTTGGCCACATACAAATTGCCCGAGCCGTCAAACGCGATGCCCAGCGGCGAATTGAAGCCCGACGCATATTGCGTCAAGTTGCCCGACGGGGTGAGTTTGTCGACGACCCCGGCCCCCTGAACGGCAATGAACAGATCTCCCGCCGGATCCAAAGCCAGACCTGAGGGAACGTCGATTCCCGTCGCGACAGGAACGACCGGCCCGCTCGAACTTACCTTGAGCACCGAACCGGCCCAATAATCGCCCACGTAAAAGAGGACTCCTGCGAATGTCGGCGTCGGCATCAGAATGCAGGCCATTACCAAGATCGCCAGTCGGACAGAATTCATATTCGAACTCTTTCGGCTATGAATGGTGTTGGATTCCGCACGAAACTCTTTAGGATGGGCTTATAAGTCGCCATCTCATTGCATCCCATATGTCATTGTGCGCCGCGTCGGGGAGCGAACAATGGATGTGCCGGAATATAAGAAATTTTTTGAAATTCTCGGCGGCCGTGATCCTGTCGCGGTCGAGGGTTTACTTGTGTGGCTCAATCCTTGGCTGCGAGCCGCCATCCGATTGCGCCTTTCGCGGCGTCAGCTTCGCGGCAAAGTGGAGACGTCCGAGGTCTTTCAATCGCTGCTCACGGACTTCGTGCGCCGGTCGAAGGCGGTCCGCGAAGAGCCCGATCGGCAGGTCGAGATGGAGGGCTACCTTGCCGCCGCCGTGGAAAACAAGATTCGCTGGCGCTTGCGAAGACGCCGGCGCGATGCGCGCATTTCCGCGCGAAGCGGTCCGCGACGGTGTCGTTCGCTCTGTCGAAACGGCTCTTGAAGGGAATGATCTTGCCTCTTCGATTCGAGCCCGACTCGATCTCGATACTCGACAGCTGTTCGACTTAAGGCTCCAAGGGATGACCTGGCCGGAAATGGCGCGGCGGAACGGGAGCACACCCGACACTCTCCGCATGCAATTGCGTCGGTCCGTCGCCAGAGTGATCGCCCAATTCGACGAGAGGGAATCGACCCGTGACAGATGATGGTGCCCCCGCGGAAATTGGCAATGGGACCGACCGTCGACCGCCGGTCGAGACAGTGCAATTCAACGGGCCGTATCCGACGCCGCCTGCTGCGGTTTCATGCCGCCTCGTGATGGACGGTAAAGAGCCATGCGCCAGTCCTCGATTGAGGGCCGATCCCGCGTCGGCCGCCCATTCGATGCAAGCCGCCGAACGCATTTACGACGACCTCCTGGGCCGACAAGCTGCAGGCGAACAGCCCGACTGGGACTATTGGTTTGCCCAATTCCCGCAGTACGCGGAACAATTGCAGGCGATCCGTCTCGCCGACCTGCTCCTCGAGAATACGATCGTCCCGCAGATGCCGAAGGGCGTCCAAATCGGCGAATATGAGCTTGGCGATCCAATCGGGCGCGGAGGCATGGGCGTCGTTTACAAGGCCTATCAAAAGGCGCTGGATCGCACGGTGGCCGTCAAGCTGCTGCGAAACGGCGGCCTGGCGGACTCGACGGAGCTCGATCGTCTCAAGGTCGAAATGGCCGCGGCCTCCCGACTCAATCATCCGAACATTGTCCACGTTTACGGCGTCGGCACGGCGCGCGATCAGCCCTATCTCGTTTTCGAGTTTGTCGACGGGCCGAGTCTCGCAGCGCGGATTGCCGGAAAACCGCTGTCGGCCCGCATGTCGGCCGAAATTGTGGCGGCCGTGGCCGACGCGATTCAATTCGCCAACGATCGCGGGATCGTCCATCGCGACTTGAAACCGGCAAACGTCCTGCTCTCTGGTCCCGAGGGGCAATCCATTCCGAAGGTAACCGACTTCGGAGCGTCGAAAGAGATCAAGGGATCGACCGCTCAGCACGTGTCGCAGGTCATCGGCACGCCGGCGTACATGGCGCCGGAACAACTCGCCGGGAAGATGCGCCGTGTGACGAATCGCACGGACGTCTACGGACTCGGCACGATCCTCTACGAATGCATCACGGGCGTTCCTCCCTTTCGCGGAGAAGACATCGCTGAGACTTTTCGTCAGGTGATTCTGGAACCGCCTGTCGCGCCGCGCGTGATCAATCCCGCCGTACCGCGCGACCTCGAGACGATTTGCTTGAAGTGCCTCGCGAAGGATCCCGGCGAGCGGTACGAGTCCGCAAATTCTTTTGCGCTTGACCTGCGGCGCGATCTGAACCGGGAGCCGATCCACGCGACGCGGCCGAATGCGCTGGTTCAAAGCTGGATGTGGTGCCGTCGCAAACCGGCCCTCGCGGGACTTGCGGCCGGCCTGGCTCTCTCGCTCGTCGTCGGCATTTCCGCCGTCCTCGTCGCCTGGCGCGACGCCGTTGTCGCCCGCCGTGGCGCCGAAGTGAGTGATGCCGCTTCGCAGCAATTGCTGCTCGATCTCATCGCGTCGAATTCAGCGGGCTCGGCAGTTTTCCTCCCCAATCAGTCCCCACGCATCGATTCGCTTCTCGTGGCGGAAGCCCACTGTCGGAAACTTCTCGAGCGAAAACCCAGCGACATTGGCCTCCGGATCGCCTTGACCCAAATTGCCGGTCAGGTCGGAGAACTCTATTCGAGAGACGGAAGTTCGGGTGCGGCGTCGCAACACAGGAGTTACGCCCGCGGTCTCTGGGAGCCATTGGCCTGTGCGCCCGACGCCAGCGCCGAGCGCGCGACTGGCTGGCAAAAACGTGCGTGTGGTGTCGCTTTTCGGAGTCCGCCGGAAACGCCACGCACAGCCTCCTGCGAGCATCTTCGCTCTGGCAAAGACTGGCGGAGGAAGATCCGGGGGACCTCCGGTACACGCCCAATTTGGAAAATTGCCGTCACGAATTAACGCAGATGCTGTCCGTTCGTGCCTCCGCGGCCGAAGTTCGTGTCGCCCTGCGGAATGAACTCGACCGTCTCGGGGCTTCTCCCGCCGAATCCGCGACCGATACGGTTTCCCGCAAGATGTCCGCGTTGACTCACTTCCTGCTCGGCGAGGCCGATCAAAGAGAGGATCGGCTGGATCAGGCCTCGCGATGTTGGCAAACCGCTTTCGATGAGTGCAGGAAGCTCCGCGCGGAAACGCCAAACGACGTTTCGACCAATGCGCTCACCGCAATCGTTGCCTCGAGATTGATGCGACACGCGGCTTCCGAATTGTACTACCGTGCCGGAATCGACGCGGCCTCGGCGAATATCGTTCGCTTGTCCCAGGCATGGTCCCAGGGCCTTGGAAAAGATTGGATTCCGACCCTAGTCCTTGAAGCTCGCTGCCAAATGATCTTGTGCCACTCCCAAGTGGGAAAAGCCGCAGCCGCCGAGCAACTGGCACGCGACTGCGAACGAGACGTGGTCCAGAGGATCGACGCCCTCTCGGCGGATTCGACGCAGCAATACGCGCTGCTGCGTTACCTCTCCCGGTCTGCCGGCTCTCTCCGCGACGCCCAGGCGCCAACAGTCGCTCTGGCGATCGCTCGGCGGGCAGCGACCTTTGCGTCGCGATTGGCGGCTCATCCCTCGCGAAACGACCTGTTTAGACGCAATTGCCATGGACTGTCTTATTAATGCGGCGACGTTGAACCAGCTTGGCGACAATCCTCGAGCGATGGAGCAAGTCGAGCTGGCGCGACAAATCTACTCGGATCTCTTGCAACCCGATCCCAATAACTCCCGCCACCTGCTGCATCTCGGCAATGTGTGGGAGCGGATTGGCAAAATCAGGTGGAAGCTCGATCAGCGAATGGGGGCGATCGCGGCCATCGAACAATCCGCCGCATTTGAACGGCGAGCGTTTGACCGGGACTTCTCAAACGTCTCCACGAAAGTGGCCTTGAACAAGGCCTACGACAGAATCGTCTCTTGGGCGGGCCAGGTCGGAGACTGGCCAAGTGCGGCCCGCGCACTGGCAGAGCGCACAAAGCTGTGGGAGAACGACCGTCAGCGCTTGCTCGACGTTTCCGCCAGCTATCGCGATCTCGCCGCTCAAATGTCCCGGTTGAAGTCGCCGCTGTCTGCGACAGACGAGTCGTTGCGCAAGTCTTTTCTGGCCGAAAGCGAGCGAATTCGCAGCCGCACCCAGCACGTTCCTGCAGGTTCAAGCGTGACGGCCAATTAAACCGAGTTGAGATCGAAGGCTTCCGCAGGCGCTCGGCCGCGCGGTCGATCGCGCGAGCGAATGACGTACGGCTCAGAGAATCTTCAAGGACCCAAAGTCGCCGCCCAAAGCGGGTTTGGGCGGAAGATGAAGCCAGTTCGCGAGCACCGCCTGATAGACCTGTCGAAAATCGGTCGTCGCCGCGGGATCAACGCCGGCGGTCGCCGGAAGTTTGGGGGCCATTCCATGCAGCCCGGGCTTGATCTTCGTGCCCGCCAAGAGAAGCGGGGCGGCCGTGCCGTGGTCGGTACCCTCGGAGGCGTTCTCATCGACGCGGCGTCCGAATTCGCTGAACGTCATCACCAGCACGCGGTCATCGAGCTTCGCCCGCCGCAACTCGTCCAGGAAAAATTGCAAACCCCGCGACAGGACGCCCAGCAGGCGATCGTGCGTGTCCCGCTGGAAGGCGTGCGTGTCATAACCCGACTGGATCGCGTAATAGACGCGGGCGCCGAAATCGCTCTTGATCAGCCGCGCGATGATCGCCAGGTGCTGGCCCAATTCGCTGTCGGGCGGACTCGCCGTTTCGCTGGCGTGTTTTGCCGATTGGGCGAGGCGCTCGGCCGTCGTGAGCGTGTCGAGCGTGCTGCGGCGGACGAAGGCGGCCAGGCTTTCGTCGCGACGAGGAGGTCGCGCCGGGATGCGGCCGGGCCGACTCGCTGACGGCGAGTTCATCCAGGTTTTCAAGCGCCGCGGCGACCGAGCGGCGTCCGCGAAGGGTGATCGGCGGCGCGTCCCTCCCGACAAGCATGGCCGATGGGCCGCTCTTGGGAAGCGGCGCTTCGTCGAGGGCGCGGCCGATCCAGCCGTAGCTGCGGTGCTCCGTTGGATCAAAGCGGGCCGTCTCCCAGATCGAGGTGCTCACTTCGTGCGACTTGTTGGGATTCGGATAGCCGACGCCCTGCACGATCGCGAGCCGCCCATCGTGAAACAGGTCGGCCGCGTCGCGCATCGAGGGATTGAGACCGACCGCGTCGCCAAGCCGCCGCACACGGTCTTTGGCCACGGCGAGCTTGGGTCGCATGCGATAGTAGGTCTCGTCGGCATAGGGGACGACCATGTTGAGCCCATCGTTACCGCCGGCGAGCTGAATCACGACGAGAATCCGGTCGTCGGCCAGCGGACTCGAACCGCGGGCCGTCTCCGCGAGAAAGCCGGGCACCGTCGGAGCCAATGAAATCAACGTCGCCTGTTTGAGAAACTCGCGTCGCGTAACCATGGTTTGCTCCTTTTTGTTTTGCCGAGCCGGGGGGTTAAATCCCCCCGGACGCATTCGGGTGCCACCCGATCCACGCTCGTAGGGAAGAACCAGATCACCCCAACTGTCCCTCCGGCGAAGCCAACAGCCGGGCGGCAACGCGCCGCGCGGCTTCGATTCCAAATCTGTCCGACAAACCGGCGACCGTCTGCAAATCGTTTTGCAGCGCAGGCGACGGATCGCTTCCGAGAGTGATTTGCGAAAGGAAACGGATCGCCGACTCCCGATCCGCCCGGCCCACGGAGCGCTCGATGACTGGCAACAGATTGCACGGGGCGGCCGGATAATGAACGTTGCCCTCGACCAGAGCGCTCGCGAAATTGATGCGGGCGGCGAGCGATCTCGAGTTAATCCAGGAACGCCGCTCCGGGCCAACCAAAGACGTTCGGCGGATAAAACAGATCCTGCCCCATCCGGCCGATCCACTCTGCCAACAACAGCGTGCTCGGCGGCGGATTGAACAGTCCCAAGACGCGGACCGCGCCGACCACGTATTCGGGAGGCGACAGCACGCGGGCCCGCATGTTGGAATCCGCGAAGAAGGCCTTCGACCGCAGGATCCGTTCGACGGCCCATCCGACGTCGAGGTGACGGCTCCGCAGTCCGGCGGCCAGGTCGGCGATTGCGGCGGCATGTTCGCGGCTCTCCTGCGGAAGAGCGCCCGTCGACCGGCAACTCTCGCATGAAGAGTTCGCAAAGCCGGCTTGCCAGACGGACCGACGTCGCCGGCTGTTCCAACAACAGTTCGACAAAGTCGTCGCCGCGAAAGCGTGCCTGGCGGCCGAGGATCTTTTTCTCACCGTCGTCGTGGTACTGCGGAAATTCGTGGAAGCCGTCCGTTTTGAACGACCAGCCGGTGAGTGCGCGGGCCGCCTCTTTCACGTCGCTTTCGGAATAGTTGCCCACGCCGATCGTGAACAGCTCCATCGATTCGCGGGCCAGGTTTTCGTTGGCATGTTCCTTGCGATTGGCCGGCGCATCGAGCCAGTCGAGCAGGGCCGGATCCTTGATGGCGCGCCGCAGCAATTCGCCGAAGGGCGCACGGGCGAACTCGCGGAAGATCTCGATTCTGGCGCAGCATCGCCGCCAGATCGTTCACCTTGAGATTGCTGGTGGCGAAATGGTTGTGCCACATCAAGGTCAGCCGCTCGCCCAGCGGATCGGGCGAAAACAGCATGCGGAAGACCCACCACGCCTTCAGCCGATCGGCCATCGACGTCGATGCGGCCGATTCAGCAAGGGCCTGCGACACGCTCTCGAAATCACCGATCGCCCCGTCCAGCCGCGTCTTGCCGGCCAACACTCGCGTCACGCTCGCCTGCGGTCCGTCGTGAAGATCGCGCTGGATCTCGGCCCACGTCGCGGCAAAACCCGGCCCGACGGTGCAGATGGACAACCCGCGCGAGATTCCACGGCGCCGCGTCGGACGGGACGTATGGAACCCACGGATCGTGCGAGTTGCCTGACTTTTGTGAGGTCGCCGCCATTTCACGACTCCGCAAACAGAAGGTACGGAAGGATGAAGGATGAGTCAGACCAAAACGGCGGCGGAGCCGCCGGGCCTTTGTCTTTCCTCTGGCTCATCCTTCATCCTTCATCCTTCCACCTCTACTCGACCGGCCGGCGCTTGAGTTTGACGTTTCCGAGCTCGACCGTTTTTCCCGGTTCTACCGCGATCTTCCTTAAAGGAAACTGAATCTTGACCTCGCTTCCATGCACGACGAGCCCGTAGTCGCAGCCGGGAAACAGGCCGCGGCATTCGAACGTGCCGTCGGCATGCGAAACCACGATCGGAATGAAAAAGTAGGGATAGGTTCCCGGAGCAGGGGAGGCCTGGACTTCGACTCCCTGGAAGGGGATGCCCTCGTCATCCACCAGGCGGCCGACTAGCATGGCGCACGGCTCGAGCGTGACGATCATCGCGCTCGGCACCTTTTCGTCCGCTTTCAGCACGAGATACTTGCCGATCTGCCGCCCTTGGTGGTAGATCGCGACGTTGCGCGTCTCGTGCGGCGCCAGCTCCTTCACCTTGACGGTCGACCCCGTCACCTGGCCATCGGAGGAGCCATCCAGAGCCGCGGCCCCGCTGACCGGCTGGCCCGCGCCGTCGACGAGATGAATTTGAATGGTCGGGGACGCTTCAAGTGCGAAATCGCACGTGGTCGACGCGGCCCCTTCGGTTGGGTTGACCTCCTTGAGTGCGTTGAGAAAGTTCACGTCGGCGGGAAACGGACGGCGATACGTGCGGAAGGCTCCTCTTTTGTCCATCCCAGCAATCTGCGAGGCGCCGACTCCTTTGCGATATTCGGATTGGGCCCCCCAGACGCCGACGATCGCGCGGCCCGGCAATCCGAGGACGCGATACGTTCCATCCGCATGCGTGTGGAACCGCTGCTCCACACCGCCGCCGCCCATGACGTCAGCGCGGAATTCGGGAGGTTTTGCGTACGGATTGTCCAGAAACGGAAAGTAGTTGATGTTGGCGGAAACGGGCTGGCCCGTCATCTGGTCGGTCACTCTGCCGGTAATCCATTGACCTGGCGCCAGGTCGACGTCGGCCGTCACCGTTTCGACTCCCGGTGAATCGGGGACGTCGATCTCGCGCGTGAAATAGGGCTGATCTTCACCAGGGGCGACGCGAATCACGTTCCGGCCCGACAAATCCTCGCCGTTCCCCTTGGGCATACCAAGCAGCCGGAACCGGCCGTTGGCATCGGTCTTGGTAACGAGCGAATTGTGCGGGTGGACGATCATGCCGGCGAGGTGCTCGCTTTCGACGGGGATGCCGGCCAGCGGCTTGCCGGTGGCACGATCCCGCACGATTCCCACGACCGGCTTGGTCGGCGCGGCCTCGATGGTGAAATTCGCACCGAAGACTTGATCCGTGATGGGGGGCCGATCGGTGCCGGCGTAAAACCAGATCTGTCGCTTCATTGGTTTCATGTCGCGAGTGGCGACGTCGATCTGCCGATAGGCGACCGATTCACTGCGCAACTCGAGACGGACGTCGCGCTCGGCTCCGAATCCGCGAAGGGTGAACCGTCCGTCCGAATCCGTGATGACAGGGGCATCCGCCGAATCTTCGACGCCAGGACACACTTGCCCAAGCTTCTGGCCTTGTGCGTTGGTCATGGCGCCCGATTTGATCGTTTCCAGCCAGGGGCCCAGATCCTGGCCGTCTTTCGGTTCGCGGACTTGGAGCATCCGCACATGCACTCCTGCGACCGGTTTCCCTTCGAGATCGACCACACGGCCGCGGATGGGAACTTCCAGGACGAGCTTCAAGACGAGAGGTTTGGAACTCCCGACCTCAGGTGACTGCACGCAGGCCATACCGAATCCCTCGGCCTCGGCCGCAACCGTCGCACTTTTCGCGTCGCTGCCGACGCTGTCTACAAATTGGGAAGGGCGGTAGGAGAGCTCGAAATTGCCGTTCGCATCGGCCTTCGCGACGGCGACGGGGAGCCATTTCACGTTCTGCGAATAATAGTGTCGCCGCAGTGACACACGGGCGGCCCCGGCCGGCTTTCCGTCGGGACGCAGAACCTGTCCGCGAAGGGTCACGACGTCGCTCGTTTGTTCCTGTAAGGCGAGCGACTTGGCGTCGTCCGCCTTTGCCGTGGCGGCGGGTTGAATCAGCGAGACACCGGCGATTGTTCCCAGCGTGCCGAGGCCCGCCAGCAAGAGGAACAGGATGGGAACCGCGGACGACGTGCCGCGCCGCGATGGAACGATCGCGGCTTCGACCAACCGGCGAATGCGCTCGACGAGTGACCCGCCGGTCGCGGCGATGCCAAGGGCCGGCGCTCGCTGAGACTCGGCGAGCGCGGCCAGAGCCCGGGCATAATCGAGCGTGCCGCCGCATGCCAGCGACGCAGCGTCGTCGCAGCAGTGCTCCCGCTCGACGCGGATGCGATTCGACACCCAGGCGACGGCCGGATGATAGAAGAACACAGTCTCCACGACGTTTTGCAGGAGATTGACCAGATAATCGTGCCGGCGGATGTGGATCAGTTCGTGTGCGAGAATGGCCTCGAGCTGGGCGGCGCTCAGTCCGGCGACAAGTCCAGCCGGCACGAGCACCACTGGCTTGAACCAGCCGATCACCATCGGGACTCCGGCCGAAGTTGAGAACACCAGCCGCACCGTATACGAAACGCCCAACCGCGTCTTGAGGCGGTGAAACCGGTCGATCCACTGCTTGTCGGTCGCATCGGCCGCGACGCGCAAGTCGCGAACAGCGTTCCAGCCGGCCAGCAACCGGAATGAAAAGACGATAACACCAAGTGCCCATAGACAAACAATCCAAGGCAGATAAGGCTCGACACGCTGCGCCATGCCTTCCACTTGCTGCGGGAGCGCATTTGAGCAAGGACAAGTCGATCGCAGTGCTTTGGCTTGCCGGCGCGAGAATCGGCGTTGGCCGTCGAAGCCGTGGAGGTAACGACGTTCGTCCGCACGCGGACATTCGGGCCGGTTGTCGCATGAAGCTCCGGTGCGGACGCCTGCGAACGCGGGGTACTCTGCTCCGCGATCGGCACCGTTACTGCGACTCTGTTCGCTGAGTCGGCCAATTCCTGCCTGACTGCCTGCGTTTCCGCGGTCAGTGTGGCGAATGCCGCGCCGCACATGAGTGCCAGGGCCGCACAGCCGGCCAGATAGCGAAGCTGCGGCGCGCGATGACGTGTCAGGCGGACAAAGAGGAACAGCACGAGAGCGATGAGGGCCCCCTGCCAGACAAAGTGCAGCAGGGTCCAGCCCAGCGCCTGCGTCAAAGTTGTCAGCCAGGTGTTTTGCATGGATGCAGCGTTCATTTGTTCCCCTTTCGGGCTTGCCGGGCCTCGAGTTCGTCGAGCAGCCGCCGAATTTCCGCCAGGTCGTCGGCCGACACCGTCTCTTCCGAGAGGGCCTGCACGACCAGTTTGCCCGGCGAGCCGCCGAAGGCGCGTCGCAACAGATCGCGGACCAGTTGCCGCTGAGTCTGCTCCGCCTGGTAGACGGCCCGATACACGTGAGACCGGTGCGATTCGTCGCGGGAGACGAGCCCTTTTTCCGCCATGTTTTGCAGGATTTTAAGGGTCGTCGTGTAGCCGGTCTCTTTCTCGCCGCTGTGGCTCTCGTGGATTTCGCGAACCGTGCTCGGCCCCCGCTCCCACAAGACGCGCAACAGCCCGAGCTCGGCTTCGGTCGGTTTCGGCTGCGATTTTTTGCTCATGCCTCCCTTCTACGATGGCCATCGTACATTGTCAACGATATTTATCGTAGTTTGTGAAAGAAAAGCGCATGCCGTTGGCCGCGCGGCTCACATCTTCGCCGAGCGCTCGATGACGATGTCTCCCAAGTCGTGCGTTTGTCCCGACTCGGCTTTGAAATCCTGGTAGTTCCGCGACACGATGCGACCCTTGAACACGCGATACGTCGCGCCTGGAATCAAATTGCCGATTGTCACACGTCCGTCCGCGGCCGATTCAGGAGTGTGCCAGTTGCTCTCGTCGATATTGGGAAGCAAATCGGCATCGGCGGTGAGCTCGTCCTTTTTTCGCGAGACCTCGTCATATCGGTAAGGTCCCGGCGTGACGATCAATTCAGGCATGAGTTGCATTCCGCTCAGCGGATTCCCCTCGGGATCGACGAACCGCGCCGAGCGGATCCGCAGGGGAGAAGCCGCACGTCGGGCGTAGTGCCGTCCGAGTCGCCGGCGCGAATCACGCGCGTCGTGCCGAGATGTCGCTGTGATTGCAGAAAATACACGGGGTAATCGACTCCGGGTGCACAGCCGGTGATCGTGAATCGGTCACCGACGATTTTTTCGTGCGCGGACCTCCAGGTCGGCGAAATCGGCGCGATTTTCAAGCGGCTGATGATGTACACATTGTCGGCCGGCTGGCCGTCGGGCGTGAGCACGCGGCCCGTCACCGTCATCCCGCGCGTCAATGCGATCGAGAGGTCGATCGGCCCTGAGCCGGCCGGGGGATCGATCCGCTGGAAGGCGTGCGCATAATTACGTTGCCCGCCCTTTCCCCGGCCGTAAAGTTCGCGAGATCCCATCACGTTGAGCACGTAGTCGCCCGTCGGGGCGTGGACGAGCAACCAGCCCGGCCCCGGCAGCACGGGAATGGAAAATTGACCGTTCGCGTCGCTGATTTCAATGCCCTGCCAACCCGTAATCACACCGTCGGGGAGCTTCACCGTTCCCTCCGGCATGTATTGGATTGACGCCTTCGCGACGGGCCGATTCGTGCCTGATTCGACGATTTTTCCCCTGGCTAAAACCCCGCGCGGCAACTCAACGTCGATCTGCGCCTTGGTCGTGCCCGCGTGCCAATCGAATTCGGACTTACGAATGAGATACGGTGTGCCATGCGGTGGATAGGCTATCACCTGTCCATGGATTCCCGGATTCGACGCGATGTGGAAGTGCCCTCGTTCGTCAGTTTCCCCCGCCACACCGCTTGCCGATCCCATTTGCTGTTGAGACGCAAAAATGGTCAACCTGGTATGCGGGACCGGTAGCTTCGTGTCGGCAGACTGCACCTGACCCTCGACGACCTGAGCCGGCGCAAGCGCGATGACGGCTTCCTCGCCGGGTTTCAAATTTCGCACGGCCTGCGGCCGATACGTGCCGTCCTGCGGACCGCGTCGCTCGGGCATGCCCGTATTGAGCAAGGCCGACTGCGGGGCGAAGTGCTCGCTTTGCGGAATATTGAGAAATACACCGCAATCTTGAGCAACACCGTGAATGACAAAGCGTCCATTCGGTTCGGAGGTAATTGCGCCCGGCCAAGCCGACAGCATCTTCCCCTTCGTCCGAAAGCCAACGCCGTCCGGCAGCGGCCCGAGCGGGCCCCGCTTCAGGATGCCATCCAAACTGGCGTGAACGCCGGCGGCCGGCTGGCCCTGCAAATCAACGAAGCGGCCGCGAATAACGCTTTCGGGAACGAGCGTGAAAGGTTGATTGAGACTCGGAGCCTGGAGATTGAACGTCTTCCACGCCAGGGCCCGACCGTCCGCCCGCGATGAGCGTCGGATACGATGCCTCGTTCGGTTTGACGCGGCGAATCTCCATCTGATACTCGCCGTCACTCCCCGTCGTCGCCTCGCCAAGCACTTCACTCGACGCAACGAGATCGCCGCCGCGCCGCGACTCGTTCTTGCGCGATCGCGGCAACATGCGCTCCGCCGATCGGCAGGCTCTTCTCGTCAACGACGCGGCCGGTGATGACGCTCCTCTTAGAAGAATCGCTGACCTTCACGGCGTGCTGCGACGGTGCGCTCACTTTTACGACCTTCTCCTTCGCTTCTTTGGCGCCCAAAGGCTCACTTGCCTCGGCTTCGCTAATCCGTCGTTTGAGTTTGACATCGCCGAGGTTGATCAGCTTGCCCGGTTCAACCTTGATCCGCTTTGCCACCTGGCGAAACTCGATTTGCGGTCCCTCGGCGATGACGTTGTAATCGCAGCCGGGCACCAGTCCCGCGTAGCGAAACGTGCCGTCGGCCTGGCAGACGACGGACGGAAGCCGGGGCCAAAAGTCGCCGCCCGGTAGGGGAAGTGCCTCGAGATGCGTACCGCCCACGGGCGTCCCGTCTTCGTCCACCAGCCGGCCCACGAGCGTGGCACACGGCTCGAGGGTGATCGAAATCGTCCGCGGCGTCTTCTCGTCGAATGCCAGCAACAGGAACTTGCCGATGTTCCTTCGTTTATTCTCGATCACGATCGGCCGGCTTTCATTGACCGACAGATTCTCCAGGTCGAACGTTGCCTGCGGCATGTCTCTGTAATCATTTGTTGCCCTGCCGGAAATGCTGCAGCCGGCAACGGGATTGGACTGGCGATCGACCAGCGTCACGCGAATCGCCTCGCCGCGCTCCAAGGCAAAATCGCAGCGGACGGTCGCGGCCTCTTGGGGAGGATTGATTTCCTTGAGTGCGCTCGGCCACTTCAACCCTGGCGTAACCGGGTTCTTATACGTGGGAAAATGGCCGTTCTTTTGCAAGGCCTTGATTTCAGCGGCACCAACTCCCTGTTTGTAGCTGGCTCCAATGGCTTCGGCTCCGACAATTGCCCGGCCCGGTAAACCCACGAGTCGAAATGTGCCGTCAGCTCTCGTCATATATCGCGTCTGATCGCCGTCCACGCGGCCGTCGTGGAACTCCGGAAGTGCCCGGGCGAAGGGGTTGCTGAGAAATGGCAGATAATCGAGCCGGGCGATGACCGGTTTGCCGGTCGCCTTGTCAACCACGCGGCCGGTAATCCAAACGCCGCGGTGCAGCTCGAGATCGACAGTCACCGGGTCCGCGCCGGGATCGTCAGGGACGACCATGTGTCGCATCAGATAAGGCTGATCGTCGTTCGGAAAGGCCATGATTTCGTTGCCTTTTCCCTTCGGCATTCCCACAAGCCGATAACGGCCTTGGGAGTCCGTCTGGCTCAGCACGTCGCGCATTCCGGCAACCCGCCTGCCCGCGAAGACGTCGCTGGCGACTGTAACGCCCGCGAGCGGCTTGCCCGTTGCCGCGTCGCGAACCGTCCCGACAATGGGTCGCGAAGGGTGCGGCTGCAAGATGCAGTCGTTGCCGAAGATCTCATCCTTCACCGGAAAGCGCCGGCAAAGAGCTGACGCGTCAGCGGAGCCATCGAACGCGTAACAACCGTAATCGACGTGCGGGTGATCGTGTCACCGCGGAGTGTGAGGTCGACGATACGCTCGGGTCCGACGCCCGAGAGCACGAAACGACCGTCGGATCCCGTCTTGATAGCTGGTTTCGCATCGTCTTTTTGATAGGGGAGCGAGCTGAGCTTCGTCGCATGCCAGGCGGTCGGCGCGTTGCGCCCGCCTTCACGGCGTTCAGCCATGGATCGAGATTTCCGGTCTGGGCGGCACTGACGCCGGTCATCTCCACAGTGACGCCTGCCACCGGCCGACCTTCGAGATCGATCACCCGTCCGTGAATGGGCGAATCAATTGCGAGCTTCAAAGCGAGCGGCTTGCCGGGGGTGGTGTCCTGCCACTCGGCCCATTGCAACCCGAAGCCGTCCGCTTCCGCCGCGACCATCGTCTCCCGCCACTGTTGAGGACGGCCGACCCCCTCGACGAAATCGGACCGGCGGTAGGAGAGCTCGAATTGGCCGTTGGATTCCGGCGGTCGTCCTCGCGACAGTGCGCGAACCCGCGCGTTGCCCGCGGTAGGAAAAGTAATAACGGAAAATTGATACTTTCGCCCCAGCCGCCGGCTGGCCGTCCGGTTTCAGCACTTGTCCCCCGACCGCAAATACGTCATCGACTTCCTGCTTCGAGACGTCCTGCGATAGCGGGGCCGCCGTTACGACCTTCGCCTTCGCTTCTTTGGCGTCTTGAGGCTCATTTGCCCCGGCTTCGCTCATCGCTCCTTTGAGTTTGACATCGCCCAGGTTGATGAGCTTGCCCGGTTCGATCTTGAGTCGCGTGGCCACATCTCGGAATCCCAGTTTCGCCCCTTCGGCGAACACATGGTAATCACAGCCGGGGACGAGACCCGGGTATTTGAACGTGCCATCGGCGCCGCAGACGACGGACGGAAGTCGCGGCCAAAAATGGCCTCCCGGATCGGGAGATGCGGTGACGATACATCGCCGCCCAACGGCACGCCGTCTGCGTCAAGAAGGCGGCCCACGAGCGTCGCGGACGGTTCGAGAGTGATCGACATCGTTCGAGGCGTGTTCTCGTCGAATTTGAGCAAGAGGAACTTGCCGATCCCTCGCTCCTTCTGCTCAATCACGATCGGCCGGGTTTCGCCCAGCGACAGGTTCTCTAAATCGAAAGTGGCCTGCTCCACGACGCTGGAAATTCCAACTCGCCCGGTCACCCAGCAGCCAACCACGGGTTTCGACTCGTGATCGACCGCCGTCACATGGACCGTGTCCCCGCGTTCCAGGGCAAGATCGCAGCGGACGGCCGTCGCGCCTTCGAGAGGGTTAATCTCTTTAATCGCATTCGGAAACTTCAAACCCGGCGGAACCACATCGCCATAGGTGGGAAAGACCCCGCTCTTATCGAGCCCCTTGATTTCGCTTGCTCCCACTCCCCCCTTGTAGCGGTCCGCGACGCGCTTCGGCCCCGACAATCGCGCGGCCCGGCAAACCCACGAGCCGGAACGAACCGTCGGGTTTGGTGACGTAAATCGAAACTGATTGCCGACCACTTGCCGTCCTGGTATTCAGGCAGCACATTGGCAAATGCATTGTCGCGAAATGGGTAGTAATGCAACCGCGCGAGGGCGGGCTTGCCTGTCGCTTTGTCGAAGACGTGGCCCTCGATCCAGATCCCGCGGTGCAGCTCGAAATTGACGGTCACCGGGCCGGCGCCGGGATCGTCCGGGACGACCATCCTCTGCATCAGATAAGGCTGATTGTCATTTGGGAAGGCCACGATTTCATTGGGCTTGCCCCTTAGGCATTCCCGCGACTCGAAAGCGGCCCTGCGCATCCGTCTGGCTGAGAACGTCGCGCAGTCCGATCAGCCATTTCCCGGCGAATAAGTCGCCCGCAACCGTCACGCCTGGGAGCGGTTCGCCGGTTTTCGCGTCGCGGACGATGCCGACAACAGGCGCGACGGATACGCTTGCAGTGTGAAGTCCGTGCCGTAAACCTGCTGGGTAACCGGGAAAGCTCACGGTGCGGATTTGCTGCGTGATCGGTGCCATCGGGCGAGTGACAACTCGGATCGACGAATCGGCAATCGTGTCGCCGGTGGCCGCCAGGTGGACGATACAGTCGGGCCCGATGCCCGAGAGCAGGAAACGACCATCGGGTCCGGTGCTGACGGCCGCTTTGGACCCGGCTTCGCTTGTAGGGGATCATTGCGAGCTTCGCCGCCTGCCAGGCGGTGGGCGCATCGGCCCCGGACTTCACGGCGTTGAGCCATGAATCGAGAGTCGCCTCTGGACCCCCGTCAATCCGCTTGATGGAAATGTTGACTCCCCGGACGGGCCGCCCTTCCAAGTCGATCACGCGACCGCGGATCGGTGATTCGGTCGTGAGTTTGAGAGTCAGCGGCGTGTTGGGGGCAATGTCCTGCCACTCGGTCCAATTCAGCCCGAATCCGTCGGACTCGGCCAGGACCGTCGTCTCGCGCCACGGTTCGGCTCGTCCGCCGTCGAGGACCTGCGAACGATCATACGTCAACGTGAAGTGGCCGTTCGCGTCGGCGACCACCCTGGTGACGGCCGCCGGCTTCGGCGCAGCGGGCATGTGCCGGAAGAAGAAGCGGACGATCGAACTCTCGCGCCAGCGGCCGGCTCCCCGTTTGGTTTGACGACGCGTCCGCGAACGGTGAAGGTGTCACCATTTTCCTCCCGTGCCGGAACCAATGTGCTGTCGCTGCGTCGGTTTTCCGCGGCGTGCGCCGCAATGCGGCGACTCGTCCGCCTTCGTATTTGTCATATTCGTTCGTTGTTGGGCGAAGGCGATTCCCGCAGCGGCCGCGAGAGAAACCAGGCGACACCAACGCGATCCAGTTTCGCCCGGCACGCGGCGTGACGCGGACTCCGGCCAGAACGTGCTCGAGGCGGCGTTTGAGCGACTCGTAGCTGCGGAGTGCCGGTAAGGCAAAGGTCGGCGAGTTCTGCGGGACCAGGTTCACCAGCGACTCGGCATAATCGGTCGCCTCACGCATCGAGGCCAAGACCCAATCGTCGCAGGCCTGCTCCCGCAGGGCCGACAGGTGTCGCCGGCTGAGCCACGCCAAGGGCTGCCAGGGGAGGGCGATGACCAGAAGTTCCGTCCACAGCGCAGACAAGTGATCCCGCCGGAGCCAGTGAGCCAGCTCGTGGCAGAAGATGCTGCACCACGAAATTCCGGACTGATCGCCGGCTGACGGCGGCACGAGCAAAACGGGTCGCCTGCCCCAACACCAAATCATGGGACAGCGCGCAACCGACGAGGCACGCAACGAAACGTCGCCGAAAACGCCGAGCAATTGCCGGGCCTCGCCCAGCGCCGCCAGCAATCCGGGATGTTCCTCGCGCACCGATCGCCGCACGAGTCGTCGACCGGCCAGCATTGACGTCGTGACACGAATGGCCATGCCCAATGAACTGAGAAGCCAGGCAGCTATAAATCCGGCCGGAAGAAGGCTTACCACGCGAATGGTCCATGCGGCCGTCGCCTCGGTGGGAGGCACCGCTTCCGGCGTCGAATCGGATGAAACTGCGGGCGGCAAGGAAGTCCGCTCAAACGGGCTGTTCGCTCCCGGCTCCATTTGTTCCGACATCGATTCAACGACGGCAATTTCCGCCTGTTCGACGACCGGCGGCTGCGGCGCAGCGATTGGCGGCGTCGGCTCCAGGCGCAGCTCGGCGCTCTCGGTCACACGCGGTGCCGGCAAGAATCCCCAGCCCAATCCGCGAACGCCAATGGTTAGCAGCGGCGAAGCAACCGCCGCCACCGTTGCCAGGACCAAGAGAAGATGAGCGCGGGCCGCGTGGCCGCGCCAGAGTCGGCTGACCACAAGTCCCAGGGTCAGCCACAGCGTCGATTGCCAGAGAATCGTCCACGCGAGGGACGCGAGCGGCGAAACGAGGAGGGGACCAAACGAATTAATCATTCGAAAGCTCCTTGCGGCGCTTGTCGATCATCTTTCGCAATGCGGTCAGGTCTTCGGCGCTGAGATCCTCGTCGGCGAGCAGATGCTGAAACGCAGCGATCGGGCTGCCGCCGCAAATTCGGTCGATGAACTGCCGAAGGGAGCTGCGGCCCGCCTCGTCGCGGGTCTTGGTCGGCTGGTAGACGTACGCGCGGCCCTCTTCTCGATGCGTGAGCCAGCCCGATTTGTCTAATTTCTGCATGACCGTGAGCACGGTCGTATAGGCCAATCGCTTCCGCTTCCCGAGTCGATCGCGGACCTGGTTGACACTTGCCTCACCCAGCTCCCAGACGATCTCCATGACCGCCTTTTGCAAATCACCGAGCTCATCCAATGAAGGTTTTGGCATCGATCGCTTTTCCGAGAGTTGTGAGTCATCAACGGCCCGGGAATGGTGGAACCAGTCTGTGTTCCGGACCAACTACCGTCTGACGTACTATCGTACGTAGTAATAACGCGCGGCAAGGTCCGTTTCAAGCGCGAAATGCCAGAAAATCTGCAATCACGGAAAATGCTTAGCAGCGACCACGCCAAGATTTGCTTGAAGAAGGGTCATCCGCAGATTTCGCCGATGATGCAGATTGAGAAATTCCAATCGGCGAAATCGGCGTAATCTGCAGATCGATTGACTTTCCTTGGCTTCGCGGGAGCTTGTTCAGCCCCTCACTCGTACCGCAGGGCTTCGATCGGGTCGAGACGCGAGGCCTTCCAGGCGGGGTAGTAGCCGAAGACCACACCGATCAAGAGCGAGACGCCGACAGCCGCGAACATTGCCGGCCACGAAATGCGGGTCGGCCAGAGCAGGATCGTGCGGACCGAGAAGGAGGACAAACGACCCACCAGGATGCCCAGCGCACCGCCCAGAGCACACAGCAATAGCGATTCGACCAGGAACTGCCGCATGATGTCGCGGGATCGGGCGCCGATCGCCATCCGCAGGCCGATCTCTTTGGTTCGCTCCGAAACCGAGACGAGCATGATGTTCATAATTCCAACGCCGCCTACGACGAGCGAGATCATCGCCACGACCAGCAACAAGAGCGACATTAACTGCGACGTCGACGCCCGGGTCCGGCTGATTTCCGTCATGTCGCGCAAGGTGAAGTCGTCCAACTGCCCGGCGCGGCGGTGATGGCGTTCGCGCAAAAGCTGCTGCATCTGCCGCATGGCGGGGTCGATCAGGTTGTCGCTGCGGGCCTTTACCAGAATCAAATCGAGGTTCGTGAAGTGCACAGGGGAAGGCGTGTCGGCCAGTTGAGTCGGCGAGGCGACCGGGAACAGCACGGGTTTCACCGACGGAAATGCGTTGTTGAGGGAGTTGACCTGTTGCAATGCATCGACCGCGGCGGAAACACTCTGATTGGTCTTCTGGGCCGTCTGACCCACGATTTTGAACTTGAGCGTGGTCCAGGGGAGCATCACGATATCGTCCTGGTCCTGGCCGAACATGTTGGCCCCTTTGCGGGAGAGGACGCCCAGGATCCGCAGCGGCCGGTTGTTCATTCGCAGTTGCCGGCCGACCGGCGACTCGTCACCAAACAGTTCATTCGCTACGGTCTGACCGACCACGCAGACTTCGCGGAGGGCGCGCCACGTCGGCGTCGGAAAACATCGAGCCCTCGACCATTTGCGTCCACTCGCGAATCTCGACATAGGCCGGAGTGGTTCCGTTGATTCGTTCGGGCACCCAGTTGCGGCCGTTGGCGACGACCTGCGTGCGGGCTCCCACAATAGGGGCCACGCTGGCCAGGGCGCTGCAATGATCGGCTATCGCGTGGGCGTCGCCGGGAGTCAGGCTCATTGCGCTGCCCGAGCCGCTCGCGACACCGGCCGCCGCGAGGTTGCCGGGAAGGACGATGATGGTATTCGACCCCATGCTGGCGATGGCCGACTCGACCTCGCGGGCGGCGCCCTGGCCGATCTCCACCATGGCAATCACCGCTCCCACCCCGATCACTATGCCCAGCATCGTCAAAGCGGAACGCATGACATGCCGCCTGAGCGCGGCGGCGGCCATCGGCAAGGTGCGGAACAGGAAATTCATGGAACTGCTCAGGCCGCGGTCAGATCGGCTTCGGCCGCTTCGGGATCGTCGACCCCCTCGACGATCAAACCGTCGGACATGCGCACCACGCGGCGAGCGTAATGTGCCACGCCCGGGTCGTGCGTCACCAGCACGACGGTGATGCCGTCTTCCTCGGCGAGATCCTGAAACATTTTCAGGATTTCTTTGCTGGTCTTGGTGTCGAGATTTCCGGTCGGTTCGTCCGCGAAGAGGATCCGGGGACGATTAATCAGCGAACGGGCAATAGCGACCCGCTGTTGCTGACCACCCGATAACTGCGACGGTTGATGGTCGATGCGATGCCCAAGTCCGACTCGCTCGAGCATGGCGACGCCGCGCTCGCGGGCTTCGCGTTTGGACACGAGAGTATGCGTATAAGCCAGCGGCATAATCACGTTCTCAAGCGCGCTGGTGCGGGGCAACAGGTTGAAGCTTTGAAACACGAAACCGATCTTGCGATTGCGGATCAAAGCCCGCTGGTCTGGGGAAAGCGCTGAAATCTCGTCGCCGTCCAGCCAATAGCGGCCGGCGGTGGGGCGATCGAGACAGCCCAGAATGTTCATCAGCGTCGATTTGCCCGAGCCTGACGACCCCATCAGCGCCACCATCTCGCCGCGACAAATGTCGAGCGTGATGCCCTTGAGCACCGGCACGGCGACTTCGCCTAAAGAATAGGTCTTCGTGATTTCGCGGAGACGGATTAACTCCATCGCTTCCCCTTATCAGACGGAGGACCGGTTACACACACCTTATTTCTTGCGCTGGATGCGGTCCGAACGGGTTGACGGTTGCATCGTGGCTTATTGCGGATTCGTTTTCGCCGGTGACGACGTCGGTCTCCGGCGTCAGCTTGTCCTTGACGACTTCGGCCACTTCGGTCATCAGGCCGTCGGTGAGGCCGACGCGCACTTTGACCGGGCGAACGCAATCGCCGTCGGGCACCCACACGGTGGCGCGGGTCAGGCGGCCTTTGGCGGTGGCTCGCTCGGCGCCAGATTCCTCGACCGACGCGCTCCGCATCCCCTGCTCGTACTGCGAACGGTACTCGGGAGCTACTAATGCGGGCGTGGGCCGATAGTGCAGTGCAGCGTTCGGCACCAAGAGGGCGTCCTTGCGCTCATCAACCTTGAACAAGACATTCGCCGTGAGATAAGGCAGCAACTTGCCCACGGACGGGGTCTCCGTCGTTCCATGCGGTTCTTTGGCCGCGGCACCCGCGGGATAAGCCTTGCTGTCGCCACCATTCTCGACGTTCACGACGATCGTGTAGGTCACGACGTTCTGCGTCATCGTCGCGTTCAGCCGAATCTGCCCGACGGTTCCGTGGAAGACGTCGGCCGGGTACGAGTCGACCGTGAACGTCACATCCTGGCCGGGGTAGATATTTCCGATATCGGCCTCGTTGACCGAGACCCAAATCTGTAAACGCCGCAAATCTTTGGCGATCAGAAACAGGCTCGGCGCATTCAAACTCGACACGACCGTTTGGCCGACGTTCACCCGACGATCGATGATGATCCCCTTCACGGGCGACTTGATCGTGCAGTAACCGAGATTCTTTTCGGCCTTGACGAGCGTGCCGCGGGCCTTTTCCACGGCCCGCTTGGCCTTATCCAAGTCGGCCTCGGCGGCGGGAACGGCGGCTTTGGCCGTCTCCCAAGCGCTTTGCGTCGCGTCGACCTCGGTCTGCGAGATCGAACGCTGCGACTCCAGTTTCTTGGTCCGCTCCCAGTCTCGATTGGCCTTGTAGAACTGTGCCCGCATTTGCGAAAGCTCGCTCTCCTGGTGCCGCACGTCGGCCTGGCACACGCCTAGGTCCGCGCGGGCAATGTCGACTTCGGGGCGTAGAGCGAGTCATCGATCCGCGCCAGCACAGTCCCTTGATCGACAGCCGAGCCGTAGTCGATCGTGCGTTTCGGATTGGCCGGGTCGCGGCCGAAGGAGAGAATCTGGCCCGCCACCTGGGCACCGACGTCGATCACTTCCTCCGGCTCGATCGTTCCGGTGGCGACGATCGTCGCCACCAGACTGCCTCGCGTCGGATGATCGGTGCGAAAGAGCGGCTCACTCGCGCTTGCGCGATACCACTGCCAGCTGGTTTGCATGCCTGCGGCGAGTGCGGCGGCGATGACCAAAAACAAAATGAGCTTAACCGGAAAGCGAACGGCGCGTGTCATACGTGCGGCGTCAGGTTTGAAGCGTGGCAGGGAGGGAGGAAGGCTACGCGGAGGCCAAATCAAGGCGGGTGGGTGGGATCGACTCTCTGTGCGCAGTTAGAGTCGAACCTTCCTCATTCTAAAGCGCGCCATCGCACCGCGGCAAGAGTGCAATCTCAGATTGCGACATTTCGCCGCGCGGCGTCGACTAGAGCGACGCTTTCTCGACCGCCGCTGGCGATGCTTGAGAACGCCGCCGACTAGGACTGTCAGCCGGGCTCATCGACGTCGGCGTACTCAGTTTGTACCCGGACAATTTCGTCCTGGCAGCGGAAAAAACCTTCGAGCACGACCGGATCGAAGTGCTGCCCCTTGCCCTCTCTGAGAATGTCGAAACACTGCGCAAGAGGGAAGGGGGGCTTATAAGGCCGCCGGCTGCTGAGCGCGTCGAAGACATCGGCAACCGCGGTAATGCGTCCGGGCAGGGGAATGTCTTCGCCCGAAAGACCGAGCGGATATCCACTCCCATCCCATTTCTCGTGATGGCTGAGCGCAATCGTGGCCGCCAGGGCGAGAACCGGCGACTCCGTTGTTTCCAAGAGGCGGGAGCCAAGTTCCGCGTGACGATAGCGGGCATTGACCTCGTGACTCGGCAGGCCCTGAGTGATCTTGGTTCCGTAAACGCTGTGCCGCTGCATGATCTCGAATTCCTCGGGGCCCAATTTCCCAGGCTTGAGCAGAATGGAATCCGGAATGCCGATCTTGCCGATGTCATGCAACTGGGCGGCCTGTTCGATCATTTCGAGCTGTTCGCCCCGCCAGCCCAGTTCTCCGGCAATCAGGCGCGCGTATTTGCCGACGCGCAGCACATGGCGGCCCGTATGATCGTCTCGAAACTCGCCCGCGCGAGCCAGGCAATGGATGACCTCCTGCCGCGACCGCGCCAGTTCGGCCGTGCGGCGCAGCACCTCGGCTTCGAGCCGTTCCGAGTGTTCTTGCAGGTGATCGAAGTGGCGTTTCACGATCAGGGCGTTGCGAATACGGGGCACCAGGTCGGTGGCATCGACCGGTTTGGCCAGAAAATCAGTGACACCCAGGTCGATCGCCTGGCGTTTGATCGCCTGATCGCTGGTCGCCGTGAGGATGACGATCGGCAGATGCAGCCACCTCGCGTCCGCTCGCAAGGCGGCGAGAATATCGAGCCCGCTCTGATGGGGCATCATGACGTCCAAGAGGAGCGCATCGGGCGATTCCTTGGAAACCAAATCGATCGCCTCCCGCGAATCGGTCGTCGTCACGAAGTTCGCATAGCCCTCCATCATCAAAAGCTTGCGAGCCAGCTTCACGTTGATCGGCTCGTCGTCGACGATCATGATTTTCGAGGCGAACAAGCTCTTCGTCGCGAATCAATGGCGGAGCGACTTCCTGGCCAGCTTCGCCCCGGCTCACGTTCGTGGTTGTCGATTCAAGAGGCATTTGCGTCACGTTTCTTGCTTCTGATGTCGTTCAAACTGTCGCCGCTTCCCCAACGTTCGATTCTGCCGGCTCGTCAATCGCAACGCGGCCGGCAAGCTCCGCGATTTCATCCAACAAGGCGGCGATCGCAGATCGATCCGCGTTCTCGATCGCTGCTTCCAAGGCAATCGCCGGGCGAGTCAATTCCGTGAACCCGGCCGTTCCGGCCGATCCCTTTAACCAGTGCATGAGTTGACCGAGCGATCGCCAATCTGCTTGCGACGCGGCGGTGCGCATTTCGTCCAGTTTGACGTACAACCGCTCGATGAATTCTTCGACGATTTCTCGGAATTCCGGATCCTCGGTCGGAAGCATTGAGAGAAGAGGCTGTTTGCCGGTGCCCCGCGAAGGGGCGCCCCGGTCCCGCTCTCCGCAGCCCAGCCAATTCGCGATGGCCTTCAACAGGCGGTCGCTGTCGATCGGCTTGGAAAGATACCCGGTGCAGCCTGCCGCCTGGCAGCGCCCCTCATCGCCGTTGAGGGAGTGTGCCGTCAGAGCGATGATCGGCGTCTCAATGCCGCGTTGCCGCAGCTCGCTCGCCGCCATGTAGCCGTCCATGACGGGCATTTGCATGTCCATCAGAATCAGGTCAAAGACCTGTTTGCTGGCAATGTCGACTCCCACTTGCCCATTCTCCGCCGTCACGACCTTCGCCCCCGCTCGTTGCAAAATCAGGCTGATTAGCTTGCGATTGGTCACGCCGTCTTCGACCAGCAGGATTGACGCGTTCGGCCGGAGTTGCACAAGCCCGCCGCTTGGCGACGACCGACGCGAAAGGACGTCGGCCACGGGCGCTTCAAGACGGCGGACTCCCGTCAACGGTCCGGTGGAAATGGTCGCGACAAAGGTGCTGCCGCGCCCAAGTTCACTCGTCACCGTCAGGCTTCCGCCCAAAAGCTCGGTAATTTGGCGGCTGATTGTCAAACCGAGACCCGTCCCCCCGAACCGGCGCGTGATCGATTGGTCAGCCTGCGTGAACGGCTCGAAGATGCCTTTCATCGACTCGACCGTCATGCCGATTCCCGTATCGGTCACCTCGACCACGAGCATCGGCGATTCGGACGTCGCCTCGACTCGCGCCACGACGCGCACGCCTCCCGACTCCGTGAACTTGATCGCGTTGCCGATCAGGTTCATCAATAATTGCCGGAACCGCGCGGGGTCCGTGACGATCGTTTCGGGAACCGGGCCCTGCCAGAGCGATTCGAGATCGATCCCCTTTTCCTGGGCTCGAACCCGAAGAATGGAAGTCGCCTGGGCCACGATCTCGTGCGCGCGCATCGCACACGGTCGATATCCATCTGTCCAAACTCGATCTTCGACAGGTCGAGCACGTCATTGAGAATTTCAAGCAGATGACGACCGCTCTGGTTGATTGTTTCGAGGTACTCCCGCCGTTCCGTTTCGGTCGCCTTGGGCCCCAGTTTCAGCAGCAAGTCCGCGAAGCCCAGCACTCCGTTGAGAGGCGTGCGGATTTCGTGGCTCATTTGGGCAAGGAATGTGCTCTTGGCGCGGTTGGCCGCTTCGGCCGCGTCCTTGGCGCGAAGCAGGGCCTTTTCGCCTTCCAGGCGGTCGGTGATGTCTCGCACGAAGGCACAGAAACTGACGGTCGAATCGACACCGATCGGCGCGATGGCCACCTCCACCGGGAACTCGGCCCCGCGACGATTGATCGCCGTCAATTCGACGCGCTGATTGAGCACTTTGGCGATTCCCGTTTCGCGAAACGTCCGCAGTCCCGCGTTCTGGGCCTGCCGGAAGCGTTCCGGGACGATCGTTTCCGCAAGCGACCGCCCGAGGACCTCCTGCGCGGTCCAGCCAAATGTCTTCTCGGCCTGCGAATTCCAGCCGATGATCCGCCCGTCGATGTCCATGCTGATGACGGCATCCAGAGCCGTTTCGACGACGGCGTTCTTGGCTTGATAGGCTTGCTCCAACTCGATCGTGCGTTCGCGGGACTGGGCATTCATGCGTTCGAGCTCTGCCGTGCGCGTCGCGTTCTTCCAAAGATCCTTCACGCCGAATTGGCAGGCGATGACGAGGAAAATATCCTCGAAGACAACCCACGCCGCGTGCTCGATCCAGCGGTAAGGGCTCGTCGCGCTGATGCCGAAGACGGATTCCGGCCAATAGACCCCCCGAAAGAAATGGTCGAACGCCACAAGCGCCGTGGCCGGGACCAGCACGGGCCAATCGCGATAAAAGGCGAGAAATGCCAGCGAACCGAACACGTGAAAGTGGGTTTCGATGCGTCCGCCGCTGATATGGATGAACAGCGATGAGAAGAGCATCTGCGTGATCGCAATCACGTGACGCGTGATCAATCGGCCGGGAAAAAAGATCGCCAAATAGACCGGAAACGAGGCCAGCACCCCGCCCATTCCGACGGCGAGCCAAACATGGGGATGAATGTGGCTTTCTGAGCCGTTCCACGTCTTGGGACTGAGAATCAAAGCGGCGACGATTCCCCCGATCCACTGGAGAATCATCAGGACCGCGAACATCCGGTCCGTGCGGCGAAAAATCTGTTGTCGTTCCTGCTCGAAGATGCGACAGCTGTTCGCACGAACTGCGGCATCCGATGCAAAATCCATTCTCGAGCCCCTTGTCACGTTCGAAAAACCCGGTCGAATGCCGGCTCCCACACACGGTCCGACGACACCGACCTTTCGCGCGAGGCCTTCGGTTCGCATCTTCGGAATGCGGCCCAAGATGGGAGGTGGTGGTCTTCCGAATGAGGCATCAACGCATCAAGCCGCGCAAGAACCGATAAAGGCTAGGGCGTGTCCGTCACCCGGCAACTCACCGCAAAAGGGCCGACATCAAGTTCGGTAACGATCGTGACGGATTTAGCAACAGGACCGGAAAGTCCGGGATCGCGGATCCCAGCCCAACGCATCTCGGCCAAGCTATGATTCGGTGGCACACAAGCGCATCTTTCGAAGTGCCGCCCCTCCACAAGGCCGTTCGATCATGACGACCAATTACGACCCCATCGCCGAGCAATACAAACGCTCCAAGCAACAACCCTGGCGAACGTACATCGAGGCCTTCGGACTGCTGCAACTGCTCGGCGACCTCACGGATCTGTCTGTGCTCGATGTGGCCTGCGGCGAGGGGTTCTACACGCGGATGGCTCGACAACGCGGAGCCGCACGAGTCACCGGCGTCGATCTGTCGCAAGGCATGATCGAGCTGGCCCGCAAACAGGAAGACGCGCACAGGCTGGGAATCGAATACCTCGTCGCCGATGCCCGCGAATTCGAGCCGGCCTCCGCCTATGACCTGGTGATGGCGGCCTACCTGTTGAATTACGCTCGCGATCGACAAGAGCTACAAGCCATGTGCGACGCGATTGCCCGTTGCTTGAAACCGGGCGGCCGGTTCATCACGGTTAACGGCAGCTGCCGCTTGAATTTTTCCACCGCCCCCTCGTTTCGCAAATACGGATTCGAGACGGCTGTGCTCGGGGAGTGGTGCGAAGGCGCTCCGATCACGTGGACGTTCTTTCTCGACGACGGTGAGTTCGCGATCGAGAACTATCACCTCGATCAGGCCGCCCACGAGGCCGCCTTTCGCGCCGCGGGCTTCAGAGACATCCGCTGGCACGAGCCGCAGCTCTCCCCCGATGGCGAAGCCGTCCACGGGCGCCCATTCTGGACGGACTTCCTGAACCATTCGCCAATCACACTGATCGAGTGCGTCAAGTAGCTCCTGTCTGCCTGTCAGGCAGCGTCCTTGAAGCACGATCTCGTCTTACCGCTATTTCCCCTCATGCAACTGAACCGCTTGCACGCGGGCGCTCCAGTGCTTCGGCCCGTCGCGCCGAATCGAGCAGGTCAGCGTCGCGGAAACCCCCTCACCCTCGCCGGATTTGAGCTGTTTGATCGCTTCCGGCGCCTTGGCGAGAGGCATAACGAACGAGACCTTCTGATCGCGAGACGCGTTGATGACCGTCCCCGAGCCGCTCTTCACGGCGAGCAGGATATTGGCGGGCGCCCGCCCCTGAGCCGTGCCCATCACCGTTACGTGGTCGAGTCGAAACGGCTGCCCCGCGAAGTCATCGGGGGCTTTCAAGATGTCGTCGAGCTCGACGCGCTTCGCGGTCGCCTCGGCCAGCTTGGTTTCGGCGGGCCGCGGTCGCTTGGCATTGTTCATCGGCGTATGCGGCGCGTTCGGGCCCCTTTGCCCCAGACGCTTTGGCCACGGCCGCCTTTTGCGGATTGTCGCGCGGTGCGTCATGCCGCAGGCAGTCCCTCGCCGCCTGTTCGACTTGCGGATTAGAGAGCAGCTCCGCCAGAGTGTGCTCCATCACGTTTTTCAAGAGGACGACCGGTCCCGGCTTCCCGATAATCTTGCGAATCTCCGCCACTCGATTCCCGGGCCTGGCTTCCCCGGTGTGCTTTTGATCGAGCCAGGCCGAAACCTGGTCCGCCATTTTGGAGGCTTTTTCGCCCTCGAAACCGCAGACCAGCCAGCCGACTTCCTCGGCAACTTTGTTGCGTGCGTTTTGCCATTCGTCGTTCTTGAGACTGCGGCCCTCTTCCAAACCGTCGACCATCAATTGCACGGGGTCGGGAAAATCGTCTTCCAAACCTTGGGCGTAGGCGACGACTTGCCGCGGGCTGAAGATGTTGAGCAAGCGAACCGCCTCGATTTCCGCTCCGTCGGTGATCTCCACTTCGTCGTCGAGGTCGGGCGGCTCTTTGCCTTCGATCTCGTCGATCCGCGTGCGGAGTTTTTCCATCCCGTCTTCGTCATTCGCGAGGATCGCTCGCCGCATCTGCTGCAGCACGTCGACATAGGCCTCCGAGGCCTTGGCCGGCTCCCGTTTGCCGACGCTCCCGGCTGTTGTCTTGGCGGCGCGGGCGATCTCGTTGAGCTGATGAGGCGTCGCCTCCAAATCGCGGAGAATCCGCAGGGCCTTCAGTTCCATGCTGAGGAGATTCGCATCGGTGGTATGCGGCTTCGCTTCCTTCTTCGCCTGGGGATGATCATTTTGAGCCCGCGGTTTCTTGTTCTTGCCCTGATTGGCCTGGCCTTTTGGCGGATCAGCCTTCGCCTTGGCCCCATCGGGTTCGCTCACAATTCCGAGCAGCGCCTGGCCAATGAATGCGGCCAGAAGAATGCAGCAAACACGCGTCCGAAACATCGGTGATCCCCTTAAACCGAATGGATGCATCGTGGGCCACTTACGACCGGATGGCCACCAAGGTCATCGCATGCAGGGCGTCGTCGTATCGCACCTTCACCCGGTCTTGCGGCTGCAAATCGGCCAGCGTCGCCTGCCGGCTGTTGAGAACGATCTTCGTGTCGGGCGTGGTAGCGATCGTGACGGGGTCGCCGTCCTCGGAAGCGACCGCGATCGCGGTTCCTTTGATCGAGCGAATCGTTCCCACGAGCGAGAAGAATCCCACGCCGCCGGCCGGCCCGTTGGGCGGCAACGGCGGATTCACGACGTTGACGTTAGGGCCGACGTAACCGTTATCGACGTAACTCGGGCCGACCACTCCGCCGCCGTACCAATTCCATCCGCCCCAGCCCCATCCCCAGCCATGGTGGTGATCCCAACCGTAATGGTGGCCCCAACCATGATGATGGTTGCGCGTAATGGTGATTCCAGGCGGCATGATGCCGCGGATGCTGCCGGTTGTGGACGGCGTGATGATGCGCGAAGGCATGATTCCGCCCCCGATGATGCCCACTATGTGCGGTCGCGTGGTGCGCGTGTCCGGCTTTTGCATGGCCATGATGGCCGTGCCCGCCATGTCCGTGCGAATGATGTCCTCCATGCCCATGCCCGCCATGTCCGCCCTTGGCAAGGGCCGGGCTGCGATCCGCAAGCATCAAAGCGATGACCAACGCCAATCCCAGCAATCGGAGAGGTCGCATCGTTCAGGCCCTAATTCCGAAGGTTCAATTCAACTGACCGGAGCAGCCGATTTTTCGGCGATCTGCGCCCGGGCAATTATTAAAGCCCGGTTTCGGGAGGATTGATCGTGATTTTGCAGCAGAAATCTCAAAAATTCCAATCTTTTTTTAGTCCCCTTGTTAGCGATCCCTACGCTGAGTCGCCCGCTCCGCGAGAAACTAGCGAAGTTTTCCGCAGCCGACGGCCAGAATGGCGGTTAATCCTCCTGGCCGTTTGCGGTTAGAAAATCGAACCGGGAGATTGCCAATGTGGATGCCCAGCGTGCGTGGAGTGATCGATCGTCGAATTTTGGTGAACTACCGCGTCGATCCGGACGTGCTGGCGAGCGTTCTCCCAGCCCCGTTTCGTCCGCTCCAAATCAACGGATACGGAATCGGAGGCATTTGCCTGATCCGCCTCAAGCAGATTCGGCCCTGGTTTTTGCCAGGCGTCTTGGGCTTCTCGTCCGAGAATGCCGCCCACCGCATCGCCGTGGAATGGGATCAAGACGGGACGCGGCACGAAGGCGTGTTCGTGCCGCGTCGGGATTCGTCGTCACGGCTCAATACGCTGCTCGGCGGACGAGTTTTTCCCGGCGTGCACCATCACGCGACTTTTGAGGTCGAGGAAACCCTGGACCGGTTCCGTGTCACAATTTCGAGCGATGACGGTGACGTACGAATGGCTGTCGCGGGCCGGCGGAGCTCGCATCTGCCTTCGAATTCCATTTTTCGCTCCGTCGAAGAAGCTTCACAGACCTTCTACCGGGGATCGGTCGGCTATTCGGCAACGGCAAATCAGTCCGCGTTTGAAGGCCTCGAGCTGCGGACGTTCAACTGGCACCTGGACCCGTTGGCGATCGAGACTGTTCAGTCGAGCTACTTTGAGGACGATGCGATCTTTCCCCAGGGATCGGTGGAATTCGATAGCGCCTTTCTCATGCAGGGCATCCATCACGAGTGGATTGGGCGGCCGCCGATTTGGAGGGCAACGTCAGCCGATCGCGCGCCCCGGACCGTGACGGCGAACCGAATTCATACAACGCTTGATCATTAATGCGCTTTCGCGCAATGACCTACTTGGACGTGACGGGCCGATCAGGCCCACGACATAATTTGTCATGCGCGGAAATGAGGACGCAAAGCAAATCTCACGTTGTGCCGTCCTGGCTTGTCTGCTCGAGGTGACGGCGCGGAAGCCGGGGAATGTGCATCCCGGAGCTGCCTTTCGAGATTTGACTTATGCGGATTTCGTGCGGTCGGCCCATCTGATTGGGCCTTCGTTTGAACACTCGGGGGAGTGGAGCGTCGGGCGGATCGTGCTCGATGCGGTCGAGCGGACGCGGCGGGAAGTCGCAACAAATACGAATTTGGGAATCCTGCTGTTATTGGCCCCTTTGGCCGCCGTTCCGGCCGACGTGACGATCGCGGACGGCATCGGCGGCGTGCTGGCCGGGTTGACTCGCGAGGATGCGCGGCTGGTTTATGAGGCAATTCGCTTGGCCAGTCCCGGCGGCCTCGGGCAGGTCGATCGCGAGGATGTGGCGGCCGAGCCGAGTGTGACTTTGCTCGAGGCGATGCAATTGGCGGCCGATCGCGATCGGATTGCCGAGCAATACGCGAACAACTTCGCGACCGTGCTGGCAGGGGCGGGACGGCTGGCGGCGGGCGGCCGCTTTCCCTTGGGATGGGAAGAGGCAGTGATCGAACTGCACTTGTGGTTGATGGCCGAGTTTCCGGACACGCTGATCGGCCGCAAGTGCGGCGACGAAATCGTCCGCGAGTCCGCGCTTCGCGCTCGGGCCGTCCTTAACGCGGGATGGCCGGATGGAGAATTGGCTGCCGGCCGAATGGCTGAGCTGGATGCGTGGCTAAGGGCGGATGGAAATCGCCGCAATCCAGGGACGACGGCCGACATTGTCGCGGGATGTCTGTTCGCCGCACTTCGCGAGAGTTGGATCGAGGCTCCCGAAATCTTCACGATTTCCTGATCCTGATCGACGGATTTTTGCGGCTTGAAATCTATCCCGATCATTGCGTTCCCGAGCAGTGGAGCGACTACATCGCACTCAACGCCGAGATGCGCCAAAGTGTCCGAGCATTTACGATCGCAAAGCCGCGCTCGGCGGTGGCGGCTGCGTTTCGTCTTGAGTCAACTGCGGCAATTGCCGTCCACGCATGCTTGCGGATCGGAGCTGATACGCGATTCCGAAAATGAGGACCAGCGTGCAAAAGATGCTGCCTTCCGGGCCTACGATTCCGCCGGTCAGATAATCGGAGCCCGCGGGCGTCAGTTTGACCAGCAAAGCCGGCTGGTGGGCGTCGAGTGCCGTGACGCGCAGCGCGAACCCGACCGCCAGCAGCCAATTCCATCCGCCGTGCCAACCCATCACCCCCCACACGTTGCCGGTGCGGATCACCCAGCAGCAAGCGAACACCGCAAACAGCACGACGTTGAGAAAGAAGAGCCAAGGCGCACGGGAATCGAAGTGCAGACCGGTAAACACCAACGACGAGATCAGGACGGCCCACACAACGCGGAACTTGGCGGCGATTGCGGAAAGCATCCAACCGCGAAAGAGAAGCTCCTCGACGCTGGACTGCACGGCGAAACAAACGAGCAGGGTGGCGATACTTGCGAGGGAAACCAGCGATTGTTCTGGAAGCCCTAAGCCGACGATGTGCAAACCGCCCGCGATGCACATTCCCGCGACGATCGCCGCCGCCATCGCCACGCCGACGAGGAGGCCGCCCAGAAAGGTCCGCACGCGATGCGCACCTCCCAATCCGATCGCCGCCAGCGGACGCCGTTCTACGAGGCGAACCCAGGCCAGGACAACAAGGGCGAGTGCGGAAAACGGGAGTAATAGAAACGCGACAAAGCCGGCCAAGCCAATCGGGTTTTCCTCGGCATCAACCAACCCCACGCGCTGCAGGACCGCCGTTAAGCTGATGACCGTGGCTGCCACAAAGGCGATGCCGAGGAAGGGCACGAGCGCACCCCACGGCTGCCAACCCTTTGCCGGTGTGGCGGGGGGAAGGACTCGTGAATTCATTTTTGTTCCTGGCAGGACAGGGCCGTCCTTTAGGCACGACCAAATAAGACCAGCGGCGGTCTCTCCTCCGGCGGCAACGCTGACACGTTATTCGAGCCACGGTCACAACTTATTGGGCAAAAAAAGCCCGCGCCGGCCGGGTTATCGCGAATATCTGAAGACAGTTGGGTGCCGGAGATCAGCCAGGGTCACAAGCGAATCCCGTTGCAACTAAGACAATCAAAGACAAAGGCGCGTTGAACTGGAGATAGAGATCTTTCACCGCCTCGCCAGGCATTACGGGGCCCGCCTGGGTCGAGCGGGTCGTGCGCGACGGGCCGGGGATGACTGCGCATCGTTTCCCGCCTCTTCGTCCGAAAGATCCACACCGTTTGAAAGCGGAACCGGAATCTTCATGTCCCGCAGGATCTGGCAAGCCAATACAGAGTTGTACTTGCGGTATTGCCGTGCCCGCGCACAGCGAAGCAGATATTCCTGCGCCTGGTCGTTTGCGCCGCGATTCTTCAAGAAAGCGCCGACAAAGTAACTGAGATTGGTCTCACCGGGCCGTGGAGTCTTCGACGCCGCGCGGAGGATGCTATCGATCTGCGCATAATCGAAATCCTTCATGTTGCCCGGCGGCAGGCCCTGTTGCATCAACTCGGCCAGTCGCGCATAGACGCCCCCGACACTTCTCGGCCTCAAGTTCTTGCCGGCATCGACGATTTTCGTGAGATAGTCGTCTCGCTCGCGCCCTTTGCCGAGCGAATCGGCGACGATCGCCGCATGCATGCCCGTGAATGCGGAACGCGAGACATTAAACGACTTATCGAACACGGCGAGGGCCTTCTCGGGTTCTTTCCGCAACAGGTAATAGACGCCGATGCGATCGAGCGTTAAGGGGGGCGCCTTCGCGTCCAGACCCTCGAAACGCTTGCGCACGCATTCGTCGGCGGCGCTCGCGTCTCCATGTCCCGTCCGATAGCACCACAGCATCCATTCAAAGGCGGAATTCTCGTAGTTCTGCGATGTCTCCCGCATCAGCTCCTCGGCCCGCGTCCATTCGCCGAGCATTTCGTGGCAGCGGGCCGCCGTCAGCATGGCCCAAGCGGCGCCGCTTTCGCCGCCGCGTCGGCGTCCGCAACAGCTTTTTGCCACTCGTTCCGCTCCATGTGATAGCGCGCCAGCTGATTATGGACCTGCGATTGTTCTAGCCCATTCGAGGGAAGCTTGAGCGATTCGCGGAGCGTCTCTTCCCACCGGTCCTTCTGCCCCTCTTGCAAATAGATATTTGCCAGAGACTTGTAAACCGCATAATCGGGCGCGATCGCGATGACTCGCCGGGCGCAGCGTTCGGCGTCGTCGAATTGCTCCAGGCTCACATACTTTTTCAAGAGTGCGTTCATCACGATTGGATCGTCGCGGTAGGCTTTTTCGATCGCGGCCGCTTCCGGGCGCGCATGCCGCCAATCGCGTTCGATACGCAGGGCAACCGTCAGCGGAAGCTTGGAACTCGTCTTCCACATCATTTGCAAGTACTCGGCACTCGGTCTCTGGCCGGCGAGCCCCCCTTGCAGGGCCAGGATCTCGTCGCCAAACACGGCATCGGAGTGGGCCAACACGATTTGCAGCCACGCCCCGATTCGCGTTTCGTTGTGTCGCCGCAGCGGCTTGAGCAGGAACGCGACCGGGTAATCCAGCGCGCTTTGTTCCATTGTTTTCGCCAGGGTCGCGATGGCTTCGCGGATATCCGTCGGCGTGGTCCCGATCATGTCGATCAGGGCCGCGTCCGGATGATGCTCGCACAGCGGCCGGTAAAGCGAGACCGCCTCCTGGATGCGGCCGGCGCGAGACTCTGGAGCCTGGAACTGCAACAGGCGGATGAGCTGCGCGAACTCGATTTCCTCGATCATCTGCGCGAAGGCAGCCAGCGAGGGTTCCCCCCATCTGCGCCCGGCGTCGGCCTCGGCTTTGAGCTGGCTGACCAACTGATTGCGAAAATTGACCTCGGCTTCGGGTTCCGAGTGTCGCTCTTGAAGAGATTTGGCGATTGTCTCGGTCAGATGATCGAGTTTTGCCACGCGCTGCGCGAAGCATTTGTCCAAATCTTACGATCGAATCGCCGCCTGTCCCGAACATCACGCCGAGTTCCGCCGTGGCGCGTCCCAGCCTCGCAGGCAGCCGGGAGCCTTTTCAATGACCTCGCTGGCAGCCGAAACGATCCAATCGGCTCTTTGCGAATACAACACGGCCACGAGATTCAGATAGGCGGCCAGCCGCGCCTGCTTCGGACTGGTTGCCTCCTTCACCATCTGAGGCAGCCGGCCCTGGCAGAACGATTCGAGGGCTCCGGTCCAAAAGGGAAGGGGCAGCGAGCCGGCAGACGCCTCACGCAGCTCTTTCGCACTCAACACGTCCGCCAGCGCCAACTGATGCAAACCGACCAGGGCCCGCGCGTACGCCCGGTGCCACAAACCCCAACTCGACTTTTTGTTGTTTCGCAAGAGCCGTTCGGCATAGACGAGCGCGCGGGCCGAATACGCCTTATGGGCCGCGCTCAAGTGATACTCGGTGACCGATCCCAGATTCGCATAGCCGACGCAAAGCGCAGCCAACAATTCCGGCGATTCTCCTCGGGATCGGATCTCTTCATGAATCCGCCGCAGCCCATCCAACAGGCCCAGTTCGTTGAATTCCCAGAGTTCCTCTTCCGCCTGAGCCGGCACTGCAGCCGCCGCCCGCGCGGCGGGCACGGACTTTCCCAATCCGGCCCGATCGAGCACCGCCTTCAGCTCGCCCCGCGACAAGGGCTCAATCTGCTCGGCAAGCTTCGCGATCGTCTCCGGGTCGTTCGGGTCGCAGGGGAATTTCCATTCCCAAACCGCCTTCGGCTCCCCGTCGCCGCGGGGATAGAGCGCGTAAACGAGAGCCGACGTCTTCTGCGACACGGCCTTGCAATCGAGGTCGAAATTGCGCAAATTGCGGCCCGGACGATTTCGGCAGCTCTTCCCGCAAGGTCGCGTCCCGCGTCGACAAACCGCATTCATCGCGAGCAGCGATCAAAATCGCCTGCCGAACCAGTTCCCTGCATAAGAGCGATGCCGGCTGCACATTCTCTTCCACCCGATCCGGCTCTCGCGTTCCGAGAAAGACGGCGTCGATCTTGGCACCGGAGGGCGCTTGGGCCAGCACGAAATTGACAGGTACGGCCACTGAGAACAAGAACACGCAGCCAAGACCCGCGCGGAACATCATGCAATCACCGTTCGGAAGCATGAAAACAGAAAAGTACGACCGGGCAAAGCGAGACGGATGCGAAAATCCTACCAGACAAAGGGCGCGCGTGGCAGCGCACCGCCACAAACGGCTCTCAGGACAATCGGTAATCTGTCTCCGTCCCAGATGAGCGGCGAACGTCGAAACTTTCGCGCCCGACAGTTGGACACCCGCGTCAGTCGGCCCAAGCGAATTCCACGAGCGATCGGTTCGAGGGCCTCCGCGTCCCCGGAATGACCGCCGATGTGGCCAACCAGGCCGCGTCCGCCTTTTACGACACACGCCAGAGCACCGGATCATTTACCGCGGCTTTCACCTATCAGGCGTCTGGCGTTGCAGACGGCATCACCTTCGTCATCCAGAACGACCCCAATGGTCTGAATGCGCTCGGCAGCCTGGGAAGCGGCTTGGCGAGGGAGCAAGCAACGTGCGCGATCTAGGCGGCTCACGCAGAAGGTGTCAGCCGATGCAGAGCGCCCGATCCGGCACAGGACGTTGGATGAAGGCCGCTCGACGCCGGACGACCCGGGAACCAGCGGCCGCGGATTACTCGTCGGCGGTCGCATTGTCCAGAAACGTGGCGGACGGCACAAAGAACAGGCCGCCGGTGACAGCGCGGCTGAAATCCAGCAGTCGGTCATAGTTGCCGGGCGGCTTGCCGATGAACATATTCTCAAGCATCTGCTCGATGGTTTCTGGAGACCGGCTGTAACCGATGAAGTAGGTGCCGAACTCGCCTCCCGCCCGACCGAAGGGCATGTTGTCGCGCAGGATCTTGATCTCCTTGCCGTCCTTCACGATCGTCGTGAGGACATTGTGTGCGTAGGGCGCTTTCTTGGCATCATCCGTTTCGATGTCCGACAGCTTGGCGCGGCCGATGATGCGCTCCTGCTCCTCCGTGGGTAGCGCGTTCCACCCCGCCAGATCGTGGAGGTACTTCTGCACGATCACATAGCTTCCGCCGGCAAACGCCGCATCCTCCGCGCCGATGAGCGTGGCGTCCATCGCGGCCTGCCCGGTCGGGTTCTCGGTCCCGTCGACAAAACCCAGGAGATCGCGGGCGTCGAAGTAACGAAAACCATGCACCTCGTCCACCGCGGAAATAGCGTCTCCGAGACGCGCCATGATCTGCGTCCCGAGCTCGAAACAAAGGTCAAAATGCTGGGCACGAATGTGGAAAAGTAGATCGCCTGGTGTGGCGACGGCATGCCGCCCGGCAGCGCGGATCTCGCGGAACGGGTGCAATTGTGCCGGTCGCGGCTGACCGAAGAGCCGGTCCCACGCCTCGCGACCCGATTCCCAAGACGCACGAAAGGCTGGCATCCGTGGCTCGAAATCCCACGGCGCGCACAAGCGAGGCCAGGTCGCCGCACAAGGAGCGCACCCTCGCGCGCGGATCGGCGCCTGGGTTGATGGTCGCGACCAGAAAGAGCGCGGCTCGCGTTAAGGGTGCGTTTACCGGCTGTGGAAGGGGTGCCGATTCGAGGCTCAAGTGAAATCAACTCCTTCGAGCAGGAGAAGCTGGCGGTGACGAACTCGGGCAGAGTCATTGATTCGCAACACGTCGAGCGTGGCGCGGCCGATCGGCGAGGTCCCAGTTAGTTCTGGCCCGTGCCAACGAAAGTTTTCCGCCCACTCATCGATTCGCGGGTTGTAAAGTCGTGTCAATTGTCCGGTCGCTGGATCGTATCCCGCGACGTTGGACGACTTGAACGAGTTGCACAGTGCGCAGGCCCACGCGAGATTGCCGAGCGCACTGGCTCCATGGTGCTTGAGCGGCTTGATGTGATCGACTTCGTGCGGGAGCACCGTGTTGGCCCGCGGCATGTGGCAGTACTCACAGCGGTCGCCAGCCCGCTGCCTCACACGATCGCGCCGCGAAGGCATTGATTAGGAAGAACTGCCCGCGGACCGCAACGAGAGCCTCGCCTTGGCCTGCAGGAGGTCGATGAACTGGCCGACGCGCAAATACTTGTCGAGCTCCGCCGATTCGGTCTCCGTGATTTTTCCGGCGTTTTTCTCTTTGAGCAGCGAGCGGATCCGCTCGTCCGCATCGGAATTGAAATGCAGGTCCAGGATCAAACGCGCAACGTCGGGCGAGAGACCCGGTTGGTCCGCAACGACAACCTTCTCGAGGATTTCGGCCTCTGTGATTTCGGAAGCGTTCGCCATATCGGTTTCATTATATCGGAGAGCGGCACCCGCAGGACACGGGCGGGCCGCAGCCACCGCCCGTGGCCCCGGACGAGTGTTATAGACAGGTCGGTCCTTAACTCTGTTCTCGTTTCCAGGTCGCTGATGTACTTGACGAATCGCAATATGGCGGCAATTCGCACAAGCAAGAGCCAAATTGTCGATTACTGGGAAACGCGGCAAGACGAGTGTGGCCTTGCGACCGACTGGTCCGAGGCCCATGAACGTTGCTGGCGATGTGGGTACTGCTGCAACTTAGAGGCGCTGTCACATTATCCCGGACGCGCTAGATGGTCCAGACGCACCGTCAAATTTCGTTCTGCTATGCGGACGCTGCCACCGCGAGGCTCCCAACGTCTCCGATCCGCAATTCATGTGGCAATGGTTACGAGCTCAAGCTGTTCCACTTTACGACACCTATTGGACCCTTCGCGGTCTACGCGAGTATGAGCAAATCTACGGCCGTAAGCCGTTTGTCGGCCTTGGTGAAGAGATCGCACTCGACAAGGTCTCGCTGATTCTTCGTCCGCTCTTCAAGGAAGTCACAATTCATTTCGGCGAAGGCCGCCTCAATCCATCGACGATCGCATGGCTTATACGCGAAGCCGAGCGGCGGTTAATTGGAAACGCTGGCAACGTGTAGTGCGCAGACGAGCGGCGGCCGCCTCTGGCGGCTACCGCGTGCGGCGATTCGTTTTCCCAATGTATTGGTTGAACCGGTGCTCAGGCTTCAGCGTTTCGGCCACGCTGTACTCGTCGGAGCTGGTGACGAGCATGTCCCGCAGAATCGGATTCTCGTCGTAGCAATCGACAAAGTAATTCCACCAGGTGTTCCATTCGCCTGAATCCGAACGCAGAGTGTCGCGTTGAGCGTAGGCCGTATCGAAGTCAGACCTTCCGTTCCGATCAAGACCAAGGCCTGCTCCTCTGGACTGGCCTTTTGGAAACGCGTCTTGACCATGTCCGCGTGCTCACGCGCCGACTGCGTGCCGTTCGGCCGTCTTTTGAAATAGTCATAGAGTTGAGGATGGTCCTGGAGAAATCGCGTCGTCGTGTTGGCCTGCGTGTAAAGCGCCGCGGATTGCTGGTTCTGGAAAGCGACGACAAATTGATCGAGATGCTTTCGCTGGACCTCTAACTGCCTTAGAAATCGTTCCCGCTCTTCCGCAGTGGCTTGCGCCTGGGTCTTGATTTGCTCCTTAAGTTGTGCGTTCTGCACGCTGAACGCCTCGTACGCGACGCCCAGCGCGGCGAGTGTGCCGAGCGCGCTCAGCACCGTTCCCCATTGAGCGCACGTACTGGCGTGTTTGTTGACGGCAATCACGACGGTTCTGATCTGCAAACGCATTGCTGCCTCCGGCTGCCGAGGGATATCGAATGCGACCACAAATAAGGTATCGCGGTCAGGCACGGGATCCCGCCGGAATTCCGTAGTAGGTCCCGCCTGCCGGGCGGGGACCTTCCAGTTGGACGGACGGTCTGAGTTGTCCGTCGTGGGCAAATGGACGTGTGAGGAGTTCCATTCGGTCCGAAGTTCGCGATGCTCATCTCAGATTTCTGCTGCCAAACGCGCGAGTATCCCGCTCGGCAAGCGGGACCTGACTTCGAGTCAGCGAAGCGACGACGCCGAGTCCAGCGTCCCATAAATCGTCGTTGCCTGCGAAGGGTCCCGGGATCAACCCGTACCTGGCTTCGCAAACAGACTTTCGAGAAGCTCGCGTGCGCGCTCAAGGCCAGTCTCAGTGAAGACAACCGATTTTGCCCGGCCTCGCGGATCGCTGATGTGCCCCGCTGCATGCAGCCGATCCATCGTGTCCCAGTCGAACCCCTTCCATGCGCGAACTCCATCGTGCAGTCCGAGAGACAGGAGGGCCAACGTCACATCGTCGATCTTGTGGGTGTCGAGCTCCATGCTGCCAAACTCCTCTCCTGCGGCGGAGATTCACGCTCGGCGCCGCGAGGCGCGGACGTGTTTCCGCGGTCGCCAATGAGTGACCTTTGATTTCAACGGGAAAGATCGATCGAACACGGACGCTGGGCCGATCGGAATTGCCGAGCCCCGAACTCACCATTTAGAAATTGACGGACTTATGGAGTTGCTCCTGGTTACTTAGGCGAACCGTCCGTGAGCAATTTACGCCACGTGCAGGGATCCCTCGCTGACGGAATGCGTTCTCTCGCTGTGCAAGCGAATCCCTCGCCAGTCGTCACCACAACAGCCTGTTCGTCTTGCCGCACCAACTCGGCAATGGCCGCTGAGAATCGCCGTTTGCGTTTGCCGCGACGCATGGGCGCCGGGTTGGGCCGGCAGCGTCGGGGAATATTCCGGGGCGGTTACGGTATTAAACAATACCGGCGGAATTAAACCGCCCCAGTTCGTCTGGCAAATCGCAAACAGTGACTTCAGCCTCATTCTGCCAGCGGTTGCTGAGTTGAGATCGAGATGCTTTTTACAGCAGCTGTAAAAAAGGTTGGCCGACTCGGATCGAAAACCGCGGTTTTTCAGAAAGGGTACTGCCAGTGCAAATCAGAATCTAACGGGCGGAGAATTGACGCGGGGATGCGGAAAGTTTGGCTGCCAGAATGACGGCACGAGTGACTGCCATTTTGGCTTTTTTTGGGGTGGTCCCCAAAAAAGTCCGCCGCTTTCTCTCGGCCCCAGGCTCTCTGCTTGAGCCGGCAAGCGGTCGATGCTCGACTGCGGTTTCGTCGACTCGACGTAAGTCGAACTCGAAGCGGAGCTTCGGGAACTTGCGTTCCCAAGCAGAGCTTGGGAACGAGGGAAGTGGAGAGCGAGGCGCGAGACTTGTTGAGGAATACTTTTTTTGGGTCGAGCCCAAAAAAGTCTCCCTTTTTTCAGCGCCCAAAAAAGCCAAAAAAGTCGGCCGCTGTCTGAGGCACGGGCGGGCGGCTACGAGGCCATTTGCAGTTTGATTTCGTCCGCCTTGAGCGAGACGATGGCGATCCCCAGGCGGTTGGCCAGTTCGATGACTTCCGTCTGGTCGAGCATGATCGTCATTTCGCTTTCGACGGCGAGCACTCGGCCGCCGGCTTCCCGCATGGTTTGCAGCGTTTCGACGCCGATGGTCGGGACGTCGAACCGCATGTCTTGTTGCGGTTTGGCGACTTTGACGACCGTGAACCCGCCGCGGCGGCAGAGGGTGCCGGCGCGGCGGATGGCGGCGTCGGTGCCTTCGATGGCCTCGAGGGCGATGACGGCCATGTCGTTGACGATGACCGTTTGGCCGATGTCGAGCCGGCCGAGTTCTTTGGCGATCTCCCAGCCGAAGCGGATGTCGTTCCATTGGGCGGGCGTGGGTTTTCGCCGCGTGAGAAATCCGTGTTTCACGAGCAGCTCCGGACAGTAATTGAGAGGCGTGTCGAAAACGAGGTCGTCTCGCTCGAATTCCCGGATCAGGGCCAGCATCAGCGTGTCGTCTTTGCGGTTCTCGCGGGCGTAACGCAGCATCATGTGGATCGCCCGGAAATCCGGCAGATGGCGAATCCAGCGGTACGGGTGGAACAGGACCGTTTTGTCGACCTTTCCCGCCATCACGACGCGGTCGATGCGGGCCGACTTGAACAGGCGGATGGCCCGGCCGAAGCGGCCCAGCGACGTGGTCGTGAAGTAATCGCAGAGATGGTGCAGTTCGTCGGAGGCCATGCCGGCCACGCCGACGCCGAAGACCGAGATACCCTGTTTGCGGGCGGCCTCGGCAAAGGCAAGGGGGAACCGTCCGGCGCCGGCCAACAGGCCGATCCGCTGCACGGGTCGCTTATTTAACGATGTGGAAAGTGTGGTCATGAACGAAAAAAGTCAGGCTGCCTCGCGGAGGGAATCCTTGGCGATTGGCCCCGGCGACGTGAGTTGGGCCAGTTTGGACGTGAGTTCCACGACTTGCCGCTCCAAGGCTTTGAGTTGCTGCCGCATTTCGGGAAGTTTGTGTTGGGCCATCACGACACGACGACATTCGGCCTCGGGAATCGCGGGAACGCCGATTTGCCGTTCGCCGGCCGGGATATCCTTATGGACGCCGGCTTTGGCTCCGACGACCGAGCGGGTGCCGAGATGGACATGGTCGGCGATTCCGACTTGTCCGGCGCAGATGACGTAGTCGCCGGTCGTCACGGATCCGGCCAAACCGGCCTGTGACACAAGTAAATTATGCCGGCCGATTTCGCAGTTGTGCCCGATCATCACCAGGTTGTCGAGCTTCGTTCCCTGGCCGATGACGGTCTCGTCGACCATGGCCCGGTCGATTGTCGTGCAGGCGCCGATTTCGACGTCGTCCTCGATCCGGACGCTGCCGTAATGAGGAATCCGCTCATGGCGGCCGTCGACGAGGCGATACGAGAAACCGTCGGCTCCAATCACGGCGCCGGCGTGAATGGTAACGCGATTGCCGATGATGGTGTTTTCGTAAAGGACTACGTTCGGATGCAGCACCACTTCGTCGCCAAGCTGGCAGCCGCGGCCGATGACCACGCCGGGATGGAGGTCGCAGTTGTCACCGATGATCACGCCGGCAGCGACGTGGGCACCGGGAAAGATATTGGTGTTGCGACCGATTTGCGCCGTCGCACTGACATGAGCGTCGGGCGAAATGCCGATCGGCGGACGGACGCAGCGCGGTGCAAAATGTTCGGCGACAGCCAAAAAAGCATCTTTGGGGTCGTCGACGATGATGAATGTCGACTTGTAGCCCGCTGTTTTGAGGGCTGCCTGCAGCTTGCGGTCGACCAGGATGGCCGCGGCGGTCGACCCCTTCAACTGAATGGGATTTCGATCGCCGACGAAAAACGTGATCGATTGCGGACCCGCTTTGGAAAGCGACTGGACTTTTTCGACGACACGGGTTGCGTCGCCGATCACCTCGCCGCCAAGCCAGTCGGCAAGGGCTTCGACCGTCATCGACATGCGGAATCCTTTCCAGTGAGTCGATCATCGGCAGAAAAAAAGGGGCGATGGAACCGCCCTGGGAGGGCGATTTTTACCGGAAATCCCCATTTTCCGGCAAGCCGGCTTTCAGGTCCGGACCGGGGGAACACCTGGATTAAGCCAGTTTGACACCCTCGGCAGAGCGGCCTATTATCTTAGAGCTACTGCGAATGCGCCTAAACCGGCGGAATTCGCCACATTGAGGTTAATTTCTGTGCAAACCTTCATGATCGATGTCAGCCCGGTCGTCATTATCGGCCCGCCTGGGGGCGGTGCGGTGACGAGTCGTTAGCACGATCACTGAACCGAATCAAACCCTCAGGCCACCCGCCTGGGGGTTTTTGCGTTTCCGGACGAAAAAAGATGGCCCGAATCCAGATTTACGACACGACGCTTCGCGACGGCAGCCAAGGCGAGGGGGTCAATTTTTCGCTGGAAGACAAGCTGGCAATCACCGGCAAAGCTCGACGAGTTTGGATTCGACTTCATCGAGGGCGGGTATCCGCTCTCCAATCCCAAGGATGCCGATTATTTCCAGCGGGTGGCCGACATGCCGCTCAAGCATGCCAAAGTGGCCGCCTTTGGCATGACGCGGCGGAAGGGTATCGCCGCAGAAAAAGACATCGGCATGCAGGCGCTCGTCGACGCCAAGACGGAAGTCGTCACGCTCGTCGGCAAGAGCTGGGATCTGCACGTCAAGGACATCCTGAATGTCAGCGAGGAGGAAAACCTGGCGATGATCCGCGATTCGGTCGCCTTTCTGCGAGCCGAGGGGCGCCGCGTGATCTACGACGCCGAGCATTTTTTCGACGGGTTCGCCCGGAACTCCGATTTCGCGCTCAAGACGATTCAGGCGGCACAGGACGGCGGGGCAGAAATCGTCGTTCTGTGCGACACGAATGGTGGCAGCCTTCCCGAACGCATCGCGGCCGGGGTCGATGCCGCGCGGAGTGCACTAAAAGTCCCGGTCGGAATCCACTGTCACAATGATTGCGATGTGGCGACGGCGAATTCGCTGATGGCTGTCCGCCATGGCGCGGTGCAGGTGCAGGGGACGATCAACGGCATCGGCGAGCGGTGCGGAAACGTCGATTTGATCAGCGTGGTCGCCAATTTGACCCTCAAAGAGGGCCAAGAGGCGCTTATCGCTGGCGGTATGTCGCATTTGACCGAGCTTTCGCGCTACGTCTACGAAATCGCCAATATGAATTTCCGCGCGAGCCAGCCGTTTGTCGGGATGAGTGCATTTGCCCACAAGGGCGGAATGCACGTGCACGCGGTGAATCGCGTCACCCAAAGTTACGAGCACATCGATCCCGAAACGGTCGGCAACGAGCGTCGGATCCTGGTAAGCGAGCTTTCGGGCCGGTCGAACATCGTCGCCAAGACAATGAAGTACCGCCTGAGCGCCGACGACGAATTAATGCGAAAAATCCTCGACCGCGTGCAGATCCTCGAGAACGAGGGGTATCAATTCGAGGCTGCGGAAGCTTCCTTCGACCTGCTGGTGATGAAGGTGACGGGCGCCTACGAGCCGAAATTCGGCCGGGACCACTACCGAGTGAATGTTGTCACGACCGAGGGAATGGCACCTGTGACGGAGGCGACGATCAAGCTGACGGTCGAAGGACGCACGGAGCACGTGGTGGCAGAAGGAGATGGGCCGGTTAACGCCCTCGATACGGCGCTCCGCAAGGCACTCGCGACGGCCTATCCGCGGCTGGCCGAGATGCATTTGGCCGACTACAAGGTGCGGGTGATCAATTCGGCCGAGGGAACCGCGGCTCGGGTGCGCGTCGTCATCGAAAGTCGTGATGCCACCGAGGTGTGGACAACCGTCGGCGTCAGCGAAAATGTTATCGAAGCCAGTTGGCTGGCGTTGGTCGACAGCGTGGAATATAAGCTCTACAAAGACGACGGCGGCCTGAGAACTGCGTCCCGCATGCGACCGGTTTCCGCTGCCGAAACGCGTGTTTCGCATTAAGGCTCGCGAGCCCCTCATGCCCAGCGAAAAAACGACGGGCGAATTGCCCAAACAATACGATCCCAAAGCGGCTCAGGGGCGTTGGTACCGGTTCTGGGAGGAATCGGGCTACTTCAACGCCGACCCGAACCCGGATAAGAAGCCGCACACGATCATGATGCCGCTGCCGAACGTCACCGGCGCGCTGCACATGGGGCATGCGCTCAACGACTCGCTGCAAGATCTCCTCACGCGTTGGCGACGCATGCAGGGTTACGAGGCGCTCTGGATGCCCGGAACGGACCACGCCGGCATCGCGACGCAGGCGGTCGTCGAGCGGCGGATGCTCGAGGAAGAGGGGCTCACGCGGCATGAGGTGGGCCGCGAAGCGCTCGTCAATCGCATTTGGAAGTGGAAGGACGCCTACGAAGACCGCATTTTGAGTCAACTTAAACAGCTCGGCTCGAGTTGCGATTGGCGTCGCACGCGCTTCACGCTCGACGATATCTGTACCTTCGCCGTTCGCCGCACGTTTTTCAAGTTCTTTGCCGACGGATTGATTTACCGCGGCAAGCGGCTTGTGAACTGGGACACGTATTTAGGGACGGCCGTCGCCGACGACGAAGTCTTCCACGAGGAAGTGGACGGCCATTTCTGGACATTCACATACCCCGTAACGAATTCGGAGGAGCCGATTGCCTTTTCGACCACGCGGCCGGAAACGATGCTGGGCGATACGGCGATCTGCGTGAATCCGGCCGACGATCGCTATCGCCACCTGATCGGAAAAAAGGTCCGCATCCCGCTCAATGGGCGCGAGATCCCGATCATCGGCGACGCGATCCTCGCCAAGATGGATATGGGAACGGGCGCCGTGAAAGTCACGCCGGCCCACGATCCAAACGATTACGCCTGCGGTCTGCGGCACAAGCTGCCCATGATCAACATCCTCAATCCCGACGGGACGCTGAACGAGCAGGCCGGCGAATACCAGGGGTTGGATCGCTTCAAGGCCCGCGATCTGATTGTCGAGAAAATGCAGTCGCTCGGGCATTTGGTGAAAGTCGAGGAGCGCAAGATTCCGTTGGCCCACAGCGACCGCTCGAAGACGCCGATCGAGCCTCTGCTTTCCGATCAGTGGTTCGTGCGGATGGAAGACCTGGCGCAGCGTGCGATCGACGCGGTCAATGATCGCCGAGTCCGATTCTTTCCGACCCGGTACGCCAAGACCTACCTCGACTGGCTGGGCGAAAAGCGGGATTGGTGCATCAGCCGTCAGCTCTGGTGGGGACATCGCATCCCCATTTGGTATTGCGGCACGTGTAGTGAGGCGGAGCTCAAAAAAGCCTTCGGCGGAAGAACGGACGTCTTCTGGCGTCAGGATGAAGAATCGGACCGCTGGCTGATCTGCAGCGAAGTCGACTTGCCGGCCAACGCTTTGGGACCGACGCACAAGTTAACGCAGGACGAAGACGTTCTCGACACGTGGTTCAGCTCCGCCTTGTGGCCGCTGGAAACACTGGGATGGCCGGAAAAAACAGCGAGCCTGGCGTACTTCTATCCGACGAGCGTGCTGGTCACGAGCCGCGAAATCATCACCCTGTGGGTGGCGCGGATGGTGATCGACGGGCTCTACAACATGGGCGAGGTCCCCTTCCGGCACGTCTACATCCATCCCAAGATCTTGGACGGGTTCGGACAGACGATGTCCAAATTGCGCGGCAACGGCGTCGATCCCATGGATTTGATCGACAAATACGGAACCGACGCGGTGCGGTTTACGATCGCCTCGATCGCGGGCGAGACTCAGGACGTCCGTTTACCCGTTGCCTATGAATGCCCCCACTGCGGCACATTGATTCCACAGACTCTCGAACATCAGAAAGCCGCTCAGCGCGGCGGCAAGAAACCGCGCGTGACGTGCCCCAAATGCAAAAAGGCGTCGCAGTACTCAAGCCCCGGCTATGAGCCGGATCCGGACGAGCCGGTCGCCCGGATCGTCAGCGAGCGCTTTGAGTACGGCCGGAACTTCTGCAACAAGCTGTGGAACGCGTCTCGCTTTGTTGTGATGAATCTCGAGGGTTATTCGCCCGCGCCAATCAAACGCGACGAGCTGAAACTCGAAGACCGTTGGATCTTGAGCCGGCTTTCTTGTATGACTGCCGAGCTGACGGAACACCTCGATCGGTACCAATTCGACGTGGCCACGCGAGTGCTTCGCGACTTTGTCGTGAATGAGTTCTGCGACTGGTACGTCGAGATGGTCAAGGCTCGGCTGCGATATCCCGACCTTCGGCCCGTGGCCCAGCGAGTCGCCCTGGGCGTTCTCGACGCCATCGTCCGCGCATTGCAGCCCTTTACTCCGTTTGTCTGCGAAGAGCTGTGGCAGCGTCTTGCCGACGTCGCGCCGGAGAGGGGCATTCCGGAACCGACAAAATCCGCGCCCAGCGTGATGATCGCTCCCTGGCCCGATATTTCGGCAGATTGGCGGGATCGCGCCTTGGAAGCACGCTTTGCCCGCTTGCAGGAAACGATTACCGCGGTCCGCAATGTGCGTGCGGTTTACGGAATTCCACCGGGGACGCCGCTGAAATTGCACGTTCGTTGTCGGCCGGAAGTCGCCGCCGACTTGCAGGATGTGGCCGACCAATTCGAAAACTTGTCGCGGACGATGCTCGAAGCCGCAGGAGTGGAAGTCGAGCGTCCCAAAGGCTCCGCCAATTTTGCTCTGGCTGACGCGGATGGTTTTATTCCACTCGAGGGGATCATCGACCGCGATGCGGAACTCAAGCGGCAGCGGAAGGAGCAGGAGAAGCTCCGCAATAACATCGCCAGCATCGAGAAAAAGCTATCCGACGAAAAGTTTGTGAGCCGGGCCCCGGAAGAGGTTGTCACTCAGGCCCGCGAGAATCTGGCCAGCCTGCAGAAACAGCTGCAAAGCGTGGAAGAGATTATCCGCCAGCTGAGCGCCGATGAATTCTCGATTCAGCCATCGTCGAATTCCTCACGAGGAATCAAGACGCTTCGTCATCCGTGTCGAGGTAGACACCGTATGAATTGCGAATTCCGTAGAGGGCCGATTTCATCCGGCTGTCATCGGCGTCTTGACCCGGCACGGTTGCCAGGACGTTAGCAATCGCTTGAATCGCGGACTCCCGTGGAATCGCACCGTCCCAACCGGCCCGATTGCAAAGAGAATCGGAAAACTTGATCGCCCGCTCGGGGTCGAGTGATGCCAGGCTGCGAATTGGCCACACCGACGTCCGCATTCCCGAATAGGATCGCGAGATAACGCGGGACAAGAGCGGTTCCAACAGATCCGCGGCCAACGAGCGATCGTAGAACATCACGATGTCGACCAGATTCGCGTCGTCGATGTCGAGCGCCATTCTCTCGGCGCTCTCGCCCGACATCGGGACTCGCAGCGACAAAGCACGCCAGAAGAGTTCGTTCGCCAGAGCGCGGTCGACACGCTCGGCCACGGGAACGAGCGACAACATCAAGCCGGAAGGCGTATGAAAAAACTGATTGAGGGGATGGAGAAAACCAGCCCTCATCGGACGCACAATCTCGACCGCTTGGAGAATTGCATGCCGTGCGGCCGCGGGATTTCGTTTTGCCGCGGCATCGGCGATCAGGCCAAAGCAGACCACCTTTACTTTCTGCACCTGGAAATCGATCAATTCCTTGGAAAAACCGCCAAACATACTGCCGCCCAAGCCAAAAACCGACTCGGCATCGCTCTGCGCCTGAGGCGGTTTTGCGAATTTAAGCAGGATCCGCTCGGCTGCAGCCGGGTCGCGTCGTGCAAGGCGATAACACAAACCCGGCAGATTATTGCCCACGGCACTCAGTTGCATCAGCGAGACTTCGCTGCGAACCGGGGCAAGCAATGCCTCGACTTCTTCCGGACGCTCGCGGGCCACTTCTCCCGCCAGGCGGATCATCTGTCCTGGCTCGAGGTCACCTGCAAGTTCCGTGGCCTCCTTCGTGTTCTCGCGGGCGACGGCCATTGCCAGAGTGAAGCGAACTCCCTGCTTGCCCTGTGCCGTCTGGCATCGCTTTGAGGAGTGTTCGACATTCGTCAAAGACTTTGTGGGCCTCCGCGTGGTCGCCAATCGACCAAAGTTGGCTTCCGAGCTCGCAAAGCCAAAACGCGCGCGAGCGGACGTCCTTTGTCGCCGCGATTAAAACCGCCGCCTTCTTTAGCGCCTCGCGTCGCGCGTGACGATTCGCGCGAATCCCCGGGTTGTTTTGGAACCAATACAGATACGAATTGATCCGCATTTGGGGATTGTCGAGTTTAGCAACCTCCTGCATCAGTTCATCGGGCTTACGGTCCTTGTACAAGGCAGTCTGAGCGATGTTGCGAATCTGTTCCTGGCGAAATGGCCGGGAGAACTTGAGATCGTTGACTCGGGAGAGGATCTGTTTTGGTTCCAGCCGGGCGGCGATGATCAATTTCCAAAAGTCCTGATCGTCGATGATTTTCTTCGTCAAGACGGCTGAGATGATTGGGTCGATCAGTTGCCGGGCGGCGGCCGACCGCTGCTCTTGAGAAAGTTGTGTGGGTAATTGAGCGTCACGTTTGAGTGTGCGGGGATTGGATTCATCGGCACGCTCCAGTTCGATGCGTGCGCCTTCGGACGGTGATTGAAGAACCGTTCCAAAATAGCGAAAACCGGACGCCTCGAAACACACAGCCGCTCGCCCTTCCGGCACTCCCTGCAGCACGAATTGGCCGCGTTGATCCGAGTGCGTCTCGAGCCGCTTGGGACCGTCTCCCGATTGAACGACAACGGCATTGGGAACCGGTTGTCCGCGGCGATCGGTGACAAGTCCGCGAATCTCGACACAGCGTCTCAGTCTGACGGGCGGAATGTCGATCGTGCCGGACTGGTTCGCGGGGGTCCAACGAGTCAATTCGGGCGCGAAGCCCTCTGCCTCCACCTCGAGAACATACGCCTGCCGATTGGAGACTGGCGGCGTCTCGAGCACCCCGTCGCGCGATCCAAGGATCGGCTCGCCTTGTTTGCCGATGACGAGGTTCGCGTCCCGGAGGAGCGCCCGCCCGGTTTGCGGCGTCGTTTTGAATAAAATAGCTCGTGCCTTGGCGATTGGCTTTTCCGACAGGTCTTGCACGTGGACCCGCACCCGAACCGTTGCCGCCGGCTGAGCCGCCCATGACGGACCAATGTCGACGAGGAATACACCGGCACTGCAAGCGAGCAAAAAGGCGCATCGTACCGACCTCCGAACGAGACGTATCGATCCCGCGCAGAGACTGTGACCACGGCTCAATTTGTTCAAGAATTCGTACCATCGGCCAGAAAAATCGCCGATGCGACGAGGTTTATCCGCGCGACGTCGCCTCGGTCCGTGCAGTCGGCTTGGCTTTATAGTCGCGCCACAGCCAACGGAGGGAATCGGGCAGAATCGAGCCTCCCTGCTTGCCGTTGTGCCCACCGTCGCCGAATTCGAATTTGTAATCGTAATGGGCAAACTTGAGTGCCGCGGCCATTTCCTGATTGGCCAGGGGCCAGTTTCCAAACTTGTTGTCCAGATCGTGGGAGCCGTCTTGCAGAAAAATCCGGATCGGTTTGGGAGGTTCCTGCCGAATCAGCGACGGATAGACATAACCTCCGCGGATATTGGTGAAGCTGCCGACGTGCGTGAGCACTTTGCGGAATTGGCCGGGTTTCTGCCAAGCGACAGTCCACGAACAAATGCCTCCCGAGCTGATTCCACAAATCGCTCGCCCTTCCGGATCATCCGTGAGACGGTAGGTTTTTCCGACTTCGGGCAGAATTTCCTCCAGCAGAAAACGCGCGTACTGGTCGCTGACCGTGTCGTATTCGAAGCTCCGATTGCTGCGCGGCATTTCGCGTTCCTTGGTTGCCGGAAATCTTCCCGGATTGATGAAGATGCCGATCGTCACCGGCATCTCACCCTTGAGAATGAGGTTGTCGAAAACGATCGGAACGCGGAAAGCCCCATTTTTGTCGACGTAGCCGCTCCCGTCCTGAAAAACCATCACGCAAGCCGGCGCCTTGCCGTCGTATTGGACGGGAACGTAGATCCAATAGTCGCGAACCGTGCCGGGGTAAACTTGCTTACTTTCCCATCGTTTCTGGGTCACGCTGCCTTTGGGAACTCCGGGTTGTTCCATCGAATCGGGACCGAGCTTATAGTCGTCGGCAGCACCGGCCGAGGGAATCAACGGACACAAGGTCAGGACAATCAAAAACACGACCGCAAACCGCAACATCAGTCTCTCCATCACGTTGTTTGGACTCTGGACGAATTCTCTGGAGTATGGAACCACAGAGTGGGCCAATCAAGGCGACGATCGGAGAGCTTGTGCAGTCATCCGAGTCGGAGGCGGCGCTGTGAAGTATTGGCCGGCACAATCGGAGCGCGTTAGAATTTCTCGCTCGGACTCAACGGCGACTGGACTGCTGGAAGAATTCATCATGATGCGACAATCGTTCGCGGTCGTTCTGTGGCTGGCCTGTTTCGTATCTTGTCACGCCGGCTCCTTCGCAGCCGACCAGAAATCGGCGGTCGCCGAAGCGTTGAGCGGAAAGTTGCTCAGTCCCGCGATCCCGATGCAGGAGATCAAGGACTTCGTTGACGCGCATCTGCTACCGATGCCGGAGCCGCGAACAGTCGCAGACTGGGAGCGCTATGCGAATCGGGTCCGCAGAGAGGCACTCGATCGAGTGATCTTCCGCGGAGAGGCAGCCAAGTGGCGCTCTCTTCCGACTCGCGTGGAATGGCAGCAAACGATCGACGGCGGCCCCGGATACAAAATCAAGAAACTGCGCTACGAGGCGGTGCCCGGCCTCTGGATTCCCGCTCTCCTGTACGAGCCGACCGAATTCAAAACATCCAAGGTTCCCGTGTCGCTCGCGGTCAACGGCCATGAGCGTGCCGGGAAAGGCGGCCGACTACAAGCAAATTCGCTGCATCAACCAGGCCAAGCGCGGCATGATCGTATTGAACACCGAATTCCTCGGATTCGGACAGCTCAATAGCCCGAATTTCGATCATTATCGGCCGAACCAACTCGAGTTGTGCGGCACGAGCGCGGTCTCGCCCTTTTATCTTGTGATGTCTCGCGGACTCGACATCTTACTGGCCCACGAGCATGCCGATCCAACCCGCGTCGCCGTGCAAGGCTTGTCCGGCGGCGCGTTGGCAGACCATCACAATCAGCTCGCTCGACACGCGGGTGACGCTTTGCAATCCGGTCGCGGGCTACGGTCCACTACCGACGCGGATGAGGTATTTGAGCGACACCGGAGATCCGGAGCAGGATCCCTGCGATTTGGCCACGGTGACCGATTATGGACAGATGACGGCCCTCCTCGCACCGCGTCCCGCCTTGTTGACGAACAACTACAAAGACAATTGCTGTTTCAAGGCCGATCATATTCTGCCGCCGCTTCTTGGGAACGGCGCGGCCGATCTACGAACTCTACGGCAAGCCGAACAACCTGCGCACGCACGTTAACCTTGATCCCGGGTCGCATAATTTCGGTTTGGATAATCGCCAGCAGTTTTATGCCATGCTGAAGGATTTCTTTTTCGCTGATCGGCCGGATGTGACTGCCGCGGAAATCCCGAGCGATCACGAGGTGAAGACGCCGGACCAATTGAACGTCCCTCTTCCGAAAGACAATGCGGACTTCAACAGCCTGGCCCGCGAGCTGATGGCGCCGCTGCCGCGGGATCCGGTTTTGCCGTCGTCGCATGAAGACTTCTCGGACTGGCAAGCGAAGCGTCGGGCCCTCCTGTGCCGCATTGTGCACGGGCGGACGCTTGATGCGGCAGCAGTGATGATCGGCAGTCGGAAGGTCGGTGAGTACACTGCCACCGATTATTGGTTTCGGGTTGGCGGGGCCTGGACCGTCCCCGCGACGGAGTTTGTGCCGACGAATCCCCGCAACACGATCCTGGTCATCAGCGACGACGGGCGAACGGCCTCAGCGTCAGCCGTGGAAAAGCTGCTCAGAGACGGCCAACGCGTGGTGGCGATTGATCTGTGTTTCTTCGGAGAGCTGCACATTCCAAAAAGGATCGAATACATCCCGGCCGATTTCATGCTCGCGCTGGCAACCGTGGGCGAGCGTCCGCTCGGCATCCAGGCCGCGCAGCTCGCCGCAATTGCGCGATGGACCGAAACCCAGCAGGGAAATCCCGTGCAAATAGTGGCTCTCGGCCCGCGCAGCAGTTTGATTGCAACCATCGCGGCGGCGTTGGAAACGAAAGCCATTGGCGAACTCGATCTGCACGGTTCGTTCGGAAGCCTGAAAGAGATCATCGAGCAGAATCTGACCGCCGAGACCGCACCGGAATTATTCTGCTTCGGATTGCTGGAACACTTCGACCTGCCGCAGCTCGTCGCCTTGGTTGCGCCGCGGCGGGTGCATTTCCGCGAGCCGAGTGCGCGAGTGCGACGCGAAATCAGTCCTTTGCAGAAAACGTACGCCGCGTTCGGCGTCGACTTCGATCCGACTCGGTAACGCTTCGTTTCGCTGGTTCGCCCCTTTCGAACATCTTGACAAGCCTAGGATCCGATTTAAGCTTACGCCACTAAGCGTAGGTCTCTTCCGAGTGGCACCATGGTGCTTGTGCGTGCCGCTCGAATGGGCGAAGAGACTGAGGAGATGTCCCGTGTATTCGACGTCAACTGACACGCGACGATTTACCGGCATTGTACTCGCCATTTGGATGCTCTCATCGGCCATGCTGATCGGATGCGGCGCTCGAATACCCACGGCCGAGGAAGCCATGGAGGAGCAATTGAAAGCGAATCCGGGATTGCATCGGCCGGAGCCGGTTGCCAAATGCGCCGGGCGGGTGACGGTGGACGCCCAACCGCCCAGGAGCGACTGCACACTCTTCGTCGTCCTGCATCGGCCTGACCATCTCGACGAAGCCGCACACCTGAGAGGAAAGGGTTACCAGCTGTTTGTTCCGTGCGACACCGAGGGCAATTTCGTGTTTCGAAAACGGCGTCGAACCTGGAAAATATGTGATTACGTTCGTCGAACTCCATCCCAGAGTTTCGCCGAAGTCGGGCGGGCGGCGGCGGCGGCATGCTTCGCGGTGGCGTGACTCCGCGGCAATTCACGCAGCCCGACGAGTTGAAAAACCTCTACAATGACCCCGACAAGAACATCAAAGATCCGAGTTTCAACCTCAACCTGGACGTTTCCCGGCAGAGGACGATTATCAATTCGACCTGGCCGTCGCCGGCAAAGAGGCGATCGAAAATCCCGGACCCAATGCCATCGTCGGAGCGCGGCCTTGAGCCCGATATCATCACAGCGATCGGACAAACCGCCCTCGACGGCCTCGAGATTTTGGCAGCCTAGGTCAGGGCCCCTGTCGGCCGTCTTCCGAAACGTAGCGCGGCTGTGCGCCCCAATGCAGTTTGCGTCGCAAGTGTCGCGTAATAGGTGAGACCGCTCACCCGCGCGAGCTTGAACGTCACCGGGGCCCGGCGGACTTCGACAACGTCTCCCTCGCTTAACGGCCGATGCACCTGCCCGTCGACGACAAGCGCGGCTCCCTCGAATCCGCGCCGCAACGTCAGCGTATAGACGCAGTCGGCCCGATCGACGAGCGGACGATTCGTCAGCGCATGCGGGCAGGTTGGCGTCACCACAAACGCCTGCAGGTCCTGGCGCAAAATCGGACCGCCGGCCGCCAAACTGTACGCGGTTGAACCCACCGGCGTACTCACGATCAATCCGTCGCAGCTGTAGGTTGTGACCGATTCGTTATCGATGGCCAGATGCACGTCCAGCATGCGGAGGGAGCCTCCCGAAGCGAGAACGACCTCATTCAGCCCCAAGAATCGTTCGCCTCCGCCGGCGGCCGGACGAAGCGTGCATTCAAACATCAGGTGCTCGACAACGCGGTAATCCCGGGCCCGCATCTTGGGAAAGTGCTCGCGGAACTCGTCCGGCGACAACTCGGCGAGAAAACCCAACCGTCCCACGTTGATGCCGACGATCGGCAGTTGCCGCATGCCCATCTGGCGACAAGCCCGCAGAATGGCTCCGTCCCCTCCCAAAACGGCGACCAGATCGGCTTCGAGATCGTCCAGGACAAGATCATCGGTCACCGCGGCGGCCACGACTTCGCGCCCGGCTTCTGTCTCGAGAAACTCCGCCATGTCCCGCCAGGCATCCTGCACGCGGGCGCTTTGATCTCGGGCCAGCACAATCAATCGAAGCGGCGGTTGGGCCATCTTGATCGGTCTCTTCCTCAATCTTGTCGGAGGCGACTCGGATTGTGCACAATACACCCGTGGCTGACAACGCCCGTTTGGCGGGTCGGACGATGGCGGCCCATCTGTGACTGCGTTCCAGAACGATAAAAAGACGATGAATTATTTTGCCCACGGAATCCGGTTTCTCGACCGGCCGTGGTTCGTAGCCGGGACCGCTTTGCCGGACTGGCTTTCCGTCGTCGACCGCCGCGTGCGATTGAGACCCAAAGGCGTTGCGCCCTTTGCTGACGGCTCCCGGTCTCCCGAAGCCGAATTGGCGGCGGCGTCCTCCAGCACTTCGAAGACGACCATTGGTTCCACAAAACGCGGGCGTTCGCGGAGTCGACGGGCCGTCTCACGCGATCTTTTTCGCGATTTCATGGGGCCCGGCGACGGATTCCGCTGCGGTTTCCTCGGCCACATCACCTCCGAACTGCTCCTCGACGCGATCTTAATTGAACGCGATCCCGACCGGCTCGACGCCTATTACGCGGTGCTCGAACAACTGGACGGCAGGCGGCTCGCTGACGGCCGTCACCATCATGGCGGGCAAATGGGTCGATTTGGAGCCCTGGCTTCCAAAGTTCTGCCAGTCGCAGTTTTTGCGGGATTACGCCGATCCGTCGCGGCTCGCGTTTCGCTTGAATCAAGTCTTGCGGCGGATCAAACTGGATCCGCTTCCCGCGGGCATCGAAGGACCGCTGGCGACGGCTCGGGGCATCGTCGAAGAATTCGCCGACGGCATGCTTCCGCCGTCACTCTTCGTCGTTCCCCCCGCACCACCGCAAGTTTTGGCACCACGTGTTAAAGGCACAACCGAGGCACACGCATGAAATACGGAATGAACCTGCTTCTGTGGACGACCAACGTCGAGCCGTCGCACGATCCGATTTTCGACATGTTGAAAGAGTGCGGCTACGACGGCGTCGAAGTGCCGCATTTTTCAGATGGAAGAGGCGAGCTTTCAGCGATTGGCCAAACGGCTCGACTCGTGTGAAACTCGACCGCACAACGGTCTGCTGCGTCGGTGCCGAGGCCAATCCCATCTCGCCGGACGCCGGCATCCGCAAGGCGGCGGTCGCCCACATCAAGCGGGCCGTCGATATGTCCCGCATCTGCGGCTCGAAGCTTATGGCCGGGCCGTTCCATTCCGCCATCGGCGTTTTCAGCGGCAAAGGTCCGACCGCCGATGAGTGGAAATACGGCAAGGAAGTCTTCGCCGAACTGGCCGACTACGCCAAACAAAACGGCGTCACGCTCGTGCTCGAATATCTCAATCGCTTCGAGTGCTATTTCCTCAACTCCGCCGCCGACACGGCTCGCTTCGTCCGCGAAGTCAATCATCCCAACCTGCGGATGATGTACGACACGTTCCACGCCAACATCGAGGAAAAGGATATCGCCGAGGCCATCCGGGTCTGTGCCCCGTACACAGCCCATGTGCATATTTCCGAAAACGATCGCGGCACTCCGGGCGAGGGACATGTCGACTGGGACACAACTTTCAAAACACTCAAGGAAGTGAAATACGACGGCTGGATGGTTGTCGAAGCCTTCGGTCTGGCCCTGCCGGATCTGGCCGCCGCAACCAAAATCTGGCGTCGCATGTACAAATCGGAAGAGCAACTCTCCCGCGACGCCCTGCGGTTCATGAAGACCCGCTGGGCTTCCTAAGCCCACTTCGAAAATCCGCGCGGAAAAGTGCAAAAAAAACGGGACGCGCGGCAGTCGGTTGGCCAATCGAGCGAGCGTTGAATTCGTTCCAAAGCGGGTTCCGACACCGCCTTGGAGCGAGTCCGATCGATAGGGCCTCGCCAGGTTCTCTGGAACTTGGCGAGAACGACGCCAAGTTCACGATTTCTTGGTTCATCCGTCACCAAGTTCGACGGAACTTGGTCTCCGCGTGACCAAGTTCGCCGCAACGGCCGTTGCTACCAACTGGTTGAGCGTGTCTCGCGGCGATGCGCGCGGCTTGGCTCGCACTTCAATCAATTCGCTTGAATCCTCGCGCTCGTGCGGTTGTTGCGGGCGCCTGCGGCCGCGGTTGATCGGGAATCACCTCGAACGGTTTCGGAGTGAAGCCCACAAACAAAAAGGCCAATGTCAGCCAGCCGAGGGCGATCCGGCCGAATCCCAGCGGCACGCTGTCGTCGGCCGTCGGCGGATGCCGGGTCCCGAAACGAAGAGCAGCACGACCATCAAAGCGTAGGCCGGCTGTCGCGTGCATGATCATGTAGGCCACCGCTCCGAACAGCAGCGCAATCGCCACCCGATGGGCACTGCGTCCGATCAGCGTGTACAGAATGTGCCCGCCGTCGAGCTGGCCGATCGGGAATCAGGTTGAGCGCGGTGATGAAAATTCCCACCCAGCCGGCAAACAGCCAGGCGTTCAAACCCAACTCGTGATGATCGGGCAGCGGCCCGTGGATCAAGTTCGTCATCGCATTCAAAATCAACGGCTCGTTGAAGATCGATGGTTCCGGGATCGGATCGGCAACGACGGTTCGCCTTCAGGATGCCGATCGCCGTGATGGGCAGGGCGAAGACCAGTCCGGCTAGCGGTCCGCTGATCGCGATATCGAACATGCTCTTGCGATCGGCAACGCCCGGCCCCTTGAACGATCACGGCTCCCATCGTGCCGAACGGCGTGATGGGAAAGGGAATGAAATAGGGGCCGTTCGCCGGCACGCCGTAGCGCTTGGCCTGCAGGAAATGGCCCATTTCGTGGGCCATCAAGGTCGTCATCAGTGCGCCGAAAAAGATGACGCCGTCCCGGGCCATCGCCGTCCACACCGGCGCCAAATTTCCCTGCGAGCCAGGCCCGATACAGCCGCGCCGCGCCTCGACATGGGCCGCCGCCGGGCGAAAGACCCGCCAGAAACACGCTCACGCACGTCGCCAGAAACAGGGCGACGGCCAGCGGCCGGTTCGTGCGGAACGGGCGTCGCGCAGGGTAAGAGGCGATCATCCGTGGCGGCCGCGGATCGACGACTCGGCAGCGGCGGCGGGTAAAACGCCGTAATTTCCAGAGGCTCGCCGCCGCTGCGTCGCCGCCGGGAACTCCGAGATGGCTCGTTCATAACTTCTATTTTACGCAACGAAGTCGCCGAGGCGAAGGTGAGTACGGCGTGAGTTTCGTGTCGTTCGACGCGTTCAGTGCGTCGGCGACTTGCATTCACTTCGCTCGATCAGTCCGCCATACTCTCGAGCACGCGGGCAAATGCGCCGTACGTTCCGGCATCGAACAGCACAAATCGCGCTTCGAGCGGCTCTGCCCGGTCGAGCAGAAAATCGCGGACCGTTTTGAGCGAACAGTCGGCCGCCAGGTCGGTGGGATACGAGTAGACGCCCGTGCTGATGGCCGGAAAGGCGATCGAACGGCACTCGTGCTCGAGGGCCAGTTCGAGACACCGCCGATAGGCCGACGCCAGCAGCTTGGCTTCCTGCTGCATGCCGCCGCGCCAAACGGGGCCGACCGCGTGAAACACGTAGCGGGCGCGCAGATTGCCGGCCGATGTCGCCACCGCGTCGCCGGTGGGGCAGCCCTGCGGATAGCGGCGCCGCGTCTCTTCCATCAGCGACGGACCGGCCGCCCGGTGGATGGCCCCGTCGACTCCGCCGCCGCCGGCCAGCCGGGCGTTGGCCGCGTTGACGACGCGTCGACTTCCTCGTGCCGTGATGTCGCCTTGCACCAGCCGAATGCGGCCGGGGCCGAAGTGAATAATCATGATTCGTAGTGAATGATCATGACCGTCGTCGGACGATTTCGTCTGCAAGGCGACTTCCCAGCCGGTGGCCGCCTTGTCGGTCTTGCCCTGTTCGAGCATCGTCAAAATCTGCGCGACGGCTTGGCTTTCGCCAGATTGCGTTCGATGTACTGAAAGGCCTCGATCGAGACGAATTCCTTGCCCGCGCCCGGGTCCGCCTTCGACGAACGTCCGCTTTTGATTGAAGACGGCCCAAAAGACGGCCCGCGGATGCCGCTTCACCGCATCGCGAACCTTCTCGGCATTGGCCCCCTTGGCCCGGTTGCCGTTAATTTGCACGTGCCCTTTTTTCTCGAACAACACGCCAATGACGTTCCAATCCTTGCCGCCGCCGAACAACCCCATGTCGCCACGCTCCCGCCGTGCCCGCGCCTGATGCTGACCGCCAATCGTTGATCCAGCCACGTTTTAACACGCAATGCTGCGATTTACCACGTTTGCCTCACGCGCCGGTGCCCGGCGCATCACGAGCATCAGGGCACGCGCTTCGCACGAACACCTGCGTGTTCAAAAAACGGCTCCAATCGGCGTGACAACTCGGGCAAGTGATGACTCGGCACCTGGGGATAAAGATGGTGTTCCAAGTGGTAGGTCAGTTCGAGAAATAATGCGGGAATAATCCGGCCACGCAACGTGTGCGTTTGGCTGAGAGGCGTGTTCGCCATAGTGGCGGTGCGGTAAATGGACTGTGAGCAAGGGGTAGACCCAACTGCCGATGAGGACGAGCCCCGCATAAATCAGAACGGCCGCTGTCCGTGGCCAAACGACGAGCCCGACGGACAAAACCAACGGCGGCCAGGCCGCCTCGGCAATCAGCCAGAAGCGCTCGGACGGCTTTCCCCTTTGTCTCGCGTACGCCCAACACCAGAGCCGTGGCAAAAAGAGCGGTCCATATAGGACTGCCTGCCAGAAGCTCATTCGAGCGGGGTCACCCTCGGGATCATCCGAGCCGGGGAAGACCGCGTGATGGCGCATGTGAGTGGCCCGATACGCATGCCCACTTTCCAGAAGAATGGCCCCGAGAGCAAACAGTGCCCAATCCGTCTGTCGCCGGCTTAATCCCAAGGATCCGTGTACGACGTCGTGTGTGACGGTCACCACGGCCACGAAGATCAAGAACGCGAGGAACGGCGTCAACCACCAGACCTCGGCATAGGCCGCCAGTGCGAAGGCCAGCATACCGATGAAAGGGCGGAACAACGCCAACCGCCGTTGGAAGACACTTGTCACCATCAGGTCAGCGCCGAGGCTGGAAAGCGACGGACAAGCGGGTTCACCTTGCGGAGCACATTTACGCTGCGCAGCAGATTCACTCTGCGCGGCGAATTCAAATTGAGCCGCAGGCGACATTCTCGTGCCTCCATTCGCGACCGCCGTTGGGAGCGACCCGTTCGAGCCGGCGGCTACGACTGAGAACGCCCTCCGCCACGATCCGGCTGCCGAGGACGCAGGCGACGGTTCCCAGACCTGGCCACGTCGTATCCCCCGCGAGCCAAAAGCCGGGCACTCCCAAGTCATGTGGAATTGCCTGTTGATTGGAATTGGCAAGCGTTTGGCGAATGCCGCCAACGGCTCCGCGCGGACGCCCGGTAAATCGTTCGAACGTGCGTGGCGTCGCGATCTCGCAAACGACCGCGGATTCGCCCAACCGCGGGTAGACGCGCCTCGCCAAAGCGATCAGTCGGCGGCCGGCGGCCAGTTTCTGGGCTTGATAGTTCTCGTCCGAGAGTCCGAGCCAGGGTTCCAAGTCGCAGTGAGTCGAAATCATCACGGCCCGATGGCCGGGCGGTGCGCTGGCCCTGTCTTCGGGATCGGAGACGGAAATGAACATGTTGTTGCCATTGCCCAACGGCTGCGCGTAGTCCTCGAGCAACTGGTGATGAGTGAAGTCTTGCCCCGCCACATCGTCTTTGCCGACACCGAGGAACACCACGATCGCGCCACCACCTGCCGCGCGATCCCGTTCAACGTACGGCCGCAGTCGTCGCTCGACCGCGGCCGGAGCAATACGAGCCGTCAGTGGGGCGGGCAGGGCGCTCACCACTTGTTGTGCATGAAACGAGCCGCGCCGCGTGTGGAGAACATAACGACCTTCGGTTCCCACGATCTGTTCCACAGGACATGCAACCTTCAGTTGGCCGCCCATCGCCCGATAATGATCCGCGAAGGAATTCCAAAAGCCTCGCATTCCGCCTTTCGGCCGAGTGAGCCCGGCGCCACGGATCGTGATTCCCAGAGCCGCGTTGATTAACGGAGCACGCCAGACCGAGCTATGGACCGTATCCTCGATCAGCATGGCCAAGAGTCCGATGAGAGGCCGATCGTGGGTCAAGCCGTGTGCTTTCAGTGCATCTCCCATCGTCCAGCGCACGTATCTCGTCAGGGGCAAATCGGCGGCACCCACGGCTCGAACGGCGCGGACCAGGTCAGCCGGACTTCTGATTGGCAGCTTGACGCCGCGGCGGCTGGCCATCCAGAAAACCCTGGCCAGCCGATCGATGAGCTTCCAGAACCTACGATGGGCCGGCGTGTCGCCGAGCACATTCAATCGTTCGGCAGACCACGCGTCCGCGTCGCGGTAGAGCGTCACACAACGATCGGGCAGCCAGGCGCGATAGCCGGGAAGGCAATGCCCCTCGACGGGCTGCATGCCAATACTCTCAAGCAGCTCTCCGCCAACGCCGTTCGGCTCGAAGTCGACGAGCGTGGTGGCCCCGACATCGAACGAAAACCCGCGTCGCCGGAAGAATCCGGCACATCCGCCCGGCTGACCGTGTGCCTCGAAAACAATCGTCGAAAGCCCCCGTGCCTGCAGTCGCGCGGCCGTCGCCATGCCCGCAATCCCAGCACCGACAACGGCCACGTGATGCATCGGGGCACCTTCGCGATATCAGCCGAGGAGGCATTTCTGCGACCCCTCATTTCACTTGGAGCCGCGAATGACGGTGTAACCGCAGGGCAGCAGGCACGATTAACCGCTTGGCTTGGGAAATCCTGCGGAGCGCGTCTGCATCGCCCAGAACGACGATCGACTGCCGTCAACCCTTCCAATTGCGACAGCCCCCGGACGCCTTGAAATCCCGCAACACATCGTCGACTGTCGCACCCAATTCGTGCTTTCGCTGGAAATCGAGTAGATTTCATTTGGGAAGTCGAAAAAGGAATCGTGGTCATTGCGAACTTGAAAGGAATCCATGCAAGTCGTCTCCCTCAACGTCGGCAAGCCCCGCGAAATCAAATGGCGGGGCCGCGTTGTCACGACGGGCATCTTCAAAGATCCGGTGACCGACGTGCGAGCGGTGCGGCGCTTTAACATCGACGGCGATGGCCAGGCCGATCTCACGGTGCACGGCGGCAAGGACAAGGCGATCTATGCCTATCCAATCGAGCACTACGACTTCTGGCGAAACGAGTGGGCTCGCGCCGATTATCCCTGGGGGCTCTTCGGCGAGAACCTTTCGACGAACGGCTTGCTCGAAGACACCGTCTGCATCGGCGACGAATTTCGGGTGGGAACTGCGCGGCTCGTCGTGACCCAACCGAGGATGCCCTGCTACAAGCTAGGCATTCGTTTTGGTGATCCAGAGATCATCGAGCGCTTCTTGAAGAGCCGCCGCCCGGGAATTTACTTCGGCATCGTCGACGAGGGACAGATTGGACCGGGCGACTCCATCGAACTCGTGAGCACTGACCCGCGACGATTGAGCGTGGTTGAAGTGCTCGACTTAATCCTCGACTCATCCCCCTCCGAAGACCGGCTGCGGCGAGCCCTCTCGGTGCCGGCGCTAGCCGACGATTGGCGGAACGAATTCACGAAGCAATTGGACGAGGTGTAAGGCACGGCGTCGTCCTGAATCGCTCTTGCGGGCGACTGAAATTCGCGAGGCGGTTGCGGCCAAGGGATTCACTGTGGGCGGGAAACCCCTGCCTTGAGCGAGAAAAAGTCAATGCGGGGTGCCACGCCCGCGGCTTTGCGTGGGCGTGCCCTTGAACCTAAGACGGGAACGCCAAACGGATTCGCACGCCACGCAAAGCCGTGGGCGTGGCACCCAATCCACCACATTGCCGTTGAATGTCTGCTAGGAACGGCCGACCGTCGGCTCGATGAAATCGAGATCGGCGTCGCTCCGCGGCCGGAGAAAGTCGAAGTCGGCCCCCTCGTGGGCTTGCAGCACATGATCGATGTAAAGCCTCGGAAAGCCGCGGCGATGCTTGGGATGCGGGCGGGCGCCAGGACTTGAGGCGGCGATCGAGTTCGCCTTGGTCGATCAAGAGTTCCAACCGACGCCGCGAGACGTCGAGTTCGATCGGGTCGCCGTTTTGCACGACGGCCAGCGGGCCGCCGGCGGCCGCTTCGGGCGAGATGTGGATCACGACGGTGCCGTAACTGGTGCCGCTCATTCGCGAGTCGCTGATGCGGACCATGTCGGTGACGCCCTGCTGCAAGAGCTTGGTCGGAATCGGGATCATGCCCCATTCGGGGAAGCCGGGGACGCCTTTCGGGCCGGCGTTTCGCAGGACGAGCACGCTGTCGCGGTCGACGGGCAGGTTCGGGATCGTTGACGCGGGTAAGCATCTCCTCGTAGTCGTCGAACACGAAGGCCTTGCCCTGATGCTTGAGCAGGGCCGGGGTGGCGGCGGACGTTTTGATCACGGCTCCATGAGGTGCGAGGTTGCCGCGGACGATGGCCAGCGATCCGCCGGCGAGGAGCGGATCGGTTCGCGGGCGGATCACGTCGCGGTCGAACGAGCGGGCGCGTTCCAACGACTCGCCCAAATTGCGGCCCGTCACGGTCAGGCAGTCGAGATGCAGCAGATCGCGGATCTCCGCCAGCAGGGCAGGGAGGCCGCCGGCCGCGAAGAAGGCGTCCATCAAGTGTTTGCCCGACGGACTCATGTTGGCCAGAAAAGGCGTGTCACGAGCCAGTTCGTCGAAGCGGTCGAGCGAGAGATCGATATTCCGCCGGCCGGCGATGGCGATCAGATGGATCACGGCGTTCGTCGATCCGCCGAGTGCCAGGAGCGTGCGGATCGCATTATCGAAGGCGGCCGGCGTCAGGATCCGCGACGGACGCAGATCCTCGCGGACTAACGCGACTGCCCGGCGACCCGTCGCCTCGGCGGCGGCGAGGCGCCGCGAGTCGGTCGCCGGTATTGCCGAGGTCCCCGGCAGCATCATGCCCAGCGCTTCGGAGAGGGCCGTCATCGTCGAGGCTGTGCCCATCGTATTGCAGGCGCCGACCGAGCAGCCAAGGCAGGCTTCGAGTTCACCGAAATCCTCGTCGGTGATCCGCCCGGCTCGCAGCTCGTCCCAGTATTTCCAGAGATCGGTCCCCGTGCCGACTTCGGCTCCGCGAAAGCGGCTCGAGCTGCGCGGCCCGCCGTTGAGCTGGATCGCCGGCAGGTCGGCGCTGGCGGCTGCCATGAGCTGGGCCGGGGTCGTTTTGTCGCAGTTGCACAAGAGGACGACGCCGTCGATCGGATTGGAACGCAGCGTTTCTTCCACTTCCATCGCCATCAAGTTGCGATAGAGCATGGCCGATGGCTTCATGAACTCTTCGCCCAGCGACAGCGTGGGGAATTCGAGCGGCAGGCCGCCCGCCGTCAGCACGCCGCGCTTGACCGCGTCGGCCAGCTCGCGGAGGTTCGAGTTGCAGTTGTTCAACTCGCTCCAACTGTTGGCGATCCCGATGACGGGCCGGCCGGCGTATGCGTCGGGGTCGATGCCCATCGAGCGAAGGGCCGCGCGGTGCTGAAAGGCCGTGTCGTTCTTGCCCGCAAACCAGCGGGCGCTGCGGAGTGTTGGCATGACGACATTGTGAAGGATGAAGGATGAGGGATGAAGGATGAATCAGAGTAATTAGAAACAAAAAAGCCGGGGCGATTGCCCCGGCTGGGTAGGTGTTGATCGATTCGGCGCTGGCTTAGTAGCGTCCCGAGACCGGGACGATGCCCGAGGACTGCGGCAGGAGCGACAGCGACGACGCTGCTGCCGCACGGGGCGAAGTGCTCTGCGCGGTCGACGGCGACAGGGACGTGACTCGCAGGACGTTGCCTTCGAGTTTCAACTGGCAGCCGGCGCGGGCAATTTCGCTGTTCAGGATGGCCAGCGTCTGGCTGGGCGAATAACGGGCCGCATCCCATCGGTTGAAGACGCCCTGCGGCACAACTTGCATCCGCAGCTCGAGGTGCGTTTCCGCCGCGAATTGCGACAGCACGACCGTCCAGGGAGCATTGCGGAACTGGAAGGACATGACTTTTGTGCGGTCAAGTGACGCCAGGGCAGTCGAAAATTCCGGATGGGCGGACGTCCGGCGTGCCGGCGGTTCTGCGAACTAAACCCGTGACCGGATCGACGCCCGGCAATGCGGAAACAGCGGTCGGCGGAATGGCTCCTGGAGACGCCTGCGAGGGAATCGCCGAGGCCTGCTGCGACAAGTCAGGAAGTTGCGAAGTCGGATCGGCCGTCGCGGCCGCGGGAACCACGGATGGCGTCGGTCCGCTGGCGGCGGTGCTTTCGCTCCCCGCCGTGCGGCCCGGCATGATCACAGGTCCGGGGGCGTCGAGACCGCTATGCATCGCGTCCGGTGTGGACGAGATCGGAGCAGCCGCCGCCGGCACACCGGGCGCCGCAGGCAGAGCCGACCGGTTCCAATCCGCGACATTCACTCCGGGAGTGCTGCCCGAGGCGAGTTGTTGGCTCGACGGAGATCCGTTCGCCGAATCCAGCGGTCGCGCCGACGGCGCCGGCGACTGGAGAGACGACGGGCGATAAATTGGGCTGATCTGCGGTCCCGGCTCGACCGCGACGTTTTGAGCGGTCGAGAGGGCGGGGGAGGACGGGATGGCCGGCAAGGTGTCGGGCTGTGCACCGGACGGCAGAGCCGGCCGCTCGCTCGAAGGCAAACGGTGGTCGCCGGCCGCTTCGGGCGCCATGACGGTCCGCGTGTCGGACGAGCTCGGGCTCGCCGCACTCGCGTCGATGGGCTCCGGAGCGTACGGTGCGCGGCTCGACGTCGACTGGGCGACCGCGTGACTGGCGACTTCTTTCTTGCCGTTCGCGAAGAACTCATCGAGCCCGCGCTGATCGGTGTCTTCCGAGTGCGAGGCCGGTTGTGCCGTGCGCGAGTCGTTCGAAGCGACGGCAGGCGATGAGTCGGCTGGCGAATCGGCCCTCTCGTTGGGCGTTTGCGATTCGTCCTGCGCGGAGGCAATCGTCAGCGGCTGGTCGATCGAATCGGCCTTGGTCACGGTTTCCGTCGGTTTCGGTCGGCGCCACTTGGAAATCGTCTGCAGGGAAAAGAGGCCCGCACTGATCAGCACACTCAGCACAACCGTGCCGACTATGGACACTTTTCCCTGTTGGCTGAATCGATTTTTGACGGCTGCCTTCGCGGTCACGAGCAGCCGGGACGGTTCGGTGCGAGCCGGCCCCGAGTGCGGCAAAGCCGGTGCGGCGGCAGGCTGGACGTGATGCGTGACTTCCGCGTGATTGTGCACCGGCGGAACAACCACCGACGCATGGATCGGGTGATTCGGCACGGTGCTGTGCGTGTGGTGCTCGGCGGTGACCAGGTGCACATGCGGCGGCGCGGAAGCGCTCGGCACGACAGGCGTGCTCGGCGCCGCGGCCGTGGTGTGACCGAGAGCAAATGCGGGATGATGGTGCGTCGTTGACGGATGATGCGTCGCATCCGCGTGAACCGCGCTGTGCGGCACAGCCGCAGGCACGGCAGCGCCGTGATGCGCCGGCGGGTGATGCTCGCTGGCGCGTGGTCATGTGAGTGCGAATGATCCGCTGCCTGATCGTGCGAAGCGTGCAAGGCACTGAGATGTTGCGCGTGCCGTTCGTGTGCAGCCCGAAGACTTTTTGCCAAACGATCTTCCACGCGAACTCCCTTTCGTAAGATCCCGGCGGCGACCTCGCCCCCGACGCCAGTGTTTTGTCCACCGATTCTTGCGCAAACCCTGGCACAAAGCGCGCGGCCCGTAGAATCGGTTCTCTCCGTACTATCGGCAAAGTTGCCCGGGCTGGTGCACAATGGCAGCGTAAAAAAATCAGCCGCACCCGCCGCAGGGCCCCGCAAATTACCCGGCTTAACGAAACGGGCGTTCCGCAATCAGCCTCGGGGCACAAAAGCCTCGGGGTGAGCTTCGGGGGCAAGCAGCGTAGGAAATACTTCGCGCGCGTCGTCACGCGACCACGCGTCGACCCAGTCGCTCCAAAGTGTGCGCGTGCGATCGAAGACAAGCGATGCGGCACCGACGGTCGGAGACTCGTCGGCCGGAAGCGACCCGTTCGAGCTTCCGCCTTCGATCCGCGGTGCGATCTTGGGGAATTCGTCGAGGTCGTAAACAATGGCCTGCGGACGGGACGTATCGGGAAGGAGCTTCAAGCCGGCCTCGGTGACGTAATAGGGGTACGCGCGTCGTCCCAAACAGGCTTCAATCTGTTCACGAACCAGGTCGACGCCGCCAATGCGGTAAAAGCCGACCAACAATCCGGCCAGCACGGAGCGCTGCGCTTCGGAAAGGTTTGCAGCCCAACCGGGGTGCCACACGCCGGCCACCATACGGCCGGCCTGTTCGTCGAAGGCGATCCACAGCGGTTCGTCGCCGAGTTGCGGGGCACGAATTTCGACGCGCAGGCTGTTGGTTCCAATCTCGGTGCGGCCCACGCTCATCACGACGCCTTCAAACGCGGTCGACTCGGCCAGGAAGCCGAGGAACTCCCGCTCAAAAAAGCGGCGTACGCAGAGTTCGAGGTGATGCAACTTGGCGTAATGGCCCATCAAACCCCGCAGCCGACGCGTGGGATTGGCCCGCCGGGCGGCGCGCCTTAAACGGGCAAAGAGCCGCGGCACCGTGCCCGAGTGAATGCCCAGTTTCATCAACCGCACCAGAGACTCGCCGTGGCTGCCGACGATCACCGGCTTGAGTTCCTTGTGCCGATTGACGGCATACAACCGCCAATTGCCGCGCAGTTCCCAAACCAAAAATCCGACGACACCAGGCAAAAGCAGCACAGTGACGCCCGCGATCGTGTTGGCGAGCACCTTGCCGAAGACCGGGTCGAGCGGAGCAGCCAACATCGGCTGCATGGGCAGAATCACCTTGTGCGACACGGTCACGACGGGAAAGTGCTTGATCGGATTAATCTGCGGCTCGACCAGCACGGTCACGAGAAACCCGACGACAAACCGCGCGATGCTCCACGGCAGGCCAAGCACCGCCTTCGCGCGCAAGGTGAGCTGGCTCTCACCGCTCTTGAAGCGAAGCCATTCGTCGACTTCATACAAGACGCGTTCCAGCCATTCGAGAACCTGCTTGAAAAAATCCATCACCAGGTCGAAGAGCGCGACGAACACGTGCACGCGGATGCGATGCCACATGAGCTGCAGCCGTTCGGCGACCAACTCCTCGATATCGCGGCCCACCCGCGAATTGAGCAAGAGCGCCAGGCCCAAAAAGATGCCCGCGGTGAGGCTCGGGCGGGGCAGTTGATACAAACCAACGGCCGGAAACAGTTCGCAGAAGAGAGCCGTCAGCACGACCGAACTCAGCAGCCGCTTGCGAAAAAAGACGACGGGCGGACTTCGCAGGAGCCGATTGATGAACGTGATTTCCGCCAGCCAAATCGGCATGTCATAAAAGACCAGACGCAGAGCACGGCCGGTCAGCGCGGAGCACGTACCAGAGGCCGCTGCGAAGTCGCGGCACGTGAATCAGCGACAGGATCAAGACCCCCAGCGCCACGGTGGCGATCAGATTCGGATGGGCGGCAGCCGCATGTTCTCCTTCAGTGCCGGCCCACCAATGCGCGAACCGGTGGCTCGCTTCGATCACGTGATCGACAAAGGCTAAAATCACGTACGCCCCGCCGAACGGGATCGCCGCGTAGAGCGTGAGAAAGCGGCCCAATTTGGTGCCGAACGCCAAAGAACTGAGCCGCTGCAGCCCGCGCAGGTAAATCGCGCCGCGTTGATAGACGCCGTCGAGCACTTCGGACAAGCGGCGGTCGGCCCGCAGCAGCCGATCGCCGGCGATCAGCTCGAGCGGGTCGGCCACGTCGTCGAGCTTCACGTTATTGCGGGCGATCGCGTCGCGGATGTCGCCCATCGCGAAGAATCCGCGCTCCACGACGGCATCGAGCAGCTCTTCGATGATCTTGCGAAACGAGACGCGCTCGGGCAGGTTCTGCGGCACAAAACCGACCTCGATCAGCGTCTCTTCGAGGGGTGGACGCAAACGCTCGCGCAGGCGCTCTTCGGCCCACACAGCAGCCGAGTGCAAGAGAATCGACAGGTGCTCGCGCTGGCCGGCCGAGATCGGCAGCTTGCCCAAACGCGACGTGGCCACGCGCAAGTGCTTGGAAATCAGCACCTCGCGCTGGGCCGGCAATGGCCGCTTGAGCGGACGGCGACCGAACGAAACCAACCACGACAAGAGGTCGACGACGTACGACTCGCGTTCCGAATCGAGGCAGGCCTTCTGCAAGTCGTACAGCAGACGGGCCGACGGATTCCAGAATCCGTAGGCCGATTGCTCGAGCAGGGCGGCCAGCAGATCGCGCCACGGATCGGCTTCGCTCGATTCCGTCCGCAGCGCCTGGTCGAGCCGTTTGGACAGCCGGCGCAGGTCCGCCGCGGCCAGCGCCGCCGCCTTGACCGCCGCGGCGTGATCGTCGATCGCCGCGGCCCGCGTGTGCAAGATCGCGGCGCGCACGTCGTTTCCACGTTCGGCGGCCCATGCCGCTCTCCGTAGCAGCATCTGATACATCCGCCGCGACGGGCGGCCGGTCAAGCCGATCGAAGGCGCTTGGCCCGACGTCTGTTTGAAGTCCGGCGGTGCAGGGCGAGTCGGATCGTCCGTTTTGACTTCCGCCGTCATTTGCAAGATGCCATCGGCGTCCACGTCTTCGGCCAGGATTTCCTCGACCCGGCTGATCGCGTCGAGCGACGGAAAATAGCTGCTTAGAAGATCGGGCGCGAAATAACGCAGCTCGAGGAACACGGCCGCGAACTCGACGTACTCGGAAAACGAATTCCGCGGAGGCAACAGGTAGGCTTCCTGCTCGAGCACCGAACGAATTTCGTCGAAGGCGGTATAGCCGATGCTTTCGATGCGGCGTTGGACGATCGAATCGTCGAGCAGCCCGGCGGCCCGGCGCTCTTCGAGCGATACGTGCACCCGCGCGTGGAAATGTAGCCGCCGCAGGTGCTCGCGCAGGGCGGCGACTGTCATCGCGTCGCGCTCGTGCTCTTCGGGACGCGCCAGCAGGATCACGGTTTCGGGCAGCGGAGCGGCGTTTTCCAGTCCCAACTCGTCATTCGACACGATGAGCCGGGCCCGCTCGCCGGAAAGATGAAAGCTCTTGCGATGCGGAATGCGCGCGGTGAGCGCGGGCAGATCGACCTCGTGACGAATTGCCCGCCGCACGATCCGCGACGCGACAAAAAAGGCCGCCGGATCGGCTTCGTGAATCGCCCGCTCGGCCGCGGCAATGCCCGAACCGCGCGCGGGGCGACCGGGATGGGTTCAATCGCGGAGGGGCGGTCCATCATGCGGCACGTTGTATTTTCCGCCATTCAGCATAACAACCCACCGTTGTATAGGACAGAGTCGACCCCCGCGATATTCCCCACCATTTTTGCCGGCGCTGCTTATTTTATGCTCTTTGCAAAATTTTTGGCGACACGCGGCGGAATTCCGGGGAACTTACCGGCCGGCGGCCGCGTCGAAATGGCAGTCTCGAAGCGTGGTCGTGGGGTTCAAGGAGCGCACGCATGCGGCTGAAATTGTCTTTGATGGCCCTGATTCTCGTGGTCGTGCCAATTGCCCTGCAGGCTCAAATCCTCGTCCCCGATCAAGGGCACGGGCGACCTTTTCGGCCCCGCCATCATGTGCCGCGTCCGCCCGTCTGGTCGGCCTACAAGATCGGCTCGGTCGACGTGCTGGCCGACGTGCACGATCAGGCGGCCAAAGTCCGCATGTCGCAAGTCTTTGAGAACATCGGCGAGAACACGATCGAGACTCAATTCCTGTTTCCGATCCCCGAAGACGCGGCCATCAGCGACCTTACGCTGCTCTACGACGGCAAAGAATTGCCGGGCCGACTGCTCGACAAGGACAACGCGCGAAAAATCTACGAGGAAATCGTCCGACGCCAGCGCGATCCGGCTCTGCTCGAATACATGGGGCACGGACTGTTTCAGACCAGCGTCTTCCCCATTCCGCCGCACGCCAAGCGAACGGTCGAAATTCGCTATTCCCAACTGCTGCATAAAAACGGCGGCCTGATCGACTTCCTGCTGCCGATCGGCACCTTCAAGCATACCGAGCAGCCCATCGAACGACTTATCGGTCGCATTCAAGATCGAGACGACCGACCCGATCAAAACCATCTACAGCCCCACGCACGCCGTCTCGATCGAACGCCCCGACGAACATCACGCGAGCTGCAAGGTCACTCTCGACAGTGTCCAATCGCCCAACGATTTGCGCATCCTCTGCGGCACTCAAACGGGCGCCGTCGGCATGAGCGTCGTAAGCTATCGACCGAAAGAGAGCGAAGACGGCTACTTCATGGTCCTCGCCAGTCCCGAGTTGAAGGCCGCCGCCGCGCAATCGGTGCCCAAGACGGTGGTGATCGTCGTCGACCGCTCCGGCAGCATGAGCGGGCAAAAGATCGAGCAGGCTCGCGACGCCGTCAAATTCCTGGTGCAGCAACTCAAACCGGCCGACACGTTCAACATCATCGCCTACGACTCGGATGTCGACGTCTTCCGTGCCGAGCTGCAGCGCGTCACGACCGATACGGTCAACGCCGCGCTCAGTTTTGCCAACGGCATCAACGCAGGCGGCGGAACGAATATCGACTCGGCGTTGACGCTGGCGCTCAAAATGCTCGTCGACGCCAAGCGGCCCAACTACGTGCTGTTTCTCACCGACGGCCAACCGACAGTCGGCGAGCAGGACGAGCTGAAAATCGCCGCGAACGCCAAGGCGGCCGACAAGGTCCACGCACGAATTTTCAATCTGGGCATCGGCTACGACGTGAACGCTCGGCTCCTCGATCGGCTTTCGCACGACCTGGGGGGCCAATCGGTTTACGTCCGTCCGAACGAGAACATCGAAACCTACGTGGCCACGCTCGCCAGGTCGATCAGCTCGCCCGTTCTGACCGACGTCGACGTCAAATTCGAGTTCGACACGCCACAAGCGGCCGACGCCGCTCCTTCGGTCTCGCGCACGTATCCGCGGCGGCTGACCGATCTGTTCGCCGGCGAGCAGCTCGTGTGGGTCGGTCGCTACCGCAAGGCGGGGGCCGTCAAAGTCGTCCTCTCCGGTCTGTTGGGCCAAACGCATGAGTCGTTCGACTTCAAAGCCGACCTGGCTGAGCGATCGGTCGGCGATTCCAACGGCTACGTGGCCAAAGTCTGGGCCACGCGGCGGATCGGCGAACTCATCGACGAGATCGACCTGCACGGCCAGAACTCCGAGCTGGTCAGCGAACTCGTCGAACTCTCCAAAAAGCACGGCATCATGACGCCATACACGTCGTTCCTGGCCGACGAGCGCGTGAACATCGCGGATCGCGACAGCGTTCGTTTGAGGGCGACAGAGTCCTTGGACGATTTGAACGGCCAATCCGGCGGAGAGCAGGGAGTCGCACAGCGGCGGTTCAAAGGCAACCTGCAGGCCGCGTCGCGTCCGGCGGCGCCAACGTGGACGGGAAGCGATATCACCGACGCGGGAGGTCAGCGCTTCGGCGGAATGGGCGGGGGCATGGGTGGAATGGGCGGCGGTGACATGCCGGAAAGATGGGCGGTGGCATGGGTGGCGGTGGATTTGGTGGAGGCGGCATGGGTGGTGGAATGGGTGGCGGCATGGGTGGCATGCGCGGCGAAAGTGATGCAAAACAGTCCGACTCCAATTTCGACCAAGTGCCGGCCAAACCGCATTACCGCGCTCGAACCAAGAATCGAAAATCCGCCCCCTCGCTGGCAGAACAAGCTGACAAGAACAAGGACAGTGAGAAGTCGCCGAAGAATCCCGTCCAGACAGTCGGCGACAAGACGTTCTATTGGAAGAACGACCGCTGGCGAGATTCCGATGTCACGCCCGAGGGTGAAAAGCACCCGATCCGGATCAAGGCGTTCAGCAGCCAGTACTTCGCGCTGGCCGCCAAATCTGACGGCCAGTTCGCCAAGTATTTGTCTCTGGAGGGCCCGATCCTGATCACCTTGGATGGCAAGACCTACCTCATCGAGCCGTCCAAAGACAAGGACGAATAATTCGATCCGAGTCGCACTCCGCGTAACGAGCCGGCGGGCGGCTTATCTCGCCGGTTCGTTGCGCGGCCTCAATAACCAGGCAAAGAAGAGGCAGGCGAAGATCAGATCGCCTGTGATGGCCAACACGCCCCGCGCCGGAGCCTGACCGGCGAGCCAAAGCACGGCCACGAGCAAGAAGGCGCCCGTCTTGCCGATGGCCCCAAAAGCCAACAGCGGTCGATTGATCGCCGGCTGCAGGGCCAGCCACGCATACGAGCCGCCGAACAGGATGATGAATTCCGCCAAGCAGGGCCGCGTAGAACGTGGGCACGGGGACCGGCAATCCGGCAAGCTGACTGATTGTCGACTCCGGGAAACGCGAACAGCAGTGCGCCGGCCAGGTTGAAAACTGCGCTGGCCCATAAGACGCCGCGAATGAATTTATCGCTGTTGCTCATGCTACAACCCGTGTATCGAAAAACTGTTTGGTGCCACTGGCGGCAGCTTTGGGCCGCCAGTGCGATTGCCGCCCGAGGTTCGATCTTCGAATCAACCAGCTTCAGGCTGAAAATGGCGGCGATGTCGCGGCCGTTTGCGACTCAGAATCAAGTTGCGAGCGGAATGCACTGGCGAGCCAAAGCCCTCGCCAGAGACACCACTTTGAACTGGCGGCCTACGTCGTCATCGGTTCATCGTCCGCGCATCATTGATTCGCCCGTTCGACGCACGGCGGAAATGAGTGCGGCCACATCTTCCGGCGTTGTCGCATAATGCAGCACGCAGGCCCGCAGGGCGAAGCGGCCGTTGATCATCGCCGACGACAGGAAGGCGTCGCCACCCGCCTGGACCATTTCCATCACCCGTTTGTTGATGCGATTCAACTCATCTTCCTTGCCGCTCAATTCGGCCGGTGCGAAGCGAAAACAGACGATCGACAGTTCGACCGGTGCAAGCAACTCGAGATCGACGCACGTCTCGACGATCGACGCCATGTGCCGCGCCAAGGCCCGGTGACGGCTCACGGTCTCGGTGACGCCTTTGCGGCCTTGGTGCAACAGCGTCATCCACAGTTTGAGCGCCCGGAAGCCCCGCGTTTGCTGGAAGCCGTACTCGGAGAGCCAGGGGAGACCGCCGAAGCCTTTTCCCTCTTCGGTCCGCAGATACGGCGGCACGAGGCTGAAGGTGTTGCGAAGAATCGCACCGTCGCGCAACGAGAGCACAGCCGCATTCCACGGGGACCGACAGCCATTTGTGGGCATCGATGCCCAGCGAATGCACGCGACCCAGAGCGGACAGCCGCGTTCGGCAGTCGGGGTCGACGGCCGCGATGGCTCCGTACGCTCCGTCGACGTGCAGCCACAGTCCCTCTTCCTCGCACAAATCGGCCAGCTCGTCGAGCGGATCGATCGCACCCGTGCCCACCGTTCCGGCGCTTGCCACCACGCAAAACGGCCGTTTGCCGTCGCGACGATCGGCAGCGATGGCATTGCGGAGTGCAGGCACATCCATTTCGAAGCGGTCGTTGGCCGGAATGACGTGCACGCCGGCCCCGCCGATGCCGAGCAGCTCGGCCGCCTTTCGCGCGCAGGTGTGCCCCTCGGACGACATGTACATCACAAATTGCGGGCGGCCCGTTTGCAGACCTTCCTCGCGGACGTTCCAGCCGTCGGCGGCGGCCGCCCAGTGCCGCGCGGCGGCCAGGCACGTGAGTGTTGCCATCGAGCCGCCGCTGACCAAGAATCCCCATGCTCTCGCGCGTGGAAAAGCCCACCAGCTCCATCAGCCAGCGCACGCAACAGCGCTCGAGATAAATCGCCGCATGGTCGCCCCCCGCACAGCTGGCATTCATGGCTGCGGCCAGCAGATCGCCCAGAACGCCCATCGGTTCAGGCGGCGAATTGACATAGCCAAAAAACCGCGGATGCCCATTCCCCATCGGGTGCGACAGAATTTGCGACTGGGCCATGCTCAAAATCGCATTGGGCGCACAGCCGACGTGCGGCAACGGCTGCGACAAAATGGCCGCTCGCTCCTCGGGCGTCATCGGCTGAAACACCGGCTGGTCGGTCAGCCCGTCCAAATGATCCAAGGCGAGATCCATCGCCCGATGCGCCGACTCGCGAAAAGCCTTCGAGACACTCATGCTGCTCCGCCCGTTTTCTTTGAAATTTCGATGTCGACGTCCTGACAGAGTTCGCCCGTGCGCGAAGTCGTCATCCTGGCTCGAAACCGCGAGCCGCATTCTGCCGAGCCGGGGGGTTAATCCCCGCGGACGTGCGCGAGTTGGATCTACTGATCGCGGTTCAAGGTCCGATTATACGAATCGTGAACCGCGCTGGGCGCGGTCGAACTACTTCGCGCCGCTGCGCGCTCGGACCGGGGGGATCAACCCCCCGGCTCGGCAGAACCCTCGCTCAGTCTTTCGCCGTGACGCCGTAGCGGTAATGCACGTAGTCGATCAGGAACTTCTGATACATGGGACTGCCCGGTCCGGCTCCGTACATGCGGCCGGTGGTCGTGCTCCAGCAGTGCATGCCGAATTCGCCGATCTCGAAGCCGAGTTCCTTTTTCGTATCGAAGATACGGGACAGGAACCAGGGATCGTGCGACGTCGCGCGGAAGCCGAGGCGGACGTGCGAGGCGTCGAGGCACTGGATCAGCAGGTCGAGCGGTTTGTGGGCGAGGATCGACTCGGGCACGTCGCGATCGAAACTCAGATTGAACGTGGCGCCGGGATAGGGGCGGTGCCGTTTCGCTTTCGGATCGTTTTCGATGCCCGGCGTCCACATGCCCGCGCTGCCGGCCCTGTTTGTCGAAAACGATGAAATTCATCCAGTAATTCCACGGCACCGAATCGTCGGGGGCGATCAAGCGGGTCTCGATCTCCCAAGGCGGCGGATAATCGGACGAGCTTCAGCGACGAGCCGCCGGCCGGGCCAAAGCCGGTTCCCAGCCCCGGGCCCAGCAGCTTGAGCATCAGGTAGCCGGGATACGAGTGCGTATCCATCAGCGTGCATTGTTCCTGCACCTGCCACTGCCCGAGATACCCCAGGATGTTGAAGTCGTCCGAGAATTTTTCGAACGGCCGCGGACTCGAGCCGAAGAAGACGCAGTAGTCGACATAGTATTCGTACGCCGGGTTCGGCGGCTCGGGCTTCGGTGCGTGCACCGGTCGTCATCTGCGAGGCGCCGTTGCCCAAAAAGAGCGGATGCGGTCCCTTCACTTGCGGCAAATTGCGGCACAGCACGTCGGGAATCCAGCGGTCGGCCGAGATGATCGGGCCGATCTCCCAGATGCCCGTGATCTTGCCGTATTCGGAACAATCGATCGTCCGCATGTTCCAGCCGTGCGACGCCTCGAACTTGATGCCGACGGCCAGTACGGTCGGGCTCAAGACCACGCAGCGGAAGAAGAGCTGCGGGCTGGCCGGCCCGGCGTACTTGGCCCCGTCGCCGATCCAGACATAGGGGATTCGCCAATCCCCCATGACCGTATTCCCCAGATCGCCGCGACCCCAGACCAGGTACGTTTCCGGATGCGGCTCCGTCGCATACTGCGGCAGCCCCACGCCCGCCTCGCCCGTCGAGCCCAGGTGCACGTCCAAGAGCTGGAACTCGTGCGTCTTCGGCGGCCGCTTCGTGCGATCGCGGGGCCAGGTCGACGGATCGGAAAAGGTGACGACCACGTTGAGTCCGATCGCCGCGTTGACCTGCGTTTTCACGCCGACGCCGGCGGTCAGATTGAAACTCTGCACGAGCGAAGTCTGGAATTCCCAAGGCAGCCGGTAATCGCCGATCTTGATCGGCTTCTCGAGGATGCCTTTGACGTCCTGCCCGTGGCCCGCCTCGTAAATCGTCGCGAGGCCCGGATGTTCCTCTGTCGAGAATTCTTTGATGTTCGACTTGGGGACGAACATCCAGGGTGCAATCGATTTGCCCGGATCGTTGAAGTGCTGATTGAGTTCGGAGATGTCTGCCCCGCGCGCGCGCCAACGCCGAGAAACAGACCGGCAGCCAGGAGCGCAAAGACGACGGATCGGGAAGGCTGGATCACTGGAGCAGCTCACGCATCGCGGCGAAAAGCACGCTCTCGACGTTGGGGCCGACGCGAGAGGCCGTCGGTTCATAGCCTCCTTGAGAGTATTGGGCCGCCATGCAAATGTAACCGGATCCATAGTCGCCGTAGGCGGCCATGCAGACAAAATCGTGCGGACACATTTTCTGGGCGGCCAACTGGTACTCGACGCTGAGTTCGCCCGGCATGTGCAGGATGTAGGCCGGCCCAAGCTTCAGGCAGCTCAATTGGATTCTGTGACCGGCTGCCTCGCGGCGAACCCACGCCAGGTCTTCCGCCGCGCGGACGCGATACATCGTCGCGAGTTTCTTGCTCTCGACCGCATGCCAGCAGCGACGCTTCGTTCGGCAACTTGGGATTGATCGGCAACGCGGCTTCGGTCGTTCGCCAGGTCAGGTCGCTGGCGGTGATCGGAACCTTTCGCGACGTCTCCCAGGCTTTTTTCATCCCGGCGGCGAGCCGCTCGGCGAGAATTCCGCGGTCCGCCGGCGTGGTGTTGTTGTACTTGCCGGCCGTCACATCGCCCCCCGCACCGTCGAAATGAATGTGCGGCACACCGCCAAGTGCCGCCTCGCGGATCGAGCGGGCCAGACCGACGAGATCGGAGCTGACCACTCCGCGGCCGTAGAACGTCATCGGATGAATCGCGTAGTACGTGAGGACGGCCAGCGGACGATCGTTGATTCCAGAAACTCACAAGGGCGACGTACGGATCGTAAACGCCTTCGGGCTCGGCCCGCACTTCGGGCCGTGTTTCCGGAACTCCAGCGGACGAATTTTACTTTTCCATCAGGGCCGAGCGGCCGGCGGCTCGATGCGACTTTGTCGACCTTCGCCCGGCCCAGCCCGATGTGAGTCACCGGCGAACTGTGCGGGATGGCCTCTTTGCAGGCGAGGGCGGCCCGCTCGATCGTGTCGCTCACGAAGGCGACAGGAAACATCGCACCGCTGAGACCATGCTCGGCGAGGATCTGCTCCGCTTCGAAATCGCAGCCCGGCGTGTCGTGCTGATGGAGGGTGTGAACCTCAACGCGACCAATCGTGGTCCCGGCAGCCTCGGCCAGCGCGGTGCGCCAGCGGTCGTAGCCTCCGTTGGCAATCCCCACCCAATCGACGGCGCACAGGACGATCGGCCGCCCGCTCCCCAGGATGACGATCCCCCGCGCGCTGAGGGGATCACCGATTTCCTTCGCCGGTTTCACCGCCGCATCACACAGCGGGCTCCCGAGCGGCGGCGTGGCGTCGACTTGAAACGTGGCGACCGATAACGAGCCGGGATCAGCGCACAGCCGATCGGAGTTCAGAAACGTCAGGCTCAGGAGGACGCAGCAAAAGGTGACGCGGTGCAACATGGGTGCAACCTTTTCGATGCGCGGGGTGCTATTTTGCGGCAGGCGAACTTAGCGGAGTAGGTGGGACAAACGAGGCTCTGCGAGCCGGCCCACCTTCTGCTCAATCATGGCAAGAACAAGGTGGGCCGGCGATCGAAGCGACCTTGTCCCACCCTACAACCGGCCACTCAATCGCACAATGGCACGGCGACTCAGCCCTTGCCGCCTTTGAACGCGCCTTGCTGGCGGCGCCTGTTCGAGCGGCGACAGCTTCTTGCCCGATGCGGCCGGCGGTGCGGGAGTCGGTGCGGCAGGAGCCGGCGGCGCCGGGGCGGCTGGTTGCACGGCTTTGGCTTCGGGCGCGGGGGCCGCGGCTGCCGGGGTGGGTGCAGCGGCAGGGGCGGCACCGCCGGCTTTCATCGCACCCTGCTGGCGGGCCATTTCGAGCGGTGAAAGTTTCTTGCCGGCAGGGGGCGCGGCAGCTGCAGGCGCGGAAGATGCGGCCTGAGCAGACAGCTGCCGGGGCAGGGGCTCGCCGCGGCGGCTTTTGCGCCTGCGCCCTGTTGCCGGGCGAGTTCCAACGGCGAAAGTTTTTTCGCGGGCGCCGCGGCACCGCCGGCGGCGGCTGGTGCGGCCGGTTTGGCGACTGCTGCTCCCGCTCCCTGAGAGCGGGCCATTTCGAGCGGGCTCTTGCCCGCCGGTTTGCCGGCTGCCGCGGGAGCGGGTTTTGCCCCCGCCGCTGCTTTGGCGGGTTCGGCCTTGGCCGGAGCGGCGTGCTTTTCGGGCGCCGCTTTTTTCACGGGTGCGTCGACCACGGTGAGGTACTGCGGATCGATGTCGTACCAGCCGATGTCGACCGGTCCGTCGAATTCGACGAGGGCCCGGCCGCTCATGTTGACGGTCTTCACGCGGCCGGTGAGCGACTCGAATCGTCGCAGCTCGGGCACACCGTGCTCTGACGACGACATATTTATCAGTGAGCTGCGATTTCAGCTTTTCGGCGAGTTCAATCGACATAATTTCCACTCAGAATTTGAATACGCCGCATTCTGGGAGAAGCGAGGCGGGAATTCAAGGTTGCTGCGAGCTGGCAGCCGGCTCTCATTCTAAAGATACCAGGGCGGAGCGGGGAGGGCGGAGGGAAGAAAGCCCAAGAGAAAGTCGCCAATGGCCGACTGAAAAATCCCTCCGCCCTCTCCGCTCCGCCCTCCCCCCTCACCACAAGACTGCTGTTGTGAGGTCCGTTCCGGGCGGATAAAAATCCCGAGCCATGGACGAAACTCCTCCGAAATCGGCTCCGCGGCCCTTTGTCGGCGTGATGATGAAGTGTTGCCGCACGTACGTGCGAGCCTATTTGAACGCGGCCGAGTCCGCCTTTGTCGGCTGGTGCCCCCGCTGCGCGGGCAAAGTCGAGATCGAGGCGGTCGAGGAGGGGGGTTCGACAAGCCGGTTTTTCGAGGCGTCGTAAGCCCCTTTCTTGGCAGGGCGTCCGCCCGGCAATTCGTATTGACTGATTTTCCCAAGACGCCTAAACTGCCGCCCCTCTCCTGGACGATGGGCGTTCGCCCACAACCGGATTTCCACCTCGATCAGTCATCCCCCGAATTGCACCACGCATTGCCTTTGGCGAACGAGTCGCCAGTGACAAACGCCGGTGACTATCGCCATTGAGGCGGTCATGTCGGATTCGCAGTCGGCCACCAACTTCCAGAACGCCGGCGGTCCGCCAACCAAACGCGGCCTGGCCGCTGTTCCCAGTTGGATGTTGTCGCTGGTGCTGCACGGCGCACTGATCGTGGTGCTGGCCACGATGCTTGCCGGCCGCTCCGGCGGGATCGTCGGCGATCCAAACGGCGACTTTCGCCGCATTGGCATCTACGTCGGTCACTCGGGCGGCAACGGAAAAGGCGACGGAGCGGGCGACGACACAACCAGCGGCGTCGAGCAGCATGCCCCCTCTCAGAAGCCGGCCGAACTTCCGCCACCCGCGCCGGCCATCAAGCCGGAAAAGCCAGCCGTCGCCGCGACGCCTGAAATGAAGGAGCCGAGCACACCGGCTGCCAAACCGCAGCCCATCATCGGCCCGGCCGCCCATTGCCGACGCGCCGACACGTTCCGCCATTCCACCGCAAAAGAGAGACCGCAGATGGCGCCAGCGATCACGCGAGCAGTTCAACCGCGCGGTCGACCGGAAAATGGGACGGTCTGGTTTACGAAACGCGGGGGGGTGGATCCGGCTCCGGCAACGGTCGCGGCTCGTATGGCAACGCCCCCTTCTTCGGCATCTGGGACGCCGGAGCCCGGTTCATTTACGTGATCGACTGCTCAGGGAGCATGTTCAGCTACCACGCGATGGATGCGGCCAAGAACGAACTCTTGTCGAGTCTGGCCAATCTGCGGCGATCGCAGCAGTTCCAGATCGTGTTTTACAACCTCGATCAGCAATGGATGAAGGCGCCGGGCAAGACCGATTTTCAGTATTTCCCCGCCAACGAATCCTATCGCCGGCTGGCCGCACAATTTGTCGCCTCGGTGCAGCCGGACGGCGGCACGCAGCATGTGCCCGCTTTGCAATTGGCCCTGCGGCTGCATCCTGACGTGATTTTTTTCCTCACCGACGCGGGCGAGCCGGCGATGAAGCCTGAGGAAATGGAAGAAATCAAGACGCTGAACGCCGGCCGCACGCGGATTCACTGCGTGCAGTTCGGCATGCACGACGACGCGGCCGCGGAGTTCCTCCGCAAACTGGCCGCCCAAAACAACGGCGATTTTGCCTATCAGAACGTGAAGCGATTTGCGGAAAGCAATTCGTTCCGTCCGAAGGTTCGTACTGCCACAAGACCGGTCGAAGAATCCCCTTCGTCCTCGTTGCCGGGGCGTTAAGCATGTTTCATTTGCGATCCAATTCGAGATCACGACATTCGCTGGGCCCGAGCCGCCGCGTTTGGCTGCTGGCCATCGTGCTTTTGGTGGCGGTGCCGCGGTTGGCCTTCGCCGCCGACGAAGCGCCGAAGAGCTGGCACGCGAACCTCAACTTGAAACAACTCTTCGATGCGGGGGGCGTGGTCGGCGTGATCCTGGCCGCGCTCAGCGTGGCGATGGTCGCCCTCGTGATCGAACATCTGTTCTCGCTGCGGAATCGGGCCCTCAATCCGCGGAAGCTGGCCGAACAGGTGCACCAATTGATGCACGAACGGCAATTCAAAATCGCCGCCAAGCTTTGCCGCGACGACGGCAGCCTGCTCGGATTCGTGCTGGCCGCCGGGTCTGACGGAAGTCGGCGCGGGATACGCGCTGGTCGAAAAGGCGATGGAAGACGCCTGCGCCTCAATACGCGGCGCGGCTGTACCGCAAGATCGACGCCCTTTCGGTGATCGGCACGCTCTCTCCGATGCTCGGCCTGCTGGGAACGGTGTGGGGCATGATGATCGCCTTTTCGGAATTCGCCTCGAAGGCGAACGTGCAGGTCACGGAACTGGCTCCTGGAATTTCGACCGCCCTCGTCACCACGCTGATGGGACTGGCCGTCGCGATTCCCGCCTACGCGGCCTTCGCCCACTTTCGCAACAAGGTCGACGAGGGCGTGGCCACCTGTTCGCAGATGGCCGACCATCTGTTTCTTGAATATCGCCGGGCTCAGGCCGCACGCCGACGCAAACTGCGGGCTGCTGGAGACTATGGCCGGCCGACGTTCCCCTCGGTGGCCATCGAGCGGGAGAAATCGGCATGAAGATTCCTCGCCGAGAGCGCGAGTCGGGCGTGCGTTTCAACATCACGCCGCTGATCGACATCTGTTTCAACCTGATCGTCTTTTTCAGCCTGGCCAGTCTCGCCGCCAAGAAAGACACCTCCGCGGCCGTCATTCTGCCGCAAGCCGGACAGATCGACGCGCGCGACACGGCTTCGGCCCGCCGGCTGGTGGTGACGATGGATGCCAAGCGCCGCGTGTTTATCGCCGGGCAGGAGACGAGCCCGAACGATTTCGATCGGCTCGTCGCCGAGCGGGCCGGCGATCAGCCCGCGGGCTGCGAAGTCCGCGTGCGGGCCGACGAGTCGGTCCCCTATTCCGAGGTCAAACCGCTGATCCTCGCCTGCGCCCGTCACGGGGTGACGAATCTCAAGTTCGCGGTCCGCGGCAAGTAGAGACCAATTGCGATGCGAATCCCCAAAGCCCGCACAGGACCGGTTTGCGACTTCGACCGCACGGTGACCCCGATGGTCGACGTCGTGTTCCAGTTGCTGGTGTTCTTCGTGCTCGCCTCGGGCGGACGCGTCGCGGAGCAGAGCCTCTCGACGCTGCTCTCGAGCGGCAATGTCTCGGCGGCGGTCTCGGCGGTTCCCTCGAAGCCGGACCTGGACCATTGGATCCATCTCTCGCGCATCGCCACTCAACAGCGAACGCGGATCGAGCTGGGCGGACGCAAGTATGCCGATCTCGCCGCCTTGCCGGGAGCGCTCAAAGAAATCGCTGCCGGTGGAAGCGATCGCCGCGTGATTCTGGACGTCGCCGGCGACGTGCCGTTGGGCGACGTGATCTTCGTTTACGACGCGTGCCGCGCGGCGAAATTTCACTCGATCAATTTCGCCGCGACGCCGGAAGAAATCGCGGCTGTCGAGCCGGCGAAATCACTTTCCCGCAAGCGGTGACAATTTGCCGGCAGCGTCGGCCTTGTAGACCTGGCCGGTTTTGGCTTTCGGATTCGGGTCGGCGATGATCAGGCTGCCGTCGTGCCACGCGAGTCCCACGGGATTCACGAGCTGGCTCCCGCTGATCCAAGCCTGCGGCTTCGCGCCGGCGGTCACCTTCCAAATGGTGTGCGCGTAGCCGTCGCTCACGTAGGCCGTTTCGTCGGGACCGAGTGCCACGTCGTTGGGATGCTGGAACGGACGGCCGGCGACGACCACTTCAATTTTCGCGTCGGGCGAAATCCGCAACAGCTGATCGTTGCCATTCGAGACGACCCACAGCCGGTCGTGCGAGTCGATCGCCATCCCCGCAGGCGCGGGGACTTCGGCGAAACGCTTCGGCGTGCCGCCCGTCGGAGAAAGTTTCCAAATCCAGTGCACCTCGAGGTCGGCAACGAAGATGTTGCCCTTCGAGTCGACGGCAATCGCCATGGGGATGCCGATGCCGGCCTGGGCCCCTTTGATCAGCGGCGTCGGCTTGCCCGGTTGGTCGAAGCGATAAACTTCCCGGGTGGAGGAATCGCCCGCGAGGACTTTGCCGTCGCGGTCGACCGCCAGGCTGCGAATGCGGCAGAGGGGCGTGCCGAGTTTCTTGGACGCGGCAAAATACGTGTCGACTTTGCCGTCCTTCACAACCAGAATGCCCGGCAGCCGCAGGTCGGCGACGTAAACGGGCCCATGTTCGGCGGCCGCCGGTTTGAGCGGATAGTGAAAATCCTCGGCATGCAGTCGCGCGCCGCCAAGGGCCACCGCCAGCGCGATTACTCCTGAAACGAATTGTCGGACACCGTATTTTCGGAGACCGTTTCGACCGCTTTGCACGACCCGCACCTCGTTCAACCGGAATGACTCAATGAAAAACGCACGGAGGACGACTCCGTCCGTGCATTCAACCAGAATAGCCGTCTGCGCGGGTCAACGCCAACTGGCGGGAGGCGGCCCGATTTGAATTGCCCGGTTTTTCGCCGGCTTCTCTGCGCTCGCGGGGATGCCGGTGGGCCACACGACCCGCAGAAAATCGGCCGATTCCCGCGTGCCGATGCCGAAATGGGTCACGGGACTCGTCACGATTCGCGACTGACAGACGGGACCGATTTTCAACTCGATCGTCGCCCCGATCCCCGCGGCTGACGGACGGCGTTCGTCCGTCCGAGTGGCCGGCACGCCATTGAGCCGCACATCGATCCAATTGTTCGCGTTGCCGCCGTCGTTCTGCAAAATGTGCAGACGGCCGCCGGCTGGTTCTTTTGCGATCACCAACACGTCGATGTCGCCGTCGCCGTCCATGTCGCCGCAATCGGCGAGGCGAATCGCGTTGAGACCCGGTGGGCAAAACGTCGGCCGCAGTCTCGAAGTGGCCGTTCCCGGTGCCGTGCAGACATAGGATCCCGTCGGCACTCGCGGCCAGCACATCCTGGTTGCCGTCGTTGTCGTAATCCAAAACGAGCAATTGGCTGGCGGCAAAATTGGCGACGGCCGACACGTTGATCACGCTCACCTGTCCGTAATCGCTGCTTGCCGTCTGCAGGAGAGAAATCCCGCCCGGACCGGCGGCCAGCACGTCGCAAGAACCGTTCGCATCGGCATCGAGAACCGACAGCTGCCACGGCCTGTTGCAGAACGGCATCCTTGTTTGCCAGAGCATGCACCTCAAACCGGCCCTCGCCGAAGCCTTTCAACAGCGCGACACCTTTCGTGGCGCCGCCCGTGAGCAGCACGATCGACGTCGCAATCGTGATTGAAATCGATGGCGGCCAGCGTGCGGGGCACGCCACTCGCTTGGCCGCGCACGGCTGCAAGCTGCTCGACGACGCCGGAGCGAGGCGTCACATCGACGAATTCCTTGCGGCCCGCGTTTCGCCACACGGACGCATCGGCCCCTTTCGCGACAACCAGATCGAGCAAGCCGTCATGATCGAGATCAACCGCGAGAACGGCCTCGGCCCCTTTGGATTTCTCCGTGAGCGCGTGCGTTTCGACTGTCTTCAATTGAGGCGTCTTCGCTGCGTCGAGCCGGCTTTCGACCAGCAGCACACCGTTCGGCCCGCAGAGAATGAGCGACAGGCGCAGCATCGGCCTCGAGCGCGGCCGCCGTGACGTGCTCAAAACCGTCGGCCGGCAGCGGGACCGCGGCCACCTTGGTCCATTCCTCCGCCGAGCCGCCGCGGCGATAGACTTCCAGCGACGCCTTTCGCAAGACGGCAAGTTCCAGCCGGCCGTCGCCGTTCCAGTCGACGAACCGCGCATCGCGGACGTCGGTCAATTCACCAAGCGGGCCCTTGAGCGTCAGATCGCGAAAATGGACCGCCTCGGATTTCTTGGGCAGCACGCGATCCAGCGGATGGTCGTGATAAAACTTGTCCGAAAAATCGTACTTGATCAGCCATTGCAGGCCGTGATCGACGCGCCATTTGTCGTTCCGCACGGCCGGTTGCACGGCGGCAACAACGGAGATCGCCGTGATATTTCTGGCCACGGCGGTCCAATCGCCCTTCTTTGCAGCCGCCAGAGCGTCGTCCAGTGCCCGCGCCGGGGCGACCGGCGTGGCGGCGGGAACGTCGGCGAGAAAGGGAATCAATCGCTGGCGGGCCCGTTCCAGGGGTTCGACAATCTCGGGATCCTTGTGCCGCGCCGCGACGTTGAGCCATTCGGTCAGCACGAACAGATTGTTGGGAATCATGTCGTACAAAGTTTTGAGCGCGTTTTCGCCGTCGGCCCGCACCGCGTCGTCGGGGCTGGTTCGCTCCGCCTCGTAGAGTGCGTACCAGATCGGCGGATAGTCCTGACCGCGTCCGGCCCCGTTGTGCAAGTCCTCGAGCAGCTTCGGAGTATTTTGCGAGAGAACGTTGACCTTTGCGGCAACCAAATACCGCATCGGGCCCTCGCGCTCCAGGTTCCAAACCAGATTGACCGCCCGGCGACACGCCTCGATCGCGTCGACGTACGCGTTCGGATTCTTGGACAGATCGAGCGTGCTCGTTTCCCCGATGCGATTGATCAGCCAATTCCGCGCCGATCGGCTCGCCGATTCCCAGCGTGGACAATTCCAAGAGCTGCGGCTCGGCCTCCTGAAACTTGCGATTTTCAAGCGCCGCCAGCGAGGCGTTTTTCAAATCGACGAATTTGAGCGCAAGCCGCGTGTTCCGCTCCCATTGCTCTTTGTCGACAACCGGTTCTTCCGGCTTATTAAACAGCCAGCCGGCGGCAACGGCCGCGATGATCAAGATGACCACGATCGCAAGCGTGAATCGTTTACGGGACGACATGATGCCTTGAAATGCCCTCGGTGGCGCGATGGGACGGGTGGTCGGGACAACGTTCCGCAGATTCGGTTCTACAACACAAAATACGCGCCGTAAACCAGTACGCTCCAACAGAGCACAAATGCGAACACGGCCGCCCGCACCACCCGATTTGAAGGCAGCAGATCCAATCCCGCGACGCAAAGCAGAGCGTAGGCCGGCGTCAATCCCAGCGTGTAGGACGCCTTGGCCTGGCTGAACGCGGGCACTTCCAGCCACAAGAGCACAAAAGCCGCCAGGTACAGCAGTAGCGTCACTCCGGCAAGCTGCAGGCTGTGCCGCAATGCCGTATCCCGGCACCAAACGGCGCGGACCAGGCCCGCAGCGATCGCGGCCGAAAGCAACAGCGCCGGCCACGGGGCCGCCAGCATCAGGGTCATGTTCCACGGCGGCGGCGAGTCCATGCCGCTGAGATTGCCGTCCAGCCAGAGGCTTGCGAAAAAACCGTCGGCCAGCGAGTAAAACCCGGCGTGCAGCGGCGAAAACAGCGACCGGCCAAAGGAGACCATCTGCCAGGGAGTGCGATAGCCCGGATCCTGCCACCACTGGATCCCCCGAACGGGGTCCCACCCGCCAACAAGCGGCTTGCCAAAGCGGATCCAATTTCGCCCGTAATACCAGCCCGCAATCACGGCCGCCGCCCCAAACGTCCGTGCGAACGCCAACCAGACGCCGCCGAACCCCCGCAGGCGATTGGCGACGACCAGCACGCCCGCGATGACAGGGGTCAGCAGCAGGGCCGTCATTTTGCTGAGCAAGTCCAGCCCGAAGAGCACGCCCGCGCTCCACTGCCGCCGCACAATCGCCGCGTCCGGCTCCCGCAATGTTTGCCAGCCCCACAGCAGCATCAGGGCCGAAAGCACGCCGCATAACGGCTCGTTCCCCAGCGTCTGCGACATGTAGACGTTCATCGGCAAAAGACCGCCGATGAACACGGCAAGCGTTTGCAGATCGTCCCGATCCGGAAAGCAGATGCGTGCCGCGCGGAAGCAGATTTCAACTTGAGCGATGCCGCACAACAGCGTCAGCCAGCGCAGCCAAAGCAGCGCCGTCGCGCTCGCGAGAAAGAGGGTCAAACCGCGATAAACGACGGCGGCGATCGCGTAAAACAGGGGCGTCTGAAACATCTGCAGCCCGTCGCGGGCATCGGGCAATTCGCCGCGCTCGGCAATAAAGCGGATGTAATCGACGTGCGACGGTAGGTCGTATCCCATCTCGGCCGGCAGCTTGAGGAAATTGTTCGCGGCCAGCACAACCCAGGCGGCAATCACCGCCCAGCGGCAGCGCGAAGCCGTGCACCATTTGGGCAATCCCCGAGCCGCTTCCGACCGCGTGCTCCAGAGCAAGAACGCCCATGTCGCGGCAAACAGCGGTGCGAGCCACCATAGGGAATTGGCCAGCGCGGAGCGGCGAGGGGAATGCTTGTGGAAGAGGAGGTGGCGCCGCGTCGTCCGCCAGCGCGGCTGGTTCCCACTTCTCGCCCAAAAGGCTCTCTTCCCACCCGGACCCGCTCCGCAGACCAAGCCCGTCCGCGTAAACCAGGAGTGCGGCCGGTCCCAAGCTGTCTTCGACAAAGACCTCGAAATCGTGTTCACCCGGTGTGAGATCGTTGAGAACGACTTCGCGCGGCTGTTTCCACTCTTCGGGCCGGGTCGGGCCAAGCACCGGCCGCTTGTCCCAATAGACGACGCAGGAACGCAAGGCCTGCACGGTGACGGTGCATGACTTCGTCCCGGCGGGTACGCTCACCTTCTTGCGAAAGAAGACGACTTCCTGCGTCGGCCCCCAACCGGTCAGCTTGAAGGGCCGGTTCTGGCGAATCCAGCGGGCCCCGTGCGACGGAACGAGCAGCTTGATGTCGGGCGACGCCAGCCGATTTTCCACGGTGACCGCGAGCCCGGCGACGGCGACCACGATTCCCAGAAGCGTCAAAACAAGTCGACGCCGCGGACTGTGTGCCTTTCGCCGTTTTCGCCGCGAGTTTTTTGGCTGGCATGAATGTGAATTGGCTTTGCACATATCGATGCGTGGTTTTCGGGTGCCACGCCACGGCTCTGCGTGGGCGTGCAAATCCGTTTGACGTTCGAGAACTCCCAAATCCCGCGAAGTGTTGTGCGACGCAGGAAATTATTGAGCAAGTTCAATCACATTACTTTACGAGAAGCGCTACCACCGCAGGAACGCCGACAAGGAACACCCAGCCCATGAACGCAACGAGGACCGGCGGTGTTTCGGTGGGGGCTGGCCGATCCAGGGTACTAATGATTGCGCTCCCGATCTGCTCCGGAAACCAGATCAGGAGCAAACCCAGCACGGTTCCCAAAAGGCCGGACCCGTGATCTTGTCAGGGACGTCCCGAACGCCGCGATTGCGACATACGCAGCCACAACCAGAAGACTCGCGGCTCGCGAAATGATCTCGCCTCTTCCCATCTTCACATTCTGCCGGCGGCACGACCGGAATTGAATCGCGCGAGCGCCACGCCAGTCTTGAGAATCGGACGGTATCGCGCAACGCACGTCGCCCGGCTCAGGCGATAATCTGCTGGACCACTTCGCCCGCGACGTCGGTCAGGCGGAAATCCCGCCCCTGGAAACGGTAGATCAGCCGTTTGTGATCCAAGCCGAGCAGATGCAAGATGGTCGCGTGCAGATCGTGCACGTGCACCGGATTTTCGACCGAACGGTAGCCAATTTCGTCCGTCTTGCCGAACGAAATGCCGCCTTTCACGCCGCCGCCTGCCAAAAGCATGGTGTAGGCTTCGATGTGGTGGTCGCGCCCCGGCACCTCGCGCGGCTCGCCCTGCGGCGTGCGGCCGAATTCTCCGCCCCAGATCACCAGCGTGTTCTCCAACAGCCCCCGCTGCTTGAGATCGCGAATCAATGCCGCCGTCGGCCGGTCGACCTCGCGGCAGCGATCGTCGAGCGGCTGGCCCAGGTTCGTGCCCGGGTTGCCGTGATGGTCCCAATCGGTGTGGTAAAGCTGCACGAACCGGCAGCCCTTCTCGACGAGCCGCCGGGCCAAGAGGCAGTTTCGCGCGAACGACGGCCGATTCGGATCGGCACCGTAATCTTCGAGCGTCGTCTTCGTCTCGCGGGAAAGATCCATCAGCTCCGGCGCGCTCGATTGCATGCGGTAGGCCATTTCGTAGGCGGCAATCCGCGTGGAATTTCCGGGTCGCGGACCTGTTCGAGCCGCAGCGAATTGAGATCGCGAACGGCCGAGACAAATTCACTCTGACGCCGGCGATCGATGCCCGTGGGATTCGAGAGATTCAGGATCGGATCGTTCCCGTTCAGGAACGCGACGCCCTGATAAGTCGTGGGCAGAAATCCGCTCCCCCAGAGCGCCGTGCCACCGCGCGGTCCGCGCGGGCCCGACAGAAGCACGACAAATCCGGGCAGGCTGTCGACCTCGCTGCCGATGCCGTAGGTCACCCAGGATCCCATCGAGGGCCGGCCGAAGCGCGGCGAGCCCGTGTTGGTAAACAGCTTGGCCGGCCCGTGATTGAAGACGTCGGTCTTCATGCTGCGGATGATGGCCACGTCGTCGCTCACCGAGCCGATGTGCGGCAGCAGCGTGGAGATCTCGGCTCCGCTTTTGCCCCAGCGGCGAAAGTGCCGCCGCGAGCCCAGAAGCTTCGCGTCTTGCTTGATGAAGGCGAACCGCTGGTTTTTCACGAACGACGCGGGAATGACCTGGCCGTCGAGCTCGTTGAGTTTCGGCTTGTGGTCGAACAGCTCCAACTGGCTCGGCCCGCCCGCCATGAACAGAAAGATGACGCTCTTCGCTTTGGCCGGAAAATGCGTGGGCAGGGGGGCGAGCGGATTCGTGCGGCGGTCGGCCGTCGGCGAGGCGAAGAGTTTGCCTTCGCTCAAGAGCGACGCCAGAGCCACGGAGCCGACGCCAACACCGCAATCGGCGAAGAATTGCCGTCGCGTCGTGTCTCGCAGCTGGTTGTCGTGCATCGGCATTCCCGTCGGGCAAGCTGCTAGCTTGCCATTTTCCCACAGCGCAAGCTGCTAGCTTGCCATTCCGACTTCGTTTTGAAAACACAAATGGCAAGCTGGCAGCTTGCCCTACGATCACTCCCGCGTAATAAACTCATCGAGATTCAACAACACGCGGGCTCCCGCCGTCCAGGCGCGAGTTCATCCGGTTTATCCTTTGCCAGCAGCTGATCGCTGTGCGTCGATAAATGCTGCCAGACGCAACTGTTCCGCCTGGCTCGGCTCGCGCGACAGACAGATCTCGAACGCCCGCCGAATCCGCGAGGCGGAGTCGTTTCCGGTCTCTTCGACAATCCGCTTCCCCAACAGCCTGGCGATTTCCGTAAAGACGCGGTCGTTGGCGAGCGTCAACGCCTGCAGCGGCGTATTCGACCGCGCCCGCCGCGTGCAAGTTGTGTTGCCATCCGGCGCGTCGAACGTCGGCAGGAGAGGGTAGGGGCTGCTCCGCCAGAAATGGATGTATAACCCGCGGCGAAAACGGTCGGGGCCCTTGTTCTCCGGCCAGCTCTTCTTCGTCTGCGTCACGACGTAAAGCCCTTCCGGCTGCGGCGGAAAGACGCTCGGGCCGCCGATCTTCTCAAAGAGGGCGCCGCTGGCCGCCAGCGCCGCATCGCGCACCGATTCGGCTTCGAGGCGAATCCGCGATTGCCGGGCCAGCAGCCGGTTATTCGGATCACGCTCGCGCAGGTCGTCGCGCAGGAACGAGCTTTGGCGATACGTGGCCGACGTGACAATCAGCCGGTGCAGACTCTTGCGGCTCCAGCCGCGATGCATCATTTCGGCGGAGAGCCAATCGAGCAACTCCGGATGCGACGGGGGCGATCCCTGTGTGCCGAAATCGTTTTCCGTATCGACCAGCCCCGCGCCAAAGAAATGTTGCCACATGCGGTTGACGGTGACGCGGGCCGTCAGCGGATTGGCCGGATCGAAGAGCCAGCGCGCAAGTTGAAGCCGAGTCGGCGGCGCCGCTTTTCCGGGGATGGGAGGCAGGAACGCCGGCACGTCGCCGGTCACGCGCGCCCCCGGTCGCAGGAAATCGCCGCGAATCATGATGTGCGATTCGCGCGGCTGAGGAAGTTCGCGCAAGACAAGCGTCGTGGGAATCATTCGAGCAAGAGCCGTCTTTTCGGCGCGGATCGCATCCACACGGCCTGCCAACAGGGCCCGTTTCGGATCGGTCTCGCGGAAGGCGGCGGCAAGTTCGGCGCGCTGTGCATTCTTGCGCTTTGCTTTCGGAACCAGCGCCAACTCGCGAATCGAATTGGGCACCTTCAACGCATCGGCCGGTCCGCCGGCCGCGCTCAGCCGCAGGCGGCCGATCAGGAAGTTCGGTTCGGGAGACTGCTGCCTCAGAATGACTTCGATCCGCGTGCCGCCCGAATTCTTGATGGGCGCGGCTGGAAAGACGATCAACTCGCGATCGACGTGGGCCGAGCCGACTTTGGTGCCGATCGACCAGCCGGTCGCGCGATTTTGATCGATGGCGCGTTTCGCCGCGAAGCCTTCCTGCGCGTGGTCGGCAACCGCATCGGCCAGTTGGACGCTGTGCCAATCACCAACCGCACCGCCAGCCGCACCACCACCAGCTTTGAGCGGTCGGGCGCGCAGCTCGAATTCGCTGAGCACGAAGTTGCCCGTCGTATCGCTGCGCCCCGGGCCGGAAAGGGGCAGGCTCGGATGAGTGAGCACCTCGAGACGAATGGCCGTGATTTCCTCCGACGGCACGTCGGCTTCGATGTGGTACGTGTCGTTGGGCGGGACGGTGAAATCGACGACAAGCGAATGATCCGCCAGCGCGTTGAGCACCGTTCCCTTCTCGGTGCGGACGGCGCTCGGTTCAAGCACCGTCCACCGCACGGCGGGACGCGCGGCGATCTGTTTCTCCCACGCCGACTGCGACGTGCCGAGCTTGCGGTCATACTCGGCTAGCGGCTTTGCGGCCTCCGCGATCTGCCGGCCCAGGTCCTTGAGCTGGCGGTTTTGCGCCTGGGTCGGCACTGCCAGCGTCGGTTCGTCGCAGTTGTTGAAGATGGCGAAAAGATTGTAGTAGTCGCGCTGAGAGATCGGATCGAACTTGTGATGATGGCACTGCGCCAGCCGACCGTCAGGCCCAGGAAGACGGCCCCCGTCGTGTTCACGCGGTCCATCACGGCCTCGATGCGGAACTGCTCCTTGTCGGTCCCTCCCTCTTCGTTGACGAGCGTGTTGCGATGAAAGCCAGTCGCCACGAGGGCATCGGTGGCCGAACCGGGCAACAGATCGCCGGCCAGTTGCTCGATGGCAAACTGGTCGAAGGGCAAGTCGTCGTTGATGGCCGAAATCACCCAGTCGCGGTATTTCCAGATCGATCGGCCGCTGTCGATGGTAAAGCCGTTCGAGTCGGCGTAGCGAGCCTGGTCGAGCCAGTGCCGGCCCCAGCGTTCGCCGTACGCGGGCGAAGCCAACATGCGATCGACGAGCCGCTCGTAGGCGCCGGGCTGCCGATCGCGGCGAAAGGCCTCCACTTCATCCGGTCGCGGAGGCAAACCGCGCAGATCGAGACTCAGCCGGCGAATGAGCGTCGAGCGATCCGCTTCGGGAGACGGGGCCAGATGCTCGGCGGCCAGCCGCGCGCGGACGAATGCGTCGATCGGATTGGCGAGCCCGCCGTCGGCCGAATCTCGCGGCACGCTCGGTCGCCGGATCGGCTCGAAGGCCCAGTGTTTTCTTTTTGCGTCGGAGTTTGACGCATCGGCCGGTCCGAGCGCCCCTCGTTGATCCAGCGTTCGATCAGGGCGATTTTCTGCGGAGCGAGCCGCGGCGCTTCCGCCGGCATCGGAGTCAGTTCGCCTTGCCCGCGCAGTGCCTGAATCATCAGGCTCCGCGCCGCCTTGCCGGGAACCACCCCGGGACCGCGGTCGCCGCCTTTGAGAACCAGATCGAACCGATCGAGCCTCAGTCCCGATTGCGATTCGGCCGGCCCATGACATTTGACGCAGTGAGCCACCAACAGCGGCCGCACTTGCTTCTCAAAGTCGACCGGTCTTTTCGCCGCCAAACAGGAGACTCGTTTCGAGGGCCAAAGGCAGGCAGGCGAGGAGGGCGGTACGCAACACCATCAACTTCATCGCTCGCACCCGCGGCGGAGGAGGGAGCCCGACAAAAACGGCAGGAAGGAACTCCATATTAGCCCCGCCTGCCAAGGGGCGGCAAGTTACCGCAGCGGAAGGCCTTGGCCATTGTTAGGAGCCATGCGACCCCCTGAATCCGTCGGCTGACAATAGGCCAACAACCGGGTCTGCGAGCGTTCCACGGCCTCGCACAGGACCTGCTCGAAACGCCTCGTAGTTCGCTTGGCTGAAGAAGATGCGCCGCCGGGGGCGGGAAAGCCGATCAAGAAACCCGATAAAGCGACAGTCGCATTTGAGAGATGCTCTGTCCCCTTAAAGGTGCGATTTGAAGAGACAGTCCGCGCGGATGCCCCAACTTGACAGACGTCCCTCGAAATGGCAGTCTGGACCCGCGTAACCTCTGTGTTCGACGTAGCTTCCATGTAAGTGAGCGAAAGATGCGCACAGTCGCCAAGACGGCGCTTTGGGTGGCTTTGGGGGTTGCTCTCACCGTTGGCCTTGCTGTGCCGGTTCAGGCCGAGGTGCTCTACGGCATCACGGTTAGCGACCCCGGCGTCAGCCTGTACACGATCAACACCTCCACGGGGACAGCGACTCATTATCTGAACCTGAGTGGCGTTGTCGATTCGGGCCTCGGTGACCTCGCCTCGTTAAACGGCACCCTGTATGCCACCACGATTGGTCCCAGTTCAGGCCCACCTCAATTCACCTTCGGCAGCATCAACCCGACGACCGGGGCGTACACCGCGATCAACAACCAGAACGGCTCCAACAATTGGCAGTCATTGGCGGCCAACCCGGCTAAAAACCTGTTTTATACCGTCGACGTCGGCGCCGCCGCGCCCCGCTCCTCTCAGTCACGCCCGGTGGCACAATCACCAACATCGGTTTCACAAATGCCTTTATCAGCGGCCTGACATTCGACTCGAACCACAACATCCTTTACGGCATCAGCCACAACAATCTCTACACGATCAACACCACAACGGGCGCCGCCACGCTTGTGGGCGCCATGGGATTCACCAACGATTATGTGGGTATTGCCTACGACAATGCCACGAACAAGCTGTACTTGAACACGGGTACGGATCCAATCCACACGCTCATCAACAACGACAGCCTGTACACGCTCAACACGACCACCGGCGCCGCGACGCTTGTGGGGTCCAACGCCACGATATTCCCCGGGGGAAGTTCGGGAATTGACGGAATTGCCTTCCAAGCGAATACACCGGAACCCGCCAGCATCACCTTATTAGGCTTCGGTGCTGTCGGCCTGATCGCCAGCCGCTGGCGACGCCGCAAGCTGACTGAGGTCTGAGCCCCCGCAATTGAGAGATGCTCCGTACCCTCGAAGGGTGCTCCCGTCCGCTGCGCTGATCTCAAGCGGAAAGAGCTGCGTCCTCTTAGATTTTCCGCATTGATCGAACCAGACAATGGGGGAGTTCGAACGGGCGTTGGCTGAGGCAGGCGAACGTCACGCGCAGTGAAACCTGTTTGTGGTGCGGCCGTCCCGGCTGCATCTGCAGGCGGGACGCCTGCACCACAAATTCGCCAACTCACCGCGCCGGAGAATCCCGGTCGGTGATTAGTCTCGTTTACTCAATCCTTTCGCGAGTCTCGTAGGGCAGGCTCTGCCTGCCGATCCTATTTGCTCACAATTTCTAGCTGATAAGACCGGCAGGCAGAGCCTGCCCTACAAGACTAAACGCAACGCCTGTCCGTGGGAGTGCCATTCGTCCATCGAAATCGATTTCACGGAAGCAGCGGCCGCAGCCAATCGGGGATCGGCTCGCGAAGATCTCGCAATCCGCCGGACTCGAAGTGTGCGACGAGACGAAATGGGTTGCTCAACTCGCTGTTGTCGTAAATCCGCACGTGCGGCAGAGAGTGGATTGCCGATTTGAGATTCGCCAAAGTTCTCGGAAAGCGAGCGAGCAGTTTTTCGTCAGGAACGTCGTGCTCTCCCTGCGAAACCCGCATCGCAACCCGCTCGATCGATTGCTCGGGACCGCTCAACCCGATGAAACACAGGACAACCGAGTAACCGCGATCGACAGCCTCTCGAAGAAAGGCGATCCGCTCACCCACGGGATCCGAGAACACCGTCTCGAAGACGAAGCTTTCCTGTTGCGCGACGAGGCCCCGCCGCAACGAGTCGGCCAACCGTGCCGCCTCGTAGGCGTCGAGATCGAGTTCAGCAGCCAAGACGTCGGCGTTGACGAATCGCAGCCCGGCTGCCGCCAGATGGGAATGGAAGAACGTGGTCTTGCCGGCCCCGTTCGGCCCGGCGATCGCGATCATGATCGGCCGCGCATTGAAGTCGAACAACTCGCTCATTGGACGGCTTGGAATTGACGGCCGACAAATCGGCCGACCGTTCGGGTGCCGTCAGCGTCGATGCGAACGAGCAGACCCGGCGCATCCGTGGCCGCTTCATAGTGTGGAAACGGTCGTGACTCGAGATATTCGGCAACGCGCCGTCGTCCTTCAGGCGCATCGATCGTGGCGAAACACTCGGAAAGCGACATCGTTTTGCCGGCGCGGCGCAAGGCCAGCGCGCGGGCCCCATCAAGCAACGGCTCGATCGCCCGGCCGAGTTGTGCCCAAAACTCGATTTGCCCGGCAATCGACCGGTTGGCCACCTCGGCCGTGACCCGTGCGTCTAAGACAAGTTCGTCGGAAAGCTTGACCGGTTGGCTCATTTGTCCAAAGGTAGCATTTTGCTACCGTTTAGTCAAACGACGTAAACCATTCGCAGCACTGCCTTTGAGTGCCGACGATAAATTTGTGTGGCTATGTTCGGCCACCCCAGGGGCGTCTGTCCCCTGTCCGAAAGAAGATCAGAAAAGGAACGATTCTCGGTTCGCGCCTGACCCCTATAATTCTTCAGGAGGCGGGCCGCAATTCGCTTTGAACACGTCTCCGTCGCGGGCCAGAGGCGAGACGCGCATGAGCGGGATAGCGCCCTTCCGCCTTCGCCAGGACCGTGCACTTGAGCCCTTTCGAGAGCCAATTGATCCGCACGAGCTTGACGAGCTCTGTCCCTCAAGATCAGGAGAAAACACATGTTTTTAGTAATGGGAATCACGGGAAGAGTGGGCGGCGCAACGGCAGAACATCTGTTGGCGCACGGCGAGGAAGTGCGCCGCTGGTCCGCAATCGCGAGAAGGCGTCAAGCTGGGCGAATCAGGGCGTGGAACTGGTTGACGGCGATTGGAACGATTCGACAGCCATCGTGCGGGCGCTCAAAGGCGTCGAAGGCACGTTTGTCATGTTGCCCGCTGTCTGGGCCCCCTCGCCCGATTACAAAGAAGCCAAGGGCGTGATTGCGAACTATGTCAAGGCGCTCACCAAGGCAGCGCCGCCGCGGGTGGTAGCGCTTTCGTCGATGGGTGCGAACAGGTCCGGCAGGCTTGGGATAATCACGGCCTTGTCGCTTCTGGAGCAAGGTTTTCGCGGCCTGAAATCGCCAATCGCATTTGTGCGCGCGGGTGGATTCTTTGAAAACTTCCTCTACGGCTTGCAGGTCGCCCAGGGCGGAACGCTACCCGTCTACTACAATCCGACAAACCGGAAATCGACCATGGTCGCAACGAACGACATCGGCGCGGAGGTCGCAACCCTTTTGACCGGGCCAGCCTGGTCAGGGCAGCGCGTCGTCGAGCTTGGTTCGATGGTCAGCGCGGATGAAGTCGCGGAGCAATTGGGTGAAGTCCTGCATCTCGACGTGAAAGCCTTTGCAGTCCCGCGTGCAGGGTGGGCGAAAGCGTTCGAGCAGTTTGGCATCCCGAAGGGCCACACCGGACCTGCCGAAGAAATGTTTGAGGCCGTGAACGCGGGATGGATGGACCTCGGAGCCGAGGATACGGAGCATGTAGCGGGTACGACGTCCGCACGCGATGTCTTCGAGGCTGCACAGACCGCCGCCAAGGCGTAAATCCGGGACGGATCCGGCGCATTTTTTCGGTCTATGCGCCTGTCCCCTTTCCCAACCCTATTCCTCAATCCAAAATCCAAATTGCTTTTGAATCCCGGCCCTATGCCGGGAATCGAAAATCCAAAATCAAAATCGCCTTGCAGGGCGGAAGCCGTGTGCCTCAAAGCTTTGGCCAAGAACCCCATTGATCGATACCAACCAATGGGGGAGTTCGAATGGGCGTTGCCTGAGGCAGTCGAATGAAACAGAGCGGACGGGGGTCAATATCCGCCTCCGATTTGATTCCCGTCGCCTTTAATTCGCGTTGGTGACGACGTTTGTCGCCGTTTAGTTTGTCGTCGCGGAAATTTATTGCGGCGTTAATTCTTTGACCTCGATTTTGCGAAATTCGACGAGCGTCGGCTCCCGCCGATGCTGCAGTCCGATGCGCCCTTTCTGATGGCGCCCGTCGAGGAAATCCGCAGTCTTCTGACCGTCAACCTTAATGACGATATGCTTGCCTTTGGCGATCACTTCCTCGGTAAACCATCGGTCCGGGGGTGGGGCTTCTGGGAAATTGACGACACATTTGCCATCGGCATACAGGCTACCGGTCCTCGTCGGGTCTCGAGGATGAGTGCTGTTGATTTGCGCTTCGTAGCCCTGCCCGCCAAAGCGGAAAAGGATGCCACTGTTACCGCGATCGCTGATGCGTGCCTCGACGCGAATGTGGAAATCGCGGAAGTCATCACGCATCGAGTAGAGGTCACTGGCATCTGTACCAAAACCGATCAATACGCCATCTTGCACATGCCAATTGCGAGGCTGATTTTGAAGCGTCGTCCAACCACTCAGATCCTTGCCGTTAAACAGGGGAACAAAGCCGTCGAGCGCGGCCAGCGTCGGCTCCGCTGGCGTTGAGGCTGCCTCCTTACGCGGCCACAACACGAAAAGTAGGCTCACCGCGAGCAAAAAGAGCAAGGTGAACCCAGCCGTCAAGACCAGCCTTTTATTTCCTCGCCAGTTCCGTATGGGAACGCCCTTTTCGCGAAGGCTCTCGGTGCGGCTCGTGGGATGGGAGGCAAGGGAAGGATTGCCGGCGACATTGGAGGCGCCGCCGCCGCGTGCGAGCAGAGCCTCCACGGATTCCGCAAGGAGATTCATCTGTCGTTCGACGGGCGGTGTGAAGACGTCCAGCCAGTGAGTGTTGCCGAGCGCGTACTCCATGGCACCGACCGGTTTGACGTCCTCGACGCGGCACGGCACGACGGTCAACCCTTTGCTAATGGCCCGTTCCACCTCGCGGCGTACCTGCGGCGACTCGTTGGCGGACGCCGAGAAAATCACCACGATGACTTTGCAGCCGTCAATTCCCGCGATAATCGCCGCGCCCCACTCGGTGCCCGGCACAATGTCTCGGGGGGCAATCCAGCAGCGGATTCCATGGGCCTCCAGCACGGAACAGGCGGCGTCAGCCCATTTTTTGTCCTTCTTCGAATAGCTGATGAGGACTTCGTGCATCGCCACTTCCCCGCTCAATTTGGCTTAGCAAGTCGGTCGGCACTTATCGCGAGATCACCTCGCTGGGGGCGGTTTCGTCCCAAGACTCGTCAACACCGTTCATCGCGAGTGCTTCCCTGCCGGGATCCGCAAGAGTTCCCCGACACAGCAATTAGTATGCGACGCGCACACCTGCATTGCCAGCATGGTTCGGGGCGAACTTCACGCAATTTCGCTCAGCTTGAAGGACACGCAGTAATAGCGAACGTCGATGTTGTTCGTCATGTCGAGCGCGTACGTAAGCTTGGGATCAGGATCGCGGCAGGATGGGAGAAAGGGAACAGCGCGCCATATTCGGCCGTATATGCGCCTGTCCCCTTTCTCAGCCCACAAGATTGCACATTGGGAGGTGGAACCCCGCTCGTCCAGAGGTCGTCAGCGACAACACCAAGTCGAACAGAGGCTCTCGAAAAACATGATTGAATGAGCCTCGCGAGAGGGGTACGATCGGTACCGGCATGATTCCCCAGATGCGCAATGGGGTCGGGTGCAAGGTCAGAATGGAGAGCCACGATGGCAATGGTCCCGGGCCGCAGATACGTAAACGACGTGTTCATCAGCTACGCCCACTCGTCCAACCTGCTGAGACCGGGGATCGACAAAGGCTGGGTGACCCAATTCATTGAAGACCTTGAAGTCCTACTCATCTGGGAGCTGGGTCGAAGCCGGGTCCGCATTTGGTGGGACGAGAAGCTAAATGGTATTGACGATTTTAACGACGTAATCAAAAAAGAATTGTGCCAATCGGCGCTACTCTTATGCATCCTCACGGCCGACTACCTAGACTCCGCACCGTGTATGGAGGAACTGGAGACATTCTTGCGCAGCCATCTCCACGAGACGACGATAGCGGGGCCAATACTCGCATCGTCAAGATTTTGCTCGTCAACATGCCGCCAGAGGCGCAACCTCTAAAAGTCCAGCAGCCGACGGGATATAAGTTTTTGGAGCCAAAGCCGCCGAACAGTTTGACGGAACGATATTGGCCGCGAGTGGAGAATGACCAGAGGTTTCACCGTCAGCTTGAAATGGTCGCAAAGGATATCGTGCAAAAGTTGCGATTGCTGCAGGGCCCAGGGCTCCGGCCGGAAAGGCCCAGTTCGCTTCCCCCAGTTCGCTTCCCGTTGTGTACTTGGCTGAGGTCACAGATCCCAACTTGCTACTTAAACGGGCCAAACTTAAAACGGATCTCGAGCAGTTCGGGGTCCATATCGTCCCCGGGCCAAACGCTGTCTTGCCCGAAACCGTTGCGGAACTCGAACAGGCGGTCGTCGCTGCGCTCCGCAAAGCGCAGTTCTCCGTGCACATCCTGGGAAACACCTACGGTGAGCCGATTGCTGGCAGCGATCGGTCGATTGCCAATGTTCAGTACGATTGCGCGACGCGGGTCGCGGCGGAATCGAAGGGGAAACTCACAAACATGGTCTGGATCGCGGCAGCCGACGGTCATGACCAGCTCGACCACGATGGCGATGACACCCTGCAACAGCGAATCGAACGACAGCAGGAATTCCTGGATTCGATCGAAAAGCAGTCGGGGCCCGGAGCACCGGAGGAAATCATTAGAGATACATATGAGAGCTTCAAGCAATCTCTTGAGAGCCTGGTGCAAAAACTGCTCCCGCCCCCCAAGCGAATATCGATTCTTGGAATCGAACAAGGCTTGGATGACGACATTGGCAAATTGATCGCCAGTGCTAGACAGCGCCGACACATGGTGGTGAAGTTCACCGTCCCCAAAGCAGACCAATACCATCGCGTCAATCCGCGCTGCTGTGAGGACATAAGGGACCTGGCACTGAGGGATGGCCTGGTAATTCTCTATGGCCAACAGGAGACCAGGAATTTGATACTGGACACGGCCCTTTGGGTCGTCACTGACAGTCTCAAGAAACCACTGGCGCTGGGAATCTATGACGGGCCTCCGTTGGAAAAGGATGAATTGGGTTTGTATGGCGATCACGTTCTCGTGATGAACTGCCGCAAAGGTTTCTCGGATACGGAGCTCGAGCCATTCTTGAAACGGATTGAGCCTGGACCGATTCCCCACTTAACCAGCCTGGGAACCTGACATGATGGGCGCATCGAAAACTGCGGATTATGTCGGGGCGTCGGAGAATCCGTTTCCGGGACTGCGCCCGTTTCAGTTGGCGGAGGCCGATCGTTTTTTTGGCCGCGACGAGCAGACCGACGAGTTAGCGCGACGTCTCAAACAGCAGCGGTTCGTGACGGTCGTGGGAAGCTCCGGATCCGGGAAATCGTCGTTAGTGCGAGCCGGCTTATTCGCGAAACTCGGCATCGGAGCTCCGAGCCAGTCGTCGGGAATTCGGTGGCGAATTGCGACAATGACTCCGGGGAGTAATCCGATCGGAAATCTTGCCAATGCCGCTGATTCGCGATGTGCTGATCGATGTCTCGGGCAGACCGATACCTCCCGAACTGTTGCAGGCCAAACTGCGGGGCAGCTCGCGCGGGTTGGTCGAGGTGGTCGCAGGTTCGCTACGTCCTGGCGATCGTCTCGTGCTGCTCGTGGACCAGTTCGAAGAGCTCTTTCGCTATTTCGGGGCCGCCACCTCTCCGGAGCGGAAAGAGGAGGCACAATCGTTCGTCCATCTGCTCTGGCAAGGCTCGCGGGATGCGGAGATTCCCATCTATATCATCTTGACAATGCGTGCGGAGTTCCTGGGCCGATGTCCCGAATTCGCTGATTTGAATGAGGCCGTGAATGAGGGACTGTACCTCGTTCCTCGTTTCAGCCGGGCGCAACTTCGCCAGACGATCGAGCGACCCGTTTCGAATAGGATTTCAAGTCGCCTCGTGAACCGGTTGCTAAACGAACTTGGGGACGATCAGGATCAACTTCCGATTTTACAGCACGCCCTGATGCGTCTCTGGGAGGCTTGGGCACGAACTGCAGAGGAGGAAATTGACCTGAAGCATTACGAAGTCGTCGGAGACCTCAAGGCGGCTCTCGGCAATCATCTGGATGAGATTCTTGATGAGCTCGGCCCTTCGGACTCGCAGGATGCACGGATCGCCCAGGCTGTGTTCTGCCGCCTGACGGCCGTATCCGCCGACGGCAGCCTGCTTCGCCAGCCGGCGAGCTTGAATGATCTTGTGGCCGCAGCGCACGCGCCCGTCGATGAAATTCGAAAAGTGGTTGAACATTTTCGGCGACAAGGACGCTCATTTTTGGTCCTGACCGACGTTCCACTGAGCGAGAAATCCGTCATCGAGATTTCTCACGAAAGCCTCATTCGCAAATGGTCGAGACTTGTCAAGTGGATGCAGCCGCAGATCGAGGCCCGTAAGATGCATGACTATTTGACGAATGCGGCACTGTGGTGGAAACAGCACGACCGCGCAAAGGACGATCTCCTTGCCGGGACTCGCCTTGAATTAGCGGAAGAATGGTCGAAGAGCCATGACTCGCGGCTTTCGTCGCTCGAACACGAATTCCTGACAGCCAGCCTCAAGAATCCGCAGCAATTCGAGATTATCGCCAACTGGATGCCCGTTCCCGTTGCGATCTCGTCGAGGGCCACGAACAAAATCATGCTGGCGAACGAGCCTTTTCTCAGAATGTTCGGTTTGGAGACGCTCGACGAAATTCCAGAGCGCAGGTTTCACCATTTCTACTTCGATCCGGAGGATCGCGCAGCGTCTGCTGCAGGTCACGGAAAAGCAGGGTTGCATCGACGACCACATCGTCCGATATCGACGAAAAAATGGCGAAACGTTTTGGGTAGCTGGATATTGGCGGTTAATCCGGTATCGAGGTGAGGATGCGTACTTTGGCACTCTTCTCGATATTTCGGAGCGCAAGCGGCAAGTGGAAGAGCTTGAAAAGCGCGTTTGTAATCTGGTGCAAAACGGCTCGTCTTAAACAAACGAGTGCATCGTTCGGCGTTCTTGATCGGCAGCTTTGGCCGGGATTCGTACGGATGCTTAGCGAATCGGACGATCGTCTGACACAAGACGGTGCTGACGGCTTTAGCCGACACCTTCGCTCGGGGCCTGGAACTCCAACAGGAAGCAACCACCGCCGTGCTCGCTCGCGGCGACGGGCCACACATGTGTCGTTGTTAGATCGCGCCAACCTGCTAGATGGAAGTCATTAAGCAGATGCCGGAGGGGAACCTTATGCTCTCCGGTGTTTTCCACGTCGGCGCTGCTTGTCCAGGTCATGAACGCGGCCGCCCGATCCCGCCATGGACCGTCATGTAACCCGCGTACGACGGCTTCATAATAGGCTTTGACCTCCTCACGGCCGTCGAGGCAAATCTCGAGAACAAGGATGTGTCCTCCGGCGCCGCTGCCTTGAGCATCCGCTTGCAGAAACTTGCCTTTCGCGCATCCTCGACATGATGATAAGCGAAGGAGGCAAGGATCAAATCAAACGTCCGCGGAGGCAACGTTGTCTCGACCATGTCGCCTTGCAAGCGTTCGAGTCCGGGGCAGTCCTCCGCTGCGATTGCGAGCATGGCGGCATCGAGATCCAGTCCTGTGCGCCTCGCAATGTTTGGTTCGTTGTTTAGTGTCCGAATCGCAGCCCTGTTCCGCAAGCGACGTCCAGGCATCTGACAGGTTGATTTGCCGAATGGACTAGGTCGCGGGCGCGTTCGGCCAGAATCTGAATCGCCAGCCGGTAATCCGGCCGACAAAACTGCATGTGCTCGTACTCTGCTTTGTCCGTCGAATTGGGGTCGAACGCCTCGAACCAGGTTATCATGGCAATGGATCCCACCCCAGGGATGAGGTTGCACGCAAATCGGAGGTCTTTCGTCAAGAAGGTCGCCCCGGGGCTCGGATCTGGTTCCCCTAAGAGCCGTGGATAGAATTCGGGAGCACGCCGCTCAGTTTACGGAAAACGTGCCCGGCCGGCAACAGGCCCGCGGCTGCGTTGCACCCGTTAAGGAGCGCCTGCACAGGGCACAATTGAAGCCGGTCGCAGCTCACACTCCGCGTCGCAGATCGCAAGGCCGAACGGTTGACGCCCGATCCCTTTGGGACGTTTTTGCCAAGTGGAATTTGCCTGACCGAGCTTGGCGGTTCGGGCCAACGGAGGCTCTCAGTGGGCGGGGCGATGGTTAGGGGCTAGGGGTCAGAGGACAGGGGCTAGGGAGAACAAAAAGCCAGAAACGCAAAGCGTTTCGTGTTTTCACCCTCATCCCTAGCGTCCAGCCCCTCGCCCCCATTTCGCGGATACGCCGCCACCGTTGGCTTCAGGCGAACGAACTGCCGACGCCGGTCGCTTCGACCGAAAGCGGTCGGCACCGGCCAACGTCGAGATCCGCTCAGGAAAGAATTTCCGCGATTGCTGTGTCAACCGGGCGACTTCGAGAGTCACCAGATGTCCCGGAAATTCCTTCCTAGCCTCTTTTATAGCGAGGTGGACTCAAATCCCGACGAAGATTTTTTCAGTTTGTTCCAACATCCGCGGCGCAGGAGAAGTTGCGGCAAAAGATTTTTCAGGGGTACTTTGCGTCGCAAAGTGGTTCTGCGAAGTGAAGAGGATTCAGCGGGGCTTTGTTGCGTCCGCCATGGGGGCGGAGCGACTCTTTCTGCGTCCGCCATGGTGGGGCGGACCGACTTTTTTTCCTCGTTCCTAAGCTCCCGCCTTGGGAACGGAATTTCTCGCAGCTCTGCTGCTTGGTCCCGCTCGGCGTGCCGCGTGGATTGCTCAGCCGACCTGCGAAGGCGAAGCGGGAGCACTTCGCGGACGGCAGCAGGGACGCGGCCTGCGAGAGCGGGTGCCCTCGACTGTCGACGGCGATCTCGAACGACCCTGTAACCCGTTAATCCGCGATAGGCCGAAAGGCGAGGGCACCTGCCCTCGCTGCGTTCCTCGCACGCGAATTCCCGGACACCTCAAGCAGGAGCTTGGGAACGAGAGGCCAAAGGAGGAAAAAATGGCAGTCGGCGGATTGGCTGCCATTTTGGCGTTTTTTGGGGTGGACCCCAAAAAAGTCCCGCGTGTTTGCTCCGCTCTTTCGCCCTCTGGCCGACCAGCGGAACCCCTCAGCCCCGGCCCCTCTTCCTCAAGGGGCGAGGAGTGAAGGACTTACAAACAAAGCGGGGACACACGACTCCGCATGCCGGACTCCAGACGCCAGAGACCGCCGGACTTTGTTTTGGGTGGACCCCAAAAAAGGCGCCCTTTTTTAGCGCCCAAAAAAGCCAAAAAAGTCGCTTGAGCGAACCCGTTGCTAACTGCCGCGCCGGACCCGGTCGTTTCGGATCCGCTGATGCTCTATACTGCATCTTGGGATCGGTTCGGATTGTGAGGAGCACGCGAGGTTCCGTCGGCCCATGCTGGTCAAAGTCGAATGCCCCTTCTGTGGAAATGTGTCGCGGGTCGATCCCGCGCGGGTCGGCGAATTCATTGACTGCCCCGAATGCCGGGCCAGCTTGAACGTTCCCAATCCGGGCAAGGATCGCGACGCGGACGAAAAAATCACCTTCGAGAACGAGCCTCCACGCGAGAGAAGGGACCGTCCGCCGTCCCGCCCGATGTGGGCCGCGACGGCACGGCTGATGATCGGCGGTGCGATTGTCCTGTTGATCCTCGGTTTCGTCGTCTTTCAGCGCATCCAGAAGATGCAGCGGCCCATGGTGCGACGCGTGCGACCAGTCTGGCCTCCGCAACAGGGGCTCGGGCATCGCCGGCAATTGCCGCCGGCAGGCGGCAGAAAATCGCCCCAACGTGCTCGGAAATTGGCCTGGCGCAAACGACGACGGTTCGCCGCCGATTCCCGTGGTCTGGAGGGTCGTTCCCGATCCGCCGCTCGAGGCGGTCGCCATGCCTCCCAACCGCGTCGTGCATCTGGCCATTCCACCGGGTCCCAACCCGGAAGTGCTGTTCCCCGCGACGCCGAGCACGATGGTCTCGGTCGGCAACGTCGGCCACGGTCGCGAGCATCGCGAGATTTGGGACTACCGCGCGAACCGGCGCATTGGCACCACGCGGGGCTTGAGAACGCATTCCGAGAACTTGGGGGGCTACTACAAGCCGGTGAGCGCGCTCGGCGCCGACGGGCGTCTGTTCGTGACTCAAGGCAAGCAACCGCTCGAGTTAGCTGTGTGGGATGTCACGCGCGAGAAACAGATCGGTCTCCTCAAACCCGAGCATGCACCGACCGCCGGGCTGACGTTTGCCGCCTTTGCACGGCCTGACCAATTGCTGACGTGCGGCTTTGGCACGCCGTTTCAGGTCCTCGACGTCACAAACACATCGGACAGGCTGGTGGGTAGCTTTCCCGGCGACAAAGAGTTCGATCATCGCTTGCCGGCAGTCAGCCCGGGCGGCCGCTATGTCGTCGTGTTCGACAAGAAGAATCTTTCTTTTCGCTTTTACGACATTGAGATCGGCACGCGTGGCAGGCGAGCTTTCATGGCCGTTTGGAAAGGGGGACTCGAAGGCGTGCGAAGGTGTGGCCTTCTCGCCTGACGGACGCGAAGTGGCGGCACTCGTGACGCACAATGGCGATACGGCTCTTGTCTGCTGGTCGCTCGGTTCCGGACTCCCGGCTGACCAGATCGATTTTCAGGGCAACCTGCGGGCGAATTTGGCCTCGCCGTTGCCATACCTTTACGCGCCTTTGGAATGGTTTCCGGACGGCAAGAGGTGGCTCGTGTACGGCCAGGGAATTGTCGACCGCCGGGCGCGAAAGCTGACCTCCAAACTTCCGGACGAGCCCAATCGCTGGCGCTTCGGCATGCGACACGTCGTGGGTGACGACTGCGTGTTAAGCGTCATCGAGGAAAATGATCACTTTGTGCTGGCAAGCCTCCGCGTTGCTCCGCAAAATGTGGAGCACGCTGCGCCCACAGAAGCGCGGGCCGACACGTCGATCAAGCGTTGATTTTTGTGCGATCGGTGAGTCTCCGCCTCACGCCCGTGCCGGTCGCAGTCGAGGGCCAATATGCAATATATTCTCGAAATCGTCATTGAGAAGAAAGAAGCCACCTGGGAATGCATCGACACGATCGAATCGGACACGCGCCTTTCCCGTTCCGGCCGTCGGCGATGAAATCCTGACCCCGCACGGGTGGGTCGCGCGCGTCGAGCATCGCCAGTTCTGGTTCACGTACTTGAACCGCGTGCCACTCGTCAAAGTCGAGATCCGCTGCCGTCGCATGACCGAGGCGCCCGGCCGAAACAGGCAGAAAACGAAGGCGGCGGGCATGACAGACCACGAAGGACAGGCACGTGAATGAACCGTCGCCACAAAGTTGGTGGGGCCGCAACTGGTTCTGGGCCATTCCTGTCGGCTGCCTTGTGCCGTTGGTGCTCTGCGGCGGCTGCGTGAGCGCCCTGTTCTTCACCATTTTCGGGGCGATTCGATCGTCCGAACCCTATCGCGAAGCGGTCGCGACGGCGATGGCAAGTCCCGAGGTGAAGGCCGAACTGGGCGAACCGCTCGAAGTCGGCTTTTGGACCAATGGTAATATCCAAATCAACAACGGCGGCGGAAAGGCCGATTTCCAAATTCCGATCAAAGGATCGAAGAAATCGGGCACCATCTACGTCGAAGCGACCCGAGACGGCGCCGATTGGGATTATGCAAGGCTCGAACTCGAGCCCGAAGGGGGCGGCAAACGGATCGATTTGCGGCCGAAGCCCGACAAGTAGCACAGCGGATTAGTTGCTGTGGTCGCGCGGCCCGCAGATGATTACCGAAACCGACAGCGCGGGGAGCGCCAGTTCGCTCCCCGACAACTTGGTGCGGATCGTGCGGACGCGGTTTGGCCTCGACCAGTGGTTCATGACGTCCGGTTGCCGCATGTCGAGCGCGTCGCGTACCGTTTCCGCGAATTGCGGACCCGTCTCGCCGCCGAATTCGGCAAGATCGAGCGAGACTTTGACCGGCTTGCTGCCGCTGTTGACCGCAAAGACGGCGATTCTTTGCCGCGACTCGTCGGCGCAGGCGATCGCATCCACGCCGGCCGGCGCGTGACCGATCGTAAGCGGGATCGGCAACACGTGGTCGGCGTAGAGCTGCATCACGTGGTAGCTCGGCCGCTTGAGGACGCCGGCAGGGTTCGTGCCGATGATGCCGCTGCAAAAGCTGTTGGTCATGTTCGAGCGGCAGGCGATTTCGACCCGATCGCAGTGCCGGCAGAGGAGGTTGAGATACCTGGCGTTGAGGATTGCCCCCTCGAGAGTCAACATTTTGCCGCGGCCCAGGCCCCAGTCCCCCGCGGTGAAATTCCATTCGGTGACCGCCAGCCGCAAGTGGCGACAGCCGGGGGTGTGGGCGATCAATCGCGACAGGTTATCGAAATCCGCCTCGCAGGTGGCCAGGTCGCGGGTGTAGTGGTGCGGGGCGAGATAGGCCAGATCGCGGCCGAGCACGTCGAGGACTCTTTGCGACGGGAACGACGAGAGAATCGCGATCGTCGGATCGGCCTCTTTCATCACACGGATAAAGTCGCGGCATTTCTTAATGTAGGCCTCGTCGTTGCCGCTGATTTCGTTGCCGAGTTGCCAATACTTGACGGCGTAGGGAGCGGCGTGGCCGTTCGCCGCGCGGCGCGAGCCCCATTTCGTCGCGGCGCTGCCATTGCAATATTGCACGAGGTCGGCGGCGCTGGCGGCACCGTCAGAAAAGCTGACGCAGACGAGCGGCTGGGCGTCAACGAGCGTGCAGAACTGGCAGAACTCGTCGATCCCCACGTCGTTGGAATCGATGCGGCCCCAATTGATGTTGGCGAACGGCACACGCAGATCTCGGTCGCCGATGCCGTTTTTCCAGCGGTACTGGCCGGGGTCGACCGCGCTTCCGCCCCAGCGAATGATCGCCGGATCGCGCGGCTTTGATGGCTGCGACGACGTCCGTCCGCCAGCCCAGCCGATTATCGAGCGGCATGAGCGACAGTTTATCCGCCCAAAGCGTGCCTTTGCCGACGACGCGTAACTCGAAGACCGCCCTGTCGCTTTCGCCGCTTGGCTCGAGCTCCGCGGTTGATTTGGTCCAACTTGTTGACGGCGCCGGCAAGTCGGCCGTGGCCAGTTCGCCGAACCGCCCATCGGGCAGCGGTGCTTTGAGGATCGCCTGAACGCGGAGCGAGTTCCCATCGCCCCGCAGGTAGCCGGAAAAGCGGTAGCGAGCCCCATGTTGGACGAACAGTCCTGATTGAGTGAGGCCGATGGGATGAGATTCGCGCCCGACAACCCGTGCACACCGCGGTCCGTTAAACGCTCCAACCGTCTGGCTGGTCCAGTCGCCTGTGGGACCCCATTGGCGGTCGCAAACCGTCGGCGCTCCGTCGTAATAGACCCACTTTTCGGGCGGGATCACCCCCTCAAAGCCGCGGTCATTCAGCATCTCGGCCCACATGCCCGGGACGAGATCGTCGAGCAATTCAATGAAGTTGCCGAACAGCATCGGATTGATGCGTCCGGAGTGAAGCGGCTTGGCGAAGATCTTGAGCGCAGGCTCGGCGGCATCGGCACAATGGCAGACGCACCAGGCGTTCAACAGCAAGAGGATCAATGCGAATTTTCGCCCGGACTTCGACACGCTCATCTGGTCACCTTGCGAGAACTTCGATCGAGTGCGGGGCGCATTATGGGTTCGCGTTTCCAGTCGGCCTCGCACCGGTGATACTATCGCCTGCAGAGATCAGGAAAGAAAATGAAAGCCGAAAGTGACGCCACTGTATTTGACGCCGCCGTATTGAACGCCGCTGTATTTAACGATACGGTGCAATGGTTGCTCGCGGGCGATCCCTCGATTCGCTGGCAGACGCTCCGCGACCTGGTCGGTGGCAATGAGCGCACCGTCGAGGGTGAGCGGAAGAAAATCGCGAGTGACGGCTGGGGAGCCCGCTTGCTGGCCAGACAGAAGGCCGACGGCCGCTGGGCCGGCGGGGCCGCGGCTGAAACGGGGCTCTATTCGCCCAAATGGATCTCGACGACCTATACGCTGCTAATGCTGCGCGACTTTGGCCTCGCTCGGACCAATTCGCAGGCGCATCGGGGTTGCCGGCTGCTGCTCGACGGCGGAATGCAGCCCGACGGCGGCGTGAATTACGGCACGTGGGCCAAATGGACAAAGACCAGCGAAACGTGCGTCACCGGCATGGTTCTGTCGCTTGCGTGTTATTTTGAACTCGACGACGACCGCGTCGAATCGCTCGTCGGCCATTTGCTGGCCCAACAGATGCCGGACGGCGGCTGGAATTGCCGGCGCCCGTACGGCGCGACACACGCCTCGGTACACACGACGATCAGCGTGCTCGAAGGCCTGCGGTGGTACGAGTTGTTTCGCCGTCGCCGCCTGAAGGCGGTACGGCTTGCTCAAAAGCGCGGTCGCGAGTTTCTGCTCGTGCACCGCATGTTCCGCTCGCATCGCACGGGAGAAATCATCAAACCGATCTTCCTGCGCTTTACCTTCCCGCCCCGATGGCACTACGACGTGCTGCGTGGTCTTGACTATTTCCAGGCGGTCGACGCGCCCCGAGATCCACGTTTGGCCGACGCGATCGATGTCGTCAACCAGGCACGCGACGACAACGGGCGCTGGGCGCTCGCCCATTCCTTCAAAGGGAAGACCTATTTCGAGTTGGAACGCGTCGGGAAACCGAGCCGCTGGAACACGCTGCGGGCTCTGCGCGTGCTGAAGTGGTGGAACCAGCGGGTTACTCGGAACAAACGGGCCTCGGTCGCGTCGTCGGCACAGCTGAAATCCGCAACCTGACGGAGAAGTGCTGGATTCCATGACGCGCGCCGTGAATGCGGACCAGATTTGGATCACCGGCTCGCCGACCGGCGGTGGAAGCCGCCTCGAGGCGACGCAGTTTTTGCCTTATCCGCGTGAAGTCGTCTTCCAGTTCTTTGCCGATGCGTTTCAATTGGAAATGATCACGCCGCCCTGGCTGCGGTTTGTCGTGCTCACGCCGGCCCCGATCACGATGAGACTTGGGCTGCAGATCGACTACCGCTTGCGGCTGCGCGGCGTGCCGATTCGCTGGCAAAGTGCGATTTCGGCGTGGGAGCCGCCGACGCGGTTTGTCGACGAACAAATCCGGGGCCCCTATCGACGCTGGCATCATGAGCATCGCTTCGAGGCGGTCGACGGCGGCACGCTCTGTCGCGACATCGTCGATTACCAAGTTCCCGGCGGTCCGATCGTGGACCGACTTTTCGTCCGCCGCGACCTGCGGAGAATCTTTCGCTTTCGCGAGCGGAAGTTGGCCGCGCTGTTCGTTCCCATTCCTGATCATTGAAAATAACTTGTATATTTCAACAGACAGCCGTATAATCGCGGAATGACGGGAGGCAGGCCGAAGTTGTGGTCGGTGGGCGAGCCGCGGCGCCTGTCGGCCTTGGCGTCGCCGCTACGGATCGAACTCGTAGGCGCCCTGCAGACTCGCGGCCCTTCGTCAATTCGCGAATTGGCCGACGAGTTGGGTCGCCCCGCCGACGGGCTCTATCACCACCTCCGCATCCTGCTCAAGGCAGGGCTCGTCGTCGAAACGTCTCGTCGCAAGGTGGGTCGGCGAAGTGAGGCCGTTTACGGACTCGTCGCGCCGCGGATCGGCGGCGCGCTCGACTCCGCCTCTCCGCGCGGTAAAGCCGCTGTGATTCGCGCAGGGACCGCGGCCGTACGGCTGGCCGCGCGCGAATTTGCCGCCGCCATCGAGGCCGATGCGGTCAGCTGCACGGACGGCCTTCCCAATACCCGCACGTCGCGACAACGCACGTGGTTGACTGACGACGGACTGCGCCGCCTGCACCGGCTCCTGTCCCAGATCGAGCGGCTTCTCGCGAACGAAAACGAGCGCAAGCAGGGACGGCTGCATTCGCTCACGATCGTTCTGACTCCTTTAAGCAAAAACAGGAGACGAACAAATGCCTCTTCCTGAGAGTCTGCCGACCGTCGACTCGATCATCGCCTTTTCCGTCGCCTGCGGCTTTGCCGTGACCGTCCTTATGAACAACTCTCCGCTCCGGGCAGCGGAAACAAATGAACTCACCGGCGCGCTTGACCACATTCGCGACGCCGTCGGTTACCGCGCGTTTCATCAGCGTACCGAAGGAGTGCTCGTGGAAGGCGTCGCTGAATACCAGGGCATGCGCGGACCGTACACGCTGCGGTTTGCCCCGGGAGGAAAATTCCTGCGGCGCGTGCAATTGAGATGGGATCAGGTCGTCGGCTGCGACGGCCAGACGACCTGGCAAGTCGACTGGTCGCGAACGCCGCACGTCCTCGAGTTGGAGGACTTGGAATTTGAGCAACTCGTGTTCGGAGTGCTCACCAACCGTTGGCTGGAGGAAGGCGGACCGTTTCAGGTTTCGCTCGCTGCAGCCAAAAATCCGCAGGAGCTGGTCTTCCACTTACAGCTTCGCGGCGGAGTGGAACGCGTCGAGCTGCGGGTAAGCCGATCGACCTGGTTGCCGCTTCGCCTGACGGCCCAGCGATTGGGGACCGACGAAACTTGGGAGTTCGACGATTATCGCCCGGCAGCCGGCCTGATGCTTCCGTATCGAACGGTGCACCGGATGGGAGGCCTTTCCGATCAATTCAAGATCCGCGACGTTCGGGTGACGCCGACGACGACGGAGATGTTCAAGCCTGCGCTCGAGCCGCCGCGCGACACGCATTTCCAGAAAACGGGAGACGCACACTTTGAAGTCAAACAGGCCGCCAGCGGCCATCTCTTCGTTCGCCCGAAAATCGGCGGCCAGGAAGTCGGCTGGTTCGCCCTCGATACGGGAACCGGTGCTGGGATGACGATCGCTCCCGCGGTCGCCGAGCGCCTCGGCATGCCCGCCTTTGGCCGAGTGGTGCAGGGGGGCGCGGGGAAGCTTGGTACGGGTCGGTTCCGTGAAGGCAAGCGGTTCGAGTTGGGGTCGATGACGATCGACGACAGCGTTTATCTGGAGCTTCCGCAAGCGTTTTGCGACTCCATGAAAAAGCTCTTTGGCTTCGAGTTTGCCGGCACCTGCGGTTACGACGTGTTCAGCCGCGCGGTCGTGGAACTCGATCTCAAGTGCTCCACAGCGGCCTGTTACGAAGCGACCAATTATCGATTGACGCGCGGCAGATGGGAAGATTTGCATTTGAATCGCAAGATCCCCTGCGTGCACGTTGAATTCGAGGGGGATCGCAAGGACCTTTTCCAATTCGACACAGGCGCCGGTGCGAACATCTTGTTTCACGCTCCTGCTGTCGCAAAATTCAAGCTGCTGGCCAAACGCAGAACGACGCCGATCAAAGTGGGCGGCGTCGGCGGCGCATCTGGCGCGCAATACGGCGCGTTGGACTGGTTCCAGGTCGGCCCGCGCCGTATCAAGAATCCGGCGGCAATTTTTCTCGCGCCGCACGAAGGCGCGTTAAATATGCCTCATGTCGCCGGAACGTTTGGAGCAGGCATTCTCAAAGGCATGACGATCGTGTTCGACTATCCGCATCGGCGGATCGCCTTTGTCGATGGGAACGCGTCCTAGTCTGTCGCCGGCAATTGCTTCGCCGCCCAACGTCTATTGTTTGACTTCGTTCAGCGGCATATCGAATTGATCGGCCGCCGGGCTGCGAATTTCGTCGGACGCTTTGGCGGTTCCCGACGACGATGAGCCCGTTTCCGCTTGCGAAGTGCTCCAGGAACTGGACGCCGACGGCAAGACAGGCGGCGTGATTTGAGTCGGCGCGAGGAAGACCGGTTCGGGTTTGTGAACGACAGGAGCCGGGATCGCCGGAAGCAGCGCTTGTTGTGGCGTTCCCCAGGGCGTCATCGTGGGAGGCAACGCCACCGGTGCAACCAGGGGCTGCGTTTGGCCGGCGGCCGTTGTAACGGGCGAGACGAAGTCTTCGCCCCTGGCCGCCGCTTGGAGGAGGTTCTGCAATTCGGGCGGATAGACGCCTTGTGCCTGCGGCAGGCCCGTGGGCCCGTTTTGCGGTTTCGGCAGCGGGCCGGTCGGCTCGGATTCGTTGCCCGATTTCGGCGTCGTGCCGGCGGGTTGCCCGCTGGGTGCACCGGCATCGGCCTGCGACTGCACCGTCAGCCCGGCGGAACCTGTTGTCCCCACCAGCGGCGAGGCGGCACTTGCACGACCTGGCGGCACCACGAACTCGGGCGGCTCGGTGTGCAAGAAGGGGTTGGGCTTAGCGTGGCTTCGTGCCCAAGCTTCCCGCAACGCGTCCGAGTAGGCGTGTGGTGTCCACATGTCTTCGGAGATGCTCACGTTGCTTTCTTCGAGAATCGTGCCCGTGCGGTAGTAGAAATTGGTGATGGCCTCGTTGTATTGCGAGATCGCTTGGTAATAGGAAAGCTCCGCCTGATTCAGCGCTTGCTGGGCACGAAGCAGGGGATCGGCCGCGGCGGACTTGATGTCGTATTGGGCCTTGTAGGCCGCGACGCGATCGGCGGCCGCGGCGCGGCGATTGAATGCGGTCTGGGCGACGGCATAGGCACGATCGAGCGACTGAAACGCCTCGGCGATTTCATGCGAGATGTCGAGTTCCACCTGTCTCCAGTCCGGCCCGAGCTCGGGCCAGGCGCAGTTCGGTATTGCGCACCTGCACGTGAGGCAGGCGATAGCCGATGGGGATCGAGGCTTCGAGTCCGATATTCCAGCTCGTCTGCCCGGCTTCCGCCAGCGACGCAAATGCACTGGAATCGGGCTGGTTCAACTTCGACTGGTCGCTGATCAGCCGGTTGCCGAACGCGTTGATTTGTCCGCCGGCGACGAAGTCCAAACGCGGTTTCAGCAGGCTCTTCGCGGCCGTCAACTGCAACTCGAGGCTCTTGATGTTCCATTTTTGCTTGCGGATTTCGGGTCGGCGAATGATCCCCTCGGCCAGCGCGATGTGCCAATCGGGAATGAATTCCGCGACCGTCGGCTCATCGCAGGGGCGGATGACGCGGCCGTCGTTCGGCGGCAGTCCCAACAGGCGGCGGAATTGCTCCTCGACCGTGTAGAGGTTGTTGAGTGCCTCCTGCGTCCGGCCCTGGGCGTCGAAGAAATTCTCACGGGCCTGCGTTTCGTCGGCCGAGCCTTCCAGTCCCGTGCTCTCTTTCGTTTCGATCAAGCCGCCACGTGTTGCAGCACGTTTTCCCTGTTGGATCTTTTCGGTGGCATACGAGTGATAGGCCAGCGAAAGGTCCCAATACGATGACTTGAACGTCACGCATCAACTGGTGCACGGTCCCCTCGAAATCGGCAATCGCGATATCGTTGTTGATCCGTGCAATCACGACGCCCTGCGCCGCGCCCGGCGTGTTCTTGCTGATCGGACCGGCGATCCGCGTGTAATCGGTGCCCGCGCCGGCCAGCAGCGGCCGACGATATTCCGCCCGGACAAAACCCGTGTAAACCGAGGGAAACAGGTTTCCGGTCACGTTGTTCGCGACGTAGTCCCATTCCTGGCTGAACGTCAGAGAGCCCGAATCGGCAAATTGCTTGTTGAGTTGCGATTTGAAGGTGGCCGTGTCCTCGATCAAAGTCGGCACGCCGTTGACGAGCGGAACGGCGGTCGTGCCCTGGTTGTTCTCGACCTGGGCGTTGTGCCCCCAAGTCATGCTGGCCGAAAACTGCGCGTCGAAGTCCGACAGGGCCGCTTCGACGCCGCGCTGGCCGAAGAGAAATCCCGTCTCTTGCAGTGCCGGATCGAAAATCGACGGATTCTGGTCGGGATTGTTGATCAGGGGGTTCCGCGGAAAACTGCCCTTGCTCGCGGAAGCGGATCAACTTGTTGTTCTTGAGCGCGATGTGGATCGCTTCCGAGAGCGACAGATCCCAAATTTGATCGTGCTGGCGGTGACGGATTCGCCGCGGCTCCTGCGAGGCAAAGGCGACCGGGTTATCGGGATTGGGACAACTTGGGTAATCGATCTTGGTCGCCAGCCCCTTGTAATATTGGAGATCTGCGTGACCTAGATAGGTAATCGGGCTGGGCCGTGGAGCATCCCCCCAGAACGGCAATGAGGATTGCCGCTGTCAAAGCCAGCGAGGCTCGAACTGAGTCTCTGATTGCCGAAGGCACCAGTGAAAACTCTCAGTCAATGGGGGGATTGAATTTGGAGCCGGAGACAAGGCTCCGGAATCGGATTCACAAGCTATTGATTTGGAATGACTTGAAGCGAAAAGGCAGGAGAGAATCGGCTGAGTTTGATCGAGGCGAGAGCGGAAGATGAGGAAAGGCTGGCAGACAGGACAAAGGTGATGGAGTTTTGGCGAGAGCGAGCTGTAAAGTCGCTTTATCCAGTATCGGCTTCGGAATCCGAAAACTTTGGTTATTCCGCTATTTTAGTCGCAAACTTCAAAGAACTCCGAAGCGGCGATAGGCTTCGGTTGCCTTCATCCCGTCCTGGATGGCCTGGCGGACTTCGTTTTCGGCATGCACCTTTTGCCAGGCGAGGCGGATGACTTCCGCTTCCACCGACTGCGGCACGACCACCACTCCATCGAGATCGGCAAATCACAAGTTCGCCCGGATGAAAGTCGACGCCATCGATCGTCACGGGGACATCGATTTCGGTCACGCATTGGCGGTCCTTGCTGTCATACGGAGACGTCGACTCGAGCAAAGACGGGAAACTGCATTTCTCGCATTTTTGCGACGTCGCGGACGGCCCCGTCCACAATGGCCCCGACGCAGCCGCGGTTGCGCGCCGCCGTGGACAAGAGTTCGCCCCAGATTCCCGAACGCATCGATCCGGCAGCGGCCGCGATCAGCACGTCGTCGGGCCGGCAGTCGTCGACGGCGGCGAGTTCTTTCTCGTAAGGGGACGGATCGGCCTCGTCCAGTTCGGTCCACAGCGTGGTTTTTGCCCGCCCGACCAGCACGGTCTCGATCGTGAACGGTTTGAGCGGAATGCGCGGCGATTGCCGAGGATGGCCGAGCGAATCGAGCACATCGCAAACGACGGCCGAATAGAGGGACTGCCGCATCATGTCGAGCGTGATCTGTGCAGGACGGATTGCTCATGGAAGTCCTCTTCGACGGATTGATCGCGGCGACTCGCGCACGCCGAAATGCGCGGCAGCTTCGCACGAGATTTGCTCGGACACGTCCACGCGGCCTCATGCGCGGCCGATCGAGGGTTGTGACGCGTCGAGTGCCGCTCAGAGTAAACGTTCGTGTATATTAGCATCGACGCCCGGCATCTTTCGGGCCGATTGCCGAATTCGGGGAGGGAGTGGATGAAGCGAGTGGTGGCGTTGGTCTTGGCGGGCGGCAAGGGGGCGCGCCTCGAACCGCTCACGCGAGACCGTGCCAAGCCGGCGGTCCCGTTCGGCGGAGTCTACCGCATCATCGATTTCGCCCTCTCGAACTGCATCAACAGCGGCTTGCGCCGCATGCTGGTGCTGACGCAATACAAGGCCGCCAGCCTGGATCGGCATCTGAACCTGGGCTGGCGGTTCCTGTGCCGCGAACTCGATGAATTCATCGACGTTTTGCCGCCGCAGCAGCGGATCGACGAGCACTGGTACCAGGGGACGGCCGACGCCGTCTATCAGAACATCTATTCGATCGAAAAGACGCGTCCCGATTACGTGCTGATTCTGGCCGGCGACCACATCTACAAGATGGATTACTCGGAGGTCGTGCAGGACCACATCGACCACAAGCGCGGACTGCACCATCGGCTGCATTCCCGTCGAGTTGAAAGAGGGCAATCAGTTCGGCGTGATGCAGGTCGACGACTCGAACCGCGTGCTCAAGTTCCGCGAGAAGCCGGCCAATCCCGAAGCCGATGCCCGACGATCCGACGAACTGCCTCGCGTCGATGGGCATCTACGTCTTCAACGCCAACTTTCTGTTCGACCAGCTCTGCCGCGACGCGACGATCACCGAAAGCGCGCACGATTTCGGCAAGGACATCATCCCCTCGATCATTCCCACGCATCGCGTCCGGGCCTTTCCGTTCCGCGACAAGAATTCGGGCAATTCGCGTTACTGGCGCGACGTGGGGACGCTCGACGCCTATTACGAGGCCAACATGGACCTCGTCGCCGTCGAGCCGCAGCTCAATCTTGTACGACCAGACCTGGGAAATCCGCACGTATCATCCGCCGTTGCCGCCGCCGAAGTTCGTGTTCGCCCAATTCGGCGGCCCGAATCCGCGGGCCGGCATGGCCCTCGACAGCATGATCTGCGCGGGATCGATCATTTCGGGGGGCCGCGTCGAGCGATCGATTCTCTCCCCCAACGTCCGCGTCAACAGTTGGGCCCACGTGGAGGACAGCATTCTGTTCGAGGGAGTTTCGGTCGGCCGGCACTCGAAAATCCGCCGGGCCATCATCGACAAGGGAGTCGTCGTCCCCGAGGGGACCACCGTCGGCTACGACCTCGAGCTGGATCGAGCCCGCGGCTTTACCGTGACGGAAACGGGAATCGTCGCCATCGGCAAGCTGCAAGGCTTCGTCGACGTGCGCGAACCGCACGTCGGAGCGGTCGATTTGTCCGTCGGCTGATGCGTTGCCGGGAGATCCGAATCGGCGACGCAATATGCTCGATCGGGCACTCAGTCCGATTTGCCTTTCGGCCGCTTGCCCTTCTTGCGGGGACTTGCGCGCACTTCGCCTTCTTCTTGGGTGGCGACTTCTTTTTCGGACTGGACGGTTTGGCCTTTTTGGGAGCGGCGGCGGGCGGCCGTTCCGCGGTGCCGTTCGTGCGGCCCGTTTTCGCGGCGGGTTATCGCCGTCGCGTGGCGATTTTCTCGGCCGCCCATTGGACGACCTGCTCGAGGCGCACCTCTTCGATGTTCGTCCCCTTGGGGATCGTGACGTTCACCTCTCCGTATTTCACGTACGGCCCGTAGCGGCCCTCGAAGATGGCGACGGGCGTGCCGTCTTCGGGGTGTTGGCCCAGTTCCCGCACCGGAGTGGCGCTGGCCCGTTGGCGGGCCTGCTTGAGCATTTCGATGGCCGCCGGCAGATCGACGTCGAACACGTCGTATTTCCGGCCGTTGAGCTCAAACGTGCCGCCGGGCCCGAACGACTTGTAGACCTTGGGATGCGCCTCGTGCACGACGTAGGGGCCGAAGCGGCCGATGCCCGCTTTGACCGGCTTGCCCGTTTCGGGATGGTCGCCCAACGTCCGCGGCAGGCTGAGCAGTCTGACGGCCGCCTCGAGAGTGATCGTCGCCGGCGTAATGTTTTTGGGGATGCTGGCGCGGCGCGGCTTGGTCCTCGTCTTCCTTCACTTCGCCCAATTGCAAATACGGGCCGAACCGTCCGGCGAGCACGAAGATCGGCAGCCCCGAATCGGGATCGATGCCCAATGGCTCGGCCCCGCGTTTCTTTTCCTCGATCAGCCGCTCGACGACTTCCTGCGGAGATTTCGGCCGGCGCCACGTCGTTGGGAATCGAAACGGTGAGTTTCTTGCCGTTCGACTGTTCCTCGAAATACGGGCCGAACCGCCCGACGCGGACGACCGTGCGGCACGTTGTCGAGCTTGAGCGAGCAGGCTTCGCGCGGGTCGATCGTCTCCTCTTTCGATTTGACCTGTTCGACGAGCCCGTCCGACCCGGTGTAAAACGACGTGAGGTAGGGCAGCCGCTCGGCTTCGCCGTTGGAGATGTCGTCGAGCGTTTGCTCCATCTTCGCCGTAAAGCCGACGTCGACGAGCCGCGGAAAGTATTTTTCGAGCAGCTTGGTGACGGCCAGCGCCGTGAAGGTCGGAACGAGCTGATTGGCCTGCTTGCGGACGTATCCGCGATCCTGGATCGTGCCGATGATGCTGGCGTACGTGCTGGGCCGGCCAATCCCCTCCGCTTCGAGCGTGCGGACGAGGGTCGCTTCGGTGAATCGGGCCGGCGGCTTGGTTTCGTGGGACAGGGCGTCCAGCTCGCGGCAAGCCAACTGCGATTCCGTCGAGAGCGGGGGCAGGGCCGCTTCCTGATCTTCGAGGGCCGCCTCGGGATCGTCGGAGCCCTCGACGTAGGCGCGGAAATAGCCCGGGAATTCGATGTGTCGGCCCGTCGCGCGGAATTCCGCATCACCCGAAAGGATCGTCACCGTCTCGAAGACCAGTCGGGCATCGACCATCTGCGTGGCGATCGTCCGCTTCCAGATCATCGCGTAGAGATCGGCCTCGCGTCCGTTGAGTCCGAGTTCCTCGGATGTGTGCATCTCGGTGCCGGCCGGGCGGATGGCCTCGTGGGCCTCCTGCGCGTTGCGGCTCTTGGTGACGTAGGTGCGTTCGGTCGATTCGAGGTACTCGTCGCCATAGCGGTCGCGCACGCAAACGGCGAACGGCCGTGACGGCCTCGCTTCGACAGTTGGACGCTGTCGGTACGCATGTAGGTGATGTAGCCGTTCTCGTACAGCCGCTGGGCGATGCTCATCGTATCTTTGGCGCTGTAGCCCAGCTTGCGGTTGGCCTCTTGCTGCAAGCGTGCTGGTGGTGAAGGGCGGGGCAGGACGCCGCGTTTGCGGCCGCTTCTCGACGTCCGACACGCGCCAAGGTCCCGAGACGATCCGGTCCCGCAGCGCGGCGGCTTCCGTCTCGGTCAAAAGGACGGCGTCGACCCCCTCTTTCAGGCGGCCGGTCGACTCGTCGAAATCCTTGCCGCTGGCGACGCGGCGGCCGGCGACGGTGGCCAGGGTCGCCGTGAACTCGGCATTCTTCCGCTCCTGGGGCCCCCTGAGCCGGCCGTCCGCGCGAAGGTGGGCGGCCAAATCCCAATAGGTGCCGCTGCGAAAGGCCAGTCGCTCCAGTTCGCGCTCCACCAGCAGCCGCACGGCGACCGATTGCACTCGCCCGGCCGAAAGCCCTCGGGCGATCTTCTTCCACAGCAGGGGGCTCAGCGTGTAACCGTAAAGCCGGTCGAGCACGCGGCGGGTTTCCTGGGCTTCGACCAGGTTCGTATCGAGCGTTCGAGTGTGCTGGATCGCGTTTTTGATGGCTTCGCTGGTGATTTCGGAAAAGACCATCCGCTTGACCGGCACCTTGGGCTTGAGCAATTGGCTCAAATGCCAGCCGATGCTTTCCCCCTCGCGGTCTTCGTCGGTCGCCAGAATCAGTTCGGAAGCGTCCTTGAGGGCGCTGTTTGAGCTGGGCGACGATTTTGCGCTTGTCTTTGGGAACGACGTAGAGCGGTTCGAAATCCTGTTCGACGTTGACCCCCAGCGAGGCCCAGGACTTCTTTTGTTTTTTGATCTCTTCGGGGATTTCGGAGGCATTGGCGGGCAGGTCGCGGACGTGCCCCATGCTGGCCATGACGGTGTAGTCCCGCCCCAGGTACCCGCCGATTTTGCGGGCCTTGGCGGGCGACTCCACCACGACCAATCCCTTGTTTTTCTTGACGGCCACGAAATCATTCCTTCAGAGCACGTCCGCCTTTGATCCCGAAAGGCTGTTGGCCTTGTAACCGATGTTTCGACGGCTACAATGCGCGGCGAACGCAGGGGCTTTGGCGCGGTCGTATTTCCGGGCGCTGAAAGCCCTCCCGGCACTGCCTCTGCGGCACTCCGTTGTCGCCGGCAAAGCGCCGTTGAAGACAGCGCGACTGGGCAATGGATAGAATAACTCTGCGGAATCGTCAAGTGTGTCCACTCGTTTGACGCGACGATTCCATGCGAGGAACCCGTTATGAAATCGCCGTTTGCAATCTTTCGAAAGCACCAAAAAGTCGCTCATGGTCGTCCTCACGGGACTGGCCATGTTCGCGTTCATCCTGATGGAGCAACGGGCGACAGCCGACAACGCCGCGACACTGCCCATTCTCTGCGGCGTGGTCGGCATGGCAATCTTGGGATACATCGGTTGGCGCCGCGGCGAGGCCGTCACGTTTGGGGCCGTCGGCATCGCGCTCGGCGTCGTCATGGGCGTCTTTCTCATGCTCCACACGGGCAGCAGCGGGCCGAAACCTCCCATCGAGACCGACGCAGGAAACCTCTCGCACAATGAACTCCAGGACCTGGTCCACCCGCCGCCACGTCGCCAATCAGCTTTGTTTCAGCCGCCATCGTCAAGGCGGAGAGCATTCCCTCGATGGAAAACAACTCCTTTTACGAGCAAATGCTCCAACAGCAAATCGCCCGGCAGCAGTTCGGCTTCGGGCACGAGCGCGACAACATGACCGAGGACGTGCTGCTCGGCTTTCTGCTCGACAAGGAAGCCGACGAGATGGGAATCAACGTCTCCGAAGAGGCGGTCTCCGACTACATCAACCGCATCACAAACAAGAAATTGACGCCCAAGGATTTCAGCAGCATCCTCAAACAGCAGCACGTCACCGAATCGGAAGTCTTCGACGCCATTCGCGGCGAACTCAAAGCGCGGCTGGCCATGGAAATGATGATGCCCCGAGCGGTCCCCAGCCCCGAGCAGTTTTGGGACGATTACCGCAAACTGCAGATGACCGAAACGCTGGATGTGGCCGCCGTGCCGGTCGCCGATTTCATCGCCGCGGCGCCCAACCCGACCGAAGACCAGCTCCTGAACTATTTCGACCAAATGAAGGACAATCCTCCTGCTTACCCGGGCGGTCCTGGTTTGCTGCAACCCCGACGGATTCGCGCGGAATATCTGCAGTCCGATTTCGCCGAGGTTGAGAAAGAGGTCGCCGCCAAGAGTCCGGTGACCGACCAGGAAATCAAGAAGTATTACGACGACCATCACGAAGAATTCCGCAATCGCCCCGCGGCCGGTGCCACAAAGCAGCCACTTTCCGTCCCGTCCGGACCGACGTTGCCGCTGCCGACAACGGGGCAAAGTCCCGCCAGCAGCAAAGCGGGGACGCCAACTCCCAAGCAGGCAGCCCCGGCAAGCAAGATTCCGGCAGCGACCCCAAGCTCGCCCGCCGCGCCGCAAAACGGATTCCAAGGCGAATGGCAAGTCTGGCGCGCTCGACAAGGCCCGTTCATGGACTCCCAACCAGCCGGAGGGCGAGATGCTCGCACTCGCGGATTGGAAGGGCGAAATGGCGCAGTTGGCGCTCGCTGACGCCGGCAAGGAGCCGCCCGCTCCGCCGTTGCCGCACCCGCCCGCCAAATCGGGCAGTTCGGCCGCGAAAGCGAACGGTAAGACCGAATCGGTCTTTCCTCCGTTGGGCGGCGAAGCCGACAAGTCCGAGCCGGAGTTCCGGCCGCTCGACGAAATTCTCAAGCGCGAAATCCGCGACCAAATTCTGCGGACGCGCACGCTGGCGGCGATGCGGGAAAAAATGGATGTCGCGCACGGATTCATGCAGTCGATGCGCGAGCAACTGATTCCGGCCGAGATCGGCGCAAAGCCCAAGATGTCGGCCGAAGAACGCGAACAAAAGCTCAAGGACTACGCGGCGAAAAATCACCTCAAATATGTGCTGACGCCGCCGTTGTCCGCCCAGGAGTTGCATGATTCGGCGGAGAAGTATCCGATCGCTTTGGCGACCGAACCGGTCGAAGATCAATTTCAGCAACGCCAACCCACCCAGGCGCTGGCGATGCTCTTTGGATCGCTTCCGGACATCGTCTTCGACCCCTATCGCGCCGAAGACGGCGACTCGCACACGTTTGCCTACTGGAAGGTGGAAGATATCGCGGACCATGTCCCCACGCTGAAAGAGCCGGGCGTCCGCGAACAGGCGATTCGCGACTACAAGATCGGCGAGTTTGCACAGAAAAAGGCGCAGGAACGAGCCGGCGAGTTGGCCGACCTCGTTCGCAAATCGAAAAAATCGATGGCCGAGGCCTTGGCGGGCCAGAAGATCACCAAAGGGGACAAGGCGCCTGCGGTCGTAGTCGTGCCCACGCCTCCGTTTTCGTGGTACACGGTGCAATCGGCCGCACCGCGCGACATGATGCCCGATACGATGCCGCGGCTCTCCGAGATCACGGGAGTCCAGGATCCGGACGAAGCATTCATGAAGGCCGTCTTCGACGAAATGAAGGTCGGCGACGTGCGCGTCGTTCCCAATCGCGGGCCGACCGTCTTTTACGTCGTCAAACTTAAGACCCGGCATCCTGCCGACGACGCGGAACGGGAGGCCTTCCGCGCCCGCTTCATGAAAGAGCGGCTCTTCGGCAGCAGCTCTATGTTCGGTGGGCGGACGCCGTACGACTACCTCAACATGCCCGAGCAACAGCAATTGGCCACCACTTGGATGGACCGGCTCTACGCAAAGTACCGCGTGCGCCGCAACATGGAGGAGGAGTCGGCCACTCGTCGCCGGCCCGCCCGCCGCACGGGCTGATCCGATCGCCCTTTGGTGAACTTGCTCACTTACTCAGCGTGCGCTTGAAGAAATCGATCACGGCCGGGCGCAGGTACGACACGCCGACCAGCGAATGCGGGCAATGCCCCGCGTTTGCCAGGCGAAAGTAAGTGATGTCTTTGTGCCCAGCGCGGCTCAACTCCTCGACAAAACGGTCGGCCGTGCGCACGTCGACCTGGTTGTCGGCTTCGCCGTAAATCAGGAGGAGAGGCGGGACGCTCTGCCCCCATTGAAGGAGCGGCGAGGCCTGGCGGTACGCCGCCAGCCGTGATCCCTCCGGCGGGCCCCCCATGAACTGCTCGATCACACCTCGAAGCGTGCCGTTTTTGACTTCGACAGCGAGATCGAGCGGACCGCTATCGCTGACGACGGCTTGAACGCGGCTCGATTCGTTCGCGAACGGCGGATTTTTCTCGCTCGAGCCGCTCGTCGCTTCCAGAAGTCCCAAGAGCAGCGCCAGATGTCCGCCGGCAGAGTTTCCGTAGGCGCCGATGCGGGCGCGATCGAGGTGATACTCGTCCGCGTGCCGCCGTAGCCATCGGATGGCGGCCTGGCAGTCGTGCAAGCCGGCCGGATACGGCGCTTCGCGCGATAGGCGATAATTGACCGCCGCCGCGACGAACCCGGCGGCCGCGAAATCGATGATATTTCCCGGCGTGCTGGTCACGTCAAAGCTGGACTTGTCCCCCTCGATCCAGCCTCCGCCGTGAATCACGACCACGACCGGCCGCGGCCGATCGCTGTCGGTCCCTTCGGCAGAGCCAAATCGAGCAGGCATGCATTCGAGCCTTCGCGGTACGGCACATTCAAGACAAGCCGCACGTCGCCGCGCACGTTTTCGGGAGGTGCGGCGATGCGCGCACGAGCGACGGCGATCAATCCACAGGCCGACTGCCGCGCAGGCGAGGCCGCGCTGGAGACGAGCACACGTCGTCGGCCGTTAGCCGTGTGTCGCAACTTCGGTCTCCTCGAGCACGCCATGCACATGGCGGAGATAGGCGTTGGAGATATCCGACCGCTTGACGACGCCCACGACTTTGCGATCGGGCGAACCGTCGACCACGGGAAGCGCCGTCAGATCGTTTTCCACGAACAGCTCGAGCGCCCGGTCGACGCGATCGTTCAATTGCAGCGGATCGACGTCGGTTCGCATCAAATCAGCGGCGAGAATCATCGAGCGCGAGTGTGGCGACTGCGCGGCCAGATGGGCCTCTTCGAGCGAGAGCACGCCCAAGAGACGGTTCTCGCGATCCACGACGGGAAGCGAGTTGCAGGGAGTCGTGGTCAGCCAGCCCAGCACTTCGTCGAGCCGGTTTTCCGGATGCAGAAACGGGACCTGCTCGGGCGGAAGCACGAATTGGCTCACCTGCAGTCCGGCCAGGACCTCGCGGACGTAATCGCCCTGATGGGCCGGCGATCGCGACCGGCTTTCGACCTGCGAGCTGTAAATCGATTGCTCGTCCGAGAGCAAAAAGGTCAACGCGCACACCCAGAGCGTGGGCAGCAACAGGTCGTAGTTCCCCGTCATCTCGCTGACGATCACGATCGTCGAAAAGGGCGTTTTGGCGGCGGCCGCAAAAAATCCCGCCATCCCCACAATCACAAACGTCGCCGGCTGCGGCACCAGCCACGGTCGCAGCCAGTGCAAAAACAGCCCCAGCGAACCCCCCGCGCATCCGCCAATCACCATCGAGGGGCCAAACACCCCGCCGGAACCGCCGCTGCCGATCGTCAGGCTTGTCGTCAGTATCTTGCCCAGCGCGACCGCCAAGAGCAGACAGGCCAGGTACAAATCGGCCCTGGCACCGGCCGGCGAGGAATTCATCGCGTCCTGCAAAATCCCGTACCCGAACGACATCACGGCCAGAGCCGAGCGGTTCTGGCCAAAGAGGTAGTAAAGTCCGACGCCGATCAGGCCGGTGAGGAATGCGCCGATCGCCGGCTTGACGTGTGGCGGCATTCGGAGCTGGTGAAAGAGATGCGTGATGCCGTAAAACGTTCGCGTGTACAACGTCGCCAGGACGACGAGAAACAGGGCCAGCACGAGGTAGGAGATCAAGCGCAGCGGCGTGTTGAAGGTCAACAAGGCCCGCACGTCGTCGCCGATGGTGAACAGGGGCGACCAACCGAACACCGCGCCGAACGTGCAATAAGCCGTCACGCTGGCGAGCCCCGCAGGGATGATGACTTCCGACTCGAAATCGGGCGAACTGTAAAGGACCTCCGCGGCAAACAGTGCTCCCGCCAACGGAGCGCGGAAGATGGCGGCGACGCCTGCCCCCATTCCGGCCGCCATCAACGTCCGCCGCTCGATGGGCCGCAGCCGCAGCAGCGTCCCCAGAAAGGATCCGAAACCCGCCCCGATCTGCGCGATGGGCCCTTCGCGGCCACCCGAACCGCCCGTTCCCAAAGTCAGCGCGCTGGCCACGATTTTCACCAGCGGAACGCGAGGCCGAATCAATCCCTGGTGGTAGTGATAGGCGGCAATGGCCGCGTCGGTTCCGTGGCCTTCCGCCTCCGGCGCGATGCTGAAGACTAAAAGCCCGCTCAATAGCCCGCCGACGGTCGGAATGATCAACAGCAGCCAGGGGACAAGCGGATTCTGCGTTTCGGCCAGCATCGGCGGCTCGCCCAACGGCGTGTGGGGATGGTAGCCCGCCCCCACGCCGAGCGCGTAATGGAACACGATCTGGCATGCCGCGAAAAAGACAATCGCACCCACGCCGGCAATCACGCCGACCAACAGCGAGAGACACATCATGCGGGCCTGCGGCCGAATCCGCTTGCGGCCCAGATCCCAGATTTCGGGAAACCAACGAAGCGGATGCGACGGAACGGGTGCTTTCGAGGGCCCCGACGTCATTGAGCGGCTTTCTCTCATCAACCTTTGCGAAAACGTATGCGACCTCATTGCCGTGAGGCTGTCAAGCCGTCCCGGGCTTCGTTCGATTCACCTCACTGTGCGGCTTGGCCTCGATCACCGTCAGTGTTCCAAAGTTCGAGGTGACGGGGGCGACGCCGCCTGTCTGACGAAATGCCGCTTCCACCAGCCTGGCGGTTCGGCGACTCCGTTTCGACCACGAAGGCCGTCCGCTGATCGCGGCGCGGCAGAGGGCGTTCGATGCCTTCCGGATAAACGTTACGATCCGTGCGGAAAATCGCGTCAGAGACGGCCAGCCGCTCACCGCTCTCGAACAGCAAGGGATAAACAAATGACATGGTGGTCCAAACGGAAGACACGTCGTTCTGCCGCAAATATCGCTCGACCCCTTCCAGATCGGCGCCGGAAATCGGGACATTTGCAAGCTGCCCGCCTTGTTCAACGTGAGAGTTTCGATTTCGTTGTGCCGCGCGACATCGATCTCAACCCAGGCGCCAACAATCAACAGGGCGGCGAACACGAATCCCGCGGCGAGACGCGACGGCCACCCGCGTGGATTTCCATCCGCGAACGAGCAAGCGCCCCGTCAGCACCGAGAGGAACAGCGTGCCGCCGAGAAAGTAGCCGGGTACCCGCACCGGGGCGATCAGATACGGCACCAGGCAGGCGAGCGCGAGGATCAACATCACAAAATCCTTGTCTTCGTCGCTCGAGCCGCCCGCGATGGCCCGCCGGATTTTCGCCGGCGATCTCAGGAATGGGAGAACCGCCGCGCCGACGGCCGCGACCGCGATCGCGTAGAAGACAAAGCCCGAGATCGGTCTCTCAGGGTAGTACCAAAGCACGGTGTCCGGGCCGAAGAACTTGGGCATTTCCTCGAGGAGGATCGTCGCAATCGTCGCCGGTCGCAGCAGCGAGGCCGCATTGGCCGCCCGTCTTTTCGATGAACACCTCGCGCCAATTGCTGAACTGGTGCAGGAAGATTGAACACGATGGCCGGCCCATAGCCGACAATCGCTCCCGCAAGTCCCATCAAGGCATCTCGAACGCCGAGCCTCCGCCTCACTGCTAACAGAGCCCACAGCGCGACCACGGGCGCAAGCACCAGCTCCAGGCACCAGACCGAAATCCCCGAAGCGAGCCCCAGCCAAAAGACTCGCCCGGATTTTGCAATCGGCCGCGAATCGACCCACCAAAACAAGCCGACGAGGATCGGGAGCGAGAGAAAATACCCGGAATAACCGCGAACTTGAAAATGCCATTTGAAAAGCGACGGCGACAAGGCCAGCGCGAGCGCCGCCAGCGTCGCGGTTGGACGATCGTACATCCGCACGACGACGGCATAAAACAGCACCGAGGCACACCAGCGACAACATCACGATCACGGCCTTGAGCGCAATCACGCCGACGCCGAAAGCCGCGAACGAAACGGCGGCGAGATATGCTTCCCAAGCGGCGTCCGCGTTATAGGGCTGGCCGTACATGTAAAACGGGGCGGAACGTCCCTCCTCGATGTGCTTGGCCATCAGGCCGATGATCGCCTCGTCGCTGTGCACGTGGGTCTGCGAGGTGAACAGCACGACGAAACGCGAAACGGCCGCGAGGGCAAGAATGCCGAAAAAGAGCGCGTGCCGCCGCATGGTCTAAGCCGGGAGCGAGTAAATGACCAAAACGGCCGCCGTCCAAAACAGGGCAAAGACGAGACACGCCAGACCGATCATCGACAGGACCATCGCCCATCCCTTGGTCCAATAATAAAACGGATCGAGCCCCGCAGGCCGTGGAAAGACGTACGCCACGCCGGAAAAGAAGACCAGCGCACCCAAACCGGCGGGAAAAAAGAGCTGATGCCAGGCCGGCACCTTGAGCACGTCGAAGGCATAAGCCAGGCCCAAAAACCAGGGGACTAGATAGAGCGAGCCGAAGTGAACGGCGCGAATATCGCGGTAGTTCGGCTTGAGCGCCTTCCCGTATCCCAGATCAATCAACGTCCACAAAATCCCCGTGACGACCATCGAGACGATGTGCAGGGCCGCCAGGATCATGTAAATCGAGCGCATCGACATACCGTCTATCGTTGCTCCTGTTCTTGAATCCGCTTCACTTCGGCAATCTGATCGATCGGCCAGGGCCCGGCTTCTCCGGCGCGCGTGGCGAGCACCAATCGGCCGGCCGCGCTCTTGCGATTGTCCGGAAAACCGACATGCTCGCCGCCGTTCTTGAGAGTCACGCGGACCTCGTGGGTCTCATTGACTCCCGGGAGCTGTTCGTGCACCAGATCGGGAAATCGGCCCCAGGCCCAAGTCCAGAGCGTGGCTTGCGGATCGATTCGCCCGGCCAGATCGGACCATTCCAGCTCGGCTCGTTTGAGGTCGGCCAGCGGCGCGCGGCGGCACCAAGGCTTGAGCACCTCGTCGATCCAGGAGCGTCGCGAGGCGACGAGCTCGTCAAATGCACTCACAACATCCGGCTCGATTGATTTTCCGATTGATCACAATACGGATTGGACCGCAATGCGTCCGGGTATTCAATCGAGCGGTCAGCCGGCGGCCTGTTTGGGCAGCGGCGGATGGTCCACTTTGGTTCGCGGTCGCCGAGGTCCCAGGCTCTGCAAGTCGTCCGCGAGCAAGTGATCGATCAGCTCGGTCACACCGCGGCCATGATCGCCCTCGGTGACCAGATCGCAGCGGCTCTTGAGGGCCGGCAACGCATTCTGCACGGCGACGGCCACGGCGCACGTTTCCAGAAACGCATGATCATTTTCTGCGTCGCCGACTCCGACGACGTTGTCAGCGGCAAGCTGCATGCGCCGCAGCACGGCTTGCAGCCCGGAGGCCTTGTTGACGCTACTCGGCAATACCATCACCGAACCCTTGTTGAAAATGATCTGGTAGCCAATCCCCAGCCGCTGGATGGTCTGCAAGATCACCGTCTCGAACGGATGACAGGTGGCAAAGATCACGCGACCCGTCGAAGAGGGTTCGACCTTAAGCCGCCGCATTTCCGCCAGGAATTCCGCGGGAGGTGGATCGGCAAGCGGCTCTTCCCGGCCGTCCGCGGGCCAATAGATCAGCCCGCCGTTTTCCGCCACCACCACGTCAAACAGTTTGAGTTCGGGAAAGATCGTTTCGAGTTCGGGCCGCTCGCGGCCGGTGACCAGGATGAGCTTTCGACCCGACGCGCGAAGCCTTTCGAGACTCTGCACCGTCTCGGGAAAAACCCGCCCATCGGTGGCAAGCGTTCCGTCGTAATCCGTTGCCAGCACTCGATATTGCATTCGCCTCCCCAATCAGTCATTTCACACGGATTCTGCCTCGAAAGGCGGTGGTCCAATCATTGTGCCTCGCTGCCGCAAGCGGTGTGCCGAAGACGTCGCGACCTTCAGCCGTGATTGTTCTGTGACCTTTCGAGGTGGTATTTTAGGACGCGTTGCACTCGGCAATCGGGCGCATCAATGTCAGCCCGCTGTCCATCGGTTTGCCGGCACCAGGAGCGGAACGTGAGACTGAAAACAGTCGACGGTGATGTCTATTTCAATTCCCATCTGGTTTCGCACGTCCATTTGAGCAGCGATCAATCGCTTTTGACCGTTCACTTCGTGAACGGCTCCGCGTATGGAGCGTCCACCGAAACCCAAGTCGAGACCGAAGCGGTCGCGGACTTCCTGCGGCAGCTCAGCGACGAAAAAAGCGGTTTTGTCGCATCGGGAAGCGAACTGCTCAATCTGCGCTCGGCACTTTGGGTCGCCATTCCTGAGGACGGTCCCATGCAGATTCGCTCCAGCGACAATCGCACGCGGAACTTTTCGAATGAAGACCGCGAGCGAGTCAGAACATTCATGTCGGAATGATTGAGCCGTTCGGCCGGCGTCGTTCCGCCCGAAACGTTGAAAAGAATTGGCTTGGGGGAGGCCACGGGTATGTTGCGATCGATCCAATCCAGTGAAGAGAACGCAGCCAAGGGACGGCTGCAACCGCCGATTCCACCAGGCAATTTTCTTTTGGGGCATGCCCAGTATCTGCTCCATCATGCGACCGACTTCCTGCTGGAGGCGCACCGCAAGTACGGCGACATCGTGCAGCTCCGGCTCGGTCCGAGAACGGCCTTTGCCTTATTTCACCCCGAACACGTGTATCAGGTGCTCGTCAAACGACGCGAGAATTTCACCAAGCAGGCCCGTGGTTACCAGAAGCTGCGACGAATCATCGGCAACGGGTTGGTGACCAGCGAAGGCGATTTCTGGCTCCGGCAACGCCGCCTGGCACAGCCGGCTTTCGCGCCGCAGCGATTGGCGGGCTTTGCCGCGACGATGGTGACCGCCACGGACGAAGTGACGCGAGCCTGGCACGAACCGGCACAATCAAATCAGCCGGTGAATATCGCCGCGCAGATGATGCATCTGACGTTGCGCATCGTCGGCGAAACCCTATTGGGGACCGATGTGACCGGGGAAGCCCACGATGTGGGTGCCTGCCTCACGCTGGTCTTGGAGGAGACCAGCCGGCGGATTCACACTCCGTGGGATTTTCAGGAACGGATTCCGACGCCGACGAACCGGCGGTTCGATCAGGCACTCGATCGGCTCAATCAGGCCGTGCACCGCATTATCAACGAGCGGCGACGGCAGCCCGCGACAGGCGACGATTTGCTCTCGTTGCTCATGGCGGCCCGCGACGACGAAACGGGCCTGCAAATGACCGATCAGCAACTGCGCGACGAAGTCATGACGTTCTTTCTTGCCGGGCATGAAACAACGGCCGTCGCCCTGACATGGATGTGGTACCTCTTGTCAAAACATGTCGACGTGCGGCGGCGCGTGGAAGAGGAAGTCGACCGCGTCCTCGGCGGACGACTGCCGACCTTCGAAGACGTGCCGAAGCTGGCCTATACCAAACTGGTCGTTCAGGAATCGATGCGGCTCTATCCGCCGGTTTGGGGGATGGCCCGATTGACGGCCAAGGACGAGCAATTGGGTAATCTCTTCATTCCGGCCCGCTCGCCCGTCTTGCTCGTCCAATACGTCACACACCGCCATGCGGATTTCTGGGACAATCCCGAAGGCTTCGACCCGGAACGGTTCCAGCCGTCACAAGTCGAGCGGCGTCATCCGTACGCCTATTTCCCGTTCGGTGCTGGACCAAGGACGTGCATCGGCAACCATTTCGCCCTGCTCGAAGCGGTGCTGATTGTCGCGACCGTCGCTTCGAAATGGCGGTTCAATCTCGTGCCGGGTGCACCGGTCGTCCCGCAACCGCGGGTCACGCTCCGCCCAAAGGGCGGCTTGCTGATGACGATTCAGCGGAGGGGGCAAATCGAGCCAGTTGCGATTTCAGCGAGTGGTAGTGAATCACGATCACCGCAGTGATGGCGAATAACAACATGTAATAAATGTTGAATGCCATCTCGTTCCAGCTCGTGAGCGGCCCGGTGATGAACTGGGCGATCACGTTCTGCAGGACAAGCACGAGCCACAGCACACCGTAGGCATGCGGAAAGCGGTCGCCGCGAAAATCGCGCGGCAGCGGCCTGAGGAGAAGTCTCAGGCCGATTGCCAGCAGCAAGGCGAGAAAGATCCATCCGAAATAATGCCACTGTGCGCGATCCCAGTAATTCTCGTCCCCCTTGTAGATGTTGAACCAGCCCTTAATGCCTTGGGTGAGCGAAATCCCCAAGCCAATGAGCAAGCCGAGTGAGAGCCCGAATTGCTCGAGATTTGGATCGCCGCTCCTCGGCGTGTTCGATTCCTTCTCCCGATCGAATGACGAGTAACACACCGCATACCAAGCCAGGCCGACGGCCATCACAATCACGTCGATGGCCATTGCGACGACGGAATAGCACTCCCAAAACAGGAGCTGACCTCGCGCCGGTACTTTGGGCAGATGGTCGGCCACCGCCGCCGGCAGCGCGCCGATCATGGTCCGCGAAAAGAAGCCATAGATGATCGCGATCGCCATCAGCGCAACAAGCCAGCCGCTGCCTCCACGATGAGCAAGATAATAGAAGGCCCCGATCGCAATGGCGACGCTGAAATAGATTTCGGCCCATCCATGCAGGCGGTTGGAGAGAAACAAATACGCAAATGAGGTGAGCCCGAAATAGACCAGCAACCACTCGAAATTCGGTCCTTCGAGCGAACGCCGCGCGGCCATGCTGTGCCCGCTCGCTTTCGGACATCCTGCGGTTCACGAGAAAGTAGGCAATTCCATAGGCGATGCCGATGCTGATCCCGCCGGACGATTCCCAGCAGCGCCAAAAATTGAAGCTCGCATTGCCCCAAAAATCGTGACTGAACTTCCAGCTTTGGAGCAAAGCCCAGCCTGCGCCGTTGACCACGCCCACCGTCAGGATCAACAGCGAGTTTTTCCAATCGCGGCGCAAGAGCTCAAAGAGCAAAAATCCCACGTAGCAACCCAAATGCGTGAACGCGTCGGCATTGTCTCTAACGAGTTTTGCCAGATTCGGATTGGCTTTGAGATCGTGGTATTTGGCTTCGAGCGATTGCATAGAGAGGCTGGAAATCCTGCGGGTACGTTTTGATAAGCCAACGCCCCAGGGCGGCAAATCCGACCCCGAATGCGATCCGCAGAATCCAATGCCAAATTCGTGTCTCCCGCAGCGAGCCGCACCATGCCAACAAGCATGCGCCCAAGCCCGCCCAGGGGACGCCGGCGATAAACATCCACAGGAATCCGTAACTGCGCGAAATCGGATGGAACTCACCCTTCTCGTAATTGATTTGAAGCTGGCCCTCGAAAAAGCTGGGCCACTGCATCCAACCGCGCTCGCCCGAGAGTCCGACGCCGAGCGTGACGGCCAGGACAATCCAAGCGGATGAGTAACGGCGGGACTGCTCGCCGGACGGATCGCGAGCGAGGTACCACCATGCCACGCCCCAGGTCACTCCCGCGAAGACGCATCCCCAAACTGTGCCGAAACCCGACGAGCCACGGACGGCCCAAGTCATTCCGCCGAGCGCGGCAAAAAGGAGGGTCGGCAAAATCAAATCGTGCGCAAGGTCAAGCCGGCGGCTGTCGGTCACGGATTCGTCGCTTAATTAGAAAGGATTTGAGGCCGATTTGGCCCTACTTCTTGCCCCGTTTCTTGGGGGCCTCGGCCTTCAATTTGGTGACTTCATTGCGTTTGCTGCGTTTCATCCTTTGTTTGCGTCGCTGACCCGCGCGGTTGGCACCCATCGTGTGTTTCCTCGATATTTTGCGTTTGCGAAAATGACACAGGAGTATAGCGGCAAGATCTGCGGCGGTGCAGGTCTCCAGCAGCCAACGATTCGCGAACCTTTCGGAACCCGGTTGTGTCGCGCCGGCACGCCGATTCTTATTTCACGGCGTGCGCAGGCGTATACTCGCGGCTATCCCCTTGCCGTCTGAAAAAGCGAGACCTTGATGAGCGTGCAATTTCGCCCCGTTCACGCCGACGAAATCGAGACCTTTTTGCGATCGATCGGCGTTCCGTTCGGATTTGATGCGACTCCCGAGGCCATCGACCGGTTCCGCAACGCATTCGAACTCGACCGCACGCGAGCGGCCGTCGACGGCGATCAGATCGTCGCGACATTCGGCGCACTCTCCGTCGGCATCACCGTGCCGGGCGGCGTGCTGCCGCTGGGTGGAACGACGATCGTGACCGTTCTGCCGACCCACAGGCGTCAGGGCCTCCTCCGCCGCATGATGGTCGACCACTTCGCGGACTTGCACCAACGCGGCGAGCCGCTCGCCGCACTGTGGGCCTCGGAAAGCGTGATCTATGGCCGCTTCGGCTACGGGCCGGCTTGCGAGAAGGTAGTGGCCAAACTCGACAAGTCCTACGCGCGATTCCGCGAATCGGTCGAGATTGGCGGCTCGATGCGGCTCATCGACCGAAACAAAGCCTGCGAAATATTGCCGCCGATTTATGACGCGGTCGCCACAAAGCGACCCGGACTACTTGTGCGGAAAGTTGATTGGTGGCAGCACCGAGTGCTCCGCGATCCGGAATATATGCGTCGCGGAGCAACCGCCCTTCGACACGTGGTGCATCATCGCGATGGCAGCCCGGTCGGCTATGTGCTCTACCGGACGCGCAACCTGGTTGATCAAGTGGGCTTCGAGGTTCAGGTCGTCGAACTCATCGGCATTGATGACCGGGCCGAAAAGGCGCTCTGGCAATTTCTCTTCGGAATCGATCTCTCGGCGTCGTTCGAATGTTGGAATCAACCGATCGATTATCCGCTGCGTTGGTGGCTCGAACATCCGCGTCGCCTGGAACGCAAAATCGAAGACGGACTGTGGCTTCGGCTTGTCGATGTCCGCCGAGCACTTGCGGGTCGCCGCTACTCGTGTGCCGGCTCACTTGCTCTCCGCGTCCGCGATGCGCAATGCCCTTGGAATAACGGCGTCTGGCAATTGAGTGTCGACAAAGACGGCGTCGCCGAATGCCAGGCCACGAGCGGGGAGCCCGAAATTGAGGCGTCGCCGCAAGCTTTGGGCATGGCCTACCTCGGCGGGCATCGCTTCACCACGCTGGCAAGAGGCGGGTTCCTCAGCGGCTCGGCGGATGCGATCCGCCGCGCGGATGCGCTGTTCAATTGGGCCGTTTTGCCGACATGCAACGACTTCTTCTAAAGTCGGCCGACCGCGATTGACAACAAGGCCCGTCTCAAGGACAGACACCAACCTCCGCGCGCGAACGTTGCCCGCAAGCTCTCGACAATCGCTAAAGTTTTCCCATTTTGACAACCGATTTCAAAAGGAGCCTGAGGTTACGGATTCTCGTCGGGCATTGCGAACAGGTCCCCATGTACAGAATCGCTCGTCTCGGTCGCCGGTTTGCCTGGGCGCTTGCATTAGCGGCGCTGGCTCTTGCCGGCTGCACGAGCCCCATCAAGCACGATTTCGACCCTTTCGCACACGCCGCCACCTACGACGTTCCGCGCGAATTGCAGAAGGCGACCTTGCCGGCTTACCGCGTCGAGCCGCCCGACGTTCTGCTGGTCGAAGTGGCCCACAACATCCGCAGCTCGAACGAGCCAATCAAAGCCGGTGACGACCTCACCATTCGTGCCGACCTTCCCGGCGAGAATGCCACGCAGTCGGCACAGAACACGGCGAACCTCGGGGTGATCGGCCTCACCGACTATCACCTGATCAACGGCTTTTATCGCGTGCAGGCCGACGGCACGGTCGACCTGGGACCGATTTACGGCTCCGTTCGCGTCATCGGCATGCTTCCCGACGGCGCCCGGCAAGTTCTCGCCAATCAATTGCGCACGACGAGCGGCATCGCCGACGTCAAGGCCTCGGTCTCGTATGCGGACGTGGGCGGCCGCCAGGTGATTGCCGGCGAGCATCTTGTTCGTCCTGACGGGCAGATTTCGCTGGGGATTTACGGCAACCTACGCGTCGCCGGCATGACGTTGGACCAGGTGGCCGACCTCGTCACGGCCCATTTGCAGCGCTACCTCAGCGATCCCCAAGTCCGCGTCGACGTGCTGGGTTACAACAGCAAGGTCTTTTACATCGTGACCGATGGCGCGGGAGCCGGCGAGCGCGTCGACCGCATTCCGTTCACCGGCAACGAAACGGTGCTCGACGCGGTCGCGCAGATTCAGGGACTGTCGGATATCTCGTCAAAACGCGTTTGGGTCGCCCGACCCTCGCCTCCGGGATGTGCCGGTTCGCAAGTCATGATGGTCGACTGGCGCGGCATCACTCAGGACGGCCTGACCGCCACGAACTACCAAATCCTTCCGGGCGACCGGGTCTACATCAAGGCCGACGATCTGGTCGCGCTCGACAACTGGATCGTCCGTGTGACGACGCCGATCGAACGTGTCTTGGGAGGTGTCCTGCTGGGAGCCGGCACGTATAACCGCGTGCTGAACGCCGGCGTGGTCACGAGCGGCACGTCGTCGGGAACCGGGTTCTAGCAGGCCGGTAGGATCGGAATGATCCGAACTCACTGGTCGGATTTGCATCGCCGAATATAAAATGCGGGTGTGCGGGTCGGGGGGAGACGGATATGCACAGGATTCTTGCCGCCGCCGGAGCACTCCTCATCGTTTCATGCGGAGGGGCCGAATGTGCTTCGGCGCAAATTCCGCAATTTTCATCGGGACCGCAATCGGGAACCGGCGGGCCGACTCTTCGGCCCAGTACCCGCCCGGTGGTGAGTTCCTACGCAGGTCTTTTGGGATCGGGCGTCGGGGCCAATCGCGCCTTGGGCTATCAGTACTTCACCCGCGTCCAGCCGCAGCTTGCCGCCAGTCGGGCGATCAACAGTTTGGGACGCTCGGTCAATCGCTTGCAGGCTCAGAACTTCGGTGCCAACGGCCTCACAAGCCTCTCGGCCGAGCAGCAATTGGCCCAGCAGCAGCAATTGGTTGCGGCCGGCATCGGACCGACGGGTCATGCGACCAGTTACTACACGCATTTGTGCTATTTCGGAACGAACCTCCGCGGAGGGACGGGAACCTCCTCCGGCGGACTCGGGGTTGGCGGGAGTAGTCCCGGTTCCACCTATTCAAATCCGGCGAACGCAGTGCGGCGCTGATCGTCAGTCGACGCTGGGGGCTGCGGCGTAGCGTCATCAATCGTCATGGAAGACGGAACGGAGTCAGGGAATGATTCCCATGGAACGGATCCGGTGGGCGCGATTGGCGTTGGGCGGGCTTGGTCGTCGGAGGAGCTGTCGCGCGGTGTTCCGCCGACGTCACTCTGCCGAATACGCCGGCGGCCTATCGGCTGCAGAACAATGCTGTCGCCGATCCGCAAACGGCCGGATGTGGTCGCGGGGTATTGCCGCCCTATAACCGCGGCTGCTGGCTTAACAATCCGCGCGGCACCGGCGTCGACGATCCGTGGCGTCCGCCCAAGGTTTGGCCGCAGACTCGCTACCCGGTTGTTCCGGCGTACACGCGGCCGAGCTTCGGCTTTTACGACACGAGCTGGCGCGTGCTGAATGTTTGTGGGGATTCGCCCTATCCGCGCACGCCGCCGCTTCCGGCGCCCACCGTGCTTCCGCCGGCTCCCATTCAGCGACCTGCGACGGGCAATCCGCCCGCCGGCGGCAAATCCGCTGGGGGGGGCCAATCCCGCCGAGCCGACTCCGCCGCGTGCGACCCCGCCGAGAGCCGTGCCTCCGAAGGCGACTGCCCCGACGGACCAAGGCTTCCAGCCGCGGACCAACGAGGCACCGACGACGCCCACTCTCCCGCCCGCCCGGGTTCCGAAGACCGGCGAGCTCGACTCACCGGGGGAATTCCCGACGCGTGCAGCGATGGCCGAACCGGACGAATTCAGTGCGGCGCCGACAACGGCGCCGTCTCAAGGTCAGCCCGAAGTCGGCATTCATCCATTCTGATTGGCGGGGGTGCTCTCCGAAGTTGGCAAATGCCAGTTCCGCGGAATCGAGCAGGATTAGCCCGAATCACGTACACCGCGGCGGCATGGCAACGGGATCGCCGACTTTGCGGTCGCGGAACAGCCAGTGGGTTAAGGTGAACCGCGCGACCGGCACCATATCGTGCTGCGTCAGCAAGAGCCGGCACTCGAATGCCTCGAGGCCGGCATCCGTCCGCGCCTTTTCAAGGCTCCAGATCTCGGCGTCGAAAGCCACGATGCCGCTTGCAAGCATCGGGGCAACCCATTCGCTCACATCGCGCGGCAAATGAGCCGATGATTCGCTCGTCGCCGAGTGTCACGGCAACCGCAGCGACGTCAGCGCCGGTCGGCTCGCGGCGAAGCGAAACGCGGAGGCCGGCCTGGCATTGTTTGAGCAGGCTTTGCCGCGCGACTTCCGCGTCGGCCAAAGCGGCGCCCTGGATCAGCACGGGTTCATAAACTGCCGTGCGACGCCATTCCAACCTGGTTTTAAAAAATCGATCGAACATCGGCGGTCAACCGCGTGCTTTTCCCCGGCTGCACGGCCGCGATCGACGCGTCACCTTCTCGTCAGGTCGCGTATACCAGAAAGCCCATAAGATCAGCACAGCCTGCAGCGGTAATCGAAGCAGATGCAGGAGGGGGCTTCCGGGCACCAGCTCCTGATGCTGATAGACGTAGATATTCGCCGGAAAAACGGCGATTAAGAGCAGGATCAGTCCCCAGCCCGCAAGCGGCGCGAAGCGTTTTATCAACAGCAGCCCGCCAAGCAGGATTTCAAATACGCCGCTCGCGTAAACCAACTCGCGATGCAAGGGCAGATAAGGGGGCATGATCTTCAAATAAAAGTCCGGGCGTGCAAAATGCAGAACTCCGGCCGCAATAAATAAGATGCCAAAGATGTATCGGGAGACCGTTTTGAGAATCTTCATCGTGTCTTTCGCACAATCTGAGAGAGCGTCGAACAAATGTGGACGGCACGGTCCGAACGTACCTCTTGATGCCGGCTGCACCGGAACGCGCGACTTTGGCAATCGATTTCCCAAACAGTTCTACTCGCGGGCGCACGTGGCAACAAAGCTGATTTCCGGCCCGCTCAAGGGATTTCCGGGCACGTGCTAAAAAAATTTTGGGCTTGAACAGCGGGGCCTTCAGCGACAATAATAGGCTAGCAAACGACGAAATACGGTACAGCCACAAGCTGTAAATCTCGCTTAAGCGGAGCCGTGCCTGAATAAAAAGGGCGCGGCTCTTTTCGTTTCCCGCGGGCGGCGAAGCTTCGGGGTGGGGAGGGCGAGGCTCCCGCCGAGCGGCTCGGAACACGGAGGCCGCTGAAGCGGCTCGGAACACGGGGCCGCTGCAGCGGTGCGTCCGGAGCCGCGCCTCCCGAACCTGCCAAGATGAGAACGCAAAAAATGAAAGCACTCAACCAGGGCAAAGCCCTGGCCTCATTTCCAAACAAGCCATCGAGGCCGCGACCAGTGGCAACACGACTTTACGCGTCAACGGCACTGGGTGCAGGGCCGAGGCCCTGCGAAGGTGCGCACGTTATTCGAAGGTGCGCAGGCTTTTCGAAAAGCTGCGCATCTTGGAAAATCCCGACGATTCCTTCGAAGATGCGCACCATTTTCCAAGGTGCGCACCAAAAACTGATCACCTTCGAATCACGACGCCTCGTACGGGGTTCAACGCCGAATTTCGGTCGTGCCTCGCCGGACCGCTTGATTTGCGGAGGCGCGAAGCGCGCCGAGTGTGCAAAGTTCAGCTGATTGATAAACTTGATCGTTCAACCCGCCCTGACAATTGCCAGCCGACTTCCAAAGATTCCTCCCATGAATTCCGGTTTTGCAGTTCGTTTCGCGACGGCCTTTTGTGCCTGCTTGATGAGTGTCTCGGCCTGCACCGCTGCCGGCACGCCCGTTCGAGCCGCGCACAGCAAGAACACGCATCCTCCCTTGATGCCGGCCGAGCAGGCCGCGGCGAGCATGACGGTTCCGCCCGGTTTTCATGTCACGCTCTTCGCGTCCGAGCCGGTCATTCGGCAGCCGATTGGCATTGCGACGGATTCCCGCGGCCGCCTGTGGGTCGCCGAAAACAACACGTACTCCGACGCGAAGGTCAATTTCGACCTGACGCAGCGCGACCGCATCATCATTCTCGAAGACACCGATCACGACGGCCGGGCCGATAAGCACACCGTCTTTTGGGACCAGGGCCAAAAACTGACCAGCGTCGAAGTCGGTTTTGGCGGCGTCTGGGCCCTTTGTCCTCCGCGGCTCTTGTTCATCCCCGACCGCAACGGCGACGACATTCCGGACGGCAAGCCCGAGGTGGTGCTCGACGGCTTCGACGAAGGCGTCGTTCGGCACAATATCGCCAACGGCCTGCGCTGGGGGCCGGACGGCTGGCTTTACGGCCGGCACGGCATTCAGGCCAATTCGTACGTCGGCGTTCCGGGCTCGCTGCCGTCCGAACGCACGCAGATCAACTGCTGCATCTGGCGCTACCATCCCACGCGGAAGATCTTCGAGGTCGTCTGCCGCGGCACAACAAACCCCTGGGGCATGGATTGGAACGAATCGGGCGAGCTGTTCTTCATCAACACCGTGATCGGCCATCTGTGGCACGCCGTCCCGGGCGCCCATTACCAGCGGATGTACGGCGAAGACGACAATCCGCACGTCTACGAACTCCTGGGTCAAACGGCCGACCATTTCCATTGGGACACGGCCGAGCATTGGAGCGATATCCGCAAAATCGGCGTCTCGCGCACCACCGACCAGGCCGGCGGCGGACACGCGCACATCGGTCTGATGATTTATCAGGGGGACAACTGGCCCACCGAAATATCGCGGCACGCTGTTCACGATCAATTTGCACGGCCGACGGCTGAACAACGACATCCTGGAACGCCAGGGATCGGGTTACGTCGGCCGGCATGGAGCGGATTTCCTCAAATCGTCCGACCCGTGGTTTCGCGGAATGGATCTGATCTCCGGCTCCGATGGCGGGGTTTACCTCTCCGACTGGTCGGACACCGGAGAATGCCACGGCGCCGACGGCGTCGACCGCACTTCGGGCCGCATTTTCAAAGTCGTCTACGGCCAGCCGGCGACTCCGAACTACGCCGACATCGCGAAACTCAGCGATCAGAAACTGGTCGACCTTCAGTGCCACAGAGACGATTGGTACGTGCGAGCCGCCCGGCACGCGCTGCAGGAACGATTCGCCGCCGGCCGGCCGATGCAGGACAGTCCACGCCCGCGTTAAAGGCCCTTTTCGACGGCGACTTCCGAATCCGCTCCACAAGCTGCGGGCCATGTGGTGCTTGTACGTCACCGGGCGGCACGCCCGACTCCTGGCTTTTATCGCAGTTGACGCAACCGGACGAACATTTGTGCGTCTGGGCCATTCGCCTGTTGGGAGACGGCAAACCGCCTTCTGCCGCGGCGGTTCGCGAGTTTTGCAGATTGGTTCCGCGCGAAAAGTCAGGCCTCGTTCTGCTGTATCTGGCCTCGACGCTGCAGCAACTCCAATCGGCCGATCGGTGGCCGCTTGCGGAAGAGCTGGCCGGCACGCGGCGACTTTGCGGCTGACCGGGTGTTGCCGCTGATGATCTGGTACGGCATCGAATCGGCCGTCCCGGAAGAGCCCACTGGCGCGGTGCGGATTGCCTCCTCGACGCGGATGTTCACAGTTGTCCAATACATCTCACGGCGGTTGACCGAGAATATCCGACTCGTTCCCAAGCCCGTCGACGGTCTGGTGCAGCTTGCCGGCCAATCAGGAAATGCGCAGCGAACGCGGGCAATTCTCGCGGGAATGGCCGAGGCACTGCGAGGCTGGCACAAAGCGCCGATGCCCGCCGGTTGGCAGCCCGCCGCGACGGCATTTGAATCGAGTGCGGATTGCGAAATCCGCAGCCTCGCGCGTGAATTGTCCGTGGTCTTCGGCGACGGCCGGGCGCTCGACGATTTGATGCGAATCGCTGCCGCGAAAAGTTCGGATCCCGCCGCGCGGCACGACGCCGTGCGCAGTCCTCGTCGAGTCGCGAGGCAAGGGAGTCGTCAGTCCCTTTTGTGCGGTCTGCTCGGCGACCGCGACCTGGGAGCTGACGCGGCCCGCGGGCTGGCCGCCTTCGACGATCCGAGACCTGCCGAGGCTTCTCTTGGACCGATATCCCGCATTGAAGCCGCCGGCGCCGCGAGGCGGCGATTGTCACGCTCAGTTCGCGGCCGGCCTGGGCTCGATTGCTGCTGGCGGCGATCCGTTCGGGAAAAATCGATCGCGGCCAGGTTCCGGCGTTTCAGGTGCGGCAGATGTCCACATTTCCCGGCGACGATCTGCGTCGCGATCTCGTCGCGCTGTGGCCGGAGCTCAAGACGATGTCGGCCGCCAAACAGACTCGCATCGACCAGCTCAGAATCCTGCTGACGCCGCAGACGCTCGCGGCTGGCGACCGCGTCAACGGCCGACGGCGCTTCGCGCAAACGTGCGCCACGTGTCACACGTTGTTCGGCCAAGGGGGCAAGATCGGACCCGACCTGACCGGCTCACAGCGGTCGAGCCTCGACTATTTGCTGGTGAACATCGTCGATCCGTCCGCTCTGGTGGCGCCCGCTTATCGCATGTCGACGGTCGTGCCTTCGGACGGCCGCGTGCTGAACGGCATTTTGAACGATCAATCGGGACCGACCGTGACGGTCCAGACACCGACCGAACGGCTGGTGATCAACCGCTCGGACATCGAGGAAGTCCGCAAATCGGAGCTGTCGCTGATGCCCGAAGGCCAGCTCGACGTGCTTCCCAAGAATGAAGTCCGCGATCTGATCGCCTACTTGATGTCGCCGCAGCAAGTGCCCTTGCCGGCCGGCTCCGTCAACGGCGAGTCGCGAGCCTCGAAATGACGCTGGCGCTAGTTCAGCAAGCTGCGGCGGACGACGTCGGCGGCCTTCTCGAAATACGGCTGCCAGGCGATTTCGGGGCGGCCGAATTTGAGGCAGTCGCGCAACTTTCGCCAGCGTGTTCCGCTCCATGTGCGGACAGCGATTGCAGGCGCACGTCTGACCCGACGAGGTCATGATTCCCGGCACGGGAATGTATTCGTGCTGCGGGGCGGCCTTTTGCAGCGGATAGATCATGTTGGCTTCGGTCGCGATCAGGAACTTCGTCGGAGCTGGCGATCGAGGCGACGTATTTCCGCATCTTTTCCGTGCCGGCGATCACGTCGCTGACTTCGAGAATGTTCTGCGGGCACTCGGGATGCGCCAGAACGATGCTGCCCGGATTGTTCCTTTTGGCCCGCAACAAGTCCTGCAGGCTGAAAATCTCGTGCACCATGCAGGAGCCGGGCCAGAGAATCATCTTGCGGCCCGTCACCTCTTCCAAATAACGGCCCAGATGCTGATCGGGAACGAAGAGGATTTCCTTGTCTTTCGGCACCCGGTCGATGATTTCCCGCGCGTTGCCGCTGGTGACGATCCAGTCGCACAGGCTCTTCACCGCGGCCGTCGTGTTGATGTAGGCGACGGTCTCGAAGTCGCGGCCTTCGGCGCGAAGTTGTTGTTGACGGGCGAGCAGCTTGTCGTAGGGACAGCTTTCCGCCAGCGAACAGCCGGCCAGCAGGTCGGGGATGAGCACTTTTTTCTGCGGATTGAGCATCTTGGCCGTCTCGGCCATGAAATGAACGCCGCTGAACACGATGACCGACGACTGCACGCCGGCCGCGTCGCGGGACAGTTTGAGGCTGTCGCCGACAAAGTCGGCCACGTCCTGGATTTCGCCATCGACGTAATAATGGGCGAGAATCGTCGCGTCTTTTTCCTTTTTGAGCGCTTCGATCTCGTCCATCAGGTCGAGCGGGTCTTCATACCGCTCGGGGGCGCGGTCGAGGAGAGGCAGTTCGGTATTCATCGACGTGTCCCATTTCAATGGCGTGGTGAGTCGCACGACCAATTATATCGTCGGCCAGCGGCATCGCGGGACTCTCGAAGGGACCTCTATAATCGGCAGAGACCAGGTAACCAATTTTCCCGACGATTCCGCAAATTCCATTCAGATCGCCGCACATGACTCATGCCCTCGACCAACTGCTCGACACGGACGACTCTTCGCTTTTTGAGGTGGTAACCCGTGCCGCCGGCCCCGCCGGCAGCCTCCCGCTCACCGACGAAATGCTGCTCAACAGTCCCAGCGGCGATCTGTTCGGCATGACTCAAGGCGCGGGAATGGGATGGGACCCGCAGCAGCTGTTGCGCGAGCAAGTTCTCATCTTGAGCACGCAGGGCGGGTTGCGGGCCGAAAACGGCAAGCCGATTGCGCTCGGATATCACACGGGACACTGGGAGGTCGGCCTTCTGGTGAAAGCGGCGGCCGAGGAGCTGAACCGGCTCGAACGGCTGCCCTTTGCCGCCGCGGTAAGCGATCCGTGCGACGGCCGCTCGCAGGGAACGACGGCCATGATGGACAGCCTTCCGTATCGCAACGACGCGGCCGTCGTGCTCAAGCGGCTGATCCGCTCGCTTCCGCTGCGCCGCGGCGTGATCGGCGTCGCCACGTGCGACAAGGGGCTGCCCGCGATGATGATGGCGCTGGCCGCCCAGCACGATTTGCCGACGGTGATCGTCCCCGGCGGAGTCACGCTGCCCGCCAGCCGACGCCGAAGATGCCGGAAAGGTGCAATCGATCGGCGCTCGTTTCGCCGAAGGGGATATCTCGCTCGAATACGCGGCCGAAATGGGCTGCCGCGCCTGCGGGTCGGCCGGAGGTGGTTGCCAGTTCCTCGGGACGGCCGCCACATCGCAGGTGGTGGCCGAGGCCTTGGGAATGGCCTTGCCGCACACGGCTCTGGCTCCTTCCGGACAGCCGATTTGGCTGGCCGCCGCACGCCAGGCGGCCCGCGCAATCGTCGGGCTCAATCGCGACGGAATCAAGACTCGAGACATCTTGACCGACGATGCGCTGGAAAACGCGATGGCGGTGCACGCCGCTTGCGGCGGGTCGACGAACCTGCTGCTCCATATACCGGCCGTCGCCTTCGAGGCCGGACTGCGACGGCCGACAGTCGACGATTGGAGCCGCGTCAACCGCAGCGTTCCGCGACTTGTCGATGTGCTGCCCAACGGTCCGGTGGGCCATCCGACAATCCGGCTGTTCCTCGCCGGCGGTGTGCCGGAAGTCATGTTGCATCTGCGCTCGCTCGATTTGTTGCGTCTGGACGCGCTGACGGCCAGCGCGCGGCGGCTCGGCGACGTGCTTGAATGGTGGGAGCGGTCCGACCGCCGTCGCCGACTGAAGGAACTGCTGAAAGAGCGGGACGGCGTCGAGGCCGACGACGTGATTATGAGTCCCACCAAGGCCCGCACGCGCGGTCTGACCAGCACGGTCACGTTTCCCAAGGGAAACATCGCCCCAGAAGGATCGGTCATTAAAAGCACGTCGATCGACCCCAGCGTTGTCGATGCCGACGGCGTCTATCGGAAACTGGGGCCGGCCCGCGTCTTTACGAGTGAGCGGGAGGCGGTCGCGGCCATCAAAGGACGAGGCGAGCGGAAGATTCAGCCGGGCGACGTGATCGTGCTCATGTGCCGCGGACCGCTCGGGGCGGGCATGGAGGAAATCTATCAAATCACTTCGGCCCTGCGCTATTTGAAATGGGGCAAGGAGGTGGCGGTCATCACGGATGCCCGGTTCTCGGGCGTGTCGACCGGAGCGTGCATCGGCCACGTCGGCCCCGAGGCGCTCGCCGGCGGGCCGATCGGCAAGTTGCGGGACGGCGACCTGATCGAAATCGTGATCGACCGAAACCGATTGGCCGGTTCGATCAACTTCGTCGGCACCGCATCGAACCGCTTGACGCCGGAGGCCGCAAGCGCGGTCTTGGCCAAGCGAGAACAAACAATTCCGCTGCACGCGGACCCCGACTTGCCCGCCGACACGCGTTTGTGGGCCCTCTTGCAACAAGCCGGCGGTGGAACGTGGGGCGGCTGTGTCTACGACGTCGATGCGATCGAACGTCGCCTCAAACAATAAAATAGGCTGCGTAGGCGGCCACAGCCCAGCACGCGAGCGCGGAAAACAAGATCGCGCGAGGCAGCCGAAATCGCAAGAGGGGCGCCGCCCCGGCTGCCGCGAGAACGGCGTAACAGGGAAGCAGCCCGAGCGTGTAGGTCGCCTTCGCCGTGCTGTAGACGGGCAATCGCACGTAAAGATCGATGATGGCCGCGAGATAAATGGCGATGGCCGCCACGGCAAACAGCAAGACGGCGCGAGGTCCGCGACGCCATCCGATAGAAGACCCCACACAAGATAAGCCCCATGGGAACGAGTCCCAGCCAAGCGCCGGCTTCCATCCACGACAGATTCCACGGAACGCCTTTCGGAATCGTGCTCGTCCCGCTGACAAATCCGTCGAGCCACATGCTCGAATAGAGCGAGTCCCACAAACTCCAGCATCCGGCGTAGACCGGATGGACGAGCGCCGTTCCAAAGGAGGCCAGTTGATTCCAAGTGCGGTAACTCGGATCCTGCCACCAACGCAGCCCGGTTGCCGGGTCGCCGCTGCCCACAATGAAGGGCTTTCCGAAGTGAGACCAATTGCGGGCGAAATACCAACCCGACGTCAACAGGCTCGCTCCAACGACCAACGCGACACGTGACAGCCCGAAACCAGGACTGTGCGTGGTCGATTTCGTGGCGATGACCTCACGTCGAGCTTGCCAAAAGATCACCGCGACGACGAGAGGGGCCAACAGCAATGGCGTTACCTTCGACAACAGGGCCAGACCCCATAGAACTCCCAACCAGATAAAAAAACGCGATCGCCTCGGTCGTGTCGGCTCCGCCAGCAGAAGAAAACACATCAGCACGACCGCCGCCGTCAGGCAGCCGGCCAGCGGCTCGTTGCCAATCACCATCGAGATGCAGATCTGCATCGGCAAGAGCCCGCCGACTGTCATCGCAATGGCTTGCAGATCTTCTTGGTCCGGAAAGACCGCGCGGGCCGCCCGGTACGCGACTTCGATCTGCGCCAGGCCGCAGAGCAGGGGGATAAAGCGCAGTGCCTTGACCACGAACTCATCATTGAAGTGACTGCGGAACAGGGCAAACCAAGGGGCAGCCAGCAAATAGAAGAGGGGCGGTTGAAACATCTGCCATCCCTCGTTCGCCAGCGGCAGCGATCGGGCACGGACGATGTGTTCGATGTAGTCGTAATGCGCCTCGACGTCGAAGCCGATATCGGGGGGGACCTTCCAGATGTTATTCACCGCCAGCACGAGCCAGGCGGCGATCAACACCCAGCGCAAGAGACCGGGCGACAAACGCCACGCACGACGACCCCACATCGTCCAAACAAACGACACGCAAAAGATCGCGATCAGCCACGGTGCGATGCTGCGGATCGCCTGCGCGACACTGGGGAAAGTGACGGCCATTTCCGGCAGATTGACATTCGCTGCGGCAACCGCCGGAGCCGTGGGACGCCCCAGTGGGGTCGCTTCCCAGCCAGGGCCAGTTCGAATGTTGAGCTGCGGGCAATAGGCCAACAGACAGCAAACAGCGTCTCTGTTGGAGACGACGATCCGCAGCACGTGCCGGCCCGCAGGAAGCGGACTGGGGAGCGCCAACGACCTTGGTTCCTTCCAATCGTCGAAATCCTTGGCCCCTCGATCGATCAACTCCCCGTCCAGGGCGACTGCGGCGCGACGAAAGGCACGAACGGTGAGCCGTACGTTGCCGACGGGGGCCGCCGTCGTGAACGAAGTCTGAAAAATCGTGGCAGATTGCACATCCTTGTACAGGCCCATCGAAAAGGGTGCAGCGGCCCGAATCCATTCCGCTCCCTCTTCATTTGCCAGGAAATAAACGCGAGGATCGTTCGCCAATTGGAAAAATCGCAGTCGCGGCTGCGAGTGCGACCGCCAGCAGGGCGGCTCCGAGCAGTAGTCGGCGTCGATGCGACTGCGCGGGCACGCGGCGCGGCACAGCCGCCTCCGCTGCGGTCGCGTGGCTTCGGGTCGCATCGTCAGCAGATTTGCTTCGGCGGCTGCGACCCCTTGCGGGCATCGCTCAATTCCCTTCTTTGGCGAAAATCAATTGACAGTTTAAATGGACGAAGGGGCACGCGAAACGGCGGATCTTCGTGGCGTTCACGATTCGGAGGTCCGCTAGACGACGAAATACGCCACATACGCGGCCACGGCCCAGCAGGTGAGCGACGAAAGAACCAACGCGCGCAATAGCCGATGTCGAAGGAAGGGCGACGCCCCCGCGGCCGCAAGCGCGGCGAAACATGGCACCAGTCCGACCATGTACGTCGCCTTCGCCGTACTGTAGATCGGCAGCCGGACATAGAGATCGAGTATCGCCGCGAGGTAGATCAGGATCGCGGCAATCGCGAAGAGCATCGCACTCCGCGATCGAAGCATGTCCTTTCGCCAGATCGAAAAGAGTCCCGCGAGCATCAGTCCCGTCGGAACGAGTGCCAGCCACGACCCGGACTCCATCCACGAGAGATTCCACGGGATCGAACTCGGCGTGGCGACGGTGCCGCTAACGGAACTGTCCAGCCACAGGCTGGAGTAGAGCGAATCCCAAACTCCTCGCGTTCCCGAATAGACCGGGTGCCAGAACGACGTTCCAAACGCCGTAAGCTGCTTCCAAGTACGGTAACCGGGGTCCTGCCACCACAAAAATCCGCTTTCGGGCGTGCCGCCGAAAATCACCGGTCTCCCCAAGTAGATCCAATTGCGGATGAAGAACCAACCAGCCGTGATACTGCAGGCGGCGACCACGATTCCAAAGCGAATCAATCCCGCTCCCCAGGTACCGGGATCGGTCCGCATCAGGTCTTTGCGGTTTTGTCTTCGATCGGACGACTCTGCCGCCAATCTCGGCGTTTCCGCCCGTCCTTGCCAAATGACGGCGGCAGCAACCAGCGGAGCGAGCAGAACCGGCGTTAGCTTTGAAAGCACTGCCAGGCCCCATAAGACGCCCAAGCCGAGGAAAAAGCGGAACCTTTGCGGTTTTGTCGGGTCGACGAGCAAACGAAAGCACAACAGGATCAAGCCCGCCGTCAGGCATCCCGCCAACGGTTCGTTGCCGAACACTTGCGCGATGTAAATCTGCATCGGCAAAAGCCCGCCGACCGTAGTGGCAATGATTTGCAAATCGTCCTTGTCGGGAAAGACGACGCGCGCCGCCCGGTAGACGATTTCAATTTGCGCCAGCCCGCTAAGCAGCGGCAGAAGACGCATCATTTTGACGACCGTCTCGCCGTCCAGAAGCAACTTCAAGACGGAGTACCAGGGGGAGGCCACGAGATAGAACAGGGGCGGCTGAAACATTTGCCAGCCGTCGGTCGCCAACGGGAAGCTTGTGATAGTGGGAAATGAAATCCACGTACTCATAGTGTTGTTGAATGTCGAACCCCATGTCGCGCGGCACGCGCCACATGTTGTTGACGGCCAAGCACGACCCAACCAGCCAAGCAGCAGCCAACGCACCCGACTCGGCGTCGCCAGCCCGCCCGGTCGGCTCACAGCAGGTCCGGCCGCCCGACTGTTCCAGAGCGTCCAAGCGAGCGACACGCAGAAGATCCCCGCCAGCCACGGAGCAATCCCACGAAACGCCTCGGAAACACTGGGATATTCGCGGGCAACGTCGGGCGAGCGGATCACCGTCACGGGAACTGCCGGCACAAAGGGTCCCGAGAGGGTCGAGGCTTCCCAGCCGTGCACCGGTCGCGATTCCCAACTTCTGGCAATGCGCCGAGAGACACGGGTGCGAGGCAATATTTGAAACGGTCACCTTGAGCACGATGGGCACCCGCGGACAGGTGACGCGGGAACAAGACGGCCCGCGGTATTTTCCATTCGTCCGTATCCCACTTGCCGCGATCGATGAGGGTGCCGTCAAGCGTCACCGAGCCCGAGTGAAACGTGCGCAAGATCAATCGAGCATCGTCAACTGGCTCGGGGATGGTAAACGAGCACTGGAAGATCGTTTCGCGGGCCGCGAACGGATAAACAGAAAGCGAAAATGGACCATCAGCGCGGATCCACTCGGCGCCAGGGTCATTGAACAGGAAATAGACCTGCGGATCATTGGAAAGGTGCCGAATCCGCCAAGCCGCGCCGGCAATAAGGGATGCCAGAGCAATCGCACCAAATAGCCAAGGCAGCTTACGTCGTCGGGTGGAAACGTCGGGCGCCGCTGGCTCTTTTTCTGGTTTGTCGCGGTCCGGCTGAGTTTGCAAACTGACACCTTGTTCTTGAACTGCGGTCACGCGACCCGAGCATCACGGCGGTCTTTGAGTTTAAGGCGAGAAAGACGATTGCGAAAAGCGTGCGGGCCGCTCAGACCACCGCACGACTTGCCAGGGGCGGCAAGCGCCTCAAGACCCGCACACGGGGCAGGCATTCGTCCGCTTCGGCCAAATAAGGGACGTTGACCAACGACCGTCCCGTCGTAGGTTTGAGATGCCCTTGGAGCGTTCTGCAAATGGCTATTGCAAAAGTCGCCGTTCTGGGATCATGCTGGCTGGTCGCCGTCGGCTTGGGCCTCTGGACGATGTTTGTTTACCAGACGACGCCTGGTGCCGTTTCGGCGTTGCCTCAAACCTGGCCGGCAGGCACGGCTCTGCCGCTCGATCCGGAAAAGCCGACGCTCGTGATGTTCGTGCATCCGCTCTGTCCGTGCAGCCGCGCGAGTTTGCACGAATTGCAAGTCCTGGTCACGCACAGCGGGCAAGAGTTTCGATCGATTGTCGTGTTCAGCAAGCCAAAGGGCTTCGCATCGGATTGGACGAACACCGATCTATGGAAAACGGCCGGCTCGACTCCCGGGGTCACCTGTTTTGCCGATGCGGATGGCCGGGAGACGAATCTCTTCCACGCACGAGTTTCAGGGGAGGCAATGCTGTACGACAGCGGCGGCCGATTGCTGTTTCATGGCGGCCTGACAGTCTCCCGCGGTCACGAGGGAGACAATGCGGGCCGACTGGCGATCGAATCGCTCCTCGCCGGTGATTCGTCCGGCTTGCGCGAGACGCCCGTTTTTGGCTGCCGGTTGCAGGATCGCACCGTCCGCTCAAGTTCCGGCCGGTCGGCGAGCGCAGCACCGTGAGATGCCGTCAAGAGGCGGGAAAGAGCCCCGCGTCAACCCCGCACTCTCGAATAGCGATCGGCCAACCAGCCTCGACAGCGTTCCCCCCACCGCCTCGATTCAACCGGTTCGAGACCGGGTCGCTTTTCACAGAGCAAGGTGAACGCGACCAGCACCAACAGCGACGCGGCGCCCAGCAAAGAGGTGCGAACAGTGCGGTTGTCGGAGAGTGCATCCAATAACGGCGTGTCGAGCACGCTCTGGGGAATGGGTCGGGTCGAATCGAGTGCCACGGTTTCGAGCGGTTTCCTGATGCCGTTAAGGCGCAATGCGGGAGCAACGGCTATGCGTTCCTCGGAACCGGAAACGCTGAAATCAGCTCGAGCCAACTCCGCGGCAAACTCGGGGTCGTGTCGGAATGCGTCGACGACCCGGTGCAAGTAATCGACGTCGCCTTCCGACGCAATCAATTCGCGCTCGAGTCCGTCGTACTGGCGCTTCAAATCGCGATACGTCCGCAAGCGCGGCGACAAAAAGACGATCGCCAGAATTGCCACGGAGAATACGAGACAAAACCAGAACGCCAAGGCCGGCAGCAGCCGCTCCCTGTCCGCCGGAGACGACTGGACATCGTCTGACATGGACAGCGCGACGCCCACATCATTCCTCCAATTGAGCGTCGCCACTTTCCACACGTCACTCCTAAAGCGTTCCGCCATAGCGCGCCGCCGGGCCGAGGATCTCTTCGATGCGCAGCAGCTGGTTGTACTTGCAGATGCGATCGGTGCGGCTGGCGGATCCCGGTCTTGATCTGCCCCGTGCCGAGGGCGACGGCCAGGTCGGCGATGGTCGTGTCCTCGGTCTCGCCGCGAACGGTGGCTGATGACCGATGTGTAGCCCGATCCGCGAGGCGAGTTGCACGGCGTCGATCGTCTCCGTCAGCGTGCCGATCTGGTTGACCTTGATGAGGATGCTGTTGGCGATGCCCTTTGTCGATACCCTCTTGAGCCGTTTGACGTTGGTGACGAATAAATCGTCGCCGACGAGTTGGCACTTGCCGGCCAGCGCGTCGGTGAGCAGCTTCCAACCGTCCCAATCGTCTTCGCCGCATCCATCCTCGATCGAGCAGATCGGATACTTGGACGACGAGCCCGGAGAGAAACTCGACCATGCCGGCGGAATCGAGCTTTTTGCCTTCGAGCGTGTATTTCTTTGCTTTGGAGTCGTAAAACTCGCGTCGACGCGGCATCGAGGGCCAATTTGATCTGCTCGCCCGGCGTGTACTTGGCCTTTTCGATCGCCTTGAGGATCAGATCGATCGCTTCCGGCGTGCTTTTGAGATCGGGTGCGAAGCCACCCTCGTCACCGACCGACGTGCTGAGCTTCTTTTCCGACAGCACGGATTTCAGCGAATGGAACACTTCGACGCCGGCGCGCAGGCCTTCGTGGAAGGAATCGAAGCCGACCGGAACGATCATGAACTCCTGGATATCGATCGAGTTGTCCGCGTGGCGGCCGCCGTTGATGATGTTCATCATCGGAACCGGAAGCCGATTGGCGCCGACGCCGCCGATATAGCGAAAGAGGGGCAGAAAGCTCGCCCGGGCGGCGGCATGCGCACAGGCCAGCGAGCAGGCCAGGATCGCGTTGGCGCCCAAGTTGGATTTGTTTTCGGTGCCGTCGGCCTCGATCATCGCGTGATCGATGGCCGCCTGGTCGGCGACGTCGAGATCGATGAGGGTTTCGGAAAGCGTTTCGTTGACGTTTTGAACGGCCTTGCGGACACCTTTGCCGAAGAAACGGTTTTTCGCGTCGCTGTCACGCAGTTCGTGCGCTTCGTGCTTTCCCGTGCTGGCACCGCTGGGAACGGCGGCACGGCCCACGGTCCCGTCTTCCAGCTCGACGTCGACTTCAATGGTCGGATTTCCACGGCTATCCAGGATTTCGCGAGCATTCACACCGGCAATGGACAAGGTCATCCGATTCACTTTCTCAATTTTTGGATTGCGTTGGCTCTGTTGCGCGAACGGCGTCAACACCGAATCGCTCGGAATTGTCGTTGCGCGGCGCCTCTTTTACCAGATTGCCGCAGGCTCAATCCACCCCCGAAACCGGCCGAGCCTACAGCCTCGTGAACAAAGGTGAAGGCTGGCACAATCGAAGGATCGTCGCGCCGGCCACGTCACATAAACGATGAGGCTCGATCCCGAGTCGCTCCGCGTTTTCCGAGCGGTCGGCATCGAATTGACGTAATTCCGGTCTAACGGATTGAGACCGGACGGACCTGTGGCGAGGTGTTCGCCCGAAAGGCTGCGCAAGTAGGCGTACAGGTCCGCCAGGTCGGTCGAATTCAGGTCCTTGAGAAGGCCGACCGGCATGAGCGACGTCTTCAATGCGCGTCGTTCCTCGATCTCGGAGGGTTTGATCCGAAACGTCTGGTTGGCCGCCGTTCGCAATAGGAGGCCGTCGACCGCTTCGTAAACGATCATTCCCGTATAAACCTGACCGCCGGCGGTCTGAATCATCGTCGCCTGATAACGGGGCGAAACATCGCGGCTGGGTTGCACGATCGCCGTGAAGAGGTCGTCCCGGGAAAATCGCCGCGCCGCGCCGGACAGATCGGGACCCAGTCCCGACGATCCGCCGTGGCATTGCGTGCACGTGCGCGCCTCGAACAGCGCGCGCCCGCGATGGATGTCGCCCTCGTTCCAGTTGACACCGGCAAGCAATTTGGCGACTTGCCGCGGATCGTCGGCCGACGCGGACCTTCGATTTGGCGAATTCGGCCGGGTAGGTTTCCTGGAGCCAACTCTCGGCCCGTTCGAGCACCTCCGGCTGCTGGCGATAACCGGCGACGCCGTAGACGAAACCGAAATCCCGCTTCGCACATCGTGCCAAGAGCTTGGCGACCCGTTCGCGAATAACAAACTCGGGCTTTTCATGCGCGAGGCGGCGTAATGCGGCCACGAGTGCGAATCGTTCGGCAGGCGACTCAACCACGGGAAGCTTGTCGAGCGCCTCGACGCGAGGCGGCCACGACCTCAAGCTGCGGCGATTCGAGTCCCGCGTCGAACTTGGGCCGATCGATTTCTTCCGGCTTTTGGGCCAGCGTGATGACCGCCGCGCTTCTCAGGGCAAAGTCGGCGTATTTCTGGCGGACAAGCTCCCGATGTTCGGCAGCCGGCGACTCGCCCAGCAGAAACACGAGATTGTTCGACCATTTGAATTGGGGGTCCTCGTGGCTCCGCTTGAGAAACGCTATCAATCGCCGGCTTCACGACTTCGGGGTTGATCTCGCTCAGGAACAGAACGTGTTCCGGACGTCCGAACTCCTTTTGTGCGACCACCGTCGCCGGCAAGTCCTCGTCGAGTGCGACCAGCCGCTTGTACATTTCACCGACGCGATTGTCCCAGTTCAAATCCTGATTGAGTTTTCGCGCGGCGATCTTCGGCTGCAGGTTCACCAAGGCCTCGGCGATCTTCTGAGACTCCGGCGCGCTGCGATCGACGCCGATGCGGCCGGCGACGGTGAGGTAGTGAATGTCCTCGACCGGATCGGAATCGGCCGTGATTTTCGCCAGAACGTGGTCGAGGAGCTGGACGTTGGCCGGAGCGAGCATGGCGATCACGCGGGCAAACTCGAAATCGACGTTCGCATCGCCGGTCGGAAAAAACTTCGCGATCCGGATACGGGTCGGGATCGAGTTCGCGTTCGTGCGCCGCCAGGTCGAGGCGGCTCGTATATCCCTCGAACATGGGGGCGATCGCATGGCCGAGTCCGCAATCGCCGAGCGCGATCTCCATCACGCGGAGTGCCTCGAGTTTGAGCTTGGGCGTTTCGGCCTTTTCGAAAACGTCGATTGCCGTCTGCAAAGCGGCAAGATTGAGCTGCTTCGTACGCTCGCAAAGCGCCGAATGTGAACCACAATTTCGCCGTCAGGTTTGTTTCATCGAGCGTCAAGCGGATCGCCTCGGCCTGTTTCTCGTCGAGGCGACCGACAAGCCGAGCGGCGGCAAACCGCACCGCCGGATCCGCGTCGCCCAGCTTGTGAACGATTGAGGTCATGAACGAATCCGAAGGACCGTCGAGCCGGACGCTCCAAATGGCTTCCAACGCCGCTCGAGCGACCCAAGGTTCAGCGTCGTCGAGAAACGGCTTGAGCGCCTCTTGGGGATAAGCCGTTCGCGGAGAACGACCGGCCGACCATACGGCCCGCGCGCGGACGCTGGGCGATACATCGGTCGCGAACTTCGCGAGCGACGCCGCGTCGATGCCGTCAAAAAGTTCGGTCACGATCTCGATGGCGCGAAGCGTTCTGCCGTTGATCGCAACGAATCGAAGGCCGCCGCCAGGAACGGCTCACGTCCGAGTTTTTTCGCTTCGGGGATCCATGAGGCGCGCGACCAACTGCTTTGCGGCTGCGGCGCGGTGAGGCATGTCGTCAACGAGTCGTTCGGCTTGACGTTCGGGCTCGCGCCGGGCCCTTTGTATTCCACGCGATAGACGGCGCCTCGCGTCCCGCGGCCGCCGACAGAAATGTACAGGCATCCGTCCGGACCGACCTCGATATCGGTCGGCGCGAAACCGAATTCCCCCTTAGGCGTGAGAAAGGGGGCCGATTCGGCCCGCCAGCCGGCGCCGTCTTTCGTGAGTCGCACGGCCATCACGCGACCAAATGTCCAGTCGAGAACAAACAGCGTATCGCGGTAATACGCGGGAAAATGAGTGTGTCGATAACAGACCACGCCGGTCGGCGATCCGCGACCGAATGACGCCACAAGCGGCGGCGCATCGGGATAAGACGAAGGCCGAATGTAGCTCTGGCTCACCCAGCCGGCGTCCGAACCGGGAAGCAACTGCAGGACCCGCGTGGGCCGGTAAAAAGGCAAGGAGACTTCTCGCTCGTTGTCGCTGTCGAATGTGAACAGATCGCCCGCATCGTTGAAGGCGAAGTCATAGGCGTTCCGCATGCCGTCGGCCACGACTTCCCCGCCGGAGAGATCGGGCTTGAGGCGAATCATCGTGCCCGCTCGAGGCTCCTTCACGGGCGAGGTGAGCAGCGTGGCGTAGGAGTGGGAAATCCGCCCCTCATTTCCAACGATGAGATACCACCATCCGTCCGGCCCCTTTTGCACCGAATGGGCGAAATGCTCGCCTCCGGTTTTGAGCCGCAGGAAAACGTCGGGGGGCCCGTCGGCCCGATCGTCGTCATCCTGATCGCGGAATCTCAAGAGCCCGCCGTCGCCCGTGCAGAACAGGTCACGGCCGAGAAAGAACATGCCCTGCGCGCCGGTGGCCGGCCCGTCGGCAAACTGCTTGTAACTGTCAGCCACACCATCGTCGTTCGAGTCAACGAGGATTCGCACGTAGCCCGGACCCGAAACGACGACCCGACCGAACGCATCAATCGTCATCGAGAAGATGTCGTGGGCCAACCGGTCGTCGGCGTATTGAGTGACGACAAATCCGGGCGGAGCCTGAAGATTGTCGGCATCACCGGCGACAAGTCGACCTGCGCAAAAGAGCGCACCCAGGACCGCCGCAAAACGGACATACTTCCAGAAAATTGCCCTCATTCGTGACTCCGGGTGGCAATTGACCGGGTAAGATTCGTTTGCGGCAATTGCCGAAGGCGAGTGCATCTCGACCTCTCCAAGAGGGATGGATTCGCCGAATCTTAGTGAGCAGACGGCGATTGCGGCAATGCGGAACTCAAAGCCAGGTTCGCATTTACCGCGGTTTGACGGATCGATTATTATTCGTTGGCAGGCTGGCCTGAGAGGCCAAGGCTCGTCATATCGACAGTCTGGGTCAAAACGGTCCGTCGCGACCTGTCCAAGCGTCGTAACATAGAGTGTCGCGATCGCCAACTGATCGATGCTGCCGTTATTCGGATGGCCTTAATACCTGTCGGCCGAAGGACTTCTAACATGCGAACGTCGCTCGTTTGTCGTCGAGCCATCGGCTTCGCGATTCTGGGAATCTTGATCGGGGTTTCAGCCGCTGTCGCGCGTGCCGAATGCGCCCTCCAAGGCAGGCGCCGTCCCGCTCAATGCCGTATTGAATAACAATCCGTCCGTTCCCGATCTCGGGTCTCAGCAGGACACACCTGTCGTTCGAATTGGTCTGACCCCGAAGACTGCGAAGCAGGGGAGCATCGTGACGGTTTCGGTCACCGTATCGCTCCCGGCCAACACTTATACGTATTCAACGAACCCGACGGTGCCAGGCGCCACCAGCATCGAATTGACCGACCTCGCTGGACTCGAGCCGCAGGCAGACTCGGCATTCGAACCGGACCGTGAGCCGAAGGTGGTGACCGATCCGTCGTCGGGTAAAGCCATCGAGAAATTTGAACGCGTCGTAACCTGGCTTCGCCCGTACGTGGTGACGGCCGACAATCCGGATGCCGTGCATGTGGGCGGGACGATCTCGCTGAAATACTGCAATTCGCAGTTGTGCCAGGCGTTCACTCAGCCAATTGCCGCGCACCTTGTCGCCGACGCCTCGGCCGAGGAGGGCAAGGCCGAAGCAGGGAGCAACAAAAGCGACGGCTTCACCAAATCGGTGACGCCCCGCAGCTTTGGCGGCCAATCGTCTCCCGTCCGGCTCACGTTTACCTTGAGCCCGCGGACTCCCAAGCCGGGAGAAAAAGTGACGCTCGCCATCTCAATGCATCTGGAAAATGAGTGGCACACCTACTCGACCACGCAAAAAGACGGTCCCGGTTCGACGACCACGAAAATCTCGCTCACCAAGGGTCGGGCACTGCATCCGATCGGGGACGAGTTTCGCGCGGACCGGGCTCCGGAACTGGACGCCAAGTCCTCGGACAGTCTCGAACCGAAGGAGGTCTATCACGGCGACGTCACTTGGACGCGCCGGTTCAAATACGAGCCGAAGGCCGGCGAGACCGGGTTCGGCATCGAGGGCAAAATCCATTACGGAGTCTGCAACCAATCCACCTGTCTGCCTCCGCATACCGAGGACTTCACGCTGGGCGACCTCAAGGCCGCCGGACCGCTACCAAAACCGCTGCCGGATGACGCACCGCCGATCAAGTCGGCCTCGGCCGATCTCGACGACGGCCTCTTCTTCAATCTCGGCGCGTTGTTCCTGGGCGGCATGATTCTGAACATCATGCCCTGCGTGTTGCCGGTTCTAGCGATCAAGATCCTCAGCTTTGTTCAGCAAGCCGGCGAAAGTCGATCGCGGATCTTCATGTTGAACGTGGCCTACACCGGGGGCGTGTTGGCCGTGTTCCTGACACTTGCAACCCTTGCCGTCGGCACCCGCTTGGGATTCTCCTTTATCGGAGATTTTTCGTGGGGCGGACTGTTTCAGCAGACGGGTTTCAACTTAGTGATGGCCTGCGTCGTCTTTGCCATGGGATTGAGTCTCTTGGGCGTGTTTGAAATCCCCGTGCCGGGAATGGTCGGGTCGGCGGCGGGTGGCAACCACAGCGAAGGCTTTCTCGGCGCATTTTTCACGGGCATCTTTGCCACGCTGCTCGCGACGCCCTGCCTGGGGCCGTTTCTGGGAACCGCAATTTTCTGGTCCCTGCGACAGCCCACCGTGGAGGTCTATCTCGCGTGGGGTGTGATGGGCTTGGGAATGGCGTTCCCCTATCTCGCGCTCGGCCTCTTTCCGAAGTTCATCAAATGGCTGCCGAAGCCGGGAACCTGGATGGTGCGTTTCAAAGAGTTCTCGGGATTTGTGCTACTGGCGTCTGTAATTTTCATCGTCTCGTACACTGACAAGAAGTACACGATTCCCGCGCTCGTGATGCTCTTGGGCGTCGCGTTGGGGCTGTGGATGATCGGCAACTTGTACGACATCAACTCGCGTATCCGACACAAGAATTTCGTGCGGGCCGCGGCACTGCTGTTAACCCTTCTGATCTGCTGGGTTGGTTTCTCGTTGACCGGTGAAAGCAAGCACCGACTCCCTTGGGAACCATTTTCCGAGACGCGCCTCGCGGCCCTGCGAACTCAGAATAAGACTGTGATCGTCGACTTCACCGCCGACTGGTGCATCAACTGCCATGTGAACGAGGGGGTGGCCCTCAACACGAAAGACACCAAGGATCTGGTCGTTCGGAATGGAGTCGTGCCGCTGCTTGCCGACTTCACGAGCCAGTCTGCCGAGATCAAAAAGTGGCTTGGGAAGTTCAACCAGATCGGCGTCCCGTTGACAGTCATCTTTCCCCCGGGGCGTGAATCGGACCCGATTGTGTTGCGTGGGGTTTACACCCAAGAGACGCTGTTGCAAAAGCTGAAAGAGGCCGTCCGGCAGCCGCCCAACGCCCAGACGCAAGTCGCGACCGAAGTGCGCTGAAAAGGCGACCGCGTCGAACTCGGCTCACATATCGATGCCGAGCTCTTCAATCTTTCGATAAAGGCTCGACAGGCCGAGCTTGAGGCGTTTGGCCGCCTCGCGTTTGTCGGGCCACTGGCGGAGCACCCGCAAGATGTGCAGCCGTTCGTAATGCCGTAGCGCCGTGCGCAGATCGTCCGTGTCGGGAAGAGGCTGGCCGATTCCCAACAGATCGGGGGGCAAGTCCTTCGGTTCGATGCGCGTGTCGTCGCACATCATGACCGCCCGTTCGATGGCATTGTCGAGCTGGCGGACGTTGCCTTTCCATTGCGCCGCCATCAAGAGCCGCATCGTTTCGCTCGTGGCGCCGGTGACGCGCTTGCCCATGGCTTGCGAGTGCTTCGCGACGAAAAAATCGACGAGTTCCGGCACGTCGTCCAGCCGTTCACGCAGCGCGGGAATGTGGATCTTGACCCCATCGAGCCGGTAAAAGAGGTCCTCCTGGAACCGCGATTCGGTCACCTCGCGCATCAGGTCGCGGGTCGTCGACGCGATGATGCGGGCATGCACGCGGACCGTCTCGGAGCCGCCAACGGGCATGATCTCGCCATATTCGATGGCCCGCAGCAATTCCGACTGGGTGCCGAAGGGGAGCTGGGTCACCTCGTCGAGAAAGACGGTCCCTTCACCCGCATGCCGGAAGATGCCCTTGCGATCGGTTCCCGCGCCGGTGCTTGACCCAAAGAGCTGCGTTTCCAAAAGCTCGACCGGACGCGTGCCGCAGTTGACGGCCAGAAACTTTTCGTCGCTCTTGGGACCGGCCGCGTGAATGGCGCGGGCGAAAAGCTCTTTTCCCGTTCCCGTTTCGCCAACCAACAGAACATTCGAATTCGTGACGGCGACTTTGCGAATCGTCTCCTGCAAATCGGCCAGCACCTTGCTGGAGCCGACGATCTGATCGAAGTCGCCGCGGCGGGCCAGTTCTCGTCGCAGAACCTGATTCTCGATATGCACCTGCCGGTAGCGGTAGAGGCGTTCGAGCTTGTGGGCCAGATCCTCGAACAAGACGGGTTTGACCAGGAAATCAAAGGCTCCCGCCTTGAAAGCCTCGACCGCGTTCTCGACCGTCGCATAGGCCGTGATGACCAGCACGGACGTTTCCAGATTGAGCTGCTGCAAGCGGCGCAGGAGCACGATCCCGTCACCATCGGGAAGCTGCACGTCACAAATGGCGACGTCGAAATCGCGCTCGCGAGCCAGCCGCAGGGCTTCGGAAACGGTCGTTGCATCCGAGACGTCGTAGCCCTCGCCGGTGAGGAACTCGCGGAGCGTCGTGCGAATGATCTCTTCATCCTCGACGATGAGGATCGAGCGATTGTTCTTCACAGAATGGTCTTCACCGAATGATCATCACGGCGCGGAGATTTCTTCGGGCGAATTGGACAGGGCGAGCGGGACGTCGGCATGCTGGCGCACGAGTTCGCATGTCACAAACACGGTAAAGGTCGTTCCGCCCGGCGAAGTTCGGGTCAATTCGATGCGACCTTCGCCGGATTGTTCGAGAATGTTGCGGCACACAAACAGCCCCAACCCAGTCCCCGTCGCCTTTGTGGTGAAATAGGGCTGAAAAATGGCTTCGCGGTCGGGCTCAGGGATTCCATGGCCGTCGTCGCCGACCGCCACGCGGATCCAACCGTCCTTCAATTCCGTGCTGAGTTCGATCGTTCCGCCCTCGTCGGTCGCGTCAAACGCATTGAGAATCAGATTCAGAAAGACCTGCACGAGCTGATCGTGGACGGCCCGCAGCTTGGGCAGGTCCTCGGCGTAGCGAGTGACAATCCGCTTGCCTTTTCGCCGCTTGTAGTATTTGGCGATACTCAAGGCGGCATCGATGATTTCATGCATGTCGCAGAGCCGCCGCTCCTTAGTCGCCGGCCGGCTAAAGTCGACCAACTCGCGCAGGGTGCGCTGAATGCGGCGGAGCTGGTCATCAACCATTTCCAGCCGCTCGCCCGTGTAAGCGTCGTTCTGCCGCCGCTTGAGCATCTGTACGAGCGAACTGATCGCGGCCAGCGGATTGCCGACTTCGTGTGCGATGCCCGCCGCGAGAAGTCCGAAGGCGGCCCGTTTCTCCTGCTGAACGAGTTGGGCCTGCGACTCTTGCAGCTGCGAGGTTCGTTCGCTGATCCGCTGTTCGAGGAGCTGCTGGTTCTTCTGCAATTCGTCGTTGAGTTCAGACAGCCGGCGGCTGGCTGTCTTGAGCAAACTGGCCAGCGCCGTGCTTCCCCAGGTGGCCCATCCCAGAAGAATGAGCGTGAGAATCAGCGTCGTCAAATCAGTGCGGCGATTGAAGTCGGGACTCGCCGTCAGGAGAGTGAAGCTCACCGCGTGCAACGTGAAGGTGGAATAGGTGATCCACGGAGAGCACCGGATCGCGCACACCAACAGCGACAAGAAGTGATAGAACCGAAACGGACTCTCCACGCCGTGATTGAAGTAGCACAAGAGGCCGATGAAGACGGCTTCCATCAGCGAGATGACCAGGGGGCTTTCCGAGAGAAAGACCTTGCGCCGCCAGCTCCAGATCGTGTCGACAATCGCGTAGACCGCGCCCAACGCGAGAATGGCGTTGAGTATCAGACGGTTGCTGCCCCCGTCACCGATGAAGTTCACCAGCACGACGCCGACGCACAGGCCGAACCAGCGAATGCGGACCGTCACCGTTTCGGCGGCGAGATCCCACGAGGACTTGTCGCGTTCGGCTTCGACGTAATTCACAGGGTACGCTGCGGGAGAGAGGAAATTCGTCGTGGATCGTTGCAGAGACTAACTTCGATTATAGGGGGGCGCGGACGGGTTGTAGAGCGCTCGCAAGAGTCGAGCACGTCAACAGACGGCGGGCCGGCCACCGTTTGAGGATTGGAACCGAGGAGTGGCATCCTGCGTAAGCCGGGCAACTCTTTGCGCGCAGGCAAGAATCCTGCTGCAACTCGACCGATTTCGGTGCCTTTGACACAACTGTTTGCCTCGCCATAAGATGCGTGAGCCGGACCGGTCCTTTTTGGCCGCCCCAGTGAAGAGGTTTTGCGGTCGTGCCGATAAAATGGATTACGGCGAAGTGGAAAAACGCAGCGATTACGTCGGCTTGAACGGGAATTGAGCCTCAATGCGGATTGTGGTGGCCAGCTCGGAAGCGGTCCCCTTCTCGAAAACCGGAGGACTGGCCGACGTCGCAACGGCGCTTGCCGACGCGGTGGCAGCCCTGGGACATAGCGTTTGGCTTGTTACGCCGCTCTATCCGCAAATCCTCGCCAAGAGCGGTTTGAACGGGCTGGCGATTGAGCCAACGGGAATCCAACTCGACGTTCCCATCGGAAATCGGCATGTGACCGGCGGTGTGCGGCGCGCACGACTTCCGGGCTCGGCGGTGACAGTTTTTCTTATCGAGCAGCCCGCGTACTTCGATCGTCCGGGCCTGTACCAAGACCACGGCACCGACTACCGCGATAATTGCGAGCGATTCGTCTTCTTCAGTCGGGCCGTTCTCGCTTTGGCAGGCCATCTGCGGCTGCGCCCCGACGTGATCCATGCCAACGACTGGCAGACGGCCCTGATCCCTGCACTTTTGTCGATCGAGGGACGAGAGCCTGACACCTTCGAGACGACGGCCTCCGTCTTTACGATTCACAATATGGCTTTCCGGGGCCTGTTCTGGCACTGGGACATGTTGCTCACGGGACTCGATTGGAAATACTTCAACTGGAAACAGATGGAGTTCTACAACCAGCTGAGCCTGCTCAAAACGGGGATCGCGTTCGCGGACGCGATCACTACGGTGAGCCCGACCTACGCGCGCGAAATTCAGACCTCCGAATTCGGCTACGGCCTCGACGGACTCCTGCGATCCCGCCGTGAGGACTTCGTCGGCATCCTGAACGGCGTCGACACAAAGATTTGGAACCCGCAAATCGATCCGGCTCTCCCCGCGAATTATTCGATCGTCGACATCGATGAGGGGAAGCGGGTCTGCAAACGGCGACTGCAGGAAGAGTTCGGCCTGCCCGTTCGCGACGAGTGTCCGCTGTTGGCCATCGTGTCGCGGCTCACCGATCAAAAAGGGCTCGATCTGCTCATGCAAGGGGCCGAGACGCTTTTGGCCAAAGACCTGCAACTTTGCATCTTGGGCAGCGGCGAGAAGAAATATCAGGACTGGCTCGTCGAGCTTTCCAAGCGCGTGCCTGAGAAAGTCGCCATCCGCATCGGTTTCGACGAGGCGCTGGCGCACCGGATCGAAGCCGGCGCGGACATGTTTCTCATGCCCAGTCAGTTCGAACCATGCGGTCTCAACCAGATGTACAGCCTGTTGTACGGGACGGTGCCCATCGTCCACGCCGTCGGCGGGCTCGCCGACTCGGTGGTCGACGCTTCGGCCGACAACCTGGCCCACGGCACGGCAACCGGCTTTTCCTTCTCGGCTTATTCGGCTGCGGAACTCCTCAAAACGATCGAGCGAGCAATTGCCCTGTTTCAAGACAAAGCCGAATGGCTGCGGCTCGTCCGCTCGGGAATGAATCAGGATTGGAGCTGGCGGCGCAGCGCCCTGCAATACATCCGTGTTTATGAAAAGGCCGTGGCCAAACGCTGCGCAGGCCTTGGCCGCACCCGCGATATCAAATCGCCTAGACCAGGACATTTCACTCACAACTTACGGAGATTGGACCCGGCCACATGCATCCAGTGACCGTCGCCTTTTTCTGGCACCAGCACCAACCGTACTATCCTGACGACGTCAGTGGCGAAACCCTGATGCCCTGGGTGCGCATGCATGCCACCAAGGACTATTACGGGATGGCGCTGCACCTCAAGGAGGTGCCCGAGTTTCGCTGCACAATCAATCTCGTGCCCAGCCTGCTCGTCCAGTTGCAGGCGTACGGGAACGGCCGCACCGATCGGCATCTCGACGTCTCGCGCCTGCCGGGCGACGGGATGAGCGAGGCCGACATCAATTATCTGCTCGACAATTTCTTCCTGGCCAACGTCGACAGCATGATCCGCCCGTACGAGCGGTATCACGAGCTGTATCTCAAGCGCGGATTCGGCAGCGATCCGGTGGAAGACGCAATTCCTCGGTTCTCGGTCCGCGATATCCGCGACCTGCAAGTCTGGAGCAACCTCACTTGGATACACGAGTTGGCCTTCGATCAGGATCGCGAGCTGCGCGAATTCCGCGCGAAAGGCCGCGGCTATACGGAAGGCGAAAAAACGTGGTTGCTCGATAAGCAGAAAGAAATTCTCGAGCGCGTCATCCCCATTCATAAAGAGCTGGCGGCTAGCGGCCAGGTCGAACTGACGACGACGCCGTTTTACCATCCGATCCTGCCGCTTTTGTGGGACAAGCGATCCGCGCGGCAGGCCATGCCGGGCTGCGCGCTCCCCAAGCATCTTGAAAGCTATCGCGAGGACGCAGCCATCCACTTGCGGCGGGCCGTGGCGTTTCACAAAGAGATTTTCGGCCAGGCGCCGGTGGGAATGTGGCCCTCCGAGGGATCGGTTTCGCAAGACATCATCGCGCCGATCGCCGAGTGCGGCATCGAATGGATCGCGACCGACGAGGAAATTCTCTCGGAAAGCACCAACGGTTGGATCTCGCGCGACGGGCAGGGGCATCTGCGGCATCCGGAGATGCTTTATCGCCCGTGGCGCGTCGAGAGTGGCGAAAAATCACTCCACATGATCTTTCGCGACCACGCCTTGTCCGATCTGGTCGGTTTTCACTATCAGCGCAGCGACCCTGAACAGGCCGCCGGCGACATGATGGGCAAGTTCCTGGCCATCGGTCGGGCGGTCGAAGCCAATAACGCCGGCCGCGGGGCCCTCGTTCCGGTGATTCTCGACGGCGAGAATTGCTGGGAATATTACCCGGACGGCGGCGTGCGTTTTCTCCGCGCGCTGTACCGCGGATGCGTGCAGCACTCGCAAATCCGGCCGCAACGGGTGCGCGATTATCTCAAGGAACAACCGCCCACGGACCGCATCGGCAACCTGTACGCGGGAAGCTGGATCTCGCACAACTTCGCGATCTGGATCGGCCATCACGAAGACAACACGGCCTGGGACCTGCTGCACCAGACGCGCGAGTTCCTTAAACAGACCGAAGCCGAGGGGAAGGCTCCGCCCGACGCCCTCAAAAAGGCCTGGGAAGAGCTGTTCATCGCCGAAGGCAGCGACTGGTTCTGGTGGTTCGGTGACGATCACTCCTCATCGCAGGACGCGCTCTTCGATCAGTTGTTCCGCAAACATCTCCAAAACGTTTACACGCGGCTCGAGACGATTCCGCCCAACGTGCTCAAGCATCCGATCAAGCGGCTGCAGCACCGCGCACTCCATACGCGGCCGAGCGGATTTTGCCCGGTCAAGGTCGATGGGCGCCGTACATATTTCGAGTGGATTTGTGCCGGTCAGTACATTTGCGGCAGCGAACGCGGCACGATGACCAAAGTCACGCAAGGCGTAATGCGCGCGGTTTATTTCGGTTTCGATGCGCATCGGCTGGCCCTCCGCATCGATACGGCCCGCTACGCGCTTGAGGATCTCGAAATCCTGGACGAGATGCGGCTGCGTTTCGTCGAACCCGCCTCGCTGGAAATTCGCATCACCGGCTTGCGGCAGCACGATCCGCGGGCCAAGCTCTACCGCGACGAAAAGCCGGTCCTGAAGGCAAACGTTGAGCTTGCCATCGATCAGATTCTCGAGATGGCCGTCCCGTTTGCCGACTTGGGGCTCGCTCCCGATTCGTCCGTTCAAATGTACGTCGAGGCCATTTCCCGCAAGCAGAGCGTCGACCGCGCTCCGCAGGAAGGTGTGCTCGAAATGGCCGTTCCGTCACCCGACTTCGAACTCATCATGTGGCAAGCATGAGATTAGTCGAAGGTCCAACCGGAAGGTACACCGATGCCTGAACTTCGCAAAGACCCCATCGTCGGACGATGGGTCATTCTCGCTCCGGATCGGGCCAAACGTCCGGAGGATTTTTTGTCCGAGTTTCGCGCAGCGCGCGGCGGGTTTTGTCCCTTTTGCGAGGGCCACGAGGAAACGACACCCCCTGAAATCCTGGCTTACCGCTATCCGGGAACCGAACGCAACAACCGCGGTTGGCGAACGCGCGTCGTCCCCAACAAATTTCCGGCCCTGCAAGTCGAAGGGAATCTCGATAAGCGGGGCGACGGCATCTACGACCTGATGAACGGCGTGGGTGCCCACGAGGTCATCATCGAATGCCCGAACCATGAAACGAACATGTCGCGGTTTTCTGTCGACAACGTCCGCGAGGTCCTTTGGGTCTATCGCGACCGGCTCGTCGACCTTAAACGCGATCCGCGCCTCGTACACGGACTGATCTTCAAGAACCAGGGGGCGCCGGCCGGCGCCTCGCTCGAGCATTCGCATTCGCAGTTGATCGTGACGCCCGTCGTCCCCATCTCGGTCTGGGAGGAAATGACCGGGTCGCTCGAGTTCTTTAACTATCGGGGCCGCTGCATTTACTGCGACATGGTGCAGCAGGAGTTGGCGGCCGGCAGCCGCGTCGTGCTCGACACGCGCAGCTTCCTGGTGCTCTGCCCGTTTGCCAGCCGGTTTCCCTTCGAGACCTGGATTCTGCCCAAGCAGCATTCGAGCCAGTTCGAGAACATTCCCCGGCAGGGGATCGAGGATTTGGGCGTCGTCTTACGCTCGGTGCTGAAGAAACTCGAGGTGGCCCTCGACGATCCGCCCTATAACTACGTTTTCCACACGGCCCCGTTCGACGCCAAGGAACTGGCCCACTACCATTGGCATATCGAGATCTTCCCGCGGCTGACCCGCGTGGCCGGATTTGAATGGGGGAGCGGGTTTTACATCAACCCCGTGATGCCCGAAGAGGCCGCCTCGTTCCTGCGCGACGCCGAGGAAGAGATCACTATTCGCAAGCCGACCGTGACCGCAAGTTCCGCGTGAGCCGCAAGCTCAATTGCCGTCGACCGTTAGGGATTGGAAAACAAGGCCGAAAAAGCCGCCCGTGCCGTCGATCTTGCTGAATTCGAACGTTCCGAAGATTATCACCGCTCGGTTCGCTTCGCGCCGAGGAACCGAAGCGGTTCTATGGAAGGTCACGCCCTACCCGAAGGAAAGTTCCGCATGACTGGATGTCTACGTCTGGCGCTGGCCATTCACATTCATCAGCCGATTGGCAATTTCGAGGGAGTTTTCGAGAATGCCTATCGCGACAGCTATGCTCCGTTTCTGGAACTCATCCGCAACTATCCGCAAATTCCCATTTCGCTGCACATATCCGGCAGCCTGCTCGAATGGCTCGTCGACGCACACGGTGAATACATCGATTCGCTCCGCTCCCTGACCGAGCGCGGCCAATTCGAGATCGTCGGCGGTCCGTTTTACGAGCCGATCCTGGCGGGGATTCCCTCCCACGACCGCATCGGCCAGATTACGGCCTATTCGCGGTATCTGGAACAGCTTTTCGGCGCGAAAGTCCGCGGCATGTGGATGCCGGAACGCGTGTGGGAGCAGAGTTTCACATCGGACGTCACCCGCGCCGGTATCGAATACACGATCCTTGACGACCATCATTTCCGCAGTGCCGGCCTGCGCGACGAGCAGCTGCACGGTTATTACCTCTCCGAGGACGAGGGGCGGCTGCTCAAGATCTTTCCCGGCAGCGAAAAGCTCCGCTACACGATTCCGTTTGCCGAGCCGCACGAGACGATTCGCTATCTGCGGGACATTGCCGAACGGTTCCCCACGCCGGTCGTTTGTTTTGGCGATGACGGCGAGAAGTTCGGCACCTGGCCTGAGACCAAGAAACACGTCTACGAAAATGGTTGGCTCAAGCGCTTCCTCGACGCGCTCTGCGAGAATTCGGATTGGCTCAAAGTCTGCACGCTCGGCGAGGCCGTCGACCACGTCCCGCCGGTGGGTAGCGTCTATTTGCCCGACTCCAGTTATCGCGAAATGACCGAGTGGGCGCCTCCCCGTCGAGCGGCTGGTCGAATTCGAGCAAATCGCCAAACGCAAACAGCACGATCCCGAATGGCAGGCTCTGCGGCCCTTATATCCGCGGCGGCACCTGGCGGAACTTTCGCGTTAAGTATCCCGAAGCAAACGAGATGTACACCCGCATGCTGCAGATCAGCCAGCGGTTGCAGCAGATCGCCAGCGAAGAAGAGGCCGTCGAGCGGCCGCACTTCATGACGCAGGCGAGAACCGAACTCTATCGCGGCCAATGCAACTGCTCGTATTGGCACGGGGCCTTCGGTGGACTGTATTTGCCCCACCTGCGGCACGCCGTCTACAACCATCTGATCGCGGCCGACACGCTGATCGAATCAGCCTGCGGCCGTCCGTCGCGTTGGGTGCAGATCGACGCGGACGACTTCAACCTCGACGCCCGCAAAGAAATTCGCCTGGCGGGCGACCGCCTGGTCGCCTTTTTGGCCCCCAGCCGGGGCGGCCATCTTTACGAACTCGACGTCCGCGGAGCACGCGTCAATTTGCTCGGCACGCTCAATCGCCGGCCCGAAGCCTATCACGAGGTCGTGCGGCACGCGGCCGGTCACCAGCACGACGGGAACGGGGTTGCCAGCATCCACGACGCCGTGCGGTTCAAACAGCCCGATCTCGACAAAAAACTCGTTTACGACAAGTGGCCTCGCAAGAGCCTGGTCGACCACTTTCTGGCTCCCAATCTCGACCCGGCCGCCTTCCGCAACGGCGAGGGTGAGATCGGCGACTTCGTTCAAGGCGTTTACGAGTCGCGGCTGCGTCGCTCGCCCGGTCGCGTGGAAGCGGTTCTCGCCCGCGACGGGGTGGCCGGCCAACACCGTTTCCGGCTCGAAAAATCGATTGCGCTCGAAGCCTCGGCCGGTGGACGGTTGCAGATTCGCTACGACCTCTCGAACTTGCCGCCCGGCGAGAAGTTCCATTTCGCCGTAGAGTTCAATTTCGCGGGACTCGCGTCCGGTGCTTCCGACCGCTACTACTACGACGGCAACGGGCGACAGCTCGGTCAGCTCGAATCGATCCTGACGCTCAAGCAGATCGATCGTATCGGCCTGATCGACGAATGGCTCGGCGTCGACATCTCGGTCGAGCCTTCGATTCCGACCGATGTCTGGACCTTCCCGATCCAAACGGTCAGCCAGTCGGAAGGGGGCTTCGAGCTGGTTCACCAGTCGAGCACAGTCGTGCCGCACTGGGAATTCATCTCACCGGCCGACGGCCGCTTCAGCGTGACGTTGACTCTGGCGACCGACACGTCTGCCGCCCAAGCCCGCGAATTGAGCAAAGCCGCGGCGGCGGTTTAATTACCGCCGTTCCAAGCGTAGGCTGGCGGAAATCGCGCTTGCCGATTCGCTGCGATCGAGGGGCACAAAGTGGTACTTTGCCGCCCAGCCAGTCGTGGTACTGGTCGGAGTAATGGGGGCTGCCGGGATGGCCCGACTGGCTTTGGCAGTCGACGGCCCATAATCCGGCGGGAGACTCTCCCAGGTCGCAAATCATGCGATAGCCGGCACCGGTCGCGGCCTCGAATTCGGGCCCGCGACCCGTGTTGCAAACGGTCGTCCCATCGCCACGGACGCCCGCGCCCCGTGATTGAGCAGCTCGCCGAGTTCTCCGCGAAAGGCCAGGACGTGCTTGAGATCGAGCCGATGCAGGCGTCCCCACGTCCAAGCTGCCGGATCGTCGCCGAATTGCTTCTTGAGCCGCTCGATCGCGGCGCGAAATGTGGTGCGGATCAGCTGCTGCCGCGGTCTGACCTGCGGTCGCGTTCTCCGAACCAACCGGCGCGATCGGAACAAAGCAACTCGGCCGCCAGCGCCCTCGATCCCGCCGATCAAAAACACCGCGTCCGTTTCCGGGAATCGCGCCGCAGCCACCTTCGCGCACCATTCCGCAAAAAACACGCTGAACAGAGTCGGAGCAGCCAAGCTTGTCGTCAAACTCTCCGTCCCACTCTTTTAATAGGCCGACGACGCGACGCACGGCCGGATCCGAATCGCACTCGAGAATCGCACATAGCAGACGGCAGCGATTCGACGGCCCGCAATGAAACCGCGTCTTGTTGCAAGTCGCGATGTTCCGAACGGCCGAATGGCGTTTGCCGTTCGATTTGTTCGCGGATGCGCTTCGCCCGGTGCCCGCTCGACCAGGTTCCCGCCAGCGGGAAAGGAAAATCATTCGCGGCGACCCGATTGTTGGCCGTCGCGACGAATCCGCGCGGCGGGTTCGACACGCCCGGGCATTTCGTCAAACGGGATCAGACCTTGCCACTGATGACTGGGATCCCAACCGGGCCGGTATCCGCGCTCCCATTCGCCGCGGATCGGGATGCGTCCCGTCGCCTGGTAGCCGATATTGCCGTCGACGTCGGCAAAGACGACGGAAAACGTCGGCACGTGCCACGGTCGAAGCACCTCGCGGAACGACGTGGCAATCGCGCGCGCGGTTAGCACCGAGCAGCGCGGTCAGCCAGCCCCCCTGGTACGCGCCCAGCCATTTCAAGGAAACGGGACCCGTCTTGATTGGCCGGAGGCGGCAAAATCTCGTCGACGATCGGGCCGTTGTGCGAAAAGACGATCCGCTTGGCGAGCGGTCCGAAGCCGCGAACGTGAATCAATTCTGTCAATTCGCGGCTGGGTTTCCATTCGCCGTCGAACAGATAACAGCCCGGGTGCTCGTCGCTCGTTTTCTCCTGATACAAATCGCGCTGCGAGCAGATGTTATTCGTGATGCCCCAAGTCATGCGCCGATTGCGGCCGATCAGCACGGCCGGCATGCCGACGTACGCGCAGCCGGCGACGTCGAAGCCGCCCCCTTGCAAATGGACTTCGTACCAGCACGAAACGGCCTCGAAGGCGATATGCGGGTCACTGGCGACGGCAGGCTTGCCGCTTTTGGAGCGGGCGCCGCTCACGACCCAGTTGTTGCTGCCCAACGCGGCGTCCGGCTCGCTCGACGGCTTGCCCGACGGGCTCGATCCCGCTCCGCTCGGACCGGTAATCGCCGGGCCACAGAATGCTTTCGTCATCGGATTCGGCCGTCAGAAAGGCCCGATAGAGCGGACCGTCGCCCAGCCGACGGCGGGCCAATTCGGGAATGGCGATGACCGGGAAACGGCCGGTCAGATACCAGCGAAATTCGTTCTCGATCAACAGGCAATCGATCGGCCTGCCACGGCTCGGGACGGTAATCGAGCAAATCGAATTCGATCGGCAAATTGTCGGCGACTCTGCTCGATGACCGCATTGATCCCCGCGCTAAAGGCGACAAGCAGCCGTTGCGTCTCCTCCGGCAGTTGATCCCATTCGGCCTGTGCGATGCGGTTGAGTCCAACCGTGCGCGCCAGGAGGTCGTAGGGAAGACCGTCGTTGCCAAGAATTTCCGCCAGTCGCCCAGCCCCTTTGCGGCGGAGCCAGTCGAGCTGGAACAGCCGATCCTGGGCCATCGCGTAACCGAAGCCGACAAAGAGATCCTCGTCCGACTCGGCATAGATGTGCGGGATGCCGAATCGATCCCGCTCGATTTCGACAGCTCGCGTAACCGGGGCCTCTACAGAACCCGAGGTACGCGGCGCGCGCGCCGGCGGCCGTTTCGTTCCAGAGCGTCTGGAATTCGTCGCGGCTGATTCCGGCGGCGCGACAAACGGCGTCGATCGATTCGCCGCCGCCCAGGCGGCGCAGGGAGTCGTTCGTCAGCAAATCCATGTCGTCCCTGACGGCGTCATCTAGAGATCCGCCAGTCCCTGGAATTTGGCGACGCGCTTCAATTCTTTCACCAACACCGTCGGATTCGCGAAACGCTCGTCGCGGTTCTTGGCCAGCATCTTGATCACGACGCCCTCGAAGAGCGGCGGGATCGAAAGCTGGTACTTCGTCGGCTTGACCGGCACTTCGCTCTGGATTTTGCGGATCGTGTCGGCCGCGTTTTTGCCTTCCGCCGGCGTGTGGCCCGTCAGCAGGCGATAGCACGTCGCCCCGAGGTTGTAGATATCGCTGCGGCAATCGAGGTCCGTCTGGCCCGTCGTCTGCTCGGGCGACATGTAGGGGAGTTCGCCGACGATTTCACCGGCGCGGGTGACCGACTGGGCCATCGGTCCCTCGAGCGCCTTGGCGAGCATCAGGTCGGCAAGCTTGGCGACCTTATCTTTCGAGCGGATCAGCACGTTGCTCGGCGTGATATTGCGATGGACGATCTTTTGTTCGGACGCGACTTCGAGCGCCTGCGAGATTTGCACGGCCGCCCGCAGGACCGATTCCCAGTCGAGCATTCCACCGACGCCGATCCGTTTGATGACGTCGGCCAGGCTTTCGCCTTCGACGAATTCCATCGCCATCCAGCAATGACCGTCGGTGACGCCGGCCCCGTACAGGCGGACGATATTCTCGTGCTGAATCGGGAGCATCGTCTTGATCGCCCGCACGAACCGCTCGACTTCGCGCTCGTCGTGCGTGAGTTCGGGCCACAAGACCTTGAGGGCGACGGGCCGGTCGTATTTCGTGTCGATGGCGCGGAACACGACGCCCGATCGGCCGCTATCGATGACGGAGATGATCGCGTAGCGGACGAGCGTCGTGCCGACGAGTTTGTCGAGCGAGCCTGCCTTGCTGCCGCCGCTTTTGCGGAGTCTTTGCCGCGCCGGGGGGAAGCGTCTGTTTGGTATCCGATCCCGAGACGAGGCGGATTTGCGTTTCGCCCAGCTCGAAGATGTCGCCCGGCTTCAGGCGCTGCTGCTTGACGGCATTGCCGTTGAGCTTGGTCCCCCACGTGCTCCCCGCGTCGATGAGGACGACGGCGTCGTCCGCGACTTCGAGACGGCAATGAACGCGCGAGGCCCGCGGATCGGCCAATTGGACGTCGCAATCTTCGCCGCGGCCCAGCACGACGGTTTGGCCCGCCGTGAGATCGAGCCGTTCGCCCTTTTTCCGGGCCGCTGACGAAACTCAGTTGGAACGCCATGCACGCCTCATCTTGAAGACGCGGCCCGGAAACGGGGCCAAAAACCGTCAATCGGCCAGAATAAACGGGCCGACACGCCGCATCAAGGAGTTTCGCGCGCCGGTTTGATCTCGCAATTGGGAAGCGACTCGGCCAGTCCCTGGATTTGGCTCTGCGAGAACCCTTTGGGAAGGACAGCCGTTTCAGTGAGGCCTTAAGCCTCTTGATGAGATCAAAATCGATCGCATCGAGTCGACTTGACTGCGGCCAGATCGATCTCATCGATGCCCACGTGCCCGGTGGGCAAATCGGCCGTGCGCGTAATTGCCACGTCGGAGCCGGCAACTTTGATTTGCCCCCTCTGCGCGAGGACTGTTCGGCAATCCGCCGCCGCAGGGGGGTATAGCTGATATCCCCGTCGGACGTCTTTTCCAACACCGTCGGATTATCTTTCTCGCTGTGGATCACTTTGTTCGGGGTAACCTCGGATCCCTTCTTGATCTGAACGTTGTTATTCCCTTCCGGCAGCACAATCGGTTTCTGCCACTGCGTCGCTTCTTTAACGGCTTTTCATTGACGAGAATATTCGCTTCGCCTTTGGATAAGGCGTCTTTGAAAGGTTGGGAGACGGCGATCTCGCCCGAGGAGGCTTGCCCCCGCATCATCATGGCGATGAGCTGCCAGGTGATGCCAAAGCCGCCGAGGACGATGGCGATTGCCGTCCAAAGCATCCAGGGTGCGATCACGATCCCCCCGGCAGTGCCGTGCGGGCAGCTCCGGCTCGACACCCGCGGTTTCCTGGGCAGGAGCGACAACGCCAGTCGCACGTCCGGCCAGGTACGCTTCGAGAGCACTGGCGACGTCCCGCATCGATGGCGAAACGATCCTCGGGGCGTTTGGCGATCATTTTGAGGCAAATCGCCTCGAGAGGCGGATCGATCGATCCGCACGATGGTCGATGGTTTTTTCGCGGCGGCGGTGACGATCTGCCCGAGCACCGACGCGATGGAGCCGCGAAAACGGCACCTGGCCGGTCAGAAGTTCGTAAAAGACGATTCCCAGGCTGTAGATATCGGAAGGCGGGCCGATCTTCTCACTTTCCCCTTCGACCTGTTCGGGGGACATGTAGGCCGGGCTGCCCATCACGAGGCCGCTTTGCGTCAGCCGCGAATCTTCCTTGTTGGTCCGCCGCGACAGGCCGAAATCCATGATGATCGGCTCGTCGTGCGAGTCGATCATGATGTTGGCCGGTTTGAGGTCGCGGTGAATCACGCCGCTCGTGTGGGCCGCGTTGAGCGCCTTGGCCAGTTTGAGAATCAGCGTCGCCGCGTCGCGCGGAGCGAATCGTTTCTTGGTCGAGAGCAAGTCGCAAAGCGGGCGGCCCTCGATGAAGGCCATCGACAGATAATGAATGCCGTCGATCTCGCCCGCGTCGTAGACAGGGCACAGGTTCGGATGGCGGACGGTCGCCGCCGCGCGGGCCTCGCGATAAAACCGTTCGATCAACTCGTCATCGCGATCGTCGGAAAAACGGGGAATCTTGAGGGCCACCGGCCGGTCGAGCTGCGTGTCGTCGGCCAGATAGACGTCGCCCATCGCACCGCTGCCCGAGACTGCGCACGATCTTGTAGCGGCCAAAACGCTCGGGCAGCGGCTGCGGCCGACAGCCGGCTTTCGCGGCGGAATCGTCGCCTGGCTGGCGAGTCGCACGTAATGCGTTCCCGAGGCGCCGGCCTCGTCGCTTAAGGCCGCTTCGGCTTTCTCGCTCGCCGGCGACCGCAAAATACGAACGCAGCGCATCGGCTACCGCCGGATTCTGCGAAATGAGATCGGACGGGCTGATCGGCTCACCGGCGGCAACCCGCCGGGAATATTCCGACAGCACTTGTTCCGATCTGCGGATCAACTGAAGGACGGAGTTGGCCCGACTCGTCCATCGCGTTCCCTTGTCACTCCCACGCGCGCTCGAAGCTCATCGTCCGCAAGAAGATGCGGCAAGGTGATTCAATCAGTTTCGCGGCAGGCTTGCAACCAGACGCAGGAGAATACGAGCTGAGCGAATGGATAGGGTTTGTGCGAAATCGGCCGCGTCTTGACCCGCCGCAAGTCGATTCTTCATCCGTCCGTTCATCGGATGCTTGCTGAAGAACTCCCACATCACCTCGTTTGCGGAGATCTCGGTGGTTGAAAGACCGAGGAACCTCGTTGGCGGTAGCCGGCCCGGCCACGTGTGTCCGCCGCCATGGATCGTGTAGAGCACGACTTCGCTGTCGGCCTTTCCCGGCCCCCACGTCATTTTCGTGACGGTTGTCCCGTCGTGGTTCTGTTGCGGGAGCCGAGTCTCCGATACCTGCGGCCGGGCAGCCGTTGGCTTCGATCCACGGCCCGAATGGAAAACTCGACCGAGTGAAAATCGGCCTGCGAAAAACTTTTCGGGCCGCGGCCGCCGTTGTACGGGGTGAATTCGTCGGCTGTGCCGTGAAAGTGCAGCACACGAGACCGGGCGGGTCGCCTGGCATGTCTCGGTCCCCATCGGGCCAGCCACCGAGGCGATGGAGGCAATGCGATCCGACATTTCGGAGGCCAGCCGATACGCCATCATGCCGCCGTTGGAAACGCCGGTCGCGAAGATCCGCCCCTCGTCGATCTTGGCGACTCGCGGCAAGGTCCTCGAGCAACGACGCGCACAAATCCAACGTCGTTCGACGTTTTGCACGGAGTGGCGTGTCCGCAGCAGTTGCCGACGTTCCAGGTCAAGAAATTCGGGATTGCGGCCGCTGCCATTGGGATAGACGACCAGAAATCCGGCCCGATTGGCCATCTCGCTCAATCCCGAAAAACGCACCATGGTTTTGGCATTCGTGCCTCCGCCGTGAAAGGCCAGGACAACAGCGGCGGGGCGCGACGGATCGAAATTCCGCGGAACGTGCACCAGGTAGCTGCGCTGTCTTGCCATCGAATTCGAGCGATCGCAGCTGGTCGCCGGGAGTGAGCATCGTCGGGTCGGGCCTGCACGTGCGAAGAGAGAGTGGTTGCCGCTCGATTTATTGGACGAGTTTGACCACTTTCAGGTCGTGGCCATCGATGCTGCCCAGGAAATGCACGGCCAGCCGCGAGCACTCCGGTTTCGTAAATCCAGACCTCGTTGAGCTGACCGGCCGAGATCACGCGCGTGACCGAGTCGGGCCGGCTGGCCAGCACTTTTTGGATCTGGTCACGGCTCATGCCCACGCGCGGCCCGCCTTCGGTCGCCTCTTTGGCAGGATCGGGGGGCAGGGCGGCCGCTTCGGCGCGAGTGAGCCATCGTCCGGCCGCCCGCGTATAGCCCAAGCGGCTGAGCTGTTCGCTGATTTCCTTCATTTCGGGCGAGCGTTCGTAGGCTTCCATCAGCAGCTTGGCCGCTCCGTCGTTGTCCTCCAGGAGCGTTTGATGCTCGCGGGCGGCTTGGATCAAGTCGTCAGGCCGCCCCTCTTTCCGCAGACGTTCGTCTCCCGCCAGCACCCAGGCCTTCTTGGCCTGCATCGCCTTCTCGGGCTGACCCCGCTGCACGAAGCGTTCGGCCAATTTGAGGACGTCGCTGCGACTCAGTGTTGCCGCCGCGGCGAGCCGTTCGTCGAGCGTCGTTTCTCGCAGCTTTTCGGCCTGGGCATGCAATTCGGGAACTTCGCGATCGATGGAGTCGGCATGTTGCAATCCGTCGAGGTTTTTCTGGCGGGCCAGCGCCTGCACGTAGGCGAAACGAATTTCCGAGTAGAGGATTCGATTGAGCTTGAGACGCGTGGCCGTCCCCGAGTCTCGGTACAGCCCGCTGGGCTCCCGCTCATAACGGTCGGCAAGCGCGGGTTCCGGCGGATCGAGGGGGGTCAGGCATCCCCGCAGGTTCTCGGCCAGGCGGTCGCAAAGCTGCGCCAGTTCCGCGGCCGAGGCATTCCGCTTCGTTCCCAGCCAACGGTGCGAAAACGCGTCGTGCAATAACGCGATGCGATCAGCTTCGGGCAGCCCGTATTTGTGAAACTTCTCGGAGAGCCGGACCTTTGCCTCGAGCGCGTCGTCGGAAAGCGATCGCAGCTCCCGCTGGATCCCCTCGGCGAAGAGTTGCCGCGCTTCGTTCTCCAGATCGATGTCGGAATAAAATGCTCCTCGCGCGAGGGCCCAATCGCCCAACTCGTACCAGGCAGCGGCCCGCTCATCGCGAATCGCGGATCTTCGGACGCGCAGCGTCTCGTCGTCCGGCGGCAGCTCGCGCAGTCCGTCGACGCGAAACTGCGGCTTGCCCAACTGCATCACGAAACGCCCATAGACCTCGATCGTCCGGCTCCGCAGGTTCGACGGTTCAATCGGAAACGGTTGTTCGTCGTCGTGCCAGACGAAGTTGAGATCGTCGCACTTCACGAAGCGCAGCAATTTGGGCGAAAAATTCGAGTAACGGCCCTCCACCTTAATTCGCGCCCCCTTTGTCGCGAAGTCGGCCCATTTCGAGCGCTGTTCGACGAGCTGCGGAATCGAAATCGTATCCCCAGCGCGGGCCGCGGTTGAACCGAGCAGGACCGTGATGGCGGCAATCGCCACTGCGTTCCGTACTCCCACGGTTCGCACACCCATTCGAGCGGCTCGGCAAATCCCGGTCCTCATGGTTTCAGCCCCAAAGCCGACGCTTGACGGTTGAGCACGTGCCGCGCATCGTTCTCGTCTCCCGCCACATCGGGAATGCGGCCAAGCGCTTGATACGTGTCCACGTTCCCCCACAAGAAGGCGGTTTCGTCTTTGAGGCGAATGATCCACATCGGGTTCTTGCTGCCCTCCTTGGTCAGCGAGGCGAGCTGGCCGGCAAAGATCAGATGTTCGCCGCTTTTTCCCGTCATCGGCGCAAGACCTGACAGCCGCACGTCAAACACGACAGGCGCGGCATCGATCGGATAGGGGAAACGTACGACCGGCTCGCCAATTCCCTCCGGACCGTGCTCCTGCACGACGTCTCCTTCCACCACGATCCAAGAGCCGCGGTAGAGTTCGTTGAACTTTTCGGCCCATTTCTCGGCACCCTCTTTCTTCGCGTGGCGGGCCTGATCGCAGAATCTCGAAGAGAGAGACGGGTGAAAGCTTCACCACGGCCCCGAGTTCTTTGGCTTTTTGACGAATGGCCTGCGACTCCGCGTCTGCCCGCTTAAGCCGATCGACGGCCCAGGCCGCCTGGCGATACTCTTCCGCCGCTTTGGGTACGTCTCCCGCCCGCAGCGCGGCGGCTCCCGCCTCGATGTGTCCGGGAAGCGAGACCAGTGCCTGATCGGTCAGTTTCGACTGCCAAACGAAATACCCGGTTGCACAAATCACGCCGCCGATCGCCAGCAGAACGAGCTGAAAGCGTGTGACAAGCGGTCGCCGCACGTCGATGCTGACCACGTCGACGGCCTTCGGCATTCCCGGGGCCGAGGCGGGAACCGACTCGGTTGCCGTCGCCCGAGAGTTCGGAGCGGCCGCTTGCGGAGTTTGAGCACGCGGTGAGGGGACCGTTGGAGCCGTCTTGGTTTGGGGAGCCGGTGTCGCGGCGGGAGGCGGATCCGGCTTTTTGGGCGGCTCTTTAGGCGGCTCTTTCTTGGGCTTTGGCTTGGGATAGACATCGGCCGGCAGCACGAAGAGGACGTTGCCGCACCGATGGCACGTGACCGATTGATAAGACGGTTTGCGCAGGCCGGTGATCTGATGTCCGCACGAGCATCCAATCTCGTAAGGTGCGGGCGGCTCCGGGGGCTGCACGCCGCTGCAAGAGCTGCGTTGTCTTGGCCAGCCAACTGACCATCGGAACTCCGTAAATGCTTGCCAGATCCGATTATTCAGCGCCGCTTCGGTGCGGTCAACGGCGGCCCTTGGACCGGGAAACAAGCACGTTATGGCACACTCGATCGCGCCGGAACGCGCGTGCAACTGGAAGACATTTGGTCGTTCGCCCTAGCGTCCAATGACATGTTTGTAACACCGGCCGACTCAGGCGGCTCGGCGATGCAATCCCAAGTTCTTGTCACGTCGAGTGTTATCGAACGGCCATCCGCCCGAACACGGCTGAGTCCCGGCGCAACTTAACCGGGTTTACAGCTTCGCGCCTAGAATTGCCGTCAAGAAATACACAACTGCGAGTTGGCGGAGACTTGGACGATGGAACAGTCAAACTTCTTCTTGTCACGATTGGCAGCCACAGACGAAAACTCAAGTGGTGGAGATCAACAAAAGCCGGCGTCGCGCGCCGACGATCGGGAAGCGACCGGACCGCGGCCGGCCGACGTCGAACTGCTCGATGCGTATTCGCAAGCGGTCATGAATGTCGCCCGGACGGTCGGACCGGCGGTGATCGCCGTCGCGGCCCGGGGTGATTCCTCGGGCCGAGGCGGTTCCGGCGGCATGGGCTCCGGCTTCCTGCTAACCCCCGACGGCTACGCCCTCACGAACAGTCACGTGGTGCATGGGCGGCAATCCTTCACCGCGACCACTGAAGACGGCGATCGAATCGGGGCCGAACTCGTCGGAGACGATCCGGCGACCGATATGGCCCTGTTGCGGCTTGTCGCCCGCGATCTGCCTTATGCGACTCTTGGCGATTCCGAGGCGCTTTGCGTCGGACAGTTGGTGATCGCGATGGGCAATCCGCTCGGATTTCGCTCGACCGTTTCGACGGGTGTGGTGAGCGCGGTCGGTCGGGCCATGCGGAGCGAAGACGGCCGTTTGATCGAGAACATCGTGCAACACACGGCCCCGCTCAATCCCGGCAACTCCGGCGGTCCGCTGGTCGATTCGCGCGGTCGCGTGGTCGGCATCAACACGGCCGTGATCGCACTCGCGCAAGGCATCGGTTTTTCGATTCCCTCGAATACGGCGGCCTGGATCGTGGGAGAACTTGTCTCTCACGGCAAAGTCCGGCGGCCGTCATTGGGCATCAGCGTGACGGTGACCCGTCTGCCGCGCCGGCTCGTCCGCGAATTGGACTTGTTGGCGGACACGGCGGTTGAGGTCATGGAAGTCGTTCCGCAGGGACCGGCCGCATCAGCGGGAATCCGCCCGCACGACGTGATTGTGGCCGCCAATGACCGCATCATCGCATCGGTGGACGATCTGCACAGATTGCTTTCCGGGCGAGCGCCCGAACGGCGTGCCGCAGGCCTCCCCAGACACCGTTCGGGGACAGCTCGAATTGTCGGTCATCCGGGACGAAAGCATCACAAAGACTACACGTGACGCCTCGATTGGCAGGGCAATGAACTTGACCGGCAATGGGCCGGTGCCTGATCCTTGACCAGCAAACCAGGAAGGTTTTTTCTATGCAGAACCGGATTGAGGGCGGGCTGATGCGAGAAGAAAACCTGCCGATTCATCATCTTCCCTGGCAAGAGCGGCTGACGGCCGTCATGGAGATGATGCGCGAAATGAGTTCGCAGACCGATCCGCAGCAGATGGTGCAGCAATACGGCGCACGCATGCGGCGGTTTCGGCATGTCGACCGGTCGATTTCGCTAAGCCGCCGCGATTTGACCGCGCCGCAGGTCCGCATCACGCGCTACAGCGGGTGGAACAGCGAAGTCAATCCGTGGAAGCAGCAGGACAAGCTGCCGATCATCGAAGGCGGCATTCTGAGCGAGCTGATTTACGGCGACGAGCCGCGTGTGATCGACAATTTCGAAGTCGATCCGCATGATCCGGCGGTCGAGTTCCTGAGCGGGCACCGCTCGCTTGTGGCGATACCGCTGTTGGACCAGGGCGTAGCGATGAACATGGTCGTGCACCTGCGCCGCGAGGCGGGATCGTTCGACCCGGAAATGTTGCCCGAGCACGTCTGGACAGCCAACCTGTTCGGCCGCGCCACCAACAGCCTGGTTCTGGCCGGCACCGTGAAGTCGGCCTACGAAGAGATCGACCGCGAGCTGAAAGCTGTGGCGGCGATTCAACGTTCGCTCTTGCCGGCCAAGCTCCCGGAAATTCCTTCGCTCAAACTGGCCGCCCATTATGAGACGGCCCGCAGGGCAGGGGGAGATTACTACGATTTCATTCCGCTGCCGGGCGGGCTGTTGGGCATTCTGATTGCCGACGTGAGCGGACACGGCACGCCGGCCGCCGTGATGATGGCCGTGATGCACAGCATCGTGCACAACTATCCGGGCGAACCGCTCCCGCCGAGCCGCCTGCTGGCGTTTCTCAACCAGAAACTCGTGCAGCATTACGTCGGCGAGAACGGGACCTTCGTGACCGCCTTTTACGGCATCTTCGACCCGTCAACCCGGATGCTCACGTATTCCTGCGCCGGCCACAACCCGCCCCTCATGCGGCGCTGCAGCCAGCAAGAGGTCACGCGCCTCGACGGCGCACAACAATTGCCGCTGGGCGTGATGGAAGAGACCACCTTCCCCAACCACTCCGAGCAACTTCGCCCCGGCGACCAGATCATCTTCTACACGGATGGAATCACCGAGGCGGCCAACGCCAACGGCGAAATGTTCGGCACCCAGCGACTCGACGACGTGCTCTCCGAGTGCTCGTCGGAGCCGGGCGAGATCATCGAATCGGTGCGGCATCAACTCAACGCGCATACCGGCGGGGCGGCGCCGCGCGATGACCAGACGCTGGTGGTGGCGCGCGTCATTTGAAGCGTGAATTGTCGCACGCCAGAAGACCGGCCCCGAATCTAGACTTTTGGCTCACGCGGCTCCGTAAACGGTACGTCAGCCGGTGGTGCGTGCCTCTCATTCTTGCGCTCAAATCTCTGATCAGGAATCGGCACGAGCGGTGAACGATTCTGTTCGATCATTTGCAGTGCCGCCTTTGCGGCTTCGGCGGCGCGGCTCTGGGGATGCTTTTCGATCACTTCGCGGAGTGTTCTGGCACTTTCCTCGACCTTTGACCAGGCGTTGAGTTCTTCGACGTCTTGATCCAATTTGTTGACCGCCTGTTGCAGTTGCTCTTCGGTCATCAGCCGCGCTTTCTTGTCGCCAGATCGACGAACCGCTGCTGGAGCGGCGTGAGCGGCGACGGCCTGTCTACGGCAGGACCGGGGACCGCAACGGGCAAAGCGGCCGCGATGGTACCGGCTGGCACCGGACGACATCAGGGACAGTCTTCGGTGCGGACGACGGGGCCAGACTGTGCCGCCAAGAAACGTCCATGCCGACGCGATGACTGACGACAACCATCGCAAAAATGGCCGCGCGCTTCATCACTGCCTCCTTGAGAATGAAGGAATCGCGCTCGAATTCTAGAGCTTGCCCTCGAGCTGCAGACGTCGCATACATAGCGACGATTCAATGCTCAGTTTCATTTGAATTTCCAGCACGTTCTTCGACTCCACGTGCTGCATCAGGTCGGCTTCGCTCCACCAGGTCGGCTTCATCTGCCGCTTGGAATAGAGCTTTTCGCCCTGGTCCATGTAGTGCGGCGACTTGGGATCGGCACTCGCGCCCCACGGCGTGCAGGTGAACGAGCGAACGCCGTCCTTGTAGAAGAACATCAGGATCGTGGCCATCGAACCGTTGTTGGCGATGAAATGGCCGGGGTGCTCGGCGTCGTCTTTGCATCGCACGTCGAACAGCGTTTCCGAAAAGTTCGCCTCTTTGTCGCCCGAATCGTAGTCCGCACCGCCGACGGGGAAATAAACGCCGCCGCGGCCCACCTTGTGCAGTTCGCCCCACGCCACGTTCCATTTGCCGTAACGCTTTTGCATCTCGGCAATCGTCTCAGCGAGCAGGTCGAGCAGCTTGGCGTTTGTCGCCGCGTCGAGCGGCTGTTTCTTGCCCAGCGGAGCGAGATTGAGCTTGTTGCCCGCCTTGAGCCGCCAGAACTTGTAAACGGGTGTCGCCGTCGATTCCGGCAGGTATTGTCCGTCCCAATCGAGAATCGCCTGCACGGCCGCCGCGAAGTCGGCGTTCTTCATGTGCTCGGCGCCGCTCGACTTGATCGCATCGCGGAGCGTCTGTTTCCAGCGGTCGGCGAGGATGTCGTGCACGTCCATGCAAATGGCCTTGGCCTTCTCCTCGGTGACGTGATGATCGGGGTCGAGCAAGTTGAATGGCCCGCTTGCTCCGCGGGTTATTGTTGTCCCACGAGACGTTGTAGATGTAATTCGGATATTTTTCGGGCGTCAGCGTCGAGCCGACCATCATGTTCTCGGGGCTGATGTTGCAGTTCTCCATGTAGCCCTGCGGCGGGTTGAAGATGTGCACCAGGTCGTCGATCGGATGGATGCCTTTCCAAGCCGTCGCCGACGACGTGCCCGGCACCGGTGCGCTCCAGTCGTAACCGGACGGGACGGATCGGAGTCGCCCCGTTGCGGACGTAGGCGATGGAGCCGCTGTCGTCGGCGAACATCACGTTCTGCTCGTTGTATTGATTCATGCCGAGCGCCTTGTAAACGCCGTGCACGTCGGTGGCCATCGCCATTTGAAAGAACTCGTCCTGCAGCCCCATCGCATCGAGATACGGCGACGCCCCGACAAAGGCCTCGCCGGTTTTCTTGTCGGGCTCGGAGAGGAGCGGTCCAAGATGCGTATAAACGGCGGGCCGCACGAAGGGGGCCGAGTCTTTGATATCCACCGTGATGAACTTCATTTTGGCTTTGCGCCATTTGCCGTCGTATTCGTACTGCGGCGGGAAGCCCATTTTGAATTTCATCGCGTAAACGTCGGACGTGTCCGGACCGCCCGTCGTCAGTGCCCAGCCGACGTGCTGGTTATGGCCGATCCCCAGAATGGGCGAGCCGGCGAGGAAAAAGCCGTTCATGTGCAGATCGCCGGCATGCACGCGAGCCTCGTACATCACGGCCAGCCCCTCCCAAGTGAGATGCGGGTCGGACAGGAGGATCGAGACGCCGTCAGCCGACCGGGACGGGCCGACGCACCATTCGTTCGAGCGCATGGGCAAATTCTTGTTCGACCGCGCTTTTTCGCGACCATGCTTGAGATCGTCCATGATCGTGCCCAGCGGCCAGCGCAGAATCATGGCCCGTCCGACGGTGAGCACGTACCACGGCTCGATCTTCAGCGCGTATTTCGAGGTCTTTTCGGGATGTTCGTCGATATACCGCTGGATGCCCGCCGCGAAATTCGCCGTGATGTCCTTGATCTGCTTGGGCGCCTTGTTGTCGCAATAGTCTTTGGCGAGTTCCTCATTGCGGCAGACCCGCATGATGTAGTCCTGCTCGATGCCCTCCTTGCTCCGGCCGTTCACTTCGCACAGGCGGCCCAATCCGGTTCGCAGTGCGATATAAATGTCGTCGAGCCGATCCTGGGCCTGGGCGTAACCGAGTCCGTAGGCGCCCTCCGCCGCGCGTTTTGGCGTAAATATGTGGCACGCCCCAAGTGTCGCGGTAAATTGTCACCGTCCCTTTCACGGCCGCCGCGTCACCGAACGCGGCCGTGGAAGCGAGACTTGCCAGAACAACAAGACACCCGGAAACTCGAAATAAATTCATCGCGGGACGACTCCAAGAATTGTGCGCAAATCGGTGACGTTTCAGCATAACGACTCCGCGACGGAAATCGAAACGCAGATGGCCACCACGCCGACCCCACGAAGATCCGCTCAAGATGCCGGTCCAATTCGTCCGCGGCGTCGGACCCGAGCGCAGCCGGCTGCTGGCCAACCTGGGAATCGTCACGGTCGAGGATCTGCTCTGGAACATGCCCCGCGACGTCCTCGACCTGACGAACGTCGACCCCCGCGCAGCGCCTGCAAACGGGCGAACTGCAGACCGTCCGCGGGCCAGGTCGTCGATCTCGACGGCCGCACAACCGGAACCGGCCGCAATCTGGTCGCCGTGCTGCTCGACAGCGACGGCCTGTACGTCCGCGGTCTCTGGTTCAACCAGCCGTGGATGATCCACAAGTTTCGCGGGCGGCGAATGGGTGCTGTTTTCCGGCAAACCCAAACGCAGCCAGGGCCGCTGGGAGTACAGCAATCCGCGCGTGCAATGGATCGGCGACGAGGACGCCGCGACAACCGCGAGCGGCGGCCTGATCCCCCGTTACAGCCTGACCGAAGGCCTGTCGATGGATCAGATGGGCCGCATCGTCCGCGCGGCGGTCGAGGCGTATGCCGACTTGATCCCCGACCCGATGCCGGCCGGCTTGCGCGAGCGGCTCAACCTGCCCGTGCTCAAAGAGGCCGTACGCAGTCTGCATCTTCCCAAGTCGATCGAAGAATACGAAAAAAGCCGCCGCCGGCTGATCTTCGACGACCTGTTCGAGTTTCAACTCGGACTCGCCCTAAGGCGTCGCAGTTGGAAGACGCGCGGGGCCGCACCCGTGCTGCCGACGACGGCCAAGATCGACTCACGCATCCGCCGGCTCTTTCCCTTCGCCTTCACCGAAGGCCAAACAAAGGCCGTCCACGAAATCAGCGAAGATTTGGCCTCGGGCCACGCCATGCACCGCTTGTTGCAAGCCGACGTCGGCGCAGGGAAGACGGCCGTCGCCGTATACGCGATCCTGGTGACCGTCGCGGCCGGCTATCAGGCGGTCATCATGGCCCCGACCGAAGTCCTGGCCAACCAGCATTGGGCCACGATCGACGCGGCCCTGGCCTATAGCCGCGTGCACAGGCTGCTCTTAACGGGCGGCCTCGCGGCGCGCGAACGGCGTCAAGCCCTGGCTGAAATCGCCGACGGGACGGTGCAGCTCGTCGTGGGCACGCAGGCCGTCATTCAGAAGGACGTCAACTTCGCCAAGCTGGGCCTCGTCGTGATCGACGAGCAGCACAAGTTCGGCGTCCTGCAGCGGGCCATGTTTTCCAAGGGCGATCTGTCCCCGCATGTCCTGGTGATGACGGCAACCCCCATTCCGCGGAGCCTGTGCCTTACGCAATTCGGCGATCTCGACCTGACGACAATCTCCGACATGCCCCCCGGCCGCCAGCGGGTCGTCACCAGCCGCGTCACAAATGCCGACATGCGGCAGCGCGCCTGGGATTTCGTCAAGCAACAACTCAAAAAGGGGCGTCAGGCGTTCGTGGTTTGTCCCCGCATCGAGGCGACGGACGCCGACCTCTCCAAAGGTCCCGCAGCCAGCGCCGAAGAAGTCTTCAAACTCCTGAGCGCCGGCGAGCTGCGCGACTTCAAAGTCGGCCTCGTGCACGGCCAGGTTGAATCCGATCGCAAGTCGGCTGTGATGGAGTCGTTTCGCCAGGGCCGCATCGACGTGTTGGTGTCGACGACCGTCGTCGAAGTCGGCGTCGACGTTCCCAACGCCACGATGATGATCATCGACGAAGCCCACCGCTTCGGCCTCTCGCAGCTGCACCAATTGCGCGGCCGCGTCAGCCGCGGCAAGTTCCAAGGCTACTGTTTCCTCTTTTCCGACGCCGATTCGCCCGAAGCCCTGCGGCGGCTGACCGCTCTGGAAACGATGTCGGACGGCTTTCAAATCGCCGAAGCCGACTTCGAAATCCGCGGCCCCGGCGACGTTCTGGGAACCCGCCAGCACGGCGACCTTGCCGCTGCGCGTCGCCGACCTCATCCGCGACGCGGCCATTCTCAAGGAGGCGCGGACGTGCGCCTTCGACCTGGTAAAAACCGGCTGAATTCGACCGCCCGGACTACGCCATGCTGAAAGTGAAAGTCCTGGAACGCTTCGGCGCGGCGCTCGATCTGCCCAAGACGGGCTAGTAGGTCCTGCTTGCCGAGCAGGACACTCTCGTTGGACGATGAATAGCAGCAAACCTCCAAATGTGCACGACTCCCCGGAGGGAAGCGTTTTTGTCCGAAGTCAGCAACGCGACGGCGCCGAGCGATTTTCCCTTACCAAACGGCAAGGTTCCCGATCGGCAAGCGGGACCTACTTAAAGTCGAATCACCGGCTATAACGGTTCACCGAGATACAGGGTATGTCCTTGATCGTCATGGATGACGAACCTCTCTCGTCTTCCACGGCGTCTCGTGGACGTCCTTGACCAACTTCACGCCGTTTGCCTTCAGCCGGGCGGCGAAGTCGGCGACGCCGTCGGTTTCGAGGTAGAGGTGGAAGTGTTCGCCTGCGTCGACATACGGGATGGAAGGATCTTCCTCATCCACAAGTTTCAAGTGAAAGATCTGATCCCCGGCTCGGATGCCTGCATAAAAATCCTGGTACTGGAACTCGACCGAGAATCCCAGCTTCTCGGTGTAGAAACGGATCGACGAAGCCAAGTCCGTCGTCCGCAACTGCGGCACGATGCCTGTAATTCTCATGTGTTCCCCGGTGCGTCTGGTGTCGCGCAAGGAGCAGTACCGTAGTAGACCGTCCATCGCGCAATGTGTGCCACTGGCGAGGGCTTTGGCTCGCCAGTGTCTTCCGATCGCAACTGGATGCCGAGTTGCGAACGGTCCCGATATCGCCATTTCCCGCGTGAAGTTGGTTGATACGAGTCTCAAAGCTCAAGCGGCAATCGCACTGGCGGGCCAAAGATCCCGCCAGTTGCACCCGATCCACTCGTCAGACCACTATCTCGGGCGGCCGAAAAACAAAACGTAGCCGTCCGGGTCGGTGACCTCGAAACCGCGCAAGCCGTCGTGTGTGTCGTCAAGCGGTGCACTGAAGGTCGCGCCGTGCTCGCCAAAGTCGGCGGCCAGCGCATCCGGGTCGGCGCATAGATGAAGGCGTCCCACCTCATGAAGGGGTGACGTTTGGAATTTGGCAGCGGCGCAACGTCCCGATCGGACTTCACCAAGAGCTGCGCCCCATCGCGGACGATGATGGCGAAAAAGGGATCCGGCTCCGGCTCCCGAAAAGTCGTCTCAAAGCCAAGCTTGTCGCGAAAGAAGGCGATGGTTCGATCGACGTTGCTGACGATAAAGCACGGTGAAATCGCCGTCGTCGTTGGTCGTGTCATGCTGGTTCCCTCTTCGTGCCGCGTTCCAATCCGCCTTTGCGTTCACCCTTTCTACTCTCTTTGACCCTGACGCCTTGTCGATTTTCAAGCGATTCCACTCGGTTGTTTAATTTTCGTAATGAGTTGCAGCTTTTTTCGGAAAATGACCTGCGTCTGCTCGTCCATTTAACCCTCGAACCGGCGGCTGGTCCCCGCAGCCTCATCGCCACAATTGGAATCTGCTAGGCTCACAAGGGCGTAGCCCTTGACCCGGTGCCTCCGGCAGGGAGTGCGCCCTGCTGCGCACGCGCTGCGTCGGTTGGCCGTTTGTCCCACATGCCGGTAGGGCCGGCACGGAGAAAACAGGAAAAAGATGGTTTCGACAGGATCGGCACCCGGGGCGGACGCTTCAACGCGGCAAGTTGACGGGGAACGGCCCCGGCCGCGGCGGTCGTCGGGCACCTGGCTCTTTCTCGGGCTGCTGGGCTTGGGCGCGGTCGCCTGCTTCGCGCTCATTGCCTACCGCGCGTCAGTCCCGCGCGGTGCCGACGAATACGGATTAGTGCCGACCGGCGACGTCGCGGCGGATGCGAAAGCCTTCTTGGCGGCGGCACGCTCTCAATCACTGCCGCCCGAGAAGCTCGCCGAGAGCCGCGCGGCGGTCGGGCAGGCGAGCCCGCTGGTCGGAAAGCTGGCGCCCGATTTCGAGTTGAGCGACACCGAGGGCCACCGGGTCGCGCTGCGGGACTTGCGGCGCACCGGCCCGGTCATCGTCGTCTTTTACTACGGATATTACTGCAGCCACTGCGTGGCCCAACTCTTCGCTCTGGAGGAGGATCTGCCGAAGTTCGCCGAACACGGCGTGCACATCGTCGCCCTCAGTGCCGATCCCCCGGAAACGACCGCCGCCCGTTTCAAGCAGTATGGCCACTTTCACTACCCGGTCCTCTCCGATCCCGGCAACAAGGTCGCGGAGCAATACGGCGTCTACACCCCGGCCGTCGGTGACCGCGATGAGGATTTGAAGCACGCGACGTTCATCGTCGACAAGACCGGACACATCGTCTGGGGCTACACGGGGAATCAGCCTTTCGTCGACAACGGATTGCTGCTGAAGCTGATCGCGAAGCAACATTAAGCCTTCTCGCAGGCCTTAGCCGGTAGTGCACAGGCTCACAACGGAAAATACCTGATCAAATTCTCGCACTCCGCCGGCAGGAGGCAGACAGCGGCCATGAGCAACTCGTTGATGGCTTGGCCGATCGGCAGATCGTCGCGGAGTAGAAAGACTCCCAGGCATCGGCAGGCCTTCGGCGACTCGAGCCTGGGCGAGCGGTGGAACCGTTTTGCGATCGTGAGTCAACAGAACTAAACGATGCGCGGCTGCCCATTCGAGAATTTCCTGATCGGGCGCCGCCGCCAAATCCACGTCGCGAACGTGGGTGAATTCCAGCGTCGGGTCGCGTCGAGTCAAACCATCAACGATGTGTTCGTTGAAGTTGTGCTCGACGAGAAACGCGATCACCGGATTAAGCCCTCGCTCGGGCCCGGGCCATGAGATCATCCTTGGAGATCCCCGGCCCCTGTGCGGCTTCGATCTCGCGGCGAACAGAATCGGCCTTCTCATCGCACTCGCGAAGGTATTCGTCGAATGGGGCGGGATTGGCCAGATAGCGACTGATGAGCGCATAGACGTCGGCCAGCTGCAAAGTCCGATACGAGCGGACAATACTCTCCGGCGTTTCGCCCCGTTTGAAGGCAGAAAGCACCAATTCCAAGAGCACCCGGCTTTTGCCGACGCGGAAGACCCCTGGAGGGTCTTCCCATAACGGCACTTCGACGGTCAACGGTTCAAAGTCGACAGGTGTCACGATTGCCATCTTCCTTTCAAGGGCCACCTCTATTGTTCTCGCGCCGTAGCTCTTCTGCCCGTTCCGTTCTTCCTCCGCTGGACCGCCTGCGGCGGAAATCTCGCGCCATCCTGGACCCCTGTGGCATTGAACGCAGTAAGCACTTCCGGTCCTCGGGGCGCCACGCTCCACGACTCGGCGTGGGCGTGCCCATGAACTTAAGACGGGAACGTCAGATGGATTCGCACGCCCACGCAAAGCCGTGGCCGCTCGGCACACGCAACTCTTGTTTGCGTACGAACTCGCGAAGCGCGTCGGTAAGCACCGAGTTGTCGTGCTCTCCAACGCCGCGAATTCATACAGCCGGTTACGCCGTGAGATCCCGACGCGACGCTAAAGCGGCTTGCCGAGGCGCGACCTCTTCCCCGCGAGGAATGTCAGGTGGTAGTCGCAGTGCTCGATGTAGTCTTTCACCAGGCCGCCGACCGTCAGCGCGCCTCGGCGGTTGTGGATGCCGCGGCGTTCAAATGCCTCGTCCGGCAGGGCGCGTAACACGCGGGCAAATTGCCGCCGCCCCACCTCGAACAAGATGAGCGCGTCCTCCAGCGACTGCTCGTGCGTCGCAAGAAGCCGCACGTAGGCCGTTTCGTCGGCGTAGAGCAGCGGCGGCTCATTCTCGGTGAGCATCCGCTTCATGCGGTCGATGGCGATGCAATCGCTGTCGGTCAGGTGAATGACCAGTTCCAGAACGGACCAGTCGCCCGGCCCCGGCCGCGCCGTCAACTCCTCCCGGCTCAGCCCGGCGACCGCCTGGCGAAGCCGGCCAGAACACGCCACGTAATCTTCAATCAACTGCCTGTCCATCCGCCCTCCCGCATTTGATAAGGCAAAAGAGGTGCCCGCGCCCTGAACGGGCGCATTCGCTGGCCACATCACACTGATGCGACCGCCGCCGCGACGACACGCTTCTGCGATGAAAGGTTCACACGGGGAACTGGGCGACCTTCGTCCGTCGCCGCGAAAAATCGCGCCACCGGAGACGTCCTTCGGAGAAGAGCTGCGTCCTTTTCACTCCTTTTTCACCCAGACTCAAAGACGTCGCGTGATTTCGCGTTGTATACCGCGGATCAGTTTGAAGGAATCGACAAAAAGCAAAATGCCGATGCAAAGACCAACGAGGAGGCCGAGGCCACCGATTCCCAGCATCACGGCCTGAAACCCTCCCTGAACGTGGCCCGTCTGCATCGCGAGGGGGAGAAAAATGTCGATCGCTGCGGCCGGCGTGAATGCGCCGAGGCACCAAAGCAATTCTTTGAATACGGAGCCGGCTAACTTCTCCAACTCCGGCCTCTCCTGACTGTGGGCGAGTCGCTTAAAAAAAACTGCGAAGAGCGGCAGAGAGGCAACAAGCAACACGCCCGACCAACTCATATGCAGGCTGCCGCTACTCATTTCATTCATCGAAGGGTTGGCCCCGATCACCAGGGCCGAATCTGAAGCACGACGGCCCAGAGGAGTATTCCACTGGACCGCGATTTCGGCGCGATCTCGAGACAAAGGATCGGGCCAAGCACGGCGAGCAGCGTCGCCACGGATCCCGTGCAGCGACGAGCACCTTAAGGACCGTCGCGGGCGTGAGTTGAACGTCATCGTCGTTTGGCGGGCCGACGAGATTGGCCGGCACCGCAGCCAGCACCAGCCCGTTAAAGAGGAGTCCCAATCCGAGCGCGGCCTTCGCCAGCGGGGCCGTGGTGTGGCGAAGCAGCGAAGCCGGCAGAACGATCGTATTCCACAAAACGACGGCGACGATGGCGGCCAAGAATGCCGAGCAGCGCATCCACCCAGAGCCCGCCAAACGACGGGACTTCCGGGTTCGTTATCGATGTCGCGAGGAAGGATTGCGGCGGCCAGCCGATCGCACCCGAACAACACATACCACCGCCCCGATCAATGCGCCCCATCCCAGCCACGTCCCCATGCGCAGCGGGTGCCAGCCGCCGAGAACTCGACAAGATCCTTTCCCCGTGCAGAAACCGCTCGAGCTCCTCGGCGAGCTCCTGTGCCGAGCTGAACCGCTTCGTCGGCGACTTCTCCAGGCACTTGAGGCAAATCGTCTCCAGGTCGCGCGGCACGGACGGATTCAGTTCCCGCGGCGGGACCGGCGGCGACTGGATCACCTGGCTAAATCGTTTCCCAAGCCGTCGCACCGCGGAACGGCGGGCGGCCGGTCAGCAATTCGTAAAGAATCGCGCCGAGCGAATAGACATCGCTGTGCGGCCCGACCTCGCTTCGGCCGCGATGAGGCCTGCTCCGGCGGCATGTAGCTCGGGCTGCCGATGACCTCACCCGTCCGCGTCAGACCGCTGTCGCTCTCGACACGCTTTAGCCAGTCCAAAATCGGTGATGCGCGGCCGGTCGTCGGCGTCGATCAGCACATTCTGGGGCTTCAAGTCGCGATGCAGCGATGCCGCGCTGATGGGCGAAATGAACCGCTTCCGCGATCGTCTTGACGTACGTGGCGGCTAGTTTCGCCGAAGCGGATTCCCGCGAACGAGCTCGGCGAGATTCTTCCCGACAACGAAATCCATCGAGAAGTATTGCTGTCCCTCGTGCTCACCGACCTCGTGAATGGCGACGATGTTCGGATGCTGAAGATTCGCCGCGGCCTCTGCTTCCGCGCGAAACCGTTGGCGGGCCTCTGGCGTGGCCCACTCGCCGGCAAGAATCATCTTGAGTGCGACCGGTCGATTCAGACTCATTTGCCGCGCCTTATAAACGACCCCCATCCCGCCACGAGCGATTTCCTCGAGGATTTCGTAGTCGCCGAAATAACGGGGCTGTGCGCCGGCGGCCGGGCCGCTGGCGTTGGTTGCCGCGGGCGCCAGCGTGGGAGCGTTCGCCGCAGAGTGAGAACTGCTGCCATTTGTCATCCCTTGCTGCAAGAGGCAGCGGGGACAAGGTCCAGCGGGTGCATCAACCGGCAACTCTGCGCCGCAGTCCGGACACAGCCTTGCTTCAGCCATGGGGACATCTCGAGGAAATACTGGCTTCCACTTCTTACTAAAGCAGATTCTCGGCGAGGTTACACGCGTCATTGAGACGGTTACAAGACGGCCGGAATGGACCCGGTTTTGAGAGGGGCACTTAGGGTGATCGCCGAGATCGTGAGTGCGGATACTCGCAGGGCCTACGCCAGCAGTGTGCCGGAAGGGAGGAATTACCGCAAACACCGCCTTCGGAACAGAGCCACCCGCAAAAGGTTCGCGCAACGCCAAGCCGCCGGCAGTCCGTAGCAATTGCTGCCGAAATCAGGACGACCCACCTTATCAATACCGGACCTGTCCCGTTTTCTGTGTTCCGTTTTCTGTGTTCAGGTTTGGTTAAGTGCCAGGCCCTCAGGCCGGCGCCACGGTCTCGCGGAGCAGTCTTTTCAACTTCGCAGCGGCCGCCTCATTCAACCAGCCAGGATCGAGCAAGCGGTCGAGCTCTCGTTCTGCCACCTTCAGGTTCCCGGTCTTTGCGTTCAGGAACTGCGCACGCAAGAAGAGCCTGTGGATACATCGCATACGGAAGCCAGTTTGTGTTGCGTTTGCGGATATCGCGTATAATCTGCAGCATGCCCTGGTAAGTGGAGCCTCGCTTCCAATCCTTTTTCGCTGCGGCGACGGCCTTGCGCAGGAGGGTTGGAAATTCGTCGCGGAACTGTTCCGACCTGGGACACCAGATGCTCGGCAAGCTTTTCGGATCGATGGTGACATCGAGCCTGGCCGACTTGTCGGACCGATGCCAACGGATGCTATCTCCGGAAACGTGGGGCACAAAGTCCAGAGAGAAGCCCCAGCGCAAGGAGATGTCCCCCGTTTTGCCCACACCGAGTTGGAACAGACGCCGAGCCGGGGGCTTCGAGCCGTCGATCCAGCGGCGAGGCGTGATCTCAGTCAACCCTAGGGGTCCTAGCCATTCACGGAACATCGGAGCGGCAATGGCATCACGTTGGGAAGCCGTCATAAGGTCAATATGCATGTGAGCCCTCACGTTTAACGTCGGCGACCACTCCCAAGACGGCAACTGGAGTGAGAAAGCCGACAGGCGGGACAGGCATATTTTAAAAATGCGCCTGTCCGGACCTGTCCCGTTTTCTGTGCGTTTTCCGTGTCCGATTCGTCAGAACGTCTCGTGGTTCTTTCCGATAATCTGGACATTGACCCCACGCAATCCCGCGTACTTGACCGCCATTCCGAGTAGCGTGAACTCATCGTCGTCGTAGCCCGCGGCGAATGCATCTTGATGCAGGATGGCCACGGGAGCTTCACGCTCACCCTTGGCCTCCGCGACTGCTTTTTTGATCAAAGCCTCGAATTGAGGAAGGTAATGCCGCACGGTTGCCTCGAGAACGGCGACTCGTGATTCCTCTTCATGCAAGCTTGGCGACGGGCTTTCTATGCCAAGTCGCAGCTTTTTTGGTTTAGTCATGATTGTCGCCTTTCTCAGCTCTCTCTTTTAGTCCCAAGTGAGCTATTTATGTGTCGTCAGCGGGGCCGTCCATTGAGCGATATTCCAGAGCAGGATGGTCGTGTCATCACTGCCCGATAGAAGCTTTCTTTCGTCTGGTGAGAACTGAACCGACGTCACTCCGGCGTCGTGGCCTTCGAGAGTGCCAAGAGGTTTGCGGGCCGAGACGGACCAAATGAGAATTCGGCCCTTTTCATCTCCAACAGCAACGAAGTTGCCGTCCCGGGAAAATGCCCAGCTTTCGCATTCCGATCGATCGGCCTGGAATTGGGCGAGCGTGGCATTGGTTGTTACGTCACGCAGTTCGACGGACTCCTCCTTGCCTCGGGTCAGCGCGAGAGTTCTGTCTGGTGAAAGCGCATTTCCGCCGGCCCAACGCATATCCACGTTCCATTTCTGCTCGAGGAGGTTGCCGTCGGAAGTCTTGCGCCCCGTCTGCATGTCCCAGATTCTCAAGAAACTCTGTTTCAAGTCCATGCCGGAACGGTAGCCCATGGTTCCGTCCGTTTCGTAGCAGAATGAATGCACGGCGAGATAACGCCCATCCTCCGTAAATCGGCACTGAAAGTGCTCACCCCTTATGCCCTCAAAGAGCAGCACTTGCTTGCCGGTTGTCGTGTCGACCACATCCAAGGTGTTTCTCGCCACGAGTGCCTCACCCTTCCGACGTTTCTCGCCCTTTTGATCCCAAGTATCGTCTGTCTGCCCAGCTAAATACCTTCCGTCGGATGAGCATTGGTATCGATAGTAATTCGCCGACAATCCGCGGACCTGTTCGATCGTTCCGTCGACAAGGTGTTTCTTGGTGATTTTGCCGTCGTCGATCGTGAAGAGAACATTCGCGTCGCCGGACAGGCAAAACGGAAGGAATTCCTTGCGGCTGAGCTCGACCCGCTTGAGCGGCCTTCCCGTGGTCGCATCCCAGAAGCGATAAGTGCGTTCATCGGCAGTCCGGCCTGGCGTCGGATTGAAGCCGCAGATGGAGACGATCGTTTTGCCGTCGCCGACGAACCGGGCCTGCACGTTGCGCATGCGATGCCCGTCAAAATCGAATTGTTCCTTGCCGGAATCAACATCCCAAATGCGCACGGTGTCGTCGATGCACGAGACAGCAACACGTTTGCTGTCGGGGGAAACAGCCAGCGCGAGGATGCTTGAATCATTGCCGGAGAACTCACGCTTCATCTTTCCGGTCACGACGTCCCAGAGTCGCACGCGTCCATTGCAGCTGCCCGTGAAGATCCCTTTGCCGTCGGGGGAGAAGCATACGCAAAAAACCCCCAGCTGGTCATCGGCATCGCTTTTGGGCTCGTGCAAGAGCTTTCCAGACCGGAAATCCCACAACATGAATTGTCTTGAAGACTCGCGACCGGCCAGGAGCTTGCCGTCCGGAGAAAAAGTGAATTCCTTTGCATCCGGCGCAAACAAAGGGCCAGGGGGGAAGACAATTGTCATTGGAGAGGCGTACTCGGATTTCGGCCCCTGTGCGGCATCGTAAAACAACAGCGGCAGAGGCGGCTCGTTGACATCAGCGACCGGTTTGCTGCCGGGACGTCGAGCAGCCACGATGATCTTCCCATCGCGCGTAAAGGCAAACGCACCAGAGGAAATTCCCAGGGGGACGGACATCTGCCATAGCTTTGAGCAACTCGCCACGTCCCAGACTGCGACAGCGTGTTCCGAATAAAGAAGAACTCCCAGGAGTTTGTTGTCGGGCGAGAATCGCAGATCGTTCAAACTGCCCCATTCCCCGACCGCGCTGCCGATCTCCTTGCCGTTGGCCGTGTCATAAAAACGACAGACCTTTTCCGACTCAACAATCGCCCCTCGGCTGCCGTCCGCCGAGAGGGCGTAGCGGATCCCACCAAGGCTGGCGGGCTTAACGCCGAACGCCAGCAGCCTCTTCCCAGTAACGGCATCCCAGACTTTTCCACCCGTGTAATCGTTCATCGTCACGAGGCGTTTTCCGTCCTTGGTAAACGCCATCGCTTCGATCGGTCCCCCGTTATCCACGTTGGGTCGCAACCGCGTGGTGCCGATCCTCATGAGTGCGTGCACTGGCAGTGGATCACCGTGTTGGTCAACGCTCGGCTCGGCTTTTTGAATTGGATCTGCCAGCAGAGCCGCAGGAGTCCATGCGAACGCGAGCACCAACGAGCAGGCTGTCATCAAGAAGGGTTGATTCGACACCGAGAGCTCCCCTATGCAAGTCTCCAATTATTTTATGCAGACCCGAACTGCGCGGCCGCCCTCACCCGGGCGCCGTCAATACTTTGCAGTCCTCTGGGTCCCACGCTCACGGCTCGGCGTCGGCGTGGCGTATCTTCGAGCGTCAAACGGATTCGCACGCCCACGCAAAGCCGTGGACGTGGCACACAGTCTCGACGCCTTCGCCATTTTTCCCGAACTACTTCTGTCGCCCGTGTGCCGTTGCCCCGTGGCCCATCACGAAGTCGCGAATGAGTTCCAGTCGGAATTTCCGCAGACTTGGACCGGGCAGGGCTCCGTCGGAGCAGACCAGGCGGCCTTCGGGATCGATCAGAATGAAGCCGGGATAGCCGGTGATGCCGCATTTGGAATAGGCGGCGAGAGTTCTGCCGTCTTCCCGATCGATGGCGATCGGCACGCGCATTTTTTCTTTGCGGACGAACTCGCGAATCGCGTCGGGAAGCACCGAGTTGTCGTGCACTCCAATCACCGTGAAGCCGTAGCGGCGAATACAGGTCGTAAGCCAGTTGGACTTCGGGATAGGTTCCGCGGCAGGGGCCGCACCACGTCGTCCAGAAGTCGAGCAGCACGTACTTGCCGCGAAAGTCTCGTAGCGATTTCGTTCCGGCCGGAACATTGAGCCATTCACGGCAGTCGAGTTCCGGCGCGGGTTGGCGGCGCAACTCTTCCTTGGCTTTGGCGCGGTCGACCGCCGCCGAGAGGTCGTGTTTTTCAAACGGCGTCATTTCGCCGTTGATGTCGACCAGCGGGCTGTCGTAACGGCCGGGGGCCAAGACGAGCAAAAGAGTTTCGCAAAGCCGCCGGCTGGTCGAGATGAATCTCCATCCGTGACGAGAGTGGCTCGTAGGCGTCAAAGGCGACCAGCTCCTGGACGCTGAGCTGTTTGCCCGTGTCGTCGTCGACGGGAATAAACGGCATGCGGATCTCGAAGCGTCCGTCGTCGTCGGTGACGACCGGGTCGATCCACCACACTTCGCTGCCGCGAATCCGCACGACGGTCTTGCCCGCGGGCGTGCCGTCGGGCCGCAGGACGCGACCGGCAATCCAGGGGGTGGGAATAACGCGGAGATCGGGAAACCGGTCCGGGCCCGTCGCCGAGACCGCGACGTCGAGCGCGTCGGGATGGCTGGTGTAATTGTCTCCCGAGCACAGCAGGCGCACTGGTCCGAGCGGAACGCGGGCCGTGTATTGGCCGTTCCGGTCGGTTTGGGCCGCCGCGATAAAGATCCAATCGTAGCCGGGGCGACCCGGTCCGCGCTGGAAGCCCAAATTGGGAGCCAAGAGCCTCACGATCCGGTCGGCGAGCGGCCGGCCGCTCTTCTCGTAGATGACTCGCCCGCTCCGCGACACGGTCGGCTGCAGCTGGAGCGTGAGGTGGTCGTTCTTTCCCGGGGCAATCTCGAAGTAATTCGCCTTGATTCGCGAATACTTGGGACTGAAGAAATACTTTTCGTGTGCCACGCGGAAGACGCTGTAGTCGCCCGATTTCGACATGGAAGCGGGCCTGCCCCTCGTTATCGACGGGCAGAGGCCACGAGACGAGCGACGAGGGATGATCGAAGGGCGCATGCATCAAGAACAGCTCCAGCGTTCCGACGCTCGCAGCCCGTTCGCGCGGGACCACCTGCAGTGAGACGGCAACGCCCGGCATCATTACCGCTTCGCAGACGGTCTTCTCGCCGACGCGAAGATCAGTCACACGCGCGGGGGCGAAGTCGCGGTGATAGATGTCTAAGCTGACGAGGCTGCCCAGCGGCACGGGGCGCAATGTGAGCCGGCCGGCCGCGTCACTTTGCGGTAACTTCACCGAGAAGTCGCGACGCCGATCGGGATCGTAAAGAGTGTCGTTGATCCAAAACGTCGGATTGGGCCCGGTCACACCGAGTGCGCCGACGTGCGCTCCGGCAATCGGCCGGCCCTGGCGGTCGCGGACGGTCACCGGCACTCGGACCGCCTTGCCGAGCTTGATGTCGGCGTCGAGCTTTTGGCCCTCCTCGAGCGACGCATCGATCCATCCCGTGGCCAGCCCGGGCGAATCGGCCGAGAGGACAAATTGGCCGGCCGGCAGCCCTTCAAAAACAAATCGGCCGTCGGCGGACGATGTGGCCGCTTTCCAGGTGTCATCCCAATGATGGGCGACATGATCATGGTAATGGAGTTGAATGCCGGCTCGGGCCAACGGCTTTCCGTCGACATCCAGAATTCGCCCCGCCAGGCGCGCGGTGGCCGGCCTTGCACCCGTGCCGGTGGTCGTGCCGACGCTCGAACGATCGGCCGCCGGGCTGCGACCGGCAAGCACGCCTGAATTGAGGATCAAGAAAACCACGGCGGAGAGAGCGGAGGCAACGTGCAGTCATCGGAAGGGCAGTCATCGGAAGGGCAGTCATTGGAAAGGCAGTCATTGGAAGGGCTCGGGGGGCTCGTCGCTGTGAGTGTCCGGATCGGCCGTTTCCCCCAAAGACGGTCGCGCGGCGGGTTTTTGTCTGATTGGATTCTCGTCCCGCGCCTTGCATGGCGGGCGCAAGAGTTCCATCGTCGTGGTTAATCAGTTCGTTCGCCCACATCACGGCGAAATGGCGTAAAGCATCGCTTGAGGGCGCCTCGGACAATCCGGCTCGCTGTCAGCAGTTCCGGGACGGGCTGTCCGCACGACAGGCGACACTCCGCCAGTACACAAAAATGCGCGCGGAGATGGCGAACGTCGAAGATTTGACCGATCTTGAGGCGAAGTCGACACCAAAATCGCCCGGACTTCGCCAGGTTCAAGGGGCGTGAGACAGGCCGGCCCCGCGGCCGGGTCGCATGGTGAATCTCCGAGAAGGGAAAAAATCAGGCCTGGCTCAGGACTTCATGCGCGGAGCACAAGGCCGACGGTTTAACGCCCGATTCCATCGGGATAGTTGCGCAGGCCGATCGCTCGGGTACCCGCGGGCGGGTGCGAAGGCGGTCGGCACCGACGTTTCTGCCGGGCGGAATTTACCCGGCAAGCCAACGGAGGCTCTCAGTGGGCGGGGCGATAACACGACTCCCGTCGCCGGTCGCTTGATCCCCGTTTGAGGGCGAAGCGGCGGGCGACGGCCCAAGCGGCTCGCGGATACGCCACCACCGTTGGCTAGGTGAGCGAAGGAAGATTCGCTCAGGAAAGAAGCCACCAGATAGACCGGAACTCCTTCCTAGCCTCAGTTTATCAAGGCAGGTTGAAATCAAGAAGAGGAGTTTTCGGCCTGTTGCAACTTGGAATAGGAGCGGAAGTTACGGCGACATTTTTCTTGAATGCGGAGTATTTGGCGACCCGAGTTTGGGGGGCGGCGGGGATGTCGGATGGCAAAGGCCCTCACCCCAGAGCGAGACTTTTTTGGTGTGGTCCCCAAAAAAGTCCCCCTTTTTAGCGCCCCAAAAAAGCCAAAAAAGTCGGCTCTCAAGCCCCCGAACGTGCCCGGTCTGCCGGCCGGAAGTCGTCTTTCCCAATTTGCCGCACTCTGATATTTCTTTGCGGCCAAAATTCCGTTTGCGGGCTGCCAAACGGGATGACGGTGAGTGTTTTTTTGAAGGATTGGGAAAGGATTCCCATGAAAAGTCTGGCCTGGAAGCTCGCGACTTTAGCGGCCGTGATCGGCATCGGCTTTTTGGTGCTGCTCCAGGCGCAGCGCGGCATGAATCAGGCGATGCTGAATAAGCAGGCCGCAGGGCAAGCCGCGGCAACCACTCCAACGACTCCGCACGACGACATGCCCCTGGAATTCCCCGGTCCCGTTCCCAAGCCGAAGGCGGGTGCCGAGACTGCTCAAGCGGATCCGATCGCAAATCCGCCGGCGCAAGGGGACCAGCAATTCGGATCCGAACCTAAACCAACGGCGGTCGAGCCGCCAAAGGCGGATCGCGGATCGAAGGTCGTGCAAACGGCAGACACGGCACCCTCGCCGGGGGAGAATCCCTCCGGCCCGTCGACGGCAAGCGATCCTTTTGGCGATTTCAACGATGCAAAGCATCCAAGTCCTGGAAGCAATGCAGGCAAGTCGCCCACGCCGGCTCTGCCGGCCGTCACGCCCGCCGGTGACATGAAGCTTGCCAAGGAAGCTGATCAGCCCGCGGGAAAAGCCAGTCCTACTCCGCCAAAATCCCCGGCGGTGGGCGAAAAAACTCCTGCTGTCGCTTCCACGCAGACCTCCGCCGGCGGACCTCCACTCCTGGAATTGAATGCTCCTCCGGGCCAATCGGAGCCCGGCGAGTCGTCACCTCCGCAACCGGCGGCGGCCCCAAAGAACGATCCCAAGCACGACCACAAAGACGAATCCCAAGGCGCGCCGAAAGTGGTGTCGAAGGATAAAGATGCGAATTCGGGACCGCAGTTATTCGGCCCCAGCGGGGGCCCCGAACTTCCGACTGCCAATCCGCCGGCGACAAAAACGGCCGATACGAATGCGAACCCAACGCCCCCGGCGCCCGGCGTCGACGCCGGCAAAAAAAACCTGGCGGACGGTGGCACGGCGGACGGTGGCAAGACAGACGGTGGCAAGAAAGAGGCGAGCGGGGCAGGGCAAGTGAAAGGGAACTCGGAGCCGGCGCCGTTTCCGTCGTTGGACGACGAGCCGGCGACAAACAAACCCGCCTCCGGCATGTCGGCTCCCAAGAACGATCCGGTTGCACAAAACACGCCGCACCCCGATCCGTTCCCCGGCGATCAGACCAAGGAAATGCCGTTGGCCAAGCCGGCCGAACCGAAAATGGACGGGTCGAAGACGGCCGACGCGGGCCCGAAGTCGAAGGGCCCCGAACCGGCGCTCGACGCGGCTATCACGGGTCCGAAGATGGCCGAACTCCCCACGCCCCCGGGCTCGACTGCTGTCCCCCGTCCGACCGCGCTGAAAAACGCCCCGATACAAAGCCCGATGTTCAGGGGGACGGGACGGTCAGCGAACAGGCGCCGCTTGGGCCGCAGCGTCCGCAGCTCAATATCGAAAAAATCGCCCCGCAAAATGCACTCATCGGCCAGCCGCTGATTTACACGATTCTCGTGAAGAACGTCGGCAACAGCGCCGCGCATGACGTCGTCGTCGAAGACCGCATCCCCAAGGGAACCACTCTCAGCGGCACGATCCCGCGGGCGGAATTGTCCGGTAAGAAGCTGATCTGGCGTTTCGGCACCATGCGGCCCGGCGACGAGCAAAAAATTTCAATCAAGGTCACTCCCGTCGAAGCGGGCGAGATCGGCAGCGTGGCCACCGTGAATTTCGTGTCCGAAGCGGCCGCGGAAACGGTCGTCACCGCCCCGCGGCTGGAGTTTGAGCTTTCCGCGCCGAAGGGGGTGAAGCTGGGTGCGATGGTTCCGTTTCACTTCAAGGTACGGAATATCGGCACCGGCGAAGCCCGGGGCGTATCGATTCGCGATGTCCTTCCCGACGGTCTTTCGCACAGCCAGGGCAAAGATCTGGAATATGTCATCGGCCGGCTGCCGGCCGGCAAAGAGCATGAATTGACGCTGGATCTGTTGGCGACCAAGGTCGGCACGACGGTCAATCGGGCGCTGCTCGTGGGAGAAGGGGGCCTCTCGGTGCGGGCCGAGGCGGCTGTGGAAATCAGCGGATCGAAGCTCGTGGTCACTCGCAACGGCCCGCCTCGGCGTTATCTCGGCCGGGCAGCAATTTATTCGACCTCGATCCGCAACGACTCGAAGTACGACGTGCAGGGAGTCGTAGCCGTCGAAACCGTTCCGCCCGGAATGGAATTCGCCGGCGCGTCCCACGGCGGCCAATTCAACGAGGGGACCCGGACGATCGCCTGGCGCATCGACCGCATGGGGCCGAACCAGACCTCGATCGTGAAGTCCAAGCTGATTCCCAAAGCGACCGGCCCACAAACGAGCACGGTCCGCGTGACGGTCCCCAACGGTGAACCGGTGGAGGCGTCGACGGAAACGACGGTCGAAGGCTTCGCCGCTCTGGGCGTCGACATTGCCGGGGCCGACGGACCGGTCGACGTAGGCGAAAAAGTGACGCTGCGCGTCAACGCGAGGAACAAAGGGACGATCGCGGCAACGAACGTGCTCCTGACGGTCGACGTCCCCGAGCAGATGCACATCGTCTCCGTCCGCGGACCGGGCACGCACACCCAATCGGGCAACCAGGTGCAATTCGGGCCGATCGCCACGCTGGAAGGCCGTACGCTGGCGGTCTGCGAAGTCGTGCTGCAAGCCGCCAAGCGGGGCGACTGCCGGATTCACGTCAGCCTGCGTGCCGATCAGGTCGACGAGCCGCTGACGCGCGAAGAATCGGTGCTCGTGCTCTCCGAATCGGCCGAGGCCGCGGCCTCTCGCTGAACCGAACGCTACGCGCTTGCGGATCGCGGCGACTGGAATTGGCATCGGATTGGCTGCGTCGGTAATCACGCGAGCATCCGGTTCGACCGGTGCCACCGGCTGCTTGAGCAGCCGTTTCGACTCGGCGAGCACGAAGTTCACATCCATGAAGGGCTCGGCTCCCTCGTCGTGCCAGCGGACGTAGCCCTCGCCGTCGACGACGATCGTGCCATGCAGGGCGATATTCTCGAAATTGTCGACGCAGCGGTAGGGTTGAAACGCATCCAACTTCGGATCGGCACAGCAACAGGAAGGGAAAGTCCTTGGTCAGCGATTTTTTGATGCCGGCTTCGTCGTCGACGCTGACAGCGACTACCGTCAGCCCTGCCTCCTCGATCTGCTTGGCCTTCTTCGCAAAGGCTTCGAGCTGTTGCTGGCAATGCACGCACCCATGCCCCAGGAAGAACAGCATCAGGAGCGGCTTGCCGTGGAATTCGGCCAATGTGTGGGTGCGACCGGCCGAATCTTTGAGCTTGAAATCGGGCGCCGGCCAAGGACGCCAAAGCAGCGGACCCAAAGAGGGAAGTGGCGGCCGATTCGCCAAAGCCTTGTTGATCTTCGCCGGTAGCCGCCAGTCGGTCGGGTAAGCCGAATTCTTGGGCGATTGGAGCCAGCCGCGCGAACGGGGGCGAATCGAGATCGGCCATTCCGGCCATCTCGCGGAGTTTGTCGAACTCGTCCCGGGCGTCGTCCTTCTTGCCGACGGCGTACAGAATCTCGACCAGATTCGCCTGCGGCCGCACCTGGCGCTCGCGGTTTTCGGCGTATTGCCGCGCACACCATTCGGCGACGTCCGGGTCGCCCGCTTCGAGTTGCTTTCGCGACATGAACGCGAACTCGACGTTCTTGGCATCCCAGGGCAAATACCACAGTGCCAGGTGCCGCGAGAAGAGCCAGCCGCCCAAGGCAATTGCGGCCACCGCGCTGAGCACGGCCAGCGCCATGCGCCGCCGCAAGAACCAGAATAGCGACGATCTCCGCCAGCACCACCGCGGCAAGGGCGATGAATAGCATCTTGCGGCTGAGGTAAAAGCCCTCCACGATCATCTGATACGACTCGAGTTCCTCGATCGCCAAACTGAGCGAACCCACGCCGCCCGCATAGCGGGCATCGGCGGCGGCGACGGCGCGGCGACGTTGCCCTTCGGCCCGCTGCTTCGCCTCGTCGAGCGCCGTTTGCCGGGCGGCAATTTGTTCGTCGAACAGCTTGCGCAATTCCGCCAGCTCGTGATCGCCGGCGGCCAGATCGCCCGGTTTGTTGCGGCAGTAATAGGCGACGCCCAAATTCAAGTGCACTTTTCCCTGCTCGCCCGGAATGGCGGTCGGCTCGATGTAACCCGATTGGCAAGCCTCGATCAGGTCGTCCCAATACTCGTATTGGCGAAGCGTTTGCAGCAGCCGGTCGCGGCCGTAATAGGCGCTCGACCCGTGAACTTCCACAACGCGTTCTTGCGCCTTGAGCGAGTCTTCGTTCTCGTTCTGTTCCTCGGCCTCTTTTTCCGACGCCTTGGTGGCGATCGGCCGCTCGATGAGGTTGTAACGCGGGTGCCGCGGCAGATCGATCATGTGCTTGGCCGTGCGGCGGGCGTCGTTGGCGCGGCCCAGCTGCAACAGCGTGCGCACCAGCCATTCGTTGTTGTGTGCATAGAGATGCACCTGGTCGGGGATCACGCGATCGTGGATCATCCGCGCGTGTTCGGTGCGGATCGAGGCCTCCAATTGCCAGGCCGCCTCGGGATACATCAGCAGGGGATAATAAATGTGCGTCGGCATATGCCACATGTGGCCGATCGACGGCGACGCGGCCCCGCAGGCGGCGGCGGAGTCAAGCGCATGGGCCTCGGTGTTCGTCGAGGCCGCAATGTGAATGAGCGCGTGATGGATCGGGTGCATCGGCTCGACCGACAACACCTGGTGGGCCAGGTCGACGGCGTACTCGAACTCGGACTGCGGGATTTTCTGCCGTTCCGACTTGTGGTGGATCCGCCAGACCTCGAAGGCCTTGGCTTCGATGTCGTCGGGATACTTGGCGATGACGGCCTTGAGTCCGTCTTCTTTGCCGAAGCTGTCGATATACATCTGCTCGCGGTCGGTCAGTCCCAGCTTGTGCTTTGCTGCATCGGCGGCGAATTGGAGCGCACGCGGAGGACGCAGCTCCTCGTTCGCCATTGCCGCTCCCCAATAGGCGATGCCGCAGTTCGGATCGAGCATGATGGCTTTGCGGAAAGATCGCTCGGCCTCGACGAACCAGAAGCCGTGCAGTTGACCGATTCCCTGGTCGATGAATTCCTGAACGTGTGGCACTTTCGTGGTGACCGGGAAATGGACTTTGCCGGTCCCTCCCATGATGTAGGCGTCCTGCCGGGGGCCGCTGTCGAATTCTTCACCCTGGTGAGAATGGCCGGGAAGGACGCCCGGGCTGGCGGCCGAAGCCGTTTGGGCGCCGAAGAATGTGCAGACCAACAGAGCCGCGTGAATTGCCGAATTCCGCATCGAACGCCGCCCTCCTCCGGTCATACGCTTTCCGCCCAGAATTCGCTGAATCAGTTTGCGAAATGTTCTATTTTCGGCGGAGAACAACCGGCTCGCCGCGTCCCTCGACCAAAACGATCTCCTGGTCCCCGGGGACCGATGACAGCTTTTGGCTCTGGCCCGACGGCCAGCGGATCGAAATCGAATCCGCCGCGGTCTTTTCTCCCAAGCCGAAGACGAGAATCCGTTCGTTACTGGCCTGAAAGCCGTCGCCCGCCGTCAGCTGCCGCATCAGCGTCTTGCCCCCCACGGTCAATTCAACCGCTGTTCCGATCGCATCGCGGGCCGATTTCGTGCTCACCAGCCGCAGCGTCAAATGATGGCCGACATGCGGGGTGGTGTTCGTCAACAAGGCGGCCGGCGCCGCAAGTTCGAGATCGCCACGTCTTCGCGGCCGTCCCGATTCCAATCGAGCTTGGCCGCCGCACGTCCCAGATATTTGCTCTTGAAATAGGGGCCCAACGTCTCTTCGGGGACGAGCGTGAAATGGGCCTTGCCGTCGTTTTTGTAATAGCTCGGTGGCATCTCGAAGGGCAGGTACTCGCTGCTCAAGTCATCGACATTTCCGTGAACGACAAACAAGTCAAGAATCCCGTCGAGATCGCCGTCGATTGTCTGCGTGCCAAAACTGTTTTTCAAATAGGTCGGTTCATACAAACCTGCGGCACGCACCACGTCGACGAACACGCCTTTCTTTTGTTGCAGAAACAGGGTATCGGGCTCTTCGGTCGTGCTGGTCCCATGCACGTCGAGCAGACCGTCGCCGTTGAAGTCGCCGGCGGCCAGACCATAGGAATATCGCGGGCTGCCATCGAATCCGAGGGCAAAACCGGAGCTGAGCCCCTGGTCGACGAACTGCGGCCGCTCGCCGCGTTTGGCTGCGTTCTTAAAGAAATAGTTCGGATTGCCCTGATTGCCGATCAACAGGTCGAGCTTGCCGGAACCGTTGACGTCGGCCGCCAGGACGGAGGTTCCCTTTGCCGTTGGGCAAGGCGATGCCCGCCGCGGCGGACACGTCCTCGAATCGTCCGTCTCCGCGGTTGAGCCAGAGATGGCTCTTGGCCATGGGAAATTCGAGCGGCACGCACGGATCGAGACGCTTTTTGCCGTTGTTGCAAATGCGCGTGATCGCATCCCCCTGGATAAACCCGACCGTGTAAATATCGGGCAGCGAATCACCGTTGAGGTCCGCGATGACGCAGCTCGAGGTCCAGGTCGAATCGCCCACGCCGGCAGCCTCGGTCGCGTCGGTGAAGGTGCCGTCGCCGTTGTTCAAATACAGCCGGTTGGCGCCGACATTGGCGACGAAGATGTCGGGGAAGCCGTCGTTATCGACGTCCCCGACCGAGATTCCCTGGCTGTAGGAGTTCTCGACAATACCGGCTTGCGCGGTGACGTCGGCGAAGTGGCCGTCCCCCAGATTGCGAAACAGCTTGTCGAGATGTTCCGTTTGATCGTGCTCCTGCGGATCCTTGGAGCCCTGCGTGAAATAGAGGTCGGGCCAGCCGTCGCGATCGAAATCGATGACGCCCACGCCCGCCACCGTTTATCTGATACATTTTGTTGAGACCATGCACCTGCGGGTCGTGCCCGTCGACAAACTCGAATTTGATTCCCGCAGCGGATGCCTTGTCTTCAAAGGACACGCGCGCGGGAGCCGCGGTCGATTTCGGAGCGGGGGTTGAGGCGACTTTCCATTCCGGCAGCGGTAGTTTCGAGAGGTCCACCTTCGTCGCGGGGTTGTAGGGGGGCAGCGTTCGCTTGTGTTCGAGGTTCTTGAGAAGCGGCTCCATTTGCTGCTCCTCCTGTTGCAGAGCCATGTTCTGCTTGTCGGCATCGAGGGTCATCAGCACCCAGGCATAGCATTCCCACATATTGCCCAATGCGTCGGCTGCCTTGATGGCTTGCTGGGCCAGCTCGGGATCTCCCTTGCCCCCCAGTTCGATCGCGCGAACCTTGTTCCGACGGACCAAATCGATGTAGACGTTGAGCTTCGAGGCACGATCCAAGAACGGTTTGGCGTCGTTGGCGCGGCCGAGTTGCGTCAGCACCAGTCCCAGCTGGTAATCGGCCTCCAGCATATTGGGATCGAGTTTCACCGCCTCCCAATAGCAGCGTGCGGCGACGGGCAATGCGCCCACGTTTTGCGCCCGCCGCCCCAAGAGAAGCCAATAGAGGGGATGACGTTTCACGGAATCTTTGACGTCGGCCTGCCAGCGCACGAATTCGTCGTCCTCGCCCCGCTCCAGCAGAATCTGTCCCAAACGGACGCTTGCTTCATCAAGTTCCGGTGCACCCGCGACGGCTTTGCGGAGCAGCGGTTCGGCCTCGGCGTACTTTTGCTGGGCCCGCAGAAAATTCGCATGCCCCAACAGGACATTGGGATCGTTGGGATTCTCCTGGATACCTTTGAGAACCACACCCAGTTCGGGCGGAAGCCGCTCATTGCGTGAGAGATTGTCCATGAGCTCGATCGTCATCTCCTTATGCTCGATGACCCGCACCTCGAACGGAATCAGCTCCCAACTCCGGGTTCCAACCCGCAGCACGTACTCCATGAATTTGTAAGCCTGCGACAACTGCGGCTGCAGATGCAGCGCGCGTCGGAACTGCTTTTCGCCCTCCTGAAACTGGGAGAGCTTGTTGCATTGAATCTGGCCCGCGAGCAGATGGCAATAAGCCGCTTCCGGCGCGTCGCTATCGACGACCTGCGTGAGGTATTCCAGCGCCTCGTTGTCCTTCTCCTGCCCGATCAACCCCTGGCCCACGAAGAGCAAGGCGACCGTCGATTTGGGATCCTTGTCCAGAATCCGCTTGCCGAAATTGACTGTGTCGACGTATTTCTGCTTCTCAAACGCTTCCTTCATATTCCGTTCGAGATTGATCACCGGTTCGGTGTCGACCTTCAGACTGGCCCAGACGTACCAGCCGACAAATCCGCAAAACAGGGCCAGCACGACCACCATACGGAAAACGGAGGCCCCCGTCCGCCGAGCGTCGCCTCCACAAACCCCAGACGCCACGCGGCGGCGAGACCGATTTCGACAAGGAACCATCGAGCTTTTCACCGGAAAATGAAGGGGGACGATTGAGCGCAAAAAAAGACGGTTACCCCAACCATAATCGGCCCCTAGGGCGAAGTGAAGGGACATGCCGGCTTTCGGGGGTTGTGCAGATCTACGCCGTTTGCCGGCGGATTGCTGGCTGCTTTGTCAACTCGCGATAGAATACAGGGACCGCGATACAATAATTCAATCGACTTTTCCGACTTACTGAAAGGATCGTCCGGAATGCGGTGCCTTCGTTTTCGAGCCCCAATCGCGGCTGCTGCCTGTTGTTCCCTCATCGTCGCCTTCAGCGTTGCGGCTCGAATCCCGGCGGGGACGCGCGGCTGAATCGATTACGCCCTCTCAGCCTGGCATCCATCCGCAGGTGGAAACCCGCCTACTCAACGACATCAAGTACCTCGCCTCCGACGAGTTGGAGGGCCGCGGCATCGGCACCGAGGGGCTCAACAAGGCGGCCGCTTATGTGCGCCGCGAGTTTCAGGCAGCCGGTCTCGACGTCACCCGCGTGAATGGCGACGCGTTCCAGAAATTCACAATGCCGACCAAGGCCAAGCTGGAGTCGCCCAACACGCTCGAGTTCGTGGCGCCCGACGGGAAGGTGACGGTGCTCAAACAAGATACCGACTTCCGTCCTTGCGCATTTGGCGGCAGCGGCAAGATCAGCGGCGGGATCGCCTTTGGCGGCTATGCAATCGACTCGAAGGACCACAATTATCGCGACTTTGCCGGCGTCGACGTCAAAGGCAAGGCGGTGATCGTCATGCGCCGCGTGCCGCAGCAGGACGATCCGAACGGCGCCTTTAGCTCCAATGGCGACATCGGCCGGGACGGCGCCTTGCAGACTAAACTGCAGAATGCGGCCGCGGCCGGGGCCAGTGCACTCTTCATCGTCAACGATCCGGCAAGCGTGAAGAGAAACGCCAAAGAGAGCGAGTCGGCCATTCGCCGCGCGACAAACCGCCTCGTCGACGCGGCCGAGGCTTTGGAAGCAGCCGCCAACGGCAGCGCCGCCGCGACCACGGCCCGCGCTGATCTCTCCAAAGCCGTCGCGCGGCTGAAAAAGGCCCGCGAGGATGCCAAGAAAGGCGACAACGATCCCCTGATGGTCTTTGGTTACGGCGGCAACGGCAAGGCCGGCGGCATCCCCGTCGTACAGCTCACGGTCGCCGCAGCGAACCGCCTGCTCAAGGCATCGATCGGCAAGACGCTCGAACAGCTCGAAGCCGAGATCGACAAGGATCTCAAGCCCAAGTCGCAGGTGCTCGCCGGCTGGAAGGCCGACGGTGTGACCTCAATTCGCCGCCTGCAGGTTGAGGTGAAAAACGTGATCGGCGTCCTGGACGGGGAGGGGCCGCACGCCGATGAAATCGTCGTCTTCGGCGCGCACTACGACCATCTGGGCCGCGGAGGTTTCTCCTCGGGATCGCTCTTGGAAGGCTCCAACGACATCCACAACGGGGCCGACGATAACGCCTCCGGCACGTGCGCCCTCATGGAAGTGGCTCGCTATTTCGGCCATCAGGCCAAGAAGCCGGCGCGTAAGTTGGTCTTCATCGCGTTCACGGGAGAAGAGGAGGGACTCATCGGCTCGGCGCATTACGTCAAAGAGCCCGTGTTCCCGCTTGCCAAGACGGTCGCCATGATCAATCTCGACATGGTCGGCCGTTTGAGTGAGGAGCGGCTGACCGTCTACGGTCTGGGAACGAGCGACCACTTCAAGGAGCTGATCGAGCGCACGACCAAAGCCCACCACTTCCACCTGATTCCCAAACCGGAGGGCTTCGGGCCAAGCGACCACTCGTCGTTCTACGGCAAGAAAATTCCGGTTCTCTTCTTCTTCACCGGCACTCACAGCGATTACCACCGGCCCACCGACGATTGGGACAAGATCAACATCGTCGGCATGGATCGCATCGTCGATCTGGTCGAGGAGGTCGCCACCACGGTCGTGAATGCACCCGATCGGCCCAACTACATCGAAATTAAGGGCATGGGAATGGTCTCCCGCGGCGGCAGCCGGCCCTATTTCGGCAGCATTCCCGATTTCGGCAGTGAAGCCGCCGGCTACGCGATTCAGGGGGTCGCTCCGGATGGCCCGGCCGACCGCGCCGGAATCAAAGCGGGCGACCTCATCGTCCAAATGGGCGACCGCAAAATCACCGGACTCGACGATTTCGACCTCGCCTTGCGCCGATTCAAAGCGGGCGAAGAGATTCCTGTCGTCGTCCTTCGCGGCGGCAAAAAGGTGGCGCTGAAAGTCGTGCTCGGCAAGCCGAAATAGTCCTTCGGCGGATTGAGTGGATCGCAAAGCACTGGGGGAACCTGTCTCCCCGGTGCTTTTTTGTTGATCCGTGCGACTGCATGCACGAAGTGCGGCACGACTTCGGTCCTTCGGCATTTTCTGCCGCCTCAAGCGAATGCAAATCGTGAGCGGATCCTCGCCTTTTGTTATTTGCTTCCGCTCATCGCTGTCTTCGCCGCGTCCGATCTTCAGCGTCGGAGCGAGCGCTAATTCGTGATGCGCAGCCAACCGACGCGGCTCATCGGCATCGTGACGCGGAGCCACATTCTTTCGGCCTACCGCCGGCAGATCGAAGAGATCGAAGCCGAACGCCCAGAAATTCATCTTCCGCAGCTGCACAGAGTCCGATCGATTCACTTCCGCGAGAGTTGCGCAAAGCCGCATTCCATTGCGTCATCCCGGACCAACTGGGGCAAACGCGAAAGGTTGCCATCCTAGGCAACCGACTCGCGCCCTTCGGATCTCCCCGATCCTTGAGATTTCATAATTTCGAGACCAGGGGTTCGTCCCGGAATGCCGACTAAATGAAGGTTAATAAATTGCAACGAATCTCTCCCTCCGGCCGTATCGAATGTCCGTTCAGTTTGGGACCAATGGCACCAATCATCGCCGTGCGTCCTCCGACGCGGCGCCGGCGAGAGACCGTTTTGATCGACGGCCCGTGTGGGGGATCGTTGGACTTGCGCCCTCCTCGAAACACTCGATTGGTTTTGGAAGTTCGAGGATCCGACCTGGCAGGTCATGCTCTTTTGGTGCATTCCCATCGCGACGGCATTCTGCGGCTTTTCGTGGTGGCTCGCCCGATCTCCGCTGCCGTGGAAACGGCGTGTGACCGTTTTCGCCGGAGTTTCCGCCGCCGTTGGCGGCTGGTTCGCTTGCTTCCGCTTCGTGGGTTTCACCGGCGACCTGAGTGCTCACTTCGACTACCGCTGGCAGATGCCTCCCGAGGCAAAGGCGGCCGATTACTGGACGAGCCAGGATGGACGCATGCCGATCTTCGGCGGCACTCTCGGTTCTGTCGCGGACCCGGCCAGAAACCAGGACGACCTGCCGATTACCGCCCAGGATTGGCCGCAATTCGAGGGGCCAAAACGCGACGGGATTGCGCGGGGCGTTCACCTGCGGACCGATTGGGACGAACGGCCGCCGCAAGAATTGTGGCGGCACCCGGTGGGAGCCGGTTGGTCCTCGTTCGCGGTCGTGGGCAATTACGCCTTTACGCAGGAGCAGCGCGGCCAGGATGAAGGGGCCGTCTGCTACGACGCGCAAACAGGGAAGCAAATATGGGAATACCTCGAGCCCCATCAGCGTTACGACAACTCGCTGGCCGGAGTCGGACCGCGGGCAACGCCGACCGTGGCGGGCTCGCGGGTCTACGTCACGACGGCCAACGGCATCCTCAATTCGCTCGACGCGCGCACGGGCCGCATCATCTGGCAGCAAGCGACGCCGATCGAAGCCCATATTCGCCGGCTCTCGTTCGGTATGTCGGATTCGCCCCTCGTTTACGACAATCTCGTCGTCGTAAATCCGGGCGGACCGCGGGTCAAAATGAACGGCACCGAAACGAGCGGCCGTGCGCTCATCGCCTACGATCGGCTGACCGGCAAAGAGGTCTGGGCCTCCGGAGACTACCAGGCGGGATACGCGTCGCCGGTACTGGCGACGCTCGCCGGCGTCCGGCAGGTCGTCCTCTTTGACGGCGTCGGTGTCGGCGGATACGACGCGGCGACCGGCAAGGAACTGTGGCGTTCGCCCGAATGGACGAACGAATTCGATCTCAACATAGCCCAGCCGATTATCCTTCCCGACGATTCGATTTTTCTGAGCAGCGGTTATGGCACGGGCAGCATCTTGCTCGACGTAAAACAATCGGGCCCGACCTGGTCCGTGACAACGCGGTGGACGGCCGTCAACAAGTTCAAGCTCAAATTCAACACGGGCGTGTGCCGCGACGGTTTTGTGTACGGTCTCGACGAAGGCATCCTCGCCTGCCTCGACCTGGCGACGGGCAAGATGCGCTGGAAGTCGGGCCGCTACAAGTATGGCCAGGTGCTGCTGACGGACAATGTTCTGCTGGTCGTCTCCGAGGAGGGCGACGTCGTGCTTGTCGACGTCTCGCCCACCGGCAGTCGCGAGATCGCCAAATTCCACGCGATCGACGGCAAGACCTGGAACCAGCCGGCCATCAGCGGCAATCGGCTCTTCGTCCGCAACAGCGAAGAGGCCGTGTGCTACGACCTCGGAGCGCTGACCAATCCGGTCGCGCGATCGACCAAAGACGCCTTGCCGCGGTTTTAGACCGACGAGCGTCAATTGGTCGTTGACGCGTCGTCACTCGCCGCCGCCAGCCGTGCATGAAAGAGCGCCTTGCGCTCCGCGTTTGCGGATAGTTCGATTTGATCTACGCGGAACGGCGTTTGCGATTCGCCATTCAAGTTACTGGGCTCTCACCGCGAAATCGGGCGAGGCAAGGAAATGACCGGACTCTCTGGGCGGGAGACAGGACAATGAAGCGGAATATTGGACAAAGTCTCTTCAATCTTGGTCATAGACGCTGCGAGCGCGGAGGCTTGGCCAATCGAGCGGAAGCCTGTGAACTTCGGCTCCTGCTCTCGGCGACGGCGATGGGCTCCGTGCGACCGATGGGCACTTCGGGAGGCAACGTCGCAAAACCTGTCCCGCCAAAAGTTGTCCGCGATCCGTCAAGCGGGGGCCCGAATGGGACGACGTTCTTAGCCAACGATGCTTCGACTCCGCCGAAATGGACGCAACAGCAGCAGGCGACCATTGTGCCTCCTTTGGACGCCAACGTCGTCTCGACCACTCCGGCGCTGAACGAATTCGCACTGCCAAGCGGCGGATCGTCGTATCCAAACGGCCCCTCCCTATTCGGCAGTTCGGCCGTAGACGGACAAACCATGGCCCCATCAGAGGAAACTTATTCGCCATCGAATGCGCTGGCGAGCAACCGCGGCGCGTTGTCAAACGGATCGAACGCAAACCCGCCGATGGAAGTCAATGGCTTCGGTGAGATCCTGCCGCTGCCGGCTCTTGACCTGGCCTTCACACAGCCGCCGGATATTCAGCCGCCACCGATGCAGCCCCTGGATCTCACCTCACCTTTGGGTTGGTGAGGGTTTCGAGTCGCCGATCCACGGCAACGCAGGTCCACCGGGGCGTTCGTACTTGCGGCGGCCACGATGATTTGTGTAACGCCTGGCGCGCCCCAGCCGGGTTGTAAGAATCTGCGGGCCGTCGGCATATCTTGTTATCACAAGTCAACGGGGCATCGGGGGTTCGGCGTCGACGCGGCGACTGTGTCCGATTGGCGCGGTGTTTGCATATCGCTCACACCAATCGTCAGGCGAGTCCCGTCTGGCGAATCCGTTTAACAAATAACTCCATTCCAGAAGGGAACGAGAGATGGACGGCAAAGTCGATGAACTGAAGGGCCGGGTAAAAGAAGCTGCCGGCGCCATGACCGATAACGACAATCTGCGTAACGAAGGCCAGGTCGATCAGGCCAAGGGCAAAGTGAAGCAATCGATCGACAAGGCCGCCGACAAAGTCAAGAACGCCATCGATCAGGTGACCAAGTAATCGGTCAGCCTGTTCAACGCCTCGGCGACCGGGCCACGGCTTGTATTCCGGTCGCCGTCGTTTATGCATACCGGCCGCGCGTCCGTGGTCGCGCGGCTCTGGTTTTGTTAGTGGCCCAGACTCAAAGATGCCCGCCGGCGTTTGGCTTTTGTGGCTGGCTTGAGCTTTGCCCGGCCAGAGGCAATTCGTAGCCGGCTGCTTCCTCGGCGTTGCGGACGTAGATGTGGTTGCCGACGAGCGCGGCGTGGTTCCAAGTCTTGCCCTCGAGGACTTTCTGCGTGGCCACTTCGTCGAGTTTGTCCGGGTTGGCGCGGACAAGGACCAGGTCGCCTGATTCGGAAAGAATCAGCAACTGGCCCGCGTCGGGCAACAGCAGGATCTGTCCGTTGCCGTAGCGCCCGTTCTTCCATTTCTTCTTCCCCGTGGCCAAGTCGACGCAGCAGAGAATGTTGTGGTCGAGGCCATAGAGATAGCCTTTGTAGGCCACGTAGTCATTGAAATCTGGCTTCATGTCGAGCGAAGTCCAGCGCTCGGCAAATTCGACGCCCGCCTTGGCCGCCTTGATCTCGATCCGTCGCGTTCCCTTGCCCATCCCCGTTCCCAGAAGCAAGCCGGTCGGGTCGACGACGAGCGGTTGGATCGCGCGATAATTCTCGAACTTCCACTCGTAGGTCCAAGTGGGCGTTCCCGTGGCCGGGTCGATCGCGCTCATGCCGGAATTGTCGAGGATCAAGATCACGTCCTGTCCAGCGACCTTCGCCAATTGCGGCGAACTGTAGGTGTGGTCTCCCGCGGGGGCCGACCAGCACAGCTTGCCCGTCTTCGTCTCGTAGGCCAAAACCCCTTTCTCGTCCTTGCCGCCGGCGTACACTACGACTTTGTCTCCGACAACCAGTGGTGACGAGGCAAAGCCCCACATCGGCGGCGTTGGCCGCCCGTCTTTTTTCAGATCGCGCTCCCATTTCGACTCTCCGGTGAGCGGATCGAGGCAATCGAGCAGCCCCGTTGCGCCAAGCGTGTACAGTCGGCCGCCGGCAATCGTCGGCGTGGCCCGCGGGCCGACGCCTCCCATCGTCTCGGCGAAGCGCGCCGGCGATTCGTGCACCCAGCGCTCTGCACCCGTCTTGGCGTCATAGCAAACGACGACCTCTTTCGGGCCGCGTTGTTCCTGAGTGAAGAGACGGTTCCCGGCGACGCTGAATGACGACCAGCCGGGGCCAACCTTATGCCGCCAGATTTGTTTCGGCGGCCGCGCGCTCCATGCCACGTCGAGCACGACTCCGGGAACTACGCCATTATGCGGGCCGCGGAATTGCGGCCAGGTGACTTCGCCCAACGGTTCGACACCGGCCGGCTTCTGTGGCGGGTTTGTGGGCAACGTTGCGAGGAATTTGTCCTCGGCCGTTTTCTCCCAGCGCCAGTGAATGTCGGGCTTGAAATCGCCCGACATGCCGTCGTATCGAACCAGGTCCCAATAGCCAAAGGCGATCGCCGACACCGCGAGCGCGGCGACGGTCGCCTTTCGCGACCCGAGACGTGAAAGGACGATGATCGCCACGGTTGCAGCCGTGGCAACGACGGGCAGAACCGTGAACGTGAAGCCAAATCCGCGCATCGTGGGATCGATTAAAGCGAAGGCAATGCCTGCCAGCACGCCGCCGCCCACAAGGCCCAGGATGCGATCGCGCCACGCGGCCCGGCTCGCGAAGAGCCACCAAAGCCCCACGGCCAGCATGCAGAGAACCGGTCCGAAGATGACAAGCATCATCACGTTCCGATCCCAACTCGTGAGCGTTCGCACCGCGATCTGGGCGCCGATCATGTACGCGAGAAAGGGTAGCACCGGCCAGATTCGTAGTCGGGTCTTTTGCACCGGTTGAGCGGGAGTGACACTCACGACGTCGTTGGGTGTGGACATGGAGATCCCCTTTGTGATTGCCGACGGATGCAGACAAGTCGGCAGGGGCAAAATTATCGCAAACCGGTGTCTCGCACAAGAATTACCCTTTTGGCTCAACCAAAGGTCACCCACCAACCCGACGTGGCCGGACAGATCGGCGGGCCGGTCTGCCCCAGTGGAAACATAAGCCCTCGGCCTCGCAATGGATCCGACGAGTTGGCATATGACTTGCGACATTCGCTACAGGGCTACGGTTCGAGGCCCAGATTTTGACTCCGTGAGAAGAACGCAGCGTTGGAAATCGGGATTCTCGGCGAATTGGCCGTGTCGCGGTTCCAACTCCCAAATCGAGCTGATTCGCGCGCGCGTGCGAAAACGCACTGCGAATTAATGGCCGCTCGCTCGGCACCGGCCACTTTCTGACCGTCAGGAATGCCCTATGAGCGCAGTCGTCGTCAAAGCAATTCGGCCGGATGGTCGCGTGTCGTGGTTGGCACAACCGACACGACATGTCGCGCGGCATCTCGGACCGCGAGAATCGGCTGCGACCTTCGATAGCGAGGCCGACGCCCAGGCAGAAATCGACGCCGCGGCAGAGGGGTATGAGCTCGTGGGGATCAAGCTCGCCCTGGAGTGGGCCCGCTGACGTCATTGCGAATCGGGCCGCGAAACGACGGCGTCGGCTTCGATTTCGATCAACATGTCCCGCTCAATCAGCGCCTTAACTTCCACCATCGTCGTGGCGGGCGGAAAGTCGCGAAAGTGCTCGCCGTGAGCCCGGCCGAACTCCTGCCACTTCGAGATATCGGTGACGAACATCCGCGTTCGCACAACCGAGGACAGATCGGCGCCGAGCCCTTTGAGCGCCCGTTCGATGAGGAACAAACAACGTTTCGCCTGGGCGTAGGCATCTCCCGGCGCAAACGTCTTCCCCTCGTCGTCGACCGCCGCCGTGCCGGTGACGAAGATCAGATCGCCTTTCTTGATCGCCCGGCAATAACCAACCTTCGATTCCCAGGGCGCCTGGGAAAACACACGTTGGGCAGTCATGATCGCCTCTTGAATTGCGTCTTATTTCGACCAGGGCCACCAACCCTTGCGGGGTGGGGGCTCAGTCTTTGCCAGCTTGACTTCGCTGAATGTGATGAAGACGAGCGCATGCCCGGCCGGACCGCGATAGGCCCGAAGCACCTCAGCGAGCGACCAGAGCGTGTGCGGGGCGCCGAGTTAACGAATACGAACGGATTCGCTGCCGACGATCATACACCAATCCAGGCCTTGGTTCGCAAACTGCGGATGGCCAGCCCGCCTTGGCGTAACGGTCGCGCCGCTCGCCCGATAGACTCGGCGTATGACCGGGGACGACTCACCGCTTTTCTGCAATCGCTGTTCGACTGAACTGTTTCCGGGAAAGGGAAACTTCTATGTGGTTCAGATCGAGGCCATGGCCGATCCCTCGCCGCCGGATCTTGACGAACGCGATCTCGGCGAGGATCCGCAGAGAGAAATCCAGCGGCTGGTCGACGAAATGAGCGACCTGTCCCAGCAGGAATTGATGGATCAGGTTTATCGCCGCGTGACCATCTTTCTCTGTCTGCCGTGCTATTCCAAGTGGATCGAGAACCCAACCGGTTGAGTCAGCAACCTGAGCGATCCGTTCGTCCTGAGACCTCAACCCGTCCTGCCGCCTGCAAACCTCAAGTCCGCTCACCATCGGGAAGCCCGGTAGAATCCCTGATTTTCGCGGCTCCACTAAAGATCGCAACGAAACGAGAGATTAGAGATCGCACGCTCGAGACGGTCGCGAGGCTCCCCCTGAAGACTGGCCCGTTTTTCCGACCCGGGCGTCTGGCTTCTATTTTCGCCGGTAAACGATCCCCGTATCGATGCGGTTGAAGCCACACGATTCGAGGAGCTTGATCACGGCCGTGTTCGATTCGAGCGGGTTGGCCTGGGCGAGAGTTACCAGTTCGTCCTTGAGGCGGCGCGAGGCTTCCATCACGAGGGCCTGCGCGTAGCCTTTGCGTAGTTCGGCTTCCTGCGTTCGCAGGTTCGTCAGGCCGACTGCCCGCTGCTGCCAGGAGACCATGTACAGATCGAGGCCGACGACAGTCATTTCGGCCAGCTCGTTGGGGCTCTCTTTGGGTCGCAGGGTGAATTCGACCGTGTCCAACCGGCCGTAGCGTGTTCCCCAGTACCAGCTTGCGTTGGGCGGCTCGGAGGTGATCGAGAGTTCGATCTTCCGGCGGACATTCACCAAGCGGAAACTCATCGGCGAACGCTGCTTGGAGAGGTCACACTCCAGGACGGCGTAACGTTCGACTGGCTCGTAGCCGTGCGCGGCAAGAAAGGGGGCCGCGTCGGCATCGCTCTCGAAAAAGCCGCACGGACAACTTCCGCCGTACAGGCCGAAGAAAAAGGGATCGCGCGGTTCTGCTGGGCCGGCATAGATCGATTGGGCGCCTTTGCCGCAAAGGTAGTCCTCGGCCCGTTTCAACAGCTCGCGCCCGACGCCGCGGCGACGGTAGGAGGGGTGGACCAGGATCGCGCAGATCACCCCGGACTCGTAGGCGAGGGCCGACTGATCGGCGTTGGCACCGAAGCCGGCGTGGACGAATCCGATGATTTCCGGTCCGTCGAGGGCCAGAATCAGCCCGGCCCGATCGAAATAGGGCTGGGCGAAGTTGAGCGTCTCGAATGCGTCGACAGAGACACCGGTCGCCGCTCCGCGGCCAAGCGGGCAGCTATTCCAGAGTGCGACAATACGAGCCGGATCGGCATTGCGAAAGGTCCGGTATTCGATCACTCGACACCGCTATTGCATTGCCGGCGCTGGGGAACAAGATATGAACATATGAACATTCGTCCTGCGCAAGAATGCTCGGCGCAGAATCCAATTTGATTTTGGACTTTTTTGGGGTCCTGCGGACCCCCTTTGCGCCCCAAAAAAGCCAAAAAAGTCCAAAAAATTGTCTTCGAGTCGGGCAATTTCTCGCCAAGCCGAGCGACCGGGCCCTTTTCGCATCCATCACCGCCGAACAACCCGGCGGACTGCCTCGACGATGGCGGACGACGTCAGACCGTATTTTTCGAGCAGCCCGTCCGCATCGCCGCTTTCGGCGTAGCGATCACCGAGGTTGACGTAAGCCATTGGAACGGGAATCGTTTGGCCCACCACCATGGCGACCGCCGAACCCAATCCGCCGGCCGCCAAGTGTTCTTCGGCCACGACGATGGCTCCTGTCTCCCGTGCGGCCTTTACGATGGCCTCTTCGTCAATCGGTTTGACGGTATGCATATCGAGCACCTGGGCAGAAATGCCGATGTCCGCCAGCTCGAAAGCGGCATCAAGGGCGATCGGAACCATCAATCCATTGGCCATGATGGTAACGTCGCTTCCTTCCCGAATGGTGATCGCTTTGCCAAGCTCGAATTTGCAGCCGTTCGGGTACACGACGGGCACTTTGGGCCGACCCAGGCGTAAATAAGTCGGCCCTTGGTATTCGATCATGGCCTTCGTGGCCAGCTTGGTGGACGGGGCGTCGCAGGGGACGATGACCGTCATTCTTGGGAACGAGCAGGCCAAGGCGACGTCTTCGATGCCCATTTGCGAAGGGCCGTCTTCGCCGATTGATATTCCCGCGTGCGACCCGACCAGTTTGACATTGAGGTGAGGAAAGGCCACCGACATGCGGATCTGCTCGTAGGCGTTGCACAGCAAAAAACAGGCGAAACTGGCGACGACCGGGGTCTTGCCGTTGCAAGCCAGGCCGCCGCCGACGCTGACCATGTTGCTTTCGGCGATGCCGACATTGAAGCCGCGATTGGGAAAGGCGTGGGCGAAGACCTCGGTGCGGGTTGAATTCCCCACGTCGCCGTCGACCGTCACGATTTCCGGGTGGGTTGCGCCCAGCTCTTTCAGCGCATCACCGAAGGCGTCGCGCGTCGCCTGGCCCATTTTCAGACCGCTTTTTTCCCCGATCGCCATCTCGTTTTCGCCTTCGCCGGTACATCCGTTACGGGCTGGCGGCGCGGTACGCCCGGTGCGACGCCGTCAGCCGATGAGTTGCAGTGCCTTTTCGGCAAGCGGTTTGGAGAGGGCCTTACCGTGATAATTGACGTCCCCCTCCTGCTCCAACAGGGGCAGGATGCCAAAGCCCTTTCTGGTCTTTGACACGATGGCCGTGGGTCGGTCCTTGACCTGCCGGACCACTTCCAACGCCTTGACCACAGCCTCCATGTCGTTGCCTTCGATGGTCTGTGTCTGCCATCCAAATGCGGCAATCTTGTCCGCCATCGGGGTGAGATCCATCACGTCGTGTGTGGCACCCGTTTGCTGATAGCCGTTCAAGTCGACGATTGCCGTCAAATTGGAAAGTTTGTATTTGTGGGCCGCCTCGTACCCCTCCCAAACCTGGCCTTCCTCAGATTCACCGTCCCCCATCATGACGTATGTGTGCGAGTCGAGTCCGTCGAGACGGCAGGCCAGCGCATGGCCGATTCCGATCGACAACCCCTGACCCAACGATCCCGTTGAAGCCTCGATCCCGGGAACACGACCCAAAACGGGGTGTCCCTCGAGGGGGCTGCCCAACTTTCGGAGAGTTAACAACTCTTCGACCGGAAAAAATCCCGCCTCGGCAAGCGCGGAATACAGAACAGGGACCGCGTGTCCCTTGCTCAGAATAAAGCGGTCGCGGTGCGGATCATGCGGTGCTTTGGGATCGTAGCGCAGAAATCCGCCGAAGTAGAGGGCCGTCACTACTTCCACGGCCGATAGGCTGCTGGTCGGGTGGCCGCTGCCGGCAGCCGTTGTCATTCGGATAATGTCGCGCCGAATGGCTTTCGCGGTTTCTTTCAGTTCGGCAATCGACCGCTTGGGGGCGGAAACAGGCACGACTCATCCTTTTCGTCGGCGGTACGTCCCAGAAATTCCAGACAGACGATGGCCCGCAGCCAGGAACCGGGTCAAAGCGGCTTTATGCTACCGACGAACAACGCATGTGGCAAGCAGTCGAAATGCCGGTTATCATCGGGAAAATGGCCGCGGCAAAGCCCTATTCAGACGACGACCTTCTAGCGTATCTCGACGAGATGCTGCCGGCCGAACGCATGGCGGCGCTTGAGGCCGATCTTCGGACAGATGAGGCATTGCGACTGCGCGTCGCAGCCGTCGCCCACCGCCGTGATCAGGGTGTCCACTCAGTCGGCGAAATCTGGCGACGGGGCCGTCTCAGTTGCCCTTCACGCAACCAGCTCGGCAGTTTCCTCCTGAGAACTCTGAGTCCGACGATCACGGAATATATCGAGTTCCATCTGCGTTCGATCGGGTGCCGGCTCTGCGCCGCGAATCTGCATGACCTGGAACGCTCGATGAAATCGGCCCCGGAGGGCAACGAACGTCGCCGGCGGTTTTTCGAATCGTCGGCCGGCCACCTGCGCGATCTGAGTTCCGGCAAGCGCCGCTAATTTCAGCGAGAAACTCGGGCACCGCAGCCGATCTTGTCGCAAACACGAGATTGCGATACGGTTTCCGCGACTCGGCTGGCTCGTTTTCTTATAGCCGGGGGATCGACCGGTTTTGACCGGTTCCGCATGGAGGCGGCGATGGCATTCATCAAACGGGCAGTTGCACCGAGTCTAGCATTGGCCTTGGCTGCTGGCGGACTTTTCGGCATCCACGAACTGGTTCGCGTCGCTCGCGGTCAAAACGGCAATCTCGCTTCGTCAAGAAGTCCGCTTCCGCTGAAGGCCGCGGACGGCACAAAAAAACGCACTGGCGGCGGACCGTCCGCGACTCCGACTTCGTTGGCGACTGACACGACCGATCATTCGGCATTTCATCTCGTCGGCGACTTTGACTGGGAATCGGTCGGCGCGATTGTGCCCGTGAGCGGTCAAACGGCTCCCGCCCCGACGCCGATGACGGCCCCACCCAACGCAGTTCCTTTGCCGCCCGCAGCGGAAGACTGGCCGGTCCCGTCACCGGCGGCAAAACGAGACGCTTCACCAGAGCCCGGCAAGGAAAACTCGAAGCACGCGTCATCGTCGGGGCGGCGCATTATCGAACGCGAATTGCCAAATTCCAGCGTCGAAGAACGCGATCTGTGGCACGAGCAGACGAAAGATCTCTCGCTGCACGATTTGCGCGAACTCATGCGTATCCGAGCCCAAGTCGGCCGGCTTTCGGTGCCAAGCCCCGAAGGCGAGCACTCGACCGGCCAACCGGCCCTACTTCCACCTGGCTCGACCGGGATTGGTGGCGGGCCCTTCTCCCCCCCGACAAACGACGCCAACAGCCCGCCCGCGGTCGATCCCGATCCCGGACGCGTGATCGGCGAGACGATGTCCGCTTTAGTGCGGGCACGGCAAGTGATCCTCAATAACATCGCGAACGCACAAACGAACGGCTACAAACGGCGGTTGGTTTCGTTCGAAAGCGCATCCGATCGGCCGATGACACCCGCGTCAGACGAAGATCCGTTGCACTTCTCATTCGGCGGTTCGATGGAAGCGGGAGCGCGGCTGGCTCCGACCGTTCCGGACATGGCCGCGGGAAAGCTGGTGTCCACAAATCGCAGACTGGATCTGGCGATCGAGGGGCAGGGGTTCTTCTGCGTCGATCGACGCCAAGACAAAAAAAGAGGCCTACACGCGGCGTGGTCGCTTTACGACAAATGCGGCGGGCGAAATTGTCTTGAAGGCCGCGAGCGGTGAATGGGTGCTGACACCGCCAATTACTCTTCCGAAAGACTCGTCCGAGATCGAAATCGATGGCGAGGGACTGGTTCGAGCGTGGGACCAGCAACATCATTCTCTGGAGAGAATTGGTTCCATTCAGACGGCCTGGTTTGAGGCGCCCTCCGCCCTTGTGGCAGGTGATGGAACGATCTTCTTGAAGCCCGCCGAAATCGCGGCCAAGATGCAACCACCGCATGCGGACGGCCGCAGCGTCATTCGACAAGGATGTCTCGAAGAATCCAACGTCGACGTGAAGCACGAATTGGACGAGCTGGCACACATCGCCGCTCAAATTCAAATGCTCGAGCAGGCGTCTCGGCTCCTGCAGCCTGCCGGCGTTGATCAGGGTCGCGGCCGCTAGAATTCATTCTGGCGTCGAATTCGCGCTCGGCCTTGTCGAGAGGCAGAAGATGCGGCTTTGCAATCGGCCGCAGGCCACGCCTAGAATGCGGCACAGCTTCGTGCCGTGCGAGAACCCCTGATTTTAGAAGTCAATATGGTCATCAATTGGGAGCCGCTGCGCGAGATCCTGAATTCGAATCGACGATTCGTGATCTCGAGTCATGTGCGTCCCGACGCCGATGCGCTTGGTTCGGAGCTGGGTCTGGCGGCACTTCTCGAAGCGCTGGGGAAAGAGGTTCGAATCGTCAACCCGTCGGCAATACCGCAGACGTTGCAGTTTCTCGACCCGACGGGGCGAATTCTGAAAATCGGCGACGGCATTCGACCCGAAGAAGTGGCTGACACGGATGTGCACCTGATCGTCGATACGAGTTCCTGGGCGCAGCTTCAAGAAGTGGGAAGTGTTTTTCGACGATCGCCGGCCCGAAAGGTCGTCATCGACCACCATGCCAGCAGCGACGATTTGGGCGGCATCGAATTCAAGGACGTCGAGGCCGAAGCGACGGGCGTGCTGATCCTCGAACTGGCCGACGCACTTGATCTGACGATTCCACCTGCCGTGGCCATGCCCTTGTTCTGTGCCGTGGCAACCGACACCGGTTGGTTCCGTTTCGCATCGACGCGCAGCTCGACGATGCGAGTCGCGGCGCGATTAATTGACCTTGGTGCGCGGCCGGACGTAATATATCGGCAACTTTACGAGCAGTTTTCGCTGGGTCGAATTCGCCTCGCGGGCCTCGTTTTGAGCCGGGTCGCACTCGAATGTGACGGCCGGCTCGGTTACACGTGGGTCGAAGCGGCGGACTTTGACCTGTCGGGAGCTAGGCCCGTTGATACCGAGGATCTCGTCAACGAATGTTTGAAAATCAGCGGAACTCAGTGCGCGTTCATCGCCGTCGAGCAATTGAACAAGACGGTTAAGATCAGTTTTCGGAGCCGGACCGGCATCGACGTTGCCGCCGTCGCCGAGGAGTTTGGAGGCGGAGGCCACAAACAGGCGGCTGGAGCGACCGTGACGGGCTCACTCAAAGAGGCAACTCAACGTGCCCTGAACGCGATGCGAGCTGCTCTGGGATCCGCAATCACCACACCTGCCTAAGACGCCGAGAGTCGATCTTTTTAGAATCCTGCCGACACCAGCCCACCCGCATCGCGTTTTCGAATTGTGTCTTTCCGTTTTTGCCAACCCATCCGCTGCACGAATAAAGCGAACGCGGTGACGACCCGATCATCGCCACATAGGAGCCCGGAGCATGCCGGCCGACGAATCTGCCCCCAGAGCACACGGCGCCGCGGAGACGAAACTGTCCCCGGAAACGACGCGCCGTAATTTCTTAAGCGAAGCGCTCGCTTCTTGCGTTGGCTCTTTGATCCTGATCGTTCCGCTCGTGGCCGGAATCGCATTCTTTTTGGATCCCCTTCTTCGGCGAAAACGATCAACCGATGATCAGAATGCCCGCCGCGACGCGGAGGGATTCCTGAGAGTGGCGTCGGTCTCGTCGTTGCCGGATAACGGTCGCCCGCAAGTCTTCACAGTTTACGACGACGTGGTTGACGCTTGGAACAAATTCGCCAATCAGCCGGTCGGTCGCGTGTTTCTCCGCAAACTGCCAGACGGCAATGTGACAGCGTTCAACGTGCGTTGTCCCCATCTTGGATGCGCCGTCGATTTTCGGTCGTCTCACAACGATTATTTTTGTCCCTGTCACATGAGCGCATTCACTCTCGACGGGAAACGAGAGAACGAAATTCCTCCGCGCGGCATGGACGCTTTGGACGTGAAGATCAAGAACGGGACCGAAGTTTGGGTCCGTTATCAGGTCTTTAAGGCCGGCACGCCGGACAAAATCGCCGTTTCCGCTTGAGGATAACTGGAACAACCATGAAGCCGCTGCTCAACTGGCTGGACGATCGCACCGGCTATCGAAATCTGCTCAACGACATGCTCTTCGAGCCGATCCCGGGGGTGCGCGCTGGCGCTATGTCTGGGGAAGCACGCTCGTTTTCGTGTTCACGACGCAAATTATCACCGGGCTCTTTCTGTGGACGGCCTATAGCCCGAGCGCTCAGACCGCTTGGGAAAGCGTCTATTTCATCCAGTACATGACGTCGTGGGGCTGGTTGGTGCGCGGCATCCATCATTACTCGTCGCAGGCGATGGTGGTGCTTGATGGCCTTGCACCTGATGCAAGTCGTGATCGACGGCGCGTATCGTGCGCCGCGTGAGATCAACTTCTGGCTGGGCCTGATCCTGATGCAGATCGTTTTTGGGCTGTCGTTGACGGGCTATCTGCTCCCGTGGGATCAGAAGGGTTATTACGCCACGCAAGTCTCCACCGAAATCATGGGGGCGACACCCGTAATCGGTCCGACCGTGCAACTGATTGTTCAGGGGGGACCGAAATACGGCCACCACACCCTGACCCGATTTTTCGCGATGCACGCCGGAATCCTTCCCGGATTGCTGATGGTCTTCTTGATTCTGCACCTCTACATGTTCCGACGACACGGGCTCACCGTCCGCCATGCCAAGGCGCGACCCGATGTGATGTTCTGGCCGGATCAAGTGCTGCGGGATGCGGTGGCTTGCCTGGGCGTGCTGGCCATTCTGTTGTTATGTGCGGTGTTCAAGGGAGCCGAGTTGAGCGCTCCGGCCGATCCGTCGGAACCTTACTCGGCGGCGCGCCCCGAGTGGTATTTCTTGTTTTTGTTCCGGTTCCTGAAATTTCAGGCTGTGGAGCATTACGGGCTCGCCTTCGGGGCGATTTACGTGCCGGGCGCGATCATGCTCGTCTTTTTGCTGATGCCGATCATTGGTCGCTGGAAGCCCGGACATGCCTTTAACGTCGCCTTCACGCTTTTGTTGATGATCGGAATCGCCGGCTTGACGGGACTGGCACTTTACGAAGACCGCAAGAACAACGACTACCAGGCGGCCGTGGCAGAAGCCGACCATGCGGCGGAGCGCGCCGTCGTCTTGGCCCACCGTCCGGAAATGGTCCCTGTTGCGGGAGCCGTCACCTTGTTGCGCGACGACCCACTCACGCAGGGACCGAAAATCTTCGCCGCCAATTGTTCCAGCTGCCATCGCTATCACGGCAATGACGGAACGGGCCGCGCGGTCACGATTCAGGTCGAAAAGCCGAAGGGTCCGTCGACGGCGGAGCCGGGGAGCGCTGGCGAATCGACACGCGTGGAAGCGCCAGCGACGGCTGCCGATTTGGGTGACTTTGGCTCAAGAGATTGGATCCTCGCCGTCCTGACCGATTTCAAGGGACATTTCGCCAATTTCAAAAAGGCCCAGGATCCGAAGGTCGCGCAGGAGTTGCTTGATAGCAGCGAAATGGCCGATTGGTCGGAAACGAATAAGGCAATCCTGAACGATCCGGCGAACAAGACGAGTGTTGCGGCACTGGTCGAATTCCTCGCAGCCCAATCAGGACGAACGGATCAACCTGCTCCGGACAAGGCCCTCGTAGCCAAGGGCCAAACGATCTTTGAGACGGGGAAATTGGCGAAGGAGAAGCTTTCCGCAAATTGCACGGATTGCCACGCGATTCGCCCGGTTGGCGGGACTGCCGTCCTTGGCAAAGAAGGTGCCGCACCGCTTCTGACTGGATACGGCGGAACGGAGTGGCTCAAGCGGTTCATCTCCGACCCGGGCCTGCCCGGCAAACTACGGCGACCACAATCACATGCCGGCGTTCAAGAATCGCGACTCAGCGATCGGGAAACTCGATCTGCTGGCCCGCTGGCTGGCCGGGGACTATTACCGGCCTTCAGCGACGCCCGGCGACCAGCAGGCTGCGGACTGCAGAGCCTGACCGTCGACCCTATGCATCGTCAATTAATTGACTGTCCGCATGACTTCCGCGGCCTCCGCGTGGCGGATGACCGTCGACGTCGCGTCGCGAACACAGTGGCTGCGACAATCAAGCAACAGCGCGACGACGGCATAAATCAGCGGCGGTCGCCGAGAGCGCCTGGCCCATCGAAATGTGCCAACGGGTGGTCGCCAGTCCGAAACCGTACGTTCCAGGCCCGCGCCGAACCAGCCGATCATGTTGGCCAATCCGAGCATGGTCGCGCGCCGCGAGGGATGCACGACGTCGTACATCGAAGCCCAAATATTCGCGTCGTAAATGCCCTTGGCCAGCCCGATCAACGTCAAATAGCACAATCAGCACCGTCCTGCGCACCGTGGCGTCCGCCCCGCCAGATAAATGAACGGGAATGCCCATCGATGGCGCCCAATGCCTGCGTCAGAATGCGGCCGCCCGGCATGGACAGCCGGCGCACGGATCGGCGAGACGCGCCGCCGATGACCGAACCGAGGACGCTGGCGATTTGCTGATAAAACGTCGACACAAACGCGGCCTTCGCCAGGCTCATGTCCGAAATTCTCGCTCAGATAATTCGGCATCCAGGTCATAAAGACGAAGGCCGACCGAGTTCGCCCCGAAAAACGCCAGGATCGAGCAACACGGCGCAGTCGGCGTCCGCAAGAGTTCTCGCAGGAATTTGCCGATCGGGAATCGCCGGCGGAGGTCGGGCGTCTCTTGTTCGGCGGGAGTTGACTTCGAGCCGCTCCGCCTCGTTGCGTGCCGGCTCCCGCAGAAAAACGACAAGCAAGAGCGCCAGCACGATGCCGCAAACGCCGAACACCATGAAGGGAGATCTCCAGCCGTAGTGTTCGGCCAGGTAGCCGGCCAAGGTCGGTGCCGCCAATCGTGCCCGCGTAGACGCTCGTCTGATGCAACCCCATCGCCAGCGACCGTGTCTTTTTCGTGTGATAATCGGCGACCAGCGACATCGTCGCGGGGAAATAAAAAGTCTCGCCCAAGCCCTCGGTCGCGCGAACAAACACGAACTGATACAGCGATCGGCAAAATGCCGTCGCTCCCGTGACGGCGCTCCAGACGAACAGCCCGCCCAGAATCAGAGAATTGCCGCGGAAAGCGATCGCCGACTTGTCCGGCGAACGGCGAGCTCAGCGCATAGACGTACATGAACGCCGAGACGATCAAGCCGAGATTGTTCGTTGGTCGAAGTGGAATTCTGTCTTCAACACTGTCGACACGGCGTTGATCGCCATGCGGTCGGCGTAGTTGAAGAAGCAGATGAACCACAGCATGCCGACGACCCACCACTTGTAGGTCGGACCGGGGCGGGCTGTCGACAATTCCGACTATGGACTCTTCGCGGCTCACCGAATCACCTCATGACGGACAAATCAAGCGCGGGCAGAGGCGTGGACGATTGAGGCGGGACAAACCAATGTCCAACGTCCGACGATCGAAGTCAAGCACGAGAGCCGTCCATCGGGCCCGAAATCGGCATCAGGCCTCGAGGCCGATGCCAAAATCTTCGGCATCCTCTTCGACCGACGCGGGAGCCTGCTCGACTGCGTTGCGTTCGCCGCGAACGACGTCCGGGACCGCCATGGCGGCCTCGATCGCCTTGTCCGTGCTCTCGGGATCGACGGCACGGCAGCAATTCGTGATCGAATCGGACAATTCGCGCAGCTCAGCGCGCCAGACCTCCGCATCAATGTCCGGGCGGAGAGATTTGAGAGAATTCGCCACACAGCAGAATGAACCGCAGCAGATGGCGGAAAATAACCCCCTCTTGTCGCACGATTCCCTTTGACGTGATCAACTTGTTGAAATCGTCCCCGTAGCGCAAGACCTCGCCGACAATCCACACGGGACGGGTAACGAGATCGTGCACCGATGGGAACTCGGAATCGAACAGCATGCGGAGTTTTTCCGCGAGACTCGGCGTCCAGCGTTCCTCCCAGTTCAGACCCTCGTCGTCCGATTTGTCCCGAAGCTGTTCGGCCGTGACGAGGCCTCGTTCCATCAGCACGGCATCCAAGCGGGTTGTTGCCAGCGGACCCGGAGGTAAATCCCTCATCCGCGGAACACGGACGTCGCGCAGGATCGATGTCGGGACGTCCAACACACTTTCGAGCGCCTGCACCTTCTCGTCACGGTCCGCGATCCCCAGATGCTTGACGAGGAACGCGCCGTAGAGCGGATTCACGCTGCGAAACACGAGCAGGTTATCGAGTTCCGGTGTCGGATAAGCAAACCGCGGCTGATAGATGTCGCGGGATTCCTCGCCAGCGTCCTGCTGTTTGTCCTTGTGAGCATCGATAACCTTGCCTGCCCGATCCACTTTCACTTGCACGGTGCTGGATTGAGCTCCCCCACGAGCCTGCGTCAATAGGGAACCAAACGATCCGAGCGGCTTCGGCGGTTGTGGGAGGCCGTCGGCCTGAGCGGGCTGGCCCGGCGCCGTTGCCTTTTCTTCATCCGGCTTTGGCGGGGGAGGATCGAGTCGGACATAGCCGCCGGCCCACAACGTGACGAGCATCCGCGTGAGCGTTTTTTGTCCGGCTTCGATCCGCGGGGCATCCATCAGCCGTTTGCGGACGACGGCGCGCAAGAGTTCGACGTCAGGAGAGATTTCGAGCAAGTAAGCCAGCAGTCGCCAGGGAAGCTGGCCCTTGCTAAAGAGCTTGCCGGGCGGCGCCGTCTGGAGTTTCTCGAAATGGACCGACTCCCAATACTGCTCGGTCTTGCGGCGCGTGGGCATCTGTTTTTCGAGTTTTTTGCGCGCCTTGATAAGCAGGGGATCTTTCGTGTTCTCGGGAATCTGATTCAGCCGCTCCTTGAACCGCAGGATTTTCACGTCGTCTTCGTGGGCGAGGGCATAAACATAGCCGTGCTTATCGAATTGGGGCCGGCCGGCGCGGCCGAACATCTGATGGGCACTGCTGGGATCAATCAGCTTCTTTTCACCCGGCGGACCTTTCATCAGTGTCGTCAGCACGACCGATCGCGCGGGCAGATTAATGCCGGCCGCCAAGCGTCTCGGTGCAGACGCAGACAGAGAGAAGCTTGTGCTGAAAGAGGTCTTCGACCAGCCGGCGGTATTTCGGCAGAATGCCGGCATGATGGATACCGACTCCCCGCTGCAGAATCTGTTTCAGTTTCGGCCCCGCCCCCTTCGACCAGTCATGCGGAGCGAGCTTGTCGACGAGCCGTCTTTTGCTGGCCGTCTGACGAGCAGGCTCTTGCCTTTGAGCTGCTCGGCGACCGACCAGCATTCGTCCCGATTGAAACAGAAGACGAGTGCAGGCGTGCGGCGCGTTTCGTCGTCGCCGCTCGCCATCACGTTCCAGCTCCTCGTTCAGGAGCTGATCGCCCACCCAAACATAGCTCAGGGGAATTTTGCGCTCGGTGCTTTGAATGAGCTGGACTTTTCGATCGATGCTGCGATTGAGCCAGACGATGAATTCGGCGGCGTTGCCGACCGTCGCCGACAAGAGCATGACGCGAACATGCTTGGGAAGCATGGCCAGCGAGAGTTCCCAAACGACGCCTCGCTCGGGATCGGCGAAACTGTGGAATTCGTCCATAACGACCGTGACGACGGACGAGAAATCGAACGCATCCGGATGAAGCAGGCGATTGAGCAGAATTTCGGCGACGACGACGAGGATCCGCGCATCGCCGTTCACGCACCGGTTGCCTGTCACGAGGCCCACGGACTCTTCCGGAAAGCCCCAGCGAACCGCCGCGGCTTGCATCTCGCGAAATTTTTGTTCGGTGAGCGCAATGAGCGGCGTCGTGTAGTAGGCCGTTTTCCCCGTGTGCAGCGCTTCAAACAGGGCCGCCTCGGCGATGACCGTCTTGCCCGTTCCGGTCGGGCGCAGATCATCAGCCCTTCATCGCTGGTGAACCAGGTCAGGAGCGCTTCCTCCTGCACCGGATAGGGAACGTATGGAAGCTGTTCCAGATACTTTGCGGCAAGATCGTCGCGCGACGGGTTGGGGGTGGACATGTCGGCCAAATTCTACGACGTTGTCACGGATGGGTCGAGCAGCGCAAGTGCCCGGTGCGGGAGGATAATCGCTCCTTGACGTCGACGAACAAAGCCCGTTACAAAGAGGAATTGGGTACGGACAGCCCGGAAGTGCCATTTCTTCCGCCCCTTGGGCTGCGGGAAACACTGCTGCATGGCGAAGGTGACGTTACAGTTGCTCGAAGGTCTCGAGCGCGGTCTGATGTTTCGCGACCTGCCGACTCCGGTCACGATCGGCCGTGAGGACGACAACACGGTCCGTCTCAATGACGAACGCGTCAGCCGATTCCATGCCAAGATTCAGGAAGACGGCGGCCAGGTGATTCTCACCGACCTGGAGAGCACCAACGGCACGCGAATCAACGGTCATCCGATCCAAATGCGCGTGCTGCAAATTGGCGACCAGATCGCGATTGGCCGATGCCTGCTGCTTTTTGGCAGCCCCGAAGAAATTACCGCCAAAGTGGAGGCGATGCTCAACAGCGGCCGAGCCTCCGGCGACACAAGCTCTCATACAAAGTACGGCTCGGAGCCCTTCGAGGGACAAACCAGTTATTCGGACGGACCTGTCCACTCCGGTTCGTTTCAAGAGGCCGAGGACGAGCAACCCGGCGAGCTTTTTCCGGATGGAGCACCGGAGCCGCCGCACGGGCTGCGACCCTTGCAGCGAGCTCAAGTTTCCGACTTGCTCGGTTATTGCCACGAGCAGATTCGCCGCGTCCTGCAAACGGCAACGCAAGACACAGGCAACGGCCAGGCGATGCGCGTCGCCTGGCAGGATTGGCAGCGGCTGCTGCGGCTCGAGATGGAATTGGCGGCCACGATGAAAAAGGTCGCCGACCCGGACGCGTGAGGAGCACAGCTCCGGCGTATCGGTCCTTTCCCGAGTAATCTTACGCGGGTTTCCCCGCACTTTTCCGCCAGATTGACGAACCGGTCATTCCCCGCGTTGCCCGAAGAACCGGTCTCTTCTTCACCGGTTCACGCGATCACTTGTTTTACTACCCATTTCGCATCTGGTCGGAGTGTTGTATATTCCCACGGCATTTGCCGATACGCATTGATGTGTGCGAAGGCGGGCGGGCGTTGGGAGAAGGTACGTGGTCGACCCCAAGAAAATCTGGTCCTCATCGCAGCTTCCGACACTGCCCACGATTGCGATGAGGCTTTTGGAATTGGCCCGCGATCCGGAGACGGAATTTAAAGACGTGATCGGCGTGGTCAAGACCGATCCGGCCATCACCGCCAAGATTCTGAAGGCGGCCAACTCGTCGTTCTTCGGATTCAAGTCGCCGGTTACATCGATTGAACGGGCCGTGCCGCTCTTGGGGACCACGGTCGTCACGACGCTCGCCCTGAGTTTCTCGCTCGTCGACGCGGCGATGACCTCAGGATCGCTGGCCCAGCATTACACGGCTTACTGGAAACACTCGATTGTCCAGGCCGTCGCCGCCGAAGTGCTCGCCGAACGCGTCGCGAAAGGACTGGCTGGCGATTGTTTCTTGACCGGACTGCTTTTGGACCTGGGCCGTCTCGCGATGCTCAAGACGGTGCCGAACGACTACCTGCCCGTGCTCGAAGAATGGGAAGAGCAAGGCGGCTCGCTCAAGGAGCGAGAAGCGGCCCGTTTGGGAATCGATCATGTCCGCGTGGGTGCTCAACTCATGCGCGAATGGAAGCTCCCGCAGCAATTGATCGCGGCCGTGACGTTGCACCACGCGCACCGTTGCGAAGCTGCTCGAGGAACTGAAGGATCCGACGATGGTCGACCGAGCGCATCGTCGCCGTCGCGGCGACGGTCGGTGATTATTTTTGCACGACGGCCAAGGGCGCGGCATTGGAGCGATTGGAATCGCTCGCCTCCGAGTTCTTTCAGATGGATCAGGCCGCTCTGCAGGAATACCTCGATCGCACCCGCGAACGCATCGACCGGGCCGGCAGTCTCTTTTGCGTGAGCTTCGAGGGTCTGGGGACGCTCGGCCGACTTGATGGCCGAGGCCGAGCGAACAGCTCGCACGCGTGGCCGTCCGCGAGCACATGGCCAGCACGCAAATGGAAATCCAGCGCCAAGCCGCCGAAAAGGCCAATCACGAGCTGGAATCCAAGAATCAGCGAGCTCGCAGAACGTGCCACGCGCGACGCGCTCACCGGACTTTACAACCGCACGTTTTTTGCCGAATCCCTCAACGCCGCAATCAATGCCGCCAGCCGCAGCGCCGCTCCGATCGGCGTCGTCTTTTGCGACATCGATCATTTCAAACAATTGAACGACACGTACGGCCATCCTTTCGGCGACGAAGTCCTGCGGCACGGTCGGCCAGATCTTCAGCGAAGTCCTGCGCAAATCCGACGTCGTCGCCCGCTACGGCGGCGAAGAGTTCGTCGTTCTGGTGCACCAGCCGACGGAAAAAGGGCTCGAAAAGCTGTCGGAACGGCTCCGCCGAGCGATCGAGGCGGCGCCTTTCTGGTTCGAAGGGAAGCGAGTCCGTCGTCACCATCAGCATCGGGGCCGCGATCGTCCTTCCGGAACGCGATCCGGGCGACCTCGCTTTGCGGCTCGTCGCGGCCGCGGACGAGGCGATGTATGAATCGAAGCAGAACGGCCGGAACCAGGCCCACGTCCGCTCGCTGATCGACAAGGATGACCAGCATTTGGCCCAACTGGTCGCGCAAAAACGGTTCAGCCGCTGGCTCGTGCAAAACCAGATCTTCGACATCCAGATCATGTCGCGGGCCCTGTTGGAGACGCCCGCGGAACGGCTGAGAGTCGGCTCGCTGGCCCAGTTGCTGGGATTCCTCACCACCGCGCAAATCGACGAAATTCGTCGGCGGCAGCACGCGACGGGGGATCGATTCGGACGGTGCGCGATCTCTCTGGGTTACTTGACGGAAGATCAGCTCGCAACTCTCCTGGCCATCCAGGCCGAGCCGCCCAATCTTCTCGCTCGCACGCTGACGATTATGGGCCTGGTCGACAAGGCCAGGGCGGACGCCCTCTTGATGCGCTATCGTGCGACTTTGTCGGCAAGCGAGCCAGCGACCGCTGCTATGGTTTGAAATCCGGCCGTTCGGGGTTTATTCGTTAACAAGACGACTGCAGCCATTCCTCGCGCTCAACCCCGAACGGGCGACATGACCGACGACTCGCTGGAGCTGGATACTCACGCGCGGCCAAAAGTTTTGGGCGTACGGGGTCCACGCCTACACGGCGACCGGCCTGCTATGCGGGGCGCTCATTGCGGCCGACATCGTGCAAGGCAACTATCGCCGCGTCGTTCATCTGGATGATTCTGGCCGTCTTGATCGACGCCACCGACGGGACGTTCGCGCGCAAACTTCGGGTGAAAGAGGTCGTCCCCCACATCGATGGTCGCAAGCTGGACGACATCGTCGACTATCTCAATTACACGTTTTTGCCGCTGTTGATGATCGGTAGCTGCAGGTTGGCTCCCGCAACCCTCCTGGCTCTGGGCGAGCATCCCCTTGGTCGCCAGCGTCTTCGCCTTTGTCCACACAGGCGCGAAAGAGGAGTTGAACGGATTCTTTCGAGGTTTCCCCTCGTATTGGAATGTGTTCGCCTTTTATACCGCCGTTTGGCTGGCTGGACTCGGGTCAGGGAGTGGTTCTGGCTTTCGCACTCGCTTTGAGTGCGTTGAGTGTCCTTCCCATTCGCTTCGTGTATCCAAATCGAGCTCCCCGTTGGCGCGGTCTTTTTATCGGAGGGGGTGTTGTTTGGCTGCTCGTCATCGCGGCCATCCTGTGGTATTACCCCAAATCCTCGATTCCGGACGGGCTGCTGTGGCTTTCCGCAATCTATCCAGCCTTCTACGTCGCCGCTTCACTGTATCTCGACTGGCGTCTTCGACCGCGCTAATGGCCGAGCGTATAGCAGCCGATTGTGCCTACGACCGTCACACGCGTTAGAACCGTCAAAACCGTTAAAGTCAGACAACGTGACAGTCGAACTGATGAGATGGCGGTCTAGTTCCGCGCAACGCTATCGCATTTCCTAGGAACTTGGATCAGCCCGCAGCTCGAATCAAAAGAGCTTGCGTCGAGGGGATTGGACTCAGACGGCGATTGGGAATGGACGCGGCGCTCTTCCTCCGCACACTTGCGGTGGCGTGCCGGGTCCTCCAGGGACGGGGATCCACTGCATGGCACGGGGGGGGCATCTGTTTTCCGTGGAACCCGAGCACGTCCTTTTCCAAGGGGGCGACTGCACGACTGTTCCCAACAAGCGCCGTCGGAACCTCGACCCGACTTACAGGGCGATTCTCGCTGTGGGCTTCCTGTGCCTTGCCAACTGGCCGATCACGGGATGTACACGCACGCGCTATCGCCTCGCGGCCGACGATGAAGCGGCGTGCCTCGTACAACAAAACGCGGAAGATCCGCGCTGGCGACTCCAGAATTTCACCATCGAAGAGGATCCGCGCAGTCGCCACTATGATCCCTGGAACCGTGACTTCCCTCCGATGCCGCCCGACGATCCGGCTTCCCACCGCTACATGCACTGCGTGAACGGCATGCACGGAGACGTGCGATGGCACGAATACGGCGACATCGACCAGCTCGAAAGTCCCTACTGGATGACCTACCTTCCGCAATACACCGAGCGGGCTCCCGACGGTTCGATTCGGCTGGGCCTCAACGACTGCGTGCATCTCTCGATCATCCACGACCCTGATTATCAAACGCAGTTGGAAACGCTCTACCTGTGCGCCTTGGACGTCAGCACCGAGCGATTTCGGTTTGACGTGCAATTGAACGGAAGCACGACGCCGACCTTCCAAACGATCGGCTCCGAGCTGCCCGGCGGACCGAGCAACAATGTGACACTGGCTTCCGGGCTGACTCTATCAAAGGAATTCGCGTCGGCCGCTCAGTTGATGATCGGTTTCGCCAACTCGACCGTTTGGAATTTTTCCGGGCCAAACTCCGGCTTTACGACTTCCTTGCTGAATTTCAGCCTGGTGCAGCCCCTTCTGCAGGGAGGCGGCCGGATCATTGCCCTTGAGCAATTGACGATCGCCGAGCGGAACCTGCTCTATAACGTCAAGAGCCTGATTCGTTACCGGCAAGGAAATTACACGAACGTTGCGATCGGCGAATTGGCCGTCAGCACGCTCAGCCGCGCGGGCGGCTTCTTTGGCGGCACGGGTTTGACGGGCTTCACTGGTTCGGGCGCCAGCGGATTCGGCGGCGTCGGCGATATCACCGGTTTTGCCCGCACGAGCACGGTCAGCGCCAGCGGCGGCGGCACCGGGAGTGCTTCGGGGTTTGCCGGCGGCGGTGCGGGGACCGTGGGTGGTTTCGCCGGACTTTTGCAGCAGATCACACAAATCCGCAACAGCCAGGAGACGCTCAATTCGGAGACGCGAACGTTGGCGCTGCTCGAGGCGAACCTCGACGCCGGCTTCATCGACATCGCGCAAGTCGACCAGTTCCGTCAGAACATCGAGACGGAACGGGCAAACCTGCTGCAGGCTCGCGAGCAATTCGAGCTGGCGATGGATACGTTCAAGGCGGCTCAAATGGGATTGCCCCCCAGCCTCGAGATCAGCCTCGACGAGGCACTCATACATCCCTTCGAGTTCAGCGATCCCCGCTTAAGCGATCTGCAGAACCGCATCGCGGACGCAATTAACAGCTTTGGCTTGCTGCCCAAGAATCCGCCGGTGGACCAATTGCGGCAATCGATGGCCGAAGCGCTGGCTTTTCAAAGCCGGCTTGCGGCCCATTTTCCGGTCGTGCGCGGCGACTTGAAAAAGCTCGACATCGCAGCGCCTGATCGCGAAAAAGCCATGTCCGAATCCGAAAAGAAACAGTTCGAGGCCGATCGACAACATCTGCACAACTCGATTTCGGACCTGGAAATTCGCATGAAGGCGTATGCGGACGCAACGGCCGTGGTCCGTAGCGGACTCAACGAGACGAACCGCCAGGCCAGTGCCGATCGTTTTGTTGCACTGCTCGTCGACTTGTCCAACATCGCCGGCGAATTAGCCCTCATTCAAGCGCGGGCCCGACTCGAACAGGTCTCGGTCGAAGTCATCAATCTCGAACCGAAGACGGCTCTCGAAATCTCCCGGGCCAATCGACTCGACTGGCAAAATGCCCGCGCCTCGATGGTCGATACTTGGCGACTCATCGAATACAACGCAAATGCCATGCAGGCGGGTCTGACCGTCACGCTCAACGGACAAATTCAAACACCCGGAAATCACAACCCGTTCGATTTCCGCGGTGACTTGGGACAAGCCAGCGCCGCGATCGCCTACAGCCCGCCCCTGACGAGACTCACGCAGCGGAACAGCTGGCGCCAGCAGTTGATCGATTATCAACAGAACCGCCGCGCCATGCTGACGTTCGAGGATGGTGTTAGCCGCAACTTGCGCCAATTGTTGCGTGATCAGCGGCAACTGCGCATTAATTTGGAAATCCAACGCAGGGCCGTTGCGATCGCGATCCGTCGCGTCGACCAGACGCGCGAGATTTTGAATAAACCGGCACCGCCAACCCCCGCGGGTCAAACGCCTGCGCAGTTGGGCCCGACTGCGGCGCTCAACCTGCTGACCGCCCTGTCCGACTTGCGGAACACGGAAAACAACTTCATAAGCATCTGGATCAACTTCTGGGCAGACCGCATGCGTCTCCTGCGCGAACTGGGACTCATGCAAATCGACGATACGGGCGTCTGGATCGAAGAATCGGTTGAAGACGCGGTTCGTCGCGTCTGGGTTTCAACCGGAGGCTCAGATGCCTCCCGATGTCCCGGCACAGTGGCTGCGTGATTCGGAAGGGCGGCCTCCGGCCCCACCATCGCCGCCCGCGCCCTTAACCAACCCGAATCCGCCCGGCTCGCCAGCGGCCGCGGCAATGCCTGGAACCAAAGCACCCGCGACTTCGTTGACGGCTCCCGCCACGGAAGGCCAGCCTTTACTCCCGCCCTCAGGTCCAACTCTGGTTCCACCACCTGCTCCTGCGGCGGCGACCTCGAACGTCGAAGTCGAGCATCCGCTCAAGCCAATCATGATTCTCGACAACCCGCCCGACAACCCGCCCGACAAATCGCACTAGGGGATCCTCCGACGGCGGGCTCGCAAGTGTCCAGTCGACGACTGATTCAGCCATTCTTAAGACTTCCGCTGGTGGCCGTAAGAATTGCATGAAAGTCGCAGCTTTCGCTCGCGACGTGAGCGGACGGGTGTTACAACGGAAAGACCGGCGCGGACCGACAAGCCGGAAATCCTTCGCCCGACAGATGCTTCGCGGGTACAATAGGGCAACCTGCAAGTGTCGGCAAAAACTTGGCCGAGCAACAATTCCGATGCTTCGTCGAACTGGCTGAGCATCGCGGGCTTGTCAGTCGATTCTCTCAATCCCTGCCTGCAACCGACCCGTTCCTGGTTCGCGCCCACCCAACAAAGGAAACGATGATGGCCAGCAGTATGGAGCAGGAAGTCAACATCGCTCCGACTCAGTCGTCTCTCAGCAGCTCCAACGGTGCCACGCCGTCTCGTCCGCAGTCCAGGAAGTCCCGCGGGATGGGCAAATTTGCCATGTTGGCAATTGCGGCAATGGTTGTTTTCCTTTTGGGAAGTACGATCGTTTTCTTTCCGGGCGTGGTCGGCTACAGCGGCGGGAGCGACGTCTCCGACGCTTCGACACAACGCGTCTCGCGTGGACGTCTGCTCGTCACCGTGACCGAGGACGGCAACCTCGAAAGCGCCAGCAATGTCGAAGTCCGCTGTCAGGTCGCTGGCGGCGGCACAATCATTTGGATCATTCCCGATGGATCAATGGTGGAGGCAGGGCAAGAGCTTGTCCGCCTGGACCAATCCGTCATCGAAGATCAACTCAATACGCAAAAGATCGCCTACGAAAAGGCGGTCGCAACAAAGATTCAGGCCGACGAGGATTTCGCCGCCGCTTCGATCGCCGTAAAGGAATACGACCTCGGAACGTATCTCAAAGACCTGCAATCGGCCGAGTCGCAAATCAAGATCGCCATGGAAAACATGCGCTCGGCCGAAAACACCCTCAGCCACACGGAACGCATGTTTCGAAAGGGCTTCGTGACGGCGTTGCAATTGGATGCCGACAAGTTTTCCGTCGAGCGGGCCAAGCTCGATCTTGACGCCGCGCAAATTTCCAAGAAAGTCTTGCAGGAATTCACGCGGCCGAAAACGCTCCAGGGTCTTCAGGCGACTCGCGACGCCGCCGAGGCACGAACGCGATCCGAGCAGGCGGCACTGAACCTCGAAAAGGCCAAGCTCGACCGGCTGCAGAACCAGCTCAAATTTAGCGTGATCAAAGCCCCCCAAAAGGGCATGGTGATTTACGCCAACGAGAACTCGGGCCGCCGTGGACTCTTCTCCAGCCAGAGCTCGAATATCGAAGAGGGAGCGGTGGTTCGCGAGCGGCAAACGCTCATCCGCTTGCCCGATCTGACGAAGATGCAAGTGAAGGTCACCGTTCACGAATCGAAGGTCGACTTGATTCGTCCGGGAATGCCGGCTCGCATTACCGTCCAGGACCGCCAATGGGTCGGGAAAGTCGTTTCGATCGCCAATCAGCCCGAACCGAGCAGCTTCTTTGCCGCCAGCATCAAGGAATATGCGACGATCGTTTCCATCGAGGGGGACACGACCGGACTCAAGCCGGGCATGACATCAGAAGTCGAAATCCTGGTGAATGACCTGCACGACGTGCTAACGGTGCCGGTCTCCGCCGTCGTGGAAAAAGACGGGAAATTCTTCGCCTGGGTTAAGGGCCCAACGGGCACCCATCGTCGGCCCTTGCTGCTCGGCCAAACAAACGACAAGGTGATGCAAGTCGCGGATGGATTGAAGGAAACCGACGAAGTCATCCTGAATCCCCGCGCCGTGATTGCCGAGGCACAAGAGGGGACGCCGGTAGCGACCGAGTCTGAGAATGTGGATCGATTCGGCAAGGCGGCCGCCTCCGTTGCCGCGCCGGCGGATGCGAAGGGTGCCCCCGGGGAAAAGCCTTCCGCCGCCACGGATAAGGCCAACAAAGCTGCGACACCAACGGTTCGCAGTGACAAAGCCCCAGGAGAGAAGAGCGATCGCAAAGCGAACGATGCCAAGAAGGGCGCACGGCGCAACGGCAAGAATCGGCCGCAGCTCGATTTCAACCAGCTCGACAAGAACAAGGACGGCAAAATTACCGTTGATGAGCTCCCCGAACGAATGCAGGGATTCTTCGACCGGCTCGACGCCGATCACGACGGCTCGATTTCGCGAAAGGAATTGGAGGACGCCAAAAAGTCGTTTGCCCAGCGACGCCGTCCGCAGGGAGACGGTGCTCCGGGTGGCAGTCAGGGCCCGCCGCAAGAATGAGGACTAGAAAGACGCAAGCCGCCTGTTTTCTCTTCTGAATGTTGGAATCGTCCGCGTGGATTCACGACTGCTGCGCACCGTGCGCTCCGGATTCAAAAGCCTTCTGCTGCACAAGCTGCGCTCCGGATTGGCCACGCTCGGCATTTTGATCGGCGTCACGGCCGTCATCTGGCTCGTCGCGCTTGGCGAAGGCGTCAGCTATCAGGCGCAGCAACAGATCAAAGACCTGGGAGCAACGAACGTCATCGTCCGCAGCGTGAAGCCCCCCATGCAGTCGTCGAAACCGGGCACGGGGAGCTTCGTCGTTGATTACGGTCTGACGCGGGACGACTTCGAGAGAATCGTGTCGACGATTCCCACCGTCAAGCGAGCCGTCCCGCTACGGGAAATCCGTAAAGAGGTGCGTTACCAAACGCACTCGGTTGACGCACGGTTCATCGGCTGCACGCCCGACTACTCCGACATGAACCATCTCGTGATGAATCGCGGTCGGTTTCTCACGGACCGGGACTTGAATCGAGTCGACAACGTGTGCGTGATCGCCGACGGAATTGCCCGCCAGCTTTTTCCGTATGAAGACCCGATCGGCAAATCGCTGCAGGTCGAGGACACCTTTTACGTCATTGTCGGACAAACGGCCAGCCGCACTCCTTCGGCGTCCATCGGCGGTTCGCTCGAAGGTCGGGATTACAACTACGACGTTTACATCCCTCTCGCGACCCTGCGAGCTCGAATCGGCGACTTGGTGATCACGGCCCGCTCGGGAAGCCGGGAAGGCGAAATCGTCCAACTCAGCCAGATCACCGTCACCGTGGGAGACGTCAACCAGGTCGAGGAAGCCGCTTCGATCATCGGCATCCTGCTGGAGAAGTACCACAAGAACGCCGACTACTCGATCACAGTTCCCAAGGAGCTGTTGCGGCAAGCCGAGATGCTGCGGCTCATGTTCAACGTGCTGTTGATTCTGATCGCCGGCATCTCGCTGGTCGTCGGCGGCATCGGCATCATGAACATCATGCTTGCCACGGTGACCGAACGGACGCGAGAAATCGGCATCCGTCGCGCCATGGGCGCCAAGCGCCGGGATATCATCTTCCAATTCCTGGCGGAAACAATCGTGCTGACCGGCACCGGCGGACTGTTGGGGATCGCCTTCGGCTTTGCCTGCCTGCCGGGCGTCTCGCTTGTCCGCTATTCGCTCAAACACTTTCCCGATATTTGGAAGTCGCTGCCCACGACCATTCAAAACCTCGACCCGCGGATCGCCCCGTGGTCAATCGTGGCGGCCGCCGGAATTTCGATTCTTGTGGGCGTGATTTTCGGGCTCTATCCCGCGCAGCGCGCCGCCGCGATGGATCCCATCGAAGCCTTGCGCCACGAATAGAGGCAGAGGAGACGCGACATGCATTCGCGTCTCCCTCATTCTTGGCTGATCAAATCCACCAGCCGGTCCAGAAACGGCGCCTGATCGGGATGGATGCGACGTCGCGCTTCCTCGAGCGGCAAAAACGCCGCCTGGTCGATTTCCCATGAGGCGCAGCGTGGCTCGGCATCGCCCGGCGCTTCCCCGGCGAAACAGTGCACGCGCTTGCGGCTTTTTTGATACTCAATCGAGGCCAATGGAACGAGTGCGCCCGGCGTCACGCCGGTCTCTTCAATCGTTTCTCGGCGGGCGGCCGATTCGAGGTCTTCGCCTTCGTCCGGAAGACCCTTCGGAATTCCCCAGGGAGCGCGACGATTATAGTTGCCGGAAGCATGGACCAATAAGACTTCGAGCTGGTCGTCGTTCCGCCGATAGAGAAGCGTCCCCGCGGATTCCTTCATGAGTGTAAGCGATCTCAGAGAGAGCATCTAAACCGGGTGGAGCGATCCCTGGCGGATACCGCCGGGAAGTTTAATGCTTTCAACGCCTCACTTGAGTGCTCGCAGCACTAGCCGTGGAAGATGCCGGTGCCGGCAACCACTCCGTCTTTCATGTGGATCTGACGCTTCGCCCGTCGAGCGACGTCGGGTTCGTGCGTCACCATGATGATCGTCCGGCCCTGGCGATTGAGCCGGTCGAGGATTTGCATGATCTCGTCGCCCGTCTTTGAATCGAGGTTACCGGTCGGCTCGTCCGCCAGAATGATTTCCGGATCGTTGATCAGCGCTCGCGCGATGGCCACGCGCTGTTGCTGACCGCCGGAAAGTTGAAAAGGGCGGTGGTCCAACCGATCGGCAAGCCCCACTTCGGTGGCCACGTCGACGCAACGATTTCGATCGGCCGCGCTGATCGCCGGGTAACCCCGGCGGTAGTGGAGGGGGACTTCGATGTTTTCGAGAACCGTGTATTGAGTGATCAGGTTATACGACTGAAAAATGAAGCCGATCATCTCATTGCGGGCCTGTGAGAGATCGTCGTCAGTCATCGTGGAGACGTCCCGGCCGCCGAGGATATAGTTCCCGTGCGTGGGCCGGTCGAGCGCTCCCAGCAGATTGAGCAGCGTGCTCTTGCCGCTTCCCGAGGAGCCCATGATCGCCACGAAATCGCCTTCGGGGAAATCCATCGACACCCCGCGCAGCGCCTTCACGACGACGGAACCCAAATCGTAATACTTATGCAAATCGATGACTTGTCCGGCCAGTTTCATAGGTTCCATCATAACGGAACCGCGCGGCGGACAAAAAGCGATTTGCTTGTCGATTCAAGCGGCTTGGGGCTCGGCCGAAATCAGCCCGTGGGACGCAAAGCCGTTTCCACTTCCGCGGTCAAACGCGGGTGAGGAATCACGGCGGCGCCGATCGGCGTGGGCGGATCGGTACCGGCCATCTCGCGCTGCGTCAATTCGCCATCGAGAATTTTCAAGAGCACGGCCAGTTCATGGAGCTGGTCGCCCCGATAGCAACTGAGAAGTCCCGCCATCCGTTCGTGGTGGCAGCGTTCGAGCTTCTCGAGAACGTCGCGAGCGTGGTCGGTGAGGACCAACAGGCATTTCCGACGATCCGATTTCGAGCGCAAGCGATACAGCAAGTCGGCGGCACGCATGCGATCGACGAGCGTGCTGACGCTCGATTCGGATTGTTGCAACCGCTCGGCCAACTCCGTTTGAGTGCAACCGCGAGGCAACGAGTCGCGAACGATCTGCAGCACGGTGAACCGCGCATCGCTCAGACCGAATTCCGCGAAGTGCGACGCGAGCACACCGCGGATGCGATGAGCCGAACGCAGGACCTCAGCCACAATGTCCGCCGGTTTCGCATGGACGGCTTGTGGCTGCCAAGCAATCGAGTCCGATTCTGCCAAGTGCACGTTCATTGTTCAGACACCCGAAAGAGCCGGAAATGAGGAACCTATCGCTATCCTTCGGCTCACAACGGTTCGCGCCTGAAGCAGAAAATTCGATTGTGAAAGGAAATTTTGGAAAGGAACGCCCGGCAGATTTTCCCACTTTACCCACTCAACCCAGCTCACCCAAGATCCGACTGCGAAGACTCTCGCAGTCGATCGATCACGATCTCGACAAGCAGCGGATGCGACGAGAGGGGTTTGCACAAAGTGAAACGAACAAGTGGGAATTCTGCGCTCAATTGGCGGCGATAGTTCTCGAGGTCGTGGCTGACATGCGCACCGGCAGAGAGGAAGTAGGGAAGCAAATAGACACGCGCAGCGCCCGCTTCGGACACAGGTCTTGCCCGCGTCCAAAATCGTCGGCGCGCGCAAGTTCCAAGTACGCGATTTCGACGATGGGGTAAATGCGACGGGACCCCAATTGCTCGGCTAAAGCCACGAGATCCTGGTTTGCAGCATCCAGACGGCTGCCGTGGGCAATGAGCAAGGCGGCCGACTTGTTGTTCGCCGGTTTTTCCTCGGCCATCCCGCACCTTCGTAATTCGCGACCTGACTTTCCTCATCGATTGTGGCATGATTGACGGCGATCGAACAGGAGCGCGAGAGCCCAATTGTCCGTGTCCCGTCAAATCCCCGTCGAAGCCGACCCACCGCGTGTCGGGCCGTATCTCGTCGACCGCCGGCTGGGCGCCGGGGGGATGGGGACCGTCTATCTGGCCCACCACGAAGAGACGGGCAAGCAGGCGGCCGTCAAGGTGCTCGCACCGTCGCTGGCCCGCGAAGAAGGCCTCGTCGCGCGCTTCGTCCGCGAAATCGATGCGCTCCGTAAACTGAAAAACCCGCATGTCGTCGAGCTTTTCGACCAAGGCGTCGACGGCGACATGCATTATTACGCGATGGAATATGTCGAGGGCGAAACGCTGACCGCCCGGCTTCGTCGCGAGAAGCGTATCCCGTGGCGCGAAGTCGTCGAGCTGTCGATCCAGATCTGCGTCGCGCTCAAGGCGGCCCACGATGCCGGCATCATTCACCGCGACTTAAAGCCGTCCAATCTGCTCTTGGCCCCGGACGGGCAGATCAAGCTCACCGATTTCGGCGTCGCACAGGTCTTTGCCGGCTCGAAACTGACGGTGACCGGCGGCATCATTGGCACGGCCGAATACATGTCGCCCGAACAGGGCCAAGGAAAGCGGATCACCAAGCGGAGCGATCTCTATTCGCTCGGCGCGGTGATGTACGTCATGCTGACCGGCCGCCCGCCGTTCTCGGGAAAGACGACCTTGGACGTCATCCATAAGCACACCTACAGCCAGTTCGACCGGCCGAAGATGCGTGTGCCCGAAATGCCTCATTGGCTCGACGACATCGTCTGCCAGTTGATGGAAAAGGATCCGGACAAGCGCTATCGCCGACGCCTACGTGGTCAACCGCAGGCTGCATGAATTGCTCCGGAAAGTCGAGCTTTCCTCCACCGATGTGACGCTCGATAACGTCTCCACCGGTGCGGACACGTCCGACGGTCGACATGGCCTCGGGCCAAAGAGCGGGTTCCGCGCGGGAATGAGCGCCGGTCCGGGTCCCGGCACGCTCATGCACGATCTGTTTCGCGCCGAGATCGATGCCCAGAATCGACCGTCGCGGCTCAAAAAGTTGCTTGAGAACACCTGGCTCCTCGTCGGCGCGTTGGTGGTGGTCGTCGCCGGCGTCGCCTATTGGTCGCATGTCCGGACCTTGACTCCCGAGCAGCGATTCGACAAAGGTGTCGCGTTGCTCGAGGAAAACGAAAAGGAAAATTGGCGAACCGTACGGGACGACTATTTCGCTCCGCTCGTTGCGCTGCAATCGGAGGAATGGGATGAGAGACTCAAGCCCTACCTGGATCGCATACGCGCGGATGAAATCAAAGCCGGTTTGGACAAGAAGATCTCTGCGTCGCGGCGGAAAGAGGCTGGCGACCAACGCCGAAATCGAGCGCGTGCTGAGTCGGGCGAAACACCAGGAGGAAGTCGGCGACCTGGTTGGCGCCGAACACACGCTCTCCGATCTGGCGTTGATTCTGGCCGACAACCCGCAACTTGAAACCGAGCTCAAAGTTGTGCAAGACTCCCTCGACGAACTCCATCGAAAGCACATTGATCAGCCGGCCGACCTCAGCTTCGTTGCGACCGCCCTCGATCGGGCCGAGAGCCTGGCAAAGGAAGGCAAGTCGGACGAAGCCGCGCGAATCCGTCAGGGAATCATCAATCTCTACGCCAATGATCCGCAAGCCGGCGCCCCTTGTCGAGCGGGCAAAACGCCGGCTCGGGACCGCGTCCGGACACACTGCAACCGGGAAGTCGACTCCATGAGTGAGCCGTTCGAGCTCAAGCGTTTTATCCGTTCCATCCCCGATTTCCCCAAGCCGGGAATCATGTTTCGCGATATCACGCCCCTCTTGGCCGCGCCCCAGGCGTTCCAGCACGTGATCGATTCGCTCGCGGACCATTTTGGCAGAGAGCCGGGTCACCAGCGTCGTCGCGGCCGAGGCCCGCGGATTCATTTTCGCGGCGCCCTTGGCCCTGGCACTCAAGGCCAAGTTCGTTCCTGTTCGCAAGCCCGGCAAGCTTCCGTTCGACACGCGTTCGTTTCATTACGAGCTGGAGTACGGCAAAGATTCGCTGGAAATGCACACCGATGCGCGTGTCGCAAGCCGACCGCGTCTTGATGCTTGATGATCTGCTCGCCACGGGCGGCACGATGGGCGGCTTGCATCAAAATGGTGGAGCAGGCCGGGCGCCGACCGTCGTCGGGACCGCCTTTCTCATCGAGCTCGACTTTCTCAACGGCCGCAAGCATCTCGCGCCGTACGAGGTCTTTTCGCTGATCCATTACGCGGACGAGACCTGAGCGTGGCGATGTTCCTGGGCATCGAAATCGGCGGAACGAAACTGCAGCTCGGCGTCGGCACGGGTGACGGCCCGCCGTTTGCCGCTTTTCGCCGCCTCGATGTCGACGCGGCCCGAGGGGCGGCGGGAATCCTGGAACAGATCGATCGAGCCGGTCGCGAACTGATGAAGGAATGTCCCTTTCGCGCGGTCGGATTCGGCTTCGGCGGTCCAATCAACGGCCCCGCCGGCATCGTGACGACGAGCCACCAGGTCGCCGGCTGGGACAATTTTCCGCTGGCGAATTGGTGTACCAAAACTTTCGGCGTGCCGACGTATCTCGGCAACGACTGCGACATGGCCGCGTTGGCCGAGGCCCGTTTCGGGGCGGGCCGCGGCAAACGCAGCGTGTTTTACGTCACGGTGGGGACAGGCGTCGGCGGCGGCCTGGTCCTCGATGGCCAACTTTTCGGCTCGAGCCGTCCGGCGATCGCGGAAATCGGCCATCTGCGACCCGGCCTCGATGCGGTCGAATCAAGCCAGACGATCGAATCAATCGCCAGCGGTCGCGGGATCGAGACGAGCATTCGTGAATTGCTCGCACGACACGGACCCGGCGACCCCGCAGCGTCCGAATTGCTTGAAGTTGTGTCACAACGATCCGCGACAACTCAGCGGCAAGATGACCGCAGACGCCGCTCAGGCGGGCAACGCTCTGCGCAGCCGCGGCCATGGATCGAGCCTGCCAGGCCCTCGGATGGGGAATCGCCCAGGTCATCACGCTCTTGGCGATCGAGGTCGTGATCGTCGGCGGAGGCGTCTCGCTCGCCGGTGAAACGTGTATTCTTCGCCCCGCTGCGCCGCTACGTTGATCGTTACGTCTTCCCGCCGCTGCGAAACTCCTATCAAATTCGTCCCCGCCCAGCTCGGCGAAGAGGTCGTCGTTCATGGAGCCGTGGCCATGGCCGCGACATCACGCCTATGCCTCAGCCGCTCGTTGAACTCAAACAGCGTCGCAAAATCGTTCGGCGGCGTCCCGGCAATCGCGGGGATCGATTTAGCCATCGACGCCGGCCAGATTGTCGGCCTCGTCGGCGAAAACGGGGCCGGCAAGTCCACCGTCATCAAATTGCTCAGCGGCGTCTACGCGCCGGATCGAGGATCGATCAAGATCGCCGGCCGCCAGGTGCATTTCGCCTCGCCGCGCGACGCATTGGACGCGGGCGTGACGACGATTCAGCAAGAGTTGACCGGCTTCGATCATCTGTCGATTGCCGAAAACATGTTGATGGGTGAAGCCTGGCCGCGGCAAACGCTGGGGCGGCGTCGACTGGTCCGCCCTCTACGCCGAATCCGGCCGCCGATTGTCGAATTTCGGGATTTCACTGGAAGCCCACCGCGCGCTGGGCGAAATGACGGCCGCCGAAAAGCAGGAAATCGCCATCGCCGGAGCGCTCGCCCGCAAGGCTCGCTTGGTGATCCTCGACGAACCGACCGCCAGTCTGACGGAACCGGAAGTCAAACGCCTTTTCGTTCACTTGCGGCGACTTCGCAGCCAGGGCGTGACGATCCTCTACGTCTCGCACCGGCTCGACGAGATTTTCGAGCTCACCGACCGCATCGTCGTCCTCCGCGACGGGTCGGTCGTCGCGCACCATGCCACGGCGGAGATCGATCCGCGCCGACTCGTCCATGACATGGTCGGCCGATCGCTCGATCAGGTCTCTCCCGAAGACGCCGCACGAATCGTCGTCGGGCGCAGCCGCACTCGAAGCTACTCGGCGTCTCTCGAGCCGGAATGTTCCGCGACGTGAATCTGACCGTCCACGCCGGCGAAATCGTGGGACTGGCCGGGCTCGTCGGCGCCGGCCGATCGGAATTGGCCCGTGCCGTCTACGGTCTTTATTCCATCGACGGAGGGTTCGATGCGACTGTGCGGCCGTGCCTGGCGGCCCACGCATCCGCGCGAATCGGTTCAAGCGGGCTTGGTCTACATTCCCGGAAGAGCGAAAGCGGCAGGGGCTCGTGCTGGAGCATTCGCTCTCGGACGCAATCGGTATCGGCATTTCCGACCGACTCGCCCGATTCGGCCTCGTGCCACCGCAAATCACAAGGCCGCCGCGTGCAGGAAGCGATCGGCCGCTACGACATTCGGGCCAGCGGCGCCGACCAGGCGATCGTCACGCTCAGCGGCGGCAACCAGCAAAAGGCCCTCTTGGCTCGCTGGCTCGAGCGGGATCCCGAGGTCATCATCCTCGACGAGCCCACGCGCGGCGTCGACGTCGGCGCCAAATCGCAAATCCACAGCCTGGTCGACCGGCTGGCCGCCGCAGGCAAAGGCCATCCTGCTCATCTCCAGCGATCTCGGCGAAGTCATCGGCATGAGCGACCGCATTTTCGTGATGAATCGCGGCACCATCGAAACCGAATTGACGCGGCGACGAAATGACCGAGCACAACGTCGTCCTCGCCTCCTCGGGCCTCTATCGTGCAGCAGGATCCGCGGACGAGATCTCCAGTCGCGAGCGCAACGGAACCGTCCCCATGAAGCGAGATGCCATTCGAAGGTCTTCGCTTCTGGCGGCGGATGTCGAAGTCGGTCCGGCGGCGGATCCTGTTCTCTGATCGTCGCCAACGTCGCCTTATTCGGCGTGATCGCCTGGCAGACGAACGCCACGGGATCCAACCTCCGCGACGAGGCCTCCCGCATCCTGCCCAACGTCGCGCCGATCGTGTTGGCCGGGCTGGGAATGACGGGCATTATCTGCTGCGGATCGATCGATCTCTCGATCGGTGCGATTCTCGGCCTGTCGGGGACGGTGTTTGGCATCCTCTATGAGAGGGGATTCAGCCCCGCGATTTGTTTCGCCGCCTGCTTTGCGACGTCGTTTGTCGTTTCGACCTACAACGGCTTTTTGGTGCGATCCCTGCGTTTGCCGGCGATCATCGTCACGCTCGCGGGTTTGGCCTTCTATCGCGGCGCCGCGCTGATTCTGGCCGACGTCGGCGCGAAAAGATTCAGCGAACAATTCACGGTGACCGCGAACGAGTACCACGCTCCCGGCAAGGATTACGCCGGCATCATTCTGCTGATCGTGCTGGCGATCGCTTTCGGCTGGGAATTCTTCGGCAACTCGTCGCGACGCTGGCTGGCCGCTCGGCAGTTCCGAGATGGCCTGTCGCCTGAGCGGACTGCGGCCGGACCGGATTCTGTTGCAGGCGTTCGTCATCGGCGGCGTGTTTTTGGGATTGGCCAGCCTGCTCGACGTCACGAACCACAGCGTGCTCAAACCCGCACAGCTGGGATTGGGATTTGAATTGAGCGTGATTGCCGCGGTCGTCTTGGGCGGAACGAGCATTTTCGGCGGAGAAGGCAGCTACCTGGGCACGGCCCTCGGAGCATTGTTTCTCTATCTCCTCGGACCGGCCATGCTGTATGCCGGCGTCAACGAATATTGGCGAACGGCGGTGCAGGGCGGGGCGATCCTCGCCGTCATCGGCATCGACTGCGCATTGAGCCGGCGAAGAAAGCTCCTCGAGGAATTGCGGTGACCGAAAACGCCACAACAGACACTGCCCGCGGGCCGCAAGCATCGGGCACGAGGCGACCGGCATTCTCGGTGCGCGCGATCCTGCTGCCGCTGCTGCTGGTCGCTGAATTCGGACTGCTCGCGCCCATGAGCGGAGTCCGGTTCAATTCCTGGGACGGTTTTCTGCAGCAGCTTCCGCTGGTATGCAAATGACCTCGTCATCGGCGCGGCTCCGATCTTGATCCTTTCGTTCGGCATGACGGCCGTGCTGATGTCCGCAGGAATCGACCTTTCCGTGGGCTCGATGACGGCGCTTATCGCCTGCATCATGGCCACGTTCGAGCCCGGGCAAGCAGTTCTGGTGGACCGCGGTCCCGATCGGTTTGGCGGTCGGTGCCGGTCTGGGCCTGTTCAACGGCCTCTTGATCGCGGCGTGCGACGTGCCGCCGATCATCGCCACTTTGGGAACGCTCTTCTTTTACCGCGGCCTCTGCGACGCGGTTCTCAAAGGGACGAAACCGGGCCCGTTCATCGATGTGCCGGGATACTTTCGGCTCGGGGAAATCACCGGAGTCGCCATCATCGTCGCCGTCGTGCTCGGGATCGGCGGCCTCTGGTTCCGCTGGTCCCGCTGGCGGAAAGAGATCCTGATGATCGGCGGCAACCGTGTCGCGGCCCGCTACGCCGCCATTCCCGTCAATCGCCGTCTCATCGAAATCTATACGTTGAGCGGCATTCTGGCATTTCTCGCGGCCGTGTGTTTGACCGCCCACGACGGCTCAGCCAGTGCCGCCTCTTACAACGGTCTCGAGCTGCAAGTGATCGTCGCCGTCGTGTTGGGAGGAACCTCGGTGAACGGTGGCCGCGGCTCGGTCCTCGGCTCGCTGATCGGCGTGTTTTTGGTCGCCGTTCTGGCCGAAGGCCTGCGAGCCGGCGGCTCCGTTTTCTGGATTCAAGACAAGCTGCCCTTCAAGTTCAACGACCTGCGGTTTGTCCTCCTGGGGGCACTCTTGCTGACGGGCGTGTGGGTCAACAATCGCTTCGGCCAATCCCGCGACTAACGACCGTGCGCGACTTTCCAATTGAGCGTTGTCCCGAGCGCACCTCATCCGTTACGTTAAGCACAACTCAAATCCAGGAGCCGCACCGCGCATGCGATCCAAAGATTCTCGCTCTCGTTGTTCCGTTCTCCCGGTCTCACCGTTTTCCGTCGACAGCCGCCTTGCTGGCGGCGTTCGCGATCGGCTGTGCCAACGACGCGTCTGGCCCCGTCAGCAAAGGCGGAGCGGCCGGCGGCAAGGCGAAGCCGCGGGATCAGCTCCAGATCGCCATGCTGCCCAAGCTCACGAACATCGCCTATTTCCGAGCCAGCCAGGAGGGGGCCCAAAAAGCGGCCGACGAGCTCGGCGTCAAGCTGATCTACGACGGCCCCTCCGATCCGAGCGCCAGCGATCAGAACAAATTCATCGAGACGTGGATCCGCCAAGGCGTCGACGCGATCTGCGTCGCTCCCAACGAGCCCAAAGCGATCAAGCGCTTCGTCCAGCAGGCCCAGGAACGGGGCATCAAAGTCCTCACGTGGGACAGCGACGCCCCCGAGAGCGGCCGCGATCTGATGGTGAATCAGGTCGACGACAAAAAGCTGGGCGAAGCCCTGATGGACGAGATCGCCCGGCAAATGCACGAAGAGGGCGAATGGGCCGTCGTGATCGCCAGCCTGAATGCCGACAATCTCAACACTTGGCGGCGCTATGCCGAGGCCAGGGCCGCCGAAAAGTATCCCAAGCTCAAGAAAGTCGACACGGTCGTGACCGATGAGGACGTCGACAAGTCGCGCCAGCAGGTCGAAACGCTGCTCAACGCGCATCCGAATCTCAAGGGCCTGATTGGCTTCGACTCGAATTCGGTTCCCGGAGCGGCCGAGGCGCTCAAGCGCACCGGGAAAGCCGGCAAGGTCGCCCTGTGCGGCAATACAACTCCGGCGCCGATGAAGGCCTATCTGAAAGAGGGGGTCCTCCAGAGCTTCTTCCTCTGGGACCCGCGGAAGCTCGGCGATTTGACCGTTCGCCTCGCGGTCGGCTTGGCCGAAGGACAAATGCTCAAACCGGGCGCCTCGGTCAACGGTTCCCCGCCGCTCGTCTTCAGTCAGTCCGGCCCCGCCATGGTGATCATGACCGAACCGATCAAATTCACCAAAGACAACATCGACCAGTACGACTGGGGCTTCTAAGTCACCGCACGCGCGTCGGAAACCCCGACGGCGTAGTTGGGACCAGCGAGTCACGGCGAGCGCGACTTGATGTAGCTCGCCGAAGATCGCAGGCGCCCGAACTGCGTCTCAGACGCGTTTAATCCACTCTCTGCAGGCGACCGGATATTCTAAAGAAATCTTTATAATTCGCTTGAATTCTGGTGGCCTCTCTCCTTATTTTGGTCTGCTCATTTGATCCAGTCTCGCTCGCTTAACTCGTGTTCGTCACCTGCTGTGAAATGGGCCAGCCGCCTCGTCGACTTACTCGAAAATACTGCTGTTCAATAACTTACGACGTACCGTGATAGAAGAATTCCGAGAATGACAACCATGAAAAAATGTCGGACAGTCGCTGGAACGCAAATCCTCGTCGGATCCTTGCTCGCAGTCGGGCTCGCCACCCTCGCGCTCGGGATGCTCCTCTTTCCCGGCCCCGGCTCAGCTCAGGGGCCGGAAGAAGCTCCGCTCCCAGCGCCCGCGCAGACGCCGAACACCGTGGCGCTGACGCCCATCGAGCAGCTCGGCAAGGACATCCTCTTCGACTCGACCCTGTCGAATCCGCCGGGCTACGCTTGCTTCACCTGCCATACCCCCGAGACGGGCTTCGCGTCGACGTCGGTCTCGGAGGTCAATTTGCTGAGTGGCATCATGCCGGGACGCATCCCTGGCCGATTCGGCAACCGCAAGCCCATGACCTACGCCTTGACCGCCTTCAGCCCCACCGGCCCCTACTACGACGCCGACGCGGACCTTTATATCGGGGGCACCTTCTGGGACGGGCGCACCACCAACGAACCGCACCAGGCGACGGAGCCCTTCCTCAATCCAAACGAGATGAACAATACGCCCACCAACGGGATCTATCCCCCCGAGTTCGGCGGCTATTCGGCGCTTGTCGTCGAGAAGCTCAAGTCGCGGCCCTATACTCCGCTGTTCGAGCAGGTGTTCGGCCGGGATGTCTTCAAGAAGCAGAAGACCCAGGACATCTACGCGTTCATGACGCAGGCGATTGGGGCCTACGAGCACTCGGGCGAAGTGAATCCTTTCAACTCGAAGTACGACGCTTCCCAGTACGGCACGCCGCCCGGCGGCCACTATGCGCTGTCCGCCTCCGAGGAGCGCGGGCGGATTCTCTTTGGAGTAGGGCCGAATCCCAACAACGATCCGAATTTTGGCGCGGCCCAGTGTTTTCAATGCCACTCATCGGCGACTCTCGCCATTGTGCAGAACAACACCCGGGGGAAAGAGACGTTCACCATGTTCTGCTTCGCGAACATCGGCGTCCCCAAGAACCTCCACAACCCCTTCTATTTTCAGACGGACGCGACCAACAATCCCGAGGGGTATAACCCCCTGGGGAGGAACTTCATCGACTGGGGCTTGGGCGCCAACCCTAACACCGCCCCCGACGGAACCAAGTTCTTCAACTCGGTCCCGGGCGACATTGCCGAGTTCCGCGGGTTGTTCAAGGCGCCGAGCTTGCGCAACTCGGACAAGCGGCCCTACGCGAATTTCGTCAGGGCCTACATGCACAACGGCGTCTTCAAGAGCCTCAAGGACGTCGTTCACTTCTACAACAAGCGGAACATCGCTGTGAACGCCAAGGGCGACGAGGTCGCCTTCGACCTGAGGACCGGCCCGCCCGCCGGTCATACGCGGCTGATTGCACCTCCCGAGGTCCTCGACAACGTGCAGAACGTCGCCGGCCTCAGCCCCGAGGACGCGGCAAACCAGGGGATCGCCGGTGCGGTGGCGACGAACGGCCAGGTGGGCAACCTCGGCCTGTCGGAGTCCGAGGAGGAAGACATCGTCAACTTTCTGACGATCCTCACCGACGGCTTCACCAGGCCCAACCCCGTCAGGTAGTTGAGGCCCAGCTTCCGGGCACCTTTCGGCCCGACACAGGCGCGGAGCGCGCGTTTCTCTGGCTGTGAATTAAGGGGATGGGAGTACTCCCGTCCCCATTTAGAGTTCGTCTAGGTCCACATTGCAGATGCGTCAAAATCGGCCGCTCAGACCAGCCGGACATTCCGTTCGATCGTCTTGATCACATCGTCCATCGTGCCGTTCCAGACCTGTTTGGTGAGGCTAAGGGTGAAGCCCTTGGCTGCGTGGAAGGGAACGTGCGACGGGAGCGACAGGGCGTAGGGATCGACGACCGCGTCGACCACAACCGGGCCGCCCTTGTGGGCCAGTGCCTCGGCAAGGCCCTCCCGAACGTCGCCGGGCTCCTCAAGGCGAATCCCTGTTGCGCCCATCGCTTCGGCCACTTTGGCGAAATTCGGGTTCTGGAATTTCACGCCGTAGGGAACGAAGCCGGCCTCTTGCTGCTCGATATTGACGAAGTCGAGGGCCCCGTTGTTGAGGATGATCTGAACGACGGGAGTCTTTCGTTCGACTTGCGTCAATAGATCGCCGAGACCAGCCATTGTGAAGCCGCCGTCTCCGCACAGGGCGATCGTTTGCCGGCCGGGAAATGCCAATTGCGTCCCGAACGCGTTGGGTGCGGCATTGGCCATGGATGCCCATGAAAACGAGCCGAAGAGCCTGCGATTTCTTCCGCCCTTGATGTGCCTGGCCAGCCACATGCAGGCCGTGCCCGTATCGGCGAAAAATGTCGCGTCGTCGGCAGCCAGCTCGCTCAGCGTCGCGGCCAGGAATTCCGGTCGGATGGGCTTAATCCCGGGCCCTTTCACGACGTAGTGCTGCAGCAGCTCGTGGAACGATTTCGTTTCCGCGACGTGTTTCTCGAGAAAGCGGCCATCCGTCTTGTCACTCACAAGCTTCAGCAACGCGCTGACGGTTGCCTTGATGTCGCCGACAAGCCCGAGATCAACAGCCGTCCGGCGGCCGATGTGTTTGGGGTTTTTGTCGATCTGGACTTTCTTCACGCGATCGCCCGGGAGGAACTCCGAGAAAGGGAAGTCCGTGCCCAAGAGCAGCAGCAGCTCAGCCTCGTGAATGGCTTTATAAGCTCCGCCGTAACCGAGCAGGCCGGTCATGCCGACGGCATTGGGATTGTCGTGTTCCAACCATTGCTTGCCGCGGAACGAATAGCCGACAGGCGCCTTCAGCTTGCCCGCCAGTTGGAGCACCTCCTCGCGGCCCGCCTGACAGCCGTCGCCGCCGAAGATGGCGACCTTCTCCGCCTCATTGATCATCGTCGCCAGCCGATTGAGGTCGGCGTCGGAAGGGCGCAAGACGGCTGTGGCAGGGGATTCTGATCTCGGGCGGACTGGTCGCCCGCCGCAGCCGACGCGACGTCGCCCGGAATGGAAATGACCGTGGGCCCCTTTTCCGTGACGGCCGTGAGAATCGCGGTCGTAATGATGGCCCGCGCCTGCTTCGGATTGACGAGGCGCCCGGTGTAGAGCGATGCGGTTTCGAAGAACTTGTAAGGATTGAGTTCTTCGAGTGCCGACGTGTCGATCAGCTCGCTTTCCACGTCGCCCGCAATCGCGATGATGGGAGCCCCCTCCTTGCGGGCGTCCATCAGCCCATTGAACAGATGCACGACACCGGGACCGGCCGTTCCACACACGGCCACCGGGTTGCCGGCCAGGCAGGCCTCCGCGACGGCGGCGAAAACGCCGTACTCTTCGTGGCGGACGTGGATGAACTCGATCTTCCCGTTGCGGCGCAGCCCGTCGATGACCGGATTCAGAGCGTCTCCCACGATGCCATAGCAGCGTTTGACTCCGGCGTTCGCGAGCATCTCCCACAGCAGATCGGCAACGTTTCGCGACATAAAACTACGTCCTTTCCTTACAGAAATTCCAACTTTGTATAGACACTCATCGTTGGTCGATGGGCAGACACGGCCCGAGGATGCGGGACGCGCCGCCTGGGCATCCGGCAGCGCGCTCGTGGGTCTGCGCCTTGGTTGGGTGGTTCAATCAGCGACGGATCCGCTTGCACCAGCTTGTGCGTGTCAGAGTCTCCACACGCATTAGCTAAGCGTAAGAGGCGGACACGTTGATTGGCGGTCTGCGTCGGAACAACGCACTGACGAATCTCATCCACGATGGCGCCACGTGAACAGGGGCACGAGAACGAGAGCCCGAGAACTGGCGGGTTCGAGCGACAATTGCGACTTTGTCCTCTTCAAGCTGGAGAGGGCGTGCTCTGGGCGGGACCGCCCGGCGGTGGCTGCGATCACTTGCACGGTCCCGCCTGCACCGTCCTGCCTACACAGTCCCGCCGGCCCGGCCTAGCTCGTGGCCGTTGCGTGCCGTCGCCGATAGAGGCCAAACCCGCCGGCGACCAGCGACGAAAACAACAAGACGAGCGAAGTCGGTTCCGGTGTTTGCACAGTGTTATATTCGAACGTCCCCGCGGCGAATCTCGGCACCGGCATGAAGTTCGCAACAATCCCTGGCAAATCAAAAACGAGGTGAGCATCGTAACGGGAAAGAGCGGTCGGAACATTGAAATTGATCGATCCGGCCCCATTGTTCAACGTCACCAGTGTCGGGCCTCCCCCCAAACCGGAGTTGTAATTGGGATCGTTGAGTGTAACCACACTGTAATTCCCAGGACCAAGCGTGAAGGGCGTGACAGCGGCAAAGGCGTCGCCGTTAATCTGGGAACCAAAACTCGTCGGCGTCAATAACACGGTCGGTGCGACGAGCGATGACGTGCTGAGGTTAAAGATCCCCACGACGACGCCATTATGCCTCGTGCCGACGAGATTCGCCGGGTTGCCATCGTCGAAGGCACCCAAAGCGGTGACCGAAATTGTCTTATCGACCGTGAAGTCTAGCCCCAAGTTTCCTTGCCAATTCTGGATCCCGGCTGGATGGGCAGGGGCGCCGTTGTCGTAGGCGATGATTGAGGCGAGCGTTTGTCCGGAGCTGCCGAACACGAGGGCCATAGCCAAAGCAGCCAAAATCATTGGCTTGCTGGTCATAATTTCATTCCCCAGAAGGCCCGTCGCGCGACATCATCCCGTTCTCCGAGCCGTAAATCAAGAGACTGAACGTTGCTTTGAATTAATCAAAGAGTTCTCTCGCCCCCAAGTTCTTTGGGGGACGCACATTCTCGAAGCTCTGTTATTCTCTCCTCGAAGCTCGGCTTCGCGTCCGGCGTTTTTTCTCAAGGGAAGCGGAGCGTTCAGAAAGCGCGTGAGCAGGCAGAGCCTGGTCACGAGGGAAGTTGCGAGCAGCAATCACGGGCGGGCCAATGCTCCGACAGGTTCCCGACAGAGTTGCAGGAACCGATCCTCTGACCGCTACCACGGCCGTCGGTTGAGGCGCCGGCTTAGCGGGCGCGGCGCCGGGCCCAAGACACGCCTTCGTTGATTAGGACCACTTCGACGTGTCCGTTTCAAGCCATTCCTCTTCTTTCGACTCGATGTATTTGCGGTGCGTCTCGAGATAACACTCCCGTATCAGCCGGTTGGCCTCATCAGGAGAAGGAAACCGACGCGAAAATCCGGGCACCGCGGGATCTAAAGTCAGACGGGCCGCATGCACAAAATGAGTGAGCAGGTCGCGTGGATCCTCGTCACCGACGGCAAAGCGAATCATGGTCCGTGTGATTCCAGCTCGCTCCAGCTCGGACGGCGGAAGTTCCGAGTGCGTTGTCAGCGCCGGGCAACTGACGATCGTATTGGATTGTCCCAAGCTGATCATATGGTCAAACGTCGGCGCAAGACTGTCGAAGAACCGTTGAAACGCCGGCCCCGGAATGTTGGCTCGCTCGAAATCAATTGTGAACAGCGGCGCCGGCATTCCGAGAAACAGCAGTCGATTGCATAAGCCGAAATTCGGATCGGACGGCAAAGCGCTGCAGTGCACCGTGATGTCTGGGTGCGACGCCATGAATCGTGACAGAATCTCCGTGTTGATGCACTTCGCCAGCATCCGCACCTCGAGGGTCCGCATTCCCTGAAGCACTTCAAAAGCCGCGTCGGCATTCAGGAACGAACCCTTGACGTAGTAGACATTCCAAAACAGGGTGTCCTTCCACGACCTGCCATGCAGGGTTTCTCCCTTCGGCACAAACATGTCCTCATTCCTGCCAATGACGACGCCCGCGATCACCGTTCCCGCACCGGAAATGTCCTTTGTGTAACTGTGAATCACAAAGTCAGGACGTTCGACGGTCTCCTTCCGCTGCAACGGCCGCACGAGGAACGGCGTTCCGACCGTCGCATCGAGAATTACCCGCAAGCTTTTCTCGTGAGCGCTCCGGCAGATCTCGGGCACATCCAAGACATACCCGTGCGGATTACAGGGAGATTCGAGATAAACGTAGGCCTGCCGGTTGGCGGCAAGACGGTCGGCGTACTTGTCTTTTACGGTGTCCCAGCAGCGATTGAAGTCCTCGGCCGTGTAACCATCGAACGTTTCAACAGCGATCTCGAGATTCGCCGACTTGCCGTACCAGTCATTGATGAGTTGATGGGCACCGCCGTAAATGTTGCGGCTCGTGATAATGATGTCATGGCGTCCCAGCAAATGGGAGAGAACGGCGTCGATCGCCGCCATCCCACTGTTGAAGTTCCACGCAAAATACTCATGCGCATATCGCTCCGCTTCCAGGTCCACAATATGGTTCGCCAATGAAATGGCCGTTGGGTTGAGGAGGCGGGAATAAATCTCGAGCAACAGCTCCTTGCCTTTGAAGGCATCTTCAATCCATTCCGCACAGGCATAGATGTAGGTGGCTGTTCGCGCGATGACAGGCGTTGCGGAGAACAGTGCCGTGACATTGTCAAAGACTGCGTAAGGACCTTTGGCACACAGAGTCGTCGGGCTGTATTTCAAACTTTGGTAGGTGTGCCGGAACGGATTTTGAAGCGTGTCGAGCGACTTGGCCAACTGAAAAGTCAGAAACTTTTTGGCGTTAAAGTAGGCGATGCGATCGGACCGGTCCAAGGAGGCGACAGCCTCGAGCGTGACCTTCCAGAGGTGGTCGATGTCGTTCTGGTTCTCGTAGAGCCGCGTGGCAATCCGCGCAACCGTCGCGCCAAAATCCGTCGTGGCCGCAATGCCGAAATGGTCAAGCTGTTCTGTGACGAGCTGTGCGACGTCGCGTGCGACACTCGAATTGCGCAAGGGCGAAAGAGTTTTCATTGGGGCTGCCACGCTGCGTCTCCTGTCTTGTGCGTTACTCGGGCGACGTTGATGTCGCACGAGAAGATGACCGTCCCGCCTTGGCGACCTTATCGCGAATTTCAGCAAAATGAGCGTGAGGAACTGGCGATGATCTTGAATGCGTTGAACGCGGCGGTCAAGACTGTCGGGGCGAGGCGGAATGTGAGGTCGGCGTCAGCCATCTGAGCCAGCACACAAATCGCTCGCGACAAACGCGAGGCGATCACCCAACTTGCCCGAAGTGGTCCCGTCGCCTCCTCCAGATCCAAAATGCTGCCGCTCGAACCCGGTGCGGCTCACCTCAATAGCGGGAAGGGGGACGCGTCCTCCTTCATCGGCGTGTCTCAACATGTTCCGACACGTTCGGCGTCGCGTCGCATGCGGAGTGCGATCAGCCCGACGAGGATCACCCAGACACAATAAGTGACGACCAGCAAGCGGTTTGGCCAGCCGATTGGCACGTGCCGGTTTGTCGGCTTCGAACCGAGAAAGAGCATCGCCGTCGCCATGAACACCAGGCTCAGCCAAGTGAAATTGGCTGCGACGAGTAGCCACCGCCTTTGCGACTGCCAGAGAGGGTGACGGCTCAAGCTGGAGCTGATCAACATGGCGGCAAGAGGCAGGCTGAGAACTCCCAGCGCACCGGCCAGACCGTGCATTTTGGGCCAATTCACGTCAAAAAACGCAGCCATCGCTTCGCCCACACCCGTGGTGACGAGCAGGACCAGACCGATTCGTCCGGGAAGTGAGTTCACATCGGACTGGATGGCTGGGACCAGGCTCCAAGTCCCCAGACCCCACGACAAAAACAGCACCGACAACAGCCAGCCGTGGCGTCCCAGCGCGTATTCGCTGACAACGCGTTTTGCCGGGTCGAACTCGGGGCTCACCACGTGCAAGCCGGTCAAAGCGAGCAGGGCCACAGCGGTGAAGGCGATTGCCAGGCAGGCGGACAAGAGTCGAGCATTCATCGCAGTTTTTTCCCCCGAAGCGGCTCGCGGCTCGCGCGGATTTCACGGTATTGTCGGAGTCGAGACCCGATTCTCGACATCGGTTGATCGATTTTTGGGAAAACTTCTGAAATTCCTCCGGTCGGAAAAAGTTCCCCGTGATGTCGAAATCGGTCCATTTGCTCCGACTATCTGGTGAACCGAAACAATCCGCAGCCCAATACCTGGAGCAAACGCCATGCGATTCATTTTGATGATGACGGGAAAGAAGGCCGATTGGGACGCCTTTATGAAATGGTCAAAGTCCGATCTGCAGGCCCACGTCGCCTTCATGCAAAAGTTCTCGCAGGAACTCAAAGATGAGGGAGTGTTCGTCGCCACCCACGGACTGGCCGCTCCGGATCAGGCCCTCATCGTGCGGGCCGGCAGCAAGGGGGAGCCGGTGACAGACGGCATTTTCCCCGAGTCCAAAGAATTCCTGGCCGGATTCTGGATCGTGGACGTCGAGAACGCGGAGCAAGCGTACCAGGTCGCCGCTCGCGCTTCGGCCGCTCCGGGACCGGGAGGAGCGCCCGCCCGAATTCCCATCGAAGTCCGCGAGGTGATGAGCACGGCGCCGAAGGAATGGCTGTGACGGGACGGCCGTCAGACAGTCCGTTCGAGCACCTGTTGCGGGAACTGACGCCGCAGGTGCTCGGGACGGTCATGCGCAGGTATCGCGACTTTCCCGCGGCCGAGGATGCGGTCCAGGAGGCGTCGCTCGCCGCGGCGCGGCAATGGCCCCTCGATGGAGTGCCCGAAAATCCCCGCGCCTGGCTGACCCAAGTCGCCCTGCGAACGATGGCAGATTTCCTTCGCAGCGAATCGGCCCGGCGTCGACGCGAGAGCGAGGTGGCACTTGATGCGGCTCGGACAGCGGAATCTGCAGACGGCGCTCCGGCCTCCAACGAGGACGATACCCTGGTCCTGTTTTTTATGTGTTGCCATCCGGCGCTGACGCCGGCCTCGGCCATTGCGCTCACGCTGCGCGCGGTTGGCGGTTTGACGACGGCTGAAATCGCCCACGCGTTCCTGGTGCCCGAGGCGACGATGGCCCAGCGGATCAGCCGGGCCAAGCAAACGATTACCGAATCGGGCATTCCGTTTCGACGGCCGGTCGCGCAGGAACAGGCCGAGCGGCTGCGGCAGGTCTTGCACGTCCTGTATCTCTTGTTCAACGAAGGCTACACCGTGAGCACGGGGCCGGCGCTCTATCGAACCGATCTGGCGCGTGAGGCCATTCGCCTCGCACGCACCGTCCGCCGGCTTCAACCACAGGACACAGAGACCGCCGGTTTGCTGGCCCTCATGCTGCTCACCGACGCGCGTCGCAACGCGCACACGAATAATGCGGGCGAACTCGTTCCGCTCGAGGAGCAAGATCGCTCGTTGTGGAATCGCGAGCAGATCGCCGAGGGCGTCTCGCTCCTTTCAGAGGTTTTGCCACGGGGTTCCGTGGGTCCGTACCAACTGCAAGCGGCCATCGCCGCGTTGCACGACGAAGCACCCTCCGCCAAAGAGACCGATTGGCCACAAATCCTCGCGCTGTACGACCTCCTCGCCCGGATGTCGGATAACCCGCTGGTCCGACTGAATCAGGCCGTCGCGGCAGCCATGGCGCACGGACCGGCGCGGGGCCTGGAACTCCTCGACGCCGTCTCAGCCGACGCGCGGCTCGCGGACCAACATCGGGTGCACGCGGTTCGTGCCCACCTGCTCGAACTGCAAGGAGATCGCCGGGAGGCGATCGCGAACTACCACGCCGCAGCCGCCAAAACAAACAACCTTGCGGAACGGAACTATCTGCTGATTGCGCAGCCCGCCTATCGGCCGACTGCCGACTGAAATTCGGAGATCGAACAATCCCCCGGAACCGACTAGGGGATAGGCGTGCCTTGGCCGAAGGCCGAACTCTCGACCAAGGAAGTGGAGCTTCCGGAAAGCGCATGACCAAGCAGCGTCTGATCACGAGGGAACCGAATCCGCGATCAACTCGGCACTAAAAAGCTCAGGTGCAGTGCGGCGTGATTGAGATGGATCTTGTCCCACTCCTCGTGCGTCATCTCGCCGAACAGGGGATGCTTCGCGCGGCGCGGCTCGTTTTGCAATCGAGCGATGGCGGCTCTCAAGTCGGCAAGCCCCTCTTCCGTCGACGTGGCGGGAGGCATGAGCGATCGACCCGTCTTTGCCGGCAATTTGAATCCCGCCGGCATCGACATCGACATCAACCGTCTGCGAAACAGCCGCGCCATCACGCGGAGAGGCACGGGGAACTTCAACGTAAAGCCATCGATCGAGTTGTTGTAGACCGTCGCCAGGTGGCGACAATTCTGACCCGGCGACCAATTGCCCAACTGCCGCACCGGGCCCGAGCCAAGTCGGTCGAGATCAGCCAGCAAGTCATCGTACGACTGGAAACTGAGCTGGCGGCGGCCGGTGACCTTGGCTGTATTGACGGTTGAGGGCGTTGACATGAGAGTTTTTCCTGCGCAAGCGGAAGTTCACAGTGGCATCGGTTTCGGCGCTTCTGTTCCGGATCGATCTCTCGATTCAGATTATCACGACACATCCTTCGATGGAAAACAACAACACGTCGAGTTCGCCCATCCCCGTCCACACGAGCGACTAACGCACCGCCGCCAAGTATTTGGCGAGCCCCGACAGGCCGCGTTCCCCGCCTTGCATGCTGCCCGAATTTCGCGACTCGAAATTCGTTCGTGCCTCTTCAACGATCCACAACACCCGTTGAGTTCGACCTGGTTGAGCCGCCGCGACCGCTGGTCTACACCTGGCGCGTGGAGGGGAACCGGGAAACCGAGGAGCGCATGACCGTGCCGTTCGACTCGCAGGGAGCGGTCACTGAGGTGATTGCGACGCTCTTCGCAAACTGTTGCATTAGGATTCGCAGCGATTTCCGCACGCTCGCGGTCAAGCCCGGTCGTTTGCTGCTGCGAAAGCTCGGCCTCCTCAGTGCACACGACTACGAGCCCTCTTCCCGTGGTAGTACTTCTGAAGCACACTCTCGAGCTCACCGGCTACGTTATGACATTGCTCACAGACCTCGATAAGCGAGCGCCACTGCATCCGCGGCTCGATCGCTTGTACCGGGATCCTGGCTGCATCCAAAGCAGGACCTCACATCGCCCAATAGCCTGCGCAGCGGATCCATTGCCTCGGGGCCGATCAATGGCTCGAAGCCCGTCATGCGATTTAGCCATTCCCAGCGCCGCAGTGCACTTTCAGTTTCAGCAAATTCGACGTGCGCTTTGTCACGCGACAGCTTCTCGAATACTCCCGGCCCAAGGCGTCCATTGTCGTCACTTGAGCGTCCTGCCAGGACAGCCGCGCGCACGTGACCCGACACGGTGACGCCGGCCAAATAGTAGAAAGCGCACATTTGCACCCACACTTCGATAAGTCTTCGGTACACCACCATCGACGCATCTTTGGTCGCCGCCGGGAGGTTTCCAAGTCGCCAGGGATGAAAGCAACTGTCGAATCCCGCCATCACCGCCGACAGACCGGCGCGGGCCACGTCCTCTATATCTGCCAGGAGTCGCAAAGTGCTGTCGGTACCGCGCAGGCTCGTCGGAGACCCCGTAGTAACCCACAAGAGCCGTTGAGCGGCCCATTCTGCTTTTAGGATCGTCAGCTTATTCCACCAATACATGTTTCGCCTGTGCTGTATCATGATTCCCTCCGCGACGCTCAGATGCGCCTCTGCACGCTCCAACTTATCGCGCTGCCGACAGGCGATTGACTCGTCCAACGATCCTTCGGTGTCGACCGCGGCGTCGGATTCCAAAAGCAGGAGTTCAGCACCGACAAGTTGGCCGATCGCAACATACAGCTCGGTTCCGGTACTCGCGGACTGCAATGCGGCAGCTCCCAAATCCAACTCACGATGCGCGGTCGTGAAATCGCCAAGAAAACACGCACTTCGACCACGCAGCAGATGTAATCGACCTCGGTAGAGAAAATAGTCGTCGTCCAGCGCGTATTTGCCGGCACCGACGCGGCGTTCCATTCGTCGGATGGTGCCGTGCACCGTTTTCATTCGACTTTGAAACTGGCTCACTCCGTATCGCGCGTTACGATGCATCGCGAACCACACGTCCGCTCCGCCGAAAAGGTTCACCACATGGCCCAACCCCCAGATGATGCGCAAGTGGTCGAGGCGCGTGGCGAGATCGCCGCATGCGCGGCCCAGCTGCTCATTGGCGTTGGCAATCCGCCGCAACCGCTTGCGCACTCGGCCGAGACAACTCTGTGTGCGCGTCAACAACTGTGCTGCAGCGGCATATCGTCCTTGGGCGTTCAAACAGAAGACGACGTCCAATAGCCAAGCCATGACATCGAGAACGGCCGGAAGTGTCGCCAGCGATCGCGGATTGGCCGCATCAGCATTGGTTGCCACACAGTAGCCAACAAACCCGCCGAGCGCGACGAAAGCATCCGGTTCGGAAGATTGGCCGTTGCGATGCAATGAGTTGTCGGAAAGTAACTTGAGCAATGCGGTCCGAGAGCGCTTCGCCGCGCCGGCACCTTGTTGGTTGTGGACGACCTCCACGACCTGGTCCAGGCGCATCAGAATGCAGGCGTCGAAATCACCTCTGTCCCTCAAAAGTGTTGCGCGCTGATCACGCAGTTCTTGTCGGAGTCCGCTTGTTTCTTGCGCCATCAACGATTCTTCACGCCGGAACTTGCGAGGAACCCGCCTGGCGGCAGACGTCAAGTGGTTTACCTGATCAATCAGCATGTGATCGATCCAGTCCAGCCACGTGTCGCTGGAGAGTGCGGTCAAGAGGCGATGCCGTTCGCGCTGAAGTGTGCGGCGCAAGACACGAATTCCCAAGAGTCGACGTCTGTTGATGGCTGTCGCCGGATGGTCGTCCCGCCTCCGAGCGTCGGGCACTCGGCTCGTCCCAACATCCGTCAGCAGGGAGAAAACATGAGTCTCGTGATTGGGGGGCGCTGGGCGCGGACGAATGTCTCAATTCCGGGGATCTCGCAGTGCATCGCTAAGCCGTTGCGCGCTCGACATGCCCTTGGCAACAGTGGACAACAGTTGGCTAAGATGCTTCAGATGAGCAAGTGACGCAAGACGATGATAAAGGTATTCGCAAAAGCAGTTGGGATCGCGTGAAGGAAGATACGCCTCTGTATAGTAGTACCGCGCTGCCCGCTGATGAACGGCTGATACGAACAGAGCCCGGACGAGTGCATCGATTACGCGGCCCCTCTTGTCGCCATGAGTACCGAGGCGCATCGCGCCGGTGAGAGAGTTGTATTCGCTGACACGCAGCGAGGCGGGAATCCAGTATTGACCACCTTCCATGAGGCGGCACGCCTGACTGGCTTCCAGATCCCGCAGCCATGAGTCAAGCCATTGATGCCACCGCTCGGAACGTGTGCCAGGAGGAATCCAGTCGGCCACGAGGGAGCGTATGGCTATTACATTAAAGGGACAGCGGAGCACGGAGAGAATTGCCAGGAGGAGCGCGGGCTTGAATTCCGTGAAGTCATCCAAATACGGCCGAAGGATGAATGCTGCGAGCTGGCTTATGGGTACAGGCCGTTGCGATCGTTTCTCATTCGTTGGTACGACAAGGTCGACGCACTTCACGGACGTTGCTGCGTATCGTCCGCTGATCTTCTGGCTGCGATTCATCGAATCCACGAACGCTTTTAACAGCCTGCGAACTCGATCACCTGTTGTCCGAGTCTTAGCGGAAGACTGGGAATAGGCCGCAGGCGGTATGTCGATGGCCATCGCGATTCTTGTTTGGCCAAGTGCCTGATGGCCCGCGGACTGAAAGGGCGCCCGGAAGCCGAGGTCGTGAAGGAAGGCGAGCAGGTGCCGTTGACGGTCGACTCCGATTGTCGCATCACGCGACGAGGCGCGTCGCTGCGTCAAGTCTTCGGAAGACCCCTCATGCAATGGCTGTGGGGTCGCATAAGCCTCGACACGGTCGAAAGCCACTATATACGACCCCCGCCGCAGCGCCGCCTGCAGGCGTCGAATGACCCTGCTAAACGGGTCTGTACCGCCAGCCGCCGACAGCCCGGTTGGGATTCTGGCATGGGCAAGCGGCGCCGCCGGAAAGAGCAGTGGTTGGATGCCAGGGTCGTAGCGACGCAGCGCAGCCAGGATGTCATTGACAATTCCCTCGATGGTGCTGTGCCTTCCAAGATCGATCCACACGGGCAGATAACCGCAAGACTCCAATTGGGTCACAAATGCAGAGAGTTGCCTGGAGGGCAGAGCGGATGGGAGCAACGCGTGCTGCCGCTGCTTGAGCGCGAGCGTCACAAACATATTAACGGTGTCGTCTCCCGAAGCGCGATGATCTAACGGCTCATTAGTGACACTGCTCAGCCGCAGGCTGACGCTCCCGTACGGCTGCCGGCTCGGCGGCAAGCTGCCAGCCTCGCGCACGCAAAGCTGCAACAGAAACGCGGCAATATCGTTTATTCCGCAGTGGACGAGCGAATCACCACGACCAACAGTTTTCAGCCGTTCGTGAAGATCCGAGACAGGTTCGGCGGCAGCCAATCCATGATGAATCCAGAAAACCATCGATCCGCGTCCGGCGGCTTTGTCTCTCGCTGTCCCGATGACCGCGGACTCAATTAAGTCCATCATTCGTCGCTCGCGGCCCGAGCAGCCAAGGACGAGGATCAGGGAATCATCGGGAAGCATGGCCAACACACGTGCACGATTGTCAGGGTCGAGAGCGTACTCGAGGCGCTCGCCCGTCCGCAGTCCATAGGAACTGCCATGAGCTTTCACGACGGAAAGCTGCCGGTTGACCAATGACGCGTGTGGGAGGATTGCGTCGCGAGAGACGTCGAACACAGCGGGGGAAAGGCCTTCGGCTCGAAGCGAGCTCTCCAGCAGGTCGTCGAAGTTAATCGTCCAAAGCAGCTTGCAGCCGTAAAGGCGCGACAGATGGCTCAAAAAAATATGTGTCGCCGCCGGCCGATGACCGTGAAGAATCGTTGAGAACAGTGAGTCAATAAAATCCAGGTTGCCTTCCGTAAGCTGCATGAGGAGCGCAGTCCAGTCCACGTCCATTCCGGCGTCGGACAGCCGCCAGACTTGCTTTTGTCTTTCCAGATTGGCCGAGTTCTTGTCTTTATCCGTTCGTAGTTGAAGATATTCAAATTGAACGATCGTTCGCAGTGCCCAAGCTCCATGTGCCCACTTATGTTTGCGACGTCTCCTGAGCGTTCTGTATTCGCTGACGAAGACTGCTTTGTCCTTCGCAAAATGGCGCATCAAGTAGCGCTCATAAGGGCGGTCAATCCAGCCCCCATCGTGCTGAGTGTGTATGAAATGCCACAGCTCCGAATCAAGCTCGTTGTAGTCTGGCCACCCAAAATCCTTTAGATACCGGGCTGTGCTGCGTCGATATGCGTAATCTCCCAAATGAGCGGCAACATCTTTGATCGCATGGCAATAAATGCCCTGCTCAATATAGAACTTCACTTTGGCTAAGTAGGCGCAAAGCGAGCTAATTAGCGGCAAGCCGGCGCCGACGGACACGCCCGCACCAATGAATGGGACCAACGGTCGTCCAGTGCGCAGCTCATCTGACAGTGCGGTGACAACACCTTCGACGTCCGGATATGTGTGCGCCATAGACATCTCGACGCTGCAATGTGAGAGCAGCGTGTGCTGAGCAATCGCCTCAGCTCATTCGACAGCACTCAACGGCCTTAAAGCTCTCCGTGCCGGATGACGTAATCTCCATACTCGGCAGGTGCCCCATACGCACGTCAAGTCTGTGAGCATGCTTGCGGTGTTCCGACGACAATTGGGCGAACAGAGGAGCGATTATCCCCAATAAGCCGCAATGACAGCAACTACCACGCCGACAAGCAATAGAATTGCGGTCCGGCGGAGCGGTCGAAGGGCGCGTATTCGTGAAACTCGCTACCATCAAGGCCTACGCCGAACTTCGCATTCCGCACGTTTCAAAGGCAGACGACCCGGTCCGCGAGGCCTGCGGTTTCGAGATCGGCTCTCAGCTTTCGCCAGTATTCGTTCCAATCCCAATGCTGCCGTTCTTGGAAGGAGATGGTTTCGTGGCCCATCAGTTCGCCCGCTAGAATCCGCAGGCGCACCGCCCGGACGCCCAGCCCGCGTTCGTGGTAAGCCGCGATTAATTCCTCGAAAACGGTGTAATCGTGCTTCTCTTTCACGCCTTCGGAAAAGGACAATTCCGAGCGGCGGTCCCAAAGCGGGTCATCCTCAGCCGGCCGGGCCGCGTCGTTCATGCGCTGGAGCGCTCCGAGGAGCCGTTTGCGATCGCCCGCGCCGAACAGATCGGCGCGGTGAGCGCTTGCATCATCGCGGCCGCCGCGCCCGCGAGATCCTGCTGCTGGCGACAAACCTGGGCCGACATAGCCCAGGCCTCGGCGTATTCGGGCAACCGCGAAAGGGCTTGGGTGAGTTGCTCCTTCGCGGCCGTCAGGTCTCGCCGCGCGACCGCGGCCTTCGCGGCGGACAGGCAGAGTTGCGGCGACTCGGGGTCGTAACCGTACAGGACATCATCCGAGGGGACAGCCGACTCGTCGAACTCGGCCGAGTCGTCATCGTCAGATTCGCGAGGCGGAAGATCGTCGAGCGGAACGGAAAATGAGTCAGCCTCCAATTTCAAATCGTCGAAATCCCATCCCGTCAGAAACTGCAAGCGGAGGCAGGCGCCAGGCTCGAAGCCACGGGAACCAATTCCCACGAGTCGTGCATCGTGACGCAAACGATCGGTTCGTCGTTCTCTTTGCCGATCGGCCAGTAGTAGCCGAAGCAGTCCCCGTTACCGATATCGAGGATGGCCCACCGCAGGAAGCCGGGGGGCGGATACGGAATCCCGCCCCAGCCCTTCTCGAACCCTTCGACAACCTTGCCGTCACTCGTGCAGGGGAATCCGAGCGACGAGTCACGCAAAATCTGACCGACGACATCAGCGGGAAGTTTCATGGCATCAGACTCCGGAGATCAAAGATTGGAATCCATACCCCGCCGACCCCCAGGAGCGGGCCGCCGCCTGACGCTTTGGCTCTCTCCGTTCGGGTCGGGTACCAAGGCAAGCGCACACGTTTGGACAGACACGATGCGGGTGCGGACGAGGTCCCGGAACTGCTGAACTGCTCTCAATACGTAATCGAGGGAACTCCTACTCTGCGATGCAAGACCAAGGCACAAAGCGACTTGAGACTTTTTTGCAAAAAACAACTAGCCTTCTTTGCGGTCGAGGAGCGCTCTTTGGCATCCGCCATCCGGGGCGGATTGGAATTCTTTGCGTGGACCCCAAAAAAGTCGGCCGAGGGGATCGGCGAAAGCACTGGCGAACCAAGGCCCTCGCCATTGGCAGCTACCTCCCCTCTGCCCTCCGCCCTCCTCCCGCTATCGGTCTTGCCTGATTTTTCGATTTGATTTATCACTCCGCCCCTTAATCGGCCCGATCCAGTCACACATTCGGCACAGGACGCCGACAAGTGGCTAAATGGATTTGGCCACCTTTTCCGAAGGGGCTGCGGAAGTCATGGAAGACAAGACATTTTCTCGGCGGATGTTGTTGAAATCGGGCGGTATGGCCGCGGTCCTCGGGGGGGCCGGCATCTTGCCCCGGCAAAACGCGCGTGTGCTGGCTGCCGCCGCCGCGACGTTGCCTCGCGAAGACAATGTGATCGCCAAGTCGATCAATTCCGAACCGGATCGGATTCCCACACTTTACGGCCGCCTTCACAACCGGCAGATCGCCTTCATTTCGGCGATTTTTCCGGACGTTCCAGGACTTCGCTTGGACGCCTGCACGTTTGAGCCCGGCATCGGATTTCTGCGGCTGGACTTGCTCGGAATGGCCGTGCCGCAGGACAACCAGATTGTGCTCACCCACCGGGTGCGGAAGCACCCCTGGCTGCTGCATGTGACCACGGTCACCGCCTCGCACGGAGCCGTTGAAGCGGTAGGTCGGCTTACGGTCGACAAGGACGCGAAAATCGGCGACGTGAAGACGCTCGACGCGCTCCCGACGCCAAATATGTGCTGGTGCATGCAAAAAAGTCCGAACTTTGTCGCCGGTGGTGCAGCAACGCCTCCCTACGGCGAAATTCCGAAGGACTATCCGAACTGGATCGAGCGGTGCTTTATTTTCACCGAGAATGGCCTGACGACTCTCGACAAGACGCAGCGTCAACGGACCGACGAAATGCCGGCCGACGATCCGCGAAATAATCCCGTCTGGACGCAGCACTACATCGGAGTCTGGCAGAAATTCAATGGCGAACCGTTGCCCGTCAACACGAGCCGCACACGCTACGTCGTGCCGGTGATCGGGGCGACGTCCAACGACGGCCGATATCTGGTGGCCCTGGCCAGTGATTCTCCGCGTTACATTGCCCAAGCCTGGCATACCTGCCTGCACCATGTGGTAAACTGGGTGCCGGCCGACAAACCGATCTTGGAACGGCAATGGCGGATGAAACTTTACGCGATGCAGAACGAGCCGGTCGTACTCATGACGCATCTCGCGGGCGATTTTCCGGAAGCGATGAAGCTGAAAGACCACGCCATCGCGATTCCGTGACCGATGGCTGACCTCAGCCTGCTGTGGCTGTGTCTGACGGCCCTCTTGGCGGGGGCCGTCAACGCGATTGCCGGCGGCGGTACGCTGCTGACTTTTCCCGCTTTGATTGCGGCACTGACACCGATGCGGGGTGCCGCGTTCGCGGCGGTGTTGGCCAATGCGACCAGCACGGCCGCTCTGGTCCCGGGCTCGATGGCCAGCGCCTGGGGCTATCGCCAAAAAATCGACCAGGCCCGCCGCTGGCTGGTGCTGCTGATCGGGCCAAGCCTGGTCGGCGGAACTCTCGGCTCGCTTTTGGTCACGCGACTGCCGGCGAAATACTTCGCAGTTCTTGTGCCCTGGCTGATTCTGCTGGCCGCCTCGTTGCTTCTGGCGGATTCGCTGATTCCCCGTCGTAAACCTCACGGCGATGAGAGTTCGACCCATCGTCCCGGGGCGATTGTCGGCCTGGTGGTCTTCCAATTTCTGGTTTCGGTCTACGGCGGTTATTTCGGGGCCGGCATCGGCATCCTGATGCTCAGTTCGCTGGCTTTGATGGGGATCGGCGACATCAATCGCATGAACGCGGTCAAGACCGTACTGACGGCTTGCATCAACGGCACGTCGGTCGTTGTGTTCATGATCGACAAAAAAATCGAATGGAGTTACGCACTGCCGATGGCCCTGTGCGCGATTGTCGGAGGTTATGTCGGTGCGCGAGCGGCCTTGCGGGTTCACCCGCGCCGCGTGCGCTGGCTCGTCATCGCGATTGGGTTTGGGCTGGCCGGGTTCTTCTTTTATCGCCAGTGGACGGCGGCTTAAGGTTCAACCGTGGCTAATCGGTTGACCGAAGTTCCCCTCGGCGTTGTGCCACACCGAATGGACGTGGTTCGCATTGTCCTGTGTGTTGTTGTACTCGATGAGGAACGTCGGGCCCTGAATGCGGTAGGCGTGCTTCTCATTGCGTTCGAGGCTTCCCCACCAGCCAAAGCGGATTTTCTCGAATCCCCCGGCCTGGATTTTCGCCTCTCGCTCCGCCCGAACGTCGGCCGGCATATTCTTCAGGTATTCACCCAGAAGATGCGTGAGCAACTTCCGCTGGTCGTTGGACATCTCCGCGGCCGCCAAGCCCACCAGCGGCGTGAGTTCTGGTTGCTGCCGATTGGTGTTCCACACGTCCTTGGGAGCCTTGGGGCTGATCATCGCCGTCTTGAGCTGAGATGGATTGCACGTGTGCATCAGCTCGCGTGCGAGGTCTTCGAGAGGGGCAAGAACGCGGATCGAGCGGCCCGGCCCGGCATCGATCAATGCCGGGTTGGCCCCAAAAAACTCCGGAGTGCTCGCCACCACGCGGCCATCCTTGATGCTGTAATTCAGAGAAAGGTGGTGTCCCTCCAGCCGCCAACCCCAAACACCGTGGTCCGACGGGTTGCCGAAGATGCTGAGCGAGTAGTTAAGCGGATCCCGCCGTTCGCGGCGAGCGGCGAAGTCTCCCTTTTCCAAGAGAAACAAGACGTCATCCAAGCTCATGACGTTGACGACCTGTTCAAAGCCGCGGTCCGACAGGCTGCCGGCAATCAAGCTGCGTGCCGCGGCTCGCGCCGAGGGCGTCATCACTTTGAGCGGCACACCCTTGCGGGCCCGCGGAATGTAGTGCCAGTTGAGGCGCTCGGGGTCGTCGTAGGCAAATGTCGCCTTCGCCCGTTGTTCCTCTGTGAGCGATTTCAGAAAGGTCTGGGCAGCGTCAGCCATGCGATGCCCCGAAGCGGGCTGGCCGCCCGTTTTCGCGAGCACGAACGCGCCCACCATCATCGCGCCGACAAGAACGGCGGCTGCCAGCCTGTGACTCTTATGCATCTTAATCTCCGGTGTCAAAGTGGCCCATCGTAGCCCGCTGTCAGCCTGGCGGCCAACTGAGTGGGCGACCACCGAGTAGATGAACGTGCAGGTGGTCGACCGTCTGTCCGCCGTCGCGACCACAATTGATGACTGTGCGATAGCCGTTGCTCAGTCCCAGTTGGACCGCCAGCCGGGATGCGACCAGAAGCAGGTGGCCCAGAAGCGGCGCGTTCGCCTCGCTCGCCTCGACCAGCGAAACGATCTCGTCCCGCGGAATGATTAACACGTGCGTAGGGGTTTGCGGATTGACATCGCGAATGGCAATGCAGCGATCGTCTTCGTACACGATCGTGGCCGGGATCTCTTTGTCGAGAATGCGCTTAAAAATCGTTTTGGCAGGTGCCATTGTCCGACAACTCCCAAATCTGACTTATTCTTTCGAATTCCAATCGCGTTGACGCGAACGTACCAAAAGGCCAGGAACGGTACAAACCGCCGCTACGGCGAGGAGCGAGGAGGATTGGAGGCCGGCGAGATCGATTGCAATAATTCCCGGCTGGGCTGCCGCAGGAAGGCCAACAAGTCGGCCATCGCCTGGGGCGTGATTTTTGTTTCGAATCCTTCCGGCATCAAAGATTTGTTGCTGGCGCGTAATTGCTCGACGGACTTGAGCGGAACCACGGTTTCTTCACCTTGGGCGCGGCGGAGTCGCACGGAGTCGCCGTCTTGGGAGACGATCAGCCCCTCGAAACTCTTACCTTCCTGCGTCACCAGGACGTAGCTCACAAAGTTGGCCGTAATCTGGGCACTGGGATCCAGAACGTCGTGCAGGAGCAGTTCGGCAGAGCGTGAGCTGACGGCCGCGAGCTCAGGACCGACTTGTTGACCGAAGCGCTGAATCGTATGGCAGGTCATGCAGTTATCACGAAAAACCGCCGCGCCCGCGCCGGTTCGCCGGCGAGTGCCAGAGCCGATTTGTACCGTTCGACGACCGCCAGACGATTGGCAGCAGGGGGGTGAAAGAGCGTGGCGACGCGCTGCCGAATGGCGTCGGAAGTTGCATGTTTCAGCCGCTCGACGACGTCAATCGGAACTTCGATCGGACGCACGATGTCGTCGCCGATGGCGTCTAACAGCGCTGCCGTCGCCCCTTGCGACCGACCGGCAACCGCCAACATCGACCGCGCGTGCCGGCGGGCAGGCGGTCCCATTCGCGATAAACCGCCTTGCAAGCGTCACCGTCGTTCAAATCCGCGAGGACCCGAGCAACCACAATTTCGAGTTCGGAACCGCGCGGATCCTTGAGAAGTTCCAGCAGGTGCCGCGATGCGTCCGCGCGATTGGCCATCGCGATCAGCGGCACACACGCCAGGCGGGCCGCGGACGTTTGCGCCGCGTCTCCGGCAGCCAGCGCGGCGGAGCGAGCAATTTGGGCGCGCTGTGATTCGGAAAGCTTCGGAAACAGTCCCTCGAGGCGGCGGGTCCGTGAATCCGCTCATCTCCATTTGCGATTCCGCCGAGGAGCACCAACATCCCGAGCGGTGCAGAGGGCGTCGACGCCAGTCGTTCGGCCATCCATTCCGCAACGATCAACCGCTCTTCGCCGTCCGCTTGCCCCCCGATTTGCTCACCGGCCTCCAACAAGAATTGCGTCAGAGCAGGATTCGGGCCGGCGAGTAATTGCGGATCGACTTCCGACAGAAGCCGCAGGAGCCCGACGATTTGCCCGCTCGAACTGCTTAACGTCGCCGACAAGACCCAAGGATCCGCGGGCTGCGAATGGGCGAGTCGGGCGAGCGCGGCAAGTCGCACCTCGTCCGGTGGCAGATTCCCGATCGCGAGGGCGAGACGAAATCGGAGACGCGCATCGGAATCGTCGACCATCTCGAGCATCTGTGGCAACAACTTGCTGAACTCGGCAGGATGCGCTTTGAGGATCCCCACGGCCTGTTCGCGCAGAGACAACTCATCGGAGCCAAGGGCGGCCCGCAGGACGGATTGATCCGCCGCCTGCAATCCCTCCAGCGTCCAGAGCGGCGTGGATTCGTGCCAAAGGATTTTTGGATTCGAGGACCACCCGTTTGAGCGCAGGTACAGTCTCCTGATTCTGTCGTTCAACGAGCAGTCGCTGGGCTGTTTCGCGCCACCAGCCGACGGGATGCGACAAGTGCGGCGACGAGTTCGGCGTTGTTCGCCTGCGCCAACTGCGGCTTGCGGGACGTCGGCGTTTGCCAGTCGCGACGGCGAATCCGCCAAATGCGGCCGTTTTCTGCGCCGTTTGTCCAGGGAATCCGTTTGCGGATCCCCTCAGAGGCAACATAGATCGGATGCTCGACGTATTCGCGGTAGAAGTCGGCCACGTAAAGCGCGCCGTCGGGGCCCGTGGTCATGAAGACGGGATGAAACCACGGGTCTCTGCTCGCCAGAAACTCTCGGGCCCGCTCCGCACGCTCGGACGTGAATACGACTCCCTGAGGCTTGAGCACCCGCCGAGTCACGAGACTCGACAATGATTCGCCCACAAAGGCGTTACCCTCGTAGAGAGCCCCCAGCGCATCGCCACGAAAAATGGTCAGCCCGCACATCGCGTTGTAATAGTCGGCCCGCTCCGCATTGAATTGGCGGGGCGGTGGACTCACCGGATAGACGCGGCCGGTGTCATCGGATGCCGCAAGATCGACGACGCCACGAGCCTGAAAAAGGGATCGGCGGCTTGCCGCGGGCTCGGGCACAACCGCCTGTCGAATGGGGATCGTGTTCCAAGACAGAAATCGATGGCCCCAATCGTCGTGACACTGGCCAAACTGGCTTTGTCCGGCAATCGGCTCGAATGCATCCTTGATACTCGAACCCCTGCTGGAGAGGCGAAAGCGGAAGTCGTGGCCGCGGATCGAAACGGTTGGACTCGCAGAATCGCCGGCTCGCCGAATTTCGCCGTCGCAGCGTCCATTTGCACCATAAATCCAATTGTCGAGACCCCAATGTAAGGCGTTGGCCCGCAGTTGCTGCGAGCCGGGAATAAATCCGGTCCATTCGACGCGACGCTCATCCGCTTTGCCATCGCCGTTCGTGTCGCGCAGAAACAAGAGATCCGGCGAATCGATCGTGAGGATGCCGTCGCGGTAGGGCATGACGGTTGTCGGAAAGCTCAATCCGTCCGCGAAGACGATCGATTTTTCGTAGCGTCCGTCGCCGTCGTCGTCCCGCAATTGGCGAATGCGGCCTTTTCGCTCGGTAACGGGATAGCCGCCCATCTCGGCGACGTAAAGACGACCGTTGGCATCCCAGGCCATCGCCACGGGGCTCACAACCTCGGGCTCAGCGGCGACCAATTCGATGGTGAGATCCGGATCGGCCAACTGAAAGGAGTTTCGCTCGTCGAGCGGCGATTGGCGTCCAGGTCGCACACCGGATTGAACGACCGGCCGAGCTTCTTCTTGCCTAACGCGGGGGTTGCCCGAATGGCGGACACGATCGGTTATTGTGCCGCTTCTTTGGCAAGGTCCTGCAGCAGACTGACAGCCAAATCGGCAACGCGTTCACCGGTTCCCACTTCGGCAGAGCTGTGCAACCCCATCCACGTCTGATAGCCGCCCAGAGAGTGTCCCTCACGGTCAGGAAGGTAGCCGATCCAATCGTTGGCCAATTCCGCAACATACGTGTACTTGAAGGGCGAGCGTTTTTTGATATCGAGGCCGAGAGCCGTGAAGTATTCCGCCGGCACGCCGACGAGAGCCACATCGCCAATCCGCAGAGCCTGCACGTAGGTTTCCCGCTCTTCTCCCTGCTTGTCCTTCAGCTTCTTCCGCATCGCGGCGAAGACCTGGCGGATGCGGTCGATGCCGTCGGGGCGTAACGCGTCGTATAGCGGGCGATCTTCGCGTCCTCTTCGTTTTCGTCGAAGTGCCGGACGTGGAACTTCATCGTCTTGCGAATCGCCTTGAGTATGTCGACCGGATGCCGCGTCGCCTGGGCTCGCGCCTGCTTGACGGCCCGCTTCATGCGGACGACCGCCTCGGCAACCGGCACTAGAGTGATGTTGTGCGTCGAGCCCGAGGCGCCCTCGAGGAAACCGACCGTGCCGCCGATCTCGGTCTCCAATTCCTGGGCGGCGAGGCCGTAAAAACTCGGCGAACGGACATTCTTGCCGCTCCGCGTGCCGATCGTGTGCGTCGAATGATTAAACAACAGGCGCCCGAGTCTTGCCGGTCGCGTCGCGAAAATCGAAGACGGGAAGTTGCGGGTCGAAGGGTCCGGTCGGAACACCGTCCGGGCCGGCTTCTCGCGCCGGATTCAGCCACGTGATGTTGCCGCCTTCCAGTTTGAGCCGGCTGTTGGCTGCCCACGGTCCGTTCTTCGCCGAGTGCAAAATAGAAGGACGCCTCGCCCTTGTTTCAATCGCCCGTTGGCCTCTTGGACAGCGCGGATAATCCCCTGCTTTAACTCCTCACAAAATTTGAGCGACACACCGAAGTCGTGTGCCGGTGCGGTGCTCGGCGCATGGTGCGTGTGCGTGGCATTGATCAGCACATTTTGTGGAGCGATGCCCGTGGTCTTCTCAATTTCGGCCAGCGCGGCATCGACCAGATGCCGGGGAATCCACAAAACGTCGCAGGCGACGATGGCGATCTTGTTCACCCGGGCTTTTCAACGACGACGGCAACGGCGCGCAGCTCGCCTTCCTGCTCGTCCGTGTATCGCGGCCTCGATCATGCCGGCCAGGACCATCGACCGGTCGCACTTTAAGTTGACGGCCGAAGCACCGACGCGAAGATCGGTAACTGGGACCTGGTCGGCGGCGCGACAGCGCGGAGGCCGCAAGCAAGGCCAAGGTCGTCGCCACAAGGATGCGTGTACTGCAGAGCGGAGACAAAATTGTGTTCCTATCAACTCAACTGGCGAATTGGCGACGATGGATCAGCGCGTTCAAGATAGGAATCGCTCGAGGGTTCCGCAATGTTTGCGGAACACAAGTTCTGATCCGCACGGTGCTCCTCTCGAAGATGCGCAGTTTTTCGTGCGCACCTTGGAAAAAGGTGCGGATCTTCGAAGAAATCTCCGGGCTTTTCCAAGATGCGCACTTTTTGAAAATGGTTGCATCTTCGAATGATGTGCGCACCTTCAAGCAGGGCCTCGGCCCTCGGTACCCGCTCGGGGTGGTGCCGTTCGCGCGTAGAGTCGCGCAGCCACTTGCTTCGGCCCCGATCGCTTTGTGTTGTGTCGAAACGAATCTCATGAGACAAACGCCTTTCACCTTTCTCCATTTCCTGCGACACCCACAAGGCCAAGGAGATCCGCGAAATTTCGCGGATAACCGGCTTTTCCTGCCAGCGTCGCGCATTCCGAGCGAACACGGCGCAAATAAAAAGAGCCGTGCCTGAATCTTTGATGATCCGGGCACGGCTCCGCGTATGCGAGATTTACAGCTTGTGGCTGTACCGTATTCTGTCGTTCGTTAGCCCTATTATACGCGATACGCTCGAGTCGTTCCATAGGAAAATCGATTTCGCGTTCTGCCGTCCCCAGTCTCCGACGGTGCGAGTCGCTCTCTTCGAGGGGCCACTCAAGAGTCAAAGCCCGTCGCACACTCCCGCCGAGCCAACGGAAATGCTTGGCAAAGACGGACTATCAGCGGTATTTTTGAAATTCGGTCAAAGATTTTGACTTGTTTGGCGAATGACAGAACACGGAACTCAATCGCGGTGTGAGCCTTTTTGAAAGGAACCGTGGGATGTTAGTACGAGCCGAAGCCATGGGTCTCTCGGACGAACTCGAACGTCTCCATGAATTGCACGAACGAGGCGCCCTTTCGGACGACGAGTTTACCGTCGCCAAGGCGGCCGTCATTCGCCGGGACCACCCGGAGATCGAAGAGGTCTCGGCAGAGGATGTGTCCCAATGGGCCATCCTGCTGCACCTTTCGCAGTTTCTCGTCTATTTCCTGCCGCCGTTCGGGCTGGTGGCCCCGTTTGTCATTTGGCAGTACAAGAAAAATGAGATGCCGGAGATCGACGAACACGGCAAGGTCGTGGCGAACTGGGTCCTCTCCGCCATGGTCTATTTCGTCGCGTCGACGCTCTTGTGCGTGATCGTGATCGGCGTTGTGCCGCTCTTGGGTGTGATCATTCTGTCCATGGTGTACCCAGTGATCGGCGCCGTGAAGGCGGCCCGCGGCCAGGTCTGGCGCTACCCGCTGTCGATCGACTTCATCAAGTAGTCGGGTCGTGCGAACGCCAAAAATACCGGCCGGAGCGAATTGCTCCGGCCTTTTTTCATCTCGACGATTCGGCGGAGCTCAACCGATCGTCACGGTTTCTTGCCCTTGGCGCCGCCATCAGCCCTGACGACTTCCAGCTTATGATTTTCGACGTCGTAGGCATACTTCCAGTCGCCCGGCAAAACCGGGAGCTTGATATTGTTTCCTTGATGATCCGCTTCATGAACTCCTCGTAGTCCTTCGGATATCGGCCCTCCGAAGCATTGAACAGATCGAGAGCGTGCTCGACGTGCATTTTTGAGATCTGTTCGACCATCGGGCCGTAGGCCTGCAGCGGATACAGAATGGGATCATCCGCCTTGACCTTTGAATCACTCACCTCTTGCTTGGCCTTCGGATCGAATTTTTCGATCTTATCCGTCTTCTTGCCGATGATGCTGTTCGGGTCTTTTTTCGCCTGATTCGCCAGCGAATCGACGCAGCCGCCGGCAAGTGCGATTGTCAAAGCTCCGATGCCGATTCCCCACGCCCGATTTGCCATGGCCAGTCTCCCCGATTTTCGACCCGCGGTGCACACCCTCAATTGAGTCTATCCCTGCGAAAACGTGCCGACAATGTGGCGCATCTCTGGACGCGTCTGCTGCCACAGCCTGGAATTGTGTTTTGCTGAACCCGCTGTTATCACCGAGAGCCATTCGAGAGAATCATTCTCGAGGGACAAAACGATCGGCCAGAAACTCAGTCGGGTGAATGCGAGACGATGAAACTCAAAGAGAAAGTGGCGCTGATTACGGGGGCAGGCGGAGGGATCGGCCGCGAGTCGGCCCTGCTTTTCAGTCGAGAAGGGGCGGCGATTCTGGCGGTCGACGTCAACGACACTGCCGGAAATGAAACGGTCGCACTCGTCGAAAAACAAGGGGGCCGGGCACGCTACGTGCGCGCCGACGTTTCCAAAGCCGCGGACTGCGAGTCCATGATCGCGTCCGCCGAACAGGCGTTCGGCAAGCTCGATATTCTGTTCAACAACGCCGGGATCATGCTCGGCAGCGACGACGACGCCGTCAATACCAGCGAAGAAACGTGGGAGAAGACGATCGCCGTCAATCTGAAAGGTGTCTTTCTCGGTTGCAAGTACGGCATTCCCGCATTGCGGCGGGCGGGCGGCGGTTCAATTATCAACACGGCGTCGTTCGTGGCAATCATGGGCGCGGCGACACCTCAGGTGGCGTACACAGCCAGCAAGGGAGGCGTTCTCGCACTGAGTCGCGAGTTGGCCATCATCCATGCCCGCGAGAAAATCCGCGTTAACTCCCTCTGCCCGGGTCCGCTGCGGACCGATCTGCTGATGAATTTCCTGAACACGCCAGAAAAGAAGCAGCGTCGCCTCGTGCATATCCCGATGGGGCGATTCGGCGAGGCGGCCGAAATGGCCAAGGCGGCCTTGTTCCTGGCCAGCGACGATTCGTCCTATCTGACGGGTGCCGACTTCGTGGTCGACGGCGGAATTACGGCGGCGTACGTGACGCCGGAGTGAGCACCGCGCGGGCCGCTCGACAAGCCGGCCCATTACCAGGCCAGTTCGGCACCGACAAACGGGCCCTGCAGGGTGACCGAGCCTTTGTCCGCGAGAAAGTTCCGCGAATTGGCCATCGTCGGATTCATGTCGAGTTGATCGGTCGCCAACGCCAATCCGTCCAGGAAGAGGAACGTATATCCGCCGCGCAGCGTGAGATGACTGCCGATTAACGCCGTCAGCGATGCCGACACATCGAACATGCCCGCAAATTGCGTGTCGCGCGAGGAACGCTGGTTGTACGTTGTGTCCGTGTTGAACAGCAGATTCTTCTGGTCCGCAAAGTTCAAGAACACGCCCGTCTTGCCTTCGATCGAGAAGAACAGCCAGCGCACGTACAGATCGTGCGTGTATTCGCTCCCGACCTGGAACCCGCCCAGGTTGTTATTGGTCCACGTGCGATAGTAGCCGACCTGGCCGGCATCGACGTTCGTGGCATTGTTGGTCGCCGTGAGCTGAAATTGGTCCGCCACATTGATGTAGCGAAAGCCCGCCAGCACCGACATCGAAGGCAGCACCCACTGGCGGACGTTGATTTCGGCACTGTCAAAGCTCGAATGAAATGTGGCAATCTGCTGATTTGAGTCTGTGAAAGCGGACGTGCTGAATGGTCCGCCGCCTGTTCCCCAATATGCCGACAGAGGTCCCAGGCCGCCGGCGATCGGATAGTCGAGAGTGCCGCTGCGCTGATCCCAGTTATTCGCGCCGAAGTACTCACCTTCAATGGCCGTGCGGTCGGTGAGGTAGTGGCCCAAAGTCAGCCGCATCCCGGGCGCCACGCCAAAGGGCAACGCGTCCGTGTCCAGAATGAACCGATTATTGAGCGGGTCCGAGCTTTTCGACGCGTTGTTGTACGATGTCAAATTGCGATCGTTGGGGCTGTCGCGAAATAACCAGACAACCTCACCACGCACATACCATCGCGGCGTTACCGGCTCGGGCATCGGAAAGCCGCCGTACGGGGTTGGTCCAGGCTGCGGGCATCGGATAGCCCTGCTGCATCTGCGGACCCGGGCCATACGGCATCCCGAAATCCTGAGTCGGTTCCTGCGTATAGACAGGATTCGCAGTGGTGAAACCTGGGTTAGCCGGAATCGCCATGGCCACCCGCAGGCGGCGCCGTTTTGGCGGGCGAATCCGGAAGCGAAACTGTCGCGAGCTGAATGCCGCCTTGGTCCATGCCTGGCGGGGCGTAAACCATCGGTGCCCCAGACTGAGCGACAAAAGGGAATTGTGCGGCGGCGTCGACCACTTGCGGCATGGAGGGCGAGCCCGGGCCGTATCCCCCACCGCTCATTGGATAATATTGCTGCGCACAGTGCGCTCGACGCAATCAATACAACAAGTGTTGCCGCAAGCAGTTGCGGTCTGGTGGCCATCCCGGCTCCCCGCCCCCTGTCGCCTCGCGCTCCGAATGGACTTCTTTGAATCGCCAGAGATTTCCGGACAGGGCGCAAAGCTTGCGCCGTCGATCCAATTGCTTTTATCGGCAAAGTCACGCGCAATAAGTGAAAAAAGGGCGCGGAAAGTCAGCCAAACAGACAGCCTCAGCTAGCGAGGACGCAGAAGCTGGGCGGCCCGGCGAACATAGAGAACGCCACTGACGAGAGTGAAAAGCGACGGCCAGCCACAACAGGACGTCTCGACAGGCATTGAGTCCACGCCTGACGTGAGAGCCGGGCTCAGCGAAAGCAGGCTCGCCTCCACGGCAAAGCACTGGACCACCATCTTGATCTTTCCGCTCAGGCTTGCGGAAAAATCCTTTCCCTGCTGCTCGAGGATGCTGCGAAGTCCCGTGATGAACATTTCGCGGCCGATCACGACCAATGCCATCCAGGGGCCAATTCCCGAGTGGACGCCGGCCGAGGGGTTGTTCGCCGCCAGCAGAAAAATGAAGGCCCCGCAGACGATAATCTTGTCGACAAACGGATCAAGAATTCGTCCAAGCGTGGTGACCATCCCGTAGCGACGCGCGAGGTAACCATCGACGGCATCGGTCGCCGCGGCAATCGCGAAAACCACGGCGGATGAAATCCAGAGTCCGCCGTACGAGATCATCGCCGAAGAGCACAAAGGAAAGCACCAACCGGCTGACGGTGATGCAATTCGGCAGATTGAGCGCGTTGACGTCCAGGGGACCGTACGGTTTATGTGACGTAATCCCCGGTTCGTCGACGGTCGTGTTTTGTGTCACTGCCATAAAGGCTCAAAACGACTGACTTCGGCAGTTCCGCCTTTTCGCGTGCACTCAATTATCGCATACGCCGACGAGGTCGTAACCTGCACTTCCCGTAATTTCAACGGGAACAAACTGACCGACGAGATCGCCGAGATCCGGCGATTTGCCCGAGATCGTCACACTGGCATCAATTTCCGGTGCATCCGCAAAGGTACGTCCGATCAGCCCTCCCGTTTCATCTTGCGAATCGACCAACACGTCCATTTCGTAGCCAACGAGCGATTCGGCAAAATCGAACGCAATCTGCTGCTGCAAAGCCATCAGTGAGTCGCGACGGGCGATCATGACATCCTCGGGAAGATGCCCGTCCAGCTTCACCGACGGAGTGCCAGGCTCGAGCGAGTAGGTGAAGACGCCCAATCTCTCGAACCGCGTCTCCTCGACGAATTGCGTCAATTCCTGGAACTGTTCGTCGGTCTCGCCGGGAAATCCCACGATAAAGGTCGTGCGGAGCACGACATTTGGTATCCGTTCACGCAGCTTCCAGACAAGTTCGAGCGTTTGTCGGCGATTGACTCGACGCTGCATCCGCTTGAGCACCGCGTCACTGATATGCTGCAACGGCAAATCGAGGTACGGGACAATCTTTGCAGAGCCGGCGATCGTGGCGATCAATTCGTCCGTGAAGTTGATCGGGTAGAGATACATCAAGCGGATCCAATCGATCCCATCGACGGTTTCCAACTCGCGGAGCAATTCGACGAGTCGAACCTCGCCGTAGAGATCCATCCCGTAATACGTCGTGTCCTGTGCCACGAGAATGAGTTCTTTCACGCCGTCGGCGACAAGCTCCCGCGCTTCGGCCACGACCATTTCGATCGGTTTGGTTACATGCTTGCCTCGCATCTTGGGAATGGAGCAAAACGTGCACGTTCGATCGCAGCCCTCGGAGATTTTGAGATAGGCGTAGTGTTGCGGTGTAATCCGCAATCGCGCCCGATCGTCCTGGGCATTCAGCGGCGCCGGCCGGAAGAGCTCGCGCTGCTCGCGGGCTCCGCCGATCAAATGGTCGGCAACGCGATTGATCTCATCGCGGCCGAAGACGCCGACGATATGGTCGATCTCCGGCATTTCGTCAATCAGGGCCGGACCGATGCGCTGCGGCAAGCAGCCGGCCACGATGACGCCGCGCATGCGTCCCTGGCGTTTCAATTCCAGCATTTCGCGAATGACGGCCTTCGATTCGGCCCGCGAACTCTCGATGAACCCGCACGTGTTGACGATGACGAAATCGGCTCCGTCGGGCTCACCGACCAGGGTATAGCCGTCCAAGGCCAGCGTCCCCAGCATCTTCTCGCTGTCGACCAGGTTCTTGGGACAGCCGAGGCTGACGAAGCAATAGCTTCCCTTCGAGTGTCGCACGTCCGCGGTAGTCGCGGGACTGCTCGGTTCGATGATGGGCAGTTGAGGCATGTTCAATTGGATTCCGCGCCGGATTTCGCTTCCCTGGATCCAGAGTATTGCACGGCGCGACGAGCGGGCACAGGCGCCTCAAACGGGAAATCGATCACCGATTGGATTGATTGTAGCGTGCCCCAATTCCGCGGGGTAGATTGGCATAAGACCTCGGTCAGCGCCAATTGCTCGGGAAATCGTCCGCTCACCGAATCGGTCTTGAGAATTTCTCAGCGAGGTCTTCGCATTTATTGTCCTGCGTGTAACGAACGGTTTCTTCAGGCAAGCGATTCGCACTGCTGTCCTCGCTGTCATGCTCTGATTCCGTCGAGGACTGGGCCGCAGCTTGGGGAGACGCTGTTTCTACGCGACGTACCCACGACAACGCCGCAGGCTGTCCTGGAACCGGTCGCCGCCCGGCCCGCAGACGATCTTGTGGGCCGCCGTTTGCACGTTTACCGCTGCGAGGCGCTTTTGGGTTGGGGTGCGATGGGTCGCGTGTATCTGGCCCATCACGAAGACCTCGACCGCAAGTGCGCACTCAAGGTTCTATCTCCACGGGTGTGTCAAACCGACATCGACTATGTGCGGCGATTCGTGCACGAAGGGCGTGCGGCAGCGGCGCTCGTGCATCCGAATATCGTGACGACACACGCCATCGGCGAATCGTGCGGCTATCGCTTTCTCGAAATGGAATTCGTCCCCGGCCGAAGTTTGCAGGATTTGGTGGAGTACGAGCGCCGCTTATTACCTTCGCGAGCGATGGCGCTGGTCTTAAGAATCGCGGAAGGCCTGGCGGCCGCTCACCAGGAAGGAATTATTCATCGAGACGTGAAACCGGATAACGTCATGGTCTCCGTGAAGGCGATTCCAAAGATCGCCGACTTCGGCCTGGCCAAACGTGTCTGGTTCGATCAAGACGAATCCGAATCGCTGGTGGGAACACCAAACTACATGGCTCCCGAACTCTTTAACGGCGAGCCGGCAAGCGCCGCCAGCGACGTTTATGCCCTCGGCGTCTGCCTGTACTTTTTATTGACCGGACAGATTCCGTTTCCCTGCGGCTCAATTCGGGCCCTCGCAGAGCGCGTGCAGAGCGAACCAATACCGGATTTCAACGAATTGGGGATCGCCGTTCCGTTGGAAATTGCCGAGTGCGTGGCACAGCTCATGGCCAAGGCCCCGCAGAACCGGCCTCAAAACGCCACAGAGGCGTTGCAGCTGCTTGCCGCCGTCGCCGGTGACCTGCCGGACGTCGAAAGCCTGTTGGAGATCGCCTTTCGGGGTCAACGAAACGTCGCCTGGACGCGGGACGGGGAGGATTTTCGCATTGAAGTCCGGCTGCCCGAGGGACGGCGTCAAATCGTCTATATCGAGCCGAGCGACCACGCGGTCGCCGATCGGCTGGTGATTCTCTCGAGTTTTTGCGGCAATGCCCGCCCCGAATTCTTCGAGAGAGGCCTCAAACTGAATGCGGAAATGGCCCATGGAGGGCTTGCGATCCGCGAAATCGCTGGATCCCCGCAATTCGTCATGATCGATACCTACCCGAGGGCGACGGTGGACGCCGAGGAAATCCGCCGCAGTGTCCTGGAGCTGGCCAGCAAGGCTGACGCGGTCGAAAAGTTGCTGAGTCCTACGGACGAATACTGAGGGGTCAAAAACCAGCTTCTTGACCCTTGTTTTTCGACACTGCTATAGTTGAGAGTGTCGGTTTGACGACGGGAAGACGAGTCACCACCTCGTTTTTCGCCGAAATCGTCGGAATGGGCCTCCGGAGCAATCAATGCGAGTTTACCGCTGTTGTTGTTTGGCGGGCTTGACCGTTGCGTTAATTTGCGTGACGGCGTGCAAGCTGAGCGCCGCCGAACCTGCACAGGGCTTCACGACGGTTATCGAGCCAAATTTGACGGGCGAGGAACTCCACGCTCACCAGGATCCTTGGGCACTGCAAGTTGGGCTCAAGCCGATCCGCCTGGCCTACGTGCAGGCGGTCAACCCGCGAACGGGCGCAAAATCGAGCGAAATGGTTTGGTATCTCGTTTACAAAATCGTCAATCAGCCCGCGGTAAAGTCCCAACTGGGTGCGGACTCGGCTCCGGTCAACCTACAGGATCCGTCGCCGCCCGCGCTCTGCGTTCCGCGGGCAACACTTGTGATCGAAGACCCTGATATTCGGGGGGCGGTTGCAGATTCCATCGTTCCGGAAGCGTTGCCCGAGATCATGTCCCGCGAGCGACTGCCGCTCAAGACTTCGGTCCAAATGGCCGGTCTCTTGCCGAAGCCAACGGCCCCCGGTTCGAAGCAAGAGAACGCCGAATATGGCGTGTTCATGTTTCGAGGCGTGAATCCGCTAACAACGAGATTCTCGATTTACCTTTCCGGGTTCTCGAACGCCTACAAAATCGGCAAGGATGAGTCCGGCAAGCCGATGGTTCTCCGTCGAACGATTCAAGTTCCTTACCGCCGATACGCGGACAGGTACGACCAGTTCGCGAAAGAAATCCGGCAAGAGGGAGAACCAAAGTGGATTTACGTTCCCGATGAGGCGACCGTCACAAAGAAGTAGTACGACGCCCGTCGCGCAGTCACGGCCTGATCAATTTGGCCACGGATAAGCGTGTGAGCGTCGCACCGTTTGCAGATCTGTCGGGCCGGAAGGCCGTCGTTACAGGGTCGTCAAGCGGGATTGGCCGAGCCGTGGCCCTGGAATTCGCACGAGCGGGCGCCGACGTTGTCGTGCATTGCCGCAATTCGACTGCCGCAGCGGAACGTATTGCCGCAGAAATCCGGAACTTGGGCCGCTGCGCTCATGTCCTGACCGCCGACTTGGGGAGTGCCGATCAGCTGCCGGCCTTTTGCGAGGCCGCGTGGCGTAGTTTTGGCTCCGTTGATCTGTGGATGAACAACGCCGGCGTGGACCTGCTCACGGGGGAGGGGGCGAAGCTCGGCTATTCCGAAAAACTCGCTCGTCTCCTGGAAGTCGACATTCAGAGCACCGTGCTGTTGTCGCACCTGGTCGGCCAGCGGATGTTGAACGCAGGTCGCGGCGTGATCCTCAATATTGGCTGGGATCAGGCGGACCGCGGCATGGAGGGGGCGAGTGGCGAGCTTTTTGCTGCATCAAAGAACGCGGTGATGGGGTTTAGTCGCTCGCTAGCCGTCAGCTTGGCACCCCATGTTCGCGTAAACTGTATTGCACCGGGGTGGATTCGCACCGCGTGGGGTGAAGCGGCTGGCGACAATTGGCAAGAGCGGGTGCGGCGGGAGACACCTCTCGGGCGCTGGGGCGCGCCGGAGGACGTCGCCAAGCTGGCGCGATTTCTGGCCAGCGACGATGCTGACTTCATCACCGGCCAAGTGATCTGCGTCAACGGAGGCGCGGTTCGTTAAGTCTCGGAGCAATCCGACAGGAGAGTCAGAAATGCCAGAGTATCGTTCGATTTCCGAAGCCGAGTTGAAAAAGGAATTGGGATCACTGCCCGGTTGGGAAATTCGCGACGGGTGGTTGCGACGCGAATATCGCACGCCGGGGTTTTCCCACACGATGATGCTCGTGAACACGATCGGCTACCTTGCGGAGGCGGCTTACCACCATCCCGACCTTTCGGTCGGTTATGCTCAGGTCACGGTGAAATTGCAGACACACAAAGTACACGCCATTACCTGGAACGATGTCGAGTTGGCCCGCAAAATCCACGAGGTGGTGACTTGGAAGCCGGAACAGGGCGCGGCCTTGGAAGGATTTCCCAAAACCTGGGTGCATTGAACTCAAGCCTGAGCATGCTTTCGGCGGAGCGTGCAAGTGACAGTGAGCCCAAGGCGGGGAAACGCCAAACAGTCGACACAAGCCGATGGCCTCCTCGCGAGAACGCATCCTATTTATCACCGGCAAACTAGCCGAGTATTCGTTGAGGCAGACGATTGCGCGCTTGAGCACACGGGTCGGTTTCGATTACCGAGTGGCCGTTTTGCCGATCAGTGTCGCCGCGCTCATGCACGTCGACTGGGTCAGACGCAAATTGCAGATCGAGGAGCCGTTCAATCGCGTCATGGTGCCGGGCTGGTGCCAGGGGGACCTCGAATCCTTGTCGCATCGTTACGGTATCCCGTTCGAACGCGGCCCGAAGGATCTTCACGATCTGCCGGATCATTTCGGACAAAAGCGGGCAACTCCCGACTTGAGCCGCTACGACATCGAAATCATCGCGGAAATCAATCATGCCACCCGCCTGACCGATGAACAAATTGTCGCGGAAGCCACCGCGCTTCGCGGCGATGGGGCCGACGTCATCGATGTTGGATGCGTTCCGGGCGAAGAATCCAATCGCGCCGGCGAGATCACGGGGCTTTTGAAACGGGATGGCTTTCGTGTCTCCATCGATAGCTTCAACCAGCGCGAAGTCGAAGACGCCGTCGCTGCTGGCGCCGAATTAGTTTTGAGCTGCAACGGCACCAATGTCGATTGGTCATCGCGTCTGCCGGCAGAGCTTGTTGCGATTCCTGACGACATTCGCGATTTGTCGTCGCTCGAAGGGACGATCGCACGACTGGACGCCTGCCAGGCTCGTTACCGCATCGACCCGGTTCTCGAACCGATTGGGCACGGTTTCAGCCGTTCTCTCGGTCGGTATCTCCAAGCGCGCGAACTCTGGCCGAACACGCCCATCATGATGGGCGTCGGCAATCTCACGGAGCTCACCGAGGTCGATTCGGCTGGTGTGAACGTCCTCTTGGCAGGTATCTGTCAGGAATTGGGGATTCGGAGCGTTTTGACAACACAAGTGATCAACTGGGCCCGGACCTCTGTTCGCGAATTGGACCTCGCGCGGCGACTCGTCTTCCACAGTTTGACGCATGGGTTGGTGCCCAAACATATCGACTCGCAATTGGTTTTGCTTCGCGATCCAAAGATCGCGGAGATGACCGACGAGGAATTGACAGAGCTGGCTCGACGTATCACCGATCCGAATTTCCGGATCTTTCTGCAATCGGGGAGGATTCACCTGCTCAATCGCGATGGCCATTGGAGCGGCCGGGATCCCTTTGAGTTGATCCGACAGGCATCCGCGACGGGGAAGGGGATCGACTCCCTGCATGCGTTTTATCTTGGATACGAGATGTGCAAGGCGGCGACTGCGCTGGCATTGGGCAAGCAGTACACACAGGACCAGCCCTTATCCTGGGGCTTTTTGACGGTTCCGGAAATCCCGCACCGGGATCGGCCTGATCGGGCTTCCAAATTCGACCAATCATCGAGTTCGGATCGACCGTCATGACGCTGCCCTTGGTCGAGGAACTGCGTCCGTGCCCCGAGGTCTCGCCGACACTTTGCGCGTTCGCGGATCAGCCCGGATTAATCCTGCTCGATAGCGCTTTGCGTCGTGATCAGATCGGCCGATATTCGTTCCTTGCCGCTGATCCAATCGAAAGGGTCACTCTGCAGCGCGTGCCCTTCGGCGTTGATCCCTTCTCGCGATTGCGGTCGGTTTTGTCCAACTGGGAAACGGAACCAATCGCCGATCTTCCGCCGTTCCAAGGCGGCGCTGCGGGACTTGTTTCCTACGAGCTTGGGGGCGCATTTGAGCGAACTCCCCGGGCCGCCATCGATGAATTCCAACTCCCCGACCTGGCCGTCGGGATCTACGATTGGGTCATCGCCTGGGACCATTTGCTGCAGCGAGCCTGGGTCATTTCCCACGGTTTTCCCGGCGCCACTCCGAACGATCGATCACAACGGGCCGCAAAGCGTTTGCACTTCGTTCAAGGTCGGTTGAAATCTGCGCCGACAAACCCGCCTGCGATTGGACGCGACGACGCTTTGGCGGTCGACGAATTGGCCCCCCAATTCGAGGCCCCCGGCCTCGAAGGATTGACCAGCAATTTTTCGCGGGAGCAATACCTGACTCAGGTGCGACGTACGATTGAATACATTCGCGCCGGAGATATCTTTCAGGCAAATCTGACGCAACGTCTCTTGTATCGCCAACGCTTGCATCCGATCGCATTGGCGCAGCGGCTGCGCGACGAAAATCCGGCCCCTATGGCCGGATTTCTCTCGTTCGACGATTGGGCCATTGTCAGCGCCTCGCCCGAACGTTTTGTTTCAATCCGCGAACGCGAAGTGGAAACTCGCCCCATCAAGGGAACTCGCCAACGACGGCCCGCGCCGGAGGCGGATCTTTTCACTCGCGACGAACTGCGAGAAAGCGCGAAGGACCAGGCGGAAAATGTGATGATCGTCGATCTGCTCAGAAACGACTTATCGCGCGTCTGTTCTCCCGGGTCGATTCGCGTTCCGCAATTGTGCTCCGTTGAAGCTTACGAAACGGTCCAACATCTCGTCTCGGAAGTTCGAGGCCGTCTCCTTGATGGCAACGACATCTGGAGCGTCCTTCAGGCAGCCTTCCCGGGTGGCTCGATTACCGGTGCGCCGAAGGTGCGCGCGATGGAAATCATTGCCGAACTGGAGCCGACGGTCCGAGGTCCCTATTGTGGATGTCTGTTTTACGTCGGTTTCGACGGAGCGGCAGACAGCAGCATCCTGATCCGCACCTTCGTTTGTCGTCGCGGCTGGATTCAATGCGGTGTAGGCGGGGGAATCGTTGCCAACTCCGATCCTGACGCGGAATACGAAGAGACTCTCCACAAAGCGGCAGGCATGTTGCGCGCTGAAATCTGCTTAACTCGATCGCCCAATCGATGATCTTGGTCCTCGATAATTACGACAGTTTTGTCTACAACCTGGCTCGCTATCTGTGCGAACTGGGCTGCGAGACTCGAGTCGTCCGCAACGACGCCGTCTCCGTTGCCGAGGTCGCGGGAATGGCGCCACAAGCGATTGTCATCTCTCCAGGGCCATGCACGCCCACTCAAGCGGGCATTTCGGTCGAACTGGTTCGAGCGCTTTCGGCCTCAATTCCGACTCTGGGCGTTTGCCTCGGTCATCAGGCGATCGGCGAGGCGCTGGGCGGGCGCGTCGTTCGAGCGCCGGCACCGGTGCATGGCACCAGTTCGCTCGTGTGGCACGATTCAAGTCCGCTTTTTGCCGGACTCGACAATCCATTTCCAGCGGCGCGTTACCACTCGCTCTGCGTTGTCGAAGCGACACTTCCACCGGAGATACGAGTCACAGCTCGCACGGACGACGGTGTCGTTATGGCCATCGAGCACCGAAATCGACCGCTCTTCGGCGTTCAGTTCCATCCGGAATCGGTGCTCACGGATTCCGGCCACAGACTTCTGGCGAATTTTCTAAAGCTGGCCGGCATCTCTTCCGGGAATCCGCCGCCGGGAGACTACCGCCCCCCGACCGAATCCCAGAGCCTCATTGAGCCGCGGACGGCGGACGGTCTGCCGATTCACTGGTAATTGCGTCGGGCAGCCCACGATCGATGTTGGGAAAGCGGAGAATGTCGCCCAACTCTTGGCGAAGGCGCGCATTCGAACACCGCTTGTTAAAGCTTGCCAGATCCGCGGCAGATGGTTGGAAAATCGGCGGCGGCCCTCCGATCAATTCGGCCAAACGAGCATAATACACCCGCCGAAGAACCGGCTGGTCATCTGTCACCAGATAAATTGGTGCGCGACTCCCACGCTCGACAAGCTGGTCAACAACGCGTGCACCGTCGTCAACGTGGATGAGGTTTAGATAAGCATCCGGATTCGCCTGAATTGGCTCGGCAGCGCGTACGGATTCGACCCGTCGCAGCAACCGTCCCGGGCCATAAAGGCCTGAGAATCGCAGAATGGTCGCACGCCCGTCGTCGGCGGGAAAGAATTCGCGAATCACTCGTTCCGCGGCCAAACAGATTCGTCCACTTTCAGTAGGCGGCGCGCACGCCGACGATTCATCGACCCATTCACCGGCATCCTGGCCGTAAACACTCGTACTCGAAACATAAAGCAAGCGACCAATCCGCGAGCCAATCTCGCGAAGCACGTTTGCGAGGCCTTGAACGTAGACGACCTCTTTGGAAGCGGCCCCCCGTCTGTCGTATCCGACGGCATAAAGGACGACGTCGGCCTTAGGAAGCGCACTCACGCTTTCCGGCCAGAGGACGTCGCCCTTGATCGGTTGGATACCCAGGGAGCGCAGGGCGCTCGCGTTTTCGTCGGAACGCGTGAGCGCGGTGACCGCGTGGCCCCGGGACTGCCAGAGAGCGGCCACGCGACGACCGAGATAACCGCAACCGATGATCAAGGCCTGCATGATCGCCCCAGCGGCTCGAGAAATTGTCGGGCCGTCTGCATGACGTATTGCTCGGCTCCGCCGAATCCGATGACGCGGTAACCTTGCTCGCGCGCAATTCGGCCTCGGCAAGCGAACCTGCCGGAAATCCTGCCGCAATATTGTTCCGCTGGCAAGCTTTGAGGATCTGATCGGCTGCGTCCATCACCTGTGGATGTGTTCGTTGGCCCGGAACACCGTATCCCAATGCGAGGTCACCGGTGCCGACCCAGAGCACATCGATTCCGCACTGGGCGATCTCATCCACATTTTTCACGCCGAGCGGGTCTTCAACCAGGGCCAACAGAAGAACGGATTCATTCGCAGACTCGAAGTACGATTCGGAATCGGCGCGGCCCCAGAGCGCTCCACGACCCGGCCCGAAACCGCGCTCGCCTAAGGGCGGATAGAGAGCAGCGCGGCGCAGCCGACAGGCATCTTCGGAGGTGCGACAATGCGGCAATAGCACGCCCTGGGCACCTAAATCCAAGGCATGCATCACCGCCTCCGGATCGTCGTTCCTGAGGACGCGGACGACCGGGACCGTATTGCCCGCGAAGCAGCCTTGGATCATGACATCAAGTGACGCCGCATCGATCGCGCCATGTTCCGCGTCCAACAGAACGCAATCGAAACCGGCATATCCAAGAATTTCGCACAGCCCCGGTTCGGGCAAACGGACCGAGCTGGTGTACAGAGTTGCGCCTGCCTTCAGAGCCTCCTTGGCCGTGTTTCGCCGTATTTGCATGCTTCGAGACTCGATAAATGGCGGTTCGCTCGACGGAAGTGCCGACTTGGGCCGGAAAAGCCGGCGATCTCGTGTTGACAAACGTCCTCGTTTCCCGCACTTTGATCGGATACAATAACGGAAATCTTGCTAGGCGCGTCGTTTCCCCCACCTGCAAATCGCCGATCTAGGGCCTGCCAAGGGGAAAAGACGAACGGCGGCATTCGCCGCCACGGGCCAGCCGTCGCGGGATGACGTACAATGAGGGTGCGCGGACGAAGGGGAACGGCAGGGTTGGCGCTTTCGGGAGTCATTGAATGTCGACCGCTATGTGGAAGCCCGTGGGTCCAATGTCGTCATCGGAGTTCCAGACGATCGATGTCGACCGGGCATCCGATATTCAGCACAAACACGCGGCTGTCTCCCAGTTCATTGAGTCGCGCCAATTCGACGCCCTGCTTTTGCAAAGGCCGTCGAATTTCTCTTGGTTTACTTCCGGCGGCGATTGTTCGCGAGCCGGCTCACCCGATGCCTCTGCCGGCCTCTTTATTACCCCGGAAGCCCGCGTCGTGGTTACGACAAACGCGGCATCGGCACAAATCTTCGATAGTGAGCTTCAAGGCCTCGGCTTCCAGTTGAAGGAGCGCCCCTGGCACGAGCCGCGCAACGCATTGATCGAGGATCTCTGCCGCGGTCGAGCCGTCGCCAGCGACAGCGGCTTTAATGGCACGGTGGAGACGGCCTCGCAGTTGACCGGCCTGCGGATTCCGCTCTCGACGGTGGAATGCCGACGACTCCGCGAAATGGGGCCGGAACTGGCGCATGCGGTCGAAGCGACGTGTCGTAACTGCGAAACAGGCCAAACTGAAGCCGAGATCGCCGGAGAAGTCGCCCACCGCATGATCCGTCATCGCATCGTTCCGGAGCGGATCCAGGTTTGCGCCGACGGGCGGTCGCAGGCTTATCCCCATTGGGCATACGGCGAGGATCGAGTGCAGCGCTACGTCGTCGTCACGGTGATCGGCCGCAAGCACGGTCTTTGCCTGGGAGCGTCGCGAACCGTTTCCTTCGGGCGCCTCCCAAAGAGGTGGCCGACGACCATCATCGCACGATGGTGTTGCAAGCGACCGGCATGTTCTTTACGCAAGCCAATTGGGGCATGTTCGAGATTCTGGAACCGCCTCGCGCGCATTTATGAGAAGTTTGGCTGCGACGACCAATGGGAGAAGACGGAACAGGCGGAGATCATCGGCTACGAACTGTGCGAGATGCCGGTCATTCCGCGGAGCGAGTTCCAAATCGCACCTCGAACGGCCGTCTACTGGCATCCCGCCGTCGGGACGGCCGTTTCCGGCGACTCGATTCTTGTCGGCGATGGAGAATTCGAGGTTTTGACGCCGGCGGAGGGCTGGCCGAAAGTGAAAGTCGTCGTTAAAGGAACGACGATTTATCGTCCGGAGATTCTCGTCCGGACGTCTTAAGGCTCCTTAATCTACGCGATGGCCTGCAACTCCCCATTGCAGGAATCGACTGGGAAGGCTACAACGCCGCCCCAAACAAGGAGTCTTTCATGCTGTCAAGATCGCTGATTGCGGTTTCATTGTTGTTGTCCCTGGCAGGCGTGCTCGCGCGGATGACCCTTACAACGCACGCCGATACGACGAACGCCGGGTCGAACGGCGAGCGATCCGAGGACGCGTGGTCTCCGTTGAGGACGGAGATACCTGTACCGTGCTCGACGAAGCAGGACGTCGCCATCGCGTCAACCTGTACGGCGTCGACGCTCCCGAACACGGGCAGCCCTATTGGAGCCCGGCACGTGACAGCCTCCGCGAAAAAATCTACAACAAAGAAGTGCGGTTCGACCCGGTCGAAGTCGACAGCGAGGGTCGCAACTGCGGGCGGATCTACGTCGGCGATCACCACATCAATGTCGATCAGGTCCGTGAGGGTTATGGATGGCATCACGCAGAACATGAACAAGTGCGTGAATTCGCTACGGCCGAGCGGGAAGCCCGGGACCACCACCGAGGACTGTGGCGGGACCGCGAGCCGGTCCAGCCGTGGAAATACCGTCAACAGCACCACGAAGCGTATCGCGAGGGACGGGAACGCGAGTAGCCCGGCACGACATTTGAGCAATATCACGCTCGCCGAATTCCGGTGAGCGTTTTTTATTGCGCCTAAGACTCGACGCCCTCGAGTTCCTCGTCGGGCGAGCGGTTGTTTTCGGCCTCGTGCAAGACGCCCATCAAGGTCTGGAAATCGACCGGCTTGATGAAATGATGGTCAAATCCCGCCTGGGTCGAACGGCGCCGGTCTTCGTCCTGCCCATAACCGCTGACGGCGATGATGAGCGCATCTCGCGTGTCGGGCAATGTTCGCAAGTGCCGGCTCACTTCATATCCGTCCAACTGCGGCAAACCGAGGTCGAGCACGACGACCTGCGGCCGAAACGCTGTCGCCAACTCGATGGCCGAGCGACCGTCGTGCGTTGTACGCACGTCGTGCGCATGCTGACGGAAGAGCCACGCCACGCTGTCAGCCGCGTCCACGTTGTCATCGACCACGAGAATACGCAACGGCGAATGTGCGACCGATTCCGCGGCAGCAGGATCACTCGAGGGTGTCTCGCCCGTACTTGCCGGCAAAATGGCGGGAAGCCGCACGATGAACTCGCTCCCCAGGCCGGGTCCTTCGCTGGCAACATCGATGGTTCCGCCGTGCAATTCGACCAGACGACGGGCCAACGTCAGCCCGACACCCAGTCCGCCGCGGGAGCGGTCGAGTGAGCGCTCGACCTGAGTGAACAGGTCGAAGATTTTGGACAACATTTCCGGCGGAATGCCGATGCCGTTGTCCCGCACGCGAAAGACAACGTCCGAGCCTTCGCGGGCCACTGAGAGACTGATCGCGCCGCCGCTTCGCGTGTATTTCGCAGCATTGTTCAGCAAATTTGAGAGAACTTGAGCGAGGCGGACTCGGTCGCATTTGACGCACAGCGTCGCATCGGGAATCGACACGGTTATCGCATGGCCCGCTTCGTCGATGAGGGGTCGGCTTGTCTCGATGGCCGTTGCGACGACCGCCGCGACGTCAACACAGTCCATCTCGATGCGAATCTTGCCCCCGGTGATTCGCGAAACGTCGAGCAGATCGTCCACCAGCCGCACCAGTTGTGTCGTCTGGCGTTCAATCATGTCGCGTGCCCAAATGAGTTCGGGCTGGTTGTCGCCGCGCAGTCGTAACACGTCGACTCCCGTGCGGATCGGCGCCAATGGATTACGCAGTTCGTGGGCCAGCATCGACAGGAATTCATTCTTTTGTCGATCGGCGTGCTCCAAATCCTTATACAGTTGGGCGTTCTCGAGTGCGATTGCGGCCCGGGATGCCAAAGCCTCGGCAATCGTAAAGTCGGCCGGATTAAACTGCCGACCGGACGGCTCTCGCGAAATCCCCAGGGCGGCAAGAATCGATTTCTGGCCTGAGAGCGGGAATGCGACGATTTGGAATTCGCCAGACGGAGCAGGGGGGGGCCCGGGGAGCAATTCGACGGTACCGCTTTCGAGCGTGCGGACGAGCGCGCGGCCAATGGCGCGGCGACTTCCTCAAGCGATGTGAACTGCGAGATTGAAACCGTGCCGCCTTCCGCGACCGCCTGAATAATCTGCCAACCACTCCCGGTCACGTCGCGTCGGGCGATGACCGCATGGTCGCCCAGGTCCGGAACGGTCAAACGCACCGTATCCCGAGCCGTCACCGTATCGTCGAGAAGCGCCCCACGACGGCGGTGACTTCGGCCAGGAATGTGAGTCGTGAGTTGGCCTCTTCTGCGGCCGTGCGTCGCATCCGCTCCTGAGCCAGCGCCAGCCGTTCTTCGCTCTGCCGCTTGACCTCGCGCGTCATGCGGAAGAGATCGACGAAGACGTTGACCTTGGCCCGCAAAATCTCGGGCACGACCGGGCTCTGCAGATAATCGACGGCCCCGTAAGCGTAGCCCTGAGTCGCGCGGACGTCGTCGGGAAAGGCCGTGACGAAAATGATGGGCGTATGGGCCGACCGTTTGCGATTGCGAATCAGGCTTGCCGTCTCAAAACCGTCCATGCCGGGCATGTTGACGTCGAGAAGCACAAGGGCAAATTCGTGCGCCAAGATCTGTTTGAGCGCTTCGGTCCCCGAGCGGGCGAAGACCAATTCGAGGTCCAATTCCGCCAGGCTGGCCTGATAGGCCAGCAGATTTTCGGGCCGATCGTCGACCAGAAGGATCATGATCCGATCGGCATGAGACATGCGAAGTCCTTAGAGGCAACTAACGATGCAGCCAAGCGCGCAGCACGGCCAGCATCTGGTTGCCGTCGACCGGTTTGGCAAGGTAGTCCCAGGCCCCCGCTTCAATACATTTCTCGCGGTCGCCCTTCATCGCCTTGGCGGTCACGGCCACGATCGGAAGCTCCTTGAGGCTCGAAATCTTGCGAATCTCGCGCATCGTCTCCATACCGTCCATTTCGGGCATCATGATGTCCATCAACACGATGTCGATATCGGGATCTCTGACGCAAGCGATCAATCGCGTCGCGACCGTTATCCGCCGACACAACGTCCATCTCGTGCTCTTCGAGCACCGTCGACAGGGCAAAGATATTGCGGATATCGTCGTCGACGATCAACACGCGTCGACCGGCGAGCGGCTTATCGGACTGATATAAATCGAGCAGGATCTGGCGTTTCTGCTCGCTCATTCGCAGAATCGGGAGATGTCCGTACAGCGCCGCGACATCGAGCACGCGATCGAGAGAACGAACGTGGCTGAACGTGCTTGCGTTCGAAAGCCGCTTCCACGCCGGCTCGGTCAGTTCGGCTTCGGCGCAGGCAACAACGTTGAGGCGACCGAACTCGACGGGACCCGATTCGGCAAAGTCGGCAAGGGCTTCGGCAAACTCCGGCGAGTCCGCCCCCACGACAATACAGTCGACCGACGTCTGCCGCAATAACGACATCGCGCCTTTGATGTCCTGTGCCGTCTCAACGAGCATATCCTTGCCTTCGAGGCACTCGAAGAGCTGCTTACGTCGCTCCGCATCTGGTTCGAAGAGAAGCAGCGATCGCGAAGTCCGTGCGGCGAACCGACTGATCCGATCCAACAAGCGATCGACGAGGTCGTGGCTCGGGATCGGTTTGGCCAGGAACGCGAGGGCTCCAGACTTCAGGGCTCGCTCGCGGGACTCATCCGTCGAAATGACGCAAATGGGGATGTGCCGAAGCGCTACGTCTGCCTTTAACCGTTCGAGCACGCGCCAGCCATCGATGTCAGGAAGGTGAAGATCGAGCGTGACGGCGTGCGGCTGGTATTGACGCACCAAAGCCAGCGCCGTCGCGCCGAGCGAGGTTACTAACCCCTTCATTCCCTTGTTACGCGCAGCTTCGAGCAGAAACCGCGCGAAGGCTTCGTCGTTCTCGACGATCAGCACGACCTGGTCACCCGGCTGGATATCGTCCCGGTCGTCGCCCGCTTCGTTAACGAGATCATAAAGCGCGTTCTCGTCCGTCTCCTCTGGCAGCACGGCGTTGGCCGCCCCATTTTCCTTGCGATTGCCGTTGCTGCCTGTCTGGGCGGGCCGGGGCGGCTCTGCCGTACGAGCGGACTCAGGCGGTGAGACTGTAATACGACGGGGCGCCGCTGCCGTCGATGATTCCTCCGAAGTCGACTTGCGTGCCGGCCGTGGAGCTGAAAAGCGGATCGGCAGATACAACGAAAACACGCTGCCCCGTCCGGCGCCGATACCAGGCGGATTTCGCCGCCCAAGAGCCGCGATAGTTCGCGGCTGATGGCCAATCCCAGTCCCGTGCCGCCGTATTTACGGCTCGTCGATCCGTCCGCCTGTTGGAATGCCTCGAAGATAATCTGCTGCTTGTCCGGAGCGATGCCGATACCTGTGTCGGTCACTTCGAACATGACGACGGACGAGGCCCGGTTGAGGTTTTCATTGGCGGCAAGCCATCCGTCGTGTGCCGGTTGTACGCTGAGTTTGACCTGTCCACGATGCGTGAACTTGAACGCATTCGACAGCAGATTCTTGATGATCTGCTGCAGCCGTTTGGCATCGGTGTAGATCGATTTGGGAAGTTGCGCGTCGAAGTCGACCATGAAGTCGACGCTCTTGGTTTCGCCGACGTGACGAAACGTACGTTCGACGAAATTCTTGAGATCCTCGAACGGCAAATCGACGGCATCGACGACGACTGTGCCGGATTCGATCTTCGACAGATCGAGGATGTCGTTGATGAGAGTCAACAGGTCGTTGCCTGACGAGTGAATCGTCTTGGCGAATTCGGTCTGTTTCGACGTCAGGTTGCCTTCGACATTCTTGGAGAGCTGATCGGACAAAATCAGCAAGCTGTTGAGCGGCGTGCGCAGCTCGTGCGACATGTTTGCCAGGAACTCCGACTTGTACTTGGAGGTGAGGGCCAGTTGCTTGGCCTTCTCTTCCAGTTCCTGCCGGGCCTGCTCGACCTCGGCATTCTTACGCTCGACTTCCTGATTCTGGCGGGCCAACAACCTCGCCTTTTCCTGCAACTCTTCGTTGGTTTGCTGCAGTTCTTCCTGACGAATTTGCAATTGATGGGCCAGCGACTGCGACTGCTTGAGCAAGTCTTCGGTGAGCATGTTCGCATCGATGGTGTTGAGCACGATGGCGATCGACTCGGCCAATTGCTCGAGGAACGCCTGGTGTGTCGGATTGAATCCCTCGAATGTCGCCAGTTCCAAAACGCCGCGGACCTGGCCTTCGTAAATCAGCGGCAAGACGAGCACACTGCGCGGGGCCGATTCACCCAATCCCGAGGAAACGCGAATATAATCGGAGGGCACGCTATCGAGCAGAATCTTGGTCTTATCGAGTCGCGCACTGGCCAACAAGTCCCTCGCCGAGGCGGACTCGTTTACCCGGACCGTCCTTGCCGTTGGTGCCGTATCCAGCAAGCAGCTTGAGCTGCGGGTCGTTGCTGGTCGCATCCAGCACGAAGAACTCGGCCTGCAGGGCGGTGACAACAGGGCACAGCTCGGACAGGATCATCCGGCCAACGTTGGTGAGGTCGCGCTGCCCCTGGAGCATACGACTGAACTTGGCGAGATTCGTCTTGAGCCAGTCCTGCTCGGTGTTCTTCTGCGTCGTGTCGCGCAGGTTGCGGATCATTTCGTTGATCGTGTCCTTGAGCGCCGCGACTTCGCCTTGAGCACCAACTTTGATGGAGCGGGTGAGGTCGCCCTTCGTGACAGCCGTGGCGACCTCGGCAATTGCACGCACTTGCGTGGTCAGGTTGGCGGCCAGCTGGTTGACGTTCTCGGTGAGCGCCTTCCAGGTCCCGGCCGCACCGGGCACTTTTGCCTGACCGCCCAGCTGCCCTTCGACACCTACTTCGCGAGCCACGGTGGTGACCTGGTCGGCGAACGTGGCCAGGGTGTCGATCATTTCATTGATCGTTTCCGCCAACTCGGCAATTTCGCCCTTGGCTTCGACGGTCAGTTTCCGTTTGAGGTCGCCGTTGGCGACGGCCGTCACGACTTTCGCGATACCGCGAACCTGGCCTGTCAGGTTCGAGGCCATGAAGTTCACGCTGTCGGTCAGGTCCTTCCACGTCCCGGCGACGCCGGGCACGTCGGCCTGGCCGCCTAGCTTGCCTTCCGTTCCCACTTCGCGGGCCACGCGGGTCACTTCCGAGGCGAACGATCGCAACTGATCCACCATCGTATTGACGGTGTTCTTCAGTTCGAGAATTTCTCCCTTGACGTCGACAGTGATCTTCTTGGAAAGGTCACCCGCGGCGACCGCTTTCGTCACGTCCGCGATGTTACGCACCTGGCCGGTGAGGTTACTGGCCATGAAGTTCACGCTGTCGGTCAGGTCCTTCCACGTCCCGGCGACGCCAGGCACGTCGGCCTGGCCGCCCAGCTTGCCTTCTGTTCCCACCTCGCGGGCCACGCGAGTCACTTCCGACGCGAACGATCGCAGCTGATCCACCATCGTATTGATGGTGTTTTTGAGCTCGAGGATTTCCCCCTTCACGTCGACGGTGATCTTCTTCGACAGGTTGCCCGTGGCAACCGCCGTCGTCACGTCGGCGATGTTACGTACCTGGCCGGTCAGGTTACTGGCCATGAAGTTCACGCTGTCGGTCAAGTCTTTCCACGTGCCGGCGACACCTTGCACGTCGGCCTGGCCGCCCAGCTTGCCTTCCGTTCCCACCTCGCGTGCAACACGGGTAACTTCCGCGGCGAATGACCGCAGCTGGTCCACCATGGTATTGATTGTGTTCTTGAGCTCGAGGATTTCCCCTTTCACGTCGACGGTGATCTTCTTCGACAGGTTGCCCGTGGCAACCGCCGTCGTCACGTCGGCGATGTTACGCACCTGGGCCGTCAGGTTGCCGGCCATGAAGTTCACGCTGTCGGTCAGGTCCTTCCAAGTGCCGGCGACGCCTTTGACGTTTGCCTGACCGCCGAGCTTGCCTTCTGTTCCCACCTCGCGGGCGACACGGGTGACTTCCGCTGCAAAGGAGCTCAACTGGTCCACCATGGTGTTGATGGTGTTTTTGAGCTCGAGAATTTCGCCCTTCACGTCGACGGTGATCTTTTTCGAGAGGTTGCCGGTGGCAACGGCCGTCGTCACGTCGGCGATGTTACGCACCTGGGCCGTCAGGTTACCGGCCATGAAATTCACGCTGTCGGTGAGATCCTTCCACGTGCCGGCCACGCCTTGCACGTCGGCCTGACCGCCCAGCTTGCCTTCAGTTCCCACTTCGCGGGCCACGCGGGTGACTTCGGAAGCAAACGATCGCAGCTGATCGACCATCGTATTGATGGTGTTCTTGAGTTCCAGAATTTCGCCGCGAACGTCGACCGTAATCTTCTTCGACAAGTCGCCAGCGGCGACCGCCTTGGTGACGTCGGCGATGTTGCGCACCTGACCGGTCAGGTTACCGGCCATCATGTTCACGCTGTCGGTCAGGTCCTTCCACGTGCCGGCGACGCCCGGCACGTCGGCCTGACCGCCGAGTTTGCCTTCGGTTCCCACTTCGCGGGCCACGCGGGTCACTTCGGCGGCAAAGGAGCTCAATTGGTCGACCATCGTATTGATGGTGTTCTTGAGTTCGAGAATTTCGCCTTTGACGTCGACGGTGATCTTCTTCGACAAGTCGCCGTTGGCGACGGCGGTCGTCACCTCGGCGATGTTGCGCACCTGGCCGGTGAGGTTGCCGGCCATGCTGTTCACACTGTCGGTCAGGCTCTTCCATGTGCCGGCGACGCCTTGCACGTCGGCCTGACCGCCGAGTTTTCCTTCGGTTCCCACTTCGCGGGCCACGCGCGTGACTTCCGAAGCGAACGATCGGAGTTGGTCCACCATCGTGTTGATGGTGTTTTTCAGCTCCTGCACTTCGCCTTTCACGTCGACGGTAATCTTGCGGGACAAGTCGCCGTCGGCGACCGCCTTCGTCACTTCGGCGATGTTTCGCACCTGGCTCGTCAGGTTGCTCGCCATGCTGTTGACGCTCTCGGTCAAGTCTTTCCACGTCCCGGCGACGCCTTGCACACGGGCCTGACCGCCGAGCTTTCCTTCGGTTCCCACCTCGCGGGCCACGCGCGTGACTTCCGAAGCGAACGAACTTAACTGATCGACCATCTTGTTGATCGTGCGGGCCGTTTTCAGGAACTCGCCCTTGAGGGGAACGCCGTCAACCTCCAAAGCCATGTTCTGAGACAAATCCCCCTGGGCCACGGCGCCGATGACGCGGGCCGTTTCGCTGGTCGGGTGCACCAGGTCATCGATCAACGAATTGACTGATTTGACGGACTCGTCCCAAAAGCCGCCGACATCGCCGAGCGACATCCGCTCGGCAAGCTTTCCCTCTTTCCCCGCGACGCGCCGCAGCCGCGCCAATTCATCGGCCATCCGTTCATTCAGTTCCACGACTTCATTGAACGCGTCGGCGACTTTGCCCGCCAAACCGGTCCAATCCATCGGCAGACGCACACCCTGCTTCCCGCGCTTCAATGCGGTCAAGGCGGTCACGAGCGTCGTCATCTCGTTCGAATTTGTCGCTGGTTCTTGCAGCCGGGGCATACCGGTCCTCGCGTGTTCAAAAAATCGTCAGGCCCGATCCGCAACGCGCAGCACGAAGCGGTTGCGAGTTAGTGAGACGTCGACAGACAGATGAAATCTGGGAACCGAGAAGTGGAGTGAATGGCGGTGGCGTCCAAAAGGGCGACATGTCCGCAGTGTCTCCGTCTTCCCTCGAAGCACTTCGATGAACGCCACATCGGTCCTTGCGGCAATCCGTCATTGGACAGCCGCTTGTAAGCACGCTAATACAGGAACCGATCCTATCTTGATTCTCGTTCACGGAATAAGGGTTTTCCAGTGTTCGGAACGACCAGACTGGTCGTTTTTTGTCCAGCGGTGCGCAAACGCGACGACGCATCGCGGATGATCCATCGAAGCATCCGCAGATGCGCCGCCGCATTGGAATCAGCGATTCAGGGTCGACTCACCACCAACCGAACCCGAAACCGACCCCTCCCACGCCGACCGAAACGCCGGGAGTTGCGCCGTAATAACCGGGATATCCGTAACCGGAATAATAGCCGCCGTACGGATAGCCGGTTCCGTAACCGTAGTAGGGATAGCCACCGTAGTAGGCGTAACCGGGATAGTAGCCTCCCCGGTAACCGCCACCGCGCCAAGCGCCACCCCGCCAGGCACCGTCACGATAACCCCCGCGCACAGCACCTCGTGCAGCGCCCTCTCGCCGCTGGGCCTGAGCTGACGATGTATCGATCAGCGTGGCCCCGAGCGTGAAGAGCGCGATGAAGAGGGAAGTCGAAATTGCCCGTTTCATGAGTCATGCTCCCTTTCGATTTCTTTCGAGTTACTTTTTCTGAATCTGTTCGCGCAACTGTCGCACTTCATCGCGCAATTGCTTCAGTTCCTGTTCGATGCGTTGATTTTGCTCCATCATCTGCTGGTGCATTTGCGTTCCGTTGCCCATCTCGCCGCGTGCGAATTGTCCATTCGCTCCGGGGAACTGCTGCGGCGGATACTGACCGGGACCAAATTGACCTGGAGGTCCGAATTGTCCGGGTCCGAACTGGCCTTGGCCGTATTGACCTTGTCCCGGACCCATTTGACCAGCTTCGGCCATCTCCTCGGCGCGATTTCCTAAGGTGACGTTTACCTTTTGCTCCTGATTATTGCGGAGCACGGTCATCTCGACTTTGGATTGAGGCTTCATCTCGTGGATGTCGGCAACAAGTTCGGCCGCGTCGTCGATCTCTTTGCCGTTCACGTGCGTGATGACATCCCCGCGCTGCAAGCCCGCGCGAGCCGCTGGACCTTGCGGAGCCAGGTCGGCGATTTCGGCACCTTTGCCGGGCTCGGCATTCTGGGCATTGGCCGTGGTTCCATTCGCGCCATTGGCATTCGGCAGTGCCTGTCCTGCGTGGCGCGTTGGGAGTTTTGGTTTAGTTGACCGTTCGGATTGGCTTCGTTCGACCGCATTGTTGGCTTTGGGGCGCACTTCCACGAGAAGCACACCAAGCCAGCCGTGATCGCCTTGGGTCGGTTGAGGCATGAGCTCGATCGTCGACTGTTGGCCGTTGCGCTCAATGACCAGGGGCACAGGTCGGCCGACTTGCGCACTCAGGTAGGCTTCCAGGTGACGTGCCTTGCGGAAAGGACGACCGTCCGCCGAGATGACGCGATCCTTGGCTTGCAGTCCAGCCTGCGCGGCCGGGCTGTTGGGATTCACAATCTGAACGTTCAGCCCCTGTTGGCCCTGTCCGGCGGCTTCGAATTTCGCTCCGATCGCGTCCTGATTCGACGTCCGCTGGCCCGATTGTTGGCCATCCGGTTGGGTCGTTTGCTGACCGGCTTGTTGGCCCGGCTGCTGCTGCTGATTGTGGATTCTCTTGGACCTGTCCGGTCGCCGTGCCGCTCGGATTATTCTGAGTCGAGGGGTTTGTTTGCGCTTGTGCGACGCCGACAAGCATGGCGGTCGCTGCGATCAGCAACGCGCCCTGCGCGGCCGTTCTTCGCCCGCAACAAATTCTGGTCATAGCTTGCTCCTTACTTTCCGCAAATGCCGAAAACGAAACACGGACAGCACGTCCGATTTCCACGAGAGACACGGCAAACGGGGCAAACCTTATGCCGTGTCAACCAGATCCCCGGAGCACGTCTTGCTCAAACGGCAGAATCCAGAGAAGGGCGCATGCAAGAAGGCAAGGCCGGAGTACTTGGATCAGCGGACAGACAACGCGGACCACCCGAAGCGCACAAGCGTTTATAGGCCTTCGAGGGATTCGGCGGACGCGAACTCATCCACGTTGACCGTGTTGCCGATCTGGATGCCCAACGTCCGCATCTTGTTTCGCAAACTGCCACGAGTAATGCCGAGCATACGAGCTGCTTGCGATTGATTACCCTGCGAGTGCCGCAACACGCGAGTGAGAAGATAACGCTCCATCATCTCGATGCTCGCCGCGTACATCTGCTCGGAGCCCCGACGCAGGCAGTCGTCGACAAAAGAGCGGAGGTCGCTTGCAGGCAATGATGATTCTGACGTGGTGATCCCCGCCACCGCGCCCGACTCGCGAACCGTGCGGATGTGATCCGGCAGAAAGTCTGGCAGGATGACATTTCCTGTCGTGTTGAGTAGTGCCTGGCGGATCACCGCCTCCAGTTCCCGCACGTTCCCCGGCCACGAATAGTGCGTCAAAACATCGATCGCCTCGGGCGAAATCCCGTGCACGTCGGACTTGTTCAACTCGCGCGCAAACCGCGAAAGCATGTGTTCGAGCAAGAAGAGGATGTCTTCGCCTCGCTCGCGAAGCGGGGGCAGCTTGATCGTAAAGCCGTTCAAGCGATAGTACAGATCTTCGCGGAACGTGCCTTTCGCGACCATATCCTTCAAGTCGCGATTGGTGGCCGCGATCACGCGCACGTCCGTTTCGATCGTTTCGTTGCCGCCCACGCGCTCGAACCGTTTCTCCTGCAACACGCGGAGAATCTTGCTCTGCAACAGCGGAGACATGTCGCCGACTTCGTCGAGGAACAGCGTCCCCTTCGAGCACTGCTCGAATTTCCCGATCCGGCGGTAATTGGCACTCGTGAACGAGCCCTTTTCGTGCCCGAAAAGTTCGCTTTCCAACAGCGTTTCGGGTAACGCAGCGCAGTTGAGGGCCAGAAACCGTTCCGAGGATCGGGCGCTGATGATGGTAAATGGCCCGAGCAACGAGTTCCTTGCCCGTGCCGCTCTCGCCAACAATCAGAGTGATGACATTTTGCGGAGCAACGCGTCCGATTGCCTTGAAAACCTCGCACATCGACGGGCTGCGGCCAATGATCTGGTCGCTGTCGGATACGGGCTTCTCGGTGCTGGGGAGTTCCACGCGAACCTGCATCAGCCGGCGGATCTCAAGTGCGCGTCCGATGATCTCCTTGAGTTTGGGCAAATCAAGCGGCTTTAGCAGGTAGTCGAAGGCGCCCAGCGTCATAGCTTCAATCGTCGTATCGCTGGTCCCGCCCGCCGTGATAAAGATGATCGGCACCTTCGGGTCGCGCGCCTGGATTCGCGGAGCAGCCCCCAGACCAGACCCTTCGGGAAGCATGATGTCCAGCAGGACAACATCTGGCCGGCGGTCGAGCAGACTGAGCCCCTCTTCGACCGATTTCGCGGGAAGCACGACCACGCCCGTACCCTGGACGGCCCGCTCGATCAGAAAGGGGACCGTGCGATCATCATCAATGACTAGAACGCTCGGCATGGTTTCCTTTCGGCCGAAGGGTGCGCAAGAGGGACCCGGACCCTTTTTACCTCCCGGTTCGCCGTCCCGCCATCCCGCTACCTCGTAAGTTATCACGTCTTTGCAGGAAGAGCGGCCAACTGCGACTTCGATGCGACCCGGTGCTTTCGCCGATTCGGTGAGATCTCTCGCCGGCACAAGCAGTATTGTCCGCCCCCGGCACGAAGCCTGGCCGAAGTTTCGATATTCTACAGTTTGAGCATCGCCGCCGACTTCAGACGCCGCACGGCCGAGGCCGCCGCTTCGTGCAACAGGAGCGACTCCGTCGAATACGACACGAAGCGTATCCCCTTTTGCATCCAGTGGATAATGGGCTCTATCTGCGGTCCGATAATGCCGGCCGCAATCCCGTGCCGGTGCGACGCGGCAATCACGCGTTCGATGATGGACACCATCTGCGGGTGCTCGAGCTGCCCGGGTATGCCCAAGTCAACGGACAGGTCCATATAGCCCAGGCAGGCCACGTCGACACCCGGAAACGAGAGCATTTCATCGAGATAATCGAGGGCCTCGCGCCGTTCGATCTGGATCACGCACAGCGTTTCGCGATTGTTGGCTTCGATGAATGTGTCCGGAGCCACCGTTGCAAAGTCCGTTTGCGCGGCCGTCGCGGCATAACCGCGAATGCCGTGCGGCGGATACCGCATCCATGAAACGATGTCACCAACCTGTTCGGGCGTGTTGACGCGCGGAACGATGATCCCCTGGGCGCCCTGATCGAGCACCCGGCAGGCAAAGGGATACTCGGCCTGCGGAATGCGGACGATCGGCACGATGCCCGCAGCCCGAGCCGTCGCGATCATGTCGGAGACCGTCTCCAGAGTGAACGGCGAATGCTCCATGTCGATAAATACGAAGTCGAAACCGGCCAGCGCGTACAGCCGGGCGACCTCCGGGCTCCGAAGTCGCGAAAGTTCGCTTCCGATGACTGTATGGCCGGTTTTCAAGGCCCGCCGAACCGGGTTCGTTCGCATGGCGATTCCACCTGTGGCTGCAAAACAAGCGTCAAACTCGAAGCGTTCTGGCTCGATTCAATCTTAGCCGCGCGGGGACGCGAGGAAGGGTACGATCCCCTCGGAAAAAGGCTTTGCACGCCAAGATAAGGGGACGGCAAGGAAAAGTCATCTTGCCCAAGACGAACGGAATGGCGACACTGCCGGCCCATTTCTTGAACCCTCCTCAGCCTGGAATCGATGCCGCTGCGACTGCGGGAGCCGTTTGTGGCCGAATATCCCAATCGCGAACACTTCATCCCGATTCGCAAGACCGACTTAGTCGATCTCTTGAGCGCCGATCCGCAGCTCCCGCCGGCTGAACGGGACCAATTCCAGCGGTTCTGCCGGGGACTTGCGGCGACCTTGCACTGTGAATACCAGGCCCGCCTCGAGGAATTAAAGGACGCCTACGCCTATTTCGATCCCGATTCGGACACCGAACCCCTCGTCCCGCACACGCACGAAGAGCGGGAAGAGCAAATCGGCAATTTGTTCGACAAATTCATCTCGCTCCTTGAGCGGGCCAACTTCAAACGGCTCGCACACAGCGAGATTGAAGCGGCGCCGAACGAGGCCAGCGATTGGGGGATCAATCTCGAAGTCAATTTCGACGTTTTCGATCGCCTTGAGATCTTTGCCCGCGGCGACGTCATCGGTCGTCGCGCCGAACGGCGCTGGCAGCGATTCATGCGGACACAAGAAGTGAGCGTGCCGATCTACCAGCGGCTCGTCGTCATCTTGCGGCTGCGGGATCATGCCCAGAAGACACGCTACATCGATACCGAGTCGGTCTACATCAAAATCTTCAAGGACATTCCCAAGGTGGACTTGGAAATGCTCCTTCCCGGCACGCGCGTGAAACTGACGCTGGCCGACCGCGGCAAGATCGTCTTGCCGACTTTGAGCGGCATCGTGCTCACCGCCTGGAAATTCCTGCAAGGCGCTTTCACGTTGGCGCTCTCGAGCGCCTATAACTCGATTGCCTTCTTGAGCCTGGTGGGGGGTACGCTGGGATATGGCTTGAAATCCTTTCACGGCTATCTGCAGACGAAGCAGAAATACCAGCTCAACCTGACCGAAAGCCTGTACTACCAAAACCTCGACAACAACGCCGGGGCGCTCTTCCGTTTGCTCAACGAGGCCGAAGAGCAGGAATTCCGCGAAGCGGTGCTGGCCTATTTCTTCCTGTTGACGCGGGCCGGCGCCGCCGGCTGGAATCGAGAACACCTCGACGACGCGATCGAAGATTTCTTGGAGGAAAAAGCCGGTATCAAAGTCGATTTCGAGATCGGCGATGCCGTCGACAAGCTCGTGCACTTCGAGCTGATCGAACATCGCGGCGACGGATTGTTGCACGCCGTGCCGTTGCGGGAGGCACGGGCCGCCTTGGACCGTGTCTGGGCCCGCGCCTCGCATGAGTTCACGGTTTCACCAGTCCCGTCGCACCCCGCACCACGACGACTCAGCGCGTAGGCGAGCACCGAATCGTCGCCACGCATCAAGCGGGAGCAACTGCTCGCTCGTCGCGAAGCGGCCGTGCGGGTTCCGGCGCGGGCGTGACCCTCCGAAACGCTGCGCGTCCGAGCAGCTCGTCGGCATGCCGCAGGCAATAATGCCGGATCACAAACAACAGACTTCCGTACATCAGGAAGTTGATGCAGACGAGACCGAGCCGGGCTTCGCCGAACTCGTTGATCGCGATCACCGTGGCAGGGCTTACGATGAGCCACCAGGGCTCCACGCGATGCCAGTAGGGGTTGGACCCATAGACGATCCACAGGAGTACAAACCGAACCAGAACGGCTCCCGCCACGACGCCGAGCGATGCCACAATGGCCCGAATCGGCGAGCGAATCTTGGCTCCAAGGTAGAACGACACCCACGCGATGAGATATGGGTAAATTGTCAGCTGCAAGACAGCGCAGACGAGCCAGGCGCTCGATCCAAAAATTGTGGGAAATAAGCGGAACTTAAACTGGAAGAAGGCGATTGTGGCAAACGGAATCCACAGCACGAAGATCACCCGTCGCACGCCGGCAAAGAGCTCGAGGATGATCCGATCGCCCGGAATGGGTGTCGCGAGGAGCGATGGCAGCGTCTGCCGCGTGCGCTCGCGGCTGACGATGCTGGCGCACATGACCGCGATCAGCACCGCGCCGATCGAGCAATCGACCAGCCACAATAGGTTGCCGACGCTGCCGCCAATCCAGAAATTCCGGCGGGCCCTCACCCCCAACAGCAGCAAAAAGAGCGTTGGCAACTCGATCGCTACAAAGATTCGCACCAGATAGCGCACGGTCCCCAGCGACTTTTTGGCCGTCTCCCTCCAGGCGATTGGCGCGTCGCGTGGAAGAGTCGCTTTCTCCCGCGTCAGCACGATGTTGCCGGTAAGCACGTTCAGTCGGGTGAAAAACACGTCGAGCAGGCGAAAGAACAACAAGACGAAATTCTGCGGAGTTACCGAGGCCCTCCGCACCAGGCAGAGCACGGTGGCGACAAAAAAGACGAGTGACAGCAACATCAGAACCAACACCCAAGTCCGGGAGCTCGGCAGCACTCCCCACATCAGATACATCTCCCAATGCCATAAGCCGGAGAATCCGATGGAGAGCCCGATTCCAACTGCGTAGGTCATGAAGAAAGCGGCGCTCGCGCTGCCGCACCACGCCGAGCACATGAGCGACAGCGTTGCCATCAGCACGCTGAGCGCCGTCAGCCACATCGCGCCGCGCACCATATACTCGAGCGACAGTCCCCCCATCGCATAGGCAAACGCCAAAAGCGGCATCGATAAGAACAACAAAGAGAAAATCACAACCAGCCGGCTCAGGAGTTTTTCCAGGACGATCGTCAGCGGCCCTAAGCGAGTCGTCAGCAGGATCGCGAGTGTGTTGCGCTCCTTTTCCCCCGCGATCGCTCCGCAAGTTAACGCGGGCACGAAGACCACAATGGCAAGAAGTTCGAGACCAACCACAGTGTTGAAGAGCCACGGACCGCTTCCGAGCGCCGCCAATCCGCCCATTGCGCCGCCCTCAGTCAGCAGTCCGCGCAGGTAGAGATACCCCAAAGCCAAGAGCAGAGTCGCGAGAAGCGTGCGGAAGACATAGTGCCGAACCTGACTGGACTGCCTGGTGAGTTCCCGCGTCAAGAGCGGCAGACCGAGTGAAACCCTTCGCCGCCTGCGATATGCCGCATTGTGGCGTTCCCGCATCGCTCACCTGTTTTCGTCACGAGCGGCCGGAATCGTTTTCAAGCCGTGGCCATCTGTTTTTCGTCATGCACGCGGGCCGTCGACTGCAACTCGAGACCGGCCTGTTGCGGTTCGGCGCGGCCGAGGAGCCGGTCGGCCTGCCGCAGACACAGCCGACGCATCAAGATCAAAAGGCTGCCGTAAACAAGGAAATTCACGGCGATCATGGTGAAGGTGGCATCGGACGTTTCGTTTGCCACGATGATCATCGCCGGACTCGCCAGTCCCACGAATTGCCACAATTCCGGGCTGAGAGGAAGGTCGCAGACGGTAGCAATCCAGACGATTAAATAAGGAACGACCACCGCGCCGCTCACGACCGAAAGTGATGTGACGATCGCCCACAGCGGCGAGCGGACCTTGGCACCGACGTAGAACGTGACCCACGCGATCAGAAAGGGATAAATCGCAAGTTCCAAAGCGGCGCACACGACCCATTGGAGCGTCAACGCGGGCGTGAGGAATCGCGCGCCCACGTGATACCACGCGTCGAACGCGGCAATCGTCGCGAAGGGCAGCCAGAGCACCATGATCAAGCGGCGCACCCCGGCAAAAAGCTGCTTGATGATTTCGTCGCCGGGTATGGGCGCCGAAAGCAGCACAGGCAGCGTCTGCCGCGTGCGCTCGCCGCTGATAATGCCGCCACACATCACGGAAATGAGCGCCGCCGCCACTCCCCAGTCGGCGATCCAAAGTCCGCTGCCGATACCGGCGGACCGATCGAACGTCAGCCGTGCCTCCGCCGCGAAGATCAACAACAGCACCGTCGGCAACTCGATCGCGACGAAGACTCGCACGAGGTAGCGCACGGTTCCGAGCGATTTTTTCGCCGTTTCGCGCCAGGCGATGGGAGCCGCGTCAGGCAGACTCGCCCTTGCCGGCGTGAGCACAATATTTCCCGTGACGACATTCATGCGATTGTACAGATCGTCCAACCAGCGAAAGAACGAGAGCACAAAGTTCCGCGGGGTGACAGCCGCTCGGCTCACAAGGCACTTCACCGTAACCAGAAAGAAAACCCCCGAGGACATCAGCACCACAAACTGCCCCCAGAACGTGGGCACAGCAATGCCGGCGCTCCCCGACGCAAAGTTGCGTTCCACGAAAAAACCCACGCCACCGAGGTAAAACAGAAAGCCGAGTGCATACGTCATGAAAAACGCGGAGACCGTACTGCCGCACCAGGCCGAACACATCAGCGACAACGACGCGACCAACACGCTCATTCCCGCCAACCACGCGATGCACTCCAGCATGTAGTCGAGCGACAGTCCGCCCAGCGAATAGGCGACGGTCATCAGCGGCAGCGACAGCAGCATCAGAGTGAGGATCAGAAACAGTCGGCTCAGCAACTTCTCGAGAACAATTGTCGCCGGCTCCAGACGTGTCGTCAGCAGGACCGAAAGCGTATTGCGCTCCTTCTCGCCGGCGATCGCTCCGCACGTCATCGCGGGCAGAAAAATCAGAATCCCGAACGCTTCGATCAGGATGACCCTGTTGAACAAGCTTGGCCCGTTTCCGAGCGACCCCATGCTCCCCTGATTGCCGCCCGAGGCCAGCAGATCGCCCAAATAGATGACGCCCAGGATCAAGAGCAAGGTCGCGAAGAGGGTGCGCAGCACGTAGTGCCGCCCGCGGGTTGCCTGTTCGGTAAGCTCCCGCATCAAGAGCGGCAGACCGAGTGAGACGCGCGAGCACTCATGCCTTTGTCCTCATGCCATTGTCCTCATGCCGTCGTCCCTTGAGTCAGCTTCATGAAGGCCGTTTCCATGTCCATCGCCTCCGGCTGGTACATGCGAATTCGCCCGCCCAAGCCGTGGATCGCGTCGTGCAGATCCTCGATCGAAAGCCGGTCTTCATGCAGGCGAATGGCAATGCGGTCGATCTGCCGCTCGACCGAGTCCACGCCGGGAATCTCGCGCAATTGTCCGAGCATCGCGTCCGGAGCGTCGGCCAACTGTACATGGACGATCCGCATCAGCTGCAGCCGGCGATAAATCTCATCCAGGGGTCCTTGGGCGACCATCTGACCCGCCTCGATAATCCCGATCCGCGTGCAGAGCTGAGCCAATTCGTGCAGGATGTGGCTCGAAATCAGGATCGTCTTGCCCATGTTCTTGAGCTCTTTCAACAGCTCGCGAACTTCGATGCGGGCCCGCGGGTCGAGACCGCTGGCCGGCTCATCCAAGAGCAAGAGATCCGGATCGTGCAATAGCACGCGCGCCAAGGCGAGCCGCTGTTTCATGCCGCGAGAAAGCGAGTCGACCTGCGCGTCGATTTTGTGCGTGAGATCCGTCAGCTCCAACACGTCATTCACAATCGCGTTGCGTCGCGAACGCGGAATGCGATACGCCGCGGCAAAGAAATGCAGATATTCCCGCGTCGTCAGGTCTTCGTAGACACCGAAGAAGTCGGGCATATAGCCGATGTGCTCGCGAACGGCGTGCGGATCGCGGCCCACGTCGATGCCGTTGACAAAGGCCCGCCCGCGATAGCCGGGCAGCAGCGTCGCCAGCACCTTGATCGTGGACGACTTGCCGGCCCCGTTGGGGCCGATAAACCCGTAGACTTCGCCTTTTGGAATCTGCAGCGAGATGCCTCGGACCGCATGGATCTTACCGTAATCGACGAACAGGTTTTCGACATTAACGACCAGCATTACGGTCCTTTCGTATACAAACGACGGTAAAGCACCAGGTCGGGGCCATGGTCCACCCCGATCACGAGGAGCGATTGCCGCGGGTCGGTCTGATCCAGGAGGGCCAGGTCTTCCAGATCGGGACCGCCGTTCGGCGAAATCTGCGACGCCAGCGCAAACAGCTTCTCCGGCGACCGGGCCGAGATCTCGTGAACAACGTCCCCGATTCCGACGTGTTGCGGACGGTCGTTGGGAGCCATCGGCCGCATCGGATCGAACGACCGGGTGAGAATCGTGGTTTCGACGTCATCCCCGGTGGCCCGCAACATGACCGCGCCAGCGGATTCACCAAAGGCCTGGCGAATGCGCTTCGCCAGCGCCTCGCGCCCCTCCTTCGTCGACACATCACCCGGATCGTCCCAGTTGAAATGGGCGGCAGGGTCAGCCCCCGGCGTGGTCTCGAAGGCCGCCGGCTTGGGATCGATCCAGAAGAAGCGGTTGACGACCGGCGACCACTGCGGCACTGCCTGATCGACGACGTAATGGCTCGGAAACTGGCCCCGGAACGACGCCTGACCGGCACGCTCCGACGGCATGTTCTGAGCCATCCCCATGCGACGAAAGTCAGCGGTCACCCCCAGGCCAATGGGCGAATAGACTCCACGTTGCACGTCGGTCCCCATGTCGCGTTCGCTGCTCAAGAACATCAATTCGACGCGCGTCCGGCGAGCGACGGCGCCGCCTTTCACCACGTCGTGAATTTCGAGTGCGAGGCGGCTGTCGTTGGTCCCCAGGTACCAGCGCGAAAGCCACAACGTAAAGCCGGCAAACGCGATGGTGACGACCGGAAACAGGATCCACGTAAATCGGCGGATCCGCAAAGCGCCCAGCAGCAAATAATCGATCGGTCCAATCGCGCAAACGTAGGCGGCCAGAACCGCTCCGATCAGACCCAAGGGAACCATCTGAACGTCGCGAGGCATCAACATTTGAAAGATTGTGGCTAGAGAGAAGAGCTGCGCGGGGGCAAGTTCCGAGCGCATGCCGTACGACGGGTCGTATTGCAACCGCCACGCCGCCGCGGTCGACATCCCCCGACCGCCAGACCTCCCCGACTGCGGTAGCTGGATCACCCCTCCCTGAGGCGTAGAAGCGGGACCCGGAGTCTGGACGATCACCGGTGAGGAGCGCAACTTCTTGTCGGAGGGCGAGTTCGCCTTGGAAGCGGTCTTGCCCGTCTTCTTTACATTTTCCAGCTCGAGCTTTCTTCGGGGTTGAGGCGCAACCACCGGCGGCGAATTCGGTGCGATGCCTCGCGACCAAGTGTTTGGATTTTGCGTCGCAAGCGACGTCGGTGGCAGAATCTCCCGTCGGGCCTTCATCAAAAATGCGGTGGCCGCCAGCCATTCCTTGGTATCCGGCTTGAGCTTTTGGAACAGGGGCTGACGAAGCATCACCACGCGGCCCAGCCCGTACCGAGCCGATACGATCTCGCCTTCGGCCGCTTGCCCCGGAGCGAGATATCCCTGCTGGTCGACGACGAATGTCTCGTGTCCCGATGACTCGCTCAACAATTCGTTGATGAGCGTGGCCTGGCGCGGAGTCAATCCGCCGCCGGCGATCACACAGGCGCTGCCGCCAGCCAGAATCCATTTCTTGAGCCCCGCCACTTGTTCGTCTCGGATTTCGACCAGTGCCGTCGGCAAAACCACGACGACGTCGAAGTTGCACAGGGCCAAGGGCTCGGCTGGAAGTGCGGGTGTCTCGAGGTCGATGAGCGCTGTCGTCGATCGATCGAGCATGTCCGTGTTGGGGAGCAAGCGCTCCCAGCGAATCGCGTCCAGGATGGCCCGCTCCTCCACCGACGACTTGACCGATCCGTTGGAGACGAGCCCCACGTTGAACCATTGTGCGAACTTGTTCGGCACCCGCAGCGATTGTTCGTCGAGCTCGAATCGCCGCTTCCCGGACGTAAAACGGGCCCGCACGTTTACGGGGGCGGATCGGCTAAAGATCGAAAGGGCCGGGAGCATCCCCATAAAGATGTTCTTGCCCGGCGAAAGCACCCGGTCGGGGATCTGAAAACGGCACATCAATTGATTGCCATCGTCGAAGACATCGAAGTCGAGCTGCCCTTCGATAATCGCCTGTTCTTCCCAATGGATCTCCCAAACGATGGGAATCGGTGCCCCGGACCGGCAGCGTTGGAACCGCAACTCGACCTTGCCGGAGAGTGGCCCCTCGGATTTCGCATCAGCCCGGCACACGCTGGGGGCCGCGAGCGCGAGTACCAATAGAAATAGAGCGGCGACAATCCCGTAGGGCGGGACAAGCGAGGCAGGGCGATGCCGGCCCACCATTGGTGGCAACGCATGATGCTCTTCACGACGGTACTCCTCCCGGGCGACGTTGGAAATACCACCACTCGACGAGCAAGAATCCCAAACCCGTCATCAACAGCATGGGCCAGAGCGGCCGATCGGCGTCGAGTCGTCCGGTCGTGGCGGCGACCTGCAGATTCTCGCGAAATTGCAGCTGCCGCACGGGGACGAGCGACGTTTCCATCGAATCGAGCAAACTAACGCCGACGCGGGCGACTTCGGTGCTCCCCTCGGTCACTCGGTACTGGCCAATCGTCGGCGCGGCGATGCCGTTGACCAAGCCCGAATCATTGCTCGTGACATCCACCGCAACTCCGTCCGGGCCGGTGACACGATAGGCCGTCTTGGGCTTCAGCTGCAGCGGAGGCAGCACGCCGGTTCGCGCCTCATGCACTTCGGAAAGCCCGGACTGGATCCGCCCGATTTCCACCAGGTTGGCCGCCAGGATTGGAAAGGCGACGCGATAAGGGAGGGTCGAATGGTCCGTGTGGGGTAAAAAGTAGTATTCCAGTCGTGCGCCCAGCCGTTTTTCCAACAGCAGCGGCCCCGTGCGGCCGAACGCCAGAATTGAGTAGCCGAGTTTTTCGAAGTCTCCGTCGCGGACTCCTTCGGCGATCTTGGGCTGGTCGACAGCCGTCACGTCGGACAAGAGCACGTGCTGCAAGAGGGTTGAACTTCGGTCCCAGTCCACAACGTCGATCGACCCCTTGACGATCGAAACCAGCTTCTCCAAATCCTTGGGCACGAAGCCGACAAACAAGGCCGCCTGCGAGTCGAGTTTCATGTCCTCCGGCCGGTCGCTCACGATAAGATCGAACGACGCGCCGGGAACCGCCTTGGTCTCGTCATCGATTTGTACCCCCTTTTGCACGGCCAATGCACGGCGGAATGCGGGCAGGGTGGAGGGCGCATATATCGACAGCGGCCGGCTTTTCGGAATTTGTAGATAGGCCGCGTTATCGAGCGCGAGCGCATCGAAACCGTCGGGAGAGAGCCGTGCCTCCAGACTGGTGGCCTCGGACGTTTCGAGGCGAAACACCAGCCGCTTGGCGCGGCCGGGAACCAGCAACACCGGTTCGGACCCAATCAACTTTCCTTCGCGAAACAGCTCGAGCTTGCCCGTCGTCTCAGCAGCCGGCGTTCCCTCGATGCCGACAAAGACCTCCCATTGCTCGCCGTTGGCCCGCCGCGCATTGAACGACGTGATTCCCATATTTTGTCCGCCGGGAGGAACTTGCTCGAACACAAGTTCAAACGGAAGCTCGAAGTCGGTTTCCGTCGGCACGTTTCCGTCGCTGACCAAAAGCACTCGCTCGATGGGGACCGTCCGCGACAGTGCCTGCGCCATCCGCAAGGCGTCGATGGTCTGGCTGCGGACAGGCAAGACCTCGAGCCGCGAAAGGGCCTCTTTCAAAATGCGCTTGTTGTCGGTGAAATCGGTCAGCCTGCGGGCTGTGGAGTGAAATGCGATCAGCGCCACTTGCTGGTCGGGCAGCAAATTGTCGATGAGCGTTTCGACCTGCTTTTTGGCGGCCTCCATTCGCGAGACGCCCCCCGGCTTGTCGAGGGCCGCCATGCTTGCCGAGCAGTCGATCAGCACCGGTTGATATTGCGCGCGGGCGATGCGCTCCGCAAATAGGGCTGCATCGCCGCCAATACCAAGCAGGCCAGCACGAGAATTTGCAGCAACAGGAGCAGATTGCGTTTGAACTTCTGAAAGGGCGAGTTGACGCGCTGATCGTTAACGACCTGATACCACAACAAGAGCGACGAGACGCGCTGCCGCGGCCGTTTGAGCTTGAGGAAATAGAAGATCACGAGCGGAATCAAGAGCAGCGCCAGCCAGGCGCTCGACAGCGAAAAGAATCCCGGCCAGCTCATCGCAGCCATCCTTTTCGCCGGAAGAGATCGAACAGCAGCCAATCGATCGGATCGGCCGAGCTGACGGACAGAAACCGCCCGCGGCGCCGCCGGCAGTGCTCGTCAAGTTCACGCTCGAGCGCTCGCCGGCGGTCCTGATAGATCGAGATCAACTCGCCGACGTTCGAGATATCGAGCGACACGTCCGTTTCGCTGTCGACGAACCGCAAATCGCCAGTCAATTCGGGATCGCGCTCGGTGGGGCTCAAGATCTGCACGCCGAAAACTTCCAATCCCGAGCTATACAGCAGATTAAATGGCCGGCCGAGGTCGCCGAATGTCAAAAAGTCCGACAGCACGATGGCGATGCCCCGTCCCCGATGCCGTCGTAGCACGGCCTCGACCGCCGCCTCGATGGGAAAATCGCCGCCCCCTTCGAGATCCTCGAGAAACTTGAAGACCCGCGCGCGGCTCGCACGGCCCGTGCAGGGGGGACAGATCGCCGGATGGTTTCCCATCTGCCGGCAGGAATAAATGCTCACCGGTTCGAGGCTGAACAGACCCATCAATGCAAATGCTGCCGCAAGCTGTCGGGCCCGTTCGAATTTTCCGTCGAACGTCATTGATGTCGATGCATCGAGCAGGATCACGACGCACATCTGCTCTTCATAGCGGAATTGCTTCACGTACGGCCGATGCAGACGCGAGAAAATGTTCCAATCCACGTGCCGAAGGTCGTCGCCCGCCACGTAATCGCGGAAGTCCGAGAACTCGATACTTGTCCCGCCCTTGCCGGAAAGATGCTCGCCATGCGTGCGATTCGTCATCCGCCGCCGCGGCCGAATCCGCATCCGCTCCAAGCGACTCAAAACGTCGTTGGGCAAAAGCGTCGTAAATTGCCTGGTCTCGTCGGGCACGATCGACTCTCCGACCTGTTGTTAGGCCTGTTCTTCCGACAATCGCTCGAGACAACGGCCGATGACCTCGGGAAGAATCACGTTCTCGGCCTGTCCGTCGTAGTTGAGCAGCACGCGATGCTGGAGCACGGGAATCGGCGAAATGGCGCACATCGTCAAACGAGACGTGGGCGCGGCCCTGGCTCAAAGCACGGACGCGGGCGGATCGGATCAAGGCCTGTGCCGCGCGTGGGCTTGCACCCCAGCGAACGTATTTGCGGACTTCGTCCGTCGCGAAATCGGTCCCCGGATGCGTCGAGAGCACGAGCCGCACGGCATAGTCACGAATCGGGTCGGCGACGACGACTTTATCGAGCACTTTACGCAGCGCGAGAATGCGATCCGAATCGAGCAGTTTTTTCAACTCGACGGGACGCCTCAAAATTGTCCGCAAAACGACGTTGTTGAGTTCCTCGCGGCTCAGGAAGGGGACCTCGACTTTGAACAAAAACCGGTCGAGCTGCGCCTCGGGAAGGGGGTACGTGCCTTCCTGCTCGATCGGGTTTTGCGTGGCCATCACAAAGAACGGCTGTTTGAGCTGGTAGATCGTGCCGGCCGTCGTCACGGAACCTTCCTGCATCGTCTCGAGCAGTGCCGACTGCGTTTTCGGCGTGGCGCGGTTGATCTCGTCGGCCAAGAGCAGCTGCGTGAAGATGGGTCCCGGTCGGAACTCGAATTCGTAGCGCCCTTCGGAATTGGTGGTCATGATCCGCGTGCCGATGATGTCGGCCGGCATCAAGTCGGGCGTGAATTGAATGCGCCGGAAGTCGAGCTCCAATACCCGCGACAGGGCCTTGACTAGCTCGGTCTTCCCCAATCCGGGCACGCCTTCCAGAAGGACGTTACCGCCGCAAAAGATGGCGGTCAGCGAGGCCTCGACCACGCGGTCCTGGCCCACGATCATCTGGCCGATCTCCTCTCGGGCCGCGTTGAAGATGCGGGCAAAATCGTCGGCTTCGTGCTGTAGAACTTCGAGTTCCGGGGACGTGGTCGGTTCGGAAATGTTGGTGCTCACTCGTTCCCCTCTTGTTGGCGTTTACGTTTGAGTTCCAAGAGTCGAGATGTGGTTGTGTCCGCGGGTGCCGGTGCTTGCGGCGGCGGCGCCTTGGCAGCCTGAGGCGCTCCCGCGGCCGGGCGCGGGGCTGTCCGCTCGGGCTCGGGCCGGCTCAAGATCGGATGCGAAAGCCGCTGCGCATCGAGTGCCCTTTCCACTGTTTTTTTCCGTTCGAGCAGCGTGCCCATCGTTGCTGTCGATCCGGCTCTGGCGCGGCCGAATCCGAAGAGGGTGGCGATCGAATGCCGGTCGATCTGGATTCGCCTGAACGCGACATCCAACGGCAACAGACAAGCCAGGGCCACCAAGAACCAGTCGAAGATGGGACGCGAGCTTTGTTTCGGTTTGCGGTGCGCTTTGTAGATTTCGTCGACCGCGTGCTCTTTGTCGAGCACGGTACCTCCGGTCTTTTCGGCAATTTCCTGCAGTGCGATCGGATTCGAGCGAAACCGCAGATACTCGGGTGAGTAGGGGACGATGAAGCCACCTTGCGTGCGGGCCGTCCGATCTCCAGAGCGGCCGACGGCCATCACCTGATAACGGCCGCGGCCCCACAGTGGCACCGTCGCCTGGTAGCGTCGCGGGGCGATCTGCCGCATTGGCACGGTTTCCGAACGATCTTGCGGCCCCGAGACGCGGGCCTGCATCTCGAGGAACATATTCTGCGGGTGAAAATCCTCAGCGACGATCACGCCCTGCGTCCCCGAGGTATAGCACCACATTCGCAGGTGTTCTTCCTCCTGCACGCGAGAAATGTCCATCATCAACTGCTTCACGAAGGGCCGGTAATTCTCCCAGCCGACCCAATCGGCACCCCAATAGGTCGAAAGATCGGACGTAAACGCTGCGGTCGTTCCCAAGCCGAATTTCCAGCGCGAGAGCACGGGGTCGAGCTGGTCGTCCTCGGTCGTGTGGGCTCGCAGGATTTCCTCGCTCAGACGTTCCTTCGGCGTCGTCAGCACGTAACCGTGCAGCGGGGGCAATCCGCCGATCCCTTTGAGAATGGGGGAGGGAAAGCCGACCTCCGGCGTGAACGTCTTGGTCTGCACCATGGCCCGTTTCAGCGACTTGGCCTCCTTGATGAAGATCGAAGGAAGCTGATCGGGGTCATTGGTGTTGTAGTAGCGGCCTCCCGTGACGTTAGCGATCGCCCGCAGCGTATCGACCTCCATGCCGCCGTGCGGAAAGATCGAGACGGTCGAAACGGTGATCTCGCGGTCGTGAAACGCCTTTGAGCAGCGGCGGCGACGGCGGGGCCAGGATCGCCGTCGGAGATGATGATCATGTGCTTGGCGGCCGCATCGCTCTTCGAGAGCGCGTCGTAACCGGCCTTCATGATCGGCTCGAACGAGGGCATGTCGCCCGGCTGGGCGGCGTTGATCTTGCGGACGATGGCGTCGTAATCGCTCACCGGCGTCAGCTCGAAGACCCACGACGAGGCATTCCTGGTGTATGCCAGCAAACCGGCCTCGTCCTGCGCACCGAGAACGCGGATCGCCTCTTTGGTGACACGTTTGGCGTACGTGTTGCCTTCCGGAAACTCGCACGTGTGCAGCACGATGACGAGCGCGCCTTTCGGCAGCACTTTTTTCTTGGTCACGTCCATGGAAACGGGGAGGATTTCTTCGATGGCCGTCTTGTGGTAGCCGCCGGGTCCGAAGCTGTTGCGGCCGCCAACCATCAAATAGCCGATGCCCAAATCCTTCACCGCGTCGTGAACGGCTTTGAATTGCACGGGGTCGAACAGGTCCGCCCCGACGTTGACGAAGACCACCGCGTCGTACGGCATCAGCGAGAGCGCATCGCGCGGCAAATCGTACGCGCTCTGCACATCGACCAGCCGCTTCTCGGCACGCATCGCGGCGACCAGGTTTTCCCAGTCGCGCTTGTCCCCCTTGGGATCCGTCACCACGAGGACGCGGCCCTCGCCCTTCACGTACAGATAATTCAGGACGGTGTTGTTTTGCTTGAGATGGTCGGTGCCGGGAGGCGTTTCGATCGTCGCCGAGTATTCGTAAAAACCCGGCTCCCGCAGTTTGATCGGCACGCTGTAGCGATTTTTGCCGGCCTGAAATTCGACGTTTTGTTCCGAGATGATCTGTCCCTGCTCGCGGACAACCAGCCGCCCGGTGCCCGGCTGCAGACTCGAGAGCACGATCGCCGCCTCGTAGTTCTCGCCGATCTTCACGAACCGCGGCAAATCGAGCCGTTCCAGCCAGACCTCTTTCGTGTAGTCGTACTGAATCGGCAAAACGTCGACGGCGATACCCCGCGACTTGAGGTCGTCGAGAATGTGCGACAGGCTGCCCTCGGTCGCCGTGCCGTCGGAAATGAGCACGATGCGGCCCAGGTTGTCCTCCGGCAGCATCGCCCCGGCGAGCGACAGGGCCTGCTCGATGTTGGTCGCGTCGCGATCGACGCGCGAATTGATCGAGACTGACGCCGGTTCGAACGGAAACGATTGCCGCGGCGGCAGCTCGGCGGCCGCGTTCCGCCCGAAGACGACGAGCCCCGCCTGGTCCTTTTCGGGCTTCTGCGTGACGGTTTGAGCGAGAAACTGCAGGGCCGAGTCGGTCGAGTTTTCGCCGATCGAATCCGACATATCGATCGCATAAACGACCGAAAGCATGTCGCTCGTCCGCACGGCCCGCGGCTCGGCCAGCGCAAAGGCGAACACGCCGACCAGAAGCATCCGCACGAGAAAGGCGATCGTCGCCCGCCGCCGCGGCAAACCGCTGTAGCCGGCGACGTACATCCACCACACCCACACCGACACGATCATGACGCTGAACATGCGGGGCCGCACGAACAGCACGCTGCCCGTGCGATCGAGCACAACGCAGACCGCGGCGTACACCACCAGGAACGCGACGAGCGGCACAACCTGACGGACCGTGAGCGGAGCCCGCAGCGGCGGGACGATCTTCCGCACGATCCGCTTGAGCCACTTCATCGCAAGAGTTCCACCAGCCGCCGATTATCGGTGTCGGCTACGTACACGGTCCCCTTGGAATTCACGTCGATCCCCCAGGGGGTCGAGAACTCGCCTTCGCCGCGTCCCTGAGTACCGAAACGGCCGAGCAGCTTTTTTGTCTTTAAATCGAACCGCGAAACGCGGGCCGTCAAGTATTCGATCACGAACAGGTCATTTTGCGGGCCCAGCGCCAGCGCGTAGGGAAAGCCGAGCGTCACCCCCGATTCGGGCAGGCCGATGATCGACTGATACGTCCCGGTGTCGGTGAAGACCTGCACGCGGTTGTTGAAACTGTCGGCGATATAGAGCAGCCCATCGTGCCACACGACGCCGCTGGCCCGCTGGAACTGCCCCGGTCCGCTCCCCGCCTTGCCGATCTGCAGCAGGAACTTGCCGTCGACCGAGAACTTCTGCACCCGGTCGTTGCCGCCGTATTCGCCGACGTAAAAATTCCCTTTCGGATCCTGCGAGACACAGACCGGGTAGTGAAATTGGCTGGGTCCCGTCCCCTGGCTCCCCAACATGCCGACGACTTTGCCCTCTTGGTCGAAGAAAACGACGCGGCTGTAATGCGTGTCGGCCACGGCGATCCGCCCATCAGCAAAAAAGCAGGCTCCCTCGGGATTGCCGATCCGCGCGTCGGGCATGTTCCATTTCTTCAAGATCTCGCCCGACTGGCTGAACACGATCACGCGGCCCCCCTTGTCGAGCACCAACACCTCGTTGTGCGGACCGCAGGTGACGCTGCGCGGCGCGGGAATCATCGCCCCTTTGGGCGGGCATCGACCAATAATGAATGTCGCGGACCTTGAGCTTCGGTTGATCGCGCTCGTCGCAGGCGGACGCGAAGAGACAGACCAACAACACGGCAATCACGCGCAGTGCCGCGCGGATGCCTTTCTTGAGTCCCGGTCCGGAAGGCCGATGATAGAACCGCCGCGACTTGGACGTTCGCTCATCCGTCAGCGTCACTTCGGCAAAGGCCCCGGCAAACCGTGACTCTTCGACCGTGTATGGCCCGTCGGGCGCGGCCCAGATGGCAAGCTGCTCCGGCCGATAGCATCGGTCCGAATTCAGCGTAATTCCCAGCCATTGGGCTGCCTCGGACTGTGTGAACCAGTTGCCGGGACCGAGCAACGACGCCTCGTCCGGAGAACGCGGCGAGTGATACAGAGTATTGATCGGCCCGCTATAAACCACGCGACCGTCGCGAAAACAGATCGCGTTCTCGGCTTCGGCAAGCGCGACCTCCGGGCGAATGCGTGGCGACAATCAGCGATGTGCCGGTCCGGCTGCAATGCTCGCGAATCACGCGCCAATAATCGTTGATGCGGGCCGGATCGACATGCGCCATCGGCTCGTCCATGACCAACACACCCGCGCCGCTCGCCAGCGCCCGAGCGACGGCCAACCGATTTCGCTCGCCGTGCGACAATTGTTCCGGCGTCTTGTCGGCGTGGTCGTGCAGATCGAACGCCGTCAGCCAATCATCGACGGATCGGGAAAGTGGTCCAAGGTCCAAAGTCCAAGGTCCAAGCTCGGAAGACGCGGAATTCCTTCGGGTCGCCACTGGCGGAGAGCTTTGGCCCGCCAGTGTCCTCGACAGGCGGATGACGAGGTCCGGAGCTCGAAGACTGCTCGATCGCGGCCTTTCGACTTTGGACCTTGGACCGTGGACCTTGGACTCTTCTTCGGCCGGCCTGACCTCGGCCACGTGCTCCCGAACCGTCCGGTGCGGCCAGAGCCCGTCATTTTGCGGCACCCAGAAGATCGACAGCCGGCCGTCAGTCTGCGGCAAAAGATGTTCGACGCGGCCCCGATGGGGACGGCCGAAACCGCAAAGCAGGTTGAGGAACGTCGTCTTGCCGGCACCCGAGATGCCCAGGATCGCCGTTGTGCCGGGCGCGACGTCGACGGTGATGCCGTCGAGTCGCGGACGAACTGTCCCCGCCACGTAGACATTCTCCAAACGCCATAAGCGACCGCTCATTGCAGCACCCAGCGCACGAGAAGCGGACGCAGCCGGGCGAGGAGGACGACCGTCACCGTCGGCACGGCGATCGCCGCCACCAACATCGTCGAAAGCGCGTTACTTTGTCCGTAGTGCATGAAGTTATAGAGACGTACGCAAAACGACATGGCCGCCGGGGGCGCCAAGAGCGAAGCCGGCGTCAGCTCCCAGTAGCACCAGTACCACACGAGGACCGCGCTCCAAAAAATCGCCCCGGTCTGCAACTCGTCGATCAGCCGGGCGCCGGTCGTTCGCTGACCGCGATCGGGAGAGTGCACCAGCAGCCAGGCGGAGTGGGCCGCCGGCGTCCGCCGCGAAATGCCCGTCACGGCGAATAAAATCACGGCCCGCGGCAGCACAAACAGTACGAGCGCAAGAATCAGCGGCACCAGCGACTGCGACAGTCCGCGGAACCCCGGCAACTGAAACAGCGCCAAAATCGCCAGGCTCAACACGAGTGCCCCGAGCAATCCCGGCAGACTGCAAATCCCGATCGCCATGCCGCGTCCCGCCCGCCGCGGCAGCCAGATTTGCCGTTCGCGCATCAACACATGGGCACAACCGCAGGCCAGAAGTGCCGCTCCGAGAGCAGTGGCTGCACCGATCAAGATCTCACGAATCGCCGGCAGAATCGTCTGCAGACTTTCGATGCCCCGTAGAGCACCCCGCACGACGACGACCGTCGGCACGCCCGCCAGCAGCAAGGCCGTCACGACGAGCAGCAAACCACTTGCGAACCGCCGCCTCTTCCGCGGCAACACGTCGCGCCCGCTCTGCAAAGAGGCCGACATCCAAGCCGGCAGCACGATCGCCGCCGGTAGCACGACCGCCAGCTCAAAGAGCAGGGGAATCACCACATGCCGCAGCGATTCGCCGAGCGGCAGGCCGCCCGCATGTTGATCGAAGAGGGCAACCGTCCAGCTCACCGGCGAGTGCGAATCGCCCGTCGTGATCCCCATCAGCGAGGCGATCTCGAACTCCTGAAACGCCAGCAAGAACACGACGACAAACGCACCGATCGCAATTCGCCCGGGCCCGGCGATCCACGAGCGAAACTCGCGCGACAGCCGCCGCACAAGCGGCTCGTCGTTGCGCCTCAGCAGCCGCTGCAAGTGACAGCGCTTCGGCCGACACCGGCGAAGACGGGGCGAATACGCGGATCACGACCGCGGCCGGGAAAAACTTGAGCAACAGCAGCACGCCGTAGGTCACGTCGTTCCAGAGCGGATAATGAATCAGCATCAGGGCGAAGCGCGAGTAGGCGTAACCGACCAAAAGCGGCGGCACGAGGAAGGGAGCCAAGACGAGCGCCCAAACGGCCACGCTGCCGCCATTTCGTGGGGCGAGCTGCCGCCTGCCAATCGAATTGTCTCCCGGTGTCGACACGGGCAGGCTAGCAGCCTGCCCCACGAACGCCGCCATGCCTTTCGACAGCAGCGCCGCGGCCAGCGCGATCGCGCTTGCGCGGAGGAACGACCACGCACAGATGGCCGCCAGGCTCATTACTGTGGCTCCGATTTGAGCCAGGCCAGGCATTCGCGGCGGGCCTGTTCGAGCTTCCGCAGGTCGTAGCCCTCGGCTGACATAGCCGGCGAGCTCGCGAACTTCCTTGGGAAGCTGCTCTTTGTCGACCTTGCCGAGCGGAACCTGCCGCGACTTCGATTTGGCGAGCGCCATCTCCGTTTCGGCCGAGAGCAGAAAATCGATCAGCCGCTCCGCTTTTTCCCGATGACGCGAGCCGCGAACGAGGGCGACGGTGTTGGGGATGACCATGGTGTAAGGCTGGTCGCCGAGGTGCCATCCGATCTTCTTGAAATTGTCGGGAGTCGGCGGAGCCTGCGCGAATCGTCGAGCGGCAACATGTGAACCGGTTTGTTGTCGTCAATCGCCTCGAAGCAGTCGTCCGTGTCGGTCCAGCCCAAATCGCAAACGCCTTCGGCAACCGCATCTTTAACCCGTGCGTTGCCGGCCAGCACGCGAAGCCCGCGGCGACGTATGTCCGCATACCAATTCTTCAAGCGCATCGGCCCCACGCAGCTGCCAGAGCAAGCAGAAGTGCGTCAGCGTCGTGCCGTAAAGCGGGTTGGCGATCGCGGCCCGATGCACGGGTTGGTCTCGAACGCGATCGACGCACCGGCGTTCCCGCCGTTCGGGATTCGGGCTGACTTTTGTTGACAATCCAGACCCGCATCCGCGCCGCAAAGCCCGTCCATCGGCCTTGCTCATCCTTGTATTGCCCCGGAATCCGCTCATAACCGCTCCCTTTGTACGGTTCGAGAATTCCCTCGTCGGCCAGGTCCATCGTCCCCAAGAGCTCGTTGTTCCAGAAGACGTCGCAATGCGGATCGTCTTTCTCGAATTTGAGCTGATTGACGAGCCCCAGCGACTTGGTCGCCTCGCTGTCGTACAAGACCGTGATCGGTATGCCCGTCTTGGCCTCGAAATCCTTGAGAACGCCGTCGGCATAGACCGAGTCGTGGGCACAGTAGACGACGAGCGCGTTCTGCTTGCCGGTGAACCACGCCGGCCAGATGGCCGCGGCGCGCGGCCGCGACTAGAAGAATGATGCCGACCCCTGTCAGAGCGGCGCGTTTTCCGCCAGTCATCGATTCAGGTCCAAAGTCCAAAGTCCAAAGTCCAGGTAAAAGGCGGACATCCGAAGACTGCCGTCGATGCACAATGGCCACTCGCCAGGAAACTCAGAACAATGCAAAGATCAAAGTCGGATCAAAGCGGCAACGCCCGTTTTGACCTTGGACCTTGGACTTTGGACCTTGGACTCTTCCGAAGCTCTATTTGCCCGTCTTCGGCACTTCGTCGAGCGTCTCGAAGTAGCCCTTGATGCCCTCGTGATAGCCGGGCGGGATTTCTTCCTGCAGGATGGCTTCGCTGATCCCCGATTTGACGTCGCGGACGGCAGCGCGATACTGCTCCTTCACATCGACGTGTTCGCCCATGCCCTTGGTCTTGAGGGTCAAAAGCACCTTGCCCTTGGTGATGTGCGATTTCGACATCTCGGTCTTGAATTTCGACTTGGCTTGCGTCATTCTCGTCGCGGGTGCCGCCGTCACCGAAGCCTCCTTCGTCTGTTCGGGTTCTTGCCCTTCATCATCTTCTCGAACATGGCCATGTACTCGTCCATCGACTGCGCGCCTTCGAACTTTTTGCCGTCCAGCTGCTCGTCGTTGTTGAGCTTCTTGGCCATCTGCAGAGCGGCGAGCCCCTTTTCGAGTTCCTTGAGATCCTTGACCGACTGGGCCACCTGCTCGAGTTCCTTTTCCGCGAGCTTCATCGACTCGGCCGCCGATTGCATGGCTTCCTTGCTCGCCGGATCGTCTTCGCCTTTTGCGGCCATCCGCATCTGTTCCTGGGCTCGCTTAATGGCGGCCGCCAGCGTTTTCGAGCCCGTCTGCTCCTTGGCAAACTGCGAGAGCGCGTCCAGTTTCTCGCGCAGCCGTTTTTGCAGCTCAGCCTTCTTGAACGGATCCTTCGTTTTGGCCAGCTCTTCCATGTCCTTCTGCAGGGCTTTCATCTCTTTTTTCAGCGCCTCGGTCGAGCCGGCCTGGAGTTGTTCCATCCATTTTTTGCTTTCGCCGGTCCCCGAGCTGCCGAATTGCTGGGCGATCGACGACTCCGACAGCAGGTCCTTCAACTTGTCGGCACTGATCTTGCGCCACTGGTCGGCGACGTTTTTCTGCGCGATGCCGAGCGCCTGCGAATTGGCCGCCTTGGCTTTCGGCTGGGCCGCTTTCATCGTCGTCTTGAGCTGATCGAGAGCCTTGGCGACCTCTTTGGCTTCGGTGTCCGAAAGATGCTCTTGTTCAATCTGGGCGAGCCGCTCTTTGGTGGCCTGTTTCGACTCGTCGAGCTTCTTGGCTTCCTTTTCCGCCTGCTGCGACGCTTCGACCCGGCCGAACGGGTCAAGCTGCGGCACGAACGGGACGAGCCCCGCACAGAGCAGGAGCAGAGTGCAGACTGCGCAGAGCCGACCGTTGATCCGCATCGGTACGACTTCGGTCGACCGAATCCGCCCCGCCTTCGACTCGGCTTGCGCGGCGACCAAAGGCTGAAACTCGCCCGGACTGTTTTCGAGCATGAGCATCGTCAAGAAAAGGTCGTCGGTCTTCGCATGGCGATCGACGGCCCGAGCCGCGTCGCGCAGCGTCGGCCGGCGCGGCCAGACCGCTCCGATCAGCAGGGCGGCCAGCGCCAATCCGGCAAGCGCCAATGCCTCGGGCGTCAAACGCAAAAGCCCGGTGAGCCGCATCGTTATCAGGAAGGCGGCGTAGGCGGCCGCCAGAACGAGCAAGGCCCACAACCCCCGTCGGGCCGCCGAGATAATTCGCAGCCGCAACAGCGTCCGGGACAGCAGCGCTTGCCACTTGGGGCGACTTCGAGAACCAACTCGAGACGGCGTCGTCATCGGTCGCCTCCGTACGCGGAAAACTGGCTCTGCGGCGATTTCTTTAGCATAGCGCGGGGCTCAGCCCGTTTCAACCAACTCTCGACGGCAAAGGCATTTGCGTGAATCGGACCGCTCTCGTCGATCAAGGATCGAAGAGCCGACTTCGGCTAATTGACGGCGGCCGAAGGGAGATTTGTCTAGGAAAGCCGAGCGCAGAGCGCGGTTAATCGCGATGGGCAGGTCTGAAGACACGAAGGGGAGCAGCCGCCAGGACGGCGACCACGAACAGGGAAAATGAGGGCCCAAGCATCAATACAAACGGACCGGCCTGTCCGCTTATGCCCGCCGCCGCCGCAGACGCAGGCCACCTAACGCCAGTAGGCCGCTGCCCAGGAGTGCCACGCTGGCCGGTTCGGGAGCCGGAGAAAAGGTGTAGACGACAGAAGCGGTTCCCGCTGAGTTCGCATCGCCGCCGAAGAAAATCGTTCCTCCCGGCGCCGTCGATGTGCCGCTGTAGGTGCCGACACCGTAGGCGAGTTGGTAGTTGCTGTTGCCCACACCTTCGTAGGCAGCAAAGTTGGGTGCCGTTGGGTTAAACGTCAGGGTCGTGCTCGAAGACGGGTCCCAGGAATTCGCTCAGTTGCGGCGAGCTCGTCGCGGTGACATTGCTCACGGAATAGGAGGCCGTCAACGAAGGGACGCCGCTGGTCGGAGCCGTGACGTCAATCGGAACCGACGACGAAGCCGAGGCCGTTTGCGGCGAACCGGAGATGTTGAAAATGTCGACTTCGCCCTGGTAGCTCAAGGCAAACTTGATCGAGATGCCCGTGAGCGTGCCGAAGGCAGGATTGAATTCGGGCAGCGTGAACGACGCGGACGTCGGCAGACTGTTGTGCCCCGCGCCGTCGCTGGCGGGAATCGAGGTCGAATAATTGATTGTCGAGGCGCTCAGTCGCGATCCGCCGAGGGCACAGAAGCCAAACGCCAGTGCGCAAATGATCTTGGCCGGAATCGCGTGCATCGCCAAACCTCTCTTGTGCATCAAAATGTCGTCTACGGCGGTCGCGCGAGACCGGGCAAACAAATTGCAGTTCGAAGGAGCTTAACGCTCCGATTCTGGAGCGACAACCGACGTTCTCCGTGAAAACACCGATTCGAGAACAAATTGACCAGCCCCGAAAGAAATGCACAAAAAAGCATTGAGGACTGTCCAGCAGTTGGCGACAGGGCCGGCTCTTCCGACCAGCCGGATGGGGTCTCCTCGCCACCGCCGGCCCGAAATTTTGATGGATTGAGAGTGCCCGACGTGGCATGATGGGCGAGTCAATTCTTGCGCGATTCAGCGCTGTTGCGAGGTGCGCCTTACTCGCGGCGAGTGCCATGTCGGATGATGAGCCCGAAGAATCCCAGTGGCCGGCATTGCTCACCTTGGGGGAGGTGCTGATCGCGGTCTACCTCCCCTTTGTTTGGACTCTCTTTTCGAAGGTCCCCGTGCTGCCGGAGCATCGCATCGGCTCGTTCGTGCTGCTGCCGACCTTCGCGCCTCAGGCATTGCTCTTCGCGCTCACCGGATCGCCGGTGTGGGAAATCCTCTGTCCGATGCTTGGCATCTTTACCGTCGCGGGCCTCGCCTGCTGGGGCCGCCACGGCGGAGCCAAGCGAATCGCCGCCATCGCGTACGCCTTCGGCGGGTCAATCCTGCTCTCAATCGCAACGGCCTTTCTTCCGCAGCTGGAACACGTCGTGTTGCGTGCAGCCGGCCTGCATTGAACGTCGTACCACACCAGCGAGCGAGGCTTCAGGCAGTCCAAACCCACCAAAGCAAGAGCGCGGTGACGACTAAAATCCCGGAGCGGTAAACGACGATGGTTCCCGAAGTGGCCGGCTTCCGTTTGTCGGCCCGCCGCTCGACTGTACTCAGCGGCCGAAACGTCGCCCAAAGTCCGCCGGCGGCGAGAAAGAATGTGGCAACGAATCGCGCAATGAGCATGGTTGACCTCATTCGTATTCTAACGGTCAGAACGCGAAGTACAGGCTCGGCGAAAATGCATCACTGTCCGAACTCCTCACCCGAGCGAGTTGCCGAAACGGCTCGTCGCTCCCTTGCTTGACCTTGGACTTTGGACCTTGGACTTTGGAGCGTAGACTTGAAAACATGTGCGGTCGATTCACACTCCGAACTCCCCCCAAAGACCTCGTGGAGGTCTTCCAGCTTCTGCACGCCCTCGAGATGGTTCCGCGGTATAACATCGCACCGACGCAGCCCGTGGCCGTTATCAGGCGAGGCGCGACGTGCCGCGAAATGTCGCTCTTGCGTTGGGGGCTCGTTCCTTCCTGGGCGAAAGACACCAAGATCGGTGCGTCGCTGATCAACGCCCGAGCCGACACGATCGCCGCCAAGCCGTCCTTTCGCACCGCCTTCAAACGCCGTCGCTGCCTGATCCCGGCCGACGGTTTTTACGAATGGCAGAAGGGGGAAGGCAAAACCAAGCAACCGTTCTACATTCGCATGAAGAAGGATTACCCCTTCGCCTTTGCCGGCTTGTGGGAGCATTGGGAAGGCCCGGACAACTCGGCCATCGATTCGTGCACGATCGTGACGACCGACACCAACGATACGCTGCGCTCGCTTCACGACCGCATGCCCGTCATTCTGCACGAGGAAGACTACGACCGCTGGCTCGACCCGAAGGCACAAGACCCAACGCAACTCAGCGAACTGCTCAAACCCTATCCCTCGGAAGAAATGACCGCGTTCCCGATCAGTACGCTCGTCAACAACGCGCGGAACGAGTCGCCACAGTGCATCGAACCGCTGCGCGACGCGAGTTAGGCCCGCCCGGATCGCCTGACGGCATTCACGAACTTCGATTTCTCAACTTTTGTGCCGCGTCGGTCGTGCCTTGCTTCTTGCCGATGTTCGCGCGCTTTTCCCAGCATTGGCCAACAGCGTAACGGCCTCGACGATGCTCTTGCGAAGCACGGCCGAACGCTCGGCGAGTTTCGGATCGAGCGACGGCCCAAACGGACTCGCCGCCGACCAGGCTGTCCCGAGACTCATCACAGCGGTGAGGACAAAATCCGGCGGAAAGGCGGTCCCCACGTGGCCGGCTTTTTGTGCCTCAGCCACCTTCCGGATCTTCTCGCGCAACGTCGCGGCTCGCTCGTCCGATTCTTTCGCCGTGCGCTCCAGCGTCGACCAGGCCAACAAACGCATCAGGTCGGGGTTCGCCATCGCCCAGTCGAAGAGCTTGCCCGCGTAACCCGGCAAGTCGTCGGGCGTGAAGGGCTGCTCCTCGTGGACACGCATCAGGTGCTTCATCAGCACCGTCGAGAACAGGGTCTCCTTGTCCTCGAAGTAGATATAGATCAGGTTCTTGTTGCAGCCGGCGGCTTCGGCGATCCGATCGACGCGGGCCCCGGCGATGCCGTGGGCGGAGAATTCCGCCAGGGCCGCATCCAGAATTCGCTCGCGCGTCGCTTCTGCATTTCGCATTTCTCGCCTTTTCCCCTTCTTCGATTTTAGCACTTGACTAACCGGTTAGATAGTACGTATTCTTGGACTAACCGGTTAGTTAACTGAAAACGGGTCGGAGCGGACGCTCTGGCCGGCCGAACCTGGAGCTGCATCATGCCGACACAAGACAAACCCGCCTTCAATGCCCAGACCACCATCGAGCTGGAGGCGGTCGCGGCGCTGGACGCAGCGCTCTATTGGGCAGGCGCGATATCGACCCGATATTCACTTCCTGTCGAATCATTGGGGATGGCCGAAGGGTCCGCACGACGGGTGGATCGGGGACCAGAACGAGGAGCACGCAAATGCCAGGCATAGACGCCAAAACGACGGACCGAATCGCCCTCGTCACCGGGGCCAACAAAGGCATCGGCTTCGAGGTCGCTCGGCAACTCGGAAGACACGGCATGACCGTCTACGTCGCCGCCCGCGACCAGGGACGCGGCAGCGCCGCCGCGGAAAAACTTCAGGGCGAGGGGCTTGCCGCCCGCTTCATCGAGCTCGATGTGCTCCGCGAGAAGACAATCCGGCAAGCCGCCGCGACGATCGAAACGGCGCACGGCCGGCTCGACGTGCTGGTGAACAACGCCGGGATTGCCGACCGGGAAGACGGTCTGCCGAGCCGGGCCAATCTCGATGCCGTCCGCCGGACACTGCTCACCAACTTTGTCGGACCGGCGGCCGTCGCCCAGGCGATGCTTCCGCTCATGCGGCGGTCGCCCGCTGGAAGGATCGTCAACGTGTCGAGCGAGCTCGGATCACTGGCCCTCAACGGAGATCCGGAATGGGAGTACGTGTGGGCGAAGTTCCTCGGGTATAGCGCCTCCAAGGCGGCCCTCAACATGCTGACCGTGCAGCTCGCCTTCGAGTTAAAGGAGACGCCGATCAAGGTGAATGCGGCCAACCCCGGGTACACCGCGACCGATCTGAACGATAGTCGCGGCACGCAGACGGTCGAGGAGGGCGCGGCCGAGGCGATCCGCCTCGCGTTGCTCCCCGCTGACGGGCCGACCGGCGGGTTCACCTCAACCACCGGTCCCGTCGCGTGGTGATTCAACACCGCGTCCCTGCACCAATCTCAAACTGGATATTTATCATGCGAGTTTTCGTTACGGGCGCCACAGGCTTTGTCGGTTCTGCCGTCGTCCGCGAGTTGATTGATGCGGGACATCAAGTGCTCGGCCTCGCCCGTTCGGAGCAGAGTGCCAATGCGCTCGTCTCCGCAGGAGCCCACGTTCAGCGCGGTTCGCTCGAGGATCTCGCAAGCCTGCGCAGCGGCGCGGCCAATGCCGATGGTGTGATCCACACGGGCTTCATCCACGACTTCTCAAAATTCGCGGAGAACTGCGAGATCGACCGCCGCGCCATCGAGGCGATCGGCACGGCACTGGAAGGTTCGCAGCGCCCGCTGCTTGTCACATCCGGGGTTGCCCTCCTCGCACCGGGCCGAACCGCGACTGAGAATGACACGCCGCCGGCGCCGGACCCCGCAACCTACCCCCGTGCTTCGGAAGCGGCGGCGGCCGCGCTCGCGACGCGTGGCTTGCGCGTGGGTGTGGTGCGACTTCCACCCTCGGTCCATGGCGACGGCGATCATGGCTTCGTTCCGATCCTCATCAACTTCGCGCGCGAGAAGGGCGTCTCGGCCTACGTGGGCGATGGGCTCAACCGCTGGCCCGCGGTGCACCGGCTCGATGCCGCCCGCGTTTACAAGCTGGCGCTGGAGAAATGCTCCGCGGGAGCCCGCTATCACGGCGATTGCCGAAGAGGGGGTGCCGTTCCGCGAGATTGCCGAAGTGATCGGCCGCCGGCTGAACGTACCGGTCGTCAGCAAGTCGCCCGAGGAAGCCGCCAACAACTTTGGATGGTTCACGCGATTCGCAGCGGCCGACGCCCCGGCTTCGAGCGCGGCCACGCGAGAAGGTCTCTGCTGGCGACCGAACCAGCCGGGGTTGATTGCCGATATCGACCGGCCGCGGTATTTCGAGACCTGAGCCATACGTTCATTTCGAGACGGTTTCAGAACTGACCTTAACGGGAGAGCCTATGCGTTACAGACTGCTGGGAAAGAGCGGACTTCGAGTTTCCGAGCTTTGCCTGGGAACGATGACCTTCGGCGAGGACTGGGGCTGGGGCTCGTCGAAAGAGGAGAGCCGCAAGGTCTACGACGCCTTTCTGGAAGCGGGCGGCAACTTCATCGATACGGCCAACGTTTACACTGCCGGCACCAGCGAAAAGTTGCTCGGCGAGTTCATGGCCGGCCATCGCGACCGGCTCGTGCTGGCGACCAAGTACACCAACGCCGCTCCCGGCAACGATGCCAACGCCGCCGGCAATCACCGCAAGAGCATGATGCTGGCGGTGGAAGCCAGTCTCAAGAGGCTCAAGACCGATTACATCGATCTGTACTGGTTGCATATCTGGGACCAGATCACTCCCATCGAGGAGGTCATGCGTGCCTTCGACGATCTCGTCCGGCAGGGGAAAATTCTCTACGCCGGCGTCTCGGACATGCCGGCCTGGCTCGTGGCTCGAGGCGAACACGTTGGCCGAGTTGCGTGGCTGCAGTTCGTTCGTCGGCCTGCAAATCGAATACAGCTTGATCGAACGAACACCCGAGCGGGAACTCTTGCCGATGGCCGCGGCTCTGGGCGTGGGCGTAACCGCCTGGTCGCCGCTGGCCGGCGGTGTGCTGACGGGCAAGCAGTTTGAACCGGGCGGGGCCAAGGATTCTCGGCAGGACCACGCGATGATGCAGCAATTCTTGAAATCCGATGCGCGCAAGGAGGCCATCGCCCGCGAGGTCGTGGCCGTCGGCTCGCGAAAGCGGCCATTCACCGGCGCAAGTCGCCCTGGCCTGGCTGCGGCAACGCTCCCAGCCGGTCATTCCGATCATCGGCGCTCGCAAGCTGGCCCAGGTGAAGGACAATCTGGCCTGCGTTGACGTGAAGCTCACGCCGGCCCAGATCGACCGCCTCGATGCGGTCAGCCAGATCGAGCTCGGCTTCCCGCTCGACATGTACACCAAGGACATGGTGCGCTCGCTGACATCCGGCGGAATGCGGGACCAGATCGACGCCTGATGCGTCCGTCAAAGTTTCGTCGAGGCCCAGCGGCGCTGAAATCGCCCTCTGCGGTTGCAACTTGACGCCAAATGCTCGGAAAGGAACAGAACATGACGCGAAACACAGCCACGCCGAAGAACAAGATCGCCATCGTCACCGGCGGCAGTCGCGGCCTCGGGCGCAGCACAGTGCTGAGCCTTGCCCAGCGCGGAGTCGATTCGATCTTCACCTATAACTCCAATCGGAGCGAAGCCGAAAAAGTCGTCAGCCTGGTGGCCGAGGCGGGGCGAAAGGCCGTCGCCTTGCAACTCGACACGGGCAACGTCAGCGGGTTCGATCCCTTCGTGCAGAGCTTGCGGCAATCGCTCACGGAACTGAAGGCCGAACGCTTCGACTACCTCGTCAACAACGCCGGCACCTCGCTCCACAAGGCGTTCGACCAGACGACCGAAGAAGAGCTGGACCGGCTCTACAACGTCCACTTCAAAGGCGTGTTCTTCCTGACGCAAACGCTGCTGCCGCTCCTCAACGACGGCGGCCGGATCGTGAACATTTCCTCGGGACTGGCCCGCTTCACCAACCCCGGCAGCAGCGCCTACGGCTCGATGAAGGGGGCAGTGGAGGTCCTGACGCGTTACCTGGCAAAAGAGCTCGGCCCGCGAGGCATCACGGTCAACACCGTCGCTCCGGGCGCCATCGAGACCGATTTCAGTGGCGGCATGGTTCGCGACAATCCGGAGATCAACAAGCGCGTCGCAGAGATGACAGCACTAGGCCGCGCGGGTCAACCGGATGACATTGGTCCCATGATCGCCTCGCTGCTTGCAGAGGAAAATCGTTGGGTCAACGGTCAGCGGATTGAAGTCTCGGGTGGCATGGCTCTTTAGGCCGAGCCGGAGTCGTCGGTCGGGGGTTAACCGGGTTAAGACGACCGCGTGCAGCAGATCTTATGGTGCCGCGTTGTGCCAGTCGATCTTCGCCGTCTTGCGGGCTTGGGCGACCAGTTGGTCCCAGAGTTCGCTGGCGACGCGGCGAATGACCGTTGAGCGGACGTCTTCGAGGCTCAGGTTGCCGGGGCGGATGTCGGTCACCGTGTAGAGGTGGACGCCGAACGGCGTGCGGAAAGGTTGGCTGACTTCGCCCTTCTTGAGTGCGAAGACGACGCGGCAGACCTCGGCGGGCATCGGGCCGCGGTAAGGGAAATAGCCGACGTCGCCTCCTTTTTCGGCACTCGGAGCTTCGGAATCCTTGCGGGCTGCTTCGGCGAAAGAGATTTTGCCGCTGGTGATCTCAGCACGCAGGGCGGCGAGCTTCTCCTGGGCTTCCTTGGCCTTGTCGGGTGGGTCCTGCGGGGTGACCTTCACGAAGATCTGACTCGCGCGGACTTCGGTGCCGTCATATTGGCCGCGGTGGCGCTCGAATTCGTCCTGCAGTGTGCTTTGCGTGAGCACGCGGCCCAGGTGGTATTGCCAGGCCAGCGGAACGAACAGCTCGCGACGCAGAGCCGCGTCGGTGATTTCGACCTTTGCGGTTTTGGGCGATTCCTTTTCGCGTCGGCGAAGGTCGGCTTTGAGGGTCTCGACGCCGGCGGCGAGGCGTTTCGGATCGGGCTCCGCCCGGCGGTCTTGCAGGAGCTGCCGCATCAGTTCGTTATCGACGAGCTGCTCGAGGACTGTGCGGCGCGCCTCGGGCGAGGGATCGTCGGGAAGGCGATGCAGGAGCCGATAGAGGGCGAGTTGATTCTCGGTGATCGGCGTGCCGTTGACGGTCACCAGCACCGGTGACTTATCGCGGCGACGCGAACTGCCCGAGTCGGCGGCCAACGACGTCGCGGAAACGGTGACGGCGTATGCAAACACAACGACGAAGAGGACAACGACGAGGTGGCTGACGACAACGGGGACACTGGCATCGAGTCGACGGCGTGTCGTGGATGCGGCGACGGGGATCATCGTTTTTCAGTCAGGCGGTCGTTAGCGGGCGGCTTGGTAAACGTGCTTCGCGCGGGCCGAACGAACGACCGAGAGATATTGTTCGTGCATGCGCGGGCGCTTGTGTGCATCGCTCGAAGGAGGCGAGCCCGGGGGATGCTGACATGCATCTCGACGCGCCGTTCGAGGCGGACCGAGGCCTTCTGCATCGCGAGCCGCGTCTCTTCGGCGAGACGTCTCCGCGATTCATAGACGAAGAGGCCATGCGCGATCAAGCCAATGGCGGCGGCGGCCAGGGCACAAACTTCCATGCGGGGTGTGCAAACGTGGGCGGCCGTGATGCCGACAAGATAACCGCAAATAACCAGAATCAGGCTGCGAACGGTGGCGGAAGAGATCCAACTGCCGTTGGCCGGCCGGTTTGCATTCTCGTACGTCATGCGTCGGACTCTGAAACGGAGAGGAACGAATCGTCCGAAGGGAAGCCTACGACGCGTTTGCCATGTTGTCAAAAAGCAACACGGCCTGTTGCGGGAAATAAACCCCCCGTAAAACTGGTATAAAACGCACAACCGCTCCCACTGGAGCGGTGCCGTCTTCGTCCCGAGGGGGAAGGCAATGTCGCTCGATTTAGCGGTACCACCAAGTGGCGCGCTCGACGCGCCGGCGTTCGTTCGGTTGGCTGCCGAATACTACCGCGAGTTCCTCGGGCTGCCATTCAACATTCCGCTACAATGCGTTGAGTTCGATGCGGGCGCCGGATCGCGGAGCCGCCGATTGCTATCGACACAGACTGCGTCTACCTCCTGGAAGAAGTGCCCGCGCCCGAGATTCAGGTCGAGCTGAGCTTTCTTAGCGGAACGTTCCACCTTGCTGACCTGTTCCCCTGGGCGACTGCCTTATTTGATGTTTCGATAAGGGCGTCGGGAGGTGAGCCGCGCCGGCTCGCACTTGGGGCCGCAGCGGCTGCAGCTGCCGCTTGCCTGTGCAGAAGCAAGGTTCACGACGACATGCGGGACTGGAGCGAAAAAGAGTTCTCGGATGCCAAGGAGTTCGTCGAAGCACTGCGTGCGCCATCGGCCGCAAACTCGGCAGACGAAGCAGCACGCGATTTCCGCGCCAGGATGTGGAACAGACGTGGCGCGTGAGTAAGAAAAGACGCGCCGCAAACGCGCCCGCCGTCCGAACAGGACGAGCTCGAAAAATGATCGCCGAGTGACACAATGGATGTCGATCGTTGTTGGCTTTGCGGTAGCGAGGCCATAAGTCCCCTTCCGCAAATTCCCAGCGGCAGTTCGGTCACGACGGACGGTCTTTTGCTCGAAGGTCCTTGGCGAAAATATCAATGTACGGCGTGTGATCTTGTCCTCTCCGATCCGACAACCGCCTTGCAACGCGCTGCTTTCAGCTACGAAGACTCGTACGACTTTTACGGCCGGCCGGAAATGCGAGCGTTCGAGCGGGCCAGATACGAGAACTATGCCAATTGGGTCACGACTTTTCTAGAAAGGCGACGCCCGCAGACGGTGTTGGAAGTGGGCTGTGGCAACGGCTGGGTTTTGGAATTATTGCGCGAGTCGCACCCTTCGATCGAGTTTGCTGGTTTGGAGCCTTCGGCGGCTGCCTGTCGTCGCGGCAACAAGGCGGGTTTGAACGTTCAGCAAGGTGCAGTGGACGACCAGCTTCGAAGTGAAAAAAGGTATGACTTCATCTACTGTGCCAATGTCGTCGAGCACGTGGCCGATCCGGCGAGGTTTGTTCGGGGTATTCGCGAACTGCTCACTGAGCGTGGGGCCGCGTTGATCATTTGTCCCTGCGGCAATGTCATCGACCCCGAGCTGCTCTTTGCCGATCACATTCACTCATTCACTCGCGAGAACCTCGCCGCGCTCCTGGAACGCGAAGGTTTACCAACCTCCACCTGGCAGCCGGGGGCCAACGAGCTGAGTCAGTTTCAGGCGATTTATGCTGCGATCCTTCGCGAGCCGCGACGCGATGATCACGCTCCGCAGGCCTTCCACCGCCAAGGGGCCCAATTGCGACTCGCCCGCGACGAATATTGCCGCCGCTGGGCGAAGCTTGACGGCGTATTGTCGGGCCGCTTGCAAGCGGCTCGTTCCGTTGCCTGTTTTGGCGCCGGTGAGACCAGCGATCTGCTGCGGGCGTATGCCCCGCGGACGTGGCAGTGCATCGAAGCCTACGTCATCGATCGACCGGCCAATCCCGAGGCGGCGACAGCGATGAAACCGCGCGGCAGCCTTCCCGTTCTGTTTAGTGGCGCTGCGGCTTGCGATGCGATCTTGTTGGGGGTCAAGCCCCGCTACCACGCCACACTCGCCCCACGGCTGCAAGCGTCCTATAAACTCGTCGTCCGCTGGGACGATCTGATTCCGGAACCATTCTGATGGACCAGTTAGCTCTCGAGCTTGGCAGCGACACGCTTGCGTCGGCGACTTCGCTCTTGCGCGACGTGGGCTGCGTGCTGTTGCGGGGCGCTCTGCCGCGTCAGCCAGTGCTGGCGGCGGGAATCGCCGTGGCCGAAAATGCCGAGCGGCTCAAGCGACTGCTCGGGCGCGAAGTGAACGATCTCCCCCTCTGTTTTGCCGAGCAGCAATCTTCCGATCCGGACGTTTTGGGAATGGCAGGCCGCGACTTGCGGGATTTCACGGATCCGCTGACGTTTTCGGGCATGACCGCCGCCTGGTTCTACGAAGGGCAGCGGAATTTCAAGCGCTGGTTTTGGGACCATGGCGCGGAATTCCCCAATGTGATCGTGGGGCTGGTCGCCCGTTCGCTTCTGCCGGACCTGTATCAGTCGTTTTATCAGAGCGTGCCCCCTTCGCCCCCGATCTGCTCGTACGCGCATTGCGTCGTCCGTTATCAACGCAGCGACCTCCGGCACAAAAGCTACGCGTTTCATCAAGACGGCAGTTATCACTCGCGGATTTCTCGCGACCACGTCGGGCTGACGACATGGATTCCGCTCTGCGATTGCGGCCGCGACGCACCGGGCCTGGAACTCTATCCACGCGCTATGGACGAGGTCCTACCGGTGCCTGATGGAGTCGAACCACCCCACTTGTTTTGCGACACGCAAACAGTTCTCGAGCGCTTCGGAAATCAACTGTGGGCGCCGGAATTCTCCGCCGGGGACGTGTTGGTCTTTACCCACTTCGTGCTCCACCGCACCCACATCGTCCCCGGCATGACCGGCCAGAGACAAAGTGCCGACTTTCGAGTCTTCCCCGGTCACGCGGTTCCCGAATATGTGAAGAAAGACGCCGGGTGGATGTTTGAGCTGCCTCGGACGGGGACAACGGCTGTTCGCGAATGATCGCATCGCCCCCGTGCTACGGCCGGCCGCCCAAATTCACAACGCTGATGATCGCCGCATCGATCGCTGCAAGTAACTCGCGCTGGCAACTCTGGTATTCTTCAATCTCGTCGGGCGTTGCCACCCACATGTCGGCAAATGGATAGGAAAAGGTGTCAGGAACCTTTGTTGGGTCTCAGCGACAATTGTTCGGGGCGGCCACTCTCAAATGGCCTTCTCGAACACTCACTCAGTTGTCGTTCTTCTCGCTCTCCACCTCGATGACGTCATGAAACAGCGACTCCAGTTGTCGCAGGTGCTTGCCGGTCGCCGTGTGAATGATGACCGCTCGGTTCTTCCCAGAGGTCTCGACTTTCTTGACGCCGAAGCCGTGGCCTTTGACTCGTCGCCGGGCCTGCGAGGCACCGAGATGGACGTAGAAGCGGTCGGTGTTGGTGGTCATTTCGCCGCCGATTATTCCTCTCCGATAAACTCGAACCTCGGCACGCTGCGTCCATTGTCCTCGACGCCCTCCAGGAACATATCTTTGGGTCGCACCCAAAGTGACCGGTCACCGTAGTCCTGGCGGTACACGACCAGTTCTTCTTGGGTTTCGCTGTGCCGGGCCAGTCCCAGCACAACGTACTCGTTCCCTTTGAAATGGCGATAGCGGCCTGTGCGGATTGACTGACTTCCCATCGCAATGCTCCTGACGATTACTCGATTTCTCCGACCCATCGACCTTACAGAAGGCGAATTTGTGCCCGTTCACCCGCTTTCCTCAGAAGTACCGCCGCACGCGGTGGCAGTATGCGGCGTACTCCTCGCCATAATGCTGCCTCAGATAGTTCTCTTCGCGCAGTACCTGCCGGTGGATGAGCCAGCTCGCCCCGCACAGGTAAAGCAGCAAAATCCAGTTCGGCAAAATCAAAAACTCCCCCGCGAGGACGAAACCGAACGCCACATAAATCGGGTTACGCGTCACGGCAAAAATCCCCGTCGTGACCAGCTTGTCGGGCTGCTCGGTATCGATCCCCACGCGAAAGCTCCTGCCGAAAGAGACCAGACTCCACGCCAAGAGCAGCACGCCGCCCAGGCAAAACACCACACCCACCCAGGCCACAAACTCGGAACCGAAAAGCTGCCCCCGGTACACCTCGGGCCATCCGAACGCGGCCGCAAACACGGTGTAGAAATAAAGCAGCGCAAAGGGCGGAATCAAAAAGTCCTTCTTATCGCTCTGCCCAAAGTGCATCGCCCGCATGCCGCGCCGCTTCATGATCCAGACGCGGCCCAGCACCATGCTCACGACCAGCACGAGCGTCAACGCGGCAATCGCACGCGTCATGAAAATGGGGCCATGGTTGAGCACAGAGGCCGCACTTCAAATCTCGGGCGGACAGGTAAAGGTTTCAGCGGACAGGCGCATTTTTAACAAATTCGCCTCGTCTTCAGGAGACAACGTGGGCCATCGCAGAGGGATGAGTTCGGAGCTCACTCCACTGCCAGGCTGTGCGTCTGTGAATGCTTCGCCTGGATCGCAGCGCGCCGGGACCGTCCCGACGCATCACTCGAGGCCGAGGCGACGGGCTAGGTCTTACCTCGTGCGACTTTCCCTGCGCGGATTCGTAACTCTCCCTCCAGCTTGTGCCGGCGCACCCCGGATACCTTTTCTTTCCCTCGGCAGGGAGCCAGTCCCCTCTTTTCGTGCAAAGCCGGTCGATTCTTGCCCCGGTGACCCGGCCGCCGTAGACTCGTGTCCATGCTAATTCCTTAGCCGCACACTCGAGACACGGGAGGGGACCAAATGAAACGGGGTCGCCTGTTCGCAGTCACCGCTTTGTGCATCGTCTGCTCCGCTTCGTCGCTCGGAGCCGCTCCGTTCGCCCCGCTGCCGCAAATCGCGGTCGTGCCATACGGCGGCTATGTGAACGACGTGTTCATCAGAGACCTTCAAGGATCGACAGTTCAACTTCGACGTCGATCTCGAAAAGGGGCACGCATTCTACGACGGGCAGCAGGGAATCTTCGCCTTTCCGATCAAGGGGTTGAGCGAAGAGCAAATCGAAAAGCAGGCGGCCGCCAAATTGGGCGCCCCGCTGTGCCACCTGTTTCTCGGCCAGGGGCTCAGTCTGATCGACAAGGGCAAGCCGCTCGACCGAAAGCAACTGCGTTTCGCCAAGGGGCTCAACCACGACGGCGAAGAGTCCTATAGCAGTTGTTACGTCTGCACGGTCCGGCGGATCGAGGGGGGAAAGCTCGAGCTGTGCCTGTACGCCGCCGGAAAAGAACCGATCTTGACGGTCCCCTTCGACAAGGCTCAGGCGGCCGACGACACGTTATTCGATTTCAAGCTGCAGATGGGAAACGTCCACAACGAACTGACGATCACGCTGTTTGCAAAGCACGTGGCAACTTTGCCCTTTGTGGCCATTGGGCCCGGCACTCAACGGCCTGACGATTTCATGACGGCCCACTTTGGCTCCTCCCCAAAAACGCCCGCAGCGACGCGGGCGGCGGCCGGCAAGTCCGCGCCGACCGTCGCGGTTGCGGGTTCCGCGTCGCAACTGCAATTCGATATCGAGCGCAGCGGCTACTGGCGAAAGGGCGAATCGTTGCCGAAAGGCCCCGGCATCCTCTGGCGATTTCCGCCCGAGGGAGAGGGAAATCAATTCGCGCCGGGCACGCCGGTCGCCGACCGGGGCACCGTCTATTTCGGAGACACGGGCGGAAACTTTCATGCTCTGAACGCCGCGGATGGCAAGGAAAAATGGTCGCGCAAGTATGCGCCACAGCAATTCACCGCCGCCTCCCGCGATCGTGGATGGGCAGGCGTTTCTGGCGACGAGTGAAGACGTGAAATGCGTCTCGCTCGAATCGGGCGAACCGCGGTGGTCGCACGACCTGGCGGGCTCGACCGGCGAATCGCCGCCGCTGGTGGTCGGCGATGCGGTCATTGTCCCGGTTGATGGGGGCATCGTTGGCGCTCAAACGGGCCAGCGGCGAAGAGCTTTGGCATCACGATCTGCAAGCGGACCGGCCGGAAGTCTCGGCCAGCTTCAGTTCGCAATTTCAGGGTAATTTCCAAAAGTCGCTGCGAACGCCGCGCCGCCGCAAGCGACGGAGCGTTCCTGTTTCAACCGATTTACGATCAGTGCCGGGTGGTGGCCGTCGATTGCCGCACCGGCAAGAGGCAATGGTCCTATTCGGTGCGCGGGTGGCTGACGGCAAATCCGGCGGTGAGCGGGCGCTACGTGATGTTCGGCGGGTTCGACCTGTATATCCACTGCGTCGATCGCGAGACGGGAAAAGTGATTTGGAAGAGCCCGGCCGCGTGCGAAATCGACGCTGCCCCCGCGGTCGCCAACGGTCGAGTTTATTTCACGGCCCGAAATTCCCGCGTGCATTGCGTGGATCTGGAAACCGGCAAGCGGATCTGGATGTATCGGATGGATCCGACGGTGGAGGGGATCGGCTGCAACTGTGCGGCACTCGTGAGCGATACGACGGTCTTTGTGGGTTCGACGAGCGGCTTTTTGTTTGCGCTGGACGCCGTCACCGGCGAACTGAAATGGGGCCTGCCGTTGGGGAACCGGACCGTGATCAACAGCCAGGGGCTCGCCACCGATGGGAAGCGGCTGTTCGCTTCGACGATCTCGTACCGTCGACCGAACGAGTCCGCCGTTTTTGCCGTGGGCGATCCGTAGACAGTCGCACGCCGAACGCCGAACTCTGCACTTCTTTCCGCCGGACGCCAGACACCATACGCGTTTTCGGATTTGCGATTTTCGCGATTAATCTAAAATCCAAAATCGACCACGCCCCCGTCACAACGCCGTTGCGTGAAATCCGATGGGCGCGGGGCTGCGACGCTGCGGGAGTGAAAGGCTACAATGAACTGGGAGATGCGCCGACCGTAAACATGGCTCGATGCGCGGAGAAATGGCAGCACGATGACTTTCAGCAAGACCGGCGAATACGTGCACGCCGAGCCGTTTCGCCCGTTCCGCATCAAGATGGCCAGCGGCGACTCGTACGAGATTCGGCATCCAGAAATGATTCTCGTCGGCCGCAGTACGGTCCGCGTTTACCAAAACGGCGAAGACGAAGCGGCACCTCATTGGCAAGAAGTATCCATGCTGCTCATGGAATCGATCGAACCAATTTCTGCTTCCGCGACAAGGTCGTGACCGGTACGCATACCCTTCGACGTGACCGTCCCTTTTTTCACAAGGCGAAACTAGCCTCGTAGTGGTGCGACCAGTTGTAATTGCCATGCACGGATTGACACCCGATTCCTTCGGGTGATTGGCCCGCGCCGATCGCTTCGACTCAAAGCGGTCCGCACCGGCGAACTTGCCGACGCCGGTCGCTTCGACGAAACGGTCGGCGCGGGCGAACTCGCCGACGCTGGGCGGCGGGTTGCCCCGTGCGAGTGCGAAGCGGTCGGCACGAACAAATTGGCTGACGCCGGTCGCTCGGGGTTCGGAATTGACTCCCGTTCCCTTAGACCCCCGCATGCGGGTATTCTGCCCGGCCGCCGATCGGACTATTTGCTGTCCGGGGGATTTGGGAGATGACTGAAGTGAGTCACCGCATTGGGACCCGCGGCGACCGCTTCACGGCCGGCGATCTTCAGGTCGAACACATAATCCTTTTTTCCCGGGGGCCGATGATCGATTTTGAGCTCCGGAGATTCCTTGAGGTTTCGATCCGGATCGTTGTAAAGATTCTCGAACTCGTCCGGGCCGGGGTACTCCTTGTGCTGCCCCCGTTTCAGCTTGGTGAACGTGGCGATGTAAGTGCCGGCCTTCACGCCGTCGTCCTTGGCAAAGGTTCCGAAGGCGAATTCGCCGCTTCGAGAGATGAGCCGAAAGGGCCCTTTGGCGCTCGGGTTCGCGGGGTCTTTGAGCATCATGACGATCCATTCCCCCTCCGCGAGATCCGGGGGCAATCCATCCACAGTTACCTTGCCAGCCAGGGGGTTGACCACCTCCCGCTTCTGCCCGGTGCTTTCCAGCGCCTTGTCGATGGCCTGAGTGGCCGTTTGCCCCGATGAGCAGCCGGCGACAAGCACCACAGTGACGAGGAGGACAATGAAAAGCGGAACGGCGAGCACGCTGGATTCACGGATTGCACGACGAGGTCGCAGGAACATCGCGTGATCTCCTTTCCCGTTCAAGACTGCGTCCGCCATGCGGGCAGACAGAGTTTGATGTGTGATTCGCTAGGGCTCCCAAACAAGCTGCCCCCCAAAGAGCGGTCGCTCCGGGAGGCAGCTTCTTGGAGCCTTCCCGTCAGGCAAATCGCCGTCGGGCGATCACCGTCAGACAAACGCCGTCAAGCGACTCACTTAGAAGCCTGAGTCGGTCACGGGCTCTCTTCCGTGAATGCTCAACAGGGCCATGAACGTCAAGAAGCTGATGTTCTCGCTGATCATGCGAGCCGAGCCATCGCACATGCAAACTCCAACCGCCCCCGGATGGAAGCTGTAGCCGAAAGTCCGGATCCACTCGTTCGTGCAATTGAGGATGCACATGGGCCCGTTTCCGAACCACTGCGTCGTTCCGGGAAAATTGGAGCCTGCTCCCTTGCCGGCGTAGCCATTATTGAAACAGCCCCAGCAACCGCCCGGGTTGTTGGTCCAAGGCACGGAGCCCGGACAGCAACATGCGTGAATGTAGCAATAACGTTTCTGTTTGCCCCCCTTGATCCCGCAGGGCCCCCCACCCCGGATCCAAAGATCCGGGCAGCCGGCGATCTCGGTGAAGAGGATCGAGGTCGAGTGGCCGTCGCTGATTTTCTCAAGAGTGATGGTTCCGGCGATGCTATGACTCGTGTTGTTACAGTTGGCCATGGCGGTCGTGCCGCAGGGGACGGTGCTATTGCCCGTCAGTAATTCGTAATAAGCCTTATCGCAGGCATGATAAACTTTCGAGAGGCCGCGGTAGTCGCTCGCACCCATGAGCTTTCTGGGCCAGAACGCATCATTGGTCAGCGTTCCACCGTTGACCGCTGGGCAGCACGTCCAAACCGGCTGCTCTGGGAAGGGGTTCGCCATCCTGGGGCACGACGGGCAGACAAAGGTTGCAATCACAGCCGCCGCGGGATAGCTCCCGGCGCACGGCGTGGAGCAGGTCGACGAATTGAGAGACGTGAAACACTGGCTGCCGCACCCCCACGTGTATTTTTCCGGAGACTGGATCGACGAGTTTTGGTCGATTTTGTTGTAGACCGTGGTCCCTTCGATGTACGGCAGGAGCTTCTCGCCCCACGTATGCAGGTTGAAGTCGTAATGACAGCTTGTAATCGCACCACAGGTAACGCCTCCGAAGGCGTGGCAGCAAGGATGACCACAATCTCTGTTGACGACCATCATGATGACCGACGGAGGCAACACTTGGTTGACGTCGTGGTAATTGTGCACGCCCAGTGCAAGCTGCTTCAGATTGTTGCGGCACTGCGTCCGGCGTGCCGCCTCCCGCGCGGCTTGGACTGCCGGCAACAGCAAGCTGATGAGGACCGCGATAATCGCGATCACCACCAAGAGTTCGATCAGCGTAAAACCTTTTCGCCCGCTGGTCATGAGTCGTCCTTTCAATGAGGCGCACAGAGTAAAGAGACCCCCAAAGACCATCTCTCTCGTGCCGCCAAGAAATCGCGTCGCCGCGACGCAGAGCGGGACGAGAGCCACAATTGCGAGGATGAACGCTCCCTCGGGCGAAACGCCGGGGACGAGAAGTCGCGAGCGGACCTCGAGAAGCAAATCGGGCCCGTGCCTTGCCGCGGGAAGTAAATCTCCTCGACCGACCCTACCTCGACCGACCCCACGAGGAGACACTGTTTGGCTGGAGATGGTTTACCCCGCCGCGACGAAGCGCACGACGCGACCGACAGCCACCGGCATCAAACCCGAAATCTGGGCTCAGTCTGCGTTTCGCGCGCTTCGATTGCAAGGAAGGTTCTTCAAACCTTGCTAAGATTTTAACAAGCGGGTGGTGTACGTTCGTTTGCTCCTTTCAGCGGCCGGACGCCGCCCCATCTCGCAGGAGGAACGACAAAATAAATAGCGCCACACGTTGAGCTCATTCTTTGGCCAAGTTCCGCATTGGAACCGCGTTCGCTTACCCTCTGAAATGGGCTGGACGATAAACGGAAGCCTAAAAGTAGAATGTCCACTTTCTTCCCCTAGCCAACCCGGGCGCGGTTCTCCAAAGCGAGGACGGGGAGAGTCTCTCGAAACGGCCAAACGGTTGAGGAATAGGCCAGAAAACGGCCCCGGACATGTTCTTCTCGGGGGGTGGGAAAGGTGTCAGGAACCTTTGTTGGGTCCCGGCGCGATCCAGAAACCGACCCGGTCAAAAAATCCATCCGCGGTCACGATAACGCAATGGTTCCACCCAGTTGCGCGCAGAAGAGGAGCGAGAGCGACGACAGAAACAGAACGATGCCGACGGCTTTGTAGAATCGCCTCGGCTGCATCCAATAGAGAGTGCCGACAACGAAGATCAAAAGCCCGAAGCAGCCGAACAAGATCGACAACAGATGCGTTCCAGCATAAACCGTTCGCCGGCCGTCACTCACCGACTTAACGGCAGCCACATCGAGGGTCTTTAGTGCCACGAACAGGGCGACAAGCACGAGCGACATCCCGCGCGCGATCCACACGCGTGTTCGGGTTGACAGGAGACCGGATGTGGCTGGGCCGCCACTCGTCATCGCACGGTTCCGTAAAGCGGCCTGTGCCTGACGATTCTTTTATTGGCCGACCGTAGTCAAATCAACTCTGCATACGGACACGATCTTCCGGCTTCCGGTGATGGACCGATCCGCATTTTCTTTCGCGCGCCGCACTTATTTCCGCCGGATTCCGGACACCGGACGCCAGACTCGTCTACTCCGCACTCCGAACGTCGCAAGTCGCACGGGGCGGACCTGTCAGTTCGGCTAATCGAACGAAGAAAATCCATCGCCCTCAAGGCGCCCTTAAACAGAAAAAGGTGCCAGGACCCAAATAGCCAATTGGCTCCTAACACCTTAATTACTTCCCACCTTAATTACTCCCATAGAGCCTTGCGTTACCTCACCTCGTGATAATTGCCGCGGCCCTTCGCGCGTCGCGGGGGTTCCCTAATGGGGAGTTCGAATGCTCGTGACCGCATTCGGGGCGGCCGCGACGCCCTCCTGACCGGCCACGGCCAGGTCGAACGTGAAATCATCTTTGCCGGGTTGGCTCAACTCCAGAACGAACTGAGGAGTTTTGCTGTTTTTCTCCGGGTCGTTGTAAAGGTTCTTTAAAAGATCGGGCGGCCTGAAGGAGTGCGACCCGCTGATGCTCCGCTTCGAGCGGAAGTCTCGCGGCGGCGTCGCAGAACCCGTGGCCGCGTTCGTGTCGTTCAGTTCGACAAATGTGACGACATATTTTCCTGCCGGAACCCCATCCGCCCTCTCATAAGTTCCAAATGCAAACGCGCCCTTGGCATCGCAAGCTCGGTAAAGCTTCGGAGCCTCGAGATGCGCGTTGGCGTCCAGATGTTGAACATCGGTCAAGATGACGAAGAGTTTCGCTCCCTGCTCCGGCGGCTGCCCGTCGACCGTGACAGTTCCCGCAAAACGAGCAATGGGCTGCCTCTGAAATTCCGGACTTTTCTTGAATTGTTCGTCCAGCGCTTGAGCGGACGATTGTTGGCTCCAACATCCGCTCGCGCAGCGGCGATCGCGACGGCAATCGCGACGGGCGCCAGAAACCGGGCGGCTGAGCCCGCCGCCGGGGCCCTCATTTTCGAACGCATTGGATTTCGAGCTCCAGACGTTGTCGATTTCAGAATGAAAATCTCCCCCAGCGAACAGGGGCCAGCCCCTTTCGCTGGGGAAGAGGTCAAGAAAGCTGCACGGACACAAAGAAACGGCCACAAAGAAACGGCCACAAAGCAACGGCCACAAAGCAACGGCGGGCACGAAGAAACGAACGTGCCACCGGGCTCCTGAGTTTAGAACTGCGAATCCGCAACCGGCTTGCCGCCGCGATAGGTCATCAAGCGGCAAAGGACGGTCAAACTGACATTTTCGCTGAAGAAATGGGTCGACCCGTCACAAAACGCAAAGCCGCACGTGCCGGGATGGAAGCTGAAATAATTCGCAGCCCAGGCGTTCACGCAATTGATCATGCAGACGGGCTGACCCTTCGGCACGGGCTTGGACGTCCCCGTGAAGTTCGAGCCTCCCATTTGCATGTACCCATTCTCAAAACAATCCCAGCAGCCGCCCCAGTTCTTGCCTTGAACTTTCCCGTTGTAGTCCTGGACCGTGAAGGTCGACGGCTGCTTGCCGGCTCTTGTCCACCAGTCGGGTCGGCCGGCCAATTCGCATATCAGCAGCGTCGTGGACGTGCCGTCTGTAATTCGGTCGACGCCATTGTTGAACTCGTAAACGTTCATCGGGCCGACCGGCGATCGTTCGGGGACGCACCCGTTCAATGCCAGGTACTGCGCAAGCCACCGAGGTATCATTCGAATATCCCGTGTTGCCGACATAGTCCGATGCGCCGACGAGGACTTTCCCGAACAAAGCGCAGCCCAGGCAGCAGCTGAATCCAAAGCCCGAGCAGAAGTATTCGTTCTTCTCAACAAACGGATTCGTGGTGCGCGGCGTTGACGGGCACAGATACGTCGGGATGACTTGTGCGAGTGGCCGCGTGGCAGCACATGGGTCCTTGCAGGGGTTGGTCGCATTCTTATAGGTCGAAGGCTTGCAACCCACGTTGCCGCAGAAGAAGGTGCAGTGCTCGCAGCACGGCGCGTTTTCCCAGGCAGTGAAGCAGATCTTGGTATAGACAGCGTTTGCCTCAAGCATGGGAAGAAGCCTCGCGCCCCACGCGTGGACCGTCCACCCCGAATTATTATTCTGGGGATAAATGCCATTGCAGGTCTGGCAGGGACACGGATGGTATGGCTGGCCGGCATTCGGAGTGCAACACGGCCAGAAACACCGCCAAGAATACATCACGCCGGGCGTGAACGAGTTGTTGACGTCGTGATAGTTGTGCTCGCCAATCGCCATTTGGTGCAGGTTATTGCGGCACTGGGTTCGCCGGGCCGCTTCGCGGGCGGCCTGCACGGCCGGCAGCAAGAGCGAGATCAGAACGGCAATAATTGCGATGACCACCAACAACTCGATCAGCGTGAAGCCGCGTCGACGAGGCGCTAACATGAAACTCTCCTCATTCTGTGGGACGGAAACGAACAATTACCGACAAAGGAGGGATCGCCCTCCTGGATCTGCCCAGACCGTCTTACGGACCGCGATCGCGTCCTGCCCCGAAGGATGGCTGCTTTTCAGATCACAGTCCTGAGTGCGTCACAAGTTTCGTGCACCCAAGTACCGGCCCCCGAAAAGCGACGCTTGCGCTTCCGCGGCTCTTCGGGCACAACGCGTGTCGTGGTGTCGACGCGTGAGATGCGAACCCCTTTCATCGTTGAGGTTCGCCTGAGCAAGTACGCTACAAGACACTCGGCGTGCGGTCAGTGAGTATTTTCACTGAAGTATCTATGAAAAAGTAAAAAGGCAGATTCCAGTAGGTATGTGTGATCTACCTCACAACCACCACAAATATACTCGTGAGCTATTTCACAGTGTGATCTACATCACACTGTGATCTACTTCACACTGTGATCTACTTCACACTGTGATCTACTTCACACTGTGAGCTACTTCACAGTGTGAGCTACCTCACACGCACTGCGTAGGCATGCGTAATCTACCTCACAGCACATCGCGCATCGTGTGTACGACGATCGAATTGATACTCCATGTGGTGACCTGACCTGCTGCATGGATTTCGGACAGTTGAGGTGAAATAAAGGGGCAGGAGTACTATCGCGATAGAGCCAGCCGTTGCCGGCTGTCCCTCGCACAGATCCGTATATGCGATGCTATCGCATACGGCTCTTACCTTGGATAGAGACGACTGAACCGCACCGCGGGATAGGGATGCAGGATTCTAGGTGTGGGGAGCCGGTGGCGGGTTAGCCGTGAGAACTTTTCCCAGGTGAGACTCCGACCCCGTTGCGTGCGTCGCCGCAGCGTGCCGAGCCAAAGTTTCTGGATCGCTGTTTGGAATTGGCGGAGGCGGTCGTAGTTGCCCGGGATCGCGTGGTCGTTGCACCACCCCCGGTACACGCTCGACAACCAGGGACCAACTTCCATCCGGTCCATGTGCATCTTCCGTCGCAGCGATTGTTTCAGTTCCCGCAGTTGTTCCGCATCTTCTTGCTCGCCGGGAACCAGAAAACGGGACAGGTCCGGTATTGATAAACCAGGTGGTCTTGCTTCCAGCAGCAATTGTTAGGGGCCGCCGCTCTCAAATGGCCCCCTCGAACACTCACTCAATTGTCGTTCTTCTCGCTCTTCACCTCGATGACGTCATGAAACAGCGACTCCAGTTGTCGCAGGTGCCTGCCGGTCGCCGTGTGAATGATGACCGCTCGGTTCTTCCCGGCGGTCTCGACCTTCTTGATGCCGAAGCCGTGGCCTTTGACTCGTCGCCGGGCCTGCGAGGCACCGAGATGGACGTAGAAGCGGTCGGTCTTGGCCATCATTTCACCACCGGTTATTCCTCTCCGATAAACTCGAACCTCGCCACGCTCCGTCCATTGTCCTCGACGCCCTCCAGGAACATATCTTTGGGTCGCACCCAAAGTGACCGGTCACCGTAATCCTGGCGGTACACGACCAGTTCTTCTTGGGTTTCGCTGTGCCGGGCGACACCGACGACGATGTACTCGTTCCCTTTGAAATGGCGGTAGCGGCCTGTGCGAATTGAGTTACTCCCCATCGTAACGCTCCTGACTCAAGCGGGGCCTGAGGCTGTCCGGGAATTGCGTGCTGCGAATCTCGAGTTGGTACAAGGGACTGCGAGGGCAGGTGCCCTCGCCTGTCGAGGCCGATTTTGAACGACCTTGTAGTTAGCCGCAATAAGCCGAAAGGCGAGGGCACCTGCCCTCGCTGCGGTCCTTCGGCAGCCGAATTCCCGGACTCCCTCAAGGAGCCTGGGTACAAGGGGAAAAAACCTGAGAATCACTAGCTCATGATTGGCCTGTTCGTTGCATGGTACAATCGGACCCGCCTCACGTAGATGCTTGCACAACGGCGGCCGTCGTCGGCGCGACCAGAATGAACCTCGATCGCGAGTTAGAAGCTCAACTCCTGCTGCGAATCCGAGAGCAGGTCTCGTGTGAGGCGTCCGGAGACGTCGAGGCACTCTACAATTTCATCGACCCGGCAATCCGATCGTCTCGTGCGGCCCAATACGCGTTTGAGCCGGACCACACGCTCTCGCAACTTCGTGCGTTCGTGAAGTCGATCCGAAGCGCGAACTGCGAGCGGATCGAGATCGTCTCTTTTTCGAGTGATGGCGGCGAAGCAAGAGATCGGCGTGCAACCGCGGGTGGCTTTCGTCACCGTGCTTTACAACGGTCGACATCGCAGCCGTTTTCGAACTCCATGGGTGCTGGATGAGGGCCTATGGCATACGCGCGCCCTTGCAAAACTTGGCGACCTGGAAGATACGTAGGCGCCGATCCGCGCGCTCCATCGGACGCGTTCGGCCGCCACCGGACCAATACATGGGCCGGCCGCGTGTTCTCTCGGTGAGGCCAACGGCCGCTCTCAGTGGGCGGGGCGATGACACGCTTCCGGTGCCGGTGATTCCTCAAGCAACCGGCACCCGCAAAGCGGTTCGCGGATGCGCCGCCGCCGTTGGGTAGGCTCGCCACTTAACAGTCGCGACGGAAAGAGCTTCCGCGATCGCTGTGACAACCGGGTGAGTTGAAAGTCACCAGATGCCCCGGAATTCCTTCCTAGCCCGAGTATAGCTATGTCGACTCAAATTCCGACGGAAATTTTTTCAGTTTGTCGCAACATTTGAGGTGCGGGGAAGTTGCGACAAAAGATTTTTGAGGCTCACTTTGCGTTGCAAAGTCGTTCCGGAAGTGGAGGGGATTCAGCGGGACTTTATGGGTCCGCCATGCGGGCGGATAGACTTTTTTGGTGTGGACCCCAAAAAACTCTCGCTTCGTCTGCTCCTTCGCATAGGGAGTCTGCTCGAGCACTCGACCCCTCACCCCCGGCCCCTCTCCCGCAAGGGGCGAGGGGAGAAGGACTTACGAGAACCGGGTTGCCTACCGCAGTCTTGCCGCCGCTGGGACGCCGGACTCAGAGGCCGGACTTTTTTTGGGTGGACCCCAAAAAAGGCGCTCTTTTTTAGCGCCCCAAAAAAGCCAAAAAAGTCGGTGTTGGGGTCGGTCAGCGCTCGCGCCAGAGGACGTCGTCGGGAATTTCGAGGCGAGCCTGGACCTCGGCAACGTCCTGCCGGAAGCGGTGGGCGTCGGTGGGGTAGCCGTGGGTTGGTTTCAGGGCCGGGAGGTGGGTTTGCCAGAAGCGGTTGAAGAGTTCCATCGCCAATTCGCGGACGTATTTCGAGACCATCGACGCCAGGGCGACGGGAAAATGCCGCTCGGCTTTGGCCTCGAAATGGATTTCGCTGGAACCGACGCGGTAGATGCTGGAATCGCGCGATTCGTGCCGGCACCAGACCATTTGGCCGTCGAGGCAATCGGTCAGCAGATCGCCATAGCGATTGCGGCCGCCGTGCTTGTCGGCAATGACCATCGTCGGGCCGGCGGTTTCCGGATCCCACACGCGACGCAGCAACCGCAAATGGAGCCGCGAGAGGGCGGTGGCCTTGTTGTCGGTTTCGCGGGTGGCGAGATTCCAGCGGCGGGGTGCGACCACGTCGCAGCGGATGGATCGCAATTGCACGCCGGTCGCTTCGCAGACGTTCCGCCATTTCTCGGCGGCGAGCGGCGGCCGTGCGGCCCTCTTCGCTGACGGGAAGGGGCAGGGCGACGTCGTCGGAGAACCACAAGATCGCGTCCGCGCCCGGTCTCGGCAGAAAAAAGTGTCGCGTCGCTGCTTTGTGCCCACAGGTCGTCGAGCAACTGGTCGAAATCGGAGGGAACGCGGCTGGCCACGCCAAAGGCCGCCAGGGCGCCGCGTTCGAGAGATCCGAGTCCCGTGGCCGGGGAGTAGACGCTCTTTCGAGTCGGCAATATGCAAACGGCTGTCGTCGCCAGGCTCGTCGGCGACCTCACGCCATTTGGGCGGCGTCTGGCGTCTTTTTTTCAGCGGACTTTTTGCGGCGAACGACTTCGCGCTGTGCGATCGGGTCAAACGCCTTCCAGAAATCGGTCTTTTTCGGCCAGCGGCCGGGGACTTCCCAAACGGTGGCCGTGAGGACAAGCGGCCCGAGGTTCGGGACCATAGCCGGCTTCATCCATTCCGATGACCAATCCCATCGAAGGCACACCTCCTCGTGCGCCTTCTGTTTAACAAACGGGATCGCCGCTTCAAACGCTCGGTTGTCACTCACGATGGATGGTTTTGTTCACTTCCGGGCGGTTCCCGGCTGCTTGCCGCCCCCGTGGCGATTCATTATCCTTAGCGCCGGAACAGAGTGAGCGCGAACTGCTGGATGTTTGCACGGCAACCGTTGGACCAGTTACGCACGCGACGAAGATTGTCTGGCGATGTTTCTTCGGCGGCGGTCCCAATGACAAGTGGCCCGAGGAAATCGGCTGCACCGAGCGCTCAGGTTTTCCCACCCGCTTTCCCACCCTTGAGAGCCCACTCCATGACCCCATGTTTGCGGCAGGCGTTTTGCCACTCCCGGCAAGTGTTTGCGGTGCTGCTGGGCGGTTTCGTAGTACTGATCGCTTGGCTCCCCAACGGCCCCCGCTCAAGAGGCCGGCGCAGCCAAAACCGGCGACGCCTGGGCAGCCGCCCCGATGGACTGGCCGAATTGGCGCGGTCCCGAGCTCAACGGCGTGTCCCGTGAGAATGGGCTGGTGGATCGCTGGACTCCGGAGGGCGAAAACGTCCTCTGGAAGCGAGACGATCTGGGCGGACGCTCAACGCCGATTTGCTTCCGCGGCAAGCTGTATACCCTGGTTCGCGACCATCCCGATACCGACATCGAGGGGGAAAAAGTCGTCTGCCTCGACGCGGCCACGGGGAAAACCGTCTGGGAAAACGTCTTTAATGTCTTCCTGTCCGACGTGCCGGCCCCGCGTGTCGGCTGGTCGAGCGTCGTCGGCGATCCGGAAACGGGAAACGTCTTCGCCCTGGGAGTCTGCGGCTTTTTCCAGTGCATGAACGGCGAGACGGGCAAAACGATCTGGAAGCATTCGCTTTCAGCGAAGAGCACGGCATCATCAGCGCATTCGGCGGACGGGCCGCCTTTCCTGTGATTTCCGGCAATCTCGTCTATATCAGCTCAGTCTTCGTCGACTGGGGCGACAAGGCCCGGCCCGGCACAACGGGTGATCGCGTTCGACAAGCGGAACGGCTCCCCGGTCTGGTATTCGGACACGAAGCCGTCGCCGGAAGACGTTTCTTACAGTATGCCGGTGCCGACCGTGGTCAACGGCGTGGCCCAGTTGGTCGTCGCCTCGGGAGACGGTTCGGTCTACGGATTCGAGCCGCGCACCGGTAAGCAACTTTGGTCGTATGACGCATCGCCGCGCGGCATTCAGGGGACGCCGCTTGTCGTCAATAACCGCGTATTCCTCGGCCAGGCCGAAGAAAATCGCGACGACAGCTCGATGGGGGCCTTTTTCAGCGTTGAACCGTCAAAACGGGGCGATCTCGTCAAATCGGGCGAATTCTGGCGGAAAAAAGAGGTCACCGTCGACAAGAGTTCGGCGATCGAAGTCGACGAGAAAGTCGATCGTCGTCGACAGCGGCGGATACCTGCACGTCGTCGAATCCTGAGACCGGCGAGTTTTTGAATGGCGCCAAGGGGAAAAAACTCGACACGGCGATTGCCGCCAGCCCGCTTTATGCCGACGGCAAGATTTACGTTTGCACGCTGAGCGGCGTCTGGTACACGCTCAAGCTCAATGGCAACAATGTGGACGTGCTTTACCGCATGCGGCTCTCCGGCGGTGAAGTGAATGCCTCGCCCATCGTCTCGCACGGCCGGATTTATCAGCAGTTGGCCAATGTGCTTTATTGCATCGGCCAGACCGAGCAAGGAGCCGCAGGCGACACCGCGGCCCCAACCGCCAAAAGAGACTCCGGCCGACAACGACACGAAGCCGGCAGCTGGCCGAGGTCGTACCCTGCGAGTCGCTCCTCTTGCCGGAAGGAACGCAGGAATTTCAGGTCCGGCTCTACAACTCGAAAGGCCAATACCTGCGGATGGCCAATCCGGACGAAGTGAAATTCACGCTGCTGCCCCCCGGCCCGCCGGGCACGAAACCCCCGGCCGATAAGAGTGTTTTGGGGCAAATCGAAAAGAACGGCCAATTTACCGCGCCTGCCGGTCACCGCCCCTGGGCGATGTTCATTCAGGCCGAATGTGCGGGACTGAAAGGGACGGCCCGTCTCCGCACGATTCCCGATCTCAACTGGAAGTTCGACTTCAACAACGGTCTGATTCCGGTGACTTGGGTCGGGCGCGCCGCGTCCGTCACGTCCCCATCGATTACGACCTGTTCAAGACGATCGAGAAAAAAAATCCGCTCGCCGGCCGGCTGTACATGTATTTGATGACCGGCTTCACCAATTCGGGGCGACCGTCGCTCAAATTCGACAACACGACGCCCCAACAAATGTGGACCGAGTTGTTGCGTTATCTCGACCTGATCGAGAAGGCGACGACGGCCGAAAAGGCGAAAGCCGAGCTCGACCCGCTCCTCAAAATCCTGGTGGACGAAAAGGTCGTTTCGAAGTGGGGCTGGCCCAATAAGCAAGGAATCCAGTTGACCGTTGAAAAGGGTCCGCGAAAAATCGAGGGGAACGGCGTATTGCTGAAGGTGACGACGATTCCCCGCGGTGCCCGCAGCCAGACATGGTTCGGGCAGACGGATCTGCACGATTACACGATTCAGGCCGATGTGCAGGCGCTTGTTGAATCACGGACGGTTGCCGGACATTGGTGTCATCGGCCAGCGATACACACTGATTATGATGGGCGACTCGCAGAAACTCGAAATCCGCACGTGGCCGGCCCACGACTTCCGCATCCGCAAGGACATTCCATTAACCTGGAAATCAGACGTGTGGTACACGCTCAAGTTCCGCACGAGCAACGAGAACAACAAGGTCGTGTTGCGAGGCAAGGTCTGGCCGCGCGGCGAGAAAGAACCGGCGGCCTGGACAATCGAAGTGACCGATCCGAGCTTCCATCCCGAAACACATGGAAGTCCCGGCATCGCGGGCGACGCTCAACATTCCGAAATCTTTTACGACAACATTCTGGTGACCAAGAACCAGCCGGTGGGTGAGCAAAAATAAGGGTCTCGGTTTCGGGCCGATGATTTCGCTGACCCACTCATTACAAGGTGAATCGCTCATGCGTTTTCGACATCCGATTAAAGTGACAAAGCGGCTGGCGGCTGCCGCGGCGGTTGTTGTCACTGCCGGCTTGTGTGCGATTGGAAGTTCGCTGTTTGGCGCTGGCGCCGTCGGCGGCGACGGCAAATACGATCCGACGGCTCTGGCCCTGGAAGAGATTTCCCACCGCCACGTGCGTCCTCTCGATTGGCCGCAGTGGGGCGGCTGGACGGCGCGAAACAACACGCCGCAGGGCAAGAACATCCCGATTAAGTTCAGCGCCGAAGACAAGGAAAACCTCCGCTGGTCCGCCAAGCTCGGTTCGCAAACGTACGGCAATCCGGTCATCGCCAACGGCAAAGTTTTCGTCGGCACAAACAACGGTGCCGGCTACATCAAGCGCTATCCCAGCTCCGTCGACCTGGGCTGCCTGCTTTGCTTCGACGAGAAGACGGGGAAGTTCCTCTGGCAGGATTCCAGCCCCAAGCTTCCTCAGGGCCGCGTGAACGACTGGCCGCAGCAGGGCGTCTGCAGCACGCCGTATTGCGAGGGGGACCGGCTGTGGTACGTGAATAATCGCGGCGAGGTCGTCTGTCTCGACGCCAATGGCTTTTACGACGGCAAGAACGACGGCCCCTACACGGCCGAAGCGAACGAGAACAAAGATGAAGCGGACGTCATCTGGAAGTATGACATGATGGCCCAGATGGGCGTCGCGCAGCACAACATGTGCAGCTGCTCGGTTTGCTGCGTGGGTGATGTGCTCTTTGTCTGCACCTCGAATGGCGTCGACTTCGATCACATCAATATTCCGTCGCCGAACGCTCCCAGCTTTTTCGCGATGGACAAGAACACGGCCAAGGTGCTGTGGACCGACAAATCTCCAGGGACCAACATTCTGCACGGTCAATGGTCGTCCCCAGCTTACGGCATATTTGGGTGGACAGCCGCAGGTGCTTTTCGGTGCAGGGGACGGTTGGCTTTACAGCTTCGATCCGGCCGGCGACGGCCACGGCAATTCGCGAATGCTTTGGAAATTCGACTGCAACCCCAAGACCAGCAAATACTCGATCGATGGCCGGGCCACGCGGAATCACATCATTGCCACGCCCGTGATTTACGACGGACTCGTGTACTGTGCCGTGGGGGAAGATCCCGAGCATGGTCCCGGCAACGGCCATCTGTGGTGCATCGATCCGACCAAGAGCGGCGACGTGAGCGCAGAATTGGCGGTCGACAAGGATGGAAAGCCGCTCCCGCAGCGCCGCATTCAGGCGGTGGTCAGCGAGGACGCGCAGGGCAAGCCGACCGGAGAAAAGGCAATCCCCAATCCGAACTCGGCCGCGATCTGGCATTTCGACAAGCTGCCCGGCCCTCCGGGAAAGACCGTCTTCGAGAACGAAATGCACCGCACGATCGGCACCGCCGCCATCAAGGATGGCATCCTCTATATCGCCGACTTTAGCGGTCTCTTCCACTGCCTCGACGCGAAAACGGGCCAGCGATATTGGGTCCACGACATGTTCAGCGAATCGTGGGGCTCGCCGTTGATCGTCGAGGGCAAAGTGTACATCGGCGATGCCGACGGCGACGTGACTGTCTTCCAGGTCGGCAAGGAAAAGAAAATCCTTTCCGAATTCAACGTGGGGAACGCGGTCTACACATCCCCGGTGGTGGCCAATAACGTGCTTTATATCGCCAACCGCTCGACGCTCTTTGCCGCCAGTGAGGGTGGTAAATAGGCAATCCGCATCGAGCCGTCGGTTGAGCCCGTCGGCTGGTGGTTCGTACCTACCTGACGGGGACCGAGTTTGGACCTTCTGCAGACCTTTCGACTACGACCCCAAAACCCGGGTGATCTTCGGGCGGGGCGTCGTCGATCGGTTGGGAGAAGTGGCTCGCGAATTGGGCGGCCGGCGGGCCGCTCATCGTCACGGACAAGGGACTCAAAAAGGCCGGCCACGAAAAGCTGCGCCCTCGAGTCACTTGCAAAGGCTGGGCTTCACGTCGCTCTGTTTGACGACGTCACGCCCAATCCGACAACCGAGGACGTCGATCGGGCTCTCGAGGTCGCCCGCCGCGAAGAGATCGATTTGCTCGTCGGTCTCGGAGGCGGCAGCAGCCTCGACTGCGCAAAGGGTGTCAACTTCCTCTATACCAACGGCGGCCGCATGGAGGACTACCGCGGCCTGGGCAAGGCGACAAAGCCGTTCTTGCCGTTGATTGCGGTTCCGACGACTGGCGGCACCGGAAGTGAAGCCCAGTCGTACGCATTGATCGCGGACGCCAAGACGCACATGAAGATGGCCTGCGGCGACAAGAAGGCGGCCTGCCGGGCGGCCATTCTTGATCCCGATTTGACGGTCAGCATGCCCCCGATGGTGACAGCCGCCACCGGAATCGACGCGATCAGTCACGCGCTCGAGACGCACGTCACGAAGCCCCGTAACGCCATCTCGAATCTGTTCAGCCGTAATGCCTGGCGCTTATTGGCCCCCGGTTTTCGCCGCGTTTTGGCGGAGCCGGGGGATGTCAATGCACGGGCGGCGATGCTGTTGGGGGCGCATCTGGCCGGCGGCGCGATCGAGAATTCGATGCTCGGCGCCACGCACGCGATGGCCAATCCCCTTTCGGCCCACTTTAATCTCACGCATGGGATTGCCATCGGAATCCTGCTGCCGCATGTGATTCGATATAATGGCGGTCACGGTGCCGCGAGCTGTACGGCGAATTCGCCGCTGACGCAGGAGTGTGTGCGGCCGACGATCCGCAGGCTCCCGCTCGACTGGCACGATTCGTGGAAACTCTTCTGACCGAGGCGCATTGTCCGAACAACCTTGCGGCGGTGGGAGCCGACGCGTCGCTGATTCCCGTTTTGGCCGAAGAGGCCGCCGGCCAATGGACGGGAACGTTCAATCCACGTCCCGTCGACAAAGCGCAATTCGAGCAGCTTTATCGCTCCGCCTTCCAGGAGCCAAGCGGAGAAGTCTGATGTCGCCTTCGATCGCCAATCGACGTCGAGACCGGGCATCAGAATCAGTTCGCTCGAGCGCTTCGGTCGCTCGGATCTTCACTTCTGGTCGCACTGATCTCGATCGTCCTGGATCGGCTGCTCGAACGGATCGCCGTCTCCCGGAGCGGCAAACGGTTCCTCGACCGCACCCAAGGCCGACTCGGCGCCCCTCGACAAGCAAACCGGTCGACCAAAACAACATCTTCCCCAGGCGAAATCGTCGAGTCGGAGACCACCAAGGTTGCCGATGCCGGCCCGCAAAAGACGGCTCCCGCCGCGGCTCCTGTCGACGAAAAGCCCGTGAACGTCGTTCCGTCACCCGTCGGCCCGGAAAGTTGGGCCACTTTTCGCAATGGGAACAATCAACTCGGGATCGCCAAAACGACGCTGCCCGAAAAGCCCGAGGAGTTGTGGCAATTCTACAACGTCCGACGGCATGGTCGCCTGTGCCGCGATCGTCGGCGACCAGGTTTATGTTCCCTGCTTGAACGGTCAACTGGTGAGCGTCGACCGCAAGACGGGGAAACAGCAATGGTCCTACCGCTCGATCGAAAGCAAGAATCCAAACGATTTCGCTCCCGGATTCAAGGCGGCCCCGACCGTCACGAACGAACTCGTGTATATCGGCGACGAAGACGGCATGATGCACGCGATCGATCGCCGCACGGGCAAGGCCAAATGGAAATTCCGCACGGGCGCGGAGATCGCCGGCTCGGTCGCCCTCTACGGCGACAAGCTCGTCTTCGGTTCGCACGACAGTTTTCTGTACTGCCTGAAGGCATCGGATCATACGCCGGCGTGGAAGCCGTTTCAAACGGAGAACTTCATCAACTGCTCGACCGCGATCGAGGCCGATAACACCTTCATTGCCGGCTGCGACACAAAGGTCCGCGTGATCAATCTCATCTCGGGCAAACAGGTGAGCGAGGTGCCGCTTGGCGAAGGGGCCTATCTCATCGCTTCACCGGCCGTGATGGGTGACGTGCTTTATGTCGGCACGCACGACGGCCGCGTGGTCGCCGTCGACTGGCGGAAACAGAAGGTCGTCTGGACCTATACCGACGAAAATCATCTGCTGGAATACCGCTCGTCAGCGGCCGTCACCGACAAATACGTCATCCTGGGTGGCTACGACAAGGAGTTGCACTGCCTCGACCGCCAAAATGGCAAGCCAGGTCTGGAACTTCCCGACCCGTGCGAAGATCGAAAGCTCCCCCGTCGTCGTCGGCGACCGGATATTTTTTGGTTCCGGCGACGGCAACGTTTACGCCGTGACAATGAGCGGCAAGTCGGTCTGGAAAGAACGACTGGGCCGTTCGATCACAGCGTCACCCGCCGTCGGCGAGCATTGCCTCGTCATCGGCACCGACGTGAGTGGCGGGACGGTGCATTGCTTCGGGTCCAAGGGGTCCTGAAGCCAGGTGTCCGATGACGGCATTGGCTGGGCAATCGGCGCTTGAGGTCCGAGTCGTTCGCACCCAGGCGCGTTCGCGGCGATACAGAAACGTCGCATACAAAGGCAGTTTCGCAAACACATAACCCGGAATCGCCAACAGCATCCGGAACGGCACTCGGTCGCGAGCAAATCCCCACCACGCGACACCGACCGAGCCTGAAAGCACGAGCGCACCGCAGGCAGCGACGCCTAAGGGCCACAGACTCGCGTGCAAGAGTGCCCAAGCCAACGTCAGCCGCGAGCGAGAACACGTTGATGGCCGTCAACAGAGACAAGGGCGGGACCGAGAGATCGGCGGCCATCGCCACTAGGTCAATCCGCCGGCCGTTCGCAGAAACCCCGCCAAGAGTCGAGGAGCCTGCGGAAAACAGCGTCTGCAGGTGGCCATGCTCCCAACGACGCCGCTGGCTGAGAAACGCGGAATGGCGATCCGGCAAACCTGCCAGCACGACCGCTTCGTCGCAATAGCGGGGGGCAAAGCCCGCAAGCGCAAGGTCGACCGCAAACTGCATATCTTCGACGATATTCCCGCCTGAGAACGATCGGACTTGAAGGGCCTGCCAGGGAAAGGCCGAGCCCGAACCCGTGATCAGGCAAGGAAGCCCCATCCTGGACATTCCCAGCGGCCGAACTCGATTCTTGACGAGAATGGCCAGTGACGAAATGACATCGACGGCCCTCGGCACGGGCGGCGGCGTCATCAGGTAGCACGCCTGCGCTGGCCGCGATGTTGCCGCAACCTGGCGAGCAAGCATACTGAGACAGCCGGGCATCAGCTGACAGTCAGCGTCAATCACGACGACCACCGCGGGTCGATCGTCTGCGAACCGATCCAGCCCGCTTTGAAGGGCGTACCCTTTTCCCCGTCGCAGGGCATCGCTGCGTTCGATCACTTCGGCCCCGCAATCGGCCGCGATTCTTGCGGTCGAATCGGTGCAGTTGTCCGCGATCACAAGCAGCCGATCCCCTTCGGCCAATTGGCAGCGAATCGACTCCAGCGTCGAACGAATCACGGCCTCTTCGTCATGTGCGGGGACGAGGACACCGACCCGCGGTCGGCCGAGTTCCATCGGTTTCGCGCTTGGGAGTCGGCAGACACGCGGCGAGGCATTGAATGAAGAGCACTGCAGACGGCGCGGCAATGAGGGCTGCCAACACGATCAACGCGGCTGAAATCCACGCCATCGCCCGGCTCTCCAGTCTTCGCTTAGCCGATGAGTCCCATCACGGGCGCTTCCAGATCGATGAGATCTTGAATCACTTCGTGACCGCGGCTCGAAATGGGCGTGTTGGGAGAGACGGTAAACAGCATGCCGTCGGCCCGCGCCGCCAAGAGCTGCACGTCCGTCTGGCTCTTCGTCGACGGGCCGGCGACCAGGATCATCGTGTAGCGACCGCGAGACTGCTCCAACAGTTCCGTCATCCGCCTCGAGGCCAACCCTTCGCGGGGCGGCGGGCAAACGCCGCCGTGGATACAGTCGACTCGCGGAAACTTCGTGTGGAGCACGAGATCGCCCATCTCGAGTTCTTCGTGGCACAAGAAAGTCGGAGACGCCAAACGTCGCCATGCTGGACCCGTTCGACCCCTCGTCGACCAAGGTCGGATCGAGCGGAGCACCGTCCGGCGTTCGATGCGGCGTTCCATGGAAGAGGGATGCCAGCACGGCCCGGCTTTGCGCGAGCGTCGCGCCGGCGTCGACGACCAGCACCAGTTCTTCGCGCTCGGCAAAGCAGATTGCCAGCTTGCAGATGAGCGAAATCGGCGACTCTTCGTGTTCCAGCGGACTGAAGACGATCACCGCACCCGGCCGCCGCAGCGACTGCTGAATCCTGAGGGCCAGAAGACGCAGCGAGTCTTCGCCATCGTCTCCCGGCATTTTCGAGAGCGTCAATTCGCCCGTCTTTTTCCGGTTGAGCCGGCTGCTGAACGTTCCGCGGCTTAATAACGGGCAGCCCGAAGAGGCGGGCCGTCTCGTCGGCGGGGCTTTCGCGATTGAAATAGTATTCGCCGGCAAAGACGGGCGGCGGTCAGCACCAGACACATCGCGAAGAAGACGCCTGCAAAGATCTTTTTGAAGCTGGTCTTGGCGGTCCCGTTCCAGGTGGCCGGCGTGGCGATGGTAAATTCCTTAACCGGACTCGCCTTGATCTGCCGCAGCGCCTGAAGCTGGGCCTTCACTTCCTGCTTATAAACGGCCGCCGCGTTCATTTCATCTTCGAGGGTTTTCCGCTCTTCGGCTTGCGGCCGCATGGCGTTGTTGGCCGCCTCGAGCCGCTTTTTGGTCTCTTCGATCTTAACTGTGTAGTCTTTGATCTTGGCGAGGCTGGTATTTCAGATCGAGAACCGCTTTTTCACCGTCTTGGGTGATGCGGTCGATTTGTGTGCCGAGTTCGTCCAGGTCCTTGGTGACATACTGATTCATCCAGGACGAAAACATCGACAAATTCTTGCCGGGACCGTCCAGAGCCTCTTTCCATTTGGGGATGGTGTCATAGGCGGCCGCTTTTTCGCCAAGAGCCTGCAATTGTTCCAGGACCCCGGCGAGCAGGGCGTAGGGCTGGCTGTCGCGTTCGTAGCGGTCGATGTGCAGCTTTACGGCGCTCGATCTTCGCCTCGAGCATTTTTTTCTTGAGCTCGTTTGTCTGTTGCACGCGCGAAGCTTCGATCTCCTTGATCCGCGTCTGCAGGTCGGTGACGGAGATCTCCGACGCGTTGAGGGCGGCGTATATTGCTTGAGCTTCTCCGGGATTTCCTGCTGCTCGTAGGGGGTCAACCCCATCTTCTCGTTGAAATTGCGGAACAGTTTGCGGGCGTTGTCCTCGTTGGCCTCGGCGCGAAACAGCTCTTCCTCGGCGTGCTTGACGTGTTCGGTCGCCGTCAGACGGCGATCCTCAACTACGCGGTCGACATACATCCGCATCAAGTCGTTCAGGATGTCGATCCCTTTCGGCAAGTCGTCCCAGCTCAAAACCAGCGTGATGATTCTCGAGCGGCTGTCCGGTGTCACCGTGAGCGCATTTTGCAGCCCCATGACGTCGAGTTCGGTGCCCAGGTTGCGCTTCTCGATCACCGTGGTGAGATAAGTCGGCGACTGCAGCAGTTCGGCGTGGGTCTCGACCCCTTCGGGGTTCCAGGCCCGGGTTCGGGTCATTTCGGGAAGGCCCTTGTATTCGAGCTTTCCCTCAATCTCGAAACTTTGCGTTTTCAAGCGGAACGCCGCAAAGGCTGCGACGCACGCACTGACGACACCGCAGATCAACAGCAGCCACCAGCGTTTCCGAATCGTCGATTTGACGAGCGGTTCCCGTTCCTTTGGTGCCAGCGGACTGGCCTTGGGAATCGTTCGCGGAGCGACGTAAGTCGAAAGCGCGGTGCCGGGATCTCCCGCAGGTGTTGCGGCCCAGATCCGCTCCATCGGGAACTGAAGTGATCTCGATATCACCAGTCGCCATTCAGGACCTCTCGAAAAGCAGACGAGTGGTCAATCGTGGGAAGGCCGACCATGGCCGCTCGTGGCGACGCCCCCCGAAATCCCGCGTCTCCAAACGCGAGTGCGGTCGTAAGTTTACGGTAACGCATTCGAATGTAAACGCCCCCGACGCGAACGACTCAAACATGCCAATATGGCAACCAAAGCGGTTCGAACATCATCGCTCGACGGTGCCAATTTGACAGGCCGTTGAGGCGGCCTGGATTGAATTGCGCACGACGCAATTCCGTAAGCCTTTGGCTTGATCGCCTGTTGCAAATCGAGCCCGTCTCGAAGCGCACTTGGCACGTCCTTTGCCATTGTCCTTCGCTCCGGTATGACGCCGCTGCCAGACGGAGGCGATGCGTCCAATCACAACGAAGCAAACATCGAGTTTCGAGAGCGACTGCCGCGAGAGCGGTAATCGGCCGCGTTTCGCGGCCGGAGGAGATTCACCATGGCGGTGCAGGGCGAAAAGATCATTGGAATCGATTTGGGAACCACAAACTCGGTTGTCTCCGTAATGGAGGGCAGCGAGTGCAAAGTAATTGCCAACCAGGAGGGAAACCGCCTGACGCCGAGCGTGGTCGCTTTTACCGATAAGGGAGAGATCCTGGTCGGCGAGCCGGCCAAACGCCAGGCGGTCACGAACCCCAAGAACACGGTCTATTCGATCAAGCGGTTCATGGGGCGTCGTCACAGCGAGGTCGAGACGGAAGAGAAGATGGTTCCCTACACGATCGTGGGGGGGCCCAACGATTACGTCAAAGTGAAGGTCGGCAACAAGGAATACACGCCGCCCGAAATCTCGGCGTTCGTCCTCCGCAAATTGAAAGAGGCGGCAGAGGCTTACCTCGGCCACAAGGTGAACCGCGCCGTCATCACGGTTCCGGCTTACTTCAACGATGCCCAGCGTCAGGCGACCAAAGACGCCGGGCAGATCGCCGGTTTGCAGGTCGAGCGGATCATCAATGAGCCCACTGCGGCGGCTCTGGCCTACGGCCTGGAAAAGAAAAAAGAGGAGAAGATTTGCGTCTTCGACTTGGGCGGCGGAACGTTCGACGTTTCGATCCTCGAAGTCGGGAGACGAAATGGTCGAAGTGCTCTCCACCAACGGCGATACGCACCTGGGCGGCGACGACTTCGATGAGCGGCTGATCAATTTCATTGCCGATCGATTCAAGAACGAAAACGGCATCGACCTCCGCAAGGATCCGATGGCACTTGCAGCGACTGCGCGAAGCCGCCGAAAAGGCGAAAAAAGAGCTGTCGCAGCAACCGACAACCGATATCAATCTGCCGTTCATCACGGCTGACGCCTCCGGCGCCAAGCACCTGCAAATGAACGTGACGCGAGCCGAATTCGAGCGGCTGATCGACGATCTGGTCGAACGTTGCCGCAAGCCGGTCGAGCAGGCGCTCCGCGATGCCAAACTTTCGCCGAAGGACATCGACGAAGTCGTGCTCGTCGGCGGTTCGACCCGCGTGCCCAAGGTCGTGGAATTCGTCCGCCAGCAATTCGGCGGCAAAGAGCCGCATAAGGGCGTCAATCCGGACGAAGTCGTCTCGGTCGGTGCGGCCATTCAGGGCGGCATCATCGGCGGCGAAGTCAAAGAGATGGTGCTGTTGGACGTCACGCCGCTCTCGCTGGGAATCGAGACGGAAGGCGGCATCATGACGGTGTTGATCGAGCGGAACACGACGATTCCGGTCGAGAAAAAGGAGATCTTCTCGACGGCAGCCGACAACCAGACGGCCGTCACGGTCAGCGTCTTTCAGGGCGAACGGAAGATGGCCCGCGACAACCGGCTGTTGGGTCAGTTCAATCTCGACGGCATTCCGCCGGCACCGCGGGGCGTTCCGCAAATCGAGGTCAGCTTCGATATCGACGTCAACGGCATCCTCAAGGTTTCCGCGCGCGACATCGCCAGCGGCAAGGAACAGTCGGTGCGCATCGAGAAGTCGAGCGGCCTGTCCGAGTCCGATATCGATCGGATGAAGAAGGACGCCGAATCGCACGCCGAAGAGGATCAACGCAAACGGAAGCTGGCCGAGGCGCGCAATCAAGCCTCGATGCGAGTTTACGACGTCGAGAAGTTGTTGAAGGAGCACGCCGACAAGCTCGATGCCGCGTCAAAATCGGCGATCGAATCGTCGGTCGAGCGCGTCAACAAGGCGATGGCCGGCGACGACGCCGGAGCGATCGAATCGGCCGTCAAGGATCTGGAACAGGCAGCCCACGCCTTTCGAAGCACATGTACGAAGCGGCGGCGAAGGCCGGCGGCGGCAGTACGGGCGGCGGTCCGCAGCCGGCCGGCAACGGTCATACCGAGAGTTCGACGTCCCAGGGCGACAACGTGATCGACGCCGAATTCGAAAAGACGGAGTGATCGATGGCGTTCCGATTCGAGAAACTGACCGTCAAGGGTCAGGAGGCGCTGCAACGCGCCCAGGAGATTGCCGAGCAGCACGGCCATCAGCAGCTCATGCCGTTGCACCTGCTCAAGGCGCTCCTGGACGAAGAGCAGGGGATCGTGCGCCCCTTGCTCCAGAAGATCGGGGCGAACGTCGGCCAGCTCGAGACGATGGTCGCCTCGGAAATCAGCCGGCTGCCCAAGGTCAGTGGCACCAATGTGCAACCGGCCGCTGCTCCGGCGACGGTAAAGGTTCTCGAAAAGGCACAGCAACTTGCCGACCAGATGAAGGATGCCTTCGTCTCCACCGAGCACCTGCTCTTGGCGCTGGCGCAGTCCGGCGACCAGGTCCAGCGGATTCTCGATCTTAACGGGATTCGCGAGGCCGACGTTCTGTCTGCCCTCAAAACCGTGCGAGGCACGCAGCAAGTGGTCGACCAGAATCCCGAGGACAAGTATCAGGCGCTGCAGCGATATTCGACCGACCTGGTCGAAATGGCCCGGCAGGGAAAGATCGATCCGGTTGTGGGACGAGACACCGAAATCCGCCGGGTGATTCAGGTTCTTTCACGCCGCCGGAAAAACAATCCCGTCTTGATCGGCGAGCCCGGGGTCGGCAAGACGGCGATCGTCGAAGGACTTGCCCACCGCATCGTGATGGGGGACGTGCCGCAGAATCTCAAGGACAAGCGGGTTGTCGCTCTCGACATGGGTGCGCTCGTGGCCGGAGCGAAGTACCGCGGCGAATTCGAGGACCGTCTGAAAGCCGTCCTGCGTGAAGTGCAGGAGTCGCAGGGGCGGATTATCCTCTTTATCGACGAATTGCACACAGTGGTTGGGGCAGGGGCGGCCGAAGGTGCCATGGATGCCTCGAATCTGCTGAAGCCGGCGCTCGCCCGCGGCGAATTGCATTGCGTCGGCGCGACGACGCTGGATGAGTATCGCAAGTACATCGAAAAGGATCCGGCCCTCGAACGCCGGTTCCAGCCCGTGATGGTGCAGGAACCGAGCGTCGAAGACACGATCTCGATCCTGCGCGGACTGAAAGAACGCTACGAATCGCACCATGGCGTGCGCATCACCGACGACGCCCTCATCGCCGCGGCGACGCTTTCCGACCGCTACATCAACGACCGTTTCCTGCCCGACAAGGCGATTGATCTGGTCGACGAAGCGGCGAGCCGACTCCGCATGGAAATGGACTCGATGCCAGTCGAGATCGACGAGGCGACGCGCCAACTGACTCGGTTGCAGATCGAGGCGACCGCCTTCGAGCGCGAAAAGAGCTCGGAAAGCCGTCAACGGCTCGAAGAGCTGAGGCGTGAAATCGCCAATCGCGAAGAGCAGGTCAACGCCCTCAAGACGCGCTGGCAAATCGAAAAGGACTCCTTGTCGAAGGTCCGCCCTCTCAAAGAGGACATCGACCGGCTGCGGACGACGTACGAGCAGGCGTTCAAGAAGGCACAGCAAACCAATAGCAACGACGAATTCATGCGGGCCTTCGAGGCCGAGCAGCAGCTCAAAACGGCCGAAAAGCGGCTGAGCGAGCTGGAAAAGCACATCAACGAAGCTCGACAGGAACCGGGCGAGCGGTTGCTCCGCGAGGAAGTGACCGAAGAGGACATCGCCCGCGTGGTCAGCCTTTGGACCGGAGTCCCCGTGACGCGAATGCTGCAGGGCGAACGCGAGAAACTCTTGCGGATGGAGACCGAGATCCACAAACGGATGATCGACCAGGACGAGGCGATCGAAGCGGTCGCCAACGCCGTTCGCCGCTCGCGCTCCGGGCTGCAGGACCGCAATCGGCCGATCGGTTCATTCATGTTTCTGGGTCCGACCGGCGTCGGGAAGACGGAGCTTTGCAAGGCGCTGGCCGAATTCCTCTTCGACGACGAGCGGAACATGGTCCGCATCGACATGAGCGAATTCATGGAACGGCACTCCGTGGCCCGCCTGATCGGCGCTCCTCCGGGCTACGTCGGCTACGAGGAAGGCGGACGCCTGACGGAGGTCGTTCGTCGGCAGCCCTATTGCGTCGTCTTGCTCGATGAAATCGAGAAAGCTCACCGCGATGTGTTCAACATCCTGTTGCAAGTGCTCGACGACGGCCGACTGACCGATGGGAAGGGCCGCACGGTCGACTTCACGAACACGATCATCGTGATGACGTCGAACATCGGCAGCCAGGTCATCATGGAATTGGCCGGGCGCGGCCAGGAAAGTGAAATCCGCAACCGCGTGATGGAAATCTTGCGGCGGGAATTCCTGCCCGAGTTCCTCAACCGGGTCGACGAAGTGATCTTCTTCCATCCGCTGGGACGCGGCGAAATTCGCGAGATCGTCGATTTGCAGATCAAGAAGCTGCAACAGCAAGTCGAGGAGGAAGGGTACGAGAATGGAGGTCTCCGCCGCCGCCAAAGACGTTTTGGCTGCCGAGGGATACGATCCGGTCTACGGGGCTCGCCCGCTGAAGCGGGTGATTCAGCAGCGGTCTGCAGAACGCCTTGGCCAACGAGATCCTGGCCGGCAACTTTCCGGAAGGCTGCAAGATCCACGTCGACACGCAGGCGGACGGCTTCGTGTTTACGACGACCGTGCCGGCCGAAGCCCACTCGGCGTAAACGCACTCGCAAAAATGCCGGGCGGCCGCCGATTCATTTGGAGTCAGGCGGCCGCCAAAACTGAAGCAGCTTGCCGCGGGTGCGGGCAGTCAACTCGTTCCACTCCTTGATCGGCAGTTGAACGATGGCCAAGCCGGCCGTCGGCATTTCTTCGTCGGCGGAGAGGAGTTGATTCAGGAAATCGCTGATTCCCGGATTGTGCCCGACGAGGAGCAGCCGTCTGCAGCCCGGGTCGATCTTCCGGACGACTTTGTAGTGTGCCGGCGCATTGCCGAGATAAAGCTGCTCCTCAAGCTCGATCGCCCGCGGGTAGTCGCACCGTTTGGCGGCCTTTTGAGCCGTTTTGCGGGCACGAACAGCCGTTGAGCTGACGATGAGATCGGGGACCAGATCTTCATCCCGAAGAAAGCGGCCCGCTTCCTTGGCAGCTCTTTTGCCTCGCTCATTGAGCGGGCGATCATGGTCGGCCATATTGCGGATCGTCCCGGCTTGATTTGGCGTGGCGGAGAATCAGGAGTGTTTTCATCGAAGGGCACGGATCCGCAACCGGGACGAGGTGGCAGGCTTAATGGCCGTTTTCGGGCGCTTGATGAGGCTCGAACACCGTCCTCTGCGATTGTTCGGCGCGGCGGACGGCGTCACAGGCGCGGCGGTACAACGTTTCCTGCGCGGAGCGTCGGCCGCTTGGTCGTCGGTGTGATGCGTTCGTAACGCCCATCGGACAAGAGCCGGCGGCTCTTCACGTTGTCCTTGAAGTACGTCTTGAGTGTCAACAAAAGCCGGTCCTTGAGGACCGGGTCTTCGACCGGCACCAAAAGTTCCACGCGCCGATCGAGGTTGCGCGGCATCCAATCGGCGCTCGAAATAAAGACGCGCCGATCGCCTCCGTGATGGAAATACAAAATCCGCGAGTGTTCGAGGAAACGATCGATGATACTGACGACGCCGATATTCTTGCTCAAGTTGGGCACCCCCGGCCGGAGGCAGCAGATGCCGCGGATGTTGAGCTTGATTTCGACCCCTGCGGCAGACGCCCGGTAGAGCGCTTCGATGATTTCCGGATCGACCAAGGAATTGAGCTTGGCGATAACGCGAGCCTTTTGGCCGTGGATTTTCCGCTCCGTCTCTGCGTCGATCATCTCGATGATCTTCTCGCGAAGTCCGATGGGAGCCGCGTCAATTTTTCGGAAGCGCTGCGGCATCGAGAAGCCGGTGATCGCGTTGAAGAAGTCGATGGCGTCGGCGCCGAACTCGTCGTTGGACGTCATCAAGCTTACGTCGCTGTAAATGCGGGCCGTGATTTCGTTGAAGTTGCCCGTTCCAAAGTGCACATAACGCACGATTCCGTGCGGCTCGCGGCGGACAATGATGCAGAGCTTGGCGTGGGTCTTGAGGCCCTTGACTCCGTAAATCACCTGCACGCCGGCACGCTCAAGGTTGCGGGCCCATTCGATGTTCCGCGCCTCGTCGAAGCGGGCCTTGAGTTCGATGACCGCCGTGACGTATTTGCCGCGACCGGCCGCCCGCTCCAGCGCGGCGACGATCGGGCTGTTGCGGCTCGTTCGATAGAGCGTCTGCTTGATCGCCAGCACATCGGGATCGTCGGCCGCCTCTTCAATCAGGCGAACAACCGGCTCGAAACTCTCATAGGGATGGATCAACAGGAGGTCTTTGCGGGCGATGATGTTGAACATCCCCGCTCCCAAGTCGACATCAGGCGAAATTCGTGGCGGCCAGGGCTCGTATTTGAGGTTGTCAAAGCCGTCCAAGTCGGCCATCCGCATGAAGGCAGCCAGATCGAGCGGGCCGGGAAGCGCGTAGATGTCGCTCTCTTCCACCCCGAGGGCCTGGCTGAGAAAGGCCAGCGTTTGCGGATCGGTGTCAGCAGCAAGCTCCAGCCGCACGCAGTCGCCCAGTTTCCTCTCGTCGAGAATTTCCTCGATCTCAGCCATCAAGTCGTGCGCGATGTCGTCGCGGATCGAGAGGTCGGCATTGCGGGTGATGCGAAACGCGGCACAATGCGCGATGCTTTCACCCGGAAAAAACCGGTCGACGTGCATGGCAACAACGTCTTCCAGCAAGATCAGCGACGATCCGCGTTCCGACGGAAGCGTGACAAAGCGGCCGAGCGAGCGACCCAACGGAATGATCGCGAATCGCATCTCCGCTTCGCCCGGCGGCGGGGTCAGCCGAACGGCAACATGCAGCATTTGGTTGCCCAAAAGCGGAAACCCCGGTCCGGAAACAACTCCCATGGGCGTCAAGACGGACGCGATTTCGTCCTGAAAGAATTGGGCGACAAACTGCTTTTGGCGATCGTTCAAATCGCCGGGACGCAGGCGTCTCACTCCCGCTTGCGCGAGTTGTGGTTCGAGATCGAGAAAGCAGGCGTACTGATCGACCGACATCCGGTGCACGCGATTGCTGACTGCCTCGAGCTGCTCGCGCGCCGTCATCCCCGACGGATCGACGAGCGAACCTTCCTGCTTGATGACGAGTTTCAGTCCACCGACGCGGACCATGAAGAACTCATCGAGGTTGCTGGCGCTAATCGCCAGAAACTTGAGCCGCTCCAAGAGGGGAACGGTGGGATCCCGTGCTTCATCGAGCACGCCCTGATTGAACTCAAGCCAGCTGAGTTCGCGGTTGATGTAACGGGAAGTGGCGATGGCAGTGTCTGGCATGGATGTGAGTCAATGTGATCCGGCACAACGATGTCGATCGAACGTCTCTCGTCCTGTCTATTCGCGGCTTTTTCGCAGCAGCACCTTGAGGCCAAACGTCTCTTCGAAAAGCGAACCCTTTTGTGCCAGAGCCAGTTGCTCCAGCGACAGGTCGTCGACCTTGGGAACCGTGATAACGAGCCGCCCCGGCTCCCGTTTGCAGCGAATCTCGCTGATCCGCCGGCTGTGCGAGCGTTCCAGAGCGTCGGCAACGCGGAGAATGGCGGCCAGCTTGGCGACGACCACGCGGCTTTCGCGGTCGAGAGTCGCGTAAAACGGGTGCGTCGGCTTGGGCGAGGCTCTGCGGTGATAACGGGCCACGAGCCCCACCAACCGCACGTCCTTGCGGCTTAACCCGAAAATCTCGCTGTTATTGATAATGTACAGCGAATGCTTGTGATGGCTGGCGTTCGAGATGAACAAGCCGATTTCGTGCAGCACGGCTGCGATGTAAAGAATCACTTCGTACCGCGGCTCCAGGTGATGATCGTCTTGAAGGGCCCGGTAGAGTTGCCGGCAGAGATGGGCCACTCGCATCGAATGCGCTTCGTCAAACTCGAATTTGCGACCCAACTCGACCGCCGAGCGAATAATCTGGTTGACGAAAGCCTCGTCCCATTGCCCCCGGTGGGCCAATTCTTGGAGCAGGCCATCTCGCAAATTGACGTTGGTCACAAAGATGTGGTCGAGCCGGGCCGCCTTGGCCAACATCACGTAAGCCAACAATGCCGGCCCCAAGGTTTCCGCGTCGGGAAACGACAAATGGTGCGCTTTGACCAGTCTGTCGACCGACATGTTGAGAACTTTGTCGGTGAAATTCTCCAACGATCCAAGCCGGAGCTTACCTAGACGATCGGGACTCCATTTGGTCAGGAGCTGAGACGCCGCGTAGCGCACGTCGCCGCCCAGGGCGATGAGGGCCGGGACCGCGTCCGTCGGCAGCGGAGCGACAACCTCGTCAACGGTACGCTGGATCTGATTCTGCATGATCAAGCGGACCTTGCCCGCCGGCGCCCAGTACGATTCGAGCGTCTGCCGCAAACGCAGTGATCCCAAACGATACGTGTGCGAAAAGATGACGTCGCCGTTCCGGACGATCAAAACCTCGGAACTTCCGCCGCCGACTTCAACCACGATGGTATGTGCGTTGGCCAGCGATCGCTCGGCGTTCAGGAAGGGAGCAACACCCAGGTAGGTGATCCTGTTGACTTCGGCTTCATCGATCGGCTCCACTTGAATCCCGGTCGCGATATAGACGCGGTCGATGAAGGCGAGCCGGTTGGCTGCCTCGCGCACTGCACTTGTCGCAACGACGCGAATCTGATCGTCACGCGAAATCTGGTACTCGCGGAGCCGCTGCCGGTAGCTCTTGAGGATTTCGACGCACTTCTCGATCGTCGCTTTTTCGATCGAACCCTTGGTGAAGGTATCTTTTCCCAGGTTGACCGCTTGCGACAGTGTTTCGAGCGTGCGCACGCCGCCCGCCGAATCGATCTCGGCAATGGCCATGCGGATCGAGCTGGTGCCGATGTCGATCACGGCAGCCGGGCCGCACCGTGCGGATCGGCTCCGCCGAACTCGTAACCGTGCTTTCGCGGGAGACAGTGCTCATAACCGGTTGCTCGTTCTAAACTTTCTCAGCGATCGGCTCTGCGGAAAACTCGCGGACCCAGGCGGCGGCTCCCATTGCCGTCGAATCGTCTCCCAGTTCAGCCGGTACGACGGTAAACGTGTCCGCAAAAGAAGGGAGAACTTTTTTCCGGGCCGATGAGGCGATCTCGCCGACGATCAAATCGGGCATCGCCTCCACCAATCCACCCCCGAGCACGATGCAATCGGGGGCCAGAAGGTGAACGGCGCCTGCCACGGCTGTGCCAATATGTCGAGCGGCATTGCGAACGATTGATTCGACCACGGTGTCACCGGCATCGATCGATTCGGCGAGCGCTCCGCTGCGAATCTCGTCCAGGCTCGTCCCCGCAATATCAAGGAGGTGGGGTGCCTGTCCGCGATAGGCAGCCTGAGCCGCCGCTGCGGAGATCGCCAAACGGCTCGCCACCGCCTCGAGGCAGCCCCGCAAGCCACATCCGCAAAGCGGTCCATCCGGAATGACCTGGATGTGGCCGATTTCCATGCATGAGTTGGTTTTGCCGCGAATGATTTTCCCGTCGTAAACACAGCCGCCGCCAATCCCCGTCCCCGGGAAAGACACCCAAAGCGCATCGCGACGACCGCGCGGCACCGAAGCGGTATTCACCATAAACGCCGGCGTCCACGTCATTCAAAACCGCGGCCGGGCAGCCGAACTCTTTCTCGAGGGTCGCCTTCATCTTGACGTCCTTCCAACCGAGGTTGGGTGCGTCCAGAATGATGCCCTCGTCGAGATCGAGCGGACCGGCACTTCCCAAGCCGATGCCCCGCAGGCGGCCGCGTTCGACGCCGGCTTCCGCGAGGGCCTCGGAAATCGTCTCGAGGATGCGGGCGACGCCGCTTTGAACCCCTTCGTGCCCCTTGGTTTTGCGTCGCTTGCGGAGCACCGCGTTGAAGGCTGAATCAAAAACGATGGCCATCATCTTCGTGCCGCCCAGATCAAAGCCGATCCAGACATCGCTCTTCGACGAGTCGCCCATCGTTGTGTTCTTCGGCATCAGTGTCCTTTCCTGGGATTCAATTCGGGGGCGCGCAAACCCATCCCGCCAAAGATCATACCTCCCAAAATACGGCCGCGACAGTCGCCCAGCGAACCGCCGGACCCCGATTTCACGATTGAACGCACTGGGGAAATCAACTGGACGGGACGGGCGGCAATTCCGGCAACGCCACGATTCGAGCCGAAAGCGGCTGGGTCTCGAGGATTGCGATGGTGGGCTTCCGGTAGGTCCAGCCGCTGGTTTCGCCGGGGTTAATTGCGAGGACGCCCCGCTCGTCAGTACGGATATTCGGCTTGTGGGTATGCCCGAAAATCACGACGTGAGCCCCGTCGGTCATTCCGCGGAGTTGCTCGGGGATGTGTGCCACGAGAATCCGCACGCCGTCCGCCTGCAGCCCGAAAGGCCCCTCCGCCACGGGTCCAACGATCCGCATGCCCCCCTGGAGCCCGATCCGGTTCCCATCATTGTCGCCAAAGCATGCCACGACAGGGCAGCGCAACTTGCGGAAGGGAGGAACGACAATCGGAGAAACAAAATCGCCCGCGAAGATAACCAGTTCGCAGCCTTCCCGGTTGAACTCGCTCACCGCCAGTCGCACATGGTCAACGTGATCGTGGGAGTCGGAAAAAATCCCGATACGCATTGTGTCTCTTACATCGATCGAAAAAGCCTGAAATCCGCCGGCTCGGTCCCGCCGCGCGAATTATACATCGCGACCAAAGATCAGTCCCCAAGCACGAGGGCTTTTGCTAGCATTCGCCCGGGCCAAAGTCACCGTCGACGAACAGGATGGGCGACCAGTAAAAGGAGGAAATGGAATGATGGATGTGTTGAACCGATGCTCGGTCTGGCCTGTTCGGGCACTCTGTTTTGCGGTCTTTTTCGCTCTGACGACAGCCGCCCAGGCTGATTTGTCGCCGCGCGAATACCGCAGAATGCAGCGGGAGGCACCCGAAGTTCTGAAAATCGAAGTCCTGGAAGTCCGCGAACGGCCGATCCGCGAACGCGAGCGTGAGTTTGAAATCTCGGTCGAAGCGAAGATCCGTCGGATCGAGCGGTCGTCGGCCCGTCTTCGCGATGGCGAGGTCATCAAAATCGTGTACACCCACCATCGACGGGAGCGGGCTGTGCCCGGCCCGGGCGAGCCTCCGGTACTGGAACGCGGCAAGGGCTACCCGGCCTTCTTGACCAAGGTGGAAGGCGAACGTCTCTTCAAGCCGGCTGCCGGCGAGTATTCGTTCCAGCGACTGGACGAAGACCGACGTTAGTGCCTCCTCAAACCCTGATTTTTCGGTTCCGCAGGGGACTTTTTTGGCTTTTTTCGGGCGCTAAAAAAGGGTGACTTTTTTGGGGTCCAGCCCAAAAAACGCCAAAATGGCAGCCACGCCGCCTCCTGCCATTTTTTCCTCGCTCCCAGCTCCTGCTTGGGAGCGAGGAAAAAAATCGATCTGGAAGTACACACGCATTTCCGTGGTATAATGTGCTTAGACAGAGACGCACGAGCGGAACCAAATTACAAATTCCCGCCGCTCGTCGGCCCGGCAAGTGCGGAATCGTCCGAATCGCAAACGCGATGGCCGAAGATTTCCCCCACCAACTGCCGGCCGGCCAAACCAGTGCGTTCCCGGACACGCCGCGTGCCCCCGCACATCACCGCGACGACTCGGGGCGACCGCAAGAATTTCCCGGTGAAATCGCCGTGAAATGTCACGGAGCCTTGCGGCACGGTCCACCTCGGACGGATTTCCTGCCCGCGTTTTTCCGTTTCAAAACCGCTTCGACAGCCGTTCGACAATCAGCCGGCCGATGTTGAGCGACGCCGTCGCAGCCGGGGAGGGTGCGTTCAGCACGTTTACCACACGCTCGCTCTCTTGAATGGCAAAGTCGTCGACCAGGCTGCCGTCGCGCGACAGGGCTTGGGCCCGCACGCCCGCCGGAGCGGCGTGCAGATGTTCCGCGCGAATCTCCGGGACGAGCCGCATCAACGATTTCACAAAGGCCCGCTTGCTGATCGAACGCCACAATTCGCCCATGCCCATCCGCCAGTTTCGGGCGGCCATGCGGAGGAAACCGGGATATGTCAGCGACTCGACCAGATCGCGGACGTTGACGTCGCTCAAGTGATAGCCCTCGCGGGCGAACGCCAGCACCGCGTTGGGCCCGCACTCGACGCCCCCCAAGGCCATCCGCGTGAAATGCACTCCCAGGAAAGGAAACGCCGGATCGGGCACCGGATAGATCAGGTTGCGGCACAGATGTTCGGCAGAAGGGACCAGCTCGTAATACTCGCCGCGAAAAGGCACAATCTTCGCCTCCGGCTTCACACCGGTCATCTCGGTGACGCGGTCGCAATACAGGCCGGCACAATTGACGACGTACTTTGCCGCGACTTCCCCCGCCAGACTGGCAATCATGGTCGCATCGGAATTCGGGTGAATCCCGGTGACGCGGGCGTTGGTGAGAATCGTGCCCCCCGCCTGTTCGATCCGGGCGGCCAGCCGGCGGCAGACCCCCTTGTAGTCCACGATCCCCGCCTCGGGCACGTGAATCGCCTTGATGCCGGCACAATGCGGCTCCAACTCACGCAGCCGCTCCGGGCCAATCACCTCGCACGCGACGCCGTTGGCCTGGCCGCGCTCGTAGATCCGCTCAAGCGCCGGCAATTCCCGTTCTTCCAGGGCGACGATCACCTTGCCGCAGATCTCGTGTGCGACGCCCTCTTGCTGACAGAATTCGATCAGCGCCTTGCGCCCCTCGCGGCAATTCACCGCCTTGAGCGAACCAGGCTTGTAATAAATCCCCGAATGGATGACGCCCGAGTTCCGCCCCGTCTGATGCTCCGCCAGCCCGGCCTCTTTCTCAAAGAGAACGATCTTTTTCGCGGGAAACTGCCGAGCCAACTGATACCCCGTCGCCAGCCCGACGATCCCCCCGCCAATAATCGCAACATCTGCATTCTGCATTCCGGCTCACGCTCCTCGGTGCTCGATCGATCCGGCTCCATTGTCGTGAGATACCGCGGGCGTCACAACGGCAGTGAGGCGGAAGGATGAAGGATGAGCCAGGCGGATCGGAACTACGTTGCGTACTGCGAGATGCCGGCTTGGGCGCCAAGCCCAACGGCTTTGCGTGGGCATGCGAAGCCGTTTGACGCGTGTATCTGTCCCATGATTGCGATGCGAAAAACCGAGATCCGCAGATTTCGCAGACGGACGCAGATTTCAAGAATTTCCAATCGGCGGAATCTGCGAAATCTGCGGAATCCCTTCCTCGTCTTTGCTTGTTGTCCCACCGCGGCCGAACATCGAGGTCGACGGCTGGGGGAAACGGGAGGGGCTGTTATAACAGCAATCATCCGCCGCGTTGATCGAAGACATCCACTCACCCCGGTCGAGATCGCACGATGTTCCATTACAGACTCAGGCTCGCAAAAGCATTCCTGCTGGCGAGCGGGCTCGTGGCACTCGGATGCAACGCGGAGCCGCCGATCGTTCAGAACGGGACGGACGTTGGGCATCTGGCAGACTCAACGCGTTCGCTTTGGGCTCGCCGGCTGCCCGACTCGGCTATCCCGGCGTTGAGTCGCCTGCACGAGCTGGACGACTTGGATTTCACGGCCGGCTGCGCGGTTGAAGACGCCCTGATCACGGATGACGGCCTGGCGAAGCTCAGCACGCTCAAGCTTCCCAAGCTCACCACGGTTTCCCTGGGCTATTGCGACAAGATCACAGACGCCGGCCTCGCGCACCTCGCAAAAATGAACACGGTCACGGCCGTGATCCTGCGGGCCGACGCCGCACATCACGGACGCAGGCCTGACACATCTGTCGACAATGCAGAGCTTGACGTACGTCGACTTAATGGGCTGCCCCAAACTCACCGACCGCGGCATCGAGCGGCTCGCCGCCAAAATGAATTGGACCGACATCAACCTGAGCGGCTGCCCCCACGTCACGGCCGAAGGCGTCGCCAAGCTCAGGACCAAATTGCCGAAGGCGAAAATCGAGTTTGATCAGCAGACTTGGGAGATCAACCGCTGCGTTCGCGAGGGCCAGAACGGAAAGTAGGGGCATCGAGAAAAGAGACGGCCACATCTTCGGAGGATCAGCGGCGTTAAATGTGCCCCCGGAACGAAAACTCAGTTTACTGATCGCCCAAGCGACCGGACCGATTGAAGGTTCCGCCTCCCGATTCCACACTGGGCTTCCCGACCGGTGCCCAGTTCCCGCGACGCAAAGTGCAGCGGTGAAGCTCGCGTTGCTTAGGGCTTGGGATAGAACGATTCCCTGGCGAATTCGAGATCGCCATAGATGTCGAACATTTTGTCCAGGTGCACGAGACGCATGACTTCCATCGCCCGGCCGAAAATGGCGGCCAGTTTCACTACTCCGCCCTTTCGCTTCAGCTTGGTTTGCAAGGCGACAAGCGATCCGATGCCCAGGCTGGAGATGTACCCCATTTTGCGGCAGTCGATGATGATCTTGGTGTGGCCCGTGTCGAGATGCTCCTGGATCTGCCGGTTAAACTCCGGGGTTGAAACCGAATCGAGATCGCCGTGCAAAATGATGGCGAGGATGTCGCCGTCGAGAATCTTGGATTCGAGAGGCTCATTGTTCGTCATTGTTCATGACCCAGGTGCAAATGTTCCGGAACGCGCAACGCCCCGATTGGTGGCTAATGCAATTTTGGGCCAGGCGAACTCTCGGATTCAAGGCGCTGACCCACGCTTGCCCGTCTCGCCACCTACTAGTCCATCTACTTCAAGTGTGTGGATGTCACGGGGTGCCACTGGCGAGGGCTCTGGCTCGCCAGTGCCAATGCCGCTTGATCTCCAAAGGAAGACACTGGCGAGCCCCCGGCTTCATGAGCCGGCCCCGATGGCCGGGCCTCGCCAGTGGCACCGAATACCACCATTTTGCGATAGACGGTCTACGACGGGGACTACGGGGACTTCGCGGCAAGCACGCGGGCCTCGGGTTCGACCGGCGCGACGGGCCGGGCCAATAGGCGTTTGGACTCGGAGAGCAGGAAGTCGGCGTTCATGAACGGCTCGAAGCTCACGTCGTTCCAGCGCACCAGGCCGTTGCCGTCGATCAAGTACGTGCCGTGCAGGGCGATTTGCTCGAAGTCGTCGAAGGCGCCGTAGGAGCGGAAGACGTCCAGTTTCGGATCCGCGAGCATCATGAACGGGAAGGTCGCTCCGCCGGTCGCAAAACTGTCGACGGATTTTTTGGCGCCGGCCTGGTCGTCCGTGCTCACCGCGATCACCGTCAGGCCGGCTTCCTTGAATTCGGCGGCCTTTTTCGCGAAGGCCGCCAGTTGTTGCTGGCAGTGCAGGCAGCCCCGCCCCAGGAAGAAGACGAGGATGACCGGCTTGCCGTGGAATTCGCTGAGTTCGTGTCGATGGCCCTCGGCGTCGGTCAGTTTCCAATCCGGGGCCGGCGACGGGCGCCACTCGAGCGGGCCGAGCGAGGGCAGGGGACGGCGGTCGCCGAGAAGCTCTTTGATCTTTTCCGGTTGGCGCCAATCGGTGGGCAGGCCGAATTCGCGGGCGATCGGCTCCAGCCGCGCGAGTGGCGGCGAATCGAGATCGGCCGTGCCGGCCAGCTCGCGGAGTTTCTCAAACTCGTCCCGCGCTTCTTTCAGCTTGCCCGCCTTGTAGAGCACCTCGACGAAATTGGCTTGCGGCCTGACCTGCAACGGCCGCTCGATCGCATATTGCCGGGCCGACCACTCGGCCAGGTCGAAATCGCCTTCGGCGAGCTGCTTCTGCGTGACGAAGGCAAAGTCGACGTTCGTGGAATCAGCGCCGAGATTCACAAGGGCGATATGACAAAAGACGAGCCAGCCGGCGACGAGAACCGCGCCGACTGCGCTGAGCACGGCGCGACATCATCCGCCGCCGCAGAAACCAGAAACACGACGGCTTCGACGACGACGAGGACTCCGAGATCGATCAGCAATCGGCCGCGACTGAGATAAAATCCGGCCGCGATCCTGCGATAGTCGTCCAGTTGGTTGGCTTGCGACTGCAGACTGGCCAGCGGGCGATTGAATCGTTTTTCCACCGCCCCCAGGGCGGCCGTGCGCTCGATCGCCGGGCGGCCGTTGGCCTCCTCGACGGCGGCGTTTCGCAGCGCGACTTGTTCCTCGAGCAGCTTGTGGACCGCGGCCAGTTCCTCGTCGCCTTTCGAGACGTCGCCGCGGCTGTAATAGGCGACTCCCAGATTCGTGTGGTACTTTCCCTGTTCGGCCGGCAAGCGCGTGGCCTCGATATAGCCGGATTGGCAGTCGTCGATCAGTTCGTCCCAGAACTCGAACCGCCGCAAGAGCTGCATCAATCGCTCGCGGCCGTAATACGCACTGGTCCCGTGCGATTCGCGCGTCTGATCCTGCCCCGAATCGTCGGCGGCGGACGACTCTTTTTTTCCCTTGGCGTCTTTCGTGCGCTTTTTCTCGACGTCTTCCGGCGGCTCCAGCAGGTTGAAGAGCGGGTGCCGCGGCAGATCGATCATTTCCTTGCGCCACGCGGCGTGCGTCGTGGACCCGCCCCAAGTGCATCAGCATGCGGATCAGCCACTCGTTGTCGTGGGCATAGAATTCGACTTCGTAGGGCATGACGCGGTCGTGCATGGCCCGCGCGTTGTTGGTCCGCAGGCAAGCCTCCAACTGCCAGGCCGCCAGCGGATAGCGCTTGAGCGAGGCGTAGATGTGCGTCGGCATATGCCACATGTGGCCGATCGCGGGGGCCGCCTCTCCGCATTTCGCCGCCGAGTCGAGCCCGCGGCGGAAGGCATTTGTCGAGTCGGCGATGTGAATCACCGCGTGATGGATCGGATGCAGCGGGTCAACGCGAAGGACGGCGTGCGCGAGATTCATCGCGTCTTCCAAGTCTCCGGGCTGAGCGGCCTTCGCCTCGGCGAGATGCCACAGCCGCCAGACCTCGAAGGCTTTCGCCTCGAGATCGTCCGGATATTTCGCGATCAGCTCGTGATACGCCGATCCGTTCGAGAGCGCGTCGAGATACATTTGTTCGCGCTGCGACAGCCCGGCCCGATGTTTGAGCGCCTCGGCGGCGAACTGAGCCGCTCGCGTTTTGTTCCTGATGGCGGCTTGGGACATGCCCCAATACGCGATGCCGCAATTCGGGTCGAGGCGTGCGGCCTCGCGAAACGAGCGCTCGGCCTCCCGGTACCAGAAACCGTGCAGTTGGCCGATGCCTTGCTCGATGAACTTTTGCACCAGCGGATTCTTGGAGGAGACCGGGAAATGCACGTTTCCCGTTCCCCCCATCAGGTACGCGCTGCGCCGCGGTCCGCGGTCGAACGCCTCGCCAAAATGCGAGTGGCCGGGGAGCAGACCGTCATCGCTGCGGGCGGCGAAAGGAACCAGCACGATCAAGAGGGCAATCGTCGTCGCGGTCTTCGGCATCCCGTTTGTCTCGTGTCGCTCTGCGCTGGCAATCAGGCCACTTCGATCTTAGTTGATGGGCTGACCACGCGCAAGCAATCGAATCACCGGTCGACTCCAAAGCACTTCAATTGTCGATTCCGAGCCAGTATGTTGAGTTGATGCGCTCGGCGCACTCGATTCGGCACGCCGTGACCAGACTTTTTGCCCAACAGGGCCCACTTGCCCCCGATCCGCTCCTTCCAAACCACTCACAATTGACGAGACATTCGTGCAAACGGTTCCTGCCAAAAGACCCCGCTTGGCTTCGCTCGACCAGTTCCGCGGCTACACCGTGGCCGGAATGGTTTTCGTGAATTTCCTCGGCAGCTATGACGCGTGGATGCCGCCCGTGTTGCTGCACCATCACACGTATTGCAGCTACGCCGACACGATCATGCCCCACTTCCTGTTCGCGGTGGGCTTTGCCATGCGGCTGAGTTTCGGCCGGCATGTGCACGACGAGGGGCTGATGGCCGGCTATTGGCGGATGGTGCGGCGGATCGTGGGACTGTTGCTGATTTCCGTGGCGATCTACACCTCCGGGCGCGCCGTCGAGAACTGGCACGAGCTGGTTGGCCGCGGGGCTTGGGACGTCGTCTCTCCGTATTTGAAACGGGAGTGGCTGGAAACTCTGGCACATATCGCGATCACTTCCTTGTGGATTCTGCCCGTGATCCGGGCCAGCGCCGGCGTCCGGATCGCTTACGCGGTCCTTTCGGGTGCCGCCCATGTCGCCTTATCGCACTGGTTCCATTACCACTGGGTCAATACGGATCCCAACGGCATCGACGGCGGGCCGCTCGGCTTTCTGACCTGGTCGATTCCCGCGATTCTGGGAACGGTGACGTGCGACGTGATTCTCGATGCGCCCTTGCGCGCTCCGCTGATGCGACTTAACGTGCATCGCCGTGCTGATCATGGGCCTCGGTTACGTCTTTTCGTGCGGCACGCGGCTGTATGATCTCTCTCCGGCCGACGTCGCCCGGCTCAAGGCGGAACGCAAGGCGCAGGAGGAAACGAAGCGCAGCCTGACCGCTCAAATCGACGCACTTCGCAGTCGCATTGCGGATCATTGGAACGCGAGCGAAGAACTCGATGCCAAGATCGCCGACGCGCGGCGCTCGCAATTGGCACAAGCCGTTTCACACATGGCGTCCGACCCCGCGAACGCGGGGCGGCCGCGGAGCGAACTGATTGATGCGGCCCAGAAATCACTGCCGAAGGCGGCGAGCGATTCTGCCGTCGGCAAGCTCCAGACCGAGCGCGAGAAACTGGCTCAAGGCGACGCGGAGACGCTCGCGCTCGAGGACAAGATTGCCAGGTTACGCGACCAGGTGCGGAGTTTTCGCGACGTCAAGCTGGCGGCGAGCCCGGTGCTTCCACCGGCCGAAGCCTGGCAGGGCCGAACGTGGCAGACCCTGCTTGCTGAGCCGCCGTTCGTGCAACCTCCCGCCGACGACCCGCGCGTCGACGCGCCCCCTTACGAGCTGCACCGCTCTTGGAACTATTGGATGATGACGCAGCGCGGGGGATCGCTGTCGTACCTGACGTTCGGGGCCGGTTTCTCGCTGCTGGTTTATCTCTTGTTTTACGTTCTCTCGGACCTGGGCGGCGTTCGCATCGGCGTATTTCGGACCTTCGGTTCGAATGCGTTGGCCGCCTACGTGCTGGCGTCCATCATCGGCACGGCGATCCAGGCCTTCATTCCGCGCGACGCGCCGCCGTGGTACACGATCACCGCGTTCTGCGTCGATTTCTTCCTGCTTTGGCTCTTCGTCCGCACGCTGGAGAAGAACAACATCTTCCTGCGTGTCTAAGCGGAATTTGCCGGAATCCGTCGCGACCAGCTCTCACGGGCCCGTGATCGCGGAGTGTGCCGAATCCGGCCGCAAGCGCCGCGGTTGTTCGTCGCGATTGTCCGTTTGGCTAGTCGCGGAGCATGGGTCACCGACTTTGGTCCGGGGGTGGCCTCTTCCTGGCCGGCGACGGCGAGATCGAATGTGTAATCCGTTTTGCCCGGCGACTTATGCTCGATCTTGAATCCTTCCTTCTTTTCGTTTTTCTCGGGATCGTTGTAGAGATTCTTCAACTGATCGGGACCGACGAGCCCCTTTTTCTTCCTGTCCGTCAGTATCGCGAAAACGAAGACGTAGTCTCCCGGCGGCACGCCGTCCCCGATGCCGTAATGCGAAAATTGGAAATCGCCGTTCGGTTCGACCTCCGCGTGCGGCCATTTCTCGGGAATCATGCATCGGTTTGGCCAGGTTGTAAAGCATAACGACGAACTTCACGCGCTTGCCGGCGATCGGCGGCGCACCGCCGTCAACCGTCACGTGCCCCGCCAAGGGGTAGGACCGGATCTTTTTGTTTGTCCGGTCGCTTTGAGCACTTCATCCATGCGTTGCTCACCGCTCTTCGGACCGCAACCGACGCAGGCCATCGCCGCCAAAATTGCGGCCGCGCCGAGTCCGCAAATTACGAACACCCTTCACCGACATTGAGCCAAACCCTTTCAAAAAAGCGACCCCCAGGATGCCAATTCGGATCCTGGGGGCCGCCGTTCCTGTTGTCAAGTGCGCCGTGCAGCTCGGCTTGGAGCTGTGCAGCTCGGCTTAGAACTGACTGTCCAAAACCGGCGTATGCTCACAGTAAGTGAACAGCCGGAACAGCGGGACAAGGCCAATATTCTCGCTCAACATGTGTGCCGAGCCGTCGCACATGACGACGCCGCCCGATCCCGGATGGAAACTGTAGATGAGGTTGCCCTGGTTCTCGTTCGTGCAGTTGAAGATGCACACGGGACCGTGCTCAGGCCGACTCGGCTTCGTTCCCTGATACGTCGATCCATTGACCTCTTCTTCGGCGTTGGCAAAGCAAGCCCAGCAACCGCCGGGAATCCCGATGACCCGCTTTTTCCAGTTATAGGTCGCCGTGCACGCCAGGCTCCGCTGGACACCCTTCGCCCACAGTAGCGGGCGGCCGGCCATCTCGGTGTACATGATCGTCGTCGACGTTCCATCGGTGATGTTTTCGTACGTCAGCCATTGAGTGTCGCTAAAGACGCCTTTATGGCCGTTCTTGAACACGCTGCCGGTACCTCCACAGGCCGTGCTGTTGTACACGAGCCAGTCGTAGTTGCACTTTGCGCAACTCGAAATACGGCACCACACGTGATAGCAGCTCGCGCCGTCCAGTCGTTTCATACCGCAAGCGATGGCCGGAATGCAGCAGTCCCAGCATTGCGTCAGTTCGACGAACGGATTGCTGATCCGCGGAGTGGAGGGACAGACAAAGGCCGCAATGACTTGTGCCGCCGGACGCTTCGACGCGCACTGGTCGGTGCAAGGGCAGCCCGAATTCAGCGACGTGTACGTCACCGTTGACGGCTTGCAAATCGTGATCGGCGAAAAGAGCGGCGCATTCTGATCGATGGCCTGGTAAACCGTGTTACCTTCCATGAACGGCAAGCAGCGCCATGCCCCAGGTGTGCATGTTGAAGTCGTTGTACGGAGCCGCAGTGCCGCATCCGCAGACGCAGGGGCACGTAATGACAATCACGGGTACATAGCACTTGAAGAGCGTCGTGTGGTTCGCCATCAGGCTTTTGTTGACGTCGTAATAATTCGCCGCGGCAAGACCCATTTGCTTCAGGTTATTGCGGCACTGGGTCCGTCGGGCCGCTTCCCGAGCAGCCTGTACGGCCGGCAACAACAGCGAGATCAAGACGGCAATGATGGCGATCACCACCAAGAGCTCGATCAGCGTAAAACCCCTTCGCCTACTCGACATTTCGTCTTCCTTTCGACATTCTATAAAGAAACAAGTACGTACCGTCACTTCACCTTCACTATGGCCCAAATCGGTTCGCAGAATTCGGAAGGCGCGCAGCCGGCCGCTCGAACGAATCGATTGGAAAAACTAACGGGTTACGAATGAAGGAATGCAGCCAACGGCGGGTTTAGTTTAGGGAACCCAATCCCGGTTTCGGCTCTCGCAACCGTCACCAGATACTCGTCTGCAGGCGCCCGTTTGGAATGTGACAACCAGCGCTGGTTCACACGGGCGCGATGCGTTTCGCAAAGCCCTTTGGAAAGAGCCTAACCGTTCAGCATGACCCACTTAGTCTGCACAGTTCGATAAAGTTAATCAAATAGATTTTTGGGAAAATAGAAGAAAATCGAATTTTTGTGCGATACCTGAAGCTGGGAATGTGAGATTTCTCACAAATGCAATGGCAGTCGCAGGTTCGCCGCTGAGAGGTGATCCGCCGCTTTGATCGGCTTGAAGCGATGCGAACGTGAGCGTTCGACATGACAATCTTGTAATCGATGAGATCGAAAATCGTCAACGATTCAGCAACCTGTTGTCCGAGAGCGTTTCGACCGCACGCAGCTTCTCGGCGAACCACGCCGCGACGCTCGATGACGCGACGACTTCGCCCGCGACCACGACACGGTTTCGCAGCCCGTTGTTCGGCTTCCGGAGCTTTGCTAAGATCGACCTCTGTCCGAAGACGCGAATCAAGTTCGTTGAGTCGGTGCAGCTTATGACGTCGCCGAGCACGAAATTGAACTTCCGTCGGGAACCATCCGCAGGGGAGGCTCCGAGGTGTCCGACTATTCTCCGGCGCATACGTCGAAATGGCGGAATTCCGCCGCGCTCGACGTCCGTTTGCTGGGGACAGTCGACTTCGAATCGGCCCTCTTTCTGCAGGAACGCCTGGTCTACGAGATCAGCGGCCGGGACGACGCGTTCGCCGGGATGCTCTTCTGCGAGCATCCGCCACTGATCACCGTCGGGCGATCCGGCAGCCGGGCTCACATCCTCGTCGAACCGAGGGAATTGACCGCCTCCCAGATCGACGTCCGGTGGCTCAATCGGGGCGGCGGCTGCATCGTGCACGCACCGGGACAGTTGGCCCTTTATCCGGTTGTGCCTCTGGATCGGCTGGGGCTCGGTTTGACGGAGTATCGCTCGCACCTCGTGGGCAGCGTGCTCGATCTTTGTCGCGAGCTGGGGGTGCCCGCGTGGCCCACCGCCGGTCCCGCCGGCGTCGCCGGAAGGGGCGGACAGTTCGCCTTTGTCGGCACGGCCGTCAAACGTTGGGTCGCTTATCAAGGACTGTTCTTGAACGTGCATCCCATGCTCCGCTTGCAGCGCCTGATCGCTCCCGGTCCGAACGGACAAAGGACAACCTCGCTGGAAGCGGTGCGCGGACGGCGGATCTCGATGGCCACCGTCCGCGAGAGCCTGATTCGCCATCTGTCGGCCCGCCTGGGCTACTCCGAATACCAGCTCTTCACCGGGCACCCGCTGCTCAGGCGCACGTTCAGGGCGACGAATGTCTACGCTTGAGATTCTTTCGGAAGTTCCGCCTCGCCGCCGCTTGCCGCCGTGGCTCAAACGGCCGTTGCCGGCCCCGGGCATGTTCTTCACCAGCCGGGTGATCGAGGATCTCCGCCTCGAGACCGTCTGCGAAAGCGCGAAGTGTCCCAACCGCACCGAATGCTGGTCGCAGCGGACGGCGACCTTCATGATTTTGGGCAACGTCTGCACGCGGCCCTGCGGTTTTTGCTCGGTCCCCAAGGGAAAAACCGAGGCGCTGCAGGCCGACGAGCCGGACCGCGTGGCCGAGGCGGCCGCCCGATTGGGACTCAAGCACGTGGTGATCACTTCGGTCACGCGCGACGATCTTGCCGACGGCGGAGCCCAGCATTTTTATGAATGCGTGCTGGCCGTTCGTGCGCGGACGGGGGCGGCGGTCGAAGTGCTCACGCCCGATTTTCTGGGCAACACGCAGGCGATCGACCGCGTGATCGAGGCGGCTCCCGATGTCTTCAATCACAATCTGGAAACAGTCCCCAGGCTGTACCACCGCGTGCGGCGAAATGCGGTCTACCAGCGCAGTCTCGATCTTTTGGCGCGCGTCAAGGATCGGGCTCCGCACATCCCCACCAAGAGCGGACTGATGCTCGGCCTCGGCGAGACGACGGACGAAATCCTGGCGGTTTGCGCCGACCTGCGCGCCGTCGGCTGCGAGATCCTGACGGTCGGCCAGTACCTGCAGCCGTCGCCCAACCACTTGCCGGTCGAACGCTATGTGCCGCCCGAAGAATTCGACGCGCTGGGCACACTCGTTCGCGGGCTGGGCTTCAAATTGGTCGCCAGCGGCCCGTTCGTCCGCTCGAGCTATCACGCGGGCGAAATGGCATCCGCGGCGCACGGTTGAGGGTGCTGCCGCAGCCTCTCCTTCACGAGCGTTCCGCACTCGCAGATCAACAAGTTCGGCACCCCGGGCATCCGCCATGCAGACTGCCGTCCGACTTCCTGAACTCGGCGCCGGTGATGACGAAATCCGCGTCAGCTGCTGGCTCGTCGATTTGGGCGACTCTGTCGGGGCAGGGGACCGCATCGTGGAACTTCTGATCGACGGCGTGACGTTCGACCTGGCCGCCGAACAAACGGGGGTCGTGACGCGGATCGAGAAGTCCCTTGATGCGATTGTGCGCATGGGGGACGTTCTCGGTTGGATCGACACCGACGAAACAACGCCATGATTTGGGACAAGCTCCTCGGGCAGGCGGAGGCGATCGACACCTTGCGGCGCAGCGCGGCGGCCGGTCGGATGGCGCACGCGCTCCTGTTTGTCGGTCCCGCCGGAGTCGGCAAGCGGACAGCCGCACAGCTGCTGGCGAACCTCACTTCTGTGTCAGCGCGTGCCGGAAAACGAACTGGACGCCTGCGGCGAGTGTGCCTCGTGCCGCATGATGCAGGCGGGCACTCATCCCGACTTTCTCGCCGTCGGTTGTCCGGAAGGCAAAAGCGAGTTGCCGATCGAGCTGCTCGTCGGCAGCCGCGAAAACCGCGGCAATGAGGGCTTGTGTCACGATCTGTCGCTGCGGCCGATGGTCGGACGCCGACGCGTGGCGGTGATCGACGATGCCGACCGCATGAGCAACGAGAGCTCGAACGCACTGTTGAAGACGCTCGAAGAGCCGCCGTCTTATGCGGTGATCGTGTTGATCGCCGCGGACGCGTCAAAGATCCTGCCCACGATCCGGTCGCGGTGCCAGACGGTGCGCTTTCGTCCGCTCGACTGCGCGATTGTCGCGCGGCTGATCAAGGACCTGGATTGGTGCGAGGATCCGCAGGAAGCGCAAGACGCGGCCCAACTGTCACAAGGCAGCCTCTCCGCCGCGCAGCAGCTTTTGAATCCCCAACTCCGGGCACTGCGCAACACCCTGCTGACCGCTTTCGGCCAGCCGGCGTTTCAATCCTTTACGACGTCTCAGGCCGTTCTGGCGGCGCTCGACGCGATGGGGGGAGACAGCCAGCAGCAGCGGACCAACGCGCAAGTCGTCGTGCGATTCGTGATCGACTTTTTCCGGACGACCTTGCGCGAATGGTGCTCGCTCTCGTCCGAGGCCACAGATGCGATGTCCCGCCGACTCCTGCACAAAGATGGCGAAGCCCCGGAGACAATCGGGGCGGCCATCGATCGTTGCGTCTTGGCCGAGGAGCAATTGGCCGGCAACGTGGCCATACCCCTTTGCCTGGAAGCCCTCTTCAGCGACCTGGCGACCCTTATCGACGCAGCGAACGCCACAGGGTCGGCCAGCGGCCGAGGATGATGCCCACGACGAATCCCGCGCCGTGCACGACGTTGGCCACATGCCCCATCACGCCAAACAGGCACATCAGAGAAACCAGCCAACCATCCACATCACGGTATTCGGCGTGACGTAAAATCCGCTGGACGGCTCGTAACGGCTCTTCATCCAAACGTAGCCGAACAGTCCGTACAAAACGCCCGACATCCCGCCGAAGCTCGGATCACCGTCCAGAGATACTGGGCAATGTTCGACGGGATGGCGATCACCAGGACAAAAACCGCGAACCGCCATGAGCCGCGGGCGGCCTCCACGATCGCGCCCAGCTGCAACAGCATCACCATGTTGAACAGCAGGTGCCAGATGCCGAAATGCACGAAGATCGGCGTGATCACCCGCCACGGCTGCTTGCGCCAAGCCTCCGCGAGCTCGAATCTGCTCCTGATCGCCGCGCACTGTGATGAAGCGAAGTCGTCGATCGAGAAATGCATCACGGCCGACTCGTCAGCACCAAGCTTGGAAAAAATCGCGACGGCGATCGAGGCCGCCAGCAGCAGGATGGTCACCGGGCAGCGCCAGCCGATTGCCCCGCGCCAACGCGTGCGAACGTCGATGAGATTCTTCCGCGCATCTTCAGCGCGCTTCCGCTCCTCGGCCCGCAATTGCTCGGCCAGGTGGCCAGCCTGCTGATAGATCGGTGCGTCGGGGGCGGCATTAAATCGAGTAAACTCGCGGCGGGCAGCCTCGAGATGGTCCTCATTGCGAACCCAAATCCGGCAGCCATCGGAGGCGGGCTCGAGCGAAACGGGAATCCCCTGCGTGAGAAGATAGTCCGCGAACCGCTGAGCCGCCCGTTCGTCGGCGACCAATCCAAGTTGCCGCATCGAATCCGATTCCTTACGCAGCGATCATTTGTTGGCGGCCTTGGTCACGGGCGCATTGTTAAGGGGCGCGTTGTTAACGGGCGCATTGAATTTGCTCGTCTCCAAGAAGGCCAGGAGATCGGCCACTTCTTGAGGCGAAAGGGGATCGAGCAGTCCGGTCGGCATCACGGAAATCTTCGAGGCCGTCTGCTCTTCGATCCGGCTTTTCGGAATTTCCAGCCGGGTCGTGTCGGACAACAGCAACACCAGCTTATCGTTGTTCGAGACGCCGGGAATCGGCATGCCGACGTAAACTTGCCCCTCCTTCGTCTCGACCTGCACCATGCGGTATTGGTCGGAGATAACCTGCGAGGGATACACGATCGATTCGACGATTTCCTTCCGCTGAAAACGCCGGCGAACCGAGGTCAAATCGGGTCCGACGCCTTCTCCCTCCGTTTGAAACTTATGACATTTAACGCACTTGGCCTTGGTGAACATGAGTCGGCCGCGCTCGGCGCTCCCTTTGCCGTCGTGTTCGGCCAGTTCGGCAATCTGTTGGAAGGTGTATTTCGACTTCGTCGAATCGGCCTTGGCCAATTCCGGCGGCGGGGCCGTGGGAAACTTATCGCGATACCATTTCTGATAAAAGGCGATTGCCTTGGCGACGTCCTTGCCCGATTTATCGTCGACCCCTGTCCAATTGTGCAAGAGACCGGTTGCCGCCATGCCGCCGTTCTCGCCGAGCCTGAGCGCCGTTTGGATCACAATGCGGTACGCTTCGGCATTGTCCGGCTTGCGGTCGAGATCGGCCAGCGCGCCCAGACACAATTGCTGCGTCGTCTCATCGGCAAACTTCAGGGTTTGCACGAGCACGGGCCAATCGTCGGCGACAGGACTGGCCGCGACGGCGCGCGCGATTGACTCGCGGCGATCGGGATATTGTTCGTATAAGTGCCGCAAACTTGCGCGGGCCACGGGGGCGCTGCTCTTGCCCAGCGAGGCGATCGCGGCGGTGATCAGATCCTCTTCTCCCGGAGCCGCCTTGTGGCCGGCATCTTCGAACAGCTCGGCGATGATCCGCTCAAAGTCGGCAATTTGCTCGGGCTTACTCGCGCGCACGATGAGTGCCGCGCCGGCGGGATGCCGCCGCCACTGACGCACGAAATAACCGCGATCCTCGGGCGTGAACTTCTCGCTCGTCGCGCTCACGACGTTGCGGACGTAGCCCGTCAAACTGTTGCCCCCCTCCCAGCCGGGAGTCCCTTCGTACCAATCCATCAGCCGCCGCTTGAGATAGAAATCCCAACCGGCATTCAGATAGCGCAAAGTCAGCGCGTAATGCAGCTGCTCGCCGTGAGTCTTTGCGTGCTCGACGAGCGGCATGATCTTGGCCGCGGCGCCGTCGAGATTCAGGACGACGAGAATGCGGGCCGTCTCGGCATCAACGTCGGTCGTACGCGTCGGGAATTGCGTCAACAGCGTCTGACCAATGCGGGTCGAGTCCGCGTTACGCACTCCCTGCAACAGGGCGAGTTGCGTCAAACGCAGCGCCGCCAGTCGGATTTCATGCGAAATGGGTCCTCGAGCCCCCGTCAGCAGCTTGCAGGTGTGTTCGAGGATCGTTTTGGCCGAACCCTTGCGATCGTGGCGATAACCGGCGAGCAACGCCTCGGTGACGATGTGCAAATGACGCGAAGCGAGCGCCTTGAGATACCACTTATCTTGCGGAACCCGCTCGAGTGCCACGCGGGCTGCGAAACGCAGCCAGCGATCCTCGCTCGCCAAAAGCGTCAACAGCGGCTCGACCGGCGGCTCGATCCCGCTTCGCACGAATGCTTCGCAGGCTCGGCGCTCGACGGTCAGGTCGCGATCGCCCAACAGCCGCACGAGAGCCGCGTGGACCTGATTCCCAGTGTGGAATCCCAGCAGATGAGTGACGAACGCCCGGACGGTCGCATCCTTGGAGTTGGAGACGCTGATCAACAATTTGGGGTCCGGTTTCGGGCCAAGCTGGCACAAGAGCGTCAAGGCGCGCAGTTGAGCGTGCGGATTCTCGGACATTGCGGCCGCCGTCAACTCGGCCTGCCACCTCGAGCCCGCCGCCGCCTTTACGCTGCCGGCAATCTCGCGGGCCCAAGCCGATTCAATCTGAGGCAGCTTCAACAATTCGGCCACCGTCGTCGCCTGCGCGACATGCGGAAGCACTCCTTTGTGCTTTAACCGGTACACGCCCCCTTCAGTCGCGCGGCCTCCCGTCGTGAACAGAATCGATCCGTCGCGATCGACTTCCACGTCCGTCACATTGAGCGGATTTCCCGACAGAATCGTCTCGAAATTGCCGGTGTAGGTCGCACCTGATTTGGTCAAATGGAACGCCAGCAACCGCCCCAACGACCAGTCGCAGCAGATGAACGAGCCACGAAACCTCTGCGGAAATTGCGTGTGGTCGTAGAAGATCACACCGGTCGGCGAGCCGCGGCCGACGTCGACGGTGCCCGGGAGTGAGTCGAAATAGTAGGCAGGCCATTTCGCCGCGCCGCTGCGCCAACCGAATTCCGCGCCGGCCGTGCAGTGGTTCACTCGCACGGGACGATACCAGTAGGCTCCCACGTCCCATTCCATGTCGCTGTCGAATGTGAAGAGGTCGCCCGCTTCGTTAAAGGCGAAATCGTACTCGTTGCGGAATCCGTTCGTTTCGAGCCACCAATGTTTGCCGTCGGGCGTGAATCGCCAGATCGTTCCGCCCGGCGCCTTAATCCCGGCGGCATGCCCGCCGGCATCTTCAAATTTGGGAACGAGCAGGTAGTCCTCGTCGAAATCGCGACAGGCGGACGTCGGCTCCGCCTTTTGCGTGACGTGAGCGTGATTTCCCAGATTGTGGTACAGCCAGCCGTCGGGTCCATAAACGACGTCATGCGGGCCGTGATCGCCCATTCCCCCCTGATGGTGCACGAGAAATTGCACCTCGTCGGCCTTGTCGTCGTGGTCCTTATCCGGCAAACGGTAGACGCCGACGCCTTTCGGCCCGCTGCCGACGGCGTACAAATCATCTCCGACGGTGCACAATCCCTGACAATTCTTGACCTCTTTGCTGTACTCAACGACCCGGTCGTAAACGCCGTCGCCGTTGTCATCGATCAAAGCCTCGATCGGCCCCCGCTCGCGGGACACCATCAACCGACCCCGATTGCCCCACGTCATCGCCACGAGCGATCCGACCATCTTGGGCTCGGCGACTCGCGACAGTTCGAATTCCTCGGGAACGACAAAGCGGTCGAGATACGTTTCTTTCAGCACGACCGACTTCCACGGCGAATCTTCATGGCGGCCGATCACTTTGACCGCCTTCCACGCGGACGTGTCATAATTTGGCGCCAGCCAATTGGCTCCGCGCGGGGGAGTCACCGTCGCCACCCAGTCTGAGCCTGTGTCGAAAGAAGTCGCATGTCCGCCTTGACCGCGGATTTCGCCTTCGACGTAGAGTCCGGCCTTGCCACCCAGGTTTTCCGCCTCGACCGCGAAGACGTTGGGGCCGCGGTCGACAACGCCGTTCAGATTGAACCGATAGGGCTTGCCCGCCGTGCCGCTGCCGATCTTGCGGCCATTCACCCACAGCGTGAATCGGTCGTCGCAGAGGACCAGCACGGCGCCCGTCGAAGGTTCGGACGCGCGGATTTCGCGGCGGAACCACACCTTGCCGGCAGGCGCGCTCTGCGCCGGGTTGCCCGCGGCGTACCAAATCCAGCGGGCCTCGTGTTTCTTTCGTGCTTCTTTTCTGCGGCGGAGCCGAACGACGACGTGAACACGACAATCACGAAGGCGCAGACGGAGAGAATTCGCATTAAACGCTCCACGAGATAGCTCCGCCGGATAAGTCGGAACAGGCGGAGAAAAGGGCGGGATTCAATCGGAGATCTTGCAGGAGGGATGGAAACGCGGCGGGCAAACTCACAGCTCCAAGCACCGGCTCGGAACCGCAAAACGCCGCGATGCCAAGCGCTTCGCCCATTCTAATGGCGGGCCGCAGAGCCTGCAAAGAGGGCCGGAGCGTTCCCCGCCGCAGCGTCAAACCGCGTCAGCGCGGCGAAGGCGCTGGAAACCGGCTCGATGCGGGGGCATTCAGCGCCGAAACGTGTCGTAGACGACGTAGACCACGCACGCCAGAACCATGACGCTCGTGGGAATCGGCAGGTAGCCGAGATATTGCAGCGTGAAAACTGCCGTTAATGCGAAGTAGCCCATCTCCGCTTCGTCCCGTTCTCATCGCGCCTGTTGAGCCGGCCGAGATACCGCAGATCGTCGTTTCCTGCCGGTGTCCAATCTCAGACCGGTTCGCAGTCAAAGACTAGCTCAAGTCTTAGCCCGCCGTGGCCAATCGACATCGATTTTTTACAAAGCAGCAAGGAAAAGCATGTTGCTTTTCGGCAACATCGTTGCAAACTCCGAGACAGCCGCCCCCGCGATCGATCCGCCCCGGTTACGCGAGGCCGTCAAGGCGAAGCGGGAAGCGTTTCACCCAGGTCGCGGAGAGCTTCTTGCGACTGTTCAAAGTGGGGATCGACCTGCAACGCGGCGTGAAATTCGGCCTTTGCCGCTTCGGTCTTTTTCTGTTGCAGGTAGATTTCGCCCAGCCTGTGATGGGCGAAGGCGCGGACGTCCTTCTTTCGCGCGTTCTTGGCGGCCGCCTCGAAACAGGTCGCCGCCGGGTCGAGCTCCTTGCGCCGATTGTGGAGATCTCCCAGCAAGAACTGGCCGTCGGCGAAAGTCGGGTGCCGCTGTAACACCGGTTGCAGCAGATTGATGGCCTCCTGCTCCATGCCGAAATTGGCCAGGACAGTGGCGGCACGCTGTTGCGCGTTCAGATTGTCCGGAACCGCGGCGGCGATGTTCTGCATGCGGGCAATGTAGTTGTTGAGCAACCATCGCCTGGTCCGACTTACTGGCCGGCGTAAAGGCCGCTTCGGAAATCTCTCCAAACGCCAGCCAGCCGATCACAAAGAGAAGCGACGCGCATTTCAGCAGATGAATCCATTCACCCCGGTCGGGCTGCGCGACGCGCGCCGAGTTGCCGGCCGCGTTCAACCCCAGACCGAGCCGCGTCGATTTCTCCCGCACCTTCCAGATAAACCCGTCGTAATAGTAGTGCAGAATCGTGGAGGCCCAGACGAGGCCCAGCAGGGTCCGCTGAAAGATATCGTCCGCGGTGCGTCCGATTGTGAACGAAACCGTAAATCCCATAAGTGAAGACGAGGCCAACATAGAGCAACATCATGCCTGGGCCGCGGCGGAACAGGAACTTCATAAACCCGCCGAGGTCGGAGGTCGCATTCACGCGGCGGCAGTTGTAGAGCCAAACGATGGCCAGGTACTGCACATCGTGGAAAATCTCAAAAAAGGCGACGCCCAAAATCGCATTCTCGACAAACACCATCGCGAACCACCAAAAGCCAATCCCGCTGATCAGTAGCAGCAACTTGACCGGATTGGGGGTCGGCTTGTTTTCGATCCGCCCTCGATAGGTCTGCACGACATGATTGGTGAGAAACCCGACCAGAATGGCAATCGAGATCCCCAGGCAGACCCAGCGGAACATGTGGACGACCTCGGGCGGAATCAGCAGGCCGCCCGACTGGTACCAGAGTTCCAGGAAGTCGGCCATTTTGGCATCGGAGAAGACTTGCGCCGTGCCAAACCAGGAGGCCAGGAGCAGCCAATCCCAATGGGCGGTCGCCGTCGAATGGAAGCCGACCTTGGCATCGTAAATGCGCACGAAGCCATAGACCTGCATGAGCCCGTGCCAGCAGCCCCAAATCAAGATCACCAGCATCAGCGTGTGGAGATGGTACTGGGCCACGGCAACCGCCACGGCGACGAGCACCACGGGCGCGATGATGAACCGCGCGCGAAATCGCTGAAAGAGCTCACGGTCGCCGTAGGCTCGAATCATGCCGGGAAAATGGTGCCCCAGCGCACCGAACGAAAAGACCATCACGCCGATGGTCTCCACCTCGACGCCGACCCAGGGCGATTGCAGCAACAGGACAGCCGGGATGATCAGCAGGGGGGTGGCGACAAAGAGCAGTAAATCCAGCCAGAAATTCAAGATCCACCGTCCCGAAGCAGGTCGGACGGCGCTCGTCGCGGGTGCGGCCGGCTTGTTGAGTACGGCGGTTCCCATAACCTCTTCAACACCCGAAGGCCAGACGGCCAACAGCAAACCACGCGACCGGGGAAGACGGCCAACCCTCCTCCCCATCCTTCAACTTGCGGAAGTTTCCCGGCATCCGCGGCGGTTCGCCACTCGCCGGAAGCCCAGAATTGAGCCAAGGACCAGTCTACCGACCGGCCGGTTCGAGTCGCAACGGCAATCGCGTCGACATCGGAGCGATCAACCCGCGCACAGCGACGAGCGGATCAGACGGCTTTCGGTTTGATGAACAATCCCAGGACCGCGCCTGTCAGGAACCAAAACGAGACATCATAGAACGCCTGGTAGAGCTTCCATTGCCAATCGATGTGCCACCAGGCAATGTCGCCGCCCTCGATCAAAACGGCGGCCGCCAAGCCCAGCAGTGTGACGAACCCGACGCGGCCGAAGTACGTGGGCAACGACGGCGCGACTTTCCGCAGCGCAAGGGCAATCAGCACGATCACCACCAGGTTGACGACAAATCCTATCACAAAGGTCGTCGGATCCATGCCGGGCATGCCGTTGACGGCCAGCATGTGCACCATGGCGACGGGGCCCTGCTTGCTCAACTCTTCCCGTTTCGTTTCATCCTGTGAAAACCCAGGCACGAGGTAGGTGCCGTTCTGCGGGAACTGCTCGCGAAGCGCCTTGCCCGCGGCCGCGTCGTCGCGGCTTTGCTTCCAGATTTGCGTCTTGTAGGGGCCCAAGCCCCAACACAAAAAGCCCCAAACGTACAACACCACGCAGGCCACGATCACGCCGATTGCGGTTCGCATTTTCGAGCACCTTCGCTGTTATTCGAATTGGATGATTGAACGGCAATGGATCGATTCGTCGATCGGGCGCCGCGGATTCGACAAACAGTCTGCCAGCACAACAGCCGCGAACGCAATGGCCTGGCTGCTCAAGTCCGCGCGGCTCACGGGTGCCAGTCGGGGCGGATCCTGTACCCGAAACCAGCACGATCGAGAACGTGCCACGTTTTTAACATTTTTTCCAACGAGGAAGAGTGCTCGATCGTAGGCTATTGGGGTTTGCCTCGACATCGCGTCAGACCAGCGACCGCGTGCCGCGCGGGAAAGGAGCAACCCGGTGCGCGTCTTTCTACGGAATCGCTGGTTTCACCGACGGGATGCCAAAAATCTTCAAGCCGGAGGCGATTGTCGGAATTTTTTCCGGCTGATTCCTGTCAAAGAATTGCGTCGTCATTCCGTTAACGCGCCGTTCGTTCATCGTTCCAGTTTGCCTCACGCGTGATTTGGCCCGATCGAGCGACACTGCGCACGACTCGAGGAGCAGAACATGCAACGTTCATGGACAGCGATCGTGGCTTGTGTGAGCGCCGCCCTGGTCGTGCAGGGATGCGCCGAAGAAAATCGCTCTCAGCGACAGACCGCATCACAAGTGGCCTGGAAGACCTCGCCCGTTGTTGACGCGCCGCAATCGAAGAGCGCTGCCAGGGAAAAGCAGTTCGGCGAGGCCGTGCCGCACCGCGCACCGAACGTGACACCCGCACCGAACGTGACGCCCATCGAATCGGTGGCAAGTCCGACTGCCGGCCAGCATTTCAACACCGAAAGTTACGACGCCCTCGTCGAAAATTCGTTCCTGTCGGCTCGGGAAAACCCGCTCTCGACATTCTCGATCGACGTCGATACGGCCTCGTATGCCATCGTCAGGCGGTTCTTGCGCGGGGACAGCTTCCGCCGCCCGGGGCCGTGCGAATTGAAGAACTCGTCAATTACTTCCCCTACCAATATTCCCCGCCGGCCGGTGAGGTTCCATTTTCGGTAAATGTCGAGCTGGCCTCCTGTCCCTGGAACGCGCAGCATCGCCTGGCACGTATCGGCCTCTTGGGCCGCCAGGTTCACGTCAAGGAGCGACCGGCGAGCAATCTCGTCTTTCTGCTCGACGTCTCTGGCTCGATGAGCGACTTGAACAAATTGCCGCTGGTCAAATCGTCGATGAAAATGCTCCTCGATCGCCTGGACAAAGACGACCGCGTCGCGATCGTCGTTTACGCGGGCGCTTCCGGCGTCGTGCTCCCCTCGACAAACGCGCTCAATCGGGCCGCCATTCTCGACGCCATCGACGCCTTGTCGGCCAACGGATCGACGAACGCCGGCGAAGGGATCCAAATGGCCTACAGGGTCGCGGCCGACAACTTCATCAAGGGAGGCGTCAATCGCATCATTCTCTGCACGGACGGCGACTTCAATGTCGGCATCACTGATCAGAGCCAATTGGTCAACTTGATCGCCGAGAAGGCCAAAGGCGGCGTTTCGCTCACCGTTCTCGGTTTTGGCATGGGCAACTACAAGGACTCGACGATCGAAAAACTGGCTGACAAAGGCAACGGCAACTACGCCTATATCGACACCGCCAACGAGGCGCGTAAAGTCCTGGTCGATCAACTCAGCGGCACGCTGGTTACGATCGCCAAGGACGTGAAGATCCAGGTCGACTTCAATCCGGCCCGCGCCGCGGGATACAGACTGATCGGCTACGAGAATCGACTGCTTCGCGCCGAGGACTTCAAGGACGACACCAAGGACGCCGGTGAAATCGGCGCCGGCCACACGGTGACCGCGTTCTACGAAATCGTTCCCGTGGGTCAGGCGATTCCCGGCTCCGCCGTCGATCCCTCGAAATATCAGGGCGTCGCCACGCTCACCGATGCCGCCGCCAGCCAAGAGTTGTTCACAGTGCGCCTGCGATACAAGGCGCCCGACGGAGAGACGAGCAGGCCGTTCGATGTCCCCGTCATCGACGAGCGCAAGCCCTTTCACTCAGCCAGCGGCGACTACCAGTTCGCCGCGAGCGTGGCTCAATTCGGTCTCCTGTTACGGGACTCGAAATATCGCGGCGACGCCAGCCTCGACGGTGTGTTTGAAATTGCCTCGGCCCACGTCGGTGTCGATCGCTTCGGCTACCGCCAGGAGTTTCTCGAACTTGTCAAAACCGCTCGGAATCTCAAGGCACCGCAAGGGGAGAGACCGGACAAACAGGTTGGCCTTGCATCCCCCGTGCTTCCCGCGCCTCGGATTCGCATTAACCCGCCGAGTCGCCTACAAACAGCGCAGCGGCCTTTCGAGCCAACGATCGCCAAAAGCCCCCTGACCGAGGCGAGCCTGTTCGATTTCACGGTCGAGCGTGCGCTGCGACTGATTCTCGTGTGCGTTGCGCTCGTGCTCTTGCTCGTCATCGAGCGGTCGCGGGATCGAGGAGTTCTCGAGCGGAATTGTGGTGAGTAGCTGCGTCTCAAACCGGCTACAAGAGAGGCGCTGCAGGACTCGAACCTGCGGATCGTCGGAAGCAGCACGGCAGGGCCATACCCTCAGCCGGCTGTCGACTCGAGTAATTTCTTGAGATTGGCCGCCGCGTCGCGCGTTTGCTTGCCAAGCCCGAACCGAATCAAGGGTGAAAACAACTTCGCCGGAAAGCGTTTGGGCGTGATTTCAATGACATGCACGGTCGTCGCCCCCACGGGCGCGGTGCCGACTCGCAAGTCGACCGAAACGTCGAACATCTGGTCGAAGTATTTGCAATGCAGCCGTTCGCCCGGTGTTCGCGCGACGATTTCACCGTCCATCGTGCCTTCGCGGCCGCCTTGCTTGTAGACGTATCGCAGTTTGTCCCCGGCCGCATTCGGACCCGACCCGACCTTTTCCAGACTGACGCAAGGAGGCAGCCATTTTGACGTTAAAGACAGGTCGTCGATCGCGGCAAAGGCGCGCTCGGGAGTCGTGCGAACCGTCTCCGAATGTTCGTAGCGAATGGGCATCGATCACCATTGGCCGGACTGAAGCGGGCGACGCAAGAGAGAATCGGGAGTGGGCGATGCAGGACTCGAACCTGCGACCTCATGGGTGTGATCCATGCGCTCTAACCAACTGAGCTAATCGCCCGATTAGCGGCGGCCGATCTCCGGGATTTTTCCCAGGCTGCGACTCTCACTTCTAGCGTTTTGCGGCCGCGTCTGCAATGAGAGCCAACGAGGGCAAATATCGCCCCGGGTGATTGACAACGCACGCGGTCCGCGCGTAGCGTTTTTCCCGGTTGAGCCGTGTTTCAGTCGTTCCGGAAAGGGACCGCGAGCATGGATTCCTTCGACGCGTTCAAAGCCGCACAAAAGCTCGTCTGGGCGAGTTTCGCGCCCCTCGAGGTCTTCACAACCGCCGTCGCGGCGCAACTGGTCAAGCACGCCGGCGTGCGCGCGAACCAAAACGTGCTCGACGTCGCTTGCGGAACCGGGGTCGTGGCCGTCACCTCCGCCCGGCATGGCGCCCGCGTCACCGGTCTCGATCTCACGCCCGCGCTTCTCGAGCGGGCCCGGGAGAATTCGCAGCTAGCCGAAGTGCAAATCGACTGGCACGAAGGCGACGTCGAGCGGCTCCCCTTCGATGACAGCGCGTTCGACGTGGTCTTGAGCCAGTTCGGGCACATTTTCGCGCCGCGGCCCGAGCTTGCCGTCGCCGAGATGCTCCGCGTCCTCAAGCCGGGCGGTACGATCGCCTTTGCCACGTGGCCGCCCGAGCTTTTCGTTGCGCGGACGTTCGCCGTCACCGCGCGGTACGCACCTCCGCCACCGCCGGGCGTCGCGCCTCCGTCGCAGTGGGGCGATCCCGGGATCGTCACTCAGCGGCTTGGCAACGCGGTGCGGAATGTCGTCTTCGACCGCGGAACGATGCGCGTCCCCGCGCTGAGCCCGCAACACTTCCGCCGAAATATCGAGCGAACGGTGGGGCCAATCGTCAAACTGGTCGAAACGCTGTCGGCAAGCGATCCCGCAAACTTAGCCGCCTTTCGCAGCGAGTATGACGCGGTGCTCGCGGACTACTACGAAGACAACACCGTCCGGCAGGATTACTTGCTCGCGCGAGCGACGAAGACTTGACGATTTCGCCGCCAAGTCGCTCTGGTTTTCGTCACTCGCCAATCACCTTCACCAACACGCGTTTCGGCCGCCGGCCGTCGAATTCGCCGTAGAAGATCTGTTCCCACGGACCGAAGTCGAGCTTTCCGTTGGTGATCGCCACGACCACTTCGCGGCCCATTACCTGGCGTTTCATGTGGGCGTCGGCATTGTCTTCACCCGTGCGGTTGTGCGCGTACCGCGTCGGCGACGGATCGAAGGGAGCCAGCCCCTCCAGCCACCTTTTGTAATCCTCGTGCAGCCCCGATTCGTTGTCGTTAATGAAGACTGAGGCCGTGATGTGCATCGCATTCACAAGGCACAGATTCTTGCGTCTGTAAGACTGTGCCTTTTTCCGTAGAATGAAAGGCGATTCGCAACGACGAATCATCGGGTAAACGTGCCGGACTGATCCCCGGCATATCTACCACGTAGCTCAGACGGTTCTGCTTCCTGTCCTGTCTGAGCTACGTGGAGATACCCACAAGACAGGAAGCACAAATGCTGGGAATTCCATTATTCGACAAGCCCGACGTGCCCATTGTGGCCTACGTTCGTGTTTCCAGTCCTCGGCAGGAGCGGGAAGGCAACCTCGATCAATCGGTCGACGAACTCGTGGCCTGGCTCAAGGCCCGCAGACTGTCTGCCACTCGAATCATCAAGTGCCAAGAAACCAGCAACATTTTCGGGGATCGTCCCGCGCTGCAAAAAGCCTTTCGAGTGGCCCGACGTCTCGGTGGGATCGTTGTAGCAATGGATCGCACCCGATTTCTCCGGCACCATCTCAAGAACGGTACGTTTGCCAACGATCATCCGACGGCCCTCGAGTATCGAGTCCTGGACCGCATCGCGCAGGGGCGTGCCGTATGCCGTTCTAGACGGCTCGACACTCGAGCAAATCAGGAAACGGCAAACACGTCGAGGCATTCACTGGAAGGGCGGAAAACCGAAGGCTCCGCGAGTTCAAGCGGTCGAGCTACGTCTGCAAGGCACTCATTCGGACAAATTGCCAAGGCTCTGCACGCACCACGATCGACGGTTCAATACTGGGTCAGGAATTGCACGAAATGATTCGCTTGCAATCACACAGCGTGATTTTGATCCGTTTTGCCTATTTCCCAAGGCTTTTGCGGAGTTGTGTCGCACGATTGCACGGACGGGGGAAACGTTATCCATTTATCTACTGTACGCAGACAGGGGACGCAATAGGGGCATCAGGCACACGTCATTCGCGTTTGGATTGTTTGCGTTTGGGCTTTTCCATCGATCCTTCCCAGAAAAATCCATGCTCTTGATTTCCCGCAAAATCCCAAACCATATCGGCAGTCAAACCCTTTGGAAATTTCTTCAACCATTTTTCGCGGTCTGTTTGTGGCACAACTCGCTGCTCGATGCTTTCCAATTGAGCCTCAGGGACAACCCACCCAACGGTGTGCTGAGCCGTCTTGCGAATGAGTTTCTCCTCCTCTGTCGGCGTAAGGAACTTAAACTGACTGTCGAAATAAGCGTTCTGCATGTGGTGTCCTTCCTTCAACAATCCAAGGTTAATCGAGCCCATTGGCCTACTCCGTGATTCGCGTTTCGACGATCGCAAGAGGCGGTCACCATTTAACCAGGGAACCAGGATGAAAGTGTTCCGTCAATGTCTATTCGTACTTCCACTGTCCCGACGTGGCGCGATCTGGAGGCGGCTTTACTCGTCCGCTTCATCCAGGTGCCGCAGGTGCTCACCCAGAACCTCGAAGGGCGTCAGGCTCTGCTCCTCAGTTACCTGATGAACCAAAGACGCATCGTGGTCAATTCCAGTCCCTTGGCGGCACAGGGCAAATTCTGGGTCATGAAATCGCAACTGACCCGCGATCTGCGGCTAGAATGCAAAGGCCCAACGTGCTTTGCTCGAGAGTTTGCGGGGCAGAAGTTCCTCAAGTTCGATGATGCCCGCATCAAATGGGACCTGCATCTGCTCCGCAAGAGACTCCTCGCCCTCACGCAGCCCGAGGGACACTTTGCCGGTTGCCATGCGCTTGGCCGCGAGTCGTATTTCCGATCAGACCGCTAATCAATTCCCTTAACCAAACGGCTCTGCACCCCCTCCGCAGAGTCCTGCCCCTTCAACAAATCATTTCCCGTCGCAATTCCACGTCGGCTGTCACCACCAAGGATGCCCCTCCAACCGATTGCGAATTCGGATGAGGGATCATCGACGTTCCCGAATCCAAGGCGGTGAGGGCGGCTCTCAGATAGGTTGCAGGATTGACGCTCTGGGGCTTCGATCTGTACTTAGGTGCCAAGCCGAGGGTCCGTCAAAAAATGACGATCAAATTCGTTTGCCTCGATGTGATAGGACGATCCGAACCAGAGACGCCGCAGCAGGTCACGTCGGCAAATGTTCGGACTGTGACGCAAGAGTCCGGGTGCCAGTACAGCAGGCTTCGTTCCCGACCACCAGAGAATCGAGTGCTAAAGGTCAATCTCGCACCAAATGCGATGCACGCGGGCTTCCTAGGGGCGTTCGGTGCATTCTTCGGATGGCTGGCTGCGTGCTTAGTGTGTTGCTTGCTCATCGGGGGTTGCCTCATCGCTCTTACGGTGTTGAGAGGTCTCACAATTTCAGTCCGAGATCAACTGAAAGTACGACCCTTTCTGATCTGCCGACGCCAGCTACCGCGATTCACCACCCTCCTGCGCAATCACCACGCGTCCGCCACCGGATCCAAGCATTGAATTCAGACGACGGGTGGTTGCGTTTCTACAGAGGCAAAGGCACTTGTGCGGTATTGCAGCGCTGAGATTGACTTTGAGCTCTATGCGACTAAATGTGATAGAGTCGACGAGCTTTACAATCAAATCCCGGAGCCACCTCCAAAATACGCAGCGCTGTACACAAAGCTGTCACAAATTAAGCACGATCTTGCGGTAGAGCGTTATAGGCGACAATTCGATGATAAGACGATAGGTCCGCATCCTCCGCATGAGCAATGGACGAAAGCATTTAATCGTTGCCTAACATTTGCCAATCACGAAAAGATGCTACTCGACGCAATTGAGAAGAGAGCTTTGAACGGCATCGACGAATCGTCCCTAAATCCCTCATTGAGTCGCACGCTCACAACTCCCCCTTCCCACTGCATGTAGCACATCAGCATCGACCGTTGCGCAAACCTGTCCAATGTAAATGCTGCCCAATTCCACGCACGAAACGCCTGTAAATCCAGGGATCGTAGCGCCAGTAGTGCGTGTTCAATTCGCGACGGGATTGATTGTTGACACTACCCCACATCCCACCCACCTTCCGCCCTCGCAGAAACTCCCAGCGAGTCGCGTGACCCTTCGTCTTTATCAAACTCGTTTAAACTTTTTAACCCCAGATCTTTATCAAACTCATTTGACGATCTGTCCAATTGGGGATCGGGAGATTCATTGTTGACAGTACCGCTACTTTCCCGAGGATGGGGACAGATGCTGAAATATTGGCATCTGGACAACTTCCCAATTCTGAAAGGAACGAAGCCATGACGACCAAAACGAAGGCTGCGAAGAAATCCCGCAAGGCAGTCGTGTACGAAGCCTGGCGAACGACCGAATCCACCACCGAAGAGCTGTCCAAACTCGTGAAGCGTCTCAGCCTCTCGACCATCCGCACATGGCGGTCGGAATGGGGACGCGGTCAGGGACTCCCCAAGGGCTACGGAACGAAGAGCAAAAAGTCCGCGAAGAAGTCCAAGTAAACCCAATCATCCTGGACGTGCTCAGGCTTCTCCCCTGAGCGCGTCCCTTTTCCCAAAGGATCACGCCCATGAAACAGCACATCGCCATCTATTGCCGAGTTTCCACGTCGAAACAACGTACCAAGAACCAGGAGCCCGATTTGAAGCAGTGGATTGCCGCCTTCGCGGACGGAGTCCCCGTCAAGTGGTACCGGGATGAAGGAGTCTCCGCCAAATCGATGGACCGTCCAGGCTGGAAGTCGTTAGAGCAAGCTATGCAGGCGGGCTACGTTACCAAGATCGTGATTGCCTGGATCGTCTCGGGCGGAGAGTGCGTCAATTGTCCAAGCTGTTCGATGAATTGATCGACAGCAAGATCGCCCTGGTATCGATCAAGGACTCGTTTGATCTGTCCACGGCAACCGGACGGCTGATTGCCCACATCATGTCGAGCGTGGCCCAGTACGAAGTCGAGCTGGACGGGGAACGTGTCCGCGCGGGGCAAGCCGTTGCACGAGCGAACGGTCAGAAGTGGGGCGGCACGAAAAAGGGTCACCGCAAGATCAAGCCCGAGACGATCCGCATGATGCGTGAACTCAAACGCCAAGGAATGCCAATTCTGCATATCGCCAAGTCCATGAAGCTGAGCAGGCAAACTGTGTACACCTGCCTGAACGAATAACGGAAAATCTTTCGCACGCAAAGCCCCTGAAATCCAGGGGCTTTTTTCGTTTGTGTCCAGTTGGATTGTCTAGCGTGCATTGATGACTCTCGATCACCTGTCAAATTAGATCGAGATACATGCAAGTTACTTCCCTCCAAAACGGTGCATTAAATGAGTCAACGAAACCTAGCAGTTGCCCGGAAACGGGTTCGACGGCTCAAGCTCGACGGTCACGCGACTCCGATCGTCTTCAAACCGGAAGGCTTGGAACAACTCGACAAGCGTTGTCTGTTCACTCGCAAAATGCTCAAGCTCTATCGCCAGTTGAAACGCGAGAGCAAATCCGAAAGCCTCGCCCGAGACCAGCTCTGTCGTCGTGCTGCGTTCTTGAGCATCCAAGTCGAGAGCCTTGAGTGCAAAGCGCTGCGGGGCGATCCGATCTTCAATTCCAATTCGCTTGTGGTTGCCGTCAATGCCCTCGTCTCCATTCTCCGAACTCTTGGCCTTCGAGATCGGTCGCGGGTCAAAGAACGATCACTCCAAGCCTATATCTCGAAAGGTGGAAGCCAATGACGCAGCGAATCTATCCTGACTCAATCATGTCGAGAGACGAGGCCATTAATCTTTGGGACCAACAGCATGGGGGACTCCAGAATGCGGTCATGTACAACCGGGAGAAGTATATTTTACAGAACGGTGCTTGGCGGACCTACGGTGCGGGCAGTCGACACCTTTCCGAACTCATGAACCGGACTCGAACCTTTACGAGCGATGGCAGTACATCCTGCTATGGCGTCAGGGTCGCTTGGCCAGCGCTGAGAGTCGATGGCTGGACTTTGGGACAAAGCTATACCAAGACACTCAACGTGCTCTTGAGAAAGCAACGGGCGAGTCAGCAACTGACGAAGAGATTAAGGAACTGAGAAGCTTGGGAATCTGGTTAAGTGGTTTCGCAAGCTAGTCAAGGTGGCGGAAGGCCAAGTCAGGAAACATATTCCCGCTTCTGTGAAGCATGGCAGGATGGTCGATCGGGAGTGCCGCGAAGATGCGGTCAGGGCACAGAAGAAGTTATCAAAGCTTGGATTCGCACCCCGAGCTCTCAAACACCACAAGGGCGGACCACTCTAAGGCTAACCAATGCGACTAACCATCAACTTCCGATTGTCTGCCGTCCGGACTGAACATTGGCGAGGGCGAGAATGGACCGCAGCGCCCGTTACCATGATGACGGTCGGGGTCCGTTCGGGCTCTGACGGTCCAATAATGTACCGCGGCAAAGACCTGGCTAAGAATCCTGAGAAATGGAACGGCAAGCCTGTCACGGTTGGTCATCCGACCGATCCTTACGGAACACCACAGTGGGCATCTGAACTCAGTCCCGAGGATCGCAAGCAAGTCGGAATCTACCGCAATACCAAGTGGACCGGCAAGCTTAGAGCGGAAGCCTGGATTGATCGATCGCTGGCTGATTCGATTGATCCTCGCATCGGTCAAGCCATCGATAACGGGCAAGTGCTCGAAATCTCAACCGGACTTGGTACTCCCAAGAACGGCAAAGCGGGCACGTTCAATGGTCGCGAGTACGACCATACGGCGGAAGAAATCACTGCGGACCACTTAGCAATTCTCTTAGACAGTCAGGGAGCTTGCAGCATTCGTGACGGCTGCGGTCTCCTCAACAACCAAAGGACCAAACCTATGTGTAAGTCTCAGCCCGTTCTCGAATTGCCTTCCATGTTTCCCCACCCGGTCACAAATGACGACATTCGCCTCGCACAAGTCGCAGGACTCGTGGCCAAAATGTTTGGCCAACTGGCGTACCCAGTCGACATTTTGCGCGACGCCGTGGTCTGTTCGTCTGGAACTGATTTCTTTGCAGTTGCCATTGGGAAGATCGCGGACGACGGAACCATTTTGAGTTTGACAGGTGAGCCAGTGGACGTTGTTCGAGCGGGAGATAATTGGGGGTTGAAATGCCGGACCCTAACGACCAGTTGGACTCAGGCGAAACGGTCAGCGCCGACAATCCAGACGATCCCGAAGTTGATAGTGACACTGACGGACGAAACTCAACCAAAACCTTTCGACAACGCCAGTCCAGTGAGCCGGCCACGACGGTGACTAAGACCGGAATGCAATCGGAGTGGGAAGATTACGGGGCAGCCCGTCGCAAGAATCCCTACCGCTCGTCTGTTCCCAGCATGGAACCTGAGACGCAGCTTCCCACTCAAATGGAAGCCCAATACCCAGGGTACGTTTGGCGACCGATGTTCAATCCGATGACCGGACGTTTCCACATGAGGCAAGTCGATCAACTCACAGCCAACGAAATGAGCAAGGGCGTACCTGAATTGCCCCTTCCGTCGTCGTCGTTCCCATTGAAGCCGGGCTATTGAAATCTGCGGGGGTGATGCCGGAGTTGCGGAGTGCTCGTGAGATTAACTCCTGGTCTCGCTTGATCCTTTGGGTTTACTTCATTTCCCCAGAGTGATCGACGGCATCATTTCTTAGAAATATGTCGGCTCGGACCGGGGGACATTGAGCTGGTCAGCCTCGATGCCCCCGGTACTGAGTCTGAACTGAGGTGAGTTATGGATTCTCAAGTTATCGAAACTCTGGTTGCCCAGATTCGGGCGGACAACGTCCAGTACATTGGTGCGATCCAGCAGGCGATCACGCAAAACCAACATCTGGAACGGTCCGTCATGCAGGTGAAGCATGAGACCGAGTCGATGTTTGCCGAGCTTGCCGACAAGGCGAAAGAACTCGGGACGATCGTGGCTGGTTCGTTCGGGATTGGCTTCGGTGTGGAGCGACTGCTCGGTGGCTCCATCGAACGGCTCAAGGAAGAGGCTGAGGCAATCGTCCATCTCAAGCACGCTAGTGAACAACTCGATTTGCCAATCAACGATTTAGCTGCGATGGAATATCAGGCGAAGCTGAGTCACGTCGAGCTTGAGAGAACGACAGCTACGATGATTCGCCTCCAGCGATCAATGGTCGAAGCAGCGATGGGCGAAGAGCGTGCGGCTAAGGGCTATGAGTTGATGCACCTCAATGCCAAGGATTTGATCCAGCTCTCGTTCAGTCAGGCTCTCGACCAAATCGCGGACGGCTATAAGGGCTTAACGACCAGCAGACGGACTAAGCAGCTCTGATGGAAGTTGGTGGCTGAGGGGCGGCTTCCTTCGGTCGATTGCTCATGGAAGGTTCGGAGGGGCTGAAAGCTGCAAAGGACGCGGCTCGTGAGTTCGGGCTCACGATGGAAGACTCCGCGGTCAAACAGATGATCGAGGCGGACAAGGCAGCTAAGAATCTTTCGGCATCTTGGCAGGGCTGACTCGTCAACTGTCGATCAACTTCGCTCCGATGATGACGGAAGGGTTGAACATCCCACGGAATGGCTGCACGTCGCCAAGGAACTAGCGAATGCGCTCCCCGGCATGCATGGGTCCGACATCTCCGCTCCGTCATCCATCCGGTCCTCAGGCGGTCGTCGGCGGGGTTGATGTCGTGCCCAAGGAAGCTACTGGTCAGGTCTGTGCTCTGGAAATGGCTCAAGAGGCTTTGAACGACGAGGCGGACAAACTCGCGTTGAAATTCTCGGCAGACTTGCCCAAGGGAATGCTCGCGACGTCCTGCCGCAGAGATCGCGGCTCTCTCAGTCAAAGGGCTCGACAAAGACATGGTGGATTGGCTGTCCGACGTCGACCGGACAGCAGACGCCAAGAGGTTCATTGACCATTTGAAACTCGAGGCGGAAACCTTCGGCAAGACGACTGAGGAAGCTGCGTTGTATGCCGCACAAATGAAGGGGCTGATCACTCCAGATGAAGTCGCACAAGCCCAAGCTTATATCAATACGCTCAAACAGTTGAACGAGCAGAAAAAAGCGACTGCCGAATTGACCCACAAACAGCATGAACTCGAACACGAAGCCGCCGGCTTGATCCGCAAGGGTGAGAATCCGTTGGACCACGACAGACGGCTGACTGCGGAGTTAAGCAAGGAATTCAATGCGGGCAAGATTTCTGCCCAGGAATACCAGCAGGGCATCCGGGCTTTGCACCAAGAGCTCGCCGCATTGTCCTATTTCAGTACTGACGCGTTAACAAATCCGATGGCCTTTCTGCTGAGCCCACATGGTGGAGGTGAGGAAATCACCCATCATCAGCACCGCAAGGCTGCGCAAGGAATTTACGGAGTCAATGATCCGTTCGATGCTTTCCAAGCCTCAGCCACTCCACGTTTGAAAAAGTCCAGCAGCAATCGATTCCAATTCTTTGGTGGACGATCGACAGGGGCAGCCATCGTTAAGGGCGAGGGTGGTTGGCATTCCATGATGGAGAATGGCGACGACTCGTTTATTCCCAGAGACAAAGAAGCAGCCAACAGAGCGCTTCGAGGCTCTCAGCAAGAGTTCGACAAAATCGTTGCCGAGTTGAAGCAGTTGAATCGAACTGCCGACAAGACCGCAGCAACAGCCCCGTCCGAACGGACGCAGCCAATCTGACAGTGAATTAACATGAGCAACCTTATAATTCCCAAGTCGCGATTCGATCCAACCGGCACCAAGCCAATTCAGGATCGGTTCATTGCCCAACTCGACAAACGCTACGAGTGGTTGAAGCAACAGATCGGCAGTACTACGCTCGTGGACGACGCTTTCGCCATCGTCCATCGAAAACCAGTCGGCAACATCCGCTTCGATTTCCAACCGACGAGCGGAAGGTCGAGGCATTCCGTAAGTGGCTCTCGATGAAGGTTCGCACCGGCATTCTCAGCTCCCCTGGTGCGTCCGATCCCAAAGAGCCCTGGACGAGTGAGTTCGTCGAATCGACTTACAAGCAATCGATCAACTCCGCCTTTGCGGCAGTATCGTCTAAGGACAGCGACCGGATTTTGCTTCCCGACGAGGCAGAGCGACCGAGTTCCTGCAATCGATGCTCGAATCAAACATTGCCACCAAACAACTCGAACGGCTGAAGACCGACGCTTTGAGAATTTGAAAAACGTCACTCCCGATATGTCCGACTGCATGGCTGATGTTATTACGGAAGGGCTGGCCAACGGTGACGATCCCTTTTCCATTGCTCGTGCTCTCGACAGGGAGACCGACATTGGTCGTGCTCGGGCTCGACAGGTTGCGCGGACGGAAGTGGTACACAGCTACGCCGAAGGTTCCTTGGACACCATCGTAGAACTGCAAGTCGAAGGGGTCGACGTCGAGGCGGAAGTTCTTAACGGTGGTGATCCCTGCCCGGAGTGTGAGGAAGTAGCAGCCCAAAGCTATTCGATCGACGAAGCTCGCGGCTTGATTCCAGTTCATCCGAATTGCTGCTGTGCTCCGATTCCAAAGGTTTGACGATGCGGCTCACTTTGCAACAACTCAACGACTTCCTGCTCTCGAAATCGAAAAAGCGTGCGGAGCGAAACAAACCCGCACTCCTCGCGGCGTGTCTGTTTCTCCAGGCTGAGAGCCAGAAGCTCTGCCCCGTTAAGACGGGAGCCCTGCGCAACAGTGCGGGCAGTCGTGTTGACGGATTTGGCTTCGACGCCGTCGGAAAAGTTTTCTACCGACAGAAGTACGCTCTCTGGGTCCACGAGAACCTCGACGCTCACCACACAGTCGGCCAGGCCAAATTCCTGGAACAGCCCGCTCGCGAGAAACGGAAGCAGATCATCGACGTTTATAAACGGGTGCTCGAAGGCAAACAGACATGACCAACATCCCCGCTATGACTCTGACCGAACAACTTGCGGAGTTGAATTCGCGATTTCAAAAGCTGATGGCACACATGGCTGACAACGAAATGGAGAAGCGACGATCTCCACATCGACGACGAATCGGAGCGACGAGTCAAAATGTTTGTCGTGCTCGGCAAACAGCATCTGGTCATGGAAGGACTAGCGAGGTTCGGGGCGGACATTCATTCGTTCGCAGAGCATTTTGCACGTCGGAATTAGGGAACTGGCTGTGGGCTCAATAGCCGCTCTGTCACCGATTCCTTTTCAGACACGTGCGATTCCCTGTCTGGCCCCCTCCAATCGATTTTGCCACGGCTGGGGGCGGTTTCCTGTCGATCGGATGCAATGCAGGGAGGGAATGCGTTAGAATGTGGGACAACGCTATTCCCTCCAGCAGGATCGACAGTTGCCAACGAAACTGAGATTCGCAGTGGCTTTCCCTCTCTCAGTCTCGACTGAGAAGCAGCCAAGGTCGGGGAGTCACTCAACGTCCAACGATAGCAGATGACGGCTTCATCTAGAGACTCGGCGGAACATTGCCAAAGAGTACGGTGGTCAGGAACCGCGACTCCAGGCTGGGAGAAGCAGCGGTCATCAGTTGCTCGACGATGCTCAGATAGGGCTATTCGATGCGGTGATGATTGCTCACGAGGACCGATGGAGCTGAGACAACGATGAGCAAAAGGGACTGCGAATTCTGAGAGAGCCAGGTTCGGTTTTTTGCTCTGGAACGCGAGCCGATTTACCTCCGACGGCGTGTCTGGTCCTCGGCTGTCGGCTGAATCGGGGGAGTACCAGCCAGAACGCAAACTCAGTCGACGAGCAGTCGCTTGAACTGGCTCAGCAGGCTCCGACTTGCGGAAACTTCCGTTCGGTCGATTTGGGACCCCAAACGGAGCATGGTCGATTGACCGGGACAGCACGAGCATCAACTCGTCGCCCTGGAAGTTCTCCGAGGCGAACCGATGGCCAGATTGGCCAAAGACCTCGGTGTCATCCTCGAGTCTCCCAGACTTTGACCAGACGATCGGGTACGGTCTGGGAGCAAGCTTCAAGGTTCGCGGTGAGACTCAGACGATCGTGACTCAGGTTCCGGCCTGCTCGATGACGGTCATCGCCAGATTCTGCACGAGCCAAATCGAACCGGACCTACCCCCGGACAGCAAGCTTTTCCCTGCTGTCTCGATGATCTTCTGCTCCCTGCGTTACGCCTGTTCGGACAGTTGATCCACGGCAACGCTTTACCGACCGCCCCGTGAGCGCGTCACGCCTGCAGGCTGAAAGTGCTGGGTGCCGGTACGAATTGAGGACGTTCAGTCTTAGCGAGACGTTCGGCATCCGATCGCTCTGGAGAAAGCCATTGAGCGAGCAATCCCAAATCGTGAGAGAGTCGAAGAGATTCGCCTGGAAATCGAACAGTTGACGGCTGATCTGTCTGAAGATCGACGAGCGAATTGAACGGGTGATCGACAGCATCGAAAAGGTCGATCACTCACGACCAGGTCAAGAAGCGATTGTCAGAATTGAACGCAGCGCAAACGACACTGACGACGCAGCGGGAGGCCTTGCAACAATCGATCGAAAATCTTCCGTCAGCGGATCACATTAAGCTCATCGCAGGACGATTCAAACTCAATCGTATGAGCGTTCCACGTCGTCTTGGGAAATCGACACCGACAGGCTGGAAGGAGCAACGGGGGCTGCTGAATTGGCTTTCGCGGGCTCCAGACCGGACGGCAAACGCAACGGCGTTTATATCGAATTCAGCAAGGGGAACATGGACCTTCCGATTGAGTGGACAATTGATCGACGTAACAAACGATGACGTGTTGACGAGCACCAGCCCCTCCTTCACGCCGCTCTTCTTCACCACGGCTTCCACCTGCGACGTGATGTTCTCAAACGCCATGCGGGCCGGCAGATTGAACGTGAGGTATTCGGTTTGGGATTTCATGGTTGACGGGAGGAGGGGGGACGGAAGAGGGAAGAGGGAAGAGGGTTAACACATCACGACGCGCTCATCGATTGTAGCCTGTGGCATCTTGTCAGTCGCCGCCATTTCACAATCCGATTCGCGGATGCTCGCCGCGAGATCTGACAATTCACAAAATTCTTGCGATCTCCCCTTGCAGCCTGTTACACGCTGTAGTAGACTGCCTACTACAAAATGTAACTGGCCGAGGGAGCAGCGATGGACGAGATTAAAGCCGGGCTGAGCGACGCAGAGCGCGAGGCGCTCGGCGCTCTGTGGGATCACGGGTCGGGCACCGTCCGGCAGCTTCTGGAGTTCTTCGAAACTCGCGGCCGCCGCTGGGCGTATTCCACGGTGGCCACGTTGCTGCGGAGGCTCGAGTCCAAGGGCTACGCGACCAGCGAATCGGTGAATGGATCGCTCGTCTATCGCGCGGCTGTCTCGCGCGAAGATCTGCTCGACCGCCGGCTCAAGGAGGCGGCCGCGGAACTCTGCGACGGCGCAGCCGCGCCCTTGGTCTTGGCGCTCATGCAGGGCAACCGGTTCACGAAGGAGGAGCTCGACCGAATTCGCCAGATCATCGACGAAGCAAAAACGAAAGTCGTGCGCCGAAAAGAACGGTAACGGCCAAAACGCGCAACACAGCACTTCGGCGCAGGGAGACGACACTATGCTCGGCTGGTCCGCACAAACGACCGTGATTGCGATGGTTTTGGCGGCGATAGCGATCCTGGCCAGCCGGTCTCGGCGGTTGGGGCCGGCGGCGCGACACGTGCTTTGGCTCGTGGTGATGATCAAGCTGGTCGCGCCGCCGGTTGTGGACTGGCCGTGGTCGCCTCCCGAGTTGTGGTCGCCTCCCAAATCGTCGTCCACTCCGAGCCCGCCGTCGATCGCGGATCCGGTCGTCAACCGGCAAGAGGCAACCGCTGCCGAGGAACGGATCGCGAGCCGAGTGGACGTGCCGCCGCCGCCGCCGAGGGTCGCGATTCCGGCACCCCGAATCCACTGGAACTTCGACCTGCTCGGGCAAGGCCTGTTCGGGCTTTGGCTGGGCATTTCGGCGACGATCGCGGTATGGCAAATCGGCCGGATCGTGCGGTTTCAGCGCCGGCTGGCTTGGGCGATTCCCGCGCCCGAGTGGTTGGTGCAAGAGGTTCGCGATCTGTCCGTTCAACTGGGCGTCCGCGCGCCGAAATCCTCGTGGTGCCCGACCTCGCGCCGCCGATGCTTTGGTTTCTCGGGCGAACAAAACTGCTCGTCCCCGGACGGCTGGTGTCGAACGCCGACCTGCTGGGCCTGCGGGCGATCCTGGCTCACGAGTTGGCCCATCTTCGCCGCGGCGATCATTGGGTGCGACGACTCGATTTCTTCGCCGGTCTGATTTGGTGGTGGAACCCAGTGTACTGGCTGACGCGCGAGCGGCTCTCCACCGAGGCCGAGTTGGCCTGTGATGAATGGGCCATCCGCACCGTGCCCGACGGGCGGGTTTCCTACGCCGAAGCTCTGTTGGACGTTTGCCGGACTCTGTCGACGACCAGATCTCCCGCGCCTGCGTTGGGCGTGGCAGGGGCGGGTCGGTTCTTGGAGAGGAGAGTGAAGATGATTCTGCAACAACAAGCACCGTCCCGCATTTCCATGCCGGTGCTCCTGGGAGCTGGTTTACTGTTTCTCGTGGCCTTGCCCGGATGGAGCGCGGCCGGCCCCGCGGCGACGAAGTCGAGCGATTCGACAACGTCGAAAGCAGACAAGAATCTGGTTTCGAGCGCGACCATCGCGGACGCCACAATCGTCGCCAACGACGACGATGATGACGACGTCAAGAAGGATGCCGAGGACGCTAAGAAGGATGCCGAAGTGGCCAAGAAAGAGGCCGCGGAGGCTAAGAAAGAGGCCAAGAAAGAGGCCGAAGCAGCTCAAGCCGAAATCGTCAAGGAGCTGAAAAAGGAGCTCGGCCCCGGCTCCGACTTCCAGAAAGAAATGAAGAACCTCGGCGAGGAGCTGAAAAAGGAACTCGGTCCCGGTTCCGACTTCGAGAAAGAGCTGAAGAATCTGGGCCCCGAGCTACAGAAAGAACTCGGCCCCGGATCGGACTTCGAAAAGGAGATGAAAAATCTCGGCGAGGAATTGCAGAAGGAACTCGGACCCGGTTCCGACTTCCAAAAAAACATCCTCTCAACCACGAAGGAGATCGAAAAGAAGTTCGGCCCCGGCTCCGATTTCGAGCGGAAGATGAAGCGCCTCGGAGAAAAAATGGCAGCGAAATACGGCGAGGGCTCGGAATTCGCCGAGAAGATGAAAAAGGCGGAGAAGGACGCGAAGGCCGACAAGAACTCGTCCGACACCTCTTCGGAGAAGAAGGCGAAGAAAAAAACCAAGTCTCAGAAAAAAACCAGTACCAAGACTTCGAAAGCGCGCGACCTGAAAGCCCTGCGAGCGCAAATTGAAGAGCTGAACGCCCAGCTCAAGAAGCTCGAGGAAGCCAACCACGAAGAGGACGAATGATCGTCTGATTGTTCGCGACGAAAACAAGGGACGCCGCGCTCGCTCTCATTTGAAAGAGCGCGGCGTCCCGTTCTCATTTCCGACCTCGCCGCCGTTCGCCGTAGCGTGGGGCAAGCGAGGCTTTGCGAGCGCCGTTCCGCCTTCTGAACATAAGCACAGACTATTCGACTTCGGTCACTTCGCCGGTCGCTGTCAGCTCGACGTCGCGGACTTTGCCTTTCTTGTCCTTGCCGCTGATTTCAAAGCTGCCGTCGGAGCGCTTGACGGCACGATCGAATTTGACGTCCGGAAGCTTCTCCTGCGAGATCTTCATGATCGACGCCGGAATCTGGTCGAGCGGAATCGGCGCATCGGGCGTGCGGTTCGCACAACCGGAAAGAGCAGCCAGAACGAGAACGACTGCCAGGCGTTGGATCACGGATTGTCTCCCACCGATTCGCCGCCGGCTCGAGTCGCCAGCGCGTTGAAGATTGTGCGGTCGATGTACGTCGAAATGAATTGCACATGGCCGTCGACAAAGACGAACTGCGCACCGTCGCCGTGACGGCTGGAGAAGTTGTTGCACTCCAGCCCCGCGCTGTTCGGCGGGCCCTCCGACGTGTGGCCCAGCACCATTCCGGCCGAATTCTGCACCTGCGGCAGCGCGGGCGAGCCGGGGGGCGGAAAGATCGAAGCGTCGGTGACGGCGCCGACCCACGTCGCCTGGCACCAGTGCTGCGATCGCTCGCCGACCGCGAACGTGGCACTCGTGCCGTCGGTGACGTCCCGCGCCACGATCTTGCTATCGCGAAAGAACACGCCTTCCCCGTCGACACCCGGTTCCGTCACTCCGAATACGCCGAGGTAATTGGCCGAGGCGACCTGGCAAATCGTCGCCAAGGGATTGCCGAGCGTATCGCGTTTCACAGCAGCCCAGGTTGGCGTAATGGTGTCCGACGGACACACGTACAAATTGAGCTGGCTGACTCGGGCCGACGCATTCGTTGCCGATTCGATTGGCAGTTCGAAATGGGCGGATTGATCGAGAGCGACCTGTTCGACGTAGGGAAGCAAGATCGCTCCCCACCCCCATCCCATGCCGGTGTCGTTCCCCGCGTTATCGAAGCCCGATACATAACCGGGCGGAAAGCAGCGCGAGGCATCGTGATAATTCTCGAGCGCGACGCCGATCTGATGCAGGTTGTTGCGGCACTGCGTCCGCCGACTCGCTTCGCGGGCCGCCTGCACGGCGGGAAGGAGCAGGGCCGCCAGCACGCCGATGATCGCGACGACCACCAGGAGTTCGATCAACGTGAATCCCGAATTCCGTTGTCGAATTCGTCCGACAAACATTCCCTGTTGTGGCATCGATCCCTCGGAATGACCATCTGTCCGCACACCGGCCATTGTCGATAGTGGTGGTCTCGAAAGACGGGATCAGTCTATCGTATGACTCCGGCGCGCGGAATTGGACGGCCGTTCGCGACCGGCGGGCTAAACAATTTTTCATTGTTGCTCGCCGTTCGCTACGCTCGTCGGCGACGACCGTCAATGCGTCAGTGGCGCGCGTCACGGAGTGGCCGCGTATTCTGAGTGCGGTGGTGGCCAGTTCGAGACCAATGCGACCGACATCAAGGTTGACTTAGCCCGGCTCGAGCGAGCTGCGATCGCCCCGTCTCTCGAACTGAACCTCGATCGTCCGAGCTTGAAATTCATGCCCGGGCCGGACGATCCCTCAAGTAAATTGAGTACGGATGCGATATCCTCAGGTTTCGCCACATGAGGGTTCCCGCGCCGCGGTGAGGAGCCGTACAAAATGTCCAACGACGTCCCTCTCGATCGCGAAGGTCCTAATGAATCATTTCGCGGCTGCTTCGTCATCTTGCTGGCGGTCGTCATCGTGATTGGGGCACTCGGCGGCGCCGGATATTTTCTCTGGCGACAATTCGCTCACCCCGGTCAGGGGCCGCTCACACAGCCGCCTGCTGACAATAGCAACGCTCCCCGCAGGGCAGGGCGACCGGCGGCAGATGCGGATGCGCCGGACGCTGAAACGAAGAGCAAGAATCGTTTACGTCAAATCATGATCGCGATGCACGGGCATCACGCGCAATTTCGTTCCTTTCCGCCCCCCTCAAACGCTCAACGCGACACCGGCGGGAAGCCACTCTTGAGTTGGCGCGTGTATCTGCTGCCGTTTGTCGGCCAGCAACCCCTCTACCAACAGTTTCATCTCGATGAGCCGTGGGACGGTGCGCACAACCGCGCACTGCTCGACAAGATGCCCGACGTGTACCGTTCACGCGGAATCGCACCGGACGGCAATCGCACGGGTTTTGTCATCTTTCAAGATCCGCAGATGTATCAAATCGCCAGGAGCGGCCCCGACATTCGCCAGTTTCGCGATGGGACGTCGAATACGCTCTTGGTTGTCGAGGCCGGACCGGAAGCGGCCGTGCCTTGGACCCGCCCCGACGACATTCCCTTCGATTCGTCGCAGCCGCTGGCAGCCTTCGGCGCGCTGCCGAAAAACGGCTTTTGGGGAGGCTTCGCAGATGGCGCCGTGCGAAGAATCAAACCCGACATCCAACCCGAAGTCTTCCGCGGGCTGTTGACGCCAAACGGCAGCGAAGTGATTCAGTTCGAGCGCGAAGTCGAGGTCCGCTAACGAGGCGTGGTTCGGCCTTTCAATGTCGCGCTTGTTCCAGAGCCACCGACAGTGCCTTGTCCTTCCCCTCGATGAAGTCCCCAATCGTGTCGTGCACGGGAATGTCGGGAATGACGCCGTGGGCCGCCGGGTGGTTGCGGCTCACGTGCACGTAGTAGGTCATCAGCGGCAGGACCAATTGCAACTTGGTGGTCGGCAACGTCACCAGCGCTTCGGGTCCCGAGGTGTTGCCGTAATAGCCGCCTCCCGATTCCTCCCCGATGAAGATCGCGCGTTTCCGGTCGTGCAAGTGCGAGAGGAATTCTGAAGTGGTCGAGAACGATCCGCCGTTGATCAGGGCGAAGACCTTGCCCGCGAAGTGAGGCCGCTTCGGCTGGTTCATGCCCCAGTTGGGGTGCTTGGTCATCCGGTATTTGCCGTTCGCTTGGCGTTCAACGTACTCGGCCGGCAGCGGCTCCCGTTCGCGGGTGTACTTCTGAAAGCGGAACTCGCGGGCGTTGATCACCAGGTCGTCGTAATACTGAAAGGGCTCCGCCACGAGATAAGAGAGCAACGCCTTGCCCAGTTCGTCCTCGCCGCCGCCGTTGTCGCGGAGATCCAGAATCAGGGTTCGCGTGCCGCGCGCCTGGATGGCCTCGAACGACTGCTGCAAAAAGTTCCCCAATCCCTGGTTGTGCTGGCCCCGATCCGGGTCGCTGAACTGGTGAATTTTCATGACCGCGATGTGGTCGGAGTCCAAAAACCGCAACTCGGGAGGCTTGCGGCCCGCCTGGTCCTGCGGAAAGCGAGCGCGGACTCCCGCCAGAATCTGCGCCGGAAGCTTTCCTGGGATCACGCGCACCGTCGCTTTGTTCTGAGAGTTCAAGAACGACACGGTATACGGCGCCTCGAGGCCCAGCAGATCCACAAGATTGAAGGCGAAAATCCGGCCGCGGAGCCGCCATAGCCGCGAACTCTGCACGTCGCCGTCACCGGGTGTGGCTTTGATCATCGTCGCCAGAATGACGTCGGCCGGCACTCCGTTTATGGATCGGATCTCGCTGCCCGCCAAAGCGTCTTTGTCATCGGAAAGATCCCGCAGCACGTACACTTTGCCGTCGAGGACTTTCACTTGCAGGGGGAGAATGGGCGTTTGGGAGTTTGGGCCAGTTTGCAGGGCGTCGGGGAGTCGAACGGCCGTGTGCCCGCATTTGACCGCGGCCACAACCGGTGCCACCACTCGATAAAACTCGACGCAGGTCATCGGATGGTTGAGCGAATTCTCCGCCCTGTCGAAGATCGAATACAGCTCGGGCTTGGGCGTGTAGCGATAAATCCCGGAATGACCTTCCTCCAGGGCGCGTGCGGAAAATGCGAAAGTCCGCGACGAGCTGTGGCGGCGCGAACACGGCTGAGACTGCGGCGCCCGTCTCAAGACGGTTGGATTCCGTCGGAAGGCCGACTAAAGAAATCGGCCGGGCAACAGCCAACGCAAGCTGCAAAATCGCCAGAAGCATGAAAGACCTCTCGATGTCGGAATGCGGTTTCGTGTGAGTCCATGAGCGCACTTCGCGCCCGGCATCATCAAAATACGCGCGGGGCAGCTGCTCGATCTAGAACGGACGCTGCGCGCTGGAACGAGCGTTGCGCTCGCCGAATCGTTGCCGAAAGGCCAGTGGAGTGAGGCCCGTCATCGAACGAAAGATGCGGGTGAAGTGGCTCTGGTCGGCAAAGCCGGCTGCCGCCGCGATCGTGGCCAGCGGCAACGTGGAAGTCGAGAGCGCCCGGCGCGCATATTCAACGCGAAGCCGCCGGACCGCCTCACCAATCGAGCAACCATACGTCCGCCGATATTCTCGCGCCAGGTGGGCCGGATGAACGGCCACTTCCTTCGCGACGGCATCCAGCGACAGCGTATCGGCAAACCGATCCCGAATCATTTCTTGAGCGTGTTTGAGCCAGCGAGGCGGCCTTCGCCCGGCCGGCACGGCCGAACGGCGCCGGCGAAGGACAGGATTTCCAGGATCAGCCCGTGCATCGCGAGGGGAGCCGCGCTGTCCGTCTCCCGGAACTCGTGATAGAGCCGCAGGGCCAACTCCGCGGGCCGCCCACCGCGAAACTCCGTCGGCGACTGGAGCACCTGCGTGTGCTCGCCGATCCGAGTCAGCCAGTCAGGAGGAAAGTCGACCCGGAAGATCCGCACCGGTTCGTCGTGGAACTCGACGGCATGCTCCTCGCCCTGCGGATGGAAGACGAGGCTGCCGGGCGCACATGTCCGCCATCGATTGCCCACGTTCTCCGCGTATCTGCCGTCAAGCACAAATCCGAACGCCGCCAGATCGTGGCCGTGGCGACCCATCCGGAGGCGAGGCGGATACGAAGTTTCCCCCAGAGACAAGCCAGCGACGTGCCGCCACTTTGTCCCGTTCGCCGGGGGTGATTCAGATAGAAGTTGCCGCTGCATGGGCTTCCTGACAGACTTCGCACGAGTCGTCACCGGATCGGCCGAGATGAACGCAAAACGAACAACGACCCGAACGGTCGAACCCGATTTGCCCAAAGCAAGACCGTGTCGCCATAACCCACGACATTGTCATTCGTGCAAGACGGCGGAATATTGGCGGCTTCCTTCGGGCGGCGGTAACGGACGCAAGTGAATGGCGCTCAATATGGACCTTACGTGTTTGCGGAGAAGGGTTTATTGAACTTCGCGTCCGGAATTTTCTTAAGCGGTCGGATTCGTTGGGTCGCTGTATTTTGGCACGGGGCGTCTGTTACACCGACATTGGGGCACTCGCGCAGCGTGTCAAAACGGCTGTAACAAAACTCCAGGACCTTCGCTTACGCTCGTGGGACGAGCGATCAAACCGCGTCAGCCACGAACTCCTCACCCCGGCGTCGCCGCGACGAAAGGGCCTGTTCTGATGATTGGCTTCTCGAAGCGGACCGATGTTTTCGGCCTTGTTGTGGTCGCGACCCTTTGCACCGCCGAAATCGGGCCGGCCCCGGCTTTGGCCGACACGCAACGCACCGATCGCAAGCCGGGCATCACGGTCACCAACAGCGAGCCTCCGTTTACCCTCTCCCTGCCGGCTCGTTATGTGCACGTCAAATCGGTGGGCGATGCCCTCTGCACATTCCAGACTACCGATCAAACAGCCGGAGCCCTCGTGGCGGTTTATCGACTCGGGCACACGGTCGAACCTGGTTCCCTCGACGTATCGAACTTCCAAGCTGCCGACGTCCGCAGAATTCCGGCATCTTGGAAGTCGCGCGCACTCGACGCGTTTGCCTGGCACACGACGTCAAAGGACGGGAAGAATTCCGCCGTACGCTGGACGCAAATCCCCTTGGAGCCGCAGGCCGTCTCGATCCTCGTACTCATCCCCGCGGATAAGGAACAGTTAGCCGATGGCCTGTTCGAGGATTTTTTGAAAGGGATCGACGGACCGACCAATTGGCCGCTGCCGACTCATTTGACGAAAACAGAGGCGCCGCGCGCGTTGCGCTCGGACTCGTTCTTCTCTTGGCGACGCTGGCTGGGCCGGTCGCTGCCGTCATCGCACTGCGCAGGCGCCGCGTACGGAACCAATCTGCATCGGCCGCGAAACTCACCAGGCTTGCTGCCGCACTCTCGTCGCCGGAACCGGAGAAACTGAGTTACTGGGTCAAGGTCTTCGCGATCACCTTTGCGCTCATCGGGTTCGTCCTGGCCTATTTGTCACTATTTACGCTGGGCGTGGCTTTGACGAGTGAGCAAAGTTTTGGCGCGACGTTTCAGGGGCTGATGCTTGTTTTGAATCTCGTGTTAGTCATCGCCCTCGCAGCGACAACCCTTTTTCTGATCAAATCGCTTCGCCGCCGCGGCCGGGTCGTCGTCGACTTCGGCCCCGATCGCTTGCGAACGTTCTTTTGGGCGGTCGCAATCCTGTGCCTGATGGCAGCGAGCGTCAACGGCTTTTCCGCCTTGCGGAACCTGAGTCGATCACACGGGACGATCGGCCCGTGGAATTCCGTCAGCCTTGCGGCCCTGATGCTCGCCATGGTCCCCCAATTCGTCATTCGAGGTTGCGGGCGAATGCAACTGACGGAGATGGGGGTCTACCAGAACTGTCATCTTCTCCACTGGGAGAAAGTGGAGTTCGTTCGCTGGATCAACGACTCGGCAATCTTGCTGGTGAAGGGGAATGGCCCCGCATTGCTCAGGTTGCCCGTATCGTCCGAACACAAACAGGCGGCGGTCGATCTCTTGGCTCGGCGCGGCATCACGCCGCAGGACTGATCGCCGAACCCGGCAGACTTCCGATTCGAAGCATCCCGCGCCGTAACCGCGAGGAGGAGCCAGCGATCCGCAGATTTCGCAGATTCCGCCGATTGGATTTTCTTAATCTGCGCCATCGGCGAAATCTGCGGATCGCTGCTTTGCCGCGCGCGATCTCGACTGGCGGAGTCGTTTCCGATTGGCCGTCAGTTCGGGCCCGAAAGTGATTTGTCCCAAGTGCGGTAGATCGCGCCGTGAGTTACGTTTCTCAGAGCCGACTCAACCTCTTCGAGCGTATTCTTCTCCTGCAGCACGCGATCGAGATCCCGAAAGGAAATCTCGAGACACGCATCGTCTCCGCTCAGCGACGAGGCTTGCGAGCTGCCCGCACCGAGGGCCGCGGCTCGGTCCTGCACTTCTTTTCCGCGGGTGACCTTGATCGCGATGAGCGGCTCCTCGGCCACGTCGACGGTTAATGCGTCGGGGCCGCGGGTTACTGCAAAGCCGCGTTTTCTGAGTGCGGTGGTCGCCTCTTCGAGACCGATCTGATCGCCGTGAAACATGACGAAGGCCCGTTCAGCGAACTGCGATCGCCCCGTCTCGAACGGAACCTCGATCGTCCGAGATTGCACCGCATGCCCGGGCCACGAACGGCACGACAGAGTGACTCTGGCGGGTGCGGTTCCCGCATCCAAGGGGACGGCGAACGTGGTGAAAAACGTGTCGCCGCAGCATCGCTGCGAAAGATCCGCCTGGCGCACGATCGGCGGCCTGCCCGGCGACTTGGGATAGAACTCGAACACGGCCATGGGGTGCACGTCCGGCGGGACTTCCGGAAGCGTCAATCACGAGAACATTTCGGAGCGGCAATTGCGAGCGGGAAGGCAGGGGGTGCCGATATGAACGTCAAACAGTGTTTCTTTGGGCCAAGGTTCGATTCGCTCCTGAAAACCTCGCTTGAGTGTCAGCGTCAGCGGACCGTTCACATGCGTGATCTGTGCATCGGCCGCCCGCTCCGTCAGAACGATCGGGATCTGCGCCTGACTACCCCGCGCAGGCCTTCCGCCACAGCGTTCCGTTCTCCCAATGGTTCGCCTGCCGCTCCTGTGCGATTCGCCGCATCCAATCGACGTCCGGCACGTAGTCCTTTCTGCGGACCCACAGATTGAAGCTCAGTTCGACTCCGGCCACGCGGCCCAACGAAAAGACGTTCATGCCGGAGTGTGCGTCTTTGTCTCCCATCTTCATTTTCGCGGTGGCTGCGGCATCAAGTTCGACCCGATCGCCCGGCTCGGTCAAGTCGCCGTTGCCGTTTCGGTCGAGATACAACACGCGACCCGAGTCGGCTTCGATCCCGTCGCCGTCCACGACGAGCCACGAGCGGTGCTCGGCTTTCGGGCCGAAAACAAGCAGCACGTAATGCGGCTGAAAATGGTATTTCGGCTCCTTGGCGATTCTGCGATCGATTCGCCGCAGATCGACTTCCTGCCCCGATAACGGTGCGACGGGAAAGACCAGCACCAGCACGATACCGACAAGGAGACGTCGAATCGATGAGTCGCGCATCACTGGTCTCCGAGGGCCGGCGGTTCAATTTTGGCGTCGCTAAATTTGAGGTCGGCCGTTTCGCCCGGTTTCAGATGAACGGTCCACGACGCCAGGGTCGTACTCGTGCTCATCCGCGGATTGTCCTTCGACGGGACAAGCTTGCTCGCGACGAGGACGTTGTATGCACCCGCCGGCAAGTCGTTGAATTCAAACGTCGTTTGGCCTGCTTTGAGAGGCGCCTGAAACATGTGCCACGGATCCGTAACAAGCATGGCTTGGATTTCACGCGCATTGGGAATCTTCGTCTGGTCGATCGTCCCGCGAATTGACGCCGGCTTGGGCAGTTTGATTGTGATCGTTTGCGGCACTCGCGGCTCGGTCTTGTCGAACGCGAGGGATCGACCTTCCGGCACATGCTTGCCCCAATATGCCAGCTGCAGAAATTTCTCCGCGAGCACGTTCTTGAACTCGAACTTTCCGTCGGCATCGGAGACGAGCGACAGATATTGCTCGCACCACTCGGGCTGTTGGGCAAGCTGGTCGGACTTGAGCAGAATCCAGTTGTAATGCGCCTCGTGGTCACTCGCGGGCTGCTCCGAAGTAACAACCAGCCGCAGTTGCGCACCGGCGACCGGCTGATTGCGAGCATCGACGATCCGGCCGGAAACGGAAGTCCGTTTCGACAGATCCAGCCGCTCCATCGGGATTTCCAAAATGGCATCGCTCGGGCCGCGCAGCGAGGAGTTCCTCCAGCGGCTTTGCGCGAAAACCGTCGGCTTCGACGCGGATGTAGTAATGCACGCGGCCACTACCGTCCTTGGATGCATAGACGTCTTTGAGCGCAAAGAGACCGTCCTTCGATTGAAACGTCGTCGGCTGAAGACCCCCGTTGCTGACGTTGAACTGCTCGATTGGCTTGCCCGTGTCGGCCGCGAAGACGTGGCCTCGGAGGGTCCACGTCCGCGACATCGTGACAGTCACCGCGTCCGGCCTGTCCATCTGTAAGCGCTTATCGAAAACCAATGCATAGCCCGGATGTTCGATTTGAAACGAGCACAAGTCCGGCAGCGTGTCGAACTCGAATCGCCCCTGATCGTCGGTCCTCGTGGCATCATCCATCATTCCCCAAGAGTATCCGGGCGAATTGAAATGGACGTGGGCGTCGGCGATCGGCTTGCCATCCTCGCCGACAACGCGCCCGTGGATGAAATGGCCGGGCTTGAGTTTCACCGACACATGTGCCGGCGCAGCGCCCGGCGCCGCGTCGACCGTTTCGTGCTCGGCCGCGAAGCCCTTGGCGCGTACGTCGATCGCGTAGCCCGGGCCCTCGAAGAGATCGGCGATTGAGAATTTTCCGTTCGCGTCGGTCGTCGTCTTCTGAACCTCGCCGGAGCTATGGCCGTGATTGAACACGGTCGCACCGGACAACGGTTTTCCCTTATCGTCGGTGACAATGCCTTCCACGGAGAGGTGAGGACGCCGTTTCAGAATGAAATGCAATTCGGCCTTCGGCATTTGAGCGGTCAGAGTGAACGTTTGGGGCTCGCACTTGAGATAGTCCTTGTGACCGGGGGTCATCTGAATCGGCGTGTCGAGCGGCAGGGAATTGTCGTGAAACCGACCCAGGCGGTCGGTCCGTGGCGAATCGAGTCGATAAAAATCCGGGCTTCCCACGCGGCGACCATCCATAAAGGCTCGCTCGACCGGGCGGCCGCCCTCATCCGTGACAGTCCCCTCGACGCGTCCGCCGGGCTCAAGCGCGATGACCATCGCTGATTCGCCGAGCGTATTGCTCAGGTCGAATTCGCCCGCCCATCTCGCAAAACCGGCGGCTTCGGCGACGACCTCCTGCTTTTCGGCAAGGAGTCCCTGCACGAGCGCCGTTCCCGTCGCGTCGGTTTCCGCAGTGCGGCGATCTCGATACCTGAGGCGAATACGCGCGGCGGCGATCGGTCGCCCCGTCTCCTTTGAGATCACTTTCAGGGAGAGCTGCTTGCCCGCGCCCATGACCAGGCGGACCGTCGGAAAGCGGGATTTCGGCGAATCCTCTTCTCCTGCGTTTTGAATGTGTTGCTTATTGGAGACGAGATTCGCCTTCGATGCCCAAACGTCGTACCACGGGGCTCCCCTCTTCTCGAAGCGAAAATTGCCCTTGGAGTCACTCTGGGTTTGCCAGGCCCCTCCGCCGATCTGCAGCGTCACAAGCGCTTGAGCAACCGGCGACTTGCCGTCCGCATCGAAGACCTTCCCGGTCACGACACCCGGATCCGCAAGCGGCCCGAGGTTCGATTTCCCGCCTTCCGTCGGTACGGCGGATGGCTGTACTTGATTGGCCACAAGCTGCGGACTTTCGGACGCGGCGTCGGCCACGCGATTGATCCGCACCAGTGCGAACGCGATGACGGCGGCAGAGAGCCCCGTGACGGCAAGCGTCTTCCAAGGCCGGTCGATGATCGGCGACAAACTCAACAGCCTGCGAATCCGGCTGTGAAGCGGCCCGCCGGCAACCGCGTCGGCCAGCGGCACCGACGGAAATCGGGCGCCGCCCAGTTGCATCAGCACTTTGGCAAACTCGACGCGGCCGGCCTGCCCGCCGGCCGCGTCGTCGCAGGCCCATTCGCCGGCTCGCTCGAATTGCCGCTGCGCCCACCAGGCCGCCGGATTGAACCAGTGCAACACGACCACGCATCGCACCAAGAGCGACTTGAAGAGATCGCTCCGCTCGTAATGGGCCAATTCGTGCCGCAGAATTCCGAGACGTTCCGCCTGCGACAATGACGTCCACCGATTCTCGGGAATGACGAGGCGATAACCGGCCGGCGTCAGGCAGAAGGCCGGCCCAAACGTGTCGCTTACGAGAATGGGAATCGCTCGTCCGAGCTTGCGCGCGACAAGCAGGTCGTCCCATTCACGGGCGAACTCGGCCGAAGCGGCCCGCATGCGACGCGTGCGCCGCACAAAGCGGGAGTAACCGGCCAAATTCAAACTCAGCACGGCCGCCGCCCCAAAGCCCCAGACGAGAGCGGCAAAGCGACGCCACGTCCACTCCGAAACGACGGTCTTGGCGTCTGTTGTCGATTGCGACATCTCCGTTCGATTCTTGAGGTCGTCAGACGAATCGCCCAAGCCACGATTTTCGGGCGACCGGACCGCTCCCGGAAAATGCTCAGCGGGAATCGAGGGCGGCTCGTTGACGGCAAGTTCGAACCGCCGGCTGGTTTCGGCAATCGGCGCAACAACGACCTGGAGAGGCTTGGGAACGGCTCGTTCCAATCGATGCTCGGAAATGTCGATGGGCAGCCGCACAAAGAAAACGCCGGAAAGGACGACGCAGGCCCAGGCCAGGCGATGCACGCGCGGAGAAATCGGCCGAACGATCCACAGCAGCGACTGCACGACCAGCGCGGCAACCGCCATCCACGCCGTGACGGAAATGAGCCGGGAACAGAAGAATTCCAGGGTGCTCATGAGCGTTTTCCTTGTCGCGTGTGGGTGTTGGTTTTCTCGATGTTTTTTCGGTTTATTTTCTCGATGTCCGTTTTTCCGCTGTCCGTTTTTTCTGTGGCCGCTCTCTCGGCCTCGGCAAGCAGCCCCTTGAGATCCGCGATTTCATCCGCGGTGAGCGATCGCTCGGCGATCAGGTGCCCGACCAGCGGCACCAGCTTGTGACGGCCGACTGCGTCGAGCAACTGGCGGAAATGCCCCGCACTCACCTGTTGCGACGTAATCGCCGCCTGGTAGCGCGCCGGCCGGCGATCGCCGCGCACAACGTGCCCTTTCTCAACAAGCCGATTGAGCCGCGTCTGCATCGTGGGATAACCGATCGGCTTGCCGTAACGCCCGAAGTTCTCATGAGCCTCGGCAACCGTGAGCGGGCCTTCCTCCCAGAGCATCGACATCAGTTCCAGCTCGCCCGGCGAGAGTCGAACGGGCTTCGATTTGCGTGCCATCAGTCCCCCAAATTATGACACACGTCATGCACTTCGTTACATACGTAATAAAGTGAGCGTGCCGTGTCAATCCGCCGGGCGCCTCCGGGGGCGAAATTCAAGAAATTCTTAGCACGAGCTGACCGGGTTGGAGATGGGGTGTTTTCGGAAACATCGGACGAGCCGGCGGATCCGCAGATTTCGCAGTTTCCGCCGATTGGAATGCTGGAATCTGCGTCCTCGGCGAAATCTGCGGATCGCCATTTTCAGGTCACCACCAAGACTCTGAGGCTTCAATAAAAGACGGGTTGAACATGAGCAAACTGAGGAAACGGAGGAACGCACTTTCTTCAACTCCGTTATCTCCGTTGCCTCCTGTTCACGTTTTCATCTTTGGCGGACTTGATGTTCGATCAATGCATTCGGTCCGCGAAGCTGCTCCTGTCGTGTGCATTCGCAAAACGGTATTCTGATAGGACCGTGACCGGCGCCCCACATCATTCCGATGAGCCCACGACGCCCAGGCGTCCTCCGCCTCGTCTCGCGAAGCCGCGAATTCCGCCAGTTGAGCAGGCGGATTTGACCGCAGAGCAACAGGCGATCGTCGAGCCGTTCGAGCGGCGGGGGCGAATCGACAACGTGTTCACCACGCTCGCCAACCATCCCGATCTGGCCCGCGACTGGCTGACGTTTGCCAATTACGTGTTGCGCAAGTGCACCTTGCCCCGCCGCGATCGCGAGATCCTGATCCTCCGCATCGGCTGGCTGTGCGGCGCCGAATACGAATGGGCCCAGCACACGCGACTCGGCAAGGCCATCGGCCTCACCGAGGTCGATTTTGCGCACATCCGCCAAGGCCCCGACGCGGAGGGAGCAACGCCACAAGATCGCCTGCTCCTCAAAGCCGTCGACGAGCTCTACAACGACGCCTTCATCAGCGACGAAACCTGGAACGCGCTGGCCGAAATCTACGACACGAAGCAGATGATGGACCTGGTCTTTGCCGTCGGCCAGTACAACCTGGTCTCGATGGTGCTCAACTCGTTCGGCGTGCAGCTCGACCCGGAACTCGAAGGGTTTCCGAAATAAATGGTGCGACGACCCGGGATGCGACAGAAGTGAGTCCGAGGGTAGACCGCGTCAGCCGCACGCCGTTGCTGCTCGCGGTAAGACGCGAGGAGTATCACTCCAATCAAGAGAGCGACCGCTGCAAAGACGAACAGCAGGATGCGTCTGGTTCCGCTTGTGCGACGGGCGATTGATGGAGTCGTCGTCATAGCGAGGAGCGGCGCGGGTCTTTGCCCGGTGTCAGTTCTTTTGGAGCTGGGGAGTGGACGCGTGCGCGAAGTGCTGCGGCGTCACGACACGCATCAGTGCACCTCTGATGAGAGGCCAGGAATACCCCGCTGTAGTAACGACCGCGGGGCGGCGGTCTTTCGTCTACATGTCGGAGCCCCTCTTGAAAACGTCAGCGAAAAATGCCAAGTTTATCCGCAGATTCCGCCGAGTGGAATTCTTGAATCGGCGAAATCTGGGACGTGTGTTTTCCGGAGGCAACAGAATGATGATCGAAATTCCGCGTTTCGCCGGCGGCCGAAATTCGAGGACGACAACGGCCCGACCGACGAGTTCGCCACCGAGCAACACGCCGAGGCATTTCGCATCATCGACCAGACGTGGCGTGCGAATCGCTGCGAGACGATGAATGACTTTTTTCCAAAGTCTTCGCGAGCTCGAGGCCGGCCTCCGATCCTTCCTGAGACCGATTGAGCGATTCTTGCAGGCGCTCGATCACGCCAGTCACGTTCTCACCCGGATAAATCGCTGCAACTCCGGGGTCGAAGTCCGATAGAGCCGGTTCCAGTTCCAGTGCGCGTTTAAGATATTCAATCGCCTCGAAAGTTGTGCCCCGCTGTTCATAGATTCGGGCAATCGCGACGTAGGGACGGCCCTGCGTCGGCGCGATTTCCAAAGCACGCCAGAAATGTTGCTCGGCCTCGGACCACCTTCGGTTTTCAAGTTCAATCTGCCCGAGGTTGAATTCTGCCGGAAAGAAGTTCGGATCAAGATTGATGGCGCGTTGGTAGTACGACACGGCCAAAGCCGTGTCGCCGAGATTCTCCAGAGCAGTTCCGGTCCGACACTGAACGGACGCCGTATCCTTCGTCGCGTCGACGGCCATATCGATTGAAAGCATCGCCTCAAGCCAGTCCGTTCGCGTGTGCCCCCGATGCTCGACGTAGGACCGCCCACTGGCCTCTTGCATCGTTGCGACGCCCGCATCCGAGACAAGTTGTCCCCATCGTTCGATACGCGACGGAGCCTCCGTGAGAGATATCCGCGCCAGAATCGCGACGTTTGCCACTGCGACCAAGGGGATCGCGATCGCTCGCACGCCTCGAGCATTCGCCACAGCCCACACAAGAAAGACGGCGGCAGTGACCGAGCCGATCAGGGGAACATAGGCGCACGCATGTTGGCCGTCTTTGCTGCCGAGCACCGCGATTCCCGCAGCAGGGATTGCGGTTCCGATGAACCACAACCAGCCGGCCCAAACCATGGGAATTCGCCGGAAGAGCATGGTCGAGCCCACACACGTAGCGGCCAGCACGGTCGCCGCTCCTAGAAGGACCAAAAGCATCCACCGCGCCCTTGCGGCCATTCGCCGGCGGTCCAGTGCGGAGCAATCGCTCGCCCAAACTGACTCGCGACGGAACTTGCGAGCAACATCGCCCGATGTCGCAGCGTTTCGGCCGCCGCCGGATTGCTCAACGCTTCGGTGAACTCCGCAATCGCCGCGACCGCCGCCACCAGGATCCCAGCCACGAACGACCAGAACTTCCAGTCGAAGCGCCACCGGTCGAAACACTTCTGACGGCTCGAGCCCGTTGCAGAGGGCCGTTTTCGTGAAGTCGCCGTGTGCATCAGAGGTAAAAGGAGCGGTAAGGCGATCAGAGCCGGGCTCGCGAGGGCTGACGCCGTCGAGCAGCAAACGGACGCCGCGATGCTCCGTTTGCGCCCCCTGCGACGGTAGTCGACGTACCATAGCGTCGCCAAAAGACCAAAAACGGCGGCGAGCAATTCGGTCCGCCCCCCAATTGATGCAACCGCCGGAACGGCCGCGGGGTGTACCGCAAAGGCCACCGCAGCGCAGCCAGCCAGCAAGGCATTTCGTGCGACCCGCAAAATTACGAGAAAGAGCAACGACGCGACGACGGCGTGCAAAGCAATGTTGGTCACGATGAAATCGTCACGCCGAGCGCCGTCAGTCCAAAGTTCGGCGATCAGCGACAGCCGGCCGAGCGGCTGCCACGCGCCACGATCCATCGCGCTGATCCAAAGCACCTGATCTCGGGCCGGCTCGCTCACTGGCTCGACCGATTCGACCCGGGGGCGAAAAATCGGGTGAGGACGAAAGAGCACGTGATCGATGAAAACCCAATGCACAAAAACGGCCGCGGCCGCAATCCCCAGTGTCTCGATGCAAGTAAGAGAGATTCCACGCCGCCGCCCTGCGGCGACTTGCGGGTAGGATGCTCTGCGTTTGCCGATACGAGCATCCAATTCGAGCGGCCGCCGTCCGTCTGCTACTGGCGCCGTTAATGTGTTGGAAGTCATGGCACCCTCGCGCACAATTGTGGACACCGTCGGGACAGAGACCACGGTCACCCGTTCCCAAAGACCGCGCTGAGGCGCGACACGTCGCGGAAGACCCGTATGAACGAGGCGTCGACGCGGGGCGACCAATGGTCTCCCGCGTCGACGGTCGGCGTCGGTCGAGGGGCACTCTGTGAGTTATTCACCAGCAAACACGAGACTTCGCTACATCAAGTCGCTTTAAAGCATCTGCCATGGTTATACTTAACCCACCCGAGCGAGCAACCGCTTGGAGTATAAAGCGCTTCAATTGGCTGAGATTATACCAAATCTTTTGCGGCTCTACGCAGAGGCAGGCGCAGCCCGAACAGGGGCAAAGCCTGCATCCCCGGCACGGCGGGAAGAACCCAAGGCAAACCTCCGGTACAAAGCATTCGCGAGAGGGCTGCGACGCATGACCAGTGCATTTCCCCTCCCAATTGATGGAAATCGCGCATTGGAACAAGCAGACGCAGGAATTGAAGGGGACGCACACTCTCGCAGGCGGATGAGTCGCGCTGTAGTTGCAAGGAAAGGCGGCGAGGATATAGCTCCCGTTAAGATCCCAACAGATGGTGTTTCTATATCGGACCCAAACAGCCTTACTCGGAAAACACGTTCCAATGCATTCTGCGTCGGCGGTGGACTTGAAATTCCATGCCGCGACGCCGCCGAGAATCGCAAGCACGATCGACGACCGGACTAGGGGACTTTTCAACATTTTTAACATCTTTTTCCTCCCTCATTTGGGCTCACAACCACCTCGAAACCGACGCTACTGCTTGACAAGCATCTCTTTGTATTTGCGTGCCAGGAAACCGCCGGTGACCAACACGGCCAGAACCGCGTTCGTCACGGCGAGAAAACTCGGGCCTGGTCGCATGTGCGATCCAACACTCACTCGGTCGCCCCGTGACGGCTCAGGCTGCTGCAGGGCGGACGTTCGGTTGCTTTCGGCCAGGAGCGAATCAGCGCGATCGAGTTCGAATGTGGAGGGCGGCAGCGGGGCCCCAACTGATACAGAATCGCGCGTCGACCGGAATTGTTGGTCGAGACCGCCGTTCTGGCTCAGGAGGATCACTGACCAGGTCATTGGCACCCAATCGCCGCCGGGCTTGCGGTCATAAGTGATATCCGTTTGACGTTGACAACGATCCTTGCTCTCAACGACGGCTCGCACGACGACGTAATCCCGAGCCGGGTCGACCCAGAACGAAGCACGCGGCACAGATCTGCCGCTCCGCTCGTCGACATTAGGCTCTAGGATCAGGCACGTGTCGGCGCCGATTCGGCCGCGGATCGGCGAAATCGTGTATTTGGCCAGCTCACTGGGGGAGACAGTCGACGTCAGGGGGCGCAGTGCGAGCGCGAGAGGCTTGATTTCTGGCAGCCCCATCTCAAAACAACTTCGGGCGCTGCGTGACGTGATCGACGCCGTTTTTGCATCGGCCACCTTCGGACTCATTCGGGAGTCGCTGTACTTTTGGAGGCTGCCACCGCTCAGGATCATTTGGACGTGAGACGGAATTCGGAATTTGGCGTCGGGGCCGCAGATTTTGTCCATCCCTGCGGTGTCGCTGGTGTAGGCCAGGCGATCGCCCGCCAGGCAAAGCTCGCTTTGCGAACGAATCGTGACGCTCAAATCTCCACTAGCCGCAGAAGGAGCTTTCGTGGCGGTTGGCTTCGCGCCATGCTTGGCGGGCTTGGGCGAATTCAGCGCCTTAATCATCGTGTAGAAACCGGCCGCCGTGCGCTCGGTATGCCAGGTGACGCGGATTGTCTTCAAGGCGGCCTGCCGCCTGGCCCACGCTTCGGTGATCGTCGCGGTCGACGGCTGCGGAGCTTGGGGACGTTCGCTTGCCGGCAATTCCGCCCCTAGCGGCTGGATCAGCAGCAGGGCCGCCAGGGCCACCAGCGTGTTTCCAACAGGGCGATCGTTCATTGCATTCTCCGAGTGCGGTTTTGTTCGTGGTTTGCCTTGGCGATGCAACTCTTCAGCCCGGAATTTTGCTAGCGCGCAAGCGTCGCAGGCGGCCGGCGTGTGAAATTCGCAGGTTATTGAACGCCGAAACGGCGCACGCTGAAGACGGCTGTCTCAGCCAATCGCCGGACCACAGATTTTCCGTCGTCGCGGTAGCGAATCTTGAAGCGAGCCTCAGTGTTTTCGCTGCCGGGCTTCGACGACGTGAGGCGCACCCGAAAGACCTTCACCCCAGCCTCATCGGAAGCGACCGGAACAATCTCGAGGTTCTTGCTTGCCGACTCCCACTTCGCGACGTCGAACGAACGACCGCTGCGAGACGCAAGCACAACCGTCTCCTCACGACTTGCACCCACCTTCAGCTCACCGAAGTGGGCCAACGATGGCAACGTCTGCAGATCGGGCAGAATCCGTACTTCGACCGGAACGGAAACGTGCGGCGTCCGCTCACCTGACGGAAGGACCGCGCCGAGCGAGAGCTTGAACTTGTGCGTTCCACAATCGAGAGACGCGCCCGGGGCGACCGCAACCTGGAAACGCAGGCCGTCGCCGCTCGGGTTCTTGGCGACCACGGCCACGTTCCTGTCGTCGGCAGACACCTCAAGCTCCCGGCACGGTTGGAAACATGTCACGTCGATCGTCTTGCTCGGGTACGGCCGCCCCTCGACGACCGAGTCTCCGAAATCGAGCTGATTGGGCTTGCAGGAGAACGCGTTCTTGACAAGACCATGAATGTGCCATGCCGCCAGCGGCCGGTCATCGCCGATCATAGAGGCGCGCAAGAGGTCATCGAAGGGCACCGTCGCATCCCCGGCCTGGCGGGTCCGCGAGAACAAGTCGTACCTCAGCTTCACGCTGATCTCCTCTCCCGGCTTCAGCATAAATGAGGAGGGAGTGACCAGCGTGCAACTGCAAGACCCTTCAAGTCGACCCACGTCGATCGCAAAGTTTGTCGTATTGCGTATCGGGATGGTCCACTCAAATTTCTCCGAATTCCAAACCGAGCCGAAATCGAGCGACGCCGGCTCGATCGACAAGGGGGGAAGCGGCGCTTTTCGTGACTCCCAAAGCTGGGCGAAGAGCACATAGCCCGAGGCGACGATCCAAAACGCGCCGGCGGCCACGAGCAGACCGTGCCAAGAAGCCGGCCCGCATGGATTTTGCGGCCTTCGGGGCTGAGGGTTCCCTTCAATTGGTCGCCAACAGGGGAGACTGGGGAAACCGGGGCGTGCGGGACACGGCTCTCTTGCATGATCGATGCCTCCGTGACTGCAAATCGCAGTCGTCTTCTGCACAATCGATTCATGTCGGCCCGCAGACGCGACCAGAATGTCACGCCATTGAGATGGTTCCGCAACCCTACAGGCGGCTGTTTGTGATGTCAATCATAAAACTACTAACTTTTCCGTGCCGATCGAAGATAAAACATCTCACCCACGCAGACTCCTGAACACGCGTGCCGCCTCTAACATGCGTCTTTCGCACTGGGCTGGACAGAGTATTATTGTGAACAGGCGCACACGTGAGAGCATATCAACACATACCGGAGTAGCACTATAGCATGTAGATACATACATATATTATTTTAATAACACATGTATACATAAGGACAATCCGCACGATATCGTAGAGTTTTAGGTTGACAACCTTGATCACACGATGCAGGATGAGTACCCATTCAAGCTTTGCGGGCGGCCAGGAGTATCGCATGCGAAGCCTCTCACTCGCGCTCGTCTTTTTGCTCCTCGCGACCCTCGTACCGGCGCTCGGATTTGTAACGCGCCGCGACCGCACGAATAAGCGCGCCAGCACACCACGATCACCAAACGCCGGTCCTTCAGGGGCTCGGCAATTACCACCGCCACGTGACGACGAACTCGGTCGTGGCCCGGCGCTATTTCGACCAGGGACTTGCCTTCCTATATGGATTCAATCACGACGCGGCCCTGTGGTCGTTCCGCGCAGCTGCCGTTGAGGATCCTAATTGCGCGATGGCATTTTGGGGCGTTGCGGCAGCCTTGGGTCCCGACATCAATAACCCGGAGATCTCGCCAGACGACGTTCAGCTCGCAAAGTCGGCGATTGCAACAGCACGCGCTGTCGAGCGCGAAGGCGACGGCGATCGAGAGAGGGCTGATCGAGGCGATCGAAAGCGCTACTCGCTCGATGGGTCCGACGAAGCAATCAAATGCGAACGAAGCTATGCGACCGCGCTGCTCGACCTTGGCAAGAGGTTTCCCGGCGACCCGGACGTCGGAGCGCTTGGTGCCGAGGCGCTGATGATTGTGCAAGGCAAAACCAGCGTGAAGGAAAAGCGGGCTCTGGAACCGAAAAAAGAGATTGCCACGATCCTCGAACGGATCCTCAAGGAATGCCCTGACCATCCATTTGCGCTGCACCTATGGATTCACTCGATGGACCAACTGAGGCAACCCGAAAGAGCACGGACCGAGTCCGACCGACTCCGCCAGCTCGCTCCTGGCATTGGCCACCTGATGCACATGCCGTCTCATGTCGACATTCGACTGGGGCGCTGGCACGACGCCGTCGTCGCCAATGAACGGGCCGTGGCTGCGGATCACGTCTTTCGACGTGCCCTGCCTCTACGAGGTTCGCATGCGAGCTACATGGCGCACAGCCAGCAGATGCTGGTATATGCGGCGATGATGCAGGGGCAGAGCCGAACCGCCGCCCAAGCTGCCGAGGCAGCATTGGGCCTGATCCCCGAATGGGAGGCGAAGGCTGATCCCGGAACGTTCGACGTCTTTAAGAGCGTACCCTACGAGATTCGCATCCGCTTCGGTCAATGGGACGCGATTCTGGCGGAACCCGAGCCTGGGTTCTCATTCCCTTTTTCGTGCGCGATCCGGCACTTCGCCCGGGGCATTGCCTTTGCGGCGAAGAGAAAAGTCTCGCAGGCAAAATCCGAGCAGGAGGAATTCATCGAAGCGCCAAGCGAGTGCCGGCAACCCTCCTTTTCCGCCTCCACCGTGCGGGCCCCTTGCTCGACATTGCCGACAAGATGCTGGCGGGAGAGATTCTCTATCGCGAGGGGAAAGTCGCGGATGGAGTGGCGGCGCTCCAATCCGCCGTGGCTGCCGAGGACAAGTTGGATTATTCCGATCCTCCTCTTTGGATGCAGCCTGTCCGGCACGCTTTGGGGGCAACCTTAATGGACGCCGGCCGCTTCGCAGAAGCTGAAGCCGTTTATCGGGCGGATCTGAAAAAGAACCCCGAAAACGGCTGGGCGCTTTACGGCTTGTCGCACAGCCTGCTCATGCAGAACAAGAAGAGCGAGGCGGCGCTCGTTCGCTCTCGCTTTGAAAGAGCCTGGCAGTATGCCGACTTCAAACTGACGTCCTCGTGCTGTTGTCTCCCTCTGGCAACAAGACAAAGCGGCACCGGGACTCCAAGAGAGTCGACGGTCTCTGATCAAGTCTTCGAGTTTTCCGCGCGGAATTGGATGTCACGGAGCACTTTGTTCCTCCTCGATGTGTTCAGTTCCTGGTCGGGGCTTGTTCGCCTGCGGCTTGTTTTTCGGCGAATCCGCGGCAGTGAATCACCGGCTGCCTCGGATATTTCGGAAAGCGGCGATCGGTTTTGGACTTTTCGCAGAGCAGAAACCGAGAGCCCTTGCCGGAGACGATTTCCCTGGCGAATGAACACGACGGACAGAGACCCGCGGGGTTGAGACTCTGGGGGTTGAGACTCGAGTTCATTCGTGATCCGGCGTTGGTTCGAGTGAAATAAACAGAATGTGAGTCAGGTGACCAACCCCAGTCCCAACCTCAAATGCGAAAGGCTTTTTCTCCGCAGATTACGCCGATTCCGCCGATTGGAAATCTTAAAATCTGCGAAATCTGCGGATCTCGGTCTTCGCGCACGCGCGACTCCGGACCGAGTAATGCGTTGAAGCACGGATTTCGCCGTTTGCGTTGCTGCGACGCGCCGGTTGGCCGGTCACGTCGGGGAATATTCCGGGGCGGTTACGGTATTAAAAAGTACCGGCGGAATTAAACCGCCTCAGTTCGTCTGGCAATCGCGAACGGTCTACTGCCATCCTACCGGCGTCTGGCGAGTCGATCACGAGCAGTTTTACAGCTGCTGTAAAAGACGGTCGTAACGTGCAGACTAACGGTGATTTGCGCAGTCGCTCAGGATCAATGGACGAACCGCTGGGACAAAAGCGAACGGGCAGGGCGGAGGAAGGAGGGCGGAGGGTGAATTCCGGCACGACTGCAGAAATTCTGGCTGCTGAAATGACAGGCCGGGAGGGAGTGCCATTTTGGCGTTTTTTGGGGTGCACCCAAAAAAAGTCGCCTGTCTGGCGGGGGCCATCCATCGCCGATGCACCGCCAGGGTTTCAGCGACTCGGACGCAAGTTGAACCCCAATGAGGAACTTCGCGAAATTGCTCTTCCGGGCAGAGGGGCAGGGGAGCGGTCTGCATGCCGACTTTTTTTGGGTGGACCCCAAAAAAGTCCCCCTTTTTCAGCGCCCAAAAAAGCCAAAAAAGTCGAAGGGGGAGGGAAGAGGGCGGAGGGAAGAGGGACAGGCACAAATCAGCACCGGCCCCTCTCCCACTGCGATGTAAAGACGCGGGGCGAGGGGAGAAAGAACGAGCAGATCAGTGTCGGAAGTGGCGGCGGCCGGTGAAGAGCATGGCGAGGCCGAGTTCGTCGCAGGCGGCGATTACGTCTTCGTCTTTGCGCGAGCCGCCCGGTTGGACGACGGCGACCACTCCGGCTTTGGCCGCTGCCTGGATCCCGTCTGGGAACGGAAAAAAGGCGTCGGACCCCATGACGGCTCCGCGGCTGCGGTCGCCGGCTTTTTCACTGGCGAGCCGCACCGAGTCGACCCGGCTCATTTGCCCGGCGCCGACTCCGACCACACTGCGGTCGGCGACGTACACGATGGCGTTCGACTTCACCCGTTTGGCGACGATCCAGGCGAATTTGAGGTCGGCGAGTTGGGCGGCGGTCGGCGACTTGCGGGTGACGACTTTCCACTCGGCCGTTTGATCGGCGGCTGCCGGCGGCTTTGCCGTCGAATTCGGCCTGATCGTGGTCCTGCACGAGCAGTCCGCCGGAAATGCTGCGGTATTCCAGCGTGGCCGGGCGGGGTTCGCACATGGCCGGACAACTGAGGAGCCGCACACTTTTGGCCCATTTCGGTCGGGTGGACAGGATCTCGAATGCGGCAGGCTCGTATTCGGGCGAAATAATTGCCTCCACAAACCGGTCGGGCAGGGTGAGCAGTTCGGCGGTGGCGGCATCAACGGGGCGGTTGAAACCGACGACCGAGCCGAAGGCGCTCACCGGATCCCCCTCGTGGGCTTTGGCGAAGGCTTCGGCGAGGGTTCGGCCGAGGGCACAGCCGCAGGGGTTGTTGTGCTTGATGACGACGGCCGCCGGCTCGGTGAACTCGCGGGCCAATTCCATGGCGGCGTCGAGATCGAGCAGATTGTTGTAGGACAGCTCCTTGCCGTGGAGGATTTTGGCCTTGGCCAAAGTCGAGGGCAGGGCATCCGGTTCGACGTATAAGGCGGCGTCCTGATGCGGATTTTCGCCGTACCGCAGGCGGGCCGCCCGGGTGACGCGGAGGGAAAGTTGGGCGGGAAACCGCGAGTCCGGGTCGCCAGATGTCGGTTTCGACCCAAGAAAGTCGGCGATGGCCCGGTCGTAGGCGGCCGTTTTCTCGAAGGCGGCCTGGGCCAATTGGCGGCGAAACTCGGTGGAGAGGCGGCCGGCACGGAGGTTTTCGAGAACGGCCGGGTATTGAGCGGCGTCGGTCACGACGGCCACATAGGCGTGGTTCTTGGCGGCCGCGCGGACCATGCTCGGTCCGCCGACGTCGATTTGCTCGATCGCCTCTTCCAGCGAAACGCCCGGCTGGGCGACGGTCTTTTCAAACGGGTAGAGGTTGCAGACGACGACTTGGAAGGGGATGATGCCGTGGTTCTGAATCGCCGCGGCGTCGGAGGGCAGGTCGGGGCGGCCGAGGATGGCTCCGTGGACCTTGGGGTGCAGCGTTTTGACGCGGCCGTCCATGATTTCCGGAAACCCGGTGTAGGACGAAATATCGATCACCGGCAGGCCGTTTTCCTCGAGGAATCGCCGCGTGCCGCCGGTGGAGATGATCTCGAAGCCGAGTTCGACCAGGCCGCGGGCAAAGGCCGCCAGACCGGTTTTATCGCTGACGCTGATCAGCACGCGTTTTGGAAACGCGTTCATGAATGGGATCCGTGCTTGTGGCGACAACGCCCGAGCACGTTCTTGACGCCGCCGTTGTGAGAAGGCCAGTCAGTTGGGTCCGTGCAAGCGAACGGCCGCACGGCTGTGGCAGAAAAAATTGCTTCGGGCGAGGGGGCGATCCTAACCCCGTGTCGGAACGGCGTCAACGAGGGCGAACGGTTTCAAACCGTTGCCGGGACGGGTTTCCGCGTCACTTGGGCACTGAGCGGAGCCGGGACTGCCCGCGGGGCGCTTGGACGCGACAAATCGGAGGGCGAGATGGGCGACTCGCAGGCCATGCGTTCGATGGTGAGCATCATCCGCATGACGTCGCGTCGGGCGAGATTGCCGACCAGGTGTCCTTCGCCGTCGATGACGGCCATCCGCGCCAACCGGCCATCGCGGAATTGCGGGCAAACCGCCAGGGCGCTGTCTTCCGGGTGAACGGTGGGCACGTTGCGGCTCATCAGGGTTTCGGCGGCTTGCGTGCGGTCTCCGCCGAGGACCTGGTGCTTCAAGACTTCGTAATCGGTGACGATTCCCGCCAGCCGGTTCTCCGCCGTCGTGACATAAACCGAAGGCACGCCTTCGGTCACCAAGGTGTCGAGCACCTTCTCGATCGTCGTTTCGACCGAGACGGCGATGGGCGAACACGTCATGACGTCTTGCACGGTGACCTGCATGGCGATGACTCCTTTGCCAGGATTCCGAGGAACGGCCAGCCTCCAAAAAAACCTAGGTTGCGTTTGGGCAACATGCGGCCAGATTCCGATCCCGATGACCTTTGGCGCGTTCGGCTTATGCGGAAGGCACCTCGCGAAACGAACGAGTCGAATAGAACGAAGGATCGCGGCAGAATTGCTGACACGGGCCGCGGCACTTTTTTGGCGGCTTGCCGGTGTCAGTGCCGATGTGTGAGAATGGCAAAGGGTTTGTGGCTCGAGATTTCGCGCTATCGCGGGATTTACCATGAAAAATGTCTTGCGGGTGGTGTCTGCTTTTCTGCTTTTGGCGGCGGCTGTTCAGCGGGCGGGTTGAGGCCCAGCAACCGAAGACGATCGAGCTTCGCGAATGCCTGATCCGGGCGGTCAAAACGGCCCGATTGGCGACCGATCGGCCGGGCGTGCTGGCCGAGGTCAAACCCCAAGAGGGCGATGCCGTCCGGAAGAATGAGATCGTCGCACGATTGATGGACGAAGTTCCCCAAGCCAATCTCGACGTGGCAAAAATGGTGGCAAACGACCAGGTCGAAATCCAATACGCCACGAAACTCCATGCCGTCGATAAGCTCGAATACGAGAAGGACGTCCAGGCCAATCGGCAGCACCTGAATACCGTGCCGGACCTGGAAGTTCAGCGGGCCAAACTGCAGATGGAACGCAGCGACCTCCAGATCGACAAGGCCGTGCACGAAATCAAGGTCAATGACCTGAAGGCGGTGCAGGCGGAGGCTGAATTGAAGACCTATCGCATTTTGGCCCCCTTCGATGGCGTTGTGACCCGGGTCATGAAATACCGCGGGAGAAGCCGTGCACCAGGGAGACACCATCCTGGAAGTCGTGAATACCGACGTCGTCCGTATCGAAGGCCGCGTCAACGAAAAGGATATCTGGTGCGTGAAGGTTGGTTCGCCTGTCGCGGTAAAGCTCAGTGTTCGAGGAGCGGAGCCCGAAGTAGAAAAACAGGTGTTCCACGGCCGCATCGGCTTTGTCGACGTTGTGGCCAATAGTGCCAGCCTGGAGACACGAGTTTGGGCGGAAGTTCCCAATCCGAATAACGTCCTTCGGCCGGGCCTGCTTGCCACGATGACGATCGAATCGTCCACTCCTGTCACGCAAGTGGGCGAAAAAACTCCGCTCATTTCTTCCTCGCCGTCCCTTACTCCGCGTCCCGCCCAACCATGAGCCTGGCTGCCGTATCATCGCTGGTCTCTTCGACCCGGCGACCGATTCCGATGCGCTGCCGGCCCGATCTGATCGCCCGGCGAATCGAGTATCAGGGGATCGGGTCCTGGGTGATCAAAGACCCCGTCGGGCTGAAATATCATCGCCTGCACGCGGAACAGTATTGCGTGCTGGGATTGCTGGACGGGACTCGCAATCTCGAGCAGATTCGCGACGAGCTGCTGCGAGTCCACCCCACGATTCACGTGACGCTCTCGGACGTGCAGCGACTTTTGACCGATCTGCACGAAAAAGGCCTGCTGCAAACGCTTCGCTTCGGACAGGGAGCGGCCCTGCTCAAGCATCATCGCAAGGAGCGCAAGCAGAAAATTTGGAATGGCGTCCGAAACATCCTCTACCTGCGGCTGCCCGGTTGGGATCCGGAACGGACGCTGACCTGGCTGCATCAATACGTCGCCTGGATCTTTCAGCCTTGGGCCGTGGCGCTGTGTCTGGCACTCGTCGCCGCCTCGTTGGCGCTCGTGTTCACGGAATTCGAGGAATTCCACCGGCGGCTTCCCGAGTTCCACCAATTCTTCGCGTGGCCCAATTTGATTTTCCTGTGGATCACGGTGAGTGCCACAAAAATCCTGCACGAATTCGGCCACGGAGTCTCATGCAAGCATTTCGGCGGCGAGTGCCACCAAATGGGCTTGATGCTCCTGGTGTTTAGCCCGGCACTCTATTGCGACGTTTCGGACGCCTGGATGATGCGAAACAAATGGCACCGCATCATCATTGGTGCGGCCGGCATGTATGTCGAAACGGTGCTCTCGGCCGTCGCCATCTTTGTCTGGTGGAACACGAACGCCGGCCTCTTGCATTACCTGTGTCTCAACGTCTTTTTTGTCTCGACGGTTTCGACCGTCATCTTCAATGCCAATCCGCTCATGCGGTACGACGGTTATTTTATGCTGGCCGACTTTCTCGAGATCCCCAACTTGCGGCCAAAGGCCGACAAAATGGTCACCGAGCGGTTCGGCTGGTATTGCCTGGGCATCGAAGCGCATCCCGATCCGTTCATGCCGGAGACCGGGCGCATTTGGTTCGAGATTTTTGCGATCGCCGCGGCCATCTACCGTTGGGTGATCGTGTTTGCGATCACCACATTTTTGTATCGCGTTCTCAAGCCGTACGATTTGCAAAGTATCGGCGTGACGATGGCGGTCGCTTCGTTGGCGGCCATGCTCGGCAATGGAATCTACACGGTGTACAAGATGGTCACGGCCCCCAGAAGCGATCCCTTGGACTATCGCAAGATGAGCATCACCGGCGGCGTGGTGGCGATCCTCGCGATTGCCGCTCTCTTCATCCCGTTGCCCTTTCACGACGAAACGACCTTTCTCATCGAGCCCACCGGCGTCGCGAAGGTCTACGCCACAACTCCCGGTCGGGTAAACGAAGTCTTTGTCGAGCCTGGCTCGCGCGTCAAAAAAGGCGATCTGCTGATGCGCCTGACGAACGACGAAAAGGAGCAAAAACGACGGTCTCTCGAATTGGAGCGGGATCTGCAGCAGAAAGACGTCGAGCTAGACCGTGCCCTGGAAGATCAGGCCCAGGAACAAGTCGCACGGGAAATTCTGGCAGGAATCAAGAAACAACTCGCGGATCGCGAGCGTGAGTTGTCGCAACTCGAGATCCGATCGCCATGCGACGGAGTCGTCGTCGCGCCGCCCCGGATACCGGAGCCGGCTCGAGACGATTCGCGTCGCCAACTGAGTAAGTGGTATGGCACGCCCCTCGATCCGCAAAACTTCGGCTGCTATTTGACAGACCGGACCCCGATTCTCTCGATCGCGCCTTCCGCGACTTGCGATGCGGTACTCTACATCGATCAAGGAGATCGCGACGATGTCAGCGTCGGACAGCAGGTGCAGATCAAACTCGAACATCTCGCCGACGCCACATACGACGGCAAAATCGAAAAAATCTCCGCGCGCGAATCGGAAGTGGCACCCGAAACCCTTTCGAACAAGGCGGGTGGAGAACTCGCAACAGTGACCGACAAACAGGGCCGCGAGCATTTGACCAGCAGCGCGTACCAGGCGACGGTCCGCCTTGAAGGCGACACCGATTTACTTCGGCCCGGAATGCGAGGACGCTCGCGGGTAACTGTTGCGCACCGTTCGGCGGTCGAATGGCTGTGGCGGTACTTCCGCCGAACTTTTCATTTTCGACTTTGATGTCGATTTGCTCGCGACATTCAGCCTGTCCGGCAATCCTATTTGGGCCGGCGATCGACGTCCCTCCGCTCAACCGCCGAAAAAAGTCTTCAGCTTCTCCTCAGGTTGTGCGCGCCAGACTGCGTTGCTAAGTTGCACCGGGTATTGCATTTGAGCATAGTGTCGGTTGCCGCGATCTATTACAGCAGGCATTCCGCCGACCCGCTGTCGATTTGACTTGATGCCCGGCCGTGCTTCGGGCGAATTCGGTCCAGACTCACGGCGCAGTTTCAATTCGTCACACTTAGAGGAGAACGTCATGGTGCGAAGAGGATTGTCGGTTTTTGTTAGCGTTGCGACCGTTTTGCTGTTGGCGTCTATGGTCCAACCCGCACAGGCCCAAAATCGCCGAGGAGGCGGCATGATGGGAATGCGTCCGCAAGGCGTTGCCCCACTCCGTCTTTTGGGCAATGCCGCGGTGCAAAAAGAGTTGGCTGTCAGCGAAGAAAAAGTCGAGAAATTGAAGGATATTGCCAGCGACGCCGAACAGGAAGCTCGGGAGAAGATGACGGAATCTGGGATCGATTTTCAAGGTTTGCGGGATCTTTCGCCAGAAGAGCGCGAGAAGAAGATGGTGGAAATCCGGGCAAAGTCCGCTGAAATTCAAAAGGCGGTCAACGACACATTCATGCCCAAGGTTGCCGAAATCCTCGACAAGGCGCAAGTCACTCGACTGCATGAGATCGCCATACAAGCGGCCTACGCAAGCGCGCTGAGCGACGCCGGCGTGGTCAAGGACCTCGGTCTGTCGAAAGAGCAACAAGATAAGATCGCAGCCATCGATAAGGATTTTTCCGGCAAGATGCGGGGACTTGGGCGGGAAGGGTTTGCGAAGATGGCCGAGCTTCAAGGAGAACACCTGGCCAAGGCAACTGAAGTTCTCACAAAGGATCAACAAGCCAAGTTTACGGAGATGAAAGGCAAGCCATTCGATCTGAAGAGCCTTCGACCGCAAGGTCGGGGTGGACGTCGCACTCGGAAATCGGAAGACAAGTAGCCACCGCTTAAGCCGGTCCGAATATTTTCGATAAATTGCTAGCAGCGCGCCGAATTCGCGGGTCAAAGCGGGCCCGTTGAATCCGGCGCACTGCAGTGTTATAACGCAAAACGTCAATTCCCCGCTGTTTTTTGCGCGGGGCCTCGGGTAATTGCGGCCAGTTCGGCCGCGGTCTACGGACGGGCGATTGGTTTGCGTCTCGTCTTTCAATTTGCGAAAGGAACAAATGGCAACCGATAAAGCGAAGGGAGCAGCGGAGACTTCAATCGCGCCGGCAGCGTCCGCGCAGCCAGCAGGGGGAGAGCAGGCCGGCCAGGCGACAATCCACGTCGACGATTCGCACTGCAACGCAGGCTATGCCAATTTCTGCCGGGTCTCCAGCACGCCGGAAGAATTGATTCTCGACCTCGGATTGAACCCGCATCCCTACGCCACAGGTGAAACGACGGTTCGCGTTTCGCAACGCATCATCATGAACCATTTCACCGCCAAGCGACTCGTCCACGCGCTGGGTGTCGCGCTGCAACGTCACGAAACGGCCTTCGGGGCCGTTGAGACGGACGTTCGCAAACGCGTTCGCACGACGCCTTAAGCGTTTCGGACGTCGCGCCGCATCTCGCGACGTCCGCCTTTCGCTCCGATCGCCCGACGACTGGGTATTCTTGCCGCGATGACTGACTCACGTTTTCCCAACGAATCCTCCGAGCCCAGCGGACCGCACGAAGAAGGCCCGTATTGCGAGGAAATCCAGCACTCGCAGGTGAGTGCCGTCGTTCCCGAGCGGGTCGCTCGCGGCGTATTCAGCACCGGCGCGGTTGTCGTACAGGGAGTGCACGAGTTCATTCTGGACTTTCTTCTGCGCATGTCGCAGCCGCAGCAGGTCGCCGCCCGCGTCGTGTTGCCTCCGGGAGTCGTCGCCCAATTCATCGCCGCGCTCACGGATAACCTCAATAACTACCAATCGAAGTACGGCGCTCCGGCCGTGCCGAATGGTCCCGCGGGACAACCGGCTGCCGCTCCGGCCTCTCCGGTGTCCGCCCAGGACCTGTACGAGCAACTAAAACTCCAGGATGACGTACTCTCCGGCAACTATGCCAACGCCGTGATGATCGGCCACACACCCTGCGAATTCTGCTTCGATTTCATCACGACCTTCTTTCCGCGTTCGGCCGTTTCGTGCCGCGTGTTCATGTCGGCACCGGGCGTACCGCGGCTTCTCGAGTCACTCAAACATTCATTTGAGAAGTTTCAACAGAAGGTCCAACAGCAGCAGCAACAACAGCGTAAGCCGCCTACCGACGCACCGCCCGCGCCGCAAGAGCCTTGATCGGCGTTTGCACGTGGACGCCGTCGGGCAAACGGTTGCATTCCGCGGCCGTTTTTCGTTTGATCGTAAGCGAATTGATTCAAGCCGTCGGACGGTTTTCCCGCTGATCTGCCGGAAAACCGGAGGCAATCCCTTTCGCTCGCATCGATCTTCTCGAACAAGGCTCGATTCATGAAAAGCGCTTTGCGAATCTCGCTGTTTGTTTGCGCATGGCTCATCGTTTCGATTCCGTCGCTGATTAGCGCCAATGACGAAACCGAAGCGAAATCGCTGGCCTCGTCGGTGACCATTCACCGCGACGAGTGGGGCGTGCCCCATATTTACGGGCCAACCGACGCGAGCACGTCCTTCGGCCTCGCCTACGCCCAGGCGGAAGACTATTTCTGGCAAATCGAGGACACGTACATCCAAGCCCTTGGGCGTTACGCAGAAGTTGTCGGACCGTCTGGAATCGGCTCCGACGTCCTGATGCGGATGTACGAAGTCCCCGCGCGATCGAAAGTCGACTTTGAACAACTCGACCCCCAACTCAAGGCCATCGGCAGGGCTTACACCGCGGGACTGAATTACTTCCTCGAGAAACATCCGCAAGTGAAACCGCGGTTGATCAAGCACTTCGAACCTTGGTTCGTCGTCGCGTTCGACCGGTTCACGATGTTGTCGTTCATGTACTCCAAGTCGCACGCTGAAAAGCCGGTCCCGTCGGAGTACGAAGAGCGAATCAACGGGACGATCGGCTCGAACGAATGGGCAATTGGTCCGAGCAAGACGCAATCCAAAAAAGCCATGCTGTTCATTAACCCGCACCAGCCTTGGTATGGGTACGGACAGTTTTACGAAGCGCACGTGGAAAGCGGGGAGGGGCTGCATTTCTCCGGTTCGTGCTTTTTTGGCTCCCCCGTACTCACCATGGGCCACAACGAACATTTGGGATGGGCCCATACGGTCAACGAGCCCGATATCGCCGATGTTTATCGGGAAACTTTCGACGATCCGCAACACCCACTCAACTACCGCTATGGCAATGGTTACCGAACGGCCGTCGAATGGAGGGACACGATCCTCGTGAATGCGGGAGGCGAGAAGCCGGTCGAACATCACTACACGTTCCGCAAGACCCATCACGGACCGGTCGTCGGCAAGGAAAATGCCACGCACGCCCTGACGGTCAAAATCTCACGGATTTTCGAGGGGACGCGACTGAGCCAGGCCCTCGCGATGACAAAGGCGAGAAACTTCGCGGAATGGAAGGCCGGCATTTCGATGCTCAATCTGCCGATGTTCAACACGGCCTATGCGGACAGCGACGGGAACCATTTTTTACGTCTACAACGCAGCAATTCCCATTCGCGATCCGCGCTTTGATTGGACTCATCCGGTCGATGGCAGTGATCCGCAGACCGAATGGAAGGGACTGCATCCGTTCGACGACCTGCCCCAGCTCCTCAATCCAGTCGGCGGCTACGTGCAGAACTGCAATTCAACACCGTTCATGACCGCCGACGATGGAAATCCCGCGGCCAGCGACTTTCCGCAATATATGGTCGAGGACAAATACCGCGATCGGCGGCGCTCGCAAATATCGCGTAAACTCCTCCGCGAAGCCCACGATCTGACCTTCGAGGATTGGCAGCGTTTGGCCTTCGATACCACACTTTATTGGCCCATGGCCGAGCTTCCGCGTTACCGCCAGCAATTTGAGATCCTCAAGAAAAGCCATCCAAAACTGGCCGCCGAGGTGCAGCCCTATCTCGATCACCTTTGCGACTGGGATTGCCGAGTCACGAAGGATTGCACGCAGGCGGCACTTTGTACCGAGTGGTACGCGGAGCTTTACGGCGACCGCTATCCGGCCGAGGATCTCAAACCGCAATACGTCGAAGACGTTTCCAAGCGGTTTGAGGCCCTGGTGGGAGCGGCAAAGAAACTCGAAAAACTGCACGGCTCCTGGAAAGTGGCCTGGGGTCAAATTACCCGCACCCAGCGGCAACCCAACGCCGGCAGTATTGAAGCCGCTGCCTTGCTCTTCCGCGACCAAAAGCCAAGTCTCCCGCTCATCGGAGCTCCTGGCCCTCTGGGGGTGGCCTTCACCTTGTACTTCACGCCGAGCATCCCGTGTGCGAAAGCAGCGGTTCGGAGTGGTCGGCGGTTCTTTCATGGGGGTCTACGAATTCGGTCCCGCGGGTCAAGGCGGCAACCGTTCTCCAATACGGCGAAAGCGGCGATCCCAAGTCGCCGCATTATTTCGACCAGGCCCGCCTTTACTCGGAGGCCAAATTCAAAACCGCCTGGTTCTACAAGGACGAGGTCGAAGCCCACACCGTCACGAAATATCACCCGGGTGACGAAACTTCGCGGCAGGACACGGCCCGCAAGGACTAGTCGTCCATTCGCCCAATGCCCGCTTGAATCGCCCCGGGACCCGGGGTGACCGGACGAGATTCTGTCCACTTTTTTGGCTTTTTTGGGGCGCAACGGGGGTCCTGGTGGCCCAAAAAAGTCGGCATAATTTGCCGATACTCTGCACAACTTGCCGCAATTTATAGTGTACATTAGTATCAAAAACTTTCCCGTCAAAGCATTACATAAATGAGATCACATGCGTCTTGCTTGATATTTTTTGCTTTGCTCTAATTTCCTCCGTTCGACCCCGCGGTTGTCCTGGCTCGGCGATTCATCCCACCCTTGCCGCCGGCAATGGACGCCCAAACGACCCGCCTGTTTTTCCTGCCGAACGAAGGAGACAATCCATGAAAACATTCCTAACCGCTTTGGTTACGGCCCTTTGTGCCGCCGCCATGGTTTGGATGTACCGTGACGCGAGTCGGCCCCTGCCGACCGTGGCCCCGTCACCGGTCAGCGTGCCGGTTGTCCAAATGCCTGTTCCTGCCAAACCCAAGCCCGAAAACAACGGCGAAATCGAATCCCGCTTGGAAGCCAGTTCCCAGGTCGAAATTCGCACTCCGCTGATCGACTATTCCGTCCACGTAAAAGTTAACTCGGGCGACTTTGTCCAAAAGGGACAACTCATCGTCGATCTGGGCGACTCGAAGCTCGAAGAGTCCGTCCGGCAGGCCGAGGCTGCTTTGAACCTCGTCAAATCCGAGTTCCAAGCCCGGCAAGCCCGCATGGCTCAACCGGTGAAAGACCCCACCAGCCTGGTCGCGCTAGCTCAGCCAGCCCCAGCATCTGCAGCCCGTCGCGGCACACCCCCCCCGCAATCCGCTCCCAGGCCCGAGGACGAACTCGATAAAACGCGCCTCCAACAGGCCGAGGAAGGCGTTGCCCGGGCGAAGTCCGCTCTGGCCGAAACACGAATTGTCGCCCCCATTGCCGGCTACGTCACGCAGACGATCGGCGACGGCGAACTCAGCAAGCCGGACATGGTCCTGCTGCGCATCGTGGACATCTCCAGCGTCCGCACCGTCATCCAACCCGCGCCCGAGATGAATTCCAAAATCGTCGCCGACCAGGAAGCCCACGTCGCCCTCGCCGACATGCCGGGCCGCACGTTTGTGGGCAAAGTCGTCCGTCAAACGGCCGCAAATCGCCCGCGTCCTCGCGAAGCAGGGGTAACCGTCGAAATCCCCAACCCGGAAGGGGTGCTCAAACCAGGCATGTACGCCCGCGTGCGAATGATGTTCGACCAGAACAACGAACCGCGCCTCGCCTCGTTCGCGGCCTGGCTCGGCAAGTCCCACGGCCACAACGGCCAGCCGTCCGGTCCGCAATCCGATGGTGAACTCCTCACCAACCTCAAGGGTCTGACGCAGACCATGAGCACGATGGCCAGCGAACTCGAACACCGCGAACAAGCGGCCAAGGCCACTGGCGAGGCGTCGCGCGAACACTTCCTGGCCCTCGAAAAGCTCGTCATGCGGCTCCGCGAAGATTCCGGCAGCACGGTCAAGTCGAGTTTTGAGCGGACGGCCGAGGCGATCGACACCCTCCCGGCCCTCCACGTCGACGAGGAGTTGTTGGCGTTCAGCTCCAACGTGGCCAATACCCTGCGCGAAATGGCCGAACGCCGCCGCGCAATCGGCCGCAACACGGCGGGCGTCGATTGGACCTACTGGGACCACACGCAGCGTGCCGCCGGCGCCGTCAAGAGCCAGGGCCTGCAGCGGATCAACATGGCCATGACCGAGATGCGCCGCAAGTTGACCCGCAAATACAACGTCGAATTCCTCATGACGGCCGAACGCCCGACGTCCCATCACGGCAGCACCCACAAGCGCCGGATCTTCGGACCGGATGACATACGCCATCGTTTTTCCTCCTAGCTCGCACGATAGGGGTTCAAGCGGAGTCGTCACATCAAGTGGATTCTCCCCTGGCCCCTTGCGGATTTCGACGAACTCGGCCGAGCCGGACAAGGGCGGGGGGGGTGAAGGTCCGCACTGCGTGCCCTCAACAAAACTCGGGTGAAGAATCGCGGTTCTCCATCAGCGTAGGGCTAGGCTTGAGGCCAACGCGGCCGCATGCGGAGTCCTGCGCGATGCCCTCGAAAATTCTCGATCTGCCAAATGGCTGGCAAATCGGACCGACCGAGCATGCACCGCGGAAAAAGCGGCCTTCCACTCGCGTCGCGCTGCGAAGGCGATCCGAAGAGGCCGCCATAATGGGAATCTCGGCAGTCGCCGTCCGATCCCTCCGCCCTCTGCCTGGCACCTATAATGGAGAAACGCAAATCGACTCCCGCCATCGCCCGGACGCACGCAACATGAAATCGCTTGCCGAGACTCCGTTCTCCGTCCTCGATCTGTCGCCGATCCGGCAAGGCGGCAGCGCCGCGGAGTCGTTTCGCAACAGTCTCGACCTCGCCCGGCACGCCGAACGTTGGGGATACACACGCTTCTGGGTGGCCGAGCATCACAATCTCGCCGGCGTGGCGAGTGCGGCCACCTCGGTGCTCATCGGCCACATCGCCGGCGGCACCTCGACGATCCGCGTGGGGGCCGGCGGGATCATGCTGCCCAACCATGCGCCGCTGGTGATCGCGGAACAGTTCGGCACGCTCGAATCGCTCTACCCCGGCCGGATCGATCTGGGTCTCGGCCGCGCCCCCGGCGGCGACCAGAACACGGCCCGCGCGCTGCGCCGCTATTTCGAGAGTGCGGATACCTTTCCGCAGGATGTTCTCGAACTCATGTCCTATTTCCGCCCAGGCCGAGCCGGGGCGGGCCGTGCATGCGGTTCCGGGCGAAGGGCTCGAAGTGCCGATCTGGTTGCTGGGCTCAAGCGATTTCAGCGCGACCCTCGCCGCCGAATTGGGGCTGCCGTTCGCCTTCGCGTCGCATTTCGCGCCGGACTTCCTGCTGCCGGCAATCGGCATGTACCGCGCGAACTTCAAACCCTCCGATCGCCTGGCCGAACCGCGGGTAATGGTCGGCGTGAACGTGATCGCCGCCGACACCGATGCCGAAGCGCATCGGCTCTTCACCTCGCAGCAGCAAGCGGTCTTGAACATGGTCCGCGGCCGCCCCGGCCAGCTCCCGCCCCCGGTCGACAGCATGGACGGCCTTTGGAATCCCCTCGAGCAGTCCCACGTCGAGCAAAGGACCCGAGTCTCAGCCGTCGGCTCGATCGACACAGTCCGCGAAAGGCTGACGAAAATTCTGGTCGCGACCGAAGCCGACGAGCTGATCCTGACGGCCCACATCTTCGATCACGCAGCGCGACTACGATCCTACGAACTGACCGTGCGCGTGATGCGAAATGCAATCGAGCGCGTCGGATCGGGCTGGCGGATGACCGTAATTGGTTACTCAAACCCGAGCATCTCGAACGACGTTAAGATGGATTGCGGACATCGCGGAGGTGCCCAGGCGATTCGACGTGCAGCCGCTTCGGCTCAAACTGCGTCGGGCTGTTCCGTCGCGCAGTCGACAATCTTCGCGTGCGAGGCAGTCGTGCTGCGCGACGGACGGCATCCGACGTTGGACAAGGAGGTCGTGCGCACCCCTACCAGTTAAACCCCGCGCCGACGATCAGGCCAATAAAGTCGGCGTCGACGTGGCCGATCGATGCACTCGCCAGCGATGGCGCTGGGGGTGCAGGAAGCGTCGGACTTGTGGAGGCAGTCTTCGAGAGCGAGCCGTCGCCGAGGTTCCAGTATTGGTATTCGAAGGCGACGCGGAAGTAGGCGGCCATCGGTACCCAGCGGAGCTCATGTCGCCACTCGAGGCCGAGCTGCGCTTCCAGGATGTAGGCGATGGCGTGATTGGTTTCGTCGCCTCCGTCGGACGTCGCGGCCGTGCCGCTTGAATCGTCGAGCAGGGCGCCGACCGCGACCCGGCGTTCGTCTTCGCCCCAAAGAACCGAAGCACGGCCTCCCCAGAGCAGGCTCAAGCTCGAGCCCTCGAAGAGAGGCGTGCGGCCCTGAAAGCCAGTCGTGAGACCGATGCCGTTGAATGAGAAATTTGTCGACGCGTTGGCCGCGGAGTTCGGAACCGCGGGGTTCGAGAGATCGGCCGAGACACTGCTGATCGATTGCCCCGCCGAAAACGAGCCGTAGCGGGCACCGAGGAACAAGCCCACTTTCGAACCGCCGAGCCAGAAGTCTGCGCATTAATTCAATGTCCGCCGTGTAAGCCTTGAGCGTATTGTCGGTCATCGACGCGTTGATCGCGGAGGCTGTCGACTGGGAGTTGGTCGAGTCGCTCAAGTACCAGAAGCGGCCGATCAGGGCCCAGCCATCCTCCTGCACGCCGAGGTAGATTCGCGGCGAATACGTGAAGCGGTGATAGACGTCGTCCTCGGTGGTATCGATCGACGTCGATGGATCACCGGGCTGGTTTGCGATGCGTGTGTCGACATCCATTCGATGCACGGTGGCGTAAAACATCGTGGCATCGATCCCGGCGATGAATTGCGCCGGGCAGCCGCACGTTGGCGCCGGACACAGCGCGGGCCCGGCGCGGGACAGACGCCGCATCCCGGAGCCGGGCACGTACTGCAACCGGGGACCGGGCCAAGTCCAAGCGGCGGGGCAGGGTAGGTTCCGAAGGTCGGCGGAGCAGTCGGCGGCGTTTCCAAGGGCGCCGCCAGCGGCGCGGACGGTGAAACCGGGGAAGGATTCGCCGGCGTGACAGGAGGTTGAAAATCTTGTGATCCGGCAAAGGGCGCGGCGTCGCGGGGCGGCGGCACATCGTCGACGGCAAGAGCGCTTCGATTTTCCACCGCCAGAAACATGACCGGGAGAAAGGCGAACGCGAAAAGCTGGGTCTGGGCGCGCATGGGGACCCTCATTCGTGAGCGGTTGGGTTGACGGGGCAATCCGGAAGCGACGGGCAATAAACGATCTGCGGGGAACGTTTGGCCCAATCCGTCGTCACCGGCATCAATTGCGGGAACCGGGACAGACAAGGTGCGCGACAATGCTCGAAGGGAGCGGCAGATTACCGATCGGCAAAATCTGCCGCAAGGTCAAGCTTCAACCGCGCACATCCCGACGTTTGAAGGAATTGCGCGATCGAGCCGAGCGGCACCGCCGCCGACTCGGTCCCGTTTTAGAGCCGGGCAGGGCGGTCGTCGTGCGGGGAGGTCCGCCAATTGCCGTATGACTTGCGGTGGCAACGCTCAACGGACCGCCTCAGGATCATGTCGTCGACTCGCCGCGATTCGATTTCCGATTAAACTGGCTCGACGTGCATAGCCACGTCCGATTTCGAACTTTCGTGATTTGGTCCGATGTCACGCAGCCTTGATGACTTTGCAGCCCGAGGCCCTGGGGGACGACCGCGCTTGCTTGTTCTCTTCGCGTTGATTTTGTGCGCGCCTGCGGTCGTGGAGGCAGGCGAAAAAGCCGACCCGATCTACCGATCGCTGCCGGCCACGAAGGCGCCGACGGCCCGCGACCTCGTGAGTCTGCCCGATTATCGGAACGGCCAGGCGATCGTGATGCGGGTCGGCGGCCGATTTGCCTACCTCATCAGACCGAAAGGCAGGGTTGACCCATCGAAGCGGTGGGTTTGGATTTTCCCCTTCGAACACGCGTTGGCGTCGGCCGGCGGCGACATCGAACATCAATATTACGTCGATGCGGCCTTGGCAAAGGGGTTTCACGTCGCCGGCATCGACGTCGGTGTTGCATGCGGGAGTCCGCAAGCGGCCGAGCTTTGTCAGCAGTTTTATACACTTCTGGTCGGCACCTGCGGGCTCAATGCTCGCACGCGGATCTTGGCTCAAAGCAACGGCGGTTTGAATGCCTACGCGTGGGCCATGCGGCATGCAGATCGTGTCGATCGGATCGGCGGCATTTATCCCGCAACCGACTTGCGATCATGGCCCGGCCTGGCGAAAGCTGTCGTCTATCCGACGCGCGGGCTGGGATTCGATCTGACGCAGGAACAACTTGCCGGACGCCTGGCGGAGTTCAATCCGATTGAGAACCTGCAGGCATTGGCGAAAGCACGCGTCAAAGTGCTCCACTTGCACGGCGATCGGGACAAATTGGTCCTGCTCGAGCGCCAACTCATCCGAACTGGCACGGCGGTATCGTGCACTCGGCGGGGCGGCCGAGGTCGTCGTGGTGCGCGGTTATGCTCATGGCGGTCGTCCCTTTACCGGATCAAAGGCGCTCCTCGAATTTCTGCTTGCAGATTGACAGTGACCAGACAGATCGGCAAACTGCCACAATCAACCGCCGATTGGACAGTCTCTTTTGCGCAGAGCACGGGAAGGCATAAATTTTGCGGCCGGTGGCTCGAATTTCGGAAGTCGACGGAATAAATCACGTCGGCACTCCGTCTCACGTGCGTCGGATAGCCTATCCAGGACCTTTTGTTGAGGAAGAATAAGAAATGAAACGTCCATTTGTTTATGCGGTCGTGTGCGGACTCAGCCTGTTGGCGCCCTTGGGCTGCAGCGAAGAGTCGAAGACGAAGAGCACGACAACGACTACGACGCCCGGCGGCAAAACGACCACAACTCACGAGGATAAGGTCGACTCATCTGGCAAGAACCCGCCGCCGGCGAAGCCGTAATTCGGCAAACCTGAGGATCGCTTACGTTTGCTTGATCAGCGTAGCAGTGTTGGCGGCGCGTCGCCTTGAGAACAACGTGGTAGAGGCGGCGGACTAAATCACGTCGGTACCCGGTCTCACCTGCGTCGGATAGTTTATTTAGAGAACCTTTTGTTGAGGAACAACGAGAAATGAAACGTCCCTTTGTTTATGCGGTGGTGTGCGGACTCAGCCTCTTGGCTCCCTTGGGCTGCAGCGATGAGGCGAAGAAAGAGACCAAGACGACGACCTCGACGCCAGGCGGCACGACGACCACGACCCACACCGACAAGGTCGATACTAAGGGCAGCAACCCCCCGCCGGCGAAGCCGTAATCGACAAAACTGCGGATCGCTTATTTTTGTTTGATCACCGCAGCCGTGTTGGCGACGCGTCGCCTTGAGAACAACCTGGTTCGGCAACGATCAACCGATCCCTGCCGAGCCGCTTGTTCCGGCGATGCTCGCCCCGGCTGCTGTTGCCGGAATTAACCTTTTCTGGCCTCGTTTGATCCAACCGTGGCTGGCGCCCGTTCCGTCGAGCGTGCGTGCCGCAACTCCCTCCGCGCCGAATGACTCTGCAAGACGTATCCCGCCTGGCGTCCCTTGAGCGCTCGGCAAGGTAGGGCTACGCTTACACGCCTGATCTCGTCGACCGCTTTCGCGCCTGCGGTCGCCGGCTCGCTTCCTTCGATCGATTTGATAATCAGGCGGTTCTCAGGCGTTATGAGTTTTTTTTGCGGTCAGTCTGCCGGACCTTTGTTGCTCATGCATGGCGGAGCCCACACCGGTCCGCCAGATCGGGCCAAGCTCGAGTTGGCTGTGCGAGTCGCTCGTGGCAATCTCGGTATCATTCGGCGCCGATTTGGGGCAGCGCGAGGTTTGCGACGTCGTCGTGGCGGCCCTTAACGCGATGGAGGCCGATCCCGTCTTCAACGCCGGGCTGGGTGGCGCGCTGCAGGCAGACGGCGAGGTGCGGGTCTCCGCCGGATTGATGGACGGCACTCGGCAAGCATTTTCCGGAGTGATCAATGCGCTCGAAATCAAACACCCGTCGGTGATCGCGCGGTGGCTGCAGGATCAGCCGTTTCGCGTACTGAGCCAGCCGGGGGTGCAGACATTGGCTCGCGACCTGAAATTGCCCAGCGAAAACCTCGTCACTCCCGAACGGCTGGCCGAATGGCGAGAACGCATGTCGCTGGCGACGTCCGACACGGTCGGTTGCGTCTTTCACAACGGCGCGGGGGCCCTGGCCGCCGGCACCAGTACGGGAGGCCGCGAGTGTGCTTTGCCCGGACGCGTCAGCGACTCGGCCACCGTGGCCGGCAATTACGCGTCGGCGTTCGTCGCGGTCAGCGCGACGGGCCTCGGCGAAGAGATCGTGGACGACGCTCTGGCGGCGAGACTGGAAACACGTTGTCGCGATGGAATGTCGCTCGAATCCGCAGCTCGGCGTTGCTACGAAGAGGCCGTGGAACGCGGCCGCAGCTACGGCTGGATCGCCGTCCATCGCAACGGCGAATGGAATGCGGCCCACACCACGCCGATGATGAGTTTCCTCGTTCGCGGCGAACAGGGAATTCTGCAGACCTCGGAATCACCGGCGGCCTGATCGAAGGAGAGCGGCATGAGCGAAGTCAGGCGGATCTCTCAACTGCTCAAACACGGCTACGATGGGCAACCCTGGTACGGCACGGCCTTTTGCAAATTGCTTGCTGACGTGACGGCGGAGCAAGCCGCCGCCAGGCCGTGTTCCCAACGCGCACAGCATCTGGCAAGAGGTGTTGCACGCCATCGCCTGGCGGAAATTCACCCTGCGATTGCTGAGGGGCGAATCAGTCAGCGGACTAGCGGACGACGAGAATTGGCCCGAACCGAGCGCGTGCGACGCGGCGGCGTGGAAAGCGACGCTCGATGAATCGGCCCAAACTCAAACCGAGTTACAAGCCGCTCTCGCCGATCTCCCCGACGAACGGCTGACGGAGAAGGCGGCCGACAAGCCGTTTACGCTCTACGTGCTGTTGCACGGAATCATTCACCACGACGCCTACCACGCGGGGCAAATCGCCCTGCTTGCGAAAGCTGAGCAGCTAGCTCAACCTCGAACTGCGTCGCGACGAACGCAGTTACCGCTTGGAGACTGCGCTGCGCATCGGGCCGCCGATCGACCACGCCGAATTTCTCGATGCCCGTCGTGATTTCCTCGAATGTGATCATGCCGTCATGATTCTGGTCGAGGGCCATGAAAAATAGCTTGCGGGCGAGCGGTCTGCAGCGGAATTTCCCGCTGCGAGATCTTGCCGTCGTGGTCGGTGTCGAATTGCTGAATCAGGCTGCGGGCCAGCTGATCCGTCGAAGGAATGAAACTGGGAAATCGGTGCGCTTGGATGTCCGGTTCGCGAGACGGGTACGGCCACGTCGTAAAAGCCGACCATCATCTCTTCCCAGGTCTGATCGCCCCAGCGGACGGTCGACTTGGGATCGGGATTGTTCGGATTGTTCGACGAATTGTCGAACTGGGCCGTGCAGTGGAAGGTGGTTCCCTTGGGCAGACGCAGCCGGTGTGTCAGCTCGTAGGCCGTTTGCCAGCCGAAGTCGTAATGGGGCACGTCGAGCAGCGTTTCCTTCCGACCGTCCGGATAGCGAATCTCGTACAGAAACGACTTGCCGCGAAAGTGCATGTGCGGAGCGAGGCTGAGGAGTTCCATGTCGAAATTGAAGGCGAACGAATCGGCCTCGACCTTGTAGTCGTCGGTTCCCGGCGGAATGGCGAAGCCCGAGTTCACGGCCGCGGCCGTCTCCACGAGATGCGTGACTTCGCTCGGGTCGGCATAGATGAATCCGACCTTGCTGATGTCGTCCTGCGCAGTTCCATTCGGGGTGTAGTGCATCTGAAAGAGTAGTTCCGAGCCGGCCGGAACGAACTTGGCCATGCCGGGCGGATAAGCGACGGGTGCAGAACCCGGCGCGTATCCGGCGAGCAGCTGCCGCTTGAGCTCATCGCGATTCCCCTTTTTCTGCGAGAAAACAACGATGTGATGCACGACGGACGCGTTGCCCGGCCGGCCTTCCATGCCCTTGATCCAGCGATCCTGAGTGAAGCCCGGATCGACGGCGAAATACTTGTACTCGACAGTCCCCTGGGCCGGCACGTGGTAGGGCTTGGTCGACATGGCGATGACCTGATCCGGCGCTTTCGGCAGTCTCCAGCCGTCGACGAATCGCGGCGCGGGCGGCAATTCTTTCGAATCTCCCTCGGGAGCGCCGGCGGCAGCCCACTGACAGAGGATCTCCTTTTCCTCGTCGGGCAGGCTGCGGTCGTTGCGGAAATGCCCGTACTTCGGATCAGCGTGCCAGGGGGGCATGCGCCGCTCGCGGACGACTTCGGCGATCATGTCGGCCCAGCCGGAAACTTCTTCGTAATTCGTCATGGCGAAGGGGCCAATTTCGCCGGCGCGATGGCAGGAGACGCAACGATTGTTGAGAATCCGCGAGACCTGGCTGGCGTAGGTCACTTTGCACGACGCATCGGGTGTGTGGACGCGACCGATCAGGCACCCGACCGCGGGCGACGTTGTCTGGATGACGGGTTTGCCCGCCAGGAGTTCGTCGAGAGCCAATTGCAGTTCGTGCGTCGCAGCCGATTTGCGAACGAAGCCCACGCCGAACTGATCGTCGATGCGGCCGTGGTAGCGGACCGCTCGATCGCGATCAAGCACGAAGACCTGGGGAGTACGCGTCGCACCGAGGCGGTCGGCCAGCTTGTTGTTCCGATCCTTGAAGAGCGGAAAATCGATCTTGCAGGAGCGGGCGTACGCGGCCAGGTCCGAGAGACTGTCCTGGCGATTGGAATCGACCCCCACGAATTGCACGTTTCGCGCGGCGTATTTCTGCTGCATCTCGGCCAGCCGTCCGCCGTAGAGCTTCGCCAGCGGACATTCGGTCCCCAAAAATGCGATCACGACGATCGGCTTGTCGGCGTAATCGGCAAGCGTGTGGACTTTCCCGTGACAATCGGTGAGCGTGAAGCCTTCGACTTTGCGATCAGCCGAGCGCGGAGGCGGCGATGTCCTCCGCTTGGGCGACGGCTCCGACTAGGACCAAGGCGGCGACAAGTCCGATTCGAACAGGCGAGCGCAACATGAGAACCATGTCTTCCGTTAGAGCCTCTCGGACGGATTCAGCCCGCGGCGGCGAAGCACCGCCGCAGGCTCGCATCAGAATCTCAAATCGCGGGTGGCTTGTCCACGTTATTTGGTCGCGCACCCACGCGTGGAAGAGACGAGCGTGGTCAATGGGCATGATTCCCCAGGTGTTCAGCCTTCCAAGTCATGGCCATCAGGATGCGGTTGTATCCGCTGGGGTGATCGTAAAAGACAATCTCTTCCCACTTGCCCGGATGGATCTTGCGATATTCGGACAGCATCAGCGCGACCTCGGCGAAGCCGTCCGGCTCTCCGGCGGCGTTCAGGCCAAAGGCATCGGCCTCGATCTCCTCGGTGCGGATGATGCTGTTTGTGACCGGCGTCATGATGAACATGTACGTGCTCATCAACAGCACAATCAGCGGAAGTCCGGCGGGATCAGCGATGGATCGGACGCCCCAGGCTCCGCCCCAGCGGGCGACGACGCGATTGAATCCCCAGGCGCAGAACGCGAAGCCGAAGGTGAGCACGAGCCCCAATTCGAGCATGCCTTTGTAGACATGGTTGAGCACGTAGTGTCCCATCTCGTGGGCCATCACCGCTTTGACCGAAGCGAGCGAGCAGCGGTTGAGCAAATTGTCGTTGAGTGAAATCCGCATCGAACCAAGAGCGCCGCTCACGTTGGCACTCACTCGCTTGGATTGCTTCGAGGCATCGAAGACGTACACGTTGTCAGCGGGAATTTCGTTCGCGCGAGCCAGGCTCAGGATCGGGTCCCGAACTTTGGGATCTTGCAGGGCCGTGTAGTTATTGAACAGAGGAGCGATAAAAACGGGCGACAGGACGATTAGCACGAACAGCAGCACAAATGACGCAACCGAAGCCCAAATCCACCACGACTTCTGCAGCAGCTGAAGGATCGCGTAGAGCACCAAGAGGGCCACGGCGCCAATCACCGCACCGACCGCAATCCCGATGGCCTGTTCAACAAGCCATGCGGGAAGCGTCTGATTCATGAGGCCGTACTTCTGCTCGCGATAAAAGCCTTGGTAGAGAGACAGTGGGAAACTCAAGATCGTCGTGAACAGAAAGTACTGCACGCCATAGATCACCGCCTGAAACGGAACCCCTCGATAGTGCAAGAACCGCTCGGCCACCGCGCGCATGCGGGCCGAAAGGCCGGTCGTCAGCAGGATTAATGAGAGGGCCGCAGAGAGCAGGAAGTTCCACAGTTGCAGCCAATACCCTCCCTCGAAATAGGAGTCCGACTTGGCGATCTGCTCGGGCGACATTTTGGCGAGATAGACCTCGGTGGCGGCGACGGGATCGAAACGGGGGGCCGCCGGACCGCTTGTCGCGGCCGAAGTTTTGGGCAAGGGGGCGGGCTCCGCCGCGGTTGCCGGCAGGGCGGTCGCAAAGGTCATCACCAAGATCAGGCTCGCGATACGCACGATGTCGGCTCCATTTCCGGGCTACGGCAAGGACGATTGAATTGAGGATCCAGCGAGATTTCGTAACTATAAACCCTATTACCCACAAATGCCGAGAAGCGAGTCGATAAACATGACTGATCGTGCAAGCCGACCGACTGCCGGCGAATACGCCTCCGATTTCGACCGTTATATCAATCTTGTTCCTGCGGGCGACGTCGTGGCCGCCCTTGCCGACCAACTCAAAAGGGCGCAAACCATTTTCGAGCCTCTCAGCGAAGCGGAATCGCTGGTCGTGCATGCGCCCTACGCCTGGACGCTCAAGCAAGTTTTGGGGCACGTCATCGACGGCGAGCGCATCTTCGGCTATCGGGCCCTGCGACTGGCCCGTCAAGATCCCACTCCGCTCTCGGGCTTCGATGAAACCCATTTCATGAATGCCGCCGACTTCAACTCCGTGCCGATGGCCGAACTCCTGGAGGAGTTCGCGTCCCTCCGCCGCTCGCATGTGCTCCTTTTCAAGCACATTTCGCCAGAGGCATGGGACTGGCGGGGAACGGTGCTCGGGCAACCGGCGACTTGCCGCGCGTTCGCCTTCGTGATGGCCGGGCACATGGAGCACCATCTGGCGATCGTCAAGAAGCGGCTGGGCGGCTGAGGAAACGCCGCGACAGGCACGCCGGCGCGAATTTCATTTCGCCGGGGCTGGCGACTTCTGGCTGTCCGACGGCTTGGCGGCAATCTCGCACACGACGCGAAAACCCGTATCGGGCCGTCGAAACGAATCGACCCCCCAATACCGATATCGGCATCCTGGGACGTGCGTGAAGCCGCCGCCTCGCCAGATGCGGGTGTCTCCGGTTGGAGGACCGGTCGGATTGTCCGTTCTGGAATGCTCGTAGTAATCGGGAGAGGAGTAATCGGAGCACCATTCGGACGCGTTTCCGAGTGTGTCGTACAATCCAAAATTGTTTGGCAGAAACTTGCCGACCGGGCTCGTGTAAACGTAGCCATCCGAGGATTTGACGAATTCCTTCCAATGCGGAAAAACAGCCTTCGCGGAGGCGTCGGCGACGTTGCCAATCTTCGTCAAGTCCTCGATATCGGAGCTGAAATAATTTCGGACGAGGGTACCGGCCCGGCAGGCATATTCCCACTCGGCTTCAGTCGGAAGCCGGTACCGTAAATTCTCCTTGTCGCTCAACCATTTACAGAAGGCCGTCGCGTCGCGCCAGCTCAATTGCACAACCGGATGATCGTCCGTCTGCGGGAACCCGGGATCGCGCCAAGTCGACGGGTTGTGCGGATCCCATTTCGTCGACATCACCTCGTTCACCAGGTGGATTCCTCCCTGCGCCTCCTCAGCGAATGTTCTGTAGCTTGTGGCAGCGACAAACTTGGCGAACTCGCCTCGTGTCACTTCATAAACACCGAAATAGCACGGATGCGTGATCCGCACGAGGTGGCCTTTGTACGGCCCCATCATGAAACTGCCGGGCGGAACCAGGATGAGCTTCATGCCGATTGAGTTTGCCTTCTCGGCAGGTGCATTCAGACGTCGGGCCCATGCGTGTTGAGCGTCCCGCGCCATAATTTGGCCGAATGGTTGAGAGAGCAGCCGCGGATCGGAGTCCGCCGTCGCCGGCTCTGCCAATCTCTTCGAGGAAGGCGAAACCGCTGAAATCGCGGCAACGGCTTTGACGACAGGCGACATCGCCGGGCCGTTTGATTTCGTATTCGTTCCCAGAGGAGTCACCAGTAACTCCCTATCGCCAAGCTGCGCTGCAATTTCCTGACCGGCCAGCGACACTTTGACAGCCTCGTTGTTCCCTCTTTCAAGCGTAAAAGCGGCCGATTTGAATGTGAGCCCGTTATGCGTGATCGTCAGTTCGTTCAGACCGGGGTCCACTGTGACTTCACTCTTGCCTGGTTCCGTCACGATGACAGTCTTGCCGCGGAGAGCGACTTGGATGTCGGGATCGCGAACTTCGATCGTGAGCACCGCCTTTCCGGCGCGCAGGTAAATGATGACGGCGGCGAGCAATGCGAAAAGCGCGGCGGCCGCGACCGCCGCCCACGTACGTCCCTTGCGTGACGGCCGCTTTGGAACGGTCTCAGTCGTCGTTTTGCGAACAATGGCCGCGATCTCATCGGCAACGTCGGACAGGGACGCAAATCGATCAGCCGGGTTTTTGGCCAGCATCTTCATACAAAGTGTGTCAATGCGAGGATCGAGATCGGGGCGGAGCCGAATTGGCCGCGTTGGGGTTATCGAAAGGATCTGCCCCAAAACCGAAGCCAAGGAGCCGCTGAAGGGGACCTGGCCGGTCAACAGTTCATACAGGATCACGCCGAGGCCGTACTGATCCGCCGCCGGTCCGACTTTGGTCGGATCGCCCTCGACTTGTTCCGGGGACATGTAGGCGGGCGAGCCCAAGATCACGCCCGTCTGCGTCAGCCGCTGGTTTTCGCCGGGACGAATCTGCTGGGCCAGCCCGAAATCCATGACGACCGGCTCGCCCTGGCGGTCGACCATGATGTTGGCCGGCTTCAAATCGCGGTGCACGATTCCGCGCCGATGCGCCTCGGCGAGCGCCTGGGCGATTTTGCCGACAGCAATGAGGATTTGCTGATCGGTCTGCCGCACGGCCGGATTGACGAAGTCCGAGAGCAGTCGCCCCTCGATGTACGCCATGGTGATGTAATGCGTGCCGTCGATCTCGCCCACATCGTAGACGGGGCAGATCCGCGGATGACGCAACGTGGCAGCGGCCCGCGCCTCGCGATAGAAGCGCTCGAGCAGCTCGGGCTCGGAGTTGTCGGACAGCTGCGGAGTTTTGAGGGCGACTTCTCGTTCGAGCTGCGTGTCCTGCGCGAGGTAGACGGCGCCCATCGCTCCTTCGCCGAGCGCTCGGAGGATACGGTAGCGGCCAAATTTCCCGGAGAGCTGGCCCGACTTAATTGCCGGCGCCGACGTGGGCGGTGCCAGCGTTTCGTCTGTTTGATGGCTGAACGACCCGGTCGAAACTTGGGAGGCATCGTGACGGGATTCAGCCGCGAATTTGCGGAGTTGGTCCTCGGTCGCGATGAATCGCCGCAACTCTTCGGCGATTTCCGTATGGTTTGCGATAAATGTCTCGCGATCGAACGATTGATCTCGCTCGGACCGTTCGAAGTACTCTTCAAGGGCCGCTTGGAGCCGAGGATCGTTCGGTTTCGCTGGGGCACGCTCATCCATCGGAGGGTCTCCGCCAATCGGGCAACCGATCGGCATCCCATCGGCCGCGCGGTTCATCATCTGGAATTTCTGGGAGTAATTCCAGTTGTGCGATCCAGTCGCGCAGGCAAGAACGCGGGAGATCGGTCCCGCGTTCTCGCATCTTCCTGAGCCGGACTACTTGGTTTCCGAAGGCGCCGTATCCTCAGTCGGCGTTCCTGGCGTCGCCGCAGCGTCGGCTAGACCGGACGGCGTCGTCACGACGTCGACAGGCACCGCTGACGGCGCGACCGGCCGGACGACGTTCGTGACGTCGTATTGTGTTGTCGCGACGGGCGATGGAACGGCAGTCGTCGTCACTCCGTTCAAGTACTGGCAGTAATAGGACGGGTTAACAAGGCCCGCGGCGAGATAGCCAGGCCACCAGCCGCCCGCATCGCGCGTTCCCCAATAACCCGATCTCGACCAGCCTCGTCCCCACCAACCACGGCCTGCACCCCATCCCCATCCACGCCCCCAACCCCCGCCATGGCCCCATCCGTGACTCCAACCGGTGTGATTGTGCGCGAAGGTGTGATTCGCCGCGAAATGGTGGCCGGCGAAACCTGCATGGTGCGCGAAAGCGTGTGCGTGGCCGCCGTGATGAGCGAATGAGTGGGCATGAGCGTGTCCGCCGCGTCCGCCGTGCCCACCACCGTGTCCGCCGCCCCGGGCATAACTCGGAGTCGAGGAAGACAGGACCAAGGCAACTACCACTACGACGCATCCAGACACATATGCGAATTTCATGGTGATCCCCCGTTCGTTGATTGGTGAATGAAGCGAACGGCCAAGGAAGCCCGGCTGCGGTCGATTTGACCGTGACTTTCTGGAAAATCTGGAGGGATTTTCGGAAAGGGCTGGAAGTGCTTGCGGTGCAGGCGTTTCAGGCAGCCGGCCGCGGAGAATCAGTCGAGATTTTTTCGGAGATTGGTCATCGCCCGGTTCATTAACCAGACCAGAGCGCTTCTCGTGAGTCCCATCGCCGCGGCGATGTCTGCCATCGATTCATCATTCAAATAGCGACGTTCCAGCGCTTCGCGTTCGTCGGGCGGAAGCTGCTCGATGGCCGATGCCAATCGATCCGATTCCTCGTTGCGCACGATATGCTGGCTGGGAGTGGCACGGGGGTCCGAGTAGACATCGGCGTTGTTGACTCGCTTTTCGCGATCGATGGCTCGTTTTGCGGCGTGCAACTGATTTCGGGCCGCATTGCGGATGTTGTTCTCATGAATCTGTCGCATCCACGCGATGAATTGCGCCGGGTCGCGACCGTCGAATTTGAGAATCTGTCGATGCACCGACAGGCACGTTTGCTGAACGACATCTGATGCATCGATGCGGCCGGCGGCCCGATCATCGAGTCCTTGATCGGCCAGCCGCCAAAGAAAGCCGCGATACTTCTCCAGAAGCTCGCCCAGTGCGGCCGGGTCGCCGGCGCGGGCTCGTTCGATCAGTTGGTGATTGACCTCGTCGGCTTCCACGTGGCCTCCGCGCCTGCGGGCAAAGTCGAGCACCGTCTCCGCCACTGCGTGAGAAGTCGAGCACAGCGCGGCAAACTCGAGGACCGCCTCATCGGCATTCTGCGGCATCGTGACGGGGAATTCCAGCTTTCACTGCCGGGCCGCTTACGGATAGCGGAACGACTTATCCGGGTAATCCGGGTGCACTGGCACCGGGCGCGGATCCTTTTCGATGAGTTCGTGCAGATATTTCACGGCCGCATCGAGCTGTGCGTCGCTGCCATTGAACGTGGCGTGCGGGAGATTGTCGACCACGATATCCGGGTCGGCGCCGTGACCTTCAATCAGCCACTTTCGTTCGGGACCGTAGACGCCGTCTTCCGCAGCGGTTGCGACGCCGCCATCGGAGAGCCTATTTCCGGCGCTGAGCCAGATTTCGCCCCCCCAAGTCCGCGTGCCGATCGCCTTCCCGAGGCCGAGCCGGCGGAAACCTTCGGTGAACGCTTCGCCGTCCGAAGCGGTGTTCTCGTCGCAGAGGACGACCAGATGTCCGCGAAACGAATATTGCATGTTCCAGGTCGGATTTCCAACGCGGGACTGCCAATAAAACCAGGCCTTCCGCATCAGCTTTTCCAGAATGATGCTGTCGATGTTGCCGCCCCGATTATGGCGGACGTCGATAATCAGTCCCTGCCGGTTGAAGACCGGATAAAAGCTCCGATACCAATCCGAGAGATCGTTGTTGGTCATCGCGCGGAGATAAACGTAACCGATCTTGCCTTGCCCTTGTTGTTCCACGCGTTGACGCCGCGAATAAATCCAGTCGCGATAGCGCAGATCGGCTTCGTTGGCAATCGGCGTGACGATCACGTCGCGCAACGCGCCCCCAGTTTTCGGGCGGATGCGCAGGAGGACTTGCTTACCCTGCTGCTGCCGGAGCAACAACTGCGGATCGGGCTTCGAAAGGACGGGCTCGCCGTTGATCGACTCGATGACATCTCCTGCATGAATATCGAGATCCGGATCGGCGAGAGGCGACAACTCGCCCGGCAAATCGGGATCGCTTTGATAGATCGAGTCGATGCGATAGCCGCCTTTGTTTTCGTCGCGGTCGAGCCGCGCCGAGGCTCGCCACGCCGATTTGGTCGGGGCCCTTGCGGAAATCGCCGCCGACGACGGCCGAGTGCAATACGGACAGCTCGCCCACCATCTGCGCGAGCAAGTTGTTCAATTCGTTGCGCGTGGTCACGCGTTTCACGAGCGGGGCATACTTGTCGCGCATCGCGGGCCAGTTTACCCCGTGCATGTGCCGGTCGTAGAAGTAGTCACGGTGGAGCCGCCAGGCGTCGACGAACATCTGCCGCAAATCCTCGGCCGGATCGATCGAATAATGCCAGGCCGAAAGATCGACGCGGCTCTCAGGCAATTTCATGGGCGGTGCGGCGGCCGCGTCGATAATGAAAAATTCGTCGTCCTTTCGCGCGAGGAGCTTCTGGCCGTCTTGCGGAGAGTTCGTAGCTGCGAACGTCGGCCAGGATCCGCTGCGGTTTTTTTTCGTTGCCGATCTCGATGGCCATGAGATTCGTTTTACCGCCGCTGCCCGATTCGCGCTCCAACCAAAACAGAGCCTTCGAATTGACGCTCAGGTTCTGAATATTGCCGGGGGGCACGGGCACGACTTTGATCCGCCGTTCGATGCTGCCACGGTCGATATGAACCGGCTTGGGAGTGTCGCTGCTTCTTGGGGGCTGCCTTCTCCGGCTCAGGCGAAGTTGGCCGACTAGGGGCACTGGGCGCCTTCGGCATCGTAAAAGGAAGTCTCGGTGTACCAATCGTCGAGTGCCGCCGAAGGTGTCTTCTTGGCGTCCGCTGCGGGATGCAACTCATCGGCGGGCTGGAACGGCGAGCGCGTCCCCTTGCGCAGCGCGAGCCGGAAGATTTCCGCCGACTTGTCGAAATACGGCTCGGGTTGCCGCGTTCCCCACGGTCCCGGCACGAGCGAATGCAGAACGCCGGTCCGACAGAAAATACAGCCACTGCCCGTCCGGGCTCCACGCGGGGCTGTAGCTGTTGAAGCGATCGCTGGTCAGCGGCGTCGTTTCACCGCTTTCCAATTCGTAAAGGTGCAGCTGGCTAAACGTGTTGAGAGCCGTTTCACCAAACACGAGATAGCGGCTATCGGGCGACCAAAGGATGTCGGAGATCCCCTCGCGACTCTGCGAGATCTTTTTGCTCCTGCCCGTGGCGACGTCCACGATCCAGAGGTCTTCGTTCTTATCGGAATAGGCGAAGTGCTTGCCGTCCGGCGAGGGATAACCTCGCCAGCGAAGGATCTTGCCGTCGTGCGTGATCGCTTTGTCGTCTCCGATTCCCCGCGCCGGCAGCAGACGAAATTCGAGTTCTCCCGTTTCATCGGAGAGCGCCAAGAGGTTCTTTCCGTCCGGCATAAAGCAGGCATCCCGGTAGCGGACGCCGGGCTTGCTGGAGACCCGGACAAAGCGGCCGCCCTTGGCCGGCGCGACGAACACGCCGCCGCGAGCCGTCAATACGACGCTTTGACCCGACGGGTGCAGATGGGCCGACGTCAGATGCTTGATCGGCCGCTCGATCCATTTTTCACGGAGCTGATCGAAGTCGGACGCCAATGTGATCGGAACGATGCGATCGACACCCGTTTTGATGTCAAACAGCCAGAGATCGGCGCCCAATTGATAGATGATCCGCCCCTCGTGCAGCGAGGGCGATTGGACATCCCAGCCGCTGTGCCGCGTGTGTTGCTTGAGATCGCCGCCCGTGTCCTTCATCGACCAGACGTTGAGCGTGCCGTCGCGATCCGTGACGAAATAGATACGTCCCTGCTCCCACATGGGCGAGAAGCTTTCGCCGACGTGGTCGCCGGTGAGGTTGGTCGCCTCGGCTTCTTTGGGAGACCAGCGCCAGATTTTTCGCGCGGTGCCGCCCTGATAACGTTTGACCGCCTGCCCATGAAAGGGCGGGCGGACGAAATAAATCGTCCCTTCGGGATCGACGGCCGCTTCACCCGACTGGCTGAGCGGAACCCGCGTTTGGCGACCATTCGAAAGATCGATCGTGACCAATTGAGAATCGGGCAGCGTCGAAAAATGCTGGGTCGTGTAAAGCAGGCGGCCATCGGGAGTCCAGCCGACGGGGATCGACGGCTCGGCTGCAAATGTTCGACGCGTCGGCGAGCCGCCGCTGATCGGCATCGTGTAAACCTCGGTCGGTCCCTCGTAAGCCGCTGCGAATGCGATCAGCCGGCCATCGGGTGAAATGCGGGGATTGGTCTCCTCGGCTGGGTGCGAAGTAAGCCGCCGCGCCACGCCACCGCTGGTGCTCACCGTCCAGATATCACCCTCGGCGGCAAAGGCGATCGTGTCGCCATGGATCGTCGGAAAGCGGTAATAACCCCGGGGCACAGGCGGTTCGGCCGCACGGTGTGTACGCGGCATGAAAGACAGAGAGGACAACGGAGAGCCCAAACAGAACGGGCAGCGACAATCGAAGTCTCACGGGTGCACTTATCCAGGTGTGGTTCGTGGAAGAGGATCCGACTGCAGTCCAGTCTCCAGTTTAAAGCAAGCCGGCGGCCAATTGTTGGCACAACTGCGAAAGAGGCTCGCGACGGATCACTTTGCCGACTGGGTGTCGAGAAAAACGATGCTCGAGGGATTGCCCACCGGCACGTATTGGCCGAGTGAACGTGAGGCCGCCCGTGTTGTCGATCCACGCGAAAGACGGCCAGATTGTCTCCCCGCTGGTTACAGCAGTAGAGGAAACGGCCTGTTGGGTCGAAGCGAAAGCTCCGCGGATAGTTGCCGTGCGTCCACTCCTCGCCGACGAATTTGAGGGTTCCGTCAGCGCCGACTGCAAAAATCCCGATGCTGTCGTGAAGGCGGTTGCCGGCGTAAACGAAGCGGCCATCGGCGGAAACGAGGATTTCCGAAGCAAAAATTGCTCCCCGCAAAACCTGGAGGCAGGCTGGAAATCGTCTGCCGCGCCGACAATCGGCCCGTCGCGCCGTCGTAGTCGAAGAGGACGATGGTCGATCCCTCCTCCTGAAGGGAATACAGCCAACGGCCGTTCGGATGAAAATGGAAATGCCGGGGACCGTCGCCCGGTGGTAGAGAAACAACGGGCGTGTTGCCGGGACTCAACACGCCGCTACGCGCGTCAAATTTCCAGACGAAAATCTTGTCGAGCGCGAGATCGACGTGCAGGACGAAGTTTCCGGAGGGATCGGCCTCAATATGATGCGCGTGCGTTCGGTCATGACCGCTGAAAGCAAAGCTGCCGGGCGGTGCATTCGCAGCTCGCGTGGGGCCGATCTTGCCAGCATCCGTTTTGACGTCCGTCGCGGGACCGAGCCGACCGTCTTCGAGAATCGGCAGCACGGCGACCGAGCCGCCAAAATAATTGGCGACGAACAGGAACCGTCCCGACGGATGCAACGCGATGTGGGTCGGACCGGCGCCGCCGGAGGCGACTGTGTTAAGCAGCTTCAAATTTCCGTCTGCTCGATCGACGGCGAAGCTGCTCACCGTTCCTGATTTCTCCTTGCCCACCCGGTCCATCTCGTTGGCCGAGTAAAGCCGGGTTCCCGAGTGATTGAGAACGACGCAACTCGGGCTCGTTCCCATTTCATAGATGCCGGCCGGCGATAGGGCTCCTGTCGCCCGATCGACGCGAAAGAGATGAATTCCGCGTCCATTGCCGGGCGGCAAATCGACTTGGGTCGGCAGCACGTCGCGCAGGGGGGCGGTGTATGTGCCGACGTAGGCAAAGAGCGGGGCGGGGGAATCATTGCCCCGAGCCACGACTCCGGAATTCAGGCAGAAAAAGCAGGATCGCGAACAGCGCGATACATCGCGCCGGTCGCCGGCATTCGATCTGAAACAGCATTCGTATTCAGCCCCTTCGTCCCAGAGCGATTCGTCTAAATGCCCAGAATCCGTCGAGAATCCAAGCCCGTGCGCGGCTCCAGCTTATCCGGGATGATCCACGTTGAGAAACGAAGTCGCAGTCTTTGCACAAAGCGAGCAGAGAAAGACGAAGAGTAAAAATCCACAATATACGCTAAATAGGCAAGATTTACTGTTGAATCGAAAATCCGGGCATCGCGATAATGATCGCCGCTTAGACCAGAAATGCTGACGCAAATCGCGGCGTATCGAGGACCAACATGTGCGGGTCAGCCGGCAGCTCAACAGCATCGCCGGAGAGACGGGCTGCGCGAATGCTTTGGGCAGTCGGTTGGCATGTGCGTTCTTGAGGACATTCGGCCCCCCTCGCGTCCAGCCACACGCGGCAATCGCGACTGATGTCCCGTATCGCTCACTATGGACGTGCTTCAGGCACGTGCCTCATTCAACTTAATGTGGAAAGTGCGCCTCGTGGTTATCTCAAATTGGCTTGAAGTGTTGTCAGTCACGCCCGTTGCCGGCCCGCCGTTTAAACGCGCGCCCGTCGCCGCAGGCAGCTTTGCCACACCTGGTCAGTCGAGCCGCTCGAAGTCCGCACAATGCTTTCCGCCACCTCGCCCCTGGTGCAAACCGCGACCTCGACAACCACGGTCGATCAGAGCTTTAGCTCGGCCGCAGCGGCCATTCAGTCGGCGGGCAAGTCGATTGAGCAAGCGATCCAGAATGCGCTCAGTTTCAGCACGTCGACCGAAAGCTCGATTTTCAACTCGCTGACTTCGATCTTTTCCGATCTCGACCAGAATTCGCCGATGGGTCAGGTTCAGACCGCGGCTCGGACCGGTAACTCTGGCAGAGGGACAGGCAATTCCGGAAGCCCCGGTCAATCGAGCAGCCAGCAATCGGCTCCCAGCATCACCAGCGCGAATAACGCCACATTCACGATCGGAACGAATTCGAGTTTCACGGTCACCGCGACGGGTTCACCGACGCCCACGCTTTCGGAATCGGGAGCGCTGCCGAACGGCGTGACATTTAACGCCTCCACGGGAATCTTGAGCGGAAACCCGCAGGCGGGCACCAGCGGCACGTATCCCATCACCTTTACCGCAACGAACAGCGCCGGCTCGCCATTCGAACAACAATTCACCCTGACGGTGGACGCGGCCCCCGCGATCACCAGTTCCAACAACGCGACGTTTACCGTCGGAACCAACGGCACGTTCACCGTGACGGCGACCGGCTTCCCGGCGCCGACCTTCTCCGAATCAGGAGCATTGCCCAACGGCGTCACACTCAACGACGCGACGGGGGTGCTCAGCGGCACGCCCTTGCCGAATACGGGCGGCACCTACGACTTCACAGTCACGGCCTCGAACGGCGTGAGTCCGAACGCGACTCAGAGTTTCGTGATCACCGTCAATCAGACGCCGTCAATCACCAGCTCCAATAGCACGGTGTTTAACGTCGGAACTACGGGAACCTTCACAGTCACGGCCGGAGGCTTCCCGGCGCCGGTCTTGAGTGAAACCGGTGCCCTGCCGGCCGGTGTGTCGTTCAACACGGCGACCGGCGTGCTCAGCGGAAATCCACAATTGGGCTCGCAGGGCACGTATACCTTGCAATTCGCCGCCACGAACGGCATCGGAACGCCCGCCAGCCAGACCTTTACGCTGCTCGTCGACGGTGCGCCCGCGATCACTAGCGCGAATGCGACGACGTTTGCCGTCGGCACAGCGGGCACCTTCACGGTCACCGCGAGCGGCGTTCCGTCTCCCTCGTTTACCGAAACGGGCGCGCTACCCAACGGCGTCTCGTTTAACGACGCGACGGGTGTTTTGAGCGGCACGCCGTCGACGGGGACGGGCGGGATCTACAATCTGACGATGACGGCCCTCAACGGCGTAACTCCGGTCGCGACGCAGAACTTTATTCTCACAGTCGATGAGGGCTCGACGATCACCAGCGCAAACAGTGCGACGTTTGCCGTGCAAACGCCGGGAACATTCACTGTGACCGCCGGCGGCTTCCCTGCGGCCAACTTTGCCGAGACGGGCGCACTGCCTTACGGAGTTTCGTTCAACACGTCGACGGGCGTGCTGAGCGGTTCGCCCGAGCCGGGGACTGGCGGCGTTTATAACCTCGTCTTCTCCGCAAGCAACGGCATCATCACCGATCCCAGCCAAAATTTCACACTTGTCGTTACCGAAGTCCCCGCGATCACCAGCTCGAATAGCAGCACCTTTACGGTCGGCAAGAGCGGCAGCTTCAACGTCACAGTGAATGGATATCCGGGCTCGGCGATCGAGGAAACCGGCGCCTTACCAAGCGGCGTCAGCTTCAACGCGTCGAGTGGCGTTCTGGGCGGAACCCCGCAACCGGGCACGGGCGGGGTCTACAATTTGACATTCACGCCGATCAGCGTTGCCGGAACCGGAACGACACAGAACTTCACGCTGATCGTCAACGAGGCGCCGACGATCACCAGCGCGAACGGTACAACCTTCATCGTGGGAACCAGCGGCACCTTTACGGTGACGGCAAGCGGTTATCCGGCGGCTTCGTTCGCGGAAACGGGCAATTTGCCGGCCGGAGTTACATTTAGCACGACGACCGGCGTGCTGAGTGGCACGCCCCAAGTCGGCACCGGCGGCACTTACGACCTCACGTTCACGCCCACGAACCTCGTCGGCACGGGAACGACGCAGAACTTTACGCTTATCGTCAATCAGGCGCCGGCAATCACGAGCGCCAGCGGCGCCACATTCACCGTGGCCACGATGGGGACCTTCGACGTCACGGCTTCCGGCGTGCCCGCCGTGAGCTTTAGTGAAACCGGCGCACTTCCGTCCGGAGTGACGTTTCAACTCGTCAACCGGAGTTCTCAGCGGCACGCCCAGCGCGGGAACGGGCGGCACTTACGAGTTGACGATCACCGCATCCAACGGCGTTGGCACTGCCGCCACTCAAAACTTCGTGCTGACCGTCGATCAGGCTCCAGCGATCAGCAGCGCCGGCGGCACGGTCTTCACCGTAGGAACCGCGGGCACATTTACAGTCGCGGCGTCCGGTTTTCCGGCCCCGACCTTCACTGAATCGGGAACACTGCCGTGCGGCGTGTTCTTCAGCGAGACGACCGGCATTTTGAGCGGAACTCCGCTGCTGGGCTCGTCAGGCACGTACACGCTGACGTTGACGGCGACCAATGGTGTTGCGCCCGATCGCGACCCAGACTTTCACGCTTATGGTCATCAATGCCCCGTCGATCACGAGCGCGAACAGCGTCACATTCGTTGTGGGAACGCCGGGTACCTTCGACGTGACGGCGACCGGGGATTCCAGCCCCCGCGCTCAGCGAATCGGGAACATTGCCTGCCGGAGTTTCGTTCAACGCGGCAACCGGCGGCCTTTCTGGCACGCCGGCGGCCGGCATCTTAGGGCACGTACGCGATCACCTTCACAGCGACAAACGGCAGTCAGTCCGGACGCGAGCCAAAGTTTCACGCTGATCGTCGACCAGCCGCCGTCGATTACAAGCGGCAATAGTACGGTCTTCACGGAGGGAGCGGCCGGAACGTTTACCGTAACGGCGACAGGTCTGCCGACGCCGACCATCAGCGAGATCGGGGACGTTACCGACTGGAGTCACGCTTCAGCCCTGCGACCGATACGCTCTCCGGAACTCCGGCGCTCGGGACGCAACGGCATCTATCCGATCACTTTTACCGCAACGAACGGCGTCAGTTCGAACGCGACCCAAACGTTTCACACTTACCGTGGAGAGCGCGCCGATCATCACAAGTGCCAACAGCACGACGTTTGTCGTGGGCACCGCCGGCACATTTACAGTCACGGCTGCGGGAGTGCCGACTCCTATTTTGGGCGAAGGGGGCACGCTGCCGAACGGAATCTCCTTCAATGCGGCAACGGGCGTGTTAAGCGGAACGCCGGCCACCGGCAATGGAGGCACCTACTCGCTGACGTTTAGCGCATCCAACGGAGTAACGCCCAGTGCAACACAGACATTCACGCTCATTGTCGATGAAGCGCCGGCCATTACGAGCACCAATAGCGCGACGTTCACCGTTGGAACGGCAGGTACGTTTAGTCTCACCGCGACCGGATTCCCCGCGCCGACGTTTAATGAAGCAGGGACGCTGCCGAATGGTCTCTCTTTCAGCCCGACGGGCGTTCTGAGCGGCACTCCGCTGCCGGGGACTGGCGGTACATACACCGTCACTTTTACCCCCGTTAACTCGGTGGGCGTCGGGCTGGGTCAAACCTTCACGATCATTGTCGACGAAGCACCGGAGATTACGAGTGCCGACACTGCAATTTTCACAGTCGGAACGACTGACGGCTTTACCGTGATGGCCAACGGTTTCCCCAGTTCGACATTTGCGGAAACGGGCACGTTGCCAAACGGCGTCACGTTCAATTCCGCGAATGGCGAGCTAGTCGGAAATCCCTTGCCGAATTCGGGCGGGACCTATGCGCTCACCTTCACTCCGACAAACGCCGCTGGAACGGGCCAAACGCAAAACTTCACATTGATCGTCGATGAGGCGCCGGCGATTACCACTGCGAACACGGCGACGTTCTCGGTCGGAAATGCCGGAGTCTTCGACCTGGCCGCGACCGGTTTCCCGGCGCCCACCTTCAACGAAGCCGGGGCGCTTCCCAACGGACTCTCATTTACAGCAGCGGGTGTATTGAGCGGAACACCGCTGCCCGGGACCGGCGGAACGTACACCGTGACGTTTACTCCGATCAACACCGTCGGCGCCGGACCGGGACAGATCTTTACGATCATCGTTGATGAAGCTCCGGCGATCACGAGCGTCAACTCGGCCTCGTATACCGTGGGAATCACGGAGACCTTTACGGTCATGGCCAACGGATTCCCAGCCTCGACCTTTGCCGAGACGGGCGCGTTGCCCACGGGTGTGACGTTCAACCCCGCCACGGGAGTCTTGTTCGGCACGCCGCAGGCGAACACGGGCGGAACGTACGCCCTGACCTTTACGCCAACCAATACGGTCGGAACGGGGCCGACCCAGAACTTTACGCTGATTGTCGATCAGCCACCCGCGATTACGAGCAACAACACCACCACCTTCACCGTTGGAACGCCCGGTAGCTTTACGGTTACGGCAACCGGATTTCCGGCACCAAGCTTTTCGGAATCCGGCATGTTGCCCAACGGACTGAGCCTCAACCCAACCACGGGCGTGCTGAGCGGCACGCCGACTCCGGGCGACGGAGGCGTCTTCGTTGTAACCTTAACCGCTAGCGGATTCGGAACTCCTGCGACCCAGACTTTCGTAATTGACGTCGACGAAGTGCCGACGATCACGAGCGCCAGCGGCACGACCTTTACCGTCGGCACCTCAGGGACCTTCGATGTGACGGCGAACGGTTTCCCGGCGGCCACGATTGCCGAATCGGGAGCGCTTCCGAATGGAGTCTCGTTCAACTCCGCGAACGGAGAACTGACGGGAACGCCGCTGCCCGGCAGTGGTGGCAAATACACGCTGACATTCACGCCGATCAATCCCACGGGAACGGGTCCGGCTCAGACCTTCACCCTATTGGTCGACGAGGCTCCGGCCGTCACGAGCGCCAACAGCGCGACCTTTACCGTCGGAGTCAACGGGACGTTCGATGTCACGACGAATGGCTTCCCGGCTGCCACGTTTGCAAATCCGGGAACGCTGCCGATCGGCGTGACATTTAATCAGGCGACCGGAATTCTGAGCGGCACGCCGGCCGTTGGAAGCACCGGCACTTACTTGTTGTTCTTCACTCCCACGAATCTGGCCGGAACCGGGACGACCCAGGATTTCATCCTGATCGTCGACCAGGCGCCCGCGTTCACGAGCAACAATGGCACTGTCTTCACCGTCGGAATGAACAATTCGTTTAGCGTGACGGCGAGCGGTGCACCGAATCCTGTCTTCACTGAGTCCGGCGCACTGCCGAACGGCGTGGCCTTCAATGATGTGACGGGCCTCTTGAGCGGCATGGCACTTCCGGGCAGCGGCGGCGTCTATCCAATTACTCTCACCGCCTCCAATGGCGTATCGCCCGTTGCGACTCAGGCATTCACGCTCACCGTCCTCGAGATCCCGCAAATCACAAGTGGAAACAGCACCACGTTCACCACAGGAACACTGGGAACCTTCACGGTCACGGCGAATGGTTACCCCGCGGCACTGATCCAAGAAACAGGAACGCTCCCCAACGGAGTTTCTTACAACCCGATCACCGGAATTCTGAGCGGCACTCCTCTACAAGGCACCGGCGGGTTCTACGATTTGCAATTTACCCCCGTCAATTTGGTCGGAAATGGAATCACGCAGAACTTCGTACTTGTTGTCCAACAGCCGCCGACATTTACGAGCGCGAATTCAACCATCTTCACAGTCGGCAATCCCGGCAGCTTTACGGTCAGCGTCGTCGGAACGCCGGCGTCGACATTCAGCGAAATGGGTCCGCTGCCGACGGGAGTTTCTTTCAATGCGACGACCGGCGTATTGAGCGGCACGCCTCAGACCGGGACCGGCGGCTCCTACACGTTGACAATCTCCGCCGATAACGGCGTGACGCCCGTCGCGACTGAGACGTTTACGCTGATCGTGAACGAGGTTCCGCAAATCACGAGTGCCAACGGCACGACCTTTACTGTCGGGACCAGCGGCACATTCCAAGTGACGGCCAATGGCTACCCCGCTTCGACGTTCACCGAATCGGGTACGCTGCCCAACGGAGTCACGTTTAATAGCTCAACGGGAGTGCTGACGGGCACGCCGCTGGTCAACACGACCGGTATCTACACGCTGCAATTTACTCCGAAGAATTCTGCCGGCACGGGCCTCACGCAGACCTTTACGTTAATCGTCGATCAGCCGCCTGCCATTACAAGTGGAAATACGGCAACCTTCACGGAAGGCACTTTTGCCTCCTTCAACGTCACGGCGACCGGCTTCCCAACTCCAACGTTCAGTGAAACGGGCACACTGCCGAACGGCGTCATGTTCAATGATACGACGGGCGTGTTGAGCGGGACGCCGGCCGCGGGGACGGCAAGCACTTACATGATCACAATTTTCGCGATGAACGGCGTGGATCCCGAGGCGTCGCAGGACTTCACGCTGATCGTCACCCCATAATTCGCGCTTCGTCGACTTCCGAGTTGCACGGCTCGTATGAGCGAGTCATTCTGGTAACTTGGAGGTTGAACCCGTGCGTTTCCGAGGTCGCAGTGTCGTTTGGAGCGTCGCCGCGCCGACGCTCGCGCTCTGCGCCCTGTTGCTGGTCACTGTTGCCGTGGCGGCGCGTGCACTTGTGCATGTGCAGGTCGAGGCCGACGAGGCGATCGACCAGGCTCTCTCCGCGGCCGAGGCGGCCGAACAACTCGAAGAGGTCTTTCTGGAGTGCCGAGGCCACCTGAGTGATTACGCCATCACGGGACGCCCGGACGAGATCGAACGAGCCCGGCTCTACGGCAAGGAGAACGGCGCGCGCCTCGTGCAGATCGACGGCCTGCACATTTCGGAGCGCGGCCACGCGCTCGTCGCCGAATTGCGACGGTATACGGTGGCTTTGCAGAATGCCTTGAACAAAATTCCGATTTCGCCATCCGTCCGACGCGCGGGACGCGGCCGTCGAGAGCGTGCTCGCCACGATGCTCGATCCGCAAATTCTGTCGCGGGCCCGCGAAGAGCGGGAGTTGTTCGTCGATGCTCTGCACGCGGCGCGGCTGCACGGTGCCCAAGTCACGACCCGAGCGGGCTGGGCTCTTTTGGCTCTCGGCCTCGTTGGTGTCATCGGCGGGACGCTGGCCGGCATCGGCATCGCCCGAAGTTTGCGCCGCGAACTGGTCGAATTGAGCATTCCGATCCGTTCGGCGATGGGGTCGCTGGATGAGGTCGTCGGTCCCGTGCAGGTTTTTTCCAGCGACAACTTTGCCGGGCTGGACTCGGCGCTCGACAGTGTGGCCCAACGAGTTTCTCAGGTCGTCGAGCGGTTGCAATCGGCCGAACGGCAGCGACTGCGAAACGATCAGCTCGCCGCGCTGGGACAGTTGGCCGCGGGCCTGGCCCATGAATTGCGTAATCCATTGACTGCAATGAAGACCATCGTCGATGCGGCGCGGCGCCGAGGCCGGAACGAATCGCATCGATGAACGCGATCTGGCCGTGCTCGAGCGAAGAAATCTCGCGATTGGATGCGTCGCTGCAGTCATTCCTCGACTACGCGCGTCCGCCTCAGCTGGCCAAGTGCGATGTCGATCTCGGAACCGTCGCGGAGAAAACACGCCAGCTGCTTGCCGGCCGTGCGGAACAGCAGGCGATTCGCATCGTCGATTGAACAGCCGCAGGGTCCCGTTGGCGTGCACGCTGACCCGGAGCAGATGCGGCAACTTCTGTTGAATCTATCGCTCAATGCCTTCGATGCGATCGGTCACGACGGCGAATTGGCAATTCGCATCGAGCCGGGCGAACGCAGGAGGAGGCGCATCGTCACGGTTACCGATAGCGGAGGCGGGATCTCGCAGGCTGTCCGCGAAATCGCCTCTTCGACCCCTTTGTCAGCACAAAAGAATCGGGAACCGGTTTAGGGCTGACAATCTGCCGCCGAATCGTCGAAGATCATGGGGGACGAATCGACGTCGCCGACAATCCGTCCGGCGGCGCAGTTTTTACGATTTGGTTGCCGGCGGACGAATCGAACGATGCCCACGCTCTTGGTCGTTGACGACGAAAAAAACGTGCTGTACGCCCTCGAGCGGACTTTGCGCGCGGACGAACTGCGGATTATCACGGCCCAGACGGGGCGTGCGGGAATCAGCCAGGTCGAGCGTGAGAAGCCCGATGCCGTGTTGCTCGACGTGCGGCTCCCCGATCTGTCGGGACTCGACGTGCTCAAGGAGCTGCGCGCAGATCGATCCGAAGCTGCCGGTCATCGTGATGACGACGCACGGCACGGCCGAAACCGCCATCGAAGCCATGCAGCGGGGTGCGTTCGATTACCTGCTCAAGCCGTGGAATCTGGACGAGCTCACCGACCTCGTCGAATCAAGCCCTCGAAGCCGGCCGGCTAAGCCACGTGCGAGCCCTCATCGATCCCGCCGCGGAATCCGACGGCCGCGTCGACCGCGTCATCGGCCGTTCGCCGGCAATGCAGAGCGTCTTCAAGGAGATCGGCCGCATCGCCGCGCAAAACGTGAGTGTGCTGATCCTGGGCGAGAGCGGGACCGGAAAGGAACTCGTCGCGCGGGCGATTTACGACCACAGTCGCCGCAGTGAACAGCCCTTCCTGGCGATCAACTGCGCGGCGATTCCGGAAACGCTGCTCGAAAGTGAGCTGTTCGGGCACGAAAAGGGGGCCTTTACCGGCGCGGACCGGGTGCGAATCGGCAAATTCGAGCAAGCCCACCGAGGGACGCTGTTTCTCGACGAAATCGGCGACTGCGGCGGCGGCGACGCAGTCCAAGATCCTGCGAGTTCTGCAGGACGGCAAATTCGAGAGGGTGGGCGGAAACGAAACGATTCATGTCGATGTGCGCATCATCGCCGCCACCAGCCGGAATCTCGATCTGGCGATGCAACAAAAGCAGTTTCGACCGGACCTCTACTTCCGGCTCAACACATTTACGCTCGTGCTGCCACCGTTACGAGAGCGGGCCGACGATATTCCCTTATTGGCCGGCTATTTCCTGGAGCGCCATCGACGCGAATTGACCGTCGACGTTCGCGGCATTTCGCCCGAGGCGCTCGAAGCGCTTGCCCGGCACACCTGGCCCGGCAACGTCCGCGAACTGGAAAGCGCGATCAAATTCGCGTTGGTCCACGCATCGGGCGACGTGATCACGCCGGCCGCACTCCCCGCAAGTGTCCGAGGTCAGGTAAACGGAGCTCCCGCCGAATCAACGCCGCCCGGAGAGCAAGAGCTTGCCGACGTGCGCGACATGGTACGCAGGCTTCTTTCGCAGGGAGCGGCCAATTTGAGTGAGACAGTCCACGGAGCAGTCGATCGCATCCTGCTGGAGCAAGTTTTAGCGTCGGTCGGAGGCCATCAAGCCCGCGCCGCTGAAATCCTTGGGCTCTCGCGAAATACTCTGCGCGTCCGATTGCAGCAACTCGGGCTCACAGTGGGCAAGATCGTTCAAGACGAGCAGTGATCGTAGCTATCCGACCGCGCGCCGATGCAACTGCCAATCGTCAGGAGCGATCTGAGTCTCGATGACTCGCACATCGGGATGCCGTTTCGATCCTGTGTAAACATACGTCGCTAACCATGTCCGACAAAGGGGACAGCGATGGGCCAAGCCGCGATCCTCGGCCACAATTGAATCCGGTGGCAGAATGTCGATCGGTTTGAGGCACGAGGGGCACGTCGCCTGGTACCAGCGAAAATTCAACATGGCGATCGCCTTCGGCTGGACCTGTGAAAATAAAGACGCCCCTGGGCATACGACCCAGGGGTGTCCGCGATGGGCCGGGCTTGGTGCGGGCCTTGCACGGTTGTGCCGGCCAATCGCCGGAGGAGACCGGGCGGATTGCGCACCAATCCGGCCTCCGGGAAGGGAACAGTCAATGCGGAATGTTCAGCCTCGAATCAGGACGAGGGACGAGCGAAGTCGGACGACTGCGGCTGGGCGGATTTCGGCGATCCGCTATCGCCGCTGGTGGGTTTTTCGAGCCTCAACCCGGACGGCTCTTTCGTGATGCGAACGAGTCCTTCCTTGGCCCAGAGCATGTCCGCCTTTGACACGAGGCGGTCAATTGCATTCCGATCGGCATTCGCCGTCACGCCATATTTGCCGCGCAGATTTGCGAGCCGAGAATAGGACACGGTCCCCTTTGCCCAAAGCTCGGTGATCATGGCCTTGTGTCCGCGTGACGAGAAATTCGCGAGATATTTCGCCAAGCGGTCCGCGTCGGACTCCGCCCGACTTGATGCACACGCGTGTGCGGCTCGTAGCCGATTGAGCAAATCGTCGAAGGGCTTCCGCGACTCCGCCGGATTCGCGGCGGCCTGGTTCAAATCCGGAGGCGCGTCCCCGAGCTCTTTGCGGCATTCCGGACAGTAACGCGTCGCACGGTCGACCGCGAACTCCCAAATTCGCAGGGAGAAATTTGACAAGATTGGTCCGCTCGCGTTCGCGGGCCGCTGTTCGGAGAAGTCGCGGAGCACTGCTTCGAGCCAGCGACGGAATCCGTTACGGCTGTGAACGCCGTGCGGGTCGAGATAGCGATCAATAACGGGCTGATCCTTGCCGAAGTTGACGGCCATCAGCGCGGCGTTTTGCCATGTCGTACTCATATTGTGTCCTTACGTCAGGTTTGTTCCATTCCCGGTCTGCTCTGCGGACCGGCGTGTCGCATCGTCTGAGCGTGGCCCAGGACAATTGATTGCGAGTGAGTGCACCGTGCGCGGAAACACCGAGCGCGGAGTTCGTCTTAAAAACAGTCGCACCGCAGATTGAAAACAGCCGAGCCTGATTCCCACACGATCTCGTGCATGAAATTCATCCATCCGTCTCGCGCCTTTGCGAAACGCCAATTAGTCTCCTTGCGTGAACGAGGCTCGGCTGAGTTGGTTTAAAGCACCATGCATGCCAAGCCGTGGCTTTAATTTCGCAAGCGGACGTAAAGCGGAGTGGTGTTTGGGCTTACTGCACGCTGGCGAGACAAGGCCGGTACTCTTGGCACCCGGCTCTCGCGATCAATTGTTTACCGACAAGCGCGAATATTGACGGTCGTCAAGTCGCACCGCTTGTTGGGATGGCATTTCGGCGCGGCCTCCGCGGGCTGGCTCAGAGGCTTGATCGACAAACGGTTGCGTGGGACCAACATGCGTTCAGTATCTCTGAGAGATTCGATCGCGAATCTGAGAAACTTGCGTGCAGGCGGCTTGCCCACCCCCAGGCGCATGCTTAGTCTCGTGAGTCACGAGCGGGCCGTCTCGAACTTCATTGAGTCGCAACAATCGGAGTAGTGCTGCATGTGGTTCCGACGGCTTCAACTTGTGCGCTTAACACGCGTACGACGACGTTTCAATTACCAATCTGCGATTGAACGCCTTGAGGAACGAACGCTTCTCTCGGCCACGTCGGCCGTCTGGAATAATTTCGCGGGCAATGCACAGCACACCGATGTGGCACAGGTCGCGGCCCAGCCAATTGACCGAGTCCTCTGGTCCACATCCCTCGATCTGGAACCCTGGGGCTACGCCGCACTATGGGGACCCGGTCTTCACGCCAGGCGATACGGTGATCGTGCCGATCAAGGTGACCTGGTCCGCGCAGAGCCAGAACGCACAGAATTTCTTCGTCGAGGGAATCAATGGCGCGACGGGGGCCGTGCTTTGGACGAGCGCCCTCACGGGATCGATTACTGACGCCAGTAATACTTCACCGATTGTCATTACGAGTCCGACGACCGGTCTCACACCGGGGGCCACGGTGACCATCGGCGGAGTGCAGGGGAACACGGCGGCCAATGGTACCTTCACGATCACAATCACCGGCCCCGATTCCTTTCAGCTCAACGGCAGTTCGGGCAATGGCGCCTACACCGGCGGTGGAACGTACGCCTCCAACCCGAACGGCGCAAGCTATATCGAGCCGGCTTACAGCTGGCTGCCCCCCTATCAGCCAGTCTATGACCCGGTAAGCGATCGCGTTTACTTCCCCGGCCCGGGAGGGACGATCGATTACATCAACCATCCCGACAATCCGGGAAGCACGACGCCAGCTGTCTATCAAGAGGCCTTCTTCGGTACGTCCAATTACACGGCCAACGAAGCCGCGTATAACTCGTCGATCTTCATCAATACGCCGCTCGAGGTGGACAGTGCGGGCAATGTGTATTTCGGCTTCACTGTCACCGGTAGCAATCCGTCGAATATCACCGACGGTGGCGTCGCCCGTATCACGTCGTCGGGCACCGGCATCTGCGAGGACGCGTATCAAGCCGTCGGACAGAGCAACGACGGCAACTGGAACCCCGCAATGGGTTCCGCGCCAGCGCTCAGCAACGACGAATCGGTTCTCTACCTCGGCATCAACGATTCGGGTTATTCCCTCAATGGCAACGAGTTCGATTCGTACCTCGTCGGCCTCAACAGCGCGACGCTGCAGCCTGAATACTCCGTGCAGCTCCTTGATCCGTCGAGCGGGCAAGGGGGCGGACTGATCGACGTCAGTTCCGGTGGCCCGATGGTGGCTCCGGACGGCACCGTCTTCATGGGACTCTTCGGCAATCCGTACAACGGATCGCGCGGCTCCCTGCTGCACTACTCGGGGAACCTGGGGACAGAGTTCGCTCCTGGTGCCTTCGGCTGGGACGACACTCCCTCGATCATTCCGACGTCGATGGTTCCGTCTTATACGGGGAACTCACCGTATTTAATCATCGCTAAGTACAACAACTATGCAAACGTCGAAGTTGGTGAGCCCTACGGCGGAAACGGCGTCAATGAGATGGCCGTACTCGATCCTTACGCGACTCAACTCGATCCGAATTTCGATGCCGATCCCAACCTGCAGGTCATGCAGCAGGTCATGACGTTCGCGAGTCCATCGCCCGATGTCGGCGATGCCGCGGCGGGTGATCCCGACGCCGTACGAGAATTCTGCACTAACGGCACGGCCGTCGACCCGGCCACGGACAGCGTCTTCATGAATAATGAAGACGGTTACACCTACGAATGGAATCTCGGCACGGGCCTCGTGACGAACTCGGTTGAAATCACAACCGGCATCGCCGTCCCGTATACGCCAACGGCAATTGGGACGAACGGTGAAGTTTACTCCGACAACGGCGGCACACTGTTCGCCATGGGCGGGTACTCCAATTACTCGATTAACACGATCTCGTCGGCTGATCCGGCAGTCGTCGGTAACCAATTCAGTCTCACGACGACGCTGGCCTCAACTTCGGGAGGCCCAATGCCCACCGGCAGCGTCACCTACAGCTACACCGAAGGAGCGAATACGCCGCTCAACAGCACGCCCATCACGCTTGGTACAGTGCCGGTCATGAACGGCGTGGCGTCGATCCAGATTTCCAATTGGGAGGCCGCTCATTACCACATTGTCGCTTCCTATAGCGGCGATATGAATTACTCAGCCGGGCAAACGACGATCATGCTGCCCGTCTTGGAAACGACAACGGTCAGCGTCGCGTCGTCGGCCAATCCAATTTCGGCCGGCGGCCAGGTCACGCTGACCGCTTCGGTGACGCCCAACGGCACCACGTTTGTGCCGATCGGGACTGTGACTTTCATGGACGGAAACACGGTGCTCGGCACCGCGTCGTTGAACTCGCTCGAAGACGAGGTCAACCCACCCAGCACGAATACGGCGTCATTGGCCGTCGATTTGCCCGGCGGCACGGACGACATCACGGCTGTCTACAACGGCGATCAGAACTTCACCACCGGCACGTCGCAGCCGTTTTACGAGAATGTGATTTCGGTCGCCAATCCGGGAACGCAGAATGGCGCGGTTGGCGATTCGGTTTCGTTGCAAGTTCAAGGGAGCGGATTGCCGGCGGGAGACTCGTGGACATTTTCAGCGACCGGACTTCCGGGCGGGCTCTCGATCAATACAAGCACCGGTCTGATCACGGGGACAATCACCGGCACGACCGAGGCGTATTCGGCCTCGGTCACCGCGAGCGACAGCGACAAGGGAAGCTCAACCCAGGACTTCACCTGGAATGTTTCCACTTTGTCAGAAACCAATCCGGGCACTCAGAATGGAGCTGTCGGCGATTCGATCTCGCTGCAAATCCAAGCCGCCGGGTTACCCAGCGGCGACTCATGGACATACTCCGCGATCGGCCTGCCAAACGGTCTTTCAATCGATCCCGCCACTGGCCTCATCACCGGCACCATTACCGGCTCGGCCAATACCTACTCAGCAGCCGTGACGGCCGACGACGGGCAGGGGGCCACCGAAACTCAAGACTTCACTTGGAATGTTTCGACTCTCTCCGTCACCAATCCTGGGACGCAGAACAACGCTGTCGGCGATTCCGTCTCGCTACAGGTGACTGCCGGTGGCTTGCCGAGTGGCGATACGTGGACCTATTCGGCGAGTCTGCCCTCCGGGCTCTCCATCAATCCGAGTTCCGGCCTGATCACCGGCACAATCTCGGGTTCAGCGCAAAGCTACGCCGCATCGGTTACCGCGAGTGACGGAGAGGGTGGCAGCGCCACGCAAGACTTCACCTGGAATGTCTCCACTCTGTCGATTACCAATCCGGGCACGCAATATAGCCCGGTCGGCGGCGCGGCCTCGCTGCAAATTCAAGCCGGCGGATTGCCAAGTGGCGATTCGTGGAGCTTTTCCGCCACGGGTCTGCCCTCCGGTCTTTCGATCAGTTCGAGCACCGGATTGATTAGCGGCAAGATCACGGGCGGCCCCGCGAGCTATTCACCTGTTGTCAGCGCGAATGACGGCGAAGGCGCCAGTACGAGCCAGGCATTCTCTTGGTACGTCGGCGCTACGACAGTCGCGGTGACTTCAAGCGCCAATCCGTCGGACTATGGGCAGAAGGTTACGTTTAGTGCCACAGTCGCCCCCGTCATCAGTGGGTCCGGCAAACCGGCCGGCTCGGTCACGTTTATGGACGGCACGACTGTGTTGAGCACGGTCACCCTGAATAGCCAAAGCAAAGCTAGCTACACGACAACGGCATTTGCGCTGGGGGTTGGCAGCAACTCGATCACGGTCCGATACTCGGGGAATAGCAGTTTTCTTTCGACGACGTCGACGCCATTGGCCCAAAACGTCAACGAAGATCCGACGACCGTCACCGTCAAGTCGTCCGCTGCAACGGCGGTCTTCGGCCAAAGCATCACCTTGACTGCGACGGTTTCGGCCAATGCACCGGGTAGCGGAACGCCGACCGGAACCGTGACATTCTTCGCCGGCAACGTGCCGCTCGGCCCCGGGACACTCAATAGCTCCGGCAAAGCCACGCTGACAACGAGCAACGTTCCGTTGGGAAGCAATTCCATCACCGTCAGCTATGCCAGCGACGGTCACTATCAGTCGGGCAATTCGGCTGCAATCACGCAAACGGTCAATCAGGCCGCGACGAAGACGGTGGTCACGAGTTCGGATCGATCAAGCGTCTTCGGCGAAACTGTGACATTCACTGCGACGGTAACCGTGACCAAACCCGGTTCAGGAATGCCAACCGGGACCGTGACGTTTATGGACGGCAACACCGCCTCTCGGACCGGGTACGCTGAACAGTGCAGGCCAGGCGACCTACTCAACATCGAGCTTGGCAGTCGGAAGCCATTCGATCTCTGCTGTTTACGGAGGAAGTTCGGACTTCACTTCAAGTACGTCCGCGGCGATCACCCAAAAGGTGACGAAGGCCTCGACTTCCGGCGCGGTCACTGCTCCGCAGAATTCGATCTCGACCAATACCCAAGTCACGTTTACGGCCACCATCGTGCCGACCGCGCCCGGCGCCGGCACGCCAACCGGAACCGTGACGTTCTACGACGGCTCGACAGTTCTCGCCACAAAGACGCTGGGAAGCAACGGGCAAGTCTCGCTGACGATGAGTTGGACCAAAGCGGGGACCCACAAGATCAAGGTCGTGTACAGTGGAGACGGCAACTTTAACACCGTCACGTCGAGTGTCTGGACCGAGACGGTGACATAAACCTTCGCCCCAGCCAGTCACGGATATCCTTTGCGGAATGGTGAAGAGTGATTCAGCATTCCGCATTTTTGCTGAATTTGTGGGGCCACTCGGTTCGTTTTCGCGTCGCCGACTGCTCATAATGCAGTTTCCCCGCTATTCATCTGCAAGGCATCGCCCTCTCGCGCTTGAGGACCCACCTTGTGAGCACGCACGAATTCGCTACTCCGATCATCGAAAAAACGGAAAAATCGCCGGCAATCACCGCGATGCGCAAGGTGTCGGTGCGTCTCATTCCGTTTTTGATGCTGCTCTACATCTGCAATCTGCTCGACCGCAATAACGTCGGCTTCACCAAAGAGGCCGTGCAGCACGACACCGGAATGAACGGGGCCGTGTACGCGTTTGGTGCCGGACTGTTCTATTTCGGCTACCTCGTCTTCGAGGTGCCCAGCAATCTGATCCTGCGACGGACGGGAGCCCGCGTCTGGATTTCCCGCATCGTGATCACGTGGGGGCTGGTCTCCGGGGCCACGATGTTGGTGCGAGGAATTGCAAGCTTTTACACGGTTCGCATCTTGCTGGGTGTGGCCGAAGCGGGTTTCTTCCCCGGCATCATCTATTACATGACCCGCTGGTTTCCCACGCAGCAGCGCACCCGCGCCATCGCGACGTTTATGGCGGGTAACGCGATCGCGGGCATTTTCATCAACCCCATGTCGGGCACCATCATCGAGTACCTCGACGGAAGGGCGGGCCTGCACGGTTGGCAATGGGTCTTTTTCCTGGAGTGCATTCCGTCGATCGCTCTTGGTTTCTGCGTGATGCACTACCTGACCGATCGACCGGAAGACGCACACTGGTTGAATGACGATGAACGCACCTGGCTCTCGGCGCAAATTCGCCAGGAAGACAAATATCGCGAGGAGGCGCACGGGGCCGATTTTCGCCGCACCCTCTCGGACCCGCGCGTGTGGATCCTGGTTTTGCTGTATTTTGCGATCGCATTCGGCTCGAACTCCGCCAGCCTGTTTCTGCCCGAATTGATTCGCAAGCTTTATCCCCAGTCAAAAGAGGTTGCAGTCGGTTTCATTGCCGCCGTCCCGAATCTCTGTGGATTAATTGCCATGCTGATCAACGGAGCTTGGGCCGACCGCACGGGCAAGCATCGCCTGCACGTGGCCATTCCCGGGTTCATCAGCGCCCTCGGATGGATTCTTGCGGCCTATTCCACGACCGCGACCGGGGGCCTCGTCGGATACAGTCTTGGAATCGCGGGCATCATGTGCATGCTGCCGACCTTTTGGTCGTTGCCGACGTCGTTTCTCAGCGGAGCCGCCGCGGCGGGCGGTATCGCGCTGATTAATTCGTTCGGCAATCTGGGCGGACTCGCAGGACCGGGAGCGATTGGTCTGATTCATGAACACGACAAGTCGGCAAACTACTTGTGGGGAATGCTGACGCTTGGGGCCGTGATGCTGTTTGGCGGCTTCCTGGCACTCGTCTCTCCGCACGATACGACGCGGCACGAAACAGTCGCGTGACGCTGCCCTCTGAGCGGGCCGGGCTGGGTCCAGAGATTTCACCTCCCCGAAGCCGACTTTTTTGGCTTTTTTGGGCGCTGAAAAGGGGGACTTTTTTTGGGTCCACCCAAAAAAAGTCGGCGGAGGGCGGGCGGTTCGGGGGCGAGAGATGGAGTTGGGCCTTGCCGCTGCCTCTTCCAAGTCCTTCACCCGTCGCCCCTTGCGGGAGAGCGGCCGGGGATGAGGGGGCCGGGGCGTCGGAGGATGGCGGACCCGTCGAGCAAAAAGGGGGGGAGTTTTTTGGGGTGCGCCCAAAAAAGTCCCCCAGCCCGAAGAGGCTCATCCGCTTCTTGAAACTACTTTGCGACGCAAAGTATGTCCAAAAAACTTTGTGTCGCAACTTCCCCTCGCCTCGGAAGTTGCAACAAACTGAAAAGAATTTCCGTCGGGATTTGAGTGCACGTAGCTATACTCGGGCTAGGAAGGAATTCCGGGGCATCTGGTGAGTTTCGCTCACCCGGTCGACGCAGCGATCGCGGAAGTTCTTCCGTCAAGTGACTTTTCAGTCGCTGAGCCTGAAGCCAACGGTGGCGGCGTATCCGCGAGCCGCTTTGCGGGTACTGGTTGCTTGCCTCGCACGCGAGAATTCGAGCGACCGGTGCCGGAAGTGTGTTATCGCCCCGCCCACTGAGAGTCGCCGTTGGCCCGAAACGCCAAGCTCGGTCAGGCAACGATCCGTTTGGCGGGTTTTGTTGGTGCCGACCGCTTCGGTCGAAGCGACCGGCGTCGGCAGATTTTGTTGGTGCCGACCGCTTCGGTCGAAGACCGGCGTCGGCAAACGCCCGAAGGCGTCGGGCGTCAAACTGTCGGCCTTGGCTCCGCAATGCGGAGCCTCGCGCTGGGTCCACATTTTGACTTATCGGAGTCTCACAGTGCGCACAGCGCGAATGATCGTTCAAAACCGGTTGAGCAAATCCGAAGCGACTGGCTCACCCCAGAGACATCCACAATTTTGAAGCAGACGGTCTGCTCGAATCGGTGCGCCGAGAAATACTTGAAGGCAGTTATTCTGTTTTCGGGGGGTATCGCTTATCGGCCCGGAATCACCGTGACCACGTCGTTACGAATCTCGTAATCGAGCGGTTTCGGCGATTGTTCCAGCAGCAGGGCGATGAGCTTGCTCACCTTAATTCCGCGTTTGGCGACTTTGACTTCGAGCTGTGGATCGATCCGTCGCTGACGCACGGCCTGGGCGTCGAAGGCAAATTTCATGTGATAGCGCTTCGCGACGAAGTCGAGCGCGGACTGGAGCGGCTCCGGGTCGACGATGAAGTCCGTTTTCTCTTTCAGGCAGTCGTAGATCGTTTCGATCTCGGCCGGGTAGTACGGTTTGATGTTTGTCTTCGATCCGTTCGCGGCGATTTCGTAGCGTGCCGCAAGGCCTCGGTCGTTGACCGTTGTTCCCGGCGGGAATGAGAGGCGAAAGGTTTCGATGCCGAAGCGCTCGTTGACGGTCAGTTTCGTCGCCACGGCGGAGGCACTTCTCAATGTCGAGGTATTGGTGTTGTCCCAGCGGGTGGGAAGCCAGCCGTAGTGCGGGTCGCGGGCGTATTCAAATGAGACGAAAAAGAAGGGGGCGGACTCCGGAGTGCGGCGCTCCCAGCCGGTGATAACGTCGTCGCGCTGCGGGTCGATCCAAATCGTCTCGACCATGGCAGACGGCCAGGATTGCCCCTGGATGCGGCGCTCGAGCTTCACGCAATGCCGGTCTCCGATGACGGCGTTTTCTTTCAAGACCTGATAGGGGGACCCTGACGGATCGATGAGATCGCTGCCGACCGGATCCAGGGCCGTGCACCACATCCGCGCCGAAAATTCGTGCAGGTCGGACCACTGTTCGCCGTTCCAAATTTCTCCCTCACGTCTTTCGGCGTCCCAGCGGCGTCGGACCATCCCATCGAACGCGGAGATGGAAACGACCCGATTCGGCGGAGAGGAAGTCACGACCCGGTGCCGTAAATCGCGTTCGACCCACACCTCCGAATGCGCGTCGGGCGAGTTGGCATTTTCGAGTTTTGCTTGCCACGCATTCCACGCGAGGTGAAACGATTGGATCCGCTGATGCCGCGCCCGCCAATTCGCCAAAATGCGCTTGACGACGGGCGATTCCGCTGCGGTCGCTTCAGTGGTTGGCCGCGCATCGGCCATTTCAACAAGATTTGAAACCAGGAAATCGTCGATCGAAATGATTTGCAGGTCCGACCAATCCTCGCCGTCCGCCGAGGCGATGCCAGGTTCGCCGGCGATCGCACCCGCGCAGGTGATCGCCGCCCAGCAGCCAACGAGAAGCGTTCGAGCGAATCGAAGGACTCGTCCGTGATCGGCCATGAGGTGGATCCGGAATCGGCTGGCAGTGTTCAATCGGCGAATCGGCGGGGCGATTCGCCCGCTTGCTGAATTCTCACACCGGACCGGCCACTGCAGCAAGAGCGCTCGTGGCGCACCGGCATTTCGTGGGGCAGGCTGCTGGCCTGCCATTGCCGGGAAGGTTCCACGTCTTGAGTCGGGGTCCCGGCTAAGGGGACATTCTACTTTGTTACTGCTTCGGAGGGCGAAGGGCGGATTCCGCCCCAGTCGCCGAGCGGTCGAAACTCGCCACCGAACTGGTTCCAAAGGCACCGCCGGCGAAAGCAACAATCGCAAAGTAGAATGTCCCCTTTTTCTTTCATGAGAGTGTTGCCCGGCACGCTCTCTTAAAATCGAGATGTCGTCGTCAACTCACTGCTATGCGACAATGCAACAGTAATGCGCCGCTACCCGCTAACTCTGCTCGTGTTTTGCTCATTCAATACTTACATGGAAACCTGATTCCTCCACAAACTGTCGTATCCTGTCAACTATTCCATGCTGAGTCCACGCGCTCGCATGTTCGCTCAGAAGAAACCAACACCCTGCGGGCAGCAGCCCGCGTTGCGAAGTCGCCGGCCACACTATTATATGCGGAGGTTCGGCTTGCAACATCATTCGAATCGCTCCGATATCCGGCCACAACCACGCCTTGTCACCACAACGAACACCGGACCGAGCAATCACCACGTCTTCAACGGAGCCCTTGAGCCATCTCTGGGCGTTCCAAACGCCGACGCAGAAAATGATACAGCCGACCAAGCCGATCGGACACCAAACTAACGTCGCGATCCATGGGTGGCCATCAATTGAGCCGGCGAATCCAATGGCTCCCGTCGCGCTTGAACGCCACTGCCACTCAGCATCGCCACAACCAACTTGGCGGGCATCGTCCGCCATTGAAAGTGCGATTCAAAGAAAACTTGATCGAGGTCCGCAGGGTTCGTGCCCGACATGATTACGTGTCTATAATAACTCTAATTACCGGAGGGCGTAATCGGCCCAAGCCCAGGTGCGCGGGGCAAGTATTTAATAATTGGCACTGGACCACCCCCTTGTGTCCCTACTGGTCCCCCGACCGCACCGGTCCCAATGCCCAAAGCCGAAGTTCGGACAAGGAGCCAACGTGCAACCTGTCTTCCTCCCTCCGCGACGATGGGTCCGGCCGCAAGTCCGCCAGCAGCCGCAGGCGCCGTTCCTCCAACGATCAGAGCGACCTTTCCGGTCGTCTTCATGTCGTTGTCCATCCGACTCGGGTCCGAATAATAGTAACTGGGCATAAAGCCTTTGTATGTAAACTTTACAGTATCCCAAATGTCAGCTAGGCAGAAAAAGAGGACATTCTACTTTGTTGGATGCGTCGGAGGGCGGCCGCGGGGGCGAAGGGCGGATTCCAGCCCCAGTCGCCGAGCTGTCGACACTTGCCACCGATGCGCTCCGAAAGGCGTTCCGCGTGCGATGCTGTGGCGGATCGCGTTCAGCTCCGCTTCGCTTTCGACGCCGTTGACCCACTCGCACCAGCGCTACCGCGCGGAAGTGGGCCCTCGTGGACCATGGGGCGCCACTCGTCGTGGCCCCCGCACAGGGAGGACCAGAGCCAGTGCTCAGCACGCGGCACGAGTTGGGCACGCAGGGGATTGCGTTCCACATAGCGCAGCACGCTCGCCAGGTGCTCGTCCTGCTGAATGGGAAACGCCTTGAACCGACCTTGCCAGACGTGGCCGCTGGACTTGTAGTGTCGGTGGTAGCGTCGAACGTGGGCCGTCAGCAGCCATTGCATCCAGCGGCTGAGATCCCCGTCCTGCCGCGGCCAGAGCACCAAATGAAAATGGTTCGGCATCACGCACCAGGCGAGCAGCCGCATGGGCAACCGTTCGCTAGCCTCGCCAAGCAATCTGGCAAAGGCCGTGAAATCATCCGGCTTATGAAACACGCGTTGCCGAGCATTTCCACGGTTGATCACGTGGTAACAGAATCCACCGGCCAATGCGCGTGCCGTGCGAGGCATTCGAGCAGACTAATCGCCGCTGTCCAGAGCGTCAATCGAAAAGTAGAATGTCCCCTTTTCCTCTCAGCCGCCATGAGCATCCTGTCTTCGAGAATCGGCTCGACCGCCAGTTCGATCAGCCGTCGACCGACCGGGCCTGGGCGGCCGACATCACCTACATCCCGACGGCTGAGGGCTGGTTGGGGCAGACAAAAGGGGACATTCTACTTTGTTGGCTGCTTCGGAGGGCGAAGGGCGGATTCCAGTCCCGTCGGGCAGAAAAAGGGGACATTCTAAGAATGTCCCCTTGTTCTGCCTGTGGCGCAGGCGCTTCTGCGACGGTAGAATCACGGCATGAGCCGGATCGCGAAAGAACTGCTGATCAGCATCGCGCTCTTCGCGGGAGCGTGCCTACTCTTCGGGGCGGGAGGCCTCTATTTCCTGCTTCAATTGCAAAGCGGGATGGCGCGGACGGGCGAAACAAATCCACCGCCTGCACAACGCTCGCTAGAATGACGGCCTGAGCGACAAGACAACAAACTGGATTCAAATCGGCTGTTCGCTCGCCGCTTTGCTTGGGAGGCGGGAAAAGGTGGAGGCGGGAAAAGGTGTCAGGGACCTTTTTTGGGGTCGGCCGCGGGGCGGAGCGTGGTTTCGAGGCCGAGGCGGCGCACGATTCGATGGCTCCAGTCTTCGTCCCCGAACGGTCGGTCGCGATGGACACTGCGGCGGATGGCCTGCAGTGCGCGGAAAAGGTTCCTGACACGAATGGCACTTCCACGTATAGGCGTTGAGTTTAGGACGAGCAACTGGCCGCGAGAAGTTTTCCGCGTGCGACGGCTCGGGGCTCGGTCAGCAAGTCGTGCGGTTTGGGTCGACGCTTAATGGCGCGAGGTTCAACGCGATCCGGACGGTTTCCGATGCGGTAGGATGCGATCCGAGGTGCGTTGCACGAAAGAGAGCAGCCTTCACTTTGTCGTCGAGGAAGAGCGTCGTGAGCCACGACGCGGCGATCGTCTGCAGGGCGGCCGTGAAGCTCAGTTGGTTTGGCAGAAGTTCGGCGGCATGTGCGGCCTGAAGCATCGTGCGGCGGATGAGATTGTACGCCAGAAGGCCAGTCCAGAGCTCTTTGCGGACCATCTCCGGCGTCTTGGCACGCAGCACATCCAAGCCCATCGTGACTTTGACGGCCCGGAGATTCAGCTCGGCCTGCCAACGCCGACGATACAGCTCGCCGATTTCCTCGGCGCGAAACTCTTGTGCGTCCAACAGCGTGGTGACGACAACCCAGTGAACGCGTGCGAAAACCCGGTTGGGAGACAGCGAGTACGCGGAAAAGGTTCCTGACACCTTTTCCGCACTCTATGCGCGATGAAGACTAGCATTGCCGTAATTAGGCTGAAACTGAATCATCAGGGTGCGTCGGGAGCGGGAGCGGGAAAAGAGCGGGAAAAAGTGTCAGGAACTGTTCCTGACACCTTCTCCGCACTCGGCGCCTCAAATGTTGACGGTGGCCGCGGTCGAAACCATTCGCAGCGCACTTGTGATTTGGCGTAGATGGTCAATCGCGAGCGCCGCTCCGGCCCCGCCGTAACGAACGGCAGTGAATGGCTTCCGTCCCCACTCCTGATAGGCTTCGTCGAGCGCATTCTTCAGTACACGGTGTTGATGCCGCCTTACCGAAGCCGACGGACAAAGTGGAGATCCAGGCCTGACAAAGGAGCGCCAACCTCGTGCATCGCACCGCCTTTTGCGAGTGATCCGAGATCAATCGCGACGAATCCGGTGCTGTTGATCAACTCGATCACGACTTTCTTGGCTTCGATGTCGTCACCGGATGTAAAGATGACGGTACGAGGTTTGGTCGGCGAGAAGTCCTGTATCCAGTCCATCGGAATGTTGCTGATCGATTTAACAAGCCGTGCGCCAGCTGCCATTTCGGCAACAATTTCGCTGGAAGTGCGGCCCTTCAATGCGGCTCTCGATCTTGTCACGCCAGCCTGACTGATGTCTGGAACAGGGTCCACATGTGCGTTCGTGGCGTCGATCAGGATGCGTCCTTTCCAATCAATCCCTTTGAGAGCAGCAGGGACGCTGACCCATCGGGTCGCAAGAATAACGACATCGCATTCGGCTGCCTGCTGCTTCGTCCCCGCGGTGGCGCCTGCACCGAGATCAGCGACAAAACCAATCAGTGTTTCCGGACCTTTGGAATTGGATACGACAAGGGTGTGACCAGCCGTCATCAAATGACGGCCAAACGTGCGAGTTACTGTACCGGCACCTATAAATCCTATTTTCATAGCCAGTCTCCTCCTCTGGATGGACGTGCCAAATAGCATGCCATTCAAGAACGCGATCGTCGCCTGGGCGACGGTTACGGTTCCGAAGGCGTTGCGGCTGTTCAACGTATTCGTAGACTTTACGAATCGTTTCGTGTGGGATCGGTCTCAATGGGTCAGGACCTGGGGCTCGCGTCCATCTCGGAGGCCCGCGCCAGTGCCTGCGTGTCGATATACTCCCGGATCTTCGTCACTTTCCCATCTCGAACGGTAACGTCGAAGACCCAATCGTCCTTGAACGTCCTATTCGTGGCTTTGACTCTCCCCGTAGCGAAGCCGACGACCATAACCCGGTCTCCCTGCGCTATGAATTCGGGGGGCTCTGGGTACGAAGTTTCCACCGTCTCGTTAGCCTTCTGAAGCACATCCGCCAATCCCGCGTGCCCGCGGTGCGTGCCGGCCAGCGGCCAGTCCTCGCCCGGAATGATCCACTCAATATCTTCGGCAGACCAACGCCAGCAACCTTGCTTATCGCGGCGGCCGATTGCCGCGAGAAAACTCTTCACAACCTCGACATTCTTTTCGATGCTCATCGAAATCTCTCCTATTCCCTTACATCGGAACGTGTAAGTTTCAGCGCGACAGCAATCACACCATCTCTATTTTTTTCGATTTCTCTCACAACTTGATCTGCACTGTCCGTATTAGACCTGCGCCATGCCTCCATCGACGGCGAGATCCACGCCGGTGACGTATGAACTTTCATCGGAAGCGAGGAACAAGACGGCAGCAGCGACTTCCTCGGCCTTGCCTCTGCGGCCGAGCGGAACTTCCGTGGCGAACTGGGCTGCCGCCTGTTTTACCTGTTCAGCGGTGAGGCCCGCGTTCTCCAAAGCCGGAGTTTCGATTGGGCCAGGGCTCATCGAATTCACACGAATCTTGCGATCCTTCAGTTCCACCGTCCAGCCGCGGGCGAAAGAGCGCACAGCCGCCTTGCTCGCAGCGTAGGCGGTAAACGCTGCATCTCCCCTCACATTGGCGACTGAAGAGGTCAGGATGATCGAGCCGCCATCTTTGAAAAGGGGAAGGGCCTTTTGCACTGTGAAGAACGTTCCCTTTGCGTTTAGGTCGAAGGTCTTGTCAAAATGAGCCTCGGTCGCCGTTTCGAGCGGAGCGACTTCACCCCAGCCAGCGTTTGCGAAGAGGACGTCGATGTGGCCGTGCTTCTCTTTCACGACGGCATAGAGCCGGTCCAAATCCTCCAGGCGCGATATGTCGCCAGCGACCGTCGTGACGTTTCTCCCGATCAAGGCTGCGGCCTCTTTCAGCTCTTTCTCTCGTCGGCCAGTGATCACGACGTGCGCGCCTTCTTCCACGAAGCGCTTGGCCGTGGCCAAGCCTATCCCGCTGTTTCCGCCTGTGATCACGGCGATTTTTCCTGCTAATTTTTGTCCGTTGTTGTTGCTCATATTTTTCTCCGTTTATTTATGGTGGTTAAAACGAATCTTCGCGTCAGAGTTGAGCTAGGCCGCCGTCGACGGCGACCTTGATGAATCGCTTTGCTGCGGCGCGGCCGATGCCGGTAGCGCCACCGGTGATCACAGCGGTCTTTCCATTTACTCTGTTCATGTCATGCATCCTTCGTTGGCATTCGTGTCGATAGCCGCGCCGGGGACCGCCATGCCATGAAGAAGAAGTCGCGATCAGGTCTTGTCGAGCCGACCTCAGGCGACCAGCAGTCGCACGCCGCAACGATAGGGGATTCTAGACGTATCGAGCTGACCCGAGTATTGGCTAGACGGTTGAACTTGGCCTCCACCCTTGGGTTGAGGAGCGTCAGGGAAGCCGTATCAAGCCGCGGTTGAGTCGCCTAGCGTGACCGTCTGAGTGCGGTCGTCTACAGCCAAGTTTGGCCATGATGTGATTGATGTGAGTTTTGACGGTCGACTCGCTCACGAATAGGTCGGCCGCGATTTCCTTGTTCGCCCGGCCAGCCGCCATGCGATTAAGTACCTCCAGTTCCCGGGGGGTGAGTTCGGCAGCCCCAACTCGCCCGGCTAGACGTGCTACCAGCGCCTCGGGCACGCGTGTCTCCCCGCGGCTTACCCTCCGGATGCAATCGGTGAACTCGTCCAGGGACGTGTCCTTGAGAAGGTATCCGCGGGCCCCGGCCCGCACCGCTTGGTAGAGGTCCTCGTCGGTGTCGTAGGTGGTGATGATGATGATCTGGGCGGCCGGAAATTCCGCCCGGACTGCGGCGACCACCTCGGCCCCGCCGAGGCCGGGCATGCGGAAGTCGATCAGGGCGACATCGGGGACGTGCTCGCGGTAGGCGGCGACCGTCTCTGGGCCGTCGCTCGCCTCGGCTACGACCGCCATGTCCTCTTGATCCTCTAGCATGGCCGTTAACCCACGGCGGACGACCGGGTGGTCGTCGGCGATCAAGAGGCGGATTTTCGTTGGTCCATTCATTCCTCTTCCTCCTCGGCCGATACGACGACTGTCACGACGGTCCCGCCGCCCAGCGTGCTATCCACGGTCAAGGTACCGCCGATCCGGTCAACCCGTTCACGCATGCCAGTTATCCCGAACGTAGTCGGCGGGTCCGGAAGTTGCGTGTCAAACCCGCCGCCGTCGTCGCGGACCGCCAGCCGGATTAAGGCTGCGTCGAATGTTAAATCGATACTGATCAGGCTCGCTTTGGCATGTCGCAGGCTGTTCGTTAACGCTTCCTTGGCGACCCGATATAATTCTTCCTCGACCTTGGCAGCCAAGGGACGGGTCCGGCCGTGGACGTGGACGGCGACGGCCGGCCCGCCGTCGTCCGGACGCCCGGCCAATCGATTTAGGGCCTGGGTCAGGTCGCCGCCGTCGAGGGGCAATGGCCTCAAGGCCCGTACCGACCTGCGGGCCTCATCCAAACCGTCCCGCGCCACCTGGAGGGCGTCGAGGACGCAGGCATGGGCCTTTTCCGGCCGGCGCGCGGCTGCGTCCTTAGCGGCCTCAAGGAAGGTAACCACCCCGACAAATGCCTGGGCCAAGGTGTCATGGATCTCTCTGGCCAGGCGGTTGCGCTCCCCAAGGACGGCGGCCTCCCGCTCGGCTGAACGAGAATGGGCAGCCCGCTCTCGCTCGGCCGTTATCGCGGCATCACTTGCCTGCTCGGCAAGACGGCCGAGTCGGACGGCCAAGGCGATCTGATTGGCCAGCGCCTGGGCTAAGTCGATCTCGTCCGGCGTGAACGCCTCTGGCCGGTTGTTCGGGGTACTCAGGTACCCGATCAGGTCCTCGCCAAGAAGGAGTGGGACATACAGCACCTGTCGAGCCCCGATGGCGAGGTAAAAATCTCGAGGCGGCGACGGGGGGAGCGAGGACGGGTCGGACAGAATGTGCGCTTGGCGTTTGGCGCGAAGGACGCCCCAGATCGGGAACTGAACGGTCGGAACGGATACTGGCTCGTGGCCTGTCTCGGCGCCATAAATCGTCACCGTCCCGTGCTTGTAGCAGGTGTGGAGCGACAAGGTGCCGCGGGCAGCGTCATGGAAGCAGAGAGCGGTATTCACGCTTCCGAGTTGCTCGGCCACGGCGGTAACCACCTGCCCGAAGACCTCGTCGGTCGAGGTCGGCCGGGTCAGCCCGGCTGTTATCTGGGCCAAGACAGCGGCCTGACCGCGAGAGACACGGTCGGCGTTCCCGTCCGGGGTGGGAGTCCTGAGTCGGAATCATTGCGGTGTGACTCCTCAATTGATGCGCAACAGCACAAGTAAGCGTTACGAGACGCCCACTGTCAACAATTGAAATAATTACGAACAATGCCGCCCTGTGCTACAAGTCCGTTTTCGCTAAAGGAAGCGGCAAGCGATCCGGGCCGAATAAGGGGATACTCTACTTTGGCAGAAAAGCAAACTGCCCGTCAACCAAACGACGAAAGCCTTTTTTTCGCAGTTGCCAGTGTTTAGCGAGAATCCGCGTGAACCGTGGGGGCTGCGGAAGCGTTGTCATTCGAGAATCTTATCGAACCCGATCACCTCTTTTGCTAGGATCGACCTTTTAACCCTGCTGACCGGATTGACGACGACCGGAAGTCGGCGATCCCGAATCGATTATTGAACCGGAGGACGACCAGTGTTCGACAAAATCGCCAACGGTTGGGAATTGATGAAAGCCAGCGGTCGAGTCTTGCGGCTCGACAAGGAGTTGCTGGTGTTTCCGTTTCTGAGCGGCATTGCGTGCCTGTTGGTGATGGGCAGCTTTGCGTTGCCCATGTTTTTCTCGGGCGCGTTCACGATTGATAAGAACGTCGGCGAGGTCACGCACAATCCGTTGGCTTACGTCATCCTCTTCGCGTTCTACTTTTGCAATTACTTTGTGATCGTCTTTTTCAATTCGGCTCTGGTGGCTTGCGCGATCATTCGCTTCAACGGCGGCGATCCGACGCTCGGCGACGGGCTTCAAGCCGCGGGCAGCCGCTTGCCGCAGATTTTGGGTTGGAGCCTCGTCAGCGCGACGGTCGGGTTCTTGCTGAAAATCGTCGAATCGCGATCGGAGAAGCTGGGCACATTCGTGGCCGGCCTCCTCGGTCTGGCCTGGAGCATCGCGACGTTTTTCGTCGTGCCCGTCATCGTCGTGGAAAAGCTCGGGCCCATCGATGCCATTCGTCGCTCGGGTTCGATCTTGCGACGGGCGTGGGGTGAATCGTTCGTCGCCAATCAGGGAATCGGGTTGTTCGTGTTTCTGTTTTCGCTCGTGGCCTGCGTGCCGGCTCTGTTGGGTGTGCTGAGTCATGTCCCGGCACTCATGATTACGGGAATTGCCATCACGGTTGTGGCGATTCTGATCATCTCCGCTGTTTCCGCGGCTCTGCACACGATTTTGCTCGCGGCGATTTACGTGTATGCGGCGGATGGACGGGTCCCCGACGCCTTCGATCGCGGCACCTTGCAAAACGCCTTCGTGCGCCGCTGAGCGTCAAGCGAAATCCTGCGAGCCCTACGAGCCGGCGGTCACGAATGACGCAGTTGCGGATCATGTGTTTTTGTCTGCTTGCGCTGTGTTCCCATTGTTTGGGTGCGCAACCGCCCACGAAACCGGAATCCATCGGAGCTGGTGTCACTCGCGCGCCGGCGCAGAACGCCGGTGTCGGCAAAGTCATCGCCCAGCCGATTGACGCCGCGGTTGTCGCTCAACTTCAAGCCCCGTTGACGCAGGGTCGGAAGCGGGCCGAGGCCTTTTTTGGCAAGCCTTTCGCTCGTTCGTTCGACGTCGAGGTCTTTGCCGATCGAGCGGCATTCGATCGCTATTTCCAAAAACGATGGAAAGTGCCCAAGACCGAGGCCTGGATGGTGGCCGCCGGCGTGGCCGACCGATTCATGATCCTTTCGCCCCGCGTCTGGAAAACGCAGGCGGTTGAGCACAATCCGGCCGATGCCGCCCATCTGCGGGACTTGATCGCGCATGAGCTGGTGCACGTTTATCATGGCCAACGCAATCCGACCGGCGATTTCGACGGGATGGATGACTTGGGCTGGTTCGTCGAGGGGTTGGCCGTCTATGTGTCGGGCCAACTGGACCGGGAACACCGTGGCGCGGCGCAGGAAGCCATTCGTGCTGGCAAGGAGCCGCACCAACTCGCCAATGCCTGGTCCGGACGATACCGCTACGCAGTTTGCGGTTCGATGGTCGAGTTTGTCGATCGGCGGTGGGGTCGAGACGTGGTCTGGAAGCTGCTGGCCGTCACCAAACCCGAGGCGGCCCTGCGCGTGCTCGGAGTGACAGAGGCAGAGTTCCTGAAAGATTGGCACGGCTTCGTTACGACTCAACCTTAAAGATGCGATTCAGCCTTCGCCGACTCTCAAAGTGCATTTCGCGAGCCGGCGATCGAGGAGTTCGTGATCAAAAGGCGAATTCGTCTTGGTGCGCGCCGTTTCAAAATGCTGTCGCGCTCGATCGTAATCGCCTGCACGGCGATAGAGTTCACCGAGCGTTGCGTCAAACAGATGATAGTGTCGCAGTGCCGCGTCGAGGCCGGCCTACGTTCAGCGTTTGGATGCCGGCACGCGGACCATCGATCTGGGCCACGACGATCGCCCGATTGAGTTCGTACACGGGCGAGCGATGGACGGCCAGCAAAGCGTCGTAGAGCCGCAGGATTCCGCGCCAATCGGTTCGGTCGTAGCTCTCGGCCGAACAGTGGAGCAGGGCGATACCCGCTTCGAGATGAAAGGTTGAGACGACAGTTCCTTGGGCGGCCGCGTCGAGAAACTCTTGAGCGCGCCCGATCAGCCGTTGATCCCATTGGCTGCGGTCCTGTTCGTCCATCAGCAACAGAGATCCGCCTTGATCGAGCCGGGCGTCAAGGCGGGCCGCATGAAAGAGCATGAGCGCCATCAGAGCATGCGTTGAAGGAGTCGCAAACCGCGGATGAGAGCAGAGCAGATGGCAAAGCCGCGCGGCCTCTTCGCACAAATCGGTGCGAATGGCCAGATCGCCCTCGCTCGTGCTGTAGCCCTCGTTAAAGAGCAAATAGAGCACCTGATGCACGCTGTCGAGCCGCGAAAGAAGCTCATCGGGCGGCGGCACTTCCAACCGCGTTTGATGCTGCAAGAGACTTTGAGTCGCCCGCTGGAGACGTTTCTTGACCGTTTCGTCCGGAACCAGAAGCGCCGGCCGATTTCCGAGTTGCCGAAGCCGCACAGGGCTTTCAAGGTCAGGGCGAGTTGGTTTTCCCGAGTGAGCCGAGGGTGACAGCAGGCGAACATCATTTCGAGCTGGCTGTCCTCGATTTCTTTGTCGAGAAAGAGCCGATCGAGTTCCTCGGCCTGTTGCTGACTCTCGGCAGCGAGCCCTTCGATCACCCGCTTGCCAATTTGATGGTGCCTCAGCGCATCCAGAATTTTGTTCTTGGCAACACGGTGCACCCAGCCGGATGGGTTGTCCGGGATGCGATTGCGCCAGGCCGTCAGGGCGTCGACCAGAGTCGTCTGCACCATATCCTCGACGAGATCGAGGTTCCGCAGACCGAAGACCGCGCGTCAGGACAGCCACCAGGCGACCTGCCTCGTTGCGGAAGAAGTGTTCCACAAGAGGCGCGACGGACTCGGAATTCGCGGCAGACATGGGTTCGGTCCAAACTGAACGACGCTTGGAACCGTGCTCACACCGTTCCAAGCGTCGCGGACCCGTTTCCGGGCGACCGCTATCGGCGGGCTATTTCTTCTTGCGGACAAGCGTAAAGCCATGGGCGCTGTCCGCCTTCCCGTCCTTGTAGAGCACCCATTCGGACTTCACGTGATCGCGATCAAGGAACGTGAACGTGGCCTGGTGCATGTGGTCCTCGTTCTCGATGGCGGCATTATCCTTGTGGTCGCATTTGAAAACTACGGTATCCGCACTCGTCTGGGGCAACGCGCGCATGTGCGGTCGGTTCCCGAGAACGCAATAGTGCGTCAGGCACAGGCCACCATCGGTGTCGATGTAGTACATCGTCAACATCTCGTGCGGAGTGCCCTGAAACGTCGTTTCGACGACGGCGGCGCCGCCCGCGGTCACCTTGTAGCTGATCGAACCTCCCGGCATTCCATGCTCGGACGATGTCTGGGCAACTTCCCAATCGCCGGCAAGGTCTTTGAATTTGTCAAAAGTCGAGTTCTTGGCGGCGGAATGCGCGGCGGGTTTTTCGGCCGCGATTGCGCCGGGCGCCATGGCGGCAACCGTCAGTAACAGGAGACTGCAAGCCTTGAATGATTTCATGAATGGTCCTCACGTCGTTCGAAAGATCGTTGGTCTGTTCGGCAGACGGAAACGTCCGTCCGCCGGTGATTCACTGATAATTGATTGCAAAGCGAGCCCGTGTTTAGAGCTGCGAGGCAAGTCCCGCCAATCGTCGCACTTCGACCGATCCACCGTAGAGCAGGGCAGGACAGCCCTTTGCCAGTTCGGCCGCCTTTTCGATCGTCTCGGCTTCGACGACGGAATATCCTCCCACAACTTCCTTGGCTTCGACAAAGGGTCCATCGGAGACAACTTTCCCGCGTACCAAGCGTCCCTCGTCGGTGAGAGCATCGCCCGGATCCGTCATCCAGCCCTTCTGCATGGCTTCGCCGATCCATTGACTCCATTTTTGCATGACTTGCTGCATCTGATCGGGAGGCATTTTGCTCTCGGCGCCGGGCGTGCCCCTGTAGACAAACATAAACTTGGCCATGTGCGAAATCCTCGAAGCTGTGGTGTATTGCGTTGAACGCGGCCCAGACCGATCCAGGCGATTCAACGAGTTGACGAATGACTTGACCGCCGGGGGACACGAATCCGAGATTTTCTTAAAATTTTTTAACACGATCCGATTGGCGTTGCCAGCACTTCCGCAGTCGGATGGTTGCAGGGCCGGCGTTCCTCCAGGATGCCGTTCGTCGCAAACGACAACGGGGCCTGGAGAAGCAGCGATTGCAAGCTGCGTCGGCCAGGCGATGCTCTATTGAATTCGGCTCCATCGCGCTAATCCAGGTCGCGTCGATGCGACGCCCCCAGAAAGCGACGATAGACCCGTAAATCGGGTCCCTGTCGAACGGCAATATGCACGAGGCACGATTTGGATTCGGACGGATCGCACGCCGAAAGATCCTCCAAGTCGCCGGCGCCGTTCGGTGAGATTCGGGAGACGAGCGAAAAAAGACGCCCATCCGATCGGCGCGACAGATCGGTGAGCAGGGCAGCCCATTCATGGAACCGACTGCCCGGACCGCTGCTCGGGGAAAATCTCCTGCACGGAACGGTCGCCGTTTGAAGTCAAAAACAGAATTTCGCAGTCCGGCAGTGTGCGGCGGATTCGATCCACAATTTCCTTTTGCCCGTCCCGACTTCGAGAATTCAGCGAGTCCAGCTCGGTCCAGGCGAATTGCGGCACGGACTCTTGGGCACCGGTGGCCGTAATTCGCACCATACTGGGGCTCCATTGGCGGGATAACCGTTGCACGCTGAACGCCGAGGGGATCACGCCCACGTAATCAACCGGGTCGCTCTCTTTGAGCTGCGAAGGTTCACGGTACGTCGCGGCGCTATTCGGCGTGACAGGCACCGTCTCATTGGCTGATTGAGGTTGAACGTCCGTCCTCGCGAAGAGACCATTCTTGACTTCGTCGGAGATCGTGCGCGTGCCTGCCGTGATGATGTGTTCGATGCGCGTCGTCCTGAGGGGCCTGCCGTCCTCGCCGAGATCGGTGATCACGAGAGAACCGCGATGATCGATTGTGCCCGTATAGTGACGAGCGACCGAAACCGTTGTCACCGTGAACACGACGCACATCGCGGGGAAGAGAATCCAGGTGTACTTTCGCCGCCGAAAAAAACCCAAGATCAGATAGTCGGCCGGCGCAATCGCTAACAGAAACAAAGTGAGGATCGTCGCGACAACGCGGAACGGAACGACTCCGACCTCCTCCGGAAAGAGCAAGGCTCTCAGCAAATCGGCCTTTGCGATGGGCTCGGGATGCAGAGGTGCCCGCTCGTCGGTCTCGAAGTCGCCGGAGTAGTTGGAGGCGAATCGATTCGCCGTCGAAATTGCCGGAAGGCCCAGTTGCCTCTCCGGACGATCGTGTAGGCCTGCTCCGGTCGCACGTTCCACAAGTAGCAAACGGCCCGTCTCCAAGTCGCCGCATCGACGTCCGCTGGGATTCCATCCGGCCCAAACGTGGGCATCGACTGCAGGATCAACGCGCGTCCAAAGCCGTACCGGCACGGAATGAGCGAATCCCTTGAGCCCAGCTTTCGGGAAGGCAGACGTCCGAATTTGTCGAGAACAAAGTCGGAGGACTTCACATCGGCGCCGACGAGCCGTTCAAGGAATTTTGTGTGCGATTCCGTCAAAACGCCGGTCGGCACGATGACGAGACCGCCTCCCGACTCCGTCCACTGCCCAATGGTGTCGAGTTGCCGGGGTGAGAGCCGCGAAAAATACTCGCCGGCAAAGATGAGCACGTCAAAGGGGTAGAGACCGGTGGGATCGACCGGGATTGTCGACAGCTCGAACTCGACCGGAAGCGTCAATAGGACAGCGCGGTTGCATCGACGGGACGGTAGTTATCGAGTCCCAGTTGACGCGTCAGTTGGGTGATTGTGGCGTCACCTAAGCCGGCGGCTGCCATGACGAATTGTCGCTGCCCCTTGAGCGGCACAACGAGATCGTGCTCGCCGAGATCGATCGGGCCCCGCGAGCCGTGAAAAACAACACGCACTTCAAAATTCGTGCGTTCCGAGCGTGCCCACATGGCCGGCAGGCAAAGCCGAAAGGACTTTTCCCCGTTCGGCACGGCAAGCGGGGCCGTGCGCAGCCGCGACCGTACTTCGCGATTGTCGACGAAGGTCAAGTCGAGTTCGCCCTCGATGAGATCGGGGTAAGTCGATTCGAGTTCCACGTCGATCCAGAAGGGCGCGTCCGAGCGGATTGCCGCCAGAGTGGGCTTTAACTTGAGACGTAGCGTGCCGACGTCTTTAAGCCGCCTTTGCTCGATCTTGATTTCCGGGTCTTCGGCAAACAGGCGGGGGCCCACAGCGCCCACGATGAGCCACGCCCCGCTCAAGATCAAAATCGCGATCCGCATTTCATTCGCGATCGTACGTCTTCGAGTCTTCACCGCGCCGCCTCTCCGGATGCGTTGGCTCCGTCGTGCACTATATTCCACCGACCGGACAAAGAGAAGTTTTTGGCAGAAGGCGCGCACGACGAAGGTGCGCAGCGATTACGTGCGCACCTTGGAAAACGGTGCGCATCTTCGAAGGAATCGTCGGCATTTTCCAAGGTGCGCACTTTTCGAAAACGGTGCGCATCTTCGAACGAAGTGCGCACCTTCGAAGAGAGGGGTGAGTCGATCGGGGACCGAAGGAGAGTCGCACACAACATTTCTCCATCTCTTGATCTCTTGGGATACACAGAAGGCAACGGAGACCCGCAGATTTCGGAGATTCCGCCGCTTTGAATTTCAAAATCTGCGTCAATCGGCGAAATCTGCGGATAACCTGCTGTTCCTGCCATCAGGGCGCACTCCGAGCCTACAGGCGCACAAAAAAACCGTGCCTGGATCTTCGATCCGGACACGGCTCCGCATAGGCGAGATTTACAGCTCGTAGCTTACCGTACTTCGCTGTACCGTATTTCTTCTTCGTTAGCCTGATTATGACAGAAAACGTGGAGTTTGTCGAGATCTCTTTGACATGCGCAAGCCATGCGCGCGACGCCCGCGAGACAGTAGTCCGTCAAAGAGATCGCGCCTCGCATTCCCGGAACTCGAGTCAATTGCCTTCCATTACGATAAGCGGATCCGTTGAATTTCCGAGGACGTTGACGGTGGTTCCCCGCTGTTCCAAGATAAAGAGTGTCTTTGTCTTTTGAGTCAAGTTCATGTCTTTGACGCTGCAGCAGCAATTCCGTAACGGATCACCGAGCGTCGGGCGCACCCATCCCGAGTATGTCTCGCAGCTCGTCGATGCGGTCCTTGTGGGGGCACGGAAAGCGGGGGCCAGCGACGTGCATCTGCTCCCCGGGGAAGACGGGCTGGCCATGGCCTGGCGCGTCGACGGCGTCTTGCATCCCATCGACGTTTTACCCCGCAATCTTGCCCCCAATGTCGTGGCCCGCCTCAAGGTCTTGGCGCAACTGCTGACGTACCAGACCGATGTGCCACAGGAGGGACGCATTCACCAGGTGGAAGGGGATGCAGAGACGCGCGTCAGCACGTTTCCGACGATTTTTGGAGAGAAGTGCGTGATCCGGCTCTTCGCCGGCTCGAACCGCTTCCGCTATGTGGACGACCTGGGCTTTTCGGCCGAACTCGGAGACGCCCTCAAAATGGCCCTGGAGCGGCGAGGCGGCATGATTCTGATCACAGGGCCCGCCGGCAGCGGCAAAACGACCTCGATCTATGCCTGCCTTCGCGAGATCGTCGAGCGAGCGGCTGAGCCCCGCAGCGTGGCCACCCTGGAAGATCCGGTGGAAGCGGTGATGCCGGGGGTCGCCCAATCGCAGATCCGGCCGGTTGCCGGCTTCGATTACGAAACCGGTCTCAAATCGCTGTTGCGGCAGGATCCCGAAGTGATTGCCGTGGGGGAAATTCGAGACCGTGTCACAGCCCAGATCGCCATGCAAGCCGCACTCACGGGGCATCTCATTCTGACAACATTTCACGCCGGCAGCGCTGCCGAGGCCATCAATCGGCTGCTGGAAATGGGCTTGGAACCTTATCAGGTGCGGAGCGGGCTCGTCGCCGTGCTGAATCAGCGTCTCTTTCGCCGACTGTGTGACTGCGCCGGCGAATCGGCGGAAGAGGCCGCAAAGCTCGGTTTGGTTGCAAAACGGGCTCGGTTGCCGGCGGGTTGCGAGAAGTGTCGCGGCACGGGCTATCTGGGCCGCTTCTTGATCGCCGAATTCCTGCTCCCGGAACGGCACGCGATCGGCCGCGCGATCCTCGATCGTGACGACGCGATCGAAATCGAACGCAAGGCAATCGCGGGAGGCATGAAGACACGTTGGGACGAGGCCTCGAACGCCGTCGAGGCGGGCCATACCTCTCCGGCCGAGATCCGACGGGTGTTGGGATTCAATTGAACAAATCCGCTGTTCGCGAATGATCAGCTTAATGCGGGAGAGAAGAGGAGATCCGTCCTTCTAAGCCGCGCGAAAGTGAAGTGAATCAACACCGTTCCCGTTTTCTTAGACAAATTCGCCGCTCTGCTCGATCCTTCAGGAATCGGGTTATGTCCGGACCGGAACTGCCAAAGCTCAAGCCGATCTCACTCGAAGATCTCATCGCACTTAACGAAGAGATTGCGGCCCTGGTGTGCGCCGGAATCCCGCTGGAAGTCGGCCTGGGCTATGCCCGCAACGCGCCGAGAGATCTGCGGGCGATCACCGATCGACTTCGGCAGGAAATGGAGCAGGGGAGCAATTTGCCGGACGCCCTGCGGAAGTGCGGCGCCCAACTCCCACCGTCGTATCTGGCCATCGTCGAGGCCGGCCTCAAATCGAACCGACTTTCAGATGCTTTGATCTCGGCAGCCGCCTTCGCGCGCACTCTGCTGGAAATGCAACGAAGTCTGCGCACGTCGCTCGTCTATCCCATCCTCGTTCTGAGCGTCGCCTACGGGTGCTTCCTCGTGATGTTGAATGACTTGTTGCCGAGGATGGCGGCCATGCTCATCGAAACGCACGTCAATCCGGGTCAACTCGTGCTGGGGTTGGAGTTTCTGTCGCGGACGATTTTTTATTGGGCTCCCGTGCTTCCGATTTTCGGACTGATTGCAGCCGTCTGGCTCGGGTTGATTCCGGTCGGCGCCTCTCAGCGACCGGCCGTGCTTCTCGATCGCCTGCGGTTTCTGCCGTGGCTGCGGCGGATTGTAAACGACGTGCAAAGCGCCAGCTTTTGCCATCTGTTCTCGCTGCTCGTCGAGCGCGGCGTTCCACTGCCCGAAGCACTCGAGGCGGCCGGCTCCGGCATCCGCCGACGACCGCCTTGCCAGGGAATGTCGCCAGATCGCCGTCGAGTTACGCAAGGGGCTGCCGCTCCCGCAGGCCATGCGCACCTCGCGGCGTCTGCCGGCATTTACGCGCTGGATGCTCTCGGCCGGCCAAACGCAGGGAGCCTTGCCCTCCGTGATGGCCACGCTTGCCGACGTTTATCGTCTGCGTGCCCAGTCGCGAATTGAGTTGTTCCGCATGTCGGCCCCCTTGGTTCTCACCATGTTGCTCGGAGGTGGTGCCGTTGCCGCTTACGCATTCCTGCTCTTCGTGCCGATTCGCAACATGTTGATGGAACTGACCAATGTCGGCTAATGCTCGTCACGGCATCGTATTAGGGTGCCACGCCCACCGCTCTGCGTGGGCGTGCGAATCCGTTTGACGTTCGAAGACACGCCCACGCAGAGCCGTGGGCGTGCCCCAACCCGAATATTTGCCAGTGACAAACCACTAGCGGCTCACCTAGAAACCGAACCAATAGCGGCTGACGCATGCCGACCTATCACTACAGTGCCCGCGGAGCCAACGGCGAGACGAGTAGCGGCTCGTTGGAGGCGCATACGGCGATCGACGCGATGAATCAACTCCGCCGCCGCGGACTGCGCGTCGAACGTCTGGGCAGTGAAGACGATCCGCCGGCAGTGCCGGAACCGGCTGCCGAATCGATTTCGCCCGACGCGAACAGCGCGCTTGACGGCTCTGAATCGTCGAATTCTGCCGATGTGAGCTTGGGAATCGAGGAACTTGCCGAGATTGCCGGACGGATCGCCAGCATCACGAAATCCCAGTTGCCCTTGTTGCCCGGGCTCCGCGCTGCCACTGAAGGCCTGCCTTCACGCTCCCTGCGCCGCGGGCTGCGCGCTCTTTGCATGCGGTTGGAACGCGGAGAGCCTCTCGAGACGGCCCTTCAGGGCGGCGACGTCGCACTTCCGCGCTATCTGAGCGGGCTCATCGAAGTCGGTGTGCAGAGCGGACGACTGGGCGAAGTGATGGATTGGTTTCTGAATCACGTGCGACGCCAAACCGAGCTGCGACGGAGGTGCCGCGCAAGTCTGCTTTATCCCGTGTCGTTGCTCATGGCCGGTGTGGCAGCGCTTTATTTCGGACTCGTCTTGATTGTTCCCGCCGTGCGGCCGGTCTTTACCGAGATGACAATGCAATTGCCGGACCTCACGGTCGGCCTGTTAGCGGCTTCTGATTTCACACGCCGCTTCGGGCTGGGCTTGCTTGCCGCACTCGTGTCGATCGTGGCGGGCGTTCCAATCCTGCTGCTCGCATTTGGCGGAAGGACGCTGCTCGACCGATCAATCGCGGCAACACCCTTCATCGGGACGATGTTTCGTTGCACGGCCTTGGCCGGCTTTTGCGAACTTCTGTCGATCTTTGTGTCGACGCATCTTCCCTTGCCCCAGGCGATCCGGCTGGCCGGTGATGGGTCTGGTGACGCCGACCTTCGGGAGCAATTCGATCTGATCGCACATTGCCTCGAGTTGGGGCAGGACGACGTCGACCTGTTTGCCCGGCTCGCGCAGAATCTCCCCGCACTTGATCCACGTCTTTCATTGGAAGGATCGCGAGGCCAATTTCACCGAGGCTCTGCAGGCCGCCGTGCGGATTTACGAAAACCAGGCCCGGATGCAAGTGACGCTCGCGGGAATGTTGCTTGAACCGATCGTGATCGTCGGCGTCTTGGGATTTCTGGCGACGTTCATGGTGGCGTTGTTTATGCCGTTGTTCAAATTGCTGAATTCGCTCGCATGACGCCTTATTTTGCGATTGTCTACGTGATTTTGGCCCTCCAGGTGACCCTGGGCGTCGCCATGATCGCCACAGCATCGGTGGCGGCGAACCGAAGATTGAACGCTCCCCATCGGGCGGTGGATGTCGCGTTCTACGTGCTCGGCTGCGCGAGCTTCGCATTGGGAATCTGGGGGCTGTTGATGCTGGCGGCCATCGGATTCTTGCACGGACCGACACCAATCGATGTTTCGTTTGTCTATGTTGCGTCGGTGCTCTACTCGGTGCCGCTGATGGCCGGCGGCTTGTTGCAGGCGCGAGTCGCCCGTTCGCTGATCGCCCCTCCACCGATCGAACAGCAGCGCAAAGACGAATGGAGAACCTCACTCTTGCGAGTGATCGGCTGGACGTTTAACTCTCATGCCGATCGGAATGCCTTTGGGCATCTTCGTGGGAGTGTACTTTGCCATTGCAGCGATCTTCGGCGGTTCAATGCGCGTCCAGCAAGAGTCGCTGCTTTTGATCCTTGCCATTGCGGTTCGCACGCAGGCTCCTCTCTCAGAAGAAATCGATCTCCTGGCGGATTCCTCGCGCGGGCGCTTTCGTCGACGTCTGCGAAAACTCGCCGTCAAATTGCGGAGTGGCACTCGATTATCAGAGGCGTTGGAGGATCTTCCCGGACTGGCCCCCCCGCGAACCGTTACCGCGATTCGCATCGGCGAAGATCTGGGGAACATCGTTCCGGTGATTGAACAAGAGGTTATCTTGCTCCGCCGCCGTGAGAGGAGCCGAGTCGAAGGGCGATATTCCGCGGCGGGAGTCGCGTTTTACGTGTATTGCGTGCTGTGCGTTGTGATGGCCGTGGTTGGTTTTCTTTGCTTTTGGATCATTCCCAAGTTCCAGAAGATCCTGAGCGATTTTGGCCTCCCTGTTCCATCGGCGACCGCGAAATTATTCCAGTTTGTCGATGCCTGCACCGACCATTGGATCGCGATTGTTGTCTGGATCCTCGCGCTCGTCGGCGGAGTGGCGTTCCTCTTAATTCGTCGCGGCGGGTGGGGAGGAGTCGATTGGGGCATTTTCAGCGCGATCTATCCGCGACTGGAAACGCCGGGCGTGCTGAGAAGCCTGTCGCAGGCCGTGTCGTCTCGCCGTCCCTTGAACGCTGCGCTCGCCGGCTTGGAGCTGCATCATCGCCGCCGACACGTGCGCAGCCGGATTCGTCGCGTGCGCGACGCGTTCGTACGCGGCGGCGATTGTTTTCAACAGCTGTGCCGGAACGGTTTGGTCAACTCGCGCGAAGCGGCCGCGCTCGTTTCCGCCGAACGGGCCGGAAATCTGGCATGGGCCTTGGAAGGAATTGCGGACAACATCGAACGCCGCCAACAGGCGCACGTGCAAGTGATTATTGAAACGGTGCAGCCGGCCGTGGTGATCGGACTCGGGTTGATCATCTTCAGCGTTTGCATCGCGATGTTCGTTCCTCTTATTCATATCTTGGGGTCGGCCGACTTGTGGTGAAGAAATCGAGAAGCGGGTTCACACTCATTGAGGCAGCGATCTCGATCGCCGTGTTGGGAGTCGTCTCGACCACGGTGGTCGAGGTGATCCAATGGTCAGCCGCACAACATCGGCAGGCGGAGCGGAAACGCTGCGCAGTTGGAGGCCGCGACAACCATCCTCGACGAATTCACGCTCCGCGACTGGTCGGCCATGACTCAGGCAAATGCCGCCAAGATGCGCTTGCCCGTCGAAACCATTCAGGCTTTAGGGGATCCGCAGATGTCCCTGCTTGTGAAAGAGGAAAGAGAGGAGGGCACAAGGAAAGCGGTGGCCGAAAAGGCTTGCGCGGCAAATGCATTTCCGTAGAGATCTCGTGGGCGAACCGTGCCTCTCCACAAAATGATCGCGTGCACCTTGCCACTTGGGTCTTTGCGCACAGGAAATGGGGGAAAAGCCGTGAGGGACGAAGATTGATGACCCGCCGCCGCGCTTTCACGCTCATCGAACTGCTCGTGGCAATGTCGCTTTTTGCAGTCATCCTGCCCTTATCAGGTTGGTTGATTTACCTGTTGCTCCATGCGCAGAACGGCCAGCGCCAATTCAATTGCCGACGCACTGACGCGATCACGATTTGCCCGCACGTTTCGCGGCGACGTCCATGCGGCGCAAAGGGTGGAGGTCTTTAAGAACGGTTCGGCAACGGGATCGCGAGCCGTGTTCCATCTCGATCCGTCAACTTCCATCGCCTACGAAATCCAAGATCGCGGGGTGGTTGTGCGAAGCGTTCAAGTTGGTAACCGAGTGGAGCGACGCGAGGAATTCCCTTTTTTCGGCACCCAGACGCGGTTTGAACAGCAATCGGCAAATGGGACCATTGCAGCGGTGCAGTCTCGAATGACGTCCGATGCTCCGCAAAAGCCCCAGACAAGTGGTTCGGTCGGAACCGTTCGGATCGAGGCGACGATCGGTCGCGATCGCCGCTTTCTGGGTTCGCCAACAGCAGACAGCAAAGGGAAAGGTTGACGATGCGTCGACATCTCACTCCCTTATCCAGAAGTTGCACGACACGCAGCGGCGTCGCCGCCCTCGTTGTGCTGATCTGCCTCTCGTTTGCGACCGTCGTGGCGACACTTTTGATACAAGCCGCCCTCGCCGAGCGAATGTACGCCAAACGAATCGAGCTGACCTACCAAACCGACTGGCTTGTCGAATCCGGAATCGATCGTGCGGCGGCCCGCATCGCGCAATCGCCAGCCTACGAGGGGGAAACCTGGCCCGTCTCACTGCCGAATCTCGACCTTCCTCTCAAGGCCGTCGTGCACATTGACGCCCCGCGATCCGATAATCCACAAATTCGACTCATTCGCGTGCGGGCAGAAATCGGTGAAGGGCAGATGCGATTCGAATCGCATAAAGAGCTGCGCTGTCTCCGTCAGCGGCCCAAAACATTCGAGTCCCGGCCGCTCTTAATCGCTCAACTTTTCCCAAAGTCGATATGGTGTCACTGGCCATCGTTGGTCGCGAGACTTCCAATCCGAACCGCCTGAAACCAGTGAGATTCATTGGGTTGCGGCCGGCCTGCCGTTTGTGCCGGACCATTTAACCGTTGGGAAAACCGGGCCGGACTTGCCTCGTGCCCTAAGATTTGTGTAAACCGCTGGAACGATGATCAACATAAGCCCCCGAACAATTCACTTGATTTGGCTCGGACTGGCACTGCCATTTTGCAGTCAGTGGGCGGGGTGTGCCCGACCTGCCTCTTCTCAGGAGCGTCAGCACATGTCTCAGGGGCTTACAACACGTTCGGGTCGCTGTTTTCGATCGAAAGGGCAAGCTCGTTGGTCCGGTCGAATCGCCGCGGGTTGAACTCACCGCTGCCGAATGGAAAAAGCGGCTCACGCCTGAGCAATTCCGCGTTCTTCGTAGCCAAGGGACCGAGCGGCCGTTTTGCGGGACTCTTTTGGACAACAAAAAAGAGGGCGTCTATTGCTGCGCCGGTTGCGGGCTGCCGCTGTTCGCGTCGAATTCAAAGTTCAATTCGGGCACCGGATGGCCCAGCTTTTTCCAGCCAATTTCCAAAGAAAACGTGGTGGAGCGATCGGACGACAGTCTCGGCGTGCGCCGAACCGAGATCAACTGTGCGCGTTGCGATGGCCATCTTGGGCACGTTTTTGATGACGGACCCACGGCCCACGGGACTGCGCTTTTGCCTGAATTCCGAGTCTTTGACGTTTACGCCTGAAAACCAATTGGCTTCATTGGCCGACCCCGCGGCGGAACTCGCCGAAAGGCATGCCGCTCATGCGGCGCCCGCTGACACAAAATCAACATCTGGAAAGCCGGCAACAACCGGAACGGCCGTTTTTGCGGGGGGTTGCTTCTGGTGCACCGAAGCCGCTTTCGAGCAGCTCAAGGGCGTCGTCGATGTCCAAAGCGGATACGCCGGCGGAGCAAAGGACACCGCCAATTACACACCGGGTCTCGATGGGAGACACGGGACATGCCGAGGCGATCCGCATCACCTACGATCCAACACAAATCAGTTATGACCGGTTGCTCGACGTGTTTTTCGATGCTCACGATCCCACACAACTCAATCGGCAAGGTAATGACGCGGGGACGCAGTACCGTTCCACAATTTTCTACACGAACGAAATCGAACAGCGGGCGGCGCAGGCCAAGATCAAGCAATTAACGGCGGCCAAGGCGTTTTCGCGGCCGATCGTGACGACCCTCGAGCCTCTCAAAGAGTTTTATCCTGCCGAAGAGTACCACCAGAGACTACGCGCGGCTGCATCCCGATCAGCCCTATATCCAGTTCCACGCCATCCCCAAGGTCTGCGCGGTTCGTGACAAGCATCGCGAGTTGATCAAGCCGACCAAAGAGGGCAAGTAAGCCCAAATTGGCCTCGAGTTCCCGCAGCGACCGGACTTCTGCGGCTAACGCGGCTATTTTCCGTCCGGCATGTGATTTGCGTTTAGCCGCGATAACTTGCGCGGACCGATCGGCTGGCAATGGCATGCGGTCGCCGGACTGCCACTGCATCTCTTTAGTCCGGCGCGGTTTGACGTCGGTGAAGCTGGCAAGGCGCGTCAGCGTCCGATTTTTCTGTCAGGCTGTAAGGGGGAATTCCAATGTTCGGCGGAAATATGGGCGGCGGTGGATTGTTGGGTGGCGGTGGCGGGTACGGACCGAGCGGTCCATATGGCGCCTATCCGGGCTGCGGTTGCAGCACATTCTTTATCATGGTGGCGGGGCTTGCTGCTCTTCTTTGGTGGGTGCCTGCGAATGTTCCACATGTAGGCCCGCTCACACTCCACGTCACGTCGAGCGAAACTGTCCCAATTCAAAGTTTCACGCAAAGAGGGGAAAGCCATGCGAGCACTTTGTGGCGCGATTATTACAGCCGGCGCCCTGATCGGGATCGGCCTTGCGGCGGTGGGATTCGGCTTGCGGTACGGCCACATCGACCAGATAACGGCCGATTAATGCAACGAGCACGACAACCACGCAAATGCACCTTTACGAGACCGACACGCCGATCGCCTTCGCTTTTGTCTTCCTGACGATTGCCGCCTGTGTCGGCCTCGGCATCGCCTTTCTGGGTTTGGCCTATCACCATCACCATCGACATCACGAGTTGCTGCATCTGCAGAGTCTGCATGGGACTGGGCGACCGGCTGTGCCCTAGCCATAATCGTGTCAGCGTGCTTCCCGTTCAGGAGTTCGTATGACACGGCCCGCCGAATTCAAAATCATTCCCGGCCAGGACGAGATCCACCAAATGGATCGCGACCTGCGCTTCCATCCCGTCGACAATGAGCATCCCCAGGCACTCTCGGTCGCTCAGATCGAGCAGTTCAACCGCAACGGATATCTCAAAAGCATTCGTATCTTCGACCAGGCCGAGAGCCTGGAGAACCGTCGCTATTTCGACGATCTTTTGGCCCGCGTCCTGGCCTCCGGTGGAACGAGCTATTCGATCAGCACGGCCCATCTCAAATACGGCCGCGTCTATGACCTTTTGACCGATCGCCGAATCGTCGCGTACGTTCGCGATCTGCTGGGTGAGAACGTGATCGCCTGGGGTTCGCACTTCTTTTGCAAAATGCCTCACGACGGCAAACGCGTTTCCTGGCATCAGGACGCCAGCTATTGGCCCTTATCGCCGTCGAAAACGGCCACCGTTTGGCTGGCAATCGACGATGCCGATCGCGAAAACGCGTGCATGCGCTTCATTCCCGGAACGCACCACTTCGGGCATCTCACCTACCGTCTGACTGAGAACGACGACACCAACGTGCTCAATCAGTCAGTCGAAAATGCCGAAGAATTTGGCGAGCCGATCGACGTCGAGCTGAAAGCCGGCGAAATCTCGATTCACAACGACTTGCTACTCCATGGTTCCGAGGCCAACAATTCCGATCGGCGGCGCTGCGGACTGACCTTGCGCTACTGCGCGGCCGACGTGCGTGCCGGCATGGGTTGGAACGACAAAGGAGTCGTCGTCAGCGGATCCGATCCATCGGGCCATTGGGCCAATCCGCCGCGGCCCAATGACGAATGATCGCGGCCGCCTCTTGGATCACATCGGCCCCGAAGTCATAAACCCGCTTAGGGACTTTTTTCGCTCAAATGCCGGACCACGACCGTGTACCGGCCGTCGTTGTTGGCGAGCGAGTTCCAATGATCGTTGATGCGGAAGTAGAGCGTGCCGCTCGCGGCTGCCCGAAATCGTCGTCTTTCGGCCGACAACAATTTCCTTGAGCATGCTTTCGTCGGTCTCAGCACTTTGCGGTTCGCGATGAGATGGCGGCAAGCAAGGTGCCGATGGGACGGCCTTCCGAATAAACGATGCTGATCCCCTGCGGCTGGCTGATCCAGGGTTTGGGCTTCCGCTCAAGGACAACCTCGCCAGCGGCCTCAATCTCGTAGCGTTCGCCTTGTTTCACCGCGATGCCGCTGGATTGCCAGCCTCGGTTGGCGGCAACAGCGATCGCCGACCGCGATTCGCCGGCAGCAAGCGGTTGACCTGCTTTGAATTCGATCGCCGCTCGCGACAGATCGAAGCCGAATTGCAGTTGATGCGTGAACAGAGCCCATTCGGTCTCCATCTCGTCCAGATCGTTGCCGAAGAGCCGCATCAACGTGGAGTTGAAATTCCGAACCGAGCGTGTGCTTCCCAAGTTCGCGAAACCGCTGTGAATAGCGCGGGTGTCCGTCGAGAAAGGCGCACGCGGCCCACGACCAGGCGTAGCCCGTGTTCTCCAGAAATTCCTGGGTCGTCAGTCGCTGGAGATCCGTGCCAGCGATTTCCAGTGCCCGTGAGCAATTTCGCTGCGGACCAGGGGAATTCTCCCCAGACCGTCGAAGTTTTCGGCCCGATCGGGCATCACGCGGAATTCGTACCGGCCATTCGCATCGATGCGATGCGTCCCAAACAGCTCGGCCATGCCCTCCATGTACCATTCGGGAATATGGACCGCTGGAACGGCAAACATGAAACAGTGCGTGAACTCGTGAATGACCAGGTGGCGGCGGTAATAGTCCGATCTCCTGCTCGTTGGCCCAGAATTCCTGCTCGCGGTGCCGGCCGTTGAGAAACGGGGGCAAGTCTTCGGGCAAGAGCCCCGCCTTCTGGAACAGCGGCTTGTCGGACATCAGGTAGGCGGTCACCTGAAATTCGGTCCTCTGCCGATCGGGCGGAAGGGGACCGAAGTACGCCACCAAGGCGTCGTAAGCCGCATCGACGGCTGGCAGCAGGGATTGGACTTTTTCGGCCGCAACGTCGGTATAAAGCTTGAGTCTCTTCGACTCGAAACGTGCAATTCCGAGCTGCTGCAGCTTCGCATCGTCAAAATGCGGACGACGGTCGGTCCGTCGAAAAACCGGCGCGGGAGGTTCCTCGCGAGAATCTCCGGCAACGGCCGAGCCGCTCTGTTGGATCAAGACGAAAAGATCGCCAAACTGATTGCGATTCGAAGCCGGGTCGGCGTCGCAAGGCGCCGGGCGCGCCAGATCACTTGGTTATGGGGGAGTCGCATCGGTCGGTCGGTCGAACACCGTTCCCGCCAGCGCCCGTCACACGACTCGGGCATCGCAGGAAGCCGTACGGTCAAGCATACCGAAGCCGGCGACGGGCTGTAAAACTGCCGCCCGAACTCATCGCCCCCGATCTCAAGTGGCAACAGGCTGCCGTTTTGGCTTGTTCGAGCGTCGGCGAGGTCTTCTTTTCTTCGGTCGTCGCCACGAATCGGCCGCTGATTTCCGTGAACTGGTAGAAGTTCCTGGCACGGATCACTTGGACCACGGCTTGAATCACCTCGTGACGCAGCGTCTCAATCCGCAACAGCAAATAGGGCGCTTTGACCTGTTCCGTGTGCAACAGGGCGATGCCGCCCCGCGAGATGTTCCGCGACAGGGCCAAGAACGGCTCGCCGCACGGATTTCGGTCTTCGTCGAGCGGAACGGCAATGATGTCGAGCACCACCGGCCTGCGTTTTTCCGTCCGACGTTCGTCATCCGAAACGCGGCTGCTGCTCACTGCCCGGACAAATTGGTTGATCGTCGATCGAGAAGTGGATGTGTCGCTCCAGTCGATGCAAAGCGACAGAATCTCTTTCACGCTGAAATCATCTGCCATCGCCGCGATTCCCCGTCGTGTCCAGTGATTCGACCGGCCGAATTGCGCAATCGGCCCACCTGGATTCAACTTAGCTCGGCGATCCAAGGACGGGTTGGCGGAGCCAATTTACAGTCCGCTTGCGCAAGGCGGCGGCATCGGTCGATCCGATTTTGCCGCCAATGCACAATCGAACGATCTGCGCGATTTTTTCGTGCGGACGTCAGTGCATGGCCTCGGAGCCGATCTCCGGATGCTCCTGCATGAACCGGACAAGTGCCGGCGCATATTCGCGAAAAGGCGGGCAGGAAATCCCCGACCCGGCCAGGTCGCGCACCGTGTTCTCGCAGGTGTATTTCGTCGGATGGGTGAAATAGTCGATCGACTCCGGGGTGATTCCCGTCATCTGCCGGGCCCCCGGCAACTTGAACGCGGCCTTGGCCAGCCCGGTCGGAAGATGGAACTCCATAATCCGCCGGCCGGTGATCTCGGCAAAAATCTGCATGAGTTCGGCAACAGTCGAAGGTCGCGGATCGCACAGTTGATAGACCCGCGATCCCGAAATCTCGAGACCGCTGAGTCGGCTGATGGCCGCGACCACAAAATCCCGCGGCACCAGATTCACATGCACCCGCTCGGGATCGCCGACCGTGACCATCATCGCCGTCTTTTTGGCGCGAAGGACCCACCGCAGAGCCCCGTACGGCCCGTCGTATTTTTGGGTCGCACCGGTCTTGCTGTCGCCCACCACGATGGCCGGCCGGTAAATCGTGGCCGCCAGACCCCGCTTCATCCGCTCCTGAACCTCGACTTCCGCGAGGTATTTCGTCTCCTCGTAGTAGTTATTGAACCGCTGGCCGCAAATCAGATCGTTCTCGGTGAAGGCCCCCGGATGCCGACCGCTCACGTAGCACGTGCTGATGTAATGCAATCGCCGAAAATTCGAGCAGCCCTGAATGAAATCCAGCACGTTGACCGTGCCGTCCACGTTGATTTTCATCCCCAACGGACGGGGCAGGGCGAGGTCATAGAGCGCGGCAAAGTGGTAGACCTCGCGCGTTTGGCTCTGGAAGCGAATACTCTGCCGACGGCAGTGACAGGCCTTTTTTCGTGATATCGCCGTCGACAAGACGGATGCGGTCCTTCCACGCGGGGTTCGCCGCGGCAATTTCCGTCTTCCGCCGTTCGGCAAGCGGCCGGTAGTGCGATTGGATCAGGCACGTGACGCTCGTGTCGCCCTCCAGCCGCGACAGCAGATTCGGCAAAAACGCCGACGCCAGAAACCCGGGAAATCCTGTCAGGACGACGGTCGACATGGCCCCCTCGCATTTGAAAGTCGGCACATTGTAGCCGATCGCACTGCGCCGCGCAAAGCGCCTGTCCAGTTGCGGGACGCAACCCAGCCGCAACATACTGAGCGGGCAAACAACCGCGAACAGCGTGAGCAAATTTCCCGCGAACACCGTGAGCAGATTTCATCGGCTCGATCGACCATTTCCGGCGGAGGTTTTCCATGCGTCAGCGAGTCTTTTTTTTGTCGATAGCGGCATTTTGGGTGTCGTATGCCTTCGGCCAAGAGGCGGGAAACGACTGGGCCAAAGCGAAACTGGCGAAATCGCCCCGGCACGGCGAGTACGTCCAGTTGAAACACGGTGACCGCACCCTGCAGGCCTGGGTCGTTTACCCCGAAGTCGCCCAGAAGGCGACTTCCGTGCTCGTCATCCACGAAATTTTCGGCCTCTCCGACTGGGCCCGGCTGGCCGCCGACGAATTCGCCGAAGCCGGTTACATCGCCATCGCTCCCGATCTGGTCGGCCCTCTCCCGGCCGGCGAAAACGTGATGCACGCCGTCCGCGCCTTGCCGGCTGAACAAGTGCTGGCCGACCTGGACGCCGCCGCCGACTACATCAAAAGCCAGCCCTCAGCCAACGGCAAAGTGGCTGTCGCCGGCTTCTGTTGGGGCGGCGGAAAGACATTCGAGTACGCCACGCATCGCAAGGATCTGGCGGCCGCGTGCGTCTTTTACGGCGTCCCGCCCAAAGCCGACGCGATGGCCAACATCACCTGCCCGGTCTATGGCTTTTACGCCCAAAAAGATTTCCGCATCACGTCCACGGTTCCCAAGACCGAAAAGGAAATGAAGCAAGCCGGCAAACAATATGACCCGGTGACTTACGTCGGAGCCGGGCACGGCTTCATGCGGGCCGGCGAACCCGATGCGCCGCCCAACACAATGTCCGCCGCGAACCGCAAAGCCCGCGACGAATCTTGGCAGCGGCTCAAGGAAATCCTCGGCAAACTCTGAGACTTTTTTCGCCGACTTATCGGGACGCGAAAACTCAGGTGCGCCCAATCGGATTCGCGACGTGGTCGCCCGACGGTCGCTCGATCGTCTGGCTCGCCGACCGCCGAAGGCGTGATCACCGGCCACTCGACTCCGATAAGCGGATGGAATAGGAGTTATTCTTCGTATCGATTGGCGACTGGGCCATTCGCGGACTCGACCTCGAAAAGAAGGGAATCGACGCCTAGAGCGAGCTGGATTGGCGCTAAGCGAAGGGAATGAGGTTCTTCGGCAATTGAGCCCAACCTCATGCCTGGAGGTTCGACCCTTGCGTCTTCCTCTGTTTCCTCTTTTCCCGCCCGTTCAAATGGGCCGTGGCCGATTCGCAGATCACTGTACAGACCGGGCGGAAATTGATAAGTTCCCGCCGCTTTGGACCGCCGTTTTTCGGCGGCCAGAGAGACGATTCCTCGCGTTGTTGGACGTGCACTCGTTGCCTGGTGAGGAAGCCTTCGGCCGGTCGGCAGGAGTCGAGCAGTGACGGAATACCTCTTGCGGAACAAAGAATTCGTTGTGCCGATCGCCGTCGCCTTGATCGGTCTGGTCGGCACGATCGCCGGACTCTGGGTCGGATACCGAAAGTGGCTCGGGGACAAACGTGTGGCGGCCGCCAAAGGCTTTCACGCGGGTCGCCAAGAGGCCTATCAGCAGTTGTGGGAAAAGGTTGAACGACTCAACGTGGAGGCTCGGATCGAGGCGATCCCCGACGGGGACTACTCCAAGCGGATCGCGGAAATCAACGCCTTCATGTTGAAGTCGAGCGTGTACATCGATGACCCGGACCGCCAATTGGTCAATTCGTATCTTCAAGCCGCCCATCGGTTTCATGAGGTCGTCCGCTCCGGTGAGGTCGACGCAGACATTAATCTCGGCGACACGGCGATTATTCCCGAACAGGTGCTGCAACAATGCAAAACGCTCCGTGAAATCCAGAAGAGTGCCTTAGCATTGCGTGAGGCCCTGCTCAAGAAGATCCGCTCGGTGCTCTCGCGAGCCGCATGATGCCCTTGCGGACGACCGACGCCAAAAGGGGACGCAGCGTGACCTTGGCGTTTTCCAAGTCACGGGATTCGGGGTCTACAGCTCCGAGCCGGATGCCGAGTATTACGAACTGCGGCTGGGAACGCCTAGAGCGACTGTCGAAGGCAAAGGCCGTCCGCGCACTGACTTGAATTGCGAATTGCGGGCGTGTCCCCGAGTTCTGAGCATCGAATCCGGATACTGCCGGCAACCGAAGGGAACGATTCCGAGTCGATCCTAAACGGTTGCATCATCCGCTCAGCCCCGCCAGGAATTTCTCGATCGCGGGATTCACCTGGTCGGCGTGTGTCAGGTTCGACGCGTGGCCGCCCCCCTTGATCACGACGAACTCCGCACCGGGGATGCTCCGCGCAGGGCCTGGCCGCGTTCCAGCGTGATGGAGGCATCCGCGTCACCGTGGATCACGAGCGCGGGGGCCTTGATCTTGCGGACCTCGTCGCTCAAGTCGTCTCGCTCGGCCAGCGTGTGAAAGCATTGCAGGAGGTTCACCGGCTTCCAGCCGCGCCATTTCCGTTTCCATTCGGCGGCGCCCGCCCAGTTCTGGCCCAGGATGATTTGCTCCACCGTGTCTGCGATCGAGTCCGGCAACCCCTGCGAGACCCAGACGTCGAGCATCTGCTTGTAGCCCGGCATCCTGGCTGGATCTTCGGGGCCGGCCTGCGTGTCGATCAGGACGAGCGCACGCACGCGCTCCCGATGCTTGAGCGCGCACCGCAGTGAGAGGTAGCCGCCCTGCGACATGCCGGCGAGCACGGCCCGCTTCACGCCCAGGTGATCGAGCAAGCCGACCAGGTCGTCAGCCGAGTCATAGTAGGTAAAAGGCGCGAGCGTGTCGGCGGCCGTGCGGCCGTGGCCGCGCTCGTCCCAGGTGATGCAGCGGTACGTAGACCTGAGCGCCGTCACCTGGGGCGCGAACATGCTCTGGTCCATCAGCAGCCCGTGCGAAAAAACGATCGCCGGACCATTGCCCCGCGTGTCCTCGAAGTACAACTCCTGACCGTTGACTTGTGCAAACGGCATGTCGCCCTCTCCTCTCGGTGCGATCAGTATGGCGGGCAGGACGGCAAGCACCAAGGCTGGATCTCGAAAAGAGGGAATCGACGACTCGCCAAATTGGATTGGCTAAAGGAATGCCAAAAAGAAGGCAAGGGGACGCAACGAGTTGCTGCGTCCCCTTCTTGCCTCTCATCCGCAGGCGTTAAGCAGCTTTCGATAGCACCGAGCGGATCTTCTTGAGCAGCGTTTCACGCAATGTTAAGGCTCTTCTGGCTTTCACGAGACGCTTTGCATTGTTGCAGCACCGCTTCGGGAATAATCGCCGTGTCGCCGAGATTAATGTCTGCGTCGACCTCACCGGAACGGACGACCTCATGGAACCGATGGGCGGCCTGAATGTACGAATTGACCAATTGGCGGTCCGGGTCATCGATGTACAGGCTCGACCTCAACATGAAGGCGTTGATTTCCGCGATCCGTTTGGAGTAGTCCTCCGTGGGCAGCGCTCGATCCGAGCATCCACATTGAGTCCTTCGACCTTGTCCCATAACTGCTGATAGGCCTCTTGGCGACCCGCGTAAAACCCCTTGGAGGCCGCCACGCGTTTGTCCTCGAGCCACCTTCGGTATCCAACCCAGAGTCCGGCGATCGTGCCGACCAGACCGATCAAAGCGACGGCGATCGGTACAACGTATTCTTTGTTCCGTAAAGCGAATTCTGTCACTGCTCGACTCCTGCCGGCTCGCCGAAGGCTTCCTCACCAGGCAACGAGCGGACGATCCCACAATGCGATGAATCGTCCATCCGGTCGCCGAAAGACGAAGGTCCAAAGCGGCGGGAAGTTATCAATTTCTGCCACGTCTGTACAGTGATCTGCGAGCGAGCCGCCGCTCTTGAGCTGCTGCCGCGGCTTGCTCATTCCCCGCCGCATCGTGACAGCCTACATGGGCGAAGTCCGCTTCGCGCCCGATAAAAGTCGATTCAAGTGCAATGCAGGCAAGCTCGAACTCGCTTGCAAAGTTAGTTACAAGGCGTGCGACGAGCGTCGCTGCCTGTGCCCGACGTCGAAGACTTTGCGAGCCCCACCCGAGATTCAGGCGAAATAGCGACGCAAAGCGGGAGACGCGCCTTTCGCCTTGTCTCTCGGCAGATAATGCCGACCTGAGCGATCCAACGGACTATTTCAAGACTCGTGTGTCACTGACGCCGCAGACGCGCCAGACGATGAATTTTCGAAATCACGGATATAAATAAGGCCGCAGCGGCAAAGACGCCGAGAAAGCCCAAGAATGCCATCATGAGAATCATGACGCCCGTTGTCTTTTGGCGGGACAGGAAGTAGCCCGAGATCAGGCCCGCAACCAGCCCGATGCTGACCAAGAGGACCAAGGCCGTCTTCGAGCAGAGCCAGCGTTCAAGTTGAGTCGCTCGCGCACCGTGTCGCGCCCAATAGTCGGTGATCTTCTCCCCGGTGTCCGACCAGACGTACTGATCCATCGGGAAAAAACCGTTGCAATTGCCGCACCACGTCCGCCACATCGCGGCCAGCGGATCGGTGATCACCCCGAAGGGCGAGCCGGTCACGGTGGTGTCTTGGCCGCAAGTGAGATGGCGATAGGCTCGCGATTCGGGAACCTGCTCTTCAGCCATTCCGGACGATCCCCAGTACCGGCAAAGATTTGTCTCCGCTGGCAACAGGGTAATCCGACCGTCTGCTGATTTCCATTGGCAAAAACGGGACGTTCTAACGGGACGCAGCCTTTCCGATAGGTGGCTTCAAGGGCAGGGCCTCTTCACCCCCGGCCCTTCTCCCTCGCGGGAGAGGGGAGAAAGAGCTGGACAACACCTGCGAACGTTGTGACAAATAATGTCAAATGCGTGTCATGAGCCGAATAACGGTGCATTCTTCGATCCTGGCGATCGCTGCCATCGCACCTTTGTTCGCCGGCTGCTATTTGAAGGCTCCGCCAATGACGGGCGCCCTTGGCGCCGCAACCCTGGACGAGCTCATCAGTCGCTACGAAGAAGCGCATCGAACGAAAGACATCAAAAAGATCCGGCCGCTGCTTTTCGTGAATTCTGATTGGTTAGCTCGGCACGGCGGCAGCCCCGACGACGATGCCGCCATGCTGGAGATTTGCTCGCATCCCCTCGTCCGCGTGGATTTGGACGTTGGGCCTGGACCTCGCGGATCAGTCGTGACCACACAGGCGTGCTACCATCTGCCGGGAAAACCGGGAAGCCGCAAACTGGTCAGAATTGGTGGCAGCTTCGTGACCAAGGATTCGATCTACTACTGCGGTGGTGGGGGCGTAACCGTTCCAGAAGGGCGTACTGATGGGGTCCTCGAGAACATCTACGGCAAACTGATTGTAGTTGTCGATAAGGACACCGCAGTGGATCCGTCCTACGTGGTGATAAAGTGTGACGGAAGGTACTACATCAATCCATTGGTATTTGTGCTCTTGGAAGCAGCCGACGCACTGAAATCGGGACGCAAATCGCAGTATATCGCGAACCCACTGGGTCATCTTGAAAAGGTCCTGCCCCTTGACTAGCAGCCGTCTCGAATACCGTTTTCTCCCCCCGAACCGACAGCGTTTGGTTGTTTGGATCGGCGTGCTCGCTTGCTGCCTGGCGAGCCCGGCGGTGCCCCTCCGTGCGGGAGACGCGTCCGCCCAAAAGTCCCAGACGCCGCGGGTCTGGAAAGTGCTCATCATTGGCAACAGCTATACCTACTTCAACAACCTGCCCAAGATGTTCGAGCAGGTGGCGCTGGCGGATCAGCCGCCGCGGCGAGTGCGGTGCGAAATGATCGTGAAGGGCGGGGCCACGCTGCAACAACACTGGGACGAAGGCAAAGCGGTTCCGGCGATTCGACAGGGCGGTTGGGATTTCGTGATCCTGCAGGAACAGAGCACGCTGGGAGTGACCTTTATTGTGGCGGGGCAGCCGCGGATTGACGACGCGAGCTACTACTTTGCCGCCGCGCGTCGCTTTGACGACGTGATTCGCAAAAGCGGCGCTCGAACCGTTGTGTTCGCGTTCTGGGCTCGCGAGAACGCACCGAAGGAGGATCACGACGCTCTGGCTTACGACCACTTCAAATTGGGCGAGGATCTCGGCGCCATCGTCGCGCCCGTCGGGCTGGCGTGGCAGGCGTTTCGCAAGCAGAAAGCCAACGCCGCGCTCTACCACGAAGATCATTCACACCCGATGCCGGAAGGCTCTTACCTGGCCGCTTGCACGCTGTATGCGGCTTGCTTCGGCGCGGTGCCCGCCCAATTGCCGCTCATGATCACTGCAAAACCCATCAGCGTGATGGGCCAGGTAAGTTCGGGAAAAGCACAAACGCTGTTGCAACTGTCGCCCGAGTCGGCCCGCGCCTTTCGCGAAGCGGCAAACGAAGGCTTCGCATCCGGCCGACAATTCGTTCGTGAGCTGGAACAACACAAACCCGTGCCGCCTCGACTTCCTCATTTGGAACGAGGCCGCCGTCCGACGATCGAGGAACTCGAGGGCGAATGGGTTGGCGACAGAACCATGGGACGGCACGTGGCGATGACGTTGCGGCTGACTCGTGCGGGCAATTCGTTGCAGGCCCGTGCCAAAATCTCGCTGGGCGGCAAGTCGCCCGACATCAACCTGCAGATTGGCGATTTTCAGATCACCGGCGAAGGAATCTCATTCGTCGACAACAACAAGGAGTCCAACGGCGGCGGCGTGGCTCGGTATCAGGGTGCCTATACCGGTCAGACTCTCAAGGGCATTGCCGAGATCAGCGTAAAAGAAGACCGGCTCTATGTGATCGGCCCCTGGCAATTGCGCAAGTCGACCTCGGCGAAGGGCGGCGGCTGAAGCCGGGGGAATATGCAGAGGGCACCGGTACGAAAGATGCAGTCGCCTGGGAGACCCTCTCGGAGGGTTTCACGTCAAAGAGAGCGGGCGGCGCGACAAGCAGCCCGCCCGGGCGAATGTATCGCGAGGGAGTGAGGGAGATGCGCGGACTTTACCTTGTGATCTTGCTCGTGCTGCTCGGAGCCACGGCGGTTTTCGCCCTGCAAAACCAGGGGATGGTCACCCTCCGCTATCTCGATCGGAGCGTCTCCTCGCCGCTCTCATTGCTGATCGGCGTTGTCTACTTCTTGGGGATGTTAACCGGCTGGACCGTCGTTGGCGTCGTGAGACGATCGCTTCGCCGAATTTCGGATCGTGCGCCGGATTAAGCAAACCGGCCCAACCCGCCCGGAGTCACCCAAGCCGGAGCCCATCCCATGCAGCCCCCCTCGACCGTGAGTGAAGCGCTGGAAAGCCCCTCGTCGGAGCGGGGCGCGGCGCCGACCACAAGCCCGCTGGGCGTGCAGAGTTTCGGTCTGACCGACCGGGGTCTGGTTCGGAAGACAAACGAGGATCAGTTTCTGATTGCCACGCTGACGAAAGCGATCAGGATTCAGCAATCAAGCCTCCTGGTGCCGACGACGCGCCGCGGCGACGAGGAGGGTCATATTTTCGTGGTCGCCGACGGGTTTGGCGGAGCGCCCGGCGGGGAACAGGCCAGCGCGATCGCTATTGAATCAATCGAAGACTTTTTGGCCAATACGCTGAAATGGTTTTTTCGATTGAAAGGTGCGGAAAAGGCAAACGTGTTGGCCGAATTTCAGGACGCCCTCCGCCGCGCCGACGCGTCAGTTTTCGAGCAGAGTGCCGAGCATCCGGAACTCGACGGCATGGGAACGACGCTCACGCTCGCCTACAGCCTGGGGGCCACCCTGTTCGTCGCCCATGCCGGGGACAGTCGGTGCTATTTGTTCCGCGCGTCACGTCTGGAGCAATTGACTCATGACCATACGTTGGCGGCCCTTCTCGCCGAACGAAAGTCGATCACCTCGGACGAAACAAGCCGATCGCACCTGAGCCATATCATCACGAATGCGGTCGGCGGCCGCTCGCCCGGCGTCCGTGCGGAAATCCACAAACGGGAATTGAGGCCGGGCGACGTTGTGCTGCTGGCGACCGACGGCCTGACGCGGCATCTGTCCGACCAACAGATCGCCGAAATATTGGCGGCCAACTCCGATCCCAAGACAGCCTGCGAGCGGCTCGTGGCTTTGGCCATCGACGCCGGCGGCAGAGACAACGTCACCGTTGTCGTGGCACGCTACGAGCCAGTGGCGACGACCGCGACGCGGACCTTCTAGACAGCCGCGTTGTCTTGAACGACGGCCAGCAATGGCTGTCCGCGGAGAGGTCGCGAGTTGTTTCCCGAAGATCGGGGATGACCGAGGGCGTCGCAGTCGGATCGGACGCCAGCTTCTTGTGCCCCGCTGGGCCTCGGCTTGAACGCAGGAAGCTGAGACAAGATTGCAGCTTTGCAAGACGCCGTATTGCCACTTTGCAAGACACGTGCAGATTTATCTGCATATGATTACAATTTTGGCATATGGCAGTTTTTCGCCAATACATGGGTCGCGGAACTTGATATCGTCGGCGAACTGGTTTTAGCGCCACTTTCCAACTTGGAAGGAGTGATCGGAAGACCGAATTGCGTTTCGCACACTTCCGCACCGGCAAGGTGACGGCGGGGAGCGTTGCGCACTTCGTCGACTGAAACCGATCGTTGAAGTCGAAGCCGGATCTGCCGCGATCCGGCGCCCGGTTTTTATTGCGGGCAACTGTAATTTCGGGCAACTGGGCGTTGAGCCCAATCTGAATTTCTTCTCGCTGTTCCACGAATTCGATCGAGGGGCGGATCCCACTGCTCGCGCGCCAAGCCGGCGACGCTCGAGAGGGTGTCGTTGCGCACTGCGCGTCGTCGATTGGGGATTGTCTCCGGATCGCCAGAGGCAAAACACCGGATGTCCAAACATCGAGGCGGCAAGAAACGCGCACAGCCGACTCCGGAATTTGCATTCAAGACGAGTCCCGATCGCGGACGTTGGAGTTCGCCTGAACGCAGTTCCGCCGCGCCTCTGGATCACTTTTCACGAGCCGTTCCTTTCGGCCGTGGGCGTGTCGACTCGTGGGTCCCGATCGCGCTCTTGCTTGCGACAATCGCTGCAACAACGGCCTTGCACGTGCGACTTTTGCAGATGCCGCTCGAACGCGATGAGGGAGAGTACGCTCTTGCCGGACAGTTGATCCTCGACGGCTACGCTCCCTACCAGCGGCTCTACAATATGAAATGGCCCGGGACGTATTATTGTTACGCCGCATTCGAGGCCGTTTTCGGCCAGAATATTGCCGGAATTCGCACCGGCGTACTGCTGGTCAACGTCGCCGCCATTGTGCTGATTTTTCTGATTGGCCGACGATTGTATGACTCGATGGCCGCCGCAGCGGCGGCCGTCGCCTATGCTGTGCTTTCGTTCTCTCCGACGACCCAGGGATTTGCCGGGCACGCGACGCATTTTGTGGTGCTGGCCGCGCTCCTGGCTGTGTTCTGCCTGCAGCGAGCCATTGAGCGGCAAACCCTCCCGCGGTACTTCCTCGCAGGCGTTTTCGCGGGGCTCGCTCCCGTCATGAAACAGCCCGGAACGGTCTTCACGGCCTTCCTGCTGGTTTATTGGATCTGGCACGAGTTCCATCATGCGGAAGACGGAGCGGTCCCGCGGATCAAGCGAGGAGCAGCCCTTGTGGCAGGTATCGCCACTCCGATCGTCCTGATGCTGGCTTCGTTGTGGGTGACCGCGACCGAGGACAAGTTCTGGCAATGGACGGTCTTATACGCGCGCTATTATGGCGCGCGCCCGATGCCGGCCGCGCTGCCGCAAGCCGCGTTTGCCGCGTGGCTCGACGTGGCGCGCTCGGCCCTGCTGTTGTGGATCGTGGGCGGACTTGGACTCGTGACGCTCGTGATTTTTCGGCGAACGCGGCCCGCGGTTGCGTTCTTGCTCGGGCTCTTGTGTTTTTCGTTGCTCGGCATTCTTCCCGGCTTCGTCTTCCGGCCGCACTATTTCATTGTGCTGCTTCCGGCCGTCGCGCTGTTCGTCGGCGAGGCCCTGTACGACATCCGCGAGTTTTTCGCGTCGCGATTCGCCGCGATTGGCGTAGTCTCGCTGCTCGCCCTGGTCGCGCTGCCGGTCGGCGTCGCTCTTTGGCAGGAGCGCTCGTTTTACTTCGGGATGAGTCCCGATCAGGTGATCGCCACGGAATATCCCGATAACCCATTCCTCGAATGCCTGCCGGTCGCGAATTACATTCGGGCCCACACGCAGCGCGGCGATTCCATCGCCGTGATTGGCTCGGAGCCCGAGATTTATTTCTACTCCCGCCGCCCCCCCGCGACCGGCCACGTCTACGTGTACTCGATGATGGAGGATCAACCTTACGCCCATGCTTTCCAAGAACAAATGATCAATGAAATCGAGCAGGCCCGCCCGAAGTACGTTGTCCTCGTCAAAATGGCCAACTCGTGGTTGCGACGTCCCAATTCCGATATGACCCTTCTGGAATGGTTTCAGGGCTACGCGGCCCGATCGTTGAACATCGCGGGCATTGTCGAGGCTGCGCCCGGCGGGAAAATTCGCTACCGCTGGGACGAGCCCCACATGGAGGCCAATGACCGCAGCCTGATCGTTGTTTTTGAGAACAAGTCCCGGCCGATGGCCTCGACACCCAATGCTCGCCAGAAGTCGCCACGGACGTGAATTCGTCGAGAGAGAAGGGGGACGCCGAGCGCACACTCCCGTTGGACGGCCGACATTGAGCGTTTGGCACACGGTTGGTAGGCTGCGGGCACACTCTCATTGTGCGATCCGAATGTCGCATTCCTCATTCGCCCTTCGCGCCCAACCTCGAGCGGAGGTCCGCCGTGACAATCGATCTGAACGTGAACATCGCCGCGTCCGAGTTTAAGGCGGATCCCTTTCCGTATTACCGTCGGATGCGCGAAGTCGCGCCCGTGCACCGCGTCAAGCTGCCCGACGGCAAGCCGGCCTGGCTGGTGACGCGCTACGACGACGTCGTCGAAGTGCTCACGGACGACCGCTTCTCCAAGGATCCCTTTCGCGTGCTCTCCAAAGAGCAGCTGGCGTCCTCGCCGCGGTTGGAGAAAATACTGGGGCCGCTGCTCATGCCCCTGGCGCGGCACATGCTCAACCGCGATCCGCCGGATCACACCCGGCTGCGAACGCTGGTGCAGCAAGCCTTCTCGCCGCGGCTCGTGGACAGAATGCGCGGCCGCATCCAGACGCTGTCTGACGAACTGTTGGACCGCGCCTTGCGCCAGGGACGCATGGACCTTATTGCCGACTACGCCTTGCCGATCCCCACGACGGTGATTGCCGAGATGCTGGGCGTGCCGGTTGCCGACCGGCACAAGTTTCATCGTTGGTCGAGCGCGATGCTGGCTGCCGGCGCGACACGATTCGGCCTGCTACGGGCCATGCCGAGCGCCATGTTCTTCATGCGCTACATCCGCCGGTTTATCAAAATTCGCCGCGCCGACCTGCGGGACGACTTGATCAGCGCGCTCATAACGGCCAAAGAGGCCAACGAACGATTGGACGACGACGAATTGCTGTCGATGATCCTGCTGTTGATTGTCGCCGGCCACGAAACGACGGTGAACCTGATCGCTAGCGGCATGCTGGCCCTGCTTACACATCCCGACCAATTGGAACGACTGCGGAGCGAACCGGCCTTGATCAAGCCGGCCGTCGAAGAGCTGCTGCGCTTCACGGCACCGGTCGAGACAGCCACCGAACGCTTCGCGCGAGAGGACGTCGAAGTAGCGGGCGTGAAGATCGCCCAGGGCGACCTCGTACTGGCGGCGATCGCCTCAGCCAATCGAGACGAAAGCCAGTTCACCGATCCCGACCGGCTCGACATCACCCGAGAGCCAAACCGCCACGTGGCCTTCGGCCTGGGAATTCACTTCTGCCTCGGCGCATCGCTTGCGCGGCTGGAGGGACAAACGGCAATCAACGCGGCTCTTGGCCCGCACGCGCAATCTCAGGTTGGCGGTCGACCCAAGCAAGCTGCGCTGGCGCAGCGGTCTGGTCCTGCGCGGGTTGAAGGCGCTTCCCATTTCCTTCACGCCCGCAGATCCCAAAGTCCAGCGGACGCAGCTTTCCGAACCTCTTGGTGTCACCTAAGAGCAAGGGACGCCGAAGGGCGAAAAATTGGCCGGCGGCGGCGAAAAGATCGCCAAGTCTGCGACGAGAGAGATCGCACGCGCCGAGTTTTTCCGGCTTTTTCGGCTCGGCATGCCCTTTGCCAATCGGGACAGTGAGCAATATCGGTCGATGAACTTCTCTCGCAACGAGGCGCACAGCGTGGATCGAATGCAGGGCCGGAGCCGGCGTCTGATGGGCGTGGCGCTCCTGATGCTGTTGCCAGCTCTTTGCATGATCGGCTGTGGGACGAATCGCGGCTACCCGACCGCAAAGCCGGTGGCGGCACTCGGGCGCCCCGGCGAATGTGCTTATTGCCACAAGAAGATCGACCGCGTCGAGAAACAAAACCTCGTCACGTTTGATGCCGTGGAATACATCGTGTGCGATGAGAAGTGCGCGGAAAGCCTGCGCGTCGCGCCGGACCGATAGCGAACAGACACAGAACAGAGAGGACGAGCCACGTGCGAAAACGCCGCGGATTTACGTTGATTGAACTCTTGGTCGTGATCGCGATCATCGGCGTGCTGGTTTCGCTTCTGCTGCCGGCGGTGCAAGCCGCGCGCGGGGCGGCTCGGCTCACGCAATGCAAGAACAACATCAAGCAATTGGTGTTGGGGCTGCAGAATTACAACGACACCAATCGCATGTTCCCCCCGGGCCACCTGGAGACCGGCGAAGAGAATCCGCCGCCGGGGGGGCAGACCGCGCAGCACCAAATCGGTTGGCTGACCTATCTGTTGCCGTATGTCGAGCAATCAGCCACGTACCAGGCTGTTCCGTTCAACAAGATCGACCAGACCAAGAACGTGAACAAGAACTCCGCCTTCTGGCCGGTGGCGGGGACGGTTGTCCCCTTCTTTTTGTGTCCCAGTGATCCGGCGAAGATCGTGTTTATCACGACGTCGCCCACGGCTCCTGCCAACTACATGGGGAACCAGGGCATCAATTGCATGTGCCAGTTCAATGTCTGCAGCGGAGTCTTCGGGCACAGCACGTTCACCAAACTCTCGTGGATCACCGATGGCACGACGAACACGATCGCCGTCAGCGAAACATTGCGGGGAGACAACAACGTGGCCACGTTGGCGGACAATTACATCTACAACAAGAGTGCGTCGGCCAATGCACAAGACGTCACGACGTGTCAATCTTTCGCCGCCAACGCCTCGGACCGCGGCCTGTCGTGGATCGGCGGACAGCCTCAGTACAACATGTTCAGCACCAACCGCGTGCCGAATGATAAGTTGTACGATTGCATGGCCCCGAATTACGGCTGCTCGAACTTTTCGGCTCGCAGCGCGCACGAGGGGGGCGGAGTGACGACGGGAATGTGCGACGGCTCCGTCCACTTCATTTCGCAATACGTCGACCTGACCGCTTACCAGGCGCTGGGAACGATCCAGGGCGGCGAAATGGTCCAATACTCGGACGAGGCAGGCTGAGTCTTTGGCTAAGAGGCGACCTCGAGCACGATCTTGCCGCGCGTGTGGCCGGACAGGATGTCCGCCCAGGCTGCTCGTGCCTCGCTCAACGGGTACTTCTTGGAGACGAGCGGCTTGATCGTTCCTGCATCGAGCAGTTTGGCGAGCTCTAATAAGTTTTTCGTCGAGGCTTGCATCCGCATCATCGTCGCCCGCACCTTGTGCTTGGGCCGCCTCTTGTTCCGACGGCGGTTGTGCCGTGGCGATCAGCGAACCTCCTGGCTTGAGCACGCCGAAGGAGCGGCGCTGCGTCTCACCTCCGATCAGATCGATCACGAGGTCGACGTTCTTCGCGACCGACTCGAACGGCGTCGCCTTGTAATCGATGGCCACGTCGGCACCCAAAGAGCGCAGGAATTCGGCATTCTCTGCCGATCCGGTGGCCAGCACTTTCGCGCCTTTCCAGTGTGCCAACTGGACGGCAAACGCGCCGACGCCGCCGGAACCGCCGTGGATCAGCACCGTCTGGCCGCGTTCCAGTCGGCCCTGATCGAACAACGCCTGCCAGGCCGTTTGACCGGCGAGCGGCGCCGAGGCCGCCTCGATGTGGCTCAGTTTGCTCGGCTTGGGAGCGACGAGGCCCGCGGATGTGGCGAGCAGTTGCGTGTAGGCTCCGCCGCCCGGCGTATCTCCGTAAACGGCATCGCCCTTCTTGAATCCGGTCACTCCGGCCCCAACCGCTTCGACCACGCCTGAAAAATCGCCGCCGGGAATCCAGGGAAACTCCAGCGGCATGATTTGACGCATGACTCCCGAGGCCAGCTTGTAATCGATGGGATTGACGGAGGCCGCGTGCACGCGCACCAGCACCTGGCCGCTCCCCGCCCGAGGCTCGGGCAAATCCTCCTCGCGCAATTTTTCCGGACCGCCATACTCATGGATTCGAATCGCCTTCATGATCGTCTCCTTATGACAGACTCGCAGTCGGGGACCGCGGAATTATAGGCTGCGGAGGACGGGACGCGGGCCGCGGAGAGAGAACCTGAAGGAATCGAAATGAAGCGCGACCAACTTTTCCAAAAAGTAAATAAAATGAAGCAATTGCGTTTGACTTTTTATAATAATTTTGTTTTTCTTGTAGACTGTCTCGACAAAATGAACATTAGCTCGACGATCGCCTGATGGAGCAAGCACTCAATAACGAGTGTCCGTACTGCAAAGCGGCGATGGCCGTCACCGAAATGGCGTGCGGGCATTGTCAGGTTTCGATTCGCGCAGGATTTTCCCATGTCGCGTGTCGCGGGGCTGCCTGTCGAGCATCAGCGGTTCATCGAAATGTTCGTGCTGGCCGGCGGCAATTTGAAACAAATCGCCGAGCAGGTCGGCGTTTCTTATCCCACAATCCGTTCCCGTCTCGACAAGGTGATCGATGCCTTGCGCGGAGAGATCGCCAAGACGCAGCGCGTCCGCGGCAGTGTGTTGGATGCCGTCGAGCCGGGCAAGACAAACGCCGCCGACGCGGCCCGGCTGATCAAGAGAATCTGACGAACGAGAGTCGAGCGGGCGGCTTCACGCTCCGCGGAGACCCGTTTCCTCTGCGCTCCCGGTTCGTCCGTCTTTCGTGATGAGGTGCATGCATGGCAACCAAATCCACGCCCGATCAAACGCGTCTCGACGAGGCCATTGAGCGGGCCGACGACTTGCTGGTCAACTCGCTGCAGCAAGAGGAGCGTCGCCGCGGGCGACGGCGCATGATTTTCGTTTCACTGGGAATTCTCATTTTGGGAGGAATGGCCATGTCGGTGGTGCTGTATCTGGCGTTCATGGGAACGGTGTCCGAACGACAAACGCCCGTTACACAGAAGGGGACGCAGATCGCGCGGGCTCTCGACGACCCAGAGGACGCAGGCCGACTGACCCAAGAGGGATGGAACCTGTGGCAACACCAACAGGTCAACGAGGCCGCCGGAAAGTTCGAAAAGGCAGTGAAACTCGATCCCAAGAACGTCGCGGCTTGGAACGGGCTCGGCTGGGCTTCCTTCAGCGGCGGCAATCAACAAGAGGCCGAAAAGGCGTTTCAGAAAGTGATCGCGCTGGAGCCGAATCATCCCGCGGCTCTGAACGGGCTCGGCCAAGTGAGTCTCTCTCAGCGACGGTACAAGGAGGCCGAAAAATATTTGCTCAAATCCGCCCCGCAGGCGTCGGCGGCGTGGTACGGCCTCGCGAAGGTCTATTTGCTGACGGGTAAATACGACGAGGCGGCCAAATGGGCCGAGAAAATCATCAACTCAGGCCAGGCCGACCCCGAGATCCACAAGTTACTCGCCGCCGCGAAAAAACGGGACTTGCCGGCCGAACTGCGGCGCATGATCGAACCCGATCCAAATGCGATCCAGGTGATGCGCGGCTGGCAGTTGATGAATCAAGGTCGAAGCGGGGACGCGAAAGCCCTCTTCGCCGCGGTCCTGGCGAAGACGCCGAAGGACGCGAATGCACTCAACGGCATGGGCTGGTGCCTGCTCAACAGCGGGGCAGCCAGCGAAGCGAAAGGCTATTTTGAAAAGGCAATCGCCGCGGATCCCGCGGCCGCCGGCTCAATGAACGGCCTCGCCCGCGTGCTCTCGAGCGAGGGAAACACCGAAGCGGCGATCAAAATCTGGCAGAAGATGGTCGAGAAATTCCCCGGTCCGCACGCGGGCACGGTCGGCCTGGCGAACGCCTACTTCGAAAAGAAGGAATACAAAAAGGCGATCCCCCTTTACGAGCAGCTTGCCAAGGCCGATCCCAACGATGAAGACGTGAAGCAAAGACTGTCGCAGGCACGCGAAGCGGCGGGGAAGTAACGGTTGACACCCAGGTACTGATTTCCGGCCGCCTTAGACAAAACGGGCACCGGCGCGCGTCCAGATTGTCGGGTTCCTGAAAGAGGACGATGGGCCCGAACACATGGCAATGAAATCGATCTCCATCGCACTCGCATTCGGTATCGGCCTAGTGGTCCTCGCAGCCGTGGCGCTTCGCTGCCTTGGCGCCATCACAGAGATGGCCCCCTGGGCGCTGCGTTGATGGTTGTGGATTGGCCTCACCGGGAGGCGGAACTGTCGCCTAAGTACCGCATCGCTTGCCCGAAGGCGGTCCGCACGTCGAGCCGCAGTTCTCGCCGCCAGTCTCGGCCGTCTTCCCCACGGTCGCGGGCAAACCGCGCCAAGGCATAGCCATAAATCGGCATGCTCATGTAGCCCTGGCGGCCCACGCTCCAGCCGGAGACCCGACCGTCGCTCCATGTGCGTTCCCGGATCACCGAGTTGGCGGTGAAGACGCCCAATCCGAAATAGACGGTGAGCAGGTCCGTCAGCAATTCGTGATCCTCGATTTCGTGTGAAATGCGACCGTGACCCAGCAGATGCACGTGACCGAGCTCGTGGGCCAGCGTGGCCACCAGGGCGAGCGGGTCGTTCAAGTTCGTGATTTCGACCCAGATGCGGAATTTGTCGCCGTCACGGTGATACAGGCCTGCCGTCCCTTCGGTAAACTTTCCGACCTGAGCCGGATTGCGGTCCTTGTAGAGCGACATCTCGATAGTTGCCGGATCAATGTCCATGTAAGAGCAGACACGATCGAGCATCCGGCGCGCGTCTTCTTGCGTCCCCTGGAAAGGATCGGGGAAGAACTGGGCGCACGGCAGAATGACGGGGCATTTGCGCAGACGTTCGGCCCCGAACTGGCTCGCCAACCACGCCCAGCGAGCGTCGACCCATTCTCGGGTGGCCGTATCGATCGGGCATTTCGGCTTTAAGGACAACCAGCCAAACATGCGTCCTCCCCGTCGATCACCTGGAGAAAACTCGCTTGATACTGGGGCCGCGAAGTTGGCGAGTCAATATCCTTTTTGACTCAAGTGCAGGAAAATCGGCCCAATGACGCGCCCCGCAGGCGAGTCCTAGGCATGCGAACGCGTTGCCCTTGATCGTTGAAATTCAGTCGCTCAAATTCGTTCAGATGACGTACGAGATGACTAGACGCGATGTCCTCACCGCCGGTGCCGCGTTCGTCGGCACAACGCTCGCGCGCGCAGCGGCCGCACCTCCCGAACGACGCATCATTGACCCATCTCTTGATCCGAGTTTTAGCGCGATTCCGGCTCGTGACCGGTTGGTCCAGCACCTGAGCGACGAGGCGAGGGAAGCTCAGGAAAGACCCCGCGTCATCAAAGGCTTCCACGTGACGGGGCTGCCTCGATCGTTGCCAGAGCTCGATAACCGGGTGATTCAAGTGCTGCGCGAAAGCGGTATCCCCGGCGCTTCCATCTGCGTGGCCAAGGATGAAAAACTTGTTTGCACGCGCGGCTACGGCAGGGCGAGCATGGTAGGGAATGTGACGGTCGAGCCGACCATGCCCGCGACCATCATGAGCATCAGCAAGCCATTGACGGTCACCGCCGCCTTAACGCTGGTGCGCGATGGAAAGCTGGGCCTGGACGATCTGGCCTTCGGCATCCTCAGTGAGGCGCCCTTGTTGCGGCGAGGCGAGTCGGTCGACCCCCGAATGCACAAGATCACCGTGCGGCAATTGATGTCGCATACGTCTGGGTTATTCAACGCCGTCGAATCGCTGAACGATCCCGCTTTTTTCCAAGCACTGGCACGCCAGCGTCACATCCAGTTGATCCATGGCCGAATCGGGCAAAACGACCTGGTGCGTTTGGGCATGCGCGAGAAACTGCTGTTCGATCCGGGTCGCAGGTTCGCCTACTCGGGGCAGGGGATGCAAGTTCTGGGAAGAATCGTGGAGAAGCTGAGCGGCCTGCGGCTCGACAAGTACATCCACCACGCGGTTTGCGTGCCGCTGATGATGCGCAGTTATTACGTCGGTTCATACTTGCAGGACGATCAGTACCGTCAATACATGAATCCACATCGCGAGCGGCTGTATACGATGTGCCCGTCCATCTACGACAAAAACCAACGACGCCATCATCCGCAGAACTTGCCGAAGTGGGATTACATTTCCTGGGGCGGAGCGGATGCCTGCGGCTGGGGTTCGATGAACGCCGTCGATCTCTTGCGTTTCGTCACCTTTTACCCGGACTTGATCGGGCCCGAATTGTGGAAAGCCACGCTCAAACGGCCGATGGTGCAAAGCGACAAAGGCGAACGCGTCGAAAGCACGATGGGACTGGGTTGGGGAGTGCACGGCAAGTCCACGGGAAAGCGCCGCATCAGTCACGGCGGAGGCTGGGTCGGCGAGCGGAGTTTTGCCGAGCGCCGTCGCGATGGGGGCAGTTTTGCCACGTTGGTGAATTCGGACGATGACCCGCACATCAATCAGATCAACAACGCGACGCGCGACTTCTTGAAATCGATCGAGTCGGTTGAGGATCAGTCACCCAAGTGGAGCGATTATGGGCTCGCGGCAGGCATGCGAGAGAAGCAGTCACCCAAATGAGCCGGCGATTACGGCGCTTGTTTTGATAACCGCTCAATCTCCGCATACTGCGCGTCGGTGACAGGCATGACGGAGAGTCGGGAAATGCGGACGAGGGCAAAATCCGCGAATTTTGGATTGGCTTTGATCTCGGCAAGCGATACGGGCCGGTCGAATCGGCGTAGCGGTTTGACGTCGACGACCACGAGCCGCTCATCGTCGCGCTCGGGATCCGGATACGGGCCTTTGACGACTTCCATCACGCCGACAACCGACTTCTCTTTTCCGGTGTGATAGTAGAGCACGTGGTCACCCTTCTTCACGGATCTCATGTGCTTGAGGGCAAGGTTGTTTTCAACGCCGGCCCACGTGGTCCGCTTGTCGCGAAAGAGATCCTCGAGCGAATAGTGGTCGGGCTCCTCTTTGAACAGCCAGTATGCCATGGGAAAGCTCTCTTCAGGTTGCAACCTCAATGATTTCGATGGGACTCTTATCCTACTCTCACGGAAATCGCAATTCGAATGTCTTGATCTCAAAACCGCGGAGGTCGAAGCGGAATGTATTGTCTTCGACATTCTGTGACCGCCCCGGATCTTCGAGCAAGTTGCATTCGCGGACGGACGCGAGCTTGCGGCCGAAGTGGATCGCGACGTTGTTCGCCGGCCGGCCGGTGGCTTCGTACACGCGGAGAATCGCAGCGCCGTCGCGGCCCGGTTTCAGAGCCGAGACGACGACATCGGGTGACGTCGCTTCGAGAAAGCCCCAGCGCCGCGGCAGCTCGCCGCCGTGGGCGGTGGCTTTGGCGGCGATGAGCGGGCGATTGAATTCGAGCCCGGCGCGGAAGACTTTCGCGTCCCGCCAATCGCCGGCGTGTGGATAAAGGGCGTATTCAACCGTCCGCGCTTTGCCCAATTGTCGCCCGCTTTCCGAGGACATGCCGGGCTCATAGCCGCCGCCGAAGCCGTAGGCACCGAGCGTGTGTGAACGCAGCAGCGAGACCATCATCGTGCCGTCGGTTGTCAGGTTGCCCGGCAGGCCGCGGTTGAGCAGCGCCAGGCCGCTTTTGGCGTCGCTGTAATCGACCCAATCTTGTGCGGGGAACTCGATGCCTTCCGGCCGTTCGATCGAGCCGAACGGGATCGAGTGCACGATCTTGCCGTGCGCGACAGCGGTCGGAAACAGGGCCTGGTATCTCACGAATTTCTCGTTGTTGACGAGCGTCGTCCAAATGTCGATCCGCGGCAGGCCGTGGTAACAGCGGATGCGCGTTTCGAAGGAGCCCGTGTCGAATGGATGGGCCACATGGAACTCGGAAAAAACCGGCCGTGCATGCATCTTCTGCGGCGGGCCCTGAGATTCGCTGGTCAGTTTCGCCTGGCTCGACTCGCGGGACGGGCTGCTTGCGCTTCATGGCGATGGCACTTCCGCCATCGAGTCCCTGATACAGCTCCCAGAGATCGCCTTTATCCGTCTCGCGGCTGATCACGTTAGCCGGCGCGGACAGTAACTCGCGCCCGCCGGACTTTTGGACAAGGCTTGTGATAGCACCGGTCGATGGATCGATGGTGAGGCGGTAAAACTCGCCATCCACGGAGGGCTTTTCTGCCTGCTCCTGCTGGTCATGATTCTTCTGCGGGATCGCATGCAACACGCAGTATCCCAGCGCGGGGACGTCTCGCGCGAGAAAGATCAAACGCGCGGTTTCAATCCCGCCGTCTTTGCGGCGCGTCGTCTCAGCCAGTTGGACCGGAACGTCCTTGCCGTCCGCATCCTCCACGCGGAAGCTGTGGATGCCGGGTTCGGCGATCCCCACGGTCGCTTCGGCTACGTCGGTGCGCGGCCAGCCCAGCGTGTTGAAAACGACAATCGGGATGCCGTTGCCCGAATTGCCACTGCCGCGAGTGTCGATCTTCGCGGTAATCTGTTCGCGGAGCGTCTCGATCCACTCGTTGGCGAGGCGGCGGGAGAAGGCGTAACTGGCGAGCGTGTCTTCGTAAACGTGATCCGTCATCACTCCGGACGCCAGGTCATGCGTTTCGTTAAACAGGACCGGTTCCCATGCGGGCCAGCACATGCCGCTCGGGGATGCCGCCGCCCAGTCGTTCCGCCAGCACTCCAAGCGTCTCGGCGGTCGTTAGGACCCGCTCCATGTCGCGCATCTCTTGCTTGATCTCGATGCGGCTGCTGTACGTGCCCTGAAAAATCGGATTCAGCTCGCCGCGAAACATTTGCAAGTTGGTGCGCTTGGCGACGACGGCCTCGAAATCGGAAGGGACCGCCAACTTGAGCTGCAGCGGCTGGTTCGGTTTCCGGTTGTAGGCTTCGATCATCGGTGCGAGATGCTCTTCCGGCTCCGATACGTCAACGCCCGAACAGGCAACGCGATCGGCCTCGTGCGAGTATCTGCCCAGCAGCTCGTAGCGGCCTTTGACAAACTGCTCGAAGTGGGGGAGATCCTTGGGCGAGTTGTACATCAGCCCATAGCTGTGCGGCAGCCAGAACGCGGGAATTTGCGTGCCGTCGATTCCTTGCCAGACGAACTCCGACGGGTACTGTCGACTAGGCACGCCGCGCGAGAACCAGAACGTTTTGTAACCGGACAGCTTCAGCAGCTGCGGCAACTGGGCATGATGGCCGAAGGTGTCGACGAGCCAGCAATTCGTGACGTCGACGCCGAGCTGGTCGCGGTAGTAGCCTTTGCCGTAGAGGATTTGCCGAATAAACGTCTCGCCGCCGGGCATATTCACGTCGGGCATGACGTCCATGCCCAGCACGAGCTGCAGCCGACCTTCGTCGACGAATTTGCGGAAAGCGGCGGCCTCCTCGGGATAGCGCTCCAGAAACGGCCGGACGTAGGCGACCTGGTCGAGCACAAAGCGGTAACTCGGCTGGGTCTTGAGGAGCCGCAGCGCTTCCAGAATGTGCGGCAGCCCCATGTCGAGGTACTCTTCGCGCGTCTTGAAGACGGCCCCTTCCCAGTGCGTGTGCGGAATAACCCACAACACGCCCGGTGGCTTCGAGAGTTCATCTGCCCTGACGATCCGTGGACAAACGGCCGGCAGTGACAGCAAGAAGGCGGAGATCAACAGACTGTTCGTGCGCATCGAACCTCCCGAAGCGGTGTCGGACCTCAAATGACTCTTCAATTCCGGAGCCGTCGCGATTCTCGCAGCCTACATTCGATCGGTCGCTCGAGGAAGGGGACGGCTTGGGCGATCCTGTGCGCCAGCCTGAGCGAAGATCGGCCGCCGGCCAGAGTGCGGAGGCACGTGGAATTGCCGCCAAGAAAAACTGGCCCGTATACTGACCTTCGCATCGATCGATCCGTCCCACGAAAGGCGAAAAAGCCGTGACTCTTCCGCACCTTAGCCGACGGGCCTTTGTGTGTACTGCAGCAGGCGTCCTTGGGGCCGATATGCTTCGCGCGGGCTTGCGGGCTCAGGAAAGCTCCGCGATCCGCAATCCTCGCGCAACATCAGGGGATCACCGGGTCGAGCCGAATTGGGACGAGCGGCTGACCGTAACCGTCGGCCAGGAAAAGGGAGACATCGTCGGAAAGACCGACAAGGCGATTCAAGCCGCCGTCGATATGGTGGCACGGCTCGGTGGTGGAACGGTCAAAATTTCGCCGGGCACGTATCAGTTTCGGAATTGCGTCTGGCTCAGCTCGGGCGTCCGGCTTGTGGGGAGTGGGGCGGAGACGGTGCTGGTCAAGTCCCCGTCGATCAGCACGAAACTGATCGAGGACTCGGACTGGTACGACCAGGAAATCACACTGGCCGACGCCCGTGGATTCCAGGTCGGCGACGGCATCTGCCTCGAGACACGAAACCCGCACAACGGCGGTCGCGACGTCTACAAGGGGACGCTCGTCGCCCGTTCAGGAAACCGGTTCAAGCTCAATAAGCCGCTGCGGCAGAATTTCTGGTTGGCCGGCGGCGCGAAGATTTCCACGCTGTTTCCGCTCTTGACCAGCGAATTGACTGAGAATGTAGCGATCGAAAGCCTGGCGCTTGAGGGCAACGCCAAGAACAACCAATTGCTCGACGGGAATTATGCCGGCTGCATCTTTCTTCAGGACTGCAATCGCTACACAATCCGGAATGTCGAAGCGCGGAATTACAATGGCGACGGGATCAGTTGGCAAATCTGTCACGACGTCGCCGTGGAGAATTGCCACAGCCATGACAACACAAACCTCGGCCTGCATCCCGGCTCGGGCTCGCAGCGGCCGGTGATTCGCAACAATCGAGTCGAGCGGAACTGGATCGGCATCTTCTTCTGCTGGGGAGTCAAATACGGACTGGCGGAAAACAACAAAGCCATCGACAACCGCGATTTCGGCATCTCGATCGGCCACAACGACACCGACAACGTGGTTCGCAACAACCTGATTCAGGGGAGCGGGAAAGTCGGCGTGCTGTTCCGCGATGAAAGCGGAGGCAAGGACTTCTTCCCCAACCGCAACACGATCGAAAACAACCGCATCCTGAACAGCGGCCCGGCCGACGGCGTCGCGATCGACATTCAAGGCAAGACGCGTGACGTCGTGATCGTCAAAAACGAAATTCGCGAGATGCGCCAACCGATGCATCGAACAGGCATTCGCATCGGCAAACACGCGGGTCCCGTCACACTCAGCACGAATCGGATCGAGGGATTTTCGGTGGCCATTTCGGATCAACGGCCGGCTTAAAACGCGAAGACTTCGGCGATTTGCAACAACTATGTCATCCCTCCCCTCGACTGATGAATTAGCGAATCCGGATTCGTCCGGTTCCGATGCACCAACACAGAGTCAACCGGGGGCGAGCGGCGAAAATGAAACGAGCCGTTGGAGCGCCGCTTGGGCGCTGTACGCGTTTTCGATTTTTCTGAGCGCCTTTCTGTTATTTCAAGTCGAACCGCTGATGGGGAAGTACATTCTTCCCTGGTTCGGCGGCATGCCGGCGGTCTGGACGACGTGCATGCTCTTCTTTCAGCTCGCGCTCTTTGGAGGCTATGCCTACGCGCATCTCACGTTCAGCCGGTTGTCGCTGAGGGCCCAGGCCGCGTTGCACATCACCATTTTGATCGCTGCCTGCCTCACGTTGCCGATTATTCCCAGCGAGGTCTGGAAGCCCACCGGGACGGAGGAACCAGTTTCACGGATCGTGTTGCTGTTGGGCGCGACGGTAGGCCTTCCGTTTTTTGTGTCTCTCGTCCACGGGACCCTTGCTCCAGACCTGGTTTAGCCGGTCCCGGAAAGGACGCTCGCCTTATCGGCTGTACGCACTCTCAAATGTGGGCTCGCTCCTGGCGTTCGTTTCGTTTCCGGTCTATTTTGATGGGGCATTCTCGACGTCAACCATGGCCAGCCTCTGGTCGTGGAGCTTCGCGATCTTCTGCCTCTTGTGTGCCGCGTGCGCCGTGAGCGTCGCCAGGCAAATCGGCGGTGTTCCGGAGCTTGCACCCGTCCCCAATTCCAGAGTTCGGACGGCAACCGATGCCGACGACGGCCTGGGTTTGAGGTCGAGCCACATCGTTCGGCCGTCTTTGGCAACGGTCGTGTTGTGGTTCTTGCTCGCCATGGTCCCATCCGTATTGCTGTTGGCGACCACGAACCAGGTTTGCCTCGAGGTGGCGAGCGTTCCTTTTCTCTGGGTTTTGCCTTTAACGCTGTACCTGCTGTCGTTCATTCTTTGTTTCGACAGCGACTGGTGGTATTCACGGCGAATCATGATGCCCGCGGCAATTGCCGGCATGGCCGTGGCCTACGTCTTGTTGCGCTGGCCGAAGGATATCACGAGTCTTGTCCTTCAAATCGCAGGTTATTTGGCCACCTTTTTCTTCTGTGCGATGGTCTGCCACGGCGAGCTAGCACGGCGCAGACCGGACGTCGCGCATCTAACGGCGTTCTACCTGGTGATCGCGGCGGGGGGCGCCGTGGGGGGGATCTTTGTCGCGATCGTCGCTCCGCTTGTATTCACGAACTACTACGAGCTGCATCTGGGCCTCTTCGCCTGTGCCGTCCTGATTCTGATTGTCGTGGGTACTGATCCCGAGAGTCGGTATTTTGGTCTACGGCCGCGTCTGACTTGGCTGGTACTGTTTGCGTTGCTCGCCCTGGATGCGTTCGGATTGGTCGGGCTTTCGACCAATCAGCACAGTCGTCTTCTCGCCGCTGCGCGCAATTTCTACGGCGTGCTTCGCGTTCGAGAGTATGAATCGGGCAACGAGCACGAGATGAGTCGATACCTTGCCAACGGAGGAACGACGCACGGCTACGAGCAGATTTCACCGCCGTCGTTGGAGCCGACTTCCTATTATGTGCGTCAGTCGGGAGTGGGCCGCCTGTTGAGCGAAGCGACGCCCGGCAAATCGCGGCGCGTGGGACTGGTTGGTCTGGGCATCGGAATTTTGGCCGCCTATGCGAATCCAGGTGACTATTATCGATTTTACGAGATCAACCCGTTAGTCGAACCGCTGGTCTCGCAAGTATTTTTTTTACCTTGATCAATGCCGCGGAAAAGTCGACGTCGTTTGCGGCGATGCCCGGCTTGCTCTGGACCGCGAAAAAAATCAGAGCTTTGACGTGCTGGTGTTGGATGCGTTTTCAGGCGATGCGATTCCTGTCCACTTGCTGACGGTCGAGGCGTTTGAGATTTATCTGCGGCATCTGGTGCCAAAAGGTGTTATTGCGGTCCACATCTCGAATCGGCATTTCGCACTGCGGCCCGTTGTCGACGCACTTGCCGATACGTACCAATTGACGACAGCGGCGATCGACGTCCGGGCCACTCAGCGGGCCAAGTTTGTGGGTTCTCATGTCACGCGATCCCCAAACGCTCAAGATCGATCGGATTCGTAAGGTCGCGCTGCGACCGCAAAGCGATCGCATTCTATGGACCGACCAGCGGGCCTCTCTCTTCGAGGTCTGGCTGGCCCGGAATCGATGAGTCGTTCCGACAAGCTGAACCCGGCGACCCGTCTGGTTTAAAGAAGCGATTTCATGAGCCGAAGAGATGAGGGCAATTACCGGCCAGCATGCAAGACGCGGTGTCGGGCGGCTCGGTTTGTCGGTCCACTTTGGCGAAGTTACGATAGTCCTTGCGCGAGCCGATCCGAGAACGTCATACCAAGTTGAAATCGCGACGGGATCTCTTTGAGGTGTTGCCTTGAGTCGTTCGTTCGCCGTAGTCGCTTTGCTTGCGTCCCTGTTCGGATTTACAGCCTCCGGCGCCGGTGCCGCCGACTGGCCTGAGTGGCTGGGTCCGGCGCGTGACGGTGCGAGCACGGAGGCCGTTAATCCCTGGAAAGACGCACCGGCCGTCGTTTGGCGGCAGAAGGCGGGGAAGGCGTTCAGCTCGCCAATCGTGGCCGACGGGCTCGTGTTCGTGCACGCGTTGGCCGATGGCAAAGAGGCCGAGGATGTCCTGGCTTTCGATGCGATCACCGGCAAATTGCGTTGGCGCGACTCGTATCCGCGGGCCAAGTATCGCAGCCAGCTCGGGGCTGGCCCGCGGGCGACGCCGTGCGTGGCCGATGGTTCGCTGTTTACCTACGGCATCACCGGCACGCTGAGCTGCTACGACGCGCGAACCGGCAAGCTGCGGTGGCGAGTCAACCCGTACGAAGCCAATAAACTCACGCTGCCGCACTTCGGCGTGTGCAGCTCGCCCATCGTCGCGGCCGGGAAGGTTATTGTGCTCGTAGGTGGTGCCGAGTTCGCTGTCGCCGCGTACGACGTGGCGAGCGGAAAACTCGCCTGGAAGGCGCTCGATGAGCCGGCCGGGTCGGCTTCGCCCACGCTGTTGCGGACAGGTCCCGATGGCACGGACGGCGAGATCGTCTGCGCAAACGACGCTGCGGATGGTCGGCATCGACCCCGTAGATGGAAAAGTCCGCTGGGAGCAGCCGCTCGTCTTCGAGCCGACTGGGGTATCGCCCACGCCGTTTGCCGTCGGCGATTTGATGCTGTGCACCACGCAGGGGAGCGGCACGCTGGCGATCGAGCTTCCGCGTAAGGGGAGGGCCGACGCCTCAGCTCAAGTGGACCAAGGCCGATTTCAGCGGCTATTTCTCGACGGGAACAAAAGGCCCGGATGGAACGGCCCTGATTGTGACGAATGCGCTGGCACCCGTCCCCCGGGCTGACCTGCGATGCCTCGATCCGGCTCGCGGCGACGAGCTGTGGCACAAGGGAGGGCTGGGCTATTTTCACGTCGGCGTTCTGGCGGCCGCCAACGGCAAACTGCTTTTGCTCAACGACGCGGGCGACCTGACGCTGGCCGAAGTGACGCGGAAGGGATATCGGCAACTTGTGAAGTCGCACGTGTGCCACGGGACGTTCTGCAGCCCGGCGCTCGCCGGCGGACGCCTGTACGTCCGCGACGACAAGGAAGTGATCTGTCTCGATCTCAATGCGCCCGCCAAAACGGCCGCGACAGGCCGGTGAGGGACGTCGATGCACACGTGGCTTCTCGCAGTCAGCCTGTTGGGCGCGAATCCCGCCCCGAGCGGTGTCGACCCGCGCGAATTGGCGCGGAGGATCGATCGCCGCATCGACGAGCGGCTCGCTGCCGAACACGTGCGGCCGGCGGCTCGGACCGACGATGCCGAGTTTCTGCGGCGGCTCTCCCTCGATCTGATCGGCCGAATTCCGACAGCGGCCGAGGTGCGGCGCTTTCTCGGGGATACGCGGGCTGACAAACGGCCTCGCATGATCGATCGGCTGCTCGCCGATCGGCAGCACGCGCAACATTTCGCTCGAACGTGGCGGGCACTTTTGCTTCCCGAGGCGGAAATCGATCCGCGAATCGCCTACTTTCAGCCGGGATTGGAGGCGTGGCTGGCCGAGCGGCGGCAGGCGAACGCAGGATTCGATTCGATCGTCCGCGAGCTATTGACGGTTCCGATCGCCCGTCCCGATCAGTCGCCGCAATTCGTGCTCCGCGATCTGCGCCGGCCCAATCCGATCGCCTTTCTGGCGGTCAAGCAGACCGAGCCGGCCAAGATCGCCACGAGCTGCGTGCGCATCTTCCTGGGCGTCCGGATGGAGTGCGCTCAGTGCCACGATCACCCGTTCGACCATTGGACGCAGCGCCAGTTCTGGAGCCAGGCGGCTTTCTTCGCCGGAATCGAGCGCCGCGGCCGCGGAGCATTTGCCCCGATGGTGGAAGCGGTCGACCGCCAGTCAATTCGCATGGGCGAGACCGACAAGCTGGTGCCGGCGGCGCTCCTCGACGGAACGAAGGCGAGCGCAGGGCAAGCCAGTCCCTCCGCGGACCAGGCTGGCCGACTGGATCACGAGCCCACAGAACGCGTATTTCTCGCGGACGGCCGTCAATCGGGTCTGGGCGCAGCTCATGGGCCGCGGCCTGGTCGATCCGGTCGATGATTTTCGCGAATCGAATCCGCCGAGCCATCCCGAACTGTTGCGAGAACTCTCGGCCGACTTCGCCAAATCGGGATTCGATCTGACGCGGCTTTACCGGGCCCTGTGCCTGACGGAGACGTATCAGCGCACGAGCGGCTGGACAGAGAAAGAGCCGGCGCGACCTGAGTTGTTCGCTTCGATGTCGCTCAAATCAATGTCCGGCGAGCAATTCTACGAGAGTTTCGTGCAGGCGATCGGCAAGGCGCCCTCCGAGGAATCCGGATCGGTGGAAGGGGAACAGGAGACGCTCAAGCGGGAGGTGATCAGGCAGTTCGCCGCCGACGAGGAAGCCGGCTATCCGAAGACGTCGGTCTCACAGGCCTTGGCTCTCATGAACGGCAGCCTGGTGAACGATGCGCTCGCCCCCGAATCGGGTCGCGGCTCAAGCAAACGCTCGACACGATCCGCCGGTCGCCGTCGACCGGCAGGTCGACGAACTCTACCTGTCGACACTGAGCCGTTTTCCCAGCGCCGACGAAAAACGGATGATGGTCGAGCGCTGCCGCACGACAAGGTCGGGCGAAGAGGCCCGGCGGCTGGCAGACGTGCTGTGGGTGCTGCTCAACTCGGCCGAGTTTCGCTGGAATCACTGAAAGGAACGAGCCATGGACCTGCCGTTCTGCAGACCCAAGGATGTCGCGTCGACGATTGGCTGGCCGCCACTTCGGGCTAGCCTGCTGGGCGGCAGCTTGTTGGGCGGCCCCCTGGCTGGACTGGCTGAGGGCGCTGGCGGCGGCGGACGCTCCGGCGGGCGGCCGCAAACGGTCGTGCCTCTTGTTGTGGATGAACGGCGGTCCGAGCCAGACCGACACGTTCGACATGAAACCGGGCCACGCGCACGGCGGCCCCTTCCGGCCGATCGCCACGCGGACGCCGGGCATTTCGATCTCGGAGCATCTTCCCGGTCTTGCTCAGTGGTCGGACAGGCTGGCGGTGGTGCGCTCGATGTCGACGCGGGAGGGTGATCACGGCCGCGCCCGCGACAATTTGCGGACGGGTTACTTTCCGCAAGCGTCGATCAAGTTTCCCGTGTTGGGTTCACTCGTCTCGAAAGAGAGCAGCCGAATTGCGGGCGATTTGCCCAATTACGTCAGCATCCTGCCCGCCGGGCCTGTTCGGCCCGGGTTCGCCGCCGGCCGGTTTTCTGGGCCCCGATTACGCGCCGCTTTTGGTGGGACGCGAACGGGAAGGGGCGGACGAAGGTGAGCCGCTGACCGTCGAAAACCTCGTCCTTGCCATCAGGCGTCTCGAGCGAGGAAGCGCAGGCGCGGCTCGAGCTTCTGCGTCGAACCGAGGAATCCTTCCTCAGCCGGCGCACGGAATGGCCGCGAACGAACATCGCAACGCGTACGAAAAAGCGTCGCGGCTGATGAGCCGCTCGGCCGCCAAGGTCTTCGACCTGGCCGACTGAGCCGGCCGCGGTCCGTGAACGATACGGCCGCTCGCAATTCGGCCAGGGCTGCCTGCTCGCCCGCCGGATGCTCGAGCGGCATGTCCCGTTTGTGGAGGTATCGCTTAGCGGTTGGGACACGCACGAGGACAATTTCAACCGCGTCCGCGATTTGAGCACGATGCTCGACAAGGCATGGTCGTCGTTGATGCAAGATCTGCAGGAGCGGAGGCTGCTCGACTCGACGCTAATCGTCTGGATGGGCGAGTTCGGCCGCACGCCCGGAATCAATCCGCAGCAAGGTCGCGACCACTATCCGAAAGCGTGGAGCGTCGTGCTGGGCGGCGGCGGCATTCGCGGAGGACAAGTCATCGGTCGTACGAGCGCCGACGGCATGGCCGTCGAAGATCGGCCCGTCTCGACTCCGGACCTCTTGGCGACGATTTGCCTCGCGCTGGGCCTCGATCCGCGCAAACAGAACATGTCGAACGTCGGCCGGCCCATTCGACTGGTCGACCCGGTCGCAAAGCCGATCCGCGAGATTCTGACAACCGCGTGAGCGCCAGGGGATCCGGACAGCCTCGATCAACGCCTCTTTTTCGCGTTCTCCTCGAGCCGAAACTTTACGATCTTTTTGACGAGAGCCGTCGGAATCGGCCTTTCGATTGGAAACTGGATCGCCCCTTTCGACGTTTTGTAGCCGGCCAGTTCGTCTTTGAACGCTGTGATCGCGGAGGCCTTCGGATAAAGGCCGACGTGCTCCGTGTGGGCGCCGTACCATACGAGCATGCCGTTCCATTTGAAGGCTGGCATGTTGTAGCTGATGACCTCCTCTGCGCTCAGGCGCGGCCTGCCGAATTACTGTTCGCAAATTTCCAACTTGCTTCGCGCATCGGCCGGCAGGGCAGCGATGTAGTCCTCGACAGAAGCGTGCTTTTTCATCGGCGTTTCTCTGTTTCTCGAAATGGGCCGCACGGCCTTGCGGCGTTCGGTGCAATGCGGTCGAAAGGTGCGACTCAAATTGCACATACACAATAGATGACAATCGAAGACCGGTTTGGCCACCAACAAAGGTGCGAAGCGGCCCGAAAAATGAGGAGGTCGGGATGCGCCGTTTGGACTGGTGGAGGACGCATTCCGTTGAAAGAATGGTGCGATGCCGTCCAGGCGAGGGGCACTGGCGGCTATTTGTAGTTGCAGCAAAGCGAGGTATCGCCATGCCGGGACCGGGAATGGAATTGGTCGGCGAGGAAGAAATTCGCGAAGTGCTCGAGGTCCTGAAATCCGGGTATCTGTTCCGCTACGGCACGGCGACCAACGGCGAAACCGATCCCCGATTCCTGGGCAAAGTGCTCGAGGTAGAAAAATGGGTCGCCGACTATTGCGGCGTTCGCTACGCGGTGGCCGTCAACTCCGGCACTTCGGCGCTGTTGACCGCACTCGCGGGACTGGGAATCGGCCCGGGCGACGAAGTGATTATTCCCGGTTACACGTTCGTCGCCAGCATGTCGTCGGTGATCTTTTCGCGGGCGGTCCCGGTGCTGGCCGAGGTCGATCGCACCTTCAATCTCGATCCGGCCGATATCGAGCCCAAGATCTCGCCCCGCACCAAGGCGATCATGGCCGTGCACATGATGGGCAACCCGGCGCGGCTCAACGAGATCAAGGCGATCGCCGACAAGCACGGCCTGTATTTGATCGAAGACGCTGCCCAGGCATTCGGCGCGACGTACCACGAGCGACCCGTCGGCGGCTTCGGCAAGATCGGGACTTTCAGCTTCAACGTTTATAAGACGATCACGTCCGGCGACGGCGGAATGATCGTCACCGACGACGAGGAGATTTACAAGCGGTGCTTCGCCTTCCACGACCAGGGTCATACGCCAATGCGCAACCGGCGCTGAGATCGGCAATCGGCCGCTGATCGGACTCGATTTTCGCTTCACCGAGCTGCAGGCGGCCGTGCTCTTGGCTCAATTGCGAAAGTTGCCGCAAATTCTCAAGCACTTGCGGGAGAACAAGGCCCGTTATAAGGCGATCATCAGCGAGCTGCCCGGCATCGAATTCCGCGAGCTGCCCGATCCGGCTGGGGACTGTGCCACGATGCTCACGGTTATTCTTCCCAACGAAGAAATTGCCCGCTCGATTGCCAAAGATCTGGGAACAAAGGTCGCTTCCGAAGCGGGCTGGCACGTCTACAGCAACATGGAGCACATTCTCGAGCAGCGCACGGTGACGCCGGAAAAGTGTCCCTGGACGTGCTCACCCTATACAGACAAAGGGGGCAGCATGCGTTACTTCAAGGGCATGCTGCCCCGCACGGATGCACTTCTCGCCCGCTCGCTCAACATCAGCATCGGCGTGTCGGACGCGTCTTTGAGCTCGGCCTTCGGCGTGACAGTCCGGGACGGACTCGACGTCGTTGAGGAACGAGCGACGCGATTTTGCGAGGTTGCTCGCAAGTATCTGAAGGGAGCCCGCGTCACTGTCGCCACCCTTGGGGGTTAACGCCGCGGACCTTGATCGGTCAAGGCCCGCTGTGCGAGACGGCCTGGGATTCGCTCTTCGTTTGAGCGAGATCGGTTTTCGTCGGCCGGGCGTGGAAGCGGGAATCGTCTTCCAGGATAGTGTTGGCGTCATCGAAGTGCATGGCTTCGGCGACGGTGGAACGCGGGTTGAGGATCACCTCGTCGCCGACGTCGAGGCCCGATTTGATTTCGATCACGCGGTCGTCACTTGTGCCCAGCGTCACGGTGCGTTTTTCGGGCCCGGCGGGCTTTTTGACCCAGGCGTAGAACTCGTCCTTTTGCTCGACGACGGCCGTCACGGGGATCGTGCAGATGTCGTGCTTGTCCGCAAGCAGGATTTCGACCTGGGCCGTCATGCCGGGACGCAAACCCGTCGTGTTGCCGTCGAGACCGACGTAAACGGTGTAATTCTTGGTCGGCGTCGAGAAGCGCGCCGGCGGGGTAGGGCGGCTGGCGATCGACTTGACGTGCCCCTTCCACGGGCGGCCCAGAACCTGGATCAGGGCGGGCATGCCCGCGCGGATGTGGGGCACGTGCGACTCGTGCACGGTCGTTTCGACTTGCATGTCGCTCAGATCGGGGAGCCGAATGATCGTCTGCCGCTCGCGCATCATCGCCCCCTCATCGATCTGCGGCGCGTCCGAACGGTCCCGGCGGTCAGGGTCGTTGGCGTAGACCACCATGCCACGCTGCGGCGCTTTGATCACGCAGTATTTCAACTGGTCCTTGATGCGATCGACTTTGGCCTTTTCGAGATTGACGTTCGCCTGCTCGGAATGGCGGCGGGCGTCGGCCGCGTCGCGCACCGATTCGAGCTGCTTGATCGTCTTGGCCTTGGTGAACTCTTCGAGCACCCTCTTGGCCAGAATCGCCGCATCGAGATCGAGCTGCCCGTGCTCGACCGAGAATCGGTCGGCCTCGAGCTGCAGCGCGGTGACAAATCCTTTGCGAAACATCCGCTCGGTGTGACTTAAGACATTCTTGTCGGTTTCGAGATTCTGCTGCGCAACGACGATTGCCTGTTGGGCCGCCTGCAAGTCCTTGTGGAAGCTTCCCTCCAAATACTCCTTCACGGCAATCGCGGCGGCCTGGTAGTCCTGCTCGGCCTGAATCTGCGTGGCGACGGCCCGCTCGTAGAGAATCCGCTCGGCATCGAGTGCCTGGTCGAAACTCGAACGGTCAAGCTGCACCAACTCGGTGCCGGCCGTCACCTGCGTGCCGTCCGCGATAATCGAAATGATCCGCGCCTCCGCCCGCAACCTGGCATTTCAGTTCCGCGTTCGTGCCGCTCGACAGGTTGCCTTCGGACGTAATGCTGACCCGTAGCGGGCCACGGGAAACCATCTGAGTTTCCATTCCGTCGCCGCGCGCAGTCAGGCGTGCGAGAATCGTGCGAACCGCCAGGACGCCGATCGCCGCAACGGCGAGGCCCGCCGCCGCAAAAAGCCAGAGTCCTGTACGGCTGGAAACGTGCTGTCCGCCGGGCGACTCGTTGCGTTCGGCACGCCGGAAGAAGCGGGATTTCAAAGTCGTCGCCATACTCAGTTTGCCTGGATGGTTGCCTGTATCGCGGGCTTAGTGGACGGCCGTCAGCACGTCGGTACGACGGTCCTCGGCTTCGCGACGGACGTCGTCGCCGGTGGGGAGAGGTCGGCCGCCGGCTTTGGGCAGTCGGACTTCGAATTTCGTTCCGCGATTGAGGTGACTGGAAACGGAAATCTGGCCGCCGTGCGCCGTGACGATGGACTTGCAGATCGCCAGTCCCAGCCCGACGCCGCCGTCCTTCCGCGAGCGTGCGTTATCGACGCGATAAAACCGCTCGAAGATATGGGCCAGGTGTTCGGGAGGAATTCCGATCCCGGTGTCGGACACGGTGAGCACAGTTTCGGCGGGCAAGGACTGAAGGGTAACGGTCACCATCCCTTGATCGTGGTTATAGCGGATGGCGTTCGTCAAGAGATTGGTGATGACCTGGGCGATACGGTCCGGGTCGCCCGTCGCCGTGGCGGGAGACAGGTTGATCTGAAACGTGATCCGCCGCTTGTCGGCAAGCGGCCTGACGAGCGCGATGCCGTCGCCGACCGTGCGCATCAAGTCGAATGATCGGCTCTCGAGCTTCACTTCGCCGGAATCGAAGCGGGCCAGCGTCAACAGCGACTCGATCAGCGAGCGCATTCGCAGGGCCGAGCGGCGACAAGTCTCGATCGTTTCGCGCAGCTCCTCGACGGGCCGCGGCTTGTCGAGGGCCAATTCGGCGTGGGAGAGGATGACCGCGACCGGCGTACGCAATTCGTGCGACGCGTCGGCCGTGAAGCGGACCTGCTGCGAAAAGGCCGATTCGATGCGGTCGAACATCTGATTGAGCGTGCGGGCCAAACCGGTCAATTCGGTCTCGGTGCCGGTGACGTCGATCCGCCGCGAGAGATTCGAGAGCGAAATATCGGCCGCCGTCGCGCTGATCTCCTCGATCGGCCGGATCACGCGACGCGCGAAGAAATGGCCCCCCAGCAGGCCCGCCGCCAGCACCGCGATTCCGACCAACGCGACCATGCCCTCCTTTTCATGGAGCGACGCCACATCGCTGGCAATCGAGCGGCCGACAAGGATGTTGTGTCCTCCGAACCATTGCCGCACGACCTCGCGATACTCGCCCTGCTGCCGGACAATCGGCTCCGGACGTCCGCCGGGCTCCTGCCGGCCGTTCTCCCGTCGGACGGCAGGCACTTCCGGAAGCGAGATTTCCGGCGCGAACTTCGACTTCAGCACCACGTCGCCGTCGGAGTGCCACACGATATAGAAGTACGGATTGTCCCCCTCTTCGTCGAAGAGCGGTTTCAGATCTTCCGGAAGTTCGATCTTCGAGGGCCGACGGCCCTGACCTTCGCGGAAGATGTCTCCTTGCAGTCGCACGCTCAGTGCTGCCGTGGGACTCGTGCGGCGGCTGGCGGGAACGACGGTCGACGCACGGCCGGGTTCATTCTCGGCTTCGCGCGACGGCGTCTTTTTGTCGTCGGCCCCTTCGCGCGATCCGCCGCGGCCTGTCCTTGCACGGCGCCCGCTGCCGCGGGCGGAAAGTCCTTCTGGAGCTGCGCGAACGCCTGTTGTGCACCGGCCAGGTTTTTGGAATTGAGCGCGCTTGCCAGGTTCTGGAAATCGCTGGTCATGGGCTCGCGCGAACCGGGCCGGCCGCCGGTGGGCATTCCGGCCGGGCGGAGGCTGGTGCGGACGCGGAAGGCGATCCGCATCAGATTCGTCATCGATCCGCCGATATTCCATGATCGGCAGGTAATAAAACATGACCGACCCAAAGGCGACGAGCACCATGGCCAATATGGCCGCGTGCCAGATCTGCAGGGTCCAGCGAATAGAACGAAACATACGCAAGTCGTCCTGTCGCTCAGTTGCGGACGAGGTAACCGTGCCCCCGCCGCGTCGTGATGAAGTCGCGACCTAATTTTTTTCGAACATTCGAGATGTGAACTTCAACGAGGTTGGACAAGCTATCGTCGTCCTCGCCGAAGAGGTGTTCGTAAATCATGGTTCGGGTAACGAGCCGCCCCGCGTGCAGGGCCAATAGCTCGACTAACGCGTATTCGCGGGCGGTCAGCTCGACTTCGGATCCGTCCCGGGAGACCGAACGCGAACGCGTGTCGATCACCACTCCTTTGACCTCGATCACCGGATGCGACTTGCCGGCCGCCCGCCGAATCAAGGCCCGCAGCCGGGCCCGTAACTCGGTGAGCTCGAATGGTTTGACCAGGTAATCGTCGGCCCCGCCATCGAGCCCACGGACCCGGTCGGAAACGCGGTCCTTCGCGGTCAACATCAGGACCGGCACCGCCTTCATGCGCCTGAGCCGTTCCAAAAGCGACCAGCCATCCAGCTTGGGCAGCATGATATCGAGGACAATTGCATCGTAATCCCAACTGGTGGCCTTGAACAGACCCTCATCGCCGTCTTCGGCCGTGTCGACGGCATATCCCTCTTCGCGCAGCGTGCAGGCGATGACAAACAGCAAATCGGGATCGTCCTCGATAACCAATATTCTCATTGCAGCTTAATCGTGAAAGTAAAACAGCCCGGCCGCAAGGGGAAAGCGGCCGGGCTGCTTAATAGGACCGGTTCGTCAGCGACGAGTCAGACTTACAGAGACGGCGTGCCGCGAACAAAGCCGGCTCCACTCGTCCTCACGCCGCCGACGCCCCGGCCTTGGGATCCTTTACCCGCTCCGACGCGGCGGCTTTCACCGCCGCCTTTGAGTTCCCCTTCAAATCCGGCTTGGCTTCGGCATTCGCCGGCGATTTTGCCTCCGGCTTCGCCTCAGCCTTGGTGTCCGGTTTTGACTCAATTTTCGGTTCTGCTTTTGGTTTCTCCTCCGGCTTTGTGGCCGGCTTGGACTGCTTGTGTTTTGCGTGTTGCTTCGCCGGGACTTTGTGTGCTTTCTCGAGGTGCTCGGCCCGCAGCGTCTCGAACCGGTGTTTGAAGTAGTTTTTCAACTCTTCTTTGGTGACCGCGTTCTGATGATTCACATCGGCCTTGGCGAGGCGGCTCCAGACGAAATTGGCAACTTCTTCCTTGGTGAGTTTCCCGTCTTTATTCGTGTCGGCCTGAGCGAAGAGAACATCGATCCCCCGCTTGCCGGCGTGCATCATGCGTCCCCCGCGGAATCCTCGATGGGCGAATCCGCCGAAACGGGCCTGCCCACCGAAGCGGCCGTGCATGCGCACGTCCCCCGTGGAACGCGCGATGGAACGCGAACCGTCTATGAACCCCGAACCGGCCATGTTGGTGTCGCACAAATCCCCGATCGCGGCCAAAGCCGTGCCGGAATTCATGTCCGCGCCTAAACTCATGGTCCCCGATGGTGGGCCCAACCATGACCGCCGCGTCGAGCGTGGCCAAATCGCGCCCAACCGTATCCGCGATGATGCCGCCGGCCGCGTCCGTCAAACCGAGCCCAAGACTGGCGTCCTTGGAAATTATGGCCGCCGCGGAAGTGACGCCCGCGAAAATGATGTCCCGCCCGGTGACTGGCCCATTCGTGTCCGTCGCGGCGTCGCAAAACCGAATCCGCGACCCTCGCGACCGAAGCGACGGGGACCGCGATGTTCGGCCCAGCGTTCCGCGAACTCACCGCGCGAGTGCTCACGGCCCGGCCCATTCATGGTCGCCGCCACGAGGCCCTCGCTCGGTTTCGCGTTGCATACCACGCATCCGCGTCCCGCGCGATCCGTGGTCGCCACGCTCCCGGGGCCCCCGATCACCGCGTTCTGCAACGTCTTCGCCGCGCCCGAAATCTCGTCGACCACCGCGATGTGCCCGCGGTCCGTCATCGGCCGGACCGCGATCGGCAAATTCCTCGCGTGGACGCCGACTGTCGTCGCGCCAGTCAGCATCACTCTCTGTCGCGACGAGCTTCGTTCCGGTCGTCGTCGCGCAAATCGCGTCGGGTTTCACGTCGCTCGTAATTCAACTCATCCGCGCGCACTTCGTTCGTCGGCGCACGCCATTCCGTCCGTGTCGCGAACTGCGCCAAACTGGCTGCCGCGATTCCGCCCAAAAAAAGCAACACATTGTTCCGCATGACTAAACTGTCCTTCGCCTGACCAGAAGCGTTCCCTACAGTCGCGGCAACTGGTACGCGGCTCGGATCAAGATTAGCGGGCTAACCTTAACTGAACGTGAAGCTGCGTAAGGTTTTTTGGCGTGCGGATGAAATTGCCGACGGGGATGAAGAAGGGCTGAAAATCGGGCCTTGCGGATTGCAAACTTGTCGGATTTTGATCCGCCGGCACGCCCTCTGCGTTTGCTTTACAGTTCCGCTTCGCGACCGAACCGTATAATGTCTTTGCAGTTGGGAAACGGTCATCCATCGGCAGGAACCACCCATTTCGAGGCTCCTCATGTCAACGACCTGGCAAATTGCCCCTCTCTCGATTGCGAATAGTGTGCGTTCGTGCGCTCGCTGGCTCTGGCTGCCGGCGTTCTGCGGCCTGATGATGGCCTCATCCGCCTACGCAGTGGCCCCCCAAGTTAAGGATGGCGGTGGCTTTTTCTCCGCCTCGGCGATCGAAAAGGCGAATCAAAAAATCACCGACATCGAACGCCGGTTTCATCGAGACCTGGAGATCGAAACCGTGCAGACGGTTCCGAAGGATAAAGTCGACCAGGTCAAAACAATGGACTCGAGCGAGCGGTCGAAGTTCTTCGAGGCTTGGGCTCGCTCGCGGGCACGCGGCGAAGCGGTCAACGGCATCTATATCCTCATTTGCCGTCAACCAGGGCATTTCACAGTACTCGTGGGCAATAAGACACAAAACCGCGATTTCACGTTGAATGACCGCAAGAAACTGGTGGAGCAGTTGGGCACCGCATTGGGGAAGAAAGACTTCGACGGCGGCCTGATCGAAACGGTGAACTTCGTCGAAAAGACGATGGCCGAAAACATCCCTGAAAAAAAATCGAATCCGGGCGGCGTCCTCGACATTCCGTCGACAAAAAAGCTCTTGGATAAAACGCCGTTTGGTGATGGAAATCTCAAACACAACGCTCCCGTCGCCATTGGCGGCGGCGGAGGAGGGGGAGGCATGCACTGGATCATCTGGGCAGTGATCATCGTGTTCGTGATTTGGATCGTCTTTCGGATTCTGGGTGCGATCGCTCACGCCCTGTTTGGCGGTGGCGGCGGACCTCCGCGCGGCGGAATGCCAGGTCCGATGGGTGGTCCGGGTCCTGGCGGATACGGCTACGGCCCCGGAGTGGGCGGCGGGGGCGGCGGCGGATTTATGAGCGGCATGCTGGGCGGACTTGTTCGGAGCTGCCGCCGGCAACTGGCTCTATGACTCGTTCCGCGGTGGCGGATTCGGCGGTGGCGGCGTCGCACACTCTTACGGCGAATCGTCCGGCGGCCAATCAACGGCCGATCCCAACTCGGGCTACGACACGGACTACTCGGGCGCAGACCGCGATTTCGGCGACGACAGTGGCGGGGGTGGCGGTGGCGATTTTGGCGGCGGAGGTGGCGACTTCGGCGGTGACTCGGGCGGTGGCGACTTTGGAGGAGGGGGAGATTTCGGCGGTGGCGGCGGAGACTTCGGCGGCGGCGATGCCGGCGGCGGAGACTTCTAGAAACGCCGCAGGCGCGCCGTGTAAGCACTTCCCGCGGTCGGGTGAAATGGTAACGCGCCTCAACGGAGGATTAAGCGGGATCAGTACGTCTTCTCTTCGAGCTTCGGAACGACATCGGGCGCATTTGACCGCGCTTACCGTCGGCGTCACCGAGTCGGGCGCCCAGTCGCATCCCTTGTAATCGAAGTAGGGGCACTTCGGATTAGAAAAAGGGTAGTCGAAGCAATAGAAGCGAGGGTGGACCACGAACCAGTTAATCCCTTCGAGACTCATGTCGACGTTGTAGGGCGAGCAGCCCGCGAGTGTTGCCAGAACGGCAACTGAGAACGCCCAGCCCGCAATTCGTCTCATCGTCCTTCCCCCCGACGAAGAATGCTTGCCGCCCGATTGTCGCGCGACTTTATTCGCGCGCGAAGGAAACGATCGTTGGCAAGTCAGCTCTCCAGGCTGTGCCGCGGCACAGCCTCGTAAACAGCATCGGCAGACAAATCACTACAATCCAACAGCTCGCTGTGCCGCGTTTCAGAGCGCCCAGTTTCCCAAACTCATCGGCCTGTCACTTCTGGTTCCGCGGCGATTGAAAGGAGCCCGCGCTGCAGTCATCAGCCCGCGAAACGGCCAAATCGAGTCCGACTGGAACGAGTCTTGCGTTTGGCCTCTACCGGAAGCAGGTAGCGAGCCGGCCACTTCCCGGAATTGGCTTAACGACGTGCGGCTCGGGAAGGTATCTGCACATGATTCAGCCCATCAGAGATCGGGGCCAGGATTTGCCGGTGCCCGAGGGGAAAACGATCGGTTTTGTCGACACGAAGAATCAGCTGGACTCGATTACGCGGGCACTCAACGAGGCTGGTTACCCGGATTCAGCCATCACTTCGCTGCACGGTCGCGACGGCGTCGACATGCTGGAACGGCTGCGTGACGTGGCCTTTTTCGGCGATTGGGAGCGAGCCGTCGCCGACAAAGGCATCGCGGAGTTGGAACTGGGACACTATTCGTTTGCGGTCGCGGTGAAGGATCGCGACGAAGCCCTCCGCATTTCCGATCTCGTCGAGCCCTACGGCGGTCACTCGATCAATTATTTCGGCAAGTGGGTCAACGAGCAGCTCACCAAGTGACCGTTTGAGCCTGGCTCACATCCGGTCACGCTGCTTGTGCGTCAACCAGCGGTGCGCGGTCCAGCCGGTCGTCTTATGCTGAGCCGAGCGGGCCCGCGACCCGATGCGAAACAGAAGTTGCTGCGCCTTGCGTTCGGCCCCGCGAGACCGATGAATTTCTGCAACCGCAGCTTTTTTGGCCCGCGCCAATCAATGAGGCGGGGATTGCATGGCGTTTCCGCGCACTTCCAGGTTCAAGCTCGTGTCCCGATCCGACCACGAAACCTTGAGCGGCGTCGTGTTGACTTCGGCGAAATGGTTCGGAATGCGAACCGATGCGCCCATCGATTTCGAGCGTGCAACAATAGTTGCCTGGCGTGAGTTTAAGGCCGGCGCGACCGGCGTGCGTCACGAGCTGAAACGTGCCGTCCGCTTCCGTCAGTCCATAACCGACCACTTGAATGCCCTTTGGATCGACGCGATTGACGGTGACCCGAATATTGGCAACGGGCTCGTCGTTAAAACGAAGAACGCCTTGGGTTCCCTCTTTGACCGGGCGTTCCCCGCATCCCGAGACCATCGTGGCGACGAGAGACGCCGCGACAAAACCAAATGCGTGAAGAATCCGGCAACCGTTCACGATCTGGCCCTTGATCTCGGAGTTCTGGGGGTGTCCTCCGACGGCCAGTCGGGCGCATCGACGGCGCGGAAGACCTTTCGACCCAATACGGAAAAGCTCTATTCCTGACTGAATTGCGAGGCGGCTGAATCACCGCCCGAACGCGTGGCGAGCGCATCGTAAATGCTCAAGTCGATAAAGCTGTTGACGAACTGCACGCTGCCGTCGCCGAAGAGGAAACTGACGCCGATCGGATGCATGCTGGCCAGGGCGTCGGCATCGGTCACCTCCGGATTGTTCGGCGGATGCGGGCCGCAGTGGCCCAAAACCAGGGCGGCATTGCCTTCGATCGCACCGAGCGAAGGATCGCGGTGATCGACCACGCCGCAATTCGTCACCGCGCCGGTCCAGGTCGTGTCGGACATATTGTGGCACCGTTCGCTGATGAAGAAGGTCTGGCTCAATCCGTCGGTGATGTCGCGGGGCCTGAAGCTCTGGTTTTCGAGGAACGCGCCGTCGTTGGTCGCCTGGTTTCCCGTCACGCCGTTATTGCCGTTCACGGCGACGTAATTGCCGCGGGCGACCGTCACCGGCTTCGGCAACGGATTGCCGTTCGGATCGACCGAGATCGTGAATGTTTCGATGTACACGTCGGACGGGCAAGTGAAAGCGGAGAGCGGCATGGTCGCCCACTTCACGTTGTAGGGATCGTTGATCTGCTGGAAGAAATGAATCTGCTGTTTGAGTTGGGACTGCTCGAGATCGTCCAGCAGAAACGAACCCCAGCCCCAGCCCATTCCCGTGTCGTTGCCGTTGACGTCGTAGGCCGACGCGTAGGCGGGCGGCAAACCTTGTATGCGGTCGAGATAATTGTGCAGCGCCACTCCGATCTGCTTGAGATTGTTGCGGCACTGCGTGCGGCGAGCCGCTTCGCGCGCGGCTTGGACGGCCGGCATCAAGATGGCGATCAAGATGGCGATGATGGCAATCACGACGAGCAATTCGATCAGAGTAAACGCCTTGGCGGCTCGCATGCGCCGAACGGCGCGTTCCTTTGAATGTTCATTTTTCGGGTTCCTGAATTCCCAAGCGGCGACACGCGGACAGGCCGCGCCTCGCGGATGCGTGAATCAGTCAAAAGGCGTTTCGATGAGACCCGGTCGCTGGCTCGATCGCGGCGCTTGCAGCGTTCGACCCACTTCGCGTTTGACGAAGATCGAACGGCTGACGGCCGGATTCGAGCAATTGGCAAAAGCGCAACGAGACCGCTCAGACTGCGAGGCATGTGCCTGCGCACGGCGGATCCGTCCGCTTTCAGCCGACCGGGCCAAGCTTGGGAGGTGGAACGGGGGGAGCAAGCTCGACGCGCCGCTGTGGCACAGGCGGCGTCGATCACGCGGCCAACGACCTGTTCGTCGAACGACCAGGCCGGCTCGATCCGCACGGGGAGGGCCGCCGAAACGAGACTCCAGAACTGCGGCAGGCTGCGGCAGTGACGGGCGAAGTCGACCAGGACCAGGCGGATTTTGCAGGGGGCTCTTGGCAGCCGCCTGCTCGGTGTGACTCGCCTCGTCGTGATGAGCGGCGGCCTTTGCCGCGCACTTTTCGCAGCCGTGATGCGTGCAGCAGGTGTGCTCGGCCGAATGTTCCTCTTTCTCCGCGGCCGCCACCACGAAATCAGGGGGCGTCACTCCGTGCTCGTGGGCCCAGGCGACTTTTTCCCGATTGGTGTGGCAGCAGCAATGGTGCCAGCACTCGTCGGCCGACGCGCAACCGCAGGGATTGTCCTGGCAGGGAAAGGGCTGCGAGCGGTCTTTGGCAACGCGCGACACGACCGGCACGCCGGCGCTTCCCACCAGAAGTGACACGACCACCGTGATGGAGAGGAGTCGCTTCGCGCCTCGTGCCGCGACCCGTTTGAGCCGCCCGCTCATGGGATCCGCTTCGATCTTGCGCGGGCCGTCAGCCCGCGGCGTCCGAATTATCGCAAAACCGCAGCCTCCAAGTTAGAAGCGGGATTTTCGAAGGTCAATCCTCGAGCCGCAGAATTCTCACAATTGGCGATGGACGATCGGTCCACTTCTCGGACTGCGAGAATCAGCCGCCGTTGCAAGCGCGCGATACAGATGATGCACGAACGCGAGATTGTCGCACTGCACATAGTGCATCGCTCCCCCCATTCGCGAATAGCTCTTGCAGAACCGCAGGTAATAGGCCGGGTTCGTCTTGGGCGGTTCGCCCTGCGTCCAATCCCAGCCGCCGCCGTCCTGGATGTCGACCACATAGATCGAATGGCCGGACAACACGCTTTGACCGCTCTGCAGACGGAGGTTGTTGACGCAGCTCACGGCTTTCTCGAACACCTGTGGCCCCATGATGGCCGAGCCGACCGAGAGCACGACGCCCCCTTCGAGCTTCGCCACCGAGCCGCCGAAGAGCTTGAAATCCAACTCGCCGGCCCGCCCAATGGCGGAGCCGCTGAAGACCGGGTGATTGGAAATGATGTCGTAGCCGATGCCGGGATGCACCGTGAAGGGCACGCCGTGGCGATACGCCTGGCACAGGATCGATGCGTGCTTCCAGCGATGCTCGACGGCGTTGCGGCCCTCCGGCCAATTCTGCTCGCGCATCGCCTTGAGCAAGATCGGCCCGCGCGGAAGTCAGCGGATGCGCGGGTTCCCGCGAGATCACTTCCGCGAGTTGAGTCATCGTCGGCAGCGTGACGCCGTCCTCGGCAATCAAGCGGCCCAGCGCCCGTCCGTAACCCAAGTCCGTCGAGCGCACCGGCCAACAGGGCCACGATGAATATTGGTCGCCGTCTCGTGCCAGGTACCGAACGTGCCGCTGGCGACGTTCATCTCGACGCTTTCGGTCGAGGCGCCGAACCAGGCATACTCCCAATCGTGGATCGTCCCCGCGCCGTTGGTCGCCAGATGCGTCAGCCAACCGTCCGCCATCATCCGCTCGAGAATGCGGGCGGCCCCGTTGCGGAGCAGGTGCGCACCGTAGATCAGCATCACCGAAGCGTCTCGCTTGCGGGCGGCCTGAATCGCGGTCGCACACTGCTGGATCGCCGAGGCGCTCGCCTCCGAGCAAGCCTTCGGCGAGACGAGTCGGGGTCGACCAGAATCTCATCGGCCCGCGTCAGATTGCGGCGTTCGGCAAGCGGAAAGACTTTCAGCCGGCTCAAATCGAGAGGAGTGACGTTCATCTCTCCTCTCTAGCAAACAGCCGTCAAACGGGCAATCTTCGCTGCGAGCTGTCGATCGTCCGCTTTTACTGCGTCGGCAGCGTGGGATACGTGCCGTCTTCAACGAGCACATTCCCGTCGGGGAACATGTCGGGCACACAGTTGCCGAAGATCAGGCTCTCCGCATGCCCGTCGAGATAGAGATAATTGGACGCGCCGCCGTGCCGGCGTCGTGGCGATCCACGGCTCGAAGATCAGCGTCCCGAGCCAGATGTCGTAATCGTCTTGCCGCGGATCGTTGGTCGACGGCGGCATGAACTGCGTCGCGTCGCGCTCGACGAAACAGATGAAATGCGACAGGCCCCGCGCGTACTGCAGTCCGGGCAAGGTCCACAACCCGTAACGGTAGGTCTTGTGGCTGAGCTGCGAGTTCATCAGATAGCTCGTCCGCTGTGCGATGCCGTCGACGAGTCCGGTGCTGGGATTGATGTACGGCGAGGGGATCGAGGTATCCGAAGGACAACGGTAAATCTGCGAACTCGTGCCCGAGATGCCCTGCGTCGCGAGCGATCTCGTTCCATTCCGGAGAGCCGCCGATAAACGGCATCAGCTTGTCTTCCCAATAGATTTCGGCAAACGAGTCGGCGTCGGCGAATTCCGACGCAACATCGGCATCGAAGGGATGGTGCAGAAAGAAGTGACCGTGATTGGTCTCGTAATACTGCTGCACGGCCAGTCCGATCTGCCGCAGATTCGACAAGCAATTCACGCGGCGGGCCGCTTCGCGTGCGGCCTGCACGGCCGGCAAGAGCAGGGCGACCAGAACCGCGATGATGGCGATGACCACGAGCAGTTCGATGAGCGTGAAACCTCGACGCGCACGCATTTCGCACTCCTTCGACTTGGGCTTCGCAGTGATCAGGAATCGCTCAAACGAACAAAGCCACCGCGGCTCGTTACGGTGTGGCTGCCGGGAAATACAGGCAGCCGACCCGCCATCGCGAGCCGAGGTGGCTTTCGCCATGTCATCGTAGCCCGGCGCCGCGCCGGATTCAAGACAAAAGAACGACCGCGGCCAGCGACGTTTTCGGTCAGCTGCGACTTCCTCACCCCGCCAATTCGAGAAACCGCTCGACGCGGCGCTCGATGATATCGAGGCTGCGGTTCCAGAAGTCCGGCTGGGTGAGGTCGCAGCCGAGCGTGCTTTTGACCGCCGCTTCGGTCTCGCACGAGCCGGTCGCCAAGAGAAACTGGCCGTAGCGCGACGCGAATTGCTTGCCCAGCTCGGGGGCCATCGCGTAAATGCCCAACGACAGCAGATAGCCGAACGTGTACGGGAAGTTATAGAAGGGGAGCGAACTCATATAGAAATGAAGCTTCGACATCCAGAAGTTCGGATACCAGCCGTCAGCCACGAGCCCGTCGCAGAACGCGTCGCGCTGGGCGGCCTGCATCAGTTCCGACAAGCGGGCAGGGGAGAGTTCGCCTGCCGCTCGCTCGACGCACAGGCGATCCTCGAACAGAAAGCGGGCGTGAATGTTCATCAGATAGATGACGGCATCCCCCAACATGCCGTCCGAGCAGCACGAGCTGCTCCTCCCGCGACTGGCGTCCGGAACGATGTCGCGGCAGCCTGCGCCGTCGCCAGCCGCTGTTCGTTGAGCACGGCCTCGGCAAACGTCGACGCCGTTTCGGCGAGGTTCATCGGATAGTCCTGCAGGAACACTGGCTGCTCGCGGAGCACGTGCGAGTGGTAGGCGTGCCCCAGCTCGTGCGCCAACGTCGACATGCTGTCGGACGAGTTGGTGAACGTCATGAAGATCCGCGATTCGCGCGCGGTCGGGAAATCCCGTGCAAAAACCGCCCTGCCGCTTGCCGGCGCGGTTCTCGACCTCGACCCACCGCTTCTTGAGGGCCGACTCGGCGAATGAGCCGAAATCGCGCGAGAAACCGTTGAACGTCGTGAGCACGTGGCCGCAGGCGTCGTCGTACGGTCAGCCGTTCGCCGTCGATTTGTGCGGCCTGCGGCAACGGGGCCTGCAAGTCGTACCAGGCGAGCCGATCGAGGCCGAGCAGCTCGGCCTTCTTGGCCATGTACTTGAGCAAGACGCGTTTTCGCGAGGCGACGGTCGACCACATCGCGTCGAGCGTCGCCCGCGTCATGCGGTTGTATTTGAGCGGCGCTTCGAGATGGCTGGGGAGTCCGAGCCGCCGATAGAGCGTCAGCCGCGTCCCCGTGATGTGATTGAGCGCGTCGGCGCACGTATCGCCGATCTCGCTCCACGCCTTGTCCGAGGCATAAAAGTTGTTTTGCCGCACCGTCCGCTCGGGCGAATCGAGCTGCACTTGTCCCGGCGACTTGGAGACGACCTCGCCCCGTTCCATCACCTGCACGCGAAGCGCGCCCGAGATGCGATCGTAGAGCCGGCTCCAGGCGTGAATGCCGTCGACCGAGAGATCGGCCGCCAGGTTTTCCATGTCCTTCGGCAAACGCAGCCGGGCCCGCTCGCGGCGGTCCTTTAAAAAGAAGGCATTCGCGGCAAGCGTGGGATTCGCGCCGGCGAAACGCTCGAGCGTCGGCGGATCGACGTCCCGCAGCGCAAGATCGACGTTTGTCGCAATTCGCTCTTTATTCGGCTCGAACGACGAAAGGACGCCTTCGAGCTGCTGAAACCGCTTGTTGGTCGGCATCGGCGGCCGCATGGCAACTGATGAACGAACTCAGATCCGACGCCGCGGCGGCGATCTTTTCATACCGCATCACGAACTCGCCCCAGGCGGCGCTCGTCGAGTTCGAATGGCAGCAACGGCCGGCAGGCGGTCCGAGTCGTCGGCCAAGCGACGCGAGTTCCGTGCGGAACTTCGTCAGCGTCTGCTCAAACGCCGGGGTCTCCGGGTGCGGCAGGAGCGAATCGAGGTCCCACGTCTGTGCGAAGTGCGTTTCGGCGTCTTTGGTGGCCATTTTGCCTCCGTTCGCGTCAGTCATTCCGGCGTCATCCTATGAGACGGCCGAATTTTGTGCGACGCAGGCCGTTCAGGATGGGAATTTGGCGTCGATTTTGACGCTTTTCAGCCAATCTAAAGTAATCACTCAGCCATTCTTGCCGGGGTCGTAATCCGGCGGCCCGTTCGTTGATTTTCGTGGGACTTCGTGCCCAAAATCGGATTGCCGCGACCTCTGCTTTCCGCGATCGACGATTTTGCCGCTTGTTGAGGATTCCGTTATGCGACCATTGTTGGCGTTGGGTTTTCTGCTTAGCCGGCGCATCGATCGCGCAGGCGTGCGCCGGAGAAAGTCGCCTCGATTGAAGGCGTGACGGAATATCGTCTGGCCAACGGAGCCCGCGTCCTCCTCTTTCCCGAGCAGTCGCGTCCCACCGTCACCGTCAATATGACGGTCCTCGTCGGCAGCCGGCACGAAGGCTACGGCGAAACGGGCATGGCCCATCTGCTCGAGCACATGGTCTTCAAAGGAACTCCCACGCACCCGATGGTTCCCAAGGCACTCCGCGACCATGGGGCGAACTTCAACGGCACCACCAATACCGACCGCACCAATTACTTCGAGACGATGCCCGCCACGGACAAGAACCTCGAGTTCGGCATCGCGCTGGAATGCGATCGGCTCGTCAACAGCTTCATCAAGCGCGACGACCTGATTTCCGAAATGCCCGTCGTCCGCAACGAGTTCGAGCGCGGCGAGAACAGCCCGCAGGCCATCCTCGACGAACGCATTCGCTCGTCCGCCTACGAATGGCACAACTACGGCAAATCGACCATCGGCAACCGCTCCGACATCGAACGCGTGCCGATCGAAAACCTGCAGGCCTTCTATCGCAAGTATTATCAGCCCGATAATGTCGTGCTGGTCGTCGCCGGCAAGTTCGACGAGGCAGAAGGCGCTCGCCCTGGTCGAGAAGTATCTCGGCTCGATTCCCGAAGCCCGACCGCGAGCTGCCGACCACATATACCGAAGAGCCGGCACAGGACGGCGAACGCCAGGTGACGCTGCGACGCGTCGGCGCGGTCGGTTCCGTCGGCGTGGCCTATCACATTCCGGCCTGTGTCGCACGAAGATTGGGCGCCGCTCGATTTGCTGGGCGGCATCATCTCGCAGCAACCGAACGGCCGGCTCTACAGGGCGCTGGTCGAATCGGGACTGGCGACGAGCGCCGTTCTCCGGTCCGGACGATTCGCACGATCCGGGCCTGTTTACCGCCATGTCGTCGTGCCCGCCCGACAAGCTCGAGACGGTGAAAGACGTCTTGATCCAAACCATGGAATCGCTCGGCGAAAAACCCTTCACGACCGATGAAGTCAACAAGGCCAAGCTGCGTCACAAGCGGAGCGCCGAACTGCTGCAATCCAACGGCCAGATGATGGGCATGGCCCTCAGCTCGGCGGCCTCCCGCGGCGATTGGCGTTTGTTGTTCCTGCAGCGCGACCGCATCGCCAACGTGACGGCGGCCGACGTGAACCGCGTCGCCAAGACCTACTTCCAGAAGCAGAACCGCACGCTCGGCATGTACGTGCCGACCAAGCAGGCCACGCGGCTTTCGATCCCCGAAGTGCCGTCGATCGCGGCCATCGTCAAGGACTACAAAGGCGGCAAAGTGGCCGCCGCGGGCGAGGCCTTCGATCCAACTCCGGCGAACCTCGACGCGCGGACCAAACTCCTCGACGAGGGCAAACTCAAGATCGGCATGCTGCAAAAGAAGAACCGCGGCCAGACCGTCTCGCTGGTCATCACCATGCATTACGGCAACCCCGAATCGCTCAAAGGTCTGACGACCGCGGCCGGCATGCTTCCGGGCATGATGATGGCCGGCACGAAGAAGCACGACCGCCAGGAGCTGCGCGAAGAGCTCGAATCGCTCGGCGTGACGATTCGTCCCGGCGCGGGCGGTGGGTTCCGCCGCGGCGGACGTCGTGGCGGCGGAGGAGGGGGCGGCGGATCGCTCGGCCAACTGACCTTCTCGGTCGAGGCCAAGCGCGACACGCTGCCGCAGGCTCTGACTCTCTTGAAGGAAATCCTCCGCGAGCCGGCCTTCCCCGATGAAGAGTTCGACACCACCAAGAGCCGCATGCGATCGATGCTCTCCAGCGGTCGCACCGAGCCGGCGGCACTCGCCAATAACAAGCTGGGCCGCAGCCTCTCGCCGTACCTCGTCGACGACGTGCGTTATGCCCCCACGCTCGAAGAGTCGCTGGCCCGCGTGAAGAGCGTGCATCTTTCGCGAGATCAAAAAACTCTACGAGACGCAGCTCGGCGCGTCGCAGGTCGAAGTCGGCATCGTGGGCGATTTCGATCCGACGACCACGGTGCAAGCTCATCAAGGACATGCTCGCCGGCTGGACATCGAAGGTGCCCGTCGAGCGGATCGACCACAAGGTCCGCGACAACGTCAAGGGCGCCTCCGAAGACATCATCACGCCCGACAAGTCGAACGCCGAATACCTGGCCGGCCTCTCGCTTCGCCATGTCGGACAACGACACCGACTATCCCGCGATGCTCGTTGGGCAACTTCATCTTCGGCGGCAGCACGCTGGCCTCGCGGATCGGCGACCGCATCCGGCAGAAGGACGGTCTCTCCTACGGAGCGACCTCAGGCCTTCAGCGCCTCGTCGCGCGATCCGGTCGCTTCGCTCACGATCACCGTCAGCACCAACCCGATCAACATCGGCAAGGTGACGGCCGACGTGAAGGAAGAACTCGAGAAGTTCCTCCAGGGCGGTCCGACGGAGACGGAACTCTCCGACGCGAAGGAGGCCTTCATCGAAGCCCGCAAGGTGGGCCGCACGAGCGACGAAGCGATTGCCGCTGCAGATCGTCGCCAATCTCGACCTCGGCCGCACCTTCGCCCACGCGGCCAAGCAGGAAAAGGACATCCTCGCCCTGACGCCGGAGAAAGTCAAGGAAGCCTTCTCGAAGCACGTCGATCCGAAGCACCTCGTGATCATCCGCGCGGGCGACTTCAAGAAATAGGTCTCCCTGCACTTGATCGACACTGAGACGCACGGCAGGGCCGTTTATGGCCAAGCCGTGCGTATTTTTTGTTTCCACGACTATATCGGATGCGCCTCGACGCCGTTAGCTACTTTTGGCGTGTAAAACTCTAACGGTGACACCGGTTGCTCCGCCGGCAAAGACGGACACCCAGGACACCCAATCAACTCGTTCCGGTCCAATGTCCGATCTCCAAAGTGCCGATCACCTCAGAGCGGCGGCCCTCCGTCCCCGTCCGTCTTTGGTTAAGGAGAGCGAAGATGTCGAAGGCGCAAATTGGATGGCTCGGCACTGCGGTGCTGATGACGGCCGGACTGATTGCCGCATGCGGCAACCCAAGCTTCGCTCAGGACGCCGCCGTCGGACCTGTGGCTCCCATGGTCACGGCGAATCCGACGGCCGCCTCGCAAGTCGTCTACCAAACCGACAACCGAGTCTCCTACGTGCCTTACTACTCGCGCTCTCGCTGCGGCGGCCCTTATAAGGGCTTCTACCCATGCAATGGGACAACCCCCTATTACGGCGGAGCCTGCAACGTCTACGGTGATGCGCCGATTTACACCGCTCCGGCCGATTACGGCCATCACTGCGCTGCCCACTGCCCGTAAATCGACGCAGCCTCGCGGCTTGTGATTCCTCAGCTGTCAAAAGCATGTCGGCAGTGCTCTCCTTGCGTGCCTTCGCGCGCCGATACGAACTTGATCGCGCCCTTCGATCGGTCCCCTTCATAATCCGCGAAAAAGTTTTCGCGATCCCGATTTCATTTGACATCGACAATCTCGATGTCGTTTAATGCCAGCCGATCCACCGTCGCGACGATCTCGATGGATTGCGGCAGGCGACGCATGTCTACGCGGCGCTGCTCGGGCTGAGTCTCGCGACGGTTCAAGCGATTGAACTGATGGCGGATTCATCGGGGAGATGCTGTATGCGGATTGCCAAATCCCACTTTGTCAAAATGCTCTCTGTGCGATCGGCATCTTGGTCGCCGGCTCGAGTGTCGCGCGGGCCGAGTTCCTCGACTGGTCTGTGCCCCTCCCCTCATTCGCAGGAGGAGCGACTTCCTACTCGATGACCTTGCAGGGAAACGTGCTCAGCAGCCTCAACACTATCTGCCACGCAAAATGACTCCGACGCTCAATCCGTTTCAATACGTCAATCAGAACATCGTCGATGAGCGGCACGACCAAGCGTGACCGCGATGCTCAGCGGCGGCAACACGGTCGTGAACTTTCACCGGCTCGAATCCGTTCTCGCCGAGCTACACCTTCGGCAGGGCAACGGCCTGCCGAACGTCGGCATCAACGGCTCTGTCGGGCTCCTCCGTTTCCGGCGGCGGTCCGGCGTTCAAGCTGCTTTCGCAGTCCTGGTCGAACGGCAGCATGACGACCCAACTGCCGACGTTGACCGGGTCCGTGCCCGGCACGCTCGGCTCGAATGTCAAATACGTCTAGATTTTCGCCGACGTCACGTCGAACGGCCAAACCGTCGGCCAGTGGTTTGAGATCCCGTACACGTCCGGAACCGCGCCCAAGCTCACGGTCACCAACTTCACGGGCAGCAACGAGACGCTCTCTAATGTCGGCTTTCAGCTCAGCCCAACGTTGATTCCCCTCGACAACCTCAACTTCGGCACCGATCCTCCGCCCGGCAGTCCTGGCAGCACCTACATGCCGCTCCCCTCCTTTGACGGCAATCTCTCTCAGCCGGCGACGGCACGGGCAGCCCCGGCGGAAGCTTCACGGCCAATCTGCCTGAGCCCACGAGCCTCTTGTTGCTGGCAACGGGCATTTGGGACGGGCATTTTCGGGACGGGCGGCTGCTTCCGAAGACGACGCGTCGCCTGAGCATCTGGCCGCCGCGTTCGGTGCGCTTGCATCTTTCATCCGCGCGCCGCCGCCCCTTAGAATGTGAGAGGCTTCTCTCGCAACAAGGGGGATGAGCGATGACGCACGAACCGGCAGGCCAGACGCCCACGACGATCGATCACAAATCCCGCAATTTCTCGCCGCCATCTCGCCGCAGCAGCTGGCCGCCCGGCTGCCCAACCTCGAAGTCACCGAACTCTTGGGCCAGGGCGGCATGGGTGTGGTCTACAAAGGCCGCCAGGTCTTCCTCGATCGGCCCGTGGCCATCAAGGTCATTCGCCCCGATTTCAACTCGCCCGAGCGCCAGCGAAACTTCATTCACGAAGCCCGCTCGCTCGCGAAGCTCGCGCATCCCTACATCGTCAACGTCTTCGACTGCGGCAAGGCCGACGATCTGTTTTACTTCGTGATGGAGTACGTCGAGGGCCAAAGTCTGCGACACTTCATCGCGTCAAAATCGGTCACTGCAAGAGACGTGCTCGATTTCCTGCCGCAGGTCGGCGAAGCGCTGCAGTTCGCCCACGATGCCGGCGTCGTTCATCGCGACGTCAAACCCGAGAACATCCTCGTCGACCCACGCAACCGCGTGCGGCTCGTCGATTTCGGCCTGGCCAAATGGCTCGCCCCCGGCGGATCTGGCCGAAACGCGCGACAAAGCCGTCGCCGGCACCTGGGGCTACATCGCGCCCGAGCAACTCTCGATGCCCGAACGCGTCGACCATCGTGCCGACATCTTTTCCACCGGCGTCGTCTGCTACGAAATGCTCACCGGTCAGGTCCCGCGTGCCGAGTTCCAGCCGCCGTCAAAGTCGTCAGCGGCCGATCCGCGGTTCGACCCATCGTTGCCCGCGCGCTCGAGCGTGATCGGGAGCGGCGCTATCAACAGATGCGCGAGATGAACTCTGACGTCCAATTGCTCACGCGAACTCCCGAATCGACTCTGCGAATCACCAAGTCGATCCCCGCCCCCGTCGAACGCGTGTTCGAGGCCTGGACGCGGCCTGAAGTGATGGCCGACTGGTACGCGCCGACGGATGAATTTTTGCCCTCGACAATCGAGGTCGATCTTCGTGTCGGCGGCACCTACAAGGTCGGCATGAAACACAAAGACCGCGACTTGCACCTGGTCACCGGCCAGTATTGTCGCATTGAAGAGCCGCATTTGCTCAGTTTCACCTGGGCCTGGCAAACGCACGACGTCGAGACCCCCGATTTGCACCTGAAGCCGGAAACGCAGGTCACGATCGAGCTCTGTCCGAACGGTGGTTCGACCGATCTCACGCTGACGCACGAGCGGTTTCGGGACGAGGCGCTTCGCGATCGCCACAAGGAAGGCTGGACCGGCTGCCTCTCGCGATTGGCCGCGAAAGTCGGCCGCTGACCCGCAACCCGCTCCACGCAGGGCCCTTGCCGCTTTTTCGCGATTGGCCAGCGGCTAGCGCATGCCCGCTGGCGGAACGATCATCCCTTTAGCGAGCACGAACAGACCATAGACAATCAGCGCGACGACCACGACCGCCACAGCGGCCAGGATTACGACGAACGACACGCGTTTCTTGTCCGGCGGCGAGTATTCTTCCCGTTCAAGATTCGGCTGATATCCCATGACTTCACCCGTCAACAATCGCGTTTCAGCCGCGTACTGAAAAAGTGCGCAACGACAAAGGATCGTCCCATCGATTGTGATCTGCCAATCTCGATCTGTTCAAGCTCTGCCGCTTAATACGCAGCCTTTGGTCGCCCGTTTGAAAAGAATTCTGCCGGCTTGCGAAGGCGCAGTCCCTCCGGCGGCTCCTGGCCACGTCAACCGGAACTTGCGAGCACGCACGCTACGGGGACAGCGTCAGCACACCCAGGTCGAGCGGCATTGCTGACTGTCCGCTAGCGAGCGCGGGAACAAAAAAATGGTGGCTCACATTGCCATGCCGCCACGTATTGTGCATGACTGTCGCGTCGAAGAGGAACTCGCCCGCAGGCACATCGTCGATTTGAAAGGCCCCGTCGGGGCCAACTGTCGCGTGGAAGTGGACATTGGGCACGCGGCCCCCCGTGCCGATGGGCGCGACTTGAATCATCGTGAAGTTCCACGGCACAGGTTTGTCGTATCCCGGCGGGGGACCCAACTTCCCCACGACGCGCCGGCCGTCTCCGGCCAGGTCGATCCGGACCGTTTTCCCCAGCGGATACACTCCCCAGATCGTGCGGACCGAAGTCGCCTCCGCTGCGCCATTGCCGGGTGAGATCATCAGTCGCGGACCGATCCACCCCTTGCCGGCCCACACTCGTTCGAACACGAACTGTCCCTCGGGACCGCTTGTCGTCTCCCAGATCGTTAAGACATCGGGGAAATCCTCCCTGTGGTCGAAACGATTGATCCAGATCGGCACGTTCGCTTTTGGTTTTCCGCCGACGCGCAGCGTGCCCTCGACGCGCGTCCAGGGATCCAAATTGATCGTGCGGTGGTTTCGAATGCGGGCCCGGCTGGTACTTTGCATAACCGGACGGGTGCGTGATCAATAGAAAGTAGCCGGGAAGTTGCGGCGGAAAATGAAAACGCCCGCCGGAATCCGCTTCCTGCAGATCACCGTTCGAGAAGATGATGTCGCCGTTGCGAATCGAAACGTACGAGCCGGCAATTCCTACGGCAACCTTGGCCTTGCCCGCCGGCTGCCCAGCCGGAGTCAAGACAACCCCGTCTACGTTCTCTCCCTTGGCCAATTCGAAGTTGAGCGTGACATTGCCTTCGCCGACCTTCACGTCTCGCGAGAGGGCCGGCTGATAGCCATCCGCTTCGATGCGAATCACGTGCACCGCTCCGGCAATCGCATCACGAATCCGATACTGGCCGTTGATGCCGACAACACTCTGCCGTCGCTGCCAGTGCCACTCCTTTGGACGAGGATGAGTGCCGGGAATGACTCGAATTTTTTCGATGGGCCGCTTCGATTCGTGATCGATGACGTTGCCGGTAATTACGAGTCCCGCGCGATCGCCTTTCGCGACCGGCTTTGACACCGGCTGGCTCGCGTGTGCCACGCTCGTGAGAATTGCCATCGCAGACGCGATCGCGCTGAGCTTGAGCCGGACCGCCGCTGTAGTGGATCGGCTTCCATTCCGCAGGCCTGCTTCGAGAGCAAAACTCGCCATTGCGGACTCATTACCTCCTGTTGAATCGCATTTCGGTTTTCATCTCAAGGTGGCTTCCTTGCGTTCAGTCATCCTTTTGTAGTGTGATCTCGCCTAAGTCGATCGGTTTCGCTGCATCGTTCGCCGGGCCGGCGGGCACGGTGACAGGATAGTTGTGAAGCTGGCCAACTTTCGTCTGGGATAGGAACAAGGACAAGGAGTAGTCACCCGGTGGCAGATCGTCGATGCGAAAGCCGCCATCGGTTCCAATCGCGGCGTCAAAATACGAAGCGGGCGAGAGCTCCTTGCTCCGCTTCACGCGGATTAGGAGGTAGGAGGGAGTCCACAGGACCTTTTTCTTGCACTCGGGCGAGCGCGAAATTTTCCCGCAACCGTCCGGCCCGGTGTACCGACGTCGACGTGCACTGTTTTTCCGACTGGGAGTTGTGCGGCCACCCTGGCGGCGGACAGGACCACCCATTTCTCGCGAAGCGCGACCTGCAAGTCTCGACCGATCCATCCGCGACCTGCCGGGACGCGTTCAAATACGAATCGTCCCTCAGCGTCGGTGATCGTCGAGTACCTCCAGCCAGTTTGGGGTGCGGAATTTCGGAATCGGGTCGCAGTTCGAGTTGCTCGATCGTGATCGGCGTCTTGGCTCCCGGCTTTCCGCCGGCGCGGTACGTGCCCTCAACCCGCGTCCAGGGATCCAAATTGATGGTGCGACGGTTTGTCTTCGCTTTCGGCTTGTATTGCGCGTACCCGGTCGAATGCGTGATCACGAGATAGAAGTCAGACTCACCCGGCGGAAAATGAAATCGGCCCGCACCGTCGGTCTTGGTCCAGTCCACGTCGCTCCGATTCAGGTCGATCGTGCCGTCCCCAATCAACGTACGCGAGCCCGGAACGGCGAGCGCAACAATCGCCTTGACGGCCGGCTTGCCGTCAGGCGTCAACACGATGCCATCAATTCCGGCTGCATGGGCGGGGCCGTCGGCGGCGAACGTGCCGCCGCAACGGTAGAGAAGAACTGCAAACACGATCGCAAGGAGCGAGAACCGGGCCGCTGCGAAATACGATCGGCTGCGCACCCACGAAAATGATTGGCGGCCCGCTCGGCTTACTTTCCTTGTAATGTGAGCGCTCCCAGGTCGAGTGGCGGCAATGACTGGCCGCCTTCATTTTTTGGAACCACGAACCGATAGTCGCGCACAGATCCCCCAACGTGTTCGTCGTACCAGACCGAGAGGGTGTATTCGCCCGGCGGCATGTCGTCGATGCGAAAAGTGCCGTCGCGGCCGACACTGGCCCTGTAGCGGCCTTCGGGGGCGCGGCTCCCGCTGCGCGCGGAACAACATCCACGAGGGCGAAGCTCCATTTGACCTCTTTCTTAAAGCCCGCCGGTGCTTGGAGCTTGCCCGACACCGTGCGGCCGTTGCCCCCCAGATCGACGTGGATCGTCTTGCCGAGCGGAAATTTCAGCGGCACGCTGTGCGACCAGGTCACTTCTCCGGCGCCCGAGTTGACCATGAACACGATGCGGCGGCCGATCCATCCGTTCCCCGCCATGACGCGTTCAAAAACAAATCGGCCGTCCGGTCCGGTCGTTGCTTCGTCCTCCGTGGAAATGTGTGCCACGTGAACGCCATAGACCATCGTGTCGCCGCGGTTGATTGAAATCTCGATATTGGCCTGCGGCTTGCCGCCGATGCGATAGACGCCTTCCACGCGCGTCCACGGATCCAAATGGATCACGCGGCGATTCGATTTCAGCGTCGGTTGATATTGGGCATATCCGGAGGGATGGCTGATGACGAGATAGCATCCGCCGCCCGGCGGCGGGAAATGAAACCGGCCGGTCCGGTCCGTTTCCTGGCGAGCCGCGTACGTCGACTGACTATCGACGTCGCCGTTGATCATGATGATTTGCGAGCCGGCAACCCCCATCGCGACTTTCGCCCCGGCGGCGGGAAGGCCGTCGGGCGTCAACACGATCCCGTCGATGTCTTGCCCCTTTGTCAGCTCGAAATCGATCCAGACTTTCCCTGCCGTGCTCTTGATGTCGCGAGACTCGCTCGGCAAATAGCCGTCGGCCTCGACGCGGAACAGATAGGCGGGAGCGTCGTAGCGCGACTGGAATTGGTAATGGCCGTCCGTGGCGACCATGCTGGATTGCCTTTGCCAGATGGGGTCGGGCGCGTCGTAACGGTTGCCCGGAATGACGCGGAACGATTTGATCGGCCGCTTCGTCTCGCTGTCGATCACCTTGCCGGAAACGGTGAGGGTGGGGAAGGTCCGAAAAACGTACTCTTCCTTGCGAGCGACGAGCGATTGCTGGCCCATCTGCATGCCGTCGGGAGGACAGATGTCGGCTTTGAATTCGTCAAGCGGCGCCTCGCTCCACTCCCAGACGCCGTTCTTATCGGCGTACTGGTTGACGTCCTCGAACTCGAAATACTGGATGAAGCCGCGCCACCGCTGGAAGAAAATGCGGGCCCGCGCGATTCCGCGCCCTGTTGGTCGACCACGCGGACGCGGATCTTTCCGCCGGGCTTCATCTGAAAATCGACGGGGGCCATGTCGGGTTCGACGCGAATCTCCTTCATGTCGATGGCCCGCCCCTTGGCGGAGACGACCAGGCGGACCGGCTCCGGCCGGCAGCCCGACAAGCGGTAACCACCGTCCGCGCCGGTGACCGCCTTGCGCAGGTCGTTCGAGAACCTGGTCCGCACGATTGCGCCGGCGATCGGCTTGCCTTTTTCGTCCGTCACGCGGCCGGACACGGTCAGACCCCGCTTGAGAATGATTTTCGCGCTCGGCGAACGCCCCCGATCTATGCCGAACTCTCGCCGCTTCAGCGAGTGCCACTCGCCCATGAAATCGGCATGAGAGATCTCAACGCGCACGTCATCGAGGGAAGCCGGCACGCTGTCGAATCGCCACTTTCCCTCCGAGTCGGTTCGCAGACTTGTGCCGGTATGCAATTGGCGCAGGTCGCCCGGACGATTCTTGAACCGCACACTCGGGCCGATTTTCGCTCCGCGAATCGGCTTGCCTTGTTCGTCGGTGACGATGGCGCCCACCAGCCAGGCTGCGTCGAGCTGGGCGGTCAGGGCCGGAGGCAACGATTCGGAAGTCTCCTCGAAATTCCAGCCGGCCCAGTAGGGCGCGTAACCGGGAACCTCGATGTAGACATCGAGCCGCTTGAGATTCCGCGGCAAATCCAAAGCGACGCGGCCTTTCGCGGTCGACCTCACAAAAATGCCATACCGCATCCGACGAAAGAGATCGCCTTCAAGAATCTGCCCGACCTTCAGCGACGGCTCGCTGCGAATTTCAAGCGCGATTTCCGGAACAACCTTGCCGTCCGGCCCCACGACGTTCAAAGCAAGGACGCGATGATCGGCCCGCGCGACCTGGCCTTTCGACTTTGCGTCGGGCGGTCCGGCAAGTCCCGGCATCGGAATCAAGGCGAGTAGCGCGACAGCAAGCGAAAGGACCAATGCGCGAGCCAGGCCAAGTCGGAGCCGCGGATTCGTCGAGCGCTCGGACGAGATCGGTTCGTCGACCATCACATCGCCCCCCGAAAAGGTTGGACCCACAACTCGACGATCGAAGCCCACATCGCAGAAGGACGACCGTCGTTCTCCGCCACAACGAGAATTTTAGCAGTCCCGAGATGTCTCGCCACAACCTCAGATTCGCACGCCCACGCAAAGCCGTGGAGCGTGGCACCCAGATTGACCCACTCTGGAAATCTGAAAACACGGCCATTCATTTGGCCTCGAGAGTCAGCACTCCCCGATCGAGCGGCGCAGGCTCGTCGTCCGGCTTCGAGACCGAGAAGCGATGCTGGAGGTAAAGTCTCCACTGATTCTCGCGGCTATAGTTGATGTAGTCGATGATGAGACTCCAGCGACCGGGTGGTACGTTGTCGATGCGGAAACTGCCGTCCTGTTCGGGCGAGCCCTTAAATTCCCTCGTTTGCCGGTCGCCGCTCGTGTTCTCGCATTGCAATTCGACCGTGGCGAGCCGCCACTGCGGCCGCATTTTGAGATCCGGCGGCGCTCGCAGCCTTCCGACCACCGTTCGGCAGTGCCTGCCGAAATCCAAGTGAACGGTTTCTCCCACGGGAAAATTTGTCTCGATCGAGTGCGTCGACTTGAAGTTCGCTGCCTGCAATCCCGGTCTTTGCGGCAGGCGGCAGCTCACACGCCCGCTTCCGGACAACACGCGCGTGAAGACAAAGCGTCCCTTGGCGTCCGTCTTGGCCGTCTCCGAAACGGATAGTCCCAGGCTGTTCGACTGCCAAGGCAAAGTAGTGCCCTGCGCGATCGATCGAGACGGTCGTGTCGGGAACGGGTTTGCCCCCGGCCTGCAAGGTTCCCTCGATGCGCGTCCAAGGATCCAACGTGATCGACCGATGCTTCGAATGGGGCACGGGCTGAAAGATCACGTAGCCGGTCGGATGCGTGATCACAAGACGAAACCGTTCCTCACGCGGCCGGAACTGAAACCGGCCGGATCGATCCGTCTCACAGCGGTGCAAGACTCCTATCGATTGGTCATCCTCGCCGTTTTTGAGACTGACGAACGAACCGTTCGGAACGACCGTGACTTTCGCCGCGACGGCCGGCTTGCCGTCCGGCGTGCGAACCGTGGCTTCAAACGCCGGCAGCTTTGTGAGCGCTGGATGCGTCGCCGGTCCCGGATCTGCTGCTCGTGCGGCTTCTCCCGGGTCCGGAGCTGATTGCAGCGCGACACTCGCCGAGAGAAGCATCGCGATGATTGAGAATCGGTATTGAGTAGAGCGAGTCATGCTCGATGCGGAACGAAGAGTCGAACGAACAGCTGTCACGTCAAAAGTTTCGGTTGCTACTAATTTCTCAACGTCAGCGATCTGAGATCGAGTGGCCGAGCCTCGGATTTGCCGTCCGGAATCGACACGGAAAATTGCTGGCTTAAGTGAAGGCGGGTTTCGGCTTTTTTGTCAAACTCGACTTCGAGCGTGTAGCTGCCGGCCGGAACGTCTTCGATGCGAAAACCGCCCTCTTGGTCGACTTTCGCCATGAGGACAATGCTCGAAGTCTCGTATTCGCTCCCCTGACAGCGGACTCGAACCAGCGCATTGGACCATGGCAGCGAAATTGCGGCATCTGGCGGCTGTGGCTTCCCCACAACCGGTCGGCCCGATCCGCCCAACTCGATGTGCATGGTTTTGCCCAAAGGAAAGCTCATCCGGATTGAACAGCACGAATTGAGCGGGACTGGAGTCTTTCCTACGGTGCCTTCCATACCCCACACTTCAATCCAGCCTTTGCCACGCGGCACGCGATCGAAGAGAAACCGTCCGTCGGCGTCCGTCTGGGTAACGTAAAAGAAGTCGACGTCGGGCGTGTGCTCTCCCTGAATCAGGATACTCACTCCCGAGATCGGCTTGCTCCCACTACGAAAACGGCCTTCGACCCGGGTCCAGGGATCCAAGGTGATTAAGCGATGTTTCGAATTGGGTGCCGCCCGGTAGATCGCGTAGCCGGTTGGATGTGTGACGGTGAGACAGAACTTTGTCTCGCGCTGCCGGAAACGAAAACGGCCAAAATCATCCGCCTCCCCGATCGGCACGACGCGCGTCACGTCGCGGAGAGAGCCGAACGTGACGCTCGAAGCGTCCCACGCGACCTCGACTCTCGCCTTTGCGGCTGGCGCGGCGTCGGGCGTTCGCACCATTACGTCAACGTCGCGTTGTTTCGAGAGCTCGAAGTCGAGCGACGTCGGACTCGCATATCCGAGAATGTCTTTTGAGAGCACACTCATGTATCCGTCGGCTTGGATTCGCAGCGCGTAGGAGACGGGTCCGGGCTCCAATCGGATTTCGTAGTGACCGTCGGCTCCCGGCACGGCGGCTTTGGGATCCCAGGCAAGGTTCCACGAAAAAGAGTCGCGTGCGGCCGGAACGACCCGAAACGACTTGATCGGCCGCTTTGTTTCGCGATCGATCACACGACCCGTGATGACCAGCGGGGACGCTTGGCTGTCAGCGCGCGAAACGGAGCGGGGTGGGTCCGCGTCGGCCGCGTCTGAAAGGATTGGCACCGCCAACGCGAGAGCAACGATCGCGCGCGACACGGCGGAGCGCGATCGCCCGCGAATCGGGTGGCGTGATGCGAATGGATCACTCAGCATGGCCGACTTCCTGTGCGCGATCGGTTCGCAGGGGCTGCGAAGGAGCTTCGGCTGCGGTTAGTCGTGTGCGCCGAAGTATCTCTCGTGTTTCCGCAGTTGTAAAACTCCCAAATCGAGCGGCTGATTCAGGGGACGGTCGGTGTACGGCACGAAAATGGGAATCTCCGCCAGCTCGCCGGACGCGTCGGTGCCCTCGAAATCGAACCGATAGCGGCCGGGAGGCACATCGTCGAAGCGAAACCGGCCGTCGGGGCCTATGGACGCGTCAAAGCGACGATCCGCCGGCGCGTGGCTTTCGGGATAAGGCAACAGGCAGACAAACCCAAACTGCCACAAGGGTTGTTGGCATCCGCGCGGCGGCTGCAGTTTTCCGATGATCGCTCGGCCGGTCTGCCCGATCTCGACGTGCGTCACGGCTCCGAGTGGAAATTTCAGCGGCACGGAACACGACGATCCCGACTCCGTCTTTCCAATTCGCGCGTCTCCCTTAAGCACTCGGTCCACGTCGCCGCTGCCGGCGGCGACTCGCAAAAAAACGAATCGCCCATCCCGGTCGGCCGTGGCGTGAGACATCATGCCAATCGAAGGCCCGAGGTCCCCCAGCGGATTCTGCTCCGACCAACTCAGCAACATCGAGGCCCGGGCCAGCGGCTTTCCGGCGACGCCGTACGTCCCTTCGACGCGCGTCCAAGGATCAAGACAAATGCTTCGGCGGTTCGACCGGGGGATCGGCCTGAGCCAGGCATAGCCCGACGAATGAATCGCCACGAGACAATAGTTCGGCTCCTGAGGTGGAAAGCGAAAATGTCCGGAGGCGTCTGCCGCGCGAATGTCGACTTCATCAGAGTGGCTCAGCACTTCGCCATCGACGAGATTGATTCGCGACCGTTTGGCAAGCAGGGCGACCGTCGCCCCGGCGGCAGGAAGGCCGTGCGGCGTGAAGACCACGCCTTCGACATTTTGTCCCTTGAGCAGCTCGAAATTGACCAAGGCGTTCTTTTCTCCCTTCTTGATCTCGCGGGATCGGGCCGGTTGATAGCCGGGAGCCTCGATCCGGATGCGACGGACGTCGCGGTCGTCTCTGACTGCCACTCGATAGCGGCCGCTGCCCGCGCGGCTTGCACCGTCGAAAACGTAGTCTGCATCGCGCTGGTCCCGGACCTCCGTCAACACGCCAAAGTGTTCGATAGGCTGTCTTGTGACTTGATCGATCACCGTTCCGGATACAACCGCCGGCGTGGGTAATTTGGCGAGCTCTTCCTCGTTGCCAGGCAATAGAATCGAAAACCAGCCTCCGCCGGAACTCTCGACACAGACCCCGATTCCTTCACGGGGCGCCTCGCGCCATTCCCAGCAGCCCCGCTCATCGATGTGCTGATTGACCCCCGCGAACTCGACCTCTTGGCGCCGGCCTCCCGAAACTAAGGTGAGGCGTGCTCCGACGCATGGGTTGCCCGTCTCGTCGACGACACGGATTCGCAAAACGGCGGCGGGCCTCAGGCGGAAGTCGACCGGCTTGACCTCGGGGCCGATCCACATTTCGCGGGCCTCTGTCGCACGGCCTTTGGCCGAGACCGACGAGCACAGTCATGACAGGCTCGCAGCCGTGCAACTGGTAGACGCCGTCGGCACCGCTCACCGCCTCGCGAAGGGCGAATCGCAATCGGGTGCAGATCGATGCGCCGGCAATCGGCGAGCCGTGCTCGTCCATCACTTTACCGGTGACGGTAATTCCCGGCTTCAGCACGATTCTCGCGGCAGCCGGCCGCTGCGGGTCGCACTCGAATTTGGCGCGCGACAAGCAGCGAAGCTCGGGGGCAAACTGGGGATGATCGATTTCGACTTTGTATTCGCCGCCTGCCGGGGATTCACCCGCCGTGACCGGAACGCTGTCGTAATGCCATCGGCCCTGTGCGTCGGAGCGACAATTGCGGCCGAAGTCAGTTGCCCGCTCCTCCGAGAAAATAGCGCCGGTCACGATCGGATAAACTCGAGCGCCCTCGACCGGTTTGCCGCGGCCGTCGACAATGATTCCTCCCGCCGACCAGGCGGGTGCGAGGGTGACCTGATCGGCGGCGCGGAAGTCCTCGAGGCTGCGCCCGGTTTCGCGCGACACGCGCAAATGGGCGAAGCCCGGCGCTTCGATCAAGTACACGAGGCGCTTCAAATCCAACGGCAGCTCAATCGTCGCCCGGCCGTTCGCATTTGTTTTGGCCACGACCGAGGAACCGTCGAGATCAGCGGTGCCGCCCGTCGTGTGCGAGTCGGCGTCCTTCGGATTGATGCGGAACTCGATCGGAATCGAAGACACGGGCTTGTCGTCCGGCCCAACCACGGTTAGCTCGAAATGCCGATCGCTCCTCGCGTGCAGGTCGGCATTCGGCTCCGCCTCGATCGGCCTCGTCCCGATGCCCAGTAAGATCAGGCATGACAGGGCCGGCCCGGCGATGGCTCGGTGAGACGGACCCCAGCTTGAACCACTCTGAAAGTCTGAAAACACGGTCATTCATTTGGCCTCGAGAGTCAGCACTCTCAGATCAAGCGGCACGGAGGGGGATTCGACGACCGGCTTCGAGACGGAAAACTCATGCTTGAGGTAGAGCCTCCACTGATTTTCCCCGCTGTAGTTGATGTAGTCGATGCTGAGACTCCAGTCACCGGGTCGGACGTTATCGACGCGGAAACTGCCGTCCTTTTCGGGCGAGCCTTTACATGAAGGGGAGCTGTCCGTCGCGTCGCGCAGCAACATCTTACGACTTCTCAAGCCTGAGCACTCCCAAGTCGAGCGGACCGGCGCTGCGGTTGTCGTCCGGCGTTGGAACCAGCACGGGGTGCCCCCATCGGTGCCCGCTGCGCGGGTCAGGAAACTGGGCGTCGAGCAGGTAAAGGCCGCCCGGCACGTCGTCGAACTGAAAGGAACCATCTTGGGCCACGCGAGTGGTCCATCGGGTCGGCGGCCTGTCGCCGTTGGTGTCGAGCTCGAGCGAGACCATTGCGGATTCCCAGGCAACCGCCGGTTTGGACCGCGCGCGACCGGCTGCCGCCGCGGACAAAAGCCTGCCGACGACGCGCCGGCCTTTTTCGCGGATGCCGATCTGGATCGTTTCGCCGGCTCGAAACGTCGTCTGCTCGGCGAACGTCGCGCTGACTTCCGTCTTCAAGCCGTCTTCCGGCCATCGCATGTGTCGACCAACTGAGCCGTTGCCGGGCAGCACGCGGTCGAAGACAAAACGGCCGTTCCCGTCGGTCGTGGCGTAGTACGACAGAGAAAATGCCAGATCACTGCCGACGGGGGCGGGAATGCCCGAGTGGTTGACCGTTATGGGAACGTGTGGAACAACCCTATCACCCACCCGATAGGTCCCTTCGACGCGCGCCAGGGGTTGAGCGTAATGATGCGGCGGTTCGCCTTGTGATTCAGCGGCTGGAAAATCACGAATCCCGAATCGTGAGTGATCACGAGATAATCGCCGGGACGCTGCGGGGGAAAGTGAAAATGCCCCGCGGCATCCGTTTCCTGCAGCCAACGGGTTTGCGGTCGCGCGACGATTTCACCGTTCGTGATCTCGATCATCGAATCATGCGGGACGCATAGTGCGACTTTTCGCCCGCCGCAGGGCGTCCGTTCGGCGTGTCGACGATCGCCTCGACGTCGTCGGCTCTCGACAGCTCGAAATCGATCGCCACGTTCCCTTCACCGCGTTGGATCTCGCGCGACACGGCCGGCTGATAGCCGTCCGCCTCGATGCGCACGAACTGGGAAACTTTATTTTCCGGGCCGACCGGGGAACGCAGGATTCGGTATCGCCCGTCGAAGCCGGCCATGCCGGGATACCAACTCCAGTGGAACTGGCGGCCGCGAAAGCCCATTCCGGAAACGACACGGAACTGTTCAATCGGCCGCTTCGTCTCTTTGTCGATCACGGTGCCGGAAACGGCGGGGGCAACGAGCAGCCGAAAAACATATTCCTCCTTCCTTGCGACCAGGGAGAGTCTGTTCAGCCGGGTGCGGCCCGGGAAATAGAGGTCGGCCTGAATCTTGTCGAAGGGAGCTTCGCGCAATTCCCAGATTCCCCGGCTGTCGGTCTGCCTGTCGAAGAGGTCGAACCAATAGAGACCGTAATGCCGCCATTCCGGAAGCGCGAGCTGAGCGTTGGGAATTGGTTTGCCGTGTTCATCGATCACGCGAATGCGGAGGGTTCCGCCCGGTTTCATCTGAAAGTCGACCGGCGTCATGCCGGCCTTGATTTCAAGCTGCTTCACGTCGATGGCACGGCCGGGAGCCGAGACCACGAATGTTGCCAGCCGAGCCTCACAGCCCCGCAGCCAATATTCGCCGTCCGCGTCGGTCACGGCCCTCTTGCGAACGAACAACGGCGCGAGCGTTGTCACCGCGGCACCGGCGAGCGGCCGGCCCTTCTCGTCGGTGACCCTGCCCGTCACCGTCAATCCGCGTCTCAAGACAATTCGCGCGTTCGGCATACCTTTCCGTTCCGGGCCGGAGTCGCAGCGCGTCAACAAGCGCTCAACCGGCCTGAAGTCGGGATGGTCGACAACAACGACGACGTCGGGTCGCGAGGCCGGCACACAATCAAACCTCCATCGTCCTGCCTGGTCTGTTGCGACGCTGCGAACAAAGCCTGGAGGCCAATCCCCCGGCCGAAGCTTGTATGTGATCCGCGGCGAAATTCGCGCGCCGGCGACCGGTTCGCCCGCTTCGTCCACAACGAGTCCGTCCACGGACCACGCCGCCTCCAGCACGGCCGTGAACGATGCGGGAATGGAATCAGGACGAGAGGTCGAACCCCAGTGCGCGGTAGGGAGCATAGCCGGCCGGTTCAATCAACGCGTCCAGCTGATTGGCGTCTTGCGGCAATTCCAGAACGACGCGGCCCTTGTCGTTCGCTTGGACGAAGACGCCGCTTGCCTCCGCGCGAAGGAACCGGCCTTCACGGATCTGGTTCGCCGTGAGCGGCGGCTCGACGCGGAACTCGACAGGAACGCCCGGCAGGCCTTTGCCGTCGGGCCCAAGAACCGTCAAAAGGAACGGCCGCGAGCCGGGGTGCGCTGCTTGTGTCCTTTTTCCGGTGTCGGCGCACCGCGCGAGAGGTCCCGCCCGCAATACGACGCCGGCTGCGAGGAGCATCATGAAGACCGAGAATCGCGGGGGGCGATCAAGAATCATCGCGGATCAAGACGTGGAAGTTACGGAACCGACGAGTCCTCTCGCGGAGATTTTACACGAAAGTGCGAAGTTTTTCGCGGTCCGCCGCTGGGGACGTAGCGAGCGTGTCCTTGGGACGTCAACGGCTTCGCACGCCCGCGGAAAGCCGAGGCGCGTGGCACCCCAGACGCGCTCAGTGGGGGGAAGCGCAAGTTGTGGCCGACGAGGTAACGCGTGGTTATCATCGGTCGACTTGTCCGCGGGGGCGGCGGAGTGCGATTCCATCCGGTCACGTCAACTCAATCGAATGACGGAGAATGATGATGGACACGGGTGCATGGTTGGCTCAAACGCCCGAGGGCCAGGCACTGCTCAAAAAAATCGAAGCGCTCCCCTTTGCCGAGCAACGACACGTTTGGGAGCACGTCACCCGCGGCTTTGCGCAACAAAGTACCGGGATCGTGACCTTGGTGATCGAGCCGGCGTCCGACCGCTGTTTTTTCGGTTCTTTAATGGCGTGCATGTTTTCGGAATGGCTTTCAAATCCGAAGGTCACGGCGGTGTGCGTCGTGACCCCCACTGATACCCGTTAGAGTTTCATGGGCAAATTCATCAAAACCGGTCCTCGTTCGGTTGCCTGTAGCGACGGGTGGTCGGTCCGCGAAGCGGGCAGCATACAAGGCTCTGCGGCTGTCATTTATTCGGAGACCGAAACTCACCGGTCATGGGCAACGCTCGGCCTGGGTCAAAAAACAGAAAAGTCACTCCGATTCAGTGTCGTGGTCGGACGCGGCAGCGCCGGCAAGACTCTGCTCGATCTGCGAAACTCGGCTTGGCGCTGGCAAGGCTCCACGAGCGGGGAAGAGATTGCCGACGTCGACAAGCCGAAAATCATCGAGCGTTTGTGCACAGCGTTGCAGTTTTTGGGCTACGAAGTCGACCCTTTCTCGCTCGAAGTGAGAGCCCGCATCCGGCCGCTTCCCGCGAACATCTGGGGTTACGACGGCGCGTCGGCCGAGCTTGTCGATGGACAGAAACTTCGTTTTTTGTGCCACGGAAAAGTCGTCACATTGCCGGTTGTCCTCGGAAGATTGAAGACCTTGCCCACGCCGCTCGGGGCGGGCAAAGCGGGAGTTGCCGAAATCCGCCTGGCCGATCTCGCGCATTGGGATCCGCCGCACGAAGGCGAAAAACTCAGCCTGCCCGATCTCCAAGTGGCCGCGGCCAATTTCAGCCACCTGCTGCAGCGGCAGGGCTATACGGTACTGCTGACAAAATCGCCTGAATCGTGAAGGCTCTCGGCGGGCTCGCGCATTCGCAATTGTGAAAGGCAACGCGGCGAGATTTGGCGTGCACGTCCGTGCGGCGATCAACCTTTACGCCTGAAAGCTTCGCGGCACATGATCCGCCAACGGGGGCGGACACAGTCTTTTTCATGCCGCGTGTCGACCGCGGGAAAACGGAACCGAGCGGGCTTGCTCACTAGCTGCATTATGCCAAATTTTGTCCCTTCGTTCCAGATGAGTTTGCAGAAAATCGTGCGTGCGGACTTTTTTTTGCGTCCGGCATGGGGACGAAGCGGAGTTTTTTTGGGTGGACCCCAAAAAAGGGGATCGACTCGCGGTCGTCGTAACTTCCGTCTGGGCCGCGTTTGCGAGCGGGTCGGTTCGTTTTGCCTGAGACTTTTTTGGGGTGAGCCCAAAAAAAGTCCCTTTTTTAGCGCCCAAAAAAGCCAAAAAAGTCGGAGGAGCGGGGAGGGAAGAGGGCGGAGGGACGAGGGAAAGGCACCCCTCACCCCCGGCCCCTCTCCCGCAAGGGGCGAGGGGAGAAATGCGAAAAGACCGTCAGGAACTGCCGATGAGGATGCCCGCCAGGAACACGAGCACGCCGCCGACCACGACTTGGAAGATGGCCCCGAGCAGGGGCGTGTCCATGTAGTGATTGCGGATCCACGAGATGATGCCGAGTTCGAAGGCGACCACGATGGCCGCGACGCCGGTCGCCATCCAGAAGTGGGGGATCAAGTAGGGGATGGCGTGGCCCAAGCCGCCGAGGGCCGTCATCAGGCCGCAGACGATTCCGCGGATCAGCGGGCGGCCACGGCCCGTGAGACTGCCGTCGTCGGAGAGGGCTTCCGCAAATCCCATGCTGATGCCCGCGCCGACGGCGGCGGCAAGCCCCACTCGGAAAGTTTGCCAGGTGTCTTTGGTGGCAAAGGCGGCGGCAAAGAGCGGGGCGAGGGTGGAGACGGAACCATCCATCAGGCCGGCGAGTCCCGGTTGGACGACTTGGAGCACAAAAAGTCGGTGGCGGGTCGCCTCTTCTTCATCTAAGGCGCCCGAGGCTTGCTGTTGCGATTCCATGTGCTCGGCGAGGCTGGCGTGTTTGCGTTCCTCTTCGGCCAGGTCGCCGAGAAGTTGGCGGATGCCGGCATCGTTGGTGTGTTCGATGGCCCGTTCGTAGAACTGCTTGGTTTCGAGTTCGGCAGTTCGACTTGCTTGCGGACCGTGTCGACCCGCAGGCCGCTGGCCAGCCAGACGGGCCGACGCTGCACGAAACCTTTGACGTCCTGCCGGCGAATTAGAGGAATATGGTCGCCGAATTTTGCCCGGTGCAGTTCGATCAGGCGGTGGCGGTGCCCGTCCTCTTCGGCCCGCATTTCTTCGAGCATCTGGGCCGTGGCCGGGTAATCGGCCTTCAGGCGCTGGGCAAAGTCGTCATAAATGCGGGCGTCCTCTTCCTCGAGGGAAATGGCCAGGGCGAGGATTTCTTGCGCGGTTAGGCTCTTAAAGGTCCGCATAAAGCGCCTTTGGCGTTGGGGTCAGGGTTCAGGGGTGAGAGAATACCTGTTTTCCGAGGCCGAAGTCAGGGCAGGGGGGCGACGCGGATGCGGCGGAAGTTGAGGTCGGTGGTATGGTCGTGACCTTGCAGGCTCAGGTGGCCCGTGGCCAGGCGGCGGCCGCGGCGGGGGTTGGGATCGTCGGGCCGTGTGTCGGTCCAATCGGTCACCTGCACGCCGTCGATCCAGACTGAAAAATGTCCGCCGTTGGCGATCAGGGTGCCGGTGAACCATTCGCGGTCGTTCGGAATGACCCAGCGGGCCTTGGTGCGGCGATAGATGGCGCCGGTGCCGGCATCGGCAGGGTCGGCACGGTCGCCGTTTTTGAATCCGTTCTGGATTTGTAGCTCGTATCCGTTCGAGGGCTGCTTCAAAGTCCCGGTCATCGCACGAAAAAAGATGCCGCTGTTCAGCTTTGAGCCATTGGTGCGGGCGTCGAACTGCAGCACGAAGTCGCCGAAGGATTCGTCTGTCTCCAGAAATCCGGGGCCGCCGGAGGCGTGGATCGTCGCCGTCCACGACGTCGAACTTTGTTTTTGAGCCGGGGACGAGGTGCCAGCCATCCAAGCTGTGGCCGTCGAAGAGACTCTTGATTCCGAGCGGTCGCAAGGCGATTTTGCGGAAGGCGACGGCGCCGCCGTTCATCTGCAGTCCGATGTGACCGATGCGGAGCGCGGAGGGCGATGCATCGGTGAAATCGATGACGGGAGTGCCGTTCAGGCGGGCGCGAATGCGAGATCCTTCGACACGGACCTCCATCAACATCCATTCCCCTTCGCCGCGGAAGGTGCCGTTGGCCTTTTGGTGGCCGACGATGCTGCCGGTGGGAAAGGCGGGATGCGAGTCGCACATATTGAGTTCGTAGCAGTCTCGCCGGGGATCCTTGGGCGTAAGCGGCGTGCGGAGAAAAATGCCGCTGTTTCCGCCCTTCTGCAGAAAATACTCGCAGCGGAACTCGAAATCGGCGATTTGAAAGTTCGTCAGCAAGAGGCCCGCTTTGCCCCGATCGGCATGAATGGCCCCCTCGCGGACTGACCAATTGAGATCGCTATTGGCCTGCCAGCCATAAAGTGTTTTTCCATCGAACAGACTGATCCACCCATCGGCCAATTCGGCCGGAGTGACGGCGGGGGCAGGGATCGGCGGATCATCGGCTGCCTGGGCGAAATAACCGGGAACGACCAAAAAAACTATGGCCGCCAAGGCCGTCCAAATCGACCGTCGGAACATCACGGATCCTTGCAAACCAAATGGAGAAAGTGGGCAGGAGTATCAAAGCGAGGTGCGGCTTGGATTTTCAAGTCAGATTCGGGGAGCTGACACTGAGAGTTGCCTGGCGACTTTGGAGGTGAGTGAAGACTTGCCGGTTCTTCCATGCGTGCCGAAAGTCGGTGCTGTCCGGTTCGAACAAATGTTCTCGATGTGCCGATTGCCCGACCGATCAGGAGAACGGGTCTTTAGGGGAAAAATGCCGCGGAACCGTGCGCTTTAACGATGGGCGTTCAGACTCAGCCGTCGGCGAGCGCTGCGTCCGGCTGGCAAGCGTTCTAGAGTGCGGCTACCAGCCGGTCGACTTCGGTCAATTGTGCCTCGATCCGCGACTCGATTGCATGGCGCTCGTGCCATCGTTTGAGGGCATCGACACACTCGGGGTCGAGGCCTGTACCTGATTCGCGCGTCACGATCTCTTCGATTCGCTCCCACGGCAAGGCATCGCGGTAGGGGCGCTTCGCGGAAAGCGCTTCGGAAACGTCGGCAACCGCGAGCACCCGAGCGACCCAGGGAAGGTCTGTACCGTCGAGCCGGCGATGGTAGCCGCGGCCGTCCAATCGCTCGTGGTGGGCAGCGGAAACGTCGGCTAGAGTCCCGAAGGCCTGCACTTGCTGCAGGATCCGTTGAGTGTAGTCGGGGTGCTTGCGAATTTCGTGAAATTCTTCTTCGGTGGGTTTGCCGGGCTTGTCCAGGATCAGGCTGGAAATGCCGAGCTTGCCGATATCGTGCAGCAGAGCGGCCCGGCGCAGATCCCGCTCGAGTTCGGCGCCAATGCCGAATTGCCCTGCGATCCCGACGGAAATGTCGGCGACGCGCGTGGAATGCAGATACGTCCAGGGCGATTTTGCGTCGACGACGCGGGCGAACGCCTCGGCCACGCGATCCAAGCACGGCTCGTCGGCCAGTAGCACATTGTCTTTCGGTTCCCAGGCGGCGACCACGCTGGGCAAATCATCGCTGCGCAGGCGAGCCCAGAACCCCGCGTCTCGTTGAAACTGCGCCGAGCGCATGGACGAGTTGCGGGTCAAACCACCGGCCGCTGCGGCTGCGGGCAACTTCCACGGCCGAGGTCACGTCGTAGACGCTAAAAAAGACTTCGACGGTCTGCGCGAGACAACAGATGCGGCCCAAGAGCGAGATTTCCTCACCTTTGAGTCCGCGGGGACAACCCTGGCCGTCCCAATGTTCGTCGAGATGCAGGATGGCGGTGGCCGTTGCCTCGGGAAGTTGCAACGCGGTCGCGATTTCCGCGCCGCGTTCGCAACGGACCTGGGCGATCTTGCGGGCTCCCTCCGCACCGCTCCGGACAATCGCCGCCATTTTGAGCAGCTTGTCCACCATCGAACCGCCCGGTGCACACTGTCGCCAGCAATGTTTGAGTGCAACGTCGGGCCGGCTTAGGTCGGCCATCCGAGACGACCGTTTGAGCGCTCGGTCGTCAGCCCCGAAGAGGTAGGCCATCTTGGCCGCATTGCTCGAGCAGCCGAGATCCTTCAACAGAAGCGCATAAAACAGGGCCGAACGATCCGAAACCGGAAGACGCAGCTCCTCGGCCAGCCGCATGCCGATCAAGGCGGAACGCATGCAATGGCCTTCCGGCTGCCCCTGGGTGATGTCGAGCGCAACCGACAATGCGGAGATGATTTCCGAAAAACGGATTTCCGCAGCCGCCAAGAGGCGGCCGGCAGGCGGCTCGTTACAACGCGAATAGACGATTCGCCGATCATCACAAATCGCACTGGGCATTGAGTAATCCCGTAACGGGAAAGGGCAGGCCGCACCAATCCAGTTGAAGCATAGGTCATGCCCAATGACCTTCGCGGATTGCTCGCAATTGGCAAGCCTGCCAATGGATTGAGGCTGAGGAGGGTGGCGATGCACTCCTCCTCAGCCTCGTTAAATCCGGCACTTTTGGCCCTAACCGATCACGGGAAGGGCGATCCGAACGAACCCAGCGGAACGGTTCGCCAACCGTAAGGGAATTGGCCCTCGTTCAATGTCTGGTTGGGAGCAATAAAGCCGACCTGAGTGCTGAAGTCGGTGACCACCGTTGTGAAGTGGTTTAGTGTATTCACACTCGGACCTGAGTCGGTGACAAACGTCGAGGCACCGGTACCCGCCAATTCCGCAGCATTGATTGTAAACGAGCTGCCAACCGTCGGTGCGGCCGGGAGCGCCTGGCCCACTGTGAATCCGCTCGTCGTGTTGGATGCGGTAATCACACGAGTAAAGCCGGCATCCGAACCACTGCTGAATGTCACGAGTGAGTTTTGGTAATCGTTGTTGTTGACAATCATTCCGTTAGACGGCGCGAAACTGGTCGTGGACGGCGCCGGCGTCGCAGCCACCGTAGTCGGCGTAGGTTGGGCTTGGGTATACCACAGTCCGCCGATGAGGAACGTATTGGGGTAGGGCTCGCTGCCGCCCACATTCGTCACGCCGGGCTCACGTTGAGCGTTGCGCCGGCGCGTCTCGTCGGCAGTGACGAATACAAACGTTGTGGGAGTATTGTTATTCGTGACGCCATCCCAGACGCCCGGAATGGTCTTGTTGGGATCGGCCGTGGTGCCTGTTCCGCCGTAAAACGCACCCGTGCGTACCACGTCGATGTCGTCGCCGACGTTGCCAACCAGATGCAAGGCCAATCGGGCCAGCGGATCCGGCTGGAAGGCCGTATTCGTCGTGGTATTCGTGGCGTTGAACACGCTTGCGACGGTGGGCTGCGCCGTCGTGGTAATCGACTGGGTGACAAAGTCGATATTGGCATTACCCGAAAAGTGGTTGTTGGTGACCGACGCCGCAACATAGCCGAACTGGCTCGTGCCGACGTTGATCAGGATTCCGTCCCCGTCGTCCGGCGCGATGGCCTTGGTTCCGTTGCCGGCAATTTGAGTCTGGTTGATGGTGATGCCCAAGATGGGACTGACCGACGGACCTGTGACAAAGTAGTTCAACGGCGTCCTTTGGGACAGCGTCAGGTCGGTCGCGTTTTCAACCAAGATACCTTGCAGGCCGTTGGAATCGACGATGTTGGTGTCGAGAGTGGGATTGGCGATGTTGCCAGGCGTCGTCGGGTTGACGGTCCCTTCGATATCGATGCTCATCAGGCCGTTCCACTGGTTGAGGATGTCGATACCGCGGCCGGCGTTGAACGAAATATTGTTGTCGGTCAAGGTGGCCGTGATGCCGCCGTTGCCGTTCAAGCTGCTGGCTGTCGGAACCGAGCTGCGTGGTGAGCTGCCACCCGTCGGCCCCGTTGTTCATGATGGTGTTGCCGCTGGACGTCGAGGTGATGACCGCGAATTCGTCGGCCTGCATGCGAACGCCATCCAGCGTGTTGAAGATGATCTGGTTGTCGGTCAAGTTGATGTTGGCGACCGCAAAGCCCGTGGGCTCGACGTTGACGCCGTTGCCGCCGTTCTCCTTGATCAGGTTGTTCTGGATATTGACGGTTCCATTGCCGCCACCCAGGAACGGCGTGATGATGTTCACCACGGTGACGGAGTTGTAGAAGATACCGTCGGCCAGGTTGCCTTCGATCTGGTTGTTGGCAATGGTCAGGTTGAAGCTGGTGCCGTTCTCGTCCTGGTCGCTCAGGCGGATACCGTCTCGGGCGTTGTTGTCGATCGTGTTGAACGACCAGGTCCCTTCCACCTGCGAGAAGTACAGTGTCGAGGAGTTCACGCCGTCCTGACCGTTGTTGTTGATGATGTTGCCGGTCGTTGCCGTGCCGCCCAGCAGCACTCGCAGATCGGCGTTCCCGGTCGAGCTTAACACGGCGCCGTTAATACCGTTGTTGCTGAAATTGTTCGAGATCACAGTGAAACCGATCGCCAGCGGGGAGCCACCGTTGCTGATATCGATGGCACCGCCATTGGCGATCACGTCCAGGCCGTTAGCCGACGTTGAAGCGGCTCGTATTGCCCTGGATCAACACGTTGTTGACCACCGAGTCGCCGTTGCGCTGGAAGTTGATACCGTCGCCGCCGTTGAATTCAACCAGGTTGTTGATGATCTTGACGAGCGACAGACCGGGATAGAGCACCGTATCCGAGAGTCGGCTATTGCCGAAGGATTCGATCTCAATACCGTGGCTGATGTTCGGACCGGCGCTGCCGTTGCTGCCAATACCGACGAAGTTGTTTTCGATATCGGCGTCCCACAAGAACGAGGTTCCTTCCGCCCGCAGGTGAATGCCTTCGCCCGCGGCCAGCGCGCTGGGCCCGTTCGTCGAGCCGAGCACCGAGTTATTGATGATTTGCAGACCGACCTCGCTGCTGTTCTGCAAGCGGGCGAAGATGCCGGCGTCGCCGTTGCCGCTCAGCGTGTTCTGATTGATCACGAAGGGAACCGCCCCCGCCATGGTGGGCGAAGCGCCGATCGTTCCGATCGTGCCGTTCTTGGCGTCGATGTTGATGCCGAAACTCACATTGTTGTTGATCGTGTTGTTGACGATCGAACCATTGATCAAGCCGTTGTCGTCGACGAAGACGTGAATGCCTGCGCCACCGATGCCGGACGCACCGTTGTTCGAGATGATGTTCGGAAGACCGGCCAGCGAACCGATGGCGGCGTTGACGACCGCAGTCGGCCCTTGGGCCGAAATGAGCAACCCATCGGGGTCGCTGCCGATTGGGCCGACCGGTTCGGTGCCGTTCCCGGTGATCGTGTTGCCGGTGAAGTTCTGGACGTTGATCGTGCCACCACCGGCTCCTTCCTGGGCGTCAATCCAGACGCCGTTGCCTGAGTTGTTCGTCACCGTGTTGCCGGTAAACGAGTCGACATTGACCGTGCCGCCCGTGGCGGCGACATGAATGCCGGTCGCACCGTTCTGGTTCGCCGTGTTGTTGGTAAATGTCGCGTTGATCACCGTCCCGGTGGCTGCCGCTTCGACAAGGAATCCGTCGCCGGTATTGCTGTTGGACGTGTTCCCCTTGATCGTCACGTCCAAGGTGCCGGGCGTCGTGTTAATGATCTCAAACCCGTTCTGCGAGACGTTGGCGGTTCCGGTCGCCGTGTTGTTGTAGATCAGGTTTGAGGGGATGTGCAGCGAGCTGCCGTCGCCAAAGGCGTTCTGGAGAAAGACCGCGTTTTGGTAGCTGGTGAATTCGTTTTATTGATGTTGAAATCGACGATCGGCCCGGCCAAGTTGGCGATGCCGTTGCCGAACTGCGTTCCGGAGCTGTTGGCACCGCTGATGTGCAAGCCCGAAATCTCGTTGACGCTGGCCAGAGAGAAGACGGTCGAATTGGCCGTGTTGTTGCCGTTGGACACGAGCGGCAGGGCGAGGCCCGGATGTCTGCGGCCCAATCGTAATGACGCCCGCAGTGGTGTCGATCGTGTGGGCAATCGTCGTGCCCCATACGTGCTGATAGTTGAAGAGCTGAAGACGCCGTTGGTCGTCAAATTCGTGCCAGATACCGTCGGTGCGCGGCTCGATGTCGATGATGTCGACTCGCGCGTTGTTCGCCAGCCGGGCCTGTTCGAGTGAGCCAAACGGATGCTCGGCCGTACCGTTGCCGGACCCGGCCCCAAGGTTCGGATCGACGTGAACCACGTCGATCGGCAAATCGCCATGTGTATTGGTCGGGTTGCCCGGCGTCGTGCCCGGCGGGTTGAGGAATGGAATGCCTTCGTTCGAGACTTGCTCGATCACGGGCACGCGGTCGCGACGAATGACCATGTTGCCCAGCATGTCGGCGATATTTTGCGGCTTGAACCACTTGGTCGGCACACCGTCCGGCAGCGTCAGCGACACGTTGACGAACGCCGTCGTGTTAAAGACGTTGTCGTTCTGGATGTTGACGTTGACCTGGCAGTTATCGGTGACGGCAACGTTGATTCGGCCCTGCACGCCCCACGCGCCACCGGTCGAATCGCTGTGCAGGTAATACGGGCCGACGTAGCCCTTAACCCCGTAACGGCCCAGGAACGGCAATCGTCCGCCGAATTCCAGGTCGAAGCCGTCGAACGCGTCCTCGGTCACCGTCCGCTGATTCAAGACAATGTTGTAGCCCTGAAAGAACGGACTGCCCGTGAAGCTTTGCGAGACGGTCGCAGCGCCCTGATCGGCCAGGACATACCAGTTGGCTCGCATTTCGAGGTACTTGCCCAACGATTCGAGCGTGCCTCCAAAGCGGAGCCAACCCGCGTTGTTCGTGTTATCCCAGTCAAGCCATCCGAATGCGCCCAAGACGCGTTGCTGTTCGGGGAAATATTCGCGGTAACCGATGCCCGCATTGAAATAGCCCTTACCGTAGTCATCGACGGCAGCCTGCAGGACACCCAAGAACACACTGCGACCCGGCACGACGTGCCACGGATAGTACAAGTCGGCCTGGTACGAAGGACCGGTCCAACCGGGTGCGTCGCCCCAATAACCGTTCAGAAAGAAGCGCGGACCGAATGGGTCGGCGTTGACGCCAAGCGAACGCGACCGTCGCTTGGCCGCCCATCGAGTCGTAGGCGACATTTCCGGCAGGCTGATTCGACGGCGTACCGGGAGTTGAAGGATTCGTTCCATTCGGTGAATCGCCCACCTGCACATGCCCGGACTGAGGAGTCGAGGTCGGGGTAGGGGGTACGGGCATCGTCCCCGGCATCGGAGCAGGCGCCGAGCTCGGACGAGAACACATTGCCGGACGTTGGAGTTACGGGTGCAACAACGGCCGTGCCGCTTGCCGACGCGGACGTCGAAACCGGGTCGCTCGCCTGGCACATCGAGGGAAGGGCCGCACCAATGAGCAAGCCGAGGAGCACCGTTCTCGCAATCGTATTCATCGATCTACCCGTTCTTGCGACGTGGAGACCTGTACCGGTTCTGCCGGTGGTAGCAGTTATTCTGAAAGATTCGGAAAGATCGGTCGTGCGAGTTGAATCGAATTCGCGGAGAGGCAGGAATATGTGATGAAAACCCGCCCAACTCCCCAGCTTGCCATGCGGCACCATGACATTGGAGCCGAAATGTGTACACAAATTCACATTCGGAACTGCGATTTTGCCGGATTTGGCTCAAGTGCCGGCCACGTCGAGTCGGGAGGAGTTGCGGTTTTTTTTGGTAAGGCAGGAATAATCGGTTGCCGAGGCATGTCTGAGTTGCTGGAATGGACCACTTCAATCGAGGTCCGCTCTGCGGTGAGCGGATGCAAAGTGGGATTTCCTTACCCAGAGGGAAGCGTCAATGAAGAAGTTTACGGCAGTCCTGCTCACGCTGTGCATGAGCTATGTCCTCGTCGGTTGCGACAGTGGCGGATCGACCCCACGCCAAGAAAGATGGCGCCTCGACTGCGCCAAAGACCGCTCCTGCGGACACCAAGAAAACGCCGTAGTCTTTTCGCTTTAGAATACGGATCGTCGCAAGGGCATTGCCTTCGATGAGCTGCAGATTCTGCAGCTCGTCCATAGGCAATGCCCTTGTGCTTTTTCTTGGGCGCGAAGGTCTGACGGCCCCTTCGTGCCGGGCTTAGCTGCCGGCCAGGTCGCGCTCGGCGAGTTCGATCGCCTTGAGCAGGCCATTCGCCTTGTTCAGCGTCTCTTCGTATTCCGTCGGCGGGAACACTATCGGCGACGATGCCGGCCCCCACCTGGATGTAGGCCGTGTTCCCCAGCATGACCAGCGTTCGCAACGCAATGCAGGTATCCATGTTGCCGGCGAAATCGATATAGCCGACGGCGCCCGCGTACGGACCGCGACGTTGTTTTTCGATTTCGTCGATGATCTCCATAGCCCGAACTTTGGGCGCTCCAGAGACCGTTCCGGCCGGCAATCCGGCGCGGAGGGCATCGAGCGCCGTCGTCCCGGGCTTCAATCGGCCTCGCACGTTCGAGGTGATATGCATCACGTGGCTATAGCGCTCGACAACCATTACATCGCTCAGTTCGACCGAGCCGAATTGCGCCACGCGCCCCACATCATTACGGGCCAAATCAATCAGCATCACGTGCTCGGCACGCTCTTTGGGATCCGCGAGAAGTTCCTCGAGCCAGCTTACGGTCCTCGTCCTCGCTGGCTCCCCGTTTCCGCGTTCCGGCAAGTGGGCGGATGGTCACGATCCCGTCTTCGACGCGCACCATAATCTCCGGCGAACTTCCAACCAGGTTTACTCCCGGCGTCTTGAGCAAAAACATGAACGGGCTCGGATTGACGACCCGTAGCGCGCGATAGATCTCAAGCGGGCTGGCCGTCGTCTTTCTCGCGAGTCGCTGACTGATCACGACCTGGAAGATGTCGCCGGCGCGGATGTAATCCTGACAGCGAGCGACGGCCGACTCAAACTCGGCACGAGTGACGTTCGACTGCCAATTTGGCTGGTTTGCCTCGCCCGTCCGGATGTCGCAGAGACGCAATTCGCTCGTGCCACATTGCAACTGCTGGCACAGTTCGTCGACCCGCGCTGCGGCGCGATCGTAGGCGACTCGCAGATCGATCTCGTCGGGCCGCGTATGGGCCACGACGAGAATTGTCTTGCTGATCTGATCGAAGATCACCATGCGGTCATAAAATGCAAACGCCATGTCGGGAATGTAGCGATCATCGTCCGGAGCGTTCGGCAAGTGCTCGCTGTAGCGGACGATGTCGTAGCCCGCATAGCCGACGGCCCCGCCGCAGAAGCGCGGCAAGCCAGGGACATCGACGGCCCGATATTGCGAGAGGAGGCGCTCCAAGTCGCGAAGTGGATCCGCCGAGTGAAACTGCTTCACTCGTGCCGTCGCGCGTCACGACAACATCGTTTCCAAACGCTTCAATCCGCAAGAACGGGTCGGCCCCGAGGAAACTGTAGCGGCCGATTTTTTCGCCGCCGACGACACTCTCGAAGAGGAACGAGGAAGGTCCGCGCTCGATACGGCGGTACGCTTCGACCGGCGTGAGCGCGTCGCCGAAGAGCCGACGATACACGGGAACAATCCGGCCTCTGGAGGACATGCGAGCAAAAGTGTCGAAATCGGGAAGCACCGGCATGGACGAGCGTTGTTCCTCGCTAAAGGTCGCTGTGCGAGCGTGAACGTTTTTGCCCTCGCCGAGCTTTAAAAACGAACGTTCGGCGAGCTTTTCTTGGCCTTGTCGAACGCTCGCCGTCCGGCAAATCACAGCGTCGGATGACTGAGCCGATCCATAATAACTGCTTACCGTTACGTCGAAAAGGCGGCTCCGTTCGTCGCTTGACAGCCCTCCTTGCACCGCTAGAATTGAGCGCGCTTGGGCTCTTCCAGCCGATCGCCTCCGTGAATACCCCATGACGAAATGCAAACGCTGCTCGAAACCCGCAACGCTGCACATCACCGAGATTCGTTCGGGCGCTGTGCAAGAGCTGCATTTGTGCGAGACCTGCGCCCAGCAGTATCTCAATCAGGAGCAGGAGGAGAGCAGCGAGCCGTCGGAGGAGATCGCGCAGAAAGAGTCCGAGTCGCTTGAGGAATTCGACCATCTCGTCTGTCCGAACTGCGGAATTACATTTCGTGAGTTCCGCAGTCAGGGACGCCTCGGCTGCCCGCACGATTACATCGCGTTCGCCAAGGAGCTCAAGCCCCTGTTGGAGAACATCCATGGGGAAACTCAGCACACGGGAAAGTTTCCCAAACGGGCGCCGCATGCCAGCCAGCTGCAATATCGGCTCATCAAATTGCGTAGCGAGTTGCGAAACGCGGTCGACGAGGAAGAATACGAAACAGCAGCTCGCATCCGCGATGAGATCCAATCTCTTGAGAAGGACTTCGAGTCGGAATCCCGCAGCTGAAATCGCCAGACAGGCGGGGAATGGTTCGGCCAAGCGCGGGCGCGCTGCGCAGAGGCCACAATCAAAGATCGCCGCGCCCGAAGGGATGCGACCGCGGACTGCGGACGCGACGAGGAGCGAAGGAGTTCGGGAGTGGATATTGACACCCTGACGCACACTAGCGGCGAGTGGCTGCGGGGGACCGGTCCCGAGTCGGATATTGTCATTTCCAGCCGCATCCGTCTCGCCCGCAACCTCGCCCAGTTCCCGTTTCCCAACAGGGCCGACGACGACACCAAGTCGCAGATCGAAGACAGCCTGCACTCGAAACTCGACCAGCTGCGCATCGACACCAAGCTCAGTTACGTTGACGTCGCCCGCCTGGAAAATCTCGACCGCCAGTTCCTGGTCGAACGGCAGCTCATCAGCCGCGAACACGCCGAGGCACACGGTTCGCGCGGCGTCGGCATCGGGGACGAAGAGAACTTGAGTCTGATGATCAATGAAGAGGATCATCTGCGCATGCAAGTGCTTCGCAGCGGATTTGCTCTCGACGATTGCTGGAACGCCATCAACAAGCTCGACGACGCCGTCGAAGAGCATGTGACGTACGCCTTCAGCGAACAGTTGGGGTATCTCACGGCGTGTCCAACGAACGTCGGCTCGGGCATTCGCGTCAGCGTGATGCTGCATTTACCCGCGCTCGTTTTGACCCAGGAAATCAAGAAGGTCTTCCAAGCCCTGCAGAAGATCAACCTGGCCGTTCGCGGACTCTACGGCGAAGGCAGCCAGGCAATGGGCGACTTCTACCAGATTTCGAACCAGATCACGCTCGGCAAAAGCGAAGAGCAGCTGATCAACGAAATCCGCGACGTCGTTCCCAACATCATTTCCTACGAGCGTCGCGTGCGTGACGCGCTCGTCAAGGAAAACCGCCAGGGATTGCACGACCAGGTGTCGCGAGCCTATGGCATCTTGAAGAACGCCCAGACGATCAGCTCGGAGGAGACGATGCACCTGCTCTCGAGCGTGCGGATGGGAATCAACCTCGGGTTGATCGACGATCTGCAGATTCCGACCGTGAACGAATTATTCATTCACACGCAGCCGGCCCACCTGCAGAAGCTGCGCCGCGAACACCTGAAGTCGGCCGAACGCAACGTGGCCCGCGCCGCCTATCTCCGCCAGCGGCTCAACGGCCGCGGCCACAATCACGATTAGCGGCGGCCGCGTTACTCGACAGTCGCTGGTCGGCCGGTGAAATAGTCCGGCGCGTGGCCTTCCTTCCACTTGATGTTGCAGCCGATGCTCGCCTTTTGGGCCGACGAAACTGGTTTGCCGGCCAAAATCGCATCGCAAGCCGCTTTCAGATCGGCGCCAGTGATGGGCTTGTTGTTGCCAGGCCGGCTGTCGTCAAATTGCCCCCGGTACGCGAGCCGCTGATTGGCGTCGAATAAAAAGAAATCCGGCGTACAGGCAGCGCCGTACGATCGGGCGACCTCTTGCGATTCGTCAAATAAATAGGGGAAGGTATAGCCCGCCGACTTCGCTTCCTGCTTCATTCGCTCCGGACTGTCATCGGGATGCGTACTCGTGTCGTTGGAATTGATGCCGACGACTCCCAGCCCCTTTGCCTGGTATTCCTTTCCGAAAGCGGCCAGCGCGCTTCGCAGGTGAATCACAAACGGGCAGTGATTGCACATAAAAATCACCAGCAGTCCCCGCTTGCCGGCGAAATCAGCGAGCGAGACCGTCTTACCGTCGATGTTCGGCAACGAGAAATCGGGCGCCTGCTGTCCGAGTGGCCGCATTGTGGATGCTGTTTTGACCATGGGAAACTCCCTCTTCTCATTGACCCGATCGACGAGCTACAGCTTGCGCTGGCTGAATTTGTCGATGAGCGGCTTGATAAACGGTTCCGGAACAAAGGCACGCAGCTTTTCGGCGCTGTTTTGATGTCCCATCTGCGCGATCTGTTTGATCAGCGTGCTCGAGATGTGAGCGTACTTTTCCCCAGCCATCAGGAACACCGTCTCGATATCGGGCGCCAGAACGCGATTCGCCAGACAGGTGGTGAACTCGGTTTCAATGTCCGTCAGCGTTCGCAAGCCACGCAGCATGAGGGCCGCATTGCAACGACGCACGAAATCGACCGCGAGCCCGTCGAACGTCGCCACGTCGACGTTCTTGTAGGGAGCGAGGACGGCACGGAGGAGGTCCAATCGTTCGTCGCACGAAAAAAGCGGCCGCTTCTCAGGATTGATGCCGATACCGACCGTTACCCGCTCATACATCGACGCGCCCCGGCGAACGATATCTTCGTGCCCGAGCGACATCGGATCAAAGCTGCCGACGTAAACTGCATGTCTGGCGTTAAGCGCGACGGCCATAGTCGAGAGCCTACTGAATCATGCTGCGGTTTGCGAGGCGGGCCCGCCTCCTCCAGAGCGTCGGTGTATCGACGAGCAGGTGCGAAGCCCGCGTTAACGCCCCACTGCCGCCGACCGGCAACCGGCTGTCGCGAAACCTCGAACTGGGCCGCCTGGGCTGCCAAAATGACATTCGCTCCCCTCGATCGGAAGCCGACGAAACTTCGGAACTCGATCAGCTACAAAACCATAGCGCACAAGTGGTTACAGTACCATTAATGAAGGCCTTGTCGTGACAAGGATCGCCTTCAGAACCCGTGGTACAGCCTTTGCAAGGTTAGGGATAGTTTGAACTTAGGCTCGTAGGCACGATGCGCCCTTCGCACCGTGCCGCGTCGTGGAAGAATTTCAAATGCCCGTCTTCCGGTGGGGACATTCTTGGGAAGCGTTTGAAGACCTGGAACGCGAAGTTGATCGCCTCTTGAACAGCGTCAATTTTGCGTTTCACGGCATCCGATTGGGCAGTCAGTTTCCAGCGGTCAATTTGTACGAGCTCGACAACGAGTATTTGTTGACCTCCGAATTGCCCGGCACGAAGGCTGAGGATCTCGAAATCACAATTTCGAACGGCCTGCTCAACATTAAGGGCCGAAGATCGGAGCCGAACGGAGTGCCGGAACAGCGATACCGGCGGCAAGAGCGATTTCACGGAAGTTGGCAGCGAACCTTATCGCTTCCGGAGCGCGTTCGCGAGGAGGGGCTGAGCGCCGATTTCGTCGACGGCATTTTGAGGATTCATTTGCCAAAAGGGGAACAGGAACAGCCTCGGCGGATTGCCGTCGCGGAAGGGTCGGATTGAGCTTAGGATGGAAGATGCGCTCGGGCGCAGATCAAAACTGGGAAGCGAATGAACGACGTCGTCAAAAATCCAGGGCAAATGCCGAACAGCGGCGACGCAACCGCGACGCCCGTGAGTGTTCCGGTGCCGGCCCAAACCGGGGGCCAACCGAACGAGGAGTCAAAGAACGGGGATACCGAACGAGAGCGATTTTTGTTCTCCCCCCCGATCGACATCTTCGAGACGGAGGAAGGCTTGGTCTTGCACGCCGATTTGCCGGGCGTCTCGATCAAAACGCTTGAGCTGCAGGTGCAGGACAACAAGCTGACACTTTTCGGCCGCGTCCGCCCCGTTGTTCCGCCCGAGGCACGAACTGTGCACCAGGAGTATGGAGTGGGCGACTTTCTCCGCTCGTTCATTCTGAGCGACGAAGTGGATCACGAGCGTATTGCGGCCACAATGAACAACGGAGTTCTCAAGGTCGTTCTTCCTAAGGCGCCTAAGCCCAAGTCACGACGAATCGAGGTCAATGCGGAACCGACCTCCTGAAGGAAAGGTCATCGACATGTCAGGCCCCACGTATTCTTCCAGTCCGACAGGATCAGGTCCGATAACACAATCGGTCGATCGTCTCAAACGAGAGTTCGAGAAATGGGTCGATGCGGCTCTCCATCAGGGAAACCGCGCGCTCGACGTCGTCGGGCTTCGACCCAATGATCGGCAATGGGCTCCCGCCGTCGATCTTCTGGAAACCCCCACCGAGATTCTTGTCGACGTTGAGCTGCCGGGTGTAGAACCGGCTATCGTCGACGTCTCTCTGGCCGGCACAATGCTCACGATCCAGGGACCGAAAAAGCTTGCGTTGACGCCCGAAGGCGCGATCACCCATCTTGCGGAACGCATGCAGGGCCCCTTCGAGCGCACGATCAATTTGCCGGCGCCGGTGGAGCCCGACAGCGTAAAGGCGGACCTCAAGCACGGGGTTTTGAAACTGCGACTGCTAAAATCCGAAAGAGCGCGATTACAAAAGATCCCCATCCATAGCGAATCGGCAGTTCCGTGCGTGGAAGTGCCGTACCCCACGGTCTGAGGCAGCCTCTTGAATTCCCCAGCGGGCTCCGTCGCACCGCTTCGAGTCGGCGGGATTGTGCTCTGCGGTGGAAAAAGCGCGCGGATGGGGCGCCCAAAAATGTCGCTGCCGTTTGGCGATGAGACGATGCTGGCGCGTGTCGTGCGGATCGTCAGCCAGGCCGTATCGCCGGTCGTCGTTGTCGCCGCAGTCGCCCAAGAATTGCCGAACCTACCAGCTGGAACGCTCGTGACTCGGGACGAAATGCCCGACACCGGGCCTTTGGGGGGGCTCGCATCCGGCATCGCCATCCTGCGCGATCAGGTAGATGCCGTTTATCTCTCATCCTGCGACGTGCCGCTGCTCAAAGAGGAATTCATTCGCGCAATCGTCGCCTCGCTCGGCACGTATGAGTTGGCGATGCCTAGAGACGGAGAATACTTACATCCGCTGGCCGCAATTTATCGCGTCGACGTCGAATCGCGTGCCCGCCGTCTGCTGGCCCAGAACCGACTGAAAGCTCAATTCCTCGCTCAGGATTCCCATGCGTGCCTGATCGACACAGACGCCCTTCGCCGGGTCGATCCGAACCTGGAGTCCCTCCAGAACGTCAATTCGGCCGACGACTACCAGGCGGCGCTTCTCGCAGCTCACTTGCGGTCCAGCCTCGGCGATTCCTGATTTCCGGCTGAACGACCCGAATCGTGCGACAACGGTTCATTCGGCCTTCGCCCCTGGATTCGCTGGCTTTGGCTTTTCGGCCGGACGAATCAGCCCTTTTTGGATGTCGTTGACGACTTCCGCGAGGATCGCCGGATTCGCAGATTTTACGACGTGGGCGATCCGGCTGGGGGGCACGTTTAGTCTGGTCATGATTTCGGCGGCCTGCTTCCAGAGGCGATCGGTCTTTTTACCCGTCGCCAGATACAGGTCGCTGGCGATCTCGCCCAGACGGCGGAAATCGATATCGTCGCGGTTATCGTAGTACCGCTTGATGATTTTCTTTTGATGGTCGCTGTAATCTTTCATCCTTGACGCCTTCACCTCTCCGTTTCGGCCCGCCGCAGGGCTTGGAATGCCGGATGACATTTGCTAAGAGTCCCATGATGTCGAACGGCTTCCTCGGCTACAACGCGACTTTTATGCTCGACCTGGTCGTGTGCGCCTTGGTCCTCGTCGTGCCGATCCTCGCTGCGAGCATTTTTCTCGTCAAGGTCCAAAGAAACTACGTCTGGCACCGCCGCCTGCAACTCCTTTTGGCGGCCGTGCTGCTCTTTGCCGTCGCGGCGTTCGAACTCGATGTGCAGGTCGTGCACCACGGCTGGCAAAACATCGTGCACCGGGCGCGGCCGGAGATCGCTCCCGGGGATTTTGAGGTCATCCGCAAAGTACTGTACGTGCATCTGCTGTTCGCGATTTCGACTCCGTTGCTCTGGGCCGTGACGATTAGCCTGGCACTTCCGCGCTTCGGGAATCCGCCGGCTCCCTCGGCCCACAGTCGCTGGCACAAGCGACTCGGTTGGACGTCCGCCATCGATTTGGCGATGACCTCCGTCACGGGCCTCTTATTCTATTACTTCGCGTTCGTGAACCGTTAAGATAGTGATCGGCCGCAGCGCTGCTGCGGCGATTTGCAATCTCAACGGGGAGGAACGGCAGTGAAGCTCGCGCGGCTCGGTTTCGTTTTCTCATTCGCAACGATCGCGATCTGGACGGGGATCTCCGCCGATGCCGCGGAACTCCGTGCAGGAATCGCGAAAATGGATATCACTCCGCCGCTCTCCCTCAAGTCGTCGCTCGGCGGCTACGGCGACCGCATGAATCGCCCGGCGACCGGCGTTCACGATCGAATCTTCGCCAAAGCTCTCGTCCTCACCGACGGGAACAAAAAGTTCTGCCTGGTCACCGTCGACGCGCTCGGCTTCGCCCCTCCCGTCAAGACGGCCGTGCTCGACCGCCTGGCCGGTCACGGCTGGACGGCGGACAACTTGATGCTCTTGGCGAGTCACTCGCACACGGCGATCGAGATGAACGCCCTCAATCCTCTCAACGACTTCCAGATCCCCCAAATGGGAATTCACAATCCGCCCCTCTTCGAACTGATTATGAATCGCCTCGCACAGGTCGTGATTGATGCGGAAAAGACGCTCGTACCGGTTCAGGTCGGCACAGCGAGCACCGAATTAATCAAATGGAATCGAAATCGCCGCATTCCGGGAGGCATCGTCGACCCGGAATTGACGGTCGTGCGATTCGATCGTCTCGACGGCAAACCGTTCGCCGTTTTCGTGAATTGGACGGCCCATCCGACATTCATGGGCTCCGATGACATGTGGTTTTCGGGCGATTACCCGGGCCACATGCAACGCACGCTCGAGGCGTTGATCGGCGACGGTGAGGTCGCCATGTTTTGCAACGGAGCAGAGGGGGACCAGTCGACGATTGCCCGCGCCGATTCGGGTGATTCGCACTACGAGAAGGCCGAACGCTACGGCCGGGAATTAGGGATCGCGGCCTGGCACGTGTGGCAAAAGATCCAGACCGAACGTTCGGTTCCGTTCGCTTTTTGGCGCGAAGAGATTTCACTTCCAAAACGCCAATGGCATCCCAATTTCCGGGAAACAGGGGGAAAAGAATACGGTCTGACGGAGGATGTGCTCCGCGACATGCTCCCAAAACTCTGGCCGACGAAGACGGCGAGTCTTTCGCTTCGCGTGGGTGACTTGGTGATCGTCGGCATTCCCGGCGAGCTTTGCACGCAGAAGGGACTCGAAATCAAACACCGGACAAAGGAAATCACCGGTGCCGCCCATCCCATCATCGGGGGACTGGCCGACGAGTGGATCGGCTACATCATTCCCATCGAGCAATACAAGATGGGACAGTACGAAGCCAGCATGAGCTTTTATGGTCCCACGCTGATCGATGTGATCGTCAACGGCGCCGTCAGCGGGGTCGAACACCTTCAGGGGCAGAAGGTTTCGGCTCACCCTTGAATCACAATCATCCGCTGGGGATGTTCGCCTCCGGATTCTGACGCGCTCGTCGGCGCGCCTCGAGGTGCAAGAGGAGCGCGCTTAACGCCGCAATCAGGGCGACCCCAAGGAACACGTAGACTTCGTGCTCCTTGAATACGTCCCAGATGTGCCGCAGGTGGCGGCCGAACCACAGGACGAGAGCAGTCCAAAACCCGACCCACAGTGTCGCGCCCAAGATGTTGTGCAAGAGGAACGACCGCCACGAAGCGGCCATGCAGCCGGCGAGAATCGCGTAGATCTGCCGGACCCCCTCGAAAAAGCGGCCCAAGATCACGAAGGCCGCTCCGTATTTTTTGCTAAAGGTCTCAATTTTCGACAGGCGTTCCGAGTTGATCCAAATGTATCCGCCATACTTCTGTAAGACGCGGTGCCCGCCAAAACGGCCGATCGCGAAACCAACAAGCCCGCCCAGGACGGACGCCAGCCAGGCGCACGCAACGACCGGTAAAATGCGCATCTCGCCATGCGCCGACGCCAGAATCGCCGCGATGAAAACTGTCTCCCCGGGAACGGGAAAACCGAAATTCTCCACGAAGATCAGCGCGAAGAGGCCGGCATAGCCGTAGTGGTGCAACAGCCCGCGGGCTGTTTCCATGAGATGATGCAAATGTTCGGGTGACACTGTCAGAGAATCCTTTCAGACGTCACGTGTTCTAGCAGAATCCTCGCTGGACGTCGCACTCGCCAGTCGTAAGTACTAGCACGCATCCAAGCGGTTTAGCGCTCGACTCCGAAAAAAAGTCGTTGAAACGGGCGAGCGAGTGCAGTACGGTGAATTCTCTTCATTCGGTCGCCTCCGACCCCATCTCCCGGCGGGCGCCGACTTTTGTAAGTCGCCTGTTCGACGCCGGGGAGTTCGTCTCGCATGGGCGCGATGGAAGCAACCGCTCGGCCATGCCGCCATTGGCGATGGCGCTCTCTGCGCGTCGCGTCTTCATCCGCGATCCCGAAGGCGAGACAATTCCGCGCTCTTCCATCGTCTCGAATCAAGAGGGATGCCAACGGACGGTGGCATAGACGGTGCGACGCGTCGAACGAGCAGACGGTGTGTTCATTAAACCGATTCGCCCGAGGGGGAGGATAACATGGCAGCACAGACGATACTCATCATTCGTCACGCAGAAAAACCGGTCCAAAACGGCGCGTACGGCGTCGACGAATCAGGCGCGGCGGACACCGAATCGCTGACTCCCGCGGGTTGGCAGCGCCGGGGCATGGGCAGAGTACTTTGCACCAAGCTCGGGCCGCGAGACGGCGCTCCCGAGGCCGACCACGCTCTTTGCTTCGAATCCCGATCAACATGATGATCAAGCCACCGCGGAAGATGATGGCGGGAAAAGTCGTCGACCGTTGCAAACGATTACGCCACTTGCAGCGAAGCTCAACCTCGAAATCGACAGCAGCATCGCCAAACGCAAAATGCCGAAATTGGCCGCCGCACTGACTGCGGTCGATGGCGCTGTTCTCGTCTGCTGGCAACATGAGGTGATCATCGACATTGTCGACGCCATCGCCCCCTTGTTGCCCGGTGTCCCCGACAAATGGCCGGGAGACCGATTCAATGTCATCTTCCGGCTCGACCGTCCGGATGAAATGTCGCCCTGGAAGTTCCAGCAGATCGTGCCCGTCTTATTGGGTGGCGACTTGTCAAAGCCAATTTGAACAACGCGGCACCAGCCGGCGAGTGCCTCCGGCAATCGCTTCGCCAAAAGATTGCTTGTCGCGCGGGTTATTTGTCCCTGTTGGGCCCTACCGCCAATTCGTCGACCGTCTCGTGCACGCCCACGGTCGAATCCGTCAGCTCCACCGCACGTCGCTTCGCATCGCGAGTCGGAACGCTTCCCTTAAGGACGACAACGCCCTTGTCCTTCGTCTCGATGCGAATCGTTGAGTCCGCGAGCGACTTGTCCCAATACAGTCGGGCATAAACCCGCCCCTGGACGGTCATGCGGTGCGTGGCTTGCTTGATGTCGCCCCACTTCTCGCGCAGTCTCGACTCGACGTCGCGAACTCCCCGGTCGATCTTATCGCCGATCGAATCGGAATCCTTTTGTTGTCCATAGGCACCGATAGCCACACCGACGAAAAGAACGCAGACTGCCCCTCGCATAAGAATCCGTCCCATTTTTCCCTCCTCTTCGCGTTTCAAAAGGAATGTCTGCTCGCGCCTGAATCCCAAGCGCCGCTGACTCACATTCTGGAGGAAATCCATCCAGATTGCCATTTATGGGATACACGAATCGCTGCCGTTGGGTAAGGCAACCGCTTCGGTGAACCAGATTTGACAACCGGCAGTCTGGCGGAGGACGATGGAATCGGGCTTCGCATCCACAACAGAATGCACTTCTAATGGCCATTCAATTCAATCGAAGAGACTTCCTCCAAGCCGGAATGCTCGGCGCGGCTGTTGCCGCACTTCGGGCTGATTCGAGCACACGGCCCTCTCCGGCTTTCGACGCCGCACCGTTCGAATGGCAGGAAAAAGGGATTGCTGAGCTGCAACAGGAGATGACGTCAGGCAGACTGAGCGCTCGCTCGCTTGCCGAAGCGTATCTGTCGCGCATCGATGCCATCGATAAACGCGGTCCGGCGCTCAATAGCGTCATTGAAATCAACCCCGACGCGCTCGACATCGCCGGAGCCCTGGACAAGGAACGCAAGACCAAAGGCTTACGGAGTCCGCTGCACGGTATCCCGATCGTCATCAAGGACAATATCGATACGGCGGACCGCATGGCCACCACAGCCGGGTCGCTCGCGTTGGTGGGGCGCGGCCGCTGCAAGATGCGTTTCTCGTCCGCCGACTTCGTGGGGCCGGGGCCGTCATCCTTGGTAAAGCCAATCTCAGCGAATGGGCCAACATCCGCTCGAGCTCGTCAACCAGCGGCTGGAGCGGGCGCGGCGGACTGACAAAGAATCCGTATGCCCTCGACCGCAATCCGTGCGGATCGAGTTCGGGCTCGGCGGTGGCTGCGAGCGCGAACCTGTGTGTGGCGGCCATCGGAACCGAAACCGACGGATCGGTCGTCAGCCCATCCTCGGCAAACGGCATTGTGGGAATCAAACCGACCGTCGGTCTGGTTAGCCGGTCCGGTGTGATCCCGATTTCGCACTCGCAGGACACGGCCGGCCCCATGTGCCGAAGCGTGCGCGACGCGGCAATTCTGTTGGGAGTGCTTGCCGGAATCGACCCAACGGATGCCGTCACTCGCGATCCCAAGCGTGCGGCACTCGGGGACTACACAAAGGCGCTCGATCGCGGCGGACTCAAAGGGGCACGGATCGGCGTAGCCCGCAACTATTTCGGGTTCGACGACTCGGTCGATTTGGTGATGAAGGGAGCGCTCGATGCACTCAAGCACGAGGGAGCAACGCTAGTGGATCCCGCCGAGATTCCGAATATCGACAAAGTCGGCGATGCGGAGCAGACCGTACTCTTGTACGAACTCAAGGCAGGTCTGGCGGCCTATTTTTCGCGGTTGGGACCAAAAGCGCCCGTCCGTGCGCTCAAGGATGTCATTGATTTCAACGAGCGACATCGCTCCCGCGAGATGCCATTTTTCGGGCAGGACCTCTTCATCAAGGCCGAGGCGAAGGGCACTCTGGAGAGCTATGAGTATCAGGAGGCGCTCGCCAAATGTCGCAGGATGGCCCGCACCGAAGGCATCGACGCCGTGATGGACAAGTTTAAATTGGACGCTCTGGTCGCACCGACTGTCGGACCAGCCTGCCTGACCGACCTTGTGACAGGAGATCACTGGCGCGGCGAATCGTCGACCGCGGCAGCCGTGGCCGGTTATCCGAGTGTCACGGTGCCGGCCGGCTTCATCTTCGGACTCCCTGTCGGACTGCTCTTTTTCGGTCGGGCCTGGAGCGAGCCGACGCTCCTCAAGTTGGCGTATGCCTTTGAACAGGCGACCAAAATCCGCAAACCGCCGCGATTTCTGGCGACCGCCGAATTGTATGCTTGAGCGAAAGATTTGTGTCGACTGCCGGCGATCAGGCCATGACCTTCAAGAACGCCGTCTGGAACCTCTCCATTTCCTCCGGCGTGCCGACGGTAATGCGCACGTAGTTGGGCCAACTCGGCCAGACACGGCCGATGAAGATCTTTTCCTTGCGCATGGCCCGGATCACATGTTCGCCTGGTTGCCGCACGTCGACCATGAAATGGTTCGAGACGGAGGGCGTGTGTGAAAAGTGGTAGCGATCCAGAAATGCCAGCACTTTGGTCCGCGTGTCGGCAATGATCTTGCGCCGGGTCAGGCACAAGGTCGGGGACCTGCAAGCTCGCGATCGCCGCCGCCAAACCCGTAATCGGCATGATGCCCTGGCTGTATTGCGACAGGCGGCTTAAGAGTTCCGGCTTGCCCATGGCCACGCCGACTCGCAACCCTGCCATGCCATACAGTTTCGAAAACGTCCGCAGCACGATGACCGGTTTACCGGCTGCGACGAGATCCGATCGCATGCGGCAGCCGGCGATGTGCACATAGGCTTCGTCCAACAACAGCACGGCGCCGCGCGGCAAATGATCGACGAGCCAGTCGATCTCGTCGTCAGTCGTCAGCGTCCCAGTCGGGTTGTTGGGATTGCAGATATAGAGCAAGCCCGCATTCGGATCTGCCGCGGCCATCGCCTTGACGTCGTGTGAGTACGATTTTGTGAGCGGCACGCGGAACACCTTGGCGCCGATAAATCGCGCGGCACGTTCGCCCGCTTCGTAACCGGGGTCGCCGGTGACAAAACTCCTCGATGGTGAAGTGAACGCCACCACCGATTGGGCGAGCGGTGGGCTGGAGCCAGCAAAGGCCATCACATGATCCGCCGGCAAATTCTCTTGCGAAGCCATCAACCGGCAGAACTGGTCGGTCATCTCGAAATGATACCGGCCGCCTTCTTTGACCATCGCAGTCGTCGCGGTAATGGCTTCGGCACAAGGCCCGAGCGGGTTTTCGTTGGCGTTGATCAAGACGGCATCGTGGGGAATTTCGCCGACCTGCGACAGTTGGGCCAGCGTCGCCTCGCTGTAGAACGGCAAGCTCGCGGCCGCTCCCATTAGGGACGCGATCTTGAAAAAGTCGCGACGCGAAAACCCTCGTGCCAACAGCTCGCGCTCCCGGTCCGGCCCAAAGACGTGCTGCATACGATTTTGCTCCCGTTGCCCATTCGAGACAGGTTGATTCGCGACGACGTGAACGGCCCAGCGCGGGGCTCGACCGCATCAGTATAACGATACGAGGCCCGCACCGCGCGTTGTCCGATGAAGAGACGATTTCCGTGGAGATTTTCGTTTGAAAATCTCGTCGACGTTAATTGCGCAAATATTTGTCGAACCAGGTCATGATGCGATCCATCAGATCACGCTCATGTTCTGAACTGGCAATGGAATGCCCTTCCTTGGCATAGACGACCAATTCGGTAGGGACCCCGATCGTCTTCAGCCCATGCCAGAACTCGTAAGATTGCGGCGCGGGACATTCCTGATCGTATTCGCCAACCACGATCAGCGTGGGCGTTTGGACTTTCTTGATGAAGTTGATCGGCGAACTTCTCGCGTAAATCGCCGGGTCGTCGTATACCGAGGCGCCAAAGTAGGGAATCATCCATTGGTCGATGCCGTTCTCCCCGTAGTAGCTTTGCCAATTCGCGATGCCCGCGCCGGCAGCCGCCGCGCGAAAGCGATTCGTTTGCGTGACCGTCCACATCGTCATATAGCCGCCGTAACTCCAGCCGGTGACGCCAAGACGGTTGGGGTCGATCGGGTAGGACTTCAGGACTTCGTCAACGCCGGCCAGGACGTCGCGCAGGTCGCCGTAACCAAAATCCCGCACATTGCCACGCGTAAACTGCTCTCCCTGCCCGTAGCTGCCGCGCGGATTGGGCAGAAATACGAAATACCCGCGGCGGGAAAAGGCGGTCGGATGAAAAAACCGCGTCGTCCCGAATGTGGGCTGATACTGATAGGCCGGCCCGCCGTGCGGTATGACGAGCATGGGGTAACGCTGGTTCTGCCTGTAGTCTTTTGGGTAGAGGAGCCAGCCCTGGATCGTGAACGGGTCGCTTTTCCAGTGCAAGCAGACTGCCTTGCCGCCCTGCGGTGGAAGCTGTGCGTTGGCGCTGGTCAATGGGTGCCAGGATGCTACGGGTCCGGTCCAGATCTCAGGCGGCTGTTGAAAGGTCTGACGAACCAGTGCCATCGTCTGCTCGTCGCGGGCGATCGAGATGCCGTTGCGGACCTCTCCGGCGATCGATTCGCCCCCTTCCCAAAGCGTCTCAATGTGACCGGTCGTGGGATCAATCGAACAGATGCCGCTGCCGCCGTCGACTTGTTCGCTGAAGATCATGCGGCCGGAAGGGAGCCACGTGAGCCATGCGGCCGACGCCTTGAGGCCGGGCGTCAGATTTTTCGGCGTGCCACCCGTCGCCGGGACGGCGAAGACGTCGCCGCCGGTCAGCCCCTCGTCACTCATCAACCCGCCGATGAAGGCAATCGATTTGCCGTCCGGCGACCAGCACGGCTCGGCCATTTGCATCGGCGTTTTCAAGATCGACTGCATCGAAGTCGAGTGAACCGAAAGCGTGTAGAGCTGTGCGACGTACCAGTTGTCGTCGCCCGGCGGTCGCGCGGCGATTGCCGCCAGCATTTGGCTGTCCGGCGCCCAGGCGTATTCGTAGACGTAATACTCTCGAGGCGAAAGATTGGTCGTTTTGCCGGTATCGACGTCGACCGCACCGATTTGCTGCACGAAATTCTGGGTGCCCACAACGCCGGTCTGCGGAGGAACGGCGGCCGTCGGCGCCGCGGCTCGCGACGCGTTTTCGATGAAGAGATATCCAATGCGCTTGCCGTCGGGCGACCAGCGTAAGTTGGAAATCTCATAACCGAGATGCGTCAGTTGCCTCGGGGATCCGCCGCCTCTCGACACGACGTAAATCTGCTCTTGGCCCTTCTTCGCAGCATCGCAGAGAAAGGCAAGTCGTGTTCCGTCCGGCGACCAGGCCGGGTCATGCCCGTTTCGCTGTGATTGACCGGCTCCAACCGTGATTTTTCGCGGTGGGCCTTTTGAGGAGCCGCGATCCTTTAGGAAGAGGCTTGGTTCCGACGGAGGGGAAGATTCGTTAAGACCGCGGTCGATTTGAGACCAAACGACAAATCGCCCATCCGGCGAGATGGAAACCTGCGGAAAGAAATGGACGAGGCGTTGGGCTTCCCTTGGATGCGGCGACGCTTTGGCGGTAATCCGCTCCTCGGATCGCACGACACTTTGGATCGCAAGCCCCACGACAATGATCGTCGCGAGGGGCACGAGCAGCGTGCGGTGCCTGGCGGTGGCCAACATCGTCATTTTACATTTCGACAAGCTTTTGCAGGACGTCATTGCGACGGTCATTCTCCTCGATCATGCGGGCGACGGGCAGGGCAGCCTCGGTGCCTTCGTTCTCGGCAATCTGGAGTGCAGAGCGCGCGGCTGCTTCGTCGCGAGCCGCAGTGTTCTCGATCGCCTGAATGGCAACGAGGGCAACCGTGTACTCACCCTCTTCCACAGCCTCTTTTGCCAATTTGGCAAGCGTCTGATCTTTATTTGGACCGCCGCTCATGGCAAGCGCAGCCTGCAACTTTGTGTTGTTGGCGACAGCCTCATGTGGGTCGCCAAAGGGCGATTTTCGACCCAGACTGGCCACAAGCCCGGCCAGAATGCTGCAAGCGACGCCGGCAAACAGCGCATGATTCGTCTGCATCACGCCGAACGCCATCGCAATAAAAAAGAGACTGGCCGCCGCTCCAAGAACGGCAGTTGCCATCTGAAACAATTGCGGGATGACATGCGGATCAATGCCCAGAAGGTCTGCGATCCAATTACGCGATTCCTGCCAAGTTGAGTCTGTGTTTCGCTGCATTGGGTATCGGCTCGGTGAGGATTGACGAGGCAGAGGGCCGCCGGAAGATAATTCATCGACTTGCTGTTTCAGCTCACTGGCATGCTGATAGCGTCGGCCGGGTTCCGACTCCAGCGACCGAAGTACGATTTCGTCCAATCGCACATCGACATGCACATTCTTTGACGGTGGATCGAAGCGGCCGATCGGCAATTTGCCGGTCAGCATTTCATAAAACACGACCCCCAGCGAATAAATGTCGGCTCGATGATCGACGGTGTGGGCCTGTTGCAGTTGTTCGGGCGCCATGTAGCCGAGCGTGCCCATCAGTTGGCCCGTCCCCGTAAGCGACAACTCGTCCGGAGTACGGCCCAATAGTTTTGCGAGACCAAAGTCGGCAATCTTCACCCGACCTTTCTTGTCGATGAGGATATTCTCCGGCTTGATGTCGCGATGGACGATCCCCTCGTCATGAGCGAACTGCAGCGCCTCGCAAATCTGCGGCACGATCTTGAGTGCCTGCGCGGGCTCGAGATGGCCGTCGCGGATGAGTGCCCGCAGGTTGACGCCATCGACGAACTCCATGACGATGTAAAAGAATTCGTCGGTGCGGCCAAAGTCGTACACCTGGACGATATTGGGATGGTTGAGCTGGGCAAGCGCCTGTGCTTCTCGAGTGAATCGCTCCGCGAAGGCCGGCTCGGCGCCTGCGGACGGAGGCAGAATCTTGACGGCGACCAGTCGATTCAGATGTCGCTGCCGCGCCTTGTAGACAACACCCATTCCCCCCTGACCGAGCAATTCGAGGATTTCGAGCTGGGGGAATTGCCGGGCGATTTTTTCAAGCTGTGAATTCGTTGCCCGCAGCGGGGGTGGTACGGTCACCCGGTTCGATCCGGAAACGGGATTGCCGCTAGGTAGTTCATGGTCGACCGTGGCTTCGCCGCCCAATCCGGCTTGCATGAGGCATTTTGGGCAAATGCCTGACGGTGCGTCGCCGGGCAATTCGGCTCCGCATTTGGGACAGCGCTTCGTTTCCGTCATTGGATTACCCATGGCGATTCACTCGGCTAATACTTCTGACGGAAACGCGGCACCGCGTAACACAGCTTTTTGTGGATTCGTTATAACTCAAGGCTGGCAAATAGCTTCGCAATCTCGTCTTCGACTTCATCCGGACTGCTCAGCGTTTCGCGAATCTCCTCTCGAAGCAAGTCGCGATATCGTCGCCGCATCCGATGCGAAGCCATTTTGACGGCGGCTTCGGTCATGCCGAGAGTAACAGCCGCCTCAGCGTATGTCGCACTGTCCTGTTGACCAATGAGGAAGCCTTTGAGTTCCTCGAACTGCCTTTTTTTGCCGGCGTCAACGAACTCGCATTCCAATCGCTGCATCGTCCGCCCCAAAAGGGCGATCGCCCATTCCCGATCGTAAATTTGCTCGGCCGTGAGTCCGGAAGAAGGCTCGACCAGATATTGGGAATTGCCGCGCTCGAAATCGAGTGGAATCCGAGTCTTGTCCCCACCACGCTTTTGTGCCTTCGCCTTCTGCCATTCCTTCGACAGAAAGTTCTTTAATGCGGTCAGCAAGAACGCGCGGAAGCGACCCCGTTCGACTTTTGCCGCGCCGACATAGTTTTTGGCCAGGAGCTCGGCAAAAAAGGCCTGCGTCAAATCCTGAGCCTCGTTGACGTCCAGCACTCGACGCCGAACATACGCATACAACGGATACCAATATGCGGCACACAGCGACTCGAGTGCCCGGCGCGAATCGGGAGAGGAGCGACGTCCGGCGGTCAGCACGACGCTCCATCGCGTTGTCATGAACTGGCCGGGGTGCCCGTCGGCCGAATGCTCACGGTTTCGCGACTTTGCCATTCCGACCATCGTAAAGGCGGCGCGACCCGAGTTCCATGTGCGCTCGACCCGGAAAGCCTGGTAGAGCGTCTACTTCAAAATGGTGGGTCGAGTGTCGCGAGCAATGGCCTACCGAGCCGAGGGGTTGACCCCCTCGGTCCGATCGCGCCCACGGCGTGGAATGGTCGAAACCTCCTCCCTGCGTCACACGATTCCTTAGATCGCAGCTTGAGCCGCGAGAAGTGAATTCTGCCCGCGCACGTCCGGGGGGATTAACCCCCCGGCTCGGGGATCGTTCCACCATTTTGCGATAGACGCTCTACTAGTCCCGCGCGGACAAAACCCGGTTGATCTCACCTTCCGGCCAAATCGGCTCGCAATCCAGTTCCGGAGAGCGGTCCGCCTCAGCGAGCCGGGTTACCGACGGGCACAGACGCCTCGCGGACCGGTTCCGTCCGCGAAGTTCGGTCGAAATCGCGGAGTTGTGATCGCTCCGCCGAACTCTTGAACACGATGAGGTGCGGGATCCTTTTCAGGAGGGCGAAGTCGAGTCCCTGGTCAGCCATCGAGTTACCGTCCGCAATCGGGTATGAATTGTCGCTGCACAGTCGGATATGGGAGGCGTTAACGGTCGCGGTTTACAGGAAATCATGAGCCGACCCTGGGGAGTGCTCGAAGCGGCAACGCTCGCTATCCGGCGATAAAACCCGGCAACTTCAGCGCACCGCCAAGCGATCCACTTGGAGCGAACGTCCCCATTCAGCAACTCCGACGCCAATTGAGGTTGGCCTTTGATGCGGACGCCCGTGTCACGTTGAAACCGATCGAGGGTCGCCGGATCGCAGCCCCATTCAATTCCGGGTAGCTGGAGGTAACAGCACCGATCAATGTTGATCGCAACTCCTCGGTACGAAGCGTGGTGGTGATAGCGCTCCACGAATTCGCCGACAATGTCGAGCACCGCCTTTTGCACACGTGGATCGAGCGGGTTGTAAGAGGGCGTCAAACCGGAGTTCGATTCGTCGCTGTCGCGGCAGTCTGACCGTCGGGTCCGACGAGCTCGATACCCTGCGTTGCCGACTCGCCCGAAGCCAGTTGCCTTTCCAACGAAATCAGGGGACAGTCGAACCGCAGCTCGGGAATCAGCGCGAGGCCGCTGCGATCGAAGACGCGATACAGCAGCTCCACGATGTCCTTCTGCATTGGGTCGCGCCCAGAACGCAATCCCTTGTCGAAACGGACGCTGCGTTCGACAAAGGCGCTCGGGTAGATCGTGCTTCCATCGGCCAAGACCGGCAGGATGAGGCATGTCTCGCCGTGGTCGCGCAAGTAGTCGGCAGCTCGCTGGGCGCCCGTGTAAAATGCGTCCCAATTTTGTGCGTCCTCCCTCGCGAGTCCTGCAAAAGCCCGCTGTGGACCGAAGACCAAATTGAGATCGGGAGTATTCAAGTGCGGACCGACAAGTTGTGGGACGCTCGGAATCGCCGCCGATGCCAACACCACTCGCTCTCGTCGCCTGGCGTCAACAGCGACGTCGACATTCGCCAGGTTCGCGTGCCCGCCGGAGTCATCGGCCAGCACCAACACCTGCGCTACTGATTCGAGCACCTCGCCTGTCTTCGCCTTCAAGCGGAACCGCAGGTCAAAGGCTCCCTCGAGATCGGGGAGAGACAATGCGATCGGAATCGGCGGTCGAGTCGAGGCTTGATCCCAATGCGGCGCAGGCAAGGAGCCTCTTGAGACAACAAGTCCTGTGCGAGCGAACCGGCTTTCCCATTCGAGTGTTGCCGTGCTCCAGTCGCCAGTCCTTCCATTCGTATCCGGCAACAGGACTGCCTTGAATATTTCACCGGGGCCGAAAATCAGGTGAGGGCGAGTGATCGAGACGCGTAACTCGTCTCCAGGGGCGCGGCGCACCGTTAATCGGCCCGGCCGGTCGCCAAGCGCGAATACGATTGGATCGCGGCCGACGTCCGCGAGCTTCCAATCAAAGTGCCTGCTCCGACCGTTTTGATCGCCAAATTGCAGCGTAAATTGAATTCGCGCCGTGCCTGATGCACGTAGCGTGACGTCGAATCCGTCGCTTCGCCGCGGGCTGCGGCTACGAAGCCACAGATTTTGCCGATCGGCCCAAAGCGTTCCTGCCTGGTCTGCCTCCGGGCTCAATGAAACCGGGCTCGCGAATGTTCCCTGCGACGTTTCCAGGACGCCCGCAAAAACCTCGGGCCGATCGCCTGTCCATTCGAGTCGGATTCTGACCTCTTGACTGGTTTCGTCGCGTGGAGCCGCCGCCGACGCCGCAAATGGGGCTGTCAAAGTCAAGACAGCGGCGCAACACCATGGCCTGAGCCAAAGCGCCCAAACCGAACGGGGAGATCCCGCCATAAAGTCACCGGAATTCTCGCGATTTTGGTGGACGAACGATTTGCGGCGAAGTCAGTCGCGCCGAAGTGCGGCCTGAAGAATGAGGTCGGGATTATAGTCCGCGCTTTGCGTTCACAAAGATCGAGTCTGCGATGGACTTTGACTTTTGATGATCTTTTAAACTGCGTGCTTGGCGTAGACCCGGTAGCCGGCCTGGCGTTGGGGCCGTTCCTCCAGAATTCGTCGAGCGGCGGCGAGATTCCGATTTGATCGGCTGCGAGTTGCAGCACGGCTTCTGCACCGCTGAAACATCGCACGCGCCGAGAAAGGTGCTAAAAAACTTTTGGCATTGAACGACTCGACTTCACCTGTTATCCTAAGGCTAACGAACGACGAAATACGGTACAGCCACAAGCTGTAAATCTCGCCTATGCGAGCCGTGCCAGGATCAACGATCCTGGCACGGCTTCTTTTTTTGCGCTCCGTCCCTTTGGTTGTCGCGGGCATCCTGGCTCAAGACTGTGTTGAGGTTGTTGCAGGAGATTGAGAGAGGTGAAAGCAGAAATCAACAAAGGCACTGAGGAGCGACGCAAGGGTGCCAAGCCCACGGCTCTGCGTGGGCGTGGCCGGGAATTCCGTGCCGCGAATTTCGAGTTGGTAGAAGGACTGCGAGGGCAGGTGCCCTCGCCCGTCGAGGCCGATTTTGAACGACCTTGTAGGCCATTAACCGCAGTAGGCCGAAAGGCGAGGGCACCTGCCCTCGCTGCGATCCTTTCGGCATCCGAATTCCCGGACTCCCTCACGGCCTTGCCGGGGCGTGCCGGTGAACGTAAGGCGGGAATGTCAAACGGATTCGCACGCCCACGCAAAGCCGTGGGCGTGGCACCCCAGAACCGAGCAGTCGAAAGCGGGCGATCGAGGCCGAAGCAAGTGCCTGCACGACTTTACGCGCCAACGGCACCGCACCCGCGAGCGGGTACCCGAGGGCCGAGGCCCTGCTTCGAAGGTGCGCACTTTATTCGAAGATGCAGGCTTTTCGAAAAGTGCGCATCTTGGAAAAGCCCGAAGATTTCTTCCGAAGATGCGCACCTTTTTCCAAGGTGCGCACCAAAAACTGCGCACCTTCGAAAGGGGACGGGATCGGTCACCGGTTCCGGTCGGCTCGCAAGCCCTGTCTCGCACTCACAAAGATCACTTCCCGGAGCGGTCTTGACGCATCGGAACGGATTTGAGAAAAGACGCCCTCTCGCCTTTGCTCCCCTCTCTCTCCACGCAGATTTTTCCCACCTCCACAGTCGTCCGACTCAATCGGCCAGGACAATCGTCATGGTTCGCTTTACGCCCTGGGTCATTACCGGAGCGGCGTTCGCTTGCGCCGTCGTCGGCTGCGCTCATTTCGTCGAGATGCAGGCGATCGACCACTTCACGACGGCGCTCCAAACCGACGACCTCAACAAGCTGAAGGCCAGCGCCTCGCCAAGCTTTGACGAGAAGGCCCTGCGGCGCAACAAGGATTCGCTCGAGGCGCTCAAGAATCTCCCTCTGCATCCGGATGAAAAGGTCACGATCGTCAAAGTCGAAGACGTGGGGAACGACAAGAAGAAGGTCGTCGTCACTACGGAAAAAACCAAACGCAAGATGCAATACAATCTCGTCCGCGACGAGAAAGTCTTCGAAGTGGGTCGTCGACGACATTATCGTCAGGAACAAGACAAAGGACGTCACGGCCAACAAGACGGTCACCGAGCAGATGGACCTGCTGTTGGCCGTGCAGGATTTTATGATCGCCTGGCACACGGGAAAGCCGGATCAGGTCAAGTCTGTCGTTGCGCCGAGCTTCGCGAGTTTGCTCAAGGATCTGCCTCAGCCGCAACTCGACCGGATTACCAAGAAAGTGGCCGGAGAAAAGCTGCGGCCGAAGGAATTTCGTCCCGAAGCGACGATTGACGGCAACGACGCGATCGTCAGGTTGCAGCGGGCCAAAGGCGTGCTTGTGCTGTCGATGGCTCACCTCAAGCAAGGCTGGCGGGTTTCGGACGTGTCCATCGAGTCCCGCAAAGATAAGGACCAAATGAGTTCGGCCCGACGCACGGCAAAAGCGATCCATACCGTCGTCCAATTTCTCAAAGCGTATCAGGAGGACGACAAGAGGTCGCTCGAGCAGGTGACGGCAAGCCGCCTGTTCGACAAATGCCTGAAAGTCGCCGATCTCAAGACGGTCGCACTGCCTGGTCCCGAAGCCCTCGGAGACAAGGATGTCGTCAAGACGCATCTGACGAAAACGGACAACGTCGAGGTTTGCGGCGGCGAGTATGTCATCACTCAAGGCAAGACGACGATCAAGATCTCGCTGATTTCACCGCCCGGCGTGGTGATCGACACCGAAAAACTGGTCTTCACCGTCGACGATGTAACCTTCTATGACTCCAAGGACGAACGTCGCCTGTCGGCCGTCTATACCTCCCAGGCCAAGATGCAATTGTTCATGAACGCCCTCATCAAGGGCAACTTGTTACTTGTGAAAGAGAATTCGACCAAAGATCTCGAACTACAAGATCTGGAATCGGCTCGGTCCGGTGACCTTGGCCGAGATATTGCCCCCGGAAATCGAGATGTCGATGCCGACGATCACCAGCATCGATTACCACGGCGCGGTCACCAACATCAATGTCCATCAAGGAAGCCGCGAGCTGACCTACGTCATGCGGGACTATTCGGGCGACGTTACGGTCGACGACATTTTGATGCCCGTCATGGAGCGCCCGAGTTCCATGAAGGAGACGATGCTGGCGATGCTGCCGATCCGGCTCTTCGCGTCGGCGCTTCGTTCAACGGAGGGCGTTCCAAAGCCCGGCGATCGGCAACTTGACTTTCTCCGCGGCGTGACCTCGAACGATTTTAACCGCGTCGTGTGGAGTCAGATTAATCAGGTTCCCGAATCGGCCTATGCCGTTCTACCGCGACTCAGCATGCAGCTCGCCGCGATAACGGACACCTCAACCGGCCAGACGGTGGTATTGGGTGACGATCGCTACGGAGCCAAGATAGAGCTTGTCCGCGAACGGGACGCGCTTGTCATCGACCATGTTTACATGATGGGCGGCGGACAGATCGAAACGGCCGAACTGAAACACACCCTCAAGTCGACCTTAGTCCGCCGTGGTAGCCCGCGGGCCTTCGTGACGGATCCCATGAGTGCGAATCCGATCGCGACCGACGCGCCGCGGACGGCCGACGCCGGAACGATGAATGCCGATGCATTCGAGCCGGGTTCCGGCGCGGTGATCCCGGCCAAAGCCGAAACGACCGAGGACCTTGCGGCCCCGAAGAAATTTCCGGATATCTCCGAGAAACCGGTACCGACGCCGAGTGGAAACATGAAGTGAGCTGGGTCTAAACAGAAAAGCCCACCGACAGCTGTCGGTGGGCTTTGCCGTTTTAAAGAAGTCTGAAAGATCGCAACTAGATTTCGAGGAGCGTTCGCAAATCGACCAACGCATTCTTGGCGCGATTGGCATTCTCACCCAGGTTAGGCCGTTCCCGGCCCTGGCACTGCGAAATGAAGGCGTACACTCGTTTGTAGTGCTCGTAAAGTTCCACGATTCCCTGGCGAAGTTGATCAACTGTCGTATTGGAGGTGACGGAGTCGCTGAATCGCTGGCAGTGCTTCAAGAAATTTGCCGTTTCGTCAGCGGCTGCCTCGGGCGAATTCTGATCGCGGTCGATCCAGATCTGCGTGTCGCGGTTGATGTTGTCGGCCGCCGGCAAGCAAAGCGAACGCCAACTCGCGAATGCGGCGGCGATCGAATTGCTGATCACTGATTTGCAGGGCATCGGCAACCGAGTTGATGCCCTCCTCAATGTGATTCAACACCCGATGGGCCGGCTCGCTTTTCATCGGGCGGAAGATGTGGTCGAAAGCCCGCCACGACTCGGCCACATTGTGGAAAGAGTCGGCAAGATCCGCCTGCGACACATTTTCCACAGCCGCATCCTGCAGGAATTGCTCGCAATTTCCGTAAAACGCCCCGGCCGTGGCCAAAGCCGCAGCGCGACTCGGGCAATTCCATCACCAGCTTGAGCGGAGCCCGGGTGAAGTATTCGTCGATGTCGTGCTTCAAACCTTCGACGATATAGCTCAAGTTCGAGGTGTCCGCTTGCTGGGGATTGCGCAACAATTGGTTGATGACGCGATTCGAACGGTTGATCCGCATCACGGTCCGCTCGAGAGCGCGGTTTGTATCGACCTGGCGAATTTGACGCGCCAGCGGATACCACAGGGCCTGATATTCCTTGAACTCGCCGACGATGGTAGTTGGATCATTACCGGCATCCATCGTATCGCAGACCATCTGGGCTTCCGACTCGACGCGCCGGGCCTGGCCACTCAGGATCCGGCGCTGTTCGGGGTCGACGAATTCAACGTCGATGTCTTCCGCCAGTCGCTGCAATTGGTCGGTCAGCGCCGAAATGTGATGCAGCAGGTCATGCTGATCGAATTGCGGCTGGATCTTCAGGATTCCGCGACAGTTGCCGATCGAGATCGTCCATCACTTCCACCCGCTTCAGCTCCGCGGTGCGGGACATTTCGGGGATCTGATGCAACCGGTACGAAATGGCCTGCCAATCGCGGTCAAAGGCTTCGTAATCGCCACACAAAGCGGAAAGCTTGGCCTGACGTTGGCAACGGTCGCGCAAGACCTGAGCGTTTGCACTGAACTGAATCGCGTCGGGCAGAATGCCGCGCACGCCGCGGATGTAATCCACGTTCTGATTCAGAGCCAGTTGCAGAGCGTCAGCCTCTTGTGCAAACCGATCGATGAGACGCCGCGCGTTATCGAGGCCCTCACCGGATTCGACGATGCCCACCGGCGGCGCCTGACGCAGTCGGCGAAGATTGGGCTGGGTATCGAAATTGTCCTTGTCGAAAGAATTGAAATCGTGTTTCAGATCCTGATAAAGCCGATTGCGACGTTCGATAATGCGTGGGTCAGTCCGGCGGTTGTCGAGATCCGAACTTGCAATACGGCGTTCGCGATCGAGATCGCGTGTTTCGAGCCGACTCTCGCGGCTAATGTCGCGGCGACGCGCGTCTTCCAAGTCGCGCGGATCCTGGGCACTGGTAGAGCGACCCAACATCAAGAGGGCGGCCGCGGCCAGCCCCAAGGTGCGCCATCGACCCACGTCGATTGGAAAATGACTTTGACCCAAACCGTTCATTACTCGAGACTCCTTTCTCATGCGAAAAGCAGGCAAATTGATTGCAGTTACGTCGGCCCAACGAGGCGTCGGTTTATAGTGAACAAGCTGAAATCGGTCGAGGCGAAGGGCTTTCACTCCCCTCACGAACAACTACACGTTTCGTCAAAATGGCTCGCGTAGCATCGTCACGCGGCGATACGGTCCCTCTCGACGGGGGTGGACTCGGCCCGACTGATTGGGAAGGTCACTGTGGTCGGCGTCGGCACTTCAATCGAAGCCCGACCTTCGACAATTCTGGTGAGTTCGTCCAGCATGCGATCGGCCAATACGTTTCGATCGAAGTGTCGAGCCACGTATTGACGTCCGTTGCGGTAGGCATCCCGGTCGGCAGCAATCGCGTCGATTCCCGCAATCAGCGAGTCTTCGTCCTCGGGGATCATTGCCAGCCCGGCACGCGGCGACACGACGATCTCCTGAGCCTGACCGCGAACGCCCATGATGATCGGTACGTTCATCGCCATGATTTCGAAAATCTTCGAGGGAATGACCGTTTCAAAGAGTTCGGCCTTTTTGAGATGCACGAGGCAGGCGTCCGCAAGCGGCGATCACTTCCGGCATGCGCGACTTGGGCACCAGGCCCGTGAAAACCACGTTATCGAGACGGCGCGACCTGGCCTCGCGCTCGAGTTCCTGACGATCGGCTCCGTCGCCGACGATCCGGAACTCGACATTCGTGCGGCCCCAGTTTCTCAGTTTTTCGGCCGCCCGGAGGACGACATCCAATCCATGCGCCATGCCAACCGTGCCGATGTACGAACAAACGAATTTCCTGTCGTCGCCTGCGGCCATTGAAAGCGGGGAAAAATGAGGCCGCGGCACGAATTGCCGCGTGTCGACTCCGTTCGGAATAACGGCGATCTTTTCCTCTGGAACGCCCCGATCCAATAACCGCGTCCGATAGCCGTCGCCGACTGTGACGATCCGCCGAGCACCGGCGTACATCTTGATTTCGAGCCACTCGAGCAGACGGCGCATGCGGTGACTCTTGATCGCCCCCACGGTCACGATCGACTCGGGCCAGATATCCCGAACTTCCAAGACCAGTGGACGACGAAGCAACCAACCGCAAAGCACGCCGGCCCAGCCGCAAAAGAACTGGGGCGTTGTGGCGACGATCACGTCAATGCGACGTACGGTCATCGCGCAGAGCGTCGCGGCGACCAGGTAACTCACGTAATTCGTGATTCGTTTCAAAAAGCCCTTGTTCGGCGAAAGGTACGTCCAGACGCGCAACACGCGGATTCCGTCGACCGTTTCTCGCTGCAGCCAAGCATTGCGATAGCCCTCGAAGACAACGCCCGAGGGGCAATTCGGCGTGCACGTGATCAATGTCACCTCGTGGCCCGCAGCGACCCACCGCCGACAGTGATCGAAAGTTCGCGAGGCCGGAGCATTCACTTCCGGCGGAAAGTAATGTGACAGAAACAAAATATGCATGACGTTGCCTGGTTTCGCAGGTGTGCGTCGCTGAATTCAAGCTGCGCTGCCGACCAGCACTTTGCGAGGACTCGACGGCCGATTTCGCAGAGAGTTGCTCGATTGAGCCGGATTTCGATCCAGGAACTCCCGCGCCCAAAGCTCCAATGTGAGAATGGCCCATTGGAGCATGTAGTAGTCGGCCCGACCCGATTGACTTTGCTCGCGAATTCCTCGCAAGGTGTCTGCCGAGAACCAACCGCGGCGGCGAATGACGGACGCGTCCGTCACATCATTCCAAAGTGGCGCGAGATCATGCCTCAGCCAATTTCGATAGGGCGCGCCGAAACCGGCCTTTGGCCGATCGATGATTCCATCGGGGACCAAGCCTCTTGCCGCATCTCGCAAAATGGCTTTCGGTCGGGGCGTCAGCTTCTGCGAAACGGGCAGCGAGCAGGCGAATTTCACGAGTTCCAGGTCGAGCAGGGGAACTCTCGCCTCGACGCCGACGGCCATGGCCATCTTGTCGGTGTAGAGCAAATTGTGATTCGGCAAGTAGACGCCCAGATCGCGTTCGAGGAAACGATCCTCGCTTCTCAGCCGCCTTGGCCCGCATCCGCAAATGGCAGTCGTCATCGGGTTGTCCGTCGCCGATTTCGGCCCGCACTTCGGAATTGAAAACCGAATTCACGACTTCGGAAGGCGTCGACATGCAATAGGCGAGGAATCGCTCGTCGGCCGGCCGATGCATGTCGCGGAGTACACGGCCAAAGCGCCGCAGCGCCGCTCCGCCCGGGCCGGCGAGTGCGCCGGGAACCAATTTCGCGCTCCGCGCGATCGCCCTTCTGACCATGTCCGGGGCGCGATCCGCCCACCGAAGGGCACGGAGTGCGCGATAGCGTGGATAGCCGCCGAAGAGTTCGTCCGCGCCCTGGCCGGAGAGCAACACCTTTGTGCCCCTCTGCGCGCCAACTGGCACACGAGATAGCAACTGATGATCGCCGGATCGGCCAATGGTTCATCCATTTGCCGAACGAGTGTCGGGAGCAACGAAGCCACGTGCGGTGCAATCTTAATTTCCTGAAACGAGAGCCCCAGCAGTTCCGCCAGGCCGCGGGCGTAGGGGAGATCGTCGTGCGCCTGATCGAGTCGGTTGGAATTGCGGGCGATGCTCACCGTGAAGCTGCGGAAGGGATCAGATCGGCCATGACCACGAGCGGCAATCGCCGTTATCAAGCTGCTGTCGAGGCCGCCGCTCAGGAACGATCCGACCGGAACGTCCGACACAAGTTGTCGCGCCGTCGCCGTTTCGACGGCTGCACGCAATCGCTCACCATTTTCCTGCCGAGACGTGACATTGGACACGCCGAACGGCGGCTCCCAATAGCGGGTGAACTGAATTTGTCTCGTCGCCGCTTTCCACCGCAAGATCGTGCCCGGGTCCAACCGCTTGATTCCGCGAATGGCAGTGCGGTCGGAACAGGAATGGCAAAATGCCAAATGCTGCTGGATTGTCTGAAAATCGGGCTCGCGCGCGATTGCCGGATGGGCGCAGAATCGCCTTCAATTCGCTGGCGAAGATGAGCGAGCCCGGTTTTGGTTGGGCGTAATAGAGCGGTTTGATCCCGAGGGGGTCGCGAGCCAGGAGTAATTCACGTTCGTAGTTGTCCCACAAGGCGAACGCGAACATCCCATTCAGACGCTCGACAAAGCGGCTTCCCCACCTCATTAAACCGTGGAGTAAGACCTCCGTATCACCGGAGGAACTGGATTTTGGACTGCGGCCGGCAAGGTCTCGCTGTAGCTCGGCAAAGTTGTAAATTTCGCCGTTATAGGCCAGCACGTATCGACCGTCGGGCGACAACATCGGCTGAGCAGCGAAATCGGACAGGTCGAGAATGGCCAGCCGCACATGGCCGAGAGCAATCTGCAGCTCGGGCCGCTCGAAAATGCCGCTGCCGTCCGGCCCCCGATGGGCTTGGGCCGCGTTCATTCGTTCCACAAGACCGGGAACGAAATCACCTGCGAGCCCGGCAATGCCACACATCGTCCCCCCCTCGCTACGTTCTGCGCCGGGCGGTTGGTAACAGAAACTCGAAAATCGAGCAAGATGCGAAATCGGCGTTGTCTCGGGGGGACCGTTTTGTTAACAGCCCGCAGAACAGGCCGTCGCCGGGCGATTGTCGAGACAGATATGCGGATCGGCATCGATGCGTCGAATTTGAAGAGCGGAGGAGGACTCACGCACCTGGCCGCTCTGTTGGAGCACGTCGACGCCCGGGACGCCGGTCTTGAACGTGTGACGGTTTGGGGCTCGCGAGGCACATTAGACCGCCTCGCGCCACGACCTTGGCTGGTGAAAGCGAGTAGTGCTGCTCTCGACGGATCGGCCGCGTCGGTGCTCGCTTGGAGGAAAGAAACGCTCCCGCGCCTGGCCCAGAGCGGACTGCGACCTGCTTTTCGCACCCGGCGGCCTTTGCACGAACGGCTTCCACCCGGTCGTCACAATGTCGCGAAACATGTTGCCGTTTCAATTGGCGGAAGCACTGCGTTACGGCCCCTCGCGCATGCTCGGACGGCTCGCACTCCTCCGCGCTGCAAAAGGGAAGTTTTCGGTCCGCAGACGGCGTCATCTTTCTTTCTGAGTTCGCAGCGAAAACGGTCCTTGGTACGACCGGCCCTCTCGCCGGCAAGACGACCATCATTCCGCACGGAGTCGCGGGCCCGTTTTTCAAACCGCCACGCCCCCAGCGGCCGCTGACGCTTTCTCGGCCGCCAAACCTCTTCGCATCCTCTATACATCGATCATCGATGTCTACAAACATCAGTGGCACGTCGCCAACGCGGTCGCCGAGCTGCGGCGTGAAGGCCTGCCAATCTCGATCGAGTTTGTCGGCGATGACTACGCTCCCGCAGCGCGTTGTTTGGATCGCACGATTCGAAAGCTCGACCCTCGGCGCGAGTTCCTGAAAAGGATCGGCCCCGTCGTGCACTCGAACCTGCCGGCCCTCTACCACGCGGCCGACGCCTTCGTTTTCGCGTCGAGCTGCGAGAATCTGCCGAACATTTTGCTGGAAGCGATGGCAGCCGGCCTGCCGATCGCCTGTTCGCGACGCGGCCCGATGCCTGAGGTCCTCGGCGACGGCGGCCTTTATTTCGACCCGCTCCGTCCACGAGAAATCATCGGCGCGCTCCGGGAACTTTGTACCGCAACAGAATTGCGCGAGCGGATTTCGGCTCGGGCGCACGATCGGGCACAATCGTTTTCTTGGTCGCGTTGTGCGCAGGAAACTCTTGAATTCCTGGCCGAGGTCTTACGCATGCACCGCAATCGGCGTCGTCGACGAAGGAAAAGACCTCGACACTTCGATCGGCCGCATGATCCCTGCGAACTCAAGCGTAAGGCCCAACCTACGCGGCCTAAGAATGCAACCCGATTCCTGAATACTCAAAGCCGAGTTCTGCGCATCCGGCGAGGATCGTAAAGGTTGCGTCCGTCGAAGATGACTGGCTGCTTCATCTTCCGCTGCATGTAGCCAAAGTCGGGGTTCCGAAACTCATTCCATTCGGTGACGATCGCCAGGGCGTCGGCGCCTTCGAGCGCGTCGTAATGGTGACCGCAATAACTCAAACGATCGCCGTACAACGCTCGCACATTGTCTTGCGCAACCGGATCATGGACTTGCACTCGAGGCCCGCGGCTAGCAGCCGGTCGATCAAGACCAAGGCCGGCGCCTCGCGAATGTCGTCGGTCCGCGGCTTAAAGGAAAGACCCCAAATGGCAATGACCTTCTCGGCCAACGCCCCGTCGAAGTGTCGGGACATTTTGTGATAGAGCACCTCTTTTTGTGCCGTATTCACAAGATCGACGGAACGCAGAATGCTCGGTTCGAGCTCATGCGATTCGGCGACCTTGACGAGCGCCCGCACGTCTTTCGGAAAACACGATCCGCCGTATCCCACCCCGGGAAAAAGAAACGCGAAACCGATTCGCGTATCGTGGCCGATCCCGCGGCGGACTTCGTTGATGTCGGTGCCGACCCGATCGCAAAGATTGGCCATCTCGTTAATAAAGCTGATCTTGGTCGCCAGCAGGCAATTGGCGACATACTTGGTCATTTCCGCGCTCTCGAGACCCATCACCAGAAATGGATTCTCGGTGCGGAGATACGGTTTATAAAGTTCGCGGAGCGTGTCGGCGACTTCGGGACGATTGACGCCGACGACAACGCGATCGGGCTTGGTAAAGTCATCGATCGCCGCCCCCTCCTTGAGAAATTCAGGATTGGAAGCGACATCGACCGGTCTTCCGCAAAGCTCTTGCAGGCGCTCGGCAACGCGCCGATTGGTTCCGACCGGAACGGTACTCTTAATCACGACGACGGCATTCGGTGCCAGCAGCGGTGCGAGCGTGTCGACAACGGCCCATAGTCCGGTCAGGTTGGCCGAACCGTCGTCACCTTGCGGAGTGCCGACAGCAATGAACACGCATTTCGCAGAGGCCGCAGCCTCCCTGCAGTCGGTCGTGAAACGAAGCCGGCCTGCCTTGGCGTTGCGGACGACGAGTTCGGACAGTCCCGGTTCGTAGATTGGGATGTCGCCACGGCGAAGCCGGGCAACCTTGTCGGCATCGATGTCGACGCAAAAGACGTCGTTCCCGGTCTCCGCAAAGCATGTCCCGGTTACGAGCCCCACGTAACCGGTTCCGATCATGGCAATCTTCAAACGTCACTCTCCAGGTGCATTTGCCGGCACCCGTGTGTCAATCGGAACGGGCGCCATTCATCTAGGCTGACAGCGCCGGAGGACGCTGGCAAGATCCATTCCGCGATCAAACCTCACCCGATTTCCGGTGGCGTTCGCCGTATTGCTGTTTGTAATACTTCAGGTAGTCGCCCGTCTTGATCCGGTTGACCCAATCGGTATTGGCCTGGTACCAGTCGATCGTGTCGCGGATTCCCTGGCGAAAGGCCACTTGCGGTTTCCAGCCGAGTTCACGTTCGGCCTTGCTGCAATCGATCGCATACCGCAGGTCGTGTCCGGGACGATCGGCGACGAATTCGATCAAAGTCTGTGGCTTGCCGAGCAACTCGAGCAGCATGCGGGTCAGATCAATATTGCGAATCTCCTGATGTCCGCCGAAGTTGTAAACCTCACCCGGCTGCCCCTCTCGCAAAGCTGCGTCGATCCCTCGGCAGTGATCCATGACATGAATCCAGTCGCGGACGTTTTCGCCTTTGCCATAAACGGGGAGGGGCTTGTCGTCGAGGGCCCGCGAGATGAAGAGCGGAATGATTTTCTCGGGGAACTGGTAGGGTCCGTAGTTATTCGAGCAACGGGTAATCACGCCGGGAAAACCGAACGTATGACAGTATGCCCGCACGAGTACGTCGGCGGCGGTTTTCGAGGCTGAATAGGGGCTGTTGGGTGCAAGCGCTCTCTTCAGTAAAAAAGCCCTCGGCGCCGAGGCTGCCATAAACCTCGTCGGTCGAGACCTGCACAAACCGGGCGACTTTCGCTTGCCGGCAGGCGTCCAAAAGGACCTGCGTGCCGACCACATTGGTTTGAATGAACGGCCCTGAGTCGAGAATGCTGCGATCGACGTGGCTCTCGGCGGCGAAATTCACGACGGCATCGGGTTTCACAGCGGCGAGTAACGCCTGGATCGAATTCCGGTCGCAGATGTCTAACATTTCCAGTCGATAGCGCGGGTCGCCTTCGACTTCCTTCAAGTTTTCGGGATTGCCCGCATAGGTCAGCTTGTCAATGTTGACAATCGACTGCTCGGCATATCGCTTGAGCTGGTCGCGAATGAAATTCGACCCGATGAAGCCGCACCCGCCCGTAATGACCAGGCATTTCATGTCGGATTCTTGTTCTATTTGGTGATTTCGGCGGGAATTCGGGCCAAAGAGACGAGCGTGTCGTCGTCATCGAGCCGAATGATCCGCACGCCCTGCGTGTTCCGACCGATCTGACTGATGTCGCTGGCGTGGACCCGCTGAATCTTGCCGCGGGCCGTGATCATGATGACTTCATCATCATCGGCAACGGCAATGATATCGATCACTTTTCCATTGCGTTCGGTCGCGCGAATGTCGCGCAAGCCCTTGCCGCCGCGCCGCTGCCGGCGATAGCGCTGGTTGCCGCTGTAGCCGGCTGTTTCGTCCCCTTCTTCGCCTTCCGGAACCTCTTCTTCCGCGGCGGATTCGGCAATGGGCGGCTCGGCGGCCTCCTCGGCGGCCGGCTCGTCGGGTGGAGGTCCGGCCGATCCGATTGCGGCCTCTTCAGCCTCATCGACAATTCCCGGACCGAACGGAGTCCGTTTGCCATACCCGTTTTCGCAGACCGTCAGCAAGGTCATCTGCGGGTCGGCGACGACCAGTCCCACGACGGCATCCCCGGATGAGAGGCTGATGCCGCGTACTCCGCGGGTCGCCCGGCCCATCGGACGAGCGTCGTGGTGTGAAAACCGGATCGACATGCCGCCCTGCGTCGCCAGCACGATATCGTCGTCGGTGGATACGATGCGAACATCGATCAGTTCATCTCCTTCATCGAGTTTGATCGCGATGATGCCGCCTTTCATCGGCCGGCTGTAAGCCGAGAGAGCCGTTTTCTTTACCGTGCCGTTCTTGGTTCCCATCATCAGGAACTGTTCGTCGGTGAATTCGCGGACGGCCAGGCAACTGGTCACGCGCTCTTCGGCATCTTTGAGCGAGAGCAGATTGACGATGGCACGACCGCGGCTGGTCCGGCTTTGCAGCGGCAGGTCGTAGACCTTTTGCCAGTGCACGCGGCCGCGATCGGTGAAGAACAGGAGATAGGCATGCGTGCTGGCGACGAAGAGGTGCTTGATGTCGTCCTCTTCGTCCGATTTGACGCCGGTGATCCCCTTGCCGCCCCGATTCTGCGCCTGATAAGTGCTGAGCGGAGTGCGCTTCACGTAGCCGCGCTGCGAAAGTGTGACGACCATCGGCTCTTCGGCGATCAAGTCGTCCCGGTTGATATCGGAGAGTTCGTCCTCCGAGAAGGCGGTGCGCCGCTTGGTGCCGTACTTCTGCTTCAGTTCCAGCATGTCCTGTCGGACGACCGCGCGGATGTTGGTCTCGTCGGACAAGAGCCCCAAGTATTGGGCGATATTATCCAGCAGCTTTTGATGCTCGCCACGGAGAGTTTCGCGTTCGAGATTGGCCAACGAGCCCAACTGCATCGAAACGATGGCTTCGGCCTGGTTGGCCGAGAGGTTGTAGTTTTCGGCCGTCCCCTTTTCCGCCTGAAAATCGCGGAAACCCGCTTCGCCAAGCGCACGAGCCACCAACTCGGCGGGAACATCGATTCGCTGCAGGGCGACTTTCGCGTCCGCGCGGCTCGGCGCGTTGCGAATCGTGGCGATCACCTTGTCGATCTCGCTTTGCGCGATCAACAGCCCTTCGACGGTGTGCTTGCGTTTCCGAGCCTCGGTCAACAGGAACTCGGTGCGCCGGCGGATCACCGTCACACGGTGCCGCAGGAACTCCTGCAGTAATTCCTGGATCGACAGCGTCCGCGGCCGATTTCCCACTAACGCCAGCAAAATCAAACTGAAGGTGACTTGCAGCGTCGAGTACTGGAAGAGCTGATTGAGCACGACCTCGCGATCGGCGTCGCGCTTGAGCACGATGTGCAGCCGCACTTGCCATTCGGGCGTCTTGCGATCCGTGTAATCGACGATGCGGGCGATGCCCTTGATGCGGTCTTCGCGAATCAGATCTTCGAGCTTTTCCTTGAGGCGATCTCGCGTTTCGAGATAGGGGATCTCGGTGACCACGATGACGTCGGAGTTCTTTTCCGTGTCAAAATGCGTGGCGGCCCGCAACGTGATCGTGGAGCGTCCTGTCAAGTAGCCCTGACGGATACCTTCCCGGCCGCAGATGATTCCGCCCGTGGGGAAATCCGGTCCGGGCATGACTTCCAGGATGTCGTCGATCGTGCAATCGGGATCATCGATAATCTTGATGACTGCATCGGCAACTTCGTTGAGATTGTGGGGCGGAATGCTCGTCGCCATGCCGACGGCAATCCCGCTCGAACCGTTGACGAGCAGATTGGGAAACCGCGAAGGGAGGACCACCGGCTCGCGGCTTCGCTGGTCGTAATTGGGCACAAAATCGACGGTGTCTCGCTCGAGATCATCGAGCATCTCGGCGGCGACGGCCGACAATCGGGCTTCCGTGTATCGCATGGCGGCAGGGGGCAAGCCGGCCAACGAGCCGAAATTCCCCTGCTTGTCGATCAGCACGTCCCGCATCACCCACGATTGGGCGAGGCGCACGAGCGTCGGATAAATGACGCTTTCGCCATGCGGGTGATAGTTGCCGCTGGTATCTCCAGAAATCTTCGCGCACTTGATGCGGTGCGAGGCCGGCCCGAGGTTTAAGTCGTGCATCGCAACCAGGATCCGCCGTTGCGAGGGCTTCAGTCCGTCGCGGGCGTCGGGAAGCGCGCGGCTGACGATCACGCTCATGGCGTACGTCAGATAGCTCGATCGCAACTCGTCTTCGATATCAAGCGGCTTGATCCGCTCGGCGATGACTTCGGGAGGGGGATCTTCCGGGATAGAACCGTCGGACAAGAGAAGTTCTCCGATTTGCTAAACGTCCGTTAAGTAGGGAATTTTAGGAAGATCTGCGGCGTTTCTCAACGCCTCGCGGCGAAGGTTCTCGATCGCTTTTTCAGCCGTTTTCCTGAACATGTTCAATAGCCGTGCCGTGGTCATTCGCCTAGAATTGGCAGAGTACGCCGCAATCCTTCCGATTCGGTTCAACCTGTCGGAATGCCCACCTGGTACGCGAGAGACCCGCAATGATCGCCGAGTCGACGACCGAGGTCGGCAGCTACTTCATCGCCAACTACCCGCCGTTTTCCGTTTGGGACACAAGCCACGTTCCCGAGATTCGCCAGGCGCTCGCGTCGTCTCCGGACCGCTCAATCCCGATGGGAATCTATATTCATATCCCCTTCTGTCGGAAGCGGTGCCGGTTCTGCTATTTCCGCGTTTACACGAACCAGAACGCACAGGCGATTGAGAATTACGTCCAATCGCTCGAAAGCGAATTCAAATTGCTGAGCCAGCAGCCCGGTGTCCAAAACCGGACGCTCCGCTTCGCGTATTTTGGCGGCGGCACTCCATCCTACTTGAGTTCGAAGCAGCTGCGATCGCTCCACGATCGACTGAGTGAGTACCTCTCGTGGCAGACGGCCGAGGAAGTCACCTTCGAGTGCGAGCCGGGCACCATGAGTCTGGAAAAGGTGAAAACCCTCAAGGAAATCGGCGTCACTCGGGTCTCGCTCGGTGTCGAAAATTTCAACGACGAGATTCTCGAAACGAACGGCCGGGCTCACCTCTCGCCCGAGATTTTTCGGGCCTACGACTGGCTCCAGCAGGTCGGCTTCCCGCAAATCAATATCGACCTGATCGCCGGAATGATCGGCGAGACGGACGAAAATTGGGCTCAGTGCGTCGAGCGGGTGAAGCAAATGGAGCCGGACAACATCACGATCTACCAGATGGAACTCCCCTACAACACGCTCATTTCTCGCGAAATCAAGGAGCTGGGGGTTACTTCGCCTATTGCCGGTTGGGAGACCAAACGCCGCTGGGTGAGCGAAGCGATGGATGCACTCTTCGCCGCCGGATACCACATTTCGAGCGGAAACGAACTCGTGCGGAGCCTCGATACGGATCATTTCGTTTACCGCGATCACCTGTTCCGCGGCAGCGACATTTTGGCGACCGGCGTTTCGTCGTTCGGCCATTTCCAGGGTGTGCATTACCAGAATTACGACCAGATTGAACAATATATGTCCGGAGTCGCAGCGGGCGAACTGCCGATCCACCGGGCGTTTGTTCCCACCCAGCGCCAGAAATTGATCCGCGAAATGGTGCTGCAATTGAAGGAGGGTCGGATTTCGGTCCGTCCCTTCCGTGCGAAATTCGGCGTGGATATCCGTCAGGAATTCGCCGCCCCGCTGCGAAACCAGCAGGCGGCCGGATATCTCGCCGTCGAAGACGAAGAGATCCGCCTCACCCGCCGCGGCTTGTTGCAGGTAGACACGCTGTTGCCCGAGTATTTTGAGGAGCAACACCGGGCGATCCGCTACACCTGAGCCTCTTCGTCCTTTGACCCGGAGAACCCGTGAATCCTCACGACGAACTCCAATCGCTCATCGACATGTTTCCCGATGCCGCGCCGTTATTGGCCGACGCTGAGCACGTGGCATCGCAAACGCTGCCGGAACCCTATCGCCGCATGTTGGCACACAATCACCACATGACGGTGACGATGGAGTCTTATCACGGCTGCCCGGTCGACGTGCGGATTCTGGACCGCCGGCTCGACGGCGACTTCTATTATCGCAAGATCATCCTGTTGAAACACGGCACGGATCACGTCGTTCAATTCGGCCTGGTCCGGTTCGATTTGAGTTACGTCACGCAGGCGGTTCGGGACGAAATCATCGCCGGCGAGAAACCACTTGGTCGCGTGCTGATCGACCATAACGTGCTCCGGCATATCGATCTGGGAGCCGTACTTCGCATTACGGCCGGACCGGCCCTGGCCGAATACTTGCAAATGCCGGTGGGCGGCGTTACCTACGGTCGCCTGGCGACGATTTTTTGCAACCAGCACCCCGCGGTGGACCTGTTAGAGATTACGGCTCCGCTCCCAATTGAAGGCGCCGGCCGATCCGACTGGGGCTAGGTGAGATGGAACCCGCAAGCGAACCAGGCTTCGTGACCAGCCGCCGCGTCGAGTTTGTCGACACCGACATGGCGGGCATCGTGCATTTCACAAATTTCTTCCGCTACATGGAACAAGCGGAAGCCGAGTTCTTCCGCAGCCAGGGACATTCACTCGCGTCAACCAAGAATGGCTCGGGAGTCGGCTGGCCGCGCGTGGCCGCTTCGGCCTCGTTCAAGGCACCGGCTTTCCACAACGACATCCTGGAAATTCGCATTTACGTCCGCCGCCGCGGGTTCAAGTCGCTCACTTTGCAGTTCGAGTTCCGCCGCGGTGAGACGCTCATCGGCACGGGTCAGATCAAAACGGCCTATTGCCGTTTCCGCCCGGATCAGCCGATTGAATCTCTGGAGATTCCCTCGGCATTCGATGCACTGCTGGGGCCGTACGACCCCGCCGCGGATAAAGAGCCTGTGGGCAAGGACGAAGGATGACGGATTCCCCCGATGGTGACCTGACCGTGGAAGCGCTGACGAAAGAGTTCGTCAGCGAGGCCGGACGGCTCGTCGTCCTGAATGGGGCGGAGCTGCGAATGAAGCGGGGCGAGGCGCTCGCTGTCACTGGTCCGTCCGGCTCGGGCAAGAGCACGCTGCTCTACATTTTGGGAACGCTGGAACGACCGACCGCGGGCCACGTGCGGCTGTTGGGTGAAGACGCGTTTGCGAGATCCGATGCCGAATTGGCCCGCTACCGAAATCAGAAAATCGGCTTCATCTTTCAAGACCATCATCTTCTGCCTCAATGCAATGTCTTGGAGAACGTGCTCATTCCGGCCCTGGCTGGAAATGGAGCGGGTCCAACCGAATCGAAGCGTGCCGAGGAGTTGTTGGATCGCGTCGGACTCAAGAGTCGGACCAACCATCGACCGGGTCAGCTCTCAGGGGGAGAACGACAACGGGCCGCAGTCTGCCGCGCGCTGATCAATCAACCAGTGTTGCTGTTGGCCGATGAACCGACGGGCAACCTCGACCGGGCAAACGCGGAAGCCGTCGGCGATCTGTTGCTGGAAATGAACCACCAGCAGCAGACGGTGCTGATCTGCGTCACGCATAGTGCCGAATTGGCCGCGCGATTTCCGCGACGTGCGGAGCTGATCGACGGCCGACTGGTCGAACAGGCAAAGGCTCAGCAATGAGCGTCGCCGGCCCGAAGTCGAACAGCTCGCCATCCATCAGCTCATTCGGTCTCGTTCTTCGCAATCTTCGTTACTACTGGCTTACCAATCTGGCCGTCATCGCTGCGGTCATCGCCGGCACCGCTGTGATTGGCGGGGCCTTGGTCGTGGGAGACTCCGTCCGCGGCAGTTTGCGTCAGATGAGTCTCGATCGGCTTGGCCGGATCGACGACGTGCTGACCGGGATGCGTTTTTTTCGCGAGGATTTGGCCCAAGAACTCGCAGCCCGCCCGGGCATCCGAGAGCGATTTGCGACCATCGCGCCGTCGTTAATGGTCGGCGGCACATTTCTGGCCACTCATGGCGACACGTCGCGCCGGGCCCGTGGAGTTCAAGTTTTCGGCACCGACGAGCGACTTTGGGGCCTTCTGGAACATGGCAACGTGCCAGTCCCTCGCGAACGCGACGTGGTTCTGAACGCTCGCTTGGCTGGCCACCTGGGTGTTAAACCAGGCGACAGCGTAAGCCTGCTCATTCCTGTCCCGTCCACGATCCCGAGCGAATCGCTCCTGGGAAAACGCGAGGGGGAATTCCATGAAATTCCGCTGACGGTGCTGGCCATTCTGGATGAGGCATCTGGAGCCGGCCGGCTGACGTTGAACCCGACTCAACAACTACCTTTCGACGCGTTCGTGCCGATTCTGGCGCTGCAAGAGGGGATGGGGCTCGAGAAGATCGAGCGCTCGCGCCGAAATCCCACGGGAACTCCCGCGCGAGTGAATGCCCTCTTCGCGTCTGCACGTACACCGGCTGATCAAACCGGCTCGACGGCTCCGGACGCCGCAAAACTGCTCGATCGCGAAATGTCAGCCGTCTTGTCGCCAACCGACATCGGCCTGCGGCTCGTGATCAACTCGAAGCACGGGTACGTCTCGGTCGAATCGGATCAGCAAATTCTCGACGGCTCCCTCGCCACGGCGGCCCTCGACAGTTCGGCGAAGCTTGACCTCGCGAATTCTCCCGTCTTGGCCTATCTCGCCAATGAGCTGGTTAACGTCGAGAACCCCAAAAAGTTCGCGATGTACTCGATCGTCGCGGGTCTCGATCCGGTGACGCTGAAAACCGCCCCCTTCGGACCGTTCGTCTGGGCTTCACCGGCTCCCAATCATCCGCTGGCTGCCGATGAAATCGTGCTCAACGATTGGATGGCGACCGACTTGGGCGTCAAGACACACGATCCGGTTCGCATGCGCTACCACATCGTCGGCTCGCACGGCGAATTGCCGGAGGAAGAGCGCACGTTTCGCGTGGCCGGTATTGTGAAGCTCGAAGGGCCCGCGGCCGACCCGGGCCTGGTCCCCGAAGTCAAAGGCATCACCGACGCCAAAACGATCGCCGACTGGCAGCAACCCTTTCCCATGAAGCTCAACCTCGTCACGAAGCGCGACGAGGACTACTGGGACAAATACCGCGCCACGCCAAAGTCATTCGTCTCGCTCGAAACCGCCCAAAAACTGTGGGGCAGCCGCTTTGGCAAGCTGACCTCGGTGCGCGTCGCGCCAAAGAACGGACAGACGCTCGAACAGGCCGCCGGCGCCCTGCAAGCGGAAATCCTCGCATCAGTCACGCCGGAAAAAACGCGGATGCAATTTCAACCCGTGAAATATGCGGGCGTCACCGCCGCGGTCGGAACGAACGACTTCAGCCAGCTCTTTCTCGGTTTCAGCTTTTTCTTGATCCTCGCCGCGGCGATGCTCGTGGGACTGGTGATGCGTCTCGGCATCGAGCGGCGAGGGACGTCGATCGGACTGCTCTCCGCGATCGGTTTCACCCCGCGGCGGCTGCGAAGAAACTTCCTGGCGGAAGGCTTGATCCTCGTCTTGATCGGCGGACTTTTGGGAACCGCGGCCGCGGTCGGCTATGCGGCGCTCATGATTCTGGGACTCAAGCTGTGGTGGAATCAAGCTGTTGGGACGCAATTTCTGTCGCTTTACGTCGATCCAGCAACACTCGCGATCGGGTTCGTCTCCTCCGTCATCGTGGCGGTGCTGGCGGTCCTGTGGGGTCTGCACCAACTGAGGCGACTCACTCCGCGAGAGCTATTAAGCGGTGCGACGGAGCCCGCATTGACGGTGGCAAAGCAGAAACGCCGCAGCCGGCGATCGCTCGTCATCGGCGTCGCATTGCTGGCAATCAGCGTTCTACTCCTCGTTGCCGCTCTCTCCGGCCGATTATCCTCGGGGGAAGCCTTCGAGGGATTGAGCTGGAGCGTCGTCCTTTTCTTTCTTGACGGAATCGTACTGTTGATCGCCGGCGTGATGCTGGTGGCCGGCACCTTGGAAGGTGAACATTCGGCCGCCGTCGCCGGCCACGGTGCCACCGGCATCGCTCGACTGGGGGTGCGAAACACCGCCCGGCACCGTCAGCGCAGTACGGCTTCGGTCGCGTTGATTGCCGCCGCGACGTTTGTCATCGTCGCCGTCGCGGCCGGCCGGCGGAATCCGGCCATCGAGACGCCGGAGTTGTACTCGGGCAACGGCGGCTTCCGCTTACTCGGCGAAAGCACGCAGCCGATCCTGCCCGATCTCAACACTCCCTCGGGCCGCGAAAGCGTGCAATTGAACCCAGCTCCCGGTTCGCCCGATGCCGAATTGCTGGCACAATCAAAATTCTTCGCGTTCCGTGTGCGGCCGGGCGAAGATGCGAGCTGTCTCAACGTTTACCAGACGCGGTTGCCGACCATCTTGGGAGTTCCCAAGTCGCTGATTGACCGGGGTGGATTCCGCTTCATCGGCGCCCGCGAACCATACCCTTGGACGGAATTGGAACAGGCATCGGCCGACGGCACCGTCCCCGTTTTCGGCGATGCCAACACGCTGCAGTACAGCCTGCACAAGGAAGTTGGCCAAACGGTCGACCTTCCTGCCGGGCCGGAAGGCAAGCGGACAATGCAAATCGCCGGCATGCTCGATGGCAGCGTGTTTCAGGGAGTCCTCTTGATGTCCGAGGACAACTTTCGCCGGCTGTTTCCCAATATTGTCGGCTACCAGTATTTCCTGATCGAAGTCCCGGGGCCGGCGGCGAACGGCGATCGCCTGTCGGCCCTCCTCGAAACGCAACTCACTCCGTATGGCTTCGAGTGCCGAGCGCGTCTCCGAGCGGCTGGCGAACTTCCTTGCCGTCCAAAACACCTACTTATCGACCTTTCAAACCTTGGGTGGACTGGGGCTCTTGTTGGGAACTTTGGGATTGGCCACGGTGATGGTCCGCAACGTGCTCGAACGTCGGGGCGAGTTGGCCCTGTTGAGCGCGCTGGGATTCCGGCGATCGGGACTGGCCTGGCTGGTGTTGGTCGAAACGGCCGTCCTTTTGCTCTGCGGACTTTTGATCGGGACGATTGCGGCGCTCGTGGCGATGATTCCCCACCTTTCGAGTATCGGGGCCGACGTCCCTTGGGGGTCGCTGGCCCTGATTCTGTCGATCGTCTTTGTGGTCGGCATGTTGGCGGCGCTGGCCGCCTCGATCGAAGCGGCTCGAACGCGCATCCTCGAGGGCCTGCGCTCGGAATAGATGCAGCCCTGAAACGCGCCGGCTAGAATAAGCTCTGTGGTTTGAAAAGGTCTTGAATTAAAGGGAAGAACGCGATGCAGAGGCTGATTGTCTTGCTGTTCGTTGCCGGGGCCGCCCTGTCGTGGGGGGTTTACGTTCCGCTCGTGCACGGCGCGTCGATGCGGCTCCACAGTAATCTGCGTGCGTTCCTCTTCGTTGGCATCGCCTACTTTCTGGTCGCCGTGCTAGTCCCCGTCGTGCTGATTTTCCTCATGAAATTTGACCCGACGGTCAAGGGCACGCCGAACTTTGACGCATTTCCCATTATGTGGGGCATTGGCGCCGGCATCGCGGGTGCTCTGGGCGCCTTGTTCGTCATTTTCGCGGCGTCGAATGCCGGACCGGGAGGTGCGATCTATGTCGCGCCCCTGGTATTTGCCGGCGCCCCGATCATCAACACCTTTGCCACCATCTACTATTTCCATCCGGTCAAGACGCTCCCCGATTGGAAGTTTTTCCTCGGTCTCGGCTTTGCCGCAGTGGGCGCGGCGATGGTGATGTTATTCAAACCGGTCGACGACGCGCACGCCACCACTCAAGTTTCGGCCGTCAAGGCGCCGGCCGAAGCGACCGCCGTCCACTAGGGCCGCCTTTCGGCCTTGAGATCACCGCCTTGAACCGCCTGCCGAACATTCGGGGCCCGATCCCCGCCCCGGATTTTGGCAGGCAGTTCACGTTGGACTGTTTGCTCGAAGAGCGTTTCGCCGGCGGGCTTTTGACAGCCCTAACCGCGCCGATTAAGCTGACGCACACCCACGAGCGGCTGCCGAAGGGAGGCACGCGGCGTGTCGATTGGGCCAGCGACGCGGCGGCAGCCGGAGCGGGAGCACTCCGGGAGGTCCTATGGCTGTCATGAAGATGACCGCGGAGGAAATCGGTATCCTCCGCAAAATGCTCAAGATGAGCGAGGGCGAATTCGCCGATCGGATCGAAGTGAAAGATCGCGAGGCGATCAAGCTCCTCGAGTCGGGCGTAATGAAACCGACTTTGCTCACACAAAAACACCTGATTCGGCTGCTGGGAACCGCCTCGACCCGTTCGCCCAAACTCAAGAAAATGTACGAGGCCATCAAGGAACGCTCGCAGGTCCGCTGGTGACGGGCAGCCGGCCGGCGATGACGGTCCACACATCTCTTTGGTGATGCATCCATGAATTCACATCGGCGCTCGCTGTGCACCATCGCCTGCATTCTGGCTCTGCTATGCGGCCAGGTCGTGGCGGCGTATGCCGCTGCGCCCAAGGCCAGGCGATCTCTGATCGTTCACGCCGACGATGCCGGCATGTCCCATTCGGTTAACGTCGCCACGATCGAGGCCATGGAGAAGGGGATTGTCACGTCCACAAGCATTCTCGTTCCGTGCGCCTGGTTTGGCGAATTTGCCGCCTACGCGCGGAAGCATCCTGAGCGCGACTACGGCATTCACCTCACTTTGACTTCTGAATGGGACCTCTACCGCTGGGGCCCCGTGGCGCCGCGCGACAAAGTCGCCAGCCTGGTCGATAAAGACGGATATCTTTGGCGCGACAACGGTCCCGTCGACGCCCACGTCAAATTAAATGAAGCCGAAATCGAGCTGCGGGCCCAAATCGAGCGGGCTCGACAATTCGGCGTGCGGCTTTCGCATCTCGACACGCACATGGGCACGCTGCTCTCGCGGCCCGACTTGCTCGAGCTCTACGTCAACCTGGCCATCGAATACAACCTGCCCATCATGTTTACCCGGCAGGCGACCGATCCGCGGATGCATTTAGCTTATCCGGCCCTGCGCGGCCGCGGCCAGCAGTTGCTCGACGCGCTCGATCACCATCATTTGCCGGTGCTCTCAAGCGTGCTCATGCTCTATCAAGGGGGCGAGCACGAGGCACGGAAACGCCGCTACCTGAGCGCGTTTGAGCTTCTGCCGCCCGGCGTCAACGAGGTGATCGTCCACTGCGGCGTCGCCAATGCCGAACTCAATGCAATCACCACTTCGGCCGCCCTGCGCGACAGCGACCGGCGGCTGGTGACCGATCCGGAAGTAAAGGCGCATCTGGAGCAGCTCGGAATCTCGTTGACGAGTTGGACGCAGTTTCAAGCTGAGACCGCCTCCCGATAACCCACGTCGAATGGGCTCTACTGCGCGCCCGGGTTCTTGTCCTTGTCGCGCAGCCTTGCGCTCGCACGGTTGAGCTGACGCCGTTCGGCGTCCGTGAGCGAGCTGATCCCGTTCGAGTGCACCTTGGCGAGAATCGCGTCAAGTTGCTGCTGCGCCTGCTCCGCGTCGAGCCGTGCTCGCAGCTCCTTGGCGACCCGGCGGCGCTCGCGCCATCGTTCGAGCCATCCCTGCCGGCGCCGCGCGGCCGACGGATTCGACTTATTCGACCGCTCCAGGCTCGTGTAGCCCTGGGAAAAATCGTATCCCATGAACGAGTCGTCCAATGTGTCGGCCGTACGCATCTGGAAGAATTCCACCAGACTCAAGATCATGGCGACCGCGCCGAAGGTGACGACCCACGCGCTGTCGAGGACGATCAAGCCCACCAGCATGATCAGGGCGGCGAACAACAGGCTGATGCGGATGGCCGTCTCGGCGGCCGATTCGACGTCGGTGCGGTTCTTGAGCACCGCGTGCACCATCCGGATCCCATCGAGCGGGAAGACCGGCATCAGGTTCGCCAGAAGCAGAATCCAATTGCACCAAAAGACAAGGACAAATACATACGACGCAAACGGTTCGTGCAAGGCGGTCGGGAAGACAAAGGGATTGAGCAACTTCGGAAACGCGTCGGTCGAACGCCACACCGGGGCCGCCACCATCAGGCACACGGCAAGGTTGGACAGCGGCCCGGCCGCCGGGGTGAGAAACTGCGAACGAAAGTTCGCAGCCGGCTGCACCAGAGCTAATCCACCGAGCGGCCAGATCAAAATTTCGTTGCCAACTCCCCCCGTCAACCGCACGGCGAGAATATGGCTGAACTCGTGAACGAGCAGTGAAACTAAGAGAATCGCGCCGAAGAGCAGGCCAAGCCGGAGGTCGTGCAGCTGCCAGCACAGTCCTAAGACGACGAGCGGCACCAACACGCTCACCCGCACGTGCGTCATGAACCAATTGCCGCACGAGACCGACAAATAAACTGGATTGTCGCGGCTGTCCATGGGGCGGGGCACCCTTGTGTGACGCCAGGTCAAAGGCGGCACTCGTCGTCCGCGCGATTTGCTCGCCGCGCGAAACGGCGCGAATATCCGGCATTTTAGCACTCGTTTGTTAAGGTGGCAATTGCCTTGTGCGCGGCGGCACACCACTCGTGCGAAAGCCCGGAGGGGTCTGTGAAAAGCATTTCCCCACCGCTAGAATTAGACTGTTCGCACTCTTTCATCAGCTCACAGAATTTCCGCAAGACCCTCGTCCGTCCTGCAGGCATAAGCGAGGGTGAGGCACTGAATGGATCTCCCGTCCTGTCCCTCCTGCCACCAGTCCGTCCTCGACGACGACGCTGAAGTTTGCCCATTTTGTGGCGCCCCGATGAAAGCTGGAGCCGCCGCGAAGCCAACTCGCGCTGCGGCAAAGCCCTCGGCATCCGCAGCCGCACCTCCGCGTCCGACCGCTCGACCCGAGCCGAAAACCGGACCAGGCGCCGTCTCGAAGCCTGCGGCTCCTGCCGGCAAGCCGTCCGCTCCGACTAAATCGGCCAAGACTGCAGCCGCGCCGACTGCCGCGGCCCGGAGCGCACCTCGTTCCGCGAAGCCGGAAAAAGGCAAATCGCTGAGCGAAGACGATCTGTTCGGCGACGATCTGGATCTCGATTCGCCAAGTTCGCCGGCAGCGTCCGCCGTCTCGCCGGTCGACGACGGCGGCGATCCGCTCGAAGTCAAATCGACCGCCGGGAAAGATGCGATCCCGGCCTCCCGTCAGCGGACAAAATCGCGGCCGCAAAAAGTCACCTGCCCGATGTGCGAAACCGTCGGGTACATCCCAGCAAACGCCGCCGGCAAAGAGGTCCGCTGCGCAAACCCCAAGTGTCTCGTTCCGGTGTTCGTCGCGCCCCGGCTCCAAAAGAAGGTCGAGGAGACGAAATCTTCCAAATCGGGGTCGCAAACGGTCCTTTTGCTCGGCATCGCAGTGCTTTTCATAGCCGGAGCGGCCGGTGGGTTTTATTTCTACAACCGACCATCAGTGCCGCCCCCACAACCAGCGCCGACGCCGCCCATCTGGAAAACGCCAACAGACGCCCAGAACCCGGCGGGAAACGCAGCTCAACCGAACGTTGAACCGCCCATTCAACCGCCGCCTGCCGAGGTGCAATTGACACTCGCGGAAGAGCGCGATCCGGTCCTCGAAATCATGCAGCGCGAGGCGGAGAGTCGCGACCGCAATCTTCGTCCCCCCTACTGCCGGCGCGTCGTCGCGCATACGGCGGCCGATTGCGGCAAAATGGAGCTTGCCCAAAAGTACGTCGACCTGCTTGCGCAGGGCAAGCGCGACCTGACCTTTTATCAAATCGCCCCGCTGACCTCACTGGCCTGGCAACAATTGAAGAAAGGGGACCATGTGGCCGCGGGCAAGTTGCTCGACCAGGCGATGAAGGCAACCGGCAACCTCCCGAGCATGGGCCGCGACTCGATCGACTTTTCAGCCGCGCTCGCGGCTGCTCTGGTGGCTGTCGGTCGCGATCAGGAGGCAAAAGGTCTCGTCGCACGCTTTCCCGCTAGCGGTCCGAACGGACGGCTTGTGGCGGTCATGACGACGGCGGCGAACTGGAACACTTGGGACACAGTCGCGGCCGAGAACGAGCGACCGCTGTTCGATCTCTCGTCACTCCAATGCCCACTGGTGGTTGAAATCGCCGTCGCACACGGCTACGCCGCCCAGGCGCTGCACTTCGCCGAGAGTCTCGAAAGCCCGTCCGAACGGCGCAAACGCTGATCGCCTGGGGCGAAGCCGTCGCGCGAGCCCAAGCTCAGGCGAAGTCGAGCGATCTCAGTTCAATCGATCCGGTGATCGCCAAACTCGTGCCGGTCAACCGAGCCCGGCTGCAGGCCCGGCTGGGGAGTGAGCAGATTCGTGCCAACGATCGTGCCGGCGCGGAGAAATTCCTGGCAGCGGCGATCGCGTCCCTCGGGGAGATTCCGACGCCTAAGGAATTCACACTGCCGTCGGCCAGGAAGCTCGCCTCGTTCGAGTTTCACGATCCAGCCCAGGCGCGCTTGAATTCGCTCGCGCTTGCCGAGATCGCCCGGCTTGAAGGGACGCTCGATAAGCGCGCCGATGCCCAGAAGCACCTGGAACTGGCGATCGCCGTCCTACGCGCATCGGCGCCGAACAAGATCGCCGCCAAACAGATGGTCGAGGAGGCCGGTCGCCTGAGATCCACCGAGTTCGAGGAAGCCGTTCCAACCAAGGGCCGCCGCAAAGAGGCAATTGCCCTGGCGAAACGACGCAATCAGGAACAGGCGCGTGCCGCCGTCGCGAAAGCGCGGGAAATGAGCAAGGTTCTCGCCGCCGCGGCCGAATTGCGATTCGATTTACAGATGCAAGTCCTCAACAGCGCGCTGGCTTGGGATGACGGGGCCCACATTTGGCGGATTATCGGCACAAGCGCGACCTCGGCCGATCCCGATCAAAAGGAGCTCTATTTCGAGACGTCCATCCCCTGGCAGCTGCTCTTCAATTTGCGAAAGAGCGGCGACGTGGCCACGGCTGAAACCATCAACAAGGCCGCCGGCAGCGACGGTCCACCTCCGACTGCCGTTCTCGATTTACTCGCGCAAAAGGTCGCCGACGCGGAAGACGTGAGTTCGATCGCCCGCCAAATGCAATTTCCGGGGCCCGATCGCTCCGACCGGGAGCGGGCGGTGCTTGCCGGCTCGACCTATCTGCTTCGTGCCGGCAAGGTGGCTAAAGCTGTCGAATTCGTGCGGATGTTCGACGATTCGCAGTTGAAGGAAGAGGCCCTCGAGTGGACGGCCGCGCTTTCTTGCCGGCTGAGTCATACCCGCGAAACGAAGGAAATCCTGCAGGCCGCCAGTTTCATTCCGACCGAGTCGGTTTCCGCCTATCGGGGGTTCTTGTTGGGACTCTTGGCCCGGGATCTCGTCCCGGACTCAGCTGCGTCCGCGACGGCGCCCAGCCCGCCGCAATCGGGCTCCGCGACTCCCAAGCCCTGACGCGGCAACGCATTTCGTTTCGCCAAGGGTGGCACCAATCTTCGATTGCAAAGTTTTGGCCTCCCTGCCAGAATTCCGCCCCGAATTCGGCCTGGCTCTTGCTCCGCTGATTCTCTGCTTTGTTACTCGGCCGAGTTGCCATCTTGCCGCGGTGTCGGTCTCCGTAATCGTCGGAAGACGCAAATTGCCGTGCCACGATTCGCTCGTCAGCAATTGACCTCAGCCCACCGCCGGCGGTTTTCGCCCGGACGCGGAACCGGTTTGGCCGCCATCCTTGTGGCGGCCACGGTGGCCGTTTATGGGCAGGTTTACCAGTTCGATTTTCTCGTTTTTGACGACCCCGCGTACGTTCTAGAAAACCGCCACGTGCTGGCCGGTCTAACGACCGGCGGCATTCGCTGGGCGTTCACCACAGTTCACGACTCCAACTGGATCCCCCTGACCTGGCTTTCGTTGATGGCCGATGCCTCGGTCTACGGAACCTGGGCTGGCGGGTATCACCTCACGAATCTGCTCTTGCACGCGGCAAACGTCCTCTTGGTCTTCGCGGCGTTTGGCCGCATGACGGGCAACATGGGCCGCAGTGCGTTTGTTGCCTCGCTGTTTGCCATTCATCCGCTGCACGTTGAGTCGGTCGCCTGGATCGCCGAGCGCAAGGACGTGTTGAGCCTGTTCTTCGGATTCGCGTCTCTCAACGCTTATCTCGCGTACTGTAAAGATCGACACGCCGTCTGGTTGGTGTGTTCCTGGCTCGGCTTTGTTTGCAGCCTGTTGGCAAAACAGACGCTCGTGACGCTGCCGTTCGTGCTGCTGTTGCTCGATTTTGGAGCGTTCGGCCGCTGGCAATTCGAGCGAATGGGTCGCTTGGTCTTTGAGAAAACTCCGTTCCTTATCGCCAGCGCCGCGTTTTGCATGATCGCAATCGTTGCCCAGTCGCACGGGACTGCGATGCGAGCACTGACCTCGATGCCGCTCGCCGGCCGCTGTCTGAACGCCGTCGCGGCCTATGGACTGTACGCATTTCGGGTCATGTTTCCGACTTGGCTCGCCCCGTTCTACCCATTTCCGGATACAAAGGAACTCGCGCTCCTGGCCGCCGTTTCAACGGCCTTCCTCTGCCTGTCGACGTGGTTTTGCGTCGCGCATGGGCGAAATCGACCGATGGTCCTTGTCGGCTGGTTGTGGTTCTTGGGCGCGCTCGTGCCGATGATCGGCCTCCTGCAAATCGGCGGGCAGCAAACGGCCGATCGTTATCTGTACTTTCCGGCGATCGGCCTTTACGCCGCGGTCGCCTGGCTCGTCCCGGAGGCATTTGCGACTCGATGGGTGTCCAGAGGGCTGCGCCCGGTTGCTGCGACCGCGCTGGTTGCGACCTATGCCGGGCTTGCCATGCTTCAAGTCGGCTATTGGCATGACAGTGTCACGCTCTTTCGCCACGCGTTGGCCGTAACGGAGGACAACGCTTTATCCCGCCTGGCGCTGGGGAGCGCGCTCTTGGAGCGCGGCCAATCCGACGAAGCGATCGTTCATTTGAGAAGGGCTGCCGAGCTCGATCCCGGCGATGGCCAGGTGCATTTCGTACTCGGCAGCGGTTTTCAACAGGCGGACCGTCCGCGCGAGGCAGCGTCCGAGTATCGCAAATCGTTGGCGCTCAACGATCGGAACGGATCCGCCCACAACAATCTGGGGCTGATTCTGTATCAACAACATCACCCTGCGGAAGCCCGATCGGAATTTCTCCGCGCGATCGAATTGGACGAATCGGACGAGCGGGCGCTGGTCAACCTGGCGCTCCTCACAAGTGAGCTGCACGAATATCAGAACTCGGCCGAGTACTGCCGGCGTGCGCTTGCGCTCGATCCCGGTCTGGACGTTTGCCGCCGCCTGATTACAGTCGCTCGCGGCATGCAAGACCGACTGGCCGAATCGTCCCGGAACGGCGGATTCAATTGATGCGCGAACTCGCCGCCCAAGAAGGGACCAGGCTGCGATCTCCGCCTTTGACCAGGTTCATGCCTCGTCGCGAACTCGGACTGGCTCTCTGCCTGGTCGCCTTAACGCTGGCCGTCTATGCGCAGGTCGGCCGTTTCGGTTTCATCCCGATCGACGACAACCTGTATGTCACAAAGGAACCGCATCTCCGCGACGGGCTTTGCGTCGGGGGCGTCGTTTGGGCCTTCACGACCTTTTACGACTGTAACTGGATCCCGCTCACGTGGATCTCGCTGATGTCCGACGCGACCTTCTACGGCACTTCGCCCGGCGGACACCATCTCGCGAATCTTGCCTTACATCTCGCGAATGTGCTTCTGGTGTTTGGTGTCTTCCTGCGGGCGACCGGAAAAGCGGGCCGCAGCGCGTTCGTCGCCGCGCTGTTCGCCGTGCACCCATTGCACGTCGAGTCCGTCGTCTGGATCGCCGAACGCAAGGATGTGCTCAGCCTCTTTTTCGGTCTCCTGGCACTCGACTCGTACGTGTCTTACGCGAAGGACGGTCGAGTCGCTCGGCTGCGCTGGGTTTTCGCGCTTTATCTTTGCAGCCTGCTTTGCAAACAGACATTGGTGACGCTGCCGTGTGTCCTGTTGCTTTTCGACTATTGGCCCTTGGCTCGCTATGACGTCGCGAACCGGTGCGTCGGCCTCCGCGCACTCGTCATCGAAAAGCTGCCGTTTTTCGCGCTGAGCGCGACATTCTGCATTGTTGAACTCGTGGCACAAGCGCGAGGACATTCCACGCGATCGCTCAACGAGTTTCCGCTTTGGTCGCGCTGCCTGAACAGCATCCTGGTCTACGCGCTCTATTTAAAGAAAGCCCTGTTGCCGTTCGATCTGGCCGCGTTTTATCCGCATCCCGCGGGGCTGAGCCTGACAGCCGTCGCGATCGCGGTCGCAATCTTGGGTGCCGTCACCTGCTTTGCCATCAAGAATGTGCGCCGCTGGCCCTTCTTGATCGTAGGCTGGTTGTGGTACTTAGGGACACTCGTGCCGATGATCGGCATCGTGCAAGTCGGTCTGCAGCAAATGGCCGATCGCTATCTGTATTTTCCGCTGATCGGTCTCTACGCGGCAGCGGCCTGGCTCGTTCCCGCCCTTGCCGGCTCAGGCGCCGTGCGACGGCGACTGATGTCGTTGGCGGCTGTGGGATGGGTGACAATTTACGCGACGATTGCCTGCGTGCAGGCCGGCTACTGGCGCGACGGCGTCACGCTCATGCGTCGGACCTTGGCGATCACACCGGACAATCCCTACGCCCGGTTCGCGCTGGGCGATGCGCTCGACGCGCAATCTCGCACGGACGAAGCGCTGGCCGAATATCAACATGCCGTCCGCCTGGCCCCTGACGATCCGGAAGGCCATTTCCGCCTTGGCTGGGTCTACCAAGGTCTGCACAACTACGACCAGGCGGCCCAACAATACCGCGCGTCGCTCGCACTCGATGAATCGCTTGCGATCACCCACAATCGCTTGGGTTGGATCCTCTGGCGCAGCACGATGACGAGAATGCCGAACATGAATTCAAACGGGCGCTCGAACTGGATCCGACAAATGTCGAGGCCAACGCGCATCTTGCCGGCCTGGCGAGGGCACACGGCGACTTCGAGCAATCGAATGTGTATTGCGCCTGTGCTCTCGAGCTTGACTCGAACTTGATCGATTATCGCCGGCTGATCGCCTTCAATCTCCGCGACCTAGGCCGTCTCGACGAGGCAATCGCCCAGCTCGAGGGCGTCCTCGCCGTCGCTCCCAAAGATACCGAGGCCCAGACAGAACTCGCCCACATCCGCGAAATGAAGCGCGACACACCGGAGATCGTCGACCAAATGCCGAACGCCGAGTCATTGCGAACCCAAGGGAACTAATCCACCCTCGGCCAAAGGCCGCCCTCTTCCCTCCGCCGTCGGTCCTCACAGCGTTGACGCTCGATCGGCCGCTGAACTATATAGCGGAATTCCCCGGAGCCGAGCGGTTCGCCCTTCGTAACGGCGATCGAGCGGCCCGAAACCTCGCGAATGGCACATCGCATGATCTCCGTGCGCCTCCCCGACGGTTCCCTCAAGGAAGTTCCCGACGACGCGACCAGCCTCGACGTAGCCAAAACCATCAGTGCGGGCCTCGCTCGGGCCGTCATGGCTGCCAAAGCCAACGGCAAGATCGTCGACTCAGCCCGGCCGCTCGCAGAAGTCGCCGACACAAAACAACCCGTCGAACTGCGATTGCTGACCGATCGCGATCCTGAAGCGCTCGGCGTGCTGCGCCATTCGTGCGCCCGACGTAATGGCCCGCGCGGTGATGCGGCTGTTTCCCGACGTGAACCTCGCGTTCGGCCCGACGCTCGCGAATGGCTATTACTACGACTTCGACTGCCCGCACAAACTGAGCGAAGAGGATTTCGCCCGCATCGAAGATGAGATGAAGAAAATCGTCAAGGATGCCGAGCCGTTCGAGCGATTCGTCCTCGACCGCCAGGAGGTGCGCGAGTTCTGCGACGGTCTGCATCAAAAGCTCAAGGTCGAGCACATCGACACGGGCCTGGCCGAGCACCCGACCGTCAGCTTTTATCGGCAGGGCGAGTTTGTCGATCTCTGCCGCGGTCCACACATTTCCGACGCGGGCCGCATCAAGGCGTTCAAACTCCTCTCGGTCGCCGGTTCGTACTGGAAGGGGAACGCGGACAACGCCCAACTGCAGCGACTCTACGGCACCGCCTTCTTCAAGAAGGACGAGCTCGAAGCCTACCTGCTGCAGGTCGAAGAGGCCAAACGCCGCGATCACCGCGTGCTGGGCAAGAAACTCGGCCTCTTTACCATCACCAACGACGTGGGGCAGGGGCTTTGCCTGTGGCTGCCAAAGGGGGCGACGGTCCGCTCGATTCTCGAAGACTTCATCAAGCGGGAACTCTTGAACCGCGGCTATCAACCCGTCTATTCGCCGCATATCGGCCGCGTCGAAATGTACGAAACGAGCGGCCACTTTCCCTACTACCGTGACGCCCAGTTCATGCCCATGTTCGGGCACGACGCGGGACAACTCATCGACGCGTGGGAACGTCGCCTGATCGCCGGCACGCTCGAACCCGAAGAGGAGAAAAAACTCCTCGCCGCGGCTGTCGTGCTCGGCGCCAACTTCGAAGGCTATCAAACCGCCGCTGACGCCAAGGCGAAGATCGAAATCCTTCATCGCTGGGAGCACTCCCAAGAGCGATACCTGCTCAAGCCGATGAACTGCCCGCACCACATTCAGATGTACAAATCGGAGCCGCGAAGTTATCGCGACCTGCCCGTGCGGCTTGCCGAGTTCGGCACCGTCTATCGCCACGAGCAATCGGGCGAACTCAACGGCATGCTCCGCGTCCGCGGCCTCACCCAGGACGACGCCCACCTTTTCTGCACCCCTGAGCAGGTCGAAGACGAGTTCCGCGTCACGCTCGACCTCGTGCGATTCGTGCTGCAATCGGTCGGCCTCGAGGATTACCGCGTGCAGCTGTCGCTCCGCGATCCGGCCAGCGACAAGTACGTGGGCAGCGAAGAGAACTGGCAAAAGGCCGAGGCGGCCCTTCGCCGTGTGCTCGACAAAGCCGGCCAACCCTACGTCACCGCACTGGGCGAAGCAGCGTTCTATGGCCCGAAGGCCGACTTTATGGTCCGCGACTGCCTCGGCCGCGAGTGGCAGCTCGGCACGGTGCAGCTCGACTACAACCTACCCGAACGCTTCCAGCTCGAATACATCGGAGCCGACAACCATTCGCATCGTCCGGTGATGATCCACCGCGCCCCGTTCGGTTCGATGGAGCGCTTCGTCGGAGTATTGATCGAACACTTCGCCGGCGCTTTCCCCCTCTGGCTCGCTCCGGAACAGGTCCGCGTGCTGCCGCTCTCAGATAAATCGCTCGACTACTCCCAGGAAGTCGAACGCCGGTTTCGCGACGCCGGCTTCCGCGTCCGCATCGACACGCGTAACGCCAAAGTCCAAGCCAAAATCCGCGACGCGCAGCTCGAACTCGTGCCCTACATGCTCGTCGTCGGCCCCAAAGAAGCCGAGCAGGGGGCCGTCGCCCTCCGCGACCGCATCGACGGCGACCTGGGCACCATGCCCACCGAGGCAGCCATCGACCGCCTCCGCGAAGAGGTTGCCTCCCACAAGATCCGCCAGGTGGCCAAGTCGACCTTCCAGAATGTCGAGGAGGGGGGCGAGCAGTACGAGTACTGATTTGGAAGGATGAAGGAGGAAGGATGAGTCCGAAGCAGACGGTTCGCAAGAAAATGGCTGCGTCGTTTCACCTTCCCATTCTCGCCGAGCCGCTGCAGCCCGGGTTCTTTCGGCAGTGCACGAAGTGCTTGCGACTCTTTGCGATCGAATTGATCCGCGAGGAGGACTCCCAACTGTCCGGTAAGCTGCGCACGTACCGTTGCAAGCATTGCGGTCACGAGCAGGCTTTTGCCGAACACCATCCGCCCGACGCGATCTGACGGGACTCACCGCCGACCGCGGTTCAACCAGACACGCGAAAATCGCTTCCCACAATGCTCCGCACGGTGCGGCTGCGCCGCAGCGGATCATCCGCGGGGATCTGCACACAGAATTCGCGGCGCAACTGCTCGGGATCGAATCCCTGCTGTCTGGCAAGCTGCTCCAAAACGGCCAGGCGCAATTTCACGTCCCAATAGAAACGGGCGATCCACCGTCCCATGTACGCGATCAGCAGCACGACGATGGCCATGCCGAGGATGGCGGCCGAACTGAATCCGGCGACTTCAAAGATCAGATAGCTTTCCGTCAAGAACCACAGCACCGCCGCGCAGCCCGTCGACAGGAGCATGAACTTCACACCGTCGGCCACCGTCGGCGGTCGCTTCGTCGTGCGCCACTCGCGAAAGACCCAATAGAGCAGCACCGCGCACTCGACGACGATCAGTGCCGGTTCGATCATGAACAGGGGCAAGTTGGAGGGAAAGAATGGAACGACGTGCCGGCCCACGGCCCAAACGAATCCCAACACGCAGATCAGGACCACGATCGACCGCACGGGCCGGTCACTCTCTCCGACTGTCAAAGCCCCCGTCTGTTTCTCGTCGCTCATTTTGCCGCTCCCGCTCCAGTCTCAAAAGTTGCTACCGACTTCGCGTTCGTTCCGACTCAAATCGCATCAATCCAGACTACGTGACTTTGAACCCGCAACGCCAGCCCCCATAATTCTTTTGCCAAGCCGTGAAAGTGACCGAACCTGGTGCGAGCTTGCCGCTCTATAAGATGTGACAATGCCAACTGTAACCTACGCCGACGTGATCGAAGCCCTGCCGCGGGTGCACGAGGTGCTCTCGCCAACGCCGCTTTACGAGTGGCCGGGGCTTTCAGTCGCTTTTGGGCTGTCACTTCTACTTGAAGCACGAGAACCACCAGCCGACCGGGGCGTTCAAAGTCCGCGGCGGGATCAACCTCGTCGGCACGCTCACGGAGGCCGAGCGACAAGCCGGCATCCTCGGCTGCTCGACTGGCAATCATGGCCAATCCCTGGCTTACGCGGCCCGGCACTTCGGCATCCGCTGCACGATCGTCGTCCCCAAGGGAAACAACCCCGACAAGAATCGGGCGATCCAGAATTTCGGTGCCGAGCTAATCGAACACGGCCGCGATTTCGACGAAGCTCGCGATTACCTCGAAAAAGAACTCATCCCCCAGGGCGGCCGCTACGTCCACTCGGCCAACGAGCCCAAGCTTATCGCCGGCGTCGGCACGATGGCCTGGGAAGTCTTCGAGAGGTTGCCAGAACCCGACGTGATCCTCGTCCCGATCGGCCTGGGTAGCGGCGTCAGCGGCACGGGAATCGTTGCCCGGGCCCGCAGTCCGCAAACCAAAGTCATCGGCGTCCAAGCCGCGGGGGCCGACTCGATGATCCGCTCGTGGCGCTCGGGCACCTATCAAGAAACGGCCGAAGCCCGCACCTGGGCCGAGGGTCTGGCCACCCGCCGCCCCGCCAAACTGACGCTCGACCTCATGCGCGACGTGATGGACGACGCCGTCCTCGTCACCGACGATGAACTCCGCCACGCCTGCCGCCTGATCATCGAGCACACCCACAATCTCGCCGAAGGCGCAGGCGCCGCAACCGTGGCCGCCGCGTTCAAAGAACGCGACCGCGTCGCTGGCAAAACAGTCGTCGCCATCCTCTCCGGAGGCAACCTCGACGTGAGCCGCTTGAAGCAAATTCTCGCGGGCGGCTAAGACGAGACGTTCGTTCGGCTGCGATTCCTCGGGTAAGAAAATTGCTTCCCCCCGCGCCGCCGTGTATTCTCGGCTCCCGCGTCGGCGCTCGACGAAGCAGCCTGAATGGAGTCGAACATGATCAAGCGCTACAAGAACCTCGGCTTTGTCTTCGGCGTGCCCGGGCTCATATTGCAGGTCGTCGGCAATCTGATGCTGAGTGCGCAGCCGCGATCGGGCCTCGGTTTCGTCGTCGGCTTAGGGGGCACCGTGTTGCTGCTCACCGGTTTCTCCTACTACGCTAAGGCCAAGGGACGGCATCCCGCCTGGTGTCTCATGGCCTTTCTGTCGTGCTTCGGGCCGATCATTTTGGCGTTCCTCAAAGATAAGTCGAATCAAGTCGGGGCCGGCCAGCCCGCGGAGCATTGGCAGCAGACCACAAGCGATCGACCCTTCGTCATTCAAAACCCCGTGGCTGGTTTCCTGAATCTGCAAGGCGACCGCGGGAAAGCGCTCTTGGAGAGCGACATCCGTGAGTTCGCTCTGTTTTTCTCGGATTGCCGAACGAGCGCCAGCGACGTTCCGCGCTGTCAGGTCCTATTCGTCTATTGCGACATCGACCCATCGGGACGGATCCAGGGCACGCCGGATCCACTGCGGGCACTTGCCATGTGGGCCGGAGCCTACGTCACGATCGTCGCGACCGCAAATGACATAGAAGCCTACAAGAAAGCGTTGGAGGCGAAAGTCGACTGGACATCCAACATCGTGCTGGTGCTCGACCGCAAAGACTCGGGCTTCTCCAATTTCTTCTGTCGTTTGTTCGAAATGATGAACAAAGGAACTTCGATGCCCATGGCCTGGGTCAAGCTCGCTCCTCAAGGACCGGGCCAAGGCGGCACGGAAGGCCCCGAGTGCGCCATGCTCGCGGAAGCCGGCCACGTCACGTTCGGCAGAACCAGTTGACTCAATTAGGGCACGGCAGAAAGCAGCGATCCGCAAATTTCGCCGATGACGCAGACTTTAGGATTCAAATCGGAGAAATCTGCGGATCCGCTGTCCTACCTTCGCCGTCCCTGAGGCGATGGGTAATTTTCTGGCCCGTGTTATGATGCTACCGCATTGACGCCGACCCCAAACGAAATGACGACACCAGGAAGCACGCGATGCACAACATCTTGGAGAACACATGGGCCCGCACTCTCATTGGCGGGGCGGTTTTCGTCCTGTTGATTTTGCCGATGCACAACAATCGCGTTGTCGGCCAGGCGCCTGACGGACCGCCGGCACCAATCCACGAAGACGCCAAACTGCAGGCGTCCCGCCAGCAACTTGCCGAAATCGGCAAGGCGATGCAGAAATACGAGAAGGCCAACGGCCGCTTCCCGGCTCGGGCGAGCTTTGACAAGTCCGGCAACCCGCTCTTGAGCTGGCGCGTGCTCCTCCTGCCGTACCTCGGCCAGGAGGAACTCTTCAAGCAATTCAAGCTCGACGAAACGTGGGACAGTCCGCACAACAAAGCCCTGATCGCGCGGATGCCGGCCGTGTTCCGCAATCCCAACGACCCGGCCTCCAGCACACAGACGAATTACCTTGCTCCCGTTGGGCCGGGAACAATCTTCGAGGGGACCAAGGGACTCGAACGTGCAAAGCTGGCGCATGCGGCCCAATTCACAGTCCTGCTTGTCGAAGCCAATCGAGACGCCGAGGTCGACTGGACGAAGCCTCAAGATTTGACTTACACCCGCGAAAAACCGGGGCGCGGACTCTTCCATTACCGGCCCGATGGCTTTCTGGCCACGATGGCCGACGGCCACAGCGTGCTATTCACGCGCAGCTCCGATGTCGAAATGCTCAAATTCGTCTTTGCCTACGCGGCCCGGCAGGATCAGTAGGCACCGCGCCCGCGGGTTCGAGATCACCTGGCTCATTCGAGTCGGGTCGGCGTTGATCCCCAGGCCCCTCTTTAATTCCTCTTTAACTCCGCCAGACGAACTGGTGTTTCGAGAATCTTGATTACAATGTTGCTTGAATCAATAACCAAGTATTCATTGGCGCCCGTGAGGTACCTTATGAAAGCTGTCCACCAAAAGCCTAACCGTCTGTTTGGGGTCGCCGTCGGCCTGTCCGCATTTTTCGGTCTCGCCCACGTCGCTTTGGCCGACGACATCGCGGCCAAGCCCTACAAGATTCTTGCCACCACGCAGATTCCCGCCGCCGGGCGGATTGACTACGTGACGGCGGACAGCCTCAACCGCCGGGTTTATGTCGCCTGCGGCAATGCGGTCAGCGTCTTCGACCTCGATACCTACAAGCTCGCGGGCACCCTGGCCAACGCGTCCGGGCATGGCGTCGCGATTGACCCGGAAAACCAGACCGGTCTGGTCTCCGGCAATCCCGCGACTTATTTCAACACGAAGACACTCGAAGCGATCAAGACCGTTCCGGCACCGGGTGCGGATGGCTATCTCTTCGACGCCCCGACCCACCACTTTGTTCTCGGGAGTCACCGTGCGCCCAACCTGCTCGTGGTCGATTCCAAGGACGGCTCGATCGTCGCCAAGGTGGAGGCCATCGGCCCGGGCGGCTCCAATGCCGCCGTCGAGCAGGGCGTCACGGACGGCGAGGGACATCTCTATTTTGACGTGGCCAACGCGCACCATATCGCCGTGTTGGACGCCAAGACCCTTAAGGTAACCAATCATTTCGACTTGGGCGAGAAGGGCGCCGGGCCGGCGGGCCTGGCCATCGATACGAAGAACCACATCCTTTTCGCGATGTGTCGCGGCGGGAGAAGGGGAGAGGGTACACCCACTTGTGTCATCCTCAGTGCGCTCGACGGCAAGATCATCGCCACGCTACCTTTGGCCGGCGGCAGCGACGGTGCCGTCTTCAATCCCAACACCATGGAGGCCTTTAGTTCGCACGGCAACGGCACGCTGAGCGTCATTAAGGAGAACAGCCCCACGGAATTTGTCGTGGAAGAGACCGTGAAAACTAAGCCCCGCGCGAAGACTTCGCGCTCGACACCAAGACCGATCATGTGATCGTCATCACCCGCGAAGGCGGTCGCCAGGGCGGCCTCCTGGACGTGATGTTTATTGGTCGATGAGCTTTCGTAGCGAAAACGCCGGGTGCCAGGCACAGGGCTTTTTGCCCTGTGCTTAAGGCGGCAGAGGCGTGGCGTCTTCCTCATCGCTGGCTGTTGGAGCAGGGTTTGCGCGCGGCGCGCGTCGCCAGCTCCAAGTTGTGCTTTGTGATCCTTAGCTGCCGTACTTTCCTTGCGACCATCTCGCGCGCCGGCCGTCATCGGACTTCCCGTCGATCCAGGACGTTCAAGTTGGCCTTCAACCACAGCTTTCGCTGCGCTCGCCGCGCCGGCGTGGCCCTTGGTCTTCTGATAGACGATTAAGCCGACCATCACGAGACAGCCGGCGACGCACGCGACGACGGCCCCGAGAGGGATTTCCGAGCGTTGCTTTCGCTTTCGCAGAACAACAGGTTCTTCCGCCACGGCCGCGTCCAAGCCGTGCGATTCGGTCGAAAGCGGGACAAAAAAATCCCCTTCGCTCGCGGGCTGTTCGACGATGCGGACCGTGCGAGCGCGGGGCCCAGGAGCGCCGGTCGAATCTTCACCAACTAAGAGCGCGGAGGATGACCGCAAGTCGCGCTCACCCGCATCCGCATCCGCATCCGTCGACTGCGAATCGGCTGCGACCGGGACGCATTTTGGGCAACTCTGCGGGTCAAATCCCGCGGGAATGTCCCACCGCCTCCCGCACTGCGGGCACTTCCAGAGACGCCGAGTGATCATGCCGTCATTGGAACCGCTCGCCGGCGGAAACGCAAATTCACTCAGCACGCCGTCGTTGATCGCCGGGAAACGCTAACGGGACGTTACCGCTTCTCCCCGCTCTCAATGATGCCTAGACGGCGCGCCGTTTACGCCGGCAGCCGAAGGCCAGCGGCAAGAGGCCGAACCCCGCAAGCACGATCGTCGCCGGCTCGGGTGCCGGACTCGCGCCCAGTTCAAACGGCGAGAAGCTACTGGTCTGCACGGTGATCGTGTCGTAGCCGCTATAGACGCTGATGGGTCCCGTGAGGAACACCCATTGATCGTAGGTCGCGTCCGCCGGATTGTCATCGAAGTGCCAAATCCCCAAGGAAGACAACGGCGTTCCCGCGGGAATCGTCGAGGGATCAAAATCGAACGTCAGCGTGGTGAGTCCGCCGCCCAAGCTTCCGGTGAACTGCACGGTCCAAATCTGCGGTGCGCCGATCGACGTGTTGGACGTCGAGAGGGCAAACACTGGATTGTTCTGCCCCGCGGTGACTGCGGCCTGCGTCAGCGAGGTAATGCCGGGAACCTGTTGGACGCTCAGCGTGCCGCTGCTCGTGCCCGCGGGAAGTGTCGCGGTGACCGCACTATTCGGGGAGCTTCCGGGCACCGTCACGGTTACGGGCGTCGAAGGGGAGGACGGTACGCTCGTCTGGTTATTCACGCTGTACGTCGCGGTGGCAAACTGGTTCCCCGTGGCGGTGAGCGTCCCGCCGGTGCCGTATCCGGCGCCGCCTGCGCCTCCCGAATAGGTGTAAGTGACGGTGCCGGCAATTCCCAATGTCCATTGGCCGGAGCCCGGCGCCGTTTCTTTCAGAGTAAACGTCCCGGTGCTCAGGCTGCCCGTCGAGCCGACATAGTCGGTCGAGTTGCCGTTGACGCCATTGGGCGTCGTGAAAACGATTCCGCCTTGTGTGACGGCATAATTCGTCGACGTGCCGGAAAACGTTTCAGTCAACCCCGAGGTTGTCGCTGCGGGAAGCGCCGCGCTGTTCAAGCTGAAGGTGAGATTTTGAAGTGAGAACTGCACCTCGCCGCCGCCGGTGGTCCCGGTCAGATTGGTGGCGGCCGTATAGTAGGCATTGTTGTTGCCGGGATTGTTTCCGACAAATTGAATCGACGTCGGATTATCGGTCGAGGGATCAAAGGCGAGGACGAAGTTCCCGCTCACCGGGCTCGACAGACTGCCGGGCGACTGCGCCGAGAACGCGCCATAGCTATTGTCGGTGCCCGACCAAGCCACGGTGCTTTGCGTGGGATCAATTGTAAAGACGACGTCGACCGGGCTCGCGACCGCGTTGCGGGTCGGCACCATGAGGCACAGAACGGCAGAGGTGCAGGCAGCGGACAATCCAACAAATCGCATTCCCATCCGATTCATGACAATCTTCCCTCGGTGTGCGCTCCGAGAACCGATCACTGCCGCCAACCAAAACACGCTGCTCGCAGCGCGAATCCGAATCGGCCTTCGAGCGGCGACAACGCGGCATCCTAAATGGCCGGAACGTGAAAATAAAGCAAGAAATTAAAAGAATTCCGGAGACGGGGTTGTTCGCATCCCAGGGGTTCGCAAAGCCTTCGTTGCTGTACTTTAGGATTTCGCCCCGTTGGGGCCAGCGGAGCCGCGAGCGTCCCGCTTTCGTGGCCTCAAGCGCCCAACATCGACTTGCGCGTGCAGGCGAGTCCCGCGATGAAGAGGATCGCGCCTGTCACGGCTGGCGCGAGGTGTAACGGGTCCGTGTAGCCGATTGCGGGATGGACGCCAATGGCTGTCGACCAGCCGGCAATTCCGCCGATCAAGAGCGCCTGCCAGAGCGATCGGGACGGGGTGCCCCACCAGACGCAGGCGAAGGTCAACAGGCCGGCCGTGGCGGTCGCTCCGCCGAAGCCGGCTCGGTCGTGCGCGATGAGTGGAATCAGGCGCGGGTTGATGACGTTGAGATCGCTCCGCGAGAGGCCGATAAACGCCAGGTCTGTGTCGACAAAAACGCTTGTCATGCCGATGACTTGTATGGTCAATCCGGCTCCGATCATGCCCAGGGCCATCGCCAGCAGACAGGCCCGCCCCGCGCCGTCAACGGAAAACCACGAGACGGAAACCGTGGGCTCAAGCGCCAATCGCCGCTCAGGCTCGACCCGGCTCTGAGTCTCCGACGGAATCAACAACCGCTGCGACAGCCACAGCCCCCCGATGAAACAGGGCAACAGCAAGAGCGTCGCCGTCGCGTGCCATGTGTCGAGATAGCCGTAGCCCAAGTAACAAAGAAAGCTGCCGAAACCGACGACGCCGCTGGCCGCCAGAGTCCACCAGGCCCAGGCTTCGCCCGCACGCAGAGGAAACTCCGCTAACCACAGGTAGAGCACGGCAATGGCAATCAGACCGCCGCCGAAGCTGACGCGATCATGGATCATAAAGTGCACGATGCGGCACCGATCGATGCCGCACAGATCGGCAGCCGAGATGCCGAGAAAGCTGACATCCTGTGGCAAGAAGTGGCCGGTCGCCGCTTGAAAAACGGCAAACCCGCCGGCGAGCGCCAGGCACAGCGCAGTGAAAACGATGAGCGGCCGCCCATCGCCCAGCAATGCCTCAAAAAAGCCGCGCGTGGTGGAAATCATATTTGTCGAGGCTCGCGCACAACCATTGGGCAAAGTTGGCCCGATTGGTCGTCTCGCAGAGTTCAAGACCGCGATTCAATGAGCACGTTAACACAACGGCCACGTCGGATCACGGATTTCGGGCCCAAGGGGGAGAGCGTAGGGTGGGACCAGCGAAGCTTTGTAGAGCCGGCCCACCTTCTTCATGATCGCACGCCAGAAGGTGGGCCGGCGCCCGAAGCGGTCTTGTCCCACCCTACAAACCCAGGGAACTCAGTGAAAATTGCTTTCGCGGTTTTTGGTCTTTCTCGTATGGTAGTGCCTCATCGCAAACGTCTCCCGGCGAATCGCCGCAGCTGGGGCTTTCGCGATCACTTCACCTTGACCTTCCCGTTCACCGGTCGTTAAAAATTTGGCCGCATTGACATGGGCACCGCCCGATGGAACGGAGCACGACCATGCGTTACCTGCGAATTGCTTTGGCCCTCGCATTTCTCCCCCTCGCCGCCAGCGGCTGCTTTGAGGATGTGATGACGCTGCAGCCGCTGCACACCGAGCGGACGGTCGTCGACGAGCCGCGGCTGGTCGGCACCTGGAAGTTTGGCGATCCGTCCGGTCTCGACTGGGATGTGTCCTGCAAGGTGAGCGAGACGACGGATCACGGATACCGCATCGTCGTCGATGCCAATGGCGAGAAGCATTCCTACATCGGTTACGTCGTGCAGTTCGGAACGCTGCAGATCATCGATCTCAGCGAGGACAGGCCAGCCAAGAGCGCGGCCGCTGCCAATGCTCCGGGGCATTGGTTCGCTCGATTGGAGTGCGAAGCCAAACAATTGACAATCTATCCGACCTCGAGCCAGGCATTTCGCTGCGCGGTCCAAGCCCACCCGCTGGCCTCGCACACAAAAGAGGAAAAACTGATCGTGACGGCTTCGACCCCCGAGCTACAGGCTTTCTTCACGGAGAAAGGGGCCGCCGCTTTTCGGAAGGACGAGAAAATCGTCTTGCGGAAGTGCACACCGGGCGAAGTCCTCAAGCCCACCTTTGCCGGCGTCGACCCGTTCGCCACGCCCTGGGGACTCTTGTCGAGTGCATTGAAAGTTTCGTCCACCGACCGATTGAAGATGCCGCCACTGACAGGCGCCCGGTTCGCACGGCTCAACCAACTCGCAAAAGCATTCGTGCGGGCAGGCCACGAGGTGCGTTTCACTCGGGGTTCAAGAGCCCCCAGCGCCGACAAAGTCTACGCGATCGAGTCGCAGGAGCCTTCTCCCGGCAAACCGCTTCACCCCGATGCGGCGATCGTCTTGACGCTCTACACCAAGGACGCCACGGAACCACTTCCTCGCGCCCAGAATGGTTCGATGTTATCGAGCGGTAACGCAACCGGGTCCAATTGGCACATCGTCCACACCGATTTGGCAAACTAAGTCAGCCGGCGGGTGGACGCCGACGACCATCGTGGGCGGCACGTCGGCCGCCTCGAGGTCCCCACCCCATTGCGAGATCAACTGCCCGTCACCAGCGAACACGACGGCCTCGGGCCGACCGGCCGGGAGGTACACCGTAACCTGGCGACCACCGTCGTAGCCGAACGTCTCGGTGATGAGCTCTCCCGCCATGGAGGACATTGTTGCCTGATAGCCCGGTGCTTGCCAGGCGACGGCAGCACAGAATTAAAGGGAACGGGAGCTGGGATGGGAGTCATTTAATGACTTCCATCCCGTTTGCTTCGTCCTTGATCCAAGCCTTTTAAAAGAGATGACTGGACCTATGGCAATTGTGTGCGCCGGTACAGCTTGATACACGGAGACGGTCCGGTTCCGTTACGGTTGCCAATTAGATGGGCAGCAAGTGTAATAGCGTCGACCGTTTCAAGAAACACACGCTGAGTGTGGCGCGGCCGGCGGCCGTTCTTAACATTCGTGATCCAGGGAACGCCCCAATGACTTCGAGTAGAGCGTCGGAAGTGGCGGAGCTCCTTTGGGAACTCAAAAGAGCTCAGAAGATTGCGAAGTACAGCACACTCGCCAAGCAGGCCGGTTTTAGTGCCGGACTGAACGGGCGGACGATGGCAACTACCATCCGTACGATCCGTCGTGACTGGCCGTATCTTGAGTGGTGGCGTGCGATCGGCGATGACGGCCTGTTGGAGAAACATTCCGAGCAGGAGGAGAAACTTCGGCAGTCCGGCTACGAGCTCGAAGAGGCCAAAGGCAAACGCGGGGCTCTCACCATCAAATCACTTGAGTACCACTTGATGAATTGGAGTGAGGAGCAGGTGGCGAAAAGTCGACCGCCGTCCGATTCATTAATCCGTGTGGTGTATGACGAGAACGACTTTTCCCCAGACGAGATGGTTCTGTTTCTGAGATACTTGTCGGAAGCCTACCGCGACCTTGACGGAGACGGGCTGCGCGTCGTCGACGGCGGTGTGTTTTCGTATGAGGCAGAGGTTATCGCATGAATCACGATCCACTGCCCAATCAAGAACCACAGCAACACCTATCTGACAACGTGCCATTGCCCGGGCATGCCGAAAACGCGTTCGCATTCCTCGAATTAACGGACGCAAGCGGGGAGAATGAAACACTTCTCGGCGCACTTGCGTCTCTCGAAAAGATGCTAAATGCCAACGCGCCGCAGGAAAACTCATTCAAATTGAGTGATTTACTGGCGCTTTTCAAATCTCCATTCGGAACCGTCTTAAAGTGGGGTGCAAAATCTCTTCCTAAGGTGATTGCTCGCTTCACTGAGACCGAGGAGATTGCGGCTGCGCGTGCGGCAAAGATTCGCTCAGAGGCAAACGTCTACAATGCAAAGGCTGCTGAAATACGAAAGACGAGTGATGCAGCCGCTTCATTGACGAAGGCCAGAGCAGCAGCAATCGAAAACGAAAGCCGTTTGAAATTGCTTTCCGTCCTAACGGCTTCGGGAATTCTATGTCGCGCGGAACTTGACGACAACGGAGTACTGAACGTGGCCGTAACGAAGTCAGGAGATCTCAAGTTGAGCGCCCGAAGACTCCAAATTTAACGCTTTGAACCTACTCGCGCGATTGAGCTGGCGGCGAATTAGGCGGACGTGTGTGTTGGAAAGACTTCGGTTCCCTCTCTGTCGAAACGAGGTTCTCAACTCGCCTTCAATTCGGCCAAACGCGGATTCATGGCTCTCTCGAGCCGAATCATGGCGTCAACCGTATTTTCATGGATCATGCTCCATTGGGTCTCTGGGTCCGCATACCCGCCTGGCACAATTGTGCCGAGCCTGGAGTGCTGGCATCGTCCAGACGCTCCCATTCCAAACATCGGCCGGCAATCATTTCGATCTGATGTTTGTGGACGAATAAGCCATCGAAGAGGCTCTTGTTTTCTTCCGGGGATTTTCGGTCGATCCGCAGTTCGACGTAGGATTCGTGCTGCTTGACGGAGTAACAATAACCGATTCCAAGCACGCCAGAGGCGGCACGCACCCATGGCCCGGCCTTCGCCTCATTGTTCGAGTGCAAACTGCCTCTTGTTCGGGCGTACGCCAAGAGTTGCGTCCACCATCGCATTAAGAGGTCGTCGTTCATTTGGAACCTCGCTGAGGCTCCCCTTGGCGGAAGCCGCGGGACAGTTCATTAGGCGCTTACGCGATGCCCAAGATCGACAGGACTTTCGCCCGCAGTTCTTCTTTCGCGGTTTTTGAATGGGCCTCGTAGATTCTGCGATTGGATCGCCGCGTTCCCGAGGCCTCCGTGCCCGTCAATCGCACGGAAATTCCCAATTCGCATTCGCAGACTCCCGGCACCCATTCCGAGCCGGTCGCCGATCTCGGGAATTCTTAGGGGCAAATCGTCCGAGCCAAAGAGATGCAAATACAGTGCAACGATGTCGTCGTTTTCGCACCATTCATGTTTTGCGCCCATTTTTTGCTCCGCTTCCACGACACTTGCTTGTCCCCACGATGGATCGGTCAAACCGAAAAGGACTTTGATCAGCTCGCGTGTCGACGACACTTCCCGGAATAACGATTTCCTGACCTTACGGATCTCGGCCCGTTCCTTCTTTTTGCCCGTCGAATCGCCCTTCGAGTGTTTTGCGAGCGGGAAGTTTTCAACGCTCGGCAACGCCTGGCCCGGACCATTCCCAAAGAACAAGTATTTCAATTTGAGACGACGGCTATGCGGCTCGAGTGTCGAACGCATCCACACGATACATCCACTTGGTTTTCTGCCGAGAGCCACATTGACCTTCTGGAATGATGCTTTTGCCTCGTCCGTCGAACCTTTGAATTGGACATGTCGCAGCTTTCCGTCGCACTCCAACACCACGTCGAAACCTGCATTATCGACCTCGCGCGCAGCACTTCGACTATCTTCCCGAAGCCAAACCACGCTTCCTGCAGGATCTCGGCGATACAGACGTGTTCACGCATTTGCTCGTAAAACGTCGACTTCAAGGATTCCGAACCTTCCGGCACCACGTAAGCGACGTGCGGCGAATCCGGCGAAGACGATATCGGTCCTGGGTTCGAGCGAGTCATGAAATCACTCCGATGCAGATTAGACTCTCGCAGGGCCTGTAACACAGGATTTAATGGCGAGCTAATACTTCACGTCCGCTTGAATCAGCCCCTCGCCCTTGGCGTTGTCCAATATGCTCAACCATGTTGAGACACGCACCCAGTCCAATGGCACCGCACGAGAAAAGACAAAGTGGGGAATTTGTGCCATAAGCCGCCCGTCAGCGACAGGGCCATCCACGGTGCCAACAACAGCACCAACAAGTTTCCCGCCCCAAATTGCACCGATAACTTGGCCGGTCTTTCGACGGAACACAGGCGACCCGCTCATTCCGTGAATCGTCCGCACGTCCAAGAGAATCTCTTTGATGCCAATTGACCGTTGCCAGGGCTGAAATCCCGAAATGTGGCCATGCTGCAGCATCGGTCCCATTCGCACCAGTTTGGTCGGGTCTGCCCGTTCGTCGACATGAAGTTGCTCCCCGTACGGAAATCCAACGACGCCAACGGGCTCACCTAAGCTTAATTCCTCCACGGATTCGAGGATCGAAAGTCGTTTCACCGCCCCTTTGAAATCCTCTGGATCGTCCTTTTCCCGATGGAAGGCACAGATAGCAATGTCATCATGGACAGGCTCCGTCATGACGCACACTCGCTTAAGTGGAACGTACGCCTGCTCCATACGGTCGCGAAAGAAATACGAGAATTGAGCGGCCATCCGTTGGCCACTGAGCTTGTGCTCGTTCACGAACGCATCCATCCCGAGAGCGACGTGACGATTGGTGAGGACAGCGTTACTTCGGACGAGGAAACCAGTCCCGAGAATCTTAAAATCGTCGGTCGTGCGTGACTCGCTCAACTCGTCGATGGACTCGGCAGTCATCACGCCGACGGCGCATGTGCCATTGTAGATTCTTTTGATGATCGATTTGCGAATCATGGATCAGCCCTCCGTCTCGGCGAAAAGCCTGGATTATCGAATCTGCGCCGCGTGCAGAGGCTCCGCGAGTCAACCTGAGTCGGGCGGTCGCCGCATTGTCGGCTCGTCTTTGCGGAGGTCGTGAAGGAGTCGTTTGAACGCGGCCTCGAACGATTCGTGGTCTTTCCAGTGGCTGAAGTCGGGGATGTAGTACTCGCGAAGTTCGACGGCAAGATCCTTGCCGCTGTCTGCGTCGAAGCGTTCCCAGCGCCGCAGAGTGTCCATGTTACACAGTCGAATGGGAAACAGCTTTTGACATCCCTGATCCCTTTCTGCCTTTCGCGTCCGCCGAATCTCGGTGCTCACCCATTCGCTCGACATGCTTTCGGAGGAGAGGACCAGAAGCAGCTTTTCGTGCAGGCAGATCGCCTCATCGATTTGGTCGTATAGTTTTCGCCCTCCCTCGATGTCCTCGGGCGCGAACCACACGCGAATCTTCTCCTGCTGTAACCGAGCGTGCAGGTGTTTGGCGAACTCGTCGTCCTTGCTGCTGTAGCTGATGAAGCAGGAATAGAAGTCGAAGATTTTCCCGACGAGCGAAGGGAGGTACGCAAGGACCTCGTCGTGAACGCCGCATTCCTTTAGAAAACTCAACGGCAGTTTTCTTCGCGACCGCATCAGCGTATCTGTCCCGACAGTAGATGGGCCCTGGTGACGCACTGATTCGAGGCCTTTCGCGACAGAAAGATCGACGTCCAAGAAAGCCGCACCTTTAAGTTTCGCGCCCCCGAATTCGGTCTCAGCGAGGTTGGTGCCGTGGAACTTAGTGCCGTGGAGAAACGCGTCGCAAAGTGTCGCGCCGGACAGGTCCACTCCAGTCAAATCGGTTCCACTGAGGTCGGCATTCGTCAGGTCGACGCCCACCATATCAGCGAGTTCCAAATTGGCGCGATCAAGTGCGCCCCGACATCTTTGACCTTCTCAGGTTTGTAGCCCATCGCGGGAGGGGCTCGTTACGAGGACTATCGGGAAAAACGTGCATGAACCCTAGATTCGCTCCACTTCAATCCGCGCCAATCAAAATTGCACCGCTAAGATTGACCCCACGGGAATCCGCGCCAGCCAGACTTGCGTGCGCGAGGTCTGCATTGTCAAGCGAATAGAGGTTCGGCGCAAAGTTACTGGGATGTACTCGACGCCATTCGGCAATTGCGTCCCTGCCAGCGCGGACGATCTTGACCTCTTCTTCGTTGGCCATCGCCTTTTCCCTCGCAGATTCAATCTCGTAGGGCAGGCTGTGCCTGCGATGGAACCGATGTCCGAGCCTGAATCTTTGGAAATCGGCAAGGACTCCCCTGGAAGTCTAACGGTCCCGAGAAATCACCGTGCCCAGACGACATCGGTCTGGCCGGGCGGGGTGCCAGTCGGCCCCAAGAACGATAAGGCAATCCACGACCGCTTCAACTCGTCTGCTTCGTTGGCGACGGTGACAAGATCTTTTCCCGAGGTACTGGCCTTGAAAATCTCCAATTGGTACCGGGCCGTTTCCGGGTGACCCCAAAGGTCTGGGATGCGTCGGATGGCCTGTTCCAAGTCGGCGAAGATTTTCTCTAATGACATCGACTCTCTCCTGCGGACTTGCGATCCAACGTCGCAACCGTGCGACATCCAACGACTCAGCGATACCTCCGCGCACGACATCTGTCTAGACTAAAATCAGTCATTTGCTACGCGTCGCTCGGTGCGATGATTGGCAATGGGGTGGTACGCCGCTACGCAATCGAGTCGACAATCCGAAGAAGGCAATTCACAACGCTGCGGATCGCCTCTTTGCCTCTCTTTAACGGCGGCATTTCGCGATTAAGTTCGACAAGTGCGAGCGCATCGTCGAGCGAGGACGATGACGGAAGATGCGAATCAAAATGCCGCAGTTCGTAAATCCCTACGAGCGGGCTCAGTAATTCTCTGCCATCCGCCCCGACATCGTTCAGAATCTTTTCGAGACGCTTCAACGACCCCAGGTTCTTGTCGCAATTCAAAGTTAAATCTTTCAGTTGCGAAATGTTGAGGCGTTCGATGCAAAAGCGCGTCAGCTCCTTCATCAAGCAATAAAAACCGCTCTCGTCGACAGCGGTGAAGCGATGGATATTCCGAACGATCGGAGCCTCCGCGGGGTGCGACCGGTAGAGACGTACGCCGAATCTGCGGAAGAAATGCTCGTCAAGTTGATTAACTGCGGCCTCGAACAAACTTTCCGGCGCGGAATCGTCGTCCGCTGGCCGACACTCCATCTGAGATGCGAGCAATTCCGGGGCAACCTTACCGTCCGGAGCAACGTTCCAGGCAGCCCATACCTTTTGCCATAGGACACTAAGCTGTGCAATGTCCTTGGCATAGACGTTTATCAAATCGATCTGGTTGATTCCAAAATGAATCGTGGTTCCTAGTGGCATTTTCAAACCGGCTGTGTCTTCCGTATACCAAGACAATTCCGTGGATCTGCGTGACAGGAATTCGTTGACGACTGCAGGAGAAAACCAGAGCCAACGCGAGATCGGACCAACAAGTTCTGGAGCTTCGACTCGCTCTCCGTTACTATCGACGATGAATTCGACAGACGACACTTCCGGATCCTTCCCGCAGGCGGGGGCTGCGTTTTCCCGGCGGCACCCACTCATTTCTCCACATTTCACCGATTACGACATACTGTTTCGGACCCAGCCGTGCGAATTCGTGATGAGTCGACCACGTACTTCCGTCTGACGGGAACCCCATCACTGGAACGTCCGCGTCCCGGTCGACGTCAGTTCGCCCCATTTCCAGTAGCGCGACTTTGGAGCCGTATTCTCCCCCGCCGGCATCGATTTCGGCAATCTGGCCTTCCCAGTGTCCTCCGCAGTCGTCCCAGCTCGGTGCTAGTTCAAACAGCGGTTTATTGGAGGAAACCTCGCGACGGTAACGAAATGTGGCGACGAGAAGTCCCCGCCTACGGGCACACAGGTAATCTTTGAGGTGCTCTCCGCGAATCTCGATTAGGTCAATCCGCCCTTTAGCTCCTTTGTGCATGCGGATGACCGGAATATAGTCCTCGTAGGGAGCCACCCAGGATTCGCCTTCTCGGCGCAGGTTAAGGCCTAAGATTAGATCTGGGTCAAGTAAGAACTCGTCCTCGTCACCGGTCTCAAAGCAGTTTTGCAGGACCAAATAATCACCCGCGACTTGAGTGTTGAAGTGGACAAAACGGCTTGCCGGCAAATACGAGTCTCCCTCGATTTGTGGCCGATTGCCTGGACTGCTTACATGGATCCATTCCAGTTCGTCGATCAGTCCGGTGTTTTCTGCCGGAAATGCGATTGCCACGGCGTCGAAATATTCCTGCCAATGCCCGGGCTCAGGGTATTCAGAGATCCGAAGTCTGTTGTCGAGCGAAGAGAGGCACCCAGCTCGCCGCTGCAAAGCGAGGTATTCGCTTGTCAGCCATCTCAAACCATCCCGAATCGTGGATCATTGAGTTGTCCTCGACCATGCGAGAATGTCGTGCTCAGGATACTAAAAAGAGCCGCCGGGCAAGTGCCCGGCGGCTCTTCTATAGCTTCGGCCTGAAGGAACTCGGCCGGTTAGTACATGTCTTCGGACTCGCCGTGGCCGCCGCCCTTCTTGTCTTCCTTCTTCGGCTTCTCGGCGATCAGGGCGTCGCTGGTGAGGAGCAGGGTGGCGACGCTGGCCGCGTTCTGCAACGCACTGCGGGTCACTTTGGTCGGATCGATGATGCCCGATTTCACGAGGTCCTCGAACTCGCCGGTGGCCGCGTTGTAGCCCACGTTGCCCTTGAGTTCCGAGACCTTTTCGCAGATTACGCCGCCGTCGACGCCGGCGTTGTCGGCGATTTGCGAGAGCGGTGCGCGGGCCGCACGCAGGATGATGTTGTAGCCCGTCTCGGCGTCATCCGTGGCGTGCTTCGGCTTGAGCGACGTCGAGGCGCGGAGCAGGGCGACGCCGCCGCCGGGGAGAATGCCCTCTTCGACGGCCGCACGCGTGGCGTGCAGGGCGTCTTCGACGCGGGCCTTCCGCTCCTTCATTTCGCTTTCCGTGGCGGCGCCGACGTTAATTTCGGCCACGCCGCCGGAGAGCTTGGCGATCCGCTCTTCGAGCTTCTCTTTGTCGTAATCGCTGCTCGAACCTTCCAGCTCCTTGCGGATCTGGTCGATGCGGGCCTTGAGGTCGGCCGTCTTGCCCAGGCCTTCGATGATCGTGGTGTTGTCCTTGTCGATCACGATCTTCTTGGCGCGGCCCAGGTCGGAGAGCTGGACGTTCTCGAGCTGGATGCCCAGGTCCTCGAAGATCGCCTGGCCGCCGACCATGATGGCGATGTCCTGCAGCATGGCCTTGCGGCGATCGCCGTAGCCCGGAGCCTTCACGGCACAAATCTTGAAGGTGCCGCGGAGCTTGTTGATCACGAGGGTGGCCAGGGCTTCGCCTTCGACTTCCTCGGCAATGATGAGCAGGGGCTTGCCAGAATTGACGACTTTTTCGAGGACGGGAACCAGGTCCTTGACGCTGCTGATTTTCTTCTCGTGGACGAGGACGTAGGCGTCCTCGAGCACGACTTCCATCGACTGCGGATCGGTGACGAAGTAGGGCGAGAGGTAGCCGCGGTCGAACTGCATGCCTTCGACGACTTGGAAGTCGGTCTTGAGGCTTTTTCCTTCTTCAACCGTGATGACGCCGTCTTTTCCGACCTTCTCCATCGCGTCGGCGAGGATGTTGCCGATCTCTTCGTCGCCGTTGGCCGCGACGGTGCCGACCTGGGCGATGGCCTTCTTGGTCTTGCACTCGATCGACATTTTCTTGAGTTCGGCCACGATGTCTTCGACGGCCTTGTCCATGCCGCGCTTCAATTCGACCGGGTTGACGCCGGCGACGACGGCACGCTGGCCCTCGATGTAGATCGCCTCGGCGAGGATGGTGGCGGTGGTGGTGCCGTCGCCGGCGATGTCGGAGGTCTTGCTGGCGACCTCACGCACCATGCGGGCGCCCATGTCCTCGAACTTGTCCGGCAGCTCGATCTCGCGGGCGACGGTCACGCCGTCCTTGGTGACGGTGGGGGAGCCGAAGCTCTTTTCCAGAATCACGTTTCGCCCTCGAGGTCCGAGAGTGACGCGGACGGCACGGGCCAGTTTGCTCACGCCGCGACGCATCGCCTCTTGAGCCTCTTGATCGAAGGCAATCATCTTCGCCATGGGATTTCGTCTCCTCAGTGTTTCGTGCAGGGGTTGCCGGTTGTTCCCTCGACGCGGGTCGGACTTTTCTGTCGATCTGACCCGCGTTGGCAAACTTCGTCGAGGGAAGGTCCGGCGGGATCAACCCGCCGGCTCGGGATTTCGTCCGGGGGGATCAACCCCCCGGCTCGGGATTTATGTTTTTGCGACGCCCGACTCCGGACGCCAGACTCAAGACGCGTTCGTTAGAACGTCGCCAGAATGTCGCTTTCGCGGAGCAGGAGGTATTCCTCGTCGCCGATCTTGATCTCGTCGCCGCCGTAGGAGTTGAAGATCACGTCGTCGCCTTCCTTGACGGAGAGGGGGACGCGGCTGCCGTCGTCGCGGATGTGGCCTTCGCCGACGGCGATGACTTCGCCCTTTTGGGGGCGGTCTTTGGCCGTGTCGGGCAGGACGATGCCGCCTTTGGTCTTGGACTCGGCATCGGCGCGTTTGAGGACGACCCGATCGCCCAGGGGAACGATCTTTACGGCACTCTTTTCCTCTTTGGCGGGTTTCTTCGTCGTTGCGGGCATCAACTTCTCCTTCGATGTCAACCGGCGACTGGGGTAAACACCGTCGCCCCAGCTTGTACTTTGGCAGGAACCGAGCGCTAGAACGCTCCCCGCAAGCTCCATTTGCGAACGGCGTGCCTAAGTCGTGTCAAATCGTAAATTGTTTAATCACAGCATGTTGCGAATCAAACCCCATCTGATGTCACTGCCAAAAGTGCAATTGTCCGATTGACTGCCGAAAATTGCTCTGCCGATTTGGCAGCGAGGATGACCGGCGAATCCCGGATGTCTGTCCGCTGCTCGAATAAATGAACGCACGTACATATTACGGCTGTTAGGCAAGCGTTGTTGGTGAGAAATTTTTGCGGCGGAATTTTTTTGGCGGTGCGTCCAGGGGCGGAGGGAGTTTTCATGGTTCGCCATCGGGGCGGGGGAGTTTTTGATCCGCCATGGGGGCGGAGGGTGTTTATTGTCCCGCCATGGGGGCGGAGGGAGTTTTTTGGGGTGGACCCCAAAAAAGGCGCGAGGACGAAGCGCGGCGGGCAGAGGGGGGACGGGCCGAAATCGGGCCGCTGACGTGCGGCAGAACGATCCGCAAACGCTTCGCGCTTCTCACTTTCCGACGCCGGACACCGGACTCCAGACGCCAGACCCGTTTTGCTCCGTCATCTGGTCGGACCGACTTTCTTTGGGTGGACCCCAAAAAAGGCGCCCTTTTTTAGCGCCCCAAAAAAGCCAAAAAAGTGTACAGAAACTGGTCAGCCGGGTGGGCTCGACCCGGGCAGAAGGGGGCGGGCGTGGATATTCGGTGCGGATCTGATCAGAATCCACGAGACGTTCCCGCCCGGCCCCGCACACCCACTCGAAGTCTGATTTGTGAATTCCGCACCACTTGCTGCCCCCTCTACTCGCGGCCAATGGATCACACTGGCAGCCGCCTTTTTAGGCTGGATGTTCGACGGGTTTGAGATGGGGCTGTTTCCGCTGGTGGGCCGGCCCGCGCTGAAAGACTTGCTGGGGAAGTCGGGCGAGGCACACGTCGACGTGTGGTTCGGGCTGATGATCGCCGGCTTTCTGGTCGGTGCGGCCAGCGGCGGCGTTTTGTTCGGCTGGCTGGGGGATCGCCTGGGGCGAGTGCGGGCGATGAGTCTTTCGGTGCTGACTTACGCCGTGTTCATGGGGCTGTGCGGGCTGGCGGACTCACCGGCGAAGGTGTTTGTGTTTCGCTTCATTTCCTCACTGGGAATGGGGGGCGAATGGTCGCTGGGCGTGGCCTTGGTGATGGAGATTTGGCCCGATAAGTCGCGGGGAATGCTGGCCGGACTGATCGGAGCGGCCTCGAACGTGGGGTTTTTGTCGATCGCGGCGGTCGGTCTGGTGCTGGGCCAATTTATTGACGGCACTCAGCGGTTGCTGTTGGAGGCGGGGTTGCCGAAGGCCTGGGTGGATCAGCTTGTCGCTCATTCCGGTTGGCGGCTGATGATGCTGATCGGGGCGGTGCCGGCGTTGCTCACGTTTTTTATCCAGATGCTGGTACCCGAATCCCGTCGGTGGCAGCACGAAAAACTCTCCGGGTCGACCTCGTTCTGGTCGGCTCGCGACTTGTTGGCGGTGGTGGTCGGGACCTTGGGTCCGCTGGGAATGATCGTGTTATGGCTGCCGGAAACGACCTACCCGATGGCGTTGCGAATCGCTGGATCCGTGGTTGGGGTGGGCTTGGCGGTGGTGGGGTTTATCTTTCCCGTATTTCGTTACTTGAAGCGGGCGGGGGCCGCGTCGGGCGGCTCCGCCTCCAACGTTGGCTCGACGCTTCGGCGAATGCTGTTAGGGGCGTGCTTAAGCGGCGTGGCATTGGTCGGCACCTGGGCGTCGGTGCAACTTGCTCCGAGTTGGGCGGGTAAGCTCGTCGAAGCGCGGGCCGAGCGCCAGGGAGTCGAACCGACCTCGAAAACGGTCATCGCGGAGGGAGACGGTGCCCGATCCTGGACCCAAATTCTTTCCGGCTTGGGGGCGATCGTCGGCACGATGGCCGGTGCCCTGCTTGGCACGGCCATTGGCCGACGACTGACTTACACGATTCTGTGCCTGGGCTCGCTCGCGGCGACCTTGTGGTTTTACCTGGGAAACGACACGTATGGTCCGATGTTTCTCGTTGGCGTGCTGCTGCTGGGAGGTTTGACAGCCTCGTTTTACGGATGGTTGCCGCTGTATTTGCCGGAACTCTTTCCGACGCGGTTGCGGGCGACTGGTCAGGGTTTCAGCTTCAATTTTGGCCGGATTATTGCCGCCGTCGCCGCCTTGCAGACTGGGCCTCTGATGGGCCTGTTTGGGCAAAATAAAGTGCTGTCCCACGCTCACGCGTGTTCGACGGTGAGCTTGGTCTACCTGGTCGGGATGGCGATTATCTGGCTGGCGCCCGAAACCTATGGCCGGCCGTTGCCGGAATAATTCAGCGCCTTAGCGACGGCTCATTGAAAAACGCCGGTCGCATACCAAGAACCACCGTTGGATTGCATATCCACTCCGAACCGCGACCAGGCGGTGGTGGCCGCTCCCCAGTGCGGCGGCGACGTGCGCCAGATGTTGACGAGGTCGATGGCCACATCGGCCAAATTGCCCCCACCCGAACCCGATTGAGCCACGATCTCGAAACTGCCAGGAAAATTGCTGGAGTGGAACATCGAGTTCGATTGGGCCTGCACCAAGGACTGTCGGTCAGCGTGATCCATCAACGTTGGATCGGCGATTCCCTGCGTACAAGCGGGTCGCTCCTGGTGCACCCGGAAGGCCCAAGTCAGGGTCCGCTGAGTGATCGAACCGACGGGCAAATCGAATAAAGCGTCGACATAACCGGCCGCAGAATATCGTTGCGGCAGGACGCTGATCGTTTCGCCGAAATGGGTCTTTTCCTGCAAGTCGACGACGACGATGCCAGCTTGCTTTTGCAGACAATCGAAGGCGGGAGAGTCGATCAAGCGGGCTTGCTTGCCCTCGGTCTTGATCGTGTAGTCAACAGGAACGCGGCAGAGAACAAAGCCATCGAGTTTCTTGGCGTCGACCGTGTTGAAATCGAACCCGGTCCCGAAGTCGATCACGAGCATCTTGCCGGATCGCTGTGCCTCCCGATACGCGTGGTAATAGTCGGTTTGAACGCGTCCATTAACCAGCGTCGTCAGGCAAAGCGCAAGGCATGCAGTCGCATTCATGGTGCTTTCTTCCTCCGTTCTTGAGAGAAGCGATCACGATTGATGCGACCATGGCAACAAGACGGGCGAAGTGCGTCAACTTTGCGGGCATAGGAATCTGCCAAATTTTATGTATAGCCTGTCCGCACGTATCGGTGTCACGCAAAAGTGATGTTTGATGCGATCGACGGCGAAATCGAGCCAAAACCGAAAAAAGTATGGAGTTATGGGCTCAGGTTGCGTTTCAAGAAAAGCGCGATCACGTCGTTGAGATAGTCGCGATTCGCCTTCTTCTGAAAGCCGTGACCTTCGTTGTCGGCGTACACGGTCCACACGCTGTTTCCGTTCGCGCGGACTTTCGCCACGATTTGCTCGGCTTCCGTGAACGGAACTCGGGGATCGTTGCGACCGTGAGCGACCAGCAGGGCCGAGTGGATGTTGCCCGCGCTGTTGAGCGGATCCGTACGGCGAAAGAAGGCCTGCATTTTCGGATCGCGCTCGTCGCCGTATTCCGCGCGACGCAAGTCGCGGCGGTAGGCGCTGGTGGTTTTGAGCATCGTGTTGAAACTGGCAACTCCAACGATGTCGACGCCGGCTCGAATGCGGTCGCTATAGTGCGTCAGCGAGGCGAGCACCATGTAACCGCCATAGGAACCGCCCATCACGGCAACGCGTTTGGCATCCAGGTCGGGCTGGGTCGCGATCCAGTCCAGCAGGCTTCCGATATCGCGGACGCTGTCTACTCGCTTTTCGGCGTTGTCGAGCTTTAGGTACGTTTTGCCGTAGCCAGCCGAGCCGCGGACGTTGGGCGCGATGACGGCGAATCCCAAATCGTTCACGAAAAACTGCTCGAGGCCCGAAAAAAACGGCCGATACTGCGCTTCGGGACCGCCGTGAATCGAGATCAACACGGGTACGGGCTTTTTTTCCGAGGCGCCTCGAGGGCGATAAATGTACGCGGGTATCTTTCGTCCATCAAAGGAAGCAAATCGGATCGGCGAAGGTGCAACGAATGTCGCAGGATCGAGCCCACCCACCTCGCTGTAAGTCCATCGATCGAGTTTGTGGTCGCTCAACGTCAACGAATAGACGTCGGGCGGTGCATCATAGCGAGCAAGCGTGAAGCCAAGCCGGCTGCCGTCGGGGGAAAAGTCGAGACCGGTGATCACGCCGGACGGAGGCTCGAGCCGGATCGGCTTATCGCCATCGAGCAGATAGAGAGCACTGGCGCCGTCCTCGTTGACAGTAAATGCGACACGACCACTCCCCGGATCGACTTGAATCGCATCGACGTCCCAAGGGACGCTTTCACTGAGCCACGTGTACTGCATCGTCTCGAGATTGAGCCGTGCAAGCTGTTTGAATTCACCGTTGGCGTCCGCGCCCATGTAGACCGTCTTCGAGTCGGGACTGAACCGCAACAGCTCAAACGACGCCGGCGGCTTGCCGGGAATCGGCAACATCTGCTTCGCGCCGGTTTGAACGTCAAGCACCGCGGGGTAAGACTCATTGATCGAGACATACCGATTGACGAGGAGCTTGGTTCCGTCGGCCGACCAGTCGTGCGCTTCCCAGAACTGGCCGTCCCCCTTGAGGACGAGTTTGATCGAACCGGGGACGCGCGGCTCCATGACATAAATGTCGGTATCGCGCCCATTGCGGGCATTGCTGGCAAAGGCAATCTTGCTTCCGTCGTGCGTCACGGCCTGCAGGATGTTTCTCGATCGGCCGTCGGTCAGCAGCTTCGTCATGCCCCCTTTTGGCTGAAAGAGTGAGATTTGGTCCCTCTCGCTGCCACCTTGGCTCATCGAGACGAGCAGAGCCCCGTCGGACGCTTTGGGGATAAACCGGCCCGTGACCGGTTCGTCAAAAAACGTAATCTGCTCCCGCCGCCCACCGAGCTCGTAGACGCGGTGCAATTGGGCCGTGTTGCCGAATCGTGTCGAGATCAGAAGTCCTTTTCCGTCGGGTGACCAGCCCTGAAATGCGGCGGCCCGCGTGTTTTGATATTGTCGCAGCCGATCTTCGATTTCGGCGGGCACAACGGGCACACTCGTCGTCGTGATCGCCGGCGGCTTGAGAGAGTCAACTTCCTGTGAATAAACCGCGCGGGTCACAATGAGCAGGGTCGCCAGGGCGTTGAACATCAGTTTGTCCTTGATTCGCAGCTCCAATTTCACGTTGCGCCTCGTCCGCTTGCCAGTCTGCGCTTGCTGAATGAAAATGGGACGTCGAGCACCCGTGCCGAGGCACGAGTTCCGTTTTTGCGCGTTGATTGTAGCCGCACCGCCGTGATTGGACAGGAGAATGAGCGTGACCGCCAAGCATCCGTTCGGGGCCGAAGCGAGACTCAAGACCCGAAGCGGTGAATATACGATTTATCGCCTGCCGAAGCTCGTCGAGGACGGGATCGGCGACGTCAAGACGCTGCCATTTTCGCTGCGAGTGCTGCTCGAAGCGTGCCTGCGAAACGTCGACAACTTCGTCGTTAACGAATCGGACGTGATCGATCTGGCCAATTGGAACGCCAAATCGCCCAAACAGGTCGAAATTCCCTTCAAGCTGGGCCGCGTCGTCCTGCAAGATTTCACTGGCGTGCCAGCCATCGTCGATCTGGCCGCCCTCCGCAGCGCGATGGTGCGTGTCGGCGGCGACCCCAAGAAAATTAATCCGCTGGTTCCTTGCGACCTAGTAATCGACCATTCGGTCCAGGTCGACCAATTCGCCACGCAGTTGTCCCTTCAATTCAACGTCGAGAAGGAATTCGAACGCAATATCGAACGCTATCAATTCCTCCGTTGGGGACAGCAGGCCTTCAACAATTTCCGCGTCGTCCCGCCGGCGACCGGCATCGTGCATCAGGTCAATCTCGAATTTCTCGCCAAAGTCGTTCTCACCCGAGACGGCGTCGCCTTTCCGGATACGCTCGTCGGCACCGATAGCCACACGACGATGATCAACGGGCTCGGCGTCGTCGGTTGGGGCGTTGGCGGCATCGAGGCCGAAGCCGTGATGCTCGGCCAGCCGCTGTACATGCTCACCCCCGAAGTGGTCGGATTCAAAGTGGTCGGCGAACTTCGCGAAGGGGTGACGGCGACCGACCTCGTGCTCACGGCCACGCAGATGCTCCGCAAGCATGGCGTCGTGGGAAAATTCGTCGAATTCTACGGACCGGGCCTCGACGCGATGACTCTGCCCGATCGGGCGACTTTGGCGAACATGGCCCCGGAATACGGGGCCACGATGGGATTTTTCCCTGTCGACGACGAAACGCTGCGGTACCTGGTGCGGACGGGCCGCACGCCCGACGAAGTCGACCTCGTCGAACGCTACTACAAAGAGCAGGGGCTCTTCCGCACATCCGCATCGCCCGAACCGCGCTTCTCGAGTACGTTGACGCTCGACTTGGCGACAGTCGAAGCGTCGATGGCCGGGCCGAAGCGGCCGCAAGATCGCGTCCTGCTGAAGGACATGAAAGCCCAATGGAAGAAGGACCTCACGACGGCGTTCGGCAAGCCGGCTCCGGCGAGTCCGGTTCCGGTCAAGTTCAACGGCGATTCGGCGTCGATTACCGACGGGGCGGTCGTCATCGCGGCGATCACGAGCTGCACCAACACCAGCAATCCGTCCGTGATGGTCGGTGCGGGGCTGCTCGCGCGGAACGCGGTCGCAAAAGGCCTCAAACCCAAGCCGTGGGTGAAAACGAGCCTCGCCCCGGGCAGCCGCGTCGTGACCGATTACCTCAAGCAAGCGGGACTCGACAAGCCGCTCGACGCGCTCGGTTTCAATCTCGTCGGCTACGGCTGCACAACGTGTATCGGAAACAGCGGACCGCTTCCCGACGCGGTCTCAAAGGCTGTGAGCCAAGGCGACATCGTGGCGGCCGCCGTCCTCTCGGGGAACCGCAATTTCGAGGGGCGGATCAATGCCCAGGTGAAGGCCAATTACCTCGCCAGTCCGCCGCTGGTTGTGGCCTACGCGCTGGCAGGAACGACCGATATTGACCTGACCCGCGAGTCGTTGGGCAAAGGCAAAGATGGCAAGGACGTCTTTCTCCGCGACATCTGGCCGACGCAGAAAGAAATCGTCGACACCATCGCCGCGTCTGTCACTCCCGAGACCTATATAAACGAATACTCCAAAGCGACCCAAGGTCCGCCGGAATGGCAGAAAATATCGGGCGCAGGCGGCGAACTTTACCAGTGGGACACCTCAAGCACGTACGTCCAAGAGCCCCCTTTCTTTGTCGACATGCCAACCACTCCAGGCGCAATCGAGCCGATTTCTGGCGCCCGTGTCCTGGCGTCGTTGGGTGATTCGGTCACCACGGACCACATCAGTCCGGCGGGCTCGATCAAGGCCGATTCGCCGGCCGGTTTGTTCCTGCAGCAACATGGCGTCAAACCGCTCGACTTCAACAGCTATGGCAGCCGTCGCGGCAACGACCGGGTGATGACGCGGGGCACCTTCGCCAACATCCGCCTGAAAAATCTTTTGTGCCCGGGCACAGAAGGCGGCGTCACGAAGTATTTGCCGACCGGCCAGCAGCTGTCGATCTACGATGCGGCGATGAAATACAAGGAGGCGGGAATTCCGCTCGTCGTTCTGGCGGGCGAAGAATACGGCACCGGCTCTTCGCGCGACTGGGCCGCCAAGGGAACCTATCTCCTCGGCGTCCGCGCCGTGATCGCCAAGAGCTTTGAACGCATCCATCGCTCGAACCTCGTCGGCATGGGCGTGTTGCCGCTGCAGTTCCGGGAGGGGGAGGATCGCGAGCACCTGGGGCTGGACGGCACGGAAACTTTCGACATCACGCTCGACGATTCGCTCAAACCGCGGCAAGCCATCGAAGTCACCGCCACCAAACCCGACGGCACCGCGATCCGCTTCACGACCGCCTGCCGAATCGACACTCCGGTCGAAGTCGAATACTACCGCAACGGCGGCATCCTGCATAAGGTGCTGCGCGATCTGGCGGCTGCGAAAAACTAACTCTGTGCGGACTTTTTTGGCTTTTTTGGGCGCTGAAAAAGGGGGGCTTTTTTGGGGTCCACCCAAAAAAAGTCGGACCGCGCCGGCGAACCTGGGCCCGAGAGGTGAAATCAAGCATCGCCACCGGCGCTTCTAACTCGTTCACCTCTCGCCACTTGCGGGAGACGGGCCGGGGGTGAGTGTGCCAGCTGGTCGGACAGAGGGCCGAACAACGGAGCCAAGAGCGGGGACTTTTTTGGGGTCCACCCCAAAAAAGGCCGGTCCGCCCCCAATCTCTCGCCCCGTATGCTTGCCACTTTGCGTCGCAAAGCACACCTGAAAAATCTTTTGTCGCAACTTCCCGCGCCTCGGATGTTGCAACAAACTGAAAAAATCTTTGCGCGAGATTCGCGTACCCCTCGGTACACTTGAGGCTAGGAAGGAGTTCCGGGGCATCTGGTGACTTCCAACTCACCCGGTCAGCACCGTGTTTTTCAATACGGGGATCGCGGAAGTTTCTTCCTGAGCGAATCTTGACGTTTGCTGGCGCCGACCGCATCGGTCGACGCAACCGGCGTCGGCAATTCGTTCGCCTGAAGCCAACGGTGGCGGCGCATCCGCGAGCCGCTTGGACCGACGAGGCCGCGTGACGAAGCAACGGGTGCCGGGACTATTCGCCGGTGCCGAGCGCTTCGCTCGACGCGACCGGCGTCACCAAGAAACTGATCGCCCCGCCCACTGAGAGTCGCCGTTGGCCCGAAACGCCAGGCTCGGTCGGGCAGTGTTCCGCTTGGCAGATTTTGTTGGTGCCGACCGCGTAGGTCGAAGCGACCGGCGTCGGCACGTTTGTTGGTGCCGACCGCTTCGCACCCGCGTGCGGGTACCCGAGCGACCGGCGTCGGCAAGTTCGTCGGTGCCGACCGATTGGGTCGAAGCGACCGGTGTCGGCAAGCGTCCCGAAGGGATCGGGCGTCAAACTGTCGGCCTTGCGCTCCTTTTGCGTGGAGCCTTGAGCTGGGTCCGATTTTCACCGACTCGGAGATCACCATGCGCCGGTAGATCGCTGAGCAGATCGAAACCAACCTTACCCATCTTGCAAAAATCGAACCTGTCCTAACCTGTCCCGTATTCCGTTTCCCGAGGCACCCGCCGAGTGGCTGTGGCACAAGCGGCGCGCTGCGCGTCGTCGACAGCTCCACGTTTACCATGCCGGACACGGCGGCCAACCAGGCCGAGTACCCGCAAATGGCGTCGCAGAAGCCGGGTTGCGGTTTTCCGATCGCCCGGATCGTCGTCGTTTTCTCGTTGTCAGCTGGAATGGTGCTCGAAGCGGCCTAGGGGAGATACGAGGGGAAGCTGACCGGCGAGAACAGCCTGAGTTACACAACTTTCAAGTGCCATTCCGGTCCTGTCACCTAATTTTTCGCGTCAGTCGACGAATGACGGTTGCAGACTTCCCGGTGAATTCCTGGCCGCAACGCCTTTCCAGGGAGGGCGGGCGAACCTGATCGGGGCAAGCACGTGCCGCAAACAGCCGAGACACTCGAGGAGCCAAGCTCCCCCTGGTCAGGCTGGCTCTTTCGCTTCGAGAAGAAGGCTGGGGCCCCCTACACTGCTGCCATCGGCCTGCGAATGCTCATCGTTTGCCTCGCTCTCGAAGGCTTCGCTCGGCCCTACGTTCGCGACAAACTGCGCTCGTTTGACTTTGGCGGCACTCACACGCGGCCGCTGGCAATCGCGAGCTTCATGACGGTCTTCGCGATCGGCCTTACGGCCGCGTGGATACGGCTTCCTTTCTCCCGGGTTGGACTCTACGGCTGGAAAGAATGGACCGACTCCGAGAAGTGGTATCTGCCGCAGATATTGGCCGTGTCGCTGGTCGCCTTTACTTTGGCCGAGTGGAACGAGCTTGCCGCTCTGCCGCAACTCCCCGCATGGATTCAAGTGACACTCGTGGTGTTCGCGGGTCAGATGCTCTGGGGCTTCTATCAAGAGTACGTCTACCGGGGGCTGCTGCAAACGGAACTGGTCCGCCGCTGGGGAGCAGTCACTGGCATCGTGGTAAGCAACCTGGTCTTCACCTTCGGCCCGCTGCACGCCTACCATTTTTCCAACACGTTCGAGCATCCCGGGCGTTTGGTCATCTTCATGGCGATTTTCGCGATCGGGCTGTACTTCGGAGCGCTCTTCTACCGGTCGGGAAACCTTTGGATCATCGCGCTGGCCCACGGCATCGGCGACTTCTTTATGGATGGCCTCGCGACGATCCAGTGATGAGTTGCTCTGTTGTCAGCCTTCGCCGACGACAGCCCGCAACGGAGACACTTCGACCGAGACCTTCTCGCTGAAGACCACGTGATCGGGCGGCCGCTCACAATGCCAACCAAGGTCGGTGAGGAAGGACTGCCCTGAGCGCGGAAAGGGCAGAGAAAGGGGGCATTCTACTTTGTTGGATGCTTCGGAGGGCGGCCGCGGGGGCGAAGGGCGGATTCCAGCCCCAGTCGCCGAGCGGTCGAAACTTGCCAGCGACGTGTTCCAAAAGGCGTTCGCGCGCAATGCTGTGGCAGATCGCGTACAGCTCCGCTTCGCTTTCGACGCCGTTGACCCACTCGCACCACCGCTTACCGCGGGATTGGACCCTTGTGGTCCATGGGGCGCCACTCGTCGTTGGCCCCGTTCAGCGAGGACCAGAGCCAGTGCACGCCACGATGCACGTGCCGTGCGAAGCATTCGAGCAGACCAATCGCCACCGGCGAAAGCGTCAATCGAAAAGTAGGATGTCAACATTTGCCGCCCCAGTCGAGCATCCAGCAGCCTCCTCCTCCGTTCTTTGTGCCTTTGTGGTAATCCAGTTTTCATCTGGAGAAAGAGTTGTTCACCACAAAGAGACAGAGACACAAAGACAGGCTAAGGCTAGAGGGCGATGCGCTCGCTGGCGAAGATCCGCGTACAGGCGAACCCCCTTGTAGAGAATCGGCGCCCGTCTTGCGCTTTGACGGCGAGACCGCGTTGGCTCAGTTCCTGGCAAAGACAGACTTCGTAAACCGGTTCAGTGAGGCCTGGTCCAAGCGTCCGATGAACTTCGAGCGCCGCATCGACGATCTCTCGCGACACGAGATTCACTCTCTCTGGAATTGGTTCGACCAGGCTTTCGCTCCCGGCCGGAAGCCCGCAATTTGGCTCACGGGAGCTCGGTTCCATGCTGCCTTGCTGCCAATGCGGGCTTTCCGTATTCTTGCCACCGCTTGAGCGTACCCGCAGGGAGGGCCAGACGGTGAGCATGAAAAACGCGTTGACGGGTTCCGATGAGCCGCTGATCGCGGTGTTTGTCGATTTCGAGAATCTGGCGATCGGCGTTCGCGGCATGAAGTCGGGCCACTTCCAGATCCACCTGGTCCTTAAGCGGCTGCTCGAAAAGGGCCGCATCGTCTACAAGCGGGCCTATTGCGATTGGAGCCACTACCGAGACGCCGTGCGGGAATTCCATGCTCAGGGAATCGAGCTGATCGACATCCCGCAAAGCAAGATGAGCGGAAAGAACAGTGCCGACATCCGCATGGTGGTCGACGCGCTCGACCTGTGCTACTCGAAGAATCATATCGACGTCTTCGCTTTGATCTCGGGCGACAGCGATTTCTCGCCGCTCGTCTCGAAGCTCAAGGAAAACAACAACCGCGTGATCGGATGCGGGATCAAGAATTCGACCTCCGATTTGCTCATTGCCAACTGCGACGAATTCATTTACTACGACGACTTGATCCGCACGGCCCAAAAAACGCCCGCCGCCGCCGTGAAAAAGGTCAAGGGGAAAGAAGACAAGAAGCAGGAAGCCCTGGACCGGCTCATGGAAGTGGTCCACTCCTTGGAGCAGGACTACGATCCCATTTGGGGTTCGATGCTCAAGCAGGTCATCCGCCGCGTGTACCCCGGATTTAATGAGGGCTACTACGGCTACGCGTCCTTCTCGGATCTGCTGGAAGACGCCGCCGATACCGGTCTGATCGTTTTGGAATTCGACCAGAGCCGCCGGAACTATCAAATCCGGCCGAAAAAAGCTTGATTCGCACCGCGGAGCGTCATCGAATGCGCGACTCCGCTCGGGAGCAAATTGCGAATCTCGGAAGACGCCGCGACAATCCAGATGTGCATCGTTTTCCGTTTACGGCCGAGTTGATCGTCGAACGCTACCTGCATGGCGTGCGGATCGATACGTTTCTCGCGCACCACTTTCGGAACTACACGCCGTTTCGCATCCAGCGAATGGTGCGAGCCGGACTGGTCAAAATTCACCGGACGACTGTCGAGATCGAGGAGCGCGTCTCCGAGGGAGATGAGGTCAGCATCCGGTTGATCGAGCCTCCGGATAAGCTCCATCGGCCGGAAGACCTTCCGCTCGAGATCATCTACGAAGACCCGTGGATGATCGTCGTCGATAAACCGGCGGGACAAATTGTGCACCCAGCCGGACGCATGCAGTCGGGCACGTTGTGCAATGCACTGCAAGCCCACTTCGATCGACAATCCGCCTGGCCCGGTCTCCTGCGGCCGGGCATCGTGCACCGCATCGATCGCATGACGAGCGGCCTGATCGCGGTGACCAAGGAGCATCTTTCGCACCGCCAGCTTTCGATCCAGTTTCAACGGGAGCGCGTTTCCAAGACCTATTTGGCGCTGGTTGAAGGACTCGTCGGATCAGATGGCGGAACAATCGATCTCCCGATCGGCACGTCGCCCGATGCCGGCAGCGTTCTGATGTCTTGCTTGCCGGAGGCCGGCGATCCGCGTCCTTCCGTCACGGACTATGAAGTCGTCGAGCGATATCAAAGCCATACGCTGGTCCGGGCCCGGCCGCGCACCGGACGAAACCATCAAATCCGACTGCACTTCGCGGCGATTGGCCATCCCGTCGTGGGCGACGAATTCTATGGCCCCTTCGGTGAGATCAAGCTGACCAAGGCCGAATACGAAGCCCTGCTGAAAAGGCGGGAGTCAAATGGGCGGCGCTCGACCCAAGGCGAGCAGGCTGCTTTCGACGAGCCCGAAGAGGTCAGCACGGGACGCCACGCCTTGCACGCGCATCGCTTGGAATTCGAGCATCCCATTTTGGGCGGGCGCGTCGTATTCGAATCGCCGCTGCCGGCAGACATTCGTCGCATGACAGTCAGCCTGACCGCCTTGCGATAAAAAAGCCGACCAGCGTGGCTGGTCGGCTTTTTTTCGTGACGTTGAGAGACTTGGTGTGGTCGTTATGTCGCGGGGACAAATTCCAGTTCGGACGCTTCCTCGGCCATTTCATCGGTCGTCGACTCGCACGACAGCGTGCAGAGATTGTCGTAGCTGATCTTGTTAAAGCCGTCGAACGCGGCGACTTTGTAGCACTCGGCCATCGTCGGATAATTGAAGACCGTATCGCGGAAGTAGTCGATCGTGCCGCCCAAGGCCATCACGGCCTGGCCGATGTGTACAATTTCGGTCGCCGCTTCGCCGATGCAGTGCACGCCGAGCAGTTTGCGGCTGTGCCGGTGAAACAGGATTTTGAGCATGCCCGTCGTGTCGCCGATAATGTGGCCGCGGGCAATTTCCTTGTACCGCGCGATACCCACTTCATAGGGGACACAGTCTGCCGTGAGCTTTTGCTCGGTCTGACCGACCATCGAAATTTCAGGAATCGTGAACAGGCCGTAGGGCAGGTGCTGGCACGCTTCGAACGGCTGACCGAACGCGTGGCAGACGGCGCGGCGGCCTTGCTCCATGGAAACGCTGGCAAGCGCCGGGAAGCCGACAACGTCGCCCGCACCGTAGATGTGGGGCACCCACGTCTGGTGATTTTCGTTGCACCACAGGCGGCCGCGCTCGTCGGGCTCGAGGCCGGCCTCGTGCAGGTTCAGTTCGGACGTATCGCCCACGCGGCCGACGGTGAAGAGCACCGTCTCGCTCACCAGCCGCTTGCCGCTTTCCAACTGCACGAAGACCATGCCCTGCGGCAGCTTTTGGATGCCGACGACGTCTTCGCCCAAGCGGAACATGACGCCAAGCGTTCGCGCATGATAGATCAGCGTGTCGACGATCTCGGTGTCGCAGAAATCGAGCAGCTTTTCGCGGCCGTCCACGACTGTGACTTGCACCCCGAGCGTCGCCAGCATGATCGCGTACTCGATGCCGATCACGCCCGCGCCCACCACAATCATCGAACGCGGAATCTTTTCGAGCTTCAGGAACTCGTCCGAGTCGAAAATGTGCTTGCCGTCGAACGGAATGTGGCCGGGGCGGGCCGGCTTGGTGCCGCAGGCGATCAGCATGTACTCCGCATGCAAGACGCGCGACCCGTCGGAGGAACTGACTTCGACTTCGTGTGGACTGACGAAGCGGGCGTTCCCCGAATAGGTGTCGACGCGGTTGCGGTGCAGCTGATCCTGTACGACGTCCAATTCGTGCTGCGTCACCTGATCGAGCTTGCGGGCAAGTTCGGCCATCGTTACCTGCCGTTTGCGGCGGTAGGCGTCCGCATACACCTCGCGCTGCCGGTAACCGGTCAGGTAAAGAATGGCCTCGCGCATGGTCTTGGAAGGAATCGTACCGGTGTGCAGGCAAACGCCACCCATCGCGTCGCTGCGACGCTCAATGATGGCCACGCGTTTGTGCAGCTTGGCGGCGGCAATCGCCCCCTTTTGGCCGGCCGGTCCGCTTCCAATTACCAACAAGTCGTATCGCATAAATCGACATCTCACTTCGGCAGAATCTTCGCCTGTGAAGTATCGACACGCTGGGGGTTCGGGCAAAGAAAAATGACCTATCCGACGAGCTAAAAGAGAGCCACTACGTAGAGCTTGTCGATCGTAGCGGTTGCGAGAGCGCGAGCGACTCGGCGGTCAGTGTGAGCCCCGCCGGCCCCAATCGAGCGTGCGGTAACGTGCTTCCAGCTCGAGGGCGCGGTCTTGAATCGATTTCTCATGTTCGCGAGCGATTTCCGGATTGCCGAAGATCGCGCCGATCGATTCACCCAACCGGCAAATCAAGTCCAGATCAAACGGGCGGCAAGCGGCCAGATCGAGGACGCCGGGAAACTGGGGGGCATATTCCGAGCGCCGCAGCAGCAGGCTGCCGTGCTGGAGGACAGCCCCGCGACGCCGCCGCTGGGCGCTGCCGACGATCTTATGGCCTTGCAAAACAACGTCCCGAGAATCGCCACGACCGAAACAAAGAAACTCACCCTCCGCACTGGAATTGTTAGTCCCGCGAAGCTCGGCCGCGTCGACGCCCTGATGTGCCAATCCGGCGATGATTCGCTCGTGAACCAATTCGTAAATTCGCGACGGAGTCTGCGATAACGCATGCTCTGCGGGAACACTGCAGGAATAGGTCCACTCATGGTGGTGCAGGATGGCTCCGCCGCCGGTCAGACGCCGGACGACGTCGAGGCCCGCAAAGGCCGGAATCGCAGATGCAGCGTCTTTGTCCTGGAAATAGCCCAGCGAGACCGTCGCGGACCGCCAGCGATACCAGCGAACCGTGCATTCCCCCCGATCGAGAGCGGCTTCGAGAAGCGCTTCATCGATCGCCATATTGCGGACGCCGCTTTGCGGCTCCGCTTCGATCACGACGCGGCAGGTTCCCATTTGAGGATCGGCTTGCGGGCGGCCTGCACTTCGTCCGGCCGGCTGACGGCAGTCGTATGCGGTGCGGTGTGCAAGAACTCGGGGTCTTCGGTCACGATGCGGTGGATCGTCTCGGCAAACGCGTCGAGCGTCTCTTTCGACTCCGTTTCGGTGGGCTCGATCATCATCGCTTCGGGCACGACCAGCGGGAAATAAACCGTCGGAGCATGAAAGCCATAATCCAGCAGACGCTTGGCGATGTCCATCGCCGAAATTCCGCGGTCATGTAGCGCGCGAGCCGAGGCGACAAACTCGTGCATGCAGCGCTGCCCATGCGGAACCGGCAGCACGTCCTTGAGCTTTTCCATCAGGTAATTCGCATTGAGCACGGCATTGGTCGCGACGGCCTTGAGTCCGTCCGGCCCAAGCGTGCGAATATACATGTATCCGCGGAGCAGGATGCCCACGTTGCCAAAGTAGGTGCGCATGCGGCCAATCGATTTCGCGGGGGTCGTGAGCCGATACGTCGGCTGCTTTGGATTGCTGTCGTCTCGAGTCACGATCGGGCCGGGCAGATAGTCGGCCAGAAAGCTGCGCACCGCCACTGGCCCGGCTCCCGGTCCGCCGGCACCGTGCGGGCCGGTAAATGTTTTGTGGACGTTGAAGTGCATCATGTCGCCGCCGAAGTCGCCCGGCCGCGTGACGCCCAAAATCGCATTCATGTTCGCGCCGTCGACGTAGACCAGGCCCCCCACGTCGTGGAGCAGTTGTGATATCTGGCTGATCTGCGGCTCGAAGAGGCCGAGCGTATTCGGATTGGTGATCATGAAGACGGCCGTCGACGCATCGAGGTGCGCCTTCAACTCGTCGAGATCGACCAGTCCCGTTTTGGTCCCCTTGAGCTGTACGCACTCGAAACCGGCGAGCGCGGCGCTGGCCGGATTGGTCCCGTGCGCACTTGCCGGGAAAAGCACGCGCGTTCGCTTTTCGCCTTTCTCGCGAAAATAGGCGGCCGCCACCAACAGCGCGGTGAATTCTCCCTGCGCCGGCAGCCGGCTGAAGCGTGACGGCGGGGAGTCCCGAGATCTCGCCCAGGATTTGCTGCATCTCGAAGAGCATTTGCAGCATGCCCTGCGACTCTTGTTCCGTCTGGTAGGGATGCAAATCGGCGATGCCCGGCAGCCGGGACAGGCGCTCGTGCCGCTTGGGGTTGTACTTCATCGTGCAACTGCCGAGCGGATAGAAATGCGTGTCGACCGACATGTTGAGGGTCGACAGATTGACGAAGTGGCGAATGACGTCCGGTTCGGCCAGCTCGGGCAGGGGAGGCGATTCGGAACTCAGCTGGGCCGCCGGAATCAATTCATCGAGAGCCTTGGCCGGCACATCACTGGCAGGAAACACGCAGCCCCGCCTCCCCGCATGGCTCAGCTCGAAGAGTGATTTTGTGGCCAATAAATTTCGCATGCATCCATCCAGTGATCTATCGAGCAGAGAGCGCCGCAGCGAGAGCGTCGATCTCCTGTCGAGTCCGCTGCTCAGTGACCGCGACGAGAATCCCGTTCTTGACTCCCGTATCCGCGGACGATCCGAATCGCGAAAGCGACGGGCCCAAATCGAATCCCGCCTTCCTTGCAGCCGAGAGCACGCGTTCCACATCGGAAGGACACGCCAACACAAACTCCTTGAAAAATGCGCGGCCGGGAAACGCGAGTCTCAATCCGGCAACCGCCGCAAATTGCTCGGCCGCATAATGGGCCTTGCGACAACACAGCTCGGCAACCTCCCGCACGCCCTGCGGACCCATGAGGGCCAGATAGACGGTCGCTCGCAACGCTAGCAGTCCCTGGTTCGTGCAAATGTTGCTCGTCGCCTTTTCGCGACGAATATGCTGCTCACGGGCCTGAATGGTGAGCGTGTAGCAGGGACGGCCCTTGCGATCGGTCGTTCGGCCCACAAGACGCCCTGGCATCTTGCGCAGGAATTCATTGCGGCAGGTGAAAACGCCGAGGAAGGGCCCACCGTATTGCATCGGGATGCCAAGCGGTTGGCCTTCGGCGACCGCGATGTCGGCGCTGTACTCGCCGGGCCGGCGGAGGATGCCCAAGCTGATCGGATCGAACGAAACGACGGAGAGGGCTCCAACGGAGTGAGCCAATTCGCTCAGCTTGTCGGGCTCTTCCAGACAGCCGAAGAAATTCGGATGCTGAAAAATCAAACAGGCCGTCTTGTCGTCGAGAGCCGCCTGCACTTTCGCGAGATCGGCCGTTCCCTCCGGCGTCGGCACGACGACGAGTTCGCAGTTCAAATTTGAGAGGTAGGTGCGCAGCACCTGCCGGTATTCAGGGTGCACGGAGCCCAGAATCACGACCTTCTCGTGCCGATCGGTCACGCGCATCGACATGAAGGCCGCCTCGCTGACCGCGGTTCCCCCTTCGTAAAGGCTGGCGTTGCAGACCTCCATCCCGGTCAAACGGCAGATCAATGACTGGTACTCGAAGAACGCCTGCAGGCTGCCCTGGCTCGCCTCGGCCTGGTAGGGCGTGTAAGCCGTATAAAACTCGCCGCGACCGGCGACCTCATCGACGGCCGCGGGAATGAAATGGTCGTAGACGCCACCCCCCATAAAACAGACGCGGCGACCGCAACCCGAATTCCTCGAGGCAAGGGCCCGCAGCTCGCGTTCGAGCTCCATTTCTCCGAGATTGGGCGGCAATTCGAGCGGCCGATTGAGCCGGTTGGACGACGGGATTTGCTCGAACAGATCCTCGACCGATTTCGCACCGATCGTCCGCAGCATTTCGCGTTCTTGATCGGGCGTATTGAACAGATACGTCACGCGTGGTTTTCCTCTTCCGCGCAGTGCGCCTCATAAGCCTTGCGGTCCAGCAGCTGCGCGAGCGACGAGGGGTCGGTCACCGCGACCTTGATCATCCAGCCCTTGCCAAACGGGTCGTCGGAGAGCACGCCCAGGTCGTTAGCCAATTGTTCGTTGACGGCGGCGATTTGGCCACTGACGGGAGCGTAAAGGTCGCTCACCGCCTTGACACTTTCGACTTCGCCGATGGTGTCCCCAACCTGGATCGTCTTGCCCACCTTCGGCAAATCGATATTGACGAGATCCGTCAATTGGCGAACCGCAAAATCGGTAATGCCGATGGTTGCCGTTTTCCCGTCGAACGCCACCCACTCATGGGAGCGGGCGTATTTGAGCGTATTGACGTCCATTGCGTGTTCTTTCCTTGCGGAGAATCGCGACGCGAAAGCAGAGACCGATTGCCGTTCCGAAGCACACAATACATTGACGCGCGTGTGCTGAAAAGCGAGGCGAAATGGTTCCGTACACGCCGACAAATCAGCGCATTTCGATGCAACTGGCAGCTCTGGCGACACTCGCTGAAATCAGCACGCCGGCGGAGTCGGAGGGGCGGAAGTCGCGCCGGACTGGTCGAGCCCACCCCGGTCTGTGCTTCGTACATGGCGATCTTGTCGAGGCGCCGCGCGTGGCGTCCGCCCTCGAAATTGGTCTTCAACCAGATCTCGACCATGCGGTTGACGAGCCGGTCACCCAGCAGGTCGGCCGAAAGACAAAGAACGTTGGCGTCGTTGTGCAGCCGGCTCATCTCCGCGGTCAGATCGTCGTGGCAGGGGGCGGCACGAATGCCCGGAAACTTGTTCGCCACGATACACATGCCCATTCCTGTGCCGCAGATCAGAATTCCCCGATCAACTTGCCCCGAGCTGACGGCGGCCGCAACCTTGGCCGCGTAGTCGGGGTAATCGACGCTTTGGGAACTCTCCGGGCCGAAGTCGAGCCCCTCGTGGCCCAATTCGGCAAGCCGGGCGAGCACCTTCCCCTTCACGGAAAAGCCTCGATGATCGCTGGCAACGGCAATTTTCATGGATTGTCAAACACCTTCTCTCGGCGACAGATGCGGCAAGGTCTTAGATGGGCATCGAATCCAGAATCAGACGCAGGTTTTTCTCGATCTCCTTCTGACAGACGTCGTATTCCTCCTGCGGCGCTCCGATCGGATCCGAAATATCGGCGTTGTCTCGCGACAGTAACTCGACGCGCGACGCGAGCCGCGGATACGACGCCAGGAGCGCGTCCTTGTGACTGCGTGTCATTGTGAAAATGCGGTCGGATTGTTCCAACAGCCGCTCGGTGACGGGCTGACTTTCGTGACCGCGAAGATCGACGCCGGAGCGGCGTGCCACTTCGACCGATTCGAGGCTCGCCGGCAGCCCCGACTCGGCCGACATCCCGGCGGACATCACCATGTAGCCATGGTCGGCCAATTCGTCTTCGGCGCAATGCAGCCGGTCGGCCAGCATTTTGCGAAAGAACCCTTCGGCAAGCGGGCTGCGGCAAGTGTTGCCCGTGCAGATAAAGAGATAGAGTTCGCAGGCAAGTCGGCCGATCATCGTTTCCTTCACCACTCCCGGTTCAAGAATCGACCACGCACAGGAATTGATTTCGACCACGGTCGCCGGCTCGGCATACCGGCATTCGCCGTCGTCGATCACCAGTTCAACATTGTCGTCCAGCGCCGCCAGAACGTAAGCCGACGTGGTGAGGGCGCGACCATCGTGGCCGCGTTCGCTTCCGGCCACCAGCGGCGCGGGCATGAGCCGCATGGCATCGTGAATGCAGTCGTGTGCGGGGACGCGAATCCAAAGCCGTTGGTCCGGCGCCAACGCGGCGCGCGTCTCCGGAGGCAGGCGCCAAATAATCCCGGTTGCGACCCGACACGAAAGGCCAAGGTCACGGGGCCCGGCCAGCAGCGCCGCGCCAGTCTCTGGGCCAGTTCGTCCATGTCGGGAACGTAATCGATTGCCTCGTGAAATCCCTTGAGCATCAGGGTCGGATGAGATCCCGGTTTTCCCGCAGCGGCCACGAGCTTTTGCACGGCCTTTGTCGAAAGCGCGTTCACACACGGCGCGTAAGCCGTCTCGGTCGGGAAGGCCACGATATGGCCTTCCGCGAGCAAGTGAACCGCACGATGAATTGCGTCCCTTGGGTCGTCGGTCTTGCGAAGGTCGACCACTGTGGACATCGCTGACACTTCCGTGAGGTCGTTAAACGTTCATCTCCATGCACCGCCCTCGGTGCATTTCGTCTCGACCGAGCCCGTGTCCGTCACGAACCGCGAGCCCTCTCTGGACACCAATCGGTCGATTGGAATCCGATTTGCTATGGGATAGACCCGCACCGACTGTCCGCGGGCGCACACGGACGAACGGAACGCGCGGCAGATACGAGAAGCGGTCGCCATCGACCGGAACAGGCGAGAAACAAGGAATTTTCCCACGAGCCGGCGAAGCGGGCTGGTGGGTGTGGTGGGCCGATGCCGGCATGTGAATGCCTGACGCAAACGCCCCCGAGACACAACCTTAACCCGCGATAATCATAGTCGTTCACCATGCTCACTTCAAGCGGATGGACACAGGTGCTAATCGGCGAAGAAAGGGTGCAATTTTTGTGCGAATAATCCTCCAAGGCGAGACACTCACCTGCGGACATCGTATAACGGAAACGTTGACCAGGATTTAACCAGCATTTTGGTTGACATGTTCTTTCTCGCTCCGAACCAGTACCTGGTGTGCAAAAGCGCTTCATGACGGCAACAAAAAAAAGACGATCCACCAAGAAAAAACGCGGCCTGCCCCAAAAAGCCCTGCGACGATTCGTTGAATTCAAGGGCATGGGCCGCACAACCTTCCAGGAATATCGCGACGACATTCGGGAGTTATACGACGGACCGCGGGGAGCCGTGCTCGCCGTGGGAAGTCTTGTCTCTTTGCATGAGCCGCTGATTGGACACGTTTTACGCGCCCGCAAATTTGACGTGAGCTGCCGCCGCCGCATTCTCGATGTGGGATCGGGGGCAGGTCAAATCTTGGGCCACCTGCTGAAGCTGACGCGGCCCGACACGCAGCTCGTCGCCTTCGACCTTTCGCCGCAAATGCTGCGACGGGCGCGAATCCGCGTGAAGAACTCACGCCCATGTTATGTTGCGGGCGACATGATGCGAATGCCGTTTGCCGACGGCACCTTCGATTGCGTCACCTGCGGCTGGGTCATCGAGCATTTGCCCGATCCGCGCCCCGGGCTGCGGGAAATTTGCCGCGTGCTGCGGCCGGGGGGCAGCGCCCTGATCCTGGCGACCGAAGACACCGTGTCGGGGGCCCTCGTCAGCCGCACGTGGAAGTGCCGCACCTATAACCGCCGAGAACTCAAGCGGGCCTGCGATGAGGCGGGCCTGCCTTGGAAGACGCAACTCTGGTTCACGCCGGTCCACCGCTTCTTCAAGATGGGGGGAATCCTCGTCGAAGCGATCAAGCCGACTGAAGCGCCAAGCGCTCAACTTGAACCGTCTGCGGCCAAGTAAGTCGCACAGTCCTCTGCGGCGACGGAGACGACGTCTGCGAACCAGAAACCATTGCGCAGGCTCGACTCGCCGACGTTGACCGATATCGGGTTGGCGAACATCGGCCCGGCGCAGCAGTAGGTGTGGAATTCGCCCCGCTCGCCGCACGGATCGGCTCCGCTCGGCAAATCCGCCAGCAACTCGTCGTCAAATCGCCGACCGACAAACTCCGGGGCGAGTTGTTTGGGATCGACGCATGTGAGCACGGCGCTCAATCCGCCGGCCAACATTTCCCGAGCGAGATTCGGCGTATCGCGCTCGGTCGTCCAGATGGGGAAAAGCGGATCGATTCCCGTGCCGGCCAGCCTGGTCTCGCGATAAGCGCGGACGTCCTCCAGAAAGAGATCGCCGAAGGCAAAATGCGTAACGCCGCTTCCCCGGGCGCGCTCGACCGCTTCCTGCATCTTGGCTTCATAAACGTCGTTGGAGCAGGGCCACGGCAGGAAGACCGACCAGAGCGGCAAACGCGTCGATTGAGCCTGGGCGTCGACGAGCGTTCGTCGCACCGCGTGCATAGCCACGCGGTCAGCGGTTTCGTTGTAGGTCGTCAAGAGTCCGACAACTTCGAGGCCCGATTGTTGCCGCAGGATGTGCAGAGCCCAGGCGCTGTCTTTGCCGGAGCTCCAAGAGAGCAAGACCCGCTTCATGGATTCCTATGCATCTTAGGCACCGTAGTGGAACTTTTTCTGGGTGCCACGCCCACGGCTTTGCGACGGCTTTGCATGGGCGTGCGAATCCGTTTGATGTTCGAAGACACGCCCACGCAGAGCCGTGGACGTGGCACCCCGACTCGGACACTGTGAGCTTTTCTCGCGAAAGTGTTCACGGCATTCATTTACACGTACCGTTGGGGATCCCAATCGCGAGCCAGCGTGCACAACGTGTCGAGTGTCTTGCGGCTCGTGCTGCAGGCGACGATTCCCGGCAGGCGGATCATGTTAGCCCGCTCGTCAAGCCATGTTTCATGAAAATTCACGGGCTGCTGGTTATGCACCCAGACCGCGTCGCCGCCGAGCGCTCGCGCGATGTGCAGCGACACCGGGAAATCGTAAACGTTCGGCGAATGGAGCAACGCCCCGCCCAGTTGGCCGCGCGATCGCAACTCGTAAACACAGCCCTTGATCGTGTCCGAGGTGTACGCTTCCAAACCGACGGCGGCCAAATCGTGGGTCCGATCGCCATCGTGCTCTTGAAATCCGACGACATAAATCTTGTTGGAATCGGGCACACGCCGCGGATCGACCGGCCGGAGGGCTCGCAGCACGTCGGCCGCCGATTTGCTCGGGTCGTCTGGACCGCAGTAAACCGAGCCGTCGCGGACCTCGACCCAGGTGCCGCTTGTTCCCGATTCGGGGATATAGACCAACGAATAGAGCACGGTCTCCCGATCGCGCAAATGGAGCATGACCGAATAACCGTTGCCCGTGCGATCCCGATATTGCTTCGTGCCGTCGATCGGATCGATAGCCAGGACGAAGTCGCTCTCCTTGGCAAATCGAGCCAGATCGCCCGTCGTCTCCTCGGCCTCGAGGCGGCAGCGGCAAAACTGGGGATCGAGGTCCCGCAGTGCGCCGACGATCAACTCCTGCACGCTCAAGTCGGCCAACGTCAACGCGTCGGTCGCCGCGCTTCCCGAAAGTTTGCCCGCAACGGCGATGTTGTGTGTGCGCAGTTGACGTGCCAGCGCCCCGACCAGCGCAAAATGCTTGGCATGTGCCGCGACAAGGCGGCGGTCAACGTTTTCGCGTCCATGGTTGTTTCAGGCTCCGTGCGATTCCAGGCTGGCGATCACGGCGCGCGGCACGTCGATCTCGGTCACTTTTTGAAACGCGCGCCATCCGGGCACGGCGTTGACCTCGATCACATAACAAGTCCCGTCGCGGTCGTAAAGCAGATCGACTCCGGCGAACCGCGCACCAACGGCAAGCACCGCACCGAGCGCAGCTTGCGTCTCCTCGTCGGTGATCGCGTGCTTCTCGGCAATGGCCCGGCAGGCCACGTTCGCCCGGAAATCGCCGTTGGCGCGCCGCCGCATCGCTCCCAAAACATGCCCGCCCAAGACGAGCACGCGCACGTCGAAGCCGTCGTTTTCGATGAACCGCTGCACATACAGCACGGCTTGAATTCGCTCCAGGGTGCGAAATGTCCTGACAGCGATTTCGCGGTCGCTCACGCGGACAATGCCGCGTCCCTCCGAACCAAAGATCGGTTTGACCACCACGTCGCCTCCCAGGCGGTCAAACGCCTCGAGCGCCGTGTCGGCGTTCTCGCAGACGATCGTCGCTGGAACCGTCAATCCGGCCGATTCCATCCGCACGAGGGCGAGATACTTGTCGACGGCACATTCGAGCGCCTTGGGCGGATTGAGCACTCGAACCCCCGCCGCGGAGAGTCTCCACAGAGCGTCCATCCGGTAGACAACCTGCTCGAGCGACCCGGGCGGCATGGTGCGCACAATCACCGCATCGAGGGACAACAGGTCGAGCCCCTGCGTCGAAAGTCCGGTTTCCGAAGTCCCGACCGAACCTATCAACCTCGGAAACTCGATCTGCGTCGCGTGATGCCCGCGTTCGACGGCGGCACGCGCGAGCTCGCGGCCATACCAGCTCCCGGGTTGTGCCACGAGCCCGATCTTCACAGTCACCAAATCCGAAAACGGTCAACCGATTCCGAAAGACGATTTAATCACGTCCGGCTCGGTGCGACCGAATCGATGCACCTTACCGCTCTCGAGGTTACAGAACGTGATCTCAGCCGGACTGAAGAGATTCTTGTCGATCTTGTAAAAGTCGCGGTCGGCTTCCTCGAAGATCTGCAGAAACGGCTTTCCAAAAGCCGCCGAGGAACAGGCCGGCACGCGGGGGCCAATTTCCGCGACCGAGGCGTCCGGGCCGCGGACCCACAGCGTCACGCGTGCACCGTACAAAATGGCGTCGTTTGTGCGGCCGATGCCCGCCATGTCGTTTGCAGCGACTGGAGGCAGGGGAGTACTGCCGCAAGCGCTCTCGATTCGCCGCATGTCAAAGCCGAGTTCCAACAGTTTGTGCAGGGCCGTTTCGACCGACCGCGCGACGACTTGAACATTCCCGGCCTGACTGGCCGTAGGAGCAATCAACAGGATCAGCTTGTCCGAAGTGATTCCAATCCGTTCGCAGATGTACTGCACGACGGCTCCGTTCGGCAGCTTTCGTCCCTCGAGCACGCCCACGACTTCGCTTGGCTCCTCGCGGTAGCCGAGCTTGAGAAACAAATCTTCCCGGGCGTAGGCGGCCCGCATGGGACCCGAGCCCATGGCGAAAAATCCGTCGGCGCTGATCTGCCAGCCCGCGTATTGGCTATACAGGCAGGCGGCCACGGGATGATCGGTCGTGACGAACACGTGCGGCCATTGCAAGCCGCCGACGTCCCCCGGAAGAATCGACGCCCAGCCCAAACCGGCCATGCAGATTTCGGCCAGTGCCTGCCCGGCGTCGAGGCCGCCTTCTGTGCGAACGCCAAAATCGAAGATCCGCGCGTCCTGAACGCAAGTTTCCCGGATGCGAAAGTCGTCGGCCGCGGCGGCCATCCGCTCGACAAGTTGCCGGGCGCGCTGATTGAGCTCGTATTTCATGGCCCGGCGATCGCCAACGAAAGAAAGACGAGCGACGACGGCAGCATCGAGTTCACTCCAAAATGATGCAGAATCTCGGTCGGGCATCACGGGCCTGAACGCCCACAAATGTTAAGCAATGCTCGAGCCATTTTCAGCCCCGCGAATGCCTCAGAGCCGGATCGACGCGGCTTTGCTCTCCGAGGTCCGAATGAAGGCCCGGCCGCACCGTGAACAGAGCTCTTTGCGAGCCGATCGCGTTGGTAGCCGGAGATTTGTTCGGCTGACAACGGGATGCAATCCTGGCAAAATCGCTTAGGGGTAGCCGCCGCGCTCATTCCCGCCGCCGCGACAAATCGACAGGAGACACGACAACGTACCGGTGCCTATCTTCCGGCAATTTTCTGGGAAAAGTGGTCCGACGGCACGCCTGTGCGGGGCTCTCGTTGAGTGAAACGTGCCATCCGGCCGGGGCGAATCTGCCGCGCCATTACCACAAGCACGCATACTTTTGCCTCGTCCGTCGCGGCACGTATCGCGAAGAATACGGCAACCAGCGGCGAATCTGTTCTCCACGGATGGTGGCCTTTCATCCGCCGGAGGAAATCCACGCCCAACACGTCGACCGGGAGGAAGTCTGGTCGTTCAATATTGAAATCACCCTCGCTTGGACTCGGCGGTTCGTCGATTACGAGTTGCCGCTGAATCGCCCCTTCGACTGCACGGCCGGCTCCACTGTCGGCCTGGCCCTGCGACTGCTGGACGAATTCGAGAATTTCGACGCGTCCTCCCCGTTGATCGTCGACGGGCTGACCCTCGAGCTGTTGGGCGTCTGCGATCGCCAATCGCGGGCTGACTCCGCGATTCCCCGCTGGCTGCGTCGCGTGAGCGATCTCTTGACCGAGCGCTGTACCGCACCGTGGAATCTGGCCGACCTCGCGGCAGAGGCCGGCGTTCATCCCGTTTATCTGGCCGGCACATTTCGGCGGCACTTTGGCTGCACCGTGGGACAATACGTGCGGCGGCAACGTATCCAATTGGCCTGCCGCCAATTGGCGAACACGCGTCAAACGCTGACCGAAATCGCCGCGCGGTCCGGTTTTGCCGACCAGAGTCATTTCAACCGCCTCTTCAAGCGTCACGTTGGTTTGACGCCCGCGACCTACCGGCGATTGTTGGGCCAAAAGCGTTCAAAGAGCTGAATTCCGTTCAAGACGCTCGATCGGCGGCACGCGACGATCAACCGACGAGCGGCAACGGTCCCCACCCATTGTCGACAGATCGCCGCGTAACTCCAGATTCCTCAGGAAAGGTGGGTCACATGTTTTGCCGAACGCTGTTGTCTTCGAGTCTCGTTGTCGCGATCGTCGGGTTTTTGCCAAACGCGAGTCCGGCGCAGGGCCTGTTTCGCATCAGGGCTGGTGGCCCGCCTCTGCCCATCGATCAGGCGACCTTGAATTCCGTCGTCGACAAGGTGCTCAAGAATCTCGAGGACGACTACGTCTTTCCCGACGTGGCGACGAAGATGGCCCAGGCGATTCGCAAGCGACAGGCCGACCACGCCTACGACGACATCAACACGGGCCAGCAACTGGCGCAGCGGCTCACGCACGATCTGCAAGAGACGTCACACGACAAGCACCTGCGGATCATGTGCAGCACCGACGCACTCCCTAAGCCTCCTGGCGACAAATCTCCGATGCACGAGTCGCCTGCAATGAAAGCCCGCATGCGGCACAGGGGGGAGTGGATCAACGGCGGTTATCGCAAGGCCGAGCGCTTGCCCGGCAACATCGGTTGTCTCGCCGTCGACGGTTTCCCCGATCTCGAAGCGGCCGCCGGCCCGGCCGCGGCGGCGATGGATTTCCTCGCGAATACCGATGCGCTCATCATCGACCTTCGTCGCAACGGCGGCGGGGCGCCTCAAAGTGTCGCCCTGTTATGCAGCTATTTCTTCGATTCCAAGCCAATCCACCTCAACAGCCTCTACTGGCGGAAAGGGAATCGCACCGAGGAATTCTGGACCCAAAAGGAGGTCGCCGGCAAACGCTATCTGGGCAAGGACGTCTATATCTTGACGAGTTCCTTGCACGTTTTCCGGCGGCGAGGAATTCGCCTACGACATGCAGACGCAGAAGCGGGCGACGCTGGTCGGGCAAACGACCGGCGGCGGCGCCCATCCGGGGCAGGGGGTGCCGATCAACGATCACTTCCTGATGTTCGTGCCGGCCGGGCGTGCCATTAATCCGATCACCAAGACCGACTGGGAAGGCACCGGCGTGAAGCCCGACGTCTCGGTCCCGGCTGACCAGGCGCTGGACAAAGCCCGCGAAATGGCTCTGCAAAAACTCCTCGCCAATGCGAAGGACGACGAAACGCGGGAGCACATTCAAATGGATCTCGAACGATCCCACGACATGCCGCCGGGCAAGGCCACAACCCAAGCCAAATAACCTACCGCTTGGCGTCGAGTCGAAACGGCTTCTGCGCCTGAAAGAGCTCCAAGCGTGCCTGGTGGACCGCTTTCTGGTCCGCGGGAGCCATGTCGCGGGCCTCCATTTGCCAGCGCGTGGCCGTGACGAAGTCGCCCGATTCGGCGTAGGCGGCCGCCAGTATGGACGTGTGGAACGGGTCGCTCAGCCCATAAAGCTGCCGGGCCTGTTCCGCGTTTGCAACCGCTTCCTTGCCGTTGCGATAGGCCGGATCGGGACTGGCCGCCTCGATCCACGCCAGTCCCCAATACGCCCGGTTCTTGGGATCGAGACGGACGGCCTCGCGGCAATCGTCCAGTGCCTTGCCGAAGTCCCCCTTCGCCAGCCACGCCGAGCCCCGATCGCTGTAGCCGTTCGCATTCTTGGGATCGAGGCGAATCATCTGATCGCAGTCGGCGATCGCCTTGTCGACGTCGCCCTTCCGCAGCCACGCCAGGCCGCGGTTGCCCAGCGCGGCCACGTCCTTGGGATTGAGCCGAATGGCCTCGGTGAAGTCGGCAAGCGCCTTGTCGAGATCGCCCGCCCCCAGCCATGCCGAGCCGCAGTTGCCGTACGCGTCGGCATTGCTCGAATCCAGGGCGATCGCCTCTTCGTAATCGAGAATGGCCTGTTTCAAATTGCCCTTCGCCTGCCAGGCATTGCCGCGATAGGTAAACGCAAACGTCGTCGGCACGAGGGCTACGGCCTGGTTGTAGTCGGCGATCGCCTTGTCGAAATCACGGACCGCGTTCCAGAGCCAGCCGCGGCCAAGATAGGCGGCCCCGTCGTTCTGATCGATGCGGAGCGCCTCGTTGTAATCCGCGAGCGCCCTGGCGTAGTCTTTCACTTCGCTGTACAGCTTGCCGCGGCACGTGTAGGCCGCCGCGTCGCTCGGATCGAGACGGATCGCCTCGTTGTAGTCGGCAATCGCTCCCTCCAAGTCCCCCTGGGTTTCCCGCGCCCAACCGCGGCCGCGATAGGCCAGTGTGAGTTGCGAATCGAGGCGAATGGCTTCGCTATCAAATTTGATCGCGTCGTCGAACAGGCCTTTCGCCGCGTAGGCATTGGCCAGATACGCAACGGCCGCCGCATTCTTCGGATCGAGGCCGACCGCCTTTTGGTAATACTCGATCGCCCGGTCGACCTCGCGTTCGGCCTGCGAGACCCAGCCCAACCCCATGTAGGCGAGCGGACTGGCCGCATCGATGCCCAGCGCCGCTTTATAGTCGGCGATCGCCTTGCTGAACTCCTTTTGACTCGCCCACGCGCGGCCGCGGCGGCTGTAGGCCGTGGCATCCTTCGGATCGCGACGCAGGGCGTCGGTCAAGTCGGCAATCGCTTTGTCGAACTGGCCGAGTGCGTTCAGAATCGTTCCCCGGGCGACGAATGTCGCCGCCGTGGGTTCGCGCTTCAGGTCGGCGCTAAAGACCTCGAGCGCTCGCTCAATCGGCACGACTTCGGATCGGTTCACCCAGCCTTCGACGGTCTGCCGGCCGGACCACTTTACCCAATAGAGGGGACCATCGACTTTCCGCACCGTGAGAATGTTCCCTTTGGGAATTGTTCCCACGGTCTCCGCGCCGGAATGCAGCGTGGCGGCGGTGATTGTGGCCACGCGATCGCCCGCTTGCTGGGCGAACGCCTGGGACATCAGGCCGGCAAACAGTGCCCACGACAGCCACACGGATTTCAACATCGGCAGCCCTCCGCTCAAAATTCTGCACGCGGCGACTGTCATTATCCGGCTGAGTTCCACTGCGATTCAATAGCGCGGGCGGTCGTTGGGGCCGGCATAAAAGCACCTGGCGGTAGAATCGGCGCGTTCGGCATCAGGTTTTTGTTGCACAACGTCGCCTCCCCGACCGGCCGATTCCGGCCGCGAATCTATACTTCTGGGCAACCTTGTCCAAGTTATGTCCGGAAGTTATGACCTCGCTCGGCACTCTCGCACCGTCGAACGAATTCACGCCCGTCCGGGTCGCGTCGATCCCGGCTGCGCCCATTTCGAACTCAACTTGTATCTGCAGAACGCGACCGCGCACGACTTTCGTCTCTACCGCGGCGACACGGCCGAACTCAAATCGACCGACCTCAAGCGTCTGCTCGATGCGGGGATCTCGACCGTCTACCTCGACGCGGCCGACTACAGCCGCTTCCAAGAGCATCTGCGTTCGTCGCTCGATTCGATCGTCGCCGATGAGCGAATGCCCGTCTCGCAGCGGCTCGGCGTTGTCAACGAAGTCGTGCGCTCGGTCCTTCGCGACGCCTTTCACGGCGGCAATGTCGAACGCACGGTCAAAGAGACGACGGATCTGGCCGACCACGTCGTCGACCTGGTCTGCCGGGATGACGAGATCGTCTCTGAATTGAACGCCGTGCTACATTTCGATTTCAGCACGTTCACACATTCGGCCAACGTCGCTTATTACACGCTGATCCTCACGCACGCCTTGGGCCAGTCCGATCGCGCCGCGTTGCGGGCCATCGGCATCGGCGCGTTGTTGCACGATCTCGGCAAAGTCGGCATTCCGGAGCGGGTGCTGCTCAAACCAGGCGGACTCACTCCCGAAGAGCGCAATCTGCTCCGCAGCCATCCGACGTTGGGACTGTTGAGCCTGCGGGACCAGCATCCGCTCGAATTCGGCCAGTTGATGATGGTCTATCAGCACCACGAGCGCATCGACGGCACCGGTTATCCCGTCGGGCTCGACGGCAGTGAAATCCACGACTGGGCCCGCATCTGCGCCGTCGCCGACGTGTTCGAGGCGCTCACCAGCGATCGTCCCTACCGCCGGGCTCTGTCGGCGTCGGCCGCGTTCAATGTGATCGACCAGGGCGAGCGCAAAGGCCTCGACCCGGAGTTTTTCCGATGTTGGAAGCTGACGCTCAAAACGAGCTGAACGGCCGCCTGGCTCGGCTCGTTTGCGAAATCAACGTGCCCCGGGCGCTGCAAAAGCGGCTGGCCCGGCGCGCGCGCAACCGCCCACGTCGGACGATCGGCGAAAATTCGTGCGGTTTTCCGTTCTCGCCAAGACGTTGATGGAAGTCAAAGCCACGCTTCCACGCCGCGACGGCCCGGCGAAAGAGTTCGCCGTCTTGCGGACCGACCTCTCCGGCGACGGCCTGGGCTTTCTGCACGCGGCCCAGCTCTTCCCGGGCGATCTCGTCACCGTCTGGTTTCCCACGGGGAAGCTCGATTGCCGCGTGGCACGCTGCGTCAAGCACACGGCGAAGTGCTTCGAGGTCGGCGCGACATTTGTCGCCGGCACGCGATCACTCCGCTGGCTGCGCGCCCAGTGCGGCGACGAAATCGTCTCGCAGGCCTGACAACCGCCGTGTGCTCCGTATTCTCTTGCTCCCCTCGCCCCTCGCGGGAGAGGGGCCGGGGCGTGAGGGGGCCGACGGGTGGGATCGCCAAACTCGCGGCCGCGAAGTTACAGCGTCTTCTCCAACAGCGGCGCCGCCCCGAACCGCGTCCGCGTTGCTCCCACCAGCGCAAAGCCGCAGCGGAGATAAAAACCCTCGGCGTGCGGATTGCCGACGACGTGCAGAGCAGGGGAGCCGTGCCGGCGGGCAAGCTCGCAGCAGTGTTCGACCAACGTCCGCCCGATTCCGCGCCCTTGCCGATCCGGTTCGACAAACAGCCCGTCCAATTCCATTTTTCCGTCCGCCCGCGGCAGCAGGGCAGCAAAGCCAACGATCGCTCCGTGCAGCTCGGCCACAAAAACACGGCCATCCAGGATCTGCTCGAGCGGCAGATAGATGGCATCGGGGATGGCCAGCAGCGCGTCGCGATCGCCGGCATTGCTCAGCGAGGCGCGCATTTGCAGCGCTTCGAGAATCCTTCCGCTCCCCGGCAACCGCAGCACGGATCTGGACACCGGCCATTTCGACATCCGCGAACGTCGCCAAGAAAGTCGTAGGGTGGGACCAGCGAGGCTCTGCGAGCGCCGGCCCACCTTCTTTTGATTACCGACACGAAGAAAGCGAGCCGGCAAGAATTAGTTCGGCAGCTTGAGCTTGATCTTGTACTTGTATTCCATGTCGCGGGCGACTTGGGCGGTCGAGTTTCGCAGCATCGACCAGATTGCCTCGCGCTGGTCGGCGTTTCTGGCGATCACTTCGTCCTGTTGCGCGCGGACGTCGCCCACGTTGTTCTGCGTGTGGATCCACGTGGGGAAGTACATCGGGCCGGATTCGGCCGAGTTGGCGTACCAGCGGTAGTCGGTCGACGTGTTGACCCGGATCGAGTTTTCCAGCTTGTTGACTTCGACCGGCACGCCCCGCAGCGAACTGGCCAGCGCCATCAGCTTGCCGCTCACGTCGCGACCCCACGCGGCCACCTCGGGATCGACACCCGTCGTCGACAAGGTGGCAATCTGCTTGGCGAACGTCTCGTGCCAGAGGGCCGTCTTGTCGTAGTTGACGGCGTTCTGGTTCTTGCGGATCAACGAGTTGAGCAGGTCGCACACCGAACTGTAATAGTTAGCCGTCGCCACGGCATTCGGCGCCGCATTCTCGAGATTGGCCGTCTCATCCTTCCCGGGCAAATGCGGCGATTGGATCAGGCTGAGCAGACGGCGGAGAGCCGAGTCGTCCAGGGGCGCATCGAACGCAAACGATTTGTTTTCGATCGGACGTCCGCGCCTGCGCAATCACCCCCGTCTGAGCCCCCGCATCGTCGAGCCATTGCAGCACGACCTCCCGCAGCAGCGACTGATTGCCGATCGGCTTGTCGAAATCGAGGACGAGCCTGCGCGTTGGCCGTGTCGGTGACGTTGACCGACAGGCGAGCTCCGCGGATCGACGCCACGAGCGCGGCCATCTCGTCGAGATTCTTGCGCACTTTCAGACGGGGCGAGGCGGCCAGCCAGGCGCGAACCTGCGGCGGATTGAGCATGTCGGTGAGATCGACGGCGATCACGATCAGCGCATCATCCGTCGTATCGAGGGCCGTCTTGAGGAAAGGTGACAAGTTCGACTCGTTACTCGCAGTCCCCGTGCGAACCCACGCCGACACGGCCCGCCGATCCGGCGGCTGCACGGCTCCCAGGACGCCCGGCGCCAACTGCACGAAATAGATACCGCGTGGCGACAGGCAAGCGAAGCTCCCGCCGATTTTCTCGGACGAGGCCCGCTCGTGCCTGGCAATGTCGCCAAGAATCGATTGCTGGTCCATCGCAAAGATCGAGTAGCTCAAAGGCCGCCCGGCCGACATCGAGCCAAACGTCGTCGCCCGCACGGCCTCTTTGACCCAGGGGGGCGCGGAAAGCAACCCCTCGGCATAGGCCCGCCGCACTTTGTCGGACCATTTCTGTTTCTTGCCCATCGGGCTATTGACCAGCTTCCGCATGTGAATCACGGCCACGGCATTGCACGACGGCGGCACCCACTGCAGAGGGGCGCCGTCGTCCGCGAAAGCCGCGGCAGCCATCGCCAAGAAAATCGCGCTGGCGATCGAAGTTAGTTTGAAGTGACGAGAAATGAGCATGGTTGGCAATTCGTAGTAGGAGGAACGGCCGACTGATGACTGCCATCCTAAACCAGCACCGACCACGGAGCCACCATTGAACTCGCCTCGACCTTTCCAACGTAGGGCAAGCTGCCAGCTTGCCATTCTTGCGTTAACACGTCGGCCAACCGACCGAGTGGAGCGCACGCCTGCGCTCGACGGAGCGTTCCGAGATCCGCTTGACCTACGAATGGCAAGCTAGCAGCTTGCCCTACGGGGATACGCGCGTCCCTGCTATTCGGCCGGCCGCGGGTCCGCTTTCAGAATCACATCCGGATGCAAATCGGAATCAATGGAAACCGAAATCTGGAATTTCGAGTCCGGAATGTTCGAGTTGACTTTCCAATCGCGGAAGCGAATCACGTCGTGCGTCACGAGATTCAATGGAGCCCGTTCGAGCGACGGACCGACGGCGAAGTTTTTGTCTTCGACGCGCGACGGCAGCCACACGCCCGGTGCGATCTCACGAAAATCGTACGACGCACAGTCGTAATGCAGATGCCACGGCCCGTCCTTGCTGTCGCGGACCATGCTCTGCTTACGCACGGCGGCAAAACCGCGCGACGCGTCGATCCACAATCGCTGTTGATATTCGACTTTCCCCGGAAGCTGTGTCGGGAGGCCCGCCTCGACCACGAGAACCGGTCGGCCCTCCCAGGTTTCCGAACCGGCCACTCGCGCGTCTCCTTGCGCAGAATCTGACGGATCGGCGTGCCGACGTAGTGCAGCGAAAAATCGAGCGGCGAGAGTGTGCCGTAACATTCGGGCCGGTTGATTTCACGGACGTGCACGCGGTCTCCCTCGGCACGATGTTCGGTTTGGATCCAACGGCCGCCCTTGCCATCGAAGGCCGCTTCGATCTCGAGCTGGTGCTTCACTTCACTTTTGTCAGCTCGAATGGCCGTGACCTGAGCGGAATGCTTCTGCCAGATCCGACCGGAGGCGTCGACGATCCATGTGGAAACGCACTTCTGGAGCAAATCGTAAGTGTCCTCCTGGATCAGACCCTTTGGGACTGGTCCACCGGTCGCGTTCCGAAAGTGGTTATCAACGTCTGATTCAGAATTCACTGAGAGATTCAAGATCCTCTTCTCGAACTTGGTAAAACCCTCACGAATCTCCGCCAGCGTGGCGGTCTTTCCCGATTGCTCGGCACCCCGCGAACGCAGGGACACGGGCAGCAGCACCATTCCGGTCAAGAGCATGATTGCCGCGGCGCGGCACGTCATTCGCTCGGGCACATTGCGTTCGAACATCGTTTCGATCCTTCGCTTCAAAGAGCCGTTGTTACCAAAGGAATTTGCCACTGCTGGCACGCGGAGAGTCGGACGTCGTGCCAGATCGACGACGGCCAGCAGTGCGCCGGCGTACTGCGACTCTGTCCCGGGCCAGGCGGCCAGTACACGCGCGTCGCAGGCGCGCTCTTCCGCTTCGCGGAGTTCGCGACGTGCCCACCAGGCCACGGGATGCCACCAATACGCGCCGAAGACAACCAGTTCCAACCACCGCGCCCAATGATCGCGGCGCAAGAGGTGCGAAATCTCGTGGGCCAGAATTCCGCGAAGCTCGTCCGTTCCGAGCGTCGAATACAGGCCTTGGGCCAGCACGATTTTCGGACGCCCCACACACCACAATAGGGGCGGCAGTTGGCTCTCTGCAATTCGCACTTCGAGCGGGCTCACATAACCCAACCTATTCGCAACGGCGCGTGCCAGATCCTGCACGGCCGTCGACGCGATCGCAGTGGACTTGAGGCCGCGATGGAATTGAACGATGCGCCGCCCGGCAACGACCAACCAGGCCCCCGACAATGCCATCCAGACCAACAACAAGAAGAAACTCAAGGAGTGTTCGCCAGAATCCATGAGGGCCGCGTCGGCCGACGGGGCATGGACTCCCATTTGATGTCCGCGGTCGGCCGGCTTTGTAGCCGCAATCGGCCCCTCGATGCCCGACGAGATCGAGCTCGCGACAGGCCGCTTCGGAATTTCCGTCAGCGAAACGGACCCAACAGTTATGCCGCCGAACGGCAAGGGGATCACGCAGGGCGTAATCAGCTTGACCAGGACCAGCAGCCAGAGCACATGTTGAGCAGCGGGGTTGCGCCACAACCGCGTGACGACGAACACGGCGACCGCGAGTACGGTTGCTCCCACAGCATTGTCGGCGACGGCAGCCAGGAATGATTCCAGCATCGGCAGTCCCTCATTTCGCCTTGCCGCGACGAAGAATGTCCATGATCTCCGCACGCTCTTTGGCAGAGAGCCGTGTGCTGCCGACCGCGTGAATGATAAACGGGACCAGCGATCCTTCCGTCAGCCGCTCGGCCAGAGCATCCAACTGCCTCGCCGCCAATTGCTCGCACGACACGAGCGCGCGAAACGTATGAGGCGACGCGCTCCGCTCACGCCGGATAATTCGCTTCGCCTCCAGCCGCTTGAGAAGTTTCTGCACCGTGGCATGATCTGACGCGGACCCTGCCGGATACAGCCGCTCGCGAATAAACCCGGCCGTGATCGGCTGGTGCTGCCAAATCAGTTTCATCAACTCCAACTCGGCGTCGGTGACAGCCTGCGGCCTCGGCGGCACGGAAATCCTCCCTCATGAAGACAAGACGTCTCCATAATAGAGACGTCTTGTCTACAGTGCAAGAGCCAACGTAGGGCAAGCTGCCAGCTTGCCATTTTTTCGTGAACACTACCGGTCCAACCCTCATCATCAAAGACAAGCTGGCAGTCGTAGGGTGGGACAAGGCCGCTTCGGCCGCCGGCCCACCTTCTTCCCTCGCTATTCTGTCGCAGTTGATCAAGAAGAAGGTGGGCCGGCACTCGCAAAGCCTCGCTGGTCCCGCTCTACTAGACCGTCTATCGCAAAACGGTGGATCTTGTGCCGTACTGAATGCAAAAATTTACCACCAAGTCACAAAGACACCAAGGAACGCAGCGGATAACTGACTTCTTGCATTTCTTCGTGTCTTAGTGCCTTTGTGGTGACAATCTACCCGAATCTGCGCCACCCACCATTTTGAAGTAGACGTTCTACTACGCTACTACGGTGCAAGAGCAACGTAGGGAGTTGCCGCCTTGCCATTCTTTTGGTGAACTCCGCCGGTCGCCCCTCATCATCAAAAACAAGCTGGCAGGTTGCCCTAAACAACGATGCCGCTCGCCCGGCGACCGTCCGGCCGCCTAGAATGCAGCCACATTGCGACGTCTGCGACAAATGTCCTCGAGGCGTTGGCACAATTCGTCGTCGGCTGCGCATACCACGCGCCTCTCTCCCGCGAGCACTGGATGACTGACGCACGATTCGAACCGGATGGCCGCTCGCAACGCGAGCGGATGCTCAGCGGCGATCAATACATTGCCGACGATCCGGATCTCACGCGCGAGGCCAAACGCGCGGCCCTGCAGACGGCCCGCTTCAATTCCGTCGCCGGCGATGATGATGCCGAGCGGGACCGTATCCTGCGTGAATTTCTGGGAAGCATCGGCGCAGGCACTGTCATCCGCCCGCCGTTCCGTTGCGACTACGGTTACCAAATCCACATCGGAGCCCGAACATTCGCGAATTGGGGCTTGATCGCGCTGGATGTCGCCAAGATCACGATCGGTGACGACGTGCAGATCGGGCCAAACGTGCAGCTTCTCACCGCAACGCACCCGATCGAACCCGAGCCGAGACGGGCGAAATGGGAAGGCTCCAAGCCGATCACGATCGGCAATAACGTATGGCTGGGCGGCGGCGTGATCGTTTGTCCGGGAGTCACCATCGGCGACAACACAGTCGTGGGCGCAGGCGCGATTGTTGTCCGCGATCTGCCAGCCAATGTTGTCGCAGTCGGCAATCCAGCCCGAATCACCCGCCAAATCTGACGGCGAAGCAGGGCCGCTCGACGCTGCGTCGATCACCGGGACAGCGCGGCCCCGTCAGCCGACGTCGTTATTCAGCCAGGTCCGATAGGCGAAGACCAGGCTGAAGAGACCGAACGCGAAAATAAAGGCCGAGGGCCACGCAAGCGCCAACCGCTGAAATCTCGCCGCTCCGCAAGCAAATACGAAATCGACAGCGCATAAAGGACGACACAAAACAGGACACTCGCAATCGAATCGAACGACTTCAGATTCGCACTCGCCGCCGCGAGGAGAAGTGGCGCCCAGGCAATAACTGCCACGTAGGACCAAACGATCTGCCAATTCGGCCATAAGCCGTCACGAATCCAAAGTCCGACGAGAGGGATCGCTGCGACCAACACCACAAACAGGGTCACCGACCCCACAACCACGAGGGCAACGGCGTGGATCAATTGTTTCCTGGAAAACGGCCGCAAGAATTCGATCGCAAGCCGCCCGCGGGTTTCTCGTTGCGAGCATCAGGGCGCCGGGAACGAGCATCGCCAGCGGAAGCAAGGGGATCAACCAAGGCGGGGTCAACGAACGGGCACTCGACGCCGCAAAACCGGACCAAAGCAAGAATCCGCCGAACACCGCGCCGCAGGTCAGCGATTTCCCGGCTATTTGCCAGGCCGCGTCCCAGTGGCATGCACGCCGCAAGAGGCCTTCGCCGGGGCCGGGTTTCGGACCGCCCAAGCGGCGAAAGCCAGGACGGGCCCGGTAGGCAATACTTTGGAAGTAAGCGACCTTTCCGACATCCAATGTCGGGTCGGTCTCTTGTCGCCCAGCGAATCGCCCGAGCGTCAGCCCGAACTTTCGCCTCAAGATCCAAGCCCAATCAGAGCACGAGCGCCGTGAAGCGTCCCAAACGCCGCAGCAATTGATCCGCGACCATTGGCTTCTCGGCCTCGACTTCGGTAGATCACGTAGGCCGCGATGCCTAGCAAGATCGTTCCCGCCGCAATGAGCGACAGAGCCTCGAAGATCGAAAGCGAGATGGCCAGGTCTGTACTCACTCGTACATAAAGGAAGATGCCGACAACGAATAAAAGCCATGTCCAGGCTTCCCGAGTGGCAATGCAAAAGCATGCCCAGGCGCAGGACGCAAAGGAAAGGGCGACGACGGTGAAATGAGGCCCAAACGGACCCGATATCGCCAAAGAGAAGGCCAGCGGAAGGATGACCGTGAACGCCGCCATCCACGCCAATGCGACGACGAAGTGGGTCTCGGCCGAGCGTGGCGTCACCCGAGCCCGGGGTGAGCCGACTGTTTCTCTGAGATGCCCAGCAATCTGAGACTCCGAGCGACGCACTTGCCATCAACAAGAACCAGTTCAATACGCCGAATTCGAGTGATGCCTGCATCCAAGCAATCACCAGGAAAGCAAAAAACGACAAAATGAGGCGCAGCATAGGTCGATAAGGCCGCGAGATAACGGTTACGCACGCGTCACCTCCAGGAAAATATCCTCGAGGTTGAGATCCTCGACTTCGACCGACACGTTCCAACGGCGTTCGATCTCCTGGATCATCTCCGGCGAGGCGTTGATCACGGTGGCCAGTGCGGCGGCTCCGTTTCGTTCAAAGCGAATGCGCGCGGGAGATTGAAAAGTTGGAAGGCAGTAACGTCTCCGGACGTGATATGCAGGCGTTTAATCCGCTCTTTCAAGCGATCGAGTTCCTCGTCGATCAGCACGCAACCCTTTTCCAGAATCACGACGCGATCGGCCATCCGCTCCAGGTCCGATGTAATGTGTGTGGAGAAGACGACCGTGCGGCCTTTGACGACGAGATCGAGAACCGCCGATACGAAACTGCGGCGGGCGTCCGGGTCGAGTGCGGCGGCCGGTCGTCGAGCACCAGCAAATCGGGCTCGTGCCCGATCGCCAGGAGAATGCTCAGCTTTTGCTGCTGCCCGACCGAGAGGGGCTGGACCTTGGCCCACGGATCGAGCTTCCACTCGACCAGCAGCCGATCGACCAACTCGTCGTTCCAGTGCCAGTAAAACGACGCCTGGTAATCGATAATCTGGCGGACCCGCATCCACGGATAAAGCATGGGAACCTGCGGCACGTAGCCGATGCGGGCCTTGGCCCGGCCGCTGAGCTCCAGGCCGGTTCGCCGAAGACGCGAATCTCTCCCGACTGCGGCTTGAGCAGGCCCATCGCGCATTTGATGAGCGTCGTTTTGCCCGCGCCGTTCTTTCCCAACAGCCCAACGACCGATCCGGGCGCAACGGTCATCGAGACCTGATCCAGGACTTGCTTGTCGTCAAAGGATTTGCGGACATTATTGAGGCTGAGAACGGACTCGCTCACGGTGCAACTCCTCGAACGCCGCATTCACCAGTGCACAAATCTCTTCGGGCGACAACCCGGCCGCCGGCCCCGTTTGACCAGCCGACGGACGATGCGAATCACCTCCTCGCGGTCGACCGCTCGCTTCTCGCGCACGGGCCGTCCGATGACCCGCATGCCCTGACCGCGAACCAGCTCGACGATGCCGTCGCGCTCCAGCAGCGAATACGCCTTGGAAACGGTCATCGGGTTGACGGTCAACTCCGCAGCGACCTGCCGTACGGAGGGGAGAAACTCGCCGGGAGCCAATCGCCCCGTCGCAATCTGAGCCCACACCTGGTCCAAGAGCTGCCGGTAAATCGGCACTCCGGAACTCGGCGCAACATGAAAACGAAACCGCCCGTCGATCGGCATGGTGTATTATAGTATCAATACACGGTGACAATGCGAAGGGCGACTGTCGCAGAGGCGCCATCATTCGGGCATGTCTTCGAACGTCCAGCCGACTCGCATGCCCACGCAAAGCCGTTGGGCATGAAACTATGAAGGAAGCCTCCGTCGATCGGGTAATGTGAAAACAGTGATCAAACCCTTTCACAGTTCCCCAATCTCGGGAGGCAAGTATGTTTTACGTGGGGTTGGACATTCACACCAAGCACATTTCGATTTGTGTTCTCAATCAGGACGGGAAAGTCCACCGGCGGGATCAGGTGCGTCAGGTCGACCAACTGGTGCACGTTCTCGAAGGGCTCCCCGATCGCTTCGAGGTTTGCTTCGAGGCGAGCACTGGATATGGCCGGTTTTTCGAGTTGCTGAGCGTGCGGGCTTGCCGGGTGGTGGTCGCTCATCCGGGCCTGCTGAGACTGATTTTTCGTTCGAAGCACAAGAACGATCGGCGGGACGCCGAGAAGTTGGCCAAACTGTTGTACCTCGGGGAAGTTCCCGCCGTTCACGTTCCCACGGCAGACGTGCGGGCTTGGCGCGAATTAATCACGTTTCGGCAAAGGCTGGTGCAGAAGCGGACGCGTGCCAAGAATGGCGTTCGGGCCCTCTTGCGCTGTCTCGGCATTACTGCTCCGCCCCGTCCCGGGATCTGGACCGCCAAGGGCCTGGCTTGGCTCAAGCAGCTCGAGTTCTCTCAACCCCTGCAGGCCTTGAAAAGAGATCTCCTGGTCCAGGAAATCGAAGCGTTTTCGCAGCAACTGGCGCGGGTCGAGAGAGGATTGGCCGCCTACTCGCGAGACAACCTCTCGGTCTGGCAGCTGCGGAGCATTCCGGGAGTCGGCTTACGGACGGCCGAAGCCGTGGTCGCGTTCATCGACGATCCTCATCGCTTCGCTCACAGCAAGAAAGTTGGCGCCTACTTCGGGCTGGTTCCGTCGCAGGATCAGTCCGGAGAGACGAATCGGCTCGGGCACATCACCCGGGAGGGCTGCACCGCGGTGCGGCACCTATTGGTCGAAGCAGTTTGGCAGGCGCTGCGTCGCTCGGCGACCGTGCGAGCCTATTACGAACGCATCCAGCGAAACGACCCGGACCGCAAGAAAATCGCGGTAGTGGCCACCGCCCATTACCTGGTCCGGGTGATGTGGGCCCTGTTGAAAAATGGCACTTTGTGGAAGGAGCCCGGAGCTCAAGTGGCCGCTTGACCGCGGTGCGTTTGCCCTGGGACCCCGCAGGCGGCCGTCAGGCCCGGCTCGCGTTGCCAGCCGCCTTCCCCAGGCCAAACGCACCGCTCACCGATTTGCAATCAGGGGTTATTGGATGGAGAGTCGACGTTGAGATCGAGAGTGGGATTCAGGTTGCATCCCGGCGGGTGCCATGGCGCATTGCGACGCCGCGGGCATGAATGGGGGCAACCGCATTATCTCTCATGGCGCGCCGCCCTGGCGGCTGATGCCGAATGGATGGTTGGGAAATCCCGCGCTCGTCTCGCTCCCGGTCTTGACGGAGGCTTCCTCATGGATGGCACCCGGCGAGGTCGTCGTCCGCGATCTGCCAGCCAATGTTGTCGCAGTCGGCAATCCAGCCCGGGTCACCCGCCAAATCTGACGACGAAGCGAGGTCCGCTCGACGCTGCGTCTGCCAGGTCACCTTTGTTCTCTCCCGACCCGTTTAGTTCTCTCCCAGCCGTTTCCGCAAGTCCGCCAAGTAGCCTTCGATTGTGGTTGCATGGCCAAACACGAACTTGGCCAGGACCCGAAACGGTGGCGGATTCACGAATCCGCGTTCCGTGATTTCCAGGTGGCTTCCGGCATCGCCCGTTGCAGGTCGCAGCGTGTAGGTCCACGTCCCGCCGTAGGGCAGTTTGTCGTCGTCGATTTTGGTGACGAGCGTGTCGCGGCCCTTCGTCTCGACAACGGCCAACTTGAGGCGATCCTTGCCCGAGCATTCCACCCATTTGGCAGGCTCGTTGCCGCTGCTCAGAATCTCAACACTCTTCACGGACGAGCGCCAAGTGGGAAACTTGTCTGGTTTGGAAATCAGTTCCCAAACAACCTGGGGAGGGGCGTGAAGATCGACTGACCGCGTCACGGCATGCTCCCTCGGCAAGACAGCCCGCACGAGAGAACGAAGCCGACTCCCATCAAGACCAATCCGACCAGAAAATAGATAATGCTTCCCATGTTTTAGTCCTTCTGCAGATGCACGGTGCCGCGCGACTGTTTGCCGCCTTGTTTTTTTGGTTCCCCTTCACGAACGACCTGTCGGGCCGCATCGGCAGTCCCTGCGTCGCCCCCCGCATTCGCCAGCAGCATGAGACCCCGAACGGCTTGCACGCGTTCGTCATCGTTGAGCCTTCCCACGAGGGCCGCGACGAGATCGGGATCCAAAACGCTTGACGACTCTCGAATCCGAACACCGGCTTTGGTGAGCAGAACGCCAACGCGCCGACGATCGGACTTGTCGGGCACACGTCGCACAAATCCGTCGCGCACCAGCCGATCCAGCGCGAGCGAGATCGTGGACACGGTCACGCCCATGTGCTCGGCCAGGGTCGAAGTAAAGGTGACAGCTCGCTCGTCGAGATGATCGAGAATGCTGACCTGGTGCGAGGACAGGACCCGGTTGCTGCCGGGGTCGCGGACATGCCTGCGATGACACGCGAAGTAGAATCCGAGGGTAGAACCGAATCACCGCCTTGCTTGCCTCAACAACATCCATGCCGGCGACTGTAACACATATAGTTTGATTTGTCAAACCAAACTACTTAGCTATTTTGAACACATCAGCGTGGCCGACGGAATGAAGGGGACCTCGTAGGGCGATTTTGCTTGATCCCCGTCGGAGGAGGGGGGACACACGTCCGGATCCGGTGGTGATGCAAACGTAGGGCAAGCTGCTAGCTTGCCATTTATTCCGTTAAGACCGCGACCGCTCAAACGAAAAGCGCCGTTAACTCGACTGGCTTCTCGCTGGTCTTGTTGCACGCGAATGGCAAGCTGGCAGCTTGCCCTACCGTTGCTCAAGGCTTCCCGGTCTTTCTGCTCTGGCCCCTTCTTCGCCTTTTCCAGGAAACGCTAGGTTGACGGCATCCTCATCGGGCGTGAAATCGCGCAACACCGTCTCACAATAGCGCACCCACTGGAGCGGGTCTGCCTTTTTCGAGCAGTGCGGTGGCGAGCACGGTTGGAAAGCCAACCGTGGTGTTATGGCAGCACTTCTGGACCTTCGTCGAGGCGTCCAGATGTTCCGCCGCCTTGGCGAGGTCCCTCGATCGATGGCGATCAGGCCAAGCGTGGTTTCGGCCGCGACTGTGGCGTGGGCTGGTCCGTGCTGGAAGCCTTCGTGATCATTGGGGCGGACTTTCGCCAGCCATTTTTGGGCGTCGTTGCGCTGGCCGGCCGCAAAGAGTGATTGGCCGTAGGTCAGCAAGAACTCCTCGTCCGACAGATTCTCCTTTCGCCGAGACAGCGTTTGGCAAAGTTCGAGAGCTTCGGCGTGCCGGTTCAGCTTCGTGTAGAAATCCACGAGCTGTCGCGCGAAAAAGTTCTGGTGCCAGCGATCGCTTTCGGCCAGGAGCGGATCTTTGCTGTCGCGCAATTCGTCCTCAGTGGCCAGCGCGACGGCCTGCTGGAAGTATCGAATCGTTTTGGCGACAAGCTCGGGATCGACCTGTTTGGGAAGTCCGGCCTCCGACTCCAACAGGTTATAGCTCAGGAAGCGGCGACTTTTTGGCCTCGGTGCCGAGATCGGGCGGAATGGCCCTCCTCTGACAAATTAATGCGAGCATCCAACGGCGCCGCTCGATGGCTTTGTCTTCACCCGCCCTTCGAGGCGGCGAAGCACTTCGGCGTGGTAGCTCGGCCTGACGAGGAATTGCGTGCCGTTCTTGAAGTAAATCTGGATATTCGACGGATAACGCTCGACCATCTCGAGCGTGTGATGCCGCAATCGCGCGAAGTCGTGCGGCAGTTCCACGCATACCATCGAAGCGCGGCTTCCCGCTGCAATTCGTCATCCGGATGTTCGCGGAGATACGGTTCAAACTTCTCCGGCCCAGGAGCGGCAGCAGGCAACGCCGGAGGGAAGGCGAACAGAATCCCGAGGATGAAAAGCAAATGAGATGGCTTCACGCGTGGCCGCCTGGCAAACTTTGGGTGAATGGGTCGCGCTTTAATTCTAACTCGGCGCCACAACCGTTTGTTATTGATCATGTCCCGCGTCTGAAATCCGCCGCTAGAATGACGACATGAGGAACGAGCAACGACAGCCGATCTGGTGGCGGCAATGGGAAAACGTCGTGTTGCTCGTCTGCGCTCTAGGATGGGGTTTGATGATTGTGTATTTCGGCGCACTACGCGACTTCAACCGTCGCCGGTGAGCCGGGAGTTTGCGATCTTATTCCCACACATTCAATCGCAGGGAGGCGGGTGCCGAAATGGGTTGACGGTCACGTCTTCTGGCTGGCCGAGCAAGTTGACCCGTTTCGTCGATGACTCTGTGCTGATCCCCGCTGCACAAAAACTCGCACCCCATAACCGTCTGCACATAAAACCCGCGCGTGGCTTCTCGCCGGTCTTGCCGCGCGAATGGCAAGCTGGCAGCTTGCCCTACGAGGATGCGACGGACGTCGTGATGCTAAAAAAGCAGTTGCGTGAAGATGACGAAACCGTTAGGCTCGAACTCAGGCGACCGTCAATTCGGACAGTGCGCTGGATTGAACGCGGTCGCCGATTTTGTTTCGAAGGCATCGATGCCCATCTCAGTCTCCTGCGAGAAATGCGATCGGCCGCTGCGGGCCAAAAGCAGCCTGGCCGGCAAAGTCGTGCGCTGCCCGCAGTGCGGTGGGGAGATCCGGGTTCCAACCGAATCGGCCGACTCATCCGAGAGCGAGCCGCTTCGGCCGCGGGTCCGCGGGCGTGATGAGCCCGTCGATATGCCCGCCTTGCAGCGGCAAAAATATCGTCCGAAACGGGAGAATTGGTTCGTCGCGTTTCGCAAGCAGCGGTTCCTCAATATTCGTCTCACCTCATGGGCGACGGTTCTCGTGCTGGTGCTGGTCATTGGGTTGGCGTTCGACCGCGTTCGCAGCGGCCTTCCCAATCGGCAGGCCGGCCCGCAAGCAGGAGTCGGACAAGACACGGCCGAGCAGGGGGTCGGCCACCCGCTGCCCACACAGAAGCATCGTCCGGATCCTGTCGCAACCGGTCCGGAAGAGGCTGACAAGCCGGCGCCCGCGGATTCGACGACGGCGAAGCCCGTCTTGACCAGGCCGACGAAGAGCGAGGCCCCCAAGGTGGCGACGGCTCCCATCGACCAGCACGCGGCGACTCCGCCCGCGGTGCTGCCGAAATCTGCAATTCCCGTCGATCGGAAGAACGGCGCTGTGTCCCATTCCAGCGATGTCGGCGCGATGCCGAACACGAATCCCGACAATGCGCGAAAGCAGGTCGAAGCGCCGTCACAGGCGGGGGAGCAGCCCACTCCGCCGCGCGGCAACGCGCCGAAACGCCATGTGGGACCGTACTCGAAGCAGGATCCGCCCGAGGTCGACGACATCGTGACGGTGCTTGTCGGCGGCCCGCCCTTGGTCGGCAAGGTGACCAAAGTCGACACGAAGGCGAACAAGTGCAAGCTCAAAATCATCGACGCCCGCGAGTTTGAGCTGTCCGGCACGGTGCACGAGACGAGCAGGACACGGACGGTGCGAATCGAGCAACTCAAGCCGCATCCGCGAATGAAGCAGCCGGCGGAATCAAAAAGGCCGCCCAACCCGAAGCCGACCTCTTCGGGTTTGTAAGAGCCTCGCTGGACAAGAAGTCGGTGGATCCGGTGCCACTCTACGCCGTTAACCGTTTTGAAGAAGTAATTGTGTGTATTGAATTTGTGTCGCTGACGCTTTGATGATGATGGGTGCTCGGGGAGGTCGTTCTTGTTTTTTGCGGGGGTAGCCGCGGCTTGTCTTGTTTTTGCGCTCGTACCCGTCGATGACGGCAAGACGAATTCGGTCTCGCAATCGGCATCCCTGCTCGATCGGATGCAGATAGTCGCGTAACAGACGGCGGAACCCACGCAGGATGCCGGCGACACTCAGGCGTTGCGGCGGGATTCCGCGAGCCTGGAGCACGGGGAGCGCATCGAGGGCCATCGCCCACAGGCCGGTCAGCGACCATTCCATTTCGAGGCGAGCATTCTCGGCCCGGGCGCTGCGGAGCTTGCGCCGCTGAAATGTCTGCTTCAGAATGGCGATAGAACAGCTCGACACCCCAGCGGCGAGCATACAACTCGACGACCTGTCGGTCCGTGAGCTGGCGTTTGGAAACGATACTGGTCACAAGATACACCGGATGTTTGCCATCGTGAGCCACGACCAGTCGTAAAACCAGCGGGGGCTGGCGTCGTTTGGCCTCGCGCTCGGGCCAGAGATACACGGTATTTGCAGACTCCCGAGCGTAGCCGAGCTGTTTCAGGAGTCGGACGTGCGATCCGACCCGCAGCAGCAGGTGACGCCCGCTGTCGAGGACCGCCCGGGTGTATTCGTAGCCGGCGAAGCCGGCGTCGGCGGCCACGAGAAATCCCTCCGGCAGGGCCGACAGCATTTCCAAGAGATGCGCACGTTCGCTGCTGTCGGCCGGACCGATCCGCCAATCCCAGGGCAAACCCGTCCCGACATGCCACATCGTCGTGAGCCACAACTGGGGAGAATTTGACTTCTTCCAATGGCGGACCGACACTTTTTTCCGTCGGCGGCAATTGCGGGAGCGACGCTTCTTGCGGGAGGAAGAATACGCACTCGTGAGATCGCGTGCGGGGCAGTTCGGCACGGCTCCCGTCGACCCCGAACATCGCGAAGCCCAGCACAAGCCAGCAATCGACCAGGTCCCGCTGCATCCGTTCGCGCAGTGTCCGTTGCAACAGGCCGACCAATTCGGTGGTCCACCGCCGCAGGATCTTGGTGAATGCCTGATACGTGTTGGCAACTTCCCCAGACTGCGGAAAGAGATGCAGCACAATCCGGCGCACCGCCCAAAACCGGTCGATCAAAGTCAATTCGTCCGACCAGGCCCAGAGCAAAGCTGTCGTAGCCAGCAACTCCGCCGTCCAAGTACAATCCTTCCGAAGTTGGATGGGCGCCCAATCGATCCCGCGAAGCAACACTTGCAGGGCAACCCGCAAATCGCATGAATTCGTGCGAAAAGGGCCTTCTTTGAGGTCTCGATGTGACATCCCCGATTCCTTTCGGGTTGGAGTCCGATCGTTCCTTCTGTTTGGCGACCGAAAGAATGATCGAAACTTCAAATCACATCGAGACTTCTTTCAATTCATCTCAAGAGGGTTAACGGCGTAGGGTGCCACTGGCGGGGGCTCTGGACCGCGAGTGTCTCCTACTCGCCGCGGATGACGACGATCCAGGATCGAAGTTGGTGTCAACGATCGCGCGAAGTTGCCTCGATTTCCGCGTCGGAACTCAAGTTGCAATCGCACTGGCGAGCCAAAGCCCTCGCCAGTGGCACCCGACGAGTGGCACCCCAGGAGGCGATTTGTGCGGCTCGTCACCGGCCGAGGGGGTGGAGAATGGCAAGCTAGCCGCTGGCCCTGCGGCGTGCGTGCGCTCGCAATGCCAAAAAATTCGTTGCGTTATGAGAACACAACCGTTAGCCTCTTCACGACGCGGTTGTCTTGAAAGCCGTCGCCGAACCTGTCTCAAATTACCCTTCGATGCCGCTTGAGACCTCTTGCATCAAATGCCATCGGCCGCTACGGGCCAAGAGCAGCTTGGCCGGCAAGGTTGTGCGCTGTCCGCGGTGCAGTTGGGAGGTTCAGCTTCCGAGCGAAGACGCGGCCGGCGCCCCTCCGCTCAGGGCGACGAGCCGGCCGCGGGCGGCGTTGCCGCCGCGCGAGTCTCGCTTGGACGAGGAGCTGAGCAGTGTGCCGACACTGCGTCGGCAAAAGTTTCGCGCCAGGCGGCTTTGGGGCAGCGGCTGGCACAAGCGGCGATTCCTGAATCTCCCCCTGCGTTGGTGGGCGACGGTTCTCGCCCTGGTGCTCGTCATTTGCTGGGCCGTCGATCAGGTGCGCAACGGCGGTCGAAAACGGCCGCTCCCTCAACCGGCGACGGCTCGCCAAGACTTGTCTTCGACCCGTTCCGTCGCCACGCGTCCGACCGACGATTCGAGACGGCGCGGCTCGGGGAATTCGACCGCTGGAAGAACCCGAACGAGCGACACCGGCGGTGACACGAGCGCCGGAAGCGACGCATGTTCCCGCCGGCGCGGATGCGGTCGCTGCGACGCCTGCGATACCTCAGCATCGCGGCGATGCCACCGCGTTTCGTGCAACCGATCGGCGCGAGTCTGTTGGGAGGATGCATCACGTCGGACCGTACTCGAAGAATGATCCGCCCGCCGTCGACGACGTCGTGATGGTGCTTTTCACCGGCCCGCGGGTGGTCGGCAAGGTGACTCAAGTCGATACCGATGCGAACGAGTGCACGATCAGGATCCTCGATGGGCGGGCATTCGACCTCTACTCCAAGATGCAAGAGACGGGCAAAATGCGGACGGTGAGTCTCGGGAACGTTTACCAACATCCGCGGATGCACTCTCTGCAGCATCCCGCCCAGACGCCCATGCCCGAGCAACCGTAGACGGCAAACGGTGCGGATCCTTGAGGGTGGAGAACACGCAACCTCTGCGGAGTTGTTACCGCCGCGATGGTTGGTCCGCGATTTCCCCGACCGTTACCGCTGTTTTCCCCCGAGAAAAATGATTTCAGCAATGTTGGGCACACTCCATGCGAGTAACCTTTGCGGGGTGCCACGCCCACGGCTCGGCGTGAGGGAGTCCGGGAATTCGGCTGTCGAAGGACCGCAGCGAGGGCCGGTGCCCTCGCCTTTCGGCTTATTGCGGTTAATGGCCTACAAGGTCGTTCAAAATCGGCCTCGACAGGCGAGGGCACCTGCCCTCGCAGTCCCTTCTACCAACTCGAGATTCGCAGCACGCAATTCCCGGAAAGCCTCACGGTTCGGCGTGGGCGTGTCTTCGAACGTCAAACGGGTTCGCACGCCCACGCAAAGCCGTGGGCGTGGCACCCTGTGGCGAGAAGTCAGGCCGGCCCGAGGTGACCGCCGATGCTTTCACTCGAGCGTGAGCTTCATGACCTTGTCGCGCAATTCGAACATCGAAGGCCCGTGCGTCACTTTGATTTTTTCCTCGGCCGAGCGGCCGACTGTTTCGCCGTGGCGGATGCGCACGCCGCTTGTGAGGATGTAATCGATCGTGGGATAGCACACGTCAAGCAGCGACTCGGCGTCCAGGGGGGTGCGGTCGATTTCGAGCTCCAATTGCGAGAAGGCGTGCATGCCGGTGGTGAAGAAGCGGTTGGTGCCGTCGCCGTTGTCTTCCACGCGCATGTCGACCCAGAGTTGGGGCACGAGCCGCTCCGCCGTGAGGCCGACAGCTTGCGCCGGAAGGGACGGGGCTCGTGCACGAGGGTGCCGTTGCCCCAATAGATACCGGCGGAGTTGGCGTGCTCGGCCAGGGCGGCGGTCAGGTGCGTCAACCGCACGTGGCGCTCGTTCACGTTCCCCGCATCGCCCGAGAGGGCCACGATGAGGTGGCTCGTGTGGCAGCCCAGGCAATCGGCCGCGTCGGGCCACCACCAGGCGGTCTCGCAAGGGCCTTCCAGCTGCGACCACGGAATGGGCTGGGGCACGAGGCCCACGATCACCGTGTTGCCGCCGAACGGGAAAATGAGCTGACCCTCGTGCTCTTCGACGCCGTCGGGCTGCGGCGTGTCCCGAAAAACCCGGCCGAGCGACTTCAAGACGGCCCGCGAGGCGGGCAGCTCGCCCGAATAGAGGGCGAGCATCGCCACGAGCATTTCACCGCCTTTGGCCATCGAGATCTCCCGAGCGTGCCTTAACACGATCTCCTCCCGCGTTACGCCACGCGAGCGGAGAATTTAGCAGCTTACCCGAAACGTGCGACCCGTTGGGGGCGGGTTTCATTGCGAAATTCTGCGTGATGAGGGGAACGAGCCGTCAACGGGCGAGGCGGCGAAGGAACGTCGAATTTCTCCGTTTAGAAAATCCGATCGACTCGTACAGCCGCTGCGCACGTGCATTGGCGGGGGTGACCTCGAGTGCGAGCGCAATCGCGTCAAACGGCTTTGACGACGCGAGGAAATCAAAGAACCGGTGCGCCAGACCGCGATTGCGCGCTTTCGGAACGACAAACAGTTCATCCACGTAGACGATCGTGCCGCCGTACTCGTTGCTCCAGTAGGGGATCAGGATCGCATAACCGCGGAGGAGATCGGCCTCCTCGAACAAGAGGATCGTGCCGCGCGACGGCTCGGCGAGCAGCGCTTCGACCGTGGCGGGGAAACGGGTCGGATCGACAGGCGAGGAGGGGGGATCTTCGTCGAAGAGCGCCCGCATCATGGCAATCACGTCGCCAGCGGGACGGTCGCGCGTGAGAGGGAGGAAATTCAGTTGGGACATGCTTTGTCAACAGGGGGAGGATCTGGGCGCGCGCGAGCGAGCGCTCGCGACCGCTATCGCTAAAAGGCGGGGACGTCGCTTCGAGTTGAGCTCTTCCGTGTCGAGTTGGGGCCGTCGGCCGGCACCGGGTTCGGCCGACGCACCGGGGCCGGATCCGGAGCCTTGACGCCCGGTCGAGATCGCAACTTTGTGCGACGAACACTGCCTGCTAAGGCCATTTTATCCGCACTTGGTGTCTAGTTCACGATCAGTTTTACAGGAGCTGTAAAAATTCTTCGATTCTGGAGTTTTTTGGGGTGGTCCCCAAAAAAGTCCCCTTCTTCAGCGCCCCAAAAAAGCCAAAAAACTGTCCAAAAATTGGTCAGCTCGGGGGTCGCCGCAGCGCTTCGTCGCGAATATCGGTCACGAACATGCAGCCCGGACTATGCGTGATCGCCAAGGGCAGTTCGGCCGACCGCAGCACCGCCTGCGGCGTCACCCCGCAGGCCCAGAAGACGGGCAGTTCATCGTCGCGGATCGGCACGGCTTCGCCGTAGTCCGGCCGGGAAAGGTCGCCGATTCCCAACTGTTCGGGCAGGCCCAAATGGACGGGCGAGCCATGGACGTCCGGATATTGCGCGGTGATTTCCACCGCCCGGATGGCGTCGGCCGGTTTCATCGGCCGCATGGAAACCACGAGCGGGCCACGAAAAATTCCTGCCGGGACGCAGGCCTGATTGGTGCGGAACATGGGGACGTTGACATTCATTTCGATGTGCCGGACCGGGACGCCGGCCTGCAGCAAGGCAGCCTCGAACGTGAACGAACAACCGATGAGAAAGCTGACAAAATCGTCCTGCCAGAGGGCACGGATGTCCGAGACTTCGTCCGCCAATTCGCCGTGTTTCCAGATGCGGTACTTGGGCAGATCGGTCCGCAAGTCGGCTTGGGGGGCGACGTGGATCGGCGTGGGGCTTCCGGGTTCCGTGACGTCCAGAAGGGGGCACGGTTTTGGATTACGGCGGCAGAACTCATGAAAGTCGCCGGCCACTTCCGCCGGGACAACAACCAGGTTCGCCTGGGCGAAACCGGACGCCAAACCCGACGTTTGGCCAAAAAAATTCCCCGTCCGGCAGGCCTCGCGGACTTTCGCGCCGACGTTAAAGCTCCGCGTTCGATCATCACGCTGAAACCCCGGCGTCAAGCAAAAGAACTATTTCGGCGTGGCGATGACGCGGGCCTTATTGATGGTCACATCGCTGACGGGCCGATCGCTGTTATCGGTTTTGACTTCGCCGATCTTGCGAACGACGCCGAGACTTGCCTCGTCGGCCGTCTTACCAAAGGCGGTGTATTGACGGTCGAGATGCGTGTGCTTTCCCAAACAAAGGAAGAATTGCGAGCCGGCCGAATTCGGGTCGCTGGTGCGGGCCATCGAAAGGACGCCCGCTTCGTGCGGAGTGGTGTTGAATTCCGCCTTGATCGTGTAGCCCGGGCCACCGGTTCCCGTGCCGAGCGGACAGCCCCCCTGGATCATGAAACCCTTGATGATCCGATGGAACAACACGCCGTCGTAATAACCGATCTTCGCCAGACCGATCATGTTCTTGCAGTGACCGGGGGCCACGTCTCCGTTGAGGTTGATCGTGATCTTGCCCGCGGTCGTATCGAGCTCGATTTGGTATTTGTTCTTGGAGAAATCGACGTCCTTTACGGCAGCTTCGACTTCCTCTTTCCGATTGCCGGACATGACATCACTCCTCGTCTAGCGTTCGCGGGTGCCGTTCTGGCAGAAGCATAATGAAATGCTACATCGGCGACGAGGGTAGGTCGGGGAATCCGAAACCACCGCCGCCGGGTGTTTCGATTCTGAGCACGTCGCCGGCGACGACTTCGATGGCGAATTTACCACCCAGATCCTCAATCGCGTTCGTCCCGAATCGTTGCAGCGTATTCCGCCCCAGCGCGCCGGCTGCGGCCCCGTCGAGCCCGAACGGAGCGAACGGTCCGCGTCGCTCCGACAGCATGGAGACCACCATCGGCTTCAGGAACTCGATCGCCCGCACCACGCCGTCGCCACCGCGGTGACGCCCGCGGCCGCCGGAGCTCGAACGAATGCGAAACTCTCTGATTCGCACCGGATACCGGCGTTCGATCACTTCCGGATCGGTCAGGCGGGTATTCGTCATATGGGTATGGACAGCATCGGCTCCGTCCGCGTCCGGCGTCGCACCGCTTCCCCCGCAGATTGTCTCGTAATACCCGAACGTCGCGTCGCCGAAAGTCAGATTGTTCATAGTCCCCTGACTCGCGGCCGCCACGCCGAGGGCTCCGAGCAGCACATCGACGACGCGCTGCGACGTCTCCACATTGCCGCCAACAACCGCCGGTGAATCCCTCGAGTCGGCGGCCGCTGCGGGATTGAGCAAGCAGGGGGGCAAAATAATCTTCACCGGTTCCAGGACACCGCTGTTAAGCGGAATTTCCTCCCCGATCAGACAGCGGAACACATACAGCACGGCGGCAGTGACGATCGCGCGGTTCGCGTTGAGGTTGGTCGCGAGGACAGGTCCTGTTCCGGCGAAGTCGACCACCGCTTGATCTCCGCGTTTGGTGATCGCCACGCAAATCGGCGAACCGTCATCCAGATGCTCGGTGCGCGAATAGTTTCCATTGGGAAAGCGGGCGAGCGCCAGACGCATTTTTCGCGCGGCGGCTCGCTGAATATGGTCCATGTAAGCCGTGACGACTGGCAGCGAATAACGGTCCACCAAGTCGCGCAGCAGCCGAACGCCTAGTCCATTTGCCGCGACTTGAGCCGCAACGTCCGCAAGATTGTCTTCGACATTTCGGGTGGGATACTGCCCAGAAAGAAGCAAACGCCGCAAGTCGTCCTCGCGCGGCCGCCCCTGATCGAGGAGCTTGAAATTGCGGATCAGCACCCCTTCCTCGCCTAATCGTTGGGAAAAGGGAGGCATGCTTCCCGGGACAATGCCGCCAATCTCCGCATGGTGCGCACGACTGGCCGTCACAAACAGCAGCCGGCCGGTCTGTGCGTGATGGACGGGCGTGACGACGGTGACATCGGGCAAGTGAGAACCGCCGCGGTACGGATCGTTGGTGACAATAACATCGCCCGCCGCCAAATCGGGATTTTCCGCAAGGACGTGTTTGACCGTCTCGCTCATCGCTCCCAAGTGGACGGGGATGTGAGGTGCGTTGACGACCAGATCGCCGGTCGCCGAAAAGACCGCGCAACTGAAATCCAATCGCTCTTTGACGTTGGTGGAGACCGACGTCCGCTGGAGCGTGACGCCCATTTGCTCGGCGATCGACGCGAAAAGATTATTGAAGATCTCCAGCTGCACGGGATCGGCTTCGCTCGATACTACGCTCGTTTGGTCGGCTGCCACGTGTTCGATCAACAGCTCGCCTCGCACTAAAATCGTCGCACGGAATCCTGGATCGACGACAACCGTGGACGTAGGCTCGCAGATGATCGCCGGGCCGTCGATTTCATCGCCAGGATGGATGGACTCGCGAACGAAGATCGGTGTGGGATACGCTTCCCCATCAAACCACGCTTCGGCTCTCGTTGACGGTTCAGGGCGGCGACGAATCGATTCGAGTACCGACTCCTGCGGCTCAGGCAATGTGCCGACTACTTCGACGCGTGCGGCGACGATTTCAATCGGCCGGCCCTCCCGGCGATAACCGAATTGCTGTTCGTGTAATTCCTCGTACCGTGCCGCAAAATTTCCGTCGGTGGGAGCACCAACGTTGATGGTTGACTCGACTCCGCGATAACGAAGATCGAGCGAGCGACAAGGCTCCTTGAGATACGCCGCCGCAACGCCATCGGCCAGCACTTCGCGCCGCGCGTCGTCCTCGAGTTCACGAAACATCGGTTCGAGCGCGGCCAGCGTGTCGGTCGAGTAGTTTTGCAGAACGGCTTTCTCGCGAAAGCGACGGACATCAGCCAATCCAATTCCGTACGCGCTCAAGAGACCGGCGTGCGGATGAATCAAGATCCGTTGCATCCCGAGCGATCGTGCGACGGCGCACGCATGCTGTCCGCCGGCTCCGCCAAAGGCCACAAGAACGTAGTGAGCCGGGTCGTAACCCTTCGCGACGGAAATCTTGCGGATCGCCCGGACCATGTTCGCGTTCGCAACGTCGATAAAACCTTGTGCCAGCTCGCAAGCACCGAATTGCTTCCCGGGTGCGGTAGTCGCGATACGACCGCACATCGATTGCAGCCCGATTTCAACTGCGCGTCGATCGAGTGGAAAAGGAAATCGCTCGGGTGGGAGTTTGCCGAGAAACAAATTCATGTCGGTAACGGTCAACGGACCGCCTCGGCCATAGCAGGCCGGACCCGGATCCGCTCCGGCACTCGAGGGACCAACCACGAGCTTCACACCGTCAAAATCGCAAATACTGCCTCCCCCGGCAGCGACCGTTTCGACGGCCAGCATGGGCGCGACGATGCGGACTCCGGCCTTCTGCGTTTCAAATTCCCGGTCGTAGGTGCCGTCGAATCGCGAGACATCCGTGCTCGTTCCTCCCATGTCGAATCCGATGGAACGATCAAAGCCGGCTCGCTGCGCCACCTTGGAAAAGCCGATCACGCCACCGGCCGGTCCCGACAAAATGCTGTCTTTGCCCACAAAGCGACGTGCATCGACGAGCCCGCCCGCCGAGGTCATCAGCTTGAGTTGGCTCCCACCGAGCGCCGTATTAAGTCGCTCCACATAAATCCGCAGCACCGGATTGAGGTAGCCGTCGACTACCGTCGTATCGCCGCGTGAGACGATTTTGATCAAGGGTGAAAGCCGACTCGACGTACTGATCTCACTGAAGCCCGCTTCGCGGGCGATGCGCTCCATAAGCTCCTCATGCGCGGAATTCGCAAAGGAATGCATCAGGCAAATCGCCAGCGATTCAATGCCCGACCGGCGAACGAGCCGAAACTGCTCGCTAATAGCGTCAGCGTCGGGCGCACGCAGCACAACGCCGGCCGCGTCAATTCGCTCGTCGATCTCCACGACGCTCTCGAAAAGCGGACTCGGCTTCTTGATCGCCAGATCGAATAATCGTGGGCGATCCTGATTGCCGATTCGCAGCACGTCGCCGAAGCCGCGCGTCGTCACGAATGCGGTTCTCGCTCCTGTACGCGTCAGGAGTGCGTTCGTGCCTCGCGTTGTCCCCAATTTGACGAAGATCGGTGGAATCGGCTCATCCCGCGGCAGCCCCAGGACGAGCCGTATCGCGAGCAGGGGGGCCTCTTCATCCGAGACCAGTTCATAAGGGGTGCCGGTTTCGATTCGATCGGGCAGGGTGCTTTTGAAGATTAATTCCGAAGATTCGTTCTCGAAGGACTTAACCTGCGCCGAGTGAATAACGGTTCCGGCCGCATCGAGAAACCGCGCCTCGTAACCAGTCCAGAAGCGGACGGGGTCCCCACGACGCGATGTGTCAACAATTCGCGTCGGTCCCTGCCGACGTTCGACGATTCCCTTGGTGACGGCCGAACTCAAAACCTTACGCGTGAGGAGTCGACCGTCGGGCGAATGGGCCAGGCAGTCAGTAAATGTCCCGCCAACGTCGATCCAGAACTCCCAACCGCTCATCGCTTCGGCGCCGCCGGCCCAAGGACAGGCTGAACCCAGGCGCGCTCGAATTCCCCAATCTCCGATGGGTTTGGGTGTCGCTTTGTTGAGGTGACACGAGCGCGAACATAGAGATCGTTCGGTCCAAATTGATATTTCGCCGTCTCTCCTTCGACGGTTTGAAGAACTCTTCCAATTTGGTCGCTGTAGCGTCGGGTGGTGCGAATCTCCTTGCCCGACAAATCTTTGACCGGTTCACTCTTATGGTCAAAGTCAGCCCTGGTTCCGATGAATTCGACCGTGTATTGAATGCCAGGTTCCGGGTCGATTTCCACATTCAGCCCCTCTGGTCCGGAAGTGACCTGCCGTAAGCGGACCCCCGAGCTTGCATAAAATCGGCCCGCTTCGATCGCTTGCAGGAGAGCATCGACGGATAATTTGGGCGATAACACCATGATCCAACCACGCCCCGGTTCCGATCCGCGGCTGGGGATGTGGTGGTACCGGTGTCCGTCATCATTGGCCAGACCGTAGAGCAACGGCAGACCGAGATCGGCAATCCGGTGCGCCAGCAGGATGTCCCAAATTCGCTCGGTCGATGCGTGGAACGCGTCGCCTGAGTTGTGGACCGAGGGATGCCCGTTATAGACCTCAAAGAAGTTGTCGCCGTGGACCCGCATGAGATCCTCGGCAGTGACCGCGTATTGAAAGTTCGGGTGATTGAGGTGGACCAAAATCGGTCTGTGCGTGCGCTCTGCGCTGGGCAATCACCGCGTCCACGTCGTTTTGAATCGTCTCGCCAATGCTTGCCCCATGCATCGGCGGCACAAGCTGCTGAACGTTCGACGCATTCAGATGAAGAGGCGCAAGCCCATACCAGTCGGAGATTTCCTCGCCCTGGAGAAGAATAAATCGACCCGGCTGCTCCAATCGGGAACGCACTTCAGCGAGCGTTTTGAGCCGTACCTCCGTCTTGCCCCCGACCGTCCGAGTCTCGACCCAATTGCCGGGGAACTTTGACTTGAGTTTGCCAAGCGCCTTGGGCCCGCTGCCGTTTCGGTCGACGCTCACCCAATGATCGCTGGCGGAGGGCAAAACATTGTGATCGGTGAAGCACAAAAAGTCGTAGCCGTGCTCCTTGTACCAGAGGCCGATCGTTTCGAGGTAGTCGTCGCCGTCGCTCCAAAGCGAATGCGTGTGCAGATTGCCCCGATACCAATGCAAACGCTCGTCTGCCGCCAAGTGAGCCGTCGGTGCGGCCTGTGGCCGAGGGGGGTTGTGCAAGCACAACAGAGCACTGAACGCAGCAAGCACGACTACGGCCGCCATCGCGGACTTTCTGGATTTCGTCACGGCCGCTGATCCTCGTCGTGAAAGAAACTGCCGCTCAAGATTACACATTCTGGACATCTCTCGCACGGCCCGGATGGCCGTTCGGCCTGAGCGAGTAAAACAGCCGTCTTGTTAACCGAAATTAACAAAGAGTTGCCTTGCGGCGCGATTGCTTATGACCGCTGCAACGTCGGCCTGACGATAAAGATTTAATCCGAGATTGACCGCGACTGAGACCAGTTGACATGCCCGACGTGCAGTGGTAGCGTTGCGGAAGATGGTCCTTTGCATCGACGGATTGATTCCCCGACGATTCGTTCATTTATCATTTTCGTCTTTTCCGCCGGAATCGTTCACGCCTCCAATCTGTCCGATGCAGACGGGTCGCCAGTCGTCGCAGACAGCTTTTTCCCGCCCTAAGAACAGGATGAGTAATTAGGCAGACACTGATCCTTGGTGCGCCGCGCCGAGCGTTCAGGTTGCGCGTGCGGAACTGATGCGTCGACATCGATCCTGCGACTGCTGGAGGAAATCTCCAAGGTTCTCGGCAGTCTCGCATTTGGAAGCGAACTTGTGATTCATTGACGAATCCAGGCGTGCTAGAGGTCATTTTGTCCGGCGGAGTAACTTGTCGATGTTGCAGGCAAAACTGAAAGTCGTCGGGGGCAGGCATCACGGCCGCATCATTCCCCTGGCCACCAAGAAGTTTTTGATCGGCCGCGAACAAGATTGTCATCTGCGTCCAAACAGCGAACTCGTCAGCCGGCATCACTGCGTTTTTACCGTTGACGATTTTTCGGTGCATGTGCGCGATTTGGGCAGCACGAACGGTACGTTTGTCAATGACCAACGGGTCCGCGGCGAAATTCTCTTGAATTCCGGGGACCGAATTCGAGTTGGCAAGCTCGACTTCGAGTTGGCAATCGGCGAACCGGTCGCCGCGGCGAGCGCACGCAAGGGAGGGGATTCTTCGCAACTCTTGCCCGGCCTCAGCATCGATTCGGCAACTTCGGAAACGGGTGCATTGGGTAGTAACGATACGTCATTTGAAATCCCGGTCCCGGCCGTTCCCGAAGACACGGGATCGAGCATCATCGCCGACTCGACGACGCCCGTGCCGACAGCGCCGGCTGCTCCTGCTGCCGCTCCGTCGATGGGTGATTCGACGGTCGTTTGGACTCCGCCTGCCTCACCGGGGTACGCGCCAGAAATGTACCCGCCGATGGGGATGCCCTATCCACAGGCGCCGTATCAACCGGCATATCCTCCGTACATGACCCCGGGAATGGGGTATCAGCCGCAGTATCCATACCCGCAAATGCCCATGGGATATGGCGGCATGTATCCGCAAATGGCTCCGCCGATGGGGATGTACCCGCAATCGACGCAGGGCTACGCTCCGGCTCCTCAGCCAACCGCCGATCCTGAACCTCAAGCTGAGGAATCGAAATCCGATTCCTCGGTGCCAATGGTCAGATTGCCGGATCCCAAGACGACCGGAGCAAAGGCTGCGGCCCCGCCTCCGCCGGCACCCGCGAAGCCCGCCGAATCGCCAGAAGCGTCAACGAATGGCGGCGGGGACGAGTCACAAGAGAAAAAGCCCGATCCGCCACCCGTCAAGCCGTCAGAAGGTGCGGCCGATATCTTGAAGAAGTATACTCAACGGCGTCCCGTTTGATCCTTGATGAATCCTGGCGTCCGTCCAAGCCGGATTGAACATGGGAGTTGAGTGATGAGCACCGATGCAGGCGACCATCAACGCCGCTACCGCGAGTTCCTCGATTTGCTGCCCCTGACTCTGTGCTTGCCGGCCTACCGCAGAGCGAGTTGGGCAAAAACTTCAATGAGGACCAGATCGAAGTTCGAGTGTACACGTTGCGGCATGCGTACCGGGCCGCTCGGCAATTTGCTCGCGAAATCGTGCATGGGGGCAGCGCTGGGGCGACGACCTGAGTTAATGGCGTGCCTGCAACGCATTTGCGGCTGCGGATTTGCTGCCCAATCAGCTTGAATTGCTGAAACCGCAGTCTCCGGGCCCTGGTATTTGCTTTTTGAAGCACAGAGGGTCGAGTGACCGACGATGCAGCCCTGGTCCAACGGTGTCTCGGCGGCGAGGAGGCGGCTGCGCGCGAGTTGGTCGAGCAGTTCCAGGCCCTCGTGTTCTCTCTTTGTTTCCGAATGTTGGGGCAGCGTGAAGACGCGGAAGACGTCGCCCAGGACGTCTTCCTCCGGACCTTCAGGAGTTTAAAGGGGTGGGATCCGAAGCGATCGCTAAAACCGTGGATTCTCGCGATCGCGGCCAATCGCTGTCGCACGGCCCTGCGACAACGCCCTCGAAATCCAGTCGGCCGCTCCCAACACCTGGATCAGGCGGTAGCCGTCAATCCCGCCGCATCGCCGGATCTCGCCGATGAGTTGGAGGCGGCCGTTTGCGAACTGCGGGAAGATTACCGGCTCTGTTTTCTGTTGTTTTATCAAGAGGATCTGAGTTGTGCCGAAATCGCGACTGTCATGAGCTGCCCGGAGGGAACCGTGAAGACATGGCTCCACCGGGCGCGTCGCGAGTTGGCTGACCGTCTGCGGCGACGCGGAGTCGTTCCACATGTCGAATATCAGTTGCATTGAGTTTAATCGTTTAATCGAACAGGCCGTCGAAGCACGGTCGCCGGTCGATTCAACCGCGCTGCGCGCGCACTCGACCGAGTGCGCACCATGCCGGGCGGCCTGGCTCGACGCGATGCTGCTCGACGGCGCCGTCATCGAATGGCGAAAGACGGGTAAAAAGATTTTGCCGTCAGTCGACCTGGCCGAAGTTGTGCTCGCTCGCCGGAACAGCACGATCGAACCATTGATCACTGCAGACGTCACTCCGTTTGCCCCGCGATCTCTCGCGGATCAAGACGCCAGCGATCGTCTCCCCGCGGTGAGCCGTGTCGCAGGGGCGCCGGCCAAGCCCTCGACAACCCGTTCTGTGCGACGTGTCGTAACAGCCGCGATGGTGCTGGTCTTGGCTGTCACCATCGCGGTTTTCTGGAATCGCGCGGGTCGAGAACACAATGAGGTCGCACTGACGAACCTTCCGGTTCCCGAGTTGACAACTCGGGCTGCGATCCCGACCAAAACGCCCCAAAGTCAAACCCCATCAAACACGCGCCGAACGTCGGTGTCGTCGCCGCCTCAAAGCCTGGCCGCTCCATCAAATACCGCACCGGTTGAAGCGCCCGTCGCGGCAATGGTGCAGGGCGCTCAGTCGGCGTATCTCGATCTGGCGAATGACGCGGCTCAAGCTGTGTCGGGAGCAACGGCCCTTGTCCCGCGACCCGGCCTCGCCAGCGTGATGGCCCCGGTTCGCGATGAGAACGATCGCTGGGTCGATGACGTCGGTCAGCAGTTCGAGCCGGTCGGCAAGAATCTGAGCCAGGCTTTTCAATTCATTCTCGAGGCGGTCCCCGCTGAAAAGGCGCCCGCGACATGACGTTTCTCATTCGATCGATTCGGCCCCTCCTTCTCTGCGCGATCGTCGCGGCCGCTCCGCTGCTTTACGGCGACGAAGTGATGGACCGCCTCGTCCGCCTCGTCGGACGCGACGCGGGACTCTGCGTCGAGGTGCCGCATCTGGACGAGAGTCTGACGACGTTTGAACAGAGCGAATTCTTCCAGCGGCTCAATCGTTCGAAAATCTATGCCGACTGGAAAACCGGCATCCAGCATCGGAAACTCGCGGAATTGGCCGCCCTTGTTGAAAAGCATAGTGGGAAGCCGGCGCGACAATTTCTTCGCGAGGTATTTGGTACTGCCGTCGTCGTGGCCGCGTATGCGGAGCCTGGGCCGAAAATGTCGGCCATTTTGATGTCGGAGGCGACGAGCCGCGAGGCCTTGGACTCCGCAATCGCTGCGTGGAATCGCGTCGAACCACCCCAAATTGAAAGCATCACTTTTTCCACACACACGTACTACAGGCGAACCTGCGCTCCCAAGCCCGGACATCCTTCGGTAACGCTTTACTACGCGACTCTCGGGCGAGTGTTGCTCTTGTCCGATCGCGAGGAATTGATGCGACGTACGCTCGCGCTCTCGGATCAATCAAATGCGGTGGGAAGCGTCCTTGAGCTGCCGGCGTTTCAGCAGGCGCGACGTTCGCTGGGCAGCAGTTGTGCGGCGCGCGCTTACCTCAATCCGCGTGCCTTCGACGGCATGCTCGGCGTGCAGGACGCGGTATCCGAAGTCTCCAAACTCGCCGCACCGTCCAAAGTGAGCCAATCACCGGCCTGTCGGACGATTCAAGAGGCCTGGCGACGTTGCGAGTGGCTGGCGCTGGGCGTGCAGATCGACCGGGGAATCGTGGTCGAAGGGATTGCGCAGTACCGAACCAGCGGTATGTCGGATACGGCGGTCCGATTGATCCGCTCCATGGCGGGACCTGCCGAACTCTTGCGTTTAGCCCCGCCGGATGCGTTCGTTGTGCTGGCGTGCCGACAGCCGTTTGGCACATTTTTGCGGCATCTGTTAATCGGCCAGGCAAAGGAACAGCCTTCGGCGGATTGGGAATCATTCCGTCAGGTCAGTCGAGGCGTATTGCTGGGCCTCGACCTGATCGACGATGTTTTGCCCGCATTCCGCGAGAACATCGGCGGATATTTAGTCCCGCGTTCGGCGCAAAGCCGAATGAGCTTCCTTTTGACGGACTTTTTGCCGCCGAGCTTCCATCGCATGAGGCGTCGTCCGGCAGCCAGGCGACGCCTAATCACGCAACGGGCGCAAAACAGGCTGTGTCGTCGCAGGCACGCCCATCGGTCCGCGACGCGATCGATAACGGCTTGAATATGACTTTGAATGCCGTCGCGGCGTACTTCAACATGCGCTCGAATGGGACACCTGCCGTCGTCCGTTCGGAAGACAAGCTCGCCAAAGGAACACACCTGCGCTGGCTCGAGGGCCTTGGACCCTATCAGCCCGCCTATGGGATGACGTCAAACTACCTGGTGTTGTCGACAAGCCCGCAGGCCGTGAAGAATTTTGCCAAGCGAGAATCCGATGAGAACGATCGGACGGCCGGCCATACGTCAAGCTGGCAGGGCTCCTTGGGAATCGCCGAGTTGGCAAAGCAGTATTTTCCCAAGGAAAACCAAATCCTGTATGTTGATACGGCAGCCCTGCGTCAGTTCTTGGAGACTCATGGCAAGCAACTCATCGAGCATGCCGTCCGTGTCGGCTCGATTCCCCCGGCTCATGCGGAAAAGGCGCTCGCCAAATTTATGGATGTCACGGGACTCTTTGACGCCGTTTTTGTCGCGGCGCGGCTGGGTGATGGATCGGCTCGAATCGTCATCGGCGGCGTTGTGCATGTCCCGGTTCATTCAGAAACCGCAGCTGCACACTGAGCCTTCTCCCAGCGCCCTTGTTGGCTCCAGCGTAAAGACCGCAAAATCGGGCGTTGGCGAATAATCGGCCGAATTGCCCCATCCGCAACGCTCGCCGATTTTTCCAGGCTTTCTTAGCCGTTACGTCGCTCCGGATTGAGTTTCCGCGTGAATAATTGAAGCGGCTTTTTCACGCAAAGGATGCACGTAATGATTCGTCCCTCAATCGCAAAAAGCGAACTGACCGTCGACCGCCGGAGGAATAACCGCCGCAGCACCGACGATCGTCGCCAACCCGCGTCGGCCGCCGCCGAAACGTCCGTTTCCTACACCGGCATCGAGCACCGCAAGACCGAGCGCCGCGCGAAAGTCGAGCGTCGCCGGCAGATCGATCCGACGACCTGCGAACGCGACTACTCCGAAGAGCAAGTCGACTTCATGAAGGCGATGGATCTCTACAAGCGACGCAGCGGCCGGCAATTCCCGACCTGGAGCGAAGTGCTGGAAGTCCTGCACAACCTCGGATATCGGAAAGTCGCGGTGCCCACCGAAATCTACAGTCAGGGCGCTGCCAATTCCGCCGACAAGGGCTAAGGTCCAAGCGGACTTTTTTGGCTTTTTTGGGGCCGCCCAACGTGAACTCGAGCGAATCACCGCCGCTGAAGCCGGGAGCGGTGTGTCGATCAGGCCGCTGACGCTGAATCGACTACGAACGCGTGATCCTTAGGCAAGGCTCAAATCGCGAGTTTAAGCATTGAGGACTTCCACAGCGGCGGAGACGCCGGCCCATTGGGTCGTCTGATCGTTGGACGCGGTCTCGGTCTGGGTGTCGGGCGAGACGCTGGTGGCTGGCGCGACTGACGAGTTAAGAGTCCCGCCGATGACCAAGCCCCCGATGATCGACTTCGCTTTCACGATCAGCGAGACCTTGGCCGAACCGGTCCCATTGTCGTTCGAGTCTTTGACGGAGATCGACAGTGTATCGGTGCCCGTGAAGCCCGACCTGGGTACGTAAATGAGTCCGTTCAGAGCCGCGTTGATATTGGCCAGCGTTCCCGTGATCGTCATCGAGGCGGTGCCGTTGGCCCCGGCAAGAACCGTAATGCCGCTCGTACCCCCCAACGTCAGCTTGCCGTCGAGGACAGCCAAAGTCACCGAGTCGGACGTTCCCGAAGCGGCGGCATCCGTCACCGAAATCGGGTCGTTGCCCGAATTGGAGAATGTCCAAGAGGCATTCTCGAGCACATTTTCGGACGTGGGTGCGCTCACCGACGGCGGCGCATTCACCGTAATCGCCACCGCTGCGGATGTCGACAGGCTGTCGCCCGAATCCTGCAGCGAAAGGTGCAGCGTGTCGGAGCCGCTGTAATTCGCGGTGGGAGTATAGACCAGGCCGCTCAAGGCCAAATTCAAATTCGCGATCGAGCCGGAAATCGTCATCGAAGAGGCATTGTTTGTGCCAGACACAAACGTGATTCCGGTCGTTGAGCCCAGCGCGAGTTTTCCCTGAGCCACGGCGAGTGTGACCGAATCGGACGTGCCGACGGCTCCGCCGTCAGTGACGCTGATCAATGTGCCATTCGAGAAGGTGAGCGATGTATTCGCCAGCATCGAGGCCGCCACTGGCGCCGTGATCAACGGATTGACCGAGAGGGCGACCGAGCCGGTCCCCTTTTGACCATCAGCCGTGTTCGTCACCGAGATGGCCAGCGTATCGTGGCCGCTGAATCCTGTAGTCGACCTATAGACCAGGCCGGAGAGGGCCGCGTTCAGGCTCGCCAGCGTGCCTGTCACGGTCATCGAGGAGGCGCCGTTTCCGCCGGAGCTGAACGTAATGCCGCTAGTCGATCCCAGCGTGAGCGTGCCCTTGGAGACGGCGAGCGACAACGAGTCCGCCGTATTGTTGATCGCATCGATATCCGTCAGCACAATCGCTCCGCTGGCAAACGTGTACGAGCCGTTTTCCGCCAGGATGGTCGTCGCCGGAGCGGCGACGCTCGGAGCGACGATCGTCACGACGTTGACGGTCACCGTCGCCGATGCTTGCTGCCCGTCAGCGAGATCGTCGAGAGTCAGTTGCAGGGAGTCGGTGCCGGTAAAGCCGGCGTTGGGTGTATAGGTCACGCCGGCTGCCAGATCACTGATGAGTGTCGCCAGCGGCGCGTTAATCGTGAGCGACGATTGGGCCGGCCCCCCGGCAACGCTGATCGTGCCGTGAGAGACGGTCAGAGACAACGTCTCGGAGTTGTTGCCGGCGCTCGGATCGGTGAGGCTGAAGGCGTTGCTCGCGAACGTGTAGGAAGATCCCGTCAGGAGTGCCGCCTGCGGCGGTGCGCCCACGGTGGGAGGCGCGAGGGGATTGACCGTGAGGTTCACCGTGACCGGAGTCGAGAGGGCGTCTCCCGAGTCGGAGAGCGTGATTTGCAGCGTATCGGAGCCGAAAAACGCCGACTTAGGCGTGTAGACGAGACTCTGCAGGGCCGTGCTTAGGGCGCCCACCGCTCCGGTCAGCGTCATGGACGACGCGCCGTTGGTGGAACCGCCGGCGAAGGTCACTCCGGTGGTGGTCAGCAAGGTCAACGTTCCCTGCTGCACCGACAGCGACAGCGAATCGGACGTCGAGGTCGCGACCGGGTCGGCCAGCGAGAACGATCCGTTGGGGAAGACGTAGGTGCTGTTTTCCGTGACCTGGGTCGACTTCGGAGCGGTGACGGTGGGGGGAGGCTCGACGGTGATGGGAAGCGTGATCGTTCCGGAGGAGAACCCGTCGCCGGGATCGGACAGCGTGATCACGAGCGAATCCGGTCCGGTGTAGTACAAGTTGGGTCGGTATTGCAGATCGTCCAAGGCCGCATTCAGGTTAATGAGGCTTCCTGTCACGGACATCGAGGAGGAGCCGCTGCTCCCGGAATTGAAGGTCAACCCCAGCGTCGAGCCCGGGACCAGGATTCCGTCGGTGACCGAGAGGGTCAGCGTATCCGCGATCTGCGGGGTTTGGCTTGTCGCGTACGAGTCGATGGCAATCAGCGAGCCGGGGCCAAAGGTCAACAGGCTGTTTTGGCCAATCGCGGCACTCGGAGGCGTTACGACGTTCGGCGGTAGCAATTGGTTGACTGTGATCGAAACGCTGGCAGAACCGATCTGCGCGTCGTTGGTGTCGGTCACGACGATGTGCAGCGTGTCGCCGCCGAAGGTTCCCGGGGTCGGCGTATAGACGAGGCCATTGAGGGCCGCGTCCAGATTGTCGATCGTTCCAGTCACGGTGATCGACGAGGAATCGTTCGAGGTCGAGCCAAAGCTCAGGCCGGTCGTCGAAGCCAAGGTCAGCGTGCCTTTGCCCACCGTCATGGTCATCGTGTCGGGTCCCGTGGCGACGATGTCCATCACGCTGACAGAGCCACCTTGGAACGTGAGCGACGAATCCTCGGTCACGCTGGCGGTCTGCGGGACGTTGACGACAGGCGAGGGGAGGGGATTGACGGCGATCGTCACGGACTTCGCGCTCGACAAGTTATTGGTCGTATCGGTGACCGAAATCTGCAGGGTATCCTGGCTGACCCAGAGCGGCGTGGGCGTGTAAGAGAGTCCGGCCAGGGCGGCGTTCACGCTGGAGAGCGCGCCGGTCACGGTGATCGACGAGGAATTGTTCGAGGTCGCACCGAAGCTCAAACCGGTCGTCGAAGAGAACGTCAAAGTGCCGTGCGACACCGTGAGCGTCAGCGATTCGGGCGGGTTGACGGCGGCGTTGTCGTTTATGCTGATCGGGCCGATGAAAATGTTGGACCCGTTCTCGTTCACGGCGGGAGCCGGCGGAGCGGTGATGACGGGCCCTCCGATCACTGTGAGGGACACGCTGCCCCTTCCCGTCTGACCGTCAGCCCCATCGGTTACCGAAATGGCCAGCGTGTCGGCACCGCTGAAGCCGGAGTTCGGCGTGTAAACCAGCCCGTTCAAGGCCGCGTTCACTTCCGCCAGTGGTCCGGTCACGGTCATCGATCCGGAATTGTTCGAGCCGGAGTTGAAATCCAGACCCATCGTCGATCCCAGCATCAGGGTGCCGTAGCTCGCCGAGAGCGTGACAGTCTCCTGCACCGCGGCCGGGACCGCAGGCGGATCGGTCACACTGATCACGTTGTTGGAAAACGTGTAGCTTGCGTTCTCATTCGTGCTCGCGGTCGGTGGCGAGTTCACTGTTGGAGCGGACAGCGGGGTGACAGTGATCGCCACGACGGAGCCGCCGCTCAAGCTGCTGCCAGAGTCGGCGACGGAAATCACGAGTGCATCGCTTCCGAAAAATCCCGGGGCTGGCGTATACTCGAGCCCGCTCAAGGCCGCGTTCAGGTTGGTCAGCGTGCCGCTGAACGTCATCGACGAGGAGTTATTCGCGCCCGTCGTGAAGTTGAGCCCCGAAGTCGTCGAGAGCATGAGAGTGCCGCTGGCCACCGAGAGCGAAACCGAATCCGACGAGCCGCTGACTTGCGAATCCGTAATGGTGATTGCCGAGTTGCCGGTGAACGAGAACCCTGGTGAGTTGTTCTCGGTGACGCTGACGCCCGAGGGAGCCGCGACGATCGGCCCCAGGAAGGTGGTCGGATTGACGGTGATCGCCACCGAAGCGGGCACGCCCGAAGCGGGCGCGGTCAAACCGTCGGTTGTGTCGGTATACAAGAGGGTCAGCTGATCGGAGCCGGTAAAGCCCCCATCCGGCGTATAGGTCAGGCCATTCAAGGCCGCGGCCAGGGCCGCAGCCGAGCCCTGCGCCGTCATGGACGGGTCGGGGCTCCCGCCGGAGAGAATGGTGACCCCACTGTTCGAGCCCAACTGCAGGATTCCATGCGTGACCTTGAGCGCAAGCGTCTCGGTCGTGCCGGTCGCCGACGCATCGGCCAGGACAAGCGCGCCCGATGCGAAGACATAGGGGACGTATTCGCTGGTCGAAACGTTTGCTGGCACCGTCAGGGTCGGCTGGGCAACGACGGAAATGGCGACCGACGCATTCGCGAACAACGTGGTTCCTGAATCCGACAGCTTCATCGCGAGCGTGTCGTTCCCCGTGAAGGTGGCCGCGGGCACATAAGTCAATCCGGCGACGGCCGCTTGCAGATCGGCAAACGGGCCACTGAACGTCATGGTCGAAGAGCCGCTGGCGCCCTGGCTGAACGTCAAGCCGGTGGTCGAGCCCAGGTTTACGACGCCGTGGCCCACGGAGATCGCAAGCGAATCGGAGCTGCCGGAGGCAGCTCCGTCCGACAAGGTGATCGAGTTGGCGGGGAACGGGTAGGAATTACCCTCGATGACCTGGATATTCGCCGGTGCGCTGATCGCGGGCGTGATGTTCGAATTGACAGTGATGTCAACCGTCCAGTCCGCGTTGAAATGGTCGTTTGAGTCGCCATAATAAAGGCCGAGCTGATCAGGACCGTTATAGTTCAACGTCGGCGTGTACACCAAGCCGCTCAAGGCGTTGGCCAGGCTCGAAATCGAGCCTTCGACCGTCATCAACGAGGTCCCGTTGGCGCCGTTCGAGAACGACAATCCGCTGGTAGAGCCCAGGTTCAGTTTTCCGTCATTGACCTTGAGTGTCAGGGTATTGCTCGTCCCCGTCGCTGACGCATCGGTCAGGGGGAGCTGGCCTGACGCGAACGTATAGTTGGAGTTTTCGTTGACGGAAATGTTCGACGGCCCCGTGAGGGTCGGCAGGGCGACGACCGAAATGCCGACCGTGGTCTTCGGGGACGACAAGCCGTCTCCCGCATCGGACAGCGTCATGGACAGTGTGTCGTTCCCAATGAAGTTGTTGTTGGGGACGTAAGTCATATTCTCGACGGCCGCCTGCAGGTCGGCAAACGGGCCGTTGAACGTCATGGTCGACGAGCCGCTTGCGCCACGCTGAAGGTCAAGCCAGTGGTCGATCCCAGGTTCAGGATGCCGTCGCTGACGGAGAGCTGAAGCGAATCGGAGTTCCCGGAGGCGGATGTGTCCGTCAGACTGATCGCGATGCCGGGGAACGTTAAGGTATTGTTCTCGGCGACGATCTCATTCGACGGCGCGCTGATGGACGGGGCGCCACCGATGACTTCAATTGGCACGACCGCCGGCTCGGTCAGGTTGTCGAACGTGTTCGTGAGCGACAGTTGCAGCCAATCCGGGCCGCTGAAGTTGGTATTGGGTGTATACACCATGCCGGAGATCAAGTTGCCCAGGGCCGCCTGCAGCGCGCTCAATGATCCCGTGACCGTCATCGACGACGAATTGTTGGTGCCGGACGTGAACGTCAGTCCGGTCGTCGTGGCCAGCTTGAGCGTGCCCTCGTCGACCGTCAACGAGAACGATTCCGAGTTGCCGCTGGCGGCCGGATCCGAAATTGTGATCAGCCCACCAATGTCTGTCGCTTGATTGAGGTTGACCGTGATGAAGCTCGGGTAGTGCGGGCCGAGGATGCTCGGGGCCGTTCCAGGAAGGTCGGTCAGGTTGACCGTTCCCCAACCCGTATTGTCATCGACCCCGTCATTGACCGAAATCTGCAGGTAGTCATCGCCGACATAAGCGAACGTCGGAGTGTATGTGAGGCCGTCGCCGATGGCCGCGTTCAGGTTGGCCAGCGTCCCGGCAATCGTAATCGATGAAGTGTCGTTGGCCGTTCCACCGAGGAACGTGATGCCGGTCGTCGATCCCAATTGAATGGTGCCCTCGTCGACCGTCAGCGTGACCTCTTGCGTCGTGCCCGAGGGTTCCAAGTCGCTCACGCTGATCGGGTTGTCAAATACGACGGAGCCGTTCCCGTTGTTCTCGAAAACGGTTTGGTCGATCGGGGCGCGAACCGTCGGGGGAGAAGCCAGATTATTTCCTCCCAGATAGTTAATCAGATTGTTGGCAATCGGGCTTCCCAACCCGGTGGCGATGTCGTAGCCCGGAGCGGCGGCAAAGCCGTTCCCAAAGTTCGTCCCGAATTCGACGTCGTTGCTGATCCCTGTCGAAATGTCATGGAAAATGGAATTCTCGGGAGCGCTATAAAAGAGCGATAGCGTTTGGGTCGGCGACGTGCTGTTAAGCAATGGCAGTTGGTTCGAGACACGGACCGCGTTGGCGACCGCGATGATTCCCGACATCATCGGGGAGGACAGGCTTGTCCCGCCCACCTGTCCGCTTCCGGTCAAGGTATCGACCACGTAGACGCCGGTGATGGGGTCGGCGTCGAGCGAGACGTCTGGCGTGGTGCGAAACTGGGAGCTGGCTCCGTTGACTTTTCCCGTTTGATAGCTGGGCTGCGACTCGAATTGGCTGATTCCGCCCGAGCCCGCGCCGTCGTTGTCCTCGTTGCCCCAAACGCTTTCGCCGAGGTAGGCCCCCGGGGCATTGACGTACAAGGCAGTTCCACCGACGGCCACCACGTTCGGCGACGCGGCGGGATATCCGACGGGCGGCCCGCTGTCGCCGGTGCTGGCCGTGAACGTGACGCCCGCATGGGCGAAGTCCGAGTCCTCCTGGTGCTCGCCGCTAAACTCCGAGGTGCTCCAACTGTTGGAAATCGCGGAAACGCCGGTCGTCTTCGCCGCCGACACTTCAGCCGTCAGCAAATCGCTGACGAGAGCCGAATTGGCCTCAAACAGAATGATGTTCGCCCCGGGAGCCATGCTGTGGGCCCATTCGACGTCGAGCGATTCCTCGACGTCCCAGCCGGTACCCGCCGCCGTCGGGATGGCCGAAAGATTCGTTGTGCCATTTTCATTCATGACGGTGAGCGTCGGCCCCCCGGCGACGTTGAACTGCGGCAAGCCGTACGTGCTGCTGAACGTGTTCGCGTCCGTAATGATGTTGGCATCGTTATAGGCGTCGATGAGGGCGATCGTCTGGCCCTTGCCCAAGTTCGAGAGCGAGACGTTGAGCGAAGTGATGCCGTAGGCGGCCTCCATCTCGGCCGGGGTAATCGGGGACTCGTAATTCGGCACCAGTTGATCGCTCGTCACGTCCGGCTGTTTGTCGAGGACGACGTACGTGGTATGCGCCGTGGCAATCTTCAGTGAGACGCTCGCGGTGCCGGTGAGACTGTCTCCCGCATCCTTCACCGAGACGTTGAGCGAGTCCGTGCCGGCGAATCCCGCAGTGGGCGTGTAGACCAGACCGTTGAGGGCCGCGATCAGGTTGGCGAGAGTCCCGCTGACGGTGATGGAGGATGAGTTGTTCGAGGTCGTGCCAAAACTCAACCCGCTCGTCGATCCCAACGTGAGCGCACCGTGGCCAACCGTGAGGGTCATCGCGTCCGACGTTCCGGAAGCGGCCGCGTCCATGATGTAGAACGCGCCATTGGGGAAAGTGTAGGCCGTATTCGGAATGGTGACCGCGGGGGGAACGGTGATCGCCGGGGTGCTTGCGGACACGGTAATCGTGATATTGTTCGTGGTGCTCTGCTTGGTAATCGTGTCCGTGTCCGTCATGTAGAGCACATCGGGCCCGACATAATCCGAACCCGGGGTGTAGGTCACGCTGGACAGGTCGGCCTGGAGGGCCGACAAAGGCCCCTGCAAGAACAGCGTCGAGGTGCCGCTGCCTGTGACGCTCAGACCGGTGGTTGTCCCGATGTTGAGCGTTCCGTGCTCGACGTAGAGGCTGAACGATTCGCTCGCGGACGGGCCGGCCGGATCAGTAATGCCAATCGCGTCGTTCCCGCTAAACTGGAGGCTCTGGTTTTCTTGAACGGTGGCACTGGTTGGCGGAAGATTCAGCTTGCCGATCCCCTCCTCGGTTGTTGATCCGGTGATCAGAGGCTCGGTAAACCAAGGCGTACCGCTCGAGTCGAGCGCGATCGAGTCATCAAGTCCGGGGGTCGGATACTCGACGCTTTCACCGTTGGCCAGAATGTGCCCGATCCCACCCGGGAAGGTTCCTCCAAACTCCGAATACCAAATCGAGTCGTCCGTCTTGCTCAGTACGAGATCGGTCGGAATGCCGCCGTACGGCAGCGAGACGGGAGTTTGGAAAGTCAGTATGGAACTGGAGTTCTCGGTCGCTTCGCCGATCGCGCTGCCCAATTCCGTGAACCAGATCGTTCCGTTGTTGTCGACAACGACCGAATCGGTGATGCCCGAAAGCAGTTGGCCGCCCGGAAGGGGCGTGGTGTTCACCGTCGTGCCCTGCTGCGTCATCTCGATAATCGCGTTGGCATTCTGCACGTCGTTCGCGATATAGAGATGTCCGTTGGGGCCGAAGGCGATCGATCCCGCCGAGACTCCGCCCGCCACGGGAATCTGCTGCAGGTTCACTCCCGCGAGGCTCATGACGCCGATTGCGCCCAGTTGCGGCTCGACAAACCAAAGGTTGCCGTCCGGTCCGACGGTAATTGCGTTGCCCTGCGCAAAATTAAATGGATTGAGGACGGTCTGGGTTCCAGGGGTCATCACCGGCAACTCGGTGATCTGGTCGGTCGTCGTGTTGATTTCGCCGATCGCGCTTTGATTGCCCCCTGCGGCGGTGAAATACATGTTTCCATCAGTCCCCAGCGTAATCCCCAACGGGTTCGCCAGAGCCTGGAATGACGAGGTGGAGAACGTCTTGAGAGTCCCCGTCGAAGTGACCTCGCCGATCCCCCCTTGCACGGTGAACCAGACATTGCCGTTGTTGTCCGCGGCAACGTAGTTGACATTCTGGACCTGCGAATCGATGAACTGGGTGATCGTATAGCTCAAGCCCGGTGGCACGACGATAATCGGGCCGGTTGCGGCGACGGTGATGGGGACGCTCGCAGTTCCCGTCAGACGGTCGTTTTGATCGGTCACCGAAAACATGACCGAATCCGTGCCCACGAAGCCCGAGGCGGGCGTGTAGACGAGTTGGCTGATGGCACCTTGCAGGTTTCCCAGAGTGCCGTTGACGATGATCGAGGACGAATTGTTGGCCGTTCCCCCGCCAAACGTCAGACCCGTCGTCGAACCCAGCGTGAGCGTGCCATCGGCGACGCTGAGAGTGAGCGTGTCGGACGTGCCCGAGGCCGCGGGGTCGATGATGTTAAAGAAGACAGTGGGGGACTGGGGGAACGTGTAAGTCTTGCCTTCATCGATGCTCACCGGCGGAGGAACCACGATGACCGGGGGGGGCAGCACATTGACCGCAAGTTCCACGCCGGCCGAAGCCGACAGGCTGTCCGTCGCATCCTGGACGCGCATCCGCAGCAAATCGGTGCCGACAAATCCGGTCGTCGGCGTATACACGAGCCCATTGAGGGCCGCGTTCAAATTGGTCAGCGTTCCCGTCACAGTGATCGAGGACGAGTCGTTTGACGTCGTGCCGAAGTTCAAGCCCGTCGTCGAACCCAAGGCCAGCGTCCCGTCGGACACGGACAGCGTGAGCGAGTCGGAAGCCCCGACGGCCGCGTCAGTCAGGCCCAGTGTGCCGTTAAACGTGAACGAACCATTCTCGTTCAATGTGGCCGATTGCGGCGCCGAAATGGCCGGCGGGCCGTTGACTGTGATCGGCGCATTGGCTGACGCGCTGAGCCGGTCGCCCGGATCGCTGAGATTGACGTGCAGAGTATCGGGCCCGAAAAAGCCCGTGTTGGGCGAGTAGACGAGCGTATTGAGATCCGCGTTGAGACTTGTCAGCGTGCCGGTGACGGTGATCGAGGAGGAGCCGTTGTTGGTGAAAACAAAGGTCAAGCCGCTCGTCGATCCGAAGGCGAGGTGGCCGTTATTAACCGAAACCGAAAGCGTGTCGGCGCCGGAAGCCTCCGGATCGCTCACTCCGAGCGCGCCGCCGGTGAAGGGGAACGTTTTATTCTCGTTCACTGAGACGCCGGAGGGGACCGTCAGGCTGGGCGATGACCCGGTAGTCACCGTGATATTCACGCTGGCTGAGCCGGACAGGCCGTCCGTCGTGTCGTTCAGCGTGATCTGCAGGGTATCGGGGCCGTGGAAATTGGCGTTCGGCGTGTAAACCAGGCTGGCGATGGCGGCATTGAGGGTCGGGAGGGGGCCGCTGAGCGTCATTAACGATGCGCCGGTCGTGCCAGAGATGAAGCTGACGCCGAGGGTCGACCCCAATTCCAGCGTGCCGTTCGACACGGCGAGCGTCACGGAATCGGAGGCGCCGGTGGCGGTCGGGTCGATGAGCGCAAACGCGTTCGTGGGGAACGTGAATGAGCCATTCTCGGCGACGACCGCGCTGGAAGGGGCCGTGACGCCCGCGGTCGGAGTACCTTCGCTCGAGCTGTACGGAGCCGACGCGATCCCGTCAGCGATCACGACCAGCGTGTACGGATCGTTTCCGAGGGCCGAGGGGAGTTGGACCTGGACCGACTCGGGCGTGGTCCCCGTCTGCACACCGACGGAACTCCAGTTCGTCGTCGTCGCGTAGTAAACCGCTCCATTGCTAGTGTCGGTCACCTGGACGATGGGGTAATTCTCCGCCATCTGGTTATCGTCGCCGTAGGAGGCGCCTTCGTCCATGCCGTTGAGCTGCGTGCCGATGAGCGTGTACTGGTTGCCGTTGCCGGAGTTCTTCACGAGGTACGTGATCGTCGGCTGCCACGATGGCTGCGGGCTGCCGATCGGCGTGTAAATCAGGGGATTGGAGCCGAAGTCGGTGAGCCAAAGCTGCCCCGTGGGCAGAATCAGCATGTCGTCGATAAAGCTGTTGTACTCCCCGTAAAAGTTGGTCGAGGCCGGCGGCGTGATATCGGTCCAAACCCCCGTCGTCGGATTGAGTTCATAGATGTAGGTGGGTCCGGGGAAGTTTTCCTCACCGTTTGGAGGTGCCTGAACCGCAGGTGAGAGGGCCAGGACCACGTTGCCGTTGGGCAATACCGCCCCCGGCGCGTCGCCTGTCGTCATTTGGACCCCGTTGACTACCGGCATATTGGGGCCCAAGGTCCACGAATTTGTTTGGTAGTTATAAAAGGCGGTGTTGCCGTTCGTGCCATTGAACATGGCCAGGCCGCTGCTGGGCAACAAGAGAGCGGGCCCCAATTCATAACCCGTTTCCGGCGTGCTCAGGAGGGGGAGCCCCTGGTTCGCGGGGGGACTGGCGTCGGACCAGGTATTGGTCGAGGGATTGTAGAGTTCGGCCTCAAACCGATTGTCGGCGATACTTGAGAAAATGTCGTAAGTCAGGATCTCGCCATTGGGCAATTTCAGCCACGCTTCTTCGTCGCTCTGATCGTTGTGAACCTTTGTTCCGCCCGGGCTCCAGGTGTTGGTCGACGGATTGTAGATTTCAGTGCCCGAATCGATCACATCGCCCACGAGGACGTTGCCGTTAGGCAAAAGCTCGGTCGGCTCGTCTCCCACAATTGGCCGCGGGTCGCTGGCGACCTGCGTCCAGACATTGGTGTTCGGGTTGTAAATCTCGGCCGAGTTGCTGAATCCGCCGCCGTTGTCGCTGGAATATTCGCCGCCCACGACGAACACGTCGCCGTTTAAGAGCACGCTCGAACCGAAGAACAGGCGGGCCACATTCATATTACCGGTGGCTGTCCACGTTCCATCGGCGTAGTTGCCCTGGCTGTCGGGCTTGACGATGTACCAGGCATTGGTGTCGTTGTCTCCGCCCCCTTTGACCAAGAGGTCGCCGTTGGTGAGGAGCAGCGTCAAACCCGAACCATCTTCATTCGGCACGGGATTGGTCGTGGTCACCCATCTCGGGGTGACCGTGATGCTGACGACCATTGACCCGGACTCGTCGTCAATCGGATTGGTGACCTTGATATGCAGCGAATCCGAGCCGGTGTAGTTGGCGTTGGGTGTGTAAACGAGGCCGTTCAAGGCCGCATTCAGACTCGCCAAGGTCCCACTGATTTCGAGGGACGAGGCACCGTTACTTCCGGCCACAAAAGAGACGCCGTTTGTCGAGCCGAGTGTGAGGGTTCCATTCGTGACCGACAGGGTGAGCGAATCCGAAGCGCCCGAGGCGTACTGGTCGTCGACGCTGACCGTGCCGGGGAAGGTGTAAGTGGTGTTCACCGTCATCGTGGCGGAGGCGGGGGACTTGATGGTAGGGGCCGTCAACGTCGACACGCTGATCGGCACATTGCCGAGTGCGTACTGGTTGTCGCCCGAATCGAAGACCTCAATCGCCAGGGAATCGTTGCCGGTGAACCCCGCATCGGGTGTGTAGATCAGGCCATTCAGGGCCGCGTTCAGATTCGCCAGCGTCCCGGAGATCGACATCGACGAGCGGACGTTGAACGTCCCGTTGTGAAATGTGACGCCGTTGAGCGAGTTGAGCGTGAGATATCCGTAGGTCACCGCCAGCGTAACCGAATCGGACGTGCCGACGGCGCTCGGGTCGGAGATATTGAGTGAGCTGTTGGCGAAATCCCATATCTGGTTCGCTGCGATGGAGACGGAAGGGGGAGCCGTCACAATCGGCGTCACCAGGGCGTTGACTGTGAGATTCACGCTGCCGTAGCCGGTCTGATGGTCGGTCCCATTCGTGAGCGCGACCTCGAGAAAATCAGAGGGACCGACGGCGGGGCCGCTGTAACCGGTTGTGGGTGTGTAAACGACGTTGGCCAGGGCCGCGTTCAGGCTCGCGAGCGTTCCGCTCACGGTCATCGACGAAGCGCCGTTGTTGCCGCTGACCAGGGTCAGGCCGCATGGTCGAGCCCAGCGTCAACTTGCCGTGGATTGCCGCAAGCGACAGGGATTCCGATGTGGCGGTCGCCGCCGGATCGCTGACTGCGATCGATGCCGGAAAACGTGTAAGAGCCGTCCTCGAGCACGGTCGCCGACATCGGAGCCGTCACGCTCGGCGGGGCGCTCGACTGAAAGCCGGCCAGAGCACTGACCAGGTTGTTCGCGATGGGCGAGCCCAATCCGGAGGCCGTGTCATAACCCACCGTTGCCGAAGAGCCGTTGTTGCCCGTCGTGATGTCGTGGTCGTTGGCGGAGGACAGATTGTACAGAAGCGGCAGCGTCTGGCTGGGACCATCCAGAGTGCCGTCGCCGTTGAGCACCCGGCCCTGGTCCGCAATCGCGACCAGCCCCGCCATCAGCGAAGTCGACAGAGCCGTTCCGCCCAATTGCATGTATCCGCCTTCGAGCGTGTCGAGCACAGAGGCGCCGGAATTGGGGTCGCCGTCCAAGGAAATGTCAGGTGCCGTGCGGTTTGTGGTGCTCGCGCCATTGACCTTGCCGGTTTGATAGCTCGGCTGACTTTCATAAAGGCTGACTCCGCCGCCCGAATATGTCCAAGCGCTCTCGCCTTCGTAGGTGCCCTGGCTGTTTAAGTACAGCGTGGTGCCGCCGACGGCGACCACGTTGGGCGAATAGGCGGGATATCCGCCCGGAGCGCCGCTGTTACCGGTCGCCGCCAGGAAGGTCACTCCCTGATGGCCGGTGGGAGTCAAGAAAGCGGCATCATCGGCCGTTTCGGTGGCAAATTCTGAGAAGTACCAACCATCGGAAACGACCGAAACTCCCGGCGTGGCGGCGGCTGTTTTATCGGCGATCAATAAGTCCGGCAGGGTCGCCGTGTTGGCTTCAAACACAATGATATTGGCCTGCGGCGCGATCGCATGGGCCCATTCCACATCCAGCGACTCCTGGACATCCCAGGTTCCCGGGGTGTCGTTCGGAACCAGCGAAAGCGAGGTTCCGCCGGTCTGGTTGAGCACCTGGAGGGTGGGTCCGCCAGGAACGTTGAACTGCTGCAGCTTGTAGGTGTAGCTGAAGCTATTGGCGTCGCCGACGATGTAGGGATCATTTAACGGGTCGACAATGGCGATGGTCTGTCCGGCGCCGGTGCCCTGGACGCCTCCAAAAGAGATCCGGTTGACCCCGTAAGCGGTCTGCATCTCGGTGGGGTTAATGGTCGAGACGGGGGGCGCCAGGCCCTTGGAAGGGGACGGCGCGCTGACGCCGGTGGTCTGTGGTGACGCAGGGGCGCCGGGGCTCAGCGGTTCTTTGAGTTGTTGGCCGGGGAGGGCAAAGCCCGGACTTGCCAAAGGGGTAGCCGCCAGAAGCAGCCGGTCCTCAAGAGTTTCCGTCACCGCCGGGCAGCTTTTGCTCCGGCCACGCGTATCCCGAAGTCGGGCATTTCGCCGATTCCCGCGCCTCAATCTACGTTGCCGTTCCCGGGGGATAACGTGGTTCAAGAAACTCTGGAACGGATTCAACAACATGCGGGGATTCTCCTTGGCCGCCATACTAACGGCTGCCATCGCTTTCCGCGACAAAAAATTGGCACCCGGCAAAAGTTTCGCCGGAGGCGATTTGGGAGGGCGCGCAGCAAACTTCGTTCAAAAATCCAAACGAGAATTAATATGGCCGATCGCACGCCGCGTCGCAATCGAAATTTCCCAACTTAACAGGCTTAACACAAAGAGCCTCACAAGGGTCATCCAGGACCTCGGCGGCTGGGTTCGTAGAAGCTGGCTGGCTCGACCGGACGCCGTCTTGCCGGCTTTGGCCGGTTTGCCTACAATCCCGGCCCTTTTGGATCGGACAAGGATGGTCCGTTCACCCCTTCGGTTTCCCAAACATCTCGTCTTCGCAATCAGTCTGCTGGGGCTGAGCATCTGCGGCGTGGAGTTCGGCCTGCATTTGCATGATGCGTGCCTGCTCAGCACCAGCAGCTACAGCGAGCGGAACGCGTGCGCGCCCTCGTGGACCGTGCACCATCTGCTGAAACCGGATGTTCGCATCACGACCACCGACCCCGATAACGGGACCCAGGTTTCGTGGCGAACCAACAGCCTCGGCCTCCGCGGTCCCGAATACGATATTCCAAAGCCAGTCGGCGTTTATCGCATCGTTTGCCTGGGGGACGATTCCACGCTGGCGCCCGAAACGGCCTCGAGTGAGACTTTCTGCACCCGTTTGCACGAACTTCTCGCAACCATCAGTCCGGCCAAGGTCGAGGTCATCAATGCGGGTTGTCCGCAATATGGCCCGTTGCTGTCGCTCCTGTTGCTCAAGCACTCGCTGTTGGCGCTGTCGCCGGATTTGGTGATCTGCAATTTCGATATGTCGGATGTCGCGGACGACCATCACTGCCGACGCTCTGTCCGCATGAACGGCGCGCAGCCACTGTATTGTCCCCACCCGGACCTCGAGCGACAGCGTAACGCTGCGGAAAAACTCTGGGTCGAGCGTTTGCTGATGTGGCAGCACGCGAAACACGGTGCGGCGTTTCTATTCGGCGGCGAGGATCGACCGGAAGACAATCGCGACATCGATGCGCCCCAAGGCACCTACGCCTGGCTCCGCGATGATCCTCCCGATTGGTCGGTCTATCTGGGACAGACGCTCGAGACAATCGGCCAGCTCGGCCGCGTCTGCCGGCAAACCAATGGCCAATTCGTACTGGCGGTGATTCCCGCCCCGTTTCAAATCTCCGACGACGCGTCCGCAGGACCGGGAGTGAGAACGAGAGCGGGTGTGGAAGAGCACCAGCACTACAAGAGTCGCGTGCCGTTCGACACGCTGTCGGCCTATGCGAGAAAGGAGACAATTCGATTTTGCGATCCCTCGAAGTTCTTCCTGCGTGCGAAGCAGCCGGAACGTCTGTACCGACGCAACGTCGCTCGCTTTTCAGCGAGCGGACATGAACTGTATGCTCGCGTTTTGGCACGCTTCGTCGTGCAGACTGTTCCGGGTCCTTGGGGATCCGGACAGAATCGGCCAGGTGGCGTCGAAGGTCGGTTCTCGGCCGCAGAGTCGCCAAAATCCGGCGAGATTGGTTCTCCGGCAGTTCGCCGGACGGGATTTGAGCGCGACGGCACGGCGGAGGCGACGCCGGAGAGCGGCCGGCCTACCGAAAGGCAGGCCGGAGCCGGGCGGGGGGAGGTGCAATGAGCCAGTACGAGACGACGGTCCGCTATTTCGATCGAGCCGCAGCGTTGATGGGACTCTCCAAAAACATGCAGGCCCTGCTCCTGACGCCCGAGCGCGAATTGAAGGTGCAGGTCGCGCTGGAGCGTGATAACGGAGAGATCGCGACTTACGTCGGCTACCGCGTGCAGCACGATAGCGCGCGGGGGCCCATGAAGGGCGGACTGCGTTTCCATCAGGAAGTCGACGCGGACGAAGTTCGCGCTTTGGCCACGCTGATGACCTGGAAAACGGCCGTCGTCAATATTCCTTATGGCGGAGCCAAAGGGGGGATCGGCATCGACACGCACGAGCTGAGCCAAGGCGAACTCGAGCGAATCACCCGCAAATTCGTCGATGCCACTCACGATATCATCGGCCCCGACAGCGACATCCCGGCCCCCGACATGGGAACCAATGCCCAAGTGATGGCCTGGTTCATGAACCAATATCAAAAATACCACGGCTTCAACCCAGCCTGCGTGACCGGCAAGCCGCTCGAATTGCACGGCTCTGAGGGACGCGAAGAGGCGACCGGCCGCGGAGTCGCCATATTGACTGCCGCATTGTTGCAGCGGCTCAAACAAAATGTCGAAGGGGCGACGGTCGCGCTGCAAGGCTTCGGGAACGTCGGCACCTTTACGGCCCAATTCCTGCACGCCAAAGGAGCCAAGATCGTCGCCATCACCGATCAGTACGGCGGCATCACCAATCGGGAGGGGATCGAAATTCCCGCGCTGCTGCAATACGCTCGCGAGCATGAAACCGTGAAGGGCTTCCCGGGCGGATCGTCGATTACAAACGACGAGCTTCTGGTCTCGGCTGTCGACGTGTTGATTCCCGCGGCCTTGGGGGGCGTGCTCACGAAGGACAACGCGCGCGATGTCCGTGCGCGCTACATCGTGGAAGCTGCCAACAATCCGACCGCGATGGAGGCCGACGAAATCTTCGAGCAAAGGAAGCTCCCCGTCCTGCCCGATATTCTGGCGAACGCCGGAGGCGTGACCGCCAGTTACTTCGAATGGGTGCAAAACCGCCAGCATTTCCGCTGGGATCTGGCCCGCGTGCGAACGGAACTCGACCGGATTCTTCTGGAAGGATTCGAGAAGGTCTGGAAGATCGCCGAGGACAAAAAGGTCTCGCTGCGCACGGCCGCTTATTTGCTGGGAATTGGGCGAGTTGGGCGGGCCACCGTCCTGGCAGGCATTTCCTGACGCAATTTCACCATTTACCATGCCCGGGGTACACGCCCGGGTTCTGCGACGAATAATTCAGTGGGAGCCCCGCCGTCTTGACTCGGCGGACTTACCACGTCCGGCGGACTTTCAAACGAGAAGGGCCCATGATCAATCCAAGCGCTGCGGCATGTCCCATCTTTCAGGGCTTTTCGGTCGAAGAGTACGAGCAAGTCCTGGCGCTTCTGAGCCAGGAGTCGTATCCAAAAGGCCACGTCATCATCGACGAAGGAAAGTCCCAGCAGGATCTGTGGATCATCGTGCAAGGCAGCTGCGAAGTCGTCAAAATGAATAAGAGCAAGGCACAGCAGAGGCTGGCCACTATCGAAGCCGGGGCCGTATTTGGCGAAATGTCGTTCTTTCAGAAGGCGCCGCATTCGGCAACCGTCCGTGCGCTGACAGCGGTCAAAGTGCTGCGGCTCACGCGAGAGAATTTCGAGGCGCTGCAGACCCGTACTCCGGCGTCCGCCTACAAGATCGCCATGAGCGTCCTGGCGGTGATGGCCCAGCGCATTCGCAGGATGGACGACTGGATCTGCGACTTCATCGATGCCCGGAAGCGGCCAATCATCGCGAGGAATGGCACGACTTTCGTTCGAAGCTCTACGCCGATTGGCAATTTTGAAGCCGCGTTGACTCCTTTTTCGGGTTGGCCGATACTCCGATAATGAACGCCACTTCAGGTCTCGAACGCCCGGTCGCCACAGATTTGGCCGTATACGCCAGAAACGTGGCCATCCGCGCTCGAGCGGCTTCGCGGCGATTGGCGCTGGCAACCGGCGCTCAAAAAGGGGATTGGCTGCGACGAACTGCGCAATTGCTTTGCGAACGAAAGAATGAAATCCTGAAAGCGAACGATGACGATTGCTCCGACGGGCGTCAGGCCGGTCTGTCGCCCGCGATGATCGATCGCCTCAAATTGACAGAATCTCGCCTTGAGGCCATCGCACAATCATTACACGAGGTTGCATCGCTGCCGGAACCGGTCGGGGAGATTATCGACAGCAACGTCCGTCCCAATGGGCTCTTGGTCACGCGTGTTCGCGTCCCCTTAGGCGTCGTTTTCTTTATTTACGAATCGCGTCCCAATGTCACGGTCGACGCCGCGTCGCTTTGCGTTAAGAGCGGGAATGCTGTCATTCTGCGCGGCGGCAAAGAGGCCATTCGGAAGCAACCATGCCTTGGCGTCGCTTATGAGCGACGCGTTGGAGGAGACGGGCCTGCCGCGCGATGCCGTTCAGCTGGTCGAAACCACCGATCGGGAAGCAGTCGGCCAATTTCTCCGCCTGCATGAATACATTGATCTCGCCATTCCCCGCGGCGGACGTTCGTTGATCGATCGCGTTTCCGCCGAGGCCACCATGCCCGTTCTGAAGCATTTTGACGGAATCTGCCACGTGTACGTCGACGGGTCCGCCGACCTCGAAATGGCCGAGCGAATCCTCATCAACAGCAAATGTCAAAGACCGGGGGTGTGCAACGCGGCCGAATCCCTTCTGGTGCATCGCGACGTGGCGGCCGCCTTCCTGGCGAAAGCCGCCGGAAGCTTGCAGAAAAACGGCGTCGAACTGCGCTGTTGCGAACGCTCACGTGTGCTCATTCCCAACTCCCGTGCCGCGACCGACGACGATTTCCGAACCGAATACCTCGATCTGATCCTTTCGGTCAAAGTGGTCGATTCCCTGGCTGATGCGATCCAGCACATCGACGCGTATGGATCCCATCACACGGACACGATTGTGACGAATGACCTCACCGCGGCCGAAACATTCGTCGCGCAAGTCGACTCGGCGGCCGTCCTCGTGAATGCGAGCACTCGCTTCAACGATGGGAATCAGTTTGGATTGGGCGCAGAAATCGGGATCAGCACCGACAAATTCCACGCTCGCGGACCCTGTGGGCTCAAGGAATTGACCAGTTACAAATACGTCGTGCACGGAAGCGGACAGGTGCGAACATAGGTCCGCAACACGCGGACAAAATCGGACATAGCTCCGCGGCACGCGGGCAGATTTGGACATAATTCCGCGGCACAAAGCGCGAATGGAGGCCAGGGATGGCGGACATTCTCAGTCAAACCGAAGTCGAATCGCTGCTTTCAGCGCTGGATGCGGGACCCGGCCACTCCGAGCCCCACGCGAAAGCGTCGTCCCATCGCGGCGACGACCACGAAGGCCAGGTCAGCGTCTACGACTTTAAGCGGCCCGAGCGCGTCAGCAAGGAGCAGATGCGCAGCGTTTCAGGCCATGCACGACGGCTTCAGCCGCGAGTTCGGCGCGGGCTTGAGCGGCATGTTGCGCACGATCGTCGAGGTCAAGCTGAGCAGCGTCGACCAATTGACCTACGGCGAGTTCGTGTTCAGCCTCGAGAACATGACGTGCTTTAACGTGATGCACTCCGCGGGCCTCGACGGGCATATGATCCTCGACCTGACCCCCTCCATCATTTTCCCAATCGTCGACCGCCTCTTGGGAGGAGGGAAGTCAGCTAAATACAACATTCCCAATCGACCCTTGACGGAGATCGAACTGAGGCTGATCTCGCGGATCATCGAAATGGCAATCCACGGGCTCGAGAAATCGTGGTTAAGTGTCTGCGAGTTGAAATTGAAAGTCACTCAAGTCGAATCAAATCCTCAATTAGTCCAGATCGTGCCCCCGAACGAAGTCATCGTGCTCATCAGCTTCGAGATTACAATGGGCGAAATGCGGGGCATTATGAATCTGTGCATCCCGTTCAATACCATCGAGCCCATGATCGCAAACCTGTCGTCGGACAACTGGTCCGCTTACACGAAGCGCGGGGTCGACCCGCGGCAAAAGCTCAATCTGCAAACGGGGGTTGGCAAGGCAAAAGTCGAGATGGTTGTGGGCCTGGCCGATACACGATTGACGGCCAGGGAGATCCTGAACCTCTCGGTCGGCGACGTGATTATGACCGAAAAGGGCCGTGAGCAATCGCTCGACGTCTACGTCGAAGGCCGTCCACTCTTCCGTGGATCGGCTGGTCTTTTTAAAGGGCATAAGGCGGTTCGGGTCGGAAAGTCGATCGCTCGACCGGAAGAATTGATCGAGCTTCAATTGAAAGCCAATCCTGCTGCCGCCGGGAAGGCCAGTTCGTGATTTCCCCGAACGTGTGAGTCCCCAAGAACAAGACCAAAGGCAAACGGTAAATCGCGCCTGCCACTTTGACGAGCGGGGGGTTCTTGACGGGGATTGAGCACCGGAGTAGAAGTATCCTAAGGTATATTAGGTACGTGGTCCGCATGCCGGGATCCTGCCGCCTCGGGCCGTGCGTTCGGCCGCGGCCGGTCTCCACGGACTGCGGACCGTTGGCATTTCCAAGGTCATTGAGAGGACGTTTCCGATCGAAACAACGCATCGAATCAACGATCAAATCCGCATTTCACCCATCCGCCTGGTGAGCGAAGACGGCAAAGTGATGGGCATTGTGCCGACGGCGGAGGCACAAAAGCAGGCCGTCGAGGCCGGTTTGGACTTGGTTGAGGTCGCCCCGAATGTGCGGCCTCCCGTTTGCCGAATCATGGATTACGGCAAGTTCAAGTACGAGCAGAAAAAGAAACAGACTCAAAGCGCGAAGCAGCATCAACAGCAGGTCAAGGAAATCCGTTTGCGCCCAAAAACGGGCGAGCATGACATTGATTTCAAAGTCAAACAAGCCCGGACTTTCCTGGAAAACCGCGACAAGGTGAAAGTCAACGTCCTGTTTCGCGGCCGGGAAAATGCCCACCACGAGAAGGGCAAAGAAATCCTGACGAGCGTCATTGCCGCGCTGGAAGATATCGCCAAGGTTGAATCCATTCCTCGGATGGATTCCGGCCGATCGATGTCGTGCGTGCTCACGCCGAAGTAGGGAGAGGGGCTGATTGGCGATTCCAAGGGATCGCCCTCACCACCGGTTTGGTCGCTGCATTCGTCGTAGCTGTACCGGCGCTCTCTTGACCTTACCGCTTTGCCGATAGTATCTTGAACCACGCATCAACGATTGTCGAAGTGTCGGCCTCGGCCCCGGGCTGAGTTACCGCATCGCGACATCCCGCCGCAGACTTTCTCGTCGGCAGCGCCGTGCCGGCCGAAGGTTGCAACCGAACACGCCTGAGTAGCTCCGCAGTCGGAGGTCCACACCTGCGATGTTGACGATCTTTGGCCCAAAGACCCCGTACTGTGACGGCGTTTCGCGTCGCAGCTTCCTGAAAATCGGCGGCCTTTCGATGGCGGCACTCGGGGGCGTTGGTCTGGCCGACGTGCTCAAGGCGCAAGCGGCCAATCCCTCGACGAAAAAAGGCCGCCACAAAGCGGTTATCAACATCTTCTTGGCCGGTGGCCCGCCGCATCAGGATATGTGGGAAATCAAGACGGATGCGCCGAAGGAAATTCGCGGCGAGTTCAATCCCATTGCGACGCGCGTCCCCGGAATCCAGATCGGCGAGTGCTTTCCGAAGATCGCGTCGATGATGGATAAGTTCGCCGTCGTGCGTTCGGTCGTCGGCTGCAGCAGCGGCCACGATGGCTTCCAATGCATGAGCGGCTGGTCGCGTCGCGACAGTGCCTCAATTGGCGGCCACCCCAGCATCGGCTCCGTCGTGGCGAAAGTGCAGGGGCCCACGACGCCGGCCATCCCGCCCTTCGTCGCGCTCGCCGATCGCACGAGCCATATGGAATGGTCCGAGCCAGGAGCTCCTGGATTTCTCGGCGCCGCTTACCAGGCATTCAAACCAAACGGGCAGGGAATGTCGGACCTGCGGCTCAATGGCGTGACGCTCGATCGCCTGCAGGACCGCAAGAGCCTGCTCAAAGGTCTCGATCATTTGAAACGATCGGCCGACGCCAGCGGCATGCTCAGCGGAATGGATGCTTTTTCCGAAGCCGCCTTCGGCGTGTTGACGTCAAGCACGTTGGCCGATGCGCTCGACCTGAGCAAGGAAGATCCCGCGGTGCGGGCGCGGTACGGAGACGGAAAGCCCTACCACTACCAATACGACGGCGCTCCGACGGTCAACGACCATTTGCTCATCGCTCGCCGGCTCGTGGAAGCGGGAGTGCGGTGTGTGACGTTGTCCTACGGCCGCTGGGACAGCCATGGCGATAATTTCACGCTTGTCCGCGATCACGGCGCCAAGCTGGATCAATGCGTCACGGCCCTCGTGAGCGATCTCGAGCAGCGGGGCATGTTGGACGACGTGACGGTGATCGCCTGGGGTGAATTTGGACGCTCGCCACGCATTAACCCGGGTGCGGGCCGTGATCACTGGCCTCGCGTGAGCTGTGCCTTGCTCGCGGGCGGCGGCATGAAAACGGGACAGGCGATTGGTGCAACCAATCGCCTGGGAGAGTTCCCGATCAGCCGTCCGGTCGACATGCAAGAGATCGTCGCCACGCTCTACCATAACCTGGGCATCGATCCGCATTCGACGACGGTCACCGATCCGACGGGCCGCCCGCGGTACCTGGTCGATCTGCGCGACCCGGTCCGCGAGCTGGTGTGACCCTTCGCCGGAATTGCTAGGGCGAAACTTCGAGGTTGATGACGTCTCCGCTGTGGCCGCGGCCGCCGCTCATTCGCTTCCGGATTTCGCGGTGAATTCGGGAGGCCGCCGAGTGCGAGAAGCCGAGGCCGGCCGCTTCGTTGGTGAGCACCTTTACCTCGAGTTGCACAATTTCGTCCTTGGCCGCGCGGCGCTTATCGAGTTGGGTTTTCAGTTTGTCGAGCCGCTCCTGTAGCTTTTTTAGTTCCGCTTCGCGCCCCTTCATATCGGCTTCGAAGCACTTGTCGACGGCCGATTTCAACTTGTCCGTTAGAGCGGTCTTTTGCTTATCGTCTTTCGCCTCGCCGAGTTCGCTGGTCAGCTTTTCGACCTTCGACCAATCCGAATCGGGCACCGCGAAAATCGCCCCGAATTTGCCGGGCCCCGTGAAGTCGTCGTTCGTCCAAAACTCGAAGTTATGGGGCCCATGCGGCGGCATCGGAACGCCCGGCGCCAGCGGTGCAAGCGCCGCCTTGGGTTTTTCGGGAGCGTCATCCTGGCCCACGCAAATCGTCGCCAGGCCCAATACGCTTGCCGCAACCAAAACGAAAAACTGTCGATTCATCATGTAGCTCCTGACTGAAGAAAGTAATCTTCGAGCAAATGGACTCGTAAGCAGTTCCGAACGATTGACTATTTGTGCGCGCCGCCGGCCGGCAGTCCCGTCGGGAAGGACGCCTCGATCCGATGGATTTGTTCCAAGAGAGCCCGGAACTCTCTCGACCATGCCCGACGAGAACTCTCGACCGAGGTCCGCTCGGGAAGTGAGTCCGCTTCGGCCGCTTTCAATTCCTTTTCAATATCCGACACCTCGTCGGCAAACTCCGATCGACCCGTGGCCATCAGAAGCGCTATCGTTTCAGCACTAAACCGATCGATGTCCGGCGCCGCAGGAATGTCTGAGGATTTCGGCTTGAGCGTCTCGGGCCCGGCGACGTCTCTTGATTTTTCATTGACGGACGTTTCGTGATGAATCGGCACGAGATGCGATCGTCCGGCCCAAGCCAGACTCGCCAGTGCAATCAAGAGACAGGCCGTGATTGCCGGTCTCCGATGCCGGGACAACTCCCGCATCACACGTCGCCGTCGCCACGGACGCGGCGACTGCAGGCTCTTAAGAACATCCGCCAGCGCCTGCCGAACATCCTCAGCCGACGCAAACCGGCGACTGGGCCGCTTTTCCAGCAGTTGATCAATGACGTCGGAGAGTTCGTAGGGAAGTTTTGGATTGATGTCCCGCACGGGGCGATGGCGATCGCGGCAGATGCGATTGAGCACGGCCATCGCCTGCTCGGCCCGGAACGGCGGGTGGCCGGTGGCCATGAAGTAGAGCACCGCACCGAGACTGAACAGGTCGGAGCGTCCGTCCGTTGGTTCGCCGCTCGCCTGTTCGGGAGACATGTAGTGGGGCGTCCCCGCGACGATGCCGCTGTGCGTGAGGCTCGCGTCGTCTGCCGCTCGAGCCAAACCAAAGTCCGTAAGCAGGACCCGTTCGACGCCGTTCTCCAACATGATATTGCCGGGCTTCACATCGCGATGGATCACGCCTTGCGCGTGAGCCGCGGCCAGTCCGGCGGCGGCCTGCATCCCGATTCGCGAAATCTCCTCGGCCGAGAGCGGCCCTCCCTGATCGACTCGATCCTGGAGCGATCGGCCGGGGACGTACTGCATGACGAGGAAGGGCGTCTCCTGCTCCGATTCGACGTTGTAGATCGCCACGATGTGTTCGTGGACAACCGCCGCGGCAGCGCGCGCCTCGCGGGCAAATCGCTGTCGAGCCGCCCCATTATGCGCCAAGTGCGGAGCCAGGACTTTAATCGCCACGGGCCGGTTGAGGTTTGTGTCGAACCCCTTGAGCACGATCCCCATGCCGCCGGCGCCGATGACATGTTCGATCTGGTAGCGGCCCAATTGTCCGAGCAGTTCCGGGTGTGCTGCCGGGGATAGGAAATCGAGCTTAATGGGACGGGGCTTTCGCACGATGGGAGCCGAGCCAACACTCGACCGAGGCTCGTCGATCGTGTATTCGGCAACGTCCTCGAGACAGACGTCGCCGCTCGTTTGCAACACGCTCCGCACTTCGGCCCATTCGCGATCGTCGGCGGCCGTCTTGGCCAGTCGATCCTGACAATGGGCACACGTCTCGACATGACACTGCGACTTGCGGAACTCGTCGCTCGCCTCGTCGCCGAAAAGCAGCACGTCGAGATCGATTCGGTTGCAAGCCGGTTCTTTGGAAAAAGCCGCCATCGTTCATGCTCTCAAAAGTCGAGCGAGGGGTGAGGGAGGAAGGTACGCGCCGCGTACCTTGTCCCCACCATTCCCTCACCCCTCACACTCGTCACTTGCCTGAGCCCTTCGTTGCCGGATACGCCGTTGTTACGAACCATTGGTCGCCTGCCGCAAGCGGGCCATCACCCGGCTCCTCGCGATATAGACGCTGCCGACTGACATTCCCAATTGGCGGGCCACCTCCGCGACCGGCACATCATCGATCGCGCTCATCCAGAATGCCTGCCAGGTGCTTTGTTTGACTTCTTTTTGAACCTGCTTGGCGGCCCAGCGAAAGCCCTCTCGCCGGATTTCGATCTCGAACATTTGCGTGATGGCCGCGTCGGTCTCGGACTTCGCTTCGAGCATTTGCTGCATGTCCGACTTGCCGGTTCCCCACACCTGGTGTTTTCGCCGCGTCAAAAAATTGATCATGAGATTTCGGGCGATGCGATGCAGCCAGTCGCGAAAGCGGCCCCGATCCTGATCCGGAACCCAACCTTCAACGGCCCGCGCGACGGCCAGCATGACCTCTTGAACCAATTCCTCGGCGTCCGCATGCTGGAAACCGCGCCGCAGGGCAAGCCTGTAAACGACCGGCTGGTATAACCGCGCAAACTCGTCCCACGCCTGCACGTTTTGAGCGTCGGCGAGTCGCAGGATCAGGCTGGCTCGGGTATCCGGAAAGCTCGACAATCGTCTTCCCTCTTTTTCAACCTTCCCTTATTAAACACACACCTGGGGCCGAAGTCTTTCACGAGGATCGCGTCGGTCTCAATCGGTCGGTCTCAATCCGTTGTGCCGTTCCCTTCTTACGGCGTTGCGGAGATTTCCTTGGGGAACGAAAATACAAACTCGCAATCACGCCCAGAGGTGAATCCGTCCGATTGAGCCCGCTTTGAGTCTAAGGTCCACCCGCCAACGAGGATACGAAAGGCCCCTTCGCTTGAAACCTGATGCCTCCCGATTCGCCTTTCAGATCTGCATGGCGCCAAACTGCGGAGAGCGGCACGCCGTCGACGAAGCCCACCTCGCCTGCACGAAATGTGGCTCACTGCTGGATGTTGATTATGAGTGGGATCGCCTTCCCGTGCCAAAGTCGCTTCGCGAATTCGAGGCACGCTGGACCAGCCGCAAGAATCCGCTCGATTTCAGCGGCGTGTGGCGATTCCGCGAGTTGCTGCCGTTCGCGCCGCCCGAAGCCGTGGTCACGATTGGCGAAGGGCAGACAATTCTCCAGCAATCAGAGAATGTCGGCCGATACGTGGGAATGCGGCCGGGCAACCTTTTTCTTCAGTATGAGGGACTCAATCCCTCCGGCAGTTTCAAAGACAACGGCATGACGGCGGCCACGACCCATGCGCGATGGTGGGCGCCAAAACGGCCGCTTGCGCCTCCACGGGCAACACAAGTGCGTCGCTTGCCATCTTTGCGAGCACGACCGGTCTCTTGCGCGTCGTGGTGTTTGTGGGCAGCGGCAAGATTGCCTACGGCAAACTCTCGCAGGCACTCGACTACGGTGCGCTCACGCTGCAGATCCAGGGCGATTTCGACGACGCCCTGGCTCGCGTCCGCGAGGTCTGCGCGGAACTCAACATCTACCTTTGCAACAGCGTGAATCCTTTCCGGCTGGAAGGGCAAAAATCGATCATGTACCGGGTGCTCGAATCACTCGACTGGCAGCCTCCCGATTGGATCGTTGTTCCCGGCGGGAATCTTGGTAACTCAAGCGCGTTTGGCAAAGCCTTCTTCGAGTTGAAACAACTCGGCCTGATCGATCGCATTCCGCGGCTCGCCGTGATCAACGCCCAAGGTTCCAACACACTTTACCGATTACACGAGCAACAAGGACTCCGCTGGGATGAGGGGCGTCTGAATCGTCCGGCCATCGACGATTTTTATGCCGAGATGGACGCCGAAGGACGCCGCGCCGCGACCTTGGCGACCGCCATCGAAATCAACCGGCCCGTCAATCTCGTCAAGTGCCTGCGGGCGCTCGATATCTGCGACGGCGTTGTCCGTGAAGTCACCGATCAGGAGATTCTCGACGGCAAGGCCCAGGCGGGAGCCGGTGGTTTTGGTTGCGAGCCGGCCAGCGGCGCGAGTATTGCCGGAGCCAAGCGGCTGCGCGACGAAGGAGTGATCGCCCCCAGCGATCGCGTCGTTTGCATTTTGACGGGACACCAACTCAAGGATCCCACCGTCACGGTGAACTATCACTCGGCAGCAAGCGAACGTTTCGCCAATCAGCCCGTGGTCGTTGATAACGATCTCGACCACATCATCGCCGCGATCGGCAAATTCGCTTAACGCCTGGCGGTCAGGGCAAGAATCCCCGTTCGCGCAATTCCTGGATGTTGTCCGAGGCGCTGCTCCAGACTCGCTCGGCCGCGTACCGCAAGAGGGCAATTCCAGCCAGTTCGGGGGGTGCCGTCAGGATCGCGGTGTGGTCCTCCTCCTCGTCGTCGAGCTGCCGATTCAGCTTGTTGACAATCTCCTCGACGCTGTCGCTGGTGATCCGCTTCGGCCCGCTGGCATTTGCCAGTCGCAGGTGCGAAAAGCCGGCCGTGCGAGACAAGAGGAACTGTACGAGCCGTTCGTTGTCAGAGTCTTCAAAGAAATTGCTGAACTCGGGTCGCATATTATCGGCGGTAATGATCATGGGCCGGGTGATCTTGACCGCACCCTGCGTGAGTGACGCCGTCTCTCCGGGCTTGGCCGCACTCAGCACGAGGAAATACGGCAGTACCGACTCGCCGAACGTAAACAGCGAGTAGTGGACCGGGCGTCGAATCGCAACAGCGTTCCACGCTGCTCGAAACTCCCGCTCCTGTTCAGGTTCCTGCGACCACATCAATCGCGAATTCCCTTCGTGAGTAAGAACGATTCATTATAACGGACAGGAAGCAGGCGCAGCAGACCAGGGAACATGAGCGGTCCGGGACGGGGCAAAATCCCGGAGCGTTGACAGAAACCGAACCATTCGAGATGTGATCGTTGCGGCCAGGTTGTTTACCATAAATGAGATTCATCGATCTGCAAAACTCGCAGGCCCAACCGAACGTCGCATGACAGAGCCTCTGGTCTTTTTAAATGGTCGCACGGTCCCGGCCTCGCAAGCCCATCTCGCGGTGTACGACGCCGGCGTGGTGCTCGGCGCAACAGTCACCGAGCTTGTTCGCACGTTCAAACAACGGCTCTTTCGCCTGGACGATCATCTTGGCCGCCTGGCCCATTCGCTGCATTATGTCCGCTTCGACATTGGAATTTCGATGGAGGAATTCTCGCGAACTGTTCGGGAACTTGTCGCTCACAATGCCGGCCTGCTCGATCCGGAAGACGAACTCGGACTCGTCATTTTCGTGACAGCCGGGGAGTACCCGACGTACGCGGGAGGCGCGGCCGGCAATGTTCGCACAACGCCGACTGTTTGTGCCCACACATTTCCGCTCCCATTCGAGTTGTGGTCCAAAAAGATTCAAAGCGGCGTGCACCTGGTCACGCCCTCAACGCGTCACGTGCCGCCACAGTGCTACGATCCCAAAATGAAGTGCCGCAGCCGCATGCATTACTACCTGGCCGATCAGGAGGCCCGCCTCGTCGACCCGGAGGCGTCCGCTCTGTTGCTCGACCTCGAAGGAAATGTCGCCGAGACGAGCGCGGCTAACTTTTTAATGGTGGAGCAGGCGACGATCGTCTCCCCATCGTTGCGGAATACTCTGCCGGGAGTGAGCCGGGCAACGGTCATCGAGTTGGCCGCGAAGTTGAAAATCCGCTTCGAGGTTCGTGACTTTCAACCATTCGACGCCATCAACGCCGACGAATGCCTTTTAGCAAGCACACCTTACTGTTTAATGCCCGTGACAAAGATGAACGGCATTCCGATTAGCGAAGGCCGACCGGGTCCGATTTACCGGCGATTGGTCGACGCATGGAGCCAATTGGTGGGCGTCGACGTCGTGGAACAGCTTGTCGTAGGCGCAAAACGGCGCACGGCCGCGACTGCGTCGGTCTGAGGACGCAATGATTTCGGACGGTCGACATGGATCGTACTCGAATCTTCATTATCGCCTGCACGGTTTTCGCAGCGAACTCCATCTTTGCCGGTCCCGCAGCCGCTCGACGTTCGCAGGTCGCTGTTGACGTAGTCGCCCTGAAGTCCGGCAGGACGATCCGCGGTGTCATCGTACGCGCCCACGCGGATGGCTCGCTGACGATGGCCGTCTCTCGCGATTGGCTGCGCAAGGTGAACCCGGAGCTGTTGGCCCGACGCAAAATTGCCGAAATGGCGACCAGAAAGGCAGCGCTCGAACAACTGCGCGACCGTCTCAAACTGGCCATCATTGGCCTTGCCGACGATTCCCGGATGGGCACATTTCTTCGATCCGAGGCCAAACGCGTTGAGCGAATGCTAGGCGATCCCAACCCGCCTGAACCCCAGTTCGTTTGGCTGGATTTGACAAAGAAAGAGATTGCGCGGATCAAACCGACCACGGATCAGTACCGGCGGATCGCATGTTGGAGCTGGTCCGAACGGCTGTCGAACGTCGAGACCCGCGACAGAAACGACCTGGCGGCGAGCTTCAGCAAAAAGGCATCGATCCAGCGCGTCCCCTTCCGGATCTTTCGGACGAATTTCCGCCACGAACGCAGGATGACAGCGAATGGAGCGCCCGACTGGCATTGGTCGAGTACGCGCTCGACAAACCGCTCGATTTTCAGGGAACGGGTAATCAGCTCGTGCCCGTGGAACACTCGGCAAAGGCGCAGGATACGGGTCCGCTCGTTGCCAAGATTTTTGGCGGTCAGATCGAGGGGGCGATCAAGGACCTCCTCAGCGACGGCCACACACCCACGGCCGATACCATCGCCGACGGTTGGCTTAAATCGGCCATTGCTGAGGCCGAGAGGCAAAGATTGCGGGCATTTCGGGCCACGCGGGTTGATCTGAATCTGGGCGGGCAACAGGCCTCGGTCTATTCGATTTTTGCCGTACGACTCGACAATCGCCACTGGCAGATTATTTGGTCCTGTCGCGAATCCCAGGACTGCGCCAAACAGCGGCCCGACGCGGAAGCAACGATCACCGACGATCCGCAGGTCAAGTCGGCGCTCGCCGGATTCAAATCGCTGGGAGTTGCTGCGGAAGACCAGATCCGTCAGGCGATTCGCTTCGGGGCCGCAACCTTGGAAGGGCAAAAGGCCGTGAATCGCCGCTTTTTCGCGTTTGAGGAACCGCTGCTGAAGCGCTTGGACGGGCCGCCCCTCTGGTGGTGAAAGCCCGTCGGCGCGAGTCGCTGTTCGTGATTCGCAGCCACGGCGGTCATTCATGAAACTGTGCGGGATGAAGCGCAAAGTCACTCGCGCTGCGTTTCGCGGGTCAAACGAGTTGCTCGTTTCATACCGCGTCTGATGTTGCTTGGCGCACGAAAGACTGACCGTTGCGCAAGCGCTCGCGGATGTTCGCAGCATTTGGCCGCGCGATTTCAATCTCCGCAGAGCTGCATGGTTTTGCCGATGAATTTCCCTACTTATGGGGGCGAAAATCTGTCTTGGGATCGCGTGCGCCGGGAGGTGTCGCCCGGCTCGATCAGCGCAGCCGGGGGTGTCGCCCGGCTCGACCAGCTCAGCCGGGCTCATTGACGAAGGCGGGAGGTTAGTTGTTTATGAAACGTGAGTGGATCCTGGGTCTTGCCACCGCGGCGGGCATGTCATTGCTCACCGCGTTGCCGGTCTTCGGCGGTGACAAGAACGTATCGAACATCAAGAAACCGAGCACGGACGCGAGCAAACCAGTTGTGATCGCCAGTCAGCAACCAGCGAAGGGAACCACCTTGTCGGCAAAAACCACGAATCCGACGACGGATGTGAAGAAAAACAACGAGAAAAAGACCCAAACGGTCAGCAAGACACCGTCTCCCACCATCACCGCGAAGCCGGAAGTCAACGTCAAGCCGGCCGCGAAAGTGAATTTGGTGACGGTCCCCAAGCCGTCGATGAAGATCAAGAACGTTTCCAGCGTGAAACCGGCATCCGAGACGAAAGCGATTCCCGGCTCAAAGACGATCACAGCCGCGAAGCCGGCGACATTCGTTAAGCCTATCGTCGAGACAAAGCCTGTCACGAATGTCAAAACATCTGTGATTGCGAAACCGGCCCCGTCAAACGAGAAACCGGCCGCGAAAGCAAAGACAAAACCGGTGGTCGCAAAGCCGATCACCATGAGCAAGCCGGCCGCCCCAATCAGACTCGCGGTCAACACGAAACCGATCGAGAAGACCAAGCCCGCTGTCAGACGCCAAGCCGGTCGTGAACGCCAAGCCGGCCGTGATTAGCAAGCCGGCCGTCAATGCGAAGCCGGTCGTCGAATCCAAGCCCGTGGTCGAAAAGAAGTCGGCGATCAACGGCAAACCCGCTGTCGAGTCGAAGCCTGCCGCCAAATCCAATAAGCCCGCGGTGGTCGTGCCGAAGAAGATTACCGCCAACGAGCCGATCGTGAAGAAGGCGGATAAGGCCGTGGTTGCCAACGTCGCGCCGATTCAACGCACGAACTCGCTCCAGCTGCCGACCGGCTGGGAACGGCTCAATCTGTCGAACGACCAGCGCGAGAAAGCGATCGCGATCAGCGACAAGTACTCGGCCGAGATCAAGAAGATGGAAGCTCAGCTCGAAGCGGCGAAGGCCAATCGCCAGAACGAGCTTTCCGCCTTGTTGACGCAGGAACAGCGGAACCAATTCGCGAACTCGAACGGCCAGGTCCAGAAGAAGCCGATGACCAACGGCAAGGCGAAGTCGGAGGTCAAGAAAACGACGCTGATCAACAGTGCAAACAGGATCGCCGCCGCACCGATCGAGTCAAAGAAAGGGCGTACGCAAAAATAACACCGAGCAAACGTCGTGTTTGCGTTCGACGATTGACATTTAAGCGGGGGACCTTCGGGTCCCCCGCTTTCTTTGTTGCGCGACGAACGCCGCACTTCTCGGCTCGTCGGCATGCTGCTTGACGGACCGAATCGATCCGCGTAGGCTCGCCAGCCACGGCGACTCTCTGGAGTTCCACCGAGCGAGTTGCCGGGTGCGTCAGTTCCGGCGTTCGACGGTGACGCGTTCTTTGTCGCCTCACGACCATGAATCACAGCCAAGAGCCATCGACACGAGCTATGAAATTTATTCTCCATCGAATCGCCTTGCTATGCGTAATTGCGTCCGCGCTTCTCGAGGGCGTCGCACGGGCAGACTTATTCGAGGTCGAAGCACGACACGACGTCATGGTTGCGATGCACGACGGCGTCCGCCTGGCGACCGACCTTTACCTACCCGCATACGATCACAAACTCGCACCGGGAAAGTGGCCGACGATTCTCATGCGCACGCCCTACAACAAGGCGGGCGACGAGAACGACGGCCGATATTTCGCCGCGCACGGATACGCCGTCGTTTTCCAAGACACGCGAGGTCGGTATCGGTCCGAAGGAGTGTGGCACATGCTGACCGACGATGGCCCGGACGGCGCGGACACGTGCGCCTGGATCGCCACACAACCGTGGTCCGACGGAAAGATCGGGACGATGGGCACGTCGTATGTTGGCGGAACACAACACGCGATCGCGCTTGAACGAGCACCGGCACTCACAACCGCGATTCCCATCGATGCGATGTCAAACTTGGGTTATGCGAGCATGCGGAACGGCGGAGCGTTCGAGTTGAGATTCTGGAACTGGATTTATTCGATCACCGGCCCCAAAGGCAGCCGACAGTCTCGCAATCCGGCGACCGCGGCCATCTTGCAGGAGATGATGCAAAACCGCCGTATGTATTTGGCAAACCTCCCGCTACGCCGAGGGACAACGCCCCTCAAATTGATTCCCGAATACGAAGATTGGCTTGTGAAGGCCCTGGCTCACGGCGCGAACGACGAATTTTGGAAGCAGAACAACATCATCGACTATGCCGATCGGTACAAGGACATTCCCCTGTATCTGGTCGGTGGGTGGTACGACTCTTGGGCCGGTAATACGGCCGCCAACTACACCGTGCTCAGTCGCAAGCTCAGGGGTCCCGTTTACTTGATCATGGGCCCGTGGATTCACGACGGGCAGGGCGCCTATCAGCACGGTCAGGTGACTTTCGGCCGAGCCGCCGCCATACCCGATGTTCGCGCCTGGCACCTCGAATGGTATGACCATTGGCTGAAGGGAATCGAGAATAGCGTAGGAAACAGGGCGCCGTTTGCGACGCCAGTGCGACTCTTTGTCATGGGCAGCGGGGATGGGCGGAAGACCTCTGAAGGAAAGCTCAATCACGGCGGATATTGGCGTGAGGAACGCGAATGGCCGTTGTCTCGCGCACAATTGACGAAGTTCTACCTGCAATCCGCGGGAGGACTGTCGACACAATCTCCCTCGGCCAGTCGGGGTTCAACCAGTTTCCAATTCGATCCGTCCAAACCGGTGCCAACGATTGGAGGTAACATCTCCTCGGGTGGCGGGATTTTGCTGCAGGGCGCGTGGGATCAACGAGGAGGCCCACACGTCTGGAACTCGCCAGAGCCGATTCCGCTTTCCGCCCGCAACGATGTCGTTGTGTTTCAAACGGAGCCGCTGTCGCACGATGTCGAAGTCACTGGCCCGATCGAAGTGAAACTCTGGATCTCGTCGTCGGCCGTGGATACCGACTTCACGGCCAAGCTGATTGATGTCTATCCGCCAAGTGCCGACTATCCAGGCGGTTTTGATTTGAACATTGGTGACGGCATTCGCCGGGCGCGGTTCCGCGATTCGCTGAAATCGGAGAATCTGATGCAGCCAGGAACGACCTATCCGCTGTCCATTCAGCTCTATCCGACATCGAATATTTTCAAGTCGAATCATCGCATTCGGGTGGACATTTCCAGCAGCAATTTCCCTCGTTTCGACGTAAACCCAAATACCGGCGAGCCACTGAACGACAATCGCCAAATCACAACCGCAGTCAATACGATTTATCACGACGCGAACAGGCCCTCTCACATCATCCTCCCGGTTGTGCCCGCCGATCCACACTGACGTGTGTGAGTCATGAAATCGCTTCAAGTTGGCGAAACCGCACCTGAGATTGCCCTTAACGTCTACGACGGACGAAGGATGTCGCTTTCCGACTTCCGGGGGCAAGTTGTCGTACTCTTTTTCTACCCAGCCGATAACACCGTGATTTGTACGCGGGAAGCCTGCTCGTTTCGCGACGCCTTTCAAGACTTTCGACAAGCGGGCGCGATCGTCGTCGGCGTGAGCGGCGACCCTCAAGGCACCCACGCACAATTCGCGGCCAGCAAACAACTGCCCTATTTGATCGTCAGCGATGAAGACGGAGCACTTCGTCGCGCCTTCGGAGTGCAAAAGCGATTTGGCGTATTGCCCGGTCGAGTGACATATGTGATCGACCGGGACGGTGTCGTGCGTGACGTGTTTAAGTCTCAACTTCTTGCAAAGAGGCACGTTGATAACGCACTGCATATCGTTCGGGCGCTCAACTCCCAGAGACAGGCTCACCCTTGATGCTCTATAGCATGCGAGTTAGGATTTCCTTGGAGGTATCCTGACATCTCAATGTTCACTTCGTTCGCATTAAGGGAAGATGCCGATGGCCAAAAAGAGCAACGGGTTCAATCTCACCGCCGCTATTCGAGACTATCGCAAAAACCACCGTGGTATCTCGGCCAAGAGTGCCTTGGAAGGGATCAAGAAAGGCCCACCCGGGCGAAAAGATCAACGATGGCACGTTCAAGAGCACCTTTTACAAGCTGGCCGGTAGCAAGAAGAAAAAATCGGTGATGCGCCGCAGGCCGGGTCGGTTGGTAAACGGCAGCGACGGTCATGCGGAATCGATTCTCAAGGCGGGCATCACCTTTATCCGATTGGCCGGAGGGGTCGAGAACGCACGCGAACGCCTGGTTGGGCTGGAAGAGCTGATCGAAGCCGCGAAATCGGTCGAATAGCGACCTCGGCTTACACTCGCGAGCGCCAGTCCTGCGGCATCGAGCTTAAATCGCCGTCGCACGAGAGAGGGTCTCTGCCAGCAGCGTCATTTCTTGCCGACTTCCGATCGCCAACGGAGTCCGCTGATGGAGACTCTTGGGTTCGATGTCGAGAATTCGTCGACCTCCGTCCGTGGCGATTCCGCCCGCTTGTTCAGTGAGGAAGGCGATCGGATTCGCCTCGTACATTAAGCGTAGCTTGCCGTGCTGATGTCGCTCGGTCGGCGGATAGAAGAAGATGCCTCCCTTGAGCAACGTGCGGTGAAAATCGGCGACGAGCGAACCGACGTAACGCGAAGAATACGTTCGCCCCGCCTGCCCATGGCGAAGGATCGCGATAAAATCGCGGTAACCTTGCGGAAAACTCGCGACATTCGCCTCATTGACTGAGTAGTAAGGCCCGGTCTCTGGCATCTTGATGTCGCGATGCGTCAGGACGAACGCGCCAAACGAGGGATCGAGCGTGAACCCGTTCACACCTTGACCGGCACTATACACGAGCATTGTGGAAGGACCATATAAGACATAACCCGCGGCAAGCTGCTTTGTGCCCATTTGCAGGACATCGCTCGTTGGGTCTCGGCGATCGATCCCTTTCAGGTCACGTCGAAAAACCGAAAAGATCGTGCCCACGGTCGTGTTCACGTCAATGTTGCTTGATCCGTCGAGCGGATCGAAAATGACGACGTACTTGCCATACTGAGGGTCACTCAGCACGACGGCGGGCTCGTCGTTTTCCTCGGACGCCAGAACGCCGACATTCCCTCGGTTCCCCAGGCATGCCAAAAGCGCTTGATTGGCAAGGACATCCAGCTTCTGCACCGTTTCGCCCTGGACGTTCACGCCGCCCGCACTTCCCAGGACGTCGACAAGTCCGGCGCGTCGAATCTGCGCGGCGATGACTTTCGTCGCCAGAGTGATGCCGGAGAGGAGCCAGGAAAAATCGCCGCTGGCGTGCGGATGAATCCGTTGTTGCTCCTGCTGAATGTGCTGCTGCGCTGTGACAAAGGCGTTTGGCTGAATAATGGTTGCCGACCTTTGAAATTGGGATGATGGGTGACCGGTACTCTGTGAAAAGACGGGCATTGGACGAATGAGACGCATCGAACCTCGTTGGTGCGTTGCGTGTCGTCCAGCCGTTCTGGTCCTCGTTCGAGACAAGCGAGAGCATATGTCAGATGTCGAAAACGTCAACCCGGACGAGTCGGAATGCAAAGACGGCTTTCGCATCTCGACAGATCCCGCAGAGCTCGACCTGGGGCTGATTCACGATTTCCTCTCGCAACGGTCGTATTGGGCCCGTGGAATTCCGCCGGAAATCGTCCGCCGCTCGATCGAGAACTCGCTCTGCTTCGGCCTCTATCACGGCCACCGTCAGGTTGGCTTTGCACGCGTCGTGACCGATCAGGCGACGTTCGCGTATCTCGGCGACGTCTTTGTGCTGGAAGAATTTCGCGGCCGCGGATTGGCAAAGTGGCTCTTGCAAACGATCGTGGGCCACCCCGATCTGCAGGCGTTGCGCCGCTTTGTACTTGGCACCCGTGACGCACACGGACTTTACGAACAATTTGGCTTCCGAGCGCTGTCGAGTCCCGAGCGCTTCATGGAGATTCATCACCCCGAGATTTATGGTTCGACAAAGAACGAGTAGAGGTCACCTGCGCGTCTCGGCTGTGCTCGGCTCGGTCACGCGATGCGGAGATCGAGTCGGTTGACGGAAGCGGGGGCCAACGTGCAAACAAACGAGGATCCGGCCATCGGCGTTGCCGTCGTCTTCGGAACCAGCTCCGTCGGATGTTCAAATGTATTGTGCGCATTCAAAGTCGCATGAGTCAGCACGGTCTGGCGAACCGTCGACGCAGTCGCGCCGGGCAACTCGATCCGTACGGCCGCAGGCTCGTTCGTGTGCGTGTGAACCAGCGTGAGAGTGAGATTCTTGCCCGCGACCGACGCCGAGCCCGCCAGACGGAATATCTCGTGCGTCTTGTCAGCGGCTCGAAATGCAATCGGCGGGGCATCGACAACGAGCCGTACGCTCTTCGCCGCATGGTGGGGACGATACATTTCGAAGACGTAGAAGTTCGGCGTCGCCACGAATTTGTCGCCGTCGGCAAGAAACAGGGTGTGAAGGTTATTGACCAGCTGGGCGACATTCGCCATGTCGATCTTGTCGGCATGCCGGTTGAACGTGTCGAGCGTGAGGGCCGCACAGAGCGCGTTGCGCAGGCAGCATTGCTGCTCGAGCAGATGCCGAGGGTTGATTTCGGTGCCCGGCGGATGCCAGCAACCCCATTCGTCGATGATTAGCTTAACGTGATGTGACGGATCGAATTCGCCGAGGGCCGACCACTGATCGGTGATCAGTTTTTCCATGCGGTTGGCCTTTTCGAGCATTTCGTACCACTGATCGTGGGTGAAATTCAGTGCGTGGCCGGTCGTGCCGCAATAGTAGTGGGCGGCCCAGCCGCTCAAGGGAGCGCGCGCGTAGTCGCGCCATTTATGAAGGAAGCGGCGTGTCCAATCGAGATCGTTGCCGTTGGGTCCCGAAGCAATCAAATAAGGGTGCACACCATAGTCGGGCAGCCATTCCGTGAATTTACGGTATTGAGTGCAGTAGTCCTCGGGCGTAAATTTGCCGCCGCATCCCCAGCTTTCGTTGCCGACTCCCCAATAACGGACGCGGAACGGCTCCCGATCGCCGTTTGTCGTCCGCTCATCGCCGAGGCTCGTTCTGCCCGGCGGGGCATTGCAGTACTCGACCCACTGCTGAAACTCTTCCGCCGATCCCGTACCCACGTTGGCGGCGAAATAAGGCTCGACGTTGCACAGGCGACAAAATTGCAGGAATTCATGAGTGCCGAACTGGTTGGATTCGGTGTCTTCACGCCACCGGCCGAAGCGCCGGGGACGTTGTGCCCGCGGCCCGATTCCGTCCCGCCAGTGATATGCGTCGGCGAAACAGCCGCCCGGCCAGCGAACGACGACCCGACCGAGCCGGCGCACGTGCTCGACGAGTGCACGGCGGATGCCCCCCAGATTGGGGATTTTTGAATTCGGTCCGACCCAGATGCCGTCGTAAATCACCCCGCCGAGATGCTCGGCAAACTGGCCGTACAACGCCGGTTTGATCGTTCCAGTTGGCTCTCCCAACAAAACGCGAACGCGCAGGTCCTCACTGCCGGCCGTACCACGCGAGGATCGCGTCAAATCGGCGCGAGCGTGTTCTCGCGAGAAGCCGCCGACTGCTTCGGCGGCGCACAATGAGGCAGTTTGTGCGATGAGTTTCAGCGCCGAGCGCCGATCAGTTCTCAGAGGAGTCATGGCGCATCCTTCAACGGTGTCACGCTGACGCGATTTGGCCGATCGTGCGTCGCGGAATCCAGGCCGCAAACCAGCAGCCATTCCGCGGACTGTCCCGGGCTTCGAACAGCTTACGCGGTCTTCGGCTCTTCCACCATTGAAGGAAAACGGATCGAGAGAAGGGAGGACGAAGTGCTCGGAGGCGTGCTATTTGGACGATGCCCGCGACAGAGTATCGCGGACTTTGCTCAAAAGCACATTCATGTCAAACGGCTTGTCGATGACCGCCGCAACGCCGAATCGCTGCGCTTTGGCGTGTGTTTCCTCGTCACCGAATGCGGTGATCAGAATCGTCGGTGGAAAATCCCTATACTCGGCTCCGCCTTCGACGACACTCAGACCGAAGATACCCGGCATGCGAATATCGGAGATGATCAGGTCGAAACGCTGCTTCTCCGGCCTTTCGACCTCATTGCTAAGATAATCTGCAAGCGAGGCAATGAGTTGGGCTCCGTCACAGCATTCGGTCACTTCGTAACCCTGTTGCCTCAGACGAAGGGCCAGAACGGCGCGCATCTCGTCGGCGTCTTCGGCGAGCAAGATCCTCGCGGGTGCGGCCGGCCGATCGTCACTCATTGAGGCAGCCGGGCTTATTTGGGGGGCGGTCTTCACCATTGTTGAAGCTCGTTAGAAACCTACGGACTTTTCCATGAGTGTTGTATGCAAGCATTGTGCCAATCGCCGTCAATTCGGCATACATACTTAAGGGGCCTCTGGAAGTAACGGTAAGCAAACGGTGAACGTCGAACCTTCACCCAGATGACTTTCGACGTCGATCCAGCCATCGTGGTCTTCAACAATCCAACTGGCTACCGAGAGACCTAAACCGGCTCCCTCGCCTCCTCGTCGGGTTGAGAAGAACAGATCGAAAATACGCGGCAAGGCATCCTTGGAGATTCCGACGCCCTCATCCCGTACCTGAATCCATGCACAGTCTACGGACGCAGCGCCGCCAGCCGGTTGCCGCCGCGATGGAGAATTTCCGCGCTCGAGCTTAACGCAGATGGTCCCGCCGTCCGGCAGAGCCTGTACGGCATTGATCAACAGGTTTCGCAAGGCGCTTTCAATCTGCTCAGGATCCGCCTTGATGAAAAACGAATTTGGCAGATCGTCAAACTGCATGCGGATCGGCGATCCTTCAATGTCGGATTTGATGGACTCGCATGTCCGCGAAATGAGCCGCCCGAGATCAAAACGCTCCTTCCGCGGCGGGGTTCGGCGGGCGAAGTCGAGCATGCGGCGAAGCACCACCGCAATCGCGTCGATTTGAGCCTTGATGACGTTCGCGCTCGCAATGACGTCTTCGGAGGTTGCCTGTTCGATGATCAGCTCGGCTCGCACTGCGACAACGTTCAGGGGGGTTCCCAATTCGTGGGCAACTCCGGACGCGAGTCGCTCGATTCCGTAGCTGCGCTGCGAACGCGCGTGCTCTTTTATCGCGGCAAGCCGGGCGTGGGTGTCGATCCGAGCTCGATCGCGCTCAGCGGACAGTTGATCGCACATCGCATTCAGGGCGGCGGCCAGTTGTCGAAGTGGATCTGCGTTCATCACCTCTAATGGTCCATCCAGCTCGCCGGCGCCTATGTGGCGAATCTTCTGAATGAATGCTTCCAATGAAACTCCCATGAGTGCGGACCCTTTTTTGCGACCGACCAGGCTGAAGCAAACGATCCTCAACAATCATAGCGCGGAAAGAGAACCGATCGAGCCGATTTTGAATTGCCGATCGGATTCCGAGGACAGGCGAGACAGGCAACCAGCGCCGGGCCAAAGTTATTTGGGAGGTTCCGACGCCGGTCGGCCGCTTTCTCGAACCGCGAGAACGGGGATCTGAACTGAGTGTCGCACCGTCCCGGCCGTTTCGCCGAAGAACCAGTCGCCGATCTTGCCGTGTCCATGGCTTCCCAACACCAGGAGGTCGATCTGCTCGTCTTGCACGGTTCGGCTGAGTTCGCGAGCCGGATGCCCAAAACGCAAGACGCTGCGAACCGAAGCGCCACTGGCGCGCAGCGAGCGGGCCAATTGTTCAAGGTACGCCTGGTCACCCTGACGCTCCTGGTCTCGCGAATCGGCACCGTGAAGCTGGCCGCCGACCCCGTCCACGACATGGATCAGCACCATCTCTGCCCCATGCCCGCGCACCAAGGCGGCCGCATGCTCGAGAGTGATGCTGTCATTGGGACTATGATCGAGAGCAACACCGATGCGGCGGTAGCGCGGCTCGGCGATTCGTGCGGCCACCTCCTGGGCGGTCGAGCGTGCGGCTGATTCCGCAGTTGGACCGACGGGGCGGGCAACCAGCCGCGGTTGCACGATCAGCCACGCAAGCAGCAAGCCGCATCCGATTGCCAGCGGCACCACGGTCAGTTCGACCCAAATCGCATTTGAGCCGGCAGCCTTGATCCACCCGCCAATTTCCCAGCAGACCAGATACGTATTGAGCACAATGATGATCGACGCGGCAAGCCACCCCAACAGGCGCACCCAGCGCGGATTGGCAAACGCTCCCATTCGCGCCGGCTCGCTCGTAAATTGGAGCAACGGCACGACGGCGAAGGGTAGCTGCAGGCTCAACACAACCTGGCTGGCAACCAGCAGATTGGTCATTTGACTGGCGCCAAACAACAGGATTGTCACGAGCGCAGGAACAATGGCGACGAGCCGCGTCACTAAGCGTCGTATCCACGGACGCATCCGGAAATTCAAGAAGCCTTCCATGACAACCTGGCCAGCGAGAGTTCCAGTCAGCGTGGAACTTTGTCCGGCCGCCAGCAAGGCCACAGCGAACAGAATTGGTGCGAGCCGCGATCCCAGGACCTTGTGCAGCAGTTGGTGGGCATCCTGCAACTGAATCTCGCCGGAGGCCGGCCAGAACTCGGGATGTCGGAAAAACGTCGCGCCCGCCATCACGAGAATGGCCGCATTGACGAAAAACGCGAGATTGAGCGCAATGACCGAATCGATCAGGTTGTAGCGGCAGGCCTGCCGAAAGCCCTCTTGCGACGCGGGAATTCGCCTGGTTTGTACCAGCGCAGAATGCAAATACAAATTGTGCGGCATCACGGTGGCGCCGATGATGCCGATCGCCACATAGAGGGCGTCTGTGCTGGAAAACAAAAAGGGGGGAGCTTTCCGCAAGCTCGGCACAAAACCTCGCACCACTTCTCCCCAGCCGGGCTGCGACATCATGATCTCGATCAGAAAGCAAAATCCGATCGTGCCGACCAACACCACGATGAACGCCTCGGTCTTGCGAATGCCCAGTCGCTGAATCGCAAGAAACAAAAACGTGTCGAAACCGGTAATCACGAGTCCGACGATGGGATCGATGCCGAACAGCAGATTGAGCCCAATCACGGTGCCGATGACCTCAGCCAGGTCGCAGGCCGCGACTGCGATTTCACACAGAATCCACATGGCGATGGAAAGCGGTCGCGCGTAGGCGTCGCCGCAGGCTTGGGCCAGGTCGCGTCCGGAAACGATGCCCAAGCGGGCCGACAGCGTCTGCAGAAGCACCGCCATCGCATTTGACATCAAGAGGATCCAGATCAACTCGTAGTTGAACTTGGCTCCGCCTTCGATGTCGGTTGCCCAATTTCCCGGATCCATATAGCCGACGCTGATGAGATACGCCGGCCCCAAAAAAGCAAACAACCGTTTGAAAATTCCCGGATAATGTACCGAGACGCTGCCGTGCACGTCCTGCAACGAACGAGCCGCAAATCGCTCTTGCGGCTGACTATGGCGCAGGGGCGACGAATCCGACGACGGTCCACTCGCGGCGTCTCCCGTCTTCGAGTCGGCAGATTGTGCGTCGTATTCGGCCATCAGCCAGCGGGTTCTTCGGATCAATGGCAATCGACAAAGTTGGAGCTGATTCTCGATTGCAAAGCCCATCCACGCAAGGCGGCTCTCTGTGGGACGAGAGATCCGAATGTGCCCGGTGCGGCGCCAGAATGACCCGCGAATCAGTTTGAAGCTGAAGCGACTAGCGGGCCGCCAGCTTCTTGAGCCGCCTCGGGATCAGGCGGACAAGTAGGGGGATGATGGGGACGCTGACGATGAGGAGTGAGCTCACCATCATCTCTTCCCGCGGATTGCTGATTCCGAAGACATTCCAGCTCAGCGCGGTGAAGACCGTGAACAGCACCATTTGAGAAAAGAACACCAGAAAAACGGCCAGCGGGAACGCGCCCCACTTCACGACGAGCGACGCGTAGGCAGTCGTAAGCAGAAAGATGACGAACCAGGTGACCCAGTACCAGCCGGTCCACGAAGTGAAGACATCTTTGAACGTCGACTGAAAATCATCAGCGTTCACCATCGCCCCCAAGACGAAATACGTTGCGGCCGGTATCAAGGCAGGGAGGGCGCAGGCCATTTTGCCCCAAGCAATTTCCGTCGCCGACTTGGGCAACATCATCAAGAGCGGCAATGTGTTGGCCTTGACCTCCTCGCGGAAGATTCGTCCAGCGATGAGCCCAAGTTCGATGACCGCGGCGACGATCATCGTGTACATGGCCGAGCCGCCGAGAATCTTTTGGTAATTCGCCCGCAGGTCGTCTCGCGTAATCAGCCAGAAGAGCCCACCAATCACAAGGAAATACAGGACGAACTTCCCGATGAGCACCCTCGTCCCGCCCGCGACGAAATTGAAATCCTTCCAAGTCAGGGCCATTCCCCACGCGCGGCCGATGTGAAGGCGCGGGCGTTTGACCGTGGATCGAACAAACACTCTCGACAGTGCGCCGCGCCGTGCCGCTCGCGCGTAAATCGCTCGAAGCCGGCCCACGAAAGACCGAAAAAGGCGAGCGCGGTTGCGAGATGGAATTCGACTTGCCAGCTAAACGGGCTTTCGTCGAAGCCGGTGCTCGTGATCGCCGAAATCCGCGACCACATCGAGAGACGATCCTCCCATTTGATGAACCCGGCCAGACACTGTTTGGTCAGCGTGTCTTCGGCAAGATGTCTTCCGATCCAGGCGCCGGCGAACTGCGAGAAGATCGGAGCCAGGAGCAGTAAAACACATAAGCTCAACGTCACCATCGTCGAAGCCCGTCGCGTGGTGGTGGCAACGACGGAGCAGAAAAGCCCGAAATTGGCGACGAAAACGAGATACGCAGCCAAGGCGACCGCCATCGCGATCACCTGGGGCATCGTGACCCCTCCGAGGGTGATCGAGAGAAGCACGAACGGAAATTCGACGGCAAGCAAGAGCAGCACGGAAATCAGCCGCGTCGTCGACTTGCCGAGCAAAAGCGCGATCGGGCCGACACCCGCCATTTTCAACAACCCGAGCGAGTCTTCTTCCTTTTCCTCCGAAATGGCACTCGAGAAATAGCCGATTCCAGCCAGCGAAATCACGCCGAAGTTCAGCCACGAGATCCACTTGAATACAGTCAAACCGGGAGCTCCAAACATGAGCTCCATTTCGTGGGTCCAGATCAGCTCGAATAGGATGGCGCACGCAAACAGTAAGCGCAAGACATGCGGCATCGTCGAGCGGGCATCCACTCGAAACGAGCGCGTAAACAGGGCCAATGTCGATGAGAACATCAGCGAACCCCCTGAGTCGTCAGCTCCATAAACGCGTCGTTCAGGTGCTTTTTCGCTTCCGTAAACGAGACCACGGAGAGTTCCAAACTCAGCACTCCCCGCAGCAGTAGTGTAGCGCCGTCGGGATGTTCCTCGAGGGCCACGTGGTAAATCGGTCCCTGCTCCAGCTTCTTGGCTTCGGCGACCCCGGGGAGACGCGCGAGCAACTCGACGGTGTCCGGACGGTCCTCGGCCAGAGTGAGCGTATAGACCCGCCGCGACTGGCCGCCGGTTTGCAAATCGTGCAACAGACCGCTGTATTTGATCCGGCCGCGGTCGATGATGGTCACGCTGTCGCACAATTCGGCAAGCTCGCTCAAAATGTGCGAGCTGATGAAGATCGTTTTGTTCATCCGCTGCAGTTCGCGAAGGATTTCCATCAGTTCGATCCGGGCCCGCGGATCGAGGCCCGAGGCCGGCTCGTCCAGCAGCAGCAAGTCGGGATCATTGATCAACACACGAGCCACGCTTACGCGCTGCTGCATGCCCCGAGATAACCCGCTGATCAAATCGTTCTTCCGCCGATCCATATCCGTAAGGGCTAAGACGTCCGCGATCGTCCGATCGCGTTGGTCCACGGTGAGCCCGTAGGCGGCCCCGAAGAAATCGAGATACTCATAGACTGTCATTTCCCGATACATGGAAAAATGGTCCGGCATGAAGCCGATGCGCCGGCGGACGGCGTCCTTTTGCCGCACCACATCGAGTCCAAATACGCGCACGGAACCCGCCTGCGGTTCCAGCAGCGTGCAGATGGCCTTGAGCGTCGTCGTCTTTCCCGCCCCGTTCGGACCAACGAAACCGTGCAGCGAGCGTGGTTCGACCCGAAAACTGATGTCGTCGAGGGCCTTATGGTTCTTGAACGAGTAACTGAAGTTGTTGACTTCGATGGCGCTCGCGATCGTGGTCGTTTGGTTCATGGTTTCACCGGTCTTGGAACGTCGATGACGTACAGGACGCGTCCCTGCTGGCTGCGCATCGCTTTGTTTTCGATCTTCAAGTTGTCGGCCAGTTCCGACCAGACGAACAATCGCGCGCTGTCGGCAGCGAGCCGCATGGTGCGAAGATCGCCTTTCTTCCGCAGATTGAGACTCCATGCGATGAGCGGCCGCATCAGGTTGTCAAATGGAGGCGGCCCTTGGTCTTGTTGATCCATGCGTCCGAATCGACCGTTCCGGATGGTGAACGGAGAGAGATTGGCCCATTCAACAGATGCGAAGAACTCCGTCATCGATCCGGGAGCCGAATCAGAAAGTGTCAGACGTCCGCCCGACCATGACATTCGCTGGAACCGGTCGCCGAACAAGACGTACACAAATTCGCCGTCGACCGGACGCGGAAAGCTGCTGGTTGGTTCGAGAACGAGCTTCTTGAGAGTTGGTCCAGCGGAGTATTCCAACACGTTCAGCAGCTTTCGGTCCCCGTTGACTTTTAGGCGTCCGACAAAGGGCTGCGACGAAAAAGGGGGAATATCGACATCGAATCGCCCGGGGCTGCCGTTGCGAATTGTGCCGTTCACCGCCTCAAACGTCTGCGCCGTTGAATAAAGTCTCTCGGAACCTCCGTGCACAATTTCGTAGTCGGCGCCGTTAATCACGAAGACGTTTGACCACGACGTGATATCCCAGGCGCCGCCGGGCAATTGCCGTGCGACGGCCAGCGAATTGACCGCACTTGCCTCCCGATGGCCCCGTCGACCGAAGTAGGCAAAGCCCACGCTGAACAACACGATCAAGCCAACGAGCGTGCCGTAGACGATTCGGTAATCGAACCGCTTGCGACCCAGATAATAGACTCCGGGAACCACGGTCACGACGTAGACGAGGCACATCGTATAGATGACCGGCCAATTGTGGTTCGGCTTGTTCAGAGTCTTCAGAAAGGCAAACAATCCACCGCAAACATCGGGAAACAAGGCCCCACTGGCACTCCCGCGAGCCGCAACTCCCCTCGCTGTGGAGCCGTTGGGTTGATTTGCCGGAGCGTTGAGGCTCTCTCCGTCTTCGGTCGGATCGCCTGAGATTTCCTTAACGGCAGTCAGCGTGTCCACGAACGCCGCATCGATCCGGGACCGCGGCCGATCATGGCGAATGACCATTCCGTTGCCGACGCGAAATCTCTCGGAGGGATCATTCAACTCGGCCAATTGCGCGAGTAAAGTGGGGATAAGATCCGTCCGCGTCTTTGAGAATGTGCAGTTGGCCGCCCCGATAGAGCCAGTCGTAGAACGCCTGCCGCCGCGATTCCTCCCACTGCGGCACATGGTCCAGCAAGACTTCCTTCAGACCGTCGGTCGCTGTCACCATCGGCGGAAACAGATAATCCGGGAATTGGCGGATGGCGCGACCCACGCCCAGCACGTCGTCGGAAGCCACCAGCATGACCAGACCCTGATTTTGCAGCACGGGCCGCCGAACATCGGCTCGCTCACCCGCCCGGCGGCCCCACTGGAGCCACCATTCCTCGTACGCCTCCTTCACGTAGGGATGGAACTGAACCCAGCGGCTCGAGTTCGGGGCAATGTACAGATCTTCGGCAAGCACGGCCCCCACGCGTTGGCCGCTGCCAATCGACTCGCGGAGCTCGAGCTTCCCCTCGAACGGGCTGGGCCCATTATTCGTCACGAGGACGGAGAGCAAATTGAACGATTGCGGCGTTGCCCGCCCATCAAAGCCCCAGCGAATCTCGCCGATGTCGATGGCCGACGCAGTGCCTGTCCCGAATAATAGGACGACGGCAGCGCCAAGCAGGCTTCGCAATGCCAAGGGCATCATTTTCTTCCGTGAGGGACCATGTCGGCAAAAAATGCCGGCGCTAAGAATGTAACACTTCGCGATCCGCGGATCTAATTCTTGGCTGTTCAGAGCTCCCGGACCCATTGCACAATCAGAGGAATTTCGGAGTGCGGCCCTTAGCCTTCGTGAAACCTGCCGACTATGATTTGGTCGACTCGGGGAACCGGCTGCGGACTGTCAACATCGAGCGGCTTTCCCGCGCACGCCCATCGAGGGCAATTCACCCAGGAGCCAAGATGCACGCCTCGCCGCTGCACTATTTTCCGATGACAGGTCCGTTTCTGGCGATTCTCGTCATCCTCTTTGTCGTGGTTCTGGCCCTCGTGCAACTCGGAATTCTCGAGTACGCGTACGCCAAAATCGGAATTCAGCCGCGATACGTGTTTTTGCTCCTTTTGCTTTCGCTGGTCGGCAGTTACATCAACATTCCGGTCGCCCAAATCCGCGAAAAGCAGGTCGTGTCGAATAAGGTGGTTTCGGACTGGGGCGTACAATATGTCGTGCCCGAAGTGGAGGAGTGGCCGCAGACGATTATTGCCGTCAACGTGGGAGGGGCGCTCATTCCGACAATTCTTTCGCTTTACCTGTTGTTCAAGAGTCGTTTGTTCGTCCAAAGCCTCGCAGGTGTGATGATCGTCGCCCTCATCGTGCACCAAATGGCCCATGCGGTTCCCGGCGTGGGAATTGCCATGCCGCCGCTCATTCCTCCCTTGCTTGCGGCCGGCGTGGCGTTGGTTTTGTCGCGACAGTCGGCGCCCGCCTTGGCTTACATTTCCGGAAGCTTGGGCACGCTGATTGGAGCCGACCTGATGAATCTCGGCAGTGTTCAAGGACTGCACGCGCCGGTGCTTTCGATCGGTGGAGCGGGGACATTCGACGGCGTGTTCCTGACCGGAATTCTCGCCGTGCTTTTGGCGTAAGGAATACTTCGTGGTCGACCCCGTCAACCCGCCTCCCAAGGATGCATCGAAGGACCCCAAGCGTAAATCGCCCTTGCCGGGTAGCAATTTACCTCCCATCTGGCGCGGCTTGCTGTGGTACATCCCGGTCCTGCTGTTGCTCTTGTTGTTCTGGCAGGATCTCTTTCCCAGCATGCGGACCCTGACCATTCCGTACAGCCAGTTCAAGCAATATCTCGCTGCGGGCCAGGTGAAAGACTGTGAGGTCGAGCAGGACGAGATTTTCGGGATGATCGTGCCCAAAGCCGAACCAACGGCGGCCAAACCCGGTGAGGCAGAAAAATCCTCCGTCAAGTCCGCACCGACAAAACAAGCTGCCGAACAGATCAAAGCCCACAAAAAGCCACAGAAAAGCCGCCCCGAAGGCAAGAAAAGCCGCCCGCCCAAAAGCAGCCGGCGGAAAAACAGACCGCCCTAAAAACCGCAGAGGGGGCGGAAGCAAACGCGGCACCGCCGCCGGTGACGAGCCCCTTCAAGTTCCGCACGATTCGCGTCGAAGATTTGCAGCTCGTCGACCAATTGGAGGCGGCCCATGTCGAATTTAGCGGCGTACGCCCCAGCATGCTCTCGACGGTGCTCTGGGCCTGGATCCTCCCGATCATTTTCTTCGCTGGGATTTATTACTTTCTGTCGCGTCGCATCGGTACGGCCGGTCAGGCGGTCATGAGCATCGGCAAGAGCAAGGCCAAGCTCGTCGCCGACAAAGATACGGGCGTCGGATTCGACGACGTCGCCGGCTGCGACGAGGCGAAGTACGAACTGCAGGAGGTGGTCGACTTCCTCAAGAACCCGCAGCGGTACCAGGCTCTTGGGGCGAAAATTCCCAAAGGGATTCTCCTGGTCGGTCCGCCGGGCACTGGGAAAACCTTGCTTTCCCGAGCCGTCGCGGGGGAAGCCCACGTCCCGTTTTTCTCGATTAGTGGCAGTGCATTCGTCGAGATGTTCGTGGGCGTTGGGGCGGCACGGGTGCGGGACTTGTTCGAGCAAGCCAAGAAACACGCTCCGTGCATCATTTTCATCGACGAAATCGACGCCATCGGCGGGCAGCGGAGCGTGCACGTCGGCCCCATCAACGACGAACGCGAACAAACGCTCAACCAATTGTTGGCGGAAATGGACGGCTTCGAGGCCAACACGGGCGTCATTATCCTGGGCGCGACCAACCGTCCGGAAATTCTCGACCGCGCCCTGCTGCGTCCCGGCCGTTTCGACCGGCAAGTCGTCGTCGATGCGCCCGACGTCGACGGTCGCGAGGCGATCTTGAAAGTCCATAGCCGCGATAAACGCCTTGCGCCGGATGCGAATCTGCGGAAGATCGCGCAGGCCACGGCGGGATTTTCCGGGGCCGATCTCGCCAATGCGCTCGAACGAGGCGGCGCCTTTGGCCGCCCGTCGCAGCGCCACGGAAGTCACGCAGAAAGATCTCGAAGACGCGGTCGAAAAAGTCGTCGCCGGGCCCGAGCGCAAGAGCCGCCGGCTCGAGCCCGAGCAGAAGCGGCGCGTGGCCTATCATGAAGTGGGCCATGCGCTGCGTCGCCGCCTACAGCGAACACGCGGATCCCGTCCATAAAATCAGCATCGTCCCCCGCGGCCGGGCGGCTCTCGGATACACGCTGCAACTGCCGACCGAAGATCAATTTCTGCTGACCCGCTCGGAGTTGATCGACCGCATCAAGGGCATGCTCGGGGGCCGCTCGGCCGAGGAAGTCGCCTTCGGTGAAATCAGCACCGGTGCGGAAAACGATCTGGAACACGCGACGGCACTCGCCCGACAGATGGTCTGCATGTATGGCATGAGCGACCGCGTGGGGCTTGTCCACGTCGCCAACCGCCAGGACGGCTATTTCCCGACATTTCCGGGTGCCGCCACGCAGAGCGACTGCAGCGAGGAGACAATCCGCGAGATCGATATCGAAGTCAGGAAACTTCTCGACGACGCCCACGAAGAGGCCCGAGCCATCCTGCACAAGCATCGGGACCAGCTCGATCTCGTCGCCACCGAACTCCTCAAACGGGAGAATCTGAACGCGACCGAGTTCAACGAGCTGATCGGCCAGAATCGCGGGTCTGACAAATCCGAACCCGCCCCCGCGCTCCCCGTCGCGCCTGAAGTCGACTCAGCCCGCCACCGACCCCAGGATGAACAGCCCGACGATCCCCAGGATCTGGAACATATTGCCGAGCATTCCGATCAGGCCCATCCACTTGTGACCCACCGGCTGCGTGAGCCCGATCAATCCGAAGATCGCTCCCACGAAGTTGGCGGCCAGTGTGGCGAGCAACATCAACCCGGCAACGACCATGATCGGCTCGGGGCCTTTTGCTCCGTTGCTTACGCCAACTGCAGCAACAATCGCCATCGCAAAATGAGAGAAGAATCCGACGACCGCGATGATCAACGACGTGAGCGCCAAGCCAGACCACGACTTGTCGCTGAACCTTAAACCGTCGGCACCACCAAAGCCGCCGCCGCCAAAATCGCCACCCACAATCGGGGTCTGGGTGGTGACGACTTGATTTGATTGCATCACAGTCCCAACGGCCGCGCACGCCCGCGCGAACGCCGACCATTCACAGACCATCCGCCATTCCTGGCCGCCGACCGGGCACGCGTACGAAAGGGGCGAAATCTGTCCCTTTTTGATGCCGGCAGAGCAAAGTCGATTCCCCATGCGGCCCGGTGGATCGGTTGCCGTCCGAAAGCCACCAGCCCGCCTCGCCGGTCGGTGATTGCTGCTCAAACATGCCTGGCCCTCGAGTTGTGAATCAATCGATGAATGGTCGGTCTCGCACCTGCAACGATCACCCGCCCGTGCCGACGGGCCGCGTGCGGGGTCGTTCGATCGCGTAGTGCGGCAAATCGCGCGAAGTGCGGACATCGTTCGGCTGCACGCCCTCGAGCAGGACGTTGGCGATAACCGGCCCGTTGTCTTTCATCGTCACCCACGAGACGTGATCGAATTCGCCGTACTCGACGCCGCGCATCTTCGAGCCGCCCCCCGTCGTGGCGAGCATGAAATACTCGCGGCCGTGCCGCATGAACTTCGCGTAGTTGTGCTCGTGCCCGACAAAAACCGTGTAACGCCGATCCCCGGCCAACAGGGCCTCTTCGATCGGCGTCCAACCTTGGCTCATCGGGTCGCCCATCGCTTCCTGCCAGACCGGTTTGTGGAAAAAGACGAACGTCCAGCGCACGTCGCGATTCTTGTCCAGCGTCTGCCGCAGCCATTCCTGCTGCTCCGAGCCGAATTTGTAGATCTGCTCCTTGGCCCGCGGCTCTTCGGAATTGAGCACGACGAACAACACGTCGCGATAGCGGAACGAGTAATACGGCCGGCCGAACTTCCGCTTCCAGTTTTCGCTCATCGGCACGTTCGACATATCGTGGTTGCCGATGCAGAAAAAGAAGGGCATCTGCAGCGCATCCAATTTCGATTCGAATTCCGACCATTCGAGGGCCCATTGGCCCGGATCGGTCGAATAGCCTTCGATCAAATCGCCCACCGACATCACGAACTCGGGCTGGAGCATGTTGATCATCCGCACGGCTCGCGTGAAGATTCCGGGCCGATGCCCGCCGGTGCGGTCGGAAATCACCGCAAAGCGAAACGTCCCCGGCCGGTTGTTCATTTCCAGATTGGTCCACGGATTCCGCTCGGCCGTCTGCACCGAGACCGGCGCCGCGACATCGCCACCGCGCATGCGAGCGGTCCCGCGCGCGGCAAAAATCGTGAGCACGGTCAGCGCCAATCCAACCACAACGGCATTCAGCAGGCGTTTCATGGTTTGCCTTTTCTGAGACGTTTTGTGCTCCCAGTATAAACCGGATAGTCGGGCGCTTGGTAAGAGTCGACCTGGTCGCCCCACTGCGTCCAGCCCGGCATGCGATCGCGGGCGAACAGCTCCAGGTACGGGCCGGGACTGCAGCGCTCGATGATCTCGTAAAGCTCGTCGGGTTTCCGCGAATGCTCTCGTTTCTGTTTGGCGAGCACATTCACCTGCGAGCGGGCCGGGGCCAGCGTCCGCATCCGCCCGCGGACGCCAAACAGCACGAGCTCCGTCACGTTGCGAAAATAAAAGCCGACACCCCGACCATCCGGCCCGCCGTCTTTGCGGACCTTGTACCAGACGAGATTTGTCTTATACGTGAAGCCCCACGCCGCCATGATGTCCAGCCCCTCTTTCAAAAGGGCGTTCGGACACCACAGATACAGATGGCTCTGCGTCTGGGCATACTTCGCAACAGGGAGTGAGCGTAATGTCGCCAAACGTCATCGTGCGATAGCGGTGCAGCCGCTTGTGCTCGGGGGCGACTTTGCCGGTCTTATTCTGAAATTGCCAAGGGGGATCGATCAGGATTGTGGCAAACGTTCCTTCGAGCCCCTTGAATTCCTGCATCCGCTTTTCTCCGCGCGACGGTTCGGCCAAACTTTCATACCGGGGCCGCACAACGGCATGCAAGCGGCCACACACGGCGTTCATCGCGATCGAGTGATTCGATTAAACTGAATCTCTAATGCCAGGCGATCTCGAACGCTCCAGTTCGTGCGAATACGGTGTCATCAAGCTCGCAGCAAGCGAGGCGCGCCGCGCACACCGCGACCGCGCGGTGGATGACCCGATCGAAACCGCGAGCCTTCGTTTCGACGAGCCGGGGGGTTAATCCCCCCGGACCTGGTCGCCGCTGATGACGGTGCTAAGCACTTGTCGCATCTCCGAGAACTCGATTCGGCGATCGAACCGGGCGGGATTAACCCCCTGCTGCCGCCGTGGAGCCCCACTCGATAAAAGTGCGACTGGTTGTAGGGCGCCGATGGCGTCTGATCTCGAACGCTACAGCAAGCAAGTCCTCTTCGCCGGCATCGGCGAAGCCGGCCAAAGACATTTGCTCGCCAGCCGCGCACTTCTGTGCGGCTGCGGCGCGCTGGGCTCGGTACTGGCCGAAACGCTCGTCCGTGCCGGCCTCGGCTTTCTGCGGATCGTCGATCGCGACTTCGTCGAGCTGAGCAATCTGCAGCGGCAGGTCCTGTTCGACGAAAACGACATCGCCGAGCGGCTGCCCAAAGCGATCGCCGCGGCGGAAAAATTGCGGCGGATCAACAGCAGCGTGACGGTCGAGCCGATCGTCGCCGACGTCGATCACACCAACATCCTGAAACTGGTCGAGGGGGTGGATCTGATCCTCGACGGCTCGGACAACTTCGAGCTGCGTTTTCTGATCAACGACGCGTCACTCGATACGGGCATTCCCTGGATCTACGCAGGCGTGATCGGCAGCCACGGCCAGGTGATGCCGATTTTCCCCAGCGACTCGGCCTGCCTCCGCTGCCTGATCGACCAGATGCCCGATCCGGGCTCGATGGAAACCTGCGACACGGCCGGCATTATCGGCCCGGCCGTGCAGCTCGTCGCGTCACTCGAAGCGGTCGACGCACTCAAGATTCTCTCCGGCCAACGCGACAAAGTCGCGCGGACGCTGACCTACATCGACGTCTGGGAGGGGACGTTCCGGCATTTGAACATCGCCGAGCTCCGCGAACGCGGCGACTGCCCGGCTTGCAAGCACGGCGAACGCAGTTGGCTCTCGGGCCAACAAGGTTCACAGACGACCGTCCTTTGCGGCCGCAACGCCGTCCAGGTTTCGCCTCCCAAGCGCGGGACAGTGGCCTTCGAGGAATTGGCCGCCCGGCTTGAGGACTCTGGTGAAGTCCATTTCAACGCCTACCTCCTACGGCTCGCACCCTTCAACACGCCCTACGAACTCACCGTCTTCCGCGACGGCCGGGCGATCATCAAAGGCACGAACGATCTCGCGGTCGCAAGAGCGGTCTATTCACGTTACATCGGCCTGTAGTTCCCGCTTGCCGAGCGCGACACTCGTGCGTTTGAGCTCGTGGGCCGACACGCGGCCATTTCCGCAGCAGATCCGAGAGGTCCTTCACTCGTCCGCCGCGCGCAGCGAGATATTCAGACCCATACGTCCAACGGGAGTGTCCCCTCCGGCAGAGGGGACCTACTTTTTGCGGACTCGATACGCGCACCGCCTCGCACCGCTGATGATGTGTTCGGTCCGTTCGACCTCGACCTCTCGGCCGAGCACTTTCCGGAACACTTCCAACTCGGCGCCGCACAGCCCGAGGCACGCCGTCGCCGCGACGCAGATCGGGCAGTGGTTTTCCACCAACAATAAATCGCCGTGGTCTCCGTCGAGGACTTCGGCCATGTAGCCCTCTTCTGTGCGAATCTCAGCCAGCGTCTGCAGCCGGCGGCGGAGCGATGTCTGGGCCGGCATCCGCTCCCGATAGGCGGCGATCTGACGTTTCGCACGCTGGGCCAACAGACGATCGAGCCCCTCGGAGCCGAAGGCCTGCTTCATGGCCGTGATCAGGTCGACCGTAAGCGCGGCGTGCGAATCCGGAAAGCGGTCGTTCCCCTGAGGCGTGATGCTCCACCTCTTCGAGGGCCGCCCCACGCCGCCGGCTTGCGACGTCGCCGTAACAAGACCTTCCGCGGCCATCTTTTCCAACTGCTGCCGGGCGGCTTCACCGGTGGTTCCGAGTGCTTCACCCAATTGGCCCGCGGATTGCGGGCCTTTGTTCTTGAGCAACAGTAAGATTCGCCCCGCAGACGAATTTTCCAAGTATCCGCTTGACATATTCCCCATTGAGCCGTAAAACGCAGGCAGCAATATTCCAAACGATCACTTGGAAAATAGCCGTAGCCGCGACGGAGTGCAATCCCGTAGGGTGGGACCAGCGAGCAGAGCGAGCGCCGGCCCATCTTCTTCGCTCGTTGACTCAGCCTTCCGGAGAAAACGTCATGGCGGTCGAACAAGCAACGCTGGCAGCCGGTGATGTGAGTCGCCACTGGGTTCGCGTCGGTTCCCTAAGTGAAATCGCGCCCGATCCCTGTGCCGTCGTGCACGTCGAAGGACACACGCTGGCCGTCGTCCGAGATGGGGACCAAATCTTCGCGATCGACAATCGTTGTCCGCATATGGGCTTTCCCCTCGACCGTGGCAGCGTCTGTGACGGCATTCTCACGTGTCACTGGCATCACGCGCGGTTCGATCTGGCCACCGGGGGCACGTTCGATCAATGGGCCGACGATGTGGCCGCCTACCCAGTGGAAGTTCGCGACGGCGACTTGTGGGTCAACCTGGCCTCCAAAGGGGATCAGCACAAGCATCATCTGGAACGTTTGCAAGTCGGGCTCGAGCGCAACATTTCGCTCGTCATCGGCAAGGCCGCGTTGCCGCTCGTGAACGAGAATCCGCGCGCCGTCGAACCGTTTCAGATCGGGCTCGACTTCGGCACGCGCAACCGGCGGGCCGGGTGGGGGGCGGGGCTAACGATCTTAGGTTGCATGCGGAACATCTTGCCCAAGCTCGATCCCGACGACCGGCCGCGAGCCATCTTTCACGGACTCTCGGCGGTGGCCAACGACTGCGACGGCGAACCGCCCCGATTCCCTGTTCGGCCACTCCCTGACGGCTCGAACGACCCAGCCGTGCTCAAGCGTTGGTTTCGGCAGTTCATCGAGGTTCGCGACGCGGAGGGGGCCGAACGCTGCATCGCCTCGGCCGTGCAAGCCGGCGCCGATAGCTGCGAAATGGCCGACATGCTGTTTGCCGCGGCGACCGACCATCGTTACATCGACACGGGCCACCGGCTCGACTTCACCAACAAGGCATTCGAAGCCCTCGATGTGGCGGGTTGGAAATACGCGGAGCGCGTGCTGACGAGTCTGGCCTCGGGCTACGCGATGGCCGAACGGATGGAAGAGGCCAACGAGTGGCGGCATCCGATCGACCTCGTCGCGTTGCTCGACGCGGCCTTTGCCGAACTGCCCGCCGCGCTCGAATCAGGCCGCCAAAAGCCGGGCAGTTGGCGCGTGCCGGACGATTTCGTCGCGTGCCTTTTGTCGGATGACCCCCAAGCCATCGTCGCGACATTGCTCGATGCGCTACGCGGCGGCTGCACGGCAGTCGATCTTGCCGGCCTGGTGGTCCAAGCGGCCGCCCTGCGAGTCGTGCATTTTCCGACGAGCAACCAATTCGGCGATTGGGACACCGCCTTGCACTCGTTCACGTTCGCCAATGCCGTCGAGCAGGGCTTGCGACGCACCGAATCGGCGGAGCTTGTGCGGGGCGTTTTCGACGCGGCCATGACCGTCTACCTCAACCGGTTTCTCAACGTTCCGGCCACATCGATCCCCGTGATCGATCAGATCGACGGTCAACCTGATCCGGCCGCGCTCCTGCGGGAATTCCCGCGCTCTTCAACCAGCGGCACCAAGTCAACGAAGTGGCGCGGCTCGTCGTCGCCTATCTGACCGCGGGGGGCGAGGCCGATCGCCTCTTACCGATGCTCGGCAAGCTCTTGCTCCGCGAGGACCGCGATTTCCACACGATTCAGATGGTGGAAGGCGCCTTCCGGCAGTTCGAGCTACTGCGCGGCACGCAGGCGGCGACACACGTGCTGATTGCCGCTTTTCGCTACCTGGCGGCCCATGCGCCGACCATGCGGGCGCAGGACCAAACCTGGCGAATTGTGGAGCGACTCCATCGCGGCGAGAAGATGTTCGAGGCGTGAGCCACGCACGACATACACCTCTTGCCGTCGATGGAACGCAAAATCTGTATTGGGTGCGAGTTGTGTTGCTAAGATAGAATGCTGGCGGCAGTTTCTGACATCCCACGAAGCAGCTCCGTTTTTGACCAACACCACGCGCACCCACGACCGGAAATTCGTAAAAATTCTGAGCGGCGTGGTCAAATAAAGTATGATGGAGAGCGAAGAACTCTCAGAGCGCGAGCCCGTTGCGCCACTTGGCCACCCCAATTTCTCGAGAATTGAGCCCCGAGCCATGCACGACTTTTTTCATTGGAACGACGCCGCACCAGTCCTGATTACGGCGATGCTGGCCGGGTCGGTTGCGCTCGTGTTAGTTGGGAGCCGAATCGCCAGCGAATGGCGAAAGCGGCACCTGGGAGCGATGCGGAAGGATTTGACCCGGTCGATGGTCGAGGCGGGGATGTCGGCGGACGATATTGTCCGCGTTCTGCACGCCGCGACCGAAGCGGACGAAGTGGTTCGGGTGCTGCAAGCGGCCAAGGGCGGTTCGCCGGCGGGCCTGTCTGCGCACAGGGACCCGTCCGGACGACAGCTACCGCCTGCAGGCAGCCGACTCGCGGCAGTGAGGGGGTCGGGCGGCCCGAGCGTCCGTTTGCACTCAGCCATCAGGGCTCAGGGGCTCCAGGGCCGGCAAAAGGCCTTGCGGTTCATTCCCTAACCCCTAGCCTCTGACCTCTAGCCTCTCCTTCCGTGATCCAAAATCGCCGATTGTGCGTTATCTTGTTAGCGATCAACTAAAAACGCACATCGGAGATTCCCATGTCGACGGCCTATGACGCAGGGCGAGCCATACGTAGCTTTCAGTCGGGACCCGGCATGCCCAGCGGGCTGGCCGTTGCCGTGTTCTTTGTGCTCGTTGCGATCAGCGCGGGAGTGGCCATCTTCGCAGGCACCATCTGGCCGCTCGGCGGATTGATCTTCATTCCGGAGTTCATTCTTTCGGTGCTGATCGCGGCCGCCATCAAGGTGGCCAACCAATGGGAGCGCGGGCTGGTCTTGCGCTTGGGTCGCTATGTCGGCATGCGTGGGCCGGGGCTGTTCTTCATCACGCCGATCCTCGAGCGCGTGCGACTGGTTGATCTCCGCGTGCAGACGCACGATATCCGCCGTCAGGAAGTCATCACCCGCGACAACGTCCCGTTGGCCATTAACGGAGTGCTGTTTTTCAAGGTCGTGACGGTTGAAGACGCGATCATGAAAGTGCAGGACTACTGGTTCGCGGTCGGCCAGCTGGCGCAGACGGCCTTGCGCGACGTGGCCGGCGGCATGACGCTTGATGAGGTCTTGGCGGAGCGCGAGCGCATCGAAAAAATGATTCAGGAGATCGTCGAGAAAAACGCGGCGGCCTGGGGCCTCGAGATCGAGGGGATTCGCCTGTTGGACATCGAGTTGCCCGAAGAGCTGAAGAAGATGATCTCCCGTCAGGCGGCCGCCGAGCGCGAGAAGCGGGCGACTATTACCAAGGCGGAAGGGGACAAGCTGGCGGCCGAAAACCTGGCGGCGGCCGCGAAAACGATGGGCGCGAGCCCCGGCGCGATGCAATTGCGAACATTGCAGACCATCGACGGTCTCGGACCGACCGCGTCCAATACTGTCGTCCTCGCGATTCCAATCGAGGTGATGGACATGGTGCAGGAAAGCTAAGGATGACGGCTGAAGGATGAAGGATGAGTCAGACCAGGGCGGCCATGGCCGCACTTTTTTGTTGGCTCATCCTTCAGCCTTCCCGCCTTCCGCTCGTACGGTTCCATGTGAACCAGCACGTCGCTCACTTTGGGCAGTGCGGTGCGAATCGCGCCTTTGACTTTTCCGCCGAGAACGTGAGCGTCGCGAAGGATCATCGTCGGATTCTGTCTGCACGTGCAGGTCGACGAAGTAGCCCATGCCGAGCTTGCGGACGCGGACTTTCTCGATGTGGAGCACGTCAGGCACACTCATCGCCGCCCGGCCGATCGAATCGAGGAGATCGGCTTCGGGTGTGCGGTCCATCAAGTCGTCGACGGCCGGCTTCAAAAGACGTGCGCCGTTGGCGCCGATAATCACGGCCGCGACGGCCGCGGCCCAGTCGTCGGCCGATTCCCAACCCGGTCCGCCCCAGAGGGCGATCGCGATGCCGATGAAAGCCGCCGCCGAGGTCATCACGTCGCTGCGGTGATGCCAGGCGTCGGCCTGCACGGCAGTGCTGCCGGTTTCGTATCCGACGGCCAGCACGCGACGAAAGAGAACCTCTTTGCAGACGATCACAGCCGCGAGCACGACGAGCGTGAAGGGCGCGGGCGCATGGTGGGGAATGAGGATTTCGCGCACCGCCAAGATCATGATGCTGATCGAAGCGCCGACCAGCATCAGCGCGACGATGGCCGCCGCGATCGAGTCGGCCTTACCGTACCCGTACGGGTAATCCTGGTCGGGCGGCTTTTCCGTGATTTCCAGTCCCCGCCAGACGATGAGCGAGGAAAACACGTCGGTCGACGATTCAATCGCGTCCGCCACGAGCGCGTACGAATTTCCCAAGAGGCCGGCCACGAGCTTGATCGTGACCAGGCCCACGTTTGTCAATAAGCCCGCCTGGGCGGCGCGAATTCCCAGTTTGAGCTGCGACACGCGTGCGTTTCTTTTAGCTGGGGCCGGTCGGTGTCAGTCCCAACTCGCCGGCAATCTCCTGCATCGCCTTGATGCAGAAATTAATGTGTTCGTCGAGGTCGACGCCCAAGTCGGCGGCGCCGTTCGTGATGTCTTCCCGCTTGACGGCGGCCGCGAACGAGGGCTGTTTCATTTTCTTGCGGACACTCTTGGCATCGAGACCGTCGAGCCGCATGGGTCGCACGAGGGCACAGGCCGTGATGAACCCGCACAATTCGTCGCAGGCATAGAGCGTCTTGTCGAGCCGCGACACGCGGGGACAATCGTCGAGGTAATCGGCATGCGATTTGATCGCGTAGATCACGTCGTCGGGATAGCCGTGATCCTTGAGGATGGCCGACCCTTTGAGCGGATGGTCGGGCGGGTCGGGCCAGCGTTCGTAATCGAAATCGTGCAACAGGCCGACGCTGCCCCATTTCTTCCTCGTCCTCGCCGAATTTGCGGGCGTAGGACCGCACGGCGGCTTCGACGGCCAGCATGTGCCGGACGAGGTTTTCGTTCTTGGTGTATTCGCGGACGAGTGCCAGATCGGCCTCACGACTCACGTCGGTCTCTCCCGGGTGACTTTCAAGCGTTCGATCGATTCTAATCGCCGCCCGATTCTCCGTCACACCAGTGGCGATTGTCCCTTGTCGCTGGAGCCGAGTTTCGTCAAAACGGAGTCCGAAATGTCGCATCGCAGCGCGAAATTGGTGAGCATCGTGTCGCAGCCGTCGTGCGACGCGGTCCGGTGGCTCTTGCTGCTGGCGGGACTTTGTTGCCTGCCGGCAGGCTGCGGTCCGGCTGCCACGCCGGAAACCACGCAGGGCGATCGCGGGTCGTCAAAAACCGTCGCACCCGGACCGGAGGAGGTCGAACTCGCCCTCAACTGGTTTCCGGAGGCCGAGCACGGCGGGTATTTCGCCGCGCTCGTGCACGGCTACTACAAAGAGGCGGGCCTCTCGGTGAAGATTCTGCCCGGAAACGCCAGTGCGGCCGTCCCGCAGCGGGTGGCCAGTCGGCGGGTGACCTTCGGCATCGAGAACGCCGACCGTGTGCTCTTGGCCCGAGCGCAGGAGGCCGACATTGTGGCACTGATGGCGCCGCTGCAGAAAAGTCCGCGAGCCATCATGGTCCACGCCACGTCGAAGTTTCAGAAGATCGAAGACCTCGCCGGCGTGACGCTGGCCGTCAACAGCGGGGCGACGTGGGTCGCCTATTTGAAAAAGCAGAACTTGCTCAAAAACGTGCGGATGGTTCCCTATTCGGGCAGCGTCGCCCAGTTTCTCGTCAACGAGAATTACGCGCAACAGGCGTACGTGTTCAGCGAGCCATTCGTCGCCCAGGAGAAGGGGGCCGCCGTGCGGTGCCTGCTCGTGGCCGAGACGGGATATAACCCGTACACGAGCCTGCTCATCACGAGCGGCGAGATCCTCAAGAATCGGCCGGAGATGGTCCGCAAGTTCGTGGCGGCGTCGATCCGGGGCTGGCAGACGTACCTGGAGAAGCCGGAGGAGACAAACCGCTCCATTCACGAAATCAATCCGGAAATGGGCCTCGATATTCTCGCCTTCGGCGTGAAATCGCTGCGCCCGTTGTGCATGGACGGTCTGTCGGGCTCGGACCGAATCGGCGAAATGACGGCTGCCCGCTGGAAATCGATGGCGACGCAGTTGATCGAAGCGGACGTCTTGCCGGCCTCGGGCGCCGATCCTTCCCGCGCTTTCACCACCGAATTCTTATCCGGCGCTCGACATTAAAGGACAACATGTGGGACAGCTCGAAAACAAAGTCGTCGCCATCACCGGCGGCAATCAGGGGATCGGCAAGGGAATCGCCAGGCTATTCGGCAGCGAAGGGGCCAGGCTCGCGCTCTGTGCCCGCAATGCGACCAAGCTCGCGGCGACGGCGGGGGAGCTTCGCAAACTGGGCTACGACGTGCTCGAACAACAGGTCGACGTCAGCTCCGAAGCAGCGGTGGAAGGATTTTTCAAGGCGATCATGGAGCGGTTCGGCCGCGTCGACATCCTGGTGAATAACGCCGGCAACTTCGACGGCGGCTGCGTCGACACGATTTCGCTGGCGGCGTGGAATAACGTGATCGGCGCGGCGCTCACCGGCGCATTTCTGTGCAGCCGGGCCGCCTTTCGCATCATGAAAGAGCAGGGGGGCGGCCGGATTCTCAATATCGGCTCGATCTCGGCGCAGCGGCCGCGCGAGGGGAGTGCGGCCTACACGGCGGCCAAATTCGGCGTGTGGGGCCTCACCAATGCGGTGGCGCTCGACGGCCGGCCGTACGGCATCGTGTGCAGTTGCCTGCATCCCGGCAACGTGCGGGTGGAATGGCGGGCCGATCCGGGTTCCAAAGGCGCGGAAGAACCGATGATGGAAACGGAAACGGTCGCCAAAGCCGCGCTGGCGATGGTCGCCTTGCCGCCGGACGTGAATTTCCTCGAAGCGATCGTGTTGCCGAAAGATCAGGCGTACCTGGGAAGGGGCTAGGGGGCAGGGAGCAGGGGCCAGGGGTTTGGGGGCCAGCAAACACAACGCTGGGCGGCGCATGGACCGTCTCTCCCTGATCCCTGACCCCTCTTCAAAACCACTTCCGCTTGTCGACCAGCGTCGCGGGATCCTTCCCGGCGACGAACAGGCGAATGTTTTCCAACAGTGTCTGCGTGTGCCGCTCGGCGATGTGCGTCGACGCGGCGGCGACGTGCGGCGTGATCAGCACGTTGGGCATCGCCCACAGCGGCGAATCGGCGGGCAGCGGTTCCTTCTCGAAGACGTCGAGCGCGGCCCCGGCGATTTGCTTCGCTTCGAGCGCGTCGATCAAATCCGCCAGGTCGACGATCGCTCCGCGGCCGATGTTGATCAAATACGCCGTGTTCTTCATCGCCTCGAATTTGTCGCGGCGGAAGAGCTTGTAGGTTTCTGGCGTGTGGGGGGCGGCGATGACGACAAAATCGCTCTGCCGCAAAAGATCGAACAGTCGGTCCGTCGGCCAGACTTGCGGCACGACGTCCGGAATCTCGCGGCGCACCGGATCGACGCCGAGGATCCGCATGCCGAAGCTTTGTGCCCGGCGGCAAATTTCCGACCCGATGTGGCCGACACCGACCACTCCCAGAGTGCAGTCCGAAAGATGCAGGTGCCGCCGGTCGATCTCGCTGACGAACGACGGCCCCGCGACGAAGTCCGAGCGTCCCTCTTCGCCGCCGATGGGCTCCCAGTGCCGGGCTTTTTGCTGGTCGCGGTAAAGATGCAAGTTCCGCGCGAACGTGAGCACGAATCCCATCACGTGGTCGGCGATCACGTCGGAGAAAAGTCCGCGCATGTTGCTCAAGCGGCACGGATGTTCGACGAGCGCGTCGAACATGTAATGTTCGAGACTTGCGGTCGCTGTTTGCACCCACCGCAACTGCTTCGCCTCTGCCAAGAGCGGCGCGGTGATCTTGCCGAAAAACGCGTCCGCATCGGCAATCTCGGCAAGCGCGGCGTGTTCGTCGTGCGCGTTGACGACGGTCATCGGCCGCGCGGCTTCGCGAATCAGTGCGAGGCGCCGGTCGTCCACAGGCGGAAAAAGGACGAGCTTCATCGCGGCCTCCGGATCGACTTCGAGTTGGATGTCAAGTGGTTGTGTGACACTTTGCGACGAGAAAAAAAACGTTGCGAAACGTCCTTGCTCTCAAAAACCGCGCGCGGCAAAATGGCCGCCGTCGCGTCGACAACGTTGTTGTGTGTCGCGGCAGCGGGCCAATGCGAAGCGTCGTGGACTTCGCCGTCAGCACGGCAAGGTCCATCTTCGCCAGCAAGCGCCGGCTTTCCCCGAAAGCGGCTGCGTGCTTCGTTCAGGTTCCCTTGCAGTCATCAAAAATTCAAGAGGCGGCCCAAATGCAGATGATTACCCGTCGAGTGAACGAAGGGTTGGTGATCGAAAACGACATTCACGTGACGGTATTGGACATTTGCCAGGACTACGTTCGGCTCGCCATCTCCTCTCCGAACAATTCGCCCCCGTATCGCGAAGAGACACTTTATTGGGAAGACGCGCGGCCGACCGCGGCCGAATCTGCCCCCGAGCTGATGCTGCAATAGCATTTTCAGCGAAAAACTCGTACTTCAGTCGCAGCCTCTTGCGGCCCACCGTTGCGGTCGCCCGCTCGGCGTGTTCAAGTTTGAATGCTGGCCTTGGCGACGCGCAATCCGTGGCGCACAATGAAGGGCGCAGGAGATGCCTTTCTCGATGAGAGCCGCGCACTTGCCGACCATCACCACTTATAGCGTAGACGAACTCGCCGCCGATGGGCTATGTCCCGAGAGTCTGCCCCGGCACATCGCGGTGATCATGGACGGCAACGGCCGCTGGGCAACGTCCCGCGGCTGGCCCCGGATCGAAGGACACCGCCGCGGCGTCAAAAGCGTGCGGCGGCTCGTCGAGGAGTGCTGCCGCCTCGGGCTCGAGCAGCTCACGCTCTACTGTTTCAGCAGCGAGAACTGGAAACGGCCGCAGCGCGAGCTGAGCCTGTTGATGCACCTGCTCGAGCAGTACGTGATCGAAGAGCGTTCCGAGATCATGCGGCAGAACATCCGCTTCACCACGATCGGCCGTCGCGACGGTTTGAACGAAGGCGTGCTCCGCGAGGTCGACAAGACGATCGATTTCAGCCGGCAGAACACGGGGATGGGACTCTGCCTGGCGCTCAACTACGGGGCCCGTGCGGAGATTGTCGACGCCGTCCGCGAGATCGCCCGCAAGGCGCAAACCGGCCAGCTCGACGCCGACGAAGTGACTGAGGAATTGGTCGCGTCGCACCTGTATACGGCGGGCATGGTCGACCCCGATCTCGTGATCCGCACGGCGGGTGAAATGCGCGTCAGCAATTTTCTGCTTTGGCAGCTCAGTTACGCGGAGCTGTGGGTCACCGAAACGTTGTGGCCCGATTTCGGTCGGCCCGAACTGATTCAAGCGCTCAAAGATTTTGCCGCCCGCGACCGGCGGTTTGGCGGACTCAAGGACTAACACCGGCAATGCTCGGCTGGCGCCTCCTTGTCTCCGCAATCCTGATCCCGGCCTTCGTCTTCCTGTTTTATCTCGATCAACGGGCCGGCGAGACGGCTCCCGTGCTCTTGGCGCTGTGCCTTGCCATCGCGATTCGCTCGGCCTGGGAGCTGGCGGAACTTTTTCGCGTGCGTGCCTTCGCGCCGAGTTTCGTGCAGACGGGCCTGTTGTCGTGCGCGATCGTCGTTTCGGCATGGATTCCTCACCTGAGTGCCGGTCGCTCCGAGAATTCCTCGCTCCCGGCGGTTTTGACGCCGCTGCTGGTCTTCACGTTTTGCGTCCTGTGGCTGCTGGCCTCGAACGCCGCTCGCTATCGCGCGCCGGGCGGCCGGATGGAGACGCTCGGCGCGGAGATTCTGATCGTCTGCTATGTCGGCGTCTTGTTGTGTCTGACGGCGGAGCTGCGCTGGGTGGCCGGAGCGAAAGCCGGTTATCTCGTGCTCGGCTCGCTGCTCGTCGCGGCCAAGTGCGGCGATATCGGCGGCTATACCTTGGGACGGCTGTTTGGGCGACGCAAAATGGCGCCGTTGCTCAGCCCGGGCAAAACATGGGCGGGGGCCTTCGGTGCGTTACTCACCTCGGCACTGGGGGCCTGGCTCTGGCTGCATTTCGCGCCGCCGCTATTTGACTCGAGTTGGCCGCCGAGCCCCGGTCTCTGGTCGGCTGTCTACGGTCTCGTGATCGGCATCGTCGGAATGATCGGCGACCTGTGTGAGTCACTGATCAAGCGTGACCTCGGCAAGAAAGACGCCGCCGCACTCATGCCCGGATTCGGCGGCCTGCTCGATCTCACCGACAGTGTGCTTTACGCCGGCCCAGTCGCACTCGTCCTCTGGACCGTCCTACCACTGCGCACATGGGCCGCGGGCTAAACGGGCGGCCCCGAGTTCAGTCCCTCCGCCCTCCGCCCTCCGCCCTCTAAACCCCATGTTCTTACCGCTCATCGTCAGCGCCGATTCGAGCGATCTTCAGTCCGAAGTTTTCGCCGATCTTGATCGCTTCGCCCTGGCAATAGCGATAGTTGTTGACGAACAGGTCGAGCAGTTCTTCACACGACTTGTTGAAGGGAACGAGCGCGCCGGGCACGAGCGCGACGATTTGTCCCAGCGGCATTTTCCGCTGCGCCAGCCGCACGCTGACGGTGACCGGCACGTTCATAATCCGTCAGCGCGCGAAGAGCCTGATCCAGCGAGAGCCCGGTCTCGGGCGAGACGTCGTTGGGCGAGACGGAATCGGGGATAGCTTCCAATTCCGCATCGGGAAACGAACCCGTCTCCAACGCCTCCGATTCCATCGCCCCGACGGCTGCTTGCGCGTTAATGGCCTCGTCGATGGCGGCCAGATCGAGATTTGCGGGGAGAATCACCGCGATGTTCGCCAGCGGGGGGTCGGACTCAGCCGCCTCGGCACCAAACGCCGCAAGTTCGAGCAGTTTCGCCGTCGGGTCGAAGGAAGTCTGTTCGGCAAATTCTTTGAGATTCGCGGCATACGTGGCAAAGGCCCTGTCCGCCGGTAAATCCTCCGGGAGAAATTGCAGCGAAACTTCGTGCGCGAACGATTGCAGCCGGTTGTTTTCGAAAGCGTTCGGCTGGCGATACCAGACCGGTAGAGACAGCGCGTCGGGAACCAACACGACGATTCCCTGTTCGCCCACAACGAGCGAGACCGCGAGTCCCGGCTCCTCAAAGGCGGAGAGTGCGTCAAGCGAGTAAGGCTTTGGCTCGCCCGCAGTTAAGCGCAGCGTGCAGTCCAAGTTCGAACGAAACGCGTCGCCGAATTCGGCCACCTGCGCGCCACAGGCCGCGAGAATCTGCTCGACTTGTTCAGCGGTGAATTGGGCCATGGTGAGTCTGGTTCAAGAGGCAAAGCGAAACACAAACTCTTAAAACGCCACAGCGACGGCCCGCTTATCTTGCGCGGACCCGCAGTTCTAAAGATCGTCCCTTTGACCGGGCGGACTTTGCGGGAACAACCATCAGAACGATTAAAGCCGACCTAAATCCCGCAGTCCCGTTGGCACTGGGCGGGTGATCCTCGCCGAGTCAGGGTGCCACGCCCACGGCTTCGCGTGAGGGGATCTGGGAATTCCTCCGACAAATGCTCTGTGTCGACAGTGCGCCATGCGAGCCTCGCGTGAAGTGCCCCCTCACCCCCGGCCCCTCTCCCTCGAGGGGAAGAGGGGAGAAAGGCCTGTGAGGGGCGGTGAGAATTTTCGCGGACGAGAGTCTCCGTCTTTTCCTACTCCCCTCGCCCCTTGAGGGAGAGGGGCCGGGGGTGAGGGGGCTGAGTGCAAAACGCGCGTAACTCATGGGTGAACGGCGAGGAATGCACCCGGCGCGGCCTAGATGTCGAAATACATGGCGAACTCCCACGGATGGGGTCGCTGCCGCAGGGCTTCGACTTCGTGGACCGTCTTGTACCAGATCCACGTATCGATCACGTCTTCGGTAAACACGTCGCCGCGAAGCAGGAAATCGTGATCGTTCCGCAGGCCGGCGAGGGCCTCTTCCAGCGACTGCGGTGTGCGCGGAACGCCGACCAGATCCTCGGGCGCGAGGTCGTAGATGTCCTTGTCGAGCGGCGGCCCGGGCGAGACCTTGTTCTGGATGCCGTCGATCGCCGCCATCAAAACGGCCGCCATTGCCAGATAAGGATTCGACGACGAATCGGGGCAGCGGTACTCGATCCGCTTGCTGGCTCCGCTCGGCGCGTGCACGGGAATGCGAATGGCGGCCGAGCGGTTGCGATAGCTGTACGTCAGATTAATCGGCGCTTCGAAGCCGGGCACGAGCCGTTTGTAGCTGTTCGTCGTGGGACAACAAAACGCAAACAGCGCGGCCGAGTGCTTTAAGATGCCGCCGATGGCATACAGAGCCATGGGGCTCAAGCCGCCGTAACCCGATCCGGGAAAGAGGGGCTCTCCCTTGCGCCACAGTGAAAAATGCAGATGCAGCCCCGAGCCGTTGTCGTTCCACACCGGCTTCGGCATGAACGTCACTGTTTTGCCGTAACGCGCCGCGACGTTCTTGACCACGTATTTGTAGCGGAGCAAATTGTCGGCCGTGCGGAGCAGGGGGGCGAATTTCATGTCGATTTCGCACTGCCCGGCCGTGGCCACTTCATGATGCTGCGCTTCGACCTCGACACCGCATTCCTGCAGCGTGAGCATCATCTCGGTGCGGATATCCTGCAGCGTGTCGGAAGGGGGCGTGGGAAAATAGCCCTCCTTGTAGCGAATTTTGTAGCCCGAATTGGCCCCGTTCGATTGGGTTCCGCGAGTCCATTCTCCTTCGTTGCTCTCGATGTGGTAATACGATTCGTGTTCGTTCTGGTCGAAGCGAATGCCGTCGAAGACGAAGAATTCGGCCTCGGGCCCGAAATTGGCCACGTCGGCGATCCCCGTCGACTTCATGTAGGCTTCCGCTTTGCGGGCAACATTGCGCGGATCCTTGGCATACGGCTCGCGGGTGATCGGATCCTGGATGTTGCAGGTCATCGCCAGCGTCTGCTTCATGAACGGGTCGACCATCGCCGTTTCCGGCTGCGGGACGACGAGCATGTCGCTCTCGTTGATGGCCTGCCAGCCTCGCATCGATGACCCGTCGAAGCTGAAACCCTCCTCAAAACTCCGCTCGGTGAGCGTTTGAACGGGAATGGTGAAGTGCTTCGGCGTCCCGGGAAAATCCATGAAACGCAGGTCAACAGCCCTGATTTCGCGCTCGCGGCACAGGGCCAGAACCTCTTTAGGGGTCATCAAATCTCGGCTTGTGAACAGAGAACCGGCGGGAATTGCAGAATGTCGCTAGGATCCATCATAAAGGGCGTGCAAAGAGTGTTCCAGGGGCGTCGAGCGTCTGGAGTCCGGCGTCCGGAGTCGCGTTATATGCCCCGATTTGTCGTTTTAACTCATGACCATCCCAGGTTGCATTGGGATTTCATGCTGGAACACGAGGGGGCCTTGCGAACCTGGCGCCTCTCACAGGAGCCTGATTCGGACGATCCCATTGACGCGGAGCCGCTCGCCGACCATCGAATTGCCTACCTCGACTATGAGGGTCCGGTCAGCGGCGGCCGCGGCGAGGTGCATCGCTGGGACAGGGGTCATTTTGAACTCATCGCCTGGACGGCGGATCGCGTGGTCACAAGGATGTCTGGAACTCGGCTGAAAGGGATCGCCTCGCTCGACCGCGTCGGCACCGAGTCAGAGTGGGCATTTCATCACGCGTAATCTTTGCCCCTGCTGCGGGCACGGCTTTGCGAGAGCCCGATGCGTTCGAGATTTGCACGGTCTGCTTGATCGTTCGCTGAATTTTCTGATTCTGGAATCAATCGAAAATCGAAAATCCAAAATGCCAAAAATACTGCTCTTGAACGACTCGACCTCATCGCGGATAATAGGGCTAACGAACGACGAAATACGGTACAGCCACAAGCTGTAAATCTCGCATACGCGGAGCCGTGCTCGGATCAAAAGATCCAGGCACGGCTTTTTATTTGCGGGCCGTGTTGGCTCGGAATGCGCGCCGATGACAGAGAAAAGCAGGTTATCCGCAGATTTCGCAGATGACGCAGATTTTGAAATTCAAATCGGCGAAATCTGCGTAATCTGCGGATCTCCTTTGACTTTTGGATGTCGCAGGAAATGGAAAATGTTGAAAGCAGAGAGAGCCAAAGCGGTGAGGCGGCCAAGTGGCGCTGGCGGCTTGCCCGCCAGTGTCGGAACCGACTGGTCGAAAACAACGCGATCGAGGCCGAAGCAAGTGCCTGCGCGACTTTACGCGCGAACGGCACTGGGTGCAGGGCCGAGGCCCTGCTCGAAGGTGCGCACGCTTGTTCGAAGATCCGCCACCCTTTTCGAGAAGTGCGCATCTTGGAAAACCCCGGAGATTCCTTCGAAGATCCGCACCCGTTTCCAAGATGCGCCACGAAAACTGAGCACCTTCGAATGGAGCTGGGCTGGGTCGGGGGTTGCGGCCGGCTCGCAAGCCTTGTCTCGTGCTTGGCGCAACGACGTGCGGAGGATGAGTCTTGACCCTTGAAAGAGACCGTTCTTATCATCGCCTCGACCCGTAACCCCTTGGCCGAACTCGCTTATCCCATGTCTGAAGTCCGCACCCGCTTTGCACCCAGTCCGACCGGTTATATGCACATCGGCGGCATGCGCACGGCCCTGTTCAATTGGCTGTGGGCGCGGCACACGGGCGGCAAATTCATCCTGCGGATCGACGACACCGATCGCCAGCGAAATATCGACGAGGCACTCAAGCCGATTCTGGCGGCCTTTCGCTGGCTGGGACTGAATTGGGACGAGGGGGTCGAGATCGGCGGGCCGTATGCGCCTTACTCTCAGTCGCAGCGGACGGAGATCTACAAAGCGGCCGCCGAGCGGCTGCTCGCCGAGAAGAAGGCGTATCGCGACTTCGAGAAGACCGAAGATGTCCAGCGCGAGCGCGAAGCTGCCGAGCGCGAGAAGCGGCCGTTTGTGAGCAGCCGCCGCTCGCTGGAACTCAGCGACGCGGAAATTGAGAAGCTTGTGGCCGAGGGACGACCCTACGTCGTGCGGTTTCTGGTGCCGCGCGGGCAGACGGTGTCGCTCGACGACGTCGTTCGCGGCCATGTGGAGTGGGACACGTCGCTGATGGTCGATCCGGTGATCATGCGGCCGGACGGCACGCCGCTCTATAACTTTGCAACGACGATCGACGACGCGGGCATGCAGATCACGCACGTGATTCGCGCCGAAGAGCACCTTTCCAACACGCCGATTCAGATCCTGCTGCATCAGGCGCTGGGAAACACGCTGCCGGTGTTCGCCCACATCCCCTTCGTCACGGCCCCCGGCACCACCAAGAAACTGAGCAAGCGCGAGATCAAAAAGTATCGCGAGAATCCCAAGTTCAAGAAGATGTTCGACGCGGCCGACCATATCTTTCCGCAGATCGGGCTCGGATCGTCCGAGACGCTCAATCCGGTGATGGTCGAATACTACGAGAAGATTGGCTTTCTGCCGGAAGGCGTGCTCAACGCGCTCGCCCGACTCGGCTGGTCGCTCGACGATCGCACCGAATTCATGTCCCTGCGCGACCATCGTGGAGAATTTCACGCTCGAGCGGATTGTCAAAAATCCGGCCGGCCTCGATCCGGACAAGCTCTACAGCTTCCAGACGCACTGGATGAATGAGCTACCGATCGAGAAAAAGGTCGAGGGCTGTTTGCCCTACCTCACGAAGGCGGGACTGGTTGCGGAGCCGCTCGACGAAGCCAAGCGGGACTACGTTCGCCGCGTGATCGTCGCGCTCGGCGAGCGGCTCAAAGTGTTCAGCGACATTCTCGACGCCCGCGACTTCTTCGTCGCCGACGACCAGTTGGATTATGATGAAGCCGCGTTCAAGAAGCGGCTGTGCGTCGACGGAGCGGCTGAGCGGCTCAGTCGGTTTCGCGAAGTGCTTGCGCACGTCGAGCCTTTCGATCCCGCTGTGCTCGAGGAGGCGCTGCACAACTTTGTGGAATCCGAGGGGATTAAAATCGGCGACGTGATCCATGCGATCCGAGTCGCAATCACCGGCAAATCAATCGGCCCTGGCCTCTTCGATTGTCTCGCCCTCCTGGGACGAAACCGTTCTCTGGCGCGCATCGATCTGGTTTTGGCTCGAATCAGTCAAGAAGAGGCACCGTAATGAAATCTCGACTCGCCCAAAATCCAAAATCCAAAATCCAAAATCGGAAATACCCCGACCGCGGAAACGAGACGTTATGACCGAACCAATCCCTGCACCCCAACTCGACTTCGTCCGCTCGATCGTCGCCGAAGACGGCAAGACCGGGAAATACGGCGGCAAAGTGATGACGCGCTTTCCGCCGGAGCCCAACGGCTATCTGCACATCGGCCATGCGAAGTCGATTTGCCTGAATTTCGGCATCGCCAACGAATTCGGCGGCAAATGCAATCTGCGGTTCGACGACACGAATCCGACCAAAGAGGACGTCGAGTACGTCGACTCGATCAAAGAGGACATTCGCTGGCTCGGGTTCAGTTGGGAGGACCGCGAGTACTACGCTTCGGACTATTTCGAGCAGCTCTATCAGTGGGCCGAGCAGTTGATCCGCGACGGCCTGGCTTACGTCTGCAGTTTGAACGGCGAGCAGATCCGCGCAATACCGCGGCACGCTCACCGAGCCGGGCAAGCCGAGCCCCGATCGCAATCGGCCGATCGAAGAGAGCATCGATCTCTTTCGCCGCATGCGGGCCGGGGAATTTCCGGACGGCAAATACACGCTGCGGGCGAAGATCGACATGGCCTCGCCCAACGTCAACATGCGCGATCCCGTGCTGTATCGCATCCTGCACGCCGAGCATCATCGCACGGGCGACAAATGGTGCATCTATCCGATGTACGACTACGCCCACGGGCAATCGGATTCGATCGAGGGGGTGACGCACTCGATTTGCACGCTCGAATTCGAGAACCATCGGCCGCTCTACGACTGGTGCCTCGAGTCGCTGCGGATTTATCACCCGCAGCAGATCGAATTCGCCCGCTTGAACCTGACCTACATGCTGATGAGCAAGCGGAAACTGCTGCAGCTCGTCGAGGAGAACTACGTCAGCGGCTGGGACGATCCGCGGATGCCGACGATCAGCGGCCTGCGCCGCCGCGGTTACACGCCCGAGGCGATCCGCACGTTCTGCGAGCGGATCGGCGTGACGAAGTACAACAGCCTCACCGAAATCAACGTGCTCGAGAACGCCATCCGCGAGGATCTCAATCGCCGGGCGCCGCGGGCGATGGTCGTGCTCAATCCGCTCCGCGTCGTCCTCGAAAACTATCCCGAAGAACTCGTCGAGGAGATGGAGGCGGTCAACAATCCGGAAGATCCGGCGGCGGGAACGCGCAAGGTTCCCTTTTCGCGCGTGCTCTATATCGAGCAGGACGATTTCCGCGAGAATCCGCCCAAGGAATTTTTCCGCCTGGCGCCGGGCCGCGAAGTGCGGCTGCGGTACGGCTATGTCATCCAATGCGTCTCGGCCGTAAAGGATCCGGCGACCGGGCAGATCACCGAACTGCGCTGCACGTACGATCCGGCCACGCGCGGCGGAAACACGCCCGACGGCCGCAAAATCAAATCGACGATCCACTGGGTCTCGGCCGCGCACGCGGTCGACGCGGAAATCCGGCTGTACGAGCACCTGTTCACAAAGGAGAGCCCGGAAGACGTTCCGGAAGGGACGGATTACAAGGTGAATCTCAATCCGAATTCGCTCACCGTCGTCAAAACGGCCAAACTCGAGCCGAGCCTGGCGACCGCCGCCCCTGGCAGTCGCTATCAGTTCGAGCGACTGGGCTATTTCTGCGCCGATTCGAAGGATTCGCGTCCCGGCGCTCCGGTCTTCAATCGCACGGTTTCGCTCCGCGACACATGGGCGAAGATCGAGAAGAAGTCGGGCGGCAAATAGCGTCGCCGACCGGGTGCCACTGGCGGGGGCTTTGGCCCGCCAGTGCGATTGCCACTTGACGTTCAATACACGAACAGCAAAATCACGCGGCGTCGGACGACGGAGATGTTGAAGTCAATTTGCAGCTCGTCACCACGTGGCGAACCGAAAACACTGGCGGCCCAAAGCCGCCGCCAGTGGCACATACCAAACCGCGACAGACGCCACTCGGCCGTCGAGCGCGGCTCTCACGTTTGCTGCAATGCGCGCCGCTCGCGTGAGAGCGGCGTGCCGCGGCGGGCGAGGATTTCGCGAAGTCCGGCGACAGAGGCCGGCTTGGTAACATGATAATCGAAGCCCGCCTCTTTGGCTCTCCGCCGGTCTTCCTCCTGCCCGTAACCGGTGAGGGCCACGAGCACAACCTCTTTAAGGGCCGGCGTCGCGCGAATGCGGCGGGCCACCTCGTAGCCGTTCATTTCGGGCATGGCGATATCGAGAAAAATCGTGTCCGGCCTGGTTTGCGTCGCCAATTCGAGCGCGGTTTTTCCATCGTTTGCCATCACGACCTCATGGCCCAGAACCCGCAACAGCATCGTCAAGGTTTCCGCGGAGGCCTTTACATCGTCAACGACAAGGATCCGGTGGCTCGGCCCGAGATCTTTTGTGGAACCTCCCGTTCCGGGATCTGCCTCGGGTTTCTCCGGTTCCGGAACCGATGCCGGCAGCCGAATGACGAATTCGCTCCCTTTGCCCAATCCCGCGCTGCGCGCCACAATCGTTCCGCCGTGCAGCTCGACCAGCCGCTTGACGAGGGTCAGGCCGATTCCCAAACCGCCATGCGCGCGACCCAGCGATTGATCGACCTGCTCGAACATTTCAAAGATCTGCGTGAGCATGGGTTGCGGAATGCCGCAGCCCGTGTCGCGAATGCGAATCACGACCTCCGCGCCGGCGAGTTCGGCCGCCACCGCGATGCGGCCCCCGGGGGGAGTGAATTTAAAGGCGTTATGCAGCACATTGCCGAAGATCTGCACGAGCCGCGTGGCGTCTCCCTCGACCAACAGCGGATCGGCGGGCATGTCGGCGTGAGTTCGTGTCCGTTGACCTCGCGCCAGCGACTTTTGCGCATCGATCGCCTCGGAGAGCAGCGATCCGACATCCACGCGGGCGATGCGGAGCTGGATCTTTCCGCGACTGATGCGGGAAACGTCCAGCAGGTCGTCGATGAGGCGTGTCATCTGGTCGACCTGGCGCTTCATCATCGCCCGCACGTTGGCAAGTTCGGCCTCATCCTGGGTGCCATCTTGGGCCGCCAACGACCAGAGCTGCAGCGCATTGCTCAGCGGAGCCAGCGGGTTTCTGCAGTTCGTGTGCCAGCATGGCCAGGAACTCGTCTTTGCGGCGATCGGCCTCGCGGAGCTGCTCCTCGGCACGCGTGCGTTCGGCAATTTCCAGGACCAGCTGCCGTTGCCGCTCTTCGATGCGTTCCCAGGCACGCCGCAAGCCCTCGCAGAGGAGACTGATGGCGACTCCGCCCACCAGGTAGGCCAACAAGCGGTTCAGATCGTTTACGGTGGGAATGTGCGGCGCAGAATCCGCGTTTCGCAAAAACGAGGACGCCGACAGCGGAAAGGCCCGTCGCCAGAAATCCGGCCTTCCAGCCGCCGGTCATGCCCGCCGCGACGACGGCCAGAAGAAACACAATTGTGGCCGACGACGCTGCCAAAAACGCCGTCGAAGAGAACGCGAGTCACGGTGACTGCGATCGCTCCGACGACGGCAACCAACAAGGCCCAAGCCGTCGATCGTGGCGTCAACTGCATGTCGGATCGTCCCAATGCAATTGGTTGTGGAGCACGACTGTCCGCCCGACGCGGCGATTCGGTAAGCGCGTCACCCATCCCTGGCCGGACGCCGAAAGGATAACGGCCCCCGCGCGACGATCCAACCCAATTATTGCGTGCCGCGAGAGCGCATTCACGATCAGATGGCAATCCGGGGTGAAAGAATCGCAGAAAAGCCGCGCGCCACCGCGGAAACGAACAGCCCGGACCCTTCCCAGCCCGGCCCCCGTCGTCAACAATATTCGGCCATGAGCACCGCGGCAAAGCCGACCGTCGTGATCCTCGGCGCGGGAATCAACGGATGTTCGGTGGCGCGCGAACTCGTGCTGAATGGGGTGGGCGGCGTGGGTCGTCGACAAGCACGACATTGCGTCCGGAGCCACGTCGCGGTCGTCGCGGCTGATTCATGGCGGTCTGCGCTATCTCGAATACGGCGACTTCCACCTGGTGCGGGAGTCGCTCGCCGAGCGGGCCACGCTGCTAAAAGTGGCGCCTCACCTCGTGGAGCCCCTGCGGCTCTACATCCCCGTTGCCCGCAGGAGTGGGGGCCTGTTGCAGTCGGCAGCAAGGTTCTTGGGCGCGACCCGGTCGAAGGCGCTGCATCGATTGGCAAGCGCCGTCGTGCGGCCGTCCGTCCGCGGGCTGTGGACGGTCGAATTCGGATTGTGGCTGTACGATGTCTTCTCAGCCGACCCGGCCACTCCGCGGCACTCGGTTCACAGCCTCACCGAGTCTGGCGTCCCGCGCGTCGATCGCGGTCACTACCGCTGGCTTGTTGGTTACAGCGACGCGCAGATGCGATTTCCCGAGCGTTACTGCGTGGCACTTTTGCAAGACACGCAACAAATCGCGCGAGAGACCGGCGTCGACTTTCGACTTTTCACCTATTCAACGCTCCAGAGCGCGAATGGCTGCGCTGCAGATTTCGACCGCGAAGGGCGACGTGGTGCGTTGCGACACGCCGCTGGTGATCAATGCCACGGGAGCGTGGGGAGATTTGACCCTGCATCAGCTTCATGTGCCGTCGCCGCGGTTGTTCGGCGGCACGAAGGGGAGCCATTTCATCACGCATCAGTCCGCGCTGCGAGAGGCGCTCGGCCGGGCGGGAGTGTACGCGGAAGCCGCCGACGGCCGCTTGATCTTCGTCTTGCCATTCGGGGACGCCGTGCTGGTCGGCACGACCGACGAGCGCTTCGAGGAGTCGCCCGATCGCGCGGTCGCCAGCGACGCGGAGTTGAACTACCTCGTCTCGACGGTCAATCAGCTCTTTCCGCAGGTGCGTCTTTCGCAATCCGACGTGACGCTGACGTACAGCGGTGTCCGCCCGCTCCCCTATGTGGCGGCGGGCGCCGAGGGGTCAATCTCGCGGGACCATTCCGTCGAAGTCAGCCGCTGGGACGGAATTCCCGTTCTGACGCTGGTCGGCGGCAAGCTGACCACGTCGCGCGCCTTCGGCGAACTCGTCGCCGACGAGGTGCTGCATCGGCTCAAACTGCAAAGGATGGCGACGACGATCGCCCGGCCGGTGCCGGGAGGGGAGGGCGTTCCCCGTGAGCACGCGAACTCAGCGAACCTCGTGGCGGAGTTGGCCTCGCAATTCCACCGGGACCCATCGCAAATTCGAGCAATGTGGGCTCTCTGCGGCAGCCGGGTAAGAAGTTTCTGCGAGTTGCACGGTCGAGAGATGACCGCGTCGCAGTCCGAGCGAACCATCAGCGGCAGCGTTTTGCCTCGTGCGTTTGCCCGCTGGATCATCGACAACGAATGGGCCGAGCGGATCGAAGATCTGCTGGAGCGCCGACTGATGCTGATTTTTGAGCCCGGACTTTCGCGACAAACGATCGGCGACCTGGCCGATTTGCTGATCGAAGCGGGCAAGCTCGATTCGTCAGCTCGCGAGTCGGCCATCGAGACGGCGGTGCGCCGCTGCCGGGAGATTTATGGACGAACGCTCACCGCTTAACGCGCAGTTTTTTGCGCCGTCAAATCGAGAAGGCGATCTTTCGGTTTGACGGGCCGCAATGGCGCAATTAAAGTGAGCGAGATTCATGGAGGATGATCAAATGCCCGTTTCGATTCGATCTGGCACTGTTGAGTCATTGGAAGACCAGATCATGCGGCTCGTGCAATCGCGGACCGGTGGCCGCATTCACGGCCTGAACGTGGTGGTGTCGGGGGGAGAAGTGATCATCTCGGGCCACACGTCCACGTATTACCTCAAGCAGCTGGCGACGCATGCCGCGCTCGATCTGGCCGGCCAATTCACCGGCTTGACGAACAATATCGCGGTCGGCTAGCCGAGCACTCTGCCTGCAATAACGCGGGCCTCGCTAGCCGTGCCGACATCGCGGCCGCCGGGCCAGTGGACTTCACTCGCGCTCCTCTATGTGGTGGTCGCGGGCGGACTTTTATCTTCCGGACTGTCTTTGGGCTTTCGTCCAAAACGGAATTTGGGTTCCGTTCCCTGTACTAATCGCACGATATTCGAGCGGTGGCGAATTACGATCAAGAGTGGAATGGCGGTGCTAAAGAGGGCCAGACTCCAGGTCGACTCGGAGAAAGGCGCCGGCCAGAGGAGCCACATCTCCGCGGCGAAAAATGCAATCGCCGCCAGCATCGACGACAATGAGACAAACCGCGACAAACCGAACGTGACGACAAACGTTCCAAAGGCGGCCGCTGTCGCCAGGGGTCCCAAAATCAGGGCCACGCCGAGGGCCGTCGCCACCCCCTTACCGCCGCGAAATCCAATCCAGAATGAGAACATGTGACCCAAGATCGCCCAGACGCCGGTCAAAACTGCCAGATGCACGTGGCCCCAAGCATCTCGCGGTAGCAGGATATACGGCAGAAGGACGGTCGGGAGAGCGCCTTTGAGGCAATCGAGCAACAGCACCATCGCTCCGTATTTCGCGCCCAACACGCGGGCCACGTTGGTGGCGCCGATGTTCCCGCTCCCTTGTTTACGAATATCGACGCCGCTTGTGAGCCGGGCGACCAGCAGGCCAAAGGGGAGCGAGCCGACGAGGTAGCCGACAACAATCGCGACTGCCGCCGCGAGCTGGAAACTCATCCCGTTACCTCACGCATAATCGGTCGCGTCAACGCTTTCGGTATTTCCGCCGCCTGCCGAGCGCACTGGCAACCTCATCCACCGCGACAATCGGGGAGCCATTGGTCCCGGCTCCGATCGCAACCTGCTTTGCTGAAAGATCTTGGTCCAGACGGCTCATCTTGGACTTGGAGTTGTCGTTTGGCAACGACATCGAACATTCGGCATGACCGCCACTCTGTGCATCGCCGCAAGACATGGTACATCTTCCGCCACATCGTCTGTTGCCGGCCGAAAACATGCCTTGGGTTCCCCATTTGCCCCAATTCATCGTTTATGCTTGGGGGAGTTGTGAACCATCAACGCGTCTCGCCGTGCAGGGAAGAACGATGTTGGTATTAAGCCGCAAGAAGGACGAGAAAATCATCATCGGTGACAATATCACCGTGATGGTGATCGAGATTCGGGGTGACAAGGTGCGCCTGGGCATTGAAGCGCCGAAGGAAGTCACCGTTCACCGCCAGGAAGTCTACGACGCGATCAAGCGCGAACAGGACGAGAAGCGGGATTCGCCAATCGACGCCCCGAAGTGACGTCGCGGGCAGTCGTCGTCGTTCCTTCGTCGTCCCCTCTTCGTCGAACGCCGCCGTCAGGTTGACCTGCCTTTCCCAGTCATTCAGATGCTTGCGTGACTCTGCAGGTGCACCCACAATGACCGCCAAGGACGTGGTCATTGGTCGACTCGACGCTTGCTCAGATTGAATCCGTCATTCGACGCGATCCGGCTGCGCGCGGGCTGATTTCGAGCGAACCGCTCTATGGCCCGTTGTGTCCCGGCCATCTGTCCCAAGCGGCGGCCGATTTGGCCACTGCGTGCCGGCACGCCGCGATTGTCACGGGGTTTTTTATCCCGGCCGCCAATCCCCCCGCCGCTGAAACCGATGGACCGCCTGGTGCCGTCGTGCTGGCGAGCGCCCTCGAAGCGCTCGGGGCAAAAACGACCCTGGTGACCGACGGCAATTGCGCCGGAGCTGTCCGGGCGGCCTTCGCGGCCGCGGGCGGGGATCCTTCCACAGTTGTCGTCTGCCCGGCCGATTCCGATCGGTCCGTCGACGGTCGGTCGGCAGCGGACGATTGGATCGACAATTTTTCGCAGAACGGACCGGGCCGCACGGTGACGCACGTGATTGCCATCGAACGCGTGGGTCCCAGCCACGACGAGCAGTCGCTGCGTAACCAAAAGCGAGTGGGACCAGCCCCGATTCAGGATTTTCTGTCGGCGGTCCCCACTGAGCACCGCAACCGGTGTCATAACGCTCGCGGCATTTGCATCGACGAGTGGTCGCCGCCCCTCTATCGCCTGTTCGAGAAAAGTTCTTCCCGACCGGTGAGTTGGAAAACAATCGGCATCGGCGACGGAGGCAACGAAATCGGCATGGGCACCGTCCCGTGGGAGGAGCTCGTCCGCCGTCTGCCACAAAAAGAGGCGAGCGTAATTCCGTGTCGCGTCGCCACCGACTGGAACATCATCGCCGGCACGAGCAACTGGGGCGCTTTCGCACTCGCGGCGGCGGTCGCACTATTGGCCGGCAGAACCGACGCCTTGTCTCACGTCGATACAATGTTTCAGCACAACTTGCTCGAGCGGATGGTGGCTGACGGCCCAGCCGTGGATGGAATCGCGCGTCGTCCCTCGCCCACTGTCGACGGACTTCCGTTTGCCACGTACATTCAAACGTGGTTGGAAATCCGCCGCGTCATCGGCCTCGATTGAAGCGGACTTTCGCGATTCAGCACGGAGCAACACCGAATGACTGGCTACACGGTTCACACAGGTTCAACGGTCAAGTACTCGACTGGCTGGGACAACATCTTTAGCGGAGCAAAGGGGCGGAAATCGCCCAGCGCGAAGAAAAACGCGGCAAAGATTCCTGCCGCAAAGAGCGCAAAAAAGAAGAGCCGGCGTGCACGTTAGTGCCGGATCGTATTCTCCTTCGATTCGCCGCGCGGCCCTTTGAGCACCTCCAGGTAGCTATCGGCAGTGCGATTCGTCTTGATCGCATCGTCAACGTCGGGATAGACGGCCGACGTGGTAAATCGAAAAGCAAAAAAACTGCCGAGCATGACAAACGCGACCACGTAGATGTCTGCGAGTCGAATTCCGACCGTTCTCGATCGGCCTGCCCCTTTGAAGAGAAGCTGCACACCCAGAAACGCCAGGCCGAACAGAAACGGCACGATCGGCAGCCAAAGCCGCAGTTGCCAGAACGGGTAGGCGGCAATCATCACGAAATACGTCGAGACGTAGGCATCAAGGGGGCCGAATCGACCGCGTCGCGACCACGATCCGACGCCGCAGATGACCAGGCATAATACGCCAAGCAAAACGAACTCATCGCGATACAAGACGGGAAAGTCAGTCGCCCGCTGGTTCGAGAACAGTTCGCCGATGTGCGCGAGCTTTCGGCCGATCGCCGTAAGCCAATATCCCTCTGGAGCGAATTTGAACCGCGCGAATCCGTCCGCCGCCGTGACGGACACATAATGGCTGCCGGCTCCGTACCAAATGCCGAGACCAATCAATATCAGCGCGGGAATCGCCAGCAAGAACCAGCGCGGAGATGCACTGACGCGTCTCATGGCGGGTAGCCGCAGCGCCGCCCAAATGACGGCCGGAATGAGGGCAATCCCCGCAGTCCGGAGACTGATTGCGACCGCGCAAAGCAGAACGCTGCCAAGTAGGAAGAGCCACGAACGACCGTCGCGACTCGTTCGCTCCAGGCAGACAATGGCCGTACAGGCCGCCGCGAAGAACGGCATCTCGGAAACGGCCGACGAGGCGAACTGAAAAAAGACCGACGAGCCTGCCGTCAGCAGCAGGATTCCCCAGGCCGCATCCGCGGACAGGCCAAACGAACGCAGAAGCAGCGAGCGCGTCGCCCACAACCCGACTAACAGGCACACCAGATTCAAACCGATGATCGCAGGAGGGTCGGCGAGCCCGAGCGCATTGAGGCCGATCAACAGGTAAGGGTACCCGTGCGGAAAGTAATACGGATATCCTGGCGCTGCGATCGTGCGTGCCGGCGTGCCATGTCGAATAAAGGCCGCCAACTCAACGTAACCGGGAGCATCGCCGCACATTTTCAACGGCCCACACAGCGCGAAACCATAGAGTGCCAAGAGCGCGATGCCCAGGCATCCGAATAGAACCGAGCGGGCGCGATTCGCGGGCCATGCGGGGACCATCGCTCGATTGTAGCCGTCGGGACGACTGCCCGCCGACGACTGGCTCAATCGAACGTGATTGGCGTCGCACCGGTCGATCGGCTAGAATCTTGGCACAGCACTCAAGGTGCTTTCGCCGGGCCCTTCTCAGGCGGAGTTTGGTCCCATGTCATTGAAACCGAGCAAGTGGGTTGTCCTGCTTTCGACCCCGCTGCTGCCGGTCCTTGCGGTCGCCGTTTGTTTCGCCGACAAAGTCACGCTGAAAAACGGCGGCTTGCTCAACGGCAAAGTCACCAACGCGGGCAAGGACGTCGCGGTGACGACCCCCGAGGGGATCCGCGTCGTCGTCGAACGCTCGAGCGTCGAACGCATCGCTCGCGCCGCCACGCCGGATAAACCCAAGCTCACGAACGCCGAGAAGGCGTGGCTCCCGAAAGTTCGCAAACTCATCTCCCGCGTCGAATTTGGTGACGGCGAGTCACGGCGCCTTGCCTTACGCGATTTGCGGGCGATCAACGACCCCGCGGCCATCCCCGCCCTCATGCAAACGTTGCGAACCAGTGAGGACGATGCCTCGCGGCTCTTGTACGTTCGCATCTTGGGGGACATGCCCGGTTCGAAGGCCGTCGTGGGTCTGGTGGAAGAGGCGCTCTTCGACTCCTCCGCGCCGGTGCGCGATGCGGCCCAGGAAGCGAGCAAAAAATTGCGCGCGGAATACGTCCGGCCGTTTTACGGGCAAGCCCTGCGGTTCCCGAATCGCGAAGTGGTCTGCCGCGCGGCCGACGTGCTCTCGACGGTCGGCAATCGAGAAAATGTGCCCTATCTGATCGACTCGCTGTATTCGAGGGTCGTCGACGTCGATTACCGGCGGAGTTGCTGCATGAGCCGCGTGAACTATCTCGCCAGCCCCCGAGGCACGCCTTATGTCCAGGACAATCCCACCTCTCATGGCGACGTGGCTTACGCGGCCGTTCACCTGCGTCCCGTTCTCGTCCTCCGCACGGTGCAAAATCCGCAGGTGAAGGACGCCCTGGAAGCGATCACGAAGCAATCGTTCGGGTACAACACGGCCGAATGGAAGCGCTGGTGGAAATCCGAGCAGCTCGCGGAGAACACGAAGGGACGTTAAACGCACCGGAGCAGCCGCAACGGCTCAAAGGGCACGTGCCAAATGCCGGAATCTGTCAGGCGGGCGAACTGGATGCTTGGATTGCTCGGCGCTGCCGCCGGCGGGGCGCTCGGGTTCTTCACCTTTCAGTACCTAACGCACGAAGGTTTTTATGGACTGCTGCTGCCCGGTGCGGCACTCGGTTTGGGATGTGGTGCGCTCTCGGGAGGCAAATCGAATGGCCTCGCCATCGTTTGCGGAATCGCGGCAATGTTCCTCGGCATCTTGACCGAATGGCGGTTTTTCCCGTTCGTCCGCGACGAGAGTCTGGGGTACTTCGTCGCCCATTTGCAGGATTTGCGGACCTGGACGTGGGTGTCAATCGCGGCCGGCGCGTTCTGCGGCTTTTGGTTCGGCCGCGGCCGTGAGGGGGGCACCTGGCTGCGGCGCGTGCCGAAAGCCTAAACCGAGCGAACGCCCTTCGGACGCAGCCGGCGCATCGCTGGCCGGCACGTCCTTGCCGACGCGTTCCTTCACGCTAAACGTTTCGGTCTCTTTGCCGGTATAGGCCACGAGCAACTCGGCAATCAGACCCAGCGAAAGCGCTTGGGCTCCGAGCAGCGTCGCCGCGATCGCGTAGGCCAGCATCGGCCGTGTGCCGATCGGTCCGAAATCGGCGCCGAAGAGATGCGTGCCGCACCAAACCGCGCCGAGGTAAAACAGTCCCAAGAAACCGATGGCGAAGAACAGCAGCCCGAAACCGCCCAGAATATGCTGCGGCCGTTCGCCGAATCCCGTCAGGAACTTGACCGTCAACAAGTCGAGAAAGCCGCGGGCGAATCGCTTCACGCCGTATTTCGAGTGCCCGAAGCGCCGGGGCCGATGGTGGACTGGCAACTCGGTCACGCGAAAGCCGCGGGCGTCAGCCAGCACCGGGATGAAGCGGTGCAATTCGCCGTACAGGCGGATTTCGCCCGCCACTTCGGAGCGGAACATTTTCAGCCCGCAATTGTGATCGTGCAGCTTGAGCCCCGTGATCCCGCTCACCAGCGCATTAAACACGCGGCTGGGATACACCTTGTGCCAGGGATCGAGGCGTCGCTGCTTCCAGCCGTTGACGACATCAAAGCCCTCGCGAAGTTTCGCGATCATGCGGGGAATTTCGGCCGGGTCATCCTGCAAGTCGGCATCGATCGTAAGAATCAAGTCGCCGCGCGCGGTCCGCAGGCCGCCCGTCAACGCGGCCGCCTTGCCGAAATTTCGCCGGAAGCGGACGCCGGAGACGGCCGGATCGCGCGCCGCCAGCGCGGATCACATTCCAGGAGCCATCCTTCGATCCGTCGTCGACGAAGATGATCTCAAATTCCTCGCCCAGGGAGGCACACGCCTCGACGATCTGGCGATGCAGCGTTTCGAGACTGTCCTGCTCGTCATAGACGGGAACGATGATCGACAGCATTTCTTCATCTTAATCGGCCTGCAACCGCGTGCACGGAGCGATTCTTGCCGCATACACGACGAACACGACGAGTTTTTCGCCGCGCTATTCGATTTTGAGTCCCGTGACGGCCGCTTGTCCGTCAGGAGCCACGGCAACTTGCGCCCACAAGTGGCGGCTGCGGACCGCGTCTTCGTACTTTTGCCCGGTCCCGGCCTGCACGAAGTACCGATCAATTCCAAAGTCGATTGTATTCCAGCCGCTCACGGTCCCCCGCAGAAAGAGTCCCTCGCTTGGTGGCGTCAGGCTGTAAGCGCCGCCCCGATAATGCACGCCGTCGGTCTCGGGAATCAATTGCATGTAGACCGTCCGTCCCTGCAATCGGGCCGATTCGTTGCCGTGCTCATCCGGCAGATCCGGGATCGCGTGCGCGGGGAGGCGACTGAACTCGTAGCTCAACGTGACATAATCACCGCGAAACATGTCCCGCGGGTCGACGGGCTGGACTCGGAGCAGAACGGTCTTGCCTCGCAGCAGAGGGAGCGAATGCAAGCCGATCATGCCCACGAGAACCACAATCTGCGCCGCTGCGCCGATCAAGACCAGTGGTCGCTCGCGATGCTTGCACCAATCGACGAGCCCGCCGACTCGCGGCCAATTCGCGGGACGCTGCAATGAGATTCTAGACATGAACCATCTCCTTGCGATGCGACCAAAAGCGGGCCATGGCGAAGAGAGCTGTTCCGCACAAAAAGAACATCAGCGAGGCACCCAACATGCCGCCGACTCCGGCGAAGAGATCGATGTAGCGACAAACGGCCCAGAGCAAAAAGAGGAACACGCCGGCGGCGAACAACTTGCCGCGATCGCGGTTGAGACCCGTGCGAATCAGCCAGATCGCCAAGGCGATCAAAGCCAGATTGCAGGCGACCGCGGGAATAATGACCGCGGAGGTCCAACTGCTGAGATGGTTGCTGTTGTAGCCATAAGTCGGCGAGGGCGTCTTCAAGAGGCCGCCCCAAAGAGCCAACGCAGCCATCAACAGCATCACCATCGTCGCCGGCCATTGGCGGCGAAAAAACCGCAAGAGGAACGGCTAACTAGCGGCATCTTCCTCTGCCTTCAATCGCAACTGTTCCGCCATGGCGATCGTCGCCGTTCCGCCGACGCCAATCAACGACGCGGCGAGCACGCTCGTCCCGATGACTGGCACGGTTCCGCGGAGCAATTCCCCGATGAAGTCGCCGAAGCTCAGCACGCACAACACTCCGGCCGACAGTAAAACACCGTACAAACGGTAGGGCGCCGACATCGGGCTCGCCGGTCTGTGGCACTCTGCGATGGCAAGGAACAGGGCACCAGCCGCGCCGATGAAATAAATCGGATTCACATCGGAATTCCAGGCGATGGGCTGCAGAATGACCCACCAGGCCAACACCGCCGTATACAGACCGACGGTCGCAGGAGAGCGTTTTCGATACGCCCACAACAGACCGGGCAGAGCCAACAGCGGCAAGCTGTAGCAAGCCTCCGGAATTCGCCAGAAGCCCCAGCCAAATCCGAAGTCGAGGATCTCGGTGCCGACCCAGGTCGCCAACAAGCCGGCGACCAGCGCGTGCAGTAACAGCGTGTCGAGACACAGCGCGAAGGGGATCGTCCCGAGCGCCCAGATCCAAAGCGCATTCGGATAGTGGCCTTGAATGTTGAAAATCTGGGCCACGAGCCAGATGCCGCAGCCGTAGAACAAGCATGCGAGAAAGAACACCGCCTCGGAGAGCCGCTTGGAATGCCGCCCATACCGCAGCCAGAAGGCGATTGCATGCGTGGCGGCAATGACCCCAAATACGACGGAGAGTTTCGCCGGTTGGGGCATCGCCTCCCAGTTGTAACCCACAAGCAAGAGGGCGGCTAAACCGATCAGAAAAGCGGCGACCGACATTAAGGCAAACATCGCCGTCGAATGCGATCGGGCGCTGGCGTCCTGGGGCGATTCATAGAGCGCCAAGATGCGCTCGGGTTGGTCGGCGGCGAGCACTCCCGCCGCCCGCCATGATTCCATTTCCGCCGTGAGCCACTGGCGATGTCGCTCGGAGATTTCCCGCCTGGTCATGGTTTTCTCGCGGAAGTTTCGAGACCGTTCGCGAGGCCGCAAGGGCGGCCTACTGATCTGGGCGTATTTCGTCCCCCGATATCACTCCCGAGTTTTCGTTTTTCGCCCTGATCCCCTTGGATCGCATCCGGGAAAGTGTCGAATCGACCAAAAGAGCAGCGCCGAAATGGCAAGTTCGGCAAGAAACGACACGATGCGCGAAAGAACGGTCACCGCGACCGCGGCCTGGGGATTTATCCCCGGCTGCGAATTCAAGATCGCCAAAAGAATGCCTTCCCGAACGCCCAGTCCGCCTGGTGCAAACAAAACAGCAAAACCCAACGATGTGGAAAGCGCCATCGCCCCGGTCCAGAGCGGCAGGTCGGCCATCTGGAAGCGCGCGTCGCCGGCTCCATGCACGATCATTCCCAGGCTCAAGCCTTGCGCGACCCAGCTCATGCAAAACGCGACGCATCCGGCCGCGATCATCCGCGGGGAAATGGCAACGTGCTGCTCGCGAGCCCGGCTGCTATCCGGCACCGCCTTGGCGGCAATCCATGAGAGCACCTTGGCCACCAGCGGAAGCGATCCGGCGACAAGCACCGTCACGACGGCAAACGCCGTGATCGCCTGATAGGCCGGGGAGAGTCGCAGTGCCGGCAAATGGACGGCAATCCGATCTCGAAACAGCAGGGGAGCCAGCGCCGCGCCGAACGCCACGCCTGTGCCCATCATCACCAGTGTTTCGTAGCTGGCCGTGACCGCCGCGAGCAGCGCGGGGCAACCGCGGTCCTTCACGAGCGCGGCGCGGATCACGAGAACCATCGCTTTGCCCGGGATGTATTTGCCCAAATGGCCGCAGTAGTAGGCTCGGGCCGCGTCGCGAAAGGTGACATGCCCGCCCACGGCGCGCATCAATTCCCGCCAAAACCAAACGGATGGCAGCCAGCTGACGATGTAGACGACGACGCCGGCAACGAGCCAAGCAATCCCGGCGGCCGAGAGCGGCCTTTGTCGAACGTCGCTTTGGGTCCACAGCCGGTAGCCGTGGTAACAAACGTAGCCCACGACGACGGCGAACAGCAGCCATTTAAGCAGCGAGCGCAGCCGACTCAATAGTTCTCGTCGTATTCGAGCAAGTCGTTCTCAGTAATGATCCGATGCCCCTTATCGGAGAGCGTCCTGATTCCCATCTCGATGTCATCGACCGAGAGGGCAATGGCGTCCCGCCCGTTCCGTCGATACAGGAGCGGGTAGGTGTAGTGAATGTTGATTTCCGCCTGCAGCAGTGCCAGGCAGACCTTGACGAATGGTTGCGCGTCCTGGGAGAGTTCGACTCCGATCAAGTCGGTCTCAAAAAACTTGAAGTCCGAAAGCTTGAACAGCTCCGAGGCGCGATCGTAGTTGTTGAGCATCAGCCGCGCGACGGAGAAATCGACCGAATCGACGATGGTGAGCGCCATCACCCGCAGATCGTGGCGTTCGATATGGCGCAGCAACTCGTGCAGCGTGCCGACCCGGTTCTCCATGAAGATGCCGAATTGGCGCAGGCAAGGCCAGTCGCGTCCGCGCATTGTCCCGGGGTCGGTCCGTGCTTGGCCCCCCATGCTCATCGGCGATCTCCTTGGTGTGACAGCAAGTCTTTGCGGTACGTCACTTTACGATAACAAGGCAGCGCCGTCAATTGCGACCGTTTGTGAGACTTTTGTGTGCTTTCTGCGAGCATCGTCGTCCGTTACTTGGCTCTGATAAGAATCCATCCGGTCGCAAAATCGAACGAAAACTCGAGTCGCTCCACACGGGCAAGGCGGGAGGATTGATTCGATGTGGACAGACGATTGGTGACTGGACAACCCGAAAACCGCAATTTTTCATAATTGTCCGTTGATCTGGCGGTTGGATTTGCAAGGATGGTGGCGCGGGCCGGGCAATTGCGCCCGGCGACGACGACACCAGGGCACACTCTGATACTACTGGGGAGGACGGTTGTCATGAGACGAGTTTGTCTGCCGGGGCTGTTGGGACTGGCATTGTTGGCAAGTGGGACGGCCTTCGCCGCCGACCAACAAGCGACGCCGAAAGCCGATGCGGCCAAGAAGACGGAGACCACAAAGAAGACGGAATCAACCACAAAGACTGAGACGCACACAGCGAACAAGCCGGTGGCTGGCGAAGCCGCGACGACCGAAACCGGTCGCAAGACTGCGCACTCGTCTTCCCATGCATTTTGGCCGGATCGGTCTGACGGCCGAACAGCGCCAACAAATGAAGGCGGTCGAAGACAAGTATGCCGGCGAAATCAAGGAACTCGAAACCAAGCTCAAAGAAGTCCGTGCCAAGCAGACGTCCGAATTGCACGCCTTGCTGAGCGAAGCCCAAAAGAAGGCCCTCGCCGAAGCCCACGCGGCCGCGTCAAAGCTTCGCGAAGAGCGAAAGGCCGTTGTCGACAAGGCGATGGCCCTGAGCGCCGAACGAGCCAAAGAGATCAAGGCACGCTTCGAGGTTGAGAAGAAGAAGACCCAGGCGGCGGTGGCCAAGATCCAAGCTGAACAAGAAAGGCTGCATGCCGACCGGCAGGAGAAAAAGGCCGTGAAGGAAAAGGCCGCCCAGAAGGAAGCACCCAAAACAGAGACCAAGGAAGAACAGAAGCCGGCGGAAAAGACCGATAAGAAGTAAGTCGACGGCTTCAAAGATCAAAAGGGGGGACCGCAGTAGCGTTCCCCCCTTTCTTTTTTGAAGACGCCCGCACGCCGCAGCAGATGCTCCACCTCGTTGCACGGATCATCAACCGCTGATATGATGATGAGTGCCATGAAGGCCGCATTGTAACTCTCGCGGCGTTCCTGCCTTAAAGACCTGCCTTTAGCCGTGCGCCATCCAGTCTGCAATCCGACGAAGCCTTCGTCGCATGACCGAATCTGGCTGACGCCGGTCGTCGGTTCCCACACATCGGAACGGCACATTGACGTGCCGTTCAAAGTTTTCGTCCCCGCCTGACCGCCCGCCAAAGAGGAGCGAACGCATGACACGTTTGCCTCGCCTGTTCTTGCCGATTGTCATTATTGTGGCATGTGTTCTCACTGTGGCATGCCTGACAGGCAGCAACAGGGCATTCGCGAAGACCACCAGCGAATCCGGTTCGGTCAAATCGCTGTGCGTCGAGCAGGCCGCCTCCGGCAAAACGATCGTGCTTCGCGGCCGAGACGCTGCGCCAGCAACTCTGCGTGACGGGTATTCCCAAAGGGGGCACGGCTCGCGATCTCACCCGCAGCGTGCGTTACGACGCGGAGCCGGCGGGAATCGTCACCATCGATCCAAGCGGACTCGTGACACCGTTGACTGATGGCACCGCCAAATTGCGGGTGACCGGAACGGGCGGGTTAAGCACCGAGGTTGCGATTCGCGTCGAAGGCTGCTCGCGGCAGATTCCGATCAACTTCAAAAATCAGATCGTGCCGATCTTCACGAAGCTCGGCTGCAACGGCGGCGGTTGCCACGGCAAGGCGAGCGGTCAAAACGGATTCAAGCTTTCGCTATTGGGCTTCTATCCCGAGGACGACTACGAGTTCCTGGTGAAAGAAGGACGCGGCCGACGGCTGTTTCCTTCTTCGCCGGGCGAAAGCCTGCTGCTCCTCAAGCCGACCGGCCGCTCACCGCATGGCGGCGGCAAACGGATGGACGTCGGCAGCTATGAATACCGCATGCTCTATCGCTGGATCGAGCAGGGTATGCCCTATGGAAACGACGCCGATCCGACCGTCGTATCTATCGAGTGCGTTCCCGCCGGCCGCGTGATGCAGCGTCAGTCTCAGCAGCAGATCACGGTAATGGCTCGCTACAGCGACGGGGCGACCGAAGATGTCACCCGCATGTCGCTCTTCGAGGCTAACGACACCGAAATGGCCGAGGCAGGGAATACGGGCCTCGTGAAAACGCTCGATCTGGCGGGCCAGGTCGCGATTATGTCCCGGTACCAGGGCCAGGTTGCTACGTTCCGGGCCACGGTGCCGCTCGGAGCCAAGATCGACAAACTGCCGGCAGAACGAAACTGCGTCGATCACGCGGTTTTGGGCAAGCTCAAGGTGCTGGGAATTCCGCCGTCGCCGCTTGCCGACGATGCGACCTTTTTGCGTCGCGTTTCGATCGACATCACCGGGACCACCCCGACCGCGGCCGAAGTCACCGCATTTTTGGTCGACAAAGATCCGGCCAAACGCGACAAGCTGGTGGACCGCCTGTTGGGGAGCACGGCCTACGCCGACTATTTCGCCAACAAATGGAACATGGTCCTGCGGAACAAGAAGCGGAATCCGGACGACACCGAAGGGACGTACGAGTTCTATCAGTGGATTTGGAACAGTCTCTACGAGAACAAACCCTTCGACCGCTTCGTCCGCGAGATTCTGACCGCGTCGGGCGATCCGCGAATTTCGCCACCCGTCATTTGGTACCGCGAGGTCGACGAGGTCAACGAGCAAGTCGAAGACACCGCCCAGCTTTTCTTGGGAATGCGGATCCAATGCGCCCGTTGTCACCATCACCCGTTTGAGGCGTGGAGCCAGGACGACTATTACAGCTTCTCGGCCTTTTTCAGCCGGCTCGCACGCAAGCCGCTGGCCGAAGCGCCGCACAACAAGCTGCGTGAGAAGCGGCTCTACCACAGCGAGGGAATCGCCGAGGCGGCCAACCCGCGCACGGGCAAAAAGCTGCGTCCGACGGCTTTGGGCGGAAAGCCGCTGTCGATTCCCGCCGACCGCGATCCGCGCGTGCAACTGGCCGACTGGATGGCGAAACCGGACAACCCGTTTTTCGCCCGAGCGTTCGTCAATCGCTATTGGAAGCATTTCTTCAGCCGCGGCATCGTCGAGCCCGAGGACGACATGCGGCAAACAAATCCGCCGTCGAACCCGGAACTCTTGGACGCGCTGGCCGCGCACTTCATCGCCAGCAGCTTCGACGTCAAGGATCTGGTCCGCACGATCTGCACGTCGAACACGTACCAGTTGAGTTCGCTTCCCAATGACAACAACCTCAAGGATCGTCAGAACTTTTCGCGGTACTATCCCAAGCGGCTGAGCGCCGAGGTGCTTTACGACTCGTTCCATCGCGTGACGGCCACGTCGCAAGCGTATTCGGGACTGCCCGCCGGCACGCAAGCGATGCAGCTTCCCGATCCGGGGGAGGGGACGTATTTCCTCAAAGTCTTTGGCCAACCGCAGGGCGACACGGCCTGCGAATGTGAGCGCTCGCAAGAGGCCAACCTGGCCCAAAGCCTGCATTTGCTGAACAGCAGCGAGGTGCAGGACAAGATCGCGAGCCCTTCCGGCCGCGCAGCCCTCTTGGCAGCCGACAAGCGGCCCACCGAGGCGAAAATCCGCGAACTCTATCGCTGGGTCTACTCACGCGAGCCCAACGACGACGAATTGCAGATCGCGGTCGCCCACCTCGCCAAACATCGCACGGCCCCGCGGCCGGCCTACGAAGACATCGTCTGGGCCTTGATCAATACCAAGGAGTTTCTCTTCAACCATTGATCGCCGGTGGCTCTGAGGGCTTGTCCCCCCCAGTGGTCGATAAACGTCCAACGCGCTGACACGGGCGGACAAGCCGCCAGTGCCACTCCTCCTGAAGGCGACAGACGAATAGGGAGTCTTTCGCACGCCCGACGCGTGCGGTTATCATAAATCTGGCTCGCCCGCCAATCTCGCCTTCCAACGGGCCGCCGTCCGTTAACCCACCTGTAAGTTCAGCCCCTTGCCCCCCCTGGGCACGTCGAGTCATGAGTCAAACGCGCCCTTCCTGTTACTTCTTGCGGTCGATGCTCGGCGCTTTGGCGGTCCTCTCTGTCGAGACGGCCGCGCACGCACAGTTGCCGCAGGCGCGGCTGTATTCGATATTCCCCTGCGGCGCGAAGGCGGGAACGACGGTCGACGTGACGCTCACGAGCTTCGCCGATCTCGACGCGCTCGACCGCCTCGTCGTCAACACGCCCGGCATCACGGCCGTGCCCAAGATGCAAACCGTCGGCGGGCAAAAGAAGCCGGTCCCCAACGTCTTTGAAATCAAGATTCGATTCAACGTGCCGACCGGAGTTTACGAGGTCTCCGCCGGCGGTTTGTATGGCCTGTCGAATCCGCGGATTTTCGTCGTCGGATCGCAGGACGAAACGCAGGAGGCCGAACCGAACAACAGCCTCGAGAAAGCGAACGACCTGGTCCTGGGTCGCATCGTCAATGGCACGTCGGGAAGTGCCACCGATGTCGACGTCTACCGTTTTCAGGGAAAGCGCGGCCAACGCATCGTGGCGATGTGCCGGGCCGCCGATCTCGACTCGCGCATGTCTCCGGTGGTCGAGTTGCTGACAACCGACGGCCGCCGGCTCGGATACGCACGGGAAGAGCTGCGACACGATCCGATGGTTGATGTTGTCTTGCCCGCAGACGGCACCTACTTCATCAAGGTTCACGACTTTCTCTTTCGCGGCGGGCCCGAGTTCGTGTATCGGCTGTCGGCGGGCGTTTTGCCCTACATCGACTATGTGATGCCGCCGGCCGGTGTCGCCGGCACGACCGGGCACTTCACTCTCTTCGGCCGGAATCTGCCGGGCGGGCAGGCATCGGACGTAAGAGTCGACGGGCGTCCGCTCGAGAAACTCGATGTTGCCATCTCGTTGCCCAGTGTCGCGCCGCTTGCCCCGACAAAGACCACGTTGGGCTCGGTTTCAGCGGGGACGCAGCCCGTTTCTTGGACCTTGAAGACGCCGGCCGGGGAATCGAATCCCGTTTTGATTCAATTGACGCCTTCCGTGCCGATCATCGAGAAAGAGCCGAACGACACGCCCGCCCTGGCGACGCCGGTGACCGCTCCCGGCGAGTTCGCCGGTCGATTCCAGTCGCCGGGCGACAGCGATTATTACACGTTTCATGCGGACGCGGGGCAGGTCTTTTACATCGACGTCTTTGCCGACCGAATCGGATCGCTGGCCGATCCGTATCTCGTCGTCGAACAGGTCGGCCGCGACGCGAAGGGGGCCCAAACGATCACGCGGATGACGTCAATCGACGACGAGAACGCCAACGTCGCCCCGGCAGTCTTCGACACGCGCTCCGATGATCCGATCTATCGCTTCCAAGCGCCCGAGACGGGCATGTACCGCATTCTGCTTCGCGACCGGTCGTTCGAGAGTCGGGGCGATCCGCGGCTGGTGTACCACGTCTCAATTCGGCCCGAGGAACCCGATTTCCGGCTCGTCGTGCTGCCGCAGTATCCAAAGCAGGGTTCGATCAAGGAAGTCTCCACCTGGAGCTTGGGACTTCGCAAGGGGGACAGCCGCGACGTGCCGATCCTCGTGCTCCGCCGCGACGGATTTCGCGAACCAATCGAAGTCTGGGCCGAAGGCTTGCCCCCAGGCGTGACCTGTCGCGGAGCGGCCATCACCCCCTACGCTAAGACGGCGGAGCTGATCTTCACGGTCGACGAAAAGGCTGCCGCCGGAGACCAATTCATCCGCGTCTTCGGCAAGGCGCGTGTGACCAAAAAGAGACGCACCAAGGACGCAACGACCGAGACCGAAATCGTCCGCGAGGCAATCCCCGCCACGATCGTGTGGAGCGCGGAAGCGGATGCCTCGGCCGTTTCGCGGATCGCACAGTCGCTGGGCCTCTCTGTCATGAACGAACCGGCTCCGTTTCAGCTTTCCACCAACGTTGTTCGCGTCGAAGTCAATCAAAGCCGGCAGATTCTGCTTCCGCTCTCCGTCGCGCGTCGGAACGGTTTCGACGGCGACGTGGCGATGGCGCTGGTCGGCGGGAATCCCGATACGCTCGGCCTGACGTTGAAGTCGTTCCCCAAGGGCAAGTCTACGGAACTTGTGCGTTGCTTCATCCCTCGCGGCGAACGGCCGGGCTCTGCCACGCTGTATTGGAAGTTGCAGGCTCCCGTCGCTTATCGACGCAATCTAGAGGCATTCGAGCGAGCCAAAGCCGAACAAGCCGCGGTCGCGAAAGACGCCGCGACGCTCGCCGCGAACTTGAAGAGCGCCGAGACCGAACTCGATCAGGCATCGCAAACACAAAAACAAAAAGCCGAGGCGCTCAAGAAGGCGCAAGCCAGGCTGACAGCTGCGCAGAAATCGCCCCAAGCCACACGCAAGTTGGCGAAAGATGACGTCGCCAAAGCCGAGGCATCGCTCAAGTCGGCCGCGGCGGCCCGGAATTCAGCGGCCGCACGGGTCGCAGAGGCGGCCGGCAAGTCGAAAGCCGCCGTCGATCGCAAGGCGGCAGCCGACCGCGAATTGGCTCAGGCTACGAGTGCCTCTGCCCCCCAACAACTTGTTGATTTCCCGACTTCGACCCCCATTTTGTTAACGGTCAAACCCGCGCCGATCGAACTCAAGGCCAGCGTGCCTGGCGGCGGATCGCTGAAAAAGGGGGGTCAGATTTCCGTCACAGTCGACGTCAAGAGGCGTAGCGGTTTCGCGGGCCCGGTGACGCTCGCCCTTCCGCTCCCGCCAGGAGTGAAGGGAATCTCCGCGAAGCCGATCACGATCGCGGCCAAGAAGAACTCCGCCGTTGTCGCCATCACGGCAGATGCCGCCGCTCCCACGGGCCTGCTTGCCAATATGGTCATTCGCGGAGAGATGGAGTTTCAAGGCAAGGCCGAAGTCGACGCGCCGCTGACCTTGAAGATTGTGCCCTGACATGAGAAGGCAGATTCCCGTGAATCGAAATTGTTCCGCGGTCGCAGCCCTCCTTTTGCTGACGACGGCCGCCACTGGTGCAGGCGCTCCGCCGACAAAACCGATCGAAGCGACCCCGGTTAAACTCGGCCGTCCGGTGGACTTCGAGAAGGACGTCTATCCAATTCTCGAAAACAATTGCCTGGCGTGCCACAACGCGGGGATCGCCGAAAGCAAGCTAAGCGTCGAGACGGCTGAATCGATCCGCAAAGGGGGCAAACGCGGGCCGGGGGTTGTGCCCAAGAATCTCGCGGCCAGTGTGTTGTTTCAGCTCGCCTCGCGCCGGTCGGCCGGCCATGCCGCCGCTGCCCAATACCGTCGATGCCAAAGCGCTCTCGCCGCAAGAGCTCGGCGTCTTGAAGCAGTGGATTTTGGAGGGAGCCAAAGGAGGAGCCGCCAGCAGCCACGACTCGACGCAGTGGCAGCCGGTGCCCGCTTCCGTGCATTCGATCGAATGCGTGGCCCTCTCGCCCTGGGGACGTTTTGCCGCGGCCGGTCGCACGAACCAGATCGTGATCTACGATCTGATTCTGGGCCAGGAATCCGCGCGGCTCGTCGATCCGGCCCTGTCGGACGTGCAGTTCGATGGCCGCCCGATGTATCCCGAAGGCGCGGCCGATCGCGATTTCATTCACGCGATTTCCTTCAGCCCCGATGGCTCGCTGCTGGCTGCCGGTGGATATCGCGTCGTGAAATTCTGGCGGCGACCGCAAAATGTCCGCAAATGGAGCGTCTCTTTGCCCGAGCGGCCGACGGCCCTTGCCGTCGATCGCGCTGCATCGCTCATTGCCGTCGCGACGGACAAGGATGTCGAACTGCGGGCCATTTCGGGGGGCACCGTGGTCCGAAGGTTGAGCGGCGCCAATTCGGCCGTCACGTCGCTGGCCTTTTCGCCCGATGGAAAGACGCTGTACGCGGGGTCGCTCGACAAGTCGTGGCGATCCTGGTCAGTCGCCAACGGGGCGCCGCGTCAATCAGCGACGACGCCTGCTGCGATTCGACGCGATCGCGCTCGATAAAGAGGGATCGCAAATCTTCACGGCGGGGGCTGACGGCGTAATTCGCGCGTGGTCGTCGAAACCGTCCAAATCAGGGCGACAAAGCAGCCCCGATTCGCGAAATGAGAGGCCACTCGAAAGGCGTCACATCTCTAGCGCTCGTGCTGCCGGCGGGAAATCAGCTTGTCTCTGGCGGCGAAGACGGTTCGGTCCGCGTCTGGGAGATCAAGAGCGGAAAACAGTTGGTCCGCGTCGATCATGGCGGACCCGTCACCGCTGTCTCGGTGCGACCCGATGGGCAGGTGATCGCCTCGGCGGGAGCCAACGGCGTCGCTCGGCTGTGGTCGATTAAAGGGGGCCAGGCGGTCGCCCAAATGAAGGGCGATTTGAATGTCGACCATCACGTGCAGATTTGCCGAGAAAGACAAACCGTCGCCAGTCAGCACATCGGCCTGACCGAGGCCCACGTGAAGGCGGCCGAACAGGAAATCAAAGACCGCCAGGAAGGCGTGAAGAAAACGAGCGAGTCGCGTAAAGCCGACGAAAAAGCGCTCGCGGAAGCCCGCTCAAAGGAAAAGGCGGCTCAAGACACGCTTGCCGCCGCTCAAAAATCGCTCAAAGCCAAGCCGGCCGACGCGAGCATGAAGAAAAAGGTCGACGAAGCGGCCAAAGCCGCCGCGGCCGCGGCAGACGGCAACAAAGACGGCCGACTCGCACCTCGCCGGAGTCGTGCGCGGCCACGAAGGCGCCGAACAAGCCCTGCGGATCGCCACGGAGAGGCTCGACCACGCCAAGAGTGACAAGGTCGCCGCCGAAGCGACCAAGAAAGACGCCGACCAACAATTGACTAAGGCCACCGCGGCCGCCGCTGGCAGCGTGCGGCCTCTTCGCGGATTGGCCTTTTCCGCCGACGGCAAAGTGCTCGCCACGGGCGGCGACCAGGCGAACGTTCAGCTTTGGGACGTGAAAACGGGCCGGCCGCTCCAGAGTGAAGTCGGCACTTCGTCGATCGGCCGACTCGTCTTCGTCGGCAACTCGAACGTGCTCTCCGCCGCCGACGATCGATCCCTCACGCTGTGGGAGACCAATCCCGCGTGGAAATTTCGTCGGCCGCATCGGTCCCCAGGCCGACGCTCCGCTCGAGACGGGGAGTTCCTCGTTGGTCGGCCGCGTGCTCTGTCTGGCCTTCAATCCGGCGGGCACGCTGCTCGCGACGGGCGGCGGCGAGCCGTCGCGAAGCGGTGAACTCAAGCTGTGGAACATTCCCGCGTTCACGCTCGACCGCGAGATCAAGGACGCCCACAGCGACACGGTCTTCGGCGTCGAGTTCTCGCGCGACGGCAAGTACCTCGCCAGCGGCGCGGCCGACAAGTTCCTGAAAGTCTTCGACGTCGCCACGGGCAAGTTCGTGCGATCCTTCGAGGGGCACACGAATCACGTGCTGGGCGTTTCGTGGAAAGCCGACGGCAGCCTGCTGGCAAGCGCGGGGGCCGACAATCAGATCAAAATCTGGAATTTCGAGACGGGCGAACAGACCCGCAGCATCACGACTTACCCCAAGCAGGTGACCTCGATTCATTTCATCGGCACCGAGGCCGAGACGGTCAGTGCAGGTGGCGACAAGACGGTCCGCTTCCATCAGGCGACCGACGGCGACAATTACCGCACGTTCGAGGGCGGCACCGACTACATGTATTCCGCGGCCGCCGCTCGCGACGGGTCCCTTGTCGTAGGCGCCGGCGAGGACGGTGTGCTCCGCGTGTGGAACGGCAAGAACGGTCAGTCGCTGATGACCTTCCCGCCACCCGCGCCGCACGGCAATTCGGTTCAAGCGATGCCGGCAAGCGCTAGCGGTTCTGCCGCCGAGCCGTCACAATCCAAGAGCGCAAAGTCTTCCAGGAAGGTCCGCCCATGTCGCAGCAGCTCGTCGATCGTCTGTTCCATGAGCTGGAATCGATTCCGCTCATCGATCCGCACACGCACATCAATCCGCACGCGCCGGCGTCCAAAACACTCGCCGACATCATGGGCTATCACTACTACACCGAGCTGGCCCATTCGGCCGGCATGCCCCGCGCCCACATCGAAGGCGAACAGCTCGAGCCCAAGGAAAAAGTCCGCCGGCTCGTCGAATGGTTGGGGCCGCTCGATAACACGATCCAGGTCAGTTGGCTTCTCGAAATGTGCTCCGCGTTCTTCGATTTTCATGAGGAGCGGATCACGGCCGACAACTGGGAGGCCCTGTACGACGCGGCCGCCCGCAAAATGGCCGCTCCGGATTGGGAGACGCAAGTCCTTGAAAAAAGCCGGCTCGAGCAGGTTTTTCTGACGAACGACTTCGACGATCCGCTGAGCGGTTTCGACACGACCCGCTACGTGCCCTGTCTCCGCACCGACGATCTCGTGTTTCATCTCGCCAAACCGGCCGTCCGGCAGCGGCTGGCCAAGGCGACCGGGATCGAGCCGACCACCGCGTCGCAGCTCGCCGAGGCGATCGGCAAGCTCTTCGACCACTTCACCAAAAACGGTGCCCGGGCCTGCGCGATTTCGCTGCCGCCCGACTTCGAGCCGTCGCCGGTCGAGCCGAAGTCCATCGATCCGATTCTCAAGAACATCGCTCAGAAGCGCGATCCTTCGGCCGATGAACTGGCGACGCTGTCGCGATTCGTCTTCTGGACGCTGGCCGAACAGTGTGCCGAGCGGCGTTTGCCGTTTGACCTCATGATCGGCGTCAACCGCCGGGTCTACGAAGAGGGGGTCTTCCAGGGCCAGGACTTGTTCGACCAGCGAACGTCGCTGATTCAATACCGCCGGCTGTTCAACGCCTTTCCGAAGGTCACGTTTCCGATCTCGGTACTGGCTCAGATCAGCAATCAGGAATTGGTGAGCTATAGTTGGATCTTCCCGAACGTGGTCGCCAACGGGCACTGGTGGTATTCGAACATCCCCGCCTACATCGAACTCGATTGCAGGAGCCGCCTGCAGGCCGTTCCGCAGACCAAGCAGATCGGTTACTACAGCGACATGTACAAGCTGGAGTTCGCCCTCCCCAAGTTCCGCATGTACCGCCGCATCCTGGCCTCGGTGCTGGCCACCGACTTTGTGATGGCCCGCCGCTGGTCGGAACGCCGCGCGGTCGACCTGGGTCGGCTGGTTCTTCGCGGAAACGTGGAGACGATCTTCAAGAAGGGCTAGGTGAAAGGGGCCAGGATAACAGAATTGCAAGACAGACTCGGCGAGTCTCGTCTTGCCCTGGGTCCGTGACCTTTGGCCCCTGATTGCTGCACCCGCCTCTGGCTCGACGCTACCTGTGGCTGTAGAATCGAGTGCTCGAAAACACGCGAAATTTCTGCCGGAGCGGGGCCATGCCGAAGTTGCTGCTGCTGCAAGAGGGGAATGCGATTCCGTACGCGCTCGACGGTGAGACGACCGTCCTCGGCCGGGCGCCGGAGTGCCAGATCCAGCTCGATTCGAACATGGTCTCCCGCCGCCACGCCCAGGTCGTGCGCGAGGGGAACGCCTATTACGTCGAAGACCTGGGAAGCGGCAACGGCACATTCCTGAACGGCAAACGGCTCACCGGCCGCACGCCGCTCAAGGCGGAAGACCGCCTCAAGCTGGGGCCAATCTTGCTGCGTTTCGAGACCGGCGCCGCGACCCGCAAGACCGTCGAGCGAACCGATCAGACGATCAACGTCGAGATCAGCGGCGAAGACACCGTCACGATCGTCGAATCGACGGAAAGCTCGGGCGGTTTCGGCGGCCTCGAAGTGCGGCCCGAAGCGAAGCTCAAGGCGGTCATCGAAATCACGCGGAGCCTGGCCGGCACTGTCGACATCCAGGCCATCGTGCCGCGGATTCTCGACACGCTCTTTACCATCTTCCCGCAGGCCGACCGGGGCTGCGTGCTGCTTAAGGACTTTGACGACGGGCAAATGGTCCCCGTCGCGCAGAAGCACCGCCGGGCCGGCGCCGACGAAACGGTCAAACTCTCGCGCACGATCCTCAATAAGGTGCTCAACGACAAGACCGGCATCCTCTCGGCCGACGCGACAAGCGATTCCCGCTTCGAGGCGGCCGCCTCGATCTCGAGCCTCACGATCCGTTCGATGATGTGCGTTCCGCTGTTGGGGCTCGAAGGCGAGCCGATGGGCGTGATCAATCTCGACACGCAGGACGTCCTGTCGCGGTTCACCAGGGACGATCTCGATCTGCTGCTCGCGGTCGCCGGCCAGGCGGCCCTCTCCTACGAAAGCGCCCGCCTGTTGACGTCGCACATGGAGAAGCTCAAGCAGGACAGCGAAATCGCCATCGCCAAGAACGTGCAGCAGGCGCTCTTGCCCAAATCGCTCCCCGATGTCGGCGGATACGACGTCTTCGCCTCCTACGACACGGCACTCGCCGTCGGCGGCGACTATTACGACGTGATTTTGCTCGACGGCGGCAAGAAAATCTGCCTGTCGTTCGGCGACGTGGCGGGGAAGGGGATCCCGGCGTCGCTCGTCATGTCGCGGATTTCCAGCGTCGTCCAGAGCACGCTCTGCCACGTCGACGACGTGGGCGAAGCGGTGACTGCCATCAACAACCACATGTGCGCGAGCGCCGTCGAGGGCCGCTTCGTCACCTACATCCTGGCCATCATCGACACGCTGTCGCACGAAATGCAGCTCGTGATCGCCGGACACATGTCCCCCATGATTCGTAAGCCCGACGGTTCGATCGAGGAATTCGACGAAGAATCAGTCGGCATTCCCGTCGGCGTGCTCGAGGACTATCCGTTCGACGTGCTCTCCCGCACGATCCAGCTCGGCGAAACGGTGCTGTTTTACACCGACGGCGTCAGCGAGGCGATGAATCCCAAGGGCGATCTCTACGGCGAAAAACGCGTCCGCGAGTTCTTCCGCAACAGCAAAGGCTCCGCCGCCGAGGTCGGCAAAGCCCTTCTCGCCGACGTCCGCACCCACGCCAGCGGCCGCGCCCAGAACGACGACATCACGATCATGGTCTTCGGCCGCAACGCGTAAAGGGAAGGATGAAGCATGAGCCAGACTGTCGGCCGATGGCCGACTCATTCTGATTCATCCTTCCGCCTTCATCCTTCATCCTTGCTTATAGCCCCACCTTCGTCCCGCGACTCAAGTCGGCAGAATGTGGTCCGCCGTGAAGCTCGACGCGACTTTTCCGTCGATCTCTTGGAAAAACCACCGCAGCGGTTCGTGGCTCTTGCCCGCTGTGCAGCCGTCGACGATTAAAAACGCCAGAAACAGGTTCCAGTCTTGGATCGTCTGCACGAGCGAGGCGAGTCGCGCGACGTTGAACTGCCCCTTAGCCGAAGACTGCCGCCAGAGCGCGTAAGGCTCGTCGTGATATTGGACGATCGCCAGCAAGTCGGCTTCGTCGCAGTACTCGGCCAGAAATCCTCGGGCAATGGAAGCATGGCTTTGCGGGTTGGTGATCGCGACGCCGGCTTTGGCCTCGGCCTTGAAGGTGTCATGCGTGTGGATCAGGAGTTTGATCCGCCAAAAATCGGTCTCGCTCAGGCGTCCGCGAATGGACTCGAGATTGCGCTCGAGTTCCGCAATGTGCGCCCGCACGGTCCCCTCGGGATGCCCCGAACGGGGCTGGCCCCAATCGAGATTTTTCTGGTAGCGCGAGTCCTGGACGATCGCGTCCAACGCAGCTCTGTAGTCCACGACAAAAACTCGTCTGTTTGCGAGAAAGACACGCGTGCCAACAAAAGGTTCGGGGAACGTCCGGGGAACCTTTGCGGTCTCTTGGTGCCAGCCGCGGGAGCCACTGGCGGCACCCGATTGGGTCATTTCGGATAAATCCGAGCCGCCTTCACGCGCGTTTGTAGAACGGAAGTCTGACAATCGCTGCCGGTTCGCGTTTGCCGCGGATGTCGAGTTCGACTGATTGGCCGAGCCTGGCCGTGCCGGATTCGACGTAGGCCATCGCGATCGGCTTCTCGAGCGTGGGTGAGAAGGTGCCGGAGGTGACTTTGCCCACCTCGCGGTCGCCAACGACGACCGCCGCCCCTTCGCGGGCAACCCGCTTGCCGACCAGTTCGAGGCCAATCCGCGATTTGCGAATACCGGCCGACTTCAAGGATGCCAGCGCGTCCTTGCCGATGAATTCGCTCTTTTTGAGTTTGACCGCGAACGACAAGCCGGCCGTCAGCGGGTCGATCGATTCGTCGAGTTCGTGGCCGTAAAGGGGCATGGCCGCTTCGAGCCGCAACGTGTCGCGGGCGCCAGGCCGCAGGGGACGAGGCCCAGTTCGCGGCCCGTCGTGATCAGCGTGTGCCAGACATCGAGACCGTCGGAGGCTTCAACAACGATCTCGAAACCGTCCTCGCCCGTGTACCCTGTGCGGCTCACGATGCCGGGGCGGCCGAAGATCACCGCCTCGCAGCCGGTGTAATACGCCAGACGGTTGATGTCGGTATTCACGTGCGGCAAGAGAGCCTCGAGCGAACGAGGCCCCTGGACGGCCAGCATGCACGTTTCGGTCGTGATATCGTCGACAGCCGCATCGAAGCCGGCCCGGTGTGTCGCGATCCAATCGACGATTTTCAGCCGATTGGAGGCGTTTACGACCAGAAAGTAGAACTCCTGGAAACGGTAAACGAGCACATCGTCGAGGATGCCGCCCGATTCGTTGGTCACAAGCGAATAGTGAATCTCGCCCGGCAACAGCTTCGTGACGTCGTTGGTGAGCAGATGATCGAGCAGCCGGCAGGCGTCGGGGCCGGTGAACTTGATGCGGCCCATATGCGCAATATCGAAGAGGCCGGCCGCCTGCCGCACGGCATTGTGCTCCTGAATGATCGACGTGTACTGGACAGGCATGTCCCATCCGGCAAAGTCGACCATCCGCCCGCCGTGCTGCGTGTGCCATGAGTAGCAGGGGGTATGCAGCATCAGGCTGTTCGCCCGATGCTGCGAAGGCAGAGGGAAGAGGGAAGTGGGAAGTGGGTGAAGACGAAGAAAGGCAGTCTGCGACTGCCCGAATCGGCCGAAGGCCGTCTTTCTCCGCCCTCTTCCCTCTGCCCTCTGCCCTCTGCCCTCTTCATCATCCGCCGCCTCCCAGCATCGCCTTCATGTACTCGCGATTCAACCGCCCAATATTGCTTACCGAGATGCCTGCGGGGCAGGCGGCTTCGCATTCTTCGGTGACGGTGCAGGAGCCGAAGCCCTCTTTGTCCATTTGGGCGATCATTGAAATCACGCGTTCGCGGCGCTCGGGCTTGCCTTGGGGCAGGAGGGCCAGATGTGAGACCTTGGCGCTGACGAAGAGCATGGCCGAGGCGTTTTTGCAGGCGGCGACACAGGCTCCGCAACCGATGCAGGCGGCGGCGTTCATCGCGTTTTCGGATTCGTCGTGGGGGACGAGGATCGCGTTGGCGTCGGGGGCGTTGCCCGTGTTGACCGAGATGTAGCCGCCCGATTTCATGATGCGGTCGAAAGCCGAGCGGTCGACCACCAGGTCGCGAACGACGGGAAACGCGCGGGCCCGCCAGGGTTCGATCACGATCATGTCACCGTCGCTGAATCGCCGCATGTGGAGCTGGCACGTCGTCGTTTCGGCGTCGGGGCCGTGCGCCTGGCCGTTGATCATCATGCCACAGGCGCCGCAAATGCCTTCGCGGCAATCGTGGTCAAAGGCGACCGGTTCTTCGCCGTCCTGGATCAGTCGTTCGTTGAGGACGTCCAGCATTTCCAGAAACGACATGTCGGGCGACACGTCTTCGAGTTGATAAGTCTCGAATTGACCGTGCGACTGGGCGTTTGGCTGGCGCCAGATCTTCAGGGTGAGTGACAGATTCCCGGCCATATTTACTTGTAACTCCGAGTCGCCAGGTGAACGTTTTCGAAGGCGAGCGGCTCTTTGTGCAGTGTGGGGGACTTGCCGACGCCCTGAAATTCCCAGGCTGCCACGTAACAGAAATCCTTGTCGTCACGCTGCGCCTCGTGTTCGGGCGATTGGTATTCCTCGCGAAAATGCCCGCCGCACGATTCCTTGCGCTCGAGCGCGTCGAGAGCCAGCAGTTCGGCGAATTCGAGGAAGTCGGCCACGCGGCCGGCGTGCTCCAGGTTCTGGTTGAACGATTCCCCCGAACCCGGCACTTTCACGTGATGCCAGAATTCGTCGCGCAGCTCGCACACGCGATCGATGGTCTTTTTCAGGCCGGCCTCGTTGCGGGCCATGCCGCAGTAATCCCACATCACGTGGCCCAGGTCGCGATGGATGCTATCGACCGTGCGATTGCCGTTGATCGAAGCGATCCGCTCGACGCGTCCCTTGGCGGTGGCCAGCGCCTCGGCAAAAGCGGGGTTATCGGTGCTAACTTTGGGCAGCTTCCGCGAGACCAGGTGCTGTCCCATCGTGTAGGGGATGATGAAGTAACCGTCCGCCAGGCCCTGCATCAGGGCACTGGCCCCCAGGCGGTTGGCCCCGTGATCGGAAAAGTTGGCCTCGCCCAGCACGAACAAACCAGGGATCGTGCTTTCGAGGTTATAGTCGACCCACAGGCCGCCCATCGTGTAGTGAATGGCGGGGTAGATCCGCATCGGCGTTTTGTACGGATCCTCGGCCGTGATCTTGTCGTACATGTGGAACAGGTTGCCGTACTTCGCGCGGATCGTGTCGACGCCGTCGCGGGCGATCGCATCGCGGAAGTCGAGATAAACCGCATATCCGGTCGCACCGACGCCGTAACCGGCATCGCAGCGTTCTTTGGCGGCCCGCGAGGCGACGTCTCGTGGGACGAGATTGCCGAAAGCCGGGTAGCGCCGCTCGAGGAAATAATCGCGGTCGGCATCCGGAATTTCGTTGGGAGCGCGTTTGTCTCCTTTTTCCTTCGGCACCCAGACACGGCCGTCATTCCGCAGGCTCTCGCTCATGAGAGTGAGCTTCGACTGATGATGGCCGCTGGCGGGAATGCAAGTCGGATGAATTTGCGTGAAGCACGGGTTGGCGAAATACGCTCCCCGTTTGTGGGCCCGCCACGCGGCCGTGACGTTGCAGCTCTTGGCGTTGGTCGAGAGGTAAAACACATTGCCGTAACCGCCCGTGCAGAGCACGACAGCGTCGGCCGCGTAACAGTCGTAGGCGCCCGTGACCAGGTCGCGGGTCACGATGCCGCGGGCGATGCCGTCAACCAAGACGACGTCGAGCATTTCCTTGCGGGGAATTTGCGTCACCTTGCCGCAGGCGACTTCCCGCATCATGGCGCTGTACGCCGCGAGCAGCAGTTGCTGGCCCGTCTGGCCGCGAGCGTAAAAGGTCCGCGAGACTTGGGCTCCGCCGAACGAGCGGTTCGCCAGCGTGCCGCCATATTCGCGGGCGAAGGGGACGCCAAGGGCCGTGCAGTGGTCGATGATCAGGTTGCTGATCTGGGCTAGGCGAAAGACATTCGCCTCGCGGCTGCGGAAGTCGCCACCTTTGACCGTGTCGTAAAACAACCGCCAGATGCTGTCGCCGTCGTTGGGATAATTCTTGGCGGCGTTGATGCCCCCCTGGGCGGCGATGCTGTGAGCCCGGCGGGGAGAATCTTGCAGGCAGAAAGACAGGACTTTGTAGCCCAACTCGGCCAGCGACGCGGCGGCCGACGCGCCGGCGAGCCCCGTGCCGACGACGATGATCGTGTGTTTCCGCTTGTTGGCGGGGTTCACCAGCTTGAGGTCAAAGCGGTGTTTGTCCCATTTCTCCTGAACGGGTCCGCTGGGAGCTTTTGAATCGAGAGTTTTCTCTGCGACTTGGATCATACTTTTATACTTCGGGTCCAAGGTCGGATTGGAAAAGCCCAAGGCTGGAAGGCAAATATGCCCGCGTAGCGAGCGAATGTCGGCCAGGTGCCGGCGCGAAGTCCAAGGTCCGAGAACTCACTTCGCTTTGCGAGGACTTGGGACTTGGGATATTGGACTTTGGACCACTCTGCGTCGGCGACATGCGTGCGAACACGACGAAACTCGCAAAACCGAGTGCGATCACAATCGCGAAGAGCACGCCGAACCATTTGATGAAACCGGCGTAGCGCGGATGGGTGATGCCCAACGACTGGAAGGCGGCCGCGAATCCGTGCCACAGGTGAACTCCCAGGATGAACACGCCGACCAGGTAAATTAACGCGGTCACGTTGTCGTTCAGGATGCGGATCGCCTTGGTGAACGGTTGCTCTCCCAGAGGGCCGGGCAGCCAGATTTCCCACGCGAATTGCCCCACGTGCACGATCAGAAAAAACAGGATGATCGCGCCCGAGAAGAACATCCACGCTTCGGGATGCAGGGGCCAGCTGGTGGTGTGCGGGGCCGCGTCGAGTTTCGAGCGTTTTATCGCGTAACGATGACCGCGGGCCGACCAGTTCTCCGTCGTCGTATGAAACGCCAGGTAAATGTGGGCGATGAACAAAAAGTACAGGATGATTTCGGCAACCAGCAAAAGCGCGGGCTGGCTGTGCAGGGTGTGCGCGTATTTATTATACGCGTCGGCGCCGACGAACAGCAGAAGATTGCCAGCCAGATGAGTGACCAGAAAGCCGCACAACAGCAGGCCCGTGATCCCCATCACAAACTTTTTGCCCACGGATGAGGATAGGGCGTTCAAGACGGGGCTCAACAAAAGCCTCCTTCAAGAAACGGACTCGATCGCACTTGCCGTATTTCTCCGAATTGCCAACGGATTATAGGGCAAGCAGGATCAGATTCAATCGACCCGCGGATACGGCTTTCGACGTGCGATTCGGCCGGAAAACACCGGGATCTTGAGCCCAACTGCCGAGTCGGCCGATTGTTAGGAGTTTGTCATCGACTCCTCATTTGAACTGACGGTCGCCCGAAAGCAGGCGAGGCGTTGCGAGCGTCGGCCCCTCAAGCTTGAAAGCGGATTTATCGCGGACCGCGACCGTTGTCGCCGCGGCGGTCCTCACGACGGCGTTTTTTTTCGCGGCGGCGAGCGCGGAGGGCAGGAGACTCTTCCGGCGAGGCAGGGCGATCCGATCGTTTCGACCGCGGGTGCCGCGGTTGAGGCGGTTGCTTCCGCGGCTCGGCTTGTTTCTTCGATCCCTTTTTTCCCTCGGGGACGATGGCGAAATCGAGTCCGCGGCGATCGACATCAACGTGGGCAATTTTGACGCGGATACGGTCGCCCAGCCGGTATCGTCGGCCCGAGCGGCGGGCGACGAGGCTGAATGTGGCTTCGTCGAAATCGTAGTAATCGTCGCGGTCGAGGGCCGTAATGTGGACCAGTCCGTCCGCCGGAATCTCGACACCCTGACAAAAAAATCCGAACCGCTCGACGCCCGTGATCGTGGCGGTCATCTCGAGGCCAACTTTGTCCTCGAGATAGGTGAGCAGTTTGACTTTGATCAGTTCACGCTCAGCCTTTTCGGCCTTGCGCTCGGTGGTTGAGCAGTGCCGGGCCAGCTTCGTGAGTTCGACGACGTCGCCGCCGCGGCGACTTTTGCGGTGAAATAGCACATCGGCCACCGTCCGATGCACGGTCAGGTCGGGATAGCGGCGAATGGGGCTCGTGAAGTGGCAATAGTGTTCGACGCCCAGCGCGTAATGCCCGACGTCCGCCGCCGTGTATTCCGCCTGTTTCAAGCTGCGAAGCAGGGCGTAATTGACGGCCCGTTCGTTGCGGCTTGCCGGAGACACGCCTGAGCAAGTTCTGCAAATCGTGCCGGCTTTCGCACTTTTTGAGCGGATAGCCGAGAATCTTGGCGAACTGGGCCAGCAGCTTGAGTTTGGCGAAATCGGGCTCGCCGTGTCCCCGCCGCATGAAAGCGACACCCCGATCGTCGAGGGCCGTGGCGACCGCGATATTCGCCGCGAGCATGAACTCCTCGATGATCTGGTGGCTGACGTCATTCACCGCCTCGTGAGCCCCGGAAACCGCGCCGTTTTTGTCGAACTCGATTTTCACCTCCCCCAGCGACAAATCGAGCGCCCCCTCGGCCATCCGCCGGCCGCGCAACAGCATGGCCAGGTCGTGCATGCGATCGACCAGTTCGCGGATTTCTCGCGGAACGTCGCGATTTCTCGCATGAGGGTGGTCTTCGATCAGGGCCAGCACGTCTTCGTAAGCGAACCGCCAGGCGACCCGAATGGCCGACCGGGCAAATTCGGCATGGATCGGCACTCCCGTCCGGACGTGAAATCGATGAAGACCGACTGCGTAAACCGCACCTTTCCTTTCTGCAGGCTGGCCAGTCCGTTGGAGATAACTTCCGGCAGCATGGGCAACACGCGGTCGGGCAAATAAACGCTCGTCCCGCGCATGCGGGCCTCGACGTCCAGCGCACTTCCGGCCGGCACGAAGTGCGAAACGTCGGCAATGTGCACGCCCAGCCGCCACGTCCCGTCCTCCGTCTGCGAGAGCGAAATCGCATCGTCGAAATCGCGGGCGTCAATGGGGTCGATCGTGACGATCGTCTCGTCGGTGAGATCCAGCCGATGGCCGAGCCGCGTTTCGTCGAATTCCTCGGCCTGCTCGCGTGCCTCTTCCAGCACGCTGTCGGGGAATTCGTCGCGAAGCCCGAATTCGTGAATGATCGACTGCGTGTCGACTCCCGGAGCGCCGCGCGGACCCCAGCACCTGCGTGAGGACGCCTTCCCCCGCCCGGATGTGCGAGGGAAATCGCAGCATTTCGATCACGACCTTGTCGTTGACCGCCGCCCCTTTGGCGCCGGGATCGCCGACCAGAATCGCGTCGCGAAACGTGCCGCCGTCGACCTCGACGTATCCCTGTCCGTTTCGCTCGAAATACGTCCCCACGAACGTGTTCGACGCCCGGACGAGCACCTCCTCGATCCGCCCGCATCGCTGTCCGGACCTGCGGCGGCGATTCGTCAGGCCGACGAGCACCTCGTCCCCGCTTTGTGCGTCCCCCATGTCGGCCGGATCGATGTAGATCTCGCGGGCCGCGCGGTCGGGCGGCGAGCTCATGCGGCAGAAAAAAGCCGGCGCCGGTGCTCACCCGTTTGACGATGCCGGCAATCAGGCCGGGGACGTGCCGCGGGTCGCAGGCGGCCCTTTTTTCCTTCGCGGAGCCGTTTTGAGGCGAGCAGCTTGGTCAAGCGCCTCGCGGAATTCGGGAATTTGCTTTTTGGTGAGGGTCAGCCGGCGGGCCAGGGCGGCAGCCCGCAGCGGTTTGGCCCCCGGCTCGGAGAGAACGTCGAGAATTCGTCGTTCAAGGTCTGACATGTGTGGAGCGGGTGAGCGCTCGCGATCGCTCACCGCCGTTCTCCGTCAACGCGTTCGATTCGCCTTTGAAGAGTTTGCGGTCGAGCCGCGGGTGAATACGGGGTCCAATTCGACCCGGAATTCGGATCGTCCTGGATCGAGCGGGCAAACTCGTGCACTTTCGCGTCGAGATTGTCGAGGTGGTGCAGGGCGATGGCCTCGGGCGTCATCGGCAAGCGGGGGCTGCCGAATTCGTAAGTCCCGTGATGGCTCAGAATCATGTGCTTGAGCCGCAGGGCCAGCTCTTTGGGAAACGGCTCGCCCGTCAGGCGGACGACGTCGGCAATCTTGGCGTCGAGCATTTCGATGGCAATCGCGAGGTGGCCCAGAAGCTGGCCTTCGTCGGTGTAGCCGAAGGTCGTGCTCGTAGCTCATCTCGCGGATTTTGCCGATATCGTGCAAAAAAATGCCGGCCCGCAAGCAGATCGAAATCGACCTTGGGATACAGATCCTCGATGCGGTCGGCCGTCTCGAGGATATTGACGCACGTGCTCCAACAAGCCCGCCGTGATAGGCGTGATGGGCCTTGATCCCGGCCGGCGCCTGGACGAAGTCGTCGCATCAGGGCCTCGTCGGCAAGAAAGCACTCCATCAGCGTCTGCAGCGGCGGCTCTTCGATCACCAGCAGCAATTGCTTCAACCGGTCGAGCATCTGGTCGACGTTGCCGCTGGTGGTCGCATGAAAGTCGGCCGGATCGATCCCCTCCGGGGGGACCGGCTGGATGTGGGCGAGGATCATCTGCATCGCCCCTTGATACAACTGCACCTTCCCCTTCACCTTGACGAAGGCGCCCGGGTTCAGCGGGGCGACCTGGGCCTCGGTCATATTCCACATCAGGCCGTTGATCATGCCCGTGCGGTCGCGGAGGTGGGCCAAGAGGTACAGATTGGCGTTGCGGTTGGCGCGAAGCTGCTTGTCGGCCAGGAGGAAGATCTCTTCGACAGACTCGCCGTCACTTAACTGATTGACATATCGCCGCGGCATGAGGGTCGTGAATTGCCTGGAATGACGCATAGAGGCTTGCCGGTTGCCCGATTCTAGGGTCATGCGCGACACATGTCCATCGGCCGCATGGGCCAATCATTTGGCCCGCCGTCGGCCAAATTCCCGCAGCCCAGGCGCCGGCAAAGCGCAATTCAGTCCCTTCGAGCACGCATGCCATCGCGCGGAAAACCGACATCTCGTGCAATCGGCCGAAAGCTTCTGCTACAATTCCGCCGCAAAAACGAGGAAGGGAACCGAACGCATGGCCAAGGCTCCGAAACGGCAATTTCTCCCACTCGCGAGGAAGACTATCCCGAGTGGTACCAGCAGGTGATCAAGGCGGCCGACCTGGCCGATCTTTCCCCCGTTCGCGGTTGCATGGTGATCCGGCCCTGGGGCTGGGGCATCTGGGAGAACATGCAGCACGGCCTCGACCGCCGGTTCAAAGAGACGGGGCACGAAAACGCCTATTTTCCGCTCTTCATTCCCATGAGCTTTCTGGAAAAAGAGGCCCAGCACGTCGAGGGGTTTGCCAAAGAGTGTGCCGTCGTCACGCACCACCGCCTGGAGCCCGGTCCCGACGGAAAGCTGCGGCCCGCCGCACCGCTGGAAGAGCCTCTGATCGTCCGGCCGACGAGCGAAACCATCATCGGCGCCATGTACGCCAAATGGGTGCAGTCGTACCGCGATCTGCCGATCCTCATTAACCAATGGGCCAACGTCGTCCGTTGGGAGATGCGGACCCGCATGTTCCTCCGCACGACCGAGTTTCTTTGGCAGGAGGGCCACACGGCCCACGCCACCGAGGCCGAGGCCCGCGAAGAAACGATGAAAATGCTCGACGTCTACGCCGACTTCGCCGAAACCGAAATGGCCATGCCCGTCATCAAGGGGGAAAAAACGGCCGGCGAGCGGTTTCCCGGGGCGGTCGCCACCTATTCCATCGAGGCCATGATGCAGGACCGCAAGGCCCTGCAGGCGGGCACCTCCCACTTCCTCGGCCAGAATTTTTCGCGTGCCCAGGAGATCAAATTCCAGGACGCGGCCGGCGGCGAATCGTTCGCCTGGACGACTTCCTGGGGCGTCTCGACCCGGCTCGTCGGTGCCCTGATCATGACGCACAGCGATGACGACGGCCTCGTCTGCCCGCCGCGGCTGGCCCCCAAGCACGTGGTGATCCTGCCGATCTACCGCGGCGACGAAGACCGCTCGAAGGTCCGCGAATACTGCGACCGCGTCAAAAAGGAGCTCGAAGCCCGCGAATTCGCCGGCGAAAAAATCCGCGTGCTGCTCGACGATCGGGACCTGCGCGGCGGCGAAAAGAGCCTGGCAGCACATCAAAAAGGGCGTGCCCCTGCGGGCCGAAATCGGTCCCCGCGACCTGGAAAAAGATGCCGTCTTCCTCGCCCGCCGCGACACGGGGACCAAGGAGAATATTTCGCGTCAACAGCTGGTGGAAACGATCGCCGACCTGCTCACCGACATGCAAAACGGACTCTTCCAGCGGGCCCTGAAACTCCGCGAGGAAAACACGCGGACGATCGACAACCTCGACGAATTCAAGGCCTACTTCACCGCCAAGGATGCCGACAAGCCCGAAATCCACGGCGGGTTCGCCCTGTGCCACTGGTCCGAAGACCCGAGCGTGGACGAACTGCTCAAGGATCTCAAAGTCACCATCCGCTGCCTGCCGCTCGATGCGGCCGACGAACCCGGCAAGTGCATCTTCACCGGCAAGCCGAGCCAACGCCGGGCGGTCTTCGCCAAGGCGTATTGAACCCGGCACCCGAGTTCCGCGCCGGGGACTTTTTTGGCTTTTTTGGGGCGCTAAAAAAGGGGGACTTTTTTGGGCTCCACCAGAAAAAAGCTCCGCCCAGCCCCAGGCGGGCCGAGCCGACGGATGCGTCGCGTCTCCGCACGGCCCTCTTCCTAACTCTTTCACCCCTCGCCCCTTGCGGGAGAGGGGCCGGGGGTGAGGGGTTCCGGTGGCCGGTAACAGGGTGGTGAGGCGGTAGAAAAAAGGGGAGACTTTTTTGGGGTCCACACCAAAAAAGTCGGTCCGCCCCGATGGCGGACCCGAGAAAAGTCGGTCCGCCCCCATCGCGGTCCAAGAAAGTCCCGCTGCCCGCTCTCTCATTCCTAAACGACTTTGCGACGCAAAGTGAGCCTCAAAAATCTTTTGTCGCAACTTCCCCGCACCTCAACTGTTGCAACAAACTGAAAAAATTTTTGATCGTGATTCGAGCCGACCTTGCTAGACTCGGGCTAGGAAGGAATTCCGGGCCATCTGGTGACTTCCAACTCACCCGGCTGACACAGCAATCGCGGAAGCTCTTTCCTGAACGGATCTTGAATTCGTTCTGCCTGAAGCCAACGGTGGCGGCGTATCCGCGAGCCTCTTTGCGGGTGCCGGTTGCCTCTTGCTGACTGCGAGAAGCGACCAGCACCGGAATTGTGTTATCGCCCCGCCCACTGAGAGTCGCTGTTGGCCCGAAACGCCAGGCTCGGTCGGGCAAATTCCGCCTGGCAGCGTTATGCGTGCCGACCGCTGCGCTTGAAGCCAGCGGCGTCGGCAGTAGTTTCTTGACTCATAATCCGTCTTCCGTTAGTCCGAAAGCTTGATCAGGCCGGATTCGTCGCCCACGCTTGGCACCTCGTTCCCAAGGTCTCCTTGGGAACGCAGTTCCCCGAAGCTCCGAGGCAGAGAACTTTTTTTGACTTCCTAAGAATCGGTTACCATTTTTCTTCGGGAGCACGATGGTTTTGTTCGTCCGTGCTGCCGAGTGATTTGTGCGACCGGTTTGTGGTCGCTGGTTTGTGTGGCAGCTTGGGCTTATCTGGCAAGGCTGGGCGACAGTCGGAACATCCGCATCAGGTTGTGGGCCAGGGCATGCCACAGTCCGATCACTTTTGCCTTGGCTGGGCCGCGAACAGGGAAGCGTTGCAGCCCTCGGTTGCGGGCTTGGGCGTTGACGCATTCGATGGAAGCGGCGCGGTGCCGATAGATCAGCTTGGCAACCGGATCGGCCATGCGTTGCCGCCATTTCTGGAGAACGGCCGACTCGCCGCGCACGGGAGCCGGCGGGTCTTCCTGGAACCGGGTCGCTTGCGGGGTGGCGTGTAGACCGTCGTTCCCTGCTGCTCAAGATGCTCGATGTCCTCGTTGGCCGCGAAGTCGCCGTCGGCCAGATACTCTTGGGGCGTGCGGCCGTAGCGCTTCTGCAACTGCTCGTGCATCGGGCGCATTTGCCCCTTGTCGCTCCCCACGTTGATCAGATCGACTCCGACGACAATTTGCGTCGCCGTGTCGGTCAACAGTTGCAGGTTGTACGCCGGGCGGAACCCTCCGCAGGGCATCTTCATGCGGCGGGCCTTGGGATCGGTTGTCGAGGAGCGGGCCTCTTGCACCTTCCCCCGGGCTTCTTGGCTTCGATCTTGGCCAATTCCTCCAGAGCCTCTTCCACGCGCTGGGCGCGCTCCTGAGCCGCCCGTTGCCGCGCGGCCTTCTGCCGCTGATGTGCGGCGGCTCGATCCCCGTCGAGTTCGGCCTTCAGGGCTTCCACCTGCTGGCGGGCCTCCCCCAACAGCCGTTCCAAGGTCGGCCGGCGACGGACGAACTGCTTCCGGCGGAGGCGCGAACGCGGAGCCCGTCCTGGGCCACCCGTTTGAGCTCCACCACGCCCGACTTGAGAAGCACGGCGATCGAGCGAGTCAGCAACTCGTCGAGAAAGGCTTCGTGCTGGACGCGGAAGTCGGACAGTGTGTGGTAATTAAGCGAGACTCCCCCGCAGATCCACTTGTACGCCGCATGCAGCTTGCACAGCCGATCCAGTTCGCGGGCGTTGCCGACCCCCTCGATCGTGGCGTACAACCACAACGTCAGGAGAATCCGCGGGTCGGTCCCCGCCCGTCCCACCGCCCCTTCGACCGCATCAAACTTCTCCAACAGCGGCGAAAGGTCCAAGCCTTCCACGTAGGCCCAAACCATCCGTGCCCGGTGATCCTCGGGGATCAGATCATCCACCGCCTCCCAATGCATCACGATCTGATCGCGAACCGCCAGTCGCAAACGCGGCGGCCCCTTCTTCGATGGCTCCTCGGCGGCCGGCTCAGGCACGAACTCGGACTTGTCGAACAACGGTGCGGTCATGCAATCGCCTCCATGAAGTGCGTTGACCGTTTTAACGCCCCGTCTGATACCGGGCAATGCCGCCGTGACGCGAACTTGGAAAAATTCACAGCCTCTCCGCTTCGCGAGACCAGAGGTCGCTATCGATCGCTTGAAGCAAGCACGGGCGGCGGAGTTCCGGTGCGCCGGGACGCTGTCAAAGGAGAGCTGCGGTACGAGGAAAAAATGAAACGACACAGTTGCGTGCTCACTGCGCTTTTTGCGCTTCTGTATTCGCACGGTGCATCGCCTCAGGAGGCGAGTCACAGGGCGGATCGCCAGGCGATTGAAGCGAAGATTGACGCCGTTCTTCGCACCGAACGCCCGAGTCGCGCACTGAAAAGTTACTACAGGCTCTTTGTCGCTGCTGGCGCCGATGGGCTGTCGGAGCTTGAACAGTCGCCGTACGATTCAATCGCGATCCAGGCGGCGTGGCGAGAAATCGTGCTGACAATACCCGAGGGAATCGATGGCAAGGGGACAGAATTTCGTCCCGATCCGGCGAAAGTGAATTGGTTTCTTGGATTCCTGGCAGGGCGGGGACGAATTCGGATTCCAAAATGGTGGTCGCAAGCTGTTCTCGACGCGCATGCACATCAATCACACGACTTTTATTTCGGGCACCCGCATCCCCATCAACCGCCGGCGAATTGGACGAACGAAACTGTCGTCACGACGAAGGGGGACAAGTTCTTGTTACGAGTCGGGAACGACTCGACGGAAGTTCCAAAGGCGCTGCTTGAGGAGTACCTTGTCGACGGCAAGCTTATACCTGCGGTCTATTGTCGTGCCTGTCTGACTTCCAAAAATTGTTACCTCGCGATCTGCCACGATGACGCATATGCGTTCCAATTGGCCTCCTTCGATCGAACAACCGCGAGAGTTTTTTGGACCGCGCGAGCCTGCGGTTCATTTTCGGATTCGATCTCAGGACCGATCGACCCGCGCGTGTGGCCGTCGATGTGCAGGACGACCGAGTGGTCGTTTTCAGTTGGTCGAGCGGCGTCGATGCCGAGGCATATCGGGCGGACAATGGGAAGAACCTCTTTCGCTTTTCGAGCGCGTTTTCGGCACACTATTGAGCCAGCCAGACGAGGCGATCATCACAGAGCGACCACGACCCCAGGGAATAACTGCGTCTCACGCAGTGTCCTAAGTCATGGGCAACGTCCGATGAAGCGCGATCCGCCTGCCGAAAGATGGCTTCTCCCGCTCGCGGCAACCGCGATCGTTCTGGTCGCGGCCGCCGGCTGCGAGGAGAAAATCTACGAGGTCGAGCTGCGACCGCGCGGGGACAAAATCGAGCGACGTCTGACGCTCACGCGACGCGACCGGCGAGACCATTCCAAAAAGAATCTCGCTCAGGACGACCAGGCGGAGCTCGGGCGGATCGCGCGGGCCTACCAAACCGAAACGCCGAGCCTTCCCAGGGCGAAAGCCTCGTTTGCCGGCACGTTCGGCGGTGTGCTTCCGCGCGATGTCGGCGGCGACGGGCATTACGTCCATTGGGAGTCGCCTCTCGGGCGAGTTTCCATTTACGTCGAACGCTTTCGCGGCAACGACGACATTTACTCGTCGCTCGAGGCCCGCCGCCAGGCGGTTGACTCAATCGTCGATCTGCTCGTGGGCTGGTTCGAGGCGGAATTACGCACGGAGCCCGGCTGGCCGCCGCTCCGCGCGTTTCTCGACAAACAATTTCGCACCGATCTCCAGAATCTCAGCCTCCTCGTTTGGTCGACGAACGTCCGCGATATTTACGAATCGACCGACGCGCTGGCGGAAGTCGCTTTTCGTGCCGCTCAGTATTGCGTCGAGAAAAACTACGCCTCCTATGAGGAAACGCCCGTCTTGCTGCGCGAGTTCGGGGACGCGTCGCGGCGGAAGAACGGGGCCGCCCTGTTCGCGCGGATTCGCCGCTTGCTCGTGCTCCACGCCAACGGTGCGTCCGATTCGCATCCCAAACTTTCGCTCGGCTTCCTGGCCGACTCACAAACCGCGTACGCGTCGTGGCAGCGCTATTTCCTGCACACGCCGTACTTTCGGCAGCACAAAGCGGACGTCGCGGCCGAAGTCCAGCAGCAACTTGGTCCTAAGGCGGCCGCTGCTGCGAAGGAGTTGCAACTAGGGCAGGGCGGCACAGGGAAGGGTGGCACTCGAAAACCGAAGGCGGTCGACTTGTCACGGTGGGAACAAGCCACGGCGGAGGCCGAGTTGGGAAACCTTTTCCTGCAGGCCTTTCCGATCACCTACCATTTGCTGTCCGACGCGAGCCGCGTCCGTCTGCGTTTGCAAGCGCCGCGAAAGCCGTTTTGGAGCAACGGCAGTTGGAACGCGAAGGAGAGCCGCGTGGAATGGTCGCCGCTGATCGCCGAGCTTCCCAAGCCCGGTCGCGAACAACGCTGGGATTGGCCCACCCTGTGCTTCGCGGCTTGGGACGAGCCGCATGAGCAGGGACAAAAACCGATCTTCGGCAGCGTCGCTTTGACGGGCGGCGAACTGCTCAAGTATTGCCTGTGGTATCAGGGGCTCTCCGGGCTCGAGCAAAAAGAATGGGACGCATTTCTGCCAACTGTTAAGGACCAGCCAGCGAGCCGCCTGAATGCCTTTCGCTTCTCCAATGAACCGGCCGAGCACCCAAGCGACCCAAGCGCGGCGACCGAGGGCATCACGATCATCACCGGCGTGTTTTACCCCGAGACGCGGCACACGATCCAATGGAAAACTGAAGCGACGGCCGCACAAGATGCAATAAACCTTTCACGCGGTGGCCGCTAAACCTCGCCCGATCATCGGAATGGGTAAAAAAGGGGACGCATTGACCGGAAAGGGGAGGGGAGGCAGCTCTTCTCCGAAAAGGGCTGCGTCGAGTGGGAACTAAAGATGTCCGAGATGCCTACCTACGAGACCATCGTTGGCAAAGTCATCGAAGAGGCTCCCGACCTGCGCTCATTGTATGAAGAGCATCTGCGGGATTACGGGGACATCATTCCCCATGTATTCTTCGGCGATCTCACGAGATATGTTCAAGGGGCATTCAGCGGCCTGCCCTCATCTCCCGCCAGGCAAATCAGCCTGAAGATCATCGCTCTCTTGGAGCGCGCGATGTTGTCGGATGATGAGAAACTGCACGAATTGGTATCTACTTCCTTTCTAGAGAATTTGGATCAAGACGGGGAGGCCTTCAATGACATCCGAGCGAACCTCGGCCCGACGCTGAAGAGGGAACTTGAGGCTTATGAATAAGACGGGAAAGGGGTGCAGCGGCTGCGCACCCTTTGTCCTTAAGGCCGCGTGCCCTTGTAGCTCAAGATCGGGCGCAGCCAGCGCTCGATGCGGGTGAGCTCGCGCTGGGCGCGGAGCACGGCCGCGATGTCCTTTGGCACCTCGATCCCAAGGTCTCCTTGGGATCGCATCCCGCGCGCCGGGACTTCGCTTCGCGAAACCAGAGGACGCTCTCCATCTCCAAGAAAGGCAAGACAGATCCGCAGATTACGCCGATTTCGCCGATTTGAAATTCAAAATCTGCGTCCTTCTGCGAAATCTGCGGAGAGACCCTCCTTTGTCTTTCTTGGTGTATTTGTGCTTGCCTAATTCTCAAGGACTGCTTTGGGACGAGGGCAATTCGTGACTCGTGATCCGGCTTCGGTTAACTTGGAAGACTCAACCAGGCCCGATCGTTCCCAACAAGAGTGATTTCGAGTGAGCTCCTTTCCGCCACGCCGTGGCAACTACGGTTTCGACGCCCCCTACGCTCCGCTGTTGATGGTTTTGGGCGGTGCTTGCCTCGTCGCGCTGAGCTCTGGAATATTTGCGGCTCGAGGGAACACCGCCGACGGCCGAGCGGATTTCCGCCGTGGCGCCGGCGTTGTGCGGGCTGTGGCTATTCCTCAACGCAGGCCTGTTCGTCTACGCCACCCGCGTGGGCAAATTCGCCGCGTGGTCGAAGCTACTCGACCGCCTCGACCTGGAGGGGAGCGAGCGGCTGCTCGACATCGACTGCTCGCCACGAGTGCTCGACATCGGCTGCGGCCGCGGAGCCGTGTTGTTGATGGCCGCCCAGCGCCTGCCCCGCGGCAAGGCCGTGGGCGTCGACGTGTGGAGCACCACGGATCAATCGGGCAACGCCGAACAGGTCACGCGCAACAACGCGGCCCTCGAGGGGGTGGCCGACCGGATCGAACTGCACACAGCCGACATGCGCCAGCTCCCTTTCGACGACGGCACGTTCGACGTAGTGCTGAGCTCGCTGGCGATTCATAACGTGCCGGGAGCCGGCGAGCGTGCCAAGGCGCTCCGCGAAGCGGCCCGCGTCCTCAAACCGGGGGGCAAACTGCTGATCGCCGACATCCGGCACACACGAGCGTACGCCCGCGAACTCGAGCGCGCGGGCCTCACGATCAACGATCGGCGATCACTCGGCGTCGGCTTCTGGTACGCCTTCGGCCCGTGGGCCGCGACCCGCCTCGTCGCCGCGAGCAAGCCGTAGAAACGGTAAGACTGTAGAATAGCACCCGCGCATCGAGGATGAGGGAAAGCCCCAGTGCCACGCGATGCGGTCGTCCATGCCCGAATTGTATTACGTTCGCTCAGCCAGCACGAAATGGCTTCCTGACACTTCGTTCCTTTCTGAGATTGTGCTCTCGGAGGTTGCAAACGATTGACGCGGCGACCGGAGGACGCGGCGATGGTGTCTCGGTTTCGTTTTGTGGCAGTGCTCTGGTTAGTTGCGCAACCGAGCTCTGGAGACAGCGAAATCTGGGTCATGCGCGGACGATTTGTGGATGAGCGAGGCAAGCCCGTAGCCGGGGTTCGGGTCGCCGATTCGTGGAATGCGAACGGCATTCCTCCTGAGCAAATGGGTAAATACAGCAAGCTGGTGGACGAACATTCCATAGCAGCCCTTTGGAGTCATGAGGGCCAGATGGAGCCGAGGGGTGTGCAAAGTAGCGTTTCCGATGCGGACGGTCACTTTGCGGTAACGATGTTGTGGAATGATATCTGTGTGCTTGGGATTGATCGCACAACGGACCGGGGCGCTTTGCTCGTGTTCAATCCAACGAAACGTCCAGACCGGATGGCAGACCTCACATTGAAACCGCTTGTACGCCTTGTTGGGCGACTTCGAATTAGGGGTATTAAAGAGGCGCCGAGTTGGTCGACCACAACTGTGAGTGTGCCTGACGGGCGAGGGTCATCCTTCGGGAATCGTTTGTTAGCCGGATGCGGATCCAAGGATAGTCGGTTTGAGTTTCGGTTACCGCCCGGAGAATATCTGGTAGAAGCGTCGGGAGACGTTGGGAACCGGGTTTATGAATCACGTGCGCCCAAGCGGATGAAGTTAGCTCCTAGTCAGGCTGTCGTCGATCTCGGAGTCTTGGAACTTTCGAGTAGGACGTCGGAGAAAGGGAAATAGGGGCTCGCGGGGGGCCATGCCCAACGGAATCGAAAAGGGGAATCGGAAAAGGTGTCAGGAACCAAATACAGAATTGGTTCCTGACACCTTAAATCCCCGACTTCTCAAAGCGGTCGGTGACCATCGCCCTTTGTGGGTAGCCGCCGACACGTCCACCGAGCTTGCAGCCACAATCCGCGAGTCATGATCCGGTTCGCAGAGGATTGTGTGAAAGGCCGACGGCTTGGCCCTGGTCGAGTGCACGGGAACTCGATCAGCCTGGCAGCGGAGTGCTTCGCTTGGACCTGTCGGGGCAGAAAGGGGCCAGGTGCAGGACGCCTTGGCACCCCGCATCAGTAATCGCTCTGCCAATTCATCGTGGACTTCAAATCGCCCGTCTCAAAGAAGTGTTCCGCCGCTTCCAACGCCCACGCGAGCGGCACGCACTTCCTTTCCTCGAATTCTCCATCCTGACCACCGACGTACAACGTGACATTATCGCTCGTACGAGATGGGTCCACGAGGCTGAAAAAATCCGTGTTGTCGCGTGTCGCATTCACGAGAAGCCGGCCAGCCCATTGACCTGCAACAAGCAGATAATGACCACTGCCCAGTTTGTCACCAATTGAAACGATCGTGCGCTGCTTTCCATCGAGCGCAAGGATGGCCTGCCTGACCTGATCCCAAGTGGGATTTGCCGTCTCCACACCTCTATCCTTGTAATCGTGCCAGTCATCGGCAGTCAGGACTTTTACAAACATCGTGTTTCTCCCTTGAAAAAGGCGGAAAAAGAGGCGGAAAAAGGGACAGGCGCATATTCGGTCGAAAAATGCGCCTGTGACCGTTTCCCCGTTCCGTTTCCCCGTTTCAGAAAACTGCCGTCGATATACCCCACCCGTGTACAATCGGCAAATTCTCAACTGCCCGGACGCAGCCCATGTTTGACCCGCAGCGAATCCATGACGTTGTCGAGCTGCATGAGAAGTCATTCGCCTTGCTTCGCTGGGTGCGGGCATCGCTGAAAAGAGGTCTGCTCTCCTTCGCGGTCGTTCACGAGTCGACCGACACGGCACTGGCCGCCGCCGAATGGATTGAACGGCATTTCACGAACATTCCTGAGGATGCCCGGCCGCGGAAAGAGCAGCTGCCGATGTTCTCCCGACTGTTCGTTTCATTCCTGACAACCTCGTTCCAACTGAATGCGAACGCCGTCCGGCTCGTGTCCAATTGCGGCTGCCGCTGTTCTTGTTGCACGTATTTGCAGGCCGGTCCGAATCTCGACCCGAGAAACCCGTCAAAGAAAGACGCTCGAACGGCGTTGGAACTTAAACGGATTTACCTGGGCAATCTGGCGGCGGAAGGGCGCGTTGCGAATGCCGGAGCGGCCGTCGACCGACTTCTGGTTTCGAGCGAGCTAGCGATTGACATCGCGCTGGCCACCTGGGGTGCCGAATTATTGCGCCGGGCCGAATTCACCAGTCAGGGCGAAGCCGTCCTTGCGCTCTGGCGTCAATTTGCCTGGGAAAATGGAGCACCGAAGCCGAAGTTCCAACTGACCGCAGTCAAGCTCGTCGAAGCCGAGCACAAAATCGTGGCCTCAATGTAATCCTCTCGCTCCGCGAGTTGAAACAAAGGGGGTCGAAACAGAGAGGACGGGAGCCAATTCCGCCGGGCGCCATGCCCAAAGGCTCTGCGTGGGCATGTCTTCGGAATTACGGCAGAATTTGGTCGCCGCGGAGCTTGCAGCCGCGGTCCGTGAGTCGTGCCTCGCAAGGGACGAACATTGCATCGATCGTCGACCATTGTGCATTTTGGACCGACGCACGAGAAACCAGATGAAACCGAAGCCACAAAAATCGGAAACATGCTTGACGCTCGGACTCGACCTTGACGGCACGATCGATGAAGCCCCCGGCTTTTTCGAGGGGCTGACACAGGCCTGGTCGGGACGAGTCGTCATCGTCACATTTCGAAGCGACCGAGCGAAAGCCGAATTGGATCTGCGACGATTCCGTATTCGCTATGACGAATTGATCTTGGCCGATTCCCTCGAGGGAAAGGCGCGGATCATTGAGGAGCAGGGAATTGGCGTCTACTTTGACGATCAACCCGAAACCTTGAAGCACATTCCACCCTCCGTGAACGTCATGCTGGTGCGCAACGGCGGCAATTTTGATTTCGATTCAAGATTGTGGGTGTTGTCCAACAAAACCGGCAAACTGATATAACGAGCGCCGGGTGCGTGTCGACGACTTAACGAAGCGGGGCAGAGAGGATTTTGGATTTGCGATTTTGGATTTTGGATTGAGAAATAGAAGGGCCACATCTCCAATCGAAAATCGGCAAAATCCGAAATAACCCACGTTGGAGGGGAGCCGCGTGTCCTGAGCCCCTTGGGCGGCCGAAATAGCCCCACGATTTATCGTGGGGATTCCTGGCACATCGCTGCGGAGAGTCCCGACAGGGACGAAAGAGCTGTGTCAATTCGGCGAATGCTCTGTCGCCCCTTGCCAGGGGCTTGAGGAGCGAGATCAATACGCGACCCCACGATCAATCATGGGGCTATTTCCTTTCGCCCAGAGGGCTTGGCTGCGGCACGCCTCCGAATTGAAAAGGCCGACCGAATTCACCCCAGAAGACCGCAGTCGGTCGAGTGCACGGGAACTCGAACAACCAGGCAGCGGACTGCCTCGTTTCGACCTGTCGCCGGCGCCTTGGACACCACCGGGCTGAGGCATGCCCACGCAAAGCCGATGGGCATGGCACCCGGCCTGGGGATCGCGGCGCGCAGCAGCGCGAAGATCTCGACCAGATCGACGGCCGGCGTGCGCAGCGTGAGACGTCCGCAGAAGCCCGCGAGTTTAGCCCCGGTTCGGCAATGCCCGCAGCCGGGTTACGGAGCGAGTTCGGCGAAGACGACGTCGAAGTGTCCTCCGCCGACTGGCACCAGTCCGGCGACCGGAAGTGCCAATTTGTGTTCTGCCAGAAAACTGCCGTCGATATACCCGACCGACACCACTTTGCGGCCCGTCTGCGGGTTGGCGATCGTGCGGCTGACTCGAACGTAGGCCTCGGTGGCCGCACCGGGCGGCAATTGCCGCACGAACTGACCATTCACTTTCCGCCCACGCTGGTGGCTCTGCGCAATGTTGTCCGACATTTTGTCAACTCCTCATTTGTTGGAAAAATAACGTCCCCACACAGGGGGGGTGAAATTTTAGCGACTTTTTCGAGACTGGAAAGGGCACCGAGGAACGGAAAGGATGTCAGGAGCGGCTCTGCGTGGGCATGTCTTCGAAATAGCGGCAGAATGTGGTCGCCGCAGAGCTTTCCGCCACGATCCGCGAGTCTGGCCTCGTTATGGACGAACATCGGAAAACGTGCCGACGATTCAACTTGGGGCTGGACTTCCCAAGCGCCGGCGTGCCGCTACTGGCGGCTGAAGTCGACGGCCGGCCGCTCTCGGCGCTACGGCGCGAGGCCCGTACGATCATCTGCAACAGCCGCGGCCGAGATCACGTGGAGCAGCGTCTCTCTGGGAAAATCAGCCAATGGAAATTACTTCGGGTGCAGGTTTTGCGAAATTCATGGCTAATGTCCGCAAGAGGACGTTGGACGTAGCGAACGCGATTCCGCCAGAAAAGGAAGGTTGGCGATTGAGCGAAGAGAGCTGGTCGCCGATTGAAATTCTCGCTCACATCGGGTCGATCGAACACGCACTTTGGGGTGCCTCGCTACGGGCGGCGCGCCTGCCGAACCTGTCGAAAACTTTTCGAGTTTCGCAACAATCGCGTCAGCGATCGATTATCTGAAGACGACACGAAGAGATTCCGAGGAGTACTGGACTTCCCTTTCCCCGGAGCAACTCGATACCCAGATCAAAACGCCGACAGGACACAGCATGTTGCTCCGTCGTTGGCTTGCCTTGCGCCCGAACACGAGATCCATCATCGCTCGTTTTTGCACGCATATCGCAAGATCTGGGGGTTACCGAGTCTTCCGCTTTACGGACTCACGTTTCAACAACTCAAGGAACTGACGTCACCCAAAACATAGTCCCGTAGGGCATGCTGTGCATGCCGCTTCCCAATCACGTGTGGTCGTAGCGGCGATAATTGGCATGCACAGCATGCCCTACAAAACTGGTCCCTGTCCGGCAGAAAGCGTGTTCCATGTCACATCACTTTGATACTCCAACCGCCAGAGAAGACCCGCGGATCTGCGTCAACGATTTTTATTTGTTCGATGGAGCTGCTGGCACGACCGTGATGGCCATGACGGTGAACGCCGATGCGGGATTGTCCGCACCGGACACGTTCCGGGATGAGGGCCTGTACGCTTTCCGCCTCGACCTGAACGGCGACGCGCGGGAGGAGCTGACGTTTAAGTTCCGATTCGGCGAGCCGCGTCATTCGGACGGTCATGCCGACGGAAACGAGCATCGCCACGTCCAGGACTGCCAGGTTCGCATGGCAAGCGGCGAGGATGCCCTTCACGGCCTCGGCGGCGAGTTGCTTGTCGAAGGCGAAACCGGCGAACTCGTCGGCCGATCGGGGATACGGGCCTACGCCGGACTGGCGCCGGACCTGTTCGCCATCGATGGCGAGGCGCTGCATGGCTTCATGACATCATTCTACAAAGAGCAAAAGTACGTCCCCCAAGCCTTCGTTCATCGAAGGAATTCCTTCGCGAAGCGGAACGTCTCGGCGATCGTGCTGGAAGTCCCCAATCGCCTGCTGGGGGAAGGCACGGTCCGAGCTTGGGCGACGGCTTCACTCGTCGGTCATGCGCCGGAGGTCCAGGTGTCACGCTGGGGGCTGCCGATGATCACGCACATCTTTCTCAGCGATCACAGCAAAGATTTCAAGGAAGCCTTCAACCGTTCCTTGCCTGGTGACGATGTGGCGCAATTTTCGGAACCCATCGCGGAGTTTGTGCGGAACTTGACAACCTGCGCGAACACGTCGGGTAACCCGGCCGAGCACGGGAAACGGATCGCCGGTGTTCTCTGTCCGGCGACGCTGCCCTACAAAATCGGCACCTTTGCCTCCTTCGATTACGCCGGGTTCAACGGCCGCGCCCTGGGAGATGACGTCTTTGACGTGATGCTGACTCTCGCGGCCAACCAGGCGCTCGGTGACGGCGTCGCTCCCGACCGCCAGCGCATGCGCGGTGAGTTCCCCTACTTCGGCGAGCCGTACACCCGCGACGAACAGCAGGGCCTATCGCCCGCGGCACAGCGTCCGACAAAATGACGGGCTGCGACAAAGTGACGTCGCGCACGAAGAACTACTTCTGAACGACCTTGTAAACATCCAAATCGTACAAGGAGACAGATCGTGAAGAGGGAAATTATCCGCGTCGAACCGTTTGACAGCAATTTCAAGAAATGGGGTGTGCCGGTCTCGACCTGCACTCGCGCCGGCGACATGATCTTCGTCTCAGGTCTGCCGCCGTTTGATCCGAAGACCGGAGAATTTCTCGTCAACGCGCCTTTCGAACAGCAGGCCGAACGCATCCTGGAACAGTTGAAGACGGTTCTTGTGGCGGCGGGATTTGACCTCGAGCACGTCATGAAGATCAACGTACTCTGTATCAGCCCGGAGCGATTCAAGGCATTCAACGAAATTTACAAGCGCTACTTTCCCAACAATCCGCCAGCCCGCATTTTCTTCTGTGTGCCGGTCTGGACGGGCCCGTTTGATATTGAAATCGAGTGCATTGCGGTCCGGAAAGACTAGCCTGGCATGAGGGGGGAATCATGAAACTCACCGGCAAGAAGGCTCTCATCACCGGCGGAAACAGCGGCATCGGCCTGGCCACGGCCCGCCTGTTCGTTGCGGAAGGCGCTCGAGTCGCGATTACCGGCCGGGACCAGAAGACGCTCGATGAAGCCGTCGCCGAACTCGGGCCCAACGCGCGCGGCTATCGCGCCGACGTGACCGTGGCGGACGATCGCAAGCGGCTCTTCGCGGATCTTGCCACGGACTTCGGCAAGCTGGACATCGTCTTCGTCAATGCCGGCATCTCCGGCCGGACCCCGACCGGCTCGGCCGACGAGGCGATTTTTGAGAATGTCATTCGGACCAACCTCACTGCCGCTTTTTTTACGGTGAATTCAGCGGCCCCTTTGCTGAACGAGAACGGCAGCATCATCTTTAATGGATCGGTGCACAACTATCTGGGCCAGGCCGGTGTGGCGGCCTATGCGGCCACGAAGGGGGGCGTTGTCTCCATGGCCCGTTCGATCGCCGCCGATCTTGCACCGCGCAACATTCGTGTGAACGTCGTGGCGCCCGGCGCGACGAAGACTCCCATTTGGAATCGCGGGTCACGCGCTGCTCTCTCTGCCGATGAATCCGCCAGGCTGGACAAAGCCATGTCGTCGAGGATTCCACTGGGCCGCTGGGGTGAGCCGGAAGATCTTGCCAAAGCGGTCCTGTTCCTTGCCTCGGATGACTCCTCCTACATCAACGCTATCGAGCTGATGGTCGACGGAGGCGCGACGGGCGCACCGTGGGGATCCGCCATTTTTCACGACTAAGAGCGCGTCCCCTTAGGTGTCGCGGTCACGTGGCACAAAACGTCGGTGAAATTGAAGCTTTCGTCGCGTCACTTGAGTGCTCGCAGCACTAACCTCGGAGCCCGTTCCGCGAGTGCTCAGCAATTCGTACTTCGCAGTCGATTGGCGCCGGGCGACGATCAACGAGCGGGAAGGGGACCAGTTTCTCTTTGACACCAGACCGCTTGATACGGCAGATTGTCTGTTGTTCATTCCAAGGAGAGATCATGAACACGGCACGCATCTCCTCCACGCGCTCATTGCGGACGATCGGCCTGACGTGGCTGCTCTGGATCGCGGCGCATTCGCTGACCCCGGCAAAGGCCGATCCCCCTATCTCAGAGCCGGCGGCGAATAAGGCTTTCGCAGGCACCTGGCGAGGGAAAATCAACGGCGCGGATTTCGTGTGGGTCACGGACGGCCGAACGTGGTCGACCTCCATCGAAGGCCAGCCGGCACCCTTTATTAGCGGGACGTTTGAGGCCGCGAACGGGCATTGGAAGACCACGACGGCGGCCGGCCCGCTGGACGAAGGGCCATTTCATTTTATTGATGCTGACACGATTTCCATGACGGGCAGGGCGGGCCAGGAAGTTGTTTGGAAGCGCGCAAAAGGAATTAAGGGCAATGCAACGCCGATGAAGGCGGCACAACCGTCCGGCCCAACGATGCCGGCAACCACGGGGAATCAGCCATTTCCGTCGGCGACTTCGGCCAGCGCTCCGGTCGGGCCGGGCATCCTGGAAGATTTCGTGGAACTTCGCAAGCAGGCCCGCGCGGCGGCCGTCGGTTGGAATTCTGCGGCGGAACTTTTTCGCGTCGACTTGTGGGGCGCTATGGCGGCTCTCGCATGCGGCCCACGGGCGCACGATTCCTGTTCTTCAGCCCCACTGCGGTTGGAAACGGGGGCGCAGGCAACACGGGGGCAGGAAACGGGCTGGAGGTGCGGATCGAGCACGACGCGATTCACAGCAGCGGCTATCGCCTCGAAACTGCCGAGGCGCCGGTCGCCGTTCCCGAAACAGTCCTTCTACCCGATGAGGCGATCCGCCGTCTTTGGGATTTGGCCCCGACGGTCCATCCCGACCAGGTGTATCTGCAATTGATCCGGCCGGGGGTCGAAAAGCCGGTTCTCGCGGGCGGCGACAGCGAGCCGACTTCCTATCCATTGAACAGTTTTTTGGCAAACTTTCGGGCGCCGCTCAAAGATCAGGAAACGGACGCGACGAAGGGCCGGCTCGTTTGGCGAATGTTCGCGCTTCGCGATCACGACGCGGTCATGGATCTTCCGCATGGCGCCTTCATCGCCATCGACGCCCTGAATGGTGCCGCGCTGTCGAAACGGGCGCCGGCACTCGGCGTGCAACTCTACATGCGCTACCAGCAGACGCCCCCCTCGCCGATCGAGGCCTTCCAGTTCCCCGATGGGCCGATCCTTCTCGATTCGCCCGCGGAGCAAGTCGGCACGTTCAACGCACTCGCGGTCGCCCAGAAGGCCGAGAGCATCGACCTGGGGCTGCGGGCCATGGTCCGCGACGGCCGCAGCGATGAGGAAATCCGAGCCGCCATCGACAAACTGGCCGAATGGGCGCGACAGATCGAGCAGGTGCGAGCCGAGGATGCGGCCGACGGGATCGCGGTGCTCGAGCGGGCCGCCCGGGAGAATCCGGAGGACATTCGACGTCGAGCGGCCCTGTTCAAGCGCTACGTGGACGAGATCGAGCGGGAGAAAAAGCGAGCGCTCGCCAGTCCCCTCGTCACCAAGATCAGCCCCAACAAGTTGAGCGAGTTTTGGCTGCCTCGGCAATTCGAAGTCACGGCCGAAGGGCTCGGCACGCGCAATCAAACGCACATGGTCCTCGATCTGCGTTCGAGAGAATGGATTTACAAGATGGCGGACCCGCCGCATACGCGGATCTTCTCGAAGTATCTCCGGCCGGCGATCGAAATTCTCAAATCGGTCGGCGAATCCAAGCAACGAGACTTCGACATCGAGCGTCAAACCACGCGGCTCAATTGGCTGGTCGGCGGAAATGGTGCCGCATTGGGAAACGACGACTCGCTGAATCCCATCGACGCGCTGCAGCTGGAGATTTACGCCGAGTACAACCGCGTCCGCGGCAGCGAGAATTTGTTGAGCGCCGAGCGGCTGCGCCTGCCGAAAACGTGGCAGACAACGTCGCGTCGCGGGATCGGGAACGGGATGGTCGAAGTGACGACGACGACCTACACCCGGCCGCCGACGGCAAGTGAGCTGGCCGCCGCGGATCGACTCGATGCGATGGCGAAGCTCACCCAGGCGCCGCTCGTAGCGAATGTGCAGGATTTGGCCCTCAAACTCGATCCGCTCGACCCGCGGATCTATTACCTTTGGTCGCGCGTCGAAGCCGTCTTCTATGATTCGCAACTGGCCGATCGCATCGCGACTCGCGGATTGATGATCGATCCCGGCTGTGCGGAGTTGCACGCCGTGCGGGTCATTGCCTGGCAGACCAACTCGAAAGTGAACCGCGCGGAAGTTTATTGCGCCGACAGGCTGGCACGGCACTACTCGGCCGCCGACCTGCAAGGCGGCGCAAAACTCGCCGAGCTCGACCCTCTGGCCGGATATTTTCTCTCCCTGCAGCGACTGCGCATCGCGCCGGACGACGTCGGTTCGCACGCCATTCTGACGAGCGTGCTTCCCAAGCTGGATGGCCTGAAGATCAATGGTCAGGAAATCATGCCGGATGCCGCTGAACAACGGCAGCGCGAGCTGGGCGTGGGGGCGGCGATGATGGCCCGGCTGCTCGATCATCCTGACGAGTGGAAGAAGGGAGTTCCCAAGGGGATGCCCGCCACACGGGAGAATCTGATCAAGAACCAGGTCAATCTGCTCGTCTTGCGGGGCGAAGCTCTCGCCTTCTTGAACCGCAAAGACGAAGCTCGCGTGTGCTTCAAGAAAGCACTCGCGCTCGACCCCGAGAACGCGGCGGCCCAAAAGGGATCCGAATGACGTCGAACGTGCGCCTGGGCGGCAATTCAGAGATCGGGGATCGGGCTGTCGCTTCCGGAATCACTCAGACTTCGACGGACAACTACGGCCACAGACGGACAACCTCGACTGCAGAGGTTCATCCAGCCGCGAACGACGAACGCGGCCTTGTGCATAGCGTTCCAGGCGGTTGAGTTGAGACGTCAAGGTCGCCAGACCGCGCGACAACGCATCTCGCTCGATTCGGAGTTGAGCCGTCCGAAGCATTTCGATGGCCGTGCGCGTTTCCATGTCTGTCTCCCGAATTGAATCGCCTCAAATGGTCTGACAGACATCGAAAACGGATTTTCGGCCGGGATGTTACAACTGGGCCGAGCGGGGAGGAGAATAAAGGATGAAGGCGGAAGCGTCTGGAGTCGGGCGTCACCGTCGTGGGGAAACACGCCTGAAAGCCCACACGATCCCAGCGGCAGCAACCAGATGCACTGCCATGCCGAACAGATCGATCGCGAAATGCTTGTAGACGCCGTCTTTATCGGGGTCCAGTCCCCATAACGCCGTATAAGACGCCCGAATGACCGCGAGCGCCGCCGCCGTCAGCAGCAGCATCATGACCACCAGGCAGGCTGTGTACCGGCCGAGATGGCCCGTCCGCCAGAACCGAGGGATCAAAATCAGATGGTTCACGTACGCGGCAGCGGCATACACCCCGATCAGGGATGTTGTGACAATGACAGCCAAGGTGAAAGTCGGGTGGAAGCCGCGAGTCGTCACCAGCCAAAACAACCACACCCCGATCCATGCCAAAGCCGACAGCCACACCCATCGTCCAGATCGCATTCGGAGTCTTTCCTCTCACATTGAGGTTACGATTATCTGGGATTGAATAAGGGGAGGCGCATTTTCAGTAAAAGCGCCAGTCCTGGTCCCATCTTGGGGATGAATAACGGGGACGGGAGTCAAATGCCGTCGACTTTATCTTGCCCGACTTTATTTTGCCGGCAACGTGGCCCGGTAGTTGAACCGATCATTGGGCGCCGCGTCGCCGTCCAGCGTAAAACGGACCGCGTCGCCATTGGGGGTAATATTGTCGCACCATTTGAAATCAAACGTCTCGTGGACGAGCCGGCGCGGCAGCGATAACTCCAGCTCATTGCCGGTCGCCTTGAACGACGCATTGGCCGTTACGCTGGGGCGGATCACGAGGTCATAGCCAAGCCAGCCCGTGCGCAGGGTTGGCATCGCTGTCGATTAAGAGCAGCATCCAATTCGGGTCGGTCGGCGGCGTCAGCGGGGCCTTGGTCCGCACGTAGAAAAAGATGTGTCGGGCGTCGCAACTGACTTTGGCCGAAACAATGTCGTTGCGGCCGGTATTGTTCGTGTAAGGGCCGGCTTTGCCGTAGCCGGCGTGATGGCGATGGACCGGATCGCCGGCGGTGTCGGAATACTCCGGGCGCACGTCTTTCCAATCGTCGAACTTGCCGTCGATCGCGATCGCTTGCGGCGTCACTGCCGGCGGCAGCGGAGGGGCTCCTTTGTAGCGACGGATGAAATTCACCGTCTGCCAGTAGTAGTTGTCGCCGTGGCCCCCTTTCATCGGCTCGATGTCGCGGCTGTGCTCCTCGTCAAATTCATCGACGAACATCGGCGGCGTCTTGATGCCGTTGAACTCGTCGAACCGGCCGGCGAACCATTCGTTCCAGCCGGTGATGAACACCAGCCGCGGGTCTTCGCGGATCGCGCGCTCCCACTGCTCGGCATAGTTGTCCCCGTGAAATGACCGCCCCCGCGCGCCGGGCTCCGACATCGATCCGACCCGGTTCCCGATCGCGTTCTGCGCGGCCCCGACCGACATTTGTTCCTTCTGGCCGCGGGAATTCTTGAAGACGTGCTGCGGAAAGATCTCCAGCCAGCTCCACATGTCCGGGCCGGTCGGGCCCTGAAAATAGTCCGGCTGCGGCTTGCGGAAGGTGAAGAAGCGGCGCGGAGCGCTGTCGACTTGAGCGGGGTCGGCCAGGATCAACGGTTTGCCGTCCCAGCGAAACCACAGCTCCTCGTAGAGCCCTTTCGCGTAGATGTCCCTGTAGAGTTCATTGACGGTGGAGCGCGGGTCGCCGAACGGCGTGAGAAAGGCAACTTGCGGCGTGCGGTTTCCCTCCTTGCGGACCCGGCGAAACACCTCGAACAGCTTCAAGTAATTGTGCGGGTAGGTTGCCTTGTTGCTGTTGTCGAACACGATCACGTCTACGCCGGCGTCGGCCAGCATCTGCGCGTGCTTGCGCAAGACCGCTTCATCGTCGCCCAGGTAGTAGCCGAAGATCGATTCGCCCCAATGATGCGGGGCATACAACGGTCCCCACGGCGGCGACGTCGGCTTGTGTCGATTGGCGGGATCGGCGGCCAGAATCTTGGTGACGTCAAACGGCCCGGGATAACCCGCCTCGTGCCACAGAAAATAGAACATCGCCACGGTCCGGTCCGTCCGCGGCGGCCCGACTTTGGAAGAAGCCGGTAAAGAGCGGCCCAACGCATCGGTGGCCGGCCACGGCACGCCCTCATTCTCTGCAAATGCTGGCTCATTCTGTGCAAACGCTTGTGTCGAGATGCCTACCGCCAGTGCCAACCACAACGAAATGTGTTTCATCACGGACGTCTCGGGCTCCCTTTCGGAGATGCATTGTTCGTCCACCGCCGACTGCGGTCGCGGGCCCGCCCGAATTTCCTCGGGCGTTCCGGCTCCGACGTGGGATCGGCGGCACGGTCCCGCGTCGCGGAACCGCAACATAGTATCCCGCATGAGCCCGAGAAAGTCCCATGCGGGCAACTTTGGGAGAAGAGAACGGAACGGGGACAGGCGCGTTTCAGCCAGGCAGAAAAAGGGGCGGGCTCCATGTCTTTGCAGCGGGGGGCGACCCAGCGGTTTCCAAATCACGGCATCACGAACTGGTGTCCTTCAGGTCGAACGGTCAGGACAGGACACGGAGCGGTGCGAACCACATTCTCGGCAACGCTGCCCATGATCACATGCTTTAAGCCCGAGCGACCATGCGTGGAAAGTACGATCAGATCGATGTTCTGGTTCCGAGCGTAGCCGACGATCCCCGTTTTGGGCGATCCCTCCAGAATGGCGTGGACCACTTTCCGTCCGGCAGACCACTGCGGATCGAGAACTCCCGCCAGCGCTTTTTCCGCAGCCGCCTTGGACTCGGCAATGTGACTCGGAAGGGCGAGTCCCATCGCAAATTCAGGTGTTGCGGCTGGGTGAACTTCCAGCGTGTGCAGCAGGTGTAGCTCCGCATCAAACCTCGTGGCAAACTCGCAGGCGTAGTTCGTGGCGGTGGCCGAATTGGTGCTGAAATCGGTCGGGAGCAGAATCCGCCGAATTTGCATGGCCATGTTATGTCTCCTTGGCTGAGTGGACGCTCGTTAAAGCCAACGCGATTCTACTCGGTTCGCACCTGCGCCAGTCCGGGATCGGCTTCTCGGAGGACCGCAGCACGTTCAAGGCAACGAAAAAGGCCCTCGCCCCGAAAGAGAGGACGAGAGCCTCATGATTTATCGAGAAAGCCCAACTGCCCATCACCCCGAATCACCGCGGGCTCGATCGGCCTGCACCGGGCGTTTCTCGCACCACAACGCCGTGAGACACACGAGCGGGATGTCGAGTCAATCGCCGGACCAAGCCAGAGTCCTCAATGCATGGACGCCTGGCTGCCCATCGCGCGTGACGAACCTCGGTCGGCGCTCTTCGCAGGAGGTGGCGTCGTTGGGGCGGCGGGAACGGCAGCGGGCGGTGCAGGCTGCGCCTCGCTCGCGGGCGGCGGACTCGGCATTGCCGGCGGTGAGACGATCAGCGTCGACGGCATCAAGCCCGGCAGGGTGAGAGTAGAAACTCCCGGCGCCGGAGGGAACGAGGGGGCGACCTGTCCGAATGGCCCACAGGGGCAGTCACGAAACGGGCAGCAACCCGTCATCCAGTACGATCCGCGACAATGCTCGGTGGTGAGGGTGCCGAAACCGCAACCGTATTGGGCTCGGCTCACGTCGACCATTCCTAAAACCAGTGTGACAGCAAACGCAAGCACGAACCGGTTCATAGGGGCCGCTCCACGAACGCAGGGTGAGAACAGATCGCTGTTTTGCGGAACGCGGACGTTGGTCTCCCTCACGAGCGATCAAATCCGCTTGCGAAAGTGATCATTTTTCGCTTCGCGATGTTATTTCGGCCGGACAGCCGGCTGAGATTGCAGAAAAGATCGCGATTGCGGGTGCGAGCGAAGCGCTTTGCGCGCGGAATTCCACGGTTAAGGTTCGCTGAAAGGCGGGCGGTTGCGGAAGCTCTGATGTTGGAAACGACAGAAGGAACTCTGCGGCCGAAAAGGGTTGGAAGGGAGAAACGGTCCTGGGCGGCCGCCTTGGCCGAAAAATGACTTGCCAAACATTACACCTTATGGTGTAATGTTTCCGTTGGTCGAGGCGACGTGGGTCAGTTTCAATCGAGAAGGAGGTTCCAGTGATGAGCACCCTGCAGCAGCGCGTCCTGGCAATGCTCGCCTTGGCGGCGGCATCCGTCTTCGGGGTCGCGGTCGAACCAGCCGAGTCATCTGCACAGCCGACCAAGCGGGCGGAAAAAAAGACCGGCTACGCGGCGGTGAACGGGCTCAAGATGTATTACGAGATCAGCGGCGCAGGTCGGCCCGCCGTTTACATTCACCCCATCGTCAGCCATTGCGGGCTGGTTCCCCGGCTGACGGGAAACCGCCAGTGGATTGCCATGGACCTCCAGGGCCACGGGCGCACGGCCGACATCGATCGTCCCATGACGTGCGAACAGCACGCCGACGACATCGCGGCTCTCTTGAAACACCTGAGGATTGAGGAAGCCGACTTTTTCGGCGACAGCTTTGGCGGCGCGATCGCGGTGATGATGGCGGTCCGACATCCCCGGCTCGTTCGCCGAGTGGTCTCTTACGGCAACGCACTTGTCCCCTTCCCGAAGCAGATTGCCGCGGTCGTCACTCCCGATTCTGATCTGGTCAAGTGGGAGCGAGACGAGTATCGGAAAAGTCGCGCCCGATCCCAAGCAATGGCCGACATTTTTCGCCAAGGTCCTGAAGTGTGGAATCGAATGGAAAGGATTCTCGCCCGACGAGTTGAAAGCGATCAAAGCGCCCGTCCTGATCGCCTGCGGTGATCACGACCTCATCCCCGTCGAGCGCTGTGTGGAACTGTCGCGCCTGATTCCGAACGCGCAACTGGCGGTCATTCCGGACGCCAGCCATTTCGTGCTCTTCTCCGAGCCTGAAAAATTGCTGCCGAGCGTCGCCGCCTTTCTCGATGCGCCCGCCCACAAGGCGCCGTTGGCCACCTTCAAAACCGGCTACTACCCCGGCGTCACCAGGTAGTACGGACCGAACGAATTGCAGGGTGATGACAAATAGGCGTGCAACATTGAGTACGGATCAGTTATCGGATGTCCTGACCGCAATTTCACATCCCTCCCGGCGGGCGATCATCGGGCAGCTCGCGGCCGGACCCGCGCGGTTTACGGATATCGCCAAGCCATTCGACTTGTCGCTCAACGCGATTACGAAACACCTCAAGCTCCTGGAGCGTGCGGGGCTGATCTCACGCGGCAGAAGCAAGGGAGGGAAGTGTTCATTTCCTTTCGGGGTGAACCGCTGCGCGATGTCGCGGGATGGGTCCACGAATACGAACGGTTCTGGAACAGCCGCCTCGATGAATTCCAAAAATACTTCAAAAACAAGAAAGCGAAAAAATCGTGAAGAAATCGACGAAGACCATTGAAGTGAAGGTGGAACGAACCATCCCCGCTCCTCCGGATGAGGTGTTCGACGGATGGTTGGATCCCAAGATCCCCGGCAACCCCTGGAATGCAGCCGACAAGTTCATACTGGATCCGAAAGTCGACGGGCTCTTCTACTGGCGGTTGAGGGGGACATCGCACTACGGACGATTCACGAAGGTCGAGCGACCCGGTCGACTGGAGCATACCTGGATGTCGCCGAACACGCTGGGACAAGAATCGACCGTGACGGTGACCTTCAAGCAACAGGGAGACAACACCCTGATGACCCTCGTGCATTCTGACCTTCCCGATACGGACGAAGGACGATCGCACGAGAAAGGCTGGAACTACTTTCTCGGTATTTTCCCCGAGCAGTTTGAAGCCGCCGCTCGAAAGAAAAAGTAGTTGCGGTTGCTTCGGGCGGCGCCGTTTCTAAGTAGTCCCGCAGGAAGGCAAAAGAGATCCGCCGATTACGCAGATTTCGCCGATTTGGTTTTCAAAATCTGCGTCGATCTGCGGAATCTGCGGATAAGTGCCTTTGCCTTTTTCTCGAATTCTTGCGCCGGTTGGTTAGGAGGCCAAGAAAGCTGGCAGCTTGCGTCGGGCGATGGGGATCAAGCATGCGCACGCGGCGAGACCGGCCAACGTGAGCGTCGACGGCTCGGGGGTCGGTACGGCGAAATCGCCAAAACGTCCCGCCCCATAGGAAGCGCCGCCCGCCACGCTATATCCAAATGTCTGGCTTAACCGCAGCTCGACATCGGTGGTCGCCAGCGGGAAGCCCATGCCCAGCGGATCGCTGGTGAAGAAAGAAAAAGGCACGCTGAACTCGATCGCGTACTGCGTGGGTGTCGACGTATCGTCGAGCACAATTCCTGAGCTCGCGGTGTAGTTATAGTTGCCTGCGACGCCGGGAATGAACGCGCGGCTGTTATTGGCTTCGAATCCAACTGTGCTGCCATCCGCCAAGTCAGTGGAAAAATAGAGATTGGCAAAGTCGAGGTTGCCCACGTTGATGGGACCGTTGCTTTCCAAGCCGACGTAATAGTTCGTCGAATCCGAGTTGGTGTAGATCGTGTAGGGGTTGTAGTCCGTCAAATTGCTGGGCGTGCCGAAGTTGCCCGAGTACGTCCCGCTCGGGTCGCCACCCGGAGTATAAACGCCACCCGGCACCATGGCGGGATTGATAACGACCTGGCTCGTGACGGTCGAAGCAACCGCGAAGTCGGCCGATGGATCGCCCGTGAACGTGACGGTCGATGCGGAAAGGGGCGCTGCAGACAGTGCCACCAGACCGGCGGCGGCAAATGAGCGCAACCCTACTGATCGAAACATGAGCGTTTCTCCAAGTAAAGAAAATGGCCGCCCACGTTCCCACTTGTGAAGCGCTGAGTCGATCCGGGGGCGAAAGTCAGCTGAAACTCTAGGGAGATGAAACCCCGAGCGTCAACTCAGAGTGTCGCCGAAATAAAAGTCTTTTTTGGGGCAGCCGCGTCATCCGGCCAGCTTCTGGCCGCACCGGTCCTGGATGCTTCGGAACCGTGATCCTTCAGTGGCGGGATCTGAGCAGGACGAGCGCGGAAGATCTCGACCGACCGCCGTCAATCGAAGCGTCGCCGATCGCCGTCGACGGCTCGTCCAGTGACGGCGACCGGGCGTTTGGTCAAGCGTTCTTGGGCCACTTGCGAGTAATCTCGAGCGACTCGCCGGTTTCCAGCAGGCTCTTGAGGCTCGAGAGGATCGGCGGCCAGCCTTGCGAGACGGCCTGGATGAACTTGGTGCCGGGCCGGTCCATTTGGTGCGTGACCGTCAGCTTGACGCAGTCTCCCTGCCGGTCGAGTTCATACGTCATCCGCGAAAAGCCTTCGCTTTTCAGTTCCGGTTTGAACTCGTTCCGCCAGGTCAGCACGATCCGCTTATGCGGCTCGAACTCGAGAATTTCGCCCGTGTCGGCGACGCGACCATCGGGCATCATGATCTTCCACGCCGCGCCGACCTTCCATTCCGATTCCTGCCAAGTCTCGGCCCAAAACTGCCGCTGAAACTCTTTGTTCAAGAGCGCTTCCCAGAGCTTCTCGGGCGTCGTGCGGATGTAGATCGAATACACGAATTGCGATGGCGACTCAGCCATTGGTTTCTCCTTCGAGGTGTTTTTTCAGATCGGCCAGCACACGCAGTCGGCCTCGTTCGTAGTTGTCGATCCAGCGATCGGCGATTTCCTGAATGGGCACGGGGTTCAAATAGTGCAACTTCTCGCGGCCCCGCCAGACCGTGACAACCAGTCCCGCCGCTTCGAGCAGCTTGAGGTGTTTGGTCACCGCTTGCCTGGTCATGTCGAGGTGCTGGCAAAGCTGGCCCAGCGTCTGCCCGTTGTCGGCTCGCAACTGGTCGAGCAATTGCCGGCGACTGGCATCGGCCAGAGCCTTGAACACCTTATCCATGTCGGCCGCCACGCGCCCATTATGCAACCATTTGGTTGCATGTCAAGCGTCCGTCGCGAGACTAGAATCCGAATCATGTTGTTCATGATCATCGAGCATTTCCGCAACGGCGATCCGCGTCCGATTCGTGACCGGTTTTTGCGCGACGGCCGCATGCTGCCTGACAGTGTCGTCTATCACGCGAGTTGGATCGACGCGCCCAACGCACGCTGTTACCAACTCATGGAAGCGCCGGATGCGTCGGCGATCGAGGCATGGATTGCCCGGTGGAATGATCTGGTCGAGTTTGAGGTGATTCCCGTCGTCACATCGCAGGAATACTGGTCGAAATTCTCCGACGATCGCGAAGACTCCTCGACAAGCAGCGCAAATTCATGAGGCAGCCCGCGGCCATTGTCTGGTTTCGGCAGGACTTGCGGCTCGACGACAATCCGGCCCTGAATGCCGCGGTCAAAACCGGCAAGCCCGTGGTGCCCGTCTTCATCTGGGACCCGGACTCCCAAGGGGACTGGTCGCCGGGGGCCGCCGCGCGATGTTGGCTGCACTTCGCCCTTAAGAGGCTCGGCAAAGCACTGCAGGACATCGGTTCGCGGTTCGTGCTGCACGAAGGGCCGACTCTCGAATGCCTGGTGAAATTAATCGACGACACATCCGCGGACTCTGTCTTTTGGAATCGCCGGTACGAGCCGGCCGTGATCGCACGTGACACCGAAATCAAGACGGCGCTCACCAAGCGCGGCCTGCACGTCGAATCTTTCAACGCCCTCCTTTTGTTCGAACCCTGGACGGTGAAAACGAAGACGGCGACTCCCTACAAAGTCTTCACGCCGTTTTACCGAGCGTGTCTCTCGCAGCCGGAACCGGATGATCCGATCGCCGCCCCCTCGAAAATGAGAGCTCCCGCGAAGTGGCCGGCGTCCGCGAAACTCGAATCACTCAAGCTCTTGCCGCGGATTCACTGGGAGACCGGCATCCGCGAAGCCTGGACGCTCGAGGAGTCCGGCGACGCGTCCGCCGATCGACAAATTCGTGAACCACGGCGCTCGCGGATTATCCCGAGGCCCGCGACCGCCCCGACGTCGACGGCACGTCACGCGTGAGCCCCTATTTGCATTCCGGCGAACTGAGCCCGCGTCGGTTGTGGCATACAGTCCGCGCAGCAACTCGCCGACCAAAAACCGGCCCACCTCGCAAAGCGGCCGAAGGCTACCTGCGCGAACTCATTTGGCGTGAGTTCGCCTATCATCTCCTGTTCCATTTTCCCAAGACGATCTCCGAGCCGCTGAACCCAGGCTTCGCGAAGTTTGCCTGGCGGAAGGACGCCGGCGGGCTCAAAGCCTGGCACGCGGGTCAGACGGGTTATCCGATCGTCGACGCGGGCATGCGGCAACTTTGGACGACAGGCTGGATGCATAACCGCGTGCGGATGATCGTCGGCTCGTTCCTCGTGAAGGACCTCCTCTTGCCCTGGCAGGAGGGAGCCAAATGGTTCTGGGACACGCTCGTCGACGCCGATCTCGCCAACAACACGCTCGGCTGGCAATGGGTGGCCGGCTGCGGCGCCGATGCCGCACCGTTCTTCCGCATCTTCAACCCGATCCGCCAAGGCGAGCAGTTCGACTCGGAAGGCACCTACGTCCGCCAGTGGGTCCCCGAACTGTCAAAGCTCCCCGACCGTTGGATCCACAAGCCCTGGCAAGCCGCCGAATCTGTGCTCCAAGACGCCGGAATCAAGCTGGGCACCACCTATCCGCAGCCGATTGTCGATCACGACGCAGGCCCGCGCTTGCGCGTTGGAGAAGTTCAAGAAACTCCGCGAAACAGCCGAATAAAGCCCGTCGGCGAACGCCTTGACCGAAGGTGTCCGGCCTGCAAGAATCCGAGCGGATGTAAATCCAATCGGGGCGGTAGCTCAGTTGGGAGAGCGCTGCGTTCGCAATGCAGAGGTCGAGGGTTCAACTCCCTTCCGCTCCACTTGCTGAAACCCGTTGACACGACGTGTCAGCGGGTTTTTTCGTTGGCAGCCAACCGCCGACCGCGCATCAGAGTGATTTCGATTGATACATTCGAGCGATGACACGTCGCCGGCTATTGATGGTTTGCCTCGCCGCGGTGGTCGCGGCAGTTGTCGCGGCGGTCGTTTGCATTTCTCTGTGGACGCGACGGCGTCCCACTCCGCCGACTGAGATCTTTCAAGGTGTCACCTACGGTTGCGAACGGCTGGAGACCGACGAGCAGGGGAGCGGATTGATGCATTGGGTGCGCGTCGATTTGACCGCTCCGGGCATCGAGCTATTCGTCACTCCGCTCGATCCCGATGCGGTCGAGACGAGGATGGCAATATCGGCTGAAGCGATCCGCGGCCGTTCTCGATCAGGCGGAACTCGCCGTGGTGACAAACGCCGTGTATTTCACCGACGACTCCGGATGGATTCCGAGGTCAGGAGACTTGGCGCGTTCCAGTGAGGCCACAATCGCCGATTACATTGTGAGCCATGTGCCCGAGTCGACTTACATGCTCTGCTTCGACGAGCATCTTGTGCCGCAGGTCGAAATGGCATGGCCGCGGAATGAAACGAGTCAGCGACGCTTTCGCTGGGGATTGGGCGGGCAGGGGGGACCGCTGCTCAGCCACAGGCAGATTTACCAGGGAACGTCAACAAAGCCGACCGATGCGCGCACGGCCATCGGTGTCGATCGCGAGAAACGGCTCCTGATTCTCGCCGTGTTCGAGAATGCGTCGGAACGCCGAGCGATCGGCAAATTGAGGGAACTCGGCGCCGTGGATGGGATGTTGCTCGACGGAGGGCATTCCACCAGCATGGCGATCGGCGAGAAAGCCCACGGGGTACGATCGGGAGCGCTCATCGGAGGCTGGCGTCCCGTGGCAACGCATTTTGGCGTTCGGGCCCCCCCTTTGGCGGAGAAATGAGAGGCGAGCCGCTGGCCGGCGCCGGCTCACAACTGGCTTTTTGATCACTTACCCGTAAGCAAAGACACGGTGCCCGCGACCGCAATCGACTGTTCCAACGCACCGCGAGTCGAGTTCGGAGGCCCGATTTCCCGCCGCACACCCAGCCTCCCTGTGCGAAAACAGCGAGCGACCGAATCCAACGCCTGTTTCCGCTCAAAACAGAGAGTCGCATGCAAATCTTCGAATGCGTGTTTTCACTAGTGGGGGCCGCGGCGTTTTCAGTCATGCAAATGGTCACAATTCTCTCTTGGATCAACTGATTTCCGAAGCGTAAGGAATTTGAGGCACGTTGGTTGCGCCTATGAACAATTCCGCCACGCCGCCACAGACAGAGCGGATTTGCCGCGATATTGCGAATGGGTAATATGGGAACTTTTTTGCCGAATTTTCCAAAACGAGGATCTTTTCTAATTGATGAGCGAATTGCGAATTGCCAGACTGGGCAGTAATTACGCGTGACGATTCACCGTCGCTCTGGTCTGAAAGTGAGCGAACCGCGGTCCGGTTCGCTGTCGCATGTCGGCAGGGATGAAGAGCGGCGGTCAAATCGTCGAACTATCCAGGGCTTTCAAAAGCGGGCAATAGTCAAATGAAGCTGAGAATCTGGTTGATTGCTGTGGCGGCTGGAATCATAGGACTGGTCGGATCCGGTCGCGCCTCGGCGGCCTGGTTTCAATTCGGCCCTGTCGAGGCCGCGCAGGTTGTCGGTCTGAATTACACGGTTGGAAGCAACACCTTATTGAACGGCAGCTTCTACGCAGGGCAGTACCTCGGAACGCTGGCCATTTCGCAACCTGCGCTGACGACCGGCCCGAACTTCACGTTTCAAACGTTTTGCGTCGATTTGACGCACGAAGTGAACAACCTTCAGCAATACCAGGTGAATTTCGACTCGCTTTCGACATTGGCGAACGGCGCCAAGATCTCGTACCTGTATAACCAATACGGCCAGAACTATTTTGCTCCGAACACAACGCTGGCCAATTTCACGTTGAATTCGAACGCATATAGCGGCGTCAACACAAATGACTACGCGGCTGCACTGCAGGTCGCAATCTGGGATGAGCTCGCCAACAACGGAAGTACGTCCGGCAATCTAACGGTGACCGGCCTCGACTCGACGGCCAGTTCGTTGGTCAGCGACTTCTTGGCCGTGGCGCAGAACGCCAGCCCACCTGGCCAGTTTCTGCGGGACGTCGAGTTCAATGTCGACCCGACTAAGGGCGCCCAGGCCTTTGTCATACCAGGCGACGCTCCGGATATTGTCACGCCAGAGCCCGGATCGCTGACGCTCGCCGGGTTATCACTGGCGTGCTGCATCCCATTTGGCTTTCGCCGGAAAGTCGGCCGAACCAGCCGCGGCTAAGACTCTTGTCGCAGTCGAAACGCGGCGTGCGGGAGGGGTGCGTCCACACCAGCGCATTGAAGTAGCGCAGGGTCCACGAATCACTTCTCGCTCAGTTGGCTAGACCTGGATTCGAATTCAGCGCGCCGAATCGCTTCGGGCGTCAGATTTGTCTGATGTTGTCCGAAAGCACGGCAAGACTCCGGGCATTTCCTACTCTTCCGGCGCAAGCCAATCAGAGGGCGCGTGCCTGCACGTGCCTCTCTGATTGGTTCGACGCCAAGCCGGTTATTGTCCTCTCCGGCTTCGGAGTCTCCCGGCTCATGCCGAGAGGTGGAAGTTCCGTCCGAGTTCCCAATTTTTGGGAAATTCGTGTGGATCTTCTCCGTCGCTCCCCGATTATGTCGGTGCAAATTTTCCTCTAAGGGCCGGCACATCGTCCGGCCAATTATTTGCCGCGATCGCGGCTGGCCACTTCGTGGCAGTATCGCGCGAGCCACCAGGGCGCGGGCCTCGACGGAATTGAGTTGGTAAAACTTTCCAAGGATGCGCCGCGCCGCCTCTTTGCCGCGCTCGTAAGCAGAAATTCTTCGATTCGCCGCCGTGCGCTTCAAAAAGCGGCGAGTGCGCGCTTCACGCGTCTCGGCAGCCCGCTGTTAAGCGATTGGTCAGACCCGACTTGTGCAGCGGGGATTTGCGTGCGAATGGGATCGCGCAGAGCCGGTCGTCATTGATCCCAGCGTTTTTCCGACGCGCGGGCCGCCGCCGCCGAGAGGCGTTGGTACGCAACTTTCTTGGTGAGGCATTCCGTTCGGACTTGCCTGGATTCCTGTCGAGTCCTTCGATTCGGCGCCACCCGCGAGCCACCCGGCGCCGGCCAATTTCTCGGGCCATTTTGATCCTCGCCTTCGCGCGTCGTAGCCGACCGCTGCAACGACGGTGCGCGCCTTGCGCCCTTTCGTCGAACGGTCGCCGCGAAGGAGGTCTGTTTCGAATTTGCACCGATCGGGCCGTTTTCAAAAAGGGGAACTTTCCGTGCATCGCAATCGTAAATCGGTCCCGAGACGAGCCGTCCGTCGTTTGTTGAAGAAATTCTCGTTCCAATCCGCCGACGTCTTGGAAGAGCGCCAATTGCTTTCGGCAAGCACCATCCTCCCGGCCGCCGCCGTCGAGCCAATTGGCGGCACTGGTAACAACGTCAAGAATCCGACGTGGGGAGCGGCCGGAAACGATCTCATCCGCCTGACTCCAGCTCAGTATGCGAACGGCTACAGCACTCCCTCGCTTGCGAACGACCCCAGCGCGCGGCTGATTTCCAACGTCGTGAACAACCAGGCTGACCCCGCGAATCCCTCGCAGGACATTGCCACGGTCAACAAGCAGTCGTTGTCCGATTTCGTTTACAGCTTCGGTCAGTTCATGGACCACGACATGGATTTGACGCAGGGCAACGGAGCGGCCGACAACATTTCCGTGCCGCTGGGCGATCCGATCGGTGGACCGAACGACACGCCGCTCTACTTCAATCGATCTCAAACGGACCCCGCGACCGGCACGGGTCCCGGCAATCCGGCGCAGCAGGTCAACTCGATCAGCTCGTACTTCGATCTGTCGCAGGTTTACGGATCCGACGTGGCCACCGACAACGCGCTGCGCACGTTTGTCGGCGGACAGATGAAGACGAGTCCCGGAGGACTGCCGCCTCTCGATAACTCGACCTATTTCACGTCGGCCCAATTGGCGGCGATCAATGCGTCGGTCGGCGGCATGGCGAATGACGGGCCGGCACCGCAGTCGCAGATGTTCGTCACGGGAGACACGCGCGGTAACGAAAACGTCGAGCTGACGGTGCTGCAGGCCCTGTTTCTCGATAACCACAATCGGCTGGCGTCCGAGTTGCAGAAGCAGAACCCGACCTGGACCGACCAACAGCTCTTCAACGAAGCGCGCAAGCTGAACATCGCGCAATATCAGTCGATCATCTATAACGAATGGATCCCGGCCGTTTTAGGCGCCAATGCGCTGCCGGCCTACAAGGGTTACAACCCGAACGTCGACGCGAGCATCGCCAACGAATTCTCGACGGTGGCGTTCCGCTTCGGCCACAGCCTGCTGAGCGGCGAGATCGAGCGGCAAGGAAACAACGGGCAGGCCGTCGCCGCGGATCGTGCCGCTCGAGGAGGACTTCTTCGATCCCACCATCCTGAATGGAGAAGGGCAATCGTCGACGACGGATCCGTACACCGGCCTGACGACGACCGATATCGGCGCGGTCTTGAAGGGAGACGCCGACGGCGACGCCCAGGCCGAAGATACGCAGGCGATCAACGAAATCCGCAACGATCTCTTCAACGAAGTCGTTCCGGGCGTGGGCTACGGGCAGGACCTGATCGCCCTCGACGTCCAACGCGGCCGTGACAACGGCATCGGCTCGTACAACGAGGTGCGGCAGGCTCTGGGTTTGCCCGCTGTCACCAGCTTTTCACAGATCACCAGCAATGTGACTGTGCAGAAGGAATTGCAGGCGGCCTACGGCAACGTGAACAATGTCGACGCCTTCGAGGGCGGCTTGGCGGAGGATCCGGTGGCCGGCTCGGACGTCGGCCCGCTCTTCCAGACGATCATGGTGAACCAGTTCACACGGCTTCGCGACGGCGACCGGTTCTTCTATCTCAACGAGAGTTTCACGCCTGCCGAGCAGGCGTTGTTGAATCAGGGGAACTCGCTCGCCAAGGTCATCGAAGCCAATACCAACATCACGAATCTCCAAAGCAACGTCTTCATCTTTCAGGCGTCGATTGGCGGAACAGTTTCGATGAACGTCGGGAAACACGTGGTCGGCGTCCCCGGGATCACAGTGCAATTGGAGGACGCCAGCGGCGACGTGCTTGCCACGACCACGACAAACAGGAACGGGCAATATAGCTTCAACCAGCAAAGCGGTCCGGCCGCCAATGTCGAGAATTCCTCGGGAGTCAGCGGCACCGGATCGTACGACATCGTCCTGTCGATGCCGTCGTGGCTCCAGCAGACCGGCCCAAGCCCCGGCAGCGTCACGATCACCCGCGGCGGCCAGAACGTCACGGGAGTGAATTTCGATATCGGCATCAATTGGAGCAATCTCTCCACGACACCGGGCGCCCAAACGGCCGCCGCCAACCTCGCCAGCCTTGTGTCGGCAACTCCGGTTCAAAGTTCGGGCGCGAACCGGCGGTGCCGGGACGAGTTTGTCCTCCGGCGCGGCGGTTCAATCGAGTGCGACCACTACCACCGCTACGCCTCCCGCGACGTCCAAATCGGGCGAATTGACTCCCGAATCGCTCGTTACGTATCTGGAGTCATTGGGCCGCGCCGCGACGACCGGTGCTGCGGACTCCTCGGCGCACGGCAGCGGATCGCCGCCTTCAACGGAATGGACGCTCGATTCGGCCTTTGAACCGGCGGAATTCGCCAAAATCGTCGATCAACTCAGTTAGCTTGTCGAAGCCCGGAACGCTTCGGCCTCAAATGCGAAGACCGCGCAGGAGCCAGGGATATCAGGCTCGCGCGGTCTTCGTCATTTCAGGAACGAGTCAGTTTTCAGCACAAATACTGCGGACGAGAGGGATCGAACCTCCACTCCCTTACGGGAACAGGTTCCTGAGACCTGCGCGTCTGCCAATTCCGCCACGTCCGCGAGACTTCGCAACCAGAAAATATAGAGTTCGCCGCATGTCGGCAAGTTTCGGCGACGTTTCTTCCTCAGAGAGGATCAAACTCGCGACGGCAAAATCGCTGAGCCGAACCGGCACTCGCCGGGCACCCCAGTTTCCCGGAAGGCGCTCGAAGTGGCCGGGAATTGCGGTGCCGCATCCATTGCAGCGGCCCTCGGGGGTCAAATTCCATTCTCCCAGGACGTACCAATCGCGTTCAATCAGCAGCTTCCCGCACCCGGGACACCAGGTGCTGCCGCCGTCGCTGTCGTGGACGTTGCCGGTGTAGACGTATCGCAGGCCATTGGCGAGCGCGATCGAGCGGGCCCGCGTCAAAGTGGCTGGCGGCGTGTGCGGCTTGTCGAGCATGCGAAAATCGGGATGAAACGCCGTAAAGTGCAGCGGCACGTCGGGCCCGAGGTTCTGGGCGATCCATTTCGTCTCGGCATCGATTTCCGCATCGGAATCGTTTTCGCCGGGGATCAAGAGCGTCGTGATCTCGAACCAGACCTTGGTATGGTGCTTGAGGTAGACCAACAGGTCGAGCACCGGCTGCAGGTGGCCGGCGCAGACTTCGTGATAGAACCTTTCTGTGAATCCCTTGAGGTCGACGTTGGCCGCATCCATGTGGGAGTAGAACTCGGCCCGCGGCTCCTCGCACATTTCGCCCGCGGTCACGGCCACGGCTTTGATGCCGACCGTGTGACAGGCTTTCGCCACGTCGATCGCGTACTCCATGAAGATGACCGGGTCGTTGTACGTAAAGGCCACGCTGCGGCAACCGAGTTGCTTTGCGGCCTTGGCGATCAGTTCCGGGGACGCGGCATCGGCCAAAGTGTCGATCTCGCGGCTCTTGCTGATATCCCAGTTTTGACAGAACTTGCACCCCAAATTGCAGCCGGCCGTTCCGAAGGACAGCACCGGTGTGCCGGGAAGAAAATGATTGAGCGGCTTCTTTTCGATCGGGTCGATGCAATAACCGCTCGAGCGACCGTAGGTCGTCAGCACAACCTGGTTGTCCTGACAGGCGCGAACAAAGCAAAAGCCGCGCTGCCCTTCGTGCAGCTTGCAATAACGCGGGCACACGTCGCACTGCACACGGCCGTCTTCCAGCCGATGCCAATACTTCGTGGAAACGATGGACGGATCCGAGAAACCCACGTCTTGCCTCCGTGACGGATGCACGAATACGATTATCCGCTGAGAGAAGCCTTTGGGGAAATCGCGATGAGTGGCATGCGAGAACCGGCGGTCGCCGGTCGATTTTACCCGGCAAGCGCCGACGCACTGCGTGCAGCCGTTCAGAGCTATTTGCAATCCGCGCCGACTTCCCAAGCCGCGCCCAAGGGAATTATTGCGCCGCATGCCGGCTACGTCTACTCGGGTCCAATTGCGGGCATGGCCCACGGTCTGCTGCGGAGTCTGCGGGGCCGCATCGAGCGTGTGATCCTTTTCGGTCCGTCCCATTTTGTCCGCGTCGCGGGACTGGCTGTGCCCAGCAGCGACAGTTTCGTAACACCGCTGGGTCGCGTGCCGATCGACACCGAGGCGGTGCGGCAAGCGCTCACTCTGCGACAAGTTGTGGTGAACGACGCGGCTCACGCCCGCGAGCACAGTCTCGAGGTGCACGTCCCCTTTCTGCAGGAGGTGCTGGGCTCGTTCAAGCTCGTTCCGTTTGCGGTTGGCGACGCGACGCCGGAGCAGGTTGCCCAAGTGATGGAGCTGTTGTGGGGAGGCCCCGAGACGTTCATTGTCGTCAGTTCCGATCTCAGTCATTTCCACGATCACGACACGGCGAAGCGGCTCGATACGGACACGTCCCGCCTGATCGAATCCTTGCGTTTCGAGGATCTGACCGGCGACAAGTGTTGCGGGTTCAAGGCGATCGGCGGATTGCTGCATGCGGCGCGGTCGCGGGGCATGCATGTCCGCACGCTCGATCTGCGGAATTCAGGCGACACGGCCGGGCCTCGCGACCGCGTCGTTGGATACGGTGCTTATGTCGTCGAATGAGGCGAGCAGCGAATTCTCCCCGGAGAATCACCGCACGCTGATTTCGATCGCGTCCGCCTCGATCGACCACGGCTTGTCGGAGCGAACGGCGCTGCCGGTGATTCCCCAGGACTATCCGGAACGGCTGCAACAGCCGCGGGCGTCGTTCGTGACTCTGCGGATCGGCGGGAGGCTGCGGGGCTGCATGGGTTCGCTCGAAGCGACCGAACCGCTCATCGTTAACGTCGCGAAAAACGCGTATTCGGCGGCCTTTCGCGATCCGCGTTTTGCTCCGCTAGAGCGCGAGGAATTCCCTCAAATTGGAATTCATCTCTCGCTGTTGAGTCGTCCCGAACCGCTCCGCTTTGAATCGGAAGAGGATCTGCTCGCGCAAATTCGGCCCGGCGTCCACGGAGTGACGTTGATCGAGGGAAATCGCCGCGCCACACTGCTGCCCGCCGTTTGGGAATCGATCCGCGAGCCGCGCGAATTCCTCGCGCATCTCAAGCGCAAGGCGGGGTTGGCGGAGGGCTATTGGTCGAACACGATTCGCGCCGAACGCTACACGGCGGAATCGATTGGCGCCGACGAGTAGGAGCGCTACGGCCGCTTCTGGATCAGGACGTTCACGCCCTTCTTGTTCGACAAGACGATGTCGGGCAGGCCGTCGCCATTCATGTCGGCGATGTCGAATTGCGTGCCGATTCCCGTGTCGCGGCCTTCGACGATCTCGTGTCGGATGAACTGCGGCGGGCTGCCCTTGCCGCGTTTCACTTCGTACCAAACCATGACAACCGGCTCGTAGTCCGCCCGGGTCGTGGCCGTTGTGCGCGAAGTAGCGCTTGCCGGTGACGATGTCGCGCTGTCCGTCGCCGTTGATGTCGACGTAGTGCATGGCGTGGGTTTGCGAGAACGACTTATCGATCACATGCTGCTTGAGCGTTTTGCCGTCAATGTTCTCCCACCACCAAACGCCGTACGCGTGGGCTGAGCTGCTGATCAAATCGATGTCGCCGTCCCCATCGAGGTCTTCGGCGAAGATATTCGCGCACTCGGTCCCCCAGGTTTTGTCGGTCCGCTCCATCGTGTAGGGATGGAATTTCCACGGGCTTTGCGTGCGGTCTTCGGGGGCTTCCCACCAGCCGTCGCGAATGAGCACGTCGTTGCGGCCGTCCTGGTTGAAATCGCCGACGCCCAGGCCGTGATAAAAGCGATGCGAGCCGTTGTCGAGACCCTGCTTTTTCGGATCGCCCGGCACGCTGACGGGGTGGAACGTCCACTTGGAATAGACTTCGGCGCCCGCAGGGAATCGGGAGGTAGCCCATCTGATCCTCCGGCTGCGAGCCGAGAATGAGCTGCGGTTTGCCGCTCCCGGTCAGGTCGAGGAAATTGGGCGTTTCGTTACAGGCGCTGTGCCAGATGAGATGCTCCTTCCAGTGGCCGGGCTCGTTCTTGGGGTTCTCGTACCAGTGGCAATCCGCACCGGGAAAGCCGATCGCAGATCAAGTCGACCCAGCCGTCGCCATTCACGTCGTAGCCGAAGTTGCAAAAGGTGTTGCTGTAGCCTTGGCCGGCGATGTACTTGCCGGGCGTGCGGATCTCGTGCATCTTCCAATTGGGGGCTTCATACCAGACTTCACCGGCGACGACGTCGACCTGGCCGTCGTGATTCACGTCGAAGGCGGCCACACCCTCCGAACGGAACGCCTTGTCGAGATTGATCCGCTGCCACTGCACATCGGCGGCGTGCAGTTGGTTTGATCCAAGGATGACAAGACAGGCCAAAGCGCTCAGCGACTTATAAAACACGATTGCTCTCCGGAAGGTGGCATGCAGCCCGACGGCGGTGATTTTGCGGCGTGCGGACGCCGCGGATTGTTACGTCCATGCTAGCGACGGCGGATTTGACCGGCCAGTTTGCGGCAAAACGAGCCCCTTGCGTCCGCCGCGAACTTTCGCCGCAGCTCGGGCTGATCAGCGCGATTCGATTGGCGCGGCCTGCAGCGGCGGACTCTCAAACGTGACCCAGCCCGCCCCCTCCATGGAATTGGCGACAGGCTCTGGATGCAGAATCTCGGCCAGAATTCGGGCCGATTCCACCAGCCGAGGTCCCGGGCGGTTGAAAAACTGATTGCCGTCGGTGAGGAACACGCGGCCCTCGCGGACGGCCCGTAGCGCCGTGCCAGCGGGGATCCTGCGTCAACGCGGGCATTTCGCTCCGCGTGCGGGCGATGTCAAAGCCGCAGGGCATGACGGCGATCACATCGGGATCGCAGGCGGTCAGTTCTTCCCACGACAGCCAAGGCGAGTGCCGACCGGGAAGCCCGAGCAGGTTCTTGCCCCCCGCGATCTCCACAAGTTCGGGCACCCAGTTGCCGGCCGACATGAGCGGGTCGATCCATTCGAGACAGGCAATCGACGGACGCCGACCGGAGCGAGGCACCTGGGCCGATAACCCTTCCAGCTCGCTTCGCAGTCGTCGCACGACGGCTTCGGCCCGATCGTCGACGCCGAGCGACCGGCCGACGAGGCGAATATCGCTCCAGACGTCCTCAAGACACATCGGCGCCAGCGCCACGATTTGCGGACGCTGACCGATGATCTGGGCCATCGCCGCTTCGACATCTTTCAGACTGACGGCACAGACTTCGCACTGAGTTTGCGTGATGATGTGCGTCGGTTCGAGACGGCGGAGGACCTCGGGAAAAACACGGTAAATCGAGATGGCGTCGCCCGCGAGCGACTTGACGCGTTCGTCGATTTCACGGCTCGTCCCGTGAACGTCGATTTTGGGCTCGGAGCAGGGGGGGAGTGCCAGAACGTCCGGCGGATAATCGCACTCGTGCGACCGACCGACGAGAAAAGACGCCGCAACCAAGGGCGGCGACGATTTCCGTCGCACTGGCGATCAGGGAAACGATCCGCGGTTCAGCCACGGCGGAACCCCGTGTCAGGTGCGCTCAGCGCTCGGCCTCAGGCTGCTCGGCGACCTGGCCTTCCAGGAGATAGTCGCCGCCGAAGAAAAAGACCGCGCCCAGAACGTCCGCCAAGCAGGGTGCCGCGCGTGAAAAAGGGGATCGCGGCGACGTAGCAGTCGACGAGCCCCTGCCAGGTTTTCGCGTACATGTTGAAGAGATACCAGTCCGCGAAGTTGGTCACGAAGAAAAAGATCAGCGCTTCGCCCAGCGTCGCGCCCGCCACCGGCAAGACGCGAGTGGCGATCGGCGACGGTTCGCGAACCGGGCCGTTCTCGAACGGTTGCGTCTTAGCGGCATGCTGTCGATAGGCCTTGAGTCGATCCCAATAACGGCCAAGCCCCATTCCCAACAGGACGTTCAGCGCGTAGCAGCCGTAGACAATCGGGAGCGTGGCATGGAACGAATACGACACGTCGTGATGCAACAGGCCGATCAGCACGTCACCCAACACCATCGAGGCCAGCGGAACCGAAATTGCCAGCCACCGATTGCGGAAATGGGCTCCGCAGTACAGGGCCAACGCGCCCATGGGGACCAGGCTGCGCTCAAAGTGCAGGGCCCGCATCACGGCGGGGATGACAATCAACAGGCCAACGACAAACGGACGCGGAAGACGCATTTCAACTCCTCGGAGGGACGCCCCTCTGATAACAGACCTGGCTGTTTCCTTGCAACCCCGCTGGGCCGGCGGTCGACCTGCCGGCCCATTCGGGCTGCCATTCCAATTCACTCGCTCAGGGCGCGCGGCGCGGCCCGGCACCAACGAATGCCTTCGGCCCCGGTGCTGCCGGCGGAGTCTCGCCGGCAACCGACAGATTGAACGTGTAGTCCGTCTTGCCGGGGGGTCGATGATCAATGACGAAATCCGGTTTTTTCGAGTTGACGTCGGGATCGTTGTAGAGATTTTCGAGTCCATCGCGTCCGAAGAAGCCCAGCCTCGAATTGTGGCCGAGCTGGGCAAAGAGCATCACATATTTGCCGGGCGGAAGCGGCGGCAATTCGAACGACCCATCCGGTTTCACAAACGCACGCGGATTGCTCCGTGCCGGCGCATCGGGCTTCGCGGCGTCGTAGGCAATCGCCACGAAGCCCGATGTCTCGGATTTTGCAACGGGAGGCCCGCTGTCAACTGTGATCCTTCCGCCCAACGGATAGACCGCCACTGGTTCCATGCCAGCGCTTTTATAGGCTTTCTCGACGCGCTGAGCAGTGGACTGGCGTCCTTCACACCCCAAGCAAAGCATCAAGACGAGCGTCGCCGCGACACCCCGCGGCATTCCGCGCTGGGGGCCACGCCCACGACTCTGCGTGAAGGTGTCCGGAAATTCTGTCAGAGGGAATCGGCCGGGACAACGTACCACGAGCCCCGGGGTTAATCCCCGGGGACTTTCCGCGCTGTTGAGCTGTGTGCGTTTCAGCGGCTCGCCGGGGCTCGGACCCGGGGCTGTGAGTTGACCCCTCGGCTCGGTCGTTAAACCGAATTCCCGGACGCACTCACGGCTCTGCGTGGGCGTGTCTTCGAGCGTCAAACGGATTCGCACGCCCACGCAGAGCCGTGGGCGTGGCACCCTGACCTCGACAGTGTGGCTTTTTCTCGCCGCAAACAGGGTTAACGGCGCAATTGCCATCCCATCAACTCCCCTCTCTCAATGACGCAAAGAGATATTTCGTCGATAAGAAAGTCCGCCGCCCTGAAGCGTCCAAGGAGGCCGACCGCAATTCGCGGGCGACGGGTCGTTGACATCAGAACTGGTCAGTCACGGCTTCGCGCCGCGCGGCGTCATCAGCGCAGCGAAGACAACGATCGACATGTCCTCACTCACCATGCGCGCGGATCCGTCGCACATGGTGACCCCACCCGCGCCCGGGTGGAAACTGAAAATGGCGTTATAACCGACCTCATTCGTGCAATTGATGATGCAGACCGGCGCCGCGCAGTTGGTGCTCGAAAAACAATTCGGCGTCAAGAGGCCGGTGAAATCGGACCCAATGACATAGGCAACCGAGTTGGGAGATGCCCAAGCGCCGCCTGGATTCGAAGCGTAATTGGAGATGGGCGTTGGTAAGGGCTTCTTTCCTGCCCTCGTCCAGCAATCGGGCCGGCCCGCCATCTCGGTGCAAAAAATTGTCCGCGACGTGCCGTCGGAGATCTGCTCAATTGAATAGCCGCAAAAGTTCGAGAGGAAGTTGTGAAACACGCCTGTCGACCCAATGCTCTCGCCGCCCGGAATGCTCAATGTGTGCGCGTAAGACGCGTTGGCATACGCGGCCAGATCGCACAGGCCTTGATAATCCAATGCACCGTGGAGTCGCTTGAAGCCGAAACAAGGGATGCAAGTTTCGTAGGCAACATTGGCCTCAATAAAGGGATTTTGCGTTCGCGGGCACGAGGGGCAGACGTAGGAGGCGATGACCGCGGCCGCGGGCCGGGTCGAGGCAGCAGAATCAACGCACGGACAGCCCGAATTTGCAAAGGTGTACTTCGTGCCGCACGGGGCGCCCGACAAACAGATCGGGGAGAAGATCGGCGCGTTCATACAAATTCGGCTGTAAACCGTGGTGCCTTCGATGAAGGGCAACAGCCGTTCCGGCCAGGTATGCAAGTTGAAATCGTTGCGGGCAGGGGTCCCGGGCGTCCCCAGTTGATAACAAGTGCCGCAGAAGCACGCTTGGAAGGAACCGGTCGGCACGCCGTAGGTGCACACGTAGGGGGGCGAACCGCAGTACGTGGCGGCGTTGTAGAGCACTGTCGACGCCGGCGGAAACTGCTTGTTGATGTCGTGATAATTCTGGGCCGCCAGTCCGATCTGCTTGAGGTTGTTGCGACATTGAGTGCGTCGCGCCGCCTCGCGTGCCGCTTGCACGGCCGGCAGCAAAAGCGAGATCAGCACGGCGATGATGGCGATCACCACCAAAAGTTCGATCAGCGTGAAACCGGGCGATCCCTTCCCGAAACGTTTGCCTCTCAACATGACAAGTCCTCGTTGTCTCTGGACCGCGTAAAGGGCGGCGGCCCGAACAGCAAACGGGGCAAGCGGGCGCGAAGGGGCGCGTGCTATCCTGAGCCGGTCATGACACGCGACGCTTCACGCGTGCGCAGTGGCGCAAGCCGAAATCGTCGAGTGGCGGACCAGGCGGGAGCCGGCAAGCGCGCCGGTCATGGCACGCAACGGCGCAAGAACGCAGCGTCTTCGTTCCTCGAAAGACCCGAATGCAAACCGACGAATGGGCAGGTCTTCTGGCTTCCGGATCAAGCTACCGGCCGCACCTTCCCGCACCGATGGCCGCCGAGCGAACTCGGCAACCGCGTTGCAGTGGTCAATTGCGGCTTTCGTCCCCGGTTACAGCGGCGGGACCGCGACGGATTCGCACCGTCTTCCCTATTCTTCCCCCGAAACTCCGAGTCCCGGGAGACACCCATGTCGCAGGCCATCGTATCAGCCGAGCGCGCAATGTCAACGAGGCGAGGAGCGGAAGGATGAAGGCGGAAGCGTTGCTTTGAATCCCGACCCAATGTCGGGAATGAAGGATGAGCCAGACTCGCGGCCGTCGGCCGCCCTTGTTGGCTCATCCTTCCGCCTTCATCCTTCGTCCCTCATCCCTTCTCCTGCCTCCGGCAACACTCTGCGCTCCTTCTGGGGCGCGATGAAGCTGGCGAAGTCGCTGTCGTGGCGCAGAAGCTCTTGCAGCTTGGCCAACGAGCGCGTCAGCAGCACGCGCGTCGCGCCGTCGGTTCGCCCCAATTGGCTGGCGATCTCTTTCGAGGGGAGCCCTTCCACGTAGCGCAGCCTGAGGGCCTTCTGGGATTCCTCCGGAAGGCTCTTGAGGGCCTCCATCAGGCGAAATTCGCGCTGGTCGCGCGAGAGGGCGCCGCTGGGAGTGGTCATGCTCGCCACGATGAGATCGATGAATCCGCCGCGCTGCGTGTCGGCCGACTGGGGCGAGCCCTGAATTTCGCGGTCGGCCGAGCGCTTTTGCGCGGCAACCAGTTTGCGGTGGGCATCGATGATGCGATGTTCGGCCAGTTGACACAACCAGGAAAACGGATCGCGGTCTCCCAGGTCGAACGTGCCGAGCGAAGTGACCGCGCTTAAGCTCACGTCTTGCAGGATGTCGGCCGCCTCGAGCTTGCGTCCCAGCGACGTACTGAGATTGCGTTCGATAAAGGCGATCAACTGGGGCCGCCGCAGCTCGATGAATTCGACGAGGGCCTGCTGATCCTTGTTGCGGATCCTGGCGGCAAGTATCGCGGCGGCGTCATCCATGAGGGACTCCCCGATCGATGCGGGCTCTGCGGTGAATTTCGGCGTGCGGGCTCACTATACCGGCTCGCTGCGAGCCGGTCGAGAAGCGAGCCGGACTCGACGGGCGAGTGCGAACTTGTTGCTCAAAGCCGGCTTTGCACAACGGAATGATTTTTTCAGCGTCTCGTTTGTGCGGCCGGGGGATTTGTTGTGCAAGATCATTCCCAAAACCGCCTGACAGTCAGCGCGCCGATGCCGACAACCGTAACAATAGCAGCAAGCCAGCAGGCGCCGCGAAAGCGTGCGACCAGATAGGCGCCACCGTCCGAGATCGGGTGATAGCCGAGCCGAATGCATTCCTCGTTCCGCTTTTCTATCGATGTCTTGCGTAGCGCAGCCTTGGCCAGCACGACAACGATTCCGATGCCACACGCGACCTCGGCAAACGACAGGATCAGGCCTGCGCCGTCCGGCAGCGTGCGCAGACCAACCTCGATACCAGCGATTGCCAGTAGAAGGGGAATGGTCCAGCGGACTTGGCGGAGCCAGCGCATCCCGTCGATTCTACCCTCGCATCAACGCCCGCGCCCTGGACGAAATGTTGTGCGGTTTGGCACGGGAGTTCAGTGTCCGCGAGCCCGTTGCCAAATCTCGACGGCGACGCTCACACCATAGACTGCGAGGCTGAAAATAGTCCCGATGACGATTGCACCGAAGACAAATTTTGCGATCGGTCGCATGCGCCCCAGCATCGCTGGCGGCTGGTCGGCCTCGTCCAGTTCTGAATCGTGGCTGCTCATGCTGTCATTCTAGCGACGGATTTTTTCTGGGCCGCGAGTTTTTTCGCCTTTGAGCCTGCGATCATTCGGCCGTTTCGACGGTGAACGTGAAGCCGGACTGCACGAACGCAGGCGGCATATGCTTAATCGCCGAATGGGCCTCAAGTCGCGTTTTAAAGACGTCCGCGTTCTCACGCGGTCCGAATGTGCGATGGCCGCCAGCGCGAGCGACGGAGACCCACATCTCTAGCCCGGTCGCGGTCGCCGCCTTAACGACGAAACCCGGTTGCGGTTTGGCCATCTCGTCATTCTAGCGACTGGCCGGTAGTGGGTCAGTTCGCGGGCCGGGTCCGGGTGGCCGACCTTGACTGGGTACAATGATGGCATGAGCGAAACGCACGGAAGAGGGTACAGAACGCCCGCTGCGCGAATCATTGGTGCGACAGTAGGTGCAGTGATCGTGTTGTTCGGCGTGCTTTTGCTCGCGTCGCCATTGTTGATTCTTGGAGCGATGGGTCCGGGGAACAAATGGGAAGACGAGCGGACATATCTTACACCCGGGCCTTACCTCGGATTGTTCCCCATCGCGATAGGCTCGATTGTGATCCGGGTCGCACTGTTTGACCGGAGGTCCGCAGGCGGGTAGTGGGCGCGTTTCCCGAACGAATTCCGGCGGTTGGCATGGGAGTTTACCGCAAAGTGTCGGGGCACGATTACTCCAGATCCTTGGTGACGGTTTCGGCAACCTTTCCGGCAACGATGGCGCACACAGGAGCGATGACGAATAGAACCAGTATCGCTTCGCCAGTGCTCTCCTGACCGAAGCCTTCGGGATGGGGGTTCACGATGTGACAAGCGGCAAACCCTCCCAAAACTCCGACTGCCGCGCCGCCGATGATCGACAGCCAGATGATCACACCTCTGCGGGGCGATGTGCTCGATCGGCCCATGCCTCTGAGCAGTCCCGAGGCCACAAATACGGCCAAGACAATAAGAAGGTAATACGCCGTCACCGAACGGCTCTTGCTGGCTTCGCTTCGTCGCTCATGCCGTCATTCTAGCAAGCAGACCGACACTGCCCGGTGGCGTCCACTATGAATCGCCGTTCGGATCAATGAGATGCCCTGATGGCGGCATTTTCCTCGGCTCTGGTTTAGCCTGCGGTTTGCGATAGGACGTGTTGCTCGTCTTGGTTCCCGGCACCTGCTCAATCATTTTCTTCTTGATCATGCGTCCGAAGATGTTTTTCACGCGATGATCAGCTGTGATGTGCGTGATTTCGCGTGCAATCGAATTGTTGACGACGTCGTGCGTCTGGAGGTAGTCGATAATCGCCTCTTCTGGAGAAGAGGAGAAAAGGAGGAGAAAAGAGGAGGAGAAAAGGTGTCAGGAACCTTTTTAGGCACTTTGTCTTAAAAAAAGGCCTACGCACAAAAGGTTCCTGACACCTTTTCCGCGCTTTCCTTTTCCGCGCTGCAGCAATCACGAACCCGCAAGTGATTCAGCGCAAGAGTAGACCATCAGGAATTCATTAGACTGACCCACTACCCGGGCGAGTGCGAACTTGTTGCTCGAAGCTGGCGCCACGACCACAAGTGTCATAAACCGATTCATCTTGACAATGGAGCATTTGTCTGTGTACAATCCGGCTAGGTAAGAAGAATACGGTACAGCAGTTTTGCTGTAAATCTCGCTGATGCGGAGCCGTGCCTGAGCCGAGGCGCGGCTTTTGTGCTTTCGAAGGGGACGTCTCTTCCTGAGCCGCCGCCCGGCCCCGGCCTCTTCCCCGCGGCGTTTTTTCCTTTCCACGGACGCCTTTTTTCACGTTTCCCAAGTGGGACGGGTGCCATGCGGCTTTCTGTTGATCTCGACAATTCGGATTCGCCCGGCCGAGCGACCAAGGGCCGCCAATCAGGCAAGCAGAGAAAAGAGCAGGGGGAGCGAAGCTACGCGCAAGGCGGAGCGAGGCCGCTGGTCGTGAACACCGTTCTCGTGCGGTCTCGTCTCAACGCGCGCTCCTCTTTGGACGACCTTTTCCCGTTCGAAGATGCGCAGCCCGATTCGAAGGTGCGCACCCTTCCTGGAAAGTGCGCATTCTTGGAAAACCCCGACGTTTTCTTCGAAGGTGCGCAGCCCATTGCAAGGTGCGCACAAAAAGTGCGCACCTTCGGAGAGCGGGGCCCCTGGCAGCGGGTTTGCAGGGCTACGGACCGGGAATATCATAGGAAGCCCGGCGATTGGTTTCGGCCGTGTTTCCTGGGAGATCGCTCCTCGTACTGGAGGTTGTCGTGTCGACGACGAGTGGAAGCTTGTTGCTCGACGAGGCGCGCCAATCGATGGAGGTGCTCGCCGGATTTCTCGACAAGTTCGTCACGGCCTGGGAGGCGTCGACCGCGCCCCCGATCTCAGGACGTTCTTGCCGGAGGCCGGCGAAATCCGCCGGCTGACGCTCGTCGAGCTGGTCAAGGTCGACCTCGAATACCGCTGGCTCAATCGAGGCTGCCCGAAACGGCTCGCCGAGTACCTGGCCGAGTTTGCCGAATTGGCACAGGGTCGCGTTCCCTGCGACTTGATCTACGAAGAATTCCATATTCGTAAACAGAGCGGCCAGATCGTCACGGCCGAAGAGTATTTGCACGCTTTTCCCGGCTCAGGCCGCGGAAATTGTTTCGATTCTGGGGGTCGAGCAGCCGTACGAATCATCCTCGTTTCACAAGAACAACAAGCGCGAGCGACTTGCCGCGGTGCAGTCGGGCGAGACGCTGGACGATTTCGATTTGCTCGTCGAATTGGGCAGCGGCGCCTTTGCGAAAGTCTTCCTCGCCCGACAACGCTCGATGCAGCGGCTCGTGGCCCTGAAAGTCGCCACGGACACGAGCGACGAGCCGCAAACTCTTGCCCAGCTCGACCACGATCACATCGTCCGCGTCTATGATCAGCGGAGTTTGCCCGACCGCAAATTGCGGCTGCTCTATATGCAGTACATCGCCGGCGGAACGCTGCAGGCGGTGATTCAACGCGTCCGGCAAACTCCGCCGGCGGAGCGCAACGGGAAATTGATTCTCGACGTGATCGACGAATCGCTCGAACGGCGGGGCGAGTCGCGGCCGAGCGAGTCGTCCATGCGCGCCTGGCTCGCCAAGGCGACGTGGCCCGAAGCCGTTTGCTGGCTGGGGGCGAAAATTGCCCGGGCGTTGGATTACGCCCACCGGCTAGGCGTTCTGCACCGCGACGTGAAGCCGGCCAATATCCTGATCACGCCCGAAGGCTCGCCGAAGCTGGCCGACTTCAATATCAGCTTCAGCGCCAAGGTCGCCGGCGCCACGCCCGCGGCCTATTTTGGCGGGAGCCTTGCCTACATGTCGCCCGAGCAGCTCGAGGCGTGTCACCCGGGGCATCGCTCGCTCTCCGGAGGAACTGGATGGCCGAAGCGACCTCTATTCGCTGGGCATCGTGCTCTGGGAACTGTTGACGGGCAAACGCCCGTTTCATGACGAAACGGTCGAAGGCGGCTGGTCCCCGACTTTGGAGGCAATGATCGCGACGGCGAAATGCGCCGTCGATACCTGGGATCTCCTGCAAGTGCCGGGATGCCCGGAAGGCTTGCCACAGATCATCGAGACGGCGCTCTCGTCGGAGGGGTCAAGACGTTGGTCGAGCGGACTGGAGATGGCGCGACGGCTGGAACTGTGCACAAATCCCAAAGCCTGTGCGCTGTTGTTCCCGCCCAAGAAAGGTCTTGCCGTTCGCCTGCGGCGGTACACGGTGCTGATTGTCTTCGTTGCCGCCGGGCTCCCGAACGTTTTGGCGGGCGTGTTCAATTACGACCACAACCTGTCGGAGATTGTCGCGAAGCTCGGACCGTTGGAACCCGATTTCCAGCTCACGCAGGCGGTCATCAATGGAATCGCGTATCCCCTCGGCGCGGCGCTCTTCTGGTATCTGGCTTTATCTGTCTACAAGGGCCTGCGTCGGTTGCAGGCCGGCCAATTGCCGTCGGACGAAAGCCAGCGTCTGCGGCATCGCTGTCTCGATTTGGGACGGCTCATGGCGATGATTAGCGTCGTCGAGTGGTCGACGGCCGCATGCGTGTATCCGATTTCCTTGCGGCTCGTGCATGCCGAGATGCCCCCTCCGCCATGCTCCGCTTTTTCTTTTCGCTGCTTATTGTGCGGCCTGGTTGCCGCCGCGTACCCGTTCTTTGTGATCACGTTCTTTTCATTGAAATCGACTTACCCGGTCTATCTGCTGGCAGATTTGGAAGGCGCGAGTGCCGACGCGCCTCTTTTGAAGCAAGTCAATCAGCGAAACTCGATTTATCTGGCAGTCGCGGCATTGGCTCCTTTTCTTGGAATTGCCGCGCTCATTGCGGACAGTCTGATCAACGAAAATGTGCTTCCGCCGGGAGCGGAGCAATCGATGGCCGTCTTTAGCGCGGTCGGCCTGCTCGGCCTGCCCTGCTTGTTCTGGCTGTCCCATTCAATCCGTGGCGATTTGGCCACGCTTACGGACGTGATTGCGGCCGAATAGCGACTCGCTTGCGGTCGAGGCGCCCTTTCTTCCGGTCGATCGAGAATGCCATTGCTTTCGGCTTGGACATTTTTTCTGTTTTTGGGCGTCACAAATTAGCTCCTCCTTCGCTTGGCAATGCAGTGATAAACAACGGGGCTCGGAGAGGCAGGACCGGGAGAACCGTTCAACCACAGCTGCCATTTGATTCGAGGAGTCAACCATGTTTCGCAAAATCGCCATGATTGCTGTGCCGACCGCAGCGTTTGCCTTGATGCTCTGTGCCACCGGTGATTCGACCTCGCAAGCGTTTGCCCGCGGGGGACGCGGCGGCGGGATGCATTCCTCGTCGCATCACTCGGGCCATAACTTCAATCACTACGGTCACTTCCGCAACCGGTATTGGGGTAACTCCTACGGCTACAACTGGGGATATCCGTACTCCTACGGCTACAGCTACCCGACCTATTCGTGCAGCGAGTGCTACCAGCCGGTCGTTTCGGACTACTCGTACTGCTCGACCTGTGAGCCGTCTTACGGATACAGCTACAGCTATCCTTACAGCTACGGCTACGGACATGGTTACTGGGGCCGGGGTTACGGCCGATACGGCCACAACTTTGGCAACCACTTCGGCGGACACGGCCGGGGAGGTCGCCGGTAAACGGTTAAATCAGAACGACAAGAACCGGGAGGACGAGCCAGCTCGCCCTCCCGGTTTTATTTTTGCCACCTCTTGATCCGGATGAGGCGTTTTTCGCGTCCGTTTTTCCCTCAAAGAATCCTGTAACAAGTGCCGTTGCCCTTCGCTCAAGACGGCAGAGATCGATCAAACGATCGAACAAGACGAGAAGGGGAAAGCCATGCCAGACGGAAGCCGCAAACGAAGGCATTCAGCCAATCGCGCGAAGCAACAATGGTACGCACGCCATCGCGCAATGCGTTTTTCGCGTCGCTTTCTGGGCAGCACCCCGGATCGCTTTTGAACCGATGGCTTAACCATCGTTCTTCATAGAGCCACGGCCGACGACAAGTCGGCCGTGGTTTTTTGTTGCGCCGACTCGTCGAACCATCGAAAAGACCGCGTTGCATCGACCGCGATTCTGCGCCTGAGACAGACGTTGAATCGTCAACACTGTGGAACATCGCAGAGAGAAGGGCGAGTCATGTCAGATCAAAACATCGAGCGCGGCATTGTGGAATTCCTGAAGCAACGGCAGATCGCCGGGCTGACCGTGGGCAACGTGCATGTTGATCGCGGAACCGCCACCGTCTGTGGACGTGCCGAAACGCTCTTCGCCAAGCGGGCCTGCTGGGAATGCTGCCGACGGGTCACCGGCGTTCGCGCGGTCGTCGACCTGGTTGAAATCAGGGCTGCCTAGTGTTTACGTCCGACCGACTTGCCGCACGCCGCAGGCGATCGTTGATCGCTCTTCCCAACCCCAATTCGGGGACGGGTCGAGCAACGATCAAATCGAGATTGAGCACATCGAGCCTGCGCATCGCGGCAAACAGGTTTGCCGCGGCCTCAGCCAGGTCGCCACGCGGTGAAAGGATCTCGGCCGCCGCGAACCGCTGCAACGACGATTCAGGCTGGAACGCCAGCAGGCCGACGCGCTGGGCATCCGGCAATGGATCCTCGGGTTTGGCGAGCACCAGCGGCGTTCGTGTGGCGTAATGCGTCGCCAGCATGCCGGGACCGAGTTGGGGATTGGCTTCATCGGATGCGAGGCCGATTGACTCGACTGCTCCGATGACTTCTTCGATCTGTTCGCGGCTGACTCCGCCGGGTCGAAGCAGGGTGGGAACGGCACCGGACAAGTTCAAAACGGTCGACTCCAAACCGACGGAGCAAGGCCCGCCGTCGAGGATGTAATCGATTTGCGATCCCAATTGATCGGCCACGTGTTGGGCCGTCGTCGGACTTACGTGGCCGAAGAGATTCGCGCTGGGAGCCGCGACGGGTGTGTCGGCTCGTTTGAGGAGTTCCAAAGCCAACGGGTGCGCGGGCATTCTCACCGCGACGGTCGGCAAGCCGGCCGTCACGAGGTCGGGAACGATCTCCGTCTTGGGGAGTACGAGAGTCAACGGCCCTGGCCAGAACCGCTCGATCAGCGTTGTCGCAAGGTCGGGAATCGCGGTGACGAGCCGCCCCAGCCACCTGGGATCGGCCACGTGCACGATGAGCGGATCGAAGCGGGGTCGTCCTTTGACCTCAAAGATGCGGGCCACGGCGCGCATTCGAGCGCGTTGGCGCCCAATCCATAAACGGTTTCGGTCGCGAAGGCAACAAGTCCCCCGCCCGCCAGCAGGCGGGCCGCGCGCTCGACATCAGTCCCGGTCGGGCAGTTCATGCAATCAGGAAATCGTGCGAAGGATGCGGAGTTGAAGCGCGCTCAGACGAAGAGCAGTGCTTCACGCACGATAACAGGCCCACGCGGCCAACGTCCAATTGGCGTAGACCAGGTTCGCCGTCTCAGCCCGCGATTCGACACTAGGGAGAAAAATTCGCCCAGGGATCGCTCGCGGCGGGGGGCGTCCCCGGCCGCTGACCCGGAGGTCCCACCGGCTGCGATGGAGCTGTGTCGAAAGTGGCGTCGCCGCTCGTCAAAGGCAATCCGCCTTGTGCCGGTCGCATGGGCGGTTGCCAAGAGGCCTGGCTGGCGCTCGCGGCAGGTTGGTTCGTCGTTCCGACGCCCGCGCCAAATTGCGGCGCAGGACTGAGCGAGGTCTGAATCGGCGAAGCTTTCGGCATCGTAGGCGATTTGCCGTATGCGCTGGGGTGCGATTCAGCCAGTTGCTGATCATGAATTTGCGTCAGCATGACCTTCGGCGGCTCAAAGTTGGGATTGATCCGCAGTGCCACCTGACATTCCTGGACCGCCGCCTGCGTCTTGCCTTGTTGTTTGAGCAAGAAGGCGACGTTGTAGTGTGCCTTTTCCGGTCCCACGAGCTGCGAGAACAGAGCCAGGCCGGCTTCGATGTCCCCAGACGCCGTCTTGGCAACGGCGAGTTCATGCTTGTAGAAGGTGTCCTTCGGGGATGCCGCGATGGCCGCATTCAGCGATTCAAACGCCTCGGGCCAGCGCTTCTGCGAGACATAGAATTGGCCCAAAGAGGCTAGGCACTTGCCGTCACCCGGTTTTATGCGGAGAGCTTTTTGGAAACCCGCCTCCGCATCTTTCGGCTTATCGGCAAGCTGATCGAGCCGGGCCACTCCAAGGATCGCGTCCGTCGATTGTGGATCATCGCGGAGCGCCGCCTCGTATGACTTGCGAGCCTCAATCGGCTGACCGGTCTGTTCCTGGAACTTCCCGTAAGCGAGGTGGAGGGCCGCCGGATCCTTCAAGTTGCGTTCGGCCTTTTCCTGGTCGGAAAGCATGAACGACGGCGTGATTCTCCGCATGCCGGATTGCATGTCCTCGGTCGCGCAGCCGGCAACTGCCAGCAGGCAGACTGCCGTTGCAAAGCGACCGATGGTCATGGCATAGCGCGCCGACATACCACACCTCCATGTGTGCCGATGCGACGAAACGATCTGTCGTTGGCCGAGACGTGTGCCGCGGCGATCGGCCTGCGCGATCTTTAAAACCGCGCGGTGGGTCGCCGTGGCACACAGATGATTGCTTGTTGGGATCGGAGCGAGAGAGGGGAGTCGATGCGGCTTGTCACATCTGGACGAAGAACCGTTGTGCAGCTTCGGCAATCAGCTCTTCTGTAATGACAACGTCCTGCCTTCTGAATCGGCAGATCGACCGCACGATCTCCAACAAATCGCGGGGATCACTCGACCGGGGCAGCTTGCCCTTGTCGTAGAACGTCTGGTACAGGTAATCCAGGCATTTTGGGTTAAATTCGATCGTCCGCTGAGCGCAGCAGAGCTTGAAAATCTCGGTGTACAAACCGCGGTCGGGCGGGCCGACCTCGATCTTGTGCTGAATTCGACGAAGAAAGGCTTCGTCCACCAATTCGCGGGGATCGAGGTTCGTCGAAAAGATAATGAGTTGCTCGAACGGGACGGCGAACTTACGACCGGTCGCCAGCGTCAAAAAATCGATGCGCTCCTCCAGCGGCAGAATCCACCGGTTCAACAAGTCCCGCGGACTGACGATTTGCCGGCCGAAGTCGTCGATCAAAAAGACTCCGCAGTTGGCTTTGATGTGCAGAGGCGCCGTGTAGAAATTGCTCGAGGAGTTATACCGCAGGTCGAGCATATCGAGCGTCAGTTCGCCCGCCGTGATTACCACGGGCCGTCGCACGCGGCGCCAACGCAGGTCGAACGGCGGACTCGTCCGCGAGAAAAAGGGATCAGTGATTGACCCACCTTCGTTCTCGCTCGAGATTTGGTCCAGCACGTCCGCGTTGTCCGTGGGTCGATGGATCGTCGGATCGAAGATCGTGATGATGCTGCTCTCGGCGAAGATGGCGTACGGCACGTAGATATCGCCGCCGTACATATTCAAGAAATTGCCGAGGGCCTTGGCGATCATCGTCTTGCCGTTGCCTGGAGGGCCGTAGACGAAAATCGATTTTCCGCTGCAAACGGCCGGGCCGAGTTCTTGCAACAAGTTGTTGCGGATGATCATGTTCCCAAAGGCGCGCTGCAGCGCCTCGGGACTGCACTCGGTCCCCGTGACCGTCTGTCGGCGACATTGAGGGACGTACGCTTCGAGCGGAACCGGAGCGGGACCGACATAGCGGCACTGCTCAAACGCTTCGCGCGCCCGCTTTCGGCCCTGATCGGTCAGGTTGAAGCGGTACGACACGGGACCGACGAGATCGCCCGAGGCGACTTCGATGCACTTGTCGTCCTTGAGGAACTTCAATCCTTCCTCGACGACCGTGAACGGAAGCCGCAGCTGCCGGGCGAATTGAATTCCGAGCAGGTTGCCTTGCAGGTAGAGCTGCTTGAGGATGAGGTCGGTGATCGTTCCCAGCGACAATCCCGTTTGACGCAAGGTCAACGGGGCAGGCGGCGCCGTCGCCGCCGGTGCGTCGTGAGGGACTTCGTGATCGCCGTATTTCCCGCCGGCTTCGCCAGCCGAGTCTCCTGCGTCACTAAAGAGCTTGTCGTACAAGTCGGCGACGCTGGCACCGCCTTGCGGTTCCGGCTCGGCCAGCCCGGGAATCGGAATTCCAATGGACGGCTGCAAGTTCGGCTGCTCGTGTCGGCTGCGATCGATCATGAGAGCGAGTTTCCCAAGCCTGCAGCCGACTGGCGGTTCCATTCACCGTCGAGGGTCATGGTCGTCGCAGCACGTGGCCTCAGCAAGCATTAATGGCCCTGGCCGCCGCCGCCGCCACCGCCGCCGGAAGACGAGTTGGCAGCACCGGCTTCAAACGCGACGCGCGGGCTCGGCATCGTTTCCAATTCCTTGCGGCGTATCGTGTCGACTTCGATCGCGGGCCTTCCCGGCGCGGTCGACGCACGGAATGCAATCACGGGCAGGTTTGCCTGATTCATTAGCCGGCCCGCAACGGTGCGGACACTGTTGATCCGTTGCTCGCTGATGGCCGGATCTTCCGTCGGTTGCACCCACACCGTTCGGTAGCTCGCCGGCACGTTTTCCAGAATCCACTTCAACTGTAGCTTGCCGGGAATCGTTAGCTCGTGCGTTTCCGGATTGAAGTGGTAGTCGTAAAGGGTTGTCTCAGAGAGCCAGCCGTTGGCTTCCTGAATGCGAGTCATGTCGAGAATCACTTGTCGATCGGTGCACATGTAGGGCCACGGCCAGTAATGTTCGGCGTGATACACGTTCACGCAGGCCATTTTCGGCCCGACCGGTCGCGCATAGGGGGGCCAGAGCTTGCCGTCGTATTCAACCTGTCGACCACCGACCGGTTCCTGCGCCCTCATCCGCCACCAGGCTTCGGTGTGCCAGCGCGGCTCGGGGCACGCCGCCGGATCCTGGGCAAGCGCGACCGATGCGGAAGCGCACGCCACGGAAAAACAGAGAAGCGACAACGCCACACGGCGTGCGACAACAAGCATGTGATCCCCCCCGAGAATGAGAACGGCCCCAGGGCCGGCCTCCGGTATCCAATCGCCCCCGGAAGCGGCCTGTCGTCGGCCCATGGCCCCTCGGCCGATGACAGCGCCGTTTCTTACTATCGGCAGGGCACCCGAGCGGTCATAACGGGAAAACCGAATCGGCAACCGGTTCCCGATCTGAGGGGCGTGCCGAAGAGCGAATCTGGCCGGGTCGAAAGCGCCCCCTAGAAGGTCGATTCACGGAAGCTCGACCCAAACGTCGTTTCCCTCGATTTTCACCGGAAAACGAGCCTGTTCGATGCGCGGATTGAGGGCGTGTCGCCCGGTGGTGACATCAAATTGCCATCCATGCCAGGGACACGTCACGACCGGGCCTGAGAGAGCACCCTCGCCCAAAGGACCGCCGGCGTGCGGACAAATGCCGTCCAGCGCAAACAAGTTGCCGTCGACATTAAAGAGTGCAATGATGCGCCCGCTCACAGTCAGTTCGCGCTGTGCCGGGCGACATCTCTGCGAGCGTCGCCGCTTTGTGCCATTCGGCCATCGAGCAAGCCTCTTCCAGCCAGTTATCGAGATCCGTCTTCCGGCTCGGTTCTAGCGGGGCACAATTCGCGCGGCAAGCTTTCGGGCGGCCCGTCCGTTCGTCGAACTGCGGACCGATTCACGCGGCCCGATCGAGAACGGCGGCCTTTTTGCGTGTACGCGGCACACTCTTCCAACGGCGGTGCAGCCAAAAGTATTGCTCGGGCACGCGTCGAATTGCATTTTCGAGCGCCGTGGTAAACCGTTGTGTGATCTCGCGAACTGCGTCGGGCCCCGTGTATTGGTCGCAGTCGATGATATCGGCGTTACCGACCTCGTACCGCACCCAGCGATTGTTCTCGAAATCGTCTTTCAGGCGAATTGCATATCCGACGGTCAAGTAGGCACGGTATTCGAGTGCGACCAGCGCGATCGACTTGAAGGTCGAGGCCGGTTTGCCAAAGAAATCGACAAACAGCCCGCTCGAACCGGCATCTTGATCGCCCATCAGCGCCAGATGCCCGCGACGCTCGAGCGTGGCCAGCATGTCGGCCCCGCCTCCTTTTTTGGAGATCAGCCGGTGCCCGGTCTGTTCGCGGAACTTGATGAACCAGCGGTGCAGGTACGGATTGTCGAGATCGCGGGCCACGACCCCCAAGGGGAATCCGAACATCCCGAAGGTTCCGACCGCCACCTCCCAATTCCCATAATGGCCGCTGACAATAATCACCGGACGGCCGCTGCAAAGCAGCCGGGTGTTTTCGTCCCGCGCGTTGAACTGAACGACGTCGGCGCAGTTGTAGAGCCGCATCTTTCGCCGCACTTGGACGATCTCGGCAATCAGCCGGAAGAGATGCACCCACATCCGGTAAATGATCGCGTCCACTCGTGGATCGCTGATTTGCGATCCGAACGCCTGGCGAATGTTGTCGCGGGCGACCTTGTAGCGAGTGAGCTTGCGCGGCAGCAGGCGGTGCACGATGAAGGCCAGTGTCTCGGCCAATCGAACGGACGCCGCCAAGGGAAGCATATCGACGAGGCAGACGACGACGCGAAACGCGACATATTCGACGATATGCCGTGCCGGCTCGAGGTTCACGAATTTCCGCTTGCGACCCATCGGCGACTTCCGCGACGAAGGCCGGAAGTTTCTCGACAAAGGCCTGGTGCGTCAATCCGCGTTTTCCATGTCCTTGCCGAGCGAATTCTGCATTCGCCATAATGAACCAAGCCCTTTAGCCACTCCCACCGAACAGGAAAGCCCGCCGACATGACCGAAAAGCGCCCGCCTGCGTTGCCGAAAGCAACTCGGAGACAATTTCTTGGAACCGCGGCCGCCACAGTCGCTGCCGGTGCGTTCGGCGCGCCTTTGATCGTGCCGCGTCGCGTTTTTTCGGCTCCAGGCAAACCGGGAGCGAACGACCGGATTACGGTGGGTGCCATCGGCGTCGGCGGACGCGCGACTCTACTGTTGCAGCAATTGCCCGAATCGGCCCAGATCGTTGCCTTGAGTGATTGCAACGTGCCTCGAGCGGAAGCTTTCAAGGCCAACCACAAGGGGAATTGGCCCGTCTATCAGGATTACCGCAAGATCCTCGATCGCAAGGACATCGACGCCGTGATCGTAGCGACGGGCGAATTCCAGCGCGTGATCCCCTGCATCCACGCCTGCCAGGCGGGAAAAGACGTCTATGCCGAAAAGCCGCTCACGCTCTACATCCGCGAGGGGCGGGCCCTCGTCAATGCCGTGCGGCAATACAACCGCATTCTTCAGGTCGGCTCGCAGCAGCGTTCAATGGAAATGAACCGCGTCGCCTGCGAACTCATCCGCAGCGGCGGGCTGGGTAAAGTTCTCGAAGTCCGAGCGATGAATTACACCGGTCCCGAGGCGACTCCCGCGAAGCCGTTCAATGTGGAGTCAGTGCCTAAAGGCCTCGATTGGAACGTCTGGCTGAACCAGGCGGCGTGGCGCGAGTTCAATCCGCACTGGATGGGCTGGATGCGCTGGCGCGATTTCTCAGGTGGCGAGATGACCAATTGGGGTGCCCATGGCGTCGATCAAATTCAGTGGGCTCTGGGAATGGATGGCACCGGCCCGAGTGAAATCACACTTCTTTCGGGGAACGGAGAAGTCGCCATGCGTTATCCCAATGGCGTGAAGGTTAATTTCGTGCTGCCACAGGGTCACGGCCCAATGGGGGGTGCGGTCTTCATCTGCGAGAAAGGAAAGCTGGAAATCAACCGCAACAAGTTCAGCTCCAATCCGAAGGAAATCGCCGCCGAACTGCGTAAACAAGTCGATGAGGCCGAAGAAGAACGCAAGTGGAGTGACAACCTGGCACTTTGGCAGGCGCGTTGGCACATGCAGAACTGGCTCGATTGCATCCGCTCCCGCAATCGGCCCGTCGCCGACGTCGAAATCGGCCATCGCTCGATTACCGTGTGCCATCTGGCCAACATCGCCCGCAACGTCGATCGCCCCCTCCGCTGGAATGCGGCGCGAGAAGAGTTCGAAGGCGATGATCAAGCCAACACCTACCTCGACCGCCCTCGGCGACACGGCTTCGAGCTGCCCACGGTCTCGAATCACGTGACCGGCTGACGGCCAACCAAAGCCGGTCGGAGGCTTAGCCGAGCCCGCCATCGACCCGGACCCAGGTTTGCTTTTCGAACGACTCGAGAACCTTGTCCGCGACAAGTTGTGCCGATGCGCCCGCGTCGAATCCCGGAACCGCATCACGTCGCTCGACGATCGCCGAGATGAATTCCCAAACCAGGTCGTAGCGAAAGACAGTGCTCGGCACTCCCTCGCGCGGATTTCGTGGGCTCCCCTTGGCAACCAGGAATTCATTGGGGACCGGCACGGATTTCAGCGATTCGTTGTGCCGACCGATGAGAATCGTATTTGGCTCGGTCAGTCGGTAAACGGCCGATCCTTCGCTGCCGTTCACCTCGGCCCATTCGAATCCAAAGCCTTCATTGTAGTGTCCCTTCATCAAGGTGCTTCCCTCCCAAACGCCGACGGCGCCATTCTTGAACCGGCCGATCAATGCCGACCAATCGTCGACATCCGACGGCTCACACGGGGTGCCGTCGGACGTGCGGTCGCGGGGAACAAACTGTGCCACCGCGCCGCACAGCGACTCGATCGGTCCCATCAAATCCTGCGCAAAGTCGATGCGATGAATGGTCATGTCAAAGAGGTCGCCCGCTCCGGCCCGCCGCTTGAGTTGCCGCCAGCCCCAGCTCGTTTCCGGCAAATCGAGAAAGCGCTGACTGCGAAAGTGCCGCGGGCTACCCAGCGACCCTGACGCAATTAAATGCTTGAGATAGCGCATGGACGGTGCGAAGCGGTACGTAAACGCCGTCATGTGCCGCACATTTTTCTCGCGGGCCGCCAGGTACATCTGCCGCGACTCGTCGAAATTGAGGCCCAGTGGCTTTTCGCACATCACATGTTTGCCGCCCGCGATGCACGCGAGCGCAATGGGTCGATGCGTGTCGTTGGGTGTGGCGATGATGACGGCATCGATCTGGGGATCGGCGGCGATTTGCTCATACGAGGTGGTCGTCCGAATCGGTCCCCAATCCCTCGACCGTTTTGCCAGCAACTCCTCATTCGGGTCGCAAGCTGCCACCAGTTCGGCTCGTGGATCGAGGCGGATTCCGGGGACATGGTGGTAATCCGAAACCGCGCCGGCTCCGACAATGGCAATCCTGATCTTCGATGACATGCGTTTCTTTCACTCTGTCCCGTATCGATTGATCAGCGTCGTCACAAATGTCAACGCTTCGTCTTTGGTCAAAATGTCTTCGTTGAGCTGGGCGTCGCGGACCGCGTCGAGAATCTCGCGAAACAACTTGCCCGGCTCGAGGCCCATCGCGATCAATTCCGCCCCAGTGATCAACGGCGGCGGATCGAGTTTTTCTCGCGGAGTCTGTCGCAGCAGTTCCTCGCAATGCATGACCGGGGACAAGTCGCGATCGCCGGCCAGCGAGTCGGCACGCGCCAGTTCCAATAAATCCGTTGCACGAACGTGAGCGAGCAGTCGTTTCAGTTCGGCAAGCGATTTGGTCTTGGAATTGATGACGTCGGCGAGATGCTGCAACATCCAGCCGATCGCGTCGAGTTCGTTATTCGACATCCGCAGGCGCTTACAGATCGCGTAAGCCTGTGATTGGCGATCGGGCAACGAGAGCAAGACCGCCGCGGTTGCCAATTCGAAGCCGGGTTCATTGAGTAACTGCAGCCGCCGGAGCGCGTGCATCCACTCGGCGTTTGTACCGCCAGCGCCGCGGATCGCGGGCATCAGCTCGGGAATGATTTCTTCGAGCAGAGCCAATTCCGTCACGAGTTCCATCGCGCGGCGGCGATGGGGATCGACGAGCATTTTTCGCAATTCTTGCGTGATCCGCTCCGCACTGACGACCCGGATCTCAGTGGCCGATGCTCGGACAGCGTCGGCGGTGTCGCTGTCCAACGCAAAGTCGAGCGAAGCCGCGAAGCGGGCCGCCCGAAGCATGCGAAGCTTGTCTTCCGACATCCGGTCCGCCGGATTGCCGATGGCGCGGATCACGCCGGCCGCCAAATCTTTCTCGCCGCCGACGAAATCGAAGACCTTTTCGGCAATCGGGTCGTAGAACATGCCGTTGATCGTGAAATCCCGCCGCAGAGCGTCCTCTTCCGGGGTGCTAAAGGCGACGTGGTCGGGGCGTCGACCATCGGCGTACGGCCCCTCCGTCCGAAATGTCGCGACTTCGACGTTGCCGGACTTTTTCGTGCCGACGACGACGATCACGCCAAAACTGACTCCGATCTCGAGAGTGCGGCGGCGCAAGAAGAGTTCGCGGACATTCTCCGGACGCGCGTCCGTGGCAACGTCGTAATCCTTCGGAACGCGGCCCATCAGAAAATCGCGCACGCACCCGCCGGCCCACAATGCGCGAAATCCTGCCTCCTGGAGTCGGCGCACGACCTCGACGGCGAATTCACGTTTGGGATCAGCAGTCAGCATTCAAGCAGCGCATTACGGAAAGAATCGGCCACAAGCGGCTGAGCGTAGTGGACCGGTTCAATCCAGGCAACCAGGGCAAGCAGGCCCAAAAGGTTGCAATTGCCAGCCCAAACAGCCGACACTAGCATACACGGCATACCCCTCTGAACGTCACGACCGTCCATCAACCGGAAATTCGCCGATGATCGATTCGACCGACAAAGACCGGAATAACCCTTCCGTGAACGCACCGCTCCAGAGCCTCGACGAGTGGGAGGACGACCTGCTCAGGCGATATCCGAAGCCGGGGCAACAAGGGTCCACGCCTGCAAAAAAGGCGGCCGACTTCCGGGATCACGAGGGTTCCGTGCGGCCGAGTGTCCGAGAATTTTACCGGCTCAATCACACGCACCAGACGGTCGATTTCGTACGGCAGAAGCAAGCCGAGTACTTGCCGCTCCGCAAGCGCGAAATGAGCACCTGGGAGGCGATGGACTATCTCAACCGCCTCACCGACGACAGCGATCCGGACATCGATTTGCCGCAGATCGAGCACTCGCTTCAGACCTTGATGGCCATTCGTGACGCTGGCCATCCGCGATGGTTTCAGTTGGTCGGCCTGATCCACGATCTGGGGAAGGTCCTGTGCCTGTTCGACGAGCCGCAATGGGCGGTGGTCGGCGACACGTTTCCCGTGGGCTGCCGGTTTTCGGAAAAGATCGTGTTCCCGGAATTTTTCGCAGCGAACCCGGACAGCCAGTCGCCCGAATACAGCACCGAACTGGGAATTTACGAAAAGGCCTGCGGCCTGGACAACGTGCTCATGTCGTGGGGACACGACGAGTACTTGTATCACGTCGTGAAAGACTATCTGCCCGACGAAGCGCTCTATATGATCCGCTACCACTCGTTTTACCCCGGCCATCGGGAAGGCGAATACCAATACCTGATGACCGACCGGGATCGGGAGTTGTTCCGCTGGGTCAAGAAGTTCAGCCCCTTCGACCTGTATTCGAAAAGTGCCGAGCGACCGAATGTCGACGAATTGCGGCCGTACTGCGAAGAATTGATCGCCGAATACTTGCCTGCGAAGCTGCGTTGGTAAACCATTCTTCGTGAGCCCTCGGACCAGAGTCCGGGGGCGGCCGTTTTCAGTTCAAACGCTCCGGCACTTCCTCCGGGAAGAGTGCAGGGATTGCCCCGGATGTCGACCTCAAAAAAAGGGCAGGGGAAAGGCCGATCGAAAGCCGCCACGGCGACGGCGGTCAAACCAGCCGCGCCCCCAGCCGATGTCGACGCGGCCATCGAAGCGGAAACCCAGGAACTGGGCCGCCGGCTCTGGTCGCAATTGGCCGGCACCGCGCCGTCGATGTTCGACCGACGCTGGTGGGACGACCGCATCCTTTCTTGGGCCATGGCCGATGAATCGGTCAAAGTGCAGATGTTTCGCTTCGTCGATGTGCTGCCCATGCTGCACAGTCACGAGTCAATCACCCGGCACTTGCAGGAATATTTCGACGAAGTTCGCAGCCATCTGCCCTGGGCTGCGCGGCTGGCCCTCGAGATCTCGCAGCCCAATACGGTGCTCGGGAAGGCTCTGGCCCTCAATGCCCGCCGGAATGCCATGCGGATGTCCCAGCGGTTTATCGCCGGAGCCAAAGTCGAAGAAGTCTTGCAGGCGGTTGCCCGGCTCCGTAAACAGGGCTTCGCCTTTACCCTCGACTTATTGGGCGAGGCAACAACCAGCGAGCGCGACGCCGACGCCTATCAGCGTGCCTATCTCAAATTGATCGACGGTCTCTCGGGCGAGGTTAATGGGTGGCCGGAAGCTGCCGCACTCGACCGCGACCACGAAGGGCCGATCCCTCGCGTCAACGTCTCGGTCAAGCTCTCGGCTCTTTACAGCCAGTTTCGCCCGATCGATCCGGTCGGCACCGCGGCGGCGGTTAAGAATCGTCTGCGGCCCCTCCTGCGCTCCGCCCGCAAGCACGACGCCTATATTCACGTCGACATGGAGCAGTACTCCTACAAAGACCTGACGATCGAAATCTTCAAAGACGTCCTGATGGAGGACGAGTTCCGCGACTTTCCGGACGTCGGCATTGTCTTGCAGGCCTACCTCCCAGAGGCCGAGCGTGATGCGGCCGACTTGCTCGAATGGGCCAAAAAACGAGGCACGCCGGTGTGCGTGCGGCTCGTCAAAGGAGCCTATTGGGACTACGAAACCGTTATCTGCAAAGCCCGCGATTGGCCGATTCCCGTCTATCAGCAGAAATGGGAATCCGATGCGAATTTCGAGCGGCTGACGCGATTCCTCATGGAGAACTACCGCTGGCTCCGGCCGGCGCTCGGCAGCCACAACCTGCGAAGTCTCTCGTACGGCATTGCCTGCGCCCATCAGCTCGGCGTCCCTGACCACGCCTACGAACTGCAGATGCTCTACGGCATGGGGACCGAGCAGGCCCAGCTTTTTTCCGCCCGCGGCCATCGAGTGCGAATCTATACGCCGTTCGGCGAATTAATTCCCGGCATGGCCTATCTCGTCCGGCGGCTGTTGGAAAACACGTCGAACGATTCGTTCTTGCGGCAAAGCTTCACTGAGAATGTTGCGATTGAGGAGCTGTTGATGAAACCCACCGATGCCGCCGCTCATGCCGCGCCAGTCGTGCCGGAACCCGTGCTCTCGTTCAAAAACGAGCCGCCCACCGATTTCAGCCGGACCGAAGCGCGTCGAGGGATGGAACGAGCCGTCAGCGAAATGGCCGCCCAGTTCGGCAAGGAATATCCGCTGGTCATCAACGGCCGGGCCGTCGAGAGCAAGAACGCCATCGCCTCGCGGAACCCGTCACACAAATCTCAAATCGTGGGGCGAGTTTCTTCCGCGGGTCCCGAAGAAGCGGAGATGGCCATCGAGGCGGCGCGCCGCGCATTCAAGCACTGGTCCCGCACCGAACCGGGTCACCGGGCCGAATACCTCGAACTGGCCGCCGCCGAAATGCGGAACCACCGCTTCGAACTGGCCGCGTGGGAAGTCCACGAATGCGGCAAACCGTGGGCGGAAGCCGACGCCGACGTGGCCGAAGCCATCGATTTTTGCATGTATTACGCGGACCAGAATCCGCAAACTGGCCGGAGGGCACCGCGTCGATCGCCCGGGAGAGGAAAACGTCTACTCCTACCGGCCGCGTGGCGTGGCCGCCATCATCGCCCCTTGGAATTTCCCCCTGGCCATTCTCACCGGGATGACGGCCGCTGCGCTTGCCACCGGCAACACGGTCATCATGAAGCCGGCTGAGCAATCGTCGGTGGTCGGCTACCGGCTGATGGAAGTCCTGCAAAATGTCGGCATCCCCGATGGCGTCGTCAATTTTTTGCCTGGAATCGGGGAAGAAGTGGGGCCCGCCCTCGTTTCCAGCCCCGACGTGCATCTGGTCGCCTTCACCGGTTCGCGGCACGTGGGCCTCGCCATCAATCAGGCCGCCTCGCAGGCCGAGTATCAACAGGGTTTCGTCAAACGCGTAATCGCCGAAATGGGGGGCAAAAACGCGGTCATCATCGACAACGATGCCGACCTTGATGAAGCCGTTTTGGCGACGGCCTACAGCGCCTTCGGCTATTCGGGGCAGAAGTGCTCGGCCTGTTCCCGCGTGATCGTGCTGGATTCAGTGCACGACTTATTTGTGGACAAGCTCATCCAAGCCACGCGCGACCTGGTCGTCGGCCCTGCCGAGCGTCCCGAAACCACCGTCGGTCCGGTGATCGACGAGGAAGCCTACCAGCGAATTCTGGACTCGATCCGCAAGGCAAACGAACTGTACCCCGCACTCGTGACGGGCGACGTGAAGGAGCTGGCAAACGAAGGCTACTACATCCCGCCGCATATTTTCGGCAACGTCGACCCCGCATCGAAACTGGCCCGCGAGGAGATTTTTGGCCCGGTGCTGGCGGTGATCAGAGCCAAAGACCTCGATCAGGCCTTCGACATCGCCAACGACTCCGCCTACGCCCTCACCGGCGGCATCTTCAGCCGCAGCCCGGCCAACCTCCGCCGGGCCCGTCAGGAAATGCAGGTCGGCAACCTTTACCTCAACCGGGGGATCACGGGAGCCCTCGTCGAACGCCAACCGTTCGGCGGCTACAAGCTCTCGGGAATCGGATCGAAGGCAGGCGGGCCCGACTACCTGCTGCAATTCCTGATTCCGATCAACGTCACGGAAAACACGCTCCGCCGCGGATTCGCCCCGCCGCCTCCCGCCAAGACAAAATAGCGCCGACTTTCAAACCAAACATTCCCGCCGCTCGCCGGCTCCGGCCAGTGCGGATCGTCCGATCGCCCACGCGACCGCCGATTGCTGCCCCAGCCTGAACAGGCTCGGTCTGAAGAGCGCCCGCGAGTTCCCCGCGATCCTGCTCATCCCGAAGGCATCTGACCGCACGATTGGCCGCGGGCCGACCACTCTGTCCGGTTCGAAATCGCCGTCTCCCTGGACTCGAGGGCAGTGCGGAGAGACGAAGGCCGGGAAAAAAAATTCCCGCCTGTCACAGAACCGGCGTCTCAAGCGTAATGGGCGGCAAGGCGATACGGCCATGCGGTGGCCGCGAGATTTCACTCAGGTGGGATCATCATGACTCGCACGCGGCCGGTGGAATGACGTTTGCCCTCTCGTCTGACGGCGGAGGCGAAGCGCACGGGGGGCGCATCATCATCGCGGGCGCAATCAGGTCGCTCGATATCCTTGCCGGTTGAGCAAGATGCGTTTGGATTGCGATACGCTGTCACGATGAAGAACGGCGAGCCGGGTGGGGGTTACGCTTCCGGCCGTGAGTCAGCGACGGCGTGTCTCGATGCATCGAGGGCGCGGTTCGGGCTGTGGAAACGATGACCCGGACAAACTGTCCCGTTGGTCGATGCCAGAAATCGACCAGGAATCTCTCTTTACGGATTAGAACCAGGAGAATCGTCATGAAGATCGTCGTCATCGGCGGCACCGGGCTGATCGGAACAAAGCTGGTGGGGATCCTTCGTCAGCGAGGCCATGAGGTCGCGGCTGCGTCGCCTTCTTCGGGCGTCAACACCATCACCGGCGAGGGATTGGACGAGGCGCTGATGGGCGCTCAAGTGGTCGTCGACGTCGCGAATGCGCCATCGTGGGAGGACGAGGCGGTGTTGACGTTCTTTGAGACATCGGGGCGGAATCTCCTGGCCGCGGAGGCAGCCGCCGGCGTGCGGCACCATGTGGCGTTGTCAGTCGTCGGCACAGATCGTCTCTTGGCGAGCGGATACTTCCGCGCGAAGATGGCGCAAGAAAACCTGATCAAGGCCTCCTCGATTCCCTATACGATCGTCCGCGCCACTCAGTTCTTCGAGTTCGTGGGCGGCATCGCCCAATTTTCGACCGAGGGGCAATCCGTTCGATTGCCTCCCGTTCTCATGCAGCCTGTCGCAGCGGACGACGTCGCTGGCATGCTAGCCGTCGTCGCCTTTGAGCCACCGTCGAACCGCACGGTCGAACTCGCCGGTCCCGAACCGATCCGCATGGACGAACTCGTCCGACGGTTCTTGGACGCAAATCGAGACGAACGCCGGGTGACTCCAGACGATCAAGCGCTGTATTACGGGGTGAAGGTGAACGATCAAAGCCTCTTCCCCGGCAAACACCCACGCCTCGGCCCGACGCGTTTCGAGGACTGGATGTCTGCTCAGTCGATGGCAGTTCACTGAGATTCACAACCTCGCTTCGCCTGTGGCACGAAGGATGCCGATCGGGCATAATTTATTGCCCGCGGGGCCTCGAGTCGGTCCCCGGTTGCACGCTCTCCCAATTCACGCGAGAGAGTCATCATGCCGCCCGAGACATCAAACCAATTGGGCGAAGCCGCCGCGAAACCTCCGGCCGCGACTGCGCCCGGACCACCGACAAGGGCCGCCCAATCCGATGGAGCTGCCAAAGAGCAGGGGGTGACAACAGGCTCCGGGCCGCCCTCTTCCAGGCGGCGTGTCATCATCGGAGCGATCGCGGTCGTCGCGCTGGCCGTCGCAACTTACTACGGCATTCCGGTCGTCCGACGAATGCTCAACACGATCTCGACCGACGATGCGTACGTCAACGGCCACGTCACTGCGGTTGCCGCGCGGGTGCCCGGCCAGGTGATGAAGGTGTTTGTGGATGACAACTATCGCGTGCGCAAAGGGAACTTGCTCGTCCAATTGGACAAAGAGCCGTATCGCATCCAGGTCGCGCTCAAAAAGGCGACTTACGAAAACGCCGAGGCCAATCTGCAGGTGGCGCGACGACGAGTTCCACGGTTTGGTCTCGCAGGCGCGCAGCAATCGCTTCAAGCTCGAGCATGCGATCGAGGACGTCGATAACCAGGTGGCCCTGCTGCGGGCGGATATCGCCGGCTTGAAGACGCGCCGGGCGACGCTGCGCGGCCAAAGGCCGACTACGACCGCGCCGTCGCGCTGCAGAAAACGCCGGGCGCGATCTCCCCGCAGGATGTCGACAAATTTCGGGAAGCGTACGACGTCGGTCAGGCGCAGGTCACCCAGGCCCTGGAGACCGTCTTTCAGATTCGCGTTGGCCTGGGGCTCCCGGCCAAGCCGCAAAAGGAAGGGGACGACGCCCTGGCGGAGATTCCGCCCGATCTCGATCAGACCTATTCGACCGTCCGACAGGCGTTAGCCAATTTGCTCCAAAGCGCGGCGGCCCTGAACATTTTTCAGACCTCCTACAACCTCACTCCCAAGCAAGTCATCGCGGATTTTTACCGACGCGATCCGAAAGGGAACCTCGACCGCATTTTGGCCAAGGTAATCCAGGACGCGCCGTCCATCAAACAGGCCCAGGCCAAGCGCGACGCAGCCAAGGCCGATTGGGACCAGGCCGAACTCAACCTCCGCTACTGCGACGTCGTCGCCGAGATCGACGGCGTGATCACGCGGCGAAACGTCAACCCCGGCAACAATGTTCAGGCCGGGCAGGCCCTGATGGCCCTGCGCTCGCTGACGGACATTTGGGTCGATGCAAACTTTAAAGAGACCCAATTGCGCGACCTCCAGATCGGTCAGCCAGTGGATCTGGACGTCGACATGTACGGCGATCGGAAGACCTTCAAAGGACGCATCTCGGGATTCACCTATGGGACGGGTTCCACGCTGGCGCTTTTGCCGCCCGAAAACGCCACCGGGAACTTCATCAAGGTCGTGCAGCGTTTGCCGGTGCGCATCGATCTGATCGACTACGATCCCGACAAGGATCATCTTTTCGTCGGCCTTTCGGTGGTTCCCTACGTCTATTACAAGGAGGCTCCGACGGGCACGGACGCGGGCAAAGTGCTGCAGACGGTGACCGAATTGCCCATGGTCAACCCGGACCAGCTTCCATTGAATCCCGTGCCGCCCGCGTCAAAACCTGACGAGACCGATGGCAAACCGGGCGAAGGAAAATCCGGAACCCCGACGGGACCCAGCCCGTGACCTCGCTTGCGCTGGCTCCGAGCCGTCCGGCCACGATCAACCCCTGGGTGGTGGCGGGCGCCGTGGTGATCCCCACTTTTATGGAGGTGCTCGACACCACGATCGCCAACGTGGCACTGCGCTACATTGCGGGCGGACTTTCCGCGGCGGTGATCGACAGCGAGTGGGTGATCACGAGCTACCTGGCTGCCAATGCCACGATTTTGCCGATTTCGGGCTGGCTTTCGGCGCGGCTGGGCCGGCGGAACTACTTCATGCTGTCGATCGCCGTCTTCACGATCGCCTCCGGCTTGTGCGGGATTGCCACCAGCTTGAATCAGTTGATCGCGTTCCGCGTCGTGCAGGGTCTTGCGGGGGGCGGTTTGCAGCCGTCGAGTCAAGCCGTGCTCCTCGATGCTTTTCCTCAAGAAAAGCAGGGAGCCGCAATGACCGTGTTCGGCCTGGCCGCGCTTTTGGCTCCGGTCATCGGTCCGACGCTGGGGGGCTATCTCACGGACTACTACAGCTGGCGCTACATCTTTTACATCAATCTGCCGGTCGGAACACTGGCCCTTGTGGCCTGTTACTTCCTGCTCGAAGACCCGCCGTATCTCAAGGCCGAGCGTGCGGAGTTGTTGAAACAACCGCTGAATTTCGACTACATCGGCTTCGGCCTTTTGGCCCTCACGATGTCGTCGTGGGAGATCATGCTCAGCAAGGGGCAGCAGTGGGACTGGTTGGGAGATGTCTTTTGCGCGTGCAGACGTTGCTTGTGCTCTTCGTCGTCGGCCTGACGCTCCTGATCATCCGCGAATTGCGGATCAAGAATCCCGTGGTGAATTTTCGACCGCTCGGCGAACGGAACTTCGCCGCGTGTTGCATCATCATCTTCTGCGCCTACGGGGCGCTTTACGCCTCGAGCACGTCGCTTCCCGCCTTGCTGCAGACGCTTTTCGGATACGACGCCTACCACTCGGGGCTCGTCTTGTCGCCGTCAGGCATTGCGTCGATCCTCGCGCTCATTGTCGTCGGCAGGCTGCTCGGCAAGGGCATCGACGCGCGCTGGTTTATCGCGGGGGGACTGTTGGTGCTGGCAGCCAGCTCCTACTGGACCTCGCTCTTGAATCTGCAGGTCAGCCCTTGGCAGGTCGTCTGGCCACGGGTGGCTTTGATCGCCGGCCTGTCGATGACCTTTGCGCCGCTCAACGTTGCGGCCTATCTCTACACGCCGCGCCATCTGCGTGCCGCTGCGGTGGGACTGTTTGCACTTCTGCGCAACGAAGGGGGCAGCGTCGGCACGTCCGTCGCTCAAACCATCCAGGAACGGCGAGAGATCTTTCACGAACTGCGGCTCAACGAGCATCTCGACCCGTACAACCCGGTGCTGGCCGAGTTTGCGCAAAAGTCGCAGGCGGCGCTCGAGCGGGTGACCGGTGATCCGGCGGCCGCCAAACGCATGAGCCTGCAGGTGCTCGACAATCTGCGACTCCAGCAGGCGTCGTCGTTGGCTTATTTCGACGTCTTCTGGGTGGTGGGCGTGATCTCGTTTGTGCTCGTCTTTCTTGTCCTGTTCATGAAGCCTTCGGCCGCCGAAAAAGGGGCCCACGTCGGGGCCGAGTAGCACACGATGACTTGGGACCAGCCACGTCTCACGATTTCTCGGAGCCTTGCGGCACGGTCCACTCCGGACGGATTACCCGCCACACCAAATTTTCTTCGAAGGCAGGGGTTTCCACACCCCGAAACGCCCCCAACGACGGGGGCCGATCCCGGTGCGCACGCCAACTCCTGGCTCTGATCGTCGGCGCGAAATTTCGAGCGACTTCGTATCACGCTTGACCTGGCGAACGAATTCGCTACGATGGGCGGATGTGGCGAATTCGTTCGCCACTCGGCCCGTCTGTTGGCGAAGGGAGGTCGGCTTGGCGCGTCCCGTTTCCTCGCAGCCCACAGAAGTCGAGCTGCAGATCCTGCGGATCCTCTGGCAGACCGGCGGAGCGACGGCCCGGCAGGTGCATAATGGGCTGGCCGCGGATGAGGCCAAGAGCACGAACTACTCGACGACCGTCAAAATGCTCTCGGTCATGCTCGACAAGAGCCTTGTCAAACGTGACGAGGGCGCGACGCCACAGGTCTACCGCGCCGCCGCCAGCCGCGAAAAAACGCAGCGGCGCATGCTCCGCGACCTGATCGACAAGGTGTTCGAAGGTTCCGCCCTCAGCCTTGTCTTGCAGGCCCTCTCCTCGAAAGCGTCGCAGGCAGATTTGGCCGAGATCCGTCGGCTGCTTGATGACTTGGAGTCGTCCAAATGAAGTCCTTCGCACTCCTCGTGGCGGCAACCGGTCCTGCGGCCCTCGTCAGCGCGTTCGGTCGCCACTGGTTCGACTCGATCCGGGTCGATTCGTCTTGGGTCGAACGGCTCGGCTGGACGTTGATTCACACGGTCTGGCAGTTCGCGCTCATCGCTGCTCGTTGCCGCTGCGCTGCATTGGAGCCTGCGCCACCGCTCGGCCCGTGCGCGGTACCTGGCCGGCGTGGTCTTGCTGGGCGCGATGGCCGTCGCACCCGGCGTCACGTTTTGCGTCGTCGACGTGTCGCGACCGGCCGAAGTGAAACAGGCCCGGATCGCCTCATCAGACACAATGGACGGGACACCGTCGCGAGATGCATTCGCGCTGACCGCATTCACCTCTGCTGGAATCGGCCGACGACGAATCGCCAGAGCAGGGCGCAACGCCGCCGAGTCGGCGTGCGACAGAGATTCGCGACGCGCGAGGAACGCATTCGCACCCCGCGTGGCGCCGCACGAGCGACTGTCGTTATCGTGGCTCACCGTCATTCGCAGCACGCTTGCGCCGCGGTTGCCGTTTCTCGTTTCGCTGTGGTTAGCCGGCATGGCCCTGTTTTCGCTGCGCCCCGTCTGGGGGCTCTGGATGCAGTGGCGGCTGCGACGGGTCGGGCTGACTCCCGTTCCGGCGTCGGTCACGCACTGCCTGAATGACCTTGCGCAGCGGCTCGGGCTGCGGCGGACCGTCAGTGTCGCCCAGTCGGTACGCATCGGCGTGCCGATGGCGGTCGGCTACTTGCGGCCGCTGATTCTCTTGCCCGGCTGCGTGATTACCGGGCTCACCGCGGCCCAGTTGGAAGCCCTCATCGCACACGAGCTGGCCCACATTCGGCGTCACGACTGGCTCGTGAACGCCTTCCAGTTGCTTGTCGAGACGGTCTTCTTCTATCACCCAGCCGTGTGGTGGCTCTCGCGGCAGATTCGGCAGGAGCGGGAGAACTGCTGCGACGACCTGGCCGTTTTGCTCGTCGGCGACCGCGGAACGGTTGGCCGGATGCTCTTGGCCCTCGAGGAACTGCGGGAACGTACCCCCGGCCTGGCCCTCGCGGCGACGGGAGGCAATCTGCTGAGCCGCGTTCGCCGCGTGGTGGCGAAAGGCCGCCAACCGGAACCGACTGGCCGCGAGTGGCTTCCCGCCGGCGTGCTCCTGCTCTTGGCGGGCTTGGGAGGCGCGGCGTGGGCCATGTCGGCCGGGACCGCGGAAAAGAAGAGTCCGACATCACCAATTCCCGCAGTTACCGGCAAGAATAACGCTGCAAGTACGTCGGACGTCCGCCGCATCGCCGGCCGAGTCGTCGACAGCGAAGGTCGACCGATGCAGGGCGCTCGCCTCTGGTGGGTCGTGCTCGATCATTATCCGGACGAGGGGCAATTCACGATCGAGGGGACCAGCGACGCACAAGGCCGCTTCGCGCTCGAAGCTCCAGCCGCGTGGAAGCCGCCACAACAGGGGCGGCTTCCCGCGGATATGTTGTGGGTGCTCGCGCCGGGGAAGGACCTAAAGGTCGTCCGCGCGACGGACGGGTTGGTGGTCGCCGGCACGGATTCGCAATTCGTGATCTCACTCGCGCCCGCGACGGTCATCGAGTACGAAGTCCGCAATCAATTTGCACATCCGGTGGGCGGAGCCGTTGTCGAGCCGTGGCATTTTCAGACGCCTCGCTTTATCGAGTATCTTCCCACGCAGCTTCGTGGACTGCTCAAGCGAACGACCGACCAGGCGGGTCGCGTGCAGTTGATCTCGCTCCCCCATGAGGACCTGTATCAGGTGCAAATTCGGGCCACCGGGCTCGGCACCCAGAAGCAGCAGCTCGACGGGCCGTACGATTCGTCGCGGGACGGAAAAATCACGCTGCGACCGGCCGGCCGCGTCGAAGGCCGGCTGATTGCTGAGGATCCCCGATGGGCGCGAAGTGTCAAACTTTTCGTTCGAACGGAGCAGCGACCTTGGGCGCCTCCGGATGGAAGCAAGCGCCGCGTGCTGCGGGCGACAGAGGGTGAAATCCTGGTCCAAACGGACGAGCAAGGACATTTCCAAATCCCGGAAATTGCGCCGGGGCGAGCATCGATTAAAGTCGTCGACTTGTCCGACAAGTCACCCGTCGCTCCTCGTCTCCCGACGAGCTCGATAGTGTTTGCCGGCGAAACGCTGCAGCTCGACATCCCGATGGAAAAGCTCGTCCGCGTTAAAGGGACGATTCGGACCGACGACACGCAAGCACCCGTCGGCGGCGCAGAGATCTTCGTTCAATATGGGCTCTGGGTGCAGGGGGATCATGTCATTTCCGACAGCCAAGGCCACTATCACGCGCGCGTCCTGCCGGGTTCCGTCCACACGCAAGTCATTTCGATGCCGCGGCAGATTGGCGAGCATTACCAGGAGCTCGGCGATTCCGCGGACAATCCGGTCCAAGTCGGGGCCGGCATGGACGGGTTCGAGCTGCCTCCCATTGTTCTGGCCGCCACGAAGACTCTCCCGGGCACGCTGATCGACCAAGGAGGACGGCCAATCACCGGAGCGAGTGTCTCCGGACTCCGCGGCCGTCGCCGTTACGGCTTCGCCAGGACGAACGAACGTGGGGAATTCTCGTTGCAGCTTCCCAAACAGCTGGCGATGGATCGGTACGAGGTTGGGCTACCCCGCCGCCGTCAAAATCGCCCGAAACCAACCGTCATCAAATACGAGCCGTTCACGTTGCAGGTCGATCTGACTGAGGACGTTAAGAAATCGGGGCAGCAAAATTCAAAGACGCATGCATCACAAGCCGACAAGCGGGAAAAGACCGTTGAGTCCAAGCCTGCCGCTGCGGCTAATCAAGCACTTCCGCCGGCTGGACCGCCTGCCGCAACGCTCTCCGTGCGAGCAACTCCGAGTGTCGGCGGGACTGCGTTGATCGGCGCTAAGTTGACCGGCACCGTGCGCGACAGCGACGCGAAACCAGTGGCCGGCGCGATGGTGATGATTTGGACGGCGAGCGTGAAGCACGGTTACAGCACCTATTGTCCCAGTTGCTATGCCGACTGCTTCAAGCGGGCCGTTACCAATGCAGAGGGCGCCTTCGCGATTTCGCGTGTCGATCCCGGACTGCGGTTTCGCCTGCTGATCATCCGCGAGGGATATGCCCCGAGGTTTGCCGCACAAGTCGATCCGTTCGACGGACCGGCTGGCATCACTTTGACGCGGCGTCGGCCGGTTGACGATCCGCATCGCGTCCTCCACGGCCACGTCGTCGGTCCGCGCGGGGAGCCGCTCGCGGGCGCGCTCGTCGAGGCGGAGTCTGTCTGGTATCAGGAGGCAGGCGGGCACAGTACCCGCACGTGGGGAGCCCCCAAATGGGTCGACCCGTTGGCCGTCACGAACGACCAGGGAGACTTCGAGATTGCGAGCGTCAAAGCGGCCTCGAGCATGACCGTGACGGTCGGCACCCGAGGCATGGCACCGCGGCGGTTTCCCGCTCTGGATCTTGGGACCGTGCGTCACACGCTGGCACTCAACCGCGGTGCGAGCGTGCGCGGTCGATTGTTGAGCCACGGCCTGCCGGTCGGTGGTGCGGAGATGGGACTGGTGTTGCGCGATCGCGAAATCGACCGGTTTTACGTGGAAGTCCGCGTCGGCACGGAACCGGACGGCTCGTTCCTGTTCGCCAACGTGCCGGTGCCCGGCCGATGGTATGTGTACGCGAAAATGGATTCTGTTCACAGTCGCGGAGCAACGGACGCCGTGGAGTGCGTCACCGAACGGGAAGACGAGGCGATCGATCTCGGTGATGTCGCACTCCAACCCGGCCACCGCCTCCGTGGCCGTGTGGTGTTGACCGACGGCAAGCCGGTTCCCGACGGCATGCGGATTCATCTCAGCGCAAAGCGCGCTTGGGACGACCAGATTCACGAATTGCCGCCGGATGGCCGCTTCGAATTCGTCGGACTTCCCACGGATGATTTTTCGATTAATCCGGCCGTGAAGGGTTATCAACCGTCCCCGGAAAACCCCAACCGTAACCTCGGCATCGACGGGCTCATCGATCGGGACGTCGACAACTTCGTGATTCTGCTAGAGCCGGGCAAGGACAGAATGAATCGCATCGGAGAGGACTTCAAAGGCAAGGTCCTGCGAAGCGCGCCAACGCCGTGAGATGAACGCCTTCCGCCTACTCTAGAGAGAAGCCGCAGGCTGGAAACGTGGCACGCATGAACGTATATTGATCTGTCGACGTCCTGGCTGACCGGACGTCGCACGTCCAAACCCGCCCGAACGAACTGCGACTGACAGGTGCGGCCATGCGCACTCCCACCTTGTGCCTCGCGGTCATTGCCGCTTTTGCACTCGCATCGATCTTACCTTGCGCGACAGCGTCGCCGCCAAAGAATGCTGCCGACTCGACCGCGCAGATCGCCGATCAAGACCGCGAACACTGGGCCTTTCAAAAAGTCCATCGGCCCGGGGTCCCGACTCTTCGCGATAAAGGATCCGCCCAAACGCCGATCGACGCCTTCCTGCTCGCGCGTCTCCAAGAAAAAAACCTGACCTTCGCCTCGCCGGCCGACAAGCACACACTTTTGCGTCGCGCGTTCCTCGATCTGGCCGGGCTCCCGCCGACGCCCGAAGAATCAGCCGCTTTCGCCGCCGACCTCGCGCCCAACGCGTTTGCCCGCCAGGTTGATCGGCTGCTCGCGTCGCCGCGGTTCGGCGAGCGCTGGGGCCGGCACTGGCTTGACGTCGTGGGCTACGCCGACACGGTCGGCTTCGACGGCGATGCGAACAATATCATCATGAGCGAAGGCAAGTGGAAGTACCGCGATTACGTGATTGCCGCCTTCAATGCCGACAAGCCGTACGATCGCTTCCTCACCGAGCAGCTCGCCGGCGACGAACTCGTCGACTGGCGGCACGCCGCGCATTTCACGCCGGAAATCCGCGACGACCTGATCGCGACGGGCTTCCTGCGCACGGCCAGCGATCACTCGCACGAGCCGGAGAGCAACATCCCACTAAGCTACTACGGTGTGCTGCACGACACGGTCGAGATGATGGGAAGCAGCCTCTTCGCGCCTCACGGTGAATTGCGCTCGCTGCCACTCGCACAAGTTCGACCCGATCCCGCAGCGGGACTACTACCGCCTCATGGGCCTGTTGACGCCGGCCTACAACCCGCACAACTGGAAGCCCGTCTTCCCCTGGAAACCCGAAATCAAAGACCGGGCCATCCCCGACGTTTCGCCGGCCGACCAGGCCGAGATCGAACGCACGAACTTCTCGATCGATCGCGAAGTGGCCGACATGCAAACCCGGATGTCGCAACCCAAATGCACGCCCGACCTCAAGAAAAAACTCAAACGCCGCATCGCCGAGCGCACGGCCCAGCGCCGCCGCGTCGGCCGCATCCAGGCCCTGTACGACGTCGGCCCGGCTCCGGTGACTTACTTGCTCAAGCGCGGCCAGTTCGAGACGCCGGGCTTCGAAGTCGAGCCGGGATTCTTGAGCGTGCTGTGCGATACGGAGCAAGACGCGGTTGTCAGCCAGCCCAAATCCACTGGTTCCAACAGCGGCCCCGATAGTGGACGACGGGCCGCCTTCGCACGATGGATCACCAAGCCCCGCTCCCGCGCAGCCAGCCTCGTGGCCCGGGTGATGGTCAATCGCATCTGGCAGCATCTCTTCGGCCAAGGGCTCGTACGCACGCCGGAAAACTTCGGCGCCCAAGGCGAATCACCGACGCATCCCGAACTCCTCGAATGGCTCTCCGCCGAGTTCATGATCAATGGCCACTGGCAGGTGAAGCCGCTCATCCGGGAAATCATGCTCTCGAGCGCCTACCAGCAGGCCTCCACCATCGCTGCTAGCTTGCCATCTTCCGTGGGGCAGGCTGCCAGCCTGCCGTTGTCCTCCGCACCCGCTTCCCATCCTGTCAATAAATGGCAAGCTAGCAGCTTGCCCTACGAAAGAGCCGCCAAGCTCGACCCGGAAAACAAGCTCCTCTGGCGCATGCCCACCAAGCGGCTCGAAGCCGAAGTCATCCGCGACTCGATCCTCGCCATCAGCGGCCGGCTCGACTCGGTGATGGGCGGCCCGCCCATCCGGCTCCTCGCCCGACCCGACGGCCTGGTCGTCGTCGACGAATCAAAACTCCAGCGCCCGGCCGACGCCAACAAGCGCAGCGTCTACCTGCTTTCCCGCCGGGCCTACAACCTCTCCATGCTCACGGTCTTCGATCGCCCGCTGTTTGCGGTCAATTGTCCGAAGCGCGACACCTCGGTGATCCCGCTGCAACCGCTGACGATGCTCAACGACCAAATCGTGGCCGAAGAATCGGCCCACTTCGCCACCCGCGTTGCCGCGCTCGCACCGCAGACGAGCGACGGCACGATCAAGGAAGCCTTCACCCTCGCCCTCGGCCGCCCACCCGACAACCGCGAACTCGCCCGCTGCATCCAGTACCTCCGCCAGCAAAGCGAAACTTTCCGAAGAATCCGGCGAAAACCCGCGTGACGCCTCCAAACACGCACTCACCGAGCTGTGCCACACCCTGCTTAACACCAGCGAATTTCTGTATGCCGAATGAAGTATTCGAAGATAAATCGAAGAGCATCCGCAGATTTCGCAGATGACGCAGATTTGAAAGGAATTCTCCATCGCGTCATCTGCGAAATCTGCGGATAACTGCTTTGAAATTTGAATTCGTCATGAGATAGCCAAATCGACAAGTGATGTTCGACGCACTCGCCTTTTCACGCCGTCAGTTTCTCGAGCGATCCGCATTAGGATTCGGAACTCTTGCGCTGGCGCATTTGCTCGGACGAGAGGCCTTTGCTTCGGACGGCGATTCGGAAGAGCAGGGCCCGGGCGGGAGTGATCTGTCGCCGCGCTTCGGGCATTTTCCGGCGCGGGCCAAGTCGGTCATTTTGCTCATGCAAAACGGCGGGCCGAGCCAGGTCGATTTGTTCGATCCCAAGCCCGAGTTGCAAAAGCGCAGTGGCCAGCGGCATCCGCAGCATGTCGAGAGCTTTCAGCCGGGGAGCCAGGCCAATCTGCTCATGGGCTCGGCCTTCCGCTTCCGCAAGTACGGCGACTGCGGGATGGAATTCTCCGAGCTGTTGCCGCACATCGGCTCGGTGGCCGACGACATCTGCCTCGTCCGCTCGATGGTGGGGGACAACAACAACCACCCGCAGGGGCTCCGCTGCATCAACACGGGGAAGATCTTCCCGGGCCGGCCGACATTCGGCGCGTGGGTGAGCTACGGCCTGGGCACGCTCAACCAGAACCTGCCGGCCTACGTCGTGCTCCGCGATCCCGACGGCTACAACAACGGCGGCACCACGCTTTGGGAGAACGGCTGGCTGCCGGCGCTGTTTGGCGGAACCGAGATCCAGTCGCGCGGCGCGGCCGTCCTCAACCTGCACCCATCGAAACACCTGCCGAACCGGGTCGCGCAAAACAACCTCGCGCTGTTGGCCGACCTCAACGAAGAACGCCGCAAGCTCTATCCGGTCGACACCGAACTCGAGGCCCGCATCAAGAGCTACGAACTGGCCGCCCGCATGCAGCTGCACGCCGAGCACCTGCTCGACCTCTCGCACGAAACGCCGTCCACGCGCCGGCTGTACGGCCTCGACCACCCGACGACGGCAAACTTCGGCACCCGCTGCCTGATGGCCCGCCGCCTCGTCGAAGCGGGCGTACGTTACGTCCAGGTGACCGCCCCGATCGCCAGCAGCACGATGCCCTGGGATCACCATAACGAAATCGTGAAGGGTTTGAAGCAGGTCTGCCCGCAAGTCGATCGGCCGACGGCCGCCCTGATCACGGACCTCAAGCAGCGCGGACTGCTCGACAGCACGATCGTCTGGTGGACGGGCGAATTCGGCCGCCTGCCCATCACCCAAGGCGGCACGGGCCGCGACCACAACCGCTACGCCTTCAGCACGCTCTTAGCGGGCGGCGGCTTCCGCCCCGGCCACATCCACGGCGCGACCGACGAATTCGGCTACAAATCAGTCGAAAAAGTCGTCACCTGTCCGAGTCTATTGGCCACGCTCATGCACCAACTCGGCATCGACCACACGAAGCTCACGTTCCCGCATCAAGGTCGCGACGAAATCACTCACCGACCCCGCCGTCACCGGAGCACAGGTCGCCGGCGACCTGCTCACCAATCGCACCTTTGTCGCGTGATTGACGGCCCGCCCTCTTCGCCAACGCACGGTCAGGAATGCGGGCCGGACTCGCAAAGTGCTCGCGCGTCCGTCAACGACAACTTGCGCCCGCAGCCCTCATTATTTCTCGCGGCGGCGGTTCGGGCACGATCTTGCTGTCCCAATCCGGCAGTGGCATCGAGGGACAAACCGGATTCTTGCTCGTCCGGTCTGAGATAACGATTTTCGCGGTCGGCGGCTTTGTCGTAGACGTAGATGTGACGTCGACGCGTCGTACCGCACGAACGGGCGGATGGATTGAAAATAGAGATAGCCCGTCATGATCCACCAGTCGCAGAGCTGTTCGGCAGTCGCTTCTCCCCGGGTGCCTGCTTGCAGTAAATATGGCTGGCCCATCGCTCCCGCGACAGAACAAAATTGCCGGAAACTCCGCACCGCCCCAGAGAGTTGTCGACCAGTAACGGCGAACGGCTCACGTCGCAGATCTCCTTGAAACTTCATCCCCCGGTGTTCCCATTGCGCAGTACCAGAAAAGCTGCCCCGCGAGCATTGGGTGTTCCTTGACGCGTTGCCGGAGGATGGGAATGAGACGCAAGGCGTCGATCTGCTTTTCGTCTTGGTGATACGACCCGTGGCCACGAATTTCCAGACGTATCGCATCACGGCCATGTCATACCACGATCCGTGCTTTCCCAGCCAGCCAGCAGCGATTCCACCTTCGCCTGACCGGGCGGATCAGCCGAGTCTTCAAAGGTTGCGGTAGAACAAAGCGAACAGCTGCTCGCCCCGAGCACAGTGCTCCTCCAGGAGGTCGAGGAGCCATTCGAAGTTGGTCCGACTTGGGCTTGCCGGCCGTCAGCTTCGTGAGGACTCGATCGACAATCCTCAATCGAGCGAACGGGCCTTGGCGAGGCGAACGACAATGTCGTTTTCGGCCACTTTATTTGCACGCGGAGATGTGACCTGGTTTGCCGCGTTTGTTTGGGCCGGGAGTCGGCAAGTCCATCGCCAGAAAAAACACAGGCGTGATGAAACCGAGCGAAGTCGTATCAATCATGACTGATCACTCCAGCCAATTTAAAGATGCTAGTTTTTTTGCGATAAACGACGAGGTGAATACCAGGCTCCCGAGAGGCGTCAACGCGGCAATTGGTTTCCCTACGCAGACCACAGTGGCGGGCAAAGCCTCCCATGGTGCCACCACAGGGTCACGGCGCGGCGGCTGCCCATGCATAGACGAGGACAAGGTAGCTGAAAACGATTGTCAGGCCGCGGTAGCCGAGCTTCAGGAACAGCGTTCGCAGGTACGGACGGGCGTCGAAGACGGTGAACTGCACGGCCAGCCGGCAGGCCCAAAAGAGGGCGATGATCGCGCAGACCGCCCGGGCGAGGTGCGTGCCGTTGGTGAGTTCGCCGGCGAAGCCAACCGAGAGGCCTCCGAAGGCGATGATCACGAGCACGATAAACGCGCCGTGCACCCAGATGAGTTGTCGCGAGAGTGGGTCGAGCTTTTGCAGGGAACTCCGCCAATCGAGCACGCGCGGGACCAATGCGCTTGCCAGGAGAATGCCGAAGTGCAGGATGCCGCCGGCGAAGATGAAGCGTTCCGGTTGCATGGCCGTCATTTCCGTCAAATGGGTTTGAGCGACAACATGGGAATTACGACGCGGTCGATGAACATGCTGTGGAACAGGAGACACACGGGCAGTGTCGTCAGGGCCAGGCAATAGAACCAGCCGGTTTCGCCCCTGCCCAAGCCGAGCCGGCGAGCGAGGCGGGTGCGCTCGAAGCACACTCCGCAGCCCTGGAGGACGAAATACAACGTTGGCAGGCCGTACCCGCCGCCGGCGGGGATTGAGATGACGAAGTCGTGAATCAGGCCGGAGACGAGAAACGTCGCCATTGTGGCCGCGAGCACGCCGATGCGCGCTGCGAGCGGCCGAAAGATGTAGACGTGGGCGAGGTCGCGAAAGGCGAGGTTCCAGCGATCGCTCCAAAACTCGCCAAGCGACTGCGCGTTGATCGGAGCGCGCATAATGGGCTGGGCGTCGACGCCCGCGAGCCGCCAAGAGAGCGACAAGAGATCGAACAGGCCGAAATGCAGGATAAAGGTCAGCCCTACAAGACCGACCCAGGCCGCGGCCAGCGGCGTCGAACTCAGATTGGCGATCGCCAGATTGAGCAACATGATGCCGAACGCGATCTTCGCGACCGCGAAGATCCACTCGGCCCGCGTCGGCGCAGAGACAGGGCGGCGCCTCGAGAAAAAGGCGGGCGCGTCCATGCCGGGCCAGAGGAACAAGTAGCCGAACGCGCGCAGGGAAAGCGTCTCGTCCGTCGGCACGCGGTCAGCGAAGGTGAGCCACTTCAACCCGGCGTAGACCGAAAAGGCCAGAGACCACATCAAAAGCCACGCGGGGAGGGCCGAGCCAAGCGCCAATGCGATCGCGGGCAGCACGGCAAGCGGTGCCCAGGCGAGAAGCTCGCGCGAGCGGCTGGCGGTTGTGCGAAGGATCGCGGTTGACATGACATGCTCGATCAGATGCTGCCGTCTTCATTTGGATAACCGTACTTGTCGGATTTGTTTAACCGCAACTTCGCAGGATCAAAGGATCGCTCGGATAGTCGCCTGCCGATCCATGCACTCGAGGCCTCGGCCGGAGGACCGCGTGGTTCACCGTCTCGGACCTTGGACTTTGGACCGGCGGCGCGGTCGGAAATGGCCCTGAAGAAAAGACTTGAAAATCAGCTTGCGGGCGGTAGGATTGGGTTAGGGGAACGAATCCTCAAAGCAGCCTTCGTTCCGAGTGTTTTCTGCTGTGTTTTCCCTGTTTCGGGAGGCATGAATGCAAGAACCACCGGGCAGAAGTCGGTGAGGGAGCTGGCCGCTGAGTTACTCTCAGGCGGTCTATAGGTGCTGCCCAACCCGAGCAAAGAAACCAGAGCTCCGTCCTGCGATTTCCGTCACTCGTCATGCCCCTCCCACGATATGTGGCGACGGCGATGCGAGGAAGGCCCGTGAAAGGCCATGCACGACCCGAGCTTCTAGCGATGCTTCGTGTTGAAGCAGCCCGGCTCTCTCGAATGTAAGTGCGGCCCTCGTCCTCTCCATGTGGCGAGGGCCATTTTTTGAAGAATGAAGGCGAAAGGATGAAGGCTGAGTCAATCCAAGGCGGCCGAGGGCCGCGCGTCTGACTCATCCTTCCGCCTTCATCCTTCATCCTTTTTTGTTAGTGTTGGAAGAGGAATTCTTTGCAGTTGAGAATCGCCCAGCCGATGTCTTCGAGGGCTTGGCGGCGGTCCGATGAGCGGGCGATGTGCGCCTTGGAAACGGCGACTTCCTCGGTAGCCGGCAGGCGGGAGAGGGCCGTCAGGTAGAGCGATTGAATGATCGCTTCGTTGCTCTTGCCCGTTTTGATCATCTGCGGGATACGGCCCGATTCGTCGCGGAGCTTGTTGTGGACGACGGGGCCGTTGATCATCTGCAGCGCCTGCGAGAGGTTCGATTCGGTCGAGCGCTCGCACTGGCACGACATCTCGCGCTGCGGCTGGCCGAAGATCTTGAGGAAGTAGTTATCGGTCGGCGGGTCAGGCAGATCGACGGCCCGCGTTCCCTTGGGCTGGCCGGTGTACGGCTCCGAGACGCCCGTCACGTCGCAGATCGCGTCCAAGAGCTGCTCGGCCGTGAGCATCCGCGTGTTGGCGTGCGAGAAGTAGATCTCGTCGTCCTTGTTGTAATCGTTCTTCCGCGAGCTGAGCTGATACACGCGGCTTTGCATGACCGTGCGGATCACCCACTTCTGGCTGTAGCCGTGCTGCACGAACTGGCGGGTGAGTTCGTCGAGGAGCGGGGCGTTTGACGGCGGGTTGGAGTCGCGGAAGTCGTCGACTGGATCGACGATGCCGCGGCCCATGAGCTGGCCCCAGATGCGGTTGACGCACGTCTTGGCGAAGAATGGATTGGCCGGGTCGGTGAGCCACTTGGCGAAGACTTCACGGCGGTCCATGCTGTCGGGGACGGCGACGTCGCCCTTGAGCAAGAGGTGCACCTTCATCGTCTGGCCCGTGCGCGGCTGCTGGATTTCGCCCGAGTGCTCGGCGAAGACGACCTCTTCATCGGTCGCATTGCCACCGGGCTTGCGGCCGACGCGGGCGAAGGCGGCCGCGATGCCGTAGTAGTTGTCCTGCGACCAGCGCTCGAACGGGTGGTTGTGGCACTTGGCGCACTGGATGCGGATACCGAGGAAGAGCTGGGCCGTCGTCTCGGTGGCGTCCTGGGGGTCGCGGCTGGCGCGCCAGTAGTTGGCGGCCGGGTTCTCGAAGACGCTACCGCGGGCGGTGAGCAACTCGCGGGCGAACTGGTCGAGTGGTTTGTCGGCGAGCACCCCTTCGTAGACCCAGCGGTGGAACTTGCGAACGCCGGACGGCTCGAGCTTCTTGCTGTTCGCGCGGAGGACGTCGCACCACTTCAAGGTCCAGAATTCGGCCGCGTCGGGGCTGTCGACCAATTCGTCGACAAGTTTGGCTCGCCTGTCGGCGGCCTTCGACGTCAAAAAGGCGAGCGCCTCGTCCGGGTGAGGCAGACGACCCGTCGCATCGAGGTAGGCGCGGCGGACGAACTCTTCGTCGCTGCAGATTTCGGAGGGAAGAATCTGCAGCTGTTTGAGCTTTTCGAAGACCAGCTTGTCGACGAAGTTGTTGGCCGGCGGCTTGTCCCAGGCAAAGCCTTTCACGTCTTCGAGGAATGTCATGTAACCGGTGGACATTTTGTCGAGCAGGCGGGCGAGAATGGCCGTTTCGCCGCGGCCCGTCTTCTCCACGAGGCCGTTGGCGGTGACCGTGGCGACCGCTTCATTCGACGAGCTGAACACGGCCAGCGCGGTCAGGTCGCGAACCGCGCCATCGCTGAAGTAGCCGTTGACGCGCAGCTGCTGCCGCTTGCCTTGTGCGTGGAACACGCGGAGCGACGGCAGGACTTCAATTTTGACGAGATCGGGAGCGTCGGCGGCGTCGAGCTTGAGGCCTTCGGAAATCCAGTCGTAGAGCACGTGATAGCAGGCGTCCCCCTTGTGCAGCCGGCGGCCGCCGCCGTGGGCGACTTCCATCAGCGGTTTTTTGAGGATCAAGCTCTGGCCCGGATCCATGATGTTGGTGCGGCGATTGAAGTATTCGGTGCGGAGCGTGAGGACGTCGAGTGGAGGATCGAAACCGCGAAGCGACAGGCGAAAACCGGCTTTTCCCGACGGCGAACCGTGGCAGGCGCCCATGTTGCAGCCGGCCTTGGTGAGGGCGGGGAGTGTTTCGTTCTTGAAGCTGGCGTAGGCGGGTTTCTCCATCGCGCTCACGACGATGGCGGCCTTGGCCGTGCGATTGCCGAATGTGGCGGTGATCGTGGCCGTGCCGTCGGCGACGGGGAGCAGCGTTGAACCTTCGACGCGAACGACCTTCGGATCGGACGACGTATACTTGGCGTCGCCGGTGAGATCGAGGAGTTGATCGGCTGCGTACCGGCCTGTCGTAACCAGTTGCAGGCTGCTGCGATGTCCGCGCAGCTCGAATTTCGCCGGCTCGAGCAGCAGGGCCTGGGGAATGGGCAGGGGGGCCTTGGCCGTTTTGGTGAAGGCGGCCGACTTCTTCGTCGCTTTGGCGGGCTTGGCCTCCGCGGCGCGGGCCGCTGTGGGAGTGACCGTGGCGGCGAGAGTTCCGCCGAGAACCAGGCAGGCGACCAATCTTCGCCGGGCCGGAGCCGTGTGTCGGACGTCATATCCTGTGGCTATTGCCTTCATCGCAGTTTCCTTCATCAGGATGGCACTTTCTGGCGAGCGAAATCGTTTCGCTTGCCTCCCCCTTCTGTCGGCGGTGAACTATTCGACGGCGATCCCGGGCAGCGGGATTTTGGACGAAAACTTTCCGTTGCCGAATTTTGCTTGAGCGACGACCTTCACGTTTTTAATCGCGCCGGCGGCCGCCTCTGACGTCGCCGACAAGACGAGTTCTTGCTCGGTCTTGCCCGCGGCGAGTTTGGCCGTCGATGCGGTAATCCCCTTGGGAAGTTGCGAACAGGCCAGCGCGATCTCGCCTGGAAAGGCGGGATTACGCTTCGCGGAGACTTTGAGTCGCAGCTGCCCCTTCCGCGGAAGCTTGCCTGAGGCGGCGGCGACCGAGATGCGAAACGGATCTTCCAATTTCAATGCGACGCCGGGAGCCGGCAGCGTGTGTGTTTGATTGCCCTTTTTCAGCGTCCCTTCGAGGACGGTCGTGAACTCGGCCAGCGCCGGCTGATTATCGGCAGAGAAGGCGATCTCGACGGACGTGGCGCCTTTGGGAATCGGCTTGAGAGCCGCTGTGATGCCCGTGGGAAGCAGGTGCTTGGGAGGCGACGGCGGCGTGGTTTCCTTCTCCGAGGGGACGATCGCCAGGGCGATCTCTTCGTCGAAGCCTTTTTGACGCTCGGCGATCACCTTGACCGTGGCGGACAAGTTACGACCGAAAACCAACTCGGCCGGTTCGGTTCGCAGAATGAAGGGGGCGGACGGGGCGATCCCCAAAGCAGCTGCCGTCGCCAGCGATTCGGGGGGGTAGGGCATGCCGCTCAGTTCCGTTTTGAGCACTTCGCTGATCGCGGCGACCGCCTGGAAGTCGGCGCCTCGAACGCGGCCCGTGCCGATGAGGCGAATGGGATTCACCCGCGCGGAGGTCGCGGTCCCGTCCGCATGCAGTGTGAGCACGACGCTGTCCAGGCCAGGACCAATCACGGCCGCAGCGCTGGAGACGCCCTTGGGCAGGCCGACGGCTTTGACGGCGATGGGCCCGATATATCGCGAGCGCGTCGCCGTCACCTTGACGAGCGCGGTTCCGCCGGCCGGGATGTTGAGCGACTCGGCCGAGGCTTCCAGGGAAAAGCCGGCATCGGAGGGAATGAAATCGATGTGGTACGCGTACCGCGGGCCGCCGCGGCGATTGAGGTCCGCCACCTCGAGCACGTAATCGCCGTCTTTGGGGAAAGAGGCCGTGAGCGTGGCTTCGTTCGCGGCCGCACCCTCGACGTAGGCGAGCTGATTTCCGTCCGGCTGAGTCACCCGCAAGACGACGTCGGCCGGCGAACCGAGCGCCGCGCGAAGGCGGTGAAGCGTGCCGCTCTGACCCGACTTCGCGTGAAATACGAAATGGTCGACGTCGCCGGGCGTTTGCAGCCGGCCGTTGACGTTCTGGGCAAATTCGACCCGCGTCGCCGCCTTGCGATCGTCGTTCGGCTCGACTTCGTTCGACTCACGGCGATCCGACAGGAGGATCGTGGCAAAACTTCGCGACGAGCCGCCGACAAACCGCGCCGGGACGTTGATCGCAACGAGCTGCGGGTCGGAAGGAACGTGCACCAGCAGTGGCTCGATCGGCGAGCCGGCCTTGTCCGCGAAATGGACTGTCAGTTCGCTCCCGCGCGTCGCTCCGAGCGGGAGCGCGACGACGGCCGCGGGAAAGTCGCCGATACGCAAGTGGTAGTAGTAGTTGCCGCCGCCCTGATTGAGATTGTCTTCGACGGCCAGGATGTAATCGCCGGCCTTGGCGAACGTGTGATCGATCGCCGCGTCTTCGCTGAGGCCGGGGAGGTCGTCGCAGTATGCGATCTCGCGCCCCTTGGCGTCGAACAACCGCACCGTGGGATCGAGGGCCGAACCAATGCGGCGGGCGAGAATTTCCATCGATAGCCGCTGACCGGCTTCGACGTGGAACTTGTAGAAGTGGTTCGTCAGGGGATCGAGCGTCCCGTCGATCGCTGCCGGCACGCTGACGTGCTGCGCGGTCGAGGGAGTCGTATTACCGGCGTGCTGGGAGATCACCGAAAGATCGTCGACGAGCATCAATCGCAGGGGCGAAATGCCCTGGTTCGTGGCGACCCGCAGACCGTAAATGCCCGGCGGCGTGTCGGCGGGAAGGGTGACCCGGAACGAGACTTCGCCCGCGTTTTTGCCGTTGTTCGGCTTGGGCGTCAGCACGGCTTTCCCGTGGAAACTTGTCCAGAGGTGGGTCGCCCCGGCCAGTCCGCCACCTCCCAACGTGATCTCTTGCGTCTGCCCGGGTCCAAGACTGAGCGGCGAAATCGCCGAAATCGCAGGCGTTTGCGCGTGCGTCATGGACACATCGAAACCCGCCAATGCCAGAACGGCAAAAGCGAAAACGACCAAGCGGCGGCGCGGAGCGGGTTTCACGCGGCGGGTCTCTCGGGCGGGACGTTCGGGCGGGAACACTTACACGCGTTTGCACGTGTTGATGCATTCGCATGATAGTGGCTTCGGCAGGGGCACGTCAAAGGACAAGCCCGCCACCGGTGGCCGTCTGTTCAATCTCGGGCTCGACGCTCGTAGACAGTCATCACGGTCCGGACGTTCGAGTGAGGCGTGAGGTCAGCGGGAGTCCAGCGGTAAGTGATGTGATTGGCGGAGTCCACTTCAACCAGTCCCACGAGTCTGAGCTGGCGATTTTGATAGTCGATGAACCAATTCGCTACGGTCATGTCGGCCTCCGGCGGGGGCAGCCACGAGGCCTTCAGGTTCACAAAGACCACATACTTCGGGCGGGCGGCTTCGACCTCCTCGATCATCTGTTTCTGGAATTGCCGCGCATACGGCTGCTTCTCCACCAGCGGATACATATAGATGAAGCCCGTCGCCGAAGGACGGCGGCAATAAAAGTAGAGCTCGGGTTCCGAGCCGATGACGGCGATCGCGTCGTCCGGATTGGTGCGGGCCCGGATGAAATCGGCGACGTCGACGGCCTCGATGAAGGGATTTTCCTGGTAGACATTGCGGCAACACTCCTCGGGAGTGCGCCACAGGTAAAACGGGCCCTCCATCGCGAAGGCGGTCGAAAGCGGAATCAGTACGAGAGCGACAGCCGCGGCCGTTGCCAGCTTGGGAAAACGCCGACCCACGCGCTCGCGCGCCGCGGACACGGCCGCGCCGAACAAACAGGCGACGACCGGAAGCACGAGAATGAAATAGTGCTCGCGAAAGGTGAAGCCCGGGAGCGGGCCGACAAACGAAAAAAGCAACAGACCGACCAGGAACGGCGCGGCCACGCGCGTGCGCCGTCAGCGGAAGAGCCAGCAGTCCTAGCCCGCCCATAATCCAGAAGACTACTCCGTCACCAAGCACGAGCTTGAACCCGTTCCAGAACGTGCGCAAGACCTTTGCGTTAAGCGGCTCGCCGTAGTAGCGCGCGTACGAAATCGTCCACAGCCAGAATGCGTTCCACGTGTGTGTCACCAACAGCGAAGCGAAAAGAATCGCGAAGGGAGTCAGAACGCCGGCCAGCAGCACGACTCCCCGCAGCGTGGCTTGAGTTCGATTTCGTGTCGACACATGCCATTCCTGCCAAAGCCACCAGGCGACAACAAAGCCTGCAAACACAACTCCCGGCTGCTTCATGATGGGAGCCAGGCCGGCAAACAGGCCGGCCAGGAAAAAGAGCGTCAGCCGCGACCGCTCGATGGCCCGTTGTAAACAAAGAATTCCCGCCAACCCAAACACAACGACAAAGTGCGTCGCATGTCCGGCAAATCCCAGCGTCCAAGGGCTCAATGACAGCAAGGCATAGGCAACGGCCGCCGCGGCCGCCGCCGTGGCGTCCAACACACGCCGGCAAATCAAGAAGACCAGCACGATGGCGACGATGTTCACGATCAGCACGCCCAGGTGCACTCCTTCGATCGTTTGACCGAAAAGCGCCTCGAACAGCGCGTAGCAGTAATAGGTGCCGGGCCATTTCATGTTGTAGAGCCGCTCGTAGGGCGGATGACCCTCGAGAATGCGTTGCCCGGCGTAGGCGTATTCGCCTTCGTCGCGCTCAAGCGGCAGCGCGAGGAGCCGCAGGCGAATGGCCGCGGCGGCCGCCACTGTGACAAGCAACGCCAAGATCGGCCCAAAGGGCGGCCGATTGGCGACATTCACGCCGGGCGACGGCGGGGCAGGGCGGAGTGTTTTGCGGTCGCCGGTTCGATTGCTGGTCACATCGCCAGGATATCAGAATCCGTCGTTGCCAAAGTAGCCGCCGGCTGGCTCTGCGACGTGGCTAAAGTTCTCGAACCGCATGCATTCTTTTCGCCACGTGAGCGTCACAATCCCCGTGGGACCGCTGCGGTGTTTGGCAACGATGACTTCCGCCTCGCCCGGACGGTCGGCGGGGTCGTACATGTCCGGCCGGTGCAGAAACAGCACCAGGTCGGCGTCTTGCTCGATCGCGCCGCTTTCCCGCAGGTCGGCCAACCGCGGCCGCTTTTCCTCCCGCAGCTCGACGCCGCGGTTGAGCTGGGCCAGTGCAATCAATGGAACATTCAGCTCTTTGGAGAGCTGCTTCAAGCGCCGCGTGATCTGGGCGATTTGTTGTTCGCGCGGGGCACGCCGATCATCCGGCTCAATGAGCTGGAGATAATCGATGACGATGAGCCCGATCTGATGCTGGCGGCGAAGCCGCCGTGCGATGGCCCCGATCTGAGCTGTGTTTCGGGCGGGATGGTCGTCGATAAAGATGGGGATTTCGCTCAATTCGTGGGACGCATCGAGCAGCTTTTGCCGCTGCTCTTCGTCGATATCGCCCGAGCGAAGTTTATGGCCGTCGAGCTGGGCGGCCATGCACAGGAACCGCTCGGCCAGCTCGAGCTTCGACTGTTCGAGACTGAAGAGCAACACGCCGCTGCCGGAGCGGGCAATTCCGTCGGCCCAGTTACAAATCAGGGCCGTCTTGCCCATGCTGGGTCGCGCCGCAAGGATGATCAACTCAGCCGGTTGGAAACCGGTGGTCAGATGATCGATGTCGACGAACGACGTCGCCAGCCCGCTGATGTTGCCGGGGCTCTGCATGCGGTCGCTGATCCGCGAAAAGGTTTCAAGCAGGATTTCGCCGATCGAAAGTTTCGCGTCGCTTTCTTGTTGCTCGAGGATGGCGAAGACCTTCTGCTCGGCCTCGCGAAGCACCTCGTCGGCGGTCTTGCTCGAGTCGTAGCAGCTCTTGAGCACTTCGGTGCACGTGCCGATCAGCGTTCGCTGAATGTACTTTTCGTGGACAATGTCGGCGTAATAGCGGACGTGCGCGGCGTGCGGCACCGTTTCCAAAATCTCGTGCAGGTAGGCGGGGCCGCCTGTCTCTTCCAGGAGTTTTTCGCGTCCCAACTCCTCGGCCAGCGTCACGGGGTCGATCGCGGAGAGTCCGCGGTCGCGCATGCGGCAAATCGTCCCGTAGATCCGCTGGTGCGGGTCGAGATAGAAGTGGGCCGCCTTCAGGAACGAGGCGACCTCGTCGATGGCGTCGTTGGAAAGCAGCATGCTGCCGAGCACGCTGCGCTCCGCGTCGAGGTTTTGCGGAGGGAGTTTGGCTGTGAAATCTTCGCTGGGGGCCATCCCTGCCTCCGTCCGTCGCCTTGAAACTGAGACCGCGATCGAAAAGTCGGCCTAGTTGCTCGCCGCCGGGACAACCCAAACCTTGACTTCGGTTTTCACGTCGGCATGGAGCTCGACCTTCACGGTGTACATGCCGAGTTCCTTGAGCGGACCATCCAGATTGATGTGGTCGGCATCGACCTGGTAACCGGCCGACTTGAGCGCCTTGCTGATGTCGTTGGCGACAATCGAACCGTAGAGGTGTCCCTCTTTGTTGGCATTGGCTTCGAGCGTCACGCTGTACTTGCTGACCGCATCGGCCTGTCCGCGCAGTTCCTTGATGCGCTGCGCTTGCAGCTCGGCCACGCGAAGCTTGTGCCGATCGACCATCCGCTTGTTGTGGTCGGTGGCGACCGCCGCCAGCCCCTGCGGCAAGAGATAGTTGCGGGCGTAGCCCGGTTTCACGCGGACGATGTCGCCCTGTTTCCCCAGGCTGGTGACGTCCTCGGTGAGCAGGACGTCCACTGACGTGCGGCTGGATCCGGACACGCCGGCGGTCTTGGTCCGTTTGGTCATGACGATCGCTTTCCTCGGTCTACTCGAATTCGTTTTGGCCGGTCCAATGAGTCGTACCGTTCCGGCCGCGTTAATGTCTAAAACGGAACTTCGTCTTCGGGCGTCCCCTCAGGCGGTCCCTCGTGATACTCTTCCACGGGAGCCTGGCTCTCCGCCGCTGCCCCCCGTCCGCCGCGTGAGGATTCTCCGCGACCCGTTTCGCCACGAGGGCCTTCCGGACGTCCGCCACCACCGCCCCCGCCCCCATCGGTGCGGGCACCGACCATGGTCATATTTTCGCAGACGACGCGGAGCTTCGAGCGTTTCTGCCCCGATTCCTTGTCGTCCCATGTATCCAGCTGCAGACGGCCTTCGATCAAGACCTGGCGGCCCTTCGACAGGTATTCGCCGGCCACCTCGGCTTGCCGGCCCCAGAGGGTCACGTCGACAAACGTGACTTCTTCGCGGCGTGAATTTGTCTTCTGGTCGAACCAGGTGCGATTGACGGCCAATCCGATTTCCGACACCGCCGTGCCGCCGGGCGTATAGCGGACCTGCGGATCGCGCGTCAAATTGCCGAGCAAAATTACCCGATTGAAGCTTGCCATTTTCCGCTCCCGCTCCCCCGTCCGCGGAGCCAGCCGGGAATCTATTCGATCGCGTCTGGGATTTCTTCGGCATCGCCCTCTCGACCTCGGTCTCGGTCTCGGTCCCGATCTCGGTCGCGGCCGCGCGGGCGGTCCGATTCTTCCGCGTGAGCCACCGCGTCTGGATGCCAATCGCCGGAAATCGCCTGCACCATCGCGTCGAACAACACCTGCGGATGGTTCACCAGGACGTGCCGCAGCACCAGGTCGTTGAGGCTGCAGGCGCGCTTTAATTCCTTGACGCCCGATCCGGGCATCTTGAAATACACGAGATAGTGCAGCCCCTTGCGATGGCCCTTGATCGCATAGGCCAGCCGGCCGTCCTGCCACGGGCGGTGTGCGACGATCGAACCGCCGCTCTTTTCAATCATTGCCAGAATCTGATCGGCCGACCCCTTCACGTCGGTCGCGAAGCGACCGCTGTCGAGCAGGAACATCCCCTCGTACAGTTTTTCGACCGTTGTTTTTTCTGCCACCGTCGTTTCTGCCACGCTCGTCTCCCTGTTTTTGCCGCATTCCTCGTTGTATCGAGTTCGGCCGCTTTTGCAACGCCTGCTCAGGCGTTTGCCGGCTCAGTCGCCGGAGGGTGCATTCACTTGATTCATCGCCCGATTCAGTCCCGACCGGATCCAGATTTCAATTCCCTCAGCCGCCCGAATCACCGCCTCTTCCATCGGCTTCTCTTCGTTACGACGAAACCGGCTGAGAACAAAGTCGGCGGCGTCCATCTGCTCCGGCGGGCGACCGATGCCGATGCGCAGACGCGGAAACTCTTCCGTCCCCAAATGCCGAATTGTGTCCGCCAGTCCTTTCTGACCTCCTGCCGATCCGCCCGACCGCATCCGCAATCGGGCCAGCTCCAAATTGAAATCGTCACACACCACAATCAGATCGCTGAGGGGCAGGCCGTAGAAATCGAAAATTTGCCGAACCGAACGGCCGCACAAATTCATGTAGGTTTGCGGGGCGGCCAACAGAACTTTTTCGGTTCCGAGCGAGCCTTCCGCAAGATTGGCTTCGAAGCGAAGACGAGGCTTGCCGGCACCGAGCCGCGTGGCCAACTCGTCGACGACCACGAATCCCACATTGTGCCGCGTCCGACCGTACTTCGGCCCGGGATTCCCAAGACCCACCACAACCTTCACGCCGCAACCTTCCTGCGCCGGTTGAGAACTCGACAATTAAGGGCAGCAGGCCAGAGCGGTCGCGAGTCTCGAAGCTTGCCCCCGAACTATTTCTTCTCCTTCTTCTCTTCGCCTTCTTCCTCTTCCTCTTTCACCTTGCGGCCCACGATCTCGGGCTGAGCCGGTCCGGCCTCGGCCGCCTCCGCGCCTGTTTCCTCTTCCTCGACCGCCTGCTTGACTTGGACGACGACCGTTTCCGGCTCGTTCTTTACCGTTGTATTGGGAGGGAGTTCCAACTCGCTGACGTGGATCGCCTGCCCAATCTGCAATTCGGCAATCTTGACCGTGATGCCGTCCGGAATCTGAATGGCCAGGCACTCGAGCGTGACGCTATGCAAATGGTGATCGAGGACGCCGCCCGCCAAGGCACCGGCAGCGATCCCCTTGAGGATCACGGGAACTTCGACTTCGACCCGCTCGTTCGGGTCGATGCGCAATAAGTCGATATGCCTCACTGCGATCCCGAATGTGTCCCATTGAATGTCGCGGAACATGGCCTTCTCGACATGGCCTTCGACATCCAAATCGACGACGCGCGTGCCGGCTTTCAGAACGGGGGCCAGCATTTCCCACTCAACGACAAAGGGAATCGGGTCCTGCTGGTGCCCGTAAACGACGCCGGGAATTCGCCCCTCGCGCCGCAAACGGCGGCAAGCAGTCGACCCGTGCTGGGTCCGCTTAGCCACCGACAATTTCATCTCGACTGCCATCGCCGAAAGACCTCCAAAAGCAAGAAACGAGCAAGGATAACGACTGTCGGGGCGTGCGCCAATCTAGGACGATCGGCCTGATGTCCTGCCAAGAATCTCCGGCTCTGCCGCCTCACGAGCCAAGAAATCCGCGTCATTCGGGCCAAACGGACCAATTTATGCGTCAAAGGTCGTGCCGACCCCGTCGGACTTCGCTTGGAGCAGGTGGAAATCCGACCTTGCCTGATGTCCGTATCTTTTGCGGGCGTTATACTTGAAACAGACCTGACTGTCCCGATGAGACTGTCTTTGCCCACGATTCCTTCTGGCGAAAGTTGGCCGATGAGCGTGGTTCGCGCCGCACTGCGGATTTTGCCGGCAGTCCTGGTTGCAGCACTCCTCGGTCTCGATGCGACGGGCTTCGCTCAAACTCAGACTCCCGCCCGACGGCCCTCTGGACGCCGGTCGCAACCTCGTCGAACCGCTCCGGGCCCGGTAACGTGGCTCCCAATCCACTGTCGAAACTCTTCCAAAACTGGATTGGCGACAACGGCCGCGAGAAACCCTCGGGAAATGAGGCAAACGGCGCAGCGGACCATCACGGCCCGCGCGACATGATTGACGGCCGCGTGCCGCATAACCCGTCGCAGGCCAAACAACTCGAGCACGCCGAACAACTGATCGCCGGCGGACATGCCGACCAGGCGCTCGAACGCCTGGAGTTTCTGCTGACGAATTCCGACCGCGCCACGATCCGGACCGCCGACGGACGACCGGGGCTTGTCGCCTGGGAGGCCAATCGGCTGCTCGGACGGCTCCCTGCCAACGCCTTGGACACGTATCGTCTGCGCGCACGAAGCGCAGGCAGCCCAGTTGTTTGACGACGCCCAGAAAACGGGCAACTGGGACCAGATCATGGACGTCGCCACCCGGTATTTTCACACGCAGACCGGCAAGCAGGCGGCCAATGCGATCGGCAATTTCCACTTCGACCGGGGCGAATTTGGCCTCGCGTCGTTGTGGTATTCGCGGGTGCTCAATGCCACGCCCGCCGTGGCCCCAGACCCGAAATGGGGCCTCAAAGCGGCGCTCGCCTTGAGGCAGTCGGGCAAGACGAAAGACAGCGACGAATTGCTGCACCGGCTGCAGCCCAACGGCGCCGACTCGCAAGTCGACGTGGGCGGCGACTCGGTCAAGCCCGAAGCGTGGCTGCATCGATTCACCGGTATCGATCAGTCAACGATTCCCGTGCTGCAGGAGTGGTTGCAGTTCTTCGGCAGCTCGCGCCGCACGGGAACCGCCGCGGGAGGCGATCCGCTCCTCTTGTCCCGCTGGTTCCAGCCGACGACGCAGAATAAGCCAGTTATCGACCAATTGGCTTCACTCTCGCAGGATCTCGCCGACAGCGGCCGTGCGCCGATCCCGGTTGGATTTCCCCTGATGGTGAAGGACCGTGTCGCGTTCCGCACGTTGCGTGGCGTACAGGTCGTGGACGCGACGTCGGGCACTCTGTTGTGGGAGACACCCGGGGAATTCTCCGAAGAATCATTGATTGCCGGCTATCGATCGCCCTTCGACTTCGACAACGGCTTCGCCTTTCGCCGGATGCGAGGCGGAACGTGGCGGACCGATTTCTCGGGGAGCGAGTCGGCGGCCGACGGCCATCCACTGACAGGCCTGTTTTACCGCAATGCCAACTTCGGCCTCTTGGCCAGCGACGGCGCGCGGCTGTTCGTGATCGAAGACGATTCGGTTGTCATGCACGGACCCGCGGGAACCGGATTCCAACTCGTGGGGGAAAGTTACGAAAACCCGCGGCGCACGCCGGGAAACCGACTGGCGGCCTACGACCTGACGACGGGCCGCGAAGCGTGGGCGATCGGCGGACCGGCCAACGGCGAATCGTTCGACTTGCCGCTGGCGGGGAGCTTCTTTTTCGGCGCGCCGCTGATCGACGGCGGCGAGTTGTTCGTCGTCGGCGAACGCAATCTCGACATCCGCCTGTATGCCCTCGATCCGCAAACGGGGCGCGTCCGCTGGTCGCAGTTGTTGGCCCATTCCGACACGAAGATCGAACAGGATTTGGGCCGACGCTGGTGGACGGCACAAGTGGCCTATTCGAACGGCATCCTGATCTGCCCGACAACCGTCGGCTGGCTGGTGGCCGTTGATCGTCTCGATCATTCGGTCCTGTGGATGAACCGTTATGCGCCGCCGCGTCCCGGCGCGGAGCGTCACGAGCGGGAGCAGGGGGACGGATTGGCCCTCGTTCCGCCGTTGCCTCTCAATGATCAATGGTCCCCCTCGGCCCCGGTCATCGCCGGCAACGACGTGATTTACACGCCCTCCGAAGAGCCCGTGCTGGTCTGCCTCGACCTCGCCACCGGCGTCACGCGCTGGCAGGTTCAGAAGGCGGAGGACCAGCTCTATCTGGCCGGTGTGGATGACGAACGCGTGCTCGTCGTGGGCAAGGCGGCGGTCACGGCCGTCTCGCTCGAGACCGGCGGGGTTCAATGGACGGCGCCGATCGAAGAATCGCAGGGACCGCCCAGCGGACGCGGCGTGACAGCAAAAGGCATTTTCTATTTGCCGCTCAGGAACGGTTCGTTGTGGGCCGTCTCTCTCGCGGATGGCAAAGTTGTCGAGACCTCGCAGTTGCCTCCCGGTTCCAAACCGTTGGGCAATCTGGCCATGTACCACGGCCTTGTGCTCTCACTCAACGACTCGGGGCTCACCGCCTTCGAGCAGCGCGAAGCCATCAAGCGGCAAATCGCCGATCGGCAGGCGGCCAATCCGCACGACACGTGGGCCTCGGTCAAGCAGGCCGAAATCGCTCTGCTCAATCACGACCCGAATGCTGCGCTGACCTCGCTCAATCGCGTCGAGCCCGAACAGATTGACCCAGGCCTGTCCGGCTCGTATCGGACTGTGTTGTTTCACGCGCTGACGGCCTCTGTGCGGCAGAATGGCACATCGAGCGATCGAGCTCTCAAACGACTGGCCAATGTCGCCCGAACCGGAGATGAACAACTCCTCGTCGAGCGATTGGCGGCTGAGCAGGCGCTTGCCAAAGGAGAAGTCGTCGCGGCCTTCGACGCGTTCCGGCGTCTGGCGATTGCCGATCGCCAGGGGCTGATCTTTCCCCGGCCCGACAATCCGCACGTCACCGTCGATTTCGACCAATGGGTCGCCGGCCAGTTGGAAGAGACTTGGGCCAAGATGTCTGCCGCCCAACGGGCGCGGATCGACGTCGTGCTGCAGGGAGATGCCGACCGCGTGTTGCGCGAAGAACGGTCGTTCCAGGAGAGATTCGCCAGGATTTACGGCTTCCATCCCGCGTCGCGACGAGTGATCGCGAAACTCGTCGATGATTTCGCACACGCGCGCGACTTGTTTCATGCCGAGCGACTCTTGCTGCGGCAGGTTCGCAGGACCGATACCAATGCGGCCGCCGCCGCCCAATTGCGATTGGCCCGGTCTGTACGACGAATTCGGCTTGGCCGACGATGCCGAAGCGGCCTATCGCGAGCTGGCACGCGCCTTCCCGCGGGCGACGCTTCCGTCCGGTTCGACGGCCGCGAGCGTCGTGGCCGATCGGCGCGACGCCGGTCTGCTCGACTGCGACGCGCCCGCCGTCGAGCGATTGGGGCGACGTCGATCTTACGATTTACCGCTTCGGCACAAATTTCGTGTCGCAACATGTGGAAGATTTCGACCTCGGGCAGCCCGGCACCCCCTTCTTCCGCGATCACCGTTTTGCAATCGACGAGCGCCGCCAGCGGCTGGAAGTCGTGCGGGCCGGCGATGACTCGCAGCATTGGCTCTTGCCGCTGCGGACGGCGAACGGTCGCAATCGGCAGGGTGAGTACACCGTCGGCGTGCCGACTGGTCACGAATTGGTGCTGCTGCACGGCGATGTGATTCATTTCCTTGCGCCCGTCGAGCGGCGTGTCGTGTGGACGCGTCCCCTGGACGTCGCAGCCGGCTTCGGCGGCGAGTACCGGGCTCCGCACAACGTGCCAACCCAGCCTCTGCGCCGCGGAAGCCAGTTCGCCGCACGCTACTCGCTGCTCAGCCGCTCGACGCAGCGGGGCATGTTGGCCGCAGCCAACACCGAATACGTCTGCATCTACGGCCGCCGCGAGTTCCTCGTGCTCGATGCCGAGACGGGCGAAATCCGCTGGAAGTGCTCGAACGTCCCGCAGCACACGAACATCTTCGGCAACGAAGACGTGGTCTATATGATCCCGCCCGATCGGACCAATGCGGCCGCGTTCCGGGCTTCCGACGGCAAACGCCTGGATGTCGACAGGTTGGGCGATCTGTTGGTGACCGCTGTCGCCGTCACGCCGCGCGGCCTGGTGACGGTCGACGGGGTCTCCGGCGGCATCCTCGGGCTCGAAGCGCCGCGAACCGTGATCCGCCTGGTCGACCCGAGTCGCCCGCAAAGAGTTCTGGAAGGTCGAGTATCCGGGCGGCACGAAGCTTTCACTGCTGGATGACGCACGCATCCTGTCGATCTCGGCGTCCGGGCGACATCGAGCGCATCGATCTGACGGACGGCGGCATGTTTGAAGTTTCGCGAAAAGTATCCGTCGGCAGCCTTGCGTGCCCCCGGCGACATCTTCGCCATCGCCGACCGCGACCGCCTGTTCTTGCTGAGAAGCCCCAACCGGCGGCGGCCGCTGGAATACCCCGAGGGATTCCGTTCGACTCTGACCGTCGGGGAACGAAGTCTTGGCGTTTGACGCCCGCGAGGGAACGCTGTTGTGGCAAGCAGGAGGTGTCGCCGCATAGCCTCGTCCTCGATTCGATCCACGACTCGCCCATGTTGACGTTCGTGTGGCGCACGCTGGTGACCAACAAGCGAATTTGGACACTGGAGCGTGCACATCCTGGTGATCGACAAGCGGACGGGGCGGCAAGTACTTTCCACTTCAGACATGGCCGCGTCGAATTTCCGCACCCTGGAACTCAATATGGCCGAGCGGTACATTGAACTCCGGTCGTACAACCAGCGGTTGCGTCTTGATCGCGGTCAATCGGCCGAATGCTTCGGAAAAACCGCCGGCCGGCAAATAGTGGTCGGCGTCGCTGAGACCCAGGAAGCGTCGCCGACCAGAATCCCTCATGCGCGATTTCGAATACGAGGCACCCCGCTCGCTGTCCGAAGCGATCGGCCTGCTTTCGCGCTCCAACGGCCGAGCCCGACCACTCGCCGGCGGGACCGACCTCATCGATCACGTTCGCACCGGCCGGCTCACTCCCGATCTGATCGTCGATCTCAAGAAAATTCCCGAGCTCGGCCGCATCGAATTCGCCGCGGACGCGCTCAAGATCGGCGCGGCCGTGCCATGTTATCGAATTTACGAGGACGGGCGGATCTGCCGCGAATTACGCGGCGCTGGCCGAGAGTTGCCGCATCATCGGCGGCATGCAGATTCAAAATCGCGCCAGCGTCGGCGGCAACTTGTGCAACTCGGGCCCGGCGGCCGATTCGATCCCGTCGCTGATCGCGCTCGGCGCGGTCTGCGTGATCGCGGGACCGGACGGCTCGCGCAAGGTCCGCGCGGAAGACTTTTGCACGGGGCCGGGCACGAACGTCCTCGCAGCCCGGCGAAATCGTGGTCGAGCTGCGACTACCGCTCCGTCAGCCGCAAGTGCGGTTCGCACTATCGCCGCTTTATTCCGCGAAATGAAATGGACATTGCCGTCGTCGGTGTCGCGGCTGACGTGACGTCTCGACGAGCCGGGACAAAAGATCGTCGCCGCCCGCATCTCGCTCGGCGCGGTCGCGCCGAAGCCTCTCTTCGCCGTTGAGGCGAGCGCCGCGCTTGCCGGCCGGCCTGCCGATGAGAATTCGATCGCCGAAGCGGCCCGCTCGGCTCGAGCCATGGCCAGGCCGATCGACGACATGCGCGGCACGGTCGAGTTCCGCCTGCATGTCACCGAGGTGCTCGTCCGCCGCGTCCTTGGCGAAGCCATCGCCCGAGCGCGCGGCACGTCGCCGCCTCTCACGAGCCATCCAGGAAAATGACGGGAGTTGAGTCGAATGGCGCGTAAACGGGTGGTTGCGGCGACGATTAACGGCCGCGCAGAAGAATTCCTCTGCACGCCGCGACAGACGCTGCTCGAAGTCCTGCGCGACGTGTTGCAACTGACCGGCACCAAGGAAGGCTGCTCGAACGGCAATTGCGGAGCCTGCACGGTGCTTCTCGATGGCCGGCCTGTGGATAGCTGCCTCGTGTTGGCGGTCGAGATCGAAGGTTGCCGGTTGGAAACGATCGAAGGCCTCGCGGAAGCCGAGCGATCTGCATCCGCTGCAGCAAGCCTTCCTGGAAGAGGCCGGTTTGCAATGCGGCATCTGCACGCCCGGCTTCATCATGTCGGCCAAGGCTCTGCTGGAATCGCATGCCGAACCCAGCGAAGAGACGATTCGCTTCGGCCTCGCGGGCAACCTCTGCCGCTGCACGGGGTACGACAAAATCGTCCGCGCCGTTCAACAGGTGGCCGAAATCCGCAACGGGACCTCGACCGCAGGAGCGCAGGTATGACGACAATCCCCGAGAAAAGCATGAAACGCCGCCCATCCCGGCTCCCGCCAAGAAGAAATACCGGGTGATCGGCACGCGGCCCGATCCGTCACGACGGCGTCGACAAGGTCACCGGCCGGGCCAAGTACGGCGCCGATGTGCAGTTGTCGGGAATGTTGTTTGGCGCCACGCTCCGCAGTCCCCACGCCCACGCGCGAATTCTCTCGATCGACACTGCGGCCGCCTCCGCGTTGCCCGGCGTTCGGGCTGTGATCACGCGGGACGACCTTCCCGATCCTCACCATCGCACGGAGGAACTGGGGGAAGGGGCCGTCGACATCGCGCACTTGAGCCGCAATGTGATGGCCCGCGAGAAGGCGCTCTACCGAGGACACGTCGTCGCCGCGGTCGCCGCCGACGACATCCACACCGCGGAAGAGGCCGCCCGCTTGATCCGCGTCGAGTACGAAGTCTTGCCGCCGGTCCTCTCTGCCCTCGACGCCATGCAGGACGACGCGCCGATCCTGCTCGACGGTCTCCGCACGCAGTCGATCGGCGGCGAGAAGTCGGACCGCCCGACCAATATCGCCCGCCACTTCCGTTACGAAAAAGGCAACGTGGCCGAAGGCTTCGCGCATGGCGAAGGTCGTGGTCGAACGCAGCTTCGACACGGCGACCGTGCATCAGGGCTACATCGAGCCCCACAACGCGACGGCCCAATGGAACGCCGACGGACACGTCACGATCTGGACCAGCACGCAAGGGGCGTTTGCCGCGCGGGACCAGGTCGGCAGGGCTGCTCGGCATCCCCGTTTCGCGAATCAAGGTCGTGCCGATGGAAATCGGCGGCGGATTCGGCGGCAAAATCGCCGTTTATCTCGAACCGCTGGCGGCGGTCCTTTCGCGAAAGACCGGGCGGCCGGTGAAGCTCGTCATGGATCGCACGAGCGTCTTCGAAGCCACCGGTCCGACGCCGGCCTCGCACATTCGCGTCAAAATCGGGGCCGACGCAGACGGGCCGGATCACCGCTGCCGAAGCCTGGCTGGCGTACGAGGCGGGCGCGTTTCCCGGCTCGCCGATCAATCCCGGCTGCATGTGCGTCTTCGCCTGCTACGACGTCCCCAACGGCCGCGTCGACGGGTACGACGTCGTCGTCAACAAGCCGCGGACCAACGCCTATCGGGCGCCAGGCGCGACGAACGCCGCGATGGCGACCGAAACGGTGATCGACGAAATCTGCGAAGAACTCGCAGATCGATCCGACTCGACTTCCGGGCAAACAACGCGGCGAAAGAAGGGACTCGGCGGATCGACGGCCCCGTGTTCTCCCGCATCGGCATGGCCGAGACGGTCGAAGCGATCCGCGAGAGCGAGCACTGGAATGTCGCCGCTCGGCGGACCGAATCGCGGACGGGGCGTCGCTTCGGGCTTCTGGTTCAACGCCGGACTGCAATCGTCGGCGACCGCGACCGTCAACACCGACGGCCGGGTTTCGCTCGTCGAAGGTTCCACCGATATCGGCGGCAGCCGCACGGGGATCGCCATGCAGTTGGCCGAGACGCTCGGCATTTCCGCCGACGACGTCACGCCGACCGTCGCCGACACCGACGGCGTCGGCTACACCGACGTGACCGGCGGCAGCCGCGTGACCTACGCGACCGGTTGGGCCGCCTACGAAGCGGGCCAGGACATCCGCCGACAAATGATCGAGCGGGCCGCCGTCTTGTGGGACGTCGACCCCGCACAAGTCACCTACGAGGACGACGGCACGCTTCGCGGACCGGACGATCGCCGCATCACGTTCCGCGAATTGGCTGCCAAACTCAGCAAGACGGGCGGGCCCGGTGATCGGGCCGCGGCATTTCGACCAACAATAAACCGGGCGGCGCCTTCGCCACGCATCTCGTCGACGTCGAAGTCGATCCCGAAACCGGCAAGGTCACCATCCTGCGCTACACGGCGGCCCAGGACGTCGGCACGGCGATCCATCCCTCGTACGTCGAGGGCCAGGTGCAGGGCGGCGTGGTGCAGGGGATCGGCTGGGCGCTCAACGAGGAATACGTCTACGACGCCCAGGGCCGCATGCGGAACGCCAGCTTTCTCGATTACCGCATGCCGACATGCTATGACGTGCCGCTGATCGACCCGATTCTGGTCGAGGTGCCCAATCCGGGACACCCGTTCGGCGTCCGCGGCGTGGGCGAGGTGCCGATCGTGCCGCCGCCGGCCGCGATCGCCAACGCGATCTATCAGGCCGTCGGCGTGCGGATGCGGCAACTCCCCATGTCGCCGCCGCGGCTGTTGCACGAAATCTTGGCGACGCGACAACAAACGACCGCTGGGTGAAGGCCGATGCCGCGAGTCTTCATTCCGCCGCAATTGCGGCGCGCTGGCCGGAGGAGCCGAATCGGTCGACGTGCCGGGCAAGGACGGTCCGCGAGGTGATCGACTCGCTCGACGCGAAATTTCCCGGCATCGGACGCCATCTCCGCGACGGCGATTCGCTTCGCGGCGGGCTCACCGTCGTGATCGACGCCGACGTCAGCCCGCGCGGCCTCTTGCAGAAAGCTGAACCCGGAAAGCGAAGTTCACTTCCTGCCTGCGATTGGCGGAGGTTGATCGCGATTCTTCAATTCGCCCGGCCGGCCGCGACGGCGTCCGCAACCGTGAGCGTGCCTTCGTAGAGCGCGCGGCCGATGATCGCTCCGACCAGGTTCGGCTGGCGTTTCGCGGCGCGATCAAGCGGCGAACATCGTCCGACGTGGTCACGCCGCCGGAGGCGATCACGGAAAAGCCCAGGTCGGCGAGGCGAACGAGGTCGGCAATCGTCCCGTCATCGATGCCCTGGAGCATGCCGTCATTGGCGATGTTGGTGTAGATCAGGGCCGCGATTTCGAGGTCCGCGTACTTGCGCGCCAAGTCGAGTGCCGGCGTCTTGGAAACGTCAAGCCAGCCCTCGGTGGCGACCATCGAGTCGCGTGCGTCGATCCCCAGGGCGATTTGCTTCGGGAATTGCCGTGACCATCGCGCGGAACCAGTCGGGCTGCTTGAGTGCCTGCGTGCCGACGATCACCCGATCGACGCCGACCGATTCGAGCAACAGGCGAATCGACGTCCTCATCGCGAAGTCCGCCGCCCGCCTGGCAGGGAACACCCGCGGCCTTGACGATGCGAGCGAATCACTTCGTGATTCACCGGTTTTCCGGCCCGCGCTCCGTCGAGATCGACCAGGTGCAGCCGCGCGGCCCCTTCGGCGACCCAGCGCCGTGCGACGATCACCGGGTCCTTGCTGAAGATCGTCTCCTGCTTGTAATCGCCTTGCCGCAAGCGCACGCATTTGCCGTCGCGAAGGTCGATGGCTGGGAATGATTTCCATGAGTGCAGCTGCCGGACTTGAGTTTCGCGAAGTTCGAGAGGAGTTTGAGTCCCACGGCCTGGCTCTTTTCCGGGTGGAACTGCGTCGCGAAGAGATTTTCGCGGGCAACCGCCGCGGTGAAAAGGGTTCCGTGCTCGCTGCGCGCGGCGATGACCGAGTCGTCGCTCCGGCACGACGTAATAACTGTGGACAAAATAAACCGAAGACCCGTTGGCGATCCCCTCGAACAGCCGATGCGGCCGGCGATCTCGAGCGTATTCCAGCCCATGTGGGGAATCTTGAGATCGGGCTGGTCCTCAAACCGCACAACCTTGCCCGGGAATGACGCCGAGCCCCTCCCATTGACCGTCTTCGTAGCTCACGTCGAAGAGGAGTTGCAGCCCCAGACAAATTCCCAGGAACGGGCGGCCGGCCGCGATATGGTCGCGAACCGGCTTGTCGAGCCCCGTCCGGCGAAGCTCATGGATCGCATCGCGAAAGGCGCCGACGCCGGGCAGCACGAGTTTCTCGGCACCAGTCAACTCCGACGGATTGGCGCAAATTTCCGCTTCGCGCCCCCAGTTTTTCAAAGGCCTTCTGCACGCTTCGCAGATTGCCCATGCCGTAGTCGACAATTTTGATCATCGACAAAAACTTCTGTCGCGGACGTGAAACAAGAATCCGCACCGCAAGGAACGGGACACAATTCGATCGTCCAGGTTCATCCGGTGGCTGGGGCGAAGTCTAACAGCGCCCGAGAGGATCCGCGAGACGTTGACTCGCCAGGCTCAATGAACGAGGGCAAACTCGTTCGAGTTGAGATACGCCCAGAAGATATCGGCCAGTGCCCGACCCGCCGCTTGGTTCTTGCCCTTTTCCGACTCGGCACTTTCTCGCGCCTTGCGCGAAATGGGCCAGGGCCGCGTGCAGCTCGGCCGGCGTCGGATTCCGGGAAAGGGCCGAGCGGGCAAGCCTGCGAATTTTCGCCGCGTCGTCAACCGTGTCGTGGACGACGTCGAAGAGCAGGGTGCCCGGCTCGATGGCGAGTGCGCCGTCGACAATGCGGTCGTTCATCATCGTCAAGGCTTGCGTGACCGAGCCGGCCGGAAGGGCCGCCTCGTCGCGGTCCTCGGTGGCGTAATTGAACACAAACTGCCGCACCCAATCCTCGCGACGGCGGCCGACGTCGTTCCAGTCGGTGCGGGCCGAAGCCTTCGCACGCGTCGCGACCATCAGCGAATCGTAAAGCTCCTCTGCCGAGAGGGGCTTCAAGTACAAGCGGCTAAAGAGAGGAGCCGCACCGCTCGCCGGGTCGTCGGACGTGTTTGCCCGGTCGAGAGTGCTCGCCCGCTGATAAGCGTCGGTCGCGCAAATCCAGCGAATCATTTGCTTCATGTTGTAGCCCGAAGCGGCAAACTCCCGGGCGAGGCGATCCAAGACTTCGGGATTGTTCGGCACGTTGTGCGGGCCCATGTCGTCAACGGGCCGCGTGAAACCATGCCCGAAGAAGTGCTGCCAGGTGCGATTGACCATCGCCAAGGCGAGCTGCCGATCATCACCCTGCGAGATCAAGCGTCCCAGTTCGCGCCGGCGATTAACGGTCGGGCCCGCGTCGATCTTATGACCCGCATAAACCGGGAAGGCCGCCCGCATTTCGCCGCGCAGTGTTTCGTAATACATCGGTCCGCCGATCTGACGCGTCACGATCGCCGGCAGGGAAACCGCCGGGTCGCCATCGCGCCTTCCGTGATCGCCGGCGAGATCCGCTGAGAGGGCGCGGGACGACTTCCGTTTGCTGAAAAAAGCAATTGAGTTCCCAGAAACGGTCCTGTTTGTCCTTCGTGAAGGGATGATCGTGGCACTGCGTGCACTGGACCTGAATGCCGAGGAAGAGCCGCGCAGTGAGGGCCGTCGCCGGGACCGCGTCCTGATTGAGATGCGCCAAGAGAAAGTTAGCGGCGGGATTTTGCTCAGCCGTTCCCTCCGCCGCGACGAGGGAGTACACGATCTCGTTCCAGGGAACGTTCGCGGCAAAACTGTCGCGGAGGTATTTCTCGAGTTCGTCGCGGTGAACTCCGGGCGTTCGCGGATCGCGTCCCACCAGCAAATTGGCCCAAACGGTGGCCCAATTGCGCGCGTATCCGGGATCTTGCAGCAGATGTTCGACGACGGCAGCCTTATTTCGTTCGCCGCGCGCGTCAAAGAACGCATCGACCGCCTCCTCCGGGGGGATGTGCCCGATGACGTCGAGATACACGCGGCGGATCCATTCGGCATCGGTGGCGACCGGCGAGGGCTCGAGACCGGCGCTTTTCCAACCGCCGCGAATGTGCTCGTCGATAAATGCGACAAGTTCTTGCGAATCCTGGTTCGATGTCGCCGGAGGCGTATGCATTCCGTCGATTCGACTGGCAGCCAGACTCTTGTCGGCTTTCAAATCGGCAGTCGATTGCGTCGGCTTGGGAGGCTTCGACCTTTTCGCGGTCACCGCGAAACGGGCCTGGTTCGAGCGGCGGCGGATTGCCGCGGTCGAGCTGGCGGTCCGTTTGGGGGCGGAATTCGCTTTGAGCGCTGCGGCATCGCCCTTGGACGCCGGAATAAGCTTCGGACTCCGTACGCGTTCATTGGCGGACACTCGTTCTTGCGGTCGGGCACTTTCGTCACTCTCTGCAACGACAGGCGGTTTGGATTCCGCCGACTTGTGGCCCGACGAGATCCAGGCCACGACGAGGAACGCGACGGCAAGCAGGGAACCGACGGCCACCGTCATCGCAAAGGGAAGCCGCGATCGACGATTTGGGGGACGGTTCGCCGTGGAAACGCGGGCCGTCGCCGAACGCGAGAATGAACCTTGAAAGTCGACATCACCCACCGATGACGGGGCCACACGCTCCACGCCCATTTCGGATTGCGCGGCGTCCCAGTGCAAGTTGCCGTGCAGCTCGATGTATTCGAGGTAATAGCGCCGCGCCGCGGCGTCATGGCGCGTCAGTTCGGCGAACCGCGAACTCTGTTCGCTGGTGATACGTTCCTCGACCAGCGCCTCGAGGATCTCCCGCAATTCGGCGAATGGGTCGTCCGCGCGGTTCATGAGTGCGCCTCCGCGGCCAGGCGGCGCTTCACGCACTCCAGCAGCGCGCGGCGAATTCGGGAGAGGGACTGATAGACCGAATTGGCCGGGCGGCCGAGCTTCCGCGCGAGACTCTTGCCGGTTTCCGACGGGGCATAGCGCAGGCGGATCAGCTCGCGATCAGCCGGAGCCAAACGTGCCAGGCACAGCAGCAAGGCATTGCGGCGATCTTCCAGATCCTCGCTACTTTCACGGGCCTCGGTCGCGATGACTTCGAGAAAACTGTCGCTCAATGCGATCGCCGTGCGGCGATGCCGCTCGCGATGCTTCAAGACCTCGAGCACGGCGATGCGACAGCACCAGCCGTAAAAGTTGGTCCCCGGCTGAAATGTGTGAGACTTCCGCCAGATCACGAGGTTTGTTTCCTGAAGGATCTCTTCGGCGTCGACCAGGTTCGGTACCTGGGCGAGGATGAAGAGGAACAGACGCCGTTGCCACTTGGTAAAAAGCTGGACAAAGTCCTCGGCCGGCGCGACCGGCAATTTGAGAGCCGAGTCCGAATGATCGTCGCGCTGCCCCATCTGATCCTTAGCCGTGATCCTTAGCCGATGAGCTCCTGGATCGGAGTGCCACCGTTGACGATCTTCATGGGACGACCGAGCTTGGATGTGTAAACGACATTGAGCGGAATGCCCAATGCGTGCGCGACGGTGGCCCACACGTCGCCCGGGAGATAGCTCTTGCCCTCGACGGCCACGCCTTCCTTGTCCGTGCCGCCGACCACGCGTCCGGATTTGAGTCCGCCGCCGGCCATCACGACCGACCAGCTTTGTGCCCAGTGGTCGCGACCCACGTCCTGATTAATCCGCGGAGTCCGGCCAAATTCGCCCATGCACACGATCACCGTGTGTTCCAACATGCCGCGGGCGGAAAGGTCGTTGACGATCGCGGAGAGCCCCTGGTCGAGATTCGGCAAGAGTCGCGTCTTGAGTCCGTCGAAAACGCGTTGATGCAGGTCCCAACCATCAAGGGTGACTTCAACAAACGGCACGCCAATTTCGACCAGACGGCGGGCCATCACGAGGCCCTTGCCGAAGTTGTTGTTTCCGTAGGAAGCGAGCAGCTCGGGCCGTTCGTCCTGACAGCGGAAGGCGGCCATCTGCTTGGACGTCATCAAGTTGACGGCCTTCTTGTAAATGTCCTTGTGTGCCTGCGGGGCTTCTCCCCGCTTCGAGTTGATGAAGCCCGTTTCGACAACGTCGAGCATCGCCAGGCGGTGATGGAAACGATCGGCGTCGACATTGTCGCACTGGGCGTTGCGAATTTGGCCGCTTCCGTCGACGACGAACGGGGCATTTGCCATTCCCAGGAATCCCGGACCTTCGCTGGCGCCGCCAATGGAAACGAAGGCGGGGATTTCGAGCCAGGGCCGCTTCGAGCCCAACTCTTTGCTGACGATCGATCCGAACGAGGGGTGAATCACGGTCGGATTCGGCACGTACGACGTATGCAGGTAGTAGCGTCCGCGGCCATGGTCGGCCTCGCGCGTGCTCATCGACCGCACGATCGAGATCTTCGAGGCGATCTTGGCGACCTTCGGCAGATGTTCGGAGACTTGAAATTGCGCGGCCGTGGAAATCGGCTTGAATTCGCCGCCGTTTTTCGAATCGGGCTTGAGGTCCCACATGTCGATCGTGGGAGGACCGCCCCCCAGCCAAAGCAGGATGCACGCCTTCTGGTTTTTCCGCACGGTTGCCGCATTGGCTTCCAGGTGCATGAGGAAATTCAGCGCCGGCACGGCCGCGGCGCTGGACAGCGCGTGGTTCAGGAAGTGCCGCCGCGTCATCCCGGAGGGAATACTGATTTTCATGGGGGTCACTAGTGGTTAATGATGAATTCGTTCGAGTTCAAGAGGGCCCAAAACAGGTCCTGGAACCCGGTTAATTTGTCGCGGTCCGATTCGAGCAGGGCCGCCGCCGCCGACTCTTCCCGGCCATGCGGATGGCGGGAAAGGGTGGCGAGATAAAGGCGTTGAATCTTCTTCTCGTCCGACGTGTCGGAATCAAGAACCGAGTTGAGAAAGCTGCCTTTGTCCGCGCTGATCGCTTTTTGCACGAGCGGACCATTCATCATCAACAGGGCCTGCGGGATCGTGCCGTTGAAGGTGTTGGTCTCATCGTTTTCATCGGTGCCGAAGGCAATGATGAATTGCTGCAACCAGTCATCCCGCTGTTTTTGAGCGTCGGACCAGTTTGTCTCACCCGAATTTTGGGCTGTGGTTGCGATCAAGAGCGAGTCATAAAGCTGTTCGGCTTCGAGCGGTTTGGGATACATGCGGCTGAAGAGCGGGGTATTGCCGCGGGCCGGATCGTCGACCGCATTCTTCTTGCTTCCCTTGCTCGTGAGGCTATAGGCCTCGGAATCGCAAATCCAGCGGATCAGCTTCTTGAGATCGTATCCGCTCTTGACGAATTCCAGAGAGAGGCGATCGACCAATTCCGGATGCGAGGGAGGCTTGTGGCGACCCATGTCGTCCACCGGCGTCGTAAAGCCGCACCCCATGAAATGGGCCCATGTGCGGTTGACCATGGCGCGTGCGATGAGGGGCGTCTCACCGCTCGTCATCAGCTTGGCCAACTCTTTGCGGCGGTTCGTCTCGGCACCGGCATCAATCTTGTCGTCGAAGAAAATCGGATAGGCGACCTGCATCTCGCCGCTTCGCTTTTCGTAATAGACCGGGCCCGAGTAATTGGTCGGAATCAACTCGGCATAATCGTCGATCTGCCGGCCGCTGACCGGATCGAATTTGCGGTGAGTAAGCCGCCGCGTCTGCCGCAGGAAGCTGTTGATTTCCCAGAACCGGTTTTGCTTCCACTCGTTGAACGGGTGGTCGTGACATTGGGTGCACTGCACCTGAATGCCCATGAAGAGCCGCGTCGTCTTGGCGGTGGCCTGCACGGCTTCGTCGTTATTGGTCATCTGGGCAAGCAGGAAGTTGACGGCACCGTTCTCATCGGACCGCCCCTCCGCAGCGACCAGGTCGTGCACGATCTCGTTCCAGGGACGGTTCTGGGCAAACGCTTCGCGGAAAAAGCGCTCCATCCCCGTGCGGTTGACGAAACGCATCGACTTGCGGCCGATGGTCAGGTTTGTCCAGAGGGTCGTCCAATTGCGGACGTAGGCAGGGCTATCGAGGAGCTTGTCGACCAGCGCGGCACGCTTGGCCGGATTCTTGTCCCGGTGAAAACGATCAATTTCGTTCCAGGCGGGAATATGGCCCACCAAGTCGAGGTTCACGCGGCGGAGCCATTCTTCGTCGTCGGCCGCGGCCGACGGGACGACGTCGTTCTCCGTCCAGCCTTGGCGGATTTGTTGATCAATGAACGAGACGACCGGATCGTTGGTGCGAATCGGGGCCGGCAGCGGCTTCTTAGCGGAATGGCTGCGAACAATGTCGCCGCCCGCAAAGCTGAGACGCTGCGCTGGCCGCCAGGATGGCAAGGCTCAGAGCGGTGAGACGGCTCAAGCTGATCATGCGTGGTCGGTCGCCAGTCGTATGCGGGTTCAAAATCGCCGCTCCTGCACCATCTTTACCGGCGACAGACGCAGTATGTTCGCCGCAATTTTTCGGGGTTTGGCCATAATTCGCAGCTAGCCCCGGCCGCGACACTGCTGCCCGCACATAAGTTATGATAGGCTTCGCCCTTAGGAAAAGTCGAGTGGAGAATCCCTTGCCGGAGGATGCATGACGATTGAGGGAGACAATCCGGCCGCCCAGGCCGTGGCGGTCGTGTTGGCCGCCGGAAAAAGCACCCGGATGAAGTCCGTTCTGCCGAAAGTCGCCCATGAGATTTGTGGTCGGCCAATGGTCGAATACGTGCTGGCAGCCGCCCGGCAAGCCGGGGTGAAACGGACAATTATGATCGTCGGCCACGGGGCCGACATCGTCCGCAGCCTGCTCTCGGCTGAACCCGACGTCGAGTTTGCCATTCAAGCGGAACAAAAGGGGACAGGGCACGCCGCGATGATGGCCCGTGACCATCTTTTAGAACACCAGGGTCCGATTTTCGTCCTCAATGGCGATACGCCGCTGCTGCGGAGCGAATCGCTGACCGGCCTGCTCGACGATTTGACGCGCAATCGGGCCAGTTGCGTGATCGGAACGGCCGTCACTGATGCCAACGAGGGATTAGGCCGCATCGTCCGCGATCAGGCAGGCGATTTTATGCGCATCGTCGAACAGAAAGACGCCAGCCAGGACGAGCGAAAAATCAGGGAAATCAACACGGGTTGCTACGCTTTTGATGGACCGTCGCTGCTGTGGGCCCTCGAGCGGATTCGTCCCAACAACAAGCAAAACGAATATTACCTGACCGACTGCCCCGCGATCCTGAAGGAAGCGGGCAAACGGGTCGTGGCCGCGCCTCGCTTCGACATCGTCGAGGCTCAGGGCGTCAACACGCGTGTGCAGTTGGCAGACGTCGAGCGTTCCATTCAGGCCCGCGCGCAAGAATTGCTCATGCTCGCCGGCGTGACGATTGTGGCCCCCGCGATGACTTACATCGATCCCCGCGCTCAGATCGGCGCCGAAACGGTGATCTACCCGTTCACGTCGATTACCGGTCCCGCGGTCATTGGCCGCAATTGCCGCATCGGTCCGCACGCCCTCATCCACGGCTCCGTGCAACTCGACGACAATACGATCATCCCCGCGTTTGGGGCCGTTTCGTAGCGACTTGACTTGGGAGTGCCAATCGACAGACTGAATGTCCGCGGGTGAGGGCCTTTTCGCACATGCTCTACGACCATCTCACAATCATCAGCGGACGGGCGCATCCGGCACTGTCTTCGGAAATTGCCGAGTATCTCGGCATCGCACTCGCCTCGGTCGAAATCGCCGACTTTCCCGACGGTGAGATCGGGGTCAAGCTGAACCAGAACATTCGCGGCTGCGACGTCTTCATCATCCAGCCCACTGGACCGCCAGTAAACCGCAACATCGTCGAACTGTTGATTCTGATCGATGCCTGCCGCCGAGCGAGTGCTGCACGGATCACGGCGGTCATCCCGTACTTTGGCTACGCGCGGCAGGACCGCAAAGATTCGGGCCGCGTGCCGATCACAGCGAAGCTCGTCGCCAACCTGATTACGACGGCGGGGGCCGACCGCGTTTTGACAATGGATTTGCACGCCGCGCAGATTCAAGGCTTTTTCGACCTGCCGGTGGATCACCTGTTCGCCGCTCCGATCCTCGACGAGTACTTCGTGAACTTGAAACTCTCCGGGAAGGACATCGTCGTCGTCAGCCCCGATGAGGGGAGCATCAAACGGGCCTTGCAACACGTCGAACGGCTGGGGGGCGCTTTGGCGATCGTCGATAAGCGCCGTTCGAGCGCGATGAACACCCAGCAAGCGAATCTGATCGGCGGCCCGATCCGTGGTAAGACGGCCTTGCTCTTTGACGACATGATCTCGACGGCGGGGTCGATCGTCGGGGCCGTGAACGTGGTCAAATCGCACGGGGCAGGGGACGTGTATGTGGGCACGACACATCCCGTGTTGTGCGGGCCGGCTCCCAAGAGGCTGAGCGAGTCGCCCATTCGCGAATTGGTCGTCACCAATTCGTTGCCGCTTTCACCCGAGCAGCGCTTGCCGAATATGAAAGTGATCAGCATCGCCCCTCTTTTGGGCGAGGCGATTCGGCGAATTCACCGCAACGAATCAGTGAGCTATCTTTTCGACTGAATCGCGCCGATTGGCACTTCGTCGTGCGATTCATCATTGGCCCATGTGGGCTTCCGAACGCAGCGAGTCGGCACGCTGTTGCAACTGGTCCAACGGTACGACGGTTTGCGGGCTGAGTTGCCAATTGATGTCGTGACGGTCGGCGACGTGCCCGGGAAGGAAATTGTCGCTGATGAAATCGAGAGGCTCATACTGATACCACGGGGGCGGGATCGTCACCAATTCCGAATGCGTTTCGAATCCCGGTTTGACGAGCGTCAGGCGACGCGTTCCGTAGTACGTAAACGGAATTCCGGTGGGCGTATACCCCACTTCCTGGCCGTCGATCAGCACGCGCGCCCCGGGCGGATCGGAGCGAACGATAAGACGGCGATAGACACAGCCGCTGTTCAGGCAGACCGCAGCCACGAGCGCAACGATGGCCAACCGACCGAACGGAAGGTCTGCCAACGGATTGCCGTTTTTCCGGGTCATGATGGACCGCTTCGAGCGACAGTGCGAAGGCCGCGAAATGACTGCGAAAGGGGCGGGATTCTAGGCTTCTGGGGGAAATCTGCCAAGGTCGCTCGCTTTGGTCGGGAAGGCAACCGGCGTGTCGGATGAGGACTTTACTTGTTCATTTCCAACGGGATAAGATAGATCCGGAGGTCCTTCGAGCGGCGAGGAAGGTTCGCGGAGACTCGTTCCCAACGGCTGTGACGCCCATCTCTCGAGTTTCCGGCAACGCGGCTGCGCTGCCGCTGCGACAATCCGGGGTCCTTGTTCGACGCCCGGCCGCCTGGTGCGGCATGCGGCTTGTCGGGCCTGCCGGGAGAGGGAATGCGCTGGGAGCAGTCGATCCGTTACGCGTCTGTTAGCGATATCGGCTTTCGCAGACGTAATAACCAAGACTCCTGTGCGATCCGCATCTGCTCCGATCAGCAGACGTGGCGGGAACACGGCCATCTTCTGATGGTCGCCGATGGGATGGGGGGACACGCGGTCGGCGAGTTGGCGAGCAAAATCGCTGCCGATACGGTCTGCCACACCTTTTTCAAAGTCCGCGATCTCGACGTCGTCGACGCCCTCCGCCGATCGCTCGAAACGGCCAATGCCACAATCAACGAACGCGGCTCGCTCAACCGCGATTTTGCCCGGATGGGCACAACCTGCACGTCACTGGTGCTGTGTTCGCAAGGTGCAGTGATCGGCCACGTCGGCGACAGCCGCGCCTATCGCATTCGCGGCGATCGGATCGATCAACTGACGTTCGATCACAGCCTGCATTGGGAATTGATGCGTCAAGGCCGCATGCGCCCCGACGACGTCTTCATGCACGAGTCTCGCCACGTGATTACGCGATCGCTGGGTCCCGAGCCGACCGTGCAGATCGACATCGAAGGACCGTATCCAATTTTTCCGGGTGATGTGTATTTGCTCTGTTCGGACGGATTGACCGGGCACGTGCAGGACGCGGAAATCGGCATCATCGCCCGCGAACTACCGCCCCAGGACGCCTGCCGACTACTCGTCAATCTCGCGAATTTACGCGGCGGTTCGGACAACATCTCGGTTGTCGCCGTGCAAGTGGGAAACGCGGGCGACGACGCGGGATTGGAAGAGGAGCCGGCGACCCCGCCGCGCGGAATGGGCTGGGGATGGCTGCTGGCCGTCTGGTTTCTGGCCCTCATGTTCGTGGCCGGGGTAACAGGGATTCTCTTTGACAAGGCGCTGAGTAGGAGTCTACCTGGTCGCCTTTGCCGCTTTTGGTGCTGTCGGCGCGTTTGCCTACTGGCTCGAGACGCGGCCGCGGCAAAAACCACGCGACCCCGACCTTGACGGCACCGAAACGACGGTTTGGAAGCCGTATCGAACGGCATCGGCACGGTCGAGTGTCGCCTTCTTGAACCATCTGGCCAGCCTGCAGATCGAACTGCAACGCGCGGCGACGGAAGAGCATTGGTCGATCGACTGGCCCGCTTACGAAGCCGCGTACGCGATCGCCCGCGCGTTGCTCGAGGCACAAGACTACTCCAAGGCGCTGGCGCAACTCGCCAAAGTGCTGGAAATCCTGATGGCCGGCCTGTTGCAGTACCGCAAGCAAATGCATCGCCAATCGAAATGGGGGAAACCTCCCAGCCCCCAGGTCGAAAAATCCGGCGGCTGACGGCGGCTTTGCAGATGTCGCAGGATTGACCGCGACTGCCGGCCTTGCCGATGATTTCGGCCCTCGATAGACTTCGCCGCTCGGCGTTGCCGTGCAGCAACAGGGAGGTTGCCGTGCTCTTTACGCGCACCATCCGCCGCACCATGGTTTGCGGCCTGGCGATGGTTCTTTGCATGATGATCGGGCTGTTGGTCAGCGCGATTTACAGCCATTATTCCTATCGCAACATCATCCGGCGTTTCCATTTCGCGTTTCGGGAATGCCCGCAAAAGCCCTCCCTGGCTGGCTCGCTGGTCAACCTGCAGTCTCCTTTGCTTGATGACGTTCGAGAAACGTCCGTCCGTCCACGTGCCAAGGGGCACTTTTACCATCGTGAACAGTTTCGCGTCGCGCTCAGAGAAGCTCAGGACGAAACAGACCGCTTCATTCAAAGTCTGGAGGATCTGAAACCCTCCGCCGAAATTGATCCGTCGATGCAGTCCGTCGCAAAAGGCCAGACAGTGCTCATTCGGCAGAAGCTCGACTACATCGACAAGCTCTCCAAAGACCTTGCGGACCCCGTGAAGGGCGAATTGGCACTCGAAGCAATTCGAGATGAGATCATCCGACTGCAAGTCGTCGCCCACAGAGTGCCCGACTTCCAGCGAGTTCGGCAGACACTTGACGACGCCCAGGATCTGAACAGCCGCGGCCTCTGGCTCGACATCGGTTCGGCGCAATTGCGGTACTGTTTTTCCTGGGATTGATTGTTTACGGCTACATTTGGGTGTTTTCGCCGTTGCGCAAGCTTCATCAAGGGGCGCTTCGCGTCGCGCAGGGGGACTTCAATTATCGGCTGCAATTCACCCGCCAGGACGAAATGAAGGAGCTGGCGGATGCGTTTAACAGCATGACCAGCCGGTTTCAGGAAATTCGAGGGGATCTCGACCGGCAGGTCCGTGAACGAATCAAGCAATTGATTCGTTCGGAACGGCTCGCCGGCATCGGATTCCTGGCAGCGGGCGTTGCGCACGAGATCAATAATCCGCTGTCGGCCATCGCCATGGCGGCGGAATCGCTTGCCGAACGCGAGTCGGAATTGACCAGCTCCGACCCGACGGAAACCGAGATTGCCCGGCAGTATCTCAAGATGATCGACCGCGAGGCGGGACGCTGTCAGCGGATTACGCGAAAACTGCTCGATTTTGCCCGCGGCAACGGCGACACCTCTGCGTACCACGATCTGACAACAATCGTGAATGACGTGCTGGGAGTCCTCCGCCACATGAGCCGGTACAGCGATCGCACGGTCCGCTTCACGTCGACGGCCCCGTGTGTCCTGGAAATCAACGGCCCCGAAATTCAGCAGGTCGTGATGAACCTCGTCTCCAATGGGTTGGAGGCGATGGATGCAGGCGGCGTCATGACGATCGAGATCACGGAGCAAGCCGATCAGGTCACGCTCTCTGTAATCGACGACGGATGTGGCATGACCGCCGAGGTCATCGAAAACTTGTTTGAGCCCTTCTTTACTCAGCGGCGAGACGGCCGAGGGACGGGGCTGGGCCTGTCGATTAGTCACCGCATCGTCGCTGATCATGGCGGAACGATCGACGTGGAGAGCCCAGGCCCAGGGCGAGGCAGCACATTTCGTGTGAAATTGCCCCGCCGCGCGGCCCAACGCGAAGCCGCGGCTTGATTCAGCCCATCCACAACCGGGACCTTTTTTGGGCGCAACCGGGGGTGCCCGAACTCAAAAAAAGACTGGCGAACGGAGCCGCACGGAAGTTGGAAATCGGCCCGCAGAATTCGATTGCGACAACTCATCTAATCTGTTATCACCCCGCGTCCCATCACGTCTGAAACCGAATGGATTCGGGTCGGGTGCACCAAGGAGAGGGCGGCTTGAACACATTGCCCGCAAACAAGTTGCGCGTGCTGTTCGTCGACGATGAACCACCGATTCGCGACGTGATGAAGATCGAGCTGCCTCGCATGGGTCACGAAGCGACGATTTGCGAGGACGGCACCGCAGCCATCGCAGCCATCGACAAGCACTCATTCGATGTTGCCATTGTCGATTTGCGGATGCCGGGCCTGAGCGGTTGGGACGTCGTCGACCACCTCAAAAGAGTCTCTCCCGACACTGAAGTCATCATCAGCACGGGCCACGGCAGCATGGAGGAGGCCATCCAGGCACTCCGCCGCGGAGCCTACGACTTCCTGCCCAAGCCGTGCAAACTCTTCGAGATTGCCAACGTGCTCAAGCGGGTGGGCGAGAAACTGGCACTGACGCGTAAGACCGAAGCGCTTGAGCGACGCCTCGAATCGGTCGAAGGAGATTCGAGCCTTGTGGGTGAAACGAACTCGATGCGTCGGGTCAAACAACTCATCGACAAGATCGCCCCGACCGACTCGACCGTGCTGATTCTAGGCGAAACAGGCACCGGCAAAGAGCTGGTCGCTCGCCGCATCCACGATCTCAGTCGTCGAGCCTCCGCACCGTTTGTGGCCGTCAATTGCGGTGCACTGCCGGAAAACCTCGTAGAAAGCGAGTTCTTTGGCCATCGCAAAGGCGCATTTACGGGTGCCGACTCGCCCCGGAAGGGTCTGTTTGAAGTCGCGCATGCGGGTACACTCTTTCTCGACGAATTGGGAGAACTCGATAAGTCCATGCAGGTCAAAGTGTTACGGTTCCTCGAATCGGGCGAAATACGACGCGTGGGAGAGAATGACTCCTTTCACGTCGACGTGCGGATCGTCTGTGCCACCAACCGCGACCTGCAGGATATGGTGGCCGAGGGGACATTCCGCGAAGATCTCTTCTTCCGAGTCAACACGTTCGAGATTCTTCTGCCGGCTCTGCGCCAGCGCAAAGAGGATATCCCGGGCTTGGCAAGATTCCTGCTCGCCCGCTACTTAAAGCGGCCGCAGGCCCCCGCGGACATTCTCTCTCCAGCCGCATTGGAAGCGCTCATCAGCCACGAATGGAGCGGAAACGTGCGCGAGCTGGCCAACGCTCTCGAGCATGCCGTCATTCTTTCCGATGGGCATACGATCCTTCCCGAGCACCTTCCGGCCAGTGTCACGGGTCCGACCGTGCGTGCGGGCTCTGCAACCGGCTACATGAGCAGCCATTCGAAGACGCTTCGCGAAATCGAGATGGACGTGATTCACCACGTCCTGGATAAGCATGGCGGAGATAAGCCGAAAGCCGCTTTGGAACTCGGTATCGCTCTGAAGACGCTTTACAACAAACTGAATCAGTACCAGGCGAATTCGGCCGCGGGCTAGCCAGTGCCGGACGCTTATTGAACGCGCGAAACACATTCCCGGCGGCGCAAACGACGCGCCACCGAGCAATCTCTTCTACGCTATTTCAGCCTTTTGGGCGGCGTCGAAACACTCAATACTGCCGCACGACGCCGACGACCACTCCCAGCACCTTGACGCTGGTGGAATAAATCGGCTTCATCGTGGAGTTGGCTGGTTCGAGACGGACTCGGTCGCGTTCACGATAGAACCGTTTGAGCGTCGCTTCGTGGCCATCCACCAGGGCGACGACAATTTCTCCGTCGCGGCAATTGTCCTGCTTCCGCACGACCACGTAATCGCCGCTGGCGATCTGGTCTTCAACCATCGAGTCGCCTTTGACTCGCAGGCAATAATGGTCCTCGGGGTCGAAGAGTCGCCCGAAATCGATGCGGTCGGACTCTTCCACCGCCAAAACAGGGCTGCCGGCAGCGATCTGGCCAGCCAGAGGCAGGCTCGTCCGCAGCTGCGGGGATTCGGACAGTTGAATCGCTCGGGACATATGCGATTCCCGTGTGATCAGTCCCTTGCGCTCCAGCGCCTTCAAATGGCACATGACGCCGTTCGGCGAGCGGATTCCGAAGTGCGTGCCGATTTCCCGAACGGTCGGGCCGTAACCGCGGTTTCGGATCTTGTCCTTCAAGAAGTCGTAGATCTGCTTCTGGCGGCTGGTCAGGGCAGGTTTCGCGTCGACAACTGACATCGCTCTCTCCTAGCGGTCCAATCCGATTGCGGCACTTTACTGAACTATCGACAGCTAGTATCCATCCTAATATACGGCTGTGCATTCGGCAACCCGGATTTGGGTGCATCCGTTCACATGAACGATTTGTAAGACTTGATGGTGGGTGCGCATAAAAGGCCGAATGTCACCGACATTCGGCCAATCGCGCATTTTGGTAAGAAGCTGGATGCGGCAAACCGCTTATTGACGGACTGTGTGTCCGGCCGAAGCCAACAGGTACTTAAGCTGGCCATCAAGCGAGTTCGGGGTCACATGCGTATCGACCACAACGCCCTCCGCATTGACTAGCCAGATCGTTGGAATGTCATGCACCCCATAGGCTTGAACAAGCGGATGGTCCCAGTGCCGACGGTTCGGATCGGAATAGAAGATTTGAGTCCAGGACAGGCGATTCCTCTCGATGAACTCGTCCATCGCTTTGTCGTTTTCGTCGAGACACACGCCAATGACCGACAAAGACGCTTTCCCGTATGGGCGTAAGACGCGCTGCAACTGTGGCACCATTTCCTGGCAGGGCTCCGAATCACTGGCCCAGAAGACAACCAAAGTCGGTTTACCCCGGAAATCGTCGATTTTCACGAAGCCGCCATCCCGGGTCTCGCCTCCCAGGTCGAGCGATTTGCCTTTGAGCTCGAGCCGACGCAGGACGGCGTTTGCTTGCGCAGCCTGGGGACTCTTGGCGAAATTCTCTTTCAAGAGGCTAAAGCAACTAACCGCCTCGGAATCCATGTGGTAGAGCTCGCAGGTCTGTCCGGCCGCCGACAGAAGCTGTAAGGCGCGGGCATCCCTGGGAAATCGCGTGGCAAAGAGCCGCGCCTGAATGGCGAATTGCTGGATAAATTTCGGTTCGGTTCGCGAAAGTTGGGCGTTCGTATGAGCCAGCCGGGCCACGGCGAAAGCCCCGTCGGCCGCCGCGACAGAGTTCGGATCGCGGCGATACAGGGCCTGGGCATCCTCATAGAGTGCCTTGGCATCTTCCTGGCTGCCGTTGGTCGCCAATTTCAAGCGGGCTTCTGCCAAGAATTGCACGGCCTTATTGAACAGAGGCTCCCGGGCCTTATCCGAGTGCGTCTTGGCAATGACCTGGTGGGCCATATCGATGAGCTGCTGGTTTCGTCGGCGCAAGCGGTCCGCCTGAACTTCCGGCGTGCCTTGCGGGAGCGGTTGGCCGAAAAGCGTGATCATTTCTTGCAGAGTGGCCTCGGGACTTCCTCCCTTGGAGGCCTGCGCCTCGACCGAAGTTGCCGTTCCGTCGGTCGCAGGCTCTGCATTCCCGTCTGGCGCAACCTGCGACGCATTCGCTATTGAAGCCGTCGGAAGTGATGCAGAGTTTTCGCCCGATTTGGCGGTTTTTGCCGAGGAACTGGCACCGGTCGAAGGCGAATTTGAATCACCACAACCCGAGATGCACAAGACACCCAGGAAAGCCGCCGAGGCCAGGCTCGCCGCCGCGAACCCATTGAGATGCGCCGAAATCACCATGGTCTCTCCATCCGTTGAGAGATGCGGGACCGAGGTCCCCCCAAAGAACCCGCGGACTACGACGCGCACACTCCATGCGCTCCACTCGCGGATTCGGTGAGCACTTCTAGGTGATTTGGGGCGATTTGAGAAGAGGAATAACCGAAGTTCGAGAACGGGCGACGCGCCGTCGGCCGTCAGAGCTGCCCGGACAGCCGCACGAAGCCCTCGAGTCCGTAGTACTCGGGAAGTCCCAAGTCGTTGTAGATGCGGGCCGTCTTTTTGGTCCGTTCTTCGGCCCGAACCCAAAACTCACGTTCGTCGTGTCCGGGGAAGAGGGCCTTATCCTTTTGCGACTCGTGTTTGAAGATGGCGAGTTTCTTTCGCAGCATGACTTCGGGGCTCAAGGGCACCGCCCGTTCAATTTCGTGCGGTTCGTACTCCTGCCAGGCGCCGCGGTAGAGCCAGACTTCAGGGGCGATTCCTTCGCCTTTCACCGCCTCCAAGGCTTGTATGATGGCCTGAGCACACACGCGGTGCGTGCCGTGCGGATCGGAAAGATCGCCGGCGACGTAAATCTGTCCCGGCTTCTGCTCGCGCAGCAGCTTGGCGATAATCGCCACGTCCGCATCGCAGATCGGCCGCTTGGAGACTTTCCCCGTGCGGTAAAAGGGGAGCTCGAGAAAGTGCAGCTTCTCTTCACCGACGCCGACGGTCATCGCCGCCGCCGTCGCTTCTGTCTTGCGGATCAGCGTCTTGACGTTCAAGACCTCTTCCGTGTCGAAGTCCCCCGATTGCTTTCTGGCGATCGCGTCATGGAGCTTCTGACACAGGGCCTGCGCCGATTCGGTATTGAGGCCGAAGATCTTGTGAAACTCGCTGACGTAATCGATGTGCCGCAGGGCGTCGTGATCGAAAACCGCGATATTTCCGCTTGTCATGTAGGCAATATGGACGTTGTGCCCCTGGTCGTTCAGGGTGCATAAAGTGCCGCCCATCGAAATCACGTCGTCGTCCGGATGGGGACTGAACACGATGATTTTCTGCCGTTCGTCGCCGCAGGGCCGGGTGCAAATTCCGCTGAGCAGGTCGCCGAAAATCCGTTGCCGGATGGCTTCGATCGGTCCGCTCTCGCGAACGAGATCGTGCAAGCGATGTTCGACGAAATCCCGCGCCTCGAGCTTGAGCAGCGGCTTGTTGACCGTCTGACTGAGCCAGATCACGGCCCGCTTTTCGAGCTGCGGATTCCAGCGCACCGGTCCGACGAGCCACGGCGTCCGCATAGCGGTCAATTCGGAGGCCGCCGCCAGGTCGAGGGCGAAAGTCACGTTGCGGTGTGCCTGCAGAAAACTGGCGGTCACTTCTTCCGAAATCGGCTCTTCCACCGCCCGGCGGACGATTTTCGCTTTATGCTCGCCCAGGGCGATAATCACGATTTTCCGCGATTCCAGAATCGTCCCCACGCCCATCGTGAGGGCCTGCAGCGGCACGTTTTCATCGCCGAAAAAGTCACTGGCCGCATCCTGGCGGGTGACCGGATCGAGGGTCACCATGCGCGTGCGGCTGTCCCGCGGACTTCCCGGCTCGTTAAAGCCGATATGACCCGTGCGGCCGATCCCCAAAATCTGCAGGTCGATCCCGCCTGCCTTCTCGATGTCCCTTTCGTAGGCGTCACAAAAGCTCTCCGCATCGCGGAGCGGAATGGTCCCGTCCGGAATATGGATGTTCTCGGCAGGAATATTCACGTGATCGAAAAACGTCTCGCGCATGAATCGACGATAACTGTGGATCGATGCCTCATCCATGGGCCAGTATTCGTCGAGATTGAAGGTCACGACGTTGGAAAAATCGAGCCCCTCCTCGCGGTGCAAGCGGATCAATTCGCGATACACGCCGATCGGCGTCGAGCCGGTGGGCAATCCCAAAACCGTCCGCAATCCGGCCGAGTTGTTCTCGCGGATCAAGCTCTCGACGACGAGGGCCACGTGCCGATCCACTTCTCGCGCGTTCTTGAACGCGAGAGTCGGGACCTTGGTGTGACGCATGAATTGCGCCGCGGGAGTACGGGAAGAACCGGGGGCGGGAGTCGAGGAAGGCGTTTTGGTGGCCATTTCGATGGGCATATTCTAGCGGTGGTTCCTATCGTGTCGGTCGGGTAAGCTGGCCTCGGTTCGTGCTGACGACCCGGCAGCCCGCCCAGGCAAGACGTTTTGAACTCAAGAGGTCAACCCACAAACCTACCTTGCGGATTGAAACCGTTCTTAGTCATTCGACATTAGACCTTCGTTCCCTGAGTGAATTCAATGCCAGTCACCTCTGGTCCGCCCCGCATTCTGGCGATCCATGCGCATCCCGACGACGTCGAGTTTCAATGTGCCGGAACGCTGGCCCTTTTGAAGCAGCGCGGCTGCCCGATCACCATCGCCACGATGACTCCGGGTGACTGCGGCAGCGCCGAACACACAGCGGACGAAATCGCCGAAATTCGCCGGGGGGAGGCCCGTAAATCGGCGCAACTCCTCGGGGCCGACTACATGTGCCTCGAGTTTCGCGACCTCTCAATTGTCGTCGATAATCCGAGCCGAGGAAAGGTCGTCGAGGCACTCCGCCGCGCTCGGCCCGATATTGTGCTCACCGCTCCCCCCGTCGACTATATGACGGATCACGAAATTACGAGCGTCCTGGTCCGCGAGGCGTGCTTTTCGGCGTCGGTGCCGAACTATTCAACCCGGCAATGGGATCCGGCACCGCCATTAGGGAGTATTCCCTATCTCTACTACGTCGATGCGATTGAAGGGATCGATTACTTCGGCAACCCGCTCAAACCGGATTTTGTGATCGATGTCAGCTCGACGTTCGACCTCAAACAAAAGATGCTCGCCTGCCACGAGAGCCAGCGGAATTGGCTCCGCAAACAGCACGGGATCGACGAATACCTGGAAAAATCGGAACGTTGGGGGGCGGCCCGGGGGCGGGAAATCGGCGTCAAATACGGCGAAGCCTTTCGCCAGCACACGGGCCATCCCTATCCGGGCGACAACCGGCTCGGCGAACTCTTGAAAACACCAAAAACGAAATAAGCGGCCATGACTCTCTCGACAGGGAAATTCGAGTGAGGCAAAATTGCGTGGCAGAAATCGCGGGGATTTTCCCCGGATTTGGAATTTATTCGCAGGAGTCGCGTCGATGTCGGATTCGGGTCACGTAGGCGAACATGCCGCCGGAAGTCAGACGGCCACCGGAAGCCAGACGGCCGCCGGAAGCCACGGTGCTGCAACGGCAGAGCTGCATCCGCCGTCCACGGCTGCTGCGATTCCCGAATTGCCCTTTACCGAGCGGCAGATCGAGCAATTCGACGACGACGACGGTGACGCAGGCCGTGCGATCGGCAAGATGCTGGCCTTATTCTTTTTTTACACCGTGATCGCGATGTCGATCGTCGCGTATTGGACCTTCGGAAGAACTTCTGCCCGCGAGGCGGCCCAGTCGGCGGCCAAACACGGGGAAAGCGCCAAGGTCGAACCGGCCGCACACGTAGCCGAATAGACCGCAGCCGAATGACCGCCCTTTAGCTCACCGGAGCGGCGGGATCGCCGGACTCACCCAAGCGTTGCCGCGCCTGATCGGCCCATGGTCCGCGGCGGTCGTATTCCAGATACTTCCGCCAATGGGCGACGGCATCTTCCGGCCGGCCAAGCTGCACGAGCACAGCAGCAATGTGCCAATGGGCGTCGGGGTAGTCGGCGTGGACCGAAAGGGCGATCGAAAACGCGTCGAGTGCCGATTGCAGCTCTGTTTGCGCCGCATGCAGGCAGCCGATTTGGGTCCACGCTTCCAGATAGTCGTGGTCGGCTTCGACCGCCGCGTAATACCGCTCGAGCGCGCCGGCCTGATTGCCGTCGCGAAAGAGGGCTTCGGCCAGGTGAAAATTGATCTCCGGGCTGGCCGGTCGGCTCATCAAGGCGGCACGAAACGCCTCGATGGCGGCTGTCGACTCTTGTGCATCCAGCAGCCGGCAGCCCTCCTCGAACCATTGCTCGGCCGAACGTTGTTGATCGGTGAAGAATGCCGGCTTTCGGTTTGACCGCTCTGGCGGAGCTTCAAGTTGGGACGGATCGATCGAGATGACATCGCCGTGCGGGGCAGGGGGGACAAAATCGAAGCAACGCTGACCGGTCGTCGGTTCCACGAGCCCGTGGGAGTCCCGTACCAAAAGCCGTGCGTCCTGAGCCAGGAGATTGAGCTGAGTCAGCGGACGGTCGAGGCCGGGAAGCATCGAGCGGAGTTTGATCAAGCTCGATTCGAGCTGATGCGGCGGAACGCCGTCGGCCAACAGGTCGCTCAATCGCCGCACGCCCGCCGCTTCCGAGAAATCAAAATAGGGCAGCCGATAGACCTTGCGCACGGCCCGAATCAGGCCGAGCCGCTCCCAGCGGCGAATCGTGCCAATGGGCACGTTCAGCGATTGGCACAACATGGCGGGCGTGTAGAGCGAATGCACCTCCTGGCGACGGCCGTCGAGCCCCATGAGCCGGAGCCAATCGGACTCGCTGACAATCCGGACAGCCACGCCTTCCTGCTGCCATTGCGTGACCTGTTGCAGCTTGATCGACGGATGCCCGTCCGCCTCGAGGGGCCAGCCTTCTTCGCCCACGACAAGCATCGTGGTTTGCCGGCTGACACTATGCGTGGCCGTTCCGCCGTGCTGTTCGACCAACTCGTGCGCTTGCTGGTGAGTCATCGAGGCGAGCGTGCCCGTAAACGACACTTTTTCGCCGGTCAGACAGGGTGAGCTCGCGACGGGCGGACTTTCGGTTGGCAAATCGGTGTTGGCTGACATCCAGACGGCTCTCGCGCAAGGTGCCTCGGCGAGCATAACCCGCCCGCGCGATGTTTGGTAGCAGCCGCGCCGCGGGCATCGTTTGCGTGACAGCGAGCGCTTCGCGACAATCACGAGCTAGTAGACTGTCTATCGCAAAATGGTCATCTTCGGGTGCCACTGGCGAGGACTTTGACTCGAGGCCGTTCGGGAATTTGGGCGCCGAAAGAACGCAGCGAGGGCAGGTGCCCTCGACTTTCGGCCCATTTGGGATCGGAGAGCGATAGGATTGTTCCAAAAGAACTCGAGAGACGAGGGCACCCACCTCGTAGTATGCTCGAAAGACGAGGGCACCCGCCCTCGTAGAATGCGAGCCTTCTCCCAACCCACATTTTCGCAGCACGGAATTCCCGGACACCCTCGAGGGGTTTGACTCGCCAGTGTCTTCCTTTGGAAATCAAGCGGCATTGGCACTGGCGAGCCAGAGCCCTCGCCAGTGGCACCCCGTGATATCCACAATATTGAAGTAGACGCTCTACTAGGGCGGGTCTAGGCGAATCGAACGAGTCAGCGACCAAGGAGACGCGGATGTCGGCGTTGGAGCGGACGGATCCGGAGATCTGGAGCGCAATCGAGCGCGAGCGGGGCCGGCAGAAGTCGGGCCTCGAACTGATCGCCTCGGAAAACTATACGAGTGCCGCGATTCTCGAGGCCGCCGGCACGATCCTCACCAATAAATACGCCGAAGGCTATCCGGGCCGCCGCTATTACGGCGGCTGCGAATTCATCGACAGCGTCGAAGAGCTGGCCCGGCAGCGGGCCCGCGCGCTCTTCGGCTGCGATCACGCCAACGTGCAACCGCACGCCGGCTCACAGGCCAACATGTCGGTCTATCTCACCGTGCTCAAGCCGGGCGACACCTATCTGGCGATGAACCTGGCGCACGGCGGACACCTGACGCACGGCAGCCCCGTCAATTTCTCGGGTCAACTTTACAACGTCGTGGCGTACGGGGTCCGCGAGAGCGATCACCGCATCGACTTCGATCACGTGGCGAAAATGGCTCAGGAACACAAACCGAAACTGATCGTCGCCGGCGCGATGCCTATCCCCGCGAGATCGATCACGCCAAGTTCGCCGAGATCGCCCGGTCGATTGGAGCCCTGCTGATGGTCGACATGGCCCATTATGCGGGGTTGGTCGCAGCGGGCGTTCATAACAGTCCGGTTCCCGTCGCGGACTTCGTCACGTCGACTTCGCACAAAACACTCCGCGGTCCCCGATCCGGATTCGTGCTCTGCAAGGAAGCCCACGCCAAGGCGATCGACAAAACCATCTTCCCGGGCATGCAAGGAGGGCCGCTCGAGCACATCATCGCGGCCAAGGCCGTTTGCTTTCGCGAAGCCATGCAGCCGGCCTTCAAGGACTATGGTCGGCAAATCGTCGCGAATTCCAAGACGCTCGCCGAGACGCTGATGCAGGGGGGGATTCGACTGGCTTCAGGCGGGACCGATAATCACCTCATGCTCTGCGACGTGACGACCATCGGCCTCACCGGAAAAATTGCCGAAGAAGCGCTCGACCGGGCGGCCATCACGGTCAATAAGAACATGATTCCTTACGACCAGCGCAAGCCGCTCGATCCCAGCGGTATCCGCATCGGCACGGCGGCCCTCACGACGCGCGGGATGAAGGAGAGCGAGATGAAGCGGGTCGGCGGCTGGATTCTGCAAGTCCTGCGGACGCCGGACGACTCGAACCTGCTCAGCCGCGTGCGGAACGAGATCGCCGAATTCACCAAAGCCGTTCCCGGTGCCCGGCATCGCGCCGTGACTGCCCCGAGCGCGTCCAGCATAATTGTGTATGTCAAACTGTTCCGGTCGGGCCTAGGACGCGAGTGAATCAATGCCCGAAAAACGCGGAATCAAATTGTCGGCCATATTTTGTTGCTGGCCGTGTGCTGCGTTGCGCCAGCCGACGATGCGTCGTCCCGCAAACGGCCGACCCCCAACTTTACTGGGACCAAAGCCGGCCAGGTTCGCGATGACAACGGGCTGAAATTAAAGCTGGTCTGGTGCCCACCCGGCACGTTCGCGATGGGCAGCCCGGACGCGGAAAAGCACGACATCAAGGATGAAACCCAGGTCCTTGTGACGCTGACGAACGGATTCTGGCTCGGGCAGCAGGAGGTAACGCAGTCGGAATGGCGGCGAGTGATGCAAACGGTTCCCTGGCGCGGCGAGGACTACGTCAAAGAAGGCGACAACTATCCGGCGACCTACGTGAGCTGGGGCCACGCGATGAGATTCTGCGAGAAGTTGAGCGAACAGGAACGCAGTGCCGGTCGGCTCCCAATCGCCTGGCAATATACGCTGCCCACAGAGGCGCAGTGGGAGTAAGGCGGGACGCCTGCACCACAATTTAGCTGGCGGCCGGCCGCTTTCAAGCCGATCAGGCTTTCGATCGGCACGACGGCGTTCATGCTGCCCGAACGAAATCCGTCCAAATCGAGCGTGACGAATTTGAAGCCGAGTTGACGCAGGCGTTGGGTGATCGCCTGCCGGGCCGCCGGTGCGATGAGCCGTTCGAGTTCCGAGAGCGGAACTTCGAGTCCGCGCCAAATCGCCCGCTTCGTGACGAACGCGGAATTCGCGCAGGCCGAATTCCTGGCGCAGAAACTGTTCCGCCTCGTCGACGCGGCGGACTCGCTCGGGAGTGACTGCCAGCCCGTAAGCGATGCGGCTGGAAAGGCAGGGGGTCGCCGGCTTGTCCCACACCGGCAATTCCCAGTGGGCGGCCAGTTGTCGGACGTCGGCTTTCGTGAAGTCGGCCTCAATCAACGGGCTGCGGACCGCGTGTTCGCGGGCCGCCTTCATTCCCGGCCGGTAATCGCCCTTGTCGTCGAGATTCGCGCCATTCACGAGCACGTCGAATTCCAGACCGGTATCGATGCCGAGATTCTCTCGACGGGGACGAGCAACCGCTCGAGCTGCGTATACAACTCGGTCTTACAGAAGTAACAACGGTCGGGCGCGTTTTTGAGATAGTCGGGATTCTCGAATTCCTGAGTTTCGATTACGCGATGACGAATGCCGATCTGCTTTGCGAGCTTCTCCGCCGCTTCCCGTTCGCCGGAGGCCAGGCTGGCACTGACGGCGGTCACCGCGACGGCGTTTTCGCCGCAGGCAACTTGCGCAGCCTTGGCGACGACGGCACTGTCGACTCCGCCTGAGAAAGCGACGGCCACGCGACCGCAGCTTCGCAGAATGGCCAGCAGCCGGTCTCGCTTTTGGCTCAGGACAGGGTCGACGTCGCTCATACTGCAACTATATCCCCTGAGCGTCTGACCATCCACGGCTTTACTCGCCGAAACCGCATTTCGGAGAAGTGTCAGTGCGTGGGCGACGGTTTTCCTTTCGAGTAGACTCGAAAGTCCAGGCCGCAGAAAAACAGGACGAGCGAATGAAGGTTCGATTGATTGGGTTTGCCACATTCGGAGTGGCAGTGTTCTTGATCGCCGGCGTATCCGCCCGCGCTGCTTCGCCGCTGACACCGGCGCAGAAGAAGGAATTGTCGGCGATCCGCGGCGATCTGACGCGCGTGCACACGCCGATCCGGCACGACCTGATCGACCAGTCGGAGAAAAAGGTCAACGAAGCCGAACAGCGGCTGGACACCTTTGTGAAGGACGCGGGGATCGGCGACAGCGATTCTCACATCGTATCGATCCGCAGGCTGATCGCCGCTCGCCGAACGGCGATCGAAAAAGCCCGAGCCAAGGAGGCCCAAAAGAAGGAATCGGGCGAAGTTGAGTCGCGGCCGAAAAAGGGGACCGCGAAAGAGAAGGGGGGCGGTTTCGTCTTCCAGGTCGCGCCGATCTTCGTCAAGCATTGTCTCGATTGTCATGGGGCGGATGCGAAGGGCGGTTTGCGGCTCGACACTTATGCCGGAATGGAGAAGGGGGGCAAGAGCGGACCGCTGTTGCAGATTGGCGATGCCGAGAGCAGCCTGCTGATGGCGCGGCTGACGGCGGCGGGCGACGCACGCATGCCGAAAGGGGGCGAACCGCTCAGCGAGGCGGAATGCAAGAAAATCGCCGAGTGGATCAATCGCGGCGCGAAATTCGACGGCGACGATCCCACGAAGCCCCTCGCTCAATTGACGGCGGGAGTCGATCGTTCTCGCAAGACAGTGGCGGTGAAGATTTTCGTCCCCCGGCCAACCGGCAATGAAACGGTGTCGTTCACGAAAGACATCGCGCCCTTTATGGTCGAGCGCTGCTTGCGGTGTCACAGCGGAAGCGATCCGAAGGGCAAACTGTCGCTGGAGACATTCGAATCGTTGTTAAGCGGCGGCAAGACCGGGGCGGAAGTTGTGCCCGGCAGTCTCGAAAAGAGCCGCCTGTGGGCGCTCGTCGGCGAGCAAAAGCCCTTCAAGATGCCCCCCGGAGACGCGTTCATCAAACGGGCTCATTGGAACAGTCTGCGGCACGTGGATTCTGGAAGGGGCCAAGTACGACGGCGGCGACGCGAAAAAGCCGTTGCGCGATCTCGTGCCGACGGAATCGGAACGGCGGACGGCCGAGCTGGCCCACACATCGCCTCAGGTGCTTCACGAACGCCGCAGCGCAGCGCAGCGAAGAGCAGTGGCGCCGCGCATTGCCCAAGGACGCGCCGCAGACGGTGGAGAACGACGCATTCCTGGTGTACGGAAACGTTCCGGCCGAGCGGCTCGAGCAGGTTGCCAAGTGGGCCGCCGCGGCTCTCCAAGCGGCTCAGACGTTCTTCGACGATCATTCGCAGCCATTCAAAGGCGGTCTGGCGGTCTTTGTGATGAAGGACCGCTTCTCGTACGAGGAGTTCTGCCAGGCCGTAGAGCGCCGCGAACCGCAAGCTGCGATTCATGGCCATGCTATCGTCACGCCTGATCTGAAAGACGCCTATGTTGTCGTCCAGGATGGCGGGGACGCAGGCAGCATTTCCACCCGAGCGGAACTGTTGGAACAAATCGGCGACGCGTTTCTCATGCACTTCGATCCCAAGCTGCCCGAGTGGTTGATCGTGGGAAGCGGCCGCATGCTCGCGCTGCCCAGTGGAGCGTCGGCGATCCCGAATTCGCAATGGCCGCAGGTCTATCGGCTGGTCGCATCGCTGGAGAAGCCGGAGGACCTCCTGACCGACGGCACGTTCTCACCGTCTGCGGCGCGAGAAGTGGGGGTAGCGATCGTCTCGTCGCTCTTGGAAGGTCACGATAAGGGGCAGTTCGTGAAGTTCGTCAAAGCCCTCGAACATGGAACCTCGCAGGCGGATGCCTTACGCGACGTTTATGGCACCGATTTGCGCGGAGCGGCGGAGGCCTTTCTGACTCGGGCCGCGAAGTCCGCCGGAAAAACAACTAACTGACCGAATGCGGTTGATCGAATGGATGATGTCATCATCGTGGGCGGGGGAGTCATCGGGCTCTCGATCGCCGTTGAGTTGGCCGGGCAGGGGGTGGCTGTCGCCATCGTCGAACAGGGCGATTTCGGTCGCGAGGCATCTTGGGCAGGAGCCGGCATTCTTCCGCCCGGCAACTTGCAGGCGGCCCGCACGCCCGAGGCCCGACTGCGTGGACTCAGTCATTCCCTCTGGCCGGACTGGACCGAAACGCTCGAGGCCGAATCAGGCATGGAGACCGGCTACTCGCGGTGCGGCGGCCTGGAATTGCGATTGGGAGCAGCAAGCGACGAGCTTGCGGAGGAAATTCGCGGTTGGCGCGGCGAAGAGGTGCGCGTCCAAGAGCTTTCTGCCGACGATGCTCGCGAACTCGAGCCGCGACTCGCGCCTGAAATCGGTGCCGTGTACCATCTGCCGGACCTGGGGCAGGTGCGAAATCCGCGATTGCTCAAAGCGCTCCTGGCGGTCTGTGCCGAACGCGGCGTGCGCTTGCTGCCTGGGACGCCGGTCATCGGTTTCGAGGAGCGGGACGGGCGAATATCGGCTCTGCGCACGCAGAACGGCTCAATGACGGCCGGGCGTTATTGCGTGGCAGCCGGCCCTTGGTCGCGGACCGTTCTTGATTCGCTCGGCGTGCCACTCTCCGTCCACCCTGTGCGAGGCCAGATCGTGTTGCTCTCGCAGCTCCCTCGCCTGTTTACTCGAGTGCTGCAAGTCGGCCCGCGATACGTCGTGCCGCGTGCAGACGGCCGAGTGCTGATCGGTGCGACGGAGGAGCACGTGGGTTTCTTGAAAGCGAATACGGCGTCGGCAGTCGGCGAATTGCTCGCGTTCGGAACGAGCCTGGTCCCCGAGCTATCCGCGGCAAGTTTCGAGCGCGCCTGGTCCGGACTTCGCCCGGGCTCGGCCGACGGGTTGCCTTACCTCGGACAAGTGAGTGGACACGAAAACCTGTTCATCGCGGCCGGCCACTTTCGCAGCGGTCTGCAAATGTCTCCTGGAACGGCGCGGCTGATGCGGCAAGCTCTCTTGGATGAAGAGACCGACATCGAACTCGAGCCTTTTTTGTGCGAGCGCGGCCGAAGCGCACTGAGCCTCTAGCTGCATCTCATTAAGGAGGACCTTCGCGTGCGGGCCGTCGTGCAGAGAGTGTCTCGAGCAAGCGTCACGGTCGGCGGCGAAATCGTCGGCCGCATCGAAAAAGGGCTCTTAGTCCTGCTCGGCGTCGCGGAGGGAGATACTCAGGACGACGTGATCTATCTGTCTGGCAAGATCGCCGGCTTGAGGATTTTCCCGGACGACGAGGGGAAGATGAATCGCTCTCTCGTCGACGTGGGCGGGCGAATGCTCGTCGTCAGCCAGTTCACCCTCTTGGGCGATTGTCGCAAGGGCCGCCGGCCGAGTTTCATCGAAGCCGCCCGGCCCGAGCGCGCCGCCGAGCTGTACCGCGGATTCGTTGCCGAGGTAAGGGGGCAGGGGATTGAAGTCGAAACGGGCCGCTTTCAGGAGCACATGGACGTGGAACTCGTCAACGACGGTCCTGTGACGCTGATCCTCGACACGCGTCAGGCGACGGTCGACTGACGGGCCGCCGGCGCCCTCGCGCGGGAGAGCGCTAAAAAAATTTTCGTATGGAACGACTTGAGCAAATCGCGTACAATAGGGCTAACGAACCACAAAACAACGGTACAGCCACAAGCTGTAAATCTCGCATAAGCGGAGCCGTGCCCGGATCAAAGATCCCGGCACGGCTCTTTTTTTGCGCGTGTTGTTGGGAATACGAACCAATTGGCAGGACCAAGCAGGTGATCCACCGATGTCGCAAAGTTTTGTGAATCGTTTGGGGTGTCATGCCCAACAGGTTCGCGTGGGCATGCAATCAGTTGGACGTATCCCGTATTACGTTCAATGTCGCATGCCCACGCAAAGCCGGTGGGCAAGGCACCCAGCGGGGTTTGTCTATGACGTTCTTTTCGAAACAACACAAAGCGATCGAGGCCGAAGCAAGTGACTGCACGACTTTACGCGACAACGGCACCGGGTGCAGGGCCGAGGCCTCCTGCCGAAGGTGCGCACGGTGTTCGAAGATGCGCACCGATTTCGAGGAGTGCGCATCTTGGAAAACCCCGGAGATTTCTTCGAAGATCCGCACCCTTTTCCAAGATGCGCACGAAAAACTGCGCACCTTCGAACGCCGGAAGCAAATCGTGCCCCCAGTGGGGGGCTCGGGCGATGCAAAGCTCGGTCACGGCGTCCCCCCGGCTTGCCGACCCCGTCTTGAACTCGCCCTGCCCGGCCTCGAAAGACTGGTCTTTCCCCGTCTTGCCCCCATTGGCTATAGTCCGCGCCCAATTTCGAGGGCGGGCCGTGACCTCTTCCAAAGCCGGGTCGGGCTCGCCAATTGATTCGCCGTCCTCATTCCCCACAAGGCAGGAAGCCGCTCATGTGGTACGACCTTCTAACGCTCGTCATTCTCATGTACGCGATGTTTCGCGGTGCGATGAAAGGCGTCGTCTGGCAATTGGCGACGATCGCCGCGCTCCTGATGTGCTTCTTCTTTTCGGGAACATTGTCGGCGGCGCTTGCTCCTTTTATTCGAGTGGAGCCTCCGCTGAATCAATGGATCGCCATGCTCATCTTGTATCTCGGCTTTTCGTTCGTGTCGTTCGGCGTGGCCCGCGTCGCTCATGAAATGATCGAATCGATGAAGATCGAGGCACTCGATCGACATCTCGGCGCAATTTTGGGACTGGTGAAGGGGGGCATGTTCAGCCTCTTCCTCACGTTCTTTCTCGTGACGCTCTCGCACGCCGCTCGCGAATCGATCATCAACTCGGAAAGCGGCTACGTAGCTGCTGTGGTCATCGATCGGCTCGATCCGGTGATCCCCGGCGACCTTCATGCTTTGTTGGAACCATACATCCGCCGTTTGGATGCTCCGGAGATCGAGCGAGAACACCGCGAAGAGCGGCTGGCTCGCCAAGACGGCGGCGATTACCGCGGCTCGCTCGACCGCCGCCGCGGCCCAGCTGACGATGTCGACGACCGCAAAGACCCCCTTGATCGAGACCGCGTCGACGGCGGTCGGGATGGTGTCGATCGTGATCGCCTCGATCGGGATCGCTCGCGACGACCGCTTGCCGATGATCGTGGCAACCTCGACGATCGCAAGCCGCTCGATAACAACGCCGGTCCCGACCTACGAACCGATCGCGACCGTAATCGCCCGGACGGTGATCGTCCGCGCGATCGTCAGGACATTGCCCTTGATGGCGACGGCAATCAGCGGCGCAGCGGATTACAATCGCGGCGACCGCCGGACGGGAGACGATCCGTTCTCGCCGGCCGACAACGATCCCGCTCCGCGCCGGAGGGAGCGCCGCCGTTCCGACGATCGATCCGGCCTGCAACCGGCCTCCGATTCGACCGACGACCTGGCCCAGTCGACGATCGAGGAGAACCAATGGCTCTCCTCGTTGCCGTCATTGACCGACGAGCTGCGGCAACTCGCGCTCAGGGCATGGCGCAAGACGCGGCCGGAGCGCCGTCGTGAATTGACCCGCCGCATTTCGACCGGCAGCGTTCCCGACTTGATTCGCAAGACGCTCCAGGAATGGATCGACGGGCCACCGCCGGCCACCTCGGCGGGGGGGTCCGACGATGAGCGGGCCGAACTGGAGAAGGCCATCGCCCGGTCCTTGGTGGCCACCCGAGCGGATCGCCCGGCGGCCATCGATGACATCGAAGCCCAGCTCAAGGGCATTCCGGACGATGTCGCCCTCAACGTGCTTCGCGACTGGAAGGCCGACCTTTCGGACACGAGTTCTAACGCTGATCCGCGAACGACCGATCGCTCGAGTTTGAACGATCGCATCCTCAAGCAGTTGGACAAGTCGGGCATCTCGTTGCGGACCCTCGACGCCGCCACCAGAGACCGTCTGCGGGGCACGGATGCACGCTAAGGCTGATTCGGAATCCCATCCGGCTCGACCCAAGACTCGCGGCTTGCCGAATGTGGGCCGCAAGGAAAGGGGAGCCGATTGGCCGAGTCTTGGCAGCTTTTGGAACCGACAGTCTCCAAAAGTTCGCCGCAACGAAAAAGGCCCGTTTTCCCGGAGTTTTTCCAGGCTGAACTAAACATAACAGACATTATCGGACGTTGTCGGGGGGGCTTTTTTGGGCCTTCGCGAGGGAGGCGCTCAGTGCGATCCGTTTCCCTTCCAGGTCTCCCCGGAACCGGAGTCTTTCGAGTCGCCCTCTCCGCCGGCAGCCTTCGCCTGCTCGATGGCCAACTCTTCGTAGACCCCCATCCGGCGGAACTTTTCATACCGGCGTTCCAAGAGTGCCGGAATGGGCATGGCCGACAGCCGCTGGGTCGCCCGCGACAGCGATTGCTTGAGAGTCGCCGCCATGGCCCGGTGATCGCGGTGTGCCCCCCCCAACGGCTCGGGGATCACTTCGTCGACGACCTTCAATCGCAATAAGTCGCTGCTGGTGAGTTTGAGCGCGCGGGCGGCCTGCTCGGCCCGCTTGCCGTCCTTCCACAAGATGCCGGCGCACCCCTCGGGACTGATCACCGAGTAGTAGGCGAACTGCAGGATGGCCACATGATCGCCCATCCCGATCCCAAGAGCCCCGCCCGACCCCCCCTCGCCGATCACCACGCAAACCATGGGTGTGGGCAGTTGCGACAGCTCGCGAAGGTTGAGGGCGATATTGTAGGCCTGGCCACGCTCCTCGGCACCGATGCCCGGGTAGGCTCCCGGCGTATCGATCAGACAAATGATCGGCAACCGGAACTTGGCCGCCATCGTCATCTTCAAGAGCGCCTTACGATACCCCTCGGGATGCGCAGCCGTAGTAACACTTCTCGCGTTCTTTGAGTGTGCGTCCCTTGTGCTGGCCGACCACGAGGACTTTCTGGTCTTCGAGTTTGGCGAAACCCGTCACCATCGCCTGGTCATCGCCAAAGGCGCGGTCGCCGTGCAGTTCAATGAACTCGTCGAAGACGAGTTCGATGTAGTCGAGCGTCTGCGGCCGCTTCTCGTTCCGCGCGATGTACTTCACGACGTTCCACGGATCGAGATTTTCGTATGTCTGCCGACGCTGTTGATTGATCTGCAAGCGCAGATTGCGGATGGCCTCTTTCGTGGCGGCCGCGGGATTCGGATCAGCTTCGAGGGCCTCGAGCTGTCGCTCGAGTTCGCGGATCGCTTTTTCGAAGGGAAGGTCGAAGGTCATTTTCGTAGACACGTGACTCCTTTCAACGAGCGATCAAAGCCGTCATTTAACGGGAGGGAGTTGATCCATCAATGGCAAATCCTGTCCGGTCGTCTGAGGCACCGGCTGCTGGCCTGGAGGAACCGTAGCCGGTCGATTGCCGGGCAGGGGTGAACCAGGCGGCGGTGCGACGGGCCGTCCCATCATTTGTTGCAGCAGTTGCTGCTGGTCCGAGATCGCCTGCGCGGGCACGGCATTGGCTGGCGGAGCGCCGGCCGCCGGCCGTTGGGCTGGTGCACCGGGCGCGGCGGGCGGCGGTCCTGCTGGCATGCGCATTTGGCTTCCGTACGGAATTCCCGGTTGCGGTCCGCCAGGCCCCGCTGGGTAATTGGTCGCCGTGGGGCGTTGTCCCGGCACCGTCTGCCCCGGCATCTGGGGCGATGCCGGAGGTTGCGGTAGAGGTGACGGGGCGCCTGGATAGCCGCCAGATGGATATCCGGGTCCCGCGTGTCCGGCAACGGGATAGGCCGGCGGTCCGGGATACCCAGTCGGCTGATAATAACCCGGAGGCATCTGCGGATAGCCGGCACCTGGTGCATAGCCGGCGACCGGATATGCAGGCGGCATGTGGCCGGGATATCCGTAAGGCGCGGGATAGCTGGGCATCGGCGGCGGTTGGGGCGGCGTTGCGACTTGAGGTGGAGGTGGACTGGCTGCCGCCGGCCGAGCCGCCGGCTTTGCGGCCGCCGCGGATTTTTCTTCCGCCGCTTTCTTGGCCATCTTGGCGGCAATGGCCTTTTTCTTCTCCGCCTCCTCGGCCGCCTCTTTCTTTCGTTTCTCGGCCGCTTCTTTGGCGAGTTCGGGATTCTCTTTGAACAGCTTCTGCTTGAGGTGGTCGGCCCGGCTGTCCAACCGTCCCGACTTGTCGAGCGTGTGTTTGTATTTTTCTTCGAGTTCCGCCTTCAACCGCCGGTCATGTTCGCCGGGATCCTCTTTGAAGGGCTTGATATTGCGAAACTCAGCCATCAATTCGTTGGTGTTCTTGTGTCGGTCCTTGACCCTTTTGGAAAGCATCTTCATGACGAACTTGTCCATCTCCGGCGTCACATTTGGATTGAAGGACGACGGCGGAGGCACAGCGCTCGTCAGGTGCTTCTTCAAGAGGTCATCCGGGCTGGTTCCCCGGAACGGCGGCTCCCCAGTCAAAATTTCAAACACGGTAATCCCCAAGCTGTAGATGTCCGACTGCGGCGCGGGGGGTGCTTTGAGAATCGTTTCCGGTGAAATGTAAGTGCGCGTCCCTTGAATGACCTTTTCCTTGCTCCCCATAAGCTTCGAGACGGCGCCCGCGGCCCTCGTGGTCAACGAAAAATCAATGAGCCGCAATTCGGACGCCTTGTTGAACAGAACGTTGTCGGGCTTCACGTCGCGGTGAACCCAACCGAGGTCGTGCAGATATCCCAGCACCTGGCACATCTGCTCAAAGAGACGGCCCAAACGAATTTGGAGCGAAACGCCGTCCGCTTGCAGCTGCATTTTCAGATTGGGAGCGCGGAAGTAGTCGACAACCATGTAGCCGCGCTTCTTGTTCATCACCAGCTTATTGAAGCGCACCAAATTCGGGTGGTCGAAGCGCTCCGAGAGCTTGGCTTCGTGCTTCAAGACGTTCCGGTGCTCCGATTGGGCAAGCGCCTCGGGAAGCATCAGCTTCATGGCATAATGCCGGTCACCGCCCCCCTTCTCGACCGCCTCCCAAACCTGCGTCGAGCTACCGGTCGCGATGTGATTGAGCAGCGTGAATTCGTCGATAATGATTTCGTCGGACACGGCAAACCTCGGGACGAATTGGGGCCGGCCTTGAGTTGCGGACGGACTGCGTTCCGCATTTGTAAATTATAGCGGCCCCACCCATCGGATGGGACATCGCCACGGCCAGCGAGGGGCACGCGATCTCCGCAGAATTCGCGATTTTTTCCGCTCTCAGATCCCCGAAGGTTTAGCCGGCGTCTCGGCCGGCGCCTCGGCGTTTGGCGTCCGAGTCGGCACGGCCGCTCCGGTTTTCGCGGGAACGACGGGCTGAATCGTCGGAGCCGATGCCCGCACGACCGTTCCGTCGGCAAGCTCCGGCGTCGCCGATTCGATCACCTCGTCGTTCGGGTCGAAAGCGCCGCTGACAAAGCTGCGATCGGGGCCCACGGCCGCCAGGGTGGCAATCGGCACATCGCGGACCACGTTGTTCCGCAGGACCTGCACCTTATGATTCCCATCGGGCAAATTCGCAATGCAACTGTTCGGCACATCGGCAACGAATTCTCTTGGAATCAACGGCGAATAGACCGTCTGGCCGGCCCGCAACCGCCCATCCGGATTGGGCACAATCACAATTGCGGAGGCCGCAGAAGGGAGCAAATCGCGCAGCGCCTCAAATCGCGATCCCAAGGGCAGGATCGTATCGACCGTGCTCGGAACCGTGCGATCCTCGACTTTGATTTCTAGGGGCTGTCCGGCCTTGGTGGCGTTTCGGTCGACGGGAATTTCAACCATCAAAGCGCTCGTGTCTCCGACGGTCGCCAGCGGATCGCCCAGGCGCACGATCTGCCCCTCGGCCACGTCGACTCGCAGGATTTCGCAATTAAAGGGCACGCGAACCGCCCCCTGCTCCACCCAATAAACCGCCAGATCGAGATCGGCCTTCGCGGCCTCCAGCCGGGCCGCCGCCAACTGTTTGGCGCTGCCCTTGTCGGAATCGGCGAGCTTTTCCTCGATCTGTGCGACTTTGAACAGAGCTTTCGCTCGGTCGAGTCGCAATTGCTTTTCGGTCGTGTCCATGCGGACAACTTCGCCGCCCGACTCCAGTCGCTCGCCGGCTTTGTGCAAGATCGACTTCACCGAGCCGTCAAACGGAGCAGCAAGTCGCACCGTGCGCACGGGATCCAAGTGCATCGACAGTTGGTATTTTTCCGGTGCGCGCAAGTGAATCCGTCGACGATGAATCACGATTTCCGTGGGGCCCGCATTCGATTCCGCACCGGTCGCCTCGTCGACTGTCGATTTCGCAGTGGTTTTTGCGCTGGCTCTGCGCCGGCTTGACGATTTTGGGTCCGATGCCGCGAGCGCGCTCGCACAAACGAAAGCGACGGCCAAAGCCGTCAGGTGAATTGCCGAAAATTGCCGGATGACCATCTTTTGCTACCTCCCCTGCTCTCTTCACGAAGCCGGCTCAATTTGTAAGGTATGAGCCCTCCGAAGGGGTGTCAACGAGGTTGCCGGAAGCGAACCGAGACCCTATGTTACGTGTTTGTTGGTTCTCGATCCGTTGTTCTGCCTGAATGGCTACGTGCTCCGCTGCCCTCGCGCGTCTCGACTCGCCCATAAGATCGAGCCGTTCGGAAACGAATCGCGACGGCAGCGAAGCGTCACGAAAAGGAGATTTCGATGTCGGCCGTCGCTTCTGTCCCGTACAAAGTCGCCGATCTCTCGCTGGCCGACTGGGGCCGCAAAGAAATCGAGATGGCCGAGAACGAGATGCCCGGTCTGATGGCCGTGCGCGAAAAAGTACGGATCGTCGCAGCCGCTCAAGGGGGCCCGCATCGCCGGCTGCCTGCACATGACGATTCAAACCGCCGTCCTCATCGAGACGCTGAAGGAACTCGGGGCCGACGTGCGTTGGTCGAGCTGCAACATTTTTTCGACACAGGACCATGCCGCAGCTGCCATCGCCGCGACCGGCGTTCCTGTCTTCGCCTGGAAAGGCATGTCGGAAGAAGAGTTCGACTGGTGCATCGAACAAACGCTGTTCTTCGCCGAAGGTCAGCCGCTCAACATGATCCTCGACGACGGCGGCGACCTGACCGCCATGGTTCATGACCGCTTTCCGGATCTGCTCAAAGGAATCCGGGGCCTGACCGAGGAGACGACAACCGGCATCCATCGGCTGCACCGCATGATGGAACAGGGACGTCTCGCCGTTCCGGCGATTAATGTGAACGACTCGGTCACCAAGAGCAAATTCGACAACCTCTACGGCTGCCGCGAATCGCTGGGCGACGGCATCAAGCGGGCCACCGATGTGATGGTCGCTGGCAAAATCGTCGTCATCGCCGGCTACGGGGACGTGGGTAAAGGTTGCGCGGACGCGATGGGCGGACTCGGAGCGCGCGTGATCATCACGGAAATCGACCCGATTTGCGCCCTGCAAGCGGCGATGGAGGGCTACCAGGTCACGACGATGGAAGAGGCGGCGCCGCAGGGCGACATCTTCGTCACCGCCACCGGCTGCTGCGACGTCATCCGCCGCGAACACCTCGATGTCATGAAACACGAGGTGATCGTGTGCAACATCGGCCACTTCGATTCCGAGATCGAGGTGGCGTACCTCAAGAATCGCAAAGACATCCGTCGGGTGAACGTCAAACCGCAGGTCGACAAGTTCGTCTATCCGGACGGCAAGGCGATCGTCGTGCTCGCGGAAGGCCGGCTCGTGAATCTCGGGTGCGCCACGGGGCATCCCTCGTTCGTGATGTCAAACAGTTTCACCAATCAGGTGCTAGGTCAGCTTGCCCTCTGGACGGAAACGGGAAAATATCCGGTCGGCATCCATATGTTGCCCAAGAAGCTCGACGAAGAGGTTGCCCGGCTGCATCTGCCAAAGTTGGGCGTGAAGCTCACGAAGCTGAATCCTAAGCAGGCACAATACGTAGGCGTTCCGGTCGATGGACCGTTCAAACCCGAGTACTACCGCTATTGATCTTCGTTGTGCTCCGTTGGGGAATATCACCATGGTTGACAAGGTAACTCGGCGGGATTTTCTCGGTACAGCGGCCATTGCGACGGCCGCCCTCGCCACTCAGTCGGCTTTCGCGGAACCGCCGCGCGGCCGTGGTGAGCCCCTGTTCCGTATCTCGCTTGCGGAATGGTCGCTGCATCGGGCCCTGTTTCGGCACGAGGTAACGAATCTCGATTTTCCGGAAATCGCCCGGCGTGAATACGGCATCGGCGCCTGCGAATACGTCAATCAGTTCTTCAAAGACAAGGCCCACGACGAAAAGTATCTTGCAGAGCTCAATCGACGGGCCGCCGCCGCGGGCGTCAAGAACGTCCTCATCATGATCGATGATGAGGGGCGCTCGGCGATCCCAACCCCGAACGTCGGACTCAGGCCGTCCACAATCATCACAAGTGGGTCGATGCGGCCAAGATCCTGGGCTGCCATTCAATCCGGGTCAACGCGCACAGCCACGGATCGTACGATGAGCAAATGAAGCTCGTCGCCGACGGCCTGGGGCGTCTCGTCGAATACGGAGCCAAACACGATTTGAATGTGATTGTCGAAAATCACGGGGGTCTCTCTTCCAACGGAGCGTGGCTCACGGGTGTCATGCGGTTGGTCAACAATCCCCGCTGCGGAACCCTCCCGGACTTCGGCAATTTCAAGGATTACGACCGCTACAAGGCGGTCGCCGAGATGATGCCCTACGCCAAGGGCGTGAGCGCCAAGACGCACGATTTCGATCGCCACGGCAACTGCGTCGAAACCGACTATCACCGGATGATGAAGATCGTGCTCGATTCGGGATATCACGGGCGCGTCGGCATCGAATACGAAGGGACGCATCTCAGCGAGCCCGAGGGCATCAAGGTAACCAAGCGTTTGCTGGAACGCGTCGCTTCGGAATTGGGCGGAACGACGTCGTGAGCGGTACGTGACGGCGGGCGCACGCCTCGCGTGCTTTGGTCTTCTCGCGCCTCTCACCACTTGCCACTTTTCGCTCCATGACCCTGCCCACCGCCTACGATCCGGCGACTGAATATCAACGCCGGCTCGCGGAGCGACAGGCTGCAGTTGGCAAACTGCAGCGTCTGAACGACGGGATTGGCACAACACGTGGTTTGACGTTTTTAGCTGCCGTTGTCTATTGCGTCCTGTGGTACTTCAACCGCGCCCTTCCCTTCTGGCCGTTCGGGTTGTTGCTGGTTACTTTCGTCGGCCTGGTCGCCGTCCACGGACCGGCATCGGATCGGCTCGATCGCGCGCGGAACGCCGTCGAATACTACAAACGTGCGCTCGACCGTCTCGCCGACCGATGGTCGGGTCGCGGAACCACTGGCCAGCGCTACGCCAACGGTTCCCATCTTTATGCGGACGATCTCGACTTGTTCGGCCGCGGCTCTCTGTTTGAACTTCTTTGCCAAGCGCGGACGCGTCTCGGCGAGAATGCGCTAGCCGAGTGGCTGGGCCAGCCAACCGACCCATCGACCATTCGTCGGCGTCAGGAAGCCGTCGAGGAACTTCGCCACAATATCGACCTGCGCGAGCAAATTGCCCTGCTCAATGCTGAGGTCCACGACGATCTGGATCAAAACCGTTTGGTCGACTGGTCTCGAGAACCGGCAAGACCCGTCCGACCGCTCATTCGTGTCGGTGCGTTGATTCTGGCAACCCTGTCCGTGGCCGCCCTGATCGCTGCGTCGACAACGGACATCGGCATCGCTCCGTTTCTGCTGACGATCATCGTCGACGGAATCGTGACGCTTTCCTATGGCCGAACGATCCGCAGAATGGCGAGGCGGGCCGGCGAGTCTGCTTCCGGTCTGTCCATTCTGGCTCAGGTTCTTCAAATCATCGAACGCGAGAATTTCCACTCGGCCATGCTGGCCGATATTCGCCGCCGGCTCGAAACCGAGGGAGTGCCCCCCTCGCGACACATTGGCCGGCTCGAGACGCTAATCGAATGGCTCAACAACAGCTTGCGGAATCAGTTCTTTATCCCGATCGCATTCGTGTTGCGGCTCCCCGTCCACTTAGTTCATGCGATCGAACGCTGGCGGGCAGAGGTTGGACCGCACATTCCGGATTGGCTGATGGCGGTTGGAGAATTCGAGGCCCTTGCCTGCATCTCCGCCTTTGCCTTCGACCATCCGCAATATCCGTTTCCGCAAATCGCCGAAGCGGGGGCGTGTTTCGAGGCGCGCCAAATCGGTCATCCACTCATTCCGGCCGCGCCACTGCGTTCGCAACGACCTTCGGCTCGATGACCAGGTGCGGCTCGTGCTTATCAGCGGATCGAACATGTCGGGCAAGAGCACGATGTTGCGCACCGTCGGCACAAATCTCGTGCTGGCCCAGGCGGGCGCCCCGTGTGCGCTCGCTCGCTCACGGCGTCTGTCTTTCAACTGGGCACGGCCATGCGGATTCGCGATTCACTTCAAAGCGGCGAATCGCTGTTCTACGCGGCCGTCAGCCGGCTGAAAGCCGTCGTCGACTGCGCCCGCAACGGAAGGCCCCTGCTCTTTCTCTTCGATGAAATTCTGCAGGGGACCAATTCCCACGATCGACTGGTCGGTTCCGAGGGTGTCCTTCGCGCGCTGGTTGACCGCGGGGCGGTTGGCCTGACGACGACACACGATCTGGCGCTCACTGACATCGTCCAACGTCTCGGCTCGCGGGGTTTGAACGTCCATTTTGAGGACGTGCTCGTCGACGGCAAAATGAGTTTCGACTACCACATCCGTCCTGGAGTCGTCCAGAAAAGCAATGCGCTCGAATTGATGCGACTCTTGGGCCTCGACGTTTGAATCGATCCCGGCCTTTAACCCGCCACGCGCGCGTCGGTTGTTCGGTGGGCGTCGATTCGGCAGCACGGGAACCGACCAAGGGGAGCGTCGACTTCGTCTCGGTCCCCGCGGGCGGAGTAATTTCAATCCCGTGAACGGTCAGTTCACGGTTGATTGCCGTGTGCAGCTCGTGGATTACGCGGGTGCGTTCGCTCAAGTTGGGTAGGAAGCATCGCAGCACGAGTTTCAGACTCGAATCGCCGAATTCCTCGAACGAGGCTGACGGCGGCGGGTCTCGCAAGACGGCCGGATGTTCATGAGCCGCCTTCAGGAGAATCTCCCGTGCCAATTCGGTGTCCGAGCCATAGGCCAGGCCGACGTTGAATCACAATGCGGTTGATCGTGTCCGAGAGCGTCCAGTTCAGGGTGCGGCCCGTGATGAACTCCTTGTTCGGAACGATGAATTCCTTGCGATCGCTGTCGGTGATCGTCGTCGCCCGGATGCGAATCCGGCTGACGACACCCGTGACATTTTCAATCGTGACCATGTCGCCAACTCGCACCGGGCGCTCGAAGAGAATGATCAAGCCGGCGATGAAATTCGCGAATATCTCCTGCAAGCCAAACGCCAGCCCGAAGGTCAATGCCGTGGCCAGCCATTGAACTTTGGCCCATCCAATCCCGATGGTGCTGCTGGCCGAAACGAGACCGACGATCACAATGGCATAACGCGCGAGCGTGCTGATGGCGAAGCGGCCGGCCGCGTCGATGCGCAGCCGCTCGAGCACCGTCATTTCGAGGAGACCGGGAATGTTGCGAACGGAAATCCAGGTAATGACGACGATGAAGATTGCGACGAGCAGGTTGGCCAAAGTGATGGGCACGATATGATCGCCCACCGTCGTCGTCCAAGGCAGCTCAACATGGTTGAGAATGCCCATCGAGGGAAAGACATCCAGCCAGATCCGCCACAGGCCGACGAACAAGGTGCTCAAGATGCCGACGTTCATCAGCGTGCGTGTTTGGGCACTGAGCGTCGCCAAATCGATTTTCTCCTCCGGCTCGGCGTGAACGGCCGCCTGGATCGAGGCATCGCTCGAAACGGTCGACCGCAGCTCGGTGACGCGACGTTCCTTGACCTGCTGAATGCCCATCAAACGGCGGTGAATGAGGATCCACCGCATCAAGAGTGCCCGCGTGTAGTAACAAGCGAGTACCGCGGTCACCGTGAGATAGAGCCGCCAAATGAATTGCCGCGCGGTGTAGTCATAGCCCGTCACGACAAGCAATGCGAGAAACAACGGTGCGCTGACGCCAAAGGCCCGCCAGGCCCGTTGCAGCCGCATGACCCAATCGTCGTGCCCATGCGGAAGAACCTGCCGCACCAACTGCGATCGCGGCCGCAACACGCGGAAATGGAAAACGGCAATCGACACCAGCCCTGCGACCATCAGCATGCGTTCGAGTGCGTTGCGGTATTGGTCCGGGTCGGACGAATGCAGCAATTCCGTCACGAAGGTGATTGGAAGTCCGACGATCATCAACCAGCGGGCGTTGCTGGCCAAACTCCGAACCACGTCTTGCGACCAACCGAAATGGGCGGCCGCAAGGCCGTCCGAACGGCACGTGCGGCGCACAAGGTCCAGCGGGAAAAACAGCAGAGTTGCGCGCGAACAGCCCGTCGGAGACTGCCGAGGGAAAATCGACGTCGTACGCCGCCGTCGCCAGTCGCCATGCGACATACCATACGATCCCGCCGGCAAGCGCCGAAGTCGACAGCGTCAGCACGAAAGCACGCGACGTTGGGAGAAATCGCGTGTAGTTCGAGCGATGCGCTTCTTGTCCGAGTTTGCCGATCTCCGAATGAAACCGCCGGCGCGTGTACCAGAAAATCGGGATCAACATCAGCAGTCCGATGGGTCCCAACGGATTGGACCGGGCATCGGAAGCCAACGCGTCGCCGACCTGTCTCCAGTTCATCGGCTTCACCAGCCAGTGGAGCGGCCTTGCCGCTATAAAGCTCGCGCAATTGCCAACGGCCGGCTGCTGCGGATCCATAAGACGCGCTCGTCAATGTATTCGGCGTAGGCGTTGATCAAGTCGATCAGTTTCCGCTCGTTCATCACAACGTCAAGCAATGTATCGCAATAATTGGTCAGATTACGGCTCAGTTGATCAACGAGTTGCTGCTTCGTTTCCAACATTTCGCGGGCGGCCTTCTCAAGTGCTTTGCGGTCCGCCTCGCCGAGACTGGCTGGTGCCAAAGCCAGGATTTCCTGGACGATCGGATCGGGATTGGCGAGGCTGGATCGGATTTCGTCCAGCTCATAGAGTCTGAACTGCGTGTCGTCGATGGCCCGGCTGTTGACCTCGACGCCGCGCTGAAAATCGGCCGGGATCTCTGAGAGCGACGCGCTGCTTGCGTAAGAGTTGGCCGATCGTCTCGGTCAAGCCGACGCCGTCCGCCTTATTTCTCGTCTTGCTGAACTGTTCTCGGAGCTTGTCCCAGAGATCACCCGACTCTTTGAGCTCGCGCTCGGCCACCTCGATGGGCTTCGTGAGCTTTTGCAAGTCCTCGGCTAGCCGCATGTTCTCATCCGCCAGTTTACCCAGCAACGGATTGGCGTTCTGCTGCACGTTCCGTGCGCCGTCGACTGCACGCTCCGCTTCCACGCGCCGCGCTTTGTCGACCGCTTGAGTTAACAGTTTGATGCGCTGCTGTTCGAGAGCGATTCTTTGCGTCTGCAAATCGCGCCGAAGGCGAACGAGCTCGACGGCGTCCTCCGCTTCGTAAAGCCCGAGTTCGGCCTGCAAAGCGGGAACTTCCTCTTCGACGCATTGTTGGCGCGCCTGAAGCGACGTCCTTCGCGCGAGTGTTATCGCACCCGGCTCGTCCTTGGGAGCCTCCACATTGAGCTGTTTTCGCAAATCGCGGCTGTCGGTTTGAGCGGCCAAGAGCAATTCGCGAATCTCTTTTCGTCGGTTCGCGCGGCGATTGGGCTCCTTCTCATATGCGATTTGCTGCTTGAGAAGCGGCTCGAGCGCCGTGCGCGATTCGAGCAGTTCGCTCTCCAACGCTCCGACCGTGCGGCCGTCGGGCTCTTTCGGCCGACCCGCAGCTTCGGAAAGTTGTACGAGTTCCCGCACTCGCTTCTGCTCGGCCTTCGTGTCAGCCGCGATCTGGACTGCCTTGGCCGTTAGGCGCTTCGAGTCGCTCGCCTGCTTGGCGAAGCCTCCCGCCGCGGTCAAGGCTTCGGCCGCTTGGTGGTAAAACTCAAGAGCTTTGGAGCGCGTCGACTCGTCGAGATCCTTCGATTGCGTCGCGTCCTTTTGACGGGCTGCGATCACGTCGGCGGTGATCGTCTCCGTCCTCGAAGCGTTTGATGGCGGTGCACTTACGATTTGAGCAAATGTCCGCGAGGCCGAAAGGCCAACGCACAGACTCAGCCAACCGCAGGTCGCGCAGCACAGCGCAAGCCGTTTAAGCGGACGCACATCCGTGCGGGTTCTCACGTGGCGTTCCCTCGCCTCGTCTGTCGGTTCTGCTCTGGCGCATGCACTTTCGCATCCGGACACGCCGGAGCGCAGCATTATGCGGCAGCATAACCCACGGCTGACCCCCTGCTAGCGCGGCGGAGTGTACCCCGCTTTGCCGATCGAGGTCAACGCTTTGAGAACTGGAAGCTGCGGCGGGCCTTTTTGCGGCCGTATTTCTTGCGTTCGACCATACGGCCGTCGCGCGTGAGAAGTCCGCCTTCGCTCAGCTTTCCGTGGAGACTGGGATCCATCGCTTGCAAGGCCCGCGCGATCCCCAGAACGATCGCCCCCACCTGCCCTGTCGTTCCGCCGCCTTGCGTGCGGACCCAGATATCGACTTTCCCGAGAGTATCGGTCGCCAACAGCGGTCCTTCTACGAGAGCCCGATTGCGTTCAACACGGAAATAGTCTTCCAGCTTGCGATTGTTGATCGTCAGCTTCCCATCTGCCCCGCTGAATCCGCACGCGAGCCACGGCGGTCTTGCGTCGCCCCGTTCCCATGGCCACACCAAACCGATCGATTCGACCGCGCACCTTCGGCGCCGCCTTGGGTTCCGCGGTCGCTTCGGCGGGAGCACCGCTTCCCAAAGTCAATTCAGGCGAGTGGGCCTCGGTGTGCGGCGGCTGTATGGTCCGGCGTTTCAGCGGGTGTGCTCGTGGCGGAGCTATCCATATGTTTCTCGTTCGTCTGTTTCGATCTTCTGTTAGGGCGAAGTCGCGCTCTTGACAGATGTTTTACGGCAACAAGTATTTCGGGAAGTCCAGCGGCTGTTGCGACTGATGTGGGTGCTCGGTCCCGGCGTAGACTTTCAGCTGTTTTAGCATGTGCTGACCCAAAATATTCTTTGGCAACATGCGGCGGACGGCCTCGGTAATGATCCGTTCCGGATGGCGATTCAGCATTTCGCGCCCGGAGATGAATTTGCGTCCGCCGGGGTAGCCCGTGTATCGCTCGTAGACCTTCTTGGCCATCTTCACGGTGAAGCCGGGGTGCTCATCGTGGGCGAGGGCTTTGCCGCTAAATCGCACCTTATTGGCGTTGAGCACGATCACAAAATCGCCGCAATTGACGTGCGGCGTGTAATCCGGCTTGTGCTTACCCATCAGCACCGTCGCCAAACGGGTCGCCAAGCGGCCGACAAGCTGGGAATCTGCATCGACGACGTACCATTTCGGTGCGACATCTTCTTTCCGAACCAGGGTCGTCGTATGCGTCGGATTTCGACTCGAGCCCGTGGGCTTCATCGCGAACCTCAAATTACGAATCAAAACGGCAAACCGGCTGTCTGACGCGGGTGGCAGCAGGCGACAGCCTGCGCAGAGAACCGGCCGAGCCGGTTTCAACTCCGGGAAACGGAAAGGTTAACGACTTCCGGAATGCGGTTCAACGCTAAGCGGCCGGAAATCCGCCCAGGTCGGCCCGGCGCGACTCAACTTGGACGCGGAAATCGGCTTACAGATAGTTGAAAATGCTCATCTGCATGGTGCTGGCGGTGGTTTGCAAGGCCGCCTGCAGCGAGGTCTGCAGTTGCGTGAGCTGCGTCAAGGCCGACGCCATGTTGACGTCCATTTGGTTGGACAGAGCCGATTGCAGGCTCGTTTGCGATGTGGAGAGTTGCGATCTGCACCTGGCTCAGCATCTGTTCCCGCGAGCCAAGGTCGCTTTGCACCACCCCGATGCGGTTTAACTCGTTCTGCAGCAAGGGCTGCAGTCGCGTGAGTTCTGTATTGTTGCTGGTGCTCAGGGCCGACTGCAGTTGCACGAGCAGGTTGAAAACGCCGTTGGCCTGAATCGGGTTGACGTCCGTGCCGACCAGCGGCTGGGCCGGGTCGGTGCTCGATTGCGTGCCGGCAATTCCCAGCGCGGTTGAAATATGCATTGGTTTCGACCGTCAGCGGTCCGGTGCTCGACCCGTCGTTGTCGGTGATCGAGATGCCGTTGCCGACGGAGTTCAGCGAAGCCGTCAGCACGCCCGGCTGAACGGCGTTGATGTCATTCAGCACGTCCTGCACGGTGCGTCGCGCCGGTCAAATTGACGTTGACCGACGTGCCGTCACGAAGGTCGATTGTGATTTGTGGCGTCACCGGGTTTCCGTTGGAATCGGTCGTGCTCAAGGGCACCCCCTGCCCCAAGTTCAAACTGCTGAGCAACGTCGAACCGGTCATCGTGCGGATGCCCAGGTCGGTCGCGGTTGTCCCGCCGTTCTCGCCGATCGAGAAGTTCACGCCGCTCAAACGTGTTGAGATCGCCAGGCCGTTACCGGCGGCATTAATTCCCACGTCGAGATTCGGATCGGCGGAGGTCAGCGTGTTCAACAGATCCTGAACCGTCACGTCCTGCGAAATATTGACGGTCGCCTGCGTCGTGCCGTCGTTGATGACGAGTCCGTCGGTCGTATCGACACCGGCTCCCCCATTGAGTGCAGACAGCGGCGTCTCGAGAGTCAATTGCGGATTGAGATTGGTGCCGGTGATCGTCGCTGTGGCAGCGCTGGCGATGCCGAGGTCGGCCGCGGTCTGGCCGCCGCCGATATCGGAAACTGAGACCGTTCCGCTCGACGGCGTGATTTGCAGCGCATCCTGCGGTGACGCCGGAAACGATGCCGACAGTGAGCGGTGCCCGGCGGAAAAGCGTTTTCGATCAACTGCTGAACGTCGCTGATCGTTTTCGCGTGCGACAAGGTCGACCGTTTCGGTTACCGGCGTGCCCGTATTGACGGTCACCTGGATCGAGCCGGGAATGACACCGCGGCCGTCGTTCAGATCAGAAAGACTCGTCTGCGGAGTCAGGGCGGGATCGACGTCAGCCCCAACCGGCGTCGAGATTGCTCCAAATGCGGTGACGCCATCGATGTTGTTGGGCGCAACGAGCCCCGAAGCGACGTTCGAGTTGATACTGGCTTGGTCGCCGTTGTAGAGAACCGCACCGTTGGCAAGAACCTGGAACGGAGGCGATTGGCGTCTTGCTTCCGCCGAAGAGGTATTGCCCGTTGAACGTGGTAGTTGGCCGTGTTGACGAGCCCCTGAATGATCGTGCTGACTTGTCCCGCCAAGGCCTGGTTCTCGGTCGGCGTGCTCGTGTGCCCCGAGACCGCTCAAAAGGAGCGAATTGGCCTGGCTGATCGCCGGTCGAGACGGTCTGCAGCGCCGTATCGGTGTTTTGCAAGAACGATTGATCGGTGGTGAGGTTCGCTCTGATATTGCGTTTGAGCCGCCAGTTGCTGCTGCAAAGGCAATACGATGGCGGTCGCCGTCGGATTCTGGCCGGGCGTGGTGAGCTGTTGGCCGGTCTCGATCTCCTGCTCGACTTGATTGAGCTGATCTTCGAGCGTGTTGATGTTGTTGGCGGCCTGGGACGCCATCAGGCTGTTGGGAATCCGCCCGGATGAAATCGGAATCAGGGTCATCGATGGGAACTCCCGTCGATCTACATGTTCAGCAGCGTTTGAAACAACTGGTCGACCGTGGTGACCATCTTGGCCGACGCGGTATACGACTGCTGATACTGCATCATCTGAATCGCTTCCTGATCGAGGCTGACGCCGGAAATCTGTTGTTGCTGCGCCGTCAGCGACTGGCTGTAATCGTTCAGGCTGGTCGACATGGCCGTCTCGGCCGATGCTTTGTTGCCGATATCCGTGACGATCGAGTTGTAATAACCGTTGAGGCTTTGGCCGCTGAGCGCGCTGCACGGGATTCGAGGCGAACTGCGAGAGCGCAAGCGCGTTGCTGCCATCCGAGGGTCCGCCCCCTTGTGCACTGGCGAACAGCTGCGGATTCTGCGTCACAGCGGAATTGACGCCGATATTGGTCGAATCGCTTCCCGTGAAGAACGTGTTGATCCCCAAGTCGGCCAGCGTGTTGCTCGAATCGTTGGCAAACTGGATTTGGTAGTTCGTCCCGGCGTTGATCTGGAGATGGCCGTCTGGCGTGACCGATGCGGAGACGTTGGCGACTCCGTTGATGCTCGCTTGCCAGACTGTTGAGCGTCGTGTCGGTTCCCGTGCCGTTGAGATTGACGTCGATCGTCGAAGTCGTCGTTTGACCGGTAATCGTGTTCGTGACCTCGATCTGAAACGTCCCGTTCTGCGGCGTGAAGGCAAGCCCCGCCTGGTTCAATGCGGCGGTCGGATCGCTGACGCTGTTGGTCGAAGTGACCGATGTGTATGCGGCGGTCCCCTGCCCCGAAGCATAAACCTGATTGAATTGCGAGATCAGATTCGACGTCAGCGAATCCAGGTTCTGCTCGAATCCACCGAGCACGGTGTCGCGCCCCTGCATCGTGGCGATCAGCTCTCCCGACCCGCTCGAGCTGGCATTCAGCTGCTGTCCCGAAACCGACAACTGAACGTTGAGCGTGCCCATGCCCTCGCTCGTGCTGGGAACCGTTTCCAACTGTTGGGTCTGCTGGCCCATCACGAGGTAGTTCGAGCCGGTGTAAACGGTCACACTGCCGTCGGGGTTATTGGTGTACGTGATGGGAAGGATTTGAGAGAGCTGATTCAGATCCTGATAGCGCTGATCTCGCAGCGACCCCGCCTGGCTCTGCGACAGGCCGGCGTTTTCCATCTTGCGTGATCTGTGGATTCAGCTGGGCAATTTGCGTAATCAACGAGTTGGCCTGCGTGGTCAGCTGTTGAACGTTGACATTGGCCTGCTGACGTTGCTCGTCAATCGACCCCCGCAGCGAAGTGATCGCGCTGGCAAGCTGCGTTCCCGCAACGACTGCTTGTGACGCAAGGGTCGCGGAACTGGGCTGGTTCGCCAGGCTGTTGAGTGCTGCCGAAAAATCGCTCATCTGCGACGACAGGCTGTTGTTGCCCAACGCCTGTAGTTGCTGTTGCAGGGTCGTGTAAACCGTGTTGAGTTGGTTCGAAGCGCTGTAGTTCGAATTCGCCGAATAAATCTCGCCCTGCAGGTACTGATCGATTTGCTGCGTGACTCCGGTCGCATCGGAGCCGGTTCCCAAGACGAGCGTGCCGGCCTGATAGCTCGGGCCTGTCGTGACATTGAGTTGCTCTTGAATGTAGCCGGGCGTGTTCGCATTGGCGATATTCTGACCGGCCACCTGGATTCCGGTGGAGAACACCTCGAGAGCGTTGGATGCGATTCCGAGCGCCCCGCTGAGTCCCATGATCTGGAAATCCTTTTCCTGTGCGCCGCGCACACCCCTAGGCCGACGCGTCGAGAATCGCTCCACCGAATGAGACTTCGTTGCCCAAACCGGCGAAATAGACCGGCGCTTTCCGCCCGCCGTTGGCGATCAGCTCGAGCATGTCGCCAAACAGCCGAAGCGATTGCTTCGAGACGATCCACAACACCCAGCTCTCCCGCCGGTTCGCCTCGACGAGTCGCCGAATTTCTTCCATCCGCGCCACCAGCCTGCTGCGCAATGGTTCGGCGAATGATCGCACCAGTTTTTCCAATGTGTCCCCAGGCCCGACCATTGGATTGACTCGCTGCAGAATCTGATGCCGCTGACGCAGATGCACCTTCAAGGCCTCGACCAGTCGCTCTTCGCGCACCGTCAGCCGGTCGATCTCCGCGGCGCTTGCCCGGCGAACGGCGTCTCTCTTTGCCCGGTAGACAACAGCCAGCTCCTCTTGACGCGCGATGATGGCGATTAGGAGCTGATCGATCTCGTTGCTCAAGTCGGCTTCTGCAAGCATCGTGTCGTCCGTGACGGGCCGGAGTTACCGCACTTCATATAATCGGTAGATTCAGCGGCGGCTCTTCTGCCCTATTTTTCCGGCTCTGCCGGAATTCTCCACGCCACCCACGCAGATATCCCGACCCCCGGAGTCGAAGCGACGCTGGGCTTCGTCAACGCACAGAGGTGCGGACGGGAAGAAGCATCCGCAGGCGCAGAAGGACTCGACCCTGCGGTCGCCGCGGCATTCTCGGTTCGGTAACGGCGCGGATTAGTGAGCGCCGACGCGGTTCAGAACGCCCTGGAACAGCGGTTCGGAAATTTGGCTGCCTTGCTGTGCGCCAGGTTCTCCGCGACTTGTTGATCCATCTGACCCTGGAAGACCTCCTCCGCGTGGCCGCCATACATGTAGGCGGGCTTGTTGTGCATTTTGCGGAGCGATTTGAGCATCTCTTTGTAGAACGTCCCCGCCGCGAAGTCTTGGAATGTCGATTTCAACTTTTCCTTGTCGGCGGGCGACTGCGTGAGCAACTTCGACCCTGCTACTTCGCGCGCGTCAGCGGCCAGATGGGCACTGTTCGTCGACGTTTGAACCGGTGAAATGGTGGGCATCGACGGTTCTCCGACTATTCGTTTTGTGGCGGGGGCGTTTAGGAGGCGGCGGAAGGCGAGTGCGATTGGAGACAGGAGCGAGTCAAGGCAATTGGGCACGAGCCGAATCAGTGTTCCTCGTAAACGGCGTGCAGGTTTCCCGAGTAATACAGTTCGCGGACAATGCTGATCACGTCTTCGTTGGGAACCTTGAGCTCTTGCAACCCTTGGATCAAATCATTCAGCTGCTGGGGACTATCTTGCCCCTGCGAATTGATCGTGACAAAGGGCGCCCGCTCCTCCCGCCGCCGCGCTGACCTCCACCTTGATACTCTTCTGCGAGATGACGACCGGGCTGATCTGGACGTCGCCATGGATCACGATCGTTTTCGATTTCGTGTTGACCGAGACCCGGGCCTCGGTTTGCGGGCTCATCACGTCGATCTTGAGCAGCCAGGCCAAGAAGGCCACCGGATCGTCGCGATATAAGTCGGGGACGAGGACTTCGATGCGATCCGGGCCCAGCGCCGTGGCGGGCTTGGTATGCAGAACCGTATACACGTCGTTGTTGATCTGTTCGGCAATATGCCAAGCGACACCAAACGTAGCGTGTGCCGGATCGACAACGAGTGTCACCTTGTTCCCGTGTGTGCGATCGATAAAACTCGTGCGAAAGTCTCGCTCGAGGACGATCCCTCCGGGAACTCGGCCCGAGGTCAGCACATCGGGATCTTCAATCACCACCGGACCAGAAGCCAGTCCTACGACGGCCGTATCGCGTACGTTCGGTCCGCGAACGGGCGAAATAAGCAGCCGGCCGCCCTTCAGGCTTTTCGCGCCGAACGTCGAAGTCACGTAACAATCGAGCCGCTGGCCGCGACTGGCGCCCTCTTTGGGTATCGTCGCGGAAATGGCCACCATGGCGACATTCGTCGCGTCGGAAAGATCCTTCGCGCTTTCAATCGGATTGTTCAAGTAACGCAGCGTCGAAGCCAGCGCCCGCATGGCGGGCGCGTTCTTGCTTCCGTCGCCCGTGCGATTCAGGCCGACGATCAAGCCGATGCCGATAATCGGCATCTCTTTCTGGCCGTAAACCGTGCAAATGTTGCCGACCTGCGTTCTGGCAAAGCCCGCGCGGGGCAGCAGGGATACGAGAAGTCCCATCACGGCCAGGGTGGAGATCGATTTATGTCTGCATCGCGTCATAAGGCCAACTCCGGAGTCGATCAAAACGGACCAATCCAGTCGTACAGACGAATGAACCAGGCCCGCTTCGTCGAATCGGGCAACTTGCCATGCTGCACTTTCGTGATCTGCAGATCGGCAATGCGTTCGCTCAAGGCGCTATTGTCGGGCGAGATGTCCTGCGGGCGGATTTTTCCCGTCAGCGTGTATTCCCACAAATCCTTGTTATCGAGGATCGATTTGCGCGCTTCGAGGACAAGGACGCCGTTGGGCAGCACATCGACGATCGTGGCCGCGATGCGGTAAGTCATCTGCTCCGTTTCTGTGACTTGACCGGTCGACTGCAACTGACTTTGCAGCGAGCCGTTTACCTCGGGAGAGTTTGTCGCGGCGTTATCGAGATTGCCTTGGTTGTTGATGCGAATGAATTGCGACAACTGGGCCGTGTATTGCCCGTTGCGTTGCCGGTTATACACCGATTTTGCATTCGTCGATGCGGTCTCTTTGACCGTGACGGTAATAATGTCGTGCACCTTAATTTCGTGCGGCTTCGGAGCATCGACATACGACCAGGCAAAGTCGGCCATCAGCAGCGGCGGCTGCGGCGCGTAAAAGTCGGGCGGTCCTTCGAGCGGCGGAGGACCGCCGACCAACGGAGGCGCAACTCCCGGCGGCGGCAGCAGCGGCTCGATACCGCGCTCGGCCCCCTGCACCGCCATCTGCAGAAACGTGAAACAGACGAACGCCAAAAGCGAACTCCTCATTTCCCCTCCCCCCAAAAATTAGCTCATTGACCAGCAGCGGAAGCGGCCGGCGCGACACCTGGGACGATGACCCTCGTTGCTGGCTGCGTCCGCTGAGCCGTTTGGACCGGCGGCATACGATAAGCGACGGTCCTGCGAATGGCCGTTTCCCCACGTGAGATGTCGCTTTCCGTCTCACGGGTGGCTGATTTCGCCCCGTCGCCACTGACGATGATGGCTTCGTGCACGTCGGTCACTCGGGCGTTGACCTGATCGCGGCCGGATAATTTGACGAGCGTGATCACGTCGCCCAAACCGCCGTCGCTCTTCGCCTTGAATTGTGCGGTGATCCGGATTCCACCGCTTTGCCAAATCCCCGTGACAATATCGTTGTTGCGAACCAAGGGGATTTTTCGCACGTCGTCGACATGAATCGGGCTCTCAGCGTGCAGCGTTTTTCTGGCCTCTTTGTCGACGATCTCGTCGATACGCGTCAGTATTCCCTCGGTGCTGTCGACAATCCGCCAGGCCAGATCGGACTCATGGATTACGTCTCCGGTGGAAACCGAGTGTGCGAGCACCGGAACCTGAGGGCGTTCCGAGACAACGCACTGCACTTGAATATGGGCCGGTTGCCCCTCGACATCCTGGTAGGCCACCTGGATAGCCTGCGGTTCGGCGTTTTTGGGATTCACGGATCCAATTTCAAAACCCTGCGCGGCATTGGCGAGGACGACGCGCGCGTCGGACGGGTCGACGGTGACGTCGATGAACATGGCCGGCGAGTCCTTGTGTTTTTCTCGCATCGACCGCCGGACCGCGTCGGCCACGATTTGTTCGGCCCGCTTGATTTGTCCGGCCGGGACCACCGGCTTTGCCGCGGTCATTCGCTTCGGCTTGGTCTTCACGGCCGGCATCGCATCCGCCGCGGCGACGACGATCACCGATGATCCCGAGTAATTCAGTTCGACGGTCGGAATTCCCGTGGCCTCTAAGCGAGAGCGGATCTCCGCGAAGTCGAGGCGCATGCGTCGACCGGGCGCCGGAGCCGGTGCCAGAGCGACATTTTCAAGCCGCGTCATCACGGCGGCGTCGCTGGCACTGACAATGGCGACGTCTTTCAGACGCACGGTCGACGTGGAAACGAACGCCGTCGGCTGAAAACAGATTTCGGCGGCCCACGCGTCGTCAAAGACGGCGACGATGGCCGCCGCGACGATGACGACGCGAACGGCCGTGGTCCACGCCATCCAATTCCGGGAGGTGTTCTTTTGGTAGATCGAATACATGGAACTGATGCTCTGTTAGAAGCGTCGCAGGTTCGTCAGCAGTTGCAGAATCTGATCGCTGGCCTGCACGACCTGGCTGTTGAGTTCATAGGTCCGCTGCGTATTGATCAGGTTGACCAGCTCGGTCGTGGCGTCGACGTTTGACGCTTCGAGGTATCCCTGCTGTAGCAGCCCGCGATTCTCCTGACCCGGCGTTCCGACCAGCGGGCTGCCGCTACCTTGGCTCTGTCCATAAAGGTTTTGCCCCATTTGGATGAGCCCCTGTGGATTGATGAACGTGACAGTCTGGATTTGGCCGATGTTCGTCGGGTTTACGTTTGGGGGCTCAAGAACGGAAAAAACCCCGTCGCCCGAAATCGTGATCTGCGTCGCTCCCGGCGGAATCGAAATGGCCGGTTGTAGTGGCCGGCCGAGATCGGCCGAGGCCAGAACGACCTGGCCGTTCGCGTTGATCGAGAAGGTTCCGGCTCGCGTATACAGGGTCTGGCCTGTCTGCGGATCCTGAACCTGGAAGAACCCCTGACCGGAGATCGCGAGATCGAGTTGGCCGCCGGTTTGAAGGAATGTGCCTTGCGTCTGATCAACCTCCGTGCCGGACACGCGAGCGCCGAGTCCGTACTCGATGCCGATGGGCGTCGGCTGGCCGTTGGAATCGACCGTGCCGGGCAGTTTGTCGTATTGGTAATAGAGATCCTCGAAATTGCAGCGCGTGCGCTTGTACGCCGTCGTGCTGGCATTGGCGATGTTATTCGCAATGGTGTCGAGGCTCGACTGTTGCACCTGCATGCCGCTCGTGGCGGTATAAAGCGCTCGGATGGTCATCTATTGCTCATCTCCAGCAGCATCGATTGGTCGATTAGTGAGGCGTCGCCGCCTGCAACAGCCGGTCTAATGCGTCGTCCTGGAACTTGATCATGTTGACGTTCGCCTCGACGGCACGTGACGCTTGGATCATCTCCACCATTTCGCTGACCGGCTTGACGCCCGATCCCTCGATGTAACCTTGCTTCACTTGGGCGTCGGGGCCGGCGGGCAACACATTGCCGCTGTAGCGGTAAAGGCTGTTGCCGGACTTCTGAAGCTGATTTTCCGAGGGGGGTTGAACGATGGCGAGTTTGGCAAGTTGCGTGCGATCCCCTTCGGAGCCGACCCAGCTCACCATGCCATCGTCCCCGATTTCGACCCGCGCGGCCTCGGGCGGGACGATGATGGGCTGACCCGTACTGGATTGAACCTGCATTCCCGAGCCCTGCGAAACGAGCTCGCCGCTGGGCGACACAGAGAACTGACCGTTTCGAGTCAGGAAATTCTGCCGGCCGTCATTGACTTGGAAAAAGCCGCGACCGGTCAGTGCAACGTCGTAAGAACTTCCGGTCTTGATCAATGGGCCTGCGCTAAAGTCTGTGGAGACTTGCGCCGTCGACACACCGCCGCTCAAGGCATTTTGATTGCCAGGCGGGTCGTAGCCGCCGCCATGGTCGAGGTCGTAAGGGCGGTTGCTTTGAAAGATCGCCAGATCGCGTTTAAAGCCGGACGTCCCCGCGTTCGCCAGATTATTGGCGATGACGTCCACGCGGGATGATTGCGCCTGGATCCCCTGCGCGGATTGATAAAGCCCGTAGAGCATCCCCGCAGCTCATCCGAAGACGCCCCCCACCAAGTGGGTTCATCGATTGTCCGATACCGGATTCTTTAGCCTAACCGACAAACTTTGCCCGTTCAGGCTGAATCCACAGGACGCGACTGTAAATCTCGGCGGGATAGCAAAAAGAAACAGGGCGGGGAACCGCCGGACATTTTTGCCGTTATATGCACGCTTTGCCCGCGCTTCTTTAAATCCGTACTAAGCCATTGGTCCTTGGGCAGCCCGCAGCGTATCAAATGCCGCTGACGGGCTGTCGAAACAACCTTTGGTGCCATCCTTATTGGCAAAAGCCGGGAATGTCTGGAGGTCCCCGCCGGATCTTCGAGTGAAAGAGCAGATTCGATCGCGGCGGGCAGAGGGAGCTCAATCGATCCATCTGCCAATTGAATTCGAGAAGCCTAACCTACTCGCTCGCGCACGCTTGTCAACGGCCCCTGCGATTGAAAACAAATGCCAAAACGAAGATCGTTATGAAAAACCTAGAATCAGTCGGTCAACGTCCCTTTGGACGACGGGACACCGCCCTGTCGCGAATCGATGGCAACAGCCTGTCGCAGCGTGCGAGCTGCCCCTTTGAAGACGCCTTCTGCGATATGGTGGCCGTTGCTGCCATGATGCAGCACGAAGTGCAAATTCATCAAGGCGTTGGCAGCGACGGCCTGCCAGAAAACCTCGACGAGTTGTGAATCGAATTCGCCGATCTTCTGCGTCGGAATGACGACATCGTACACGAACCAAGCGCGACCACTCAGATCGACGGCGGCCGTCACAAGCGTCTCTTCCATCGGCAACGTTACACTGCCGTAACGCGCAATCCCGCGCTTGTCGCCCAGCGCATCGGCGAGTGCTTTTCCAAAACAGATCCCCACGTCTTCGACAGTATGGTGGTGATCGACGTGCAAATCGCCTTTCGCCTTGACGGTCAAATCAATCAGTGAATGACGCGCCAACAGCGTCAACATATGATCGAAAAATCCAACTCCAGTTTCGATCGTCGGCGTTCCCGTTCCGTCGAGTGCGACTTCGAGTGCCACATCGGTCTCGGCGGTTTTGCGTTTCACCTTTGCAGAACGATTCATGCCCGCAAGTCCTTGAGAGCAGCAATTAATCCGTCGACTTCGGCATCCGTGCCGACCGTGATGCGAAGTCCGTCGAGTTCTTCAGCTCCGGCATCTCCGGCATTCGGAAACCGCATGTATCGAACGAGAATCTTGCGCTGTTTGAGTTCTTCGTAGATCCCGCGGTGTTCCCCCGCCTTCCGCGTCGCCCACACGAAATTCGCCTGGCTCTCGACGACGTCGAAGCCGCAAGACCGAAGAGACTGAGTCAGCCGGACGCGTGTCGTCCGAATGCGTTCCACGTTTTGGCCCATCCACGCCTGATCTTCGATTGCTGCAAGAGCGGCCGCGAGCGAAAGCGTGTTGCAGTTGTAACTGTCCTTCACTTTGCGCAGTCCGCGGATCACGTCCGGGTGGGCGATGGCGAATCCAAACCGCACGCCCGCCATGCTGTAGGACTTGCTGAAGGTCCGCGTCAGGATCACGTCGCCGCCCATATTGGCCGTTGAGAATGTCGGCTCCATCGGGACTGTCGGCAAAATCCGTATAGGCGCCGTCCAGCACCAACACGCCGGCCGGCGGGACAAGGCGCTCGATTTCCTCTCGAGGCCAGGCGTTACCCGAAGGGGAGTTTGGATTCGGAACAAACAGCAGCTTGCAGCGCGCGAGTTGGGAGGCAATCGCTCGGTGGTTCCAAGACCAATCCCGATTGAGTTGCAGCCGTTCGTGACGGCCTCCCTGCAGGTCTGCCAAAGTTTCGTAGAGGATGTAGCTCGGGTACGGAAAGCAAATCGTCTCTCCCAGGTCGACAAATGCCCGCGTAATCAGCGTGAGGCACTCGTCGCTCCCGTTGGCCGGCAGGATCCAATCCGGCTCGACACCGTAGATCGCCGCTGCCTTCTTGCGGAATGCCGTGCCCAGCGGATCCGGGTAAACGTTGAGTCGCCCCTCGGCGGCCGCGACAATCGCTGCACGGACCGCCGGCGACGGAGGATAGGGATTCTCGTTGGTATTGAGTTTGATCCAGCCGGACTCCTGCGGCTGCTCGCCAGGCGTATAGCCTTCAATGCGGTCGATGTCGGGGCGGAACAGGCTGCGGTCGGACGTACTCAACGCGACAAAACTCCGATTCTGATGGCGATTTCCCGAACGATTGTCGAAAGATTCGCCAGGTTGGACAAGGCTGGCTTTGCGATCGAGCGTGCTTTCCCAAATGCTCAAAACAGCGGAAGACTTCGATCGCGCTCCTCCGGGACAGACAATCCGGGTTGGGCATCAGGTTCGGCTTTTTTGCGAGCGGTTTTCGCCGGACGCTTCGCGGGCCCGCCATTGGCCGCATCGAGAGTCGCGGTTCCGTCGAAAGGGGCTGTCACCGGATTGCCGTCGCGATCAAATCCGGTCAACAGTTCGATTTTCTGCTCGGCTCGCTCGAGGGCCTGATAGCAACGCCGCAGAATGGAGATTCCCCGCTCGAATCGAGCGATCGATTCATCCAGCCCGAGCGATCCTTCTTCAAGTTCGCGGACGAGATTCTGCAGTTCGGCCAGACCGGCTTCAAATGTCGGCTCGCCGCCGCACGGATCTGTTTTCGACGGATCGGACATCTTCAACTCTGTTTCGTCCCTAGTTTTCCACTGCCTCGACAATACTCGTCACCCGTCCTTGTGCGAGTCGCGTTTCAATCCGCTCTCCGGCGGAAACTTCGGTCGTGCTTCGCAGAATCTTCCCTGTTGACGCGCTTCGAGTGAGCGAATAACCCCGATTGAGCACCTTGAGCGGACTCAGAGCATCGATCGTGCAACCTGTCGCTTCGAGCCGGTGACGGGCGCGTTCGATTTGGCGGCCGATCGCACGTCGCAAGCGATCCGATAAGCTCGTCGATCAGCCGCTCGCGATCATGCACCAGTTCCAACGGTCGCGCCAAGGCTCGCGATCGGGCCACTCCTTCGAGCAAGAGGTTGCGGCGATGCAAGTGATTCCGCAGGGCTGACTCCAAACGACGCGACAGATGCTGAAGGTCGGAAACAACGTCATCGCGATCGGGTACGACGATTTCGCCCGCTTCGCTCGGCGTCAATGCCCGTTTGTCCGCAATCAAGTCGGCGATCGTGACATCGACCTCATGCCCCACCGCGCTGACGACGGGAATTGGGCACTCAAAGATCGCACGGGCGACAATTTCTTCGTTGAACGCCCACAAATCCTCGAGACTTCCTCCTCCTCGACCTGTAATCACGACGTCGACGTCGGGCAAGCGATGGACCGATCGTAGTGCAGCGGCAATCTCCGCAGCTGCGGCCGCCCCCTGAACGGCCACAGGCAAAATGAGCACGTCGCAGGCCGGCCAGCGACGCGTGATCACCTGCAGCATGTCGCGAACCGCGGCGCCCATCGGACTGGTGACCAGGGCGATCCGCCGTGGAAATCGCGGCAAGGGGCGCTTTCGTTCGGCCCGAAACAAACCTTCGGCAGCGAGTTTTTCGTACCGTTGTCGGAATGCAAGCTCCAGCGGTCCGATTCCCTGTGGAGCGAGCCGTTCGATCACAAGCTGATAAGTCCCGCGAGCCGCGTAAACCTCGATCGGCCCGACCGCCACCACGTGCAGGCCGTCGTGCAACTCGAAGCGGATGCGGGCCGCCGCGCTCCGCCACAAGACCGCGCGAATCTGCGCCGTCTCGTCTTTCAGCGTCAAGTAAATGTGACCCGACGTAGCCCGCGAGAAGTTGGAGATTTCTCCCTCGACGCAGACGTGTGGAAAGCCGGTTTCGACGAGCGCCTTGAGCTGCTGCGTCAGTTCCGTGACAGAAAGGATTTCGTGCTCGTCCATCCGTTGACCTTGCTGGCCGCTCATCCGCGGTAGATCGACTGGAGATATTGCACGGCACGCGCCGCGTCACCTGATCGATCGCTGCCTTGCGTCCGGTCGACGGTCAGCCAACCCGCGTAGTCTGTGTCCTGCAACAGAAACAAGAGTTCGTCCCAAGGGACTTCTCCCCGGCCGACGGGCACTTCGCTTCCGCTATCGTCCGCGCCCGCAATTGCGTCGCGTATGAGCACATGGGCCACAAATTCTCTCGACAGATGAAACGCCTCGGTCGGCGATCCGCCCGCCATCACCGTCGCCGCCGGGTCGAAATTGATGCCAATTGGGCCGGCTGTAATGGATTTTAAAATCTGTACCAGGCGAGCCGCCGACTCGCGACCCGGACCAAGGGCGAGCGTGACACCGACATGATTTCCGTGCCGGGCCAAATCGTTTAGGACCTCCGTGAAAAGGTTTTGTCCCGCGGCATCAGACTCACCGGGAAGTCCACCGAGCCGCACGGTGACGACGCGAGCCTTCAGCTCGTAGGCGAATTCCATCGTTTGCTTGAGTGCTTCAATTCGCGCATCCAATCGCTCGGCATCCCAAAGGGGTCGGCGAATGGGAAAGTCGAGAGACGCAAGCTGCAAACCAATTTCCGCCAGGACATGCGTGAATTGTCGCCTCCCAGTTTCCGACATTTCAGCCGGCCGGATTTCATTTCTGGCGTCCAATTGGACTCCGCTGGCCCCCATTCTCGAGGCCAAGAGCAGCGAGGGCTTCAATTCCTGGCCCAGGCAGCGTGTCGCCAAGGCCAATCGCAGCTGTCGTGTCATTCCTTAGAGGTCCAATTGGTCAAAAGGAGAAATTCGTCCCGCCTCGAGACAATCGGTCAGGCGGCATTATATCCAACGCAATCGATGTCTTCGGCCCTGCCGGAAAGGTTATCGAGCAGCCCGGGCGAAGCGGTCGATCTTGAGCGGAGGTAAAGCCCCGGCATCTCGTTCAGGTTTCTATGGTTACCACGGCTCTCCTTTTGACGGCGATCGCCGTTGCCGCCTTTGATGGCGACAACAGTGCGGCCAACGCCACCAGGCAAGCCGAAGCACAGCCCCGCTCCACCGAACCTGCAACGAAAAACGCCGCCGGCCGAAGACCCCTTTGAGGGCGCCGTCGAAGTCTTTCGCTACGGATTCGAATCCACTGAGGACCGCAATTTCGACCAATTGCCGGACGGTTGGATCCGCCGCAAAGGCAGCGACTTTCCCGGTTACGTCGAGGCTGCCATCGACCGCGAACGCGGACACGGTGGCAAAGGCCAGAGCCTGAGACTCAAGGCCAACGGCGGCCGGGTGATTCTGTATTCCAAACCGGTCGTCATCGACCAGTATCATTCCTACATTTTTCGCGCGTTTGTCCGCACACAATCGCTGGAAAACGATGCCGCCCTCATCTCCGTCTCCCTGCTCAATCATAAGCGGCAGCGTGTCCAACGATTTCTCACCCGACCGGTGACGGGCACGTTCAAAGATTGGACCCAGGTCACCATCGGCCCGATCGTGCCCCACGAAGACGTCCATTTCGTCGTGGTCGGCTGCCACCTTGTGCCGGGCAGCCGCATGGATATCCGGGGCAGTGCCTGGTTCGACGACCTCTGGATGGGCGAACTCCCCCTTTTTTCGCTCCAGAGCAACTTTCAGACGCATTTTCACGAACGCGATGCGAAAGTCGTGATCACCTCGCAGGTGAACGGACTCGATCCCAAGCACTCCTACCGGCTCGACCTGCAGATGGTCGATGGCCAGGGGCACCCGGTGGCGTCGACCTCATTCGATCCGCGGGCCGGGCATCCGGGCGAGCCGACGGAAGAGCGAGAAAAGCCCATCGGATGGACGCTCAATCCACAGCCTCCCGGTTTTTACGCCGTCGAGGCCGTTTTGAGCCGCGATGCCAAACCCGTTCTCACCAAGCGGACTTCGTTCGCCGTGATGGATTCGCTGTCCGACAGTGCCGACTCGGGCGAATTCGGTTGGACCATCAAACGGCCCGAGGACATGACGGCCCTCAAAGGACTGGCGGAAATCGCCTCCCAGTCGGGCATCAATTGGCTGAAATACCCCCTGTGGAGTTCGGTTTCCGAGGGAAACTCCAGCGCCCCCTCCCAAATCTCGGCCTTCTTCGAAGAGCTGGCGCCAACGCAAGATCACGGCGATCGGCCTCCTCAACGATCCGCCGGCTGAACTCCGCAACCAGTTCGCCCGCAACTGGACCGGCATCAGCGAGATTTTTACGGTCCGTGCCGAGTTTTGGCGCGAGTCGATCGAGAAAGTCATCGCCCGTTATTCGTCGCATGTCCGTTATTGGCAGCTCGGCGAGGAGGAAGACGAGAGCTTTGTCGGCATGTCCAGCCGCAACCTGGCGGAAACAATTGCCCGCGTCAAAGCCGAATTCGACCGCATCGGCCGCGACGCCCATATCGGCGTCCATTGGAATTGGGAAACACCCCTGCCCCGGCGGGAATTCGCCCGGGGAGTTTTTTTGTCGATGTCCAGCCGCCAACGGCTCGCCGAGAACCAACTGGTCCACAAACTCAAAACGGGCAACGCCGACGTCCCCGAGCGCTGGGTGCTAATCAAGCCGCTTCCCATCACCGGTCACACCCCCGAGGAACGCGGCACCGACCTCGTCAAAACCATGGTCGAAGCCAAAATCGGCGGGGCGGACAAAATCTTCGCCGACGACGTCCTGGACGAAGAAACCGGCCTCCTCAACCGCGGGGGTTCGCCTTCGCTGTTATTTCTCCCCTGGCGAACCACGGCCATGGCTTTGCAGGGGGCCGACTTTATTGGCTCGTTCCTGCTTCCCGGCGGCAGCCGCAACTACGCCTTCTCCCGCAAGGGGGAAGTCGCCGTCGTGATCTGGAACAACGAGCCGGTCGACGAAGACCTTTACTTGGGTGAAGAGTCGGTCGTGACGGACGTCCTCGGCCGCCGCATCCAAGTCCCCGTATCGGAATCCGGACAGCGGTCCAAGCTGCACGTGGGGCCCAGTCCCCTGCTCGTCCGGCATTTTCCCGAGCCCGTCGCCCGCTGGATGGCCGCCCTCAAGTTTGAAAAAGGCCGGCTCCCCAGCAAAACGGGCAAACAGCGCGAAGTCATCCAGGGAGTCAACACGTTCAAACAAGGGGTGAACGGCCAGGTGCGGATCCTCGTCCCCAAGGATTGGAGAGTCGAACCCGCCGAAACCCGTTTTGCCCTGGGGGCCGGCGAGAAACTCGACATCCCCATCACGCTGGAACTCCCTTCCAACACCAGCCAGGGAAACCAGCGGCTCGTCCTCGAATTCGCCATGCCCCCCTATTCCTTCCGCGTTTATCGCGACTACGAGGTCGGCCTGGGCGACGTGGTTTTGTCCGTGGTCGACAACAAACTCGAAAACGGCGACCTGCAGATCAAACAGCTCATCGACAACCACACCAAGCCCGAGGAAAAACTCAATTTCGAGTGCAACCTCTACGTCCCCATGCGAAAACGCATGCAGCGGGTCGTCACCAAACTGGGCCACGGCCGCGACACGCAAACCTACGTCATCCCCGGCGCCGAATCGCTCCGCGGCCAGGAATTGCAACTGCGTGCGGAGCAGATCGGCGGTCAGCGCGTCCTCAACGTCAAGTTCAAAGTCGGCGACAACTGGGACAGCAAGAAACGCGAAGCCAACAACCCGCCCCGCCCCGCCCCCGTCTCGGCAAGCGCACCGCCGGCCGAATCGCCTGCCCCGACCTCTCCCGCGGTCAGCCAGCCCAAAAGAGCCACGACCAATGGGGAGTCGCTATAACCCGGAGCGACTTTTTTGGGCCGGAACCGACTTTTTTGGCTTTTTTGGGCGCTAAAAAGGGGGGACTTTTTTGGGGTCCACCCCAAAAAACGCCAAAATGGCAGCCGATCCGCTTCCTGCCATTTTGGCGCAGCCTCGTTCCCACGCTCCCGGCTTGGGAACGAGAAAATCACGCTAAAAAAACCGCCTTTTTTTCTCGCAAATTTCTCTTAAGTCATTCCGAGGTCTCAGCTTCCATCGCAGACAATTTCAATTTTTCATCTTGAAGTAGCCGGCCTTTTTCGAGTATCTATGGCTGTGCGGACTTTTCCGCACTGCGCGACGACGACGTGCGGACCCTCCGCACTTTGAGACTCCGACCCAATCCGATTCGCCTCCCGCAGACATGCCGTGAAGAGTACGAATCGGACGGTGACGGGACATTCCACGAAGCAGGCACGGTAGGCCGGCACGCTTCGCCTGAACGTCCTCGGTCTCAAAAACGCCGGGCCGCTTTCGCTCGAAAGCGACACGCGAAGTCTTCGGCGGGGAGCCGTCGAGACAATCGCCAAACGGCATACCGTCCAACGTAGGGTCACGCTGTGGGCTTGACCATTCACCCGCAAACGGAGCGAAAACTTTGCGGCCGTGTGTGACTTCGGCGTCACACATCGGGCACGCTCCGCAACCGGAGCCTCGACGCACGGGTCCAAAATCATGTTTCCATCTTGAATCTATGATCTCGAGCCGGGACGTCAGAGCTCGCCCGCATGGCCGTGGCGTCAAGCCGCATATCAATGTGCCACGACTCACGGCAAAGGAGAGTCCGTCTGTTCGCACCGGCCCTTCGTCTGTCCATACCCACCGTTCTAAGAAACTAGCCTCCGCAGATTTCGCCGATGACGCAGATTTTTTTGAATTTGAATCGGCGAAATCGGCGTAATCTGCGGATCTCTTCTCCGTCCTGGGTTCCTTGCCATCCTTCGTTTGGTCGAAGAATTCCTTGCCGCTGCCCATACTCTGATTGACCGCTCTTCAAGATCTCCGATTCGCAGAATCCCCATGAACGCCAAGGCAATCTTGCCGGCACTGTTCTGCGCTCTCGTCGTGACGAGCCGTGCGGCCGCCGACGAGCGCGCTCTCCCGAAGGCCGAAAGTGCGTTGCGGGTCGTCCTTCCAGACGGATCCGAAATCGAGATGCTCGCCGTCGGTGATGTTCCGACCGGCGAAAAAAGCTGGTGGCGACCGGATGGAATCCCTTTCGAACAGGCCCCAACGCACGACGTGCACGAATCCCGGCCAGCGGAGCCAAACACGCTCGTGCGGGTCTTCGTTTTTCGCACGTTGACCGATGGAACCATATTCACAGCCTCCCGGCTCGAAGGACCCAAACCAAAATTGGTGGCAGATCTCGAGTGGCTGCAATGAAAAGGGAAAGATTGGCGTAAGAATTCGGGAGGAAGACTATTTCATCGCGGCCATGTGGCACGATGCGCGCGTCACAATTGTTCGCGATTACATCGATAACCGCTGGAAGACGGTCTCGACCGCGGATCAACGGGGCCGAACGATCACGCAACCTTTGCCCTACGGACGCGTCGTCTGGGACAAACCGGTCGCAGAGCACGACGGCTTTCGGATCTCGGTGTCCTGCCGCCTCGGGGTCGACTTGGGGCGAATCTGTGCCCTCGACAACAACAGCCGACTGTATTTTCCGGAACACGACGAGTCCAAGACGGACGCGGAGACGACGCGACTGATCGTGCACTTTTTTGAACTTCCGCTCGCGAGCGTGAAGGAATTCCGTTTGGAGACGCGGGCGTCCAAACACCAGGTCGAATTCCGCAACGTTTCGTTGCACCGCGGCCAAAAAAGCCCGGTGCAGATTTACCTGGACGGCAAGCCGTATCACCCGAAAACAAGGCGGAAGGATGAAGGATGAGGAAAACAATTGCGGCCGAAGGCCGCAAGTCTGGCTCATCCTTCCGCCTTCATCCTTCATCCTTCCTCCTTTGGTGGACCAATTCCTTGCCACTCTGCATACTTTGAATGTTCGCTCTTCCAAGTCTTCCGTCGTTGTGCCGTCGCGACACTCGATTTCTCGGTCACCGGAATCCTTGCATGTCGCAGCGTTTTGCCCCGCACTTAGTGGCGGCTTGCCTGATCTTGGCCGCTTGCCCGCTGGCAGCCGCCGATTCGCCCGCCGCGAGCAAGGACGGCCCGTTTCGCGTCGAACTTCCCGACGGCGCGTCGGTCGAGCTGGTCGGCGTCAGCGAGAATCGGCCGGGGATCGCGGATGGTGGCGGCCCGATGGATCGCCGCTGCCGATTGCGCCGGCGGCAGGCGGAGGCTCCGAGACGGCTGCTCTTGGCAACTCGATCGTGCGCGCGATTCGCCGTGACGATGGTGACGGACGGAAAGACCCAGACGCGAGGGACCGGGGCCGAAAGGGCCGGCGGTCGAGTGGTATGCGCAATCATGCGAAACCGTCATGAAAGAACGGCTCGGCGACAAATTCCTGGAAAAACGCCGCACGGTCGCCGCGATGGCCCCCAATTCGCGCACCTCGATCGTGGTCCAATACGCCGGCGGCCCGTGGAAGACCGCTGACAACGGCGAAGAGACAAGGCACGGCGTTTTTGTTGGCGTTGAGCACGGCGTAGGTTGGGCGTGGTTTGGGACAGTGCGTCGGACGAAAACGGCGCTGCGCGGATTGCGGCCGCCTATCACGTCGAGCGAACCGCTCGTGCGGATTGTCGCCGTCGACGAGCAGAATCAAGAACACGAATCCGGAGCCGCGCCCGGCGGCGTGGCCAACGATGTTCGCCTGGAAAGCGCCGCTTTCCCGGATTGCCGATCGCCCGCGTCAAGGAGTTCCGTTTCCAGACCCGGCCGTTCAATCACGAGATCGAATTCCGCCACGTCTCACTGCACGCCGGCCAGAAAAGCCCGGTGCAGATGTATCTCGACGGCTTTCGATACTTGCCGAAAACAACCGGTGTGAATGCGCGTGTCGACTCGCCCAAACTGGTTTCCGCCGGCGAAACAAAGAGGCCGCAGCCGGCAACCGACGCGGAGGTCCTCAAGCGGATCTTCGCCAATTGGCGGGCGCGGCAAGACCGCATCCAGTCCTTCCACTGCGAGTGGAACACGCGGGAGGTCACCCATTTCCGCAAGCGGACATTTGTGACGAATTTGCGTCGTGCACTTTGGGTTGCGGGAGAAGATCGGTTTCGATTCGAGCGATCGCTCGTCGGCAAAGACGAAAGAAGTCGATGGGACTATCGCGCACGGGATATTCGCGCCTGCGACGGCTCCACGAGCTTCGTCTTGGAATGGCTGCGTGGATTGTCGGATCCTCCCCTGGGAGCCGTGGGCGGCGAGAACGAGATTCGCGAATTCGACCATCTCGAATGCGACCCCCTGTACCTCGCGTTTCGCCCCTGTCATCCCTTGCTCGGCAGCAAGGATGCCCGTTGAAGATCGTCAAGCGGAATGCCATCGTCGACGGCATACCGTGTCTCGAGTTGACAGGAGGGTCGGGGAAAGCATCCAATCCTGCTGGGTCGATCCGAGTCGGGACGACCTGGTCGTCCAAAGCGAGCGCAGGCACCCTCGCCTGGGACTTTGGCGCGTCACCATCACCCACCGTTTCTCCCCGCAAGTCGGTTGGATTCCCGATCGCTGGACCTTGCATCGTCCATGGAGCGACGACGACAAGGTGCAGTGCGAGGCCACAACATGCATCTTGAACGAACGGCTCCCCGCGGACGTCTTCCGCATCGACTTTCCGCCCGGCACACTGGTCTTCGACCTGAAAACCCGCAAGCAGTCTGTGATTGCCGCCGACGGCTCGCAAATCGGCGGCCCCCTCATTCGAATCCGTCTCTTCACCCGCATTCCGCAAGGCCCTGGACGCCGTCGAGCCGTTCACGATCGCGCCCGAGCCGATCCAAGGACGCGGTCGATTTCCTTCGCCAATATCACAAACTGCCGATCGACTGGGACCGCCCGGCCTTCCGCAGGACCGGCCTGCGGATTGAAACCGAGTGCCAATGCGACATCGAGGGGATGACCATGCGCGAGCAAGTTCGCTGGTTGTCTGCCGCCTTACCAAAACCGATCCGCTTAGTTGAGAAGGACGGCGAACTCCTCCTCACGCCGGCTTCAAGCTCCAAGCCGGAAGCACCCCGCAATCAGGCAAATGCGGAAACGAAATGAGCACAATTCCTCGAAATCGGTCCGTTGGTCTGGGGTTGCTCCTTTTGGGCAGCGTGCTCATTCTCTCTTTCGCGACAAATCCACGCAGCCGAACCGGTAAAGCTCGATCCGTCACGAGACAGCGGCTTCCGTGTTGAACTCCCCGATGGGGCGACGGTTGAGCTGGTCGGCGTCAGCGAGCCGCCCGGCGACCGCGGTTGGTGGCGGCCCGATGGATCGCCCCTGGCGATTGTCCCCGGGGGCAATGGCGTGTCCTCGCTCCAGCCGTTTGAAAATTCGATCGTGCGGCGGTTTGCCGTGTACGTGGTGACGGACGGAAAAGCCGACGTGAACGAACCGGGGCCGCAAGGCCCCGACGTCGTCTGGTATGCACAGTCCTCCGGTCCGACGACGAAGGAACGCGTCGGCAACAGGATTCTGGAGAAGCGCCAGTTCATCGCCGCGATGCCCCCGGATTCACGCACGTCGATCGTCGTGAAATACGCCGGAGGTCCCTGGAAGACGATTGCGTCGGTGGGCCCGAAGGGGGCCGCCAGTTTCGGCTTTGAACATGACGCCGGCATCGTTTGGGACGGTGCCTCGGACGAAGACGGCGCCGCGCGGATTGCCGCCGCCTACCACGTCGAGCAACCGCTCACGCGAATTGTCGCCATCGACGACCGCGGAGAAGAACACGAATCCGAGCCGCGGATGGGCGGCACGGCGAACAATGTTCGACTGCAGAGTGCGCGGTTCCCCGGCTTGCCCATCGCCCGCGTCAGGGCGTTCCGCTTCCAGAGCCGCACATTCGATCACGAAATCGAATTCCGCTACGTCTCGCTGCACGCCGGCCAGAAAAGCCCGGTGCGGATGTATCTCGACGGTTTTCGTTACCTGCCGAAGACGACCAGCGCCATCGAGCCAAGCAACTCGGTCAGAGTCTCCTCCGCCGAGAAGCTTCCGGCCGAAATGCGTCCGAAACCACAAACGGCAACAGACGAAGAGGTTGTCAAACGCATCGTGGCCAATTGGCGGGCCCGGCAGCTCCGCGAAATCATTCCGCTTCGTTTGGAACACACGGTTCGTGCGTGACATCCAGCCCGGAATCTGGGTTCAGAAGCTGCGTCGGGCTCTGTGGGTCGCCGGCGACGATCGATTTCGATTGGAACGAGCAACGGTCGGCAACGCGCGGAACTGGAGGGCAAACAACGCGCTCGATCAACGCGCGTTCGACGGTACCACGCAGTTCGTTCTGGAATGGCTGCGAAGCGCATCCGACGCGCCTCAAGGCGCCATTCAAACGCACAAAAGAATACAAGATTTCGATGACGTCGAGTGCGGTCCCCTGTACTTTGCGTTTCGTCCGTTTCACCCTGAACTTTGTTGGGGCGAAGCCGGGTTTAAAATCGCCAGCCGCACTGAGATCGTCGACGGTCTCGCGTGCATCAAACTCGAACCGAAGATCCGTGGCTGGGACGGGTGTTGCTGGATCGATCCGAAACGGGACGATCTCGTCGTGGCTTTCGAGCGCGTGAATCATGCGGGCTGGAGCTTTCACGTCGCCATTTCGTATCGCGCCACTTCGCAATTCGGTTGGATTCCCGAGCGTTGGGTTTGCCGTAGTGTGACCGGTGACGAGCTGCACTGCGAGACCACGACGTCGGCCGTGAACGAAGAACTTCCGGCAGACGCTTTCCGGATCGATTTTCCGCCCGGCGCGCTTGTGTTCGACCTGCCCTCCCACAAAGAGTACGTGATCGCCTCCGACGGCTCGCGGGCCCCTGCACCGCCGTTTGAAACCGTCTCTTCACCGGTGTTCAAGAAGGCCCTGGACGCCGTCGAGCCCTTCACGATCGAGTCCGAGCCCATCAAAGACGCGGTCGATTTCCTTTGCCAATATCACAAACTGCCAATCGACTTCGACCGCCCAGCCTTCCTCAAGGCCGGATTGAACGGTGACACCCAGTGTCAATGCGACATCAAAGGGCTGACCATGCGCGAGCAACTCCGCTGGCTGTTGGCCGTGCTGCCCAAACCGATCTGCCTTGTTGAGAAAAAGGGCGAACTCATCCTTACGCCGGATCCAAACTCCAAACCCGCCACCCGGTAATCAGCGAAAATGCCGAGACCAAATGAGCACGAGCACTCGGAATCGAGCTGGCCGGTGTTTCCGAGCCAGGGGGTAAAGCCCCCCGGACGTGCGCAGGCGGGATTCACTTATCGCACCAGAAGGGTCCAACATTGGGAATCGAGCGATACGGTGATGGGTTTCGCCTGTTCCTCGCGGCGCGCGCGTTCGGACCCGATGGGATCAACCTCTCGGCTCGTCGAGCCTTCGGCCGTAAATATTCGCACGCCACCCGCATTTTGGAGTGGACGGACCGCTACGGGTGCGCCCCGCACTCAAGCGAATGCCAAAACGAAATGAGGGCCAGAACTCGAAATCAACCGGTTTGGTTTCCCCTGCTCTTCTGGGGAGCGTGCGTGCTGTTCCCTTTGCGGCCAATGCGGGCCGAAGCCGCGCCAGAAGGAGACGGCCGCGGGCGTGGACCGCATCACGCTGCCCGATGGAGCGACGATCGAGCTAGCCGGCGTTTCCGAATACCCGCCCCGCCCGGACAGTTGGTGGTACGCCGACGGGACGCCTCTGCCCAAGCCGCCGATCGCCGATGCATGTTCCGCTTCGCAAACGCCTTGTCGTGAACCGATTGCTGCGCGTATTCGTCTTCAACTGCCTGACCGATGCTCGAGGCGGACATCGACGGACCAAACGGGCCGAAGGGCGAGTCAGATCCGCCAAAACAGTCTGTCTCGGCGCCAGCGAAGCGACATCCGGCTGATGCGTTGATCCCAGCGACACGCTCGTTGCCGCGATCCGTCGGGCGGCCCGAATCAACCTGGCGGTTGACTACGACAACGGCCCTTGGCGAACGGTCGCGACGACCGACGGCCACGCCAAGCAAATTCGCTGGTCGCGACCAGCAAGCCGCAGATCATTTGGGATAACCGCTTGACCGACAAGTCCGTGCCCGAGATTTGGGTGGCGCACAACCTCGACCTCGATGCCGAGCACCTTTGGCTGAGTCGCCGTCGACAACGATAACGTTCTCCACCAGTCGCGGGATACCTCCGAACTCGAGTGCGGCCACGTCCTGATTCGGACGGCATGCTTTCCCGATCTTCGGTTGAAACCTGTGAAGGAGTATCGTCTCCGGACGCATCTCGCCGATCGTCGATTCCGGTTCAAACCCGAGGCGAACCCGCCGGAAGCTGCGCCGACGGACGAGATTGTCTGGGGCCCCGCCCTGGAGGAAGACGGCGCGGCCACAATTTCGGCTGCGTGCCGCATTCACATGAAAAAGGGGCGAATCATCGCCATCGACGAGCGCGGCCGAGGAATGCACTGTCAAAATTCGGCGAATGCCGCGTGACGGGAAATCTTTGCCTGACGACCGCCGTCTTTCCCCGACTGCCACTGGCCCGCGTCAAAGAGTTCCGTTTCCAGACGTGCACGCACCATCACCACATCGAATTCCGCAACGTGTCGCTCCACGCGGGCCAGAAGAACCCGGCCCAGATTTACCTCGACGGCAAGCGCTACGTCCCGAAACTAAAGTAGGGTGGGACCAGCTCGGCTTTGCGAGTCGCCGGCCCACCTTCTTGTCGATCGGGGACACGAAGAAGGTGGGCCTAGACCGTCTATCGCAAAATGGTGGTATTCGGTGCCACTGGCGAGGGCCCTGGCTCGCCAGTGTCTTCCTTTGGAGATCAAGCGGCATTGGCACTGGCGAGCCAAAGCCCTCGCCAGTGGCACCCCGTGACATCCACACATTTGAAGTAGACGGACAAATACGGCGACTCTTCCGCCAGAACCAACACTAAGAAAAACCGAAAACAAGTTATCCGCAGATTTCGCCGATGACGCAGATTTTTGAATTCAAATCGGCGAAATCTGCATTGCTAACGTTTTATTTCTTTGTCTAGTGTGCAGATTTATACGGCCACTTGAGTAAGGCGTTGAACGCTGGCTGTTTGTGCCGCGTTGACGGCAGCCACAATCAGTGATCCTTTTTTGCTGAGTTGGTAGCGGTGCGTCTTTGGGATTTTTCTGATGATTCCGTGAGGCGAAGAGGCGCAGTTGGCGACTGATTTTCGAGGAGTGTCGACGCTGCTCGTCGGCGGAGAGATTGGACTTAGGATACAGGAGCGGGCGGAGATCGCGGTTGCGGAAGCCGTTGAGAGCGAACTCGCCGCGGCCGATCGCTTCAAACAAACGGCCGTCTTGGAGCTGAAAGGGTTGCATTGCTCGGACCCGGCGTCTGCGCCATGTTTTGGCTTGAGAGATCGGCCTGAGAGTTTCTTGCAGCGATGCCGGAGAATCGACGGCTGCGAGGGCTTCCACATAGCGTTCGTTGCATTTTTGACTGACTTCGGCACGCCGACGCAAATCGGCCACTCCCTTTCGGAGTCGTCGCCAGTGTTTGGGTCCTTTCGGATCGCCCTCGACCCTTCGATAAGACTTCATGTCCCGTGGATCATTGATCGTCTACTCCACGCGGAGGACCGTCTCTTGCTTGTCGTACATTTTGACGGAGTTGGCGTTGAGTTCGTGCTTGACGCGGACCCCTTCCGATCGGGTCTTGAGCGTGCTGTGGATTTCGCTGGTGCGGAACAGCTTGACGTGGGGACGACGGCCGAGGAACCGCAGGACATCCTGGCACTCGAAGGCGGTCACGGCATGTCGCACGAGCCGAGGATACAGCCGAGCCAGCGATTCGCGCGAGTCGAACAGGATGTCGCTGGCCCACTCCGTCTGTTCCGCAGACCAGTAGTAGTCCAACGATTGAGGTCCGAAGAGGGAGGCGTGAGCGGGATGAACCTGTTTCAGCAGTCCGTCCAGGAGACGGGTCCAGTCCGTTCGCAGTTGGCCGCTTAACAGCCTCTGCGCAGGGGATGTCGGCCACATCGACGAAGCAATTGTCGCGTTGCTCAGAAAGAGACGGCGCTTTTGGATCAGTTGGCGAGCCAGCCATTCGCGGCCATTCACACACACGAAGACGGTGAATGGCAGCCAGGTCTGCAGCCTCACATGGATCTGACCGAATTCAGGATGCCGAAGATAAAAGTATTGATGCAGACACTTCCCCGACTGGGAACGGATCTCGATGCGTCGCCGCTCACGGTCGCGACGCAGAAAAAAGGTCCGACAGGGTTCAACGGCGGTCAAGACACACACCAGCCCCTCGGTGACGCGGTCCGCTTTGGCGATGTCCGCCGCAATCTCCTCCTTGGAAAACCGGCTGTTTGTGACAAAGCGAATCGGTCGTTCGAGAGAGGCGGCCAATTTGGTTGTGGCCTGTTTGATTTGTTCGGTCAGTCCCAAGGCCCAGGGTTTGAATTCTTTCAACAGAATGCGGCTGGTCACCAAATAGGACGCCAGGCCCGAGGCTGTGGCCAACCACCTCAGCGCTCCGCGGAATCGGATTCGGTCGAAACCGCTCAACACTCCCTTGATCTCGTCACGATGGCGCGTCGAAAACGTCTCCATGGCGTCGCTCCTGGGAAAGAGGTTGTCGAGAAGCAAACAACAACTTACCCAGCGAGCGACGCCCTTTCTCGGCTGATTATTTTGGTTGCGGCTATGCCGCGCATGTAATCTGCGGATCAGTCGCCTTACTTGACCTCTGCGAAACTCGAGGCCACGTGAGGTGCTTCAGGTTGCGCGGACAGTCCATTCTCTTAATTCTGGACAGCCAGTTGACTCTCGAACTCGACCGGGCTGACGTAGCCCAACGACGAATGACGACGATCCGCGTTGTAGTACCGCTTGTACTCCGAGATCTCCCGGACCGCTTCCGCAGCCCCTCCGGACTCCACCAGCTCCAGCTCGGTCTTGACCGTTCCGAAGCACGACTCGATGAACGCATTGTCGTAGCAGTTCTCCGCCGCGCTCATGCTCTGACGCATTCCGGCACGACGTAGGACTTCTCGGTAACGTTTCCCCGCGAACTGTCCTCCGCGATCGGTGTGATGGATCAGCCCCGGCGCCGGCTGACGTTGCTTGATCGCTCTTCTCAAGACCCCCAACACCAGGTCCTCGTCCATCGAACTTGCATACTCCCAGCCCACGATCCGCCGCGACCACAGGTCCATCAGCACCGCCAGGTAGCCGAACCGGCCTCGCCCGCTCCGGGCCACCAGCGGAATGTACGTGATGTCGCCGACCCACACTTCGTTCCTCCTCGTCGGTGCTCCGCGGTCGGCGAGCAGGTTCTGGTTGTAGCCCAACCGGTGCCGGCTCTCCGTCGTCCGGGGGTGATACGAACGGGGCTGAATCGCTCGAAATCCCTGCGTTTTCAGCAATCGGGCAACCCGCGCCACCCCGCACGCAATTCCTTCGCGACGCCAGTTCCACCGCAATCCTCCGGGCCCCATATCGCCGGCGATGACGCCAAAACACCGCGCTGATCCTCGAGATCAGCTCCCGATCCCGCACGCCCCTCCGAGACTCCTGCCCGCTGCGCCACGCATAGAATCCCGACCGGCTGACCTCCAACAGATCACACACCTTCGAAGCCTTGAAGCTCTCCGTGATCACCAGCTGATCGATGCCGGCGTACACGTCCCTCACCCGCCGCGGCCGAAAATGGCCAACGCTTTTTTTAGAATGTCTCGCTCTTGCTTGAAGTGCCGCAGCTCGGCTTCCAACTCCCGTACCCGGGCCTCCAGGCCGACCGCGGCCGCCCCTCCCTCGGAGACCAACTTCCGCTTCCAGTTGTACAACAGGTTGGGGCTCATCAGTCCCAATCGCTGGCAGACCGAGGTCACCGAATGGCCGTCAAGGACCATCCGGACCGCCTCCTCCTTGAACTCCCGGGTGTACTGCCGACGAACGGCACGTGGCCGATCACCAGACTTCCCGGAACCGTTCTTCGACATCGGACAGCTCTCCTTGAGCCGTCCAGAATAAGAGAATCAACTGTCCGAAAAACATGAAGCAGGTCAACGTGCTACGGCAAGAGCATCGACGCCTCGTAGCGATGTCAGCGGGCGTCTTGAATTCCCTCGTGCCGCCGTTCTATAACCTGCGAAACGAAATGAGCACAAGCACCGAGTATCCGCGAGCCACATTGGGACAACTCTTGTTGCGGGCACAGCGGCTGCGCTGTCCGCGCTGCGGAGAGGGCCGGCTCTTCTCCGGGTTGCTCAACATGCACGAGGCATGCTCGAGCTGCCATCTGAAATACGAGCGGCGCCGGGTATTTTTTGGGGTCGATCTACGTCAACTACGGCGTGACGGCCGTCGCCATGACGATCGGCTACCTCTTTCTGCACGCCATCTTGGGCTTCACCAACCGCCAACTGGCCGCCCCGCTCGTCGGCTTTTGCATCGTCTTCGCCACGTTCTTCTTCCGCTACGCGCGGGCACTGTGGATCTGCCTCGACTGCTTCTTCGACCCGTCCAGCTTCGACATGCGGCCGAAGTGAGCGCGATTGACCAACTTGACCGGCTCAGAAATCGGCCCACCAGTTTAGGTATGCGCAAAGGCCATCCGAGATCTGCGGGCATTGCGTCGCGTGGACCGAACCAGCAAACAGGCTGGTAATAGGGAAAGCACGAGCGGCGGCACACTGCGGAATGCCGGCCCGATCGAGAGCACATAAATGACCGTCAATGCAGCGACAGTCCACAATGCGGATCGGAGTCGCTTGTCGTCGGTCATCGGCAGATCCCCGGGCGTGCCTTCCACTCTGCAAACTCCGCGGCATTCTTTTTTACCACAAAGGCACAAAGACACAAAGAAAAGCAAGCGGGGGAAAAATGCATGTTCATTCTTCTGTTTTTCTTGGTGCCTTTGTGTCTCTGTGGTAAAAATCTGCCTTCCCTCGCATTCAGGCGACTGGCCGAACGACGTGAGAGCGATCGGCAAATCTGCAGTACGGAACTTCCCCGCCGGATTACGAAGCAAATACGAATGCGGTCGCGCTTAGATAGACGACGTCGTCGCTGGGGAGTTCGTCGGATTCCGCCGCGAGGCGTTCGGCCTCTTCCTGCCGCATGCGCTCGGCCTGGCGGGAGAGGCGGTAGAAGGCGATGCCGAAGCCGGTCGTCAGCATCATGGGCATGCCCATCATGAAGAGGATGCTGAACATGTAGGCCCGCGGTTGCCGCGAGGACGATTCGGACGCCAGTTTGCACATCGGACAGGCCGAAACGGGGGCCGCCATCGCCAGCGAAAGCACCACGGCCGCGACGAGCTTCGAGATCCAGTTTCGCACGTCAACATCCCCTATCCAACGGGCCCCTATCCGACCGGCAAATGGTACAGCACGAAGTAAATGATAACGCCCGTGGCCGATACGTAAAGCCAGACTGGGAACGTGATTTTGCCCAGTTTCTTGTGCGTGCGAAAGCGGCCTTTCCAGGCCAGCCACATCATGGCGATCGCCAGCACCGGGACAAACGCCGCCAGCACCGTGTGCGTGAGCAACATCGTCAAATAGGCGTACCGCAGTCCACCCGTTCCGGGAAAACCCCGCGAACCGCTTCCCGTGTAATGCAACAGCGCCTGGTGGTACACGAGGTAACAGACCAGAAACGCCGACGAGACGAAAAAGGTCGAGATCATGACCGTCGCGTGGGCCTTCACACGGCCCCGCCGGATGAGCACCAGGCCCGCCACCAGCATCAGGCATGACAGCCCGTTCAGACTGGCATTCACATGCGGCAGCACATGCACCCAACCGGGAACGTTCAATGCGAGCCCCCTGCCTTGGCGTCCGCGGCCGGTTTCTTCGCCGGAAGTTCGGCGCGGTGCGGCTGCGAGGTACGGCTTGAGATCGTGCCGCAGGCGGCCGATGTCCTCCGCGTCGACGGCGTTGTACTTGCCGACCACCACCCCTTTCGCGTTCACGAGCAGGATGTTGGTCGAGTGCATCACTTCGTAGCCCGGCTCGCGGTCCTTGCCCGTGTATTCCTTCACCGGCATCAGGAAGCTGTTATTGATCAGCTCGTACGTCTTCCGCTTGTCGCCGGTGAGGTACAGCCAGCGCTTGGGGTCGGCGCGATAGTTGTCGGCATACCGCGAGAGGACGCTCGTGGTGTCGAAATCGGGGTCGACGGTGAGCGTGACGAGCCGCACGTCGGTTCCTTTGAGCAGAGACTGCAGCTCGCTCATCTGCGTGGACACTTTGGGACACGGGCCGGCACACCGCGTGAAGATGAACGAAATCAGCCACGGATGGCCGAGCAGGTCGGCCTTGGTGACTTTCTTGCCGCTGCGCTCGGTGAAGGTGAAGTCTTCGATGCCCGCCGGGTTCCAGGGGGCGCGGGGATCGTCGAGCTGCTGCGCGGGCGTCGCGCTCGGATTCTCCTGCTCAGAGAGCACGAGCGCGCGGGGACGCAGTGGCATCCTTTGTCGCCTGTTGCTTTTGGCGGATCACGCCCAAGGCCCACAGCGGCGGCGATGACGAGCCCCCACAGCACCAGGCCCGAAATCAGCCAAATGCGGCGGAAGGTCGAGCGATGGCGAGGCCGGCGGCGGACTGGGGCGGATTGGTCAGGGTTTTATCTGACATGGGAATTCACTACCGCGCGTTCCGCACGGACCGGCGAGTGGTGAGCCAGACCGCCAGCGCAAACGCAATCGCGGAAAAAAGGATCGTCACGGTGACGCAGGTCGCAACACCGGGAAAGGACGCAGTCGCTTCCGGCGCGGATTGACCGGAAGCGTAGGAATGGGCAAACAAAAACCGTTGCAGGCCGATCACGCCGTACGTGAGCGGGTTGGCCCGCATCACCCACGACAGCCAACCGGAGGCCGGCACGGGAAAAAACGAGCCGGAGAGGAGCCACATCGGCATCAAAATCACGCTCATCAGCGCATGATAGCCCTGCGTCGAATCGAGGGGCCAGGCCATCACGTAGCCGATCGACGTGAGCGCGAAGCCTTCGAGCACGAGAAACAACCCCACCGCGACGGCGTCGCCCGGCGAGAGGGCCAGATTCATCTGCGGCGCCAAGCCCCACGAACCGCAGGGCCGGCCCGATCAAGAGAAAAATCACCGCCTGCGCAACGGCCAGCACCGTGCCGCCGCCGACTTTGCCCAGAACAAGCGATGCGCGCGGAATCGGGCGAAACGAGCACCGCCTGCAAAAAGCCCTCGCGGCGATCCTCGATAATCGAAATCGTGGAGAAGATGGCGGTAAACAGCAGAATCAACACGGCGACGCCGGGCAGGAAATATTCCTGGTAGGTCATCCCCTGCGGAGCCCAAGCCGGCGGCTTGAACGTGCCGCCCAGGCCCGGCGCCAAACAGAATCCAGAACAAGAACGGCTGCAAGAGGGCGCCGACGATCCGCGTCCGCTGGCGGACGAAACGCACCAGTTCGCGCACACAGAGCGACCCGGCCGGCAGCCAGAAACCGGGATCGACTTGAGCAGCGAGTGCCGGTTCGGACGTGCGTTTCGCAATGGGCGGGACCGTCGCTGTCATCGGGCTACCTCGTGCGGATGCCAACGATTTGCGTTCACGGGGTCGCCTCCTCGTCCCAGAAGCGGTGGCCGGTGCGTTCGATGAACACGTCCTCGAGCGTCGGCTTGCCGAGCGACACGGTCTCGACGTCGTTGGGAAAGGCCTCGACCAGGTCGCGGACAAATTCGTGCCCGCGGTCCTTGCCGATCCGCAGCGCCCCGCCGATTCGCTGCGGCGTCACGCCGAAGCGCTCGCGAATTCGCTCGGCCAGCACCTCGGGCGTGTCGCAGTGCACGGTCACGTAGTCGCCCCCCAAGCGTCGCCCGCAAGGCATGCGGCGTGTCGAGGGCGACTAAGCGGCCGTGGTCGAGAATGCCCAGCCTGTCGCAGCGTTCGGCCTCTTCCATCAGGTGCGTGGTCACCAGCACCGTGACCCCCTCTTCGTCTTTCAGTCCCCGCAAGTAGCGCCACAAATCGTGCCGGGCGCCGGGATCGAGGCCCGTGCTCGGCTCGTCGAGAAAGCAGTGCCTGCGGCCGATGCAAGAGCCCCTTGGCGATCTCCACCCGCCTTTTGAGTCCGCCCGAAAGCGTCTCGGCGAGCTCGTTGAGCCTCTCTTCCAATCCTAGCTTCGCGGTCAACAGGCCGATGCGATCGGCAAGTGCTCGGCCCGAGAGTCCATACAGGTGCCCCTGGTGACGCAGGTTCTCGGCCACCGTGAGCTTGGGATCGATGCTCGGCGACTGAAAGGTGACGCCGATGTGCCGGCGAATCTCGTTGGGCTGGCGGGCCAGATCGAAACCGAGCACTTCGGCACTGCCGGATTGGATCGGCAGAAGCGTGCTTAAGATGCGAAACAGCGTCGTCTTGCCGCCGCCGTTGGGGCCCAAGAGACCGAAGATCGACCCCGGTGCCACGGCAAAGTCGACGCCGTCGAGCGCGCGGCGAGCGCCGTAGTTGTAAGCCAGTCCGCGGACTTCAATCGCAGGACGCATGGGAGTTCGACACTCTCTCAATCGTGGGGCAGGCTGCCAGCCTGCCCGTGCGTCGCATTCGAATCGGCAAAAACGCGGCCGGCAATTCGGCGGGCTTGAAATCCTTCAGGGCAGGCTGGCCGCCCGCCCCACGATCGGCGCCGAACCGTGCCGCTACGGGTTGACTTCCCTCGGGTGTTCGGCGGCGGTTTTTTCGCTGACGCCGGGCGCTTCCTGCGAGATACGGGCCGTGGTTTGGGCAAAATCGGTCGTGTAGTAGTGCACGCCGATATCCGGCAGGAGGGCCAGCGGCAAACCCATCGCCAGAATAATAGTCGGGCTCAACAGCAGATACTTCCACTTACCCTCGAACTTGAGGTGCATGAATCGCGTCATCACGAAAAAGGCCTTAGCGGCCGCGACGGACAAGACCAGCGCCGCCAACAGCGGGTTGATCCCGTGGATCTTGCGCACGGGAATGTGCACCAGGTCGCACGCGACGGAGACCAAAGTCAAAACGCAAAGCGCAAAAACACGCCGAAATACCAGACGTGGTGTCCAGACGTGTGTTCGTCGTGATGATGAAAGTCGGTCATTGATCGTTCCGATCAGATGATATAGATCAGCGGGAACAAAAAGATCCAGACCAGGTCGACGAAGTGCCAATACAGGCCTGAGTTCTCCACGTAGTCGGCCCAATTTTCGTCGAGCTTGTGAACGAACCAGACCGGGATCGCGAACAGGATCATGCCCACGATCACGTGGATCGCGTGGAAACCGGTCATCAGGAAATAGGTCGACGCGAAAATGTTGCCGTATTTGATCGGGAAATGCAGCTCGACGTGCTGCATGATTGCGGCGAATTGAGGGTCAGGGTTCTTTTTGAGTTCCTCGAGCTTCTTTTGCACGCCGTCGAAGGTGGCGGTTCGCGCGATGATGTCGGCCCGGATCGCCTGGTATTCCTTGTCGACTGCCTTGAGGGAGGCCACTTCCTTCTGCTCCTCCGCCGGAGCGTCTTTGGTCTTGGCGTCGATTAGATTCCGCTGATCGGCGAGGCGGCTGGCTTCGGCCGCGGGAACGAAGCGACCAAAATCGCGCGTGAGCACTTTTTCGAAGTCGTTCGACAGTTTGGCGAGCGCCTGCTGGTCATCCTCGGCGATGTGGCCGGGGAGAATGTCGTGCTGCCACTTGCCGTAGTATTCGTAGCTCTTGATTCCCAGAAAGAGGCACGCCAAAGCGAACGTGCCCGTCAGGTACAGCTTCGTCTTGGCGAAGTTGCGTTTGGCGATCGACTCGTGGGCGACGACGACGAGATAGCTCGACGCCAGGAGCACGAACGTGTTCACGCCGCCGGCCCAGATGTGGATGTGCGTCACCTCGGGATCGGAGGGCCAGCCGTCGGACCCCAGCCGGAGCACGATATAGGTGCCGATGAAGGCCGTGAAGAACATGATCTCGGTGCCGAGGAAGAGCCACATCCCCAACTTCGAGTTGGGAATGGGAAGCCCCATCTTGAGGGGGGGCGAAGCGGCATGCGCGTGTGATGACATTTTCAACTCAACAGACGAATATGGTCCCAAGTCAGGACCGAAAGCAAAACGGGCAGATAAACGAGCGACACATACAACAATCCGCGGGCCGTCTCCCGCGATTCACTCACAAAAAAGCGCAGGGCCGCCGCGAGGTAACCCAATCCCAACAGCACGGCGGCCACGCGATACGACCCGCCGGCAAGCGCCACCTGGCCGGGCATCACGCTCACCGGGATGAGCACGGCCGCGTAGACCGAAGCCGCAATGCCCGTGAGGCCTTTTCGCGGCAAGGTGCCGGGGAGCATCCGCAGGCCGGCCGCCGCGTAATCCTGCCGATAGAGCCAGGCGATGGCGAGAAAGTGCGGGAACTGCCAGAGGAACAAAATCGCAAACAGCGAAAACGCCTCCCAACCGAGCGCCCCGCCCGCGGCCGTCCACCCCAGCACGGGGGGCAGCGCTCCGGGAATCGCGCCGACGGCCGTGCTGAGCGCCGAATGCCGCTTGAGCGGCGTGTACGCGAGCACGTAGAGCGCGAGCGTGACAAGCGACAAGAGGGCCGTCGTCGCGTTCACTTCGACAAAGAGCAAGCCGAGTCCGGCCGCCGCACAAACGAATCCGAATCCAGCCACCTCCCAGGGAGTCAGCCGGCCTGTCGGCAGCGGACGATTGGCGGTGCGGGCCATGAGGGCGTCGGTCCGCCGTTCGATCAGTTGGTTGAACGCGCCGCCGGCCGCAGCGACGAGCGCCACGCCGACGAGGGCGCTTGCCAGTCCCGGCACGTTCCAGGCACCGACGCTTCCCAGTGCGAAACCGACCGTGACGGTGAGAAGCACCATCGTCGCGATTCGCGGCTTGACGAGTTCCATGTAGTCGGCCAGGCGCCGGAGACGGCCAGCCGCTCGGCCGGAACGGCTTCGATGGGAACGTAGCTCGAGACCGAGGGGCCCGTCGTCATGAGGCCCCCTTCAAGCCGGCCGCCAGCGGCGGAATTGGCAATTCGACGGGACGCGGCACAGTTCGCAACGTCGAGGCGATCCGCAGGACGCGGATGAGCAGGATCACCGAAGTCATCAAGAGCAGCATCCCCACCACCGTGTGTGAAGTGCGGACGACCGTTTGCATCAGCGTGCGCTGCACCGCCACGTAACCGAGGGGAGCGTATCCGTACTTCGTGAGCCAGGCCCCGCCGCCGAGCAGCACCTGTGCGAGGGCGACGAGTCCCATCAAGTAAGCCGGACGCCGCAGCCAGCCACACCTGGTTCGACTCACGGCGACGACAGTGGCCGCCACGACAACAAGCACCACCGTCGCCATGCCGACATGTTCATAGAGCGCGCGCCCCAAATGCCGCACCAGTCCGCCCAGCGAATATTGCACGAGGATCACAATCGGCGTTGCCGCCGTCAGGACGCGAACGCTGGTGGGCACGGTGTTCTTCGGTCCGCTGGCGGATGCGAGCCGCGGTGGATCGATCCAGGAGCGGCTCAAAACCAGAGCCATCGACGACATGAAGGCGAACACAGCCGCGGCAAACGCGCCGTGAAACATCGCGTAAAGTCGCTCGTCGGCCAGCACGCGGCCGCCGCCCAACAGGCCCTGCACGATCACCGCGAGCAAGACCCCCACGGCGCACCAGCGGACCCAGCGGCGCGACTCGAGCAGCCAGACCGAGACGGCAAACACGATGCTCATGCAGCCGATCAGCATGCCCGCCAGGCGGTGGCCGTGCTCGACGAACTTGTCACCGGCCGAACGCAGCCACGGGTACGAGAGCATCCCCTGCCCGTCCGACGTGGGCCAGTCGTTAAAGGCCATCCCCGCGTCGAGCGTGGTGACGAGCGAACCGACCGCGATCGGCAGCAAGGCCGTCACGGCGGTGGCGATCGCCAGCCAGAACAACGCGGCGTGATAGCGGTCGGACCGCATCAATGGGCTCCGACTCCGTGTCCAGACGGACCATGCGTGGCATCGGCGGCGAGGGCATCCTCGCGCTCGTCCTTGCCGGGCGGATCGGTCTGGGGCCAGAAATCACTCTCGGGATGGGACGGGGACGAATATTCGTAAGGTCCGCGATACACGACAGGCGGCACATCGAAATTGCCGTGCGGCGGCGGCGTGGGGGCGAACCATTCGAGCGTGTTGGCTTCCCACGGATTGCGGCCGCACTTCGGTCCGAAGAACACGCTGTAGACCATATTCCCCAGGATCAGAAACTGGGCAAATCCCATCAGGATGGCCGAGCAGGTCATGAACTGGTTCATCGGCAACAAGTGCTCGAGGTACGGATGCAGATACGGGATCGGCATACCGCCGGGGCATGCCGGCAATCCCCAACAGGTGCATGGGGAAGAACGTGCCGTTAAAGCCGATGAATGTGAGCAGAAAGTGCAGCTTGCCGACGCCTTCGTTCATCATGCGGCCGAACATCTTGGGGAACCAGTAGGTGATTCCGCCGAAGACGGCAAACAGCGTCGAGCCAAAGAGGATGTAGTGGAAATGGGCCACGATGAAGTACGTGTCGTGGAAGTAGATGTCGACCGGGACGGCCGCCATGAAGAGGCCGCTCAATCCGCCGACGATGAACATCGACAAAAAGCCCACGCAGTTGAGGAAGACCGTGTTGAACTGCGGCCGGCCGCCCCAGAGCGTGCCGATCCAGTTGAAGGTTTTGATCGCCGAGGGCAAGGCGATCATCATCGTCGAGATCATGAACGTCATGCCCAGCGCCGGGTTCATGCCGCTCGTGAACATGTGGTGGCCCCACACGATGAAGCCCAGGCCGGCGATCGCGGCGATGGAGTAAACCATCGGCTTGTAGCCGAAGATCGGCTTGCGGCACATGGTGGCCAGCATGTCGGAGACCATGCCCATCGCGGGGAGCAGCATGATGTAAACGGCCGGATGCGAATAGAACCAGAACAGGTGCTGCCACAGCAGCGGTTGTCCACCGCCGACGGTCGCCGGGTGGTTGTTGACGATCAGTCCCGAGGGGAGAAAGAAGCAGGTGCCGAATTCGCGGTCGGCCAATTGCATGAAGCCGGCGGCCGTCAGCACCGGGAAGAGCGAAGGCTTGCAGGATGGCGGTGATGAACAGGGCCCAGATCGTCATGGGCATGCGGAAGAGGGTCATGCCGGGGGCCCGCATGTTGATGATGGTGGTCATGTAGTTGACCGAGCCCATCATCGACGAAACGCCGACGAAGGTGAGCCCCAACAACCAGAGCGTTTGGGCGAATCCCGAGCCGGGGGCCGCCTGCTTCAGGTCGGCCAGCACGGGGTAAACGGTCCAACCGGCCGCGGGACCGCCGCCGTAAACGAAGAAGCTCGCCATGAAGCAGGCGATCGCCGGCCACATGAACCAGTACGACAGCATATTGAGGACCGGAAAGGCCATGTCGTCGGCCCCGATCATCAGCGGAATGCAGTAATTACCGAAGGCTCCCGCCAGAATCGGAATGATGACCAGGAAGATCATCACCGTGGCGTGCATGGTGAAGAGCATCGTGTAGAACTCGGGGGAAATCTGTCCCCCCTGGTCGGCAAAGAGCAGCCTGCCGACGATCGGCATGTTCGACCACGGGAACGCAAGCTGCCACCGCACCGCCAAGGCGAGCGCCCCGCCGACCATCAGCATGAACATGGTCGTAAACAGGAACTGGATGCCGATGACCTTATGGTCGGTCGAGAAGACATACTTCCGCACGAAACTGATTTCGTGATGACCGGCGTGCGCGTGGGGATCGACGTGACCGACGGTCCCCAGGGATGGATTCAAGGTTGCCACGAAAATCACCTCAGTCAAATAAAGTCGCGAGGACCGGCCGTCGCCGGCCAGCGTCGGTTCGTCATTTGTTTCGCTTGCTATTTTTCGGTCGGGCTCTTGGCGGCGACGGCGGATTGGTCACGCCGTCGTCGAACTGTTCCCGTTCGAGCTGTTTCAAAAAGGCGTCGTAATCGTCCTGCGGCTGGGCGATGACGCGGGCCTTCATCTTGTAGTGGCCCCAGCCGCACAGCTCCGCACACACCCATTCGTACGGGCCAGGGCTGAGCACCTCGAACATGATGGGAATCACCAGGCCGGGGACTGCGTCTTGCTTCACGCGGAGGTTGGGGACGAAAAAGGCGTGCTGCACGTCGCCCGAGCGCAGGTGCACGACGATCGTTCGCCCCGTCGGAACATGCAATTCGTTCACCGCATAGAGGTCGCCCGGCTCGGGTTTTCTGAGCCAGTTATCGACATCGGCCAGGCTCTTGAACTTGCGGGTGCGGGCCGGATAGCGGAGCCGCCACTCGAACTGCCGGGCCGTAATCTCGGCAATCGGGCTCAAACGCGACTCCATCGGATAGGTTTCTTTGACGCGATAGGCGGCCCACGTATCGAGCTGGTAGAGCGCGATAAAGAGCAGGACGCCGGCGGGTACGATCGTCCAGATGACCTCCAGACTGTGGCTGCCGTGGGTAAACATCGCCCTGCCCGGAGCCTCGGTGTCGCGGGCGCCCCGCCAGAGGACATAGCCCAAAGCCACCTCGACGCCGACGAAGACGATCGTGACGATGATCAGGATCATGTAGAACAAGTCGTCGATCTGCTTGCCGATCGGCGACTCGGCCGTGCCGGGGAACCACCAGCGCTGGCTGGGTGCAATCACGCACGAAGCCACCGCGATGATCGGCCAGAGGATGAAGACGAAAACCCAGAACTTCTTCACGTCAGTTTCCCTAACTCAATTTCCGGCTGGACTGCGGTGCGCGGTGTCGGTTGCGGCGATCTTGTTTTGCTGCGGCGGTTCGGGGGATGCCGAACCCTTCTGATACGGCAAACTCATCGCGTAGTTGACGAGATCCCAAATCTCCTCATCCTTGAGGGCCGAGCCGAAGGGGGGCATCGGCGTTCCCTTGATGCCCGAATATATCCGGCGATAGATGTCGAGCGGCCGGCGACCGCCGCGATAAATGCCCGACGTGAGATCGCGGGGCTTGATCGAATGGTCCCAGGCATCAAACAGGCCGGGCTTCGAGAATTTTTTGGTGCTGCCGGGGATCAATTGGTAGTCCTCGGTCTGCGGACCGTCCCCCTTGCCCGCGGGGCCGTGGCACTGCGCGCACTTGGCGACGTCCGATACGAAGAGCTTGCGGCCGCGCTCGCGCGACTCGGGGCTATCCGGAGTCCGCGATTTCTTGGGCACGATCAAGGCATCGGGCTGCTCGGCCGTGTTCCACGCGGTGACCAGGTCGTCCGATTTGTCGCTCGAAATCCGGGGCAGGTCATTCGTGATGAACGTGGCGAGTGCCGAGTCGATCTTCGCCTGGTCCTCGCCCCCTTTTTTCCGTTGGGCGATGGCGTCGGACGTGTATTGCTCGGCCTCGAATTCGATGTCAACCTTCTGCTCGAACTCGCCGCGCATCGAGAGCCAGCGTACGTACTCGACGATGGCCCCCAGCTCGTCGTCCTTGAAGAGCAAGAACGATGGCATGTACGTGCCGGGGATGCCGTAGCGAACCGTGCGATCAAGATCGTCCCGGCGGGCTTTGTCCATGTTGCGGGTCGACGTGAATTTGAACAGGCCCTGGCGATAGTCGCGGGGCTTGATGTCGAAATACTCGGCCGTCGGGCCGGCGCCGTCGCCACTCACGCCGTGGCAATGCTCGCAGTTCTGCATGTAGAGCTTGCGGCCGTGCTGCAGCGTGGGTCCCAGGAGCGTGAACTTGTCCCCCTTTTTCGGCGGCGCGATCCCGCCGGTCAATTCGGACGGGAGCACGCGAACCTTCAATTCCGAAGTTTTCGGGTCGTAACTGCTGACCTGGAAGCTGATCGGGACGTCTTTGCCCCGGAGCGGCGTGACAAGATCGTTGCCGGCGTATTCGCCGACTGCTCCAGATCAAGGCGGCCCCGGAGAGATGCTCCGGCTTGTAGTCGACAACGGACTTTGGTTTCTGGCCGAGTTTGACTTTAAAGGCGTCCGTGGGGTTTTGCGGATCGGCCTCGACGACGCCTTCGAATTCGCCGAAGTCGACCGGCAGCTTCGGCCAGGCGACGAGATGGTTCGGATCGCCGAAGCTCTTTTGCAGCTCGCCTTCAACGGCGGTGCGGGCGGTGGGCGTGAGCTTCTTGGTCCGCTCGCTCACGACGAATCGGGCCGAGGGCCCTTCTCCGCACCCGGCGACCGCCACGGCCCCCAGTGCCGCCAGGCTGATAAACCAACGAGCATTCACAGTCACGAACCTCCGCTAGCCGGCAAAGTTGCTGGCGTCGTACTTGATTTCAACGGTCGCCGTTTTGCCGGGCTCGATCGTGACTTTTTGGCCGCGGCTCAGATAATGCCCGACCGCTCCTTCGGCCCAAACGCGGAACGAGTGCTCGCCGGCCGGCAGATTCTTGATCTCGAATTCACCGGTCGGCCCCGAGACGGCCGCGTAGGGATGATCGAGCGGGAAGTTCCAACCGTGCATCCAGGAGTGGATGTCGCACTTCACCTCGCAAGGCTCCGGCTCGGGCTTGGTGTAGGTGAATTCCTTCCCTTCCTTGGGAATCGTGCTGTTGAAGCCGGCCGTCCGCTGCGGCAAGGTGTGCGTGTTGTGCTGCAGCGGGAAATCGTCATTGAGGATCTTGACGGGTTGACCGACCCGCATCAGCAACACATGCGGCACGAAGTGGCAGCCCTTGTTGTCGAAATCGGCCGGCTCGGTCGGCGGTGGCGGAACCGCAGCGCCCGCGGGTGCTTTGGCCAGAAAAATGACCACGTTTGCGACGCCGCCGCTGGAATCGACGACCAGTTTCTGATCGGGAATGGTCTCCCTCGCACAAATCTCATCCTTAATGTTCTGGCCTTTTGTGATCAGCGGCGGCAATGTCGGCGGCGTGCCGACAAAGACGACCTTTCCCTTGAGCGTGCCGACGCCGCCTGCCGTCGCCACCTCCGCTTTACCGGGTGCCGCCGCTGGTGGAGCTTTCGTGGTCGCCGCAGCCGCCGCCCGCCTTTTCGTGCTTGATGGTGACATTCGTACGGCTCGACAGCGCCGGAGTCGACGCCTTCGCTCCCGCCGCAACCGACCATGTACGTGACAAGACTCGCACTTGCGGCAAGCGCTGCCGCGAAGCCGATTCGTCGCGACAATCATTCACCTCTCCTCGTTGTAGACGTAGAGGACCGACGACCGTGCCGGCTTGGACGGGAGCCTCGTTTTCCGCGACGGCTTTCCCTTCCTGCTCCATCAGCCGGTGATAGTTCATAAGCGCGTCGCGCAGGGCGATCGTTTGCACGCCCGCGTCGCCGCCGAACAGATCCTCGAAGTTCTTCGCGTCTTTGGGCAGCGGCTGCGGCATCGACGTATACGGCGTAATCCAGGCCGGCTTGTAGAGCCAGAGCATAAGCCAATCGGGCCGCAACCGGTCCGAAACGTATTCGAGGTTCGGACCGCGAATGTCCTTGGTCGGATCGAGGGCCTTGAATTCGCGCCCGCCGACTGAGTGGCACTTCATGCACAAGGGCGCGTTAAGCACCTTCCACGATTCGGCCAGATATTGCGTCTTCTTGCGGCTCGAGGAACCGCTTCAATTCCTGATTCTTCGCCGACCAGATAGGCCGGCTCGCGCTGCGGGAACGTGTTGGTACGGGAACGGCTCGTTGTCGACCGCCGCGAAGTAGTTCGCCAGCATTTGGGCCTCGTCCGGACTCATATTGAACCGCGGCATCCGCAGCACGGTCGTGTGCCGCAGGCGATACGGATCGCGGAGGAACTGGTAAAGCCACGGCGTCTGGACCTTGATCCCCTCCTTGTACAAGGGGGGCGGCGACATCTGCCAGGCCATCGAGCGGGACTGCCCCCGCTTGATCAACGATTCCACCAGCCACTCGGCAAACGTGCCGCCGCGCGGCGGCGTGCTGTAGCCGTCTTTAGCCGTCGCGCCCGGCGGCAAGCCGCGACGCGGACACGAGCATTCTTGCCTGCGGCAGAATCTTCTTGCCGCCGACGTCGAGCGTGGCCCACAAGTCGTAGGTGAATTCGCGTTCGTCCGGTGCGGCATCGGCCTCGGGCCGACTGTAGATCAGGCCATGGAAGGCGATCACCGGCAATTCCTTCTCACCGGCGTCGGTCTTCACCTTTTGCGTGCGGCCCGTTTCGCCCTTTTCGGGTGGCTTGAGCTTGAGCAACAGTTCAATGCCCGCCGGATGATCGGACGGAGTGATCTGCGTTGCAGCCAGCTCCTTGGGATCGACCGCGTATTTGATCTCGGGAAGCTGCAGCATGTGGCAGCCCGCCGCAGTTATAGCGGTCGAGCATCCGCTCGCCTTCGATCCGCGCCTTGGCGGCGCCTTCCGGACGATAGAGGTATTCCTTGGCCGGTGGGTCGGCGACGAGACCGAGCACGAAGGTCTCGATCGCTTCGATATCCTCTTCGTTGAAGGGGAACTTGGGCATCCGCAGGCGTTCGTCGTAGCCTTTGGTCTCGGTCTTCAAATAGTCGTAGCTGCGCGGATCGCGGAGCTTTTGCCAGAGGAAGCCGGCCCGCCCGTGGTGCAACAGGTCGTTGTAGTAGTAGGCGGCCCGCATCTCGGTCTTTTGCTCGTCCCCTTTGAATTCGCCCGTTTTCGAGCCGCCGGCCCGTGCCGCCTTCATCGCGGCGACGATCCGCTCGTGCATCGAGATCCCGTTGGCCTCTTTGTGCTCCTCCAGATACTCCTCAATGTGCTCGGGGGCGAGACGGCTCGTGTCCTTGCGGCCCCAGTCTTGGAGCGTCGTGCCGATCGGGCGGGCGTTCTCGAAGTTCGGGATGTCGTGGCAACCGTAGCAGCCGTATCGGCCGATCGTCTTACGGCCGATGTAATTGAGCTTCATCCCCCGCCATTGGTCTTCCGTGATCGGCTTACCCGCCTCGGCCAACAGCTCGATCTCGTCCCCCTTCACGTCGGCGGGAACGAGCGGATACCGATGGCGCTTGTGGGGCTCGCTTTCAGCATCCATGATGCCGGCGACCTGTTCGGCCCGCAGGGCCTTCGACAAGAAGAGCGTGACGAGATCGTCGAGCGCCTTGCTGTCGAATTTCGGCGCCGGGAATTTCTCCGGACCCCGCCTTCCAGCAGGAAGGCGGCGATGTCGGCGGCGGGATCGATCGGCTTGCCCCCTTCCTCATACGGCTCGAGGAACAAGTTGGGCATCTTCGACCGCTTGTGATATCGCTGCGGATCGCGGATCCAACTGTAGAGCCAGCGGAAGTTGTCGCGGCCGTCTTTGCCAGGATCGATCTTCGAGTGCACTTTGCTCAATTCAGGACCGAAGGTCTGCATTGCGCATCGGGGAAGGCCTGGTGGCTGTGGCAAGCCAGGCAGCCGCGCTTCGAGAAGAGGTCCTTGCCGCGATTGGCGTCGGCCTTGTAATCGGCGGCGGGCTCCATGTAGTCGAACTTTTCGGAGCGGTCGCGCAGGTAATGGGCGACCCCCAAAATCTCCAGCGGCTGCAATGCATTGGCCGATCTTGTCGTTGAGGTTCGACGTGTGGAAGAATTTGGGCATCCGCGTGGTTGGACGGAACCGCTGCGGATCCTCGATCCAATAGCTCACAAACTGCGGGGAGAGCTTCGACTTGATGTGCCGCAGCGACGGGCCGACTTTTCGCATCGTTCCGGCGATTTGTGTCGGATCGTTGGCGATCTTTTCGGCTTCGGCCTCGGTCGAAGGCTCGAGCCGCAGGTCAGGACCGATCGGCCGCGTGCCGTCGAAACCCTGAATTTCGTGGCAGCCGAAGCAGCCGTATTCCTTGATGAGGTTGTAGCCCGGAAGACCTTCGGCGCGCTGGCCCCAAATTTGGGATGCACGCCGAGTTCGACGACCGAGTGATGGCACTTGATGCAGGTCGACTCGCGCAGCCGCTCCGGCTGCATCGGGTATTCCCAGTAGTGGTTCGAGTTGTAATGCTGCTTGTCGTGCCAGACTTCGTATTCGTACGGGTCGTTGGGAGTGTGCGAGGCGTCCTTAAACGACGTCGCCGAGCCCTGCCCGTCGTGGCAAATCGTGCAGCCGAATTTGCCCACCGGATGCGGGCTGGCCGAGGTCAAATACAAATCCGGATTCGGGTGCGTGGCGTAGGGATGCGGATACTTGTTCTGCAGCACCCAGTCGGAGACTTGCGTGGTACCGGGGTGTCCGAACGGGAAGCTGGGAATGTTGCCCGCTTCGACGCGGTCGATGGCTCCGTGGCACGTACGGCAGCGATCGAAACGGGCCGTGCGGGCCATTCCGAGCTGAATTGTCAAATTGGGCAGCCAATCCTGCGTGATCTTGAGCGGGGAGTTGAAGCCGTCGATGATCGGCCACTCCATGAACTCTTTCTTGTACTTAGAGAAGCCTTCCGGATCGAGCTTGGCCAGCGCCTTCTCGCGGAGATCGAGGTTGTCGTTGAGCTTGGTCAGCGCGACCGTCGTATCGTCCTGGGACTTGGTCAGGTCCTTGAGCTTGGTCTGCAGGTTATCTCGCGCCGTCTGCTTTTGCTGAACGTCCAATTCCGCCTTGTTAACCACGTCCTGTTTGGCGTTGAAATCGTCTTGATATTGCGCCAGGGCTTTGCCTGAAACGCCGTCGCGAACGGCGAGGTCGAAGTCGGCCCGCGCCTTATCGCGAAACGCGCGGACGCCGCGAACGTCGCGGCTGGATGCGTCAAATTGCCGTTCTGCCTCGGCCAATTCTTTTTTGAGCCGGTCGATTTCCGGCGCGATCGATTTCAAATTCTCGTCGGCCGCTTTGAGCTTGGCCTGCAAGTCCGCTTTCGACGTTTCGTACTGCGGACTCTTTTCGATGCCTTCGATCGCCGATTTCTGCTTGGCGGTCTGCACGTCGTCGAATGTTCGCTGGTATCCGTGCCATTCGCGGGCATGATCGGCAGCTGAGCATCCAGACCGTCACCGCAAGCAGGGCGATCGAAGTGAGCGCGAAAACGACGTGCACTTTCTTGACGTCGCGTGAATACTCTTCCGTGGCCGGCATCGGCGATCAAACTCCGCCGGGACGACGGCCCGGCCCGTTAGCGTCAGATATTAAAAAACCATTCGGGAATGGCGACGATGTACTTGAGATTAAAGGCCCACCGCAAAACCATCTTGATTGGCAAGGCCGCCATCCACAGCATCAAGTTGGCAAACACCATGTAGCGGATGAATCCCATCCGGGCGAAGAACTTCGAAAAGTACGGCATGCGGGCCATGATCGGCGGCAAGAGGAAGAAGTAGGCGAGCACGACCGCAAACCCGAGCCACTCGCGGCCGAAGATGTATTCGAACTTTTGGAACCCGGAGGCCCCCGCCGGCGCGACGGGCAGTGAGGAATGCATCCAGTTCAGCCAGAACATCTCGGACAGGTTGACGTTATTGAGGACTTCCAGCTTATGTACGTCCCAGAACTCGTAAATGCCGAAAATGTTCCAGTTCGGGCCGCGGAGAAACGTCCCGAGAACGATCATGGCGATCCACAGCGGCAAGAAGCCGAACATGAACGTCAAGATGGCGAAGGACCGCTCTTTGAACGAGTAATAGCCGTTCCCCCGCTTGTTGAAGTCGATGTACGGAATGGCCATCAAGCCCACGACGATCAGGCTGGGAAAGACCACGCCGGCCAGCCACGGGTCGTAATAGACGAGCATTTCCTGCAGGCCGAGGAAGTACCACGGGGCCTTCGACGGATTGGGCGTTCTCACGGAAGAGGCCGGCTCTTCCAGGGGGGCCTGCAGCAGGATGCCCCAGGCCACCAACACCACCGTCAGCACGACCATGCAGATGAGTTCGGTATAGACCAGGTCGGGCCAGACCAGGACTTTTTCGTTGTTCTCACTTTCCAGCAGAGGCCGGCCCTGCTCGATCCGCTCGTCGTTCTCGACAGCCCGCTTGAAGAAGAGCCACGTGAAGAACGCGACAATAAACAGCATCGAGACGATGGGCACGTTATCGGGCTTGCCGACGATCTGCCGGAAGTTGTAGTCGGTCAGGCTCAACGTCAAGAAGAGCAGGATCGCATTGAGCAGCGTCCAGGCGACGGTCGACTTGACCAACCAGCGCCGGCAAATGACCACGAGCCCGAAGAGCGCGATCGAAATAATGAAATACACCACGGGGCTCGCGATCAGCCTGTCGACTAACGTCTTAAAGATGACCGGCAACTTGATCATGAATGCCGAGGGGTCGCTGTTGGAAACGATGTGCACAATTGCGATCAGGAACAATATCGTGGCGTAGAGTGCCCACGGCGCAGCGCTCGGCACGTCTTGCGGCGCATTCAGCAACCCGCCCAGTCCCGTGCGGAAGTGCGAACCCTTCCGAAAGACGTGGACTGCCCACGCGAAATTCATCGCGGCCAGGATCAAGTAGATCCAGCCCAAGCCGTGGATAACGTCAAGCGTTAAATCCGGATGAGGTTCAAGCATCCGCGTTCCGTCTCCCAACCCTTCTCATTTATCAAGAGCAGCCAATCGATCAGAGCGGCTGGCTGATGCCTCCGTCTTTGCGCATGCGCCAGAAATGGATCGCGATCAACCCGGCCGCGACCAGCGGAATCGCCACGCAGTGGAGAATATAAAACCGGTTGAGCGTCGCTTCGCCCACGAACCGTCCGCCCAGGAGCAAAAAGCGCGCATCGCTCCCGTTGGTGATCAGGTCGAAGCCGCCAATATTCAATAGCTGAGCGCCAGGTCCCTCGTGTCCGAGGAACGGCGTAGCACGGGCCATGTTCGAGCCGACCGTGATGGCCCAAATCGCCAACTGGTCCCAGGGCAACAGGTACCCGGTGAACGACAGCAGGAGCGTGAGCACGAGCAACAGCACGCCGACGACCCAGTTGAATTCGCGTGGCGGCTTGTAGCTTCCGGTGAGAAACACGCGGTACATGTGCAGCCAAACGGTGATCACCATCGCATGGGCGCCCCAGCGGTGGATTTCCCGCATGATGCCCAGCGTGGTGACATCCCGCAGGGCGAGAATGTCGTTGAACGCCCATTCGAGCGTCGGCCGGTAATAAAACATCAACAGCACGCCGGTGATCGTCTCGACCAGGAACAGGAAGAAGGTGATGCCCCCCATGCACCAAGTGTAGGAGAGGGCAATCCCCTGCTGTTTGATCGAGACCGGGTGCAAATGCAGGAAGAAATTCGTGAGCATGACAACCACGCGGTTCCGCCGGTCGTACGGAGCCGGGTGGCGAAAAATGCTCTTCCAGATTTGCGAATCGCGAATGTAATCGCCGACAGACATCGGTCTAGAGCCAGCCTTGCGAGAGGTAGTTTTCGGAGATCGGCCCCCGGTCCACCGGGAACCCGATTGCGATCAGGCAACCGGAACGAAACTCGCCGGATCGTTCCACTGCCCGAGTTCTTCCTGAAATTTGCGACTCTTGTCGACTTCGAGCGAACCGTCTTCCGAGATGCGGATCGCCATCCGCTCCAACGGCCGCGGTGCGGGGCCCTCGAAGTTGACTCCCGTGATGTAAAAACCGGAACCGTGACAGGGACACTTGAACTTGCGCTCTCCTTCGAGCCAGTTCGGCGTGCAGCCTAGGTGGGTGCAGACCGTTTGGAGAGCGTAGATCACGTCCTTGCCTTTGTATTCGTTGTGAACCAGCCACACGCCGTACTGGGCCGTCCACTTGGTGGTGACCGAAGCGGGCGGATAGTCCGAAGTCGGGCCGACCTTAAATTTGCTCGGCGGCTCGACCAGCACGTTGGGCATCATGAACCGCGCCATCGCAAGCCCGCCGATCCCCGAGGTAGCCGAGAACGCGGTCCACGCGGCGCGAAACCACGTTCCAAACAGTAAGAACCAAACTCCACCCGCACCGGCCAGCAGTCCGGCCAAAAATCCGCGGCGGGTTGCCTCTTCGACCGCCGGCTTTTTGGCGATGGAGGCCGGCTTTTGCGGGATGACAGGCGCGGCGGCCGCCGGCTTGGCCGTTGCGGCGGCGACCGAAGCGCCCGGTCCGGCTGCGGGCACTTCTGTGGAACGACCCTCTCGGGCCGCTTTCAGCATTTCTTGAACGGACGGGCGATTTCCCGCGGGCTTCACTGCCGCGGCAGCCGCAGCCTTGGCGGAAGCCGCTGTCGCAGCGACGGGCTTTTCTCCGGCCGGCGCACTGGCCGCCGCTCCACCGGACTTCGTCTGAGCGCGAGCAGCGACGAGAATGTCTTTTGTCGACTTGGGGGCACCTCCACCAGGGCCTGGAGCTGCAGCCGGCGGCGCCTTCGGTGCTGACGCGGCCGCGGCGGGTGCACCGCTCGCCGATTGGGCTCGGGCCGCCGCGAGAATGTCTTTCGTTGATTTGGGTGCGCCCGACGGCTTTGGCGCCGCGGGGGCCGGAGGATTCGCGGCAACTGGAGCAGCGGCCGCCGGTTCCGCTGGGGCCGCGGGCTCACTCGGCACCGCTTCCGCGGGCGGCGTTTCGGGGGCGCCGCTGGTCTTCGCCGATTGCGCTCGAGCCGCCTTCAGAATCTCCTCGGTCGAGAGCTTCTTTGCCATATTCTCTTTCACCAGGAACCATCAGCGAGACGGGAGCGGAGGGCCTGCTGCGCTCGAGTGTGCGCAAAAATGCCCGGCCGGCAGCGCGTGCCGCATCGGGAGAATTCTGTCAGCGCTCGTTTCGCCTGTCCACACCGCGGAGCGTCGTGCAACGAGATTTCCCATATCCAGGAATCGCGCGCCGAGCGCTTTCTCAGCACTGAGAACTTCGCCCCATGTCCGCTGCGCTACTCAAATTGCGAACCAGAGCCGATGCGATACGCGGTGAAGCCAGCAAGCCCGCCCTTGTGGAGCGACACGGGCGTCAAGATTAACTCAGTGCGACAGCCAGCGCGAGGATGAAGTCCCCACTAAATAACAGAAAGGCTCCGAACGGCCCGACGATGATGTTGAATATGGCACTCCCGACGGCGAGCCCCATCTCGAGCGGCCATCCCCGTACCCCTGTCCACCGATGTGTATCCCGATTTACGTCAGTGCGCCGACGCCTCATGCGATCCCGCCGAATTCGTAATCCGCGTAGTAAATGTCACGTTGCAGTTCGTGCATTGCGCTTTAAAAGGCGTCATCGGGTCATACTTGTTGGCTCGAGGACAAAACGCGAATCGTCCAACTACCAGGGCGATTGATACGTTTGCGGTTCGGGCGTCGAAACGGCGGCTTGTTTCTTTCGCGCCTTCCGCAGTCCCTCGTACAGCCGTTCTTGGCGCTTGTGTATGCCGTGAATTACCCCCACGACAAGGATCAGCGCACCGACGGAAAGGATGTCGTCGGCGAGATTGAGATAGTTGGCAAACAGGTGCTGTTCGGGCGTGGTGGCATTCCACGTCGCTCGTCCACTCGCCTGCCCGCAGATATTCGAGAGGATCCACAAACACCACCACGCGGTGACGATCAGCGGAGCGCTGCCCGAGGCGGAGACGTCCCGCGGGTCCGAATCACTCGCGTTCCAAATCTCGCGCACGTTAATGAACGGTTTCACGAGGTTCGCAAAGGGAATGAAGAACCAGCCGACTGACCATCCGGGCGTGATCGACATGTCGTCGGCGCCGAGCGCGTGGGCATTCGCGTTGGCGCGAGAAATCCACACCAGGAACACAATGCCCGTGATCAAATAAAACAGAAACCAGAGGACGCCGGCGCCAACCTGCGTCAACGCGACCGCGGCACCGGGCATTTCCGGATCGCCGGCAGGATTCATGTTCTTTTGCAGCGCGACGCAATTGAGCAACAAACAGTGCGCAGCGCAAGTGAGAGAACGAGCAGAATGCCGAACAGAATCGTGAGCGTTATCACGAGCGCCTTTGCCGACTGGTATTGATAACCATTCGCCATGAGTGCCCCCCGAAATGAAAGCGCACAAAGAGTGAAGGAGTGGATGTCGTTCGGGCGAAAGTCCAAGTTACAAGAGGCTCGTCGACCAAGCAACGGTTTTTTGGCAACGAATTTCGCGGACGGCAGGCGGTGTCGGCGACTTGACTCGGTTGTCGATTCTTGTTGTCTTTGTGCCTTGGCTGTCAATCCCTTTTTGCCTGCCTTGACGGAGTGAGCCATGTCCCGGTCGAAACAGATCCTCGTCGTCGGATCGACATTCTTGATCCTCACCGTGGTGGCCGGTTTGGCGTCCGGCTGGTTCGTGCCGACCGAAACGACGGTGACCGAGGTGGTCCCAGGCGTGTTCTTCCGTAAGACGATGACACAGCCCAATTTCATCGGCTGCAACCAGGGTTGGGTGATCTTCAAGGATTTTGTGCTGGTGATCGACGCCAATTTCCCCGACCAGGCCGACGAGGTGATTCGACTGATTCGCAAAACGACGGACAAGCCGATTCGCTACGTCTTCGACACGCACTATCACGGCGATCACGCCGACGGAAACCAGAAGTTTTCCGCGATCGGTGCCACGCCGATCGCCTCGGAAAACAGCCGCTCGCAGTTCGACACCAAGGGAATTGCCGGTTTCGAGAAGGCAAAGAAAGAAAATCCCAAGGTGTACGACCATCTCGAATATCAGAAGCCCGTGCTCTACTTCCCGAAGCATCTGGTGGTCGATGACGGAACGCAGCGCGTGGAGTTGATCCACTTCGGCCACGCGCACACACCGGGCGATGCCGTCGCCTGGCTGCCGAAACAGGGCCTGCTCTTTACGGGCGACGCCTGCGTCAATGGGCCTTTCAATTACACGGGAGACGGCAACACGGCAAGTTGGATTCGCGTCGTCTCGGAAATGCAAAAGCTGCCCGTGAAGCAAGTTTGCCCGGGACACGGCGAAATGGGAGGCCCGGACGTTCTGGAAAAACAAAAGCGCTATTTCGTCGAGCTTCGCCAAGCCGTGCAGCAACTCATCGATAAGGGGCGATCGTTGGCGGAGATCAAAGAGCAGATCGAGGTGCCGTCCTACAAAGAATGGACCGGCGTCGACGTGAAGACGCGGGCGGAGAATATCGAGTTCGTCTACAGCGAACTTACCGGCAGCGGCAAGCCGAAGTGAGCCGTCACGAGGCGCGCCGCGTCATCAAGCACGACCAGGCGAGAAATCCTTCGGGCGGATCGGGCACCTCGAAACGGAATTCGCGAATGAACTGAATCTCGAAGAGGCCATCGAGATCGATGCGGATTTCGTGCTCATGCACGCGCGGCGGGCCCGGGCCTACTTCGTTCGCGTTGCCCGCAAGCAGGAGGTATCGCGTTCCAGGTTTCGAGAGCTGACGCAGCGTGCTCAGAAAACCGGCGATGTCGATGCGGCGGACCGAGTGATAACAGCCGCGGTCAAAAATGAAGTCGAACGGCTCGATCTGCAGGTTAAAGCGGCACAGATCGGCTTCCAAGAATCTTGCATTGGAACCTGTCGCGGTGGTTTTCTTTCGGGCTTGCTCGAGTGCAACGGGCGAACAGTCCACGCCGGCGATGTCGAAGCCTGCGCGAAGCCAAATAGACCGAATTCGTCCCGGTGCCACAGCCGAGTTCCACGGCGCGGCACGGCATGATTTTTTCCTCATCGAGAACTCGACTCAGCTCCTTGGACGGAACGCCGGAATCCCAGGGAAGCTCGTTCGCGACGTAACGCTGGTTCCATTCGGCTGGAGTCATTGTGGACATTGCTTTGCCTCCTCAGCGTTGCGTTGACTTTGAATTGTAGGGCGTCGTTCGTCACGGCGGCACTCAGATGATGCCGTGGAGCGGTCCGCCCGGGCGCCCAGTCGATCGACTCTCTTCGACACTTCGGGATCCTCGACGAGCGGCGGCGCGTGATGCGGCTTGATCCGCGCGTCGATCACCAGCGAGCCGCGGCAGCCCCAATGTTTCTCGCGGACGAATGCACCGATCCCGTGCACGTCGGCGGCCGGGTTGGAGCGAGTGAATGTCGTCCACAAGAAATTGTTGAGCGTGCGGCTGGCAAACTCACTGTCATCCACAATCACGACGAGGGGAAAGGCGTTGAGCGGATGATTGGTATCGATCACGCCGCAAAACCGTTCGATCGCCGGCTCCCTCTCCGCGGCGGCTGGTGAAAACGGCGGTCCCGTGACTGCAACGACGCCCGGCAGGCACAGTCGCGGCTCGCGAAAACCGTCCGGCAAGGTGAAACCGGAGGGCAACACGATGGGCAATTCGCGCCTGGGTGGGCCGGCGGCCGCGATCACGACTTTCGAGCCCGCGTTCAACCCGGACCCCGAGTAATCGAGCGTGTCGATCGTCGTCTGCGTCTGGAAATGCAGATCGGCCTGCCAATCGACGCGCGACAAAAGGTGTCCGAAAAATCGCGAAATGTCATGGATGTCGAGCTGCCGGTCATCTTCGTGGGCGATGATCAACAAGTACTTCGCCAGCGAAAGCTGCCCCTGCCCCAAGATCGCGTTGGCGTTGGTCAGCAGCTCCTGCGGCTTCCGCCGGCCGGCGTAGGGCACGTATCGCTCACTTCCGATTGCCAAGAGCAGCGGATGGACGCCGGCTGCGTCCACGGCATGCACGGCGTGCACGCCGGAAACTACCGTGGGAATAATCGGCCCTGTAATTTCGTGAATAATCTCGCCAAACGACGTGTCCTCTTGAGGCGGCCGCCCAACGGTCGTGAAGGGCCAAATGGCGTTATCGCGATGATAGACTGCTTCGACGTCGAGGACGGGAAAATCGTGCGCGAGACTGTAGTAACCCAAATGGTCGCCGAAGGGCCCTTCGAGTCGCAGCTTCTGCGAATCGACAGTGCCACAGATGCAAAAGTCGGCTTCGGCGTAAACGGGCAATCCGCCATGCTGAGCGATCATCGGAATGCGATGACCGCCCAGAGCGCCGGCAAACGCCAGCTCCGAAAGCCCTTCCGGCAGCGGCATGACGGCAGCGAGGATCATCGCCGGCGTTCCTCCCACAAACACATTCACGCGCAGCCGCTCGCCGCGGCGAATGGCCGCCGCATGGTGCACGCCAATCGAGCGGTGTATCTGGTAGTGCAGGCCGACTTCTCGATTGGGCACATACGCGCCGCCCGAGAGTTGGATGCGGTACATGCCGAGGTTCGACCGCGGGAAACCGGGTCGATCGGGATCTTCGGTGTAGACTTCGGGAAGCGTAATAAATGCACCGCCGTCCTTCGGCCAGCTCGTCACCTGCGGCAACTGGTCGACGGTCGTCGAATTCTTGAGGATATTGCCGATGCCGACGGGCTTCGGCCGCATCCGCCACATCGTTCGAGAAACGTCGCGATACCGCCAGGCTTTCCGAAGAACCCGCGTCGGATCGATTTTGAGTTCGACCAGCCGGCGAACCGTTGCCAGAGTGTCGCTAAACAGAAACCGCGTGCGTTCTTTCGTGCCGAAGAGATTGCTCACCATCGGAAACCGGCAGCCGCGGACCCGGGAGTAATAGACGGCCGGTCCGCCCGCCTGGTAGACGCGTCGCTGGATTTCCGCCGCTTCGAGGTGCGGATCGATTTCACTCTCGATGCGCACAAGCTGTCCGCTCTGCTGCAAATCGCGAACGCATTCACTGAGATTTCGATGACCCATTTTTCCAGACTGGCCGCTCTTGGTCCTTGTGAGCCGAAGCGTAAGAATAATAAGGATGGGGGGCGCCATCCTTCCATCACGAGATTCCGCTTTCAAATTGAGAACGAGGTTGTTTTACTGAAAACATGAATGCCAGACGGAATGCTCCGCGTGCAGGGACGCCCGAACCGGATGAACGGCTACTTCGCGAAATCCTGGGATATCTGAATTTCTCCGGCGGAAAACCGGACTCCGCCTTTCAACGCAATTGGAACGCACTCTTTGCGCGGCCGGACTCTTTCCAACTCGACTCGGCCCTCCCCAACTTCCTCCTGGGCCAGCTCGCCCGCCTGCAGCCGAGTGTGCCGGCTCTTGCTGATGCGGCGCAGGCGACGGCCGTCGTCAAGCTCGTGTTCGAGGAGTGCCTGCCGGCCTATCGGCGGCACCACTCCGATCTGCTGTTTCACCTGCAGGCGGCCGATTTTCGGCAACCATTTTTCTTGGCGCGGATGATCGAAGCCGTCCTCGAACAAGGAGCGCCCTGGGATGAGAGTGAGAGGATTATCCGCGGCACGCTCGACCGGCTGAACGACTTCGTCGGCTATCGCCCTGTTGCGGTATTGGAAAATGGACGGCAGATGGAGCCCTATCCGCACGAGCGGTTTCGCCCGATCCCCGTCTATATTCGGGATGCCGAGACGGCAAACGGCCCGTATCACGATCTGGTCGAGCGGACAATCGCCTTTCTCCGCGAAACGCCCGCGGAAATCCTCCGCGATTCGCACTTCGATCTCGAACGGCTCGAGGAGCTGGCCGTGGACGTGCGGGCGCATGACCACACGCATCCTGTCACGAAGCGGACGAATTACACGTTTGGTGAATGGGATCCGCACCGCATCGACACGAAGGGATTCTACTCCCGGTTCATCGTTCGCAAGATTGTGCTTGATTCGCTGTTGTCCTGGATGGCCGATCAGAAGAAGCTCAACGCCGACGAACGCCTGTACGACGCGTCCGCCGTTTTGAGCGGTACGATGCTGATGGCCTCCTCGATCAGCGGCTCGGGCCCGCAAACGTTCGACTCGAACGTCAATCTTGTGACCCTGTTGCCGAAAGTCGCCCGCCAGCGCGACGCCTTCTACGAGCGGCTGATGAACGGCGCCAAGGGCGCACGCCGCACGCGATTGCGTAAGGAAGCCAAGCTGACGCAGCAGCCGTTCGGCCACATTCGACAGCATTTGAACATCACTCTCGCGCGGTACGGGCGCGGCAAGTGCAGGATCGGCACGTTTCACGGCTTTACGCCCAGCTCGGTTATCCGGAGGCCTCTCGCGAGCAAAGCGCGCTCGTCCCGGCCGCCTCGGCCCGTTTCGAGACCGAAATCGAGTGGCGGCTGGTCGCGGCGCATCGGGGTCTTCTGCGCGGCGAAGTGCCGGACGTCAAGCGGCTGCTTGCCGAGGTCGAAGATCAGCTCGATCGCGGCATCGGCTGCGGTGCGCTGGCCGATCCCTGGAATATCATTGGTTTTCAGGGGATGTTTCCGCTGTTCTCGTCGCGTGAAGACGTCGTGCCCGACCAGCGGATTGCCGATTTGATCGAGATTGTCGAGAGCCTGTTCGGCATCTACTCCCTTGCGCTCGGCGAAGCCGCCGCAGTGTCTGACCCGGAAACGTTCGCAGCGCTGTCGTCAGCCTTCGAGAGGCGCGCCCAGTGGTGGGACAAATTCGGCGCATCGACGGTCGAGGATTTGCCCAAAGTCCTGGGCCAAGAAAGTTGGCAATCGGCCGTCCGGGTCGCTTCCACCCTCCGCGCTTGGCGCGAGGCCGGCGAGGCGTCCGGCGATATTTCGTTTTGGCGAACGCATGTCGAGCAATTCCAATCGGTGAAGTCGTACGCGCTCGTCGTCGATGTCCTCCTGCGTCGGCGCGATTACGTGGCCGCGATGGGTCTGCTGATCCAGTGGCTGGGCAACAGCGAAAGCGTTCCGCTCGAGGCCGAAGGTTATTCGTTTCACACCCTGTTGATCCGCTGGATACAGGGCGTATTGGGTACGGAAGAGAACGGCACGCCCGCAAACGACTCGTGGCCCGCCGTGCGGCGGCTGTTTGATTTCCTCGAAGCCAATGCCGGCAGCTATTGGAGCGTTCCCACCTTGGCAGAGGCGGAAGGGGGCGTGGCAAAGGCCCGCGCGAGCGACGCGCCGCAAAGCGAAGCCGATGACGGACCGATCGAGGAGGAGACTACCGACGACGACAAGCTCTTCGAAGCCGCCTATGAAGGCGTCGTCTACCGGGACAGCACGCGCGACGGACGCGAGGGGGACACGATGGAGAGCGGCCCCAACCGCGAGACAGCTGAAGTCGATGCCCTCACCCGCTTTTTCGAGCCGCGGCTGCGCTTCATCAACACGCTGGCCCAAGCCTGGTTAATGGCCGCCCTGCGTTTTGCCGCCGCGCCGCGCGAGGCCGCGGCTGGTCGTACCAATCCGTCGGGCTCCCAGCCGTCTCGGGAAGAGGTCATCTCCGGATGGCGCCGTAAGGCCCGCACGCTGTCGCGCGATTTGTCACGCTTGGCCGACGAACTTGCTCAATACGAGATCGAGCTTCCGTCCGGCGATCATGACGAAAACGTCGAATATGACTATCAACGGCACGCCCAGCTTTATCTCATGCATACGGTCGTGATGACGCAAGTTCGCCTGCGGATGGCCGAACGGCTGTTGAGCGCGAGCCTGCCGGCCGCCCGCCGTCCTGAACATCCGGAGGCCGAAACGCGGATCATCGACGTTTTTCGGGCCGTCCTGCTGCGTGACGCGGTGAGTATCCGGCGACTGCTTCCGGCCCTGCGTAAACAGTTGGCGACCAAGCCGCTTTTGTATGTGTCTCTCGATGCGGGGGGAAAACCGGGCCCGTTTCGGCAAGCCAAGCTGCTGCAGGCCACGCTGCGATTCTTGCTCTCGCAGTTGCCGCGGGCCGGCTGCCTGCGGGAAACGTGGCAACTCTTGCAAACCGGCTACGAGATGGAGCGCGGCTCGCGCCCACAGGGAATGGTCGTCAGCGAATTCGATCAATTGTTTCGCACCGCACTCAAGAGCACGCTCGAATGCATCGTCCGCTCGGCGAGTCGCTGGAAGATCGATCCCAATGACGCAGCGGCCCAGACGAGTCTTGCACCGCGCGGACGTCGCGATCCCTTGGCCCCCCCTTCGGCCACGATCGACGCCGCGGCCCCTCCCGACCGTCGGCGTCCTTGGCGACTGCGGCCGGGTTCCTCGCGTCCCGTCTCCGGAAAGACGTCGCGGGCGGCCGCCTGGTACGCTGATGCCGTGCAAGCCGCGGGCAACTTCCGCACATCGCAGCGTGCCTCCTGGCGAAACAATCAGATCGTCACGATGGCCAGCGACGTCGTGCAGCGCTATATGAAGTTGTGGCTCACGCACAGCCGGTCGATGCGGCTTTCGAGCGTCGAAGAGATGGCCGAAGCGAACGTCTGGAAACACGTCCGCACGTTCGTCGAGTCCTACGGCGCCGACTTGTTCCATGCCAAGCTGCTGACCCTGGGCAATGTCCGCACGATTCTCGACGCGGGGATCGAAGGCTTTCTCGATTACCTGGACGACACGAGCGACGAGCTGCACCCCATCAAGCTGCTCGACGACATGTATTCCGGCCAGATCGATTCCGAGAAGGCCATGACCTATCTCGAGATGATCTACGAAAGCGTGGTTGATAAATTCGACCGTTACGTCGAATACAACACGACGACGACGCACTCCGATTACGGCGAGAAGTTTTATTGCCTGCTCGACTTCCTGCGTGCCGAGTCGGCCTATGAGCGAGACGCCTGGAATTTGAGCCCGATCGGCGTTTGCCACGAACTCTTTTCCGAATGCGGCCGGCACGCGGCCGCCCGCGCCTGGGAAGAGGACTTTCGTGCCCGCTCGGCCTCCGTTGCCAACAAGCATCTCATTCGGCTGCGGTCACTGGAAAAAAAATACGGCATGCGCCTGCCGTCGATCTCGGATCGGCTCGCCGAACAGTTCGTGAAACCACTGGCAGTGAATCGCATGCGGGCCTTATTGCCGGAGGTCCTCCGCGATTCGCGCCTAGGACGCACGGCATCCCCCGCTTTCACCGCACTTCGGGGCGAGATTGACGAATACTTGAACACGACCAACGGTTCCGGCATCGACGTTCCTGCCTGGTTGAGAACCCTCGAACGAGAGATCGACCGTCTGCTGGACGACGGCTCGGTCTCGTTTGAAGCCGTGGAGACCGGCCGCTTCCATCCGGCCGCAACACTCAGTTGGAACCGTCTGCAGATGGAATTGCAAAAGTGGGAATGACGGCTTCTCGCTAGTCCGTCTCTGCCGAATTTGCGCTTCGTGAAGCGCGTCCCTTCACAAGATCTTCTCTCGCATCGAACGAAATGTTCAACCAACTGTCGTGCGCCTTTGTGAGCAGTCTCGCGCCCGTCCGTTGTGAGACTGCTGAGAAGTACTGTTAGGTTTCTTACAACGACACTTAGCGAACGTGAGCTAGCTCACACACGCCTCGCAAATGTCCAAAAAATGCCCACGCTTGAAACAAGTCACTGCAACTGTCTTGCACCGTGGACTGTAAATTTCTGTGCGTTTCTCATCACTTCTTGCGGGCCGCAACCCAGATTGTCACTTGGCAAGGAGAACGTCCATGCGAGTGCACAGGCGGGAACGATCGAGTCGACTTACCGCTCAATCAGCTGAGCTTTTGGAGATGCGAACCCTTCTCTCGGCATCCCCGATCGCACATCTTGCGACGAGCACTCAAACACCGGCGTTTCATTCTTCAATTGTCTCGCAGCTGGCAGCTGCGCCCAATGTCAACGCCTCCACCGTGCCGGCTAACGGCGACCAGAATCCCTACGGCGTCGCCTTCGTCCCGCAGGGAATCGCTCCAGGCGGCAAACTACACGCGGGGGACATCCTGGTCTCGAACTTCAACAACTCGACGGCCGGCGGAAATCTGCAAGGGACGGGGACGACGATCGTCGAAATTGCGCCCGACGGCAGCCAATCGCTCTTCTTCCAGGGCCCCAAAGGATTGGGACTGACAACCGCGCTGGGCGTGCTGCGCAACGGCTTCGTGCTCGTGGGGAATGTGCCGACCAGCGACGGATCATTTTCCACGATTCAAAAAGGATCATTGTTGATTCTCGACAAGCAAGGCAAAGTGGTCGCCAATCTCCAGGATCCGGTGAAACTCGATGGTCCGTGGGACTTAACGGTCGCCGACTACGGGAATTTGGCGTTCGTCTACGTGAGCAACGTGCTCAATGGCACCGTCACACGGCTGGTCCTCAGCGTGCCGACCTTTGGCAACAACATTCGTGTGCTCAGCTCCACGACGATCGCATCCGGATACGCACATCGCAGCGACCCTAATGCGCTCGTAGTTGGGCCGACCGGGCTGGCGTTCGATCCCGTGACGGACGTGCTGTACGTCGCATCAACGGACGACAACGCGATTTACTCGATCCCGTTTGCGAACATCCGACTGACGAGCGCTGGCAAAGGAAATCTCGTCGTCCGCGATCCGCATCTGCGTGGTCCGCTGGGACTCGTGCTATTGCCGGACGGCAATCTGATCGCAGCCAATGGTGACGCCATCAACGGGAATCCGACCCAGCCGAGCGAACTCGTCGAATTCACGCCGACTGGACACTTCGTCGGGCAAGTGTCAGTTGATCCGTCTCAAGGTGCGGCATTCGGCATCGCTGCCGAAGTCCAAGGCGATGACCTGATCGTCGCCGCAGTCGACGACGCGTCCAACACGCTCAAGGTCTGGGACCTCACGGAGTAAATGCAGCGGTTGACCTTTCGGGCTGGCTTGTCGGACGACGGGAAGGATGCCCGTTGTCTCTGTTTCGAAGCACGCAGGTGCGTCGTAGCGATCCGTCGCGATCGATCTCAATGGTCACTGCTCCCATTTCGTGTGTCGACAAGATTTCGCACTGCGGACCGTACGCGCTCCGCAGCGAACGAAAATCGACGCGCCGATCGGCGCTCACGATGAGTTGCCTCGGCGTGGCCCAATTGGCAAGCGATTCGGGGTTCGCTTTGCGACTGCCGTGATGCGGCGACAGCAGGATATCGATGTGCATCGGTTCCTGTTGCAACAAGGCCATTTGGCCCGAGCCGTCCAAATCCCCCGTCAGCAGAATGCGTCGGCCGCCGAATTCGATTAAGAGCACGATGCTGTTTGCATTGTCGTCGGAATGCGGCCGGCCGAAATCGGGATGCAGCACGCGCAGAGTGACTCGATCGTCGAGCCGCAAGCAGTCCCCCTGGCACACGAGTTCGATCGGCACTCCGCATTCGCGGCTCGATTCGCAGACCGCCTTCACGGCCGATTGGCGAAAGTCGAGGAATTGCTGCGAGACGAGAATCTTGCCGACCGGGACCGATTGCATCAAGCCGGCCACGCCGTTGAAGTGGTCGACGTCAGCATGCGAGATCATGATCGCGTCGAGGCCCGCGTATCGCCTTTCCCAAATCGTCGCTTGCACGGCACGTTCGGCGATGCGTCCGTCCTGCATCGATCCGGCGTCGTAAAGCAGTGTGTGGCCCGAGGGCGTTTCGACCAGGATCGCGCAACCGTGTCCGACCGAGAGAAAGGTGCAACGCAGCGACTGCTGACCGACGGGTCGCAATCCCCAAACGAGGCCGACGATCAACCACACCGCCAAGAGCGACCAGCGTCGCGCGCTCCAGCGACAACAAGGACGTACGAAGGTCACACAGAGTAAAAGGGCGTAATACCCCGCGAGCCACCATTCTGGCGGGCCGGGAACGTACGCGTGCGAGAACCGTGCGCGGGCCGCCCTCTCAACCAGACCGAGGAACGCCGTCAGCGACCCATCGAAAAGAAACGCGAATCCCCGCGAGCACCATGGAGCAACGAGCCCGCCCGCCGTGTCGAGATAACCGGTCCAGAGCAGGAGCGTGGAAAGGGGAGTCAGCACCAAATTCACAACGACGCTGATCGGCGAGACCATGTGAAAGCGAGCCGCGATCAGCGGCGTCGTAAAGAGGGCCGCCGCCAGCGAAACGAGAGCCGCCTCCCAGGTGAATCTCCAAAGCGCGGATCTTGTGCTGCCAAAAAGTGTTCGGCGCGCGTGGCGCCGGAGCGTGCTCTCAACACTGCGCCGCCTTTGGATTCCGGCGATTGCCCGCGTGGCCCACGCGACCGCCAAGACCCCGAGAAACGAGAGCTGGGTCCCGACGTCGAATAAGTCCGTCGGATTCCACAAAAGGATCGCGATGGCCGCCAGGGCAAGCCCGCTTGCCAACGATGGTCGGCGATAAAGGAGACCGGCTGATGCGAAGAGACAGACCAGCAAGGTCGCGCGAATCACTGGCGGCCGGCAATCGGTCAGCAGGGTATACGCAAGGATTCCGGCAATCGTTGTGAGCGCCATGGCCCGCAGAGGGAGGCCGAGTAGCCGACCAATCCCCAAAAGCAAAGCGGCCAGGATGGCGACGTGGGTGCCGGAGATCGCCAGGACGTGCAGCGTGCCGCTGTGCGCGAACGCATCGCGGATTTCCTCGTCCATGCCCGCACGGCTCCCGAACATCAGCGCCGCGGCGACCGGCGCATTGCGCGACGAGAGATCGCGGTTGAACTGCGCTTCGGATTCGCGCCGCAAGCGGGCGGCCAGCCGCGAGACTGAGAGCGTCGATCCCGCGCGAATCCGGCGGACGGCATCCGGATGGTCGGCCGTGATCAGGCTGCGGATTCCTTGTCGTCGATAAAAGTCGGACGCATCGAAGGCGCCCGGATTGCGCGGGCTGCGGCCGGACAAGCCAGCCGCAAACTTCGATCTCATCGCCGACATGAACGTGCAGCAGATGACCGCTTACTCGAAGGGCCGCCCGTCCAGAGACCGACAGTTCCCGCTCCTCGGAAGCGATGCTGCTGCACAGTAGGGTCGCCGCACTCGTGTCGTGCTGCGCCCAAACCGAACGCGAAGCGCGAACCGTTGGCGAGACGATTTCCGGCTCATCGACGAGGGTGGCCGAAAGGCGCACAAGTTGTGGCTCGTCAGTCGTGAATAGCGACAGGTCGTCCCCCTCCGCTATCGACCAGAAGAGATGATGCCGGGCTCCTCCCAGGCACAGGACCCAACAAAGGAGAAATCCACCGGCCAACCAGGCACTTGACCGCCGCCATGTCAAAATCGCCCATGCTACGGCCGAGAACGCGGCCAACGACATCCAGGCGGCCAACGACAGTGGCCAGCATCGGTCCGTGAAAACGCCGGTTCCGATTGCGATCGCCACCGGGACCAATGGATGCCGCAGCCGTTTTGGTTCCATTACGCCAGTCATGAATCGCACTTCAACAAACCGCAGGAGTCGAATGACTCGGTCGAAATCCCTCGGAGTCTCGGTCGACAGTCTGATTCTCGTTGCTCCCACGGTATCCAAATGTGAAGCGAGGGGCGACGGTCCCTGCCTAAGGATTTGCCCAGTCCCCAACAAGCGATTATTCTGGAACTGAGGCATTCGCCCTGACGTCATTGCCCGTTGGTTACTGATCGCACGAATAGAGGCCGCGAGTGAGCCAAATTCCGGTCCTTGCCCCCCGCGACGCGATTGTCGCTTTGGAACAACTGGGGGCCGCCTTTTCGCCTTACGACGAATCCGGGGGCCGCTCCGTTCAGTTCACCGGCTCGAAAGTCGACGATCGTTCGCTCGATTTCGTCCGCCACGTTCCGGGGGTCAAACGCGTCGATCTGCGCGGAACCTCGATTACCGATGCCGGCTTGGAACATCTCAAGGAGATGACCGACCTCGAGCAGATTTGGCTCTCCGGCACGCGAATCACGGGAGCCGGCTTGGCCCGTTTGATACGGCTTGTGAACCTGAAAACTCTGCTTGCGAGTCAGACGCGCGTCGACAACGGCGGTCTGGCTCACCTCCGCGGCCTGACCGGACTGATCTCACTGGGACTTTCCGGCACGCGGGTCACCGATGCGGGCATGATCCACATGAAGGAGTTCAAAAAGCTGCAAGTCCTCGACTTGCGGGCAACGCGCATCACCGACGCGGGGCTCAATCACATCCAGGGGCTGACCAATCTGACCGATCTGTTTCTTGCCCGTACTAAAGTCACCGATCAGGGAATGGAGGCCGTCGCCAAGCTGACAAAACTGACCAACCTGTCGCTGGCCAAGACGAGCGTGAGCGATGAGGGACTGGCAAAACTGGAGTCGCTCACGGCACTCAAACAACTCGGACTCGCCAATACTACCGTGACCGACGCCGGGTTGGAGTCGATTGCCAAAATGCCCGAGATGGCGAAGCTGACCTTGGTCAGCATCCGCATCACGGACGCGGGCTTGGAACACCTGCAAAATCTCAAGAATCTCCGTGTCCTCTTCTTGAGCGGAACACGCGTGACCAGCAAGGGGATGACGTATCTCGAGCGACTCACAAACCTCGACAATCTCGGGTTGGCGTTTACCGGCGTGGGTGACTCAGGTCTGGCTTACCTCCAAGGGTTCAAACGGCTCAATCGCCTGTCGCTCGAAAGCACACGCGTGACCGATGCGGGCATGGCGCATCTCGCCGGCCTCAAGAATCTGCAGGTTCTGTTTTTGAGTGGCACGAATGTCGGCGATGAAGGCATCGCCCATTTGTGTGGGCTGGAACAGCTCAAAAGCCTGAGCCTGGCCTTCACGCGGATCACGGACGTGGGTTGCGAGCATCTCGCCCGCCTGGCGATGCTCGACAGTCTGTCGATCGCCAGCACGCCGGTGACGAACGTGGGAATGAGCCATTTAATCGCCTTGCGCCGGCTGCGGGCCCTTTCGATTGTCGGCACGAAAGTGACCGAAGGTGGCTTGAGCAAGCTCAAGCGGGCGATCCCGCGGTGCGTGGTAAAGACCGACGCTGGAACGGCCGACGTGGTCGATTCCGAACTCAAGGCACGGGCCGAACTCGAACGGCTGGGCGTTCGGATCCGGCTCGACGAGAATGGCGATGCGCTGGCCGTCAGTCTCGGCAAAGGCGTGGTGATCACCGACAAGGAAATCGAGCACCTCAAGTGGATGATCGACCTCAAGCAGTTGAGCCTTAACGGGGGCAATGTCACCGACGCCGGCCTGGCCCATCTTGGCGGACTGACGAAGCTCGAAGTGCTCGACTTGTGCAACACAAAAATCAGCGACGCCTGGCGAGACTCGATGCCTGAATTGCCGAAGCTTTCCTGGCTCGATCTGCGCGGCACCAAAGTCACCGATTCGAGCCTGCGCAAGCTGCTCAACGTGCCGAATCTCAAAAGCCTGTTTTTGAGCGGGCCGAAGATTACGAACGTCGGCCTCGAGCAGATCGCCAAAATACCGACGTTGGAAAACCTGAGTTTGCCGCTATGTCGCGGTATTTCCAATTCCGGCCTGTTGTTTCTGCGCGGGCTGTATAGATTGAAGCGGCTCGACCTGCGGGGGACGAGCGTTCTGGAAGACGGAGTGAACGCCTTGCAGAGATTCTTGCCCAATTGCGGCATCCTCCGCGACTGACCGCCGCCCGCGCCAGCGAAGGGATTTACGCTTGCAGGCTCAGCTCCCCGACGATTCGGCGGCGACCGCTGCCGCGCTCCCCGAAGCGATTCCGAATTCAACCCCGACGAGCATTCTCGCCGCCAAGGCCAAGGAGGGTGGCGGCGGCGCGACGTTTTTATTTTCGCTGACGATTTTCTTAAGCGCGTTTTTGCTGTTTCAAATTCAGCCTTTGATCGGCAAATTCATCCTCCCCTGGTTCGGCGGCACTCCCGGCGTCTGGACGACGTGCATGCTCGTCTTTCAAATGCTGCTCTTCGGCGGTTACGCCTATGCCCATCTGACGACAAGCCGGCTCTCGCCCAAATCCCAGGGCATGCTTCACGCGGCGTTGTTAATCGCGGCGATCTGCGCCCTGCCGATTGTTCCGAAGCTCACTTGGAAGCCCGCTGGCGACGTCGAGCCGATCTCGCGGATCATCGAGCTTTTGGCCGCGACGGTGGGCCTTCCCTTTTTTGTGCTCTCGTCGACGGGTCCGCTGCTCCAGGGCTGGTTCAGCCGCGTGCACGCGGGGCGCTCACCGTACCGACTCTATGCGCTCTCGAACGTTGGATCGCTCTTGGCGCTTGTTTCGTTTCCCGTCGTGTTCGAGTGGGCCCTTCCCGCAAAGACTTTGGCCTATCTGTGGTCGGGAAGCTTCATCCTTTTTGCCATTCTGTGTGTCACCTGCGCATGGGTGGTGGTCACCCGGCGCGCTCAGCCGATCGAGCTGCCGCATCCATTGCCGGCGGCCGAATCGCAACCAATGCCGAGTGTGAAACCGGCCTGGCAAACGCAACTTTTGTGGTTTGCTTTGGCGATGGTTCCCTCGGTCTTGCTTCTGGCGACGACGAATCAGGTTTGCCTCGACGTCGCCAGCGTACCCTTCCTGTGGGTGCTGCCTTTGACGTTGTACCTCTTGTCGTTCATCCTCTGCTTCGATAGCGACTGGTGGTACTCGCGGATGCTTATGATGCCGGCCGCCGTGTTGTCGCTGGCCGCGCTTTATCCCGTGCTTCGTTCCGGCGCGGGCGTTCCCTTCGCGATGCAACTGCTGAGTTATTTCGCCGCGTTTTTCCTGTGTGCGATGGTCTGTCACGGCGAACTCGTGCGGCGGAAGCCCGACGCCCAGCATCTGACCGCGTTTTACCTCCTGATCTCCGCCGGAGGCGCGGCGGGGGGCATCTTCGTCGGCGTGGTCGCTCCCCTGCTCTTTCGGGGTTATTACGAGCTGCATCTGGGCCTGTGGGCGTTCGCGGCGCTCATGCTGATCGTTTTGGGGACCGACCGACAAAGCCGATTTTACGGCTGTAAACCGCGCACGGTGTGGCTCGTGTTTTTCACGGCGCTCAGCGGCTTCGGCGTGATGCTGGCTGCGGAGGCGGCCCAGAGGGATAAGTCGGTTTTGGCCGTGCGGCGCAACTTCTACGGCGTGCTTCGCGTTTCGCGCGACACAGCCGAGTATGGCGACGTCGATGATGAGCCGATCGTGCGACTGGTAAACGGCCGGATCGCGCACGGGTTCGAGTACGAAAATCCCGCCCTGCGCTCAACGCCGACCACGTATTACAGCCCTGAATCGGCGATCGGACTTTTGCTGAAGGACAAGCCTGCCAAGCCGCGTAAGGTCGGACTGGTCGGTCTAGGCATCGGCACGCTGGCGACCTACGCCCGGGCCGGCGATCACTACCAGTTTTACGAAATCAATCCCATGGACGAGCGGCTCGCTCGCGAATACTTCCACTACCTGGCCGACTGCAAAGGCAACGCCGAGGTTGTGCATGGCGACGCCCGGTTGAGCCTCGATCGCCAGACTTCGCAACAGTTCGACGTGCTCGTGCTCGATGCCTTCTCCGGCGACGCGATTCCCGTGCACCTACTTACCGTCGAGGCGTTTCAGATCTATCTCAAGCACATGGCGCCCCAAGGCGTGATCGCGGTTCACATCTCCAACCGCCATTTCGATCTCCAGCCGGTCGTCCAGGCGATCGCCGAGCACGACCATCTCGCCACTGCGTTCATCCATTGCGAAAACACTCAGTTTGGCGGCTATTCGAGCTATTGGATTCTGGTCGCCAATGATCCGAAGGCGCTCGACTCCAAAGAGATCCGCGATGCATCCACGGCCGAGGCCGACAATCGCCGCGTTCTGTGGACCGACGACCACGCGTCTCTCGTCGAAGTGCTTGGACGACCCAGCATCGAATCCCTGGACTCGAAGATCCGCACATGGTTCTCCGAATTGCGTGAAGAATTCTTTGGCCCAAAAGGAAACGAGGCGTCGGATTAGGGACGCCTCGTTCCTGATTGTCGGCAAATTGACGACACGTTGTCGCGGTGAGGCGACAACCGCCGGTCAGCTCTATTTAGCGAACTGCAGCCCGACGTCGTTCGGATCCGTGTTCTTCAGGCGGAACTGGAAGCCGCCGTTTTGATTCATGGTGACGGTGCCATCCATCTTCTGGCCGTCCTGATCACGGGTCAAAATCAGCTCGTTGCCTTGCTGCTCGTAGGTCCCCGTGAACTGGGCGTTCTGGCCGTTCTCCGTGAACTTCCACGTGAAGTGCTTATCCGGCTGGAGAGTTGCCTCGATGTTGACTCCCGGTGCCGGCGAAGCTTTCCAGCTTCCCGTGATCGTGGGAGCCGGACCACTCGGATTCGACGGATTGGTCGTCGGCCCCGGCGGCACAGGCGGCAGGCTGGAAGGTCCAGCGTTGGAGGGCCCGCCCGACGTTTGCGGATTCCCATTCGTCGGCTGTCCCGACGAAGCCGAAGAGCCTGATGGCCCATTCGTCGAGGGCGGATTGTCCTGCACGACCGCCGAGCTACCAAGTCCCTTGAGGATGTTTTGCGAGAGCGTATCCCGCGGCTCGAGAGCCACAACCTTGGCGAATTGGCGGTTGGCCGCCTTGAAATGCCCCAGCATCAGGTATTCATACCCAAGCAGGAACCGAGTGGCCGCCTGATTGGGATTGTCCGAAACATTGTGCTCGAGCGCACGCAGCTGGTTCGTGTAAACATCGGGCGACGCGTAAAACGACTGGAGTACGTTCCAGTTCCAACCCCGCCCGCTGTCGAGCACGGTGTGAGCCACGGCGGCTGCCGCCGGGTAATTACCCATGGCGAAGAAAACCAGCGCGTGAAACTGGTGCACGTCCTCATCGCCGGGCATGGCCATCGCGGCCTGATTGATGTCCTGCAGAGCTTCCTGATAATTGCCCGCATAGAACGCCGCGCGTGCTTGAGCATACGAGTCGTTATCCTGAGGGACTTCGTTCTGGTTCGGCTGGATGGGAACGCCGTAGTTGTACCCGCCGTAGTCGTAGCCATTCACGTAGTACGGATTCACATAGTTGCCATAAGCGAGGGTGTTGTACCAGAAGGGCCAGCCGCCGTACCAAAACGGATTTCCAAAGCCCCAGTAACCGGGGCCGATTCCCCAGCCCCAGCCCCAACCACCATATCCCCAGCGCCCATAGCCGCGATTGCCTCGCCAGGCGCCCGTCCCCGGTGACCCTGGCGTAAATGAGCGTGCTGTACCGCCCGTTCCACTAAAACCGCGATAACCGGAGCCGGTGGAAAAACTGCCAGTGCCGCCACGGCTGAACGATCCCATTCCACCGCCGCCTCCGCGTCCGCCGCCGCCTCCGCCGCCTCCACGACCACCACCCCCTCCGCCACGCGCTTCGACGTGCGCGGGCATCATCATTGCCGCTGCGGCCACTATGACCGCTGTGAATAACAGACACTTCGTTGGATGCAACATTCGATCGTCCCCTTTAAGTCCTACCATTGGCGCACGTCCGCCGCTGAACCCTGGCATCGTATGCGCAGGCCTGGTCATCCCTCGACCAAATGAACGACCTCGACACTGGTTGATTCTACGGTTCCCGACCTCGATAGGCGAACGGACGATGCTTTTATCGGTTCTTGTTTTCAGCCATAACTCAGCAACTGGCTTGAACAACAAAGAATCTCGACCCGCACGGCCAACACGCCGTCGGGCCCGTTTGGAGCTACGACAACGGTCGGGAAACCCGGTATCATGAGTCGGTCTGCCCGCCTGGCTTGAAAGTCCCGCCGTATACTCTGCAAATTCTGAGCCGAAGGCCCCACCGTGAACTCCTCACCACGCATTGCCGCCGTCACGACCGTCTATCACAAATATTCGCACGCCCAACACATCGTCGACCGCTTCCTCTACGGATACGGCTGGAACGGCACGCACCACCGGCCGCCGATGGAATTGGCTTCGATGTATGTCGACCAGCGGCCGACGGGAGAATTGAGCGCGTCGCGCTTCAAGGAGTTTCCGGCACTGCGGATGGCCCACACGATTGCCGACGCACTCACCCTGGGCACGGACAGTCTCGCCGTCGACGGCGTCCTGTTGATCGGCGAGCACGGCAATTATCCACGAAACGAAAAAAGCCAGACGCAATACCCGCGCTACGAGTTTTTCAAGCAAATTGTCGACGTCTTTAAAAAGAGCGGACGCGGCGTGCCCGTCTTTAACGACAAGCACCTGTCATGGAATTGGGACTGGGCCCGCGCGATGGTCGACACGTCGCGCGCGCTGCGCTTTCCGCTGATGGCGGGTTCCTCGCTTCCGGTCACGCGGCGCTTGCCCGATCTCGACTTCCCTTTCGGCGGCCAGGCGAGCGAAGTGCTCTCCATCGGTTACGGCAACGTCGACAGCTACGATTTTCACGTGCTGGAAACAATTCAGTGCATGGTCGAGCGCCGTGGCGGCGGCGAGACCGGTGTAGCCGCGATTCAGGCCATACGCGGCGACGACGTCTGGCGGCGGATGCAGGCCGGTTCCTGGCCGGCCGGCGGCTGGGATCCCCGGCTTTTCGACGCCTGCGTTTGTCGCAGCATCCGGCTCGAATCCGCGCGCCCTGGTTACAGCGATGTCTTTCCCACGCCCGGTGACGTCCGCAAGCTCGTCAAAAAGCCGGTCGCCTATCGCATCGAATATACCGACGGCCTCAAAGCGACGATGCTTTTGCTCAACGGCCTGGTCACCGACATGACATTCGCCGCTCGCATGAAGCCAGGCGGCGATGTTCTCTCCTGCCTGATGTACTTGCCGCATCGCGAGGTGTGCAATTTCTTCAGCCCGCTCGTCAACCAGATCGAGACGCTGTTCCTCACGGGCAAATCGCCGCGGCCGATCGAGCGGCACGCTGCTCACCACCGGCCTGACAGCGGCCGGCGTCGAATCGCTTTGGAAGGGACAACAGCGGATCGCAACGCCGCACCTCAACATTGACTATCAAGTCGACCGCGAGTCGACCTTCTGGAGAACGTGATGCTCACACGTCGTGAATTTCTCGGCACAACCGGTGCGGTTCTCTCCACCGCAGGCCTCGCGCCGGGATCGTCCGCCGCAAACTCTAGTCGCAAACGGATCGCCCTGATCGCCACGTTGTGGACTTATCAGTCTCATGCGCAGCACATCGGCGACAGGTTCCTCGTCGGCTATCCGCATCAAGGCACATGGCATCGGCCCGAGATGGACATCGTCTCGGCGTACGTCGACCAAAAACCGGCCGGCGATCTGAGCGGCGAGCGGTCTCGCTCGTTGGGCCTCAAAGTCTACCCCACAATCGGCGAAGCCCTCTGCTGCGGCGGCGACAAACTGGCCGTCGACGCCGTGCTGATCATCGGCGAGCACGGCAACTATCCGCGGAACGAAAAAGGGCAAATCCTCTACCCGCGGTACGATTTCTTCAAACAGTGCGTGGCCGTCTTCGAACGATCCGGCCGCGCGGTCCCCATCTACAACGACAAGCATCTCTCCTACAGCTTCGCCAAAGCCAAGGAGATGGTAGCCGACTCGAAGCGGCTCGGCTTTCCGATGCTGGCCGGCTCCTCGCTGCCGGTCACCTGGCGACTGCCCGAACTCGAATTGCCCCTCGATTGCCACATCGAAGACGCCCTGATGGTCGGCGTGGGTAGTTCCGACCCAATGGACTACCACGCGCTCGAGGCGATGCAATGCATGGTCGAACGACGCCACGACGGCGAGACGGGCACCAAATCGGTGCAGCTCATCGAAGGGGACGCCGTTTGGAAAGCGGGAGAAGAGGGCCGCTGGTCGAAAGCCCTTTTGTCAGCCGCCCTTTCGCGATCGGATTTGCTGCTGGGTAAAACGCTCGATGACGCCCGTCCGCAAGATCTTGTGAGTAGCGGCGTCCTGCCCAAAATCGTTCCGCATCCGACCGCCTACTTCGTCGAACGCCGCGATGGCCTTCGCTCCACGCTGCTCATGCTCAACGGCGCTGTCGCCGACTACACGTTCGCCTGCCGGCTGAAAGGGCGCAATGAAATCCTCTCGACGCAGTTCTTCCTCACGCCGACGCCCAACGTCACGTACTCCGCGTGTTTGGGCTCAAAGATCGAACAGATGTTCGCAACGGGCCACTCCCCCTACCCGGTCGAACGGACGCTCGTCGTCAGCGGAATCCTGGAAGCCTGCCTCGATTCAAAATTTCGCGGTCACAAGCCATTGGCGACGCCGCACCTCGATGTGACCTATCTCGCGCCGCGAGAATCGCAATTTTGCCGGGCATGATGGATCGTGGCGCAACAAGCCGCCAAGACAATCGAAGGCAACGAGCGAGATTCGACATCCCTCTTAACCAAGGCCGAAGCAAAGATGAAAATCCGCTCTCTGCTGCTCGCCCTGATCGCCGCTGTTTGGTGCACGCCGCTGTTCGCGATCGCGGACGAAGCAAGGCAAACCAATTTCGTGGTCTTTCCGATCAAGACCGACCTGCAACGCGAGCTTCTAAATTCCCGTGCAGATGCGTACTTGCAGCTCGACGTGGAGTCATACGCGCCCGATGGCAAGTTCGATCCCAAGCGATTCGACCGCGTTGAAATTCGCAAGGCGCTCACGGATGTCGCCCGACAGGTTGGCAAGGACAAGCCGCGGATATTCGTCGGCTACCGTTACACCAACGGATTCCTCAACGCCAATCAACGAGAGACGCTCGAGAACGCGGTCCGCGGGGCTTGCGGCGAAGCGAGGTTCGGGCCCGGCGGTACAAGCATGCTCGGCGAAGGCGGATCGTGGCGGGACAAGCTCGCCCCGTTTTCCGGGGTTCCGGACGACGCGAACGCCATTGAGTCTCCGCTCGAGGATGAGTTCGTCCGCGTCTACCCCGTACGAACGGCGCTCTCTCGGTTTGCGCTCGGCAAAGCGGACTGTGACTGTTACGTGGTCCTGCGGCAACCGATCGAACGAAACTTCAAGGACTTTTCCCTCGAGACCCGCCTGGCGATAAACCAATTGCTCGCGCAGCTGAACCTCGCGCGGCGTGACCACCTCGTCCTGTACTGCATGACGACCAAGGCCGGCCAGGCGACGGCCGAACGCTATTTCCAACGCGGCGGCACAAGTGGGAGTCGAGTGGCGATCGATTCGCCAAGAAGCTCGGTTTTCGCTCCTGCGGATACGTCATGTGCCCGATGAGCGTGAGTCCGGAAGAGCTGCTCGGCAAGCCGGCACCGGACTTTACGCTCGAATCGCTTGCCAGCGGTCCGATCCATCTTCACGAGACGATCCGCGGAAAGGTGGCCGTGATCGCTTTTTGGGGAGTCGCCTGCCGCTCCTGCTGCCAGGAGGCGCCCCATCTCACGGCTCTTTACAATCGGTTCAAAGACAAGGGGCTGACCGTGATCGCGGTGAATGCCTACGACGAAAGCAAACCGGAAGTCGACCGCTTCGCCCGCGCCAAACACCTCACGCATCCGATCGCGCTCGTGGGCAGCAAGGTCGCCCAGCAATACACGGTGGCGTCGTACCCCGTCACCTGGTTCGTGAACCACAACGGCACCATCGCCGATTGCCACGTCGGCTTCGAAACGGGCGATGAAGGATTGCTGGCCAAATCGGTCACCCGCTTGCTCGCCGATCGCGAAAATGCCCAGTCAGTTCACCAAACTGCGCATTAAACGCCGGCAATCGCTCCTATCCGCGCCGTCGCTGCCAGACGTCGCGGACAATAGCGATCAGGTTTGTCGCAAAGCGTTTTCCGTCACACAAAGGTGAAGCGGCCATCTGCGGGCGTAGTCCGGCCCGAATTTCGGCCAATCGTTCAAGATGGCTCGCCAGGCAAACCGCAATGTCCACGTATTCGTCGAGATCCCGCGCGATTGTCTCGGCCAGCCCCACGTTTGACATATGGCTCAACCCGTGCCGGCCGGCGAAAGTTTCTCCAGGACACGTGACGACCGGCACGCCCATCCACAGCGCGTCGCAGGTCGTGATGCCGCCCGAAAATGGAAACGGATCGAGTGCAAGATCGATTTTGCCGTACGCCGCGAGGTACCCGGCGTAGTCGCTTCGCGGAGCAAATTCAAGCCGAGCCGGGTCGATTCCATTTCCGGCGAATGCCTCCGCATAACCGTTTTGCACGGAGGACGCACCCAAGCCTCGATACTGCAGCATCAAACGCGAGCCGGGTACGCGAGCCAGGATGGTCGCCCAGACTTCGAGCACCTTCGCGGAGATCTTCGCGGGATTGTTGAAGCTGCCAAATCGTATGAATCCATTTTCCAGCGCCGGCAGCCTGCCGGGATCGGGCGCCAATTTCGGCGGTTCGTAGCAGACATAGCCGTCAGGCATCCGCAGAACGTGCTCTCGATACCACGGCTCGGCAACGGCGGGAATTGTATGTCGATCGGCCAAAATGTAATCCATGACCGCAAGTCCCGTCGTTCCCTCGTAACCCAGCCAGGTAATTTGAACTGGCGCCGGTCTCCGGGCAAAGACGAGCAGCCGATTCCTCGCCGTGTGACCCGCTAGGTCGAAGAGGACATCGACTTGGTCCTCGCGAATCATTTCCGCGACTTTGGCGTCATCAAGGCCGGCAATATCGCGCCACTGTGATGCCGCGGCTTGAAACCGACTCGTGCAGTCATCCTTGCGGGCTCGATCCGAGTAGCAAATGGTCTCCCATTGATCGCCATCGATGTGCTCGAAGGCCCGAATCAGAAAATAGGCGACCGGGTGATGGCAAAAGTCGGGTGATACGAAGCCCACTTTGAGCCGGCGATCGCGATCGGTGGTCCTGGGAAGCGCTCGTATCGCTTGCAGTAGCGGTTGGGCGTGCTGCCAATCGTATTCCGCATGGGCCGCTGAAAGTCCCGCCAGCGTGGCGCCTGCTTGATATTGAAGCGCCAGCAAGAGATTGCTGTGAATGGCCGCGAAATTGGGCTTGAGTTCAAGAGCCCGACGATAACATGCCACCGCCTCGTCGATCTGCCCCGCATCCTTAAACGCTTCGCCGAGATTGCTATGCGCCTCGACATGTTCGGGCTTGAGCGCCAGCGCCCGCTTGTAGGCTTCGATGGATTCGTCCAGCCGGCCTTGTTCGCGGAACACATTTCCCAGGTTATTGTGCGCGTCGACAAAGTCCGGTGCAAAATCCAGCACGCGACGATGCGCAGCTTCGGCCTGCGGCAGATTCCCCGCGTCGAAAAGCAGGTTTCCGAGATGCAGGCGCGCGTCGACATGCTCGGGCTTCAACTGCAGGGCGCGTTGATAATAATTGAATGCCTGATCGAGTTGCCCCGACTCCCTGAGCGCATGGGCCAGATGATAGACCGCTTCGAACTCCTCGGGCTTCAACTCGGCAGCCTGGCGGAAGTGCGCGATCGCCTTCGCGAGATAGCCCTTCTCGCGAAGAGCGGCCGCAAGGTGCAATTGAGCGGCAGCCGACTGCGGACTCAACTCGACCGCTTTTTGCCACGATTCGATTGCCTCGTCAGTGCGGCCCTGCTCCTTGAGTGCCATTCCCAGGTGGAGATGGGCGTCAGCATAGTTTGGCTCGAGTTCCAACGCCTGTCGGTAACTGAGAATCGCCTCGTCGACTTTCTTCAGTCGGTAGAGAACATTGCCGCGACTGTAGTACGCGACCGTGTATTTCGGATTGAGTTCAATTGAACGCTGGCAACAAGCAATCGCCTCGTCGAATTTTCCCTGCTCCTGTAATGCGGCTCCAAGGTTGCAATGCGCCTCGGCATAGTCGGGCTTCAATTCGAGGACGTTGTGATAGCAGGCGACGGCCTCGTCGAGCCGATGCGCTTCCGTCAGCGCGTTGGCCAGATTGTTGAGCGAGCCGGCGTCGTACGGCTTCAGTTCAACGGCCCGACGCCAACTGAAGATTGCTGCATCCAGTTGTCCCGCCTGCCGAAGAGTGCGGGCCAGACCCTCGTGCGCCTCCGCGTAGGAGGGCTGCAATTCGAGCACGCTGCGCCAAATTACTTCGGCTGCGTGAAGCTGGCCCTGCTCCGCACGCATACGGGCCAGGTTTGAGCGTGCCTCGAGAAAACCAGGCTCCAATTCGATTGCACGGTGCCACGCACTCGAGGCTTCTTCCAGCTTGCCCTGGAGGTTCAAGGCGAGTCCCAGGTTATTGTACGCCTGCGCGAAATCGGGCTTGAGTTCGAGCGCTCGTCGATAGCACGCGATCGCTTCCTCCAGCCGACCCAGATCCTTGTACGCGATTCCCAGATTGCTATGAAACACTGACAGTTTGCCGTTGACGGCGATCGCTCGTCCGATGTACTCGATGGCAACCGCAGGCTGTCCGACTTGCCGCGCCAGCACACCCAGGAGATGCAGCGCATCCGCATTGTTTGGCTGGACTTCGAGCACCTGCCGATAGATCTGCTCGGCCGCCGGCAACCGGCCCGCGTGATGATGCTCGAGAGCCAGTGCGAGCGCTTCGGCAATGGTTGGCATACCCAGTCTCGCTTCGCGCCGAACGAACAGAAGCGTGCTCCGGCGGGTCGACGAGATCAACCCTCGTCCGATCGCCATTCGAGCGTTACCTTCAATTTGGCAAGTGTGTGAAGCCGGGGCAACACCGGTCTGTCGGGGCCGACGGCAACAGGTCCCCAAAGCACCGCCGAGAGCGGCTTCGAAAACAATCGCGGCCGGCGGAAAATTCCGCCGGCCGCTGGGCGACAACTCACAGATGCGATCGTCCGACTGACCCGTAAATTCGACGCGTCTCAGTACGGATGTCCGGCGGTCCCACCGCTCGTGTTACCTCCGCCTCCGCCGTAGTACGGCGCCACGGACGAGCTTGCTCCCGTCGGATTGTTCTGCGTCGATCCCACATTCGTGCCCCCTCCGAAGCTGCCGAACGTGACACTCGGAACCATCGAGACGCCGGCCGGATTATTCTGCGTGTATTCCACGCCCCCACTTCCCGCACTCAATGCGGGTGCCGATTGCAGTGTTGGCGACGCTGCCTGAGCCGCTGCGCCAGGCTCGGCCGAGAAGCTTTGATACGCGCCATTGTCGGAACGGGCGGTCTGTCCGGCTGACGGACCCGCCGGCGTTACCGCCACGGGGGCCGACGGAGCATAATACCAGCCGTAATACGAGTTGGACGGATAGTAGGACCAGCCATAGTACTGGCAGTCACCGGCATTGACCGGCTTCACCCCTGCAAACCAGATGGCGGCCGCCGCAAAGCTGAGCGCAAAGGATTTTGACATGGCTCTCTCCTCGAGTTGACAGTGATTCAATTTCTCCGCCACAGGAGAAAGCATAGCTCATGCCGACGCGTTGAAGTTTCGCCACAAGTCAGCAAGTGCTTCGCTGGATTAAAGTTGTGCCTCTCCGAGCGCCCCGACGCTTAGAAACGACTCGGGCTCAATTTCTTCCCGATGCGCTCAATCGCTGGCCCAGCACGCGATCGTTGACCTGGTCGACGCGTCATTGGCGATCGCCGCCACGGTCGCTGTTGCGGGGGAATGGGCCGAACGCAAGCCACGGATTCCGAAGAGGGCCGCGAACAGGGCTGATCTGAAAACAAAAAAGTCCGCAGAATTGGGGAAAGTCCCGATGCGGACTGACTTCGTGGCTCTTAAATTCACTGTTGCGAACGAATTCTCTCGATTCGCACCAATGACCGGGCACGCCCGGCATTGGTTGGCAAGACTCGCATGCGGGCCGCTGTAGATGATGCCAACGCAAGTTTCAAGATGGTTCGGGTCAAAGTCGAGTGCGAGCGTGAAGGTTGAGGCCGGTCGCTGCCGGGTCGCGGTCCAACCGAGAATGGAACGGCAAAACTGGCTGGCCTTCGTGGTCATTCTACTGGTGAGCGGGCTGGTGTTTCTGATCGGCGTACCGCTCGCCATGGACTCGACCGTGAAACAGGCGGACCTGACGGCACACGCCCGCCTTTGACCGGCCGAGGCCGTTGACGCACTACTTCTGGATTCCCTCGCCGTAATTTGGCCGGCCCTTTCGTCAATTCACCATTTCCCGACGTGCGAACCGCCGTCGACGTGCAGGATTTCGCCGGTCACGTTGGCGGCCTCGGTGACATAGAGCACGGCATCCACGATGTCGCCGATGCTGGAGACGCGGCCCATCGGCGATAGCCCTTTCAGAACGTCCTTGGGATCGTTCTCGTGCATGGGAGTTTCGACCACGCCCGGAGCGACCGCGTTCACGCGAATCCCGTCTTTCGCGTACTCAATGGCGAGGCTGCGGGTCACGGCCTCGAGTCCGCCCTTCGTGATCATCGGGATGGAAGCCGGGACGCCAGCGATCGGATTTTCGACCATTGAGGAAGTGATCACGGTCACACTGCCGCCCCTCTTCTGCAGCAGCATTTGCCGGATCGCATGCTGCGTCAGGTAAATGAATCCTTCGAGATTCGTGGCGGCGAGCGACCGGAAGTCCTCGATCGAGTAGTCGAGGAACGATTTGCTGAAGAAGATTCCCGCGTTGTTGACGACGGCGTCGATCGTGCCGAAACGCCCGACGGCCGTTTCGGCGATTTTGGCCGCCGTGGCTGGGTCGCTGATGTTACCGTCGACGAGCGCCAGGTTTTCCGCCTCGCGAAATGGACCCGACCTGATGATGTTGCGAGAATTCGCAACGACGTGATAACCGCGCTCCAGAAAAGCACTCACCAAGCCGGCCCCGATCCCCTGCGAAGCTCCCGTCACAATCGCCGTCTTGTGTTGACTTGCCATGTCGCTCCCTCCGTTTTGAATTCGGATCAAGCAAATCGTGCCCGAAGCAGACAACTCTCTGTTTTCGTGAGAGCTGTCCTCTGGTTTCAGTGAACCGTCTGCGCTTCGAGCCTGAGAGCCGTTACGTCCTGACGCGGCGGAGCGCCGAACATCCGGCGATATTCGCGGCTGAATTGCGACGGGCTCTCGTACCCCACGCGAAACGCAGCCTCGGCGGCGTCGAGCCCGTCGCCGAGCATCAGCCGGCGGGCTTCCTGCAGGCGGAGGCGCTTCTGATACTGCAGCGGGCTCATCGCTGTCACGGCTTTAAAATGAAGATGAAACGCCGACGGACTCATCCTCACGAGCTTTGCCAGCGATTCGACCCGCAGGGGATCCGCAAAGTTGTCTTTCAGCCAGCGCACCGCCCTGGCGATACGATGGGTCGGAGCGCCGGCCGAGGCGATCTGCCGCAGCCGCGGACTTTGCGGGCCGGTGAGCAGCCGATACGTTATCTCGCGAATCACAAGCGGCGCCAAGGGCCCAATGTCCCGCGGCGAATCGAGCAGAGCCACGAGGCGCGTGACGGCATCGAGAAGCGTGTCGTCGACGGGAGTCACACCGAGTCCGCGCTCGGGCGAGCCAAGCGACGGGACAGGCAATCCATCGGCCAACAGCTCGCCGACGAGCGCCGTGTCGAGCGAGATACGAACGGCCAGGTACGGGCGGTCCGCTGACGCGTCGACGACGCGGGCCGCAACCGGGAGGTCGACGGAAACCAAAAGGAACTGCGCCGGGTTCAGCCGATACGCTTCATCCGCGAGCAGCACTTCCTTCGCACCCTGGGCGACTACACACAGACTCGGCTCATACATCAGCACGGCAAGTTCGGTCGGAGCCGAGAACCGCGACAGCTTCACACTCGGCAAGGCCGTGTTGTGAGAGCCGTCGGCGGCCGCGTGCCGCTCGATCGCGGATGTGAATCTTGCCAGTTCGTCGTTTGGCATGTCGTGTCGCCCTCTCGTCGACTGCTTGTTTCCCGCCATCAGTTTAGCAATCCGAGCGCTCGCGGCTACCGGCGGAACCAGCCCTCATGGAGGATTAGGCAAGAGTCCGAGACAATCGGGCTACCGGGTTCGCGGTGATCTGACCGAAAATCCCTGAGACGAAAGCAGCCGTCGATTCCACGAAGCACAGGAGACGCGCATGGACATCAAACGCAACGGATCGGAGCCGTCGAAGAAGGGGCCGGACGATTGGTTTACGGGAACGGTCCGCATCGATCCCCTGTTCCAGCCGACCGCTCCGGCCCGCACATCGGCCGCCAGCGTGACGTTCGAGCCGGGCGCGCGTACGGCGTGGCACACCCATCCTCTCGGCCAGACTCTGATCGTGACGGCCGGCTGCGGGCGAGCCCAGCGGTGGGGAGGACCGATCGAAGAGATCCGACCGGGTGACGTCGTCTGGTTTGCGCCGGGTGAAAAGCATTGGCACGGGGCCGCGCCAACCACGGCCATGACGCACATCGCCATCGGCGAATTGCTCGAAGGCAAAGTTGTCGACTGGATGGAACACGTCACCGACGAGCAGTACGCCTAACGGCAGGAGAACCACCAATGTCCGTGTGGTCAAATGACGAACTGCAAAAAATAGCGAAGGCCGATGATCTGCACATCGCGCCTTTCCGCGAAACGGCGCCACGTACGGCACGCCGACGTGGATTTGGTCTGTGGCAGTCGACGACGCGATCTTCGTCCGGGCGTACAACGGCCAGAAATCCAGTTGGTACCAGGCGGCCGTGCAAAAGCAGGCGGGACGAATCACGTCGGCCGGCCTCACGAAGGATGTCGCATTCGAAGCGGTCGACGGCCCAATCAACGATCTTATCGACGACGCCTACCGGCAGAAGTATCGAGGCAGCCCCTACCTCGACCCAATGATCGGTCGGCAAGCACGCTCAGCGACCGTAAAAGTCGTTCCGCGAGATGAATAAATCCGTTCATCAACATCGAAGGAGAAAGAGATGCAAAACCGCAAACTCGGAAAGAGCAACCTGGAAGTTTCGGCCCTCGGCCTCGGCTGCATGGGAATGAGCTTTTCGTACGGTCCGCCCAAGGACAAACAGGAGATGGTTTCTCTCTTGCGGACGGCCGTGGATCGCGGCGTCACGTTCTTCGACACGGCCGAGGTCTACGGTCCGTACACGAACGAAGAACTCGTCGGCGAGGCTCTGTCCCCCGTTCGCGACCAGGTCGTGATCGCCACCAAATTCGGTTTCGATCTCCATCCGGACGGGCGAGCCGGGCTGGCTGGGCCTCAATAGTCGACCCGAGCACATCAAACAGGTCGCCGACGCGTCGCTCAAACGGCTCAAGACCGATGTCATCGATTTGTTCTATCAACACCGTGTCGATCCCGCCGTGCCGATCGAAGACGTGGCCGGCGCGGTGAAGGAGCTGATTCATGCGGGCAAGGTCAAGCACTTCGGCCTTTCCGAAGCCGGAGTGAAAACGATCCGCCGGGCGCATGCGGTTCAGCCGGTCACCGCACTGCAAAACGAGTACTCGCTGTGGTGGCGAAAACCTGAGGAAGAAGTGCTGCCGGCGCTCGAGGAACTTGGCATCGGCCTTGTTGCTTACAGCCCGCTGGGCAAGGGTTTCCTCACGGGCAAGATGGACGAATCGACGACCTTCGGCAGCTCAGATTTTCGCAGCAAGCTGCCCCGCTTTACACCGGAGGCGCTCAAAGCCAACCAGGCCTTGGTCGACCTGCTCGGCCAAATCGCAACGCGGAAAAAGGCGACGCCCGCTCAGATCGCGCTCGCCTGGCTGCTCGCCCAAAAACCCTGGATCGTGCCGATTCCCGGCACGACCAAGCTCCACCGACTCGACGAGAACCTCAAGGCAGCGACTCTCGAGCTGGCGCCGCAGGATCTTCGCGACATCGAAACAGCCGCGTCCAAGATCGAGGTGCAGGGAGAGCGTTACCCCGAGCAGTTAGAGCAAATGACCGGCCGTTGAATTAAAGGAAAAATTGAGCAATTTTGTTGTCCATTTTTGACCACGTCGTTCGTCCTTATTGAGAGGAACCAATAACAACTCACCGGACAGCGTCGAACCGAAGAACCGCGGCATGTGTCGCCGTGGGTGCTGTCCGGCGGGAATGGCGACTGAAACATCGGAGGGGACCATGGAATTGATTCTGATTGGCGCTGCATTCGGTTTGACCGGAATCGTGTGGGTCTCCCGCGAGCGTTTCAATCGGCGGTTCAACTCGGCTCTCGACGCCTACGCCGAACTCGAAATCAATCGAGAGCGCCCTCGCACGGTTACGCGACCTCCACGCACTTATTCGGCTTGAACGGTCGCGTTTGCTCGGCCTCGTCGCGACAAAGGTCGAGGCTACGGCCGGCGGGCGACGTAGACGTGAGTGCGATACGGAAATTCGACGACGGCCGGATTTCGAGTATCCAATTCCTGGCGAACCAGTTCCCGAACCTGCTCGCGGACCAATTCTCTCTCCGAATCCGGCAACGCAGCGATGAAGCTGATCGAGAGGACGCGGTCTTCGATCGCGTCGGGTGACAATTCCTGCACGTGCGAAGACTCGCTCTTGGCGAGCGGTGAAAAGAGTCGGGTCGACCGGAAGGGAGCCATCCAAGCCAGTGACTTGTACCGCGGCACATCGCCTTCGTACGGTTCGATGATGCGGGTCAACTTGTGAATCCACGCGAGGGAATCGTCGCGAACGTTCCAAATAAGACCGAGTCCCGTCCCCGGCTTCAGCACGCGATGGATTTCGGCCAAGGCCTTTTCGCCGTCGAACCAGTGGAACGCCTGGGCGACCACAACGGCATCGGCGCTTGCATCGGAGAGCGGGATCGCCTCAGCGGTCCCGTCGACCACTTTCACGCCGGGCAGTAACTCCGACAACTTTCGCCGCATGGCGTCGACCGGTTCGACGGCAAGGATTTCGGCGGCGGTGGGCACCAACGTGCGGGTGAATTTGCCGGTCCCCGCGCCTAGCTCGACGATTCGCGTGCCGCGGGCGATGTCCAGGGTTTTAATGAGGTGCTCGACGGCTGCGGAGGGATACTCGGGGCGCCCGCGTTCGTAGACGTCGGCCGCCCGCTGAAAGCCGATTGACGCCTGCTCATGAATGGGATGGCGACGTTCGGGCATCACAACTGTTCCGCATCGATCCGCACGGGTCCGACTAACAGCAAAATACCGCGAAGCGGGACGCGGATCGACGCCTCACAGACCGTTTTTCACCGAATGCCGGGCAATCGCCCGCGACTTTCTCAAAATGCGGTGGATCAGAGGGCGGTCGGCGTTCTGCAGGCGTCGGCCGAAATACGTTCTCAAAAAGCGGAGCCGGTCGCTGCTTGTGGCGCGTGACGCCGAATAGTCGAGCTGGCCCAAATCCTTGACGATCCAGCGGGTCGACAGACGGCGATGCGAACGAACTCGGCCCAGGTCGAGCACATGGATTTCCCGCGGATGCTCGTGCTTTGCATCGAGTGGCAGCATCAGATGCGTGAGATAGAAGTCCTGGTGATGCAGGCCCGCGGCGTGCATGACGCGGGCCACATTCGCCACGCCGGTGATCGCCTGATGCCAGGTTTGGCGCTGGCCGTTGCGGAGCGATCCCTGCTGCGCGTACATCCAGTCGCTCAGCTTGCAGCAGCCCTCGATCGCGGCGGTCATTAAACACGACCGACCACGCGACTCGCCGAGGGCGACCGGAGTCATCGTCGCGATACCGACCTCGTGGAACCGCAGAATGGCCTTCCATTCGTTGCGTGCTCCGATGATGGGCCGCTGCAAGCGGAGCCATGGTTTCACATATTCGACGAAAGGCGGACGGCGGTGCCGTTTGAGAAAAAAGACCTTGTGATCGCCCGATGGGGAGGACAGTTCGAGCCGCGTCGTCGTCCGCTCGCGGAGCACGTTTTTGGCGAACTGGCCGGCGGAATACTCCATCAGCGAGTCGAAGGTCGTCAGGCCGTGGCGAGCGAGGAGAGGGGAAAAATCGCGGTTGACCGTGAGACGGCCGCCGTCCCAGACGTCAAACGCGAAACTTTTCACGGAGCACCTCTTCAAACAACTCGACCGTTTGCCGGGCATTCTGCTCGACCGGCATTTGCCGGGCCTTCTCCCAACAAAGGGCCGACATGCGGCTGCGTTCGGCGGATGAAAGCGAGAAATGGGTGTCGAGCCGGTCGGCAATCTCGGCAATGGCGTGCACGTTGGAGACGAGGTAACCCGTCTTGCCGTCTTCGATAAGGTCGGCGCCCCCTGCCGTCGAAGTCGTGAGGGCCGGCGTGCCGCAGGCGATCGACTCGAGGTTCACGTTGGGAAACGGTTCGTACGGTGTGGGCATGAGCGACAAATCAGCCGCTCCGTAAAAGCGATGAATGTCGGAGCGGTGCCCGACGAACAGGATCGATTTGCCCACGCCGAAGGAGTCCGCCATGCGTCGAAAGCGGGCGATCGAACCCTTGCCGACGACCGCCAGACGGGCGACGCGCGCGATGCGGCTGACTTGAAAAGCCTGCAGAATGGATCGCAGGCCTTTGCCGCGAAAATCCATCGAAGCATAGACGAGAAACGGCCGATCGGCCTCGATCCCCAATTCTTCGCGAACGCGCAGACTGTCGGCTCGCGCGCTTGGATTGAACACGGTGGTATCCACGCCATTATAGATTGTGCGGATTTTTTCTTCGGGAATGCCGTAGTAGTCACGCACCAGTTGGCGATCGAGGCGCGACTGAGTGACGATCCGCCGAACGTGCGCCGACTGAAAAATCGTTCGCTCCAGCCCGATGAGCGTGCGGTGACGCGGATTGATCCGCTGGAGGGTGCGATAGGCGGGGTTGCGGTAATACACGTTGAGCCAATGCGGATGCAACCGGTCGGTGATACGAAAGGCGTCGAGGCCGAACGCGCGACCGAGGCCATAAACGATGTCGAATTTACCCTCGCGGGCCGCCCGGCCAGTGTTTTCCGCAAAGGATCGGTTCTTGGTCCAAGAGGTGAGCCGATTGATCGTTACCGGGACGAAATTCACTTCGGTGGAAAGCTCGGGATCGACGGACTCGCCGATAAAGGTGACATCGTGCCCGAACGCGCGAAGACGCCGAGCCAGATTGACGCAGTACCGCTCGGCCCCGCCGACCTTGAGCGAGTAACGCCGTTTCACCAATGCGATCCGCATGTGATTCCTCGTCTGATGTTGAGATCGGTCAGGCGGCCAGGCGTCTGCGGTGCCGCAAGAGCTGCAGGACAATCGCGTCGAAGACCCAGTCGCTCGACAAATCGTGCATACAGCGGTGATGTTTCAACGGACATTTCCGGAGCTGACAGGGGCCGCAGTCGACTTTGACCTGCAGATGGACGGCGTGCGCATCGCTGGTGTCGCTCCAAGCCTGGTGGGTCGGGCCAAAGAGCGTGACAGCAGGGATACCGAACGGTTGTGCGAAATGCCGCGGCCCGGAGTCGGTTGTCACAAGCAATTCCGCAGCGCGAACCGCCGCCTTGGTGAGACCAATGCTCGTCGGAAAGTCGGCAAAACTGACGACTCGCTGCCGCGCCAGCCTGGTGCACGATCTGCCGCGCTTCGTCGCGTTCCGCCGGTCCGCAAAGCACGAGGACCGTTCGGCCCAGATGATCGACGATGCGGCGGGCCAGATCGGCGAAATTCTCCGTCGGCCAGTGCTTGGACGAGCCGAACGCGCCGCCGGGATTGAGACAAATCACGCCGTCGGCGGTAAAGCGAGGATCGAACTGCTTCCAGAAACGGGCCAACTCGCGATCGTCGTGCGGCAAGACGCACGCTTCGGTCCGGTGGTCGGAAATGTCGCAGCCCAAACGCTCGGCAAGTCGCAAATACTCATCGAGGACGGGATTGGGCACGGCTCTTAGCATTGGTTCAAGCGGATCCGTGAGCAAGTGTCGCCGGCCGTCGCGGGCAAATCCCACGCGGCGTTTGGCTCCGGAGCACCACGCGATGAAGGCGGTTCGCAGCGAGTTGGGAAAGAGCACGGCGACGTCAAACTGTTCGCGTTTCAATTGCCGTACAAATCGCCAACCGCGATCGTCGCGCGACCGGCCCCTTGGATTGTGCACGATCGAGCGGTCGACGAGGTCAAGCCCCGCGATCACATCAGCCACGTAGGGTCTCAGGACGGCCACCATTTCCGCTCGAGCGAACCTTGTTCTGAGCGCCCGCAGTGCCGGCGTCGCCATCACGGCGTCACCGATCCAATTCGGAAGAAAGAGGGCGATTTTCATCCCGCCTTCCGATCAGGCTGCTTTCGTTCCTCGCACCTGGTTCAGTACGAGGGTGGTGGAGATGCCGGGAACCTCTCCCAGCGCTTTGACTTGTCCGCCGTACGCTTCGACCAATTCGCGACCGACGATCTCATGCGCCGCGTAGGTTCCGCCTTTGACGAGCAAGTCCGGCTTGAGCCGCGACAAGAGCGCATGGGGCGTTGCTTCGCCAAAAACCGTCACATAATCAACGGCTTCCAGCGCGGCCAGCATCGTGGCCCGCTGCTCTTCGCTGAAAATCGGCCGATCGGCGCCCTTGCCGAGCTGCCGGACGCTTTCGTCGCTGTTGATGGCGACGATCAGGCAGTCCCCTTCGCGGGCGGCCTGTTGCAGATAGGTGACATGTCCCACATGCAAGAGGTCGAAACAGCCGTTGGTGAGCACGATCCGGTTGCCAAACCGTCGCCGGGCGGCGACGTGACGCTCCAGGACGTCGAGCGAGCAGACTTTGTCGGCACTCGATCGTTCGCCGCCGAAGAGGTCGGCCAGCATCTGCTGCCGCGTGATGGGCACAACGCCGATTTGTTCGACCTCGAAACCGCCCGCAACGTTAGCCAGGCGGGCCAGGTCGAAAGGCGAGATCCCGGCGGCGGCACCGAGTCCGATAGTCGCGAGCACCATGTCCCCTGCCCCCGTTATGTCATAGACCTCGCGTTTGCGCGTGGGCAGATGTTCGGCAGACCCGTCCGATCGGGCGACGACGATCCCGTCGCTGTCGAGGGTGATATAGGCGTGGTCGAGTGCCACCTCGGCACACAGGCGGCGTCCGGCGGCAATTGCGTCGTCAATTGTGTTGATCGCACGCCCCGTCGCGCGCCGCGTTTCGAGTCGATTCGGAGTGATGGCCGTCGCCCCGACGAAGTTGCGACAATCACCGGATGAAGACGGATCGACGATCACCGGAATCCGCGCCTTGCGGGCCGCCTCGATCAGCCGGCGACAAATTTCCGGAGTGCAGACCCCCTTGCCATATTCAGAGATCAGCACCGATTGATGCTCGGAAAGCACCTCGAGCATTTGCTGGAGCAAGCGATTCGATTGCGTCGGCCCAGGGGGAGGCGTACTTCCCGGTCGACGCGAAGAATCTGATGCGGATGCCTCTGTTGAGCGCGGCCGATAAACCGTTCCTTCACGGTCGTCGGCCGTTCATTGTCGACCGACAAACAGCGACAGTCGACGCCGACCTGTTCGACCTGATGCCGCAGCTCCCGCCCGTCGAAGTCGTCGCCGACAACGCCGGCCAGCGTCACGTCGGCCTCGAGCCCGCGCAGCATATTCGCCACGTTGGCCGCTCCGCCCAGCCGCGCCTCGCGACGTTCTTCGCGGAGTAAGATGACGGGCGCTTCCTGGCTCACGCGCTCGGCGTCACCCCAGGTGTAACGGTCGAGAATCAGGTCGCCCAGCACGAGCATGCGCGGGCGGCCGAGCTTTTGCAGCAAATTGATCAGGTGGTAAGACATTGGTCCAAGGTCCAAGGTCCAAGGTCCAAGGTCCGCCAGTCAGCAACGACTTTGGACCCAGGATTTTGGACTTTGGACGACTCCGTTCGGTGCCTTGGATCGATCGGTCGACGAAACGAAAGCGCAATCTCCCCGTCCGTGGGGGTCGAAATGATGGTCTGCCGGACGAATTCGGTCAATGCCGATTCGCGCGGAGGATCGGTTCGAGTTCTTCGACGAAGTCGTTAACGTCCTTGAACTCGCGATAAACCGAGGCGAAGCGGACGAAGGCCACCTGGTCGATCGTCCGCAGCCGATCGAACACTTTCTCGCCGATGTAGCGGGAGGGAACTTCGCGGTCGAAGTTCTGATAGACGTCCGCCTCGACATCGCAAATGATGGCCTCGATTTGGCTTTCGCTCACGGGCCGCTTGTAGCAGGCCTTCTCGAGACCGACGCGGATCCTCTCGCGATCAAAGGGGACGCGGGTCCCGTCTTTCTTGATCACCTTGAGGGGCGATTCCTCGATTTTCTCGTAGGTTGTAAACCGCCGCTCACAAATCAGGCATTCCCGCCGCCGGCGAATGACGAAATCCTCGCTGCGCGCGAATCAATGACCTTCGTCTCCCCGTTTCGGCAAAACGGGCACATCATGTGAAACCGATGCCTCGCAGAACGTAAGCCAACGAACCGGGAGGCCGTCGTCAGCCCCAGCCGTCTTCGAGCCCGCGTCTTTAAGTCAGACCGACCCGAAATCGCGCAATAAAGCGTACCCTACGACCAACGGCTTGACTAGGGGCAACCCATACCGCCGCCACAAGCAGACGAACCCGGCCGCAGAGTCCTGTTGGAGTAACCGCTAAGACCCGTTTTTGATCGGTTGAAACTGCCCGGATCGATCGCATACATTGTCTGCTTGCAAAATCCGCAAATCGCCGAGAACCGCCACCGGTTAGGAGTCATGAAGTGACGATCGACAAGAGTTTGAGGGGCAAAGGACGCCTAGCCCGTACGCGCAACGTGCTCAAGCGTGAAGAACGCATGGCCGTGCTGAAGGCCGATGACCGGTGGCAGGAGGGTCGCAGTCCGTTGGGCCTACCAAAGGTACGCGTGGTCATTTCGGCAGTAGGCAAAAAGAAGAAAAAGAAGGCCAAGGAAGAGGCCGATACTACTGCTGCCGCGGAGGGCACCGCCCCTGCGGCGGGAGCCAAGGCAGCACCCGCGGGAAAATCCGCAGGAGCCGCCAAACCCGCAGCAGCGGCAAAGCCCGCCGGCAAGAAGTAGGGACAGCAGCGTCAGGACTGCGGCAATCGGCTTGAAACCGATGCCTCCGCAGACGTCTTGAATGCCCGAGTGGTGCCGCACAGGAAGCGCCGCTGCCCCACTGCCGCGAGTCAGACCCTCCTCGCGACAGCACAGTAGCCCCCTGCTGCGAGCCCCAACAGATGCGCATCGCAAGAGAACTGCGCGCCGACCTCGGCGCAATCCCGCGTGCCTTGGTCCGTCGCGAGGCCGCCCGCTTCCTCAACGCGGCCAAGAATTGCCGCAGCGCACAGAGCCAGGTCCTCGTTGACCTGCTGTCGCTGAATGCCGGCTCCCGCTTTTCCCGCCAGCACAAGTTGGACGGCGTGCGGAACGCCACGCAGTACCGCCGCCGTGTTCCCGTGGCTGACTATGAATACTTCCGGCCCTACATCGAAGAGGTGAAAGCCGGAAAGCACGACGCGCTCTTGGGCCAGAAGAATCGCCTGTTGATGTTCTCGCTCACCAGCGGAACGACGGCGCAGGCGAAATACATCCCGATCACCGACCGCTTCCTCGCCGACTATCGCAACGGCTGGCAGGCGTGGGGCATCCAGGCCATCGATGCCCATCCCAAAATCAACAGCCGCATGATCCTGCAGCTCAGCAGCGATTATGACCTGTTCCGCACGCCGGGCGGCACGCCGTGCGGCAACATCAGCGGGCTGGTCGCCGCCTGTCAGAAGCGGATCGTCCGCACGATGTACACGGTTCCGGGCGCCGTCGCCAAGATTCGCAACTCCGAGGCGAAGCTCTATACCACCATGCGTCTCGCGGTTGCCGATCGCGACATCGGCATGATCATGACGGCCAATCCGAGCACGCTGATCCAGCTCGCCAAGCTCAGCGACGCGCGGAAAGAGGATCTCATTCGCGACATCGCCGACGGCACGCTCGCGGAATCCGAGCATGTGCCGGCCGAATTGCACGCCGCCATCGGCCGCCGCCTCTCGCGCAAAGACAAGGCCCGCGCGGCCGAGCTCGAAGCCATTGTCGATCGCACGGGCCGACTCGTCCCCCGCGATTACTGGCCCGAAATGCAGCTCTTGGCCATCTGGACGGGAGGGAGCGCGGCGCCTATCTGCCCGGCCTGGAGGACGACTTCGGCCAGATTCCCATTCGCGATCACGGACTCTCGGCGAGCGAAGGCCGCATGACGATCCCCGTGGCCGATGGCACGCCTGCGGGAATCCTCGACGTCACAACCCACTTCTTCGAGTTCATTCCCGAAGCCGAATACGGACGCCCGGGCGCCGCCGTTCTCGAGGCCCACGAACTCGAGGAAGGCAAAAACTACTACATCCTCTTGACCACGTCGTCGGGACTCTGCCGCTACAACATTTGTGACGTGGTCCGCTGCACCGGCTTCTACCATTCGACGCCGATGGTCGAATTCCTGCATAAGGGAGCCCACATCGCCAATCTGACGGGCGAGAAGATCTCCGAATCGCAGGTTGTGTCGGCTGTTCGCGCGGCCAGCGACGAAATGCAGGTCTGCCTGTCCAACTTCACGCTGAGCCCCGTGTGGGGCAATCCGCCGAAGTACCATCTGCACTTCGAGCACGCCGACCTCGCGGCGCCGCATCTGGGCGAGTCGCTGGCCAGCCGGGTCGACAACCACTTGAAGTCGATCAATTGCGAATACCGCGACAAGCGAACGTCGGGCCGGCTCGCCCCGATCAAATGGGTCCCCCTTCCGCAGGGAACCTGGACGGCCTTCGGCCAACTCCGCCGGCAAAAGTCGGGCGGCAGCGTCGAACAATACAAGCATCCCTGCCTCGTGCCCGACTTGGAATTCAGCTCCAAGCTGATGATGGAGGTCGCCGCGCCCTTGTCGGCCGACGCCACGGGGCACAATCCGGCCATTCTGCCGATGGGCCACGCGGCCTTGCCGTTGCTGGAACAAGCACACCGCGCCGCGGGTTGATCGAGACGTCCGCATCGCAGGCCTTGCTTCAGCATAACAACCTGGCGCGACGCACGGGCTGGGGGCGAAGCGTTATGCTGAAGCATCGCCTGCGAGAGGATTGTGGTTGGACGGATCGGTCCCAACGGTCCGTCCAACCCTTAATAAATCGCAGGGCGCACTACGGCTGCTGCGTCCGCTGGTTGTTGCCGGTTCGCGCAGGCTCCGCATCCTCGGGATATTTCAATCCCGAGCTGCCCCGCAGCGCACCGCTGACGCCGATCAGCTCGGGATGTCGCGCGACCTTGTCGCTAAATACGCGCAGGTCGCGAATGATCGGCTCGAGATTGTGCAACAGGAGTGCGGCCGACTGAGCCGAGCGATCGAGGTTAACGTAGAGATCGGGATCGGTCGCCAACTTGCGGATCGATCCGTCGCCTGAATTCAGCACTTTCGAGAACTGCGCGAGCTGATCGGTCAGCAGGTCCATGTTGGACAGCGTATTCTCGAGATGGGTCGCCAGCGTCACGCCCCGTTTCGAGAGCGGGCCCGTGAGCTGTTCCAGGTTCGTCAGGTTGTCGTCCATTTTCTGCACGGCGCTGCGGACGACGGTCAGCGTCTTTTGCGTCTCGGCGGTCAGGTAGGGCAACGACGCCAGCGTCCGTTGCAGGTTCTGCTGCGTCCGCGGGTCGCCGACGAGTTTGCTCGTCGCTTCGAGCGTTTCGTCCATGACCTTCATCGTGTGAGTGATCTGCGTGAGCGCATCGGCCGCCCGGGCGACCACGTCGTGCAGACTCCCCTGATTGGTCTCGAGCATCTGGTTGAGGTTGTGCCCGACCGTTTGCCATTCCTGGCTCGTCTTCTCGAACGATTCGATGACGGTCGACACGTTTTGCTCCATCCGGCCCACCATGTTGAGCGGGTCGATGGCCGATTCCCCCTCCACCGTGTCGCCGTCCTTGAGCGATTTCGCGCTGCGGCCCGGCAAAAACTCGACGGCCGAGTCGCCTAAAAGCGAGCTGACGAGCCGCACGTGGCCGTCCGGCCAGAGACGGATTCCGTCGCGGATTTCAGTGTGCACGATCAGGCCGCCGCTCTTGTCGTCAAAATCGACGCCGGTCACCGAGCCGATCAACACGCCATTGCGCCGCACGGGAGTCCCAACGGCAATGCCGACCGCCGACTTGAAGCGGATCGCGACTTTGTACTTGGGCCTCAGCCGGTTCTGCAGATTGCCGAACTCAAACACCATCACGATCATCGCGACCATGGCCAGGATCACGAACACGCCGACGCGAAACTGCAATTGACGTTCAGACATGGGGATTTAGGGCGGAGGGCGGAAGGCGGAGGGCAGAGGGGAAAACGCGGCAATCGCACACTTTTCCCTCAGCCCACTGCCCTCTGTCCTCTGCCCTCCTCCTTTCAATTGGAATCGGGGAGCCTGGCGAAGAAGGAGGCCAAAGGGAAGAACGCATCGGCAGCACCGCCTTTCCCTCCGCCCTCCGTCCTCTGCCCTCCCCCCTCCTAGTTCGACAATTCTTCGATTCGTTCTCCGGCCTTGCCGTATACGAATTGGTCGACGCGCGGGTCGGTTGAGGCCATCAGTTCTGCGGCGGTTCCCTCAAAGAGAATTTGCGATTCATTCTCAGGCACCTGCGCCACGGGACACAGCATGACGACGCGATCGGCGACGCGATCGACAGTGCGCATGTCGTGCGTGACCACGATGCTGGTCACGTGGCCCCGGTCGTGGGTGCGAAGGATCAGTTCGTTGATCACGTCGCTCATCACCGGGTCGAGGCCGGTCGTCGGCTCGTCGTAAAACATGACCTCGGGCTCCAACGCCAACGCGCGAGCGAGGGCGACTCGTTTTTTCATGCCGCCGGAAAGATCGGCCGGTTTGCGCTCGCAGACGCCCGGCTTGAGGCCGACCTCTTTGATGCGGTCCTGCACGATCGCGCGGATACGTTGCTCGGAAAGATCGGTGTTCTGCCTGAGGCCGAAAGCCACGTTGTCGTAGACCGACATGCTGTCGAAGAGCGCCGCGCCCTGAAAGAGAAACCCGAACCGCAGCCGCTCCTTGGCCAGCTCCGACTCGCGGCGATTTTTCAGGGAACGTCCGCGCCACGAAAGGCGGCCCCGCGAAGGTTCGATGAGCGCCATCATCAGCTTGAGCGTGACGCTCTTCCCGCAGCCGCTCTCGCCGATGATGACGAGCGTTTCGCCCTCGTTGATCGAGAGCGAAATGTCGCGCAGCACCAGTTGCGAGCCGAACCACTGCGACACGCCGGCCATTTCGATCACCGGCGGCGCGGCGGGCCCCGCTTCGATCCCCTGCTCGTCGGCCGGGTCCATCACGGCGTTCCCCCCGGCGACGGCCACAACACGTAATAGAACGAACTGAGAAAGATCCCCAAGAAGAAATCGAGGGCCAGAATCGCCGCGAACGACAGTACGAAGGCCTGCGTCGCCGCTTGTCCCACTCCCTGAGCCCCTGCTCCGCAGCGAAAACCGCGATGACACGAGATCACCGCAATTGCCGCCCCAAAAAACACGCTTTTGAACAACCCGCAAAAAACGTCATAGGCCGAGACGAACGCCTGCGAGTGGTACCAGTAGTGAAAGTTGTTGATGTGAAACAACTGCGTGGCCATCACCCAACCGCTCAAGATGCCGGTCGAATCGCCCAATGCCGTCAACAGCGGAATCAACAGGCAGCACGCCAGGAACCGGGGCACGACGAGATATTGAATCGGGTCGGCACCCAACGAACGCAGCGCGTCGATCTGCTCGGTGACGCGCATCGTTCCCAGTTCGGCGGCGATGGAACTGCCGACGCGGCCGGCCAGCATCGTGGCCGCCAACACGGGGCCCAGTTCCTGCACCAGAGAAACGTTGATCACCGCACCGAGCTGTGTCTCGAGCCGCATGATCCGTAATTGGTCGAACGTTTGGGCGGCCAGCACCATGCCGATGAACGCGCCCGTCACGACCACGACCGGCACACTGAGCACGCCGATCTGGTAAAACGACTGCAACAGCACCATCCGCCGCGGCATTCGCACCATCATGCCGCGGGCCATCCGCGTGCTGAACACGCTCAGATCGCCCACGGTCCACACGGCCGAAAGGCAGATGCGCCCCACGAAATGAATCGGCGTCTCGGCAGGCGGCCTCGCCGGAAGACGCACGGCCGCGGAAGAACTCGCCATGAAAATCCCCCCCTCCAGAAGCCTCGGCCCGTCGGTCAGCCCGGCTTCGGGGCGGAACCTTACTCAATTTGCCCAATTAGGGCGAGGGGAGATTGGGGAAGGCGGAAGGATGAAGGCTGAAGGATGAATAATGCGGCAGGCGAAGCCTGCATGTCTGGCTCATCCTTCATCCTTCCGCCTTCATCCTTTTCGATTCATCCTTCATCCTTCCCCTCAGAGCGTGTTAGACTGGATGAATAAGGAAACGTTGATGCCAGGATGGCCGATTGGCGCTTAATTCGTCGGCAATGTTGGGGGGATGATTCGGTGATCCGCAAAGCTGCTTATCTGTTTCTGGCCCTGGCGATTGTTGGAACCGCCCTGCGCGTCCAGGCCGACGAGGAAAAAACCAAACGCTCCGAGGCCGTGCAGAAAGCCATCGCCAAGATCAAAGAGGCCGGCGGCCAGGTGATGGAACTCGCCCAGAGCGACCCCCGGCTGGAAGTCTCGCTGCATCTGACGGGGGGCAAGGTCACCGACGACAACTTGAAGCCGCTCGTTGAACTCAAGGACCTGGTGAACCTCAATCTCCGGGGCACCGACGTGACTGACGCCGGCATGGCAACCGTCGGCAAGCTCAAATCGCTGATTCGCCTGCACCTGGAGCGGACGAAGATCACCGACGCCGGCCTGGCCCAACTCACCGGGCTGACGAACCTCGAATATCTCAACGTTTACGATACGGCCGTCACCGACGCCGGCCTTGCAAAGCTCGACGGACTTAAGAAGCTGAAAAAGGTCTACGTCACAGGAACCAAAGTGACGCAGTCGGGCATCAACGGGCTCAAGAAGGCGGTGGCCGGCGTGGAAGTGACGCCCGACTTCGAGTTGGAAGCCCGCCGGGCCCACCTCGAATATCGCCGCAGCGTCGACGACGCCAAGGCGGCCATCGTCGATTCGCAAAAAGCCGAAGAGGAAGCCACCAAGAAAGTGGCCGAAGCCAAAAAGTCGGCCGAAGCGCCGGCCGCCGCCGCCGCCGCCGCCAAAGCCGCCTTCGACGCCGCCAACAAGCAACTCGAAGCCCTCGCCAAAGAGGTCGCCGCGAAGAAGGCGGCTCAAGAAATGGCCGCCAAGAAGGCCGACGAGGCCAAGAAGGTGATCGACGAAGCCAGCAAAAAACTCGCCGAGTCGACGCAAGCGCTCGCAACGGCCGTGACGCGGCTCGAGGACGTCGATCTCAACAAGGCAGCCGCCAAAGCGGCCAAGCAGGCAACCGCAGCCAAGCAGGCGGCCGAGGAGGCCAAGAAGCAGGCCGAATTGCTCGCGGCCCAAGCCGACAAGGCCAAGATGGCAGCCGCGAAGGCGGCCAAAAAGGCCGAAGAGGCCGCCATGCGAGCGGCCGAGGCCTCCAAGAAAGCCGCCGAAGCCAACACGGCCGACGCTCAAGTGAAGAAGTAGAGTCGCGGGGCAGGCTGCTAGCCTGCGGTACTATCGTTATTGCTTCGGAAAGACGGGGCAGGCCAGGAGCCTGCCCCACGGCGCGGTTTACCGCGCAAGCACCGTCTTATCCGAGACGTTTTCCTCCGCCGTCTCCTGCGTGATCTTGCCCGCCTGGAACAGCCGCCGCACCGATTCGTCGAGCGGGATCATCCCCTCTGCCCGGCTGGTGAGGATGTTGCGATCGATCGTCTCATCCCGGCCGCTGCGGATCGCGCTGGCGATCGGTGAGTTGTTGAACAGGATCTCGAGGGCCAGCTCACGTTTGCCGCCGGTCTTGCTCGGCAGAAGATGCTGACAGACGACGGCCCGCAGGCTCATCGCCAATTGGCGCGAACTTCGGACTGCACGTTTTGCGGAAAGAGATCCGCATAGCGAGAGATGGCCCCTTTGGCGTCGCGCGAATGCAAGGTCGAAAAGACGAGGTGCCCCGTCTCGGCCGCGGAGAGCGCCATCTGAGCCGTGTCGCGGTCGCGAATTTCGCCGACGAGAATCACATCCGGATCCTGCCGCAATCCGTATTTCAAACCGTCGGCGAACGTGATCACGTCGCGGCCCACTTCGCGCTGCGTCACGATCGAATTGCCGCAGCGGGGAAAGACATATTCGATTGGCTCTTCGATGGTGATGATGCGATAATCCCCCTCCCGCGCCAGCAGGTTGATGATCATCGCCAGCGTCGTCGTCTTGCCGGCTCCGGAGACTCCGCTGATCAGCACCAGCCCATTGCGAAAGTGGGCCAACTGCACGGCCAGGTCGGTCGGAAAGCTGGCCCAATCAAAATTGGGGATTTCCGACGGAATGACCCGAAAGCAGGCGCCGGAGTGCGCCCGCTCATGAAGTAATTTGCTCGAAAGCGGCGGGGCTGCCCGCCGATATTAAGTTCCAGTGCGAAGTCGGCGTTGTGGTCCTGGCGAAACTGGTCGCGGGAACCCTCGGGGCAAATCTCGATCAGTCCCCCCTTCACGCATTCGTCGGTCAGCGGCTTCACGGGCAATTCCTGCAGACGGCCGTGCAGCCGTAGGGTCGGTGGGTGCCCGGTGACGATGTGCACGTCCGAGGCCCCCTGCTCGACCGCCTGACCGAGCGCATGCCGCAGGAAGGCCGCATCGGTGCCGTCGAGGATGTCAGAATCGTCTGAGCCTTTTTTCATCGTTTTCGCTCACGCAAGTGCTTGCCGCTGGACAGAATTCGGTCAGTGGTCTGGAGCCCGTTCGACAGTCGGCTATAATAATGGACGCCTTCCTGCTGCGCAATGGGGCGCCCGCCCTGGTATGATCAAGCCAACTTTTTGGCACAGGAACCAAGCCGGTTCATAAACGCATGCAATCGAAGCCACAATCCGCCGTCCCGATCGATTCGGCCCCTCCGGAATCTCGCACGGCGTTTGCCGGGCTTCCCCCGTCGCAAAATTGGGAGCGCCTTGACCTTGCGGACGCGCCACAAACGTATGTCTGGGCCTGGTTCAAGCCGGCGACCGCTCCGCATGGGCTGATTTTGCGCGTGCCGGACGAGCTGTATCGCAATAGTCCCGAATTGGCCGCTCAACTGACGATGCGAAAATTGCTGCACGCGGCGGGAATTGCGCCGGCGGCGGTGGCGGCCTGGCTGATCAACGGCGTTTCGATTCCGGGAATGAACGGGGTCAATCCGTACTTCGACGCTCCCCTGCCCCCTCCCGTGCCCGGGATGAGTCCCGACGTCGTCGTCTATCTGCTCGCCGCCGTTACCGCGATGCCGCTCGCCGGCATGCCGCCGCAATACGTCAACGGCGCGCCGTCATTGCCGGACCGCCGATGATTCCCGTGATGCAGATGGCGCCCCAGATGGTCCCCCAGAACGCAATGGGTGCGATGCCCTTTGGCGCGAATGGCGCACCGGCGATGCCGGGACAACCGATGTTCAATCCGCAGCCTGTCAGCGGAATGCCTCTCGGTGCGAGCATCACGCCGATGGATACGATGCAGCCCCTCGATGCGGCGACCGTCGACATCTACGAGCGGATCGAAGCCGACTGGAACTCGAGCAACGAAATCGAAAAAGACCTCACGCGGTTGCGGAAGCAGCTCGTGGACATTTTGGGCCGGCTCAAGACTCTGAATCGGGATCTGAACGGCCCGGAGCGCGTGCACTCGAACAACCAGGACAAAAAGGACTGGCAAGACGCCCGCCGCTGCCTGCGGGACGCCACCAACCGCGTCTGGAAATACCTCAAGGCCCACGACATCGGCGACACGAGCAACGCGGGCAAGCGGGTGATGTTCGAGGAGGTCTACCGCAAGTACATCGCCCCGCGGAAACTGTTCAAGGAATTCATGACCACGGCCCGCGCCTTCGAGTCGCACCGCAAGACGATCACCACGCTCCACGGCGACATGAACAACGCCTACTCGTTTGCCTCCCTCGACGGCGAACGCAAAGCCCAACAAGTTCTCAACCGCATCCAGCAGAAAGTCCGCGAAGCGTCGAACAAGAAGAACTTCCTCGGCGTCATGCTCGATTCGTGATTGTTTCGTCGCCCGTTTCCCTCGTACCCGAGGTTAGCTTGGGTACGCACATTCCGGAAGCGCTGCTACCCGTTCTCCATCACGATGCGGCTTCTCGCGCCGCAGAGCTTCGCCGATTGAAGTCCCTAAATTTGCGTCATCTGCGAAATCTGCGGATAAATGCCTTTTGGCTTTTCCATGGCCCCCGAGTGCCTGGCGATTACGCCAAATCGATCGCTGACCAGTAAGACCGCTTACTGCGTGGCGCGAGTCATGCATAGACTCAACGTTGAAACCGCATCGGGACCGTTGGGCCGTGTGAGGACTGAGCGATGCTCAAACGCCGTTACCGTTATGCGATCGACGCGATGGTGGTCGTCGTGACCGTCGCCATCGGGCTTTTCGTCCTCGGCCAAAGACAAGAGCAGCAGAGACGGGTCGGCCCCCTCTCGGCCGCGCCGCCTCCTCCACCGACAGATCCCTGGAGGCCTTCCCCCGCGTACGACGCCGAGGCGAACGCCGGTTTCGCGCTTGAGGTGTCGGGGCCCGGCAATGTGCGACTGGCCGGGACGGAGGCCGGGGCCGACTGGCCCAATTTCAACGGGCCAGGGCGCGCGAACAAATCGCTCGAAGAGGGCCTCTTGAAGAAGTGGCCGCCCGCAGGACCGAAACTCGCCTGGATGTGCCGCGGCTTGGGGGCAGGCTTCGCCAGCGTCTCGGTTGGCAAGGGCATCGTCTACACGATGGGGAACAAGGGAACGTGCGAGGCGATCATCGCACTCGATGCCGGCACGGGCGAAAAGATCTGGAGCACGCCCTTCGCCTGGGCCGCTCACCTGCAAGCCGGCGACGGGCCGGTAAGCACCCCCACCGTAAGCGAAGGGGCGGTTTATGCCCTGGGCGGTTATGGGGACCTGATCTGTGTCGACGCGCACAGCGGCGAGATCCGCTGGCAGAAGAATCTCCTGCGGGAATTCGACGCCAAGGTGCTCGACTGTGGGATGCGCGAATCGGTCTTGATCGACGGCAACCGGCTCGTCTGCACGCCGGGGGGCGAGAAAGCCACGCTCGCCGCGCTCGACGCGCACACGGGCGACGTCCTCTGGAGCTCGCTCGTCCCCGGACACGACCGGGCCAGCTACGCCTCGCCCGTCGTCGCCGAAGTCGGCGGCGTGCGGCAATACATTCAATTCACGGCCCGCGGGACCCTCGGCGTGCGGGCCGAGACGGGCGAGTTGCTCTGGCGGGACGACAGCGCCAGCAACTCGACGGCCAATTGTTCCTCGCCCCTGGTCGCCGGAAAGTTCGTGTTCACCTCGTCCGATTACGGAAGCGGCGGCTCGCTCGTGAAACTGTCGGCCAACCGCGCGGCGGTGAAAGCGGACCTCGTCTATCACACGCGCGACATGAACAGCCATCACGGCGAAATGGTGATCGTCGACGGGCTGCTCTACGGGTCGAGCGAGCCGGGGATCCTCACCTGCCTCGAGCTGGCCACCGGCAAGGTAAAGTGGCGGAGCCGCGCGCCCGGCAAAGGGGCGATCACCTACGCCGACGGCCGGCTCTACCTGCGTACGGAGCAAGGCACGATGGTGCTCGTGGAAGCCACCGGAACCGGCTATCACGAGCTGGGCCGCTTCGAGCAGCCCGATCGGAGCAAAAGCTCCGCCTGGTCGCATCCGGTCGTGGCCGCCGGCCGACTCTTCCTAAGCGATCAGGATCTCTTGTTCTGTTACGACCTCAAGGGCTCGACGTGAGGCCGCTGGAACCGTCGGGTCGCCCGTGCGAAGGGCGGCACGGCAGAGTTCCCAGCGTCCATTATTCGGCGAGGGCCGAGTGGCGGTTCTAGCCTCGCGAATTTCCGTGGCGATTTTTTGTTTCACTTTCGTGGCGAGGGGAGAAAACGGCATGAACGCGCTTGAAAGGGAGCCGGGATTGGGCAAGCATACTGCCATGCGAACCGCATTCGATCCCAGCAACTCAGCCGGCAAGGCGACCTGGAGCGCCGTGCCTTTGCTCCGCCTGGCCTTGCTCGGCGGTTGTCTCATGGCAGTCGGTTGTTCGCGCGACGCGACGGTAGTGCGCCTCGACTCGGGGGGCGATGTCGTGGGAAAGACGGTCGAGGAGATGGATCGTCAATTCGGGGCCGGTAAGCCGATTGATTTTGACTCTTTGCCCGCAGCCTTCAAACCGGTGGTCACCAAGGGTGGCACTTTTCGCCAATGGAGCAAATCGGAGGGCTCGACCACCACGACCGTTTACGCCGAAATCATGGATGGCAAGACGGGCAATTGCCGTTTGCAGAAACATGGGGGCGGCACCGACCTTGAAATGACCATCCAGCCGAACGTGCCGACATCAAAATGAGGACAGAAAAAGGCGACGCAGCTCTTTTCGAAAGGAGCTGCATCGCCTTTCTCGCCCTCACGGCTAAGTCGGTAAACTGGGGCGACTGATTACCGAATTGAATCGCCTCGTTCGCCTGGCAATCGCAAACGGCGACTTTCGGTAGCCTGCCTGATGTGCCGATCCAACTTTTGCCTTGAAAGATCCCGGTATGGCCGAGCGCCCGTTGTGTGATGTTGCGATTCGACCGGCGGGGCCGGCGGATGTGCCGGTCATTTTGTCGCTGATTCGAGACTTAGCCGAATACGAGCGGCTTTCGCATGAGGTGCAGGCCACCGAAGACGTGCTGCGGCGGAGTCTGTTTGGAGAGCGGCCCTACGCCGAAGCGCTCGTTGGCGAACTGCGAGGAGAGCCGGTCGCCTTTGCGGTCTACTTTCACAACTTTTCGACGTTTCTCGGCAAGCCCGGGCTCTATCTGGAAGACTTATTCGTCAAACCGGCGGCGCGTGGTCTGGGGATCGGCCGGGCAATCCTGCGACGCCTCGCGCGAATCGCGGTCGAGCGTGATTGCGGTCGATTGGAATGGTCGGTTCTGGATTGGAACGAGCCCGCGCTGGCGTTTTACAAGTCGCTGGGTGCAATTCCGATGAGCGATTGGACGATTCACCGAGTGACCGAGGATGCTTTGCATTCGTTGGCAGACTCGGAGGGGAAGAGGCCGAATTAAAAGGGGGCCGAATTAAAAGAGACGGCAGCAATTCCGGTCCCCTGCGGTCCTCTTGAACAAGCTCAGTGGATGGTGTGCGCCACGCGGAAGCCGACGTTGGTTGGATGGACCGTCGGCACATACATGTAGCGATCGGCCGAGCGGATCGTGAGGCCTTGCGTGAAAAATGAGCCGCCGCGGAGGACCCGCGTTTTCTTGTCGCTGACTTCGAGCCGGTCGTCGACGTCGACGCCGTCCCGGTAGGCCGTCGATTCGCTTTGACACCACTCGAGCGCGTTGCCCAGCATGTCGAACAGGCCGAAGTCGTTCGGCTTGAGCCGGCCGACCGGTTGCAGGTGGTTGGCCGAGTTCTGCAGGTACCACGCATAGTCCGAAAGGAGTTCGTCGCTCTCGCCGTAATAGCGGCTCGTGAACGCGCCGGCCCGACAGGCGTATTCCCATTCGGCCTCCGTGGGAAGGCGATAGCCCTGCCGCCTAAGAGAGTCGGGCGCCATCCGCATGCCCTCGGCATAATTGCCGTCGCGGTTGGGCTCGTAGCACCATTCTTTCGGCGGCAGCCCCTCTTTCTGGCTAAGCCAATTGCAGTAGGCGACCGCGTCGTACCAGGTGAGCGCGTTGACCGGGCAGCTTCCCGAGGGGGCGTACTGCTTTTTGTAATCGAAGTCGGCTCGAAAACTTCGGAACTGATCGACGGTGACCTCTTTGGTGCTGATCGCGAAGGAGCGGGGAATGGTTTCCCAATGCAGTTTCTCCGCGTCCCCTTCCGGGCCCCCTTCGCGCTCAGCCTCGGTGGGAGGTGATCCCATGCGAAACTTCGCGGGTGCGGGAAGAACGACCAGCGTTTGTCCTTGCCCGTCGATGAACCAGTAACTTTCCCTGGCAGCACTGTCGCCCGCCAATTCACTGCGGATTGCCTGTTCGCGAGCCTGACGGTCCTTGGGATTGTCGGTCCAGCGGCGCAACCGGTTGTTTAAATCGTCTACCTTTCCCCATTTTGCCAGCAGCCACTCGGCCGCGCTATGCACACCGGCGTCCGAATCATTGTCGTAGACGTCCAAAACGTGAGCGAGCAAACTGTCGCTGTCGGTTGCCGCCAATTGGTTGGGAGCGAATTCGCCGACGATCAGGATCAAGGCACGCCGCACCGAGACGTCGCGCTCGGTTGCCAGCCGCTCGACAAAGACTTTTGGTTCGGCATCGAGCACACGGGCACGGCTGATCAGATCGCTTCGCGCCCGCGGATCCGAGCGATGCTTGAGCGAAGGCCAGACCTCTTCGAACTGCCGCAGGCGGACCAAAACAAGAGCGGCGTTCGCTTGGCGCTTGGCCAGTTGCTCCTTCGCGGCGTCGGTCCCTTCCGATTCGAGCGCGACGGCAAGCGTCGCGCGCATGGCGGCCAGTGCCTGTTCGCGATAAGCCTCGAGCGGGTGAAAGAGCACGAAAAATTGTTTTTCGTCGGCGTCTTGCACGAGATCGGACAACACCTCCGGACGTTTGGCCGCGTAATCCGCCAAGATGCTGGTCGCCAGACTTCGTTCGAGCGTGCGACTTGCGCGTCGGTCGCGAAAAATCGCTGCCAGCGGATCCCACAATTTGTCGGCGACGGGACGAAAGGCCGTCATCCAGCTCCCCAGCGAGGCGGCGTCGCCGGAGACTAACAACTCGGCAACGGGTCGCCGCACGCCGTTCCAGCGTTCCGATCCCGGGTCGAAAACGGCCAGCGCGCTTGCCGCGCGAAGGCATTGGCCGCCGCGATCGCCGGGCGGCTGGAGGGCCGCGGACCACAAGCGTTCGGTCAAGTCGGCCTTGATCTTCCAGAGACGGTCGCGGATGACGATCGTCTCCTCCGGCTGGCGCTCAGCAACCGCTCGTAAAGGTAGTCGATCTGTTTGGGATCGCGATCGACGAGGGCGAGGCTTGCCCGCAGCCGCTCTTTGGGGTGCGTTGCCGGATTCCTCACGAATCCGCCGAGCAGCGGATCGGCCCAACGTCGCCAGGGCGGGAGGTCGTTGTTCAGAATGTCCGAAACGTCGTCGATGTCCGCGGTCAACAGCGCGGCGACGACGGCCTCGCCGCGCAAACGGCCGTACGTATGCAGGCCGAACCAGCCGGCCAGCGTCGCGATCAGCGCGACAGCAGCACACAGCGCAGCGTAGTGTCGGCTGGCGACGCGCATCATCCCGCGCTGGGAGCCGGACCAGCGTTTGCGGTCGGTGAGCGCGAGAATCTTGAGCCAATCCCAGAAGCCGGGGAGCGAGCGACTGAGTTGTTTCGCATTCCATAACGCTGACTGATCGGCCAGGGACAATGCGGCGCGGCCCCGCGCCGTTTCTCGCTGCTTTCGATTGAGCCATTGCTGGAGCGAATGGACCAGGTAGTCGTGCGTTAACTGATAGTATTTTTGATTGGGGGCCAGGCTCGGCTGTGATGCCTCCAAGTCGACCCCTTCCGGGTCGGTGGGTGTAATCAAGCGGAGTTCGTCGTCGAGGATGCGAATGAGATCGTCGAAATCCTTGGTGCGCTCTCTGTATCCCGACGCGTCGAGCAGCTCCTGTCGGGACCGCATGTTGCCTTTGATGTCGGCCCCCTGCTCCGGCAAGAGAGCCGTCAGAACGGCGCGGGCCGCCTTTTGATGCCGGCGCTGCTTCGCGTCGGCATTTTCCGCGCAAAACGTTTCTTCCAGGAATGTCACTCCGACTCCCTCGGCGCCGCCGACCTCTTGCAAAGCGGCCTGTGTCCACGGTTTACCTTTGACCATTTCGGCAAAGAGGGCCAGGCGCACCGAGATCACGCGGCCGTCTCGTGCCAGGCTTGCGACCGCCTGGTCGAGAAACAGCTCCTGGTCTTTGGTCGGCCGCTCGTCGAGGTTGCCGTAGGCGCGGCCGAACGACGAGAGCACCTTCTTGGCGTGACGCGGGTCGAAGAGATCGACCATCGCCGTGTTCTGCCCTTTCAGCATCTCGATTTGCAGCTCGTCCATGAAGCGGCTGAGCGCGACCCAAAAATCATCCCGCACCAGGACGATCGTCTGCACGCGCTCGCCGTCACATTGGCGCAGCGCGGAGATCAGCCCGGCGTTCTCATCCGGGCGATTCGCGTGCAACCACTGCTCAAACTGGTCGAGAACGATCAAGACTTTGTCGCCTGACCGCAGGCCTCGACCCTCGCGCAGAGCAACGATCGTCGCCGCAAGATCGAGGTCGTTCGGCAATTCGGGCAGTTCCTTGCGCAGGCCTTTGAGCAATCGCGGCTCGGTCTCGCCAGCGGTCGACTCGACGTACACCGCGTGAACGCGGTCCGCCAGGCGGGGGAGCAAGCCGGCTTTGACGAGCGACGACTTCCCGCAGCCGCTGGGGCCATAAATCACTCCCACGGTGAAAGTCACTTCGTCGGTCGTCTCAATCCTTTGTTTCCAGAAGCGCAGGCTTTCGGGCAGACCGTCCTTGTCGCGCGGGCCGGGCAGCAGGTCGAGGAAGAAGTCGCTGTCGTGCGCGCCAAACGAACGCAGTCCCTTCGGAACGACCGTCGTTGGCCCGCTTGTGGGGAGCGTTTGATTTCGTTCAGCCGGCAGTCCGCGGCTGCCGTCTGCCGTGGCGGACGGCAGGCTCAAATGCACGCCGGCGTCGGGGCGTTCCTCCTCGAAGTACCATTCCAGAATCGGCATCAGCTGCGTGAGCGAGCGGTAGACATCTTCGGCTGTCAGCATCTCGCCAAACCGGTGCGTGCCGACATTTCCGAGAATGCGGACAGTGGCCGCGTATCCCTCGAGCCGAGCGGGAAAGTGGCCTGCTTTCGCCAATCGTTGCAGCAGCTCTTCCAAGGGCCGCGTGCCCGGTGGTGCGTTGAGCCGGCGCTCAAAGACATCGCGGACCACATATTCGAGCACTTTGCGGGCGCGGTGAGCGCCATCTCGGGATCTTCATCGGCGATGCGGACGGCCTTCCGCACCCCCTCGCGCAACTCCCGGAACTGGTCCGAAAGGTGGCTGAGGTGCTCTGCCAGCACATTAAGCGCCGCGTCCATGGCCCGCCCGGATTCGCGAAGTCTGAAAGAATCTGGCCGCTTAGGCCCTACAGCATCATCGGAAAGGCCAAATCTGGCAAGATCGTCTCGTGGCAGTTTAAAGCCGCCCTTGTGCTCACGATCTCCGCGTCGGGTGCCACGCCCCACGGCTTTGCGTGGGCGTGCGAATTATCTAGGGCGTTTCGAGCAGCCCGAACGCAACAAAAGCTCCGCCTGGTCGCATCCGGTCGTGGCCGCCGGGCGACTCTTCCTGAGCGATCAGGACCACTTATTCTGTTACGATCTCAAGGGCGCGACGTGATGCGGTTGGAGTCTTCGGGTCGGCTGTGCGAAGGGCAGCACGGCAAAGTTCCCAGCATCCGTGTTCGGCGATCGTCAAACGGCGGGTTGGAGCCGCGCGATTATTCTTTGGTAATTTCCTCATTGTCTTGCTCCGTCGTAGGGAGGTATCGAAATGGTTCGATCGACCTGCGCTCTGCTTCCGCCGCTTCTGTCCGTCGCCCTTTGCATTGTGAACGCCTCGCCCGCCACTTCGCGTGCGGCTCTCCCAGATGCCGCGCCCCGTTACCGGCTCGAAGTGGGCCAGGAGCTCCTCTTCAAGGAGGTGAACGATGCCAAGTACGGCAAAGGTCGCAATCAACTCCTCATCCGCAGGCACTCGGAATGGAAGATTTGGGTCGTCCGCAAGAACGACGATGGCAGTTACCGCCTCATACTCCATTCCACCGGATCGACAAGTGTTGACGAAAGAAAACCAGGCGAAGCGACGTACGCGCTGGCCTACTGCGATTTGACCACCGACGGGCGGCTCGTTCCGAATTCGACGATCGACAATTCCACAAATGTGGCCTTGTTCTTTCCCCGCTTGCCCGCTGATGAGTGGCAATACGGTTGGACCGACTTTGAGAAGGCAACGCAGGCCGCCACCTCATTCCGGGTGCAATCGCGACCCAAGCACGCCGGCGGTCTGTGGACCATTCGCGAGGTCCGCAAGAGCCCGCTGGACGAAAGCTTGCTTGGTTCCCACGCAGCGACGCTCGTATTCGACCCCAATCGCGGCCTGGTGACGCGCATTGAAACCGAATCCGCGCAGGAGTGGCCGAACAACGCCAAGGGGACGGGCGTTGCCGAGCTGGTTTCGATCGAGCATCGCGGCGCGGAATGGACCAGACGACTCGGGGAACAGGCCGACCGCTATTTCGCCATCAGCAGGGCGTACGACGGCAAAATCAAAGCCGCCACGAGGGATGCCCGCGCGATCAACCGACTGCTGGACGAAGCCGGCGTCTTCCTCGTCGACGCGCAAAAAGTCGTGACGCTGCCCCTGTTCCAAGACGAACTGGATCGGCAACTGATCCGGCACGGGTTACGGAATCGCTACTACAAGCAGGTGGCTCGATTGCGGGCCAAAGTGGTGGGACGTCCCGCCGCCAAATTTCTGGTCGACGATGTCGACGGACATCCGCACTCACTTGCGGATTTCAAGGGCAAGGTCGTGATTCTGGACTTTTGGTTCCGCGGCTGCCCCGGGTGCATGCTGGCGATGCCCCAATTGAAACAATTGGAGGCCGATTTCCGCGACCAGCCCGTCGCCATCTTCGGCATGTACGCCGGCGCCAACGATGCCGACGCCAGGTTCGTCATCGAAAGGATGGGCTTAACCTATCCGACTTTGAAGGCCCAAAGCTTGCTGGACAAATACGGCATCTGCAGCTTTCCCACGCTCGTGATCATCGACCAACAAGGAATCGTGCACGACCTCTACATCGGTGACTCACCCGATCTGCGCACGGAGGTGGAGAGACATCGTGCGGAAGCTACTGGCCAAGAAATGAGATTGAGAACACCGCCGACTGAGCTACCTGAGAATTTGGGAAGGCGTTGAAGGCGCATGGGTGACGGAATCTGAAAAGCTGCATCGCCTTTCTCCCCCTCACGGTTTTGTCGGTAGACTGCGGTGACCGATTACGGAATTGAATCGCCTGGTTCGCCTGGCGATCGCAAACGGCGACTTCCGGCAGCCTGCGTGGCGCCGCCGACCCAACTCTTTGCCTTCAGGGATTACGTGGGGACGGACGCCGTATTTGATTTTCCTCACCGCTTGCCGATCACCCGTTGCAGCTCGCCATTCGCCCGCAGGGCGTCGATCACGTGGCGGACGAAGAGTTCGTTCCCTTGTTCGGTGAGATGGCAGGGGTCGATGAAATGGCGGCCGTCGGCAGGCAGCGTTTGCTTTTGGTCGACGAAGATCACATTCTTGTGCCGACCCGCCACTTCACGGATCACCCGGTTGTGCGCATCCATCGCCGCGCGGACCCCTGGTGGCGTGCCCCAGAGACTGATCTCTGTTCCAAATACGCTGGGGCCATAATCGAGCCGTTTGGCGCGGAAGGCCTCGTCCGAGTAATTGGCCGGAAGGTGGTAGGCAAACGTCATCAGCACAATCGGGCAGTGACGGTCTTCCGCCGCCTGCACGATCGGTTCGAGGTTGTGACGAAACGCATTGGCCGTTTTGACGCGGCCGCTGTAGAGCTTTGATGTCGCGTCGTCGGTCCCGGTCGGCTTGGCTTCCGCGTAATCTCGCGTTACGTCGGTGAGATCGAGCCGTCCCGCCGCCAGCCGGGCTTGAAATCCGCGATAAAACGGAAAGTGGGTGTAATCCTCGCGAAAATCGGCGTCCGCACAGCGGTTCATTCGTGCGTCGTTGATCGCGTCATAAAAGATCACCAGGTCGAAGTGCCGGTTCCCCAGGTGGGAGTGCTTGAGAAAACTGTCCCGCGACGTGTGGGCCGCCCGTGCCAGGTTGAACAACCGGAACCGGTCCCCGAATTCGCGCCGCAGCGCCCGTTGGAAGGCCGGCGCCGACTGCTCCAGCACCGAACCACCCAATAACAGGACATCATACGACCCGTCATCCGGCCCTAGCTTGGCACTCATGGCGCCGCTGCGATAAAGCTCCGGATAAAAGAATTGCCAAACCGTCTCCACGCCGGGGGTCGCCGTCACGCCAACGCCAAACCGCCACCACCAAAAAATCTTCAGCCCGCCCCAACACAACAGGCCGACCCACAGCACATACGCCGCGGCGATCAAAACGGACCGCCAAAACGGCCGCCGCAGCCGCACAGAAGGTGCGATGCGATCTTGAGCGGGCGGAGTGGCCGTCAATTGATTCAACCGGGATTTCGCATTTGCTGTGTGCTGGAGGAGACCCGCTCCGCGATGCCGCCGAGGCGTTGCTTCAACTATTTTGTAGACTCTTTGAAGCGAATATCAAATCGCCCGACAGCGAAAGACTCCCGCGGAAAGCGAGAAATTCCCGGAACGTTCGTTTCGCTCGCGAACGAAGCAAGCTCCTCCTGTACGCATCCCGTCGTGGCCAACGGGCGACTCTTCCTGAGGGATCAGGTCCTCTTGTACTGTTACGATCTCAAGGGCCGCGCAGGTGAGGCCGTTTCGAACCGTCAGGGCGGAAAGGGTGTCAAGACCAAGGCAGTGCCATTCGTTCTTGACACCTTTGATCACTGCCGGAAGAGAACTTCGTAGAATACAAGTCGGGCAACTTTGCAGAGGCTTTCTTCCGGACAACGGATGACGCCCCGACGGCACTTTCGACACGCTCGAGAAAAAGTCCCTTCAGCTCCGCGCTCCTCTTTTTTGTCGGAGTCGGCCTTGCGGGATTGGGGGAGTGACCCTTTATTTCAGCTCGGCCGAGTCCTTGATGTCGATTGCCGCGGCGCGATCGTGGACTCCGACCGTTTGCACGATTGAAAGCAGCGCCGTCAAAGAGCATCGCGACGGCGGGCGCTTATTCGGTCGCCATCGCATATTCGTACACTTTTCAAGGCAAATTGTTTCATTCCGGCCGTTACAACTTCCTTGCCTGCCCATCGGGCCTTCGGGGATGGAGAGACCGGGTCGTCGCGGCCTATCCGCCCGGACTGGTAGCGACTTGCTACGTCAATCCGCGTCGACCATGGGAGGCGGTCCTCAACCGCAGTTTGCATCCCGATATTCTGTGGGGACAGTGCAGCGGCCCACCGCTCCTGATTCCGCTTTTGCTATTTGTTACTGGAGTGACACTACTTGGAGGCTGCGTTCGATTCCGTCTGAGAGAACGAAATAAGGCGCACGGCATTCTGTCACACGCCGACAATTCTGATCGCCACCCGGTGCAGGTCAATCCTCACAGCGGGTCGATCACACTCGAGCCAGAAAGTCGACGGGTGGCTCAAGCAGTCGACCGGTTATTTACGCGCCACAATCTGGAACGGCGGCCTTGGATGCCTCGTCTACGTGGTATATGCCAGGGCCGTTGCTGGACATTTTGGTTGGCTCGAAATCCTGTTCTTGCTCTGCTTGTTGCGGTTCCTGGGCTTCGGCCTTTCGGCGGTGAGGGATTTCGCGAGATCGCTTTTAGCCATCTTCGAACCCGAACCGATCCTTGTGCTCAGCCGGCCGTCGATCCCGTTGGGCGGAAAGGCGGAGCTGTCCTGGACGATCGACGGGCGATGGCATCGGCTGCAATCATTCTCCATTCGCCTGAAGGCGAGCGAACGGGTTCACTCGCCGAGAAGAGGGCAGTCCAGACAACATCCCTTTCACGACCAACTCGTCGTCGAGCGAACAATCTTTGAAGGGTTGGCCGGCGGAACATGCATCTTGACGATTCCAACTGACACGATGCACTCGTTCAAATCGAAGCACAATTCCGTAGTCTGGCAGTTGTCCGCCGAGGAACGAATTCCGCGGCGCCCTCCGAGTTCTCGCCGACTATTCGATTCAAGTGACGCCCCATGAATGACCTTTGGCTCGACTTGGCTGGTCAATCCGCTTTCGAGCCCGGTCATACGGTGACCGTGACAGCGAAATGGAATTTGACTTCTCCGCTCGACGCCGTCGAGCTGCGAGTCGTCTGGAACACGGCCGGCCGTGGTGTCGTGGACCTGCAAATCGCAGACGTCGTCCGCATCGATTCGCCAAACTTGAGCGACACTCGGCAGATTACCCTCAGCCTGCCGCGACAACCCCTACAGCTTCTCAGGCAAGCTCTTATCGCTTGTTTGGGCACTCGAGCTCGTCGCGATTCCGTCGAAGGCATCGACGCGCACAGCAGATCACAATCGGGCCGGGAGGTAACGCCGTTCGTCTGCCTGAAATGCCGGACCAATAGCCTTCACCCGCGGGAACGGAAAATGGGACAGGTTCGGGTCATAAGGAGAAAATAGGGACGGGCACATATTCGGCCCTCGCCGCGCGGCCGGTTAACCGCACAGCGGCCTTTTTTTCTCAGTGATCCGCGGGCACTGGGGAGCCATCTCGCGGTTGAGATCGATGTATTCCTTCCATTTCTCAGGGACGTCGTCCTGATAAAAGATGGCCTCGACGGGACATTCGGGCACGCACGCGCCGCAGTCGATGCATTCGTCCGGATGAATGAAGACCATGGACTGGCCTTCGTAGAAGCAGTCCACAGGGCAGACCACAACGCAATCGGTATACTTGCATCCGAAGCAGGGCTCGGTCACGACCATCGCCATGATTCGCTCCTCAAAAAGTGAGTTGGGAACTCTCGTGGAGTGAATGCGATCGAGCGGTCCACTTCGGACAAGAATCTCGAAAAATTTCCGAGTCTCGGGTTTTCCCTGCCGTGCGCCATGCTGGAAGATGCGTCGAATCAAGAACTTCTGCACGCCTGGCGGCAGGGCAATCACCGCGCGGCCGAAATTCTTGTACGCCGCTACATGATTCGTCTGACGGCCCTGGCCCGCAGCCGGCTTTCGCGGAAGCTGGCACGGCGGATTGACGGCGAAGACGCCGTGCTGTCGGCGTGGCGGAGCTTCTTTGTCGCCGTCGAAGACGGTCGCATCACCGTTCCCGCCGATGACAACCTGTGGCCGCTGTTGCTCACTCTGACCCTCCGCAAGCTCGCTCGGCACGCGGCCCGACACACGGCACAACGCCGCGCCTTCGACGACGAACAGAGCTTCGACCAAATTTCCTCGTGGCAGGAGATCGTTTCGCGCGAACCCTCTCCCGAGGAAGCAGCGATGGTCGCGGACGAGCTGGAGTCGCTGATGGCCTCGCTCAATTCCGCAGATCGAGAGATTCTCTCTCGTCGACTTCAAGGAGCAGACCCAGCGGCCATTGCCGAGGCGATGGGAGTGTCCGAACGAACGATCAGGCGAAGACTCCAGAGCCTTTGCGAGTTACTGGCGAGCCGGCAGGCAAACGCCGACGAGCCGCTTTTCGCTTCTGCCCAAAGCGCCAACGTCGGCCAGGCCCTGGCCCTTCGCGAAGAGTCAATCACTGCTTCGGTCGGGCCTCCCCCAACCCGCCTCACGCCCACGATCGAATACCACGACCTTCGTTTGCAAAAACTCGTCGGACAAGGTGGGTTTGGAAAAGTCTACCGCGCCGTGAAGACGTCCGACGAAATCACGGTGGCGGCCAAGTTTCTCAAAAAGAAGTTCTGGCGAGACCGTCGCTGCGTCCAAAGCATGCTGGATGAGACGACGCGCGTCGGCGCCCTGTCTCATCCAAAGATCATTCGGCATTTTGGCTGGGGGCTTTCTCCCTCTGGTGCTCCCTTCCTGGTGATGGAATGGATCGATGGGACCGATGCCGCGCATTGGCGACAAACGTGCGAGCCATCGATCGCCGACGTGATCGAGTGCGGCACCGACATCGCGGACGCGCTCATGGCCGCTCACGCCGTCGGGATCATTCATGGCGACCTTTCGCCTGCGAATGTCTTGCGCAGGAGAGACGGCACATCGATCCTCAGTGATTTTGGCTTCTCGCAATGGCTCGGCGATCCGCGGCGGCCGCAGTTTGGCGGCACACTCGGTTTCCTGGCTCCCGAACAAATCTCCGACGCGTTCGGATCGATCGGAGAACGCACCGACGTGTACGGCCTGGGTGGCCTCCTGTATGCACTCACAACCGGCCGTCCGCCCTTTGTCGGCTGCGGCGTGCCGGAGGTATTGGCGCGCATCGTTTCCTCAAGCGAGCCGGTCTCGCCGATTCACTTGCGCCCTGACATTCCCGAGGACTTCAACCGTTTGATCCTGCACTGTCTCCGTAAGGAGCCGGCCGAGCGTCCGGCGTCGATCGCAGAGGTGCGAGAAAGCCTTCTGCACGCGACGCGAGTTCTTTGACACAATCTTAGCGGGTATGATCCGAAACCGAGGTGTCAGGAGCAGACAAACCGTGCGGACCGCAAGAGGGGCGCCGCTCCTGAGACGGGCTGGTGACGTCGCCTTTGTCGGGATGCTTGTGGCATCAACCCGAAAAAGGTTCCTGACACGAATGGCACTTCCACTCGTAGGTGTTGAGCTTACGACGAGCAACTGGCCGCGAGAAGTTTTGCGCGTGCGGCGCTTCGTGGCTGGGTCAGCAAGTCGTGCGGCTTGGGTCGGCGCTTGATGGCGCGTGGTTCAACGCGATCCGGTCGGTTTCCGACGCGGTACGATGCGATTCCGATGCGCGTGGCACGAAAGAGAGCGGCCTTGACGTTCTCGTCGAGGAAGAGCGTCAGCAGCCACGAGGCGGCAATCGTCCGCAGGGCGGCCGTGAAGCTGAGTTGGTGCGGCAGAAGCTCGGCGGCGTGTGCGGCCTGAAGCATCGTGCGGCGAATGAGGTTGTACGCCAGAAGGCCAGTCCAGAGTTCTTTGCGGACCATCCCTGGCGTCTTGGCACGGAGCACATCCAATCCCATCGTGACCTTGACGGCTCGGAGATTCAGCTCGGCCTGCCAACGTCGACGATACAACTCGCCGATTTCCTCGGCGGGAAACTCGTCCGCGTCCAACAGCGTGGTGACGACAACCAGTGAACGCGTGCGAAAACCAGGTTGTGCGACGGCGATTTCGACCTCGCGCACGCGGATCGTGGCCGGGATCTGATCATACAGCGACTGCTCCATCCACTCGGGCTTTTCCGGCTTGTGCCAGTTCACGACATGATCGCGTCTTCCTTTGCGTTCTCCCGCGGACCAATCCACCGAGCGGCGTTGGTGCAACCGCACCGCGAAATCGCGACGGTCGGACAACAACAGGGCCAACAGGAAATACGAGCAATAGTAGCGGTCCGCCAGCAGAAGCTCGTCCGGCCCGAGTAATTCCATGATCTCGCGAAACAGGGCGGTCTCCCCCGTCTCTTTGCCGGCATACGGTCCCAGGGCCGCGCCCTGCACCATGGCGGTCGCCAGGGAAAACAGCGCGACCATTCTCGCGATCGGGAAAACCCAATCCCGGCTGCTGCACGACGTGTTGAGGATACTCCGCCTGATTCGCCTCGGTATCGGGCATACTGACCGTCGTTCCGTCGACCAGCTTCACCCGCCGGCCATGCCAGAGCCATTCCTCGGGCAAGCGATCCTCGGCCCGTTCGGCGCATTCCCGCACGAGCCGTATCAAGAGTTCTTCCGTCAGCTTGTGGCGCGCCTTGCAATAGGCACCCGTATTGGCTGACGGAGCCTTCTGGCCCGATGCGGTGAGCAACGCAATGATCCTCGCGACCGCCGCCGCACAGCTGCGCTGCTCGTCCTTGAAAAGCATCTGCGACAGAAAGGCCCACAACACGAGGGACGGCGTATAGACGTCGTCTGGCTCCGTCCCAAACTCGACGCCCTCGTCGGCACAAGCTCGTTCGATCTCCTCCTCGGAGAGCACATCGGCAAACGGCAAGTCGGCCACTTGCTGGAAAGACGAAAGGATCAAGCGGAATTGATCTCGCGGCGCAGAGGAAGAAAGATAAACTGACACGGCGGCCTTCCTTGGTCGAATGGAAGCTACCACCCAGGAAGACCGCCGCGGCCGAGAATCTTAGACCAAAGACGGACCGTCGCGAAGTCCAACTGATCCTCTACCGCAACCATTCGATGTCGAAAAATGCGCGGCCCTAACCGCGCTTCGCTATCGGTTCGCGCACAAACTGCCCGGAACGCTGGGAAGTGCCATTCGTTCCTGACACCTTTTTCTTACTTGCTTTTCTTGCCCTTACGTCGGCATCTCACTTGAAGGCAAGCGGAAATGAGTGACGAGATCCTCGACAAATTTCACTCGCTGCAGCTGAGGAACTGTGGGCGGCGCATGCAAACGTCGGTTTTGGACAACTGGGAAGGAACGCTCGGCCATCGGCTGCCGTGCGAATACCGGCGGTTTTTGGAGGTTTTCAATGGAGGGCGATTCTATCCGCGTTTTTTTGGAACTGTTTATCCGTTCAACTTTTCAGGCACGCTCCCAGTCGAATGGACGGATAACCTCGGGAACATCGAGTTTCTTAGCTTAAACGAGCCTTGGAATTGGCGGGATCTTGAGTGGAACCGTGACACGCATACAGGGCGCATCCCGGCCGCCAGCATACCCATCGCGACCGCTGCGAGTGACTTAATCGTGCTGGATTGGGAGCGAGGTGGCGAAATCGCTCTCTGGTCGCGTGACTGCGAAGCGGAGGTTGCGCCGGAGGACAACCGGATTCCGCTGGCAAAGTCGTTCTTGCAATTCTCCCGAGGGATCCGACGGGAACCTCTTGAGCAATGGCGACTCCGCGCCTGCGCCAGGGGAGTCGAGGAGCCGTTTGTTTCAATTCGAGCTCACGATCTCGATGGCCTGAAAAGGTGGGTCGCCGAAAACGGCCCGTTGTCGGACTTGCCGGATCAAGGCCAGAGTCTGCTCCGGGAAGCATGTCTGCCCGCCGACGATTTTGACGGCGCCGAATGGTTGCTTCGCGAAGGTGTTGATCCGACGGGGCACTTGAGCGCGGGCGTCCGGACCCCCATTCAATTGGCGGACGACGGCAGTTGCGCCGACATCGTCGTCCTCCTTCTCGAGTTCGGAGCCAACCCCGAACACTTGTTTCGTGATCAGCATAAACCGCAACAATTCACTCTCGATTTCGTCAAGCAATGGCAAGCGGGCGAACGAAGTTCACGACGCTAGCCCGCATTTCTCACTCTGCGGATGCAACAAGACCGTCTAAGCCGAGGTAAGTGTTGAGAACGAGGAAAAGGTGTCAGGAACGTTCCTGACACCTTTGCTTTGCTCCCAGACATGAAAGGCAAGTGTGTGCCTGAAGACACTGTCGATCTGTTCCCATTTGTGCAATTGAGAGATTGCGGTCTGCCCATGTCTCGTGCCGCGATCTCTAGTTGGGAACGGTCATTTGGCCTTGAGCTTCCAGAAGCCTATCGGCAGTTTTTGGAGATTTACAACGGTGGCAAATTCTATCCGAGTTTTGGCTATCATTTTCCCGCGGAGTTTCCTGGAACAGAGAAACTGCCGTTCCTTGTAGGAGGCATCTGTTCCTTGTTGTTTTTCGGGTTAACCGAGCACTGGGAATGGCGTGATCTTGCAAGCATTCGCGAGGTTCACCTGGGCCGCATCCCGGAAGGGACGATCCCAATTGGCGATACCGGGGAAGACTTGGTTCTACTGAAATGTCGATGCGGGGACGTTGTTTATTGGACGCGGGACGCCGAGCTTTCTGTAGATCCCGACGAGAATCAGATTCTGCTGGCGAAGTCGTTTTTGGAATTTGCTCGGGGTATTCAACGAGCCCCTCGCACGCGATGGCAGTATCAGATCTTTACGAACGAAGAACCAAGCGTTTCAATTCAGCTTCACGAATTGGACGGACTGAAGAGATGGCTGGCGGAAAACGGCCCACTTGGAAACTTGGCCGATGGGGGCCTCGGCTTATTGAACGCATGCTGTGATGGCGAGTATTTTGAGGGCGTCGAATGGCTGTTACACCACGGAGTGGATGCGACCGGACCGCTAAAGTCAGGCGTGAAAGCTCCAATTCAACTCGCCGATGAGGCGGGTTGCGGCGACATCGTCGTCCTATTTCTCGAGCACGGAGTCAATCCAAATCATTTATTTCGGGATGGCCATAAGCCTCAACAATACATTCTTGACTTTGTGAAGGAATGGCAGGCGGGCAAGCGTACTAGCCGTCGGCTGCATTCTTCTGAGGGCGACGCAAAGGTGTCAGGAACGTGTCAGAAACGTGTCAGGAATCCTTTTGCTTGCTCACCTTTTTCTCGCTCGGGCAGCGGCAAAGCGGCAAAGGTGTCAGGAACCTTTTCCGAGTAAACGTGCGCCGCCTGGGTCTCCACGCTCCGCCCCCGCGGCCGGTACAATAAAGGTTCCTGACACCTTTTGTCTTTTCGGCGCCTGTGTCCGGTCCGGTAGCAACTGCTCGGCGTTCTCCTCGGTCAGCCCCCTTCCCTCCACAGACTCCGCCGGCGTCGGCAGTCCGCCTTTGTTCGCCCGCTTCTTCGGTACTATCGAGCTGTCTGACTCCCCGGAAACGTGCACGTCGGACTTACGGCATCGCGCCTTCTCCGACCGATCCGCCTCTTAACGGATGTCTCCGGGGTCTCCCGGCTTCCGCGAGGAAAGTTTCCAACCGTGCCCGTGGTCTGCGACTCCGTGGGGGTGATGTGGGAACTCGCCATGAGCGTTCGACATCACTATTGCCTTCCCCTTGTCAAGACAAGGTCGGCCACCGCAGAAAGATGATTTCGGAGCTCAATACACGGCCCGGCTGTGCCTCTGTGAACGCTTCGCCGAAGGGGTTGCCCGCTCCTGCGCATCACTCGAGGCCGAGGCGACTGGCTAGGTCTTACCTCGTGCGACTCTTTCATTCGCGACTCTCCTCCGGCTTGTGCCGGCGCACCCTGACACCTTTTCTCCGCCCCCAAATTTTATTCCGCCCGCTTGACACATCAGACACTTTGTCGTAGCCTTCTCTCAGTCACTTTGTCTGGGCCCTGGCGGAGATGGAAATGCGGCCCCCTCGACCAAAACTGGCCAATGCCGAACTGAAGGTGGTGGAAGCCCTGTGGAGCTTCGGTCCGCAAACGATCCGCGAGCTGGCGGCCCGCCTGTATCCGGGGGGCGCCACGTCAGACTACGCGACAGTCCAAAAGCTCCTGGAGCGACTGGAAGCCAAAGCGTTCGTTCTTCGCGACCGTTCGGCCGTGGCCCATGTGTTTCGCGCGGCCGTTTCCCGCGAAGCCTGCCTCGACGCACAGCTCCAGGAAATGGCCGACAAACTCTGCGAGGGCTCCCTGACGACCCTTCTGCTGCATCTGGCCGAGCGCGTGTCGTTGACCAAGCGGCAGCGCGGAGAACTCCAGGCCATGCTCGACGCGGCCCGGAAGAAATCCGCTCATGCAAAGGACGCTCCTCGTGGCTAACCAAACCCTGGCGAATCAAATTCTCGCGATTCTCGCCGGCAACGCGGTGGCGGCCAGCGTCCTCTTTCTGATCGCGGCCAGCATCACTCTCTGCACGCGAAATTCGGCGCTGCGGAACCTGGCTTGGACGCTGGTTCTGCTCAAGCTGGTGACGCCGGGGATCTTCTTCGTTCCTGTCCCGTCACTACTGCAGTACCGAACGATCGACCCTGGCCCGACCGTGCGGTTTGATGCCGAGCCAGGAACCCTCTCTCATCCAGCGATCCCAACACCTGTCGCAGACGCCAGCCCTGTCGAGGCTCAACCGCAGCCGCGGAAGCGGGAACCGGCCGCCGTGCTGTACAGCGGCGCGGGATTTACGCCGGCGGCGTGCGTTCTGTGCGGGTGGTCGGTGGGTTCGGCCGTGATCCTGGTGCTTTCGTTCATCAGGATCGTTCGCCTGCGCGGATTGCTCGCGCGCGCCGCATCGATTTCACACGACGTGAATTCCGAAGTCGACCGCGTCAAAGCGATGGCAAAGCTCGATTCCGAACCGCGGGTGCTGGTCGTCGACGCGCGAGTGACGCCGTTCATTCTCCCGTTCGGATGGAAGCCAGCACTCGTCCTTCCGCAGCCGCTCTTGCGAACGCTCGACCCGGAGGAGCGCGCCACTCTGATCGCTCACGAGCTGGCCCACCTGCGCCGCCGCGATCATTGGCTCGCCTGGATCGAGCTGGCGGCGGTGGCCCTCTATTGGTGGCTGCCGGTTGCCTGGCTGGCTCGCAATTTCGCCCGCCGGTCGTGCGAGAACTGCTGCGACGGCTGGGTGCTCCGCTGGCTGCCCGGCTCGGCCCTCACCTATGCCAACGCCTTGCTGAAAGTGATCGACTTCATCGCACCGCAGCGTCTTGCGCCGCTGGATTTCGCGCCGGCCCTGGGCCGGTTTTCGCTCACTAAGTGGAGGCTTGCCATGATTCTCGAAAACACGTGTCGTCCCCAAATGCCACGCGCCGCTCGACTTGTCGCCTGGCCCCTGTGTGCCGTGCTTCTCGCGTGCACCCCCGCGCTCGTGCGCAAGGTGCAATCGGACGACGGCGTCGCCCGCGCAGCGGTGACCGCGCGTCCCGCGCCCGTCGCTTCAAAGGCACTCGCCCTTGCCACGGTTCAGGGCGAAGGCAAGCCGTTGAAAGCCCCGCCAATTCGCCACAAGCTGGCCGTGCGCCTCGTCGACTCCGATAACCAACCCGTCTCCGGAGCGGACGTCGGCACACACGCTTTCTCGGGCGAAGCCAAGTTCAGCAATCCTTCGGCCCAAGCCGCCTACGCCGGCGGCATCACGTATCTGGACCATTGCGTCTCGGACAAGAACGGGATCGCCCAGATCGAGAATCAAATCCGTACGCTTGGGAATTGGCGCGGACACATCGCCCTCATTGCCCGGCACGCCGAGCGACACCTTATGGCGCTGGCCGACGTCGACGCTGCCAATCTGTCGGAGCCGATTGAGCTCAAGCTCGTGCCCGAATGCGAGCTGTCCGGAAAAGTCGTCTGCCAGGAGTTGGCGAAATTGGGACACAAGCTGGGATGGTCCGGCGTTATGCTCCAAATTGGGCACACAGTCGTGACGGAATGCTACTCGGAAAAGGATGACGGTGCCTTTCACTTTTTCGTACCGGCCGGCCGATATGACCTGTTCGCGTATGGCACTTATGTGGCGAGCAAAACGACTCCCGTGACAGTTCCAAGCGGGCAACCCGAGATGGAACTGCCGCTGCCCCTTTCCGCGGCGAAATGGGCGCTACTGACGGGCCGCCCGGCGCCCGAGCTTCGCGGCATCGGCGCCTGGAAGAACAGCCAGCCGCTCAAACTTGCCGATCTCAGGGGCAAGTGCGTTCTGCTCTATTTCTTCGATTCTGCTGCGTCGCTTGCTCAGGACATGCGGACTTTCCTCGAGCTATTCGATCGATTCTCGGCGGACGGCCTCGTCGTGATTGCCGTTCACGCGAATTTGCCCGGCACGCGCATCGATTCGGCCGACCAGCTCGATTCGCAACTCGCCGATCTGCGTAAACGATGGGGGGGCCGGGATATTCCGTTTCCCGTCGGCTTCGCCACGGGAGATCGGCCCGACGTCCTCAAGGATTACGACATCCAATTCTTTTCGTCAGCGCTGTTGATCGATCGCCGCGGCAAGCTCGTCGATCGAGTCGGTCTGGCGGATCGCGCGAAGGCCGCAGCCATCTTGCAGAAGTGCCTCAGTGAACAGCAAGAGGGACCTTCCCGCCGGCGTTAGCCCACAATTTTGGTTTCGCTCCGCCAAACGCTGGGTTCCACGGCCTGAGTGCCGAATCAATGGGAAAGCCCTTTGCCCGGAACTGGCGAATCTTGGCCGGAAAGTCGCTTTGACGATCTCGTTCTCAGCCTGGGCCGAACGCGGCTGATGCCGAGGGCACGTAAGGGTCGCGTCGAGGGTGATCGTGTTTGCTCCTTGGAAGGGAAACTTGGGCACGCCCGAATCCATTTGCGGGGCCTGAAACAAAGGGGACGGGAGTCGATTCCAAGCTCCGATTTGACTCCCGTCCCTTTTGATTCTCCCCGGCACCCAAAACCGCCCGGCTCTTTCGCCCCCACTTCTTGCGCGGGGTGAGTTCGCGGCCACATTTGCGCTGCGGGACGGGTGCCATTTTGTCCTTGGCTTTGTCGGCCATCGCTTTCCCCTGCTTGAGCCGCCCGCATTCTACCAGACAACACGCAGGCTTTGCCTGGGCGGCGCAACGGGCAGTGACATTCGTGTCAGGAACCAAATGGAGATTCGTTCCTGACACTCTCGATTGCCGTGATCAGTGCAAGTTGATCGACGCCCGCTTCTCGCGCCACCACTTCAGCCACTGCTGTTTGTCCGCGCCGATGGACCGGCCTGTGATCCGTTGCAGACTTGCGGCGATGCGGTTGCGATAGGTGGCCGGCGTGACGTGCTCGCCCTTGCCGACGTCCTCGCTGCGAAAGGGAACATCGAAACAATCGATGAGCCCCTCGACGGCTCCCTTTTCCTTGCGCTCGCCCAAGGTGCCGATGGCCATGTTGAGAATAAAGTGGTCCGAATCGGTCTTGATCACCTTGATCAACAGCGGCGTCACGCGTGGATCGGGCAGCTTTGCCAACCGCATGACGACGTCGTAGCGGTGCTGCATCTGGGGATCGCCCAGCAACTCGGCAAGCCGCGGGGCTTCATTGGGTGGGTCGAAACGCCCGAGGGCAAATCTCGCCGCAAACAGCCGTTCGGTTTCGAGCTCCGGACGAATCGGCTTGCCGTCTCGAGCAAGCTTGCCGCCCGCGGCCACGAGTTCGTTCAATGCGGGCACGACACGCGGGTCGCCGATTTCCGCGAGGCAGTCGATGATTTCCGGATACTCGATAGCGTTCTGCAGGACCGGCGCGGCTTCGCGGGCCTTGAGCGCTGACAGAGCCCAGGCACACTCCATGAAGTCGGCTCCTGCAATGCTTTCGCCGGGCTGCAATCCGAGTGCCGCGGACTTCCTGAACGCTTTAATCAGCCCGGCGACGGCTCGCTTCTCGTCGAATTGGGCCAGATCCCTCCAGGCGCGCCAATCGGCGTCATCTTTCTGGACGCGCTTCTCCAGCAGCGGCACGACGCCCGCGTACTTGAATTGGACGAGTTCCGCCAACAAGTCTTTGGAATACTCGGCGATCGTGAATGTCGTTTCCTCACTCCAGCCGGCGCTTTGCAGCCCGGCGACCGGCCGATTGTCGGAGACGATCGCCAGGGCCAACTCGTTGAGCCACTTTGGCGGTTGGGGCCGTGGCGGTTCATCCGCATCGCTGTGATAGTTCGAGTACATTTGCGAAAGCGCAGTTGCGCAGGTTGGCGACCGTGCCGCGTCGGGCTGTTTCGAGGTTTCGAGAAGGAAAAGCGCGGCCTCTTCGCTGCCGGCCCCGGCGGCGATCCGCGCGTCGAGGAGCTTCATGGGCGGATACTTTTCCGCCCGGAAGCGCTGCTCGAATTCGCGGCACACTTCGGCCGGTCGATGAACGCAAGCGCGCCGATGAGGGGTAGATTCGAGTGGTCCAACAACCGCACGCTGGATTCACCCGGCGCCTCCGCCAGAACGACGCCACCCTGTTGATAACTGAACTCCGGGAAATGCGCGGGAAACGCCTGCGCGCTTCTGAGGGCCCGCGATTGGCCGCGAGGGCGAATCGCCTGAGCCGGCGTCTCGAGCGTGCCCTTCCATCGACCGTGGGCGACCGGCTCCGTTTGCCGAAAGACGACGCGCACGAACTTCGGCTCGCCGGTCCCTTCCGGGGGAAATCCCGAAACCAGGGCAAGACAGTCCTCGCCAGGTTGAAGAGTAACCCAGGGGCGATCGCTGGAATTGGGTCGCGCCTGTCGTCGCGGCCGTGCGGGTGCGCCGATTCCAAAGGGCTCCCCGTAAAAGCGGATGAAGCGGCTCGTGCCGGTGATCGGCTTCCAGTCGCTTGCGCCCTGTCGGAACTCGACTTCGAAGAACGGCGCGGCTCCCTCGGCGACCGGATTGCCGATGGGCACGGTCAATGCCCCCTGCGATACGTTTTTGAGACGCACCAGGTAGTCGTAGCGGGCCCAATCGAGTTCGATTCGCGCGACGAGGCCATTCACGGGCGGGCGACCACTTGAGCGGGTTGGCGGCGGCGGGGTTTGATTTTTCCGACGATGCGGCGTCGTCTTGATCGTGTCATGAATGATCTCGCTTGAGGTTCGCCTGGGCTGAGTCCTCGCCAGGGGCTGGACTTTGCCCAGCGGCGGGCACCGGTACCACGCCGCGAGCGCTAAGGCGAAGGCAAAGAGGCTCATATCGCATGTGAGGGATTTTTAGCTTCATTCGCTCAAGCCCCGTAGGGCGATCGCAATTCCTCAACAAGGCAGGGAGCGTTATCCAGCAATTCGCGGACAGGCTGTTCAAGGGAAGGCGCCGAGTCTTGGACCCTGAGAACGATTCTGCGGACCCGATTGAGGCATTCAGGATGCCAGGCCCAAAAAGACTCGTCCGTTCGGCGGTTTGACGCGGGCCTGTTTTCGAACGTCAAACGGTTTCGCACGCCAACGGAGAGCCGTGAGCGTGGCACCCAATAGTTTGCGAGGGACGGTCGTGACGAGAGCGGAAGACCGTTGACGCCAAGTTCTCCGCGGCCTGCCCGCCGATGACTCGCGTGTCGGAACCCCGAGAAAAACTGGTCGGCACCAAACAAAACCGCCAAGCGAAGATTGCCTGACCGAGCTTGGCGTTTCGGGCCAACGGCGGCTCTCAGTGGGCGGGGCGGTGATTAGGGGCTAGGGGTCAGAGGCCAGGGGTTAGGGAGAACAAAATACCAGAAACGCAAAGCGTTTCGTGTGTTCACCCTGATCCCTGGCCTCCAGCCCCTCGCCCCTATTCCGCGGATACGCCGCCACCGTTGGCTTTCAGGCGAACGATTTGCCGACGCCGCCTGTCGACTCGGCACACGTCAGGTTTCGTCCAGGAAAGAACTTTCCGCGATCAGCTGATCGAAAACCAGCGCCGACCGGGTGAGTTGAAAGTCACCAGATGCCCCGGAATTCCTTCCTAGCCCGAGTATAGCAACCTGGGTTCAAATCCCGATCAAAATTTTTTCCAGTTTGTTGCAACCGGTGAGACGAAGGCAAGTTGCGACAAAAGATTTTTGAGCGATACTTTGCGTCGCAAAGTGGCAGGGATATCAGCGGGACTTTTGCGTCTCGTTCCCAAGCAGGAGCTTAAGGACATCCGGGAATTGCGTGGAACGAATCTCGCACTGGCAAGAATTGAGGATTACGAGCCGCGGGGTTGATCCCCGCGGACCTTTCTGCGCGGTTGATTACGTGCGCTTCCCAGCGACCTGCTGCGCACGTCCGGCGGGATTAACCCGCCGGCTCGGCAGACGAATTCCCGGACACCTTCAAGCAGGAGCTTGGGGACGAGGAAACGCAAAAAAAATGGCGGAAGCGGAGCGGCTGCCATTTTGGCTTTTTTTGGGGTGGACCCCAAAAAAGTCCCCCTTGTTTGGCTCCGCCAGTTCGCCCTGCTCCCGACGTCTGGCCCCCTCACCCCCGGCCCCTCTCCCGCAAGGGGCGAGGGGTGAAGGAGTTAGGATGGCCAGCGGCAACGCTGGATTCCATCCCTCCGCGCCCCACCCTCCGCCCTCGTCCGACTTTTTTGGGTCGCGCCCCAAAAAAGTCCCCCCTTTTTACGCCCCAAAAAAGCCAAAAAAGTCCCCTCGTCTGGGTCAGCGGGACGCGGTTTGGAGCGGGCCGAGGTCGTAGCAGGCGGCCTCTTCTCCGTTGCGGACGAAGAGGCGGCTGCCGCTGATGGCCGGGTGGTTCCAGGTCTTGCCGTCGATGGCGTGGAAGCGGGCAACTTCGTGGCCGCCGCCCGGGGAGATTTCCACGAGGGCCAGGTCACCGTTTTCGGCAATCACTAGCAGCACATTGTCGAGCAGCAGGACCTGGCCGTACTCGTAGTGGCCCGCTTTCCATTTGATTCGGCCTGTTTTCAGGTCGAGGCAGGCGAGGATGCCTTCGTCGAGTCCATACACGAAACCGTCCTTCATGACGCCCGTGTTGAACTTGAGTTTGAACTTGTTGGGGGCCGTCCAGCGGGGAACGGCGGACCAGGTGGAACCCGACTTCTTGACGTCCAGGAGCATGCTGCCCGTGCCGTAGCCGCTGCTCAAAAAAATCGAGCCATCGGCCAAAATAATCGGCTGGGCACAGTTGTTGTCGAACTGGTTCGTCCACTCGGGAGACCGCCACAGTTCCTTGCCGGTGTTGTGCGTCGTAGCCGCCGGCTCCCACTGCGTCGAAAATCACAACCTGACGCACTCCATCGATCGTGGCCAAGATGGGTGAGGCATACGCCGCCCGGTAGTCGCCGCCAGCCCAGACTTGCTTGCCGGTGATGCGGTCGTAGGCCACGAGTGCGCGGCCACTCGTTTCGGTCCCCTCCGGTTTCGTGCGGGGACCGCCCGGGTTGACGACGACCAGGTTGTCGTAAACCAGCGGCGAACCAGACATGCCGAATTGCAGAGCCGGCACTCCCGCATCCTGCATCGTGTTGTGCGACCAGAGCACGCGGCCATCGTGCGGGTCGAGGCAATTCAAAATGCCGGACGCGCCGTACTCATAAACTCGCGACCCGGACACGGTCGGTGTGGCCCGAGGTCCGGTGCCGGCCATGGGGTTTGAGAACCGCTGGTTGGAATCGGTGTGTTCCCAAATTTGCTTTCCCGAATTGGCGTCATAACAGACGAGGGATTCGCCCGCCCCCCGCTGTTCCTGCGTGAAAATGCGGCCGCCTGCGACAGCGAACGACGACCAGCCCGCACCAACCGGGTGTTTCCAGATCTGGCGAGGAGGCTGGTGGTCCCAATCGACGCTGATGCGAAGTCCGTGCGCGATGCCGTCGCGATTGGGGCCTTCAAACTGAGCCCAATCGCCCGGTAGGACCGGGAAATCGGCGACCTCTTGTGAGGGAGCGGCAGTCGAAATTGCTTTGTTGTTGCTGGCCAGAGTCGGCGATGCCTGGCTTTTCCAGTACTCAGCCGCCTTTTGTTCGGCCGAGGGCTGCCAGCGCCAGACCACGTAGGGCACCATGTCGCCACTGAATTCTTTGATTCGAAAACAAACAAAGAAGCCGACGAAAGCGGCCACGAACAATCCAAAGGCGCCGACCCGCAGGATCCAGCCGGTACCGGACAAAAAAAGCCACCACAGGATCACGAGAAAGACTGTGGTCGGGACGATGTACCAGGTGAGCATGATCTGCCATGTGGAGTCGCCGGCATTACGAGTCCAGGCGAGCGTCTCGAACGTCGCACCGCCGACGACGATGACCAGCAAAATGCCGTAACGCAGCCAGGCCGGCAGCCAGGTCTTTTTTCGTGGTGCGGGGGGGGATGCGGCGGCTGGAGGTGCGGCGTCGCGATTTGGTGCGACCGCTGTTGTCGTCTGATTCGCCTGGCTTGGTCCCTTGGACATCGGCACCACTCCCATCCCCGATCCTCAACGAGTGCGCGGCGGGGCAAGCGGACGGCTTGCCTTTCGAGCTTCCCACGGCGGTAACTGTATGGTTTTGCCCCACTTCACGGAAGAAAGCGGGAGCGTTCTTCGGCGGTGGGCAACCGACAGGTCTCTTTTTTGCCGAATATCGCATATCGGTTGTTCGCAATCCAGGAGTATCCCAAATCGCGAATGGGACGGGGCACGATCCACATGAGGCCGGCGGCGGCACGCCAGAATCCGCCCAACCGCCCAAGCACGCGAATAACGGCGGCCGACTTGCGGTAGGCCCGATCGCCGTCGAAAACGACGACCGTCTTCAGATCGGCAATGTCGGCGGTATCGAGCCGCCTGGCAGCCGTTTCTCCCTGCAGGGGAGAAAAAAGAAAGAGACCCTTGGGATCTCGCCGGAGCACAAAGTCCACAAAGCGGTTACAAAGCCCGCAGACGCCGTCAAAAAAGACCACCGGTCGTTCAATCTCCGCCTGAGACGCATTGGCAGCGGACTGCGAACTTATGACGGCCGTCCCCCTGGCTGATACACCCCCATCGGCTCTCGCAGTGCCGAATGGGATAGACGCTTGGCGGTCGACCATCATTGACTCCCTGCTCCGTAAAGGGGCGGCCGAGGCGCAGCCCCGACCGCTCCATCCATCATAACCGGACCCGGATCACGGGATTAACCGTAGTAACGATTCGGCTCGCTATTTCGGACTTTCGGCCCAGTCGATCATCCGATGGAAGACGTTTTGCAGCGTCAGGATTTGCTTGTTAGGCTAGAGAATAGGGAAAATAGCCAAAATGTACGAATGCGAGGGAGCGATTTGTTAGCGGGGGCGGAAGCCCAAGAATTGCTGAGACTTAACTTGGTTGGCACGCCCAGCGAACGACCTTGGTATTTCGCCGTCGCAGCGTCGGGTGGGTTTCATCTCGCTTTAATCGCCGTCGCGGGATGGATCTTCATCGATGCAAAGGCGTCGGTGCGGCCGGTCGACTTGGAAGCGGCCTGGGTCGAAGGCGAAGTTGCCGATACGACTATTCCACCCGCCTTACGCGTAGTTGAACTTCCTCCGGGTCCAGGTGGAACCGACAACAGCTCAGCCGCCCCCGGGGCGCCTTCGCTCGAGTCGCCGACTCCGGGGACTCAAGTTGGTCAACCGACACCGCTGGCCGTGAAGATTCCGCACGATTCCCGGTCACTGACCAGTCAGTGGCTGGCCGAGTCGCGTTCGGGCAAAGGTCTTACCGACCTTGTGGGACCAGTCGTTTATGGTGCAGATGGTCGGCCGGAGGGGACGGGAGCGGGCGGAGGCGGCAGCGGCGGGTCGGGTGGTGGCAGCGGCGGCGGGATGAAGTCGAGCTTTTTTGGAATCCATGTCGACGCACGGCGGGTGGTGTATGTCGTCGATGCCTCGACCAGCATGAATCGGCCCTACGACGGCGAGGCAAAAACTCGCTTTGGACAAATGAAGCTCGAGCTGGCCAAATCAATCCTGAGCCTGAAACCGGAGCAGCAGTTTTTCATTATTTTCTTCAACGAACATCCGATTCCGATGCCCGCGAACGGAATGGCCAACGCTATCGGCGAAAACCAACAGCAGTACCTGACGTGGATGGCGGGCGTTCCGGCAACCGGACTGACCGACCCCCGACCTTCGATTTCGCTGGCGCTGACCCTCAATCCCGATGTTGTCTATTTCCTGACCGACGGAGCGTTCCCACGCGATGTCCAAAGCGACCTTTCAAAACTGAAGCAATCCGTGCAGATCAACACGATCGCATTTGGGGACATCAAGGCGGAAAAATCGCTCAAACCGCTCGCCATGAGAAACCGTGGACGGTTCGCCTTCGTGCCGTGAGAGTTGGATCGGATATCTTGTCCCACCTGAGCTACGACCCCAACCCCCTAATCCCTACTCTCACGCCTGCGTGATATATTCGAGCTCGTTACGCCTGCCAGAGATGAGCACACAGACCGTAGAAAGCGTCCGATCGCCGGGCCATCGCAATCCGGATGATTCGAGCCCAGCCAACATGCACTCCGCGAAGCAACCTAACTTAGCGACGAAGCGAGACGACGGTCTGACTTCGCGCAGTTTCATCGCTTTGTTGCTGACGCAGTTCTTCGGCGTTTTCAACGACAACATGTTCCGCTGGCTAGCCGTGCCGCTCGGCAAGGAAGTCATCGATCCGACGCTGGCCCTGTCCTTGGGAGCCATTTGCTTCTTCCTCCCGTACCTGCCCCTGGCCTCGCCCGCCGGATACCTGGCTGACCGTTTTAGCAAACGGACTGTCATCGTCTGGTGCAAAGTCGCCGAAGTGCTGCTGATGCTCTTGGGCATCATCGCCGTGCTCAGCGGAAACGTGACTTTTCTTTTTGTCGTGGTCGGATTGATGGGCGCGCAGAGCGCTCTGTTTTCGCCCTCACGCTACGGTGCGATCGCCGAAATTGTGCATCCCGAACGGCTCGCCAAGGGCAACGGCTGGATGGGCATGATCATGATCGTCTCCTCGGCAATGGGTTGCGTCGCGGGGAACGAGTTGTACGCGGGCTTGAGACACGCGATTCCCAAGGATGTCGTCGTTGTCTCACACCTCGGATTTGCTTTGATTTTGCCCGCAGCCATCGCCCTTCTCATTGTGGCTGTCCTCGGCCTGGCCGCCAGCTTGATGATCCGACCCTTGGAAGCGGCCGATCCGTCGCGGCGCTATCCGAAAAATGCCGTCGCCGAAACCGTTCGCAATCTGCGCCTCGTCACCGGCAGCCGCGCCCTGTTCCGCACCGCGCTCGGAATCGCCTTTTTTTGGTTTCTGGCGTCGCTGGCCAACATCAATATCGATTCCTTCGGCACCGTCGATCTCAGACTCACGCAAGACAAAGTTGGGCCGCTCTTGGCGATGCTGGTTGTGGGCGTCGGCCTGGGAAGCCTGTTGGCCGGGCTCTGGTCTGGTTCAGGCGTCGAACTGGGGATCGTGCCGCTCGGTGCCGCCGGAATTTGCCTGAGTGCATTTTTGCTGTATGTCACGGGCGATTCGGTTGTACCGGGACTGGTCGAGGCGTCGCAGCAGGCGTTCGGCTGGTCGTGCGTCTGGCTGTTTCTGCTTGGGATTTCGGCCGGTCTGTTCGATATTCCCTTGGAGGCCTACCTCCAATTAAGAAGCGACGACCGCGTCCGCGGATCGATCCTGGCGGCCAACAACTTCATTTCCTACACCTGCATGTTGGTATCCGCCGGATTGTTCTGGCTGATGCAAAAGAAATTCGGCTGGACGCAAGCACGATTTTTCTGGCGGCCGGCTTGGGAACCGTGCCGGTCGCCATTTATGTGGTTTGCCTCATTCCACAGGCGACAGTGCGATGCATCGTCTGGATTATCAGCAAGATCTTTTACCGAGTGCGTGTGCGGGGACTCGAAAACCTCCCGCAAAAAGGCGGTGCCCTGCTCGTCGCCAATCACGTGTCGTGGCTCGATGGCGTTTTGCTTTTGCTCGTGTCCACGCGGCCAATCCGCATGCTGGCCTGGTCCGATTACGTGACTGGCTGGTGGATCAATTGGCTCTCGAAAATGTGGGCGGTAATCCCCATTCGAAATACCGATGGCCCCAAAGCACTTGTCCAATCGCTGCGGGCGGCCAAAGAGGCCATCGTCGAAGGCGATCTGGTTTGCATCTTCGCCGAGGGAGGCATCACGCGCGACGGGCAGCTGCAACCGTTCCAAAGAGGATTAATGCGAATCGTCGACGGAACCGATTGCCCAGTGATTCCTGTCTACCTCGACGAACTTTGGGGCAGCATTTTCAGTTTCAGCGGCGGGCGTTTTTTTTGGAAGTGGCCGAGAAAATGGCCTTATCCCATTTCGATCAGCTTCGGCGAACCGCTTTCTGATCCCGATAACGTCGATCAGGTGCGGCAGGCCGTTCAATGTCTGGGAGTCGAATCCGTGGAGGCGCGCAAAGACCGAATTCTGGTGCCGCAGCGGCAAGCTCTGCGGCAACTCAAGAAGACTCGATTTAAGCTCAAAATCTCCGATTCCAGCGGCCGCGACATGACCGGCGGCAAAACGCTCGCCGGCAGCCTGATCCTGCGGCACCTGTTGCAACGGGACGTCGTCAAACCCGACGAAAAAATGATCGGCATCCTTTTGCCGCCGTCAGCCGGAGGAGTGCTGGCAAATCTCGCGGTTTCCTTGCTGCCGCGAATTGCCGTCAACCTCAACTACACGCTGTCCAATGAAGACGTGAATTTCTGCATCCACGAAGCAGGAATCAAGCACGTCCTCACCAGCAAGCGATTCCTCGAGAAGCGGCCCTTCGATCTCGATTGTGAGGTCGTTTATCTCGAAGACATCCTGGCCAAAGTCACGCCCGTCATGAAATTCATGGCGGCCGTCGAGGCGTACGCCGTCCCCGCCTTCGTGCTCGAGCGTGCACTCGGGCTGACCCGCATCAAGCCGGACGACGTGATCACCGTCATTTTTTCGTCTGGTTCCACGGGTAAACCGAAGGGAGTGATGCAAACCCATTTGAATATCGCCGCCAATATCGATGCGGCCAACCGCCTGCTTCGCTTCCGCAGCGATGACGTGCTCATGGGCGTGCTCCCCTTCTTCCACTCGTTCGGCTATTCGTTCCCGCTGTGGCTGATTCTGACCAGCGGGCCGAGCGCCGTTTATCACTTCAACCCGGTTGAAGCCAAGGTCATCGGCAAACTGAGCGAGCAATACGGCGTGACCGTGATCGCCGCCACGCCGACCTTCATCAAACGCTATCTCAAGCGCTGCACCAAGGAGCAATTCCGCACCGTAAATTTGGTTATTACCGGGGCCGAGAAGCTCCCGCAGGATCTCGCTCACGAATTCGAAGAGAAATTCGGCGTCTTCCCGACAGAGGGCTACGGCACGACCGAGTTGTGCCCCCTCGGCGCAGCCAACATTCCGAAAAGCCGTTCGCTCACCGGAACCAGCGACGGCGAACGCAAGGGAACAATCGGCCGCGTGATCCCCAATGCCAGCGCGAAAATCGTCGATCCGGACACCAAGGCCGACCTCGGAACCAACCACGAAGGTCTGGTTTGGATTAAAGGCCCCATCGTCATGGCCGGCTACCTGAACCATCCCGAAAAGACCGCCGAGGTGATCAAAGACGGGTGGTACAACACGGGCGACATCGGCAAGATCGACGAGGACGGTTTCATCCACATCACGGGTCGCCAGAGTCGTTTTTCGAAGATCGCCGGCGAAATGGTCCCCCACATCCGCGTCGAGGAACTTTTAACCCGCATCGTCGAAGACCCCAACGACGAAGAGGGCGAAGTCCGCATCGCCGTGACGGCCGTTCCCGATCCGGAAAAAGGCGAACGGCTGATCGTGCTACACAAGCCGCTGCCGAAATCAGTTGACGAAATCATCAAGGAACTCTCGAATTCGGGCATCCCCAACCTTTGGCTCCCCTCCTCCGACAGTTTCATCGAGGTGCCTGAAATCCCCGTCCTCGGCACGGGCAAACTCGACTTGCGGGCGATCAAGCAACTGGCCCTGGAAAAAACGGCCAACTTGCCGGCCAGTCCAACGCCCGCCCACCAGGCGACCTGAAGCGAGCCGACTTTTTTGGGCTCCTGGCCGACTTTTTTGGCTTTTTTGGGGCGCTAAAAAAAGCGGGCCAATGGGGGGCGGGACGAGGGTCACGCTTCGCCTGAACATCGCGAGTCTCGAATAACCGGGCCGCTTTTCTCGAAGGGGCCACTGGCAAGGCCTTCGACGGGGAGTCCGTCGAGACTTCGCACAACGGTTTTCCCGAACCCCGAACCGGCGGCAATCCCCACGGAGACTCCGGGAGGCCCGAACCCTCAACGATTTTCGTTACGATTCTGCCGTCGACTTTGGCGATTGGGAGAATCGTCAACGGAGTTTGCGACCGCGCCCGCCGAGGTTTTGATTTGAGCTTTCCCTTCGGACGAACTGTCGCCTTCTTCGCAGACCGATGGGCGCTCCCCAGGCGCGTCGTGATCGACTCCATGTCGATTCGAGCACGGCTGGCGATGGGCTGCGTCTGCTTGGAAGCGTTTTGTCGCGACCGGCACTGCATGTCGAAAAAACTCGCCCGCGTGCTAGAGACGCTGTGGGAATTCACGTCCGCCAAGTGGCTCAGTGATTGGGAGGAACGAATAACCGCCCTCATTCCCGACAAGCCGTCAGAGATGCCCGAATTGCTCGAAAGTGACTCTCTGGCCCCTTCCGACGTGCAACTCCTGTTCGAGATGCTCGAGGCCACTTTCGAGATCGGAGAAGCAAACTTGTACGGCGGCTTCGACAGCCGGTTGAGTCGAACGCCGACAGAGCGATTCCTGATACTCTACCAGCAGACCGGTCTGCCGATGCCCGACTGGTCCGTGTTCCTCCAGTCCAGCGTCCTGGAGCACCACGGTTGGGGAGAGGACCGCCCGCCGGAATTCTTTCGGCGCTCGCTTGTGCTCCCATCGCCTCGCGAGAGCGATTGAAAGGGGCGCGAGGGATCAAGTGCAGCACATTCGTTCTGCTGCTTTTTGGGGTGGCAATCTTCGTGCCACTTTTTAAGCTCATCGCGTCAGTCCAGTAATACAGGATCGTGAGGGGCTTCGCTCGATCTCAAATCGTCGTCTTCATTCTCCTACGAATTCAGCGGAACAAAATTAATCCTTTACCAAAATGCCTGCTTTGGCGAGGTGAGCGTTGAGCATTGTCTCCGCGGACTTGTTGGTCGGCTGGAACTCGTCGGCTCCGTCGACGGATTGCTCGAGCTTCGAACAGTGGAAACAGATCACGTAGTCGATACGTTTTCCGTTTTGCAAAAGGCGGACGCCGTGATGCGGCCAAAAGCAGGCGACCGTGGTGCCGTTGTATTCGGTGATCCCCTGCTTGACGGCCGTCAGGATGGCCATCCGGTCGGAGGCCGATTCAACCTCGGTTTTGGCGAGGACGGGAAACCCGTGAAACATTTCCCCCTTCCAGACTTTGCCCTCATCCGAAACATAGTAGCCGTCGAGGGAATAGAGTGTCATCGCGTCGACAGGCCTCTCGGAATTGCCGCAGCCGGCGGCAAACGTCGCAATCAGCGAGGCAACGGCCGCAAGACGGAGGCAGTGCAGGGACATAACCGAGTCTCCCTGCTTGATAGACAAATCGTCCGGCTTCGCTCGTCTACTTAGTGGCGGCCCGATCACCGCCGTCGTTTTGGCCATCAACACCACCGCTTGTAAATCTCAAGTGAAACGCGTCGTCATCGCAGCGTCGATTCTTCTGCTTGCGTCTGTCGTCGCGATTCTCGTCTTCTGGCAGCGTCCAATTGCGGCCGACATCTCTCCGAACGAAGACATCACAGTGGATGGCAAGACGCGCAACTATCGACTCGTAGTCCCTCACACGTTGCCAAAACCCGCTCCGATCGTCTTTGCCTTCCACGGCATCGGCGATTCCACCGAATCGATGGCCAACTATTGTCGTCTCGATCAGCTTGCTGCGCGGAATGGCTTCCTTCTTGTCTATCTCACTGCGCGGAGATCGATGTGGGCAACGGTCGATGCCAAAGCGGACAACCTTGACGCCAACGCTGATGTCCGGTTTTTCGATCAACTCCTCATTCACCTTTCCAAGCATCACGAAATCGATCGAGATCGAGCCTATGCAGTTGGGATGTCCAATGGTGGCTCGTTCGTTCAATTGCTGGCGGTCGCTCGCTCGAATGATATCGCTGCAATCGCCGCCTATTCTGGATCAAAACCGATCAACATTGGCTCGCCCGAGAAACGGCTACCCATCATGCTAGTTGTCGGGGCAAACGATTTGGCATCACGGGACATGCAATCCGATGCCGATCATTACCGTTCCGATGGTCACGTCGTGGAATTCGTTTCGGTTCCCCGGCTGGGACATGAATGGCCTGCCAATCGAAATTCCGAAATGTGGAGTTTCCTCGCGCAACATTCGTTGGTCCGAAACAAGTTGATCAAAAGCGGCGAACCGGGGAGTTGACGAGGATTCACGAATCCGCCAGGAGATCTGCCATGCACCGACTGACGCCGTGGGCCGCAAGTCGTTTGGCGCTCATTGTCATCCCGGCAATCGTCGCCGGCTGTAACCGGCTGCCTTCCGCGGATCCACCTCCGCTCGTTGACGCGGGCACGCTCAAGCAAACCGAGGTGCTGCCGTACACGCAGGGCGCACTGCAGCCGGACAAAAACTACGTGTACTGTGCCACGTTTCAGATGGCCTGGGATCAAATGCAGGAACTCGTCGGCGGCAAGCTTGAGATCGAAGGCGACCCGCCGCTGGCCGTCGCGCTCGGTCGGGGACACTTTGACAAGAAGGGGTTGTCGCCGGCAAGTTATCTGGCGGCGGCGGGCCGGGTCCAGGACGGCATCAACGATCGCATTCGCAGAGAAATGCAGAATCGCTTTCCCCACGCTCGAACGACGATTCCCGAGGCGCCCTCGGGCACGGCCCTGGTCGCCTACGCCTATCTGGCAAAAGTTCTCGCCTTCGGGGAGGCCTTCGACCGCCATCGCGAGCCCCTTGTGTTTCAGAACGGCAGCCGCAGCATGAAAATCGCCAGCTTCGGATTTCGACTTGATTCCGAACCGCAACACGAGCACGAGCGGGCCCTCGAGCGCCAAGTCAAAATCCTGTCGTACCACAGCGCCGCCGACTTCGTGCTCGAGCTCAAAACCAAGTCCCAGCACGACGAGCTGATCTTGGCGAAGATTCCCCCCGGCCCGACCTTGGCCGCGACGATTGCCGCCGTCCGCGAACGGATCGAAAAGCACCCGGCCGATCCGTCCGAATCCGAGTGGAATTGCCGGCAAGAACCGCTGGCGATCCCGTTACTCGACTTCAACGTGCGTCGCGACTATGCGGAGCTGATTGGCAAGCCGCTCAAATCGCACAACCTGACGATTGACGTCGCGCTGCAGGATATTTTTTTTCGTTTGGATGAAACCGGAGCGCGGCTCGAGTCGCAGGCCGACGTCTCGGTCAAGAGCACCATGCGAACGTCCACGCCGACGGAGCGCGTCTTTGTTTTCGACCGTCCTTTCCTGCTCGTGATGCAGGAAGTGGGAGCCGCTGCGCCGTATTTCGTCATCTGGGTCGCCGACTCCGAGGTGCTCGTCGGGACGTAGCCGACGTAGGGTGGCACCAGCGAGACCAGTGCCTTCCTCGGAGATCAAGCGGCATGGGCACTGGCGGCCCAAAGCTGCCGCCAGTGGCACCCTACGCCGTTAACCCTCTTGAGATGAATTGAAAGAAGTCTCGATGTGATTTGAAGTTTCGATCATTCTTTCGGTCGCCAAACAGAAGGAACGATCGGACTCCAACCCGAAAGGAATCGGGGATGTCACATCGAGACCTCAAAGAGGGCCCTTTTCGCACGAATTCATGCGATTTGCGGGTTGCCCTGCAAGTGTTGCTGCGCGGGATCGATTCGGCGCCCATCCAACTTCGGAAGGATTGTACTTGGACGGCGGAGTTGCTGGCTACGACAGCTTTGCTCTGGGCCTGGTCGGACGAATTGACTTTGATCGACCGGTTTTGGGCGGTGCGCCGGATTGTGCTGCATCTCTTTCCGCAGTCTGGGGAAGTTGCCAACACGTATCAGGCATTCACCAAGATCCTGCGGCGGTGGACCACCGAATTGGTCGGCCTGTTGCAACGGACACTGCGCGAACGGATGCAGCGGGACCTGGTCGATTGCTGGCTTGTGCTGGGCTTCGCGATGTTCGGGGTCGACGGGAGCCGTGCCGAACTGCCCCGCACGCGATCTCACGAGCGCGTATTCTTCCTCCCGCAAGAAGCGTCGCTCCCGCAAGCGCCGCCGACGGAAAAAAGTGTCGGTCCGCCATTGGAAGAAGTCAAATTCTCCCCAGTTGTGGCTCACGACGATGTGGCATGTCGGGACGGGTTTGCCCTGGGATTGGCGGATCGGTCCGGCCGACAGCAGCGAACGTGCGCATCTCTTGGAAATGCTGTCGGCCCTGCCGGAGGGATCTCTCGTGGCCGCCGACGCCGGCTTCGCCGGCTACGAATACACCCGGGCGGTCCTCGACAGCGAGCGTCACCTGCTGCTGCGGGTCGGATCGCACGTCCGACTCCTGAAACAGCTCGGCTACGCTCGGGAGTCTGCAAATACCGTGTATCTCTGGCCCGAGCGCGAGGCCAAACGACGCCAGCCCCCGCTGGTTTTACGACTGGTCGTGGCTCACGATGGCAAACATCCGGTGTATCTTGTGACCAGTATCGTTTCCAAACGCCAGCTCACGGACCGACAGGTCGTCGAGTTGTATGCTCGCCGCTGGGGTGTCGAGCTGTTCTATCGCCATCTGAAGCAGACATTTCAGCGGCGCAAACTCCGCAGCGCCCGGGCCGAGAATGCTCGCCTCGAAATGGAATGGTCGCTGACCGGCCTGTGGGCGATGGCCCTCTATGCGGCTCCCCGTGCTCCAGGCTCGCGGAATCCCGCCGCAACGCCTGAGTGTCGCCGGCATCCTGCGTGGGTTCCGCCGTCTGTTACGCGACTATCTGCATCCGATCGAGCAGGGATGCCGATTGCGAGACCGAATTCGTCTTGCCGTCATCGACGGGTACGAGCGCAAAAACAAGACAAGCCGCGGCTACCCCCGCAAAAAACAAGAACGACCTCCCCGAGCACCCATCATCATCAAAGCGTCAGCGACACAAATTCAATACACACAATTACTTCTTCAAAACGGTTAACGGCGTAGAGTGGCACCTAGTGGCACCCCCGTGGCATCCGGACGGTTTACTAAATCTACGTCCACCGCAAATTAGTACGCCCTTCTAGACAAGGAGCCTTACTTGTTTGACGGCGCGTTCGGCACCTTTTCGGCCGTGACGCGCTTGCGGACCTTCTCGCGAAAGGCGCGCGATTCTTTGTCCGTCCAGGAGTCTTGCGGCTTGTCGTCGAGGTCGAACAGGTAGGCCAGTTCCCTTGCTGCAGCGTTGCCGACTTCGGATAAGCCGGCGCACAACTTGCCTGATGCGATCCTCACGCCGGCATCGTCGAGAAATGAAGCGAAGAAAGCGATGGCGCGGCCGCGGTTTCTTTCCGGGATGCCACAGGAGCATCCCGGACTGATCATCTCGAGCCGCACGCCGATGCTCGCGCGCTGGGCGGCGCGCTGAAACTCGTGCCAGACGTCGTCATCCGCCAATTCCATCACGACCGATCTGAGGTTGGCGGCGGAGTCGTCGGAATCGTCCGGCAGCTTTTTCAACAGCGGAAGCATCAGCTCGGCGGCCTTGCGAGCGTCGAGGTCTGCGAGGATTTGCAGCAGGCTGCGTCGATTCTCACCAGTTGCCTGCCCCGCCGCATCGGCCAATGCGCGAACCCGAGTCTCTTTGGGAGACGGTGAATCGGCCAACGCTTGCGCGATTTCCCAGACAGCGCGCTCCCTTTTCGCCCTGAGGGACTGTTCCAAGAGGATCCGCAAAGTTGACGGATATTTGGCCGCCAAAATATGTGCCGGACAAGCTTGGTCGCCCCCATTTTCTCGCTCGACGATTGCCTCTCGGAAGACGTCGAACTCCTTTTTCAGACGGGCGTGTTCCCACCAGTCGCGCTGGGCAGCCGCGTCGCCTTCTCCGCGGTCACAACCGTGGCGGCAATCGGGCGCTCCGGTCATTTCGCTCAACAGGTACGCCGCCAGATGGCGGAGCCGCAGGAGGCCATCGCCAAGCTCAGGATGCTCGCGGTGGGCGGTCAGCCGATTGTCGCGCAATAACGCGAGCAAGGGGGGAATCGCGTCGAAGCCTTGCACGACAATCTCGCGCAGGCGCGCTGCGTTGCAGATCTGGTTTGCAGCCGCGCTCGAACAGACCAAAGATTGGGAGTTCATACGGTTGACGCGACCATTCGAGCAGCCTGGCTTCAATGGAACCGGGCACCGAGGGCTTGGCCTTAAGCGTCGCGCCGAGATCCTCGAACAGTGTCTTACGATTTCCCTTGCTCAACTCGGGCACCTCTTTGGCGAGCGATTGCATCCGATCGTGGATCGTCTGCCAATTGGCGTCCTTTTGCGTCAGTCGACTTTCGAGATCGTCGAAAATGCACTCGGCGAGAATCAATGCCGGTTTTCCGAGTTCTTCCAGCGCATGGGCCTCTTTGCTCACGGCGTGCATACCGCGCTCGCTGAGACGGTCGGACGTCCACTTGGTCGTTGTCGCGACTTGGCGCCACACGTCTTGGGCCGTCGCCTCGTCTCCCCGTGCCGCCAATTGAACGGCGAAAACCAACGCCGGCCGGTCGTGAAAATCGGCAACGAATCCGGCCGATCGTGGGTCAATATTTTTGGCTGAAAAGGGCTTTAGCGCCGGCGGATCGGTCGACTCTCTCTTGGGAACGACTTCGCGTTTAAGTCCTCGGAGGATCAGGATACTCCCGTCACGTCGTTCCTCGAGCAGGAACGCCGGCGCATAAACGTGAAGGGACAAGTCGCCCGCGACCCGGGTCCGCCATCGAATGGACGCGAAAACGACGCGGGCCTCCTTGGGCGGCATGGGAACCTGATAACGGTTCGCCATGTCGATGAGCTGCTTGGTGTCGAGTCGATCCGCGGCATTTGCTTCCGAGCCGGCAATGAGTAGCGAGAATTGGACCAGGCAGCAGAGCGCCGCTCGACAGGCACCGCTCAGCCATCTCTTCGCAACCACGGGGCCCGCATCGTGAGTTTGGCGGCGTCTCAGGACAAGTGAGAAGAAGTGCAACTGACTTCGCATCGCGACCCCTCCCATCGGGCCCTCGTAACCGGGAGCGTTGCAACTCGATTGTAGCCATTTGGCCGCGGAGACGTCTTTTGCGCGATCCACACGGCGCGGTGTGACCATCATTCCCGAAACGGTGAAAATCGCCGGGACGGCCAACAGCCAATTGCGACAGGCGGCGCCCCGAGTATCATGGATGTCCGCTGCCGATTCCACAAACGCCGGCGTTCCTACCCTCCCATCTCACTCGCCGCGCGTCATGACATCGGACAACAGCGATCCTTGACTCCGACGACTGCAATCCTGCGCGAGTGCGAGACCGTGCGAAAGCTCTTTTTCCCAAAGAGCTGCGTCGCCTTCCGCAGCCTTCGCGCTCAACAAAAAGATGGGACCACGAAATGGATCTGAAAGACCGGATTGGGGCATGGCTGACTCCAGGGGGCTGCTTCTTCCGGGTCTGGGCGCCAAACGCCGTCCAGGTCACGGTGCTCGTCCAGGACGGCCCATACTGGAACGTCGCTGCCGCGGCCCTTCGAGGCCCTCTCTCGAACGTCGGCGGCTATTGGTCCGCGACCGTGCCGGGCATCCACGCGGGCCAACTCTACCGGTTTGAGATCAAGAAGCCGGATGGGTCGCTTCTTCAGCGGCTCGACGCGGCCGCACGATCCGTCCTCAGCTCCGACCTGACTCGGGATGACCCGAGTAGTCGCAACGCTTCGATCGTACTCGGCAACGACTCCTTCCCTTGGGCGCCCTTCACCACGCCCCGGTTCGAGAACTTCATTGTCTACCAGTGCCACATCGGCACCTTTGCCGGGTGGAACGACCAGTTCAACAAGTCCTGGGCGACCTTTTCGGACGTCGAAAGCAAGTTGGGCTACGTCGGCGAGATGGGGTTCAACTGCATCGAGCCGCTCCCCGTCCAGGAATTCTCCGGGGGCCGCTCGTGGGGCTACGACCCGGCCTCGTACTTCTCCCCCGAGACGCTATACGGTTCGCCGGACAACCTCCGGCACTTCGTCGATGCCGCGCACCGGCAGGGTCTCGCGGTCTTTTTCGACGTGGTCTACAACCACACCGGCCCCGCCGACAACGCCATTTGGCAATACGATGGCGCCTCCACCAACAATGATGGCGGGATCTACTTCGAGGGGGGGCAGTTGACCGACTGGGGCATTGGCCCCGCCTGGCAGAAGCCAGAGGTGCAGGACTACTTTTACCAGAACGCGCGGATGTACTTCGAGTACTACCACGCCGACGGCCTGCGCTTCGATGCGACGACGCAAATCAACGGCAACTACCTGAAACTGGTCATGGCCCGGCTCCGGCAGGATTTCCCGGATAAGTACTTCTTCGCCGAGCACCTGCCCGATAACCCGTGGATCATCGACCAGGGAAACTTCTGCGCAACATGGGTTTCGCGATCGCACTTCGAGTGCCAACGCGCGCTCAACGGGCAAGACCCGCTGAACAAGGTCAAGAGCTTCCTGGGTTGGGACGGCTATGACCACGCCTGGAATCTGGTGAAGTACACCCTCGGGACCCAGGACGATGTTGGGGACATGGACGGCGGCAACGCCCAGAACGGAATGACCGATTGGGACGCAGCCCACCGCTACCTGGTGGACAAGCTCGGCGGCCGCACGAACTGGTGGGCGCGGGCAAAGTGCCGGCTGGCCTGGGCGCTCAACGTGGCCATGCCCGGCACGCCGATGTTGTTTATGGGTTCGGAGTGCCTCATGGCCTCTCCCTACGTTTCATGGGGTTACTGGGACGACGGGCCAGACGCCAACGGAGATCACCGCTTCAACTGGGACGCGGCCGGCGACCCGACCGGGATGGAAATGCGGCGGCTCGTTGCCGCGTGCAACGCGGTTCGCTGGAACAACCCGGCCCTGCGGGCCGACAACCTGACGATCCCCCACGAGGATTCCAATAACCAGGTGCTCGGGTTCGTCCGGGAGTTTTATGGGAACGCGGTGCTCGTCGTGGTGAATTTGAGCGAGCAGAACTTCAGCAACCACAGCTACGGCGTTCTCACCGGAGACCGCTTCGGCCAATGGACTCAGATCCTCTGCACTCAGGATGCAACGTTCGGCGGCTGGGACGGCGCGGGCAACGCCTACTACGAGCCGTGGACCCAGGCCGACGGCAGGCTCTACATCAACCTGCCGAAGTGGAGCGTGGTGATTCTCAGCCGGAAATGAGGCCATTGCGAGCCGCCATTTCTCTTGGCAAATCCGGGGCGCTTCCGATCACGTCGGCGAACTGATCGGCCAGCGTCGGCGTTTGCGTTTCGGCGATCGGTCGGAGGCGTCGTCTTGTTTACGTTCGCCTTCGGCTTGCTTGCCGCTTACAACCAGACTGAAAACCGCGATACCCGCGTCCCTGAGCCGTTTCATGAAACGAAATTTCGTTGATTCACCGCACTGACCGATGTAGTCTCGGCGCAGACGACGGTCGCCCGCGTTGAGAGTCCGTGTGTCCAATGCGTTCTGAAACCTTCGTGAGAATTGACTGATGGCAAAATCACCGGAAGAAATGAAAGCCTCCATGATCGCGGGGATGGCGGAGAAGACGGGAAAATCACTCGAAGAATGGCTGGCGATCGTCCGCGCCACCAAGCTCTCGAAACACAAGGAATTCATGACGCTGCTCAAGGAAAAGCACGGCCTGACGCACGGCTTTGCCAATCTGGTGGCTTTGCAAGCGCTGCAGTCGGACAGTCACACCGCCGGCGACACGGATGCATTGGTCGACGCACAGTATGCCGGTGCCAAGGCGGGGCTGCGGCCGCTTTACGACCATCTGCTGGCGGCCATTCAGAAATTCGGCCAAGATGTCGAGGCTTCGCCGAAGAAGGCCTACGTCAGTCTGCGGCGAAACAAGCAGTTTGCACTCGTGCAGCCCTCCACCGCGACCCGCCTGGATGTGGGCATCAACCTGAAAGGAACCAAGCCGACAGGGCGGCTGGAGGCGTCCGGAAGCTTTAACGCCATGGTCAGCCACCGTGTGCGGCTGTCAAAGGCCGCGGAAATCGACAAAGAGCTTCTCAGCTGGCTCAAGCAGGCCTACGAGCGTCTTAGTAAGGGAAGGATTCGTCGAAGCGGCGTTTCAGATCGCTGCGGAAGGATGAAGGCGGAAGCGGCGTTTTAGATCCGCCCTGCGGCGGAATGAGTCAGACTCGCGGCCTTCGGCCGCCTTGCTTTTGTCCATCCTTCATCCTTCGAGAAGAAGGTGGGCCGGCGCTGGCGAAAGGCTCGCTGGTCCCACCCTCACTGGACTGCTCGCGATCCCACAGTTTCACGGTTTGAGCGCGAGCACGCTGTTGTGCGACTTGCCGTCTTGAAGCGGATTGCTGGGGTCGGACTTCCACACTTTGCCGTCGAGGACGAACTTGTACTCGTGTCGGCCTTCGGGGAGCTTGAGCGTCGCCGAATAGTAGCCGTCGGAGTCCGGTCCCTGCATCTTGTGCTCGGTGGGCTTCCACTTGTTGAAGCTTCCGGCCAGATAAACTTCCTTGGCGGCGGTTGCCGGACGGTAGCGGAAGAGGACTTCGTACTTTCCACCGGCCGTTCGCGGCGCTCGGCGGTGTGATCGCGCCGACCGAGATCACGCTGTTGTGGTCGGAATCGGTCTGCTGGCTGTTGCCCGGGTCCGTTTTCCAGGACTTGCCGTCAACGAGGAACTTGTATTCGTTGTAGCCTTCGGGAAGCGTCAGTCTGGTGGTGAACCAGCCATCGCGATCCGGTCCCGACATCGAACGGTCCGTGCGATTCCAATCGTTGAACGTTCCGGCGAGAGACACGGTCTTGGCTGCCTTTCCCGGCCGGAAACGGAAGGCCGCTTCGTAACGATGGTCGCCCAGCCGCGTGATCCGCGGCGAGCCCAGCGACAAGTCCTGTTCCGCCGCGACGGAGTAGTACGACCCCACAAACATCTCGTCGGACGTCTGGTCTCCCCAGTGGACTTGTTGAGCCGGATCGGGATTGGCCAGGTTGTTCTCCGAGTTGTCATAGGCGGCGTCGCACACCAGCCGAGAGCCGGCCGGCAGGAGTTTCGGCTCGGCCAGCCAATAGACGTTCTGCCAGTTGAAGTCGTACCGCGGCACGTCCAGCAGGACTTCCTTGCGCGCCGCCGGGATAAACCGCGGTGAACCGGAATGACTTGCCCCGCAAGTGCATGTGCGGCAGGAAGGCATAAACGACCCGGTCCTCGTCGAACGACTCAGCCGCGTCGACGCGGTAATTCGCCTCGCCGGGAGGGATCATCAGCCGAAAGTTGACGATCACGCCCATCGTCAGCTCCTTGCGGATGGTCTTCGGGTCGTCGAAGACAAACGCGATCTCGCTTTGGTCGTATTGTTCGGTGCCGTTGGGCGTGTAGTGCATCTGGAACACGAGCTTCGCCCCGGCCGGCACGCGCCGCGCGATGCCTTCGGGAGGAATCATCGGCGGCGTACCCGGAGTGAACTCGGCGACCGTGCGGGTCAATAAGTCCGCCGGCTCCAGCTCGACCTGGCCCGGCGGCATGTAAAACAGCGCCATGTGATGCACCACGCTGCGGTTGCCCGGTCTGTTTTCCGCGGCGCGGATCCACATGTCGTGCTTGAAGCCGGGATCGACGATGAAGTACTGATATTCAATGGTCCCTTTGGCGGCTACCTTGTAGGGCTTGGGCATCTTGACGATCAGGTCCGGCTTGGGAATTCGCCAGCCTTCCGCCAACTCGGTCGGTTTCGGCAACTGCGACGGATCGCCCTCGGGCACTCCGTTGTCGATCCATGCGTTCAACAGCCGCTTCTCGTCGTCCGACAGCCGGCAATCATTCTGAAACTTTCCATACTTGGGGTTTGCGAACCAGGGCGGCATCCGCTGGTCGCGGACCACTTCGCGAATCGTTTCCGCCCAGCCGACCGCGTCGCCGTAGGACGTTAGCGAGAACGGGGCGATTTCGCCGTTCTGATGGCAACCCACGCAACGGGCCTGCAGGATCCGCGAGATTCGGTTCGAATACGTCACGTCCCCCGTCGCGGGCCGCTGGTTGACGCGGCCGATGCGGCAACCGACCGAATCCTTGGACGCCAGGCGCATCGGCTTTCCCGCCAACACGTCGTCGAGAGCGTCCTGCAGGTAGTGATGCACCGCCTTGCCGCGGGCAACACCCACGGCGAACTGGTCGTCGATCTGTCCCCAATAGCGGACCACGCGCGAAGAATCGAGCAGAAAGACTTCCGGAGTGCGCACTGCGCCGAACCGGTCGGCAATCTTGTTGCCGGGGTCCTTGAGCACGGGAAACCCGATCTTAGAGACGCGGACGTAGTGCCCGATTTCAGCGAGCGAATCTTGTTGATTCGAGTCGATTCCCACGAATTGGACGTGTTTGTCCTTGTAGCGCTCTGCGAGTTGCGACAGCTTGGGACCATACTGCCGGGCGAGCGGACATTCCGCGCCGAGGAACACGACGACGACCGCCTGCTTGTCCTTCCAGTCGTCCAGCGAACGAGTGGTGCCCAAGACATCCTTGAGGACGAAGGGATCGATCCGCTTGCCCACCGGCGACTTCGCGCCGTCCACGGTCGCGGTCAGAAGCAGAGCTGCCAACAGCGAAGAAGCCCCGAGTGCGAACATCCAACGCCTCCTCAAAAATGACAGGACCGACATCGGCGAATTCGCGGATCAAATCAGTCTACGCTCCCGCACGCCCGCTAGGGAAGGACGGGTCGTCGTCGGTCTGCAGACCGGCGCCAATCGAAAGCGGCATGCACATCATGCCCGACGGGACTCAGCTAGAGCCCCCCGCCCCGAGCGAATAACGAGCGGATGCGTGACCGCACTCCGCATGCATCGAATTTAATTCAAGCCGGTCGGGTTTGGGTGAAAGATTCGCCGCGAACCAGCGAAGAACCTCAAATACGTTCACCGCACGAACCGTCAGGATCCGACTATGCCCAGTCTTCGGAAGCCGCTGTGCCGCGGCGTTGTGCCCCTCGTGGCCCTCTCCCTGTGCTCGCTCACGGCGCTGGGGCAGGAGGACGCGACAGCCCGCCCTGCTTCGAAGCCGACTTCGACGGGATTACCGGCTGCGCACGCCGGGAAAGTCTCGGACCCGGCCGACCTCGAATCGTTTTTTGACGGCGTCCTTCCCGTGCAGATGGAATCCGACCACATCGCGGGGGCGGTCGTTGCCGTCGTCGTCGGGGACAAGCTCGTCTTCGCGAAAGGTTATGGCTACGCCGACGTCGAGCGGCGAAAGAGGGTTGACCCCGAAACGACGATGTTCAGGGTCGGCTCCATCTCGAAGCTGTTTACCTGGACCGCGGTGATGCAGCAGGTCGAGGAAGGGAAGCTCGACATCGACGCCGACTTCAACGGTTACCTGAAAGACGTGCAAATTCCAAAGACGTTCGAGCAGCCGATCACCCTGCGCCACCTGCTGACACACACGCCTGGCTTCGAAGACAACGTGATCGGCCTGTTAGCCCACACGGCGGAGGAAGTCGGGCCGCTTGCGGCGGCGCTCCGCGCAGATGCCGGTGCGGGTGCGTCCCCCGGGCGTAATCGCCTCCTACTCCAATCACGGAGCGGCGATCGCCGGCTACGCGGTCGCGTGCAGATCGGGCATGCCGTGGGAAGATTACATCGAGCAACGCCTTGTCAAACCGCTGGGCATGCAGCACACGCTGGTCCGTCAGCCGGCCGCCGACAAACTTCCGGCCGACGTGTCCAAGGGGTACAAGTGGGAGAGCGGGCACTTCGCGGAACAGGCCTTTGAATATTTCACCACCGCGCCCGCGGGCTGCATCAGCATGTCGGCCGCGGACGCCGCGAGGTTCATGCTCGCCCATCTCCACGACGGTCAGGGCAGCGGCGGGCGGATCCTCAAAGCGGAAACGGCCCGCCGGATGCGTGAACCCCTGTTCCGCCACGACCCGAAGACCGACGCGATGTGCTACGGATTCATGGAAGAGCACCAGCACGGCCAGCGGATGGTCGGCCATGGCGGCGACACGCTCTGGTTTCACTCGCTCTTGCAGTTGATTCCCGAACGCCGTATCGGCCTGTTCGTCTCCTACAACACGGACACAAGCGCGAAGGCGCGACGCCGCCTCCAGGACGCCTTTCTGAGACGGTACTTCCCTGAACCCGACTTGCCCGCCATCCGGCCGGCAAGCGGCTTTCGCGAACGGGCCAGCCGGCTGGCTGGCGATTACGTCATGACCCGTTATTCCCAGACGACTGTCACGAAGGTCCTCTGGGATGCGTTCGACGTTTCGGTCAATGACGACGACACGATTACCGCGGACATCGGCGGCACTGCGACGCGCTACGCCGAGGTCGAGCCGCTCGTGTACCGGGAACTCGACGGCCCCCGAAGGATTGTCTTTCAGGCAGACACGGATGGACGCGGCCGCTACCTGTTCCGCGCCAACGCGCCCGTCGCTGCCGCGGTCCGGCTAAAGTGGTACGACTCGGGCCAGTTGCAGACGGGCCTGCTCATGGGAAGCGTGTTGGTCTTTTCGACGGCAGTTTTATTCTGGCCCGTGATCGCATTCTCTGTTCGCGGTCTGCAACTGCTCCAGATCAAGCGGACGCGGTTTTCAGCCTCATTGAGCATCCTGGCCTGGCTGATGAGCGTCGTGGGTATCGGCCTTGTGGCCGGCATCGTTTACGTAGTCAATGATCGGAACCAGTTACTCTTCGGCCTGACACCGCTTTTGAAGGGTCTCCAGGCCGGGACGTGGGTCAGTGCCCTCCTGGCGGGATTGACCGTGCTCGGCTGTCTTGTGGCCTGGCGGCAGGGCTACTGGCGTTTCACTGGCCGGCTGCACTATACGCTGGTCGCACTCGGCGGCGTCGCCTTCACTTGGTTTTTGTACTCGTGGAATTGGCTCACGTTCGGGACCGGCGGCTCGTGAAAGTCGCCGCGTTGTGCCCGGCGGTGATCTGAACAGCGGTCAAGCGACCGAATTGCCTTGATGTCCGGTCGTGTGTGCGAGCTGCGTCGAGGATCGTCTCGCGCCGGGGCCGAATACGGATATCAGGTATCCGCCCAACATCAGCGTAATCACGACCGCGGCCACCGCGGGGTTCAAATCGCGCAGAGTCATTAACGCGATAATGACACACTCGGAGACGACGATCAGGAGATTGTTATTCGAGGCCCACGATTTACCGTCCGATTTGTCAGTCATCGGCTCTTCTCCAGAATTGATGGATGGAGACACGAGATGCTTTAGACGTGTGTGCCTAAGGTCCTGAATGGCGATCCCTGCAGAGTTGCGGTCCATTCAGTCAACCTGGACTGGGTTACTTCAAGCGTAGCTCACAATTCGCATTCAAAAAATCGCTCTGTGCCGAACAACTGGGCGTGTTGCATTTCGGCGACACTTCGCCGGCATATCATGCGCGTGAACGGTACCCAAGCGCGCTGGTTTATACTGTTGAGCATGTTTTTCAAGTCGGCCCTTGCTGTCGTCGTCCCGTTTGTCCTGCTCATCCCAACTCTAGCCGCCGACGGCCCGCCTGGTGAATCGCGGCAAACGGTGGAAATTCGTGCGGGGAATCTCGCGTTCGTGGTGCGCGACAACTCGCAGTCGCCGCGCGTGCTCTCGGGAATCGACTCGCTCTTCAATCTTCGCGATGCTCCCGGCTTCGACGCGTATGACCCTGACGGCAAGGGCGCTTCGGCCGGCCTTAACTTCGAGCACATCATCTCGGGCCACCGCAATCCCAATAACAAATTCACCCCGCGACATGGCCCCTATTCGCTCTTTCCGCTCCCCGGTGCCGAGGGGGCGGTGCTCGTGCGGAAGCGTTCCGACGATCCGTGGAGTGTATCGAGCAGCCTCGAATACAAGGCTGCGCCGCCGAACGCCATCGACTTCACGTTTCGCTGCCGCAGTCATCGGCCGGAACTGTTCGGCGTCCGGCAGTTCGCGGTATTTTTCTTCGCGAACTACATGAACGACGTGGCCGACGTCGCGCTCCATTTTCGCGGCGTTGCGGAGCCGGGCGGAGCCGAGCAGTGGATCGCGGCCGATGCGCCCAAAGGTCCCCGTGATTGGAACAGCGGCGGCACGTACCGCCAGCGCAACGCTCGCCCTCTGGAATATGACAGGGATCTCGAGTTCCGCCTCAATTCGTGGAGCTACGATTGGCCGCGCTATACCGAGCCGTTCTACTTCGGCCGGGCCGCGCACGGAATGACGCTGATCTTGATGTTCGACCGAGCGTACTCGCCCGACGACGAGATCCGCTTCAGCCTGTTCAAATTCAAGCTTCCTAAGGACCCGCGCCCGGCCTGGGACTTTCAGTACGTGATCCACAAGATTGATGCGACGAAAGAGTACGGCTTCCGCGGCCGCCTCGTCTGGAAGAGGTTCATAAGCCCCGAAGACTGCCGCGAAGAATACCGCACGTGGCTCGCGTCACACGGCCCTTCCCGTTAGATCGCCCGGGTGTCCCGAGTCAACTCTCGACGCAACAGACATCCGTCTTGTCACTCGCCCACCAGCACGCTGCCATGGACGAGCGAGTCGTGAAACGTGAGAGCTGAGGCTTGTTCGCCGTGGGTCAACACGGCTCGGTACTCGTCCCCTTCACCGATGGGCTCGGTCGGTTCCCAGGCCGCGTGGCTCGTCGTTTCGAGAAGCTGATCGACGTTCGACGGGTTCTCCGTCTGTTCCGCTTCGCGGGCCGCCAGCGCGTCGAAGACCAACCCGGAAAGCAAACGGTCCCATACCTTGCGGCACGTCGACGGCTTGTCGAACAGATCGCAACCCACGACCTTGCCGCCGATCACCACTGCCATCCCCGTGGCCCCCTCGACGTACTTCAGCTTTTCGCGGAACTCGGTCACCTGATCCTTGTAGGCGTCGAAGGTGTCGGACATGGCATGGGTGGGCGATTCCACGCTGTAGGCGGCATGCATCGCACCGACTTCGTCCCAGACTTGTCCCTGGTCCGACTTGCGCGTTCCGAATGCTTTGAGCGACGATGACACGGACTTTTTCAGGGCGTAGCGCAACTTCGAGGGGGAATGCGAGCCGCTTGATCCAAAGAACTTGGATTTGTAGCCCCAGCGGCCCTGCTCGACGCAACTGACGGGGATTTTCGTTCGACTCTTGGGAGCCACGAGAATCGACGTGTTGAGGATGCGATTTTGCTTGGCCCCGACAAGTTCTTCCCCCTCGATAAAGAGCACGCGGAAATCGCCCTTGTTCTCGACCAACAGTTCGGGCACCGAGCCACCTTCCGAAACTTCCTGCACTGTGAGCAGCTGGTCCCGGATCGCTTCGTCAGCCAAAACGTATTCGACAGAGCCGTTGGGTTCGGTAAACAGGGGAAACACGGAGAGGGTCTTGAAACGGACGGGTTCGCCGATGCGGACCTGCGGAAATGTGACGGCCATGCCTGAACCTCCTGGTAAGAACACATACCCAAGAAGAGACACGTACGGGCAAGACGGGGTTCAAGAGGTGAATTCTTCGCGTCGGCCGAGGGAAAGTCGAGGAGCGCGACACCGGGGCCGCTCAAGCCTCCCGGCAGATTACCCGGCGGGTGGAAGTTCGAGCCCTTCTAGGGACGCGGCTCCGCCGGTTGCTCCGCGGACTTTCCTGCCGCGAAAGCCAAGCTTCGGCGGGCCGGCTCGAATTTGGGATCGAGTTCCAAGGCGCGGCGAAAGTGTTGGGCCGCTTCCGCGGGGTGCGAGCGAAGGAGGGCGAGCCCCATTTTGAACTGAACGTTGGCGGAGTTCGGTCGCACCTCGAGTGCCCGCCGCCAGAGATCGATCCGCAGCTTTTCCCGATCGACGGCGGGAACTCCGCGTCGAGCGGCATCGGGCTCATAGAGAAAGACGATCGCCGCGTCGCCGTAAAACACCGGCCGCCAGCGGGGATGATCCACGAGATTTTCGATGGCACCCAGGAAGCCGTCGATCTGCAGCATGACCGCGGGCATTTCGCGTTTGCCGGCCGCATCCCGGGGCACGTCGGCAAGCAGCATCTTCTCGGCCTGCGCGTCGTGCATCACGAGCCGGTCCGTGATCTCCAGGTAACGCTCGTAACTCTCGCGCGTGCTGACTTCGAGGCGCCCGTCCACGTAGACTTTCCGCTCGGGGCCGTTGTGAAAGAGATACGCGGCCGCCAGAGTGTGGTCATTGGCGAAAACTCGCTGCGGCATGTCGGGCTTACCCAGAAAGAGCGCCTCGGCATGCGGGCTGTCCGCGGGAAGCTCTCCTAAGCCGAACTTTCTCTGCAACCGCGGCCGCATGTCTTTCTCGACCAGCGCGTAATACGCATTCGTGGGTACGGAGAGGGCCAGCAGAAGCACGAGCGAAGTGATCGCTGCCACTCGAAGCCGGGTTTCCCTCGTCAGCCACGGCGGCAGTGCGATCCAGCAATCGTCCAAGTTCCAGAGAGCAACGGCCAACGCAGTGAGGGCGAAGAAGGGCATGTTCTTGAATGTCTGCCACCCCAAATGAGCGAAGAGAATCGCGAGCAGCAAGCGGGAGAGCTCAATTCTCTTTCGCGTCCACAACAGCGGCACAAAACTGCCGGCGACCAGGAATGCCACTGCCAGCAGCAGGAATGCAGCGGGGCTTTCCAGCCCCTCCAAGCCGTGTCGAGCGACAAGCTGTCCGTAACCATGAATTTCGTTCACGAGCTGCTGGTAGAACTGGGCGGTCTCGCCGGAACCCATGCGGCTGTTGAGGATCAGGACCATTTTCAAGGCGCCGATCCCATATGGATTGATAAGGCAGGCCCCGAGACAGGCTGCGGACACCAGGATCCAAGCGCGCCAGGAAGGGACGCGGGGTTCGCCTCTTCCGCGATTCCACAGCGGCCATCGCCACGGACTCGATCGCGAAACAACCCACCACCACGATTTCGAGGATGAAGGAGCCGTGGCAGTTGACCCAGAGAACCTGGATCGCCGGCAGCAGCCAAAGCAGCCTCGGCTGCTGCCGTGCACGATGGCAGATCAGAAGAGTCGCGCTCAGAAAGAAGAAGGCGATCGATTCCGGCCGCACGGGAAATCGAATGGCAAAGAGCAGGATCGGCGGCAACGCGAGCAGCGCCGCCCACGACGCGGAGACACGCCCGCGATCGACAAGCAGCACGAAGAAGGTCGCGACGCCGAGACAGCTCGTGGCGATGATCAGCCCCGGAACTCCGGCAATCTGCCAAATTCCGGTCGCGAGCAGCTCCCACAACCAATTGAGGTTGATCCAGGGGGCGTTCGGACTGCTGTACGTGAACCAGTCCGTCCTGGGCACCGTTCCTCGCGCGACAATGAGCTGCCCGGTGCGCAGATGCCACCACAGGTCGCTGTCGGCCATCTCGTGGCAGCCAAGCAAACACAATCAAGAGCGCGACGACGCACAACGGTAAACGCTCGAGCCAACGCTGAGCGGCGGTCGGTCGCAGATGCTGGACTGATTTCTCGACTCGCGCTCGGCCGCTCGGCCCGTGCGATGCCACTTGGCATGGATTCCGCTCGATGGATGTCGGTGGCTTACAGTCGACGGCGGCCGGCGCGGCCTTCGCCCCAAGAAACTTGCCTCGGAGAGACGCCTCGCATTTGACGCGGCCCACTCGTGGAATTGTCACGTGCAGGGAGCGTCTGATGCCAGCGAGCGACTCTGCGTCGATCGAGGACCGCGAAAATCCAAGTTCAGGTTTGGTTAGCACCGCGTTAATTTCCGATGGACGTCGAGGGAGTGCATTGAAGCCAGTTTGAGAAAGCGCGAGGATCAGGATTCGTCTCAAGATGCATGGACTGAGACGCATTGACTGAAACGCGGGGACGCGGATTGCTCTCCCCGCACATTGAGGAACCGATGAGCCACCGAGCCGTCATCATTGGCGCAGGACCCGCAGGCCTGACCGCCGCTTATGAACTGCTCACGCGGAGCGACGTGGTGCCCGTCGTGCTGGAGCAGGATGAGTTGGTGGGTGGCATTTCGCGGACGGTCAACTACAAGGGAAATCGGATCGATATCGGCGGACATCGATTTTTCTCCAAGTCCGACCGGGTCATGGATTGGTGGCTGCAAATCTTGCCGATGCAGCGCACCCCGGATGGCCAAATGCCGCTTCTGTTATCAGGGGCAGTCCCGCAATGTCGCCGGTGGCGAAGGTCCCGATCCGGAGACCACCGATGAGGTGATGCTCGTCCGGCCTCGCAAGAGCCGGATTTATTACCACCGCAAATTTTTCGACTATCCGGTCTCGCTCAGCTCCAGCACGATCTCGAATTTGGGGCTCATGCACACGGCCCGGATCGGCGTAAGCTACATGAAAGCGCGCCTGGCTCCGCGACGGCGGGAATCGAATCTCGAGCAGTTTCTGATCAATCGCTTCGGCCGCGAGTTGTATCTCACCTTCTTCAAGTCGTACACCGAGAAGGTCTGGGGCGTGCCTTGCGACGAGATCAGCGCCGAATGGGGCGCTCAGCGGATTAAGGGGCTCTCCATCAGCAAAGTGGTGTTAAACGCGCTGACCCGGTCGTTTCGCGGCAACGGCAACGGTCATCAGAAGCACGTCGAGACCTCACTGATTGAACAGTTCCTCTATCCGAAGTTCGGCCCCGGACAGATGTGGGAGACCTGCGCGAAGCGCGTGGAAAGCCTGGGGGGCAAAGTCTTGCTCAACCAACGCGTCGAGCAGATTCGCACCGAGGGCGATCGCATCGTCGCCGTCACAGCCCGCGACCGCCTTACCGGTGAGCAAAGGGTCTATCAGGGCGACTTTTTCTTTTCCACGATGCCGATCCGAAACGTGGTGCGGGCCGTCGACACCGACGTTCCCGATGAGATCCGCACGATTGCCGACGGGCTGGTCTACCGCGATTTCGTGACGGTCGGACTGCTGATGAAGGAGCTGGCGATCCGCGATGGCGGGCGGGAAAACGCCTGTCCGTCCGACAACTGGATTTACATCCAGGAACCCGACGTGCGGGTCGCCCGACTGCAGATTTTCAACAACTGGAGTCCTTACATGGTCGCTGACCCGGGCACGGTCTGGCTCGGTTTGGAGTACATCTGCAACACGGGGGATCCGCTTTGGTCGCTCGCAGACGAAGCCGTGAGCCGGCTGGGAATCGACGAGTTGTCGAAAATCGGGATTATCGACCGCGCGAAAGTTCTGGACTCGACGGTCATCCGCGTTCCGAAAGCCTATCCGGCCTATTTCGGATCCTACGATCAATTCCCGAAGTTGCGGAACTGGCTGGATGGCTTCGAGAACCTGTTTCCCTTGGGGCGCAACGGAATGCACCGCTACAACAACCAAGACCATTCGATGCTGACCGCCATGGTGGCCGTGGATCAGGTCGTGGCCGGATGCGGCGACAAGAACCAGATTTGGGAAGTCAACACCGAGCAGGAATATCACGAATCGAAGATTGAGCGCGAATCGACTGTCCGCGGACGCTGATCGATCAGTCGCGCGGCCTCCTCGGCAATCTCGCGCCCGATGCGCCACAAAGCGATTTCGTGAGCCTCTGGCACGACGCAGACTCAGGAACATACCCTCTCCGCCGACACCATCGAGCGTCTTAAGCCAGACCGCCCTGGCTCCAACTTCGGCGGTTCGTGTGCAACGAGCTATTGAGCCTTGCTCGCCAGTTCTTTGGCTGCCGATGCGATCTGCGGATTCGGATCGCTCGAGTATTGTTTCAGCATGTCCTCATGTTCCTTGGGGTTGAAGCTCGGATCCTTGGCCAGTCCCTTGAGGTAATTGGCCGTCTCTTGGGCGGATTCCATGTGAGAGGCTTGCGAACTCGGGACTCATCTGGGCCTGATTGCGCGCGACTCGGAGAGCGTGCCGGCGCGTTCGCCTTGGTTTCAAACTTCAAGGGCTCATTGCTCTTTGAACAGCCGATCCCCAATGCCGAACAGACGGCGACCGAAACAACGAACGAGCGCTTCACGATTCGATCTCCACAATGCTAGTTAAGGGTGTCCGGTGACGAGAATTTTTCTACGAAACTTGATGCGCTGCCGCTCTTGCGGCGTTATTCATACCTTTGACGGAATCGTCGCATGATGATTTGAGACAGGATGTTCATGGCCAGGGTCGTGGCGAACAACGTCATCGCCACGGCGAAGAGCGCCTTGAATTCGAGACTTTGATGCGGCTGATCTCCGAAACTGACGTTGACGATGTACGCCGTCATGGTCTCGACGCTCAAAAACGGATTGAGCGTGAGTGCCGGAGTTTGCCCCGCGGCAATTGCGACCGCCATCGTCTCACCCACGGCTCGCGAAATGGCCAGGAGGAACGAAGCCAGAATTCCCGAGAGAGCCGCGGGGACGATCACGCGGACTGACACCTGGTATTTTGTCGAACCGAGGGCATAAGCCGCCTCGCGGAGCGCCTGCGGGACCGAGCGCAGAGCATCCTCGCTGAGAGACGTCACGATCGGGATGATCATGATGCCCACGACGATCCCCGCGCTGGCGGCATTGAACACATTCACTTCGAAACCGAGCAGGCGTTGAAAAATGGGCCGCAGGACGTACGGCGTGATGAAGACCAGAGCGAAATAGCCGAAGATGACCGTCGGCACGCCTGCCAGAACCTCGAGGATCGGTTTGACCACGTTCCTCGTTCGGGGCGAGGCATATTCACTGAGGTAGATCGAACTCGCCAAACCAATCGGCAATCCGATCATGGCGGCGATTCCAGCCACCAAACCCGTTCCAGCCAACAGCGGGAGAATGCCGAAGTGCTTCTCGGCGTACTGTGGCGTCCAGCTCGTGCTGGTAAAGAACTCGGTAAACGACACGTGTTGGAAGAACGAAGTGTTGGGCGGAATCGCAAACAGCGTCTCTTCGACGAGAACGAAGATGATCCCCAATGTCGTGGCCACGGAGGCCAGCGCACAGCCCATCAGGACGAACCGGATCGCCTGTTCGCGCAACCAGGGGAGCGTGATCCGTTTGCTCAGCGTGGACTGACCGCCCGAAGAACGCGATTTCGCTGCCATTGACGTCGACTTCTCTTCAGCTCGCAATCCTGCTCGTCACTCGTTGATCGCCGCTTTGAACCGCGCTCGACTTTCTTCGTATTCCTTCGCAGGGAGCGGGATGTAGTGCACCTCTTTCACGAGCACGGGACCGCGGTCCAGGTAAAACTTCACAAAGGCGACCGCTTCTGGCCGGGCGAGAGCCTTTTTGTTCACGTAAAGGAACAAGGGGCGGGAGAGCGGCTTGTATTGGCCGCTCAAGAATCGTCTCATCAGTGGGAGCGACTGGCGCTCCATCCTTGGCGGCAATCGGCAGGGCGCGAATCGTCTCTTTGTTGAGGATGTAGTAGGCGTAACCAAAATAGCCGAGCGCCCCGGCATCCCCCTGCACTCCCTGAATGAGCACATTGTCATTTGAGTTTGGCGTGTAGTCGGTGCGACTGTTGCCGCGCTTGCCGCAAATGACTTCGGTGAAATAGTCGAACGTGCCCGAGTCGGTATCGGGGCCGTAAAGAATGATTTTTTGATTGGGAAAACTCGGATCGAGTTCGTTCCAGGTTTTCAGCTTGCTCCCGGCCTGCCAGAGCTTCTTGAGCTGCTCCACCGTGAGCGATTTGCACCAGGTGTTTTGCGGATTGACGACGACGGAAATTCCGTCGATCCCGATTTTCAATTCGACGAACGAGACATTGTTTTTTTGACAGGCCTCGAGTTCGTTCTTTTCGATGGGCCGCGAGGCGTCGCAAATATCGAGGTCGCCGTCCTTGAACCTTTTGAATCCGCCCCCCGTCCCCGAGATGTTCACCCGCACGGTGACTTTCGGGTGCTCCTTCATGAATTCCTCGGCGACCGCCTGGGAGATCGGATAGACGGTGCTCGACCCGTCGATCTCGACTTTGCCGGCAACCGCAGGCTCGGCAGCCGGCTCTTGACAGGGCTGACGGGGCCCTTTTTCGTTCCGTCGGCGGGACGCGCCGAAGATGCGGTCGCCTCCGCACTTCCTTCATGGAGCAGCCTGTCAGACTCAACAGCACAACGGCGAGAACGACTTGGATTTCTAACCGGGTTGAGAATCGATGATGCACGCCGACGTCCTTGCGAAAGATAAAGACTTTATCTGCTGCAGGTTCGAGACGCTTGCGAAATCGCGGACTTGAGACCGAGAATGAATTTGATTTACGAGCTTCCCGTTTGCTGTGACGAGCCGGGAAGCTCCGATCAAAGACCGGCGGCCGGACGCAACAAAAAGTCGCGTCCGGCTGCCGTGTTGCAACGGATAGCACTTTCGTCGCCTCGATGCGGCGGCGAATCGCACTATTGCAGGAAGATGCCTCCCTCGGTCGGGATGGATTCGCTCCGAGTGCAGAGATAGCGGAGTGAAATCGGGTCGATCAATTCGCTGAGGAAGTGGACCGAGCCGTCACACATCAGCACGTTCGATGCCCGCGAAATGCTGGCTGAACATTTCGTCGTTCGGGCCGCAGTTGTTCCAGTACCAACCGCACGGATTGCCGGCCGGCGGAGCGGCCGTGTAGACGCCCGTCGAGGCGGAGCTTGGATTGACGAGCTGATAGGGTTCGGCAATCGCCGAACCGTATCCGCCCGGCCCACCCGCGGATAGCCGTTTCCGTTGATCAGCTTGGGAATGAAGGTTCCCGCCGTGCCGTTATATGCGTTCGCCTGGCCCGAAACGCCGTTGGAGTTATCGGGTTCGGCCCATCGTGGTAGACCACGATTACCGCTGGGAGTCGCCGTGTCTCCCGTGCCAAGAATCGGAGCTGTTGATACAAGGCTCGAATACAAGACCGTCGCGGGGGGATTTGCGTTATTGTTCCAGACGTAACCAGCGGCCGTGTTGTAAACCGGATCCGCGATACAGCGATTCGCTGCCGTATTGATTGCCGCTGCCTGACAGCGTCTCATACTGACGTCCGCAGTCTTCGCCAATCATAATCGTGTGGCTGGTGCCATCCGAAATCTTGGAGATGGCCTGGCCGTCTTTGACGAGGCCGCCGTCCGTCCGCGTGAGCTTGTTGCGGACGCCCAGGACTGGGTCAATGTCGGTGTAGTTGACCACCATGTAGTCGGTGGTGCCGAAGCCGTACGGATCAGCCTGGTACAGCGAGTTGCTCGGGCACAGGAACCAGGGGATGATCGTGCGGGCCACTTGCTGGTTGATCGGCGGCGTTGCCATCGTTGTAGACGTGGGTGTAGTCGTACTGCAGCGAAAGGGTCGTCTCTTCCGCGTACGGCAGGATCGCCGTGTAGAATGAGAACATGTTGAAGGTCGTGAAGGGCGGGGTCTTGGTCGACGTACCGACCATCGTGGTCGTATAGTCGGTGCCTTCGCCCGAGGTCGGCATCTGACGCTGAGCGCTCTCGAAGTTGAGCGCGGCGATGCCGAGTTGCCGCATGTTGTTCTTGCACTGCGTGCGGCGAGCCGCTTCGCGGGCCGCCTGAACGGCCGGCATCAGCAAGCTGACCAAAATCGCGATGATGGCAATGACCACCAGCAACTCGATGAGGGTAAAGCCCGCACGGGAGCGGGACTTGCCTCGGTAAACAGGGGATCGCATTCGTACTGCTCCAATTCAAAAAGATGAAAATTCGTCTCAGACCATGTCTTGTTTGCGTGCACCCGCAAGAAACTCAGCTCAATTCGACGCTACATGGCTTCCCTCCCGTGGCTCGAATTCTGGAATGTCTGCCGACGCACTGAAAACCGCGTTTGAAGATTCCGTCCCTGGATGATCTGCCTGGAAAGCAGGGGCGGCCAAAGCCCCGGCCTGAATCGCGGCTTCGCTCCCACTCAGCCGCGACTGCTCGTCTGTTGCGAAGTGAGAATGAGACGGTCGCCACTGACGCAACGGACCATCAGCATGGCGCCCGAAAAAACCGAATTTGATTGCGTGCAATACTGGTATCCCCGTTTCGTGAATGAATCATGAATCGAGCGACAAGTTTGATGAAAGAGTCTCCAAGCAATCTCCACACAACCTGCGCGTCAAATTCACATTTCGCAGATTGAAACTTCGTAATCGTGGTGTTTGATGTCCCCGGCGAAGGGACCATAGATGACACCACAGCGCATTCTGATCATCGAAGAAGAGGGCGGCCGGGCCGATGAGCTTTCGGCGGAGTTCGATCGTGACGGGCACGAGACGCTCGTCGCCCGCACCAGCGAGGAAGGCGTTCGGCTCGCGCGGGGTATGCTTCCTGACCGAATTGTTCTCGACATGCCGATCGCCGATTGCCTCGAACTCTGTTGGCGGCTGGGTGACATCGAGAGCACTCGCGAGATTCCAGTCTTCATGCTGGCTCAGGACGACGCGGCCGTCGCGATTTCGAGCGCCGCGCTCGCCTTCAACGAGGAATCCTCGAGATTCGCGCCGAACGATCCGCTCTCGCTGCGACTGACCGCGTTACGCAATAAGCGGCGGCCGCCGGTCAACCAGGCCCAGGTACTCGAGTACCGGGGGGTGCGGATCGACCTGATGCAGCATCAGGCCTACTCGAACGGGACAAGAATTGACCTGACGCCGACCGAATTCCGGTTGCTGGAATGCTTTCTGCGCCAGCCCGGCCGCGCATTTAGTCGATCGCAGCTTTTGGATAGCGCAATTTCCAAAGGAAATCTGGTCCTCGAGCGTACGATCGATTGCCACGTGAAGAGCCTGCGTCGCAAATTGAATTCGAATCGAGTGGCCATCGAGACGGTTCGCGGCATTGGTTACCGTTTCCGGGATCCCCGCGATTGAGACCGTCGATCGGTGAAAACACCGATTTTGTACCGGAGTGCGAAGATGAAACCGCTGAGAATTCTGGGGGCAATTGCGTTCGCGATTTGCGCCATATCCGCGACGGTCTGGTCGGCCCGCTACGCCCCGTGGATCGCGCGGAGCCGGCCAAAGGAAACCAAAATCCTGAGAAAGTTGCGGGCCTCGGAGGAGGCCAAGGAACTCAAGTCTGGAATTCTGCCGGAGACACTCGACAAGTCGCTGCTTCAACAGATTGACACGCCTCCATTGGTCGCGAAGCAAGCGCCGTTCCCGCACGTCGAAACCGGACGAACCGGTTACAACTTCGGCACAATGATGATCAATACCGAGGGACGGCATACCTGGCGCATCGAAAATAAGGGCGAAGGTCCATTGCTGATCGCCAAGGGACCGGTGGAATGCAGTTGCCTCGTCAGCTCTCTTTCCGCCCACGAGGTTCCTCCTGGCGGATTTGCCGAGGTCGAGTTGACTTGGAAGCCCCCCTCCGCCGATTCGGAGTTCCATAAATCGGCCATCTTTTGGACAAACGATCCGAAGCGTTCCCTGGTTCGCTTGAGCGTGGATGGCCGAGTGCCCCCGCCCGCGGTGATCGCGCCGGGCAAATGGTACGCCGGAATCGTGACCGACGAGCGCGAAGGAAAAGCAGTCGGGACACTGACTTCGGAGGTCTACGACCAGTTCAAGATCGTCTCGGTGCAGCCTGCCGATCCCCACGTGCACGTCGTCTTCAAACCGATTGCTGACGACGTGCTCAAGCGTTCGGGGATCCGCGGTGGCTACGAGTTCACGGCAACGGTTGGCAAGGGAATTCAGTTGGGTCCATGGCGTTCGCTCCTGCGAATCTTCACGACGATGAAAGAGGCCAATCCGATCGAAGTGGAACTCACGGCCAAAAGGTCGGGGCCGGTGATGTTTCTTCCCGCTATTCCAATCATCGGCACCGCCCATTTCGACTCCGAAAAACTGCAATTGAATATGGAGCGTTTTCCGCGCGAACGAGGCAGCAAGGCGGCGGTCCCCGCGATTATCACCTCGATGAAGGACGAGTTTCGCATCCTCAAGGTGAGTTCAGCGAGCTATCCATTCATTAAAGTCTCCCTGGAGCGGGAAGCGGCAATCGCCACCGGAGGGGCACAAGGTGTGCGCTTTGTGTTCGAGATTCCGCCCAACGCTCCCGGCCGCAACGCACATGGTTCGCGACCCGATCCGGGTCGTCGTCACGACCAATCATCCAAGCCTGCGCGAGATCGACTTTGAGGTCGCGTTCGTCTCCGGTTAAGCTGGTGCGAGGTCCGAGTTCCGGAAGACCCGCTCCTCAATTACGTGGCGTTACTGATGGACTTGCAAGCGACCGCGGCTGACGGACGCGACGGACGGTTTTCACGAATCCTTTCACGCCAATGACCGGTGGCGGCAAGAAAGGAAAGGCCGATCGGCCAGCCGAGCTTCAGGAACCCACAGTTCCGCCGCCCACGCTTCGATCCTATCTGTTCCTGTTCCTATGGTGTGCGGCCGTCACCGTCTTATTGCACACCTCGATGCTCTTTAAGCCCCATTCCGAGGGGGATGAACTGGCTTACTTTGTCCTGTCCCAGCGCATGGGATGGGACCTCTCCAATTACACGACGAAAGACGATCCGCGGGTCAACACATTTCCGTACACGATCTACCGGAATCCCGTCTTTCATCATCCGCCTCTCTTGCCCCTTGTCTTGAAGGCGGGCGCGCATTTCACCGCGAATCCGCTCCTGCAGTTCACTCGGACAGTGCCGCCGCGATCGCGAAGCGGTGCCTCGTCCGATTATGTGACCCCGGCACCGGTTGCCGCGGCGTTTCTTTTCAATGTCTTGGTGTCCGTTGCCGCCCTGTGGTACGTCTGTCGGCTGCTCGTACTGTGCGAAATCGGGCCGCAATACGGTGCGGCGGCGCTCGTCGGCATGACTCTTTGCCCGCTTGTGTTGTTCTCGACGGTGCGGATTCACCACGACGGTCTGGCCGGCTTGCTCCTGCTTTGTGGATTTATCGCCTTTGCCGAGTCGCTCGAGCACCGCGCGATCATTCCGGCTCTCGAGGCGGCATTCTGGCTCGTGGCGGCGATGAACGTGCGTTTCAACGCAATCGCGGCGCTGCCTCTCTTGCTGTTGATGCCCGTCTATGCCTTCACGCGACCGCGGTCCCCTGTCCCGAAAGGTGCTTCCGAGAATCGAGTTGGCCCGGCCGAATCCGCGCCCTCGCGACCAGCTTGGGTTGCGCCAACGATTGTCCTGGGCGCGCTTTTGACGCTGGGCATGCAGCACTATTACCGGCTGATTGCGACCTACGGCACCCTCTGGCCGGGGGCCTTTGTTCAACCCATTGGCGATGTCGCCAAGTTCAGTCCGTTCCTGGCCATCATCGAGCGGATGACGCGATCCTGGGTCTGTTGGGAACTGGCGGCCATGTTTCCGCTGGCCGTGCTGTTTGCGGCCCCTTGGGCGGTCCGTCACTATTGGGGCGATTGGCAGGCGAGGAAATGGCCGGCGTGGTTCGTGCTCATCTTCGCGTTCCTGTTCGTGACGCAGCTCGCCATTGCCTACAAACAAGTGCGCTACTTCGCCGCGGTGACGCCGTTCATGCATGTCTGCTGGCCCTATCTGCTGCGGCTCAGCCCGCTGCGAGAGTGGATCAAGTGGAGCATCTGGGGCCTGGGAGGCGTCACGCTATTGCTGATGGTCACGACCGGCTTCCTGAATGCCTCGCTGCACGATCCCGATCAGACACTCATCCTTCCCTCCATTACGATTTACTGGCCGACGCTCCTCGATGCGTATCGGCCAGCCGAGATAGGCTGCACCGCGGTCTGAACATGTCGCGCGCCAGGGCAATTCGATCGTCCGTTCCAAGTGGCCAGGACCACAGCAGCGACAGCGACCGGCACACAAATCGCAAACCGGCAGTGGCTTCTCGCCCTGGCAATCTGGTGTGCGATCTTCCTGGTTTACGTCCCCTCGTTCTCGTCCGGTTTCATTTGGGATGACGACGACTACGTGACCCAGAACGCGACGATCCGCACTGCTCGAGGGATTGAGGCAAATCTGGTTCGATCCGCAAGCGACGCCACAATATTACCCTTTGGTCTTCACGAGCTTCTGGATCGAATACCATCTTTGGGGATTGCATCCGGCCGGGTATCACCTCTCAATGCGGCACTCCACGCGACGAATGGCGTTCTGGTCTGGCTGATCTTGCGCCGCCTCTCGGTGCCGGGGGCGTGGCTGGCTGCGCTCGCGTTCGGGCTGCATCCGGTTCATGTCGAGTCGGTTTCGTGGATCAGCGAACGCAAGAACGTGCTGTCGGGACTGTTTTACCTGCTCGCCTTGCGGACGTTGATCGAAATTATGATCGGGCCGCCGCGAAACGTGCCCAATTCGGAAATTCGCCGTTATTGGCTGAGATATGCGGTCGGCTTCGCGTTCTTCGTCGCGGCGCTCTTGTGCAAGTCGGTGACCTGTTCGCTGCCGGCGGTGTTGTTGCTCTTGGCCTGGTGGAAAAACGGTCGGCTGACGTTGCGGGCGATTTGGCCCTTGGTCCCCTTCTTTCTGGTCGGCGCCGCCTTTGCGTGGCACACGAGTTGGTTGGAGCGAATGCATGTCGGTGCGTCCGGATCCGTCTTCGCGTGGACGCCGGCCGAACGGCTCTTGATCGCAGGGCGGGCCGTGTGGGCCTACGCGCTTGAGCTCGTCTGGCCCGCGAATCTTTCCTTCATGTATCCGCGCTGGCAGATTCGCAGTGACTCCTGGTTGCAGTGGCTGATCGCCATCAGCGCCTTCGCGATTCCCGCCGTGGTGGCCGTGCGATCTCGGCGGATGACGGGGCCATTGGTCGCCCTGCTCTACTTCGGCGGAACACTTCTTCCGGCACTCGGCTTCTTCAATTTGTTTCCCATGCGGTATTCGTTCGTCGCCGATCACTTCCAGTATCTCGCCAGCTTGGGAATCCTCACACTGATTGCGGCCTGGTGGCTCCATCCGCCGGCGCCCGACGGCCCGAAAACAAGCGCCGAAGCGTTGGCTGCCGACCATTTCCATGCGGCCCCGCATCGCAGTGTCGATTGTCGTGCTGCTCGCACTGGCGACTCTGACCTGGCAACGACAAAGCGCATTCAAGGATCCCGAAGCCTTGTGGTCGGACGTGCTGCAGAAGAACCCGACCAGCATGGCTGCGAATATCCAATTGGGGCGTTTGGCAAGTCGCCGGGGCGACTTCGTCGTCGCCGAAAGTTACCTGCGCGACGGCCTGCGCTATCGCACGGACGATCTCGAAACGCACGAGTTCGAGACGAATCTGGCCCACGCCCTCTCCGGGCAGAAACGTTTGGACGAGGCTGCAGTAGAATTTCAAAATGCGCTCGACCGCAAGCCCGATTACCCCGAGGCGCTCAATGGTCTCGCGAATGTCAAATCGCAGCGACGCCAGTATCCGGCGGCGTTCGACCTGTATCGCCGGGCGCTGGAAAAACGGCCGGACAGTCCGATCATCCATGCCAATTTTGCGAACTCGCTCGCCGCCGCCGGCAAATTGGTCGACGCCGAAAAGGAATATCGCGCTTCCCTCGAACTCGACCCGGCCGCAACTGTGCCTCGACTCGACCTGGCGAAAGTGCTCGCCCGGCAGGGCCGCTTTCGCGAGGCCGAAGTGGAGTGTCTACGCGTCATCGAGTCGGAACCGCGGTCGATCGCTGCGAACGGTCTTCTGGCCCGCATCCGCATCGACCTCCGCCGGCAATCGAGGGAATCCCCGAGCAACACCAAGGGCATGCCCTAGGAAGAATCAACCCTTGTTGCGGTCGAGCCGCACCAGCGTTTCCGGATCTTTCGGTCGGATGCGAAGCGCCGCCTGCCAGTGCTGGGTTGCCTCATCCATATGGCCTTCGGCGGCGCATAACGTCGCCAAGTCCGCGCTCGATGGTGGCATGCCCTGGCTGCAGCCGGTTGGCCGTTTCGAGATGGGCACGTGCCCCCGCCACGTCACCATCGCGGAGCAAGTGCAGAGCCAATTGAAGCTGCCCTTTCCAATGGCGGGGCAGGTGCCGAACGGTAGCGGAATAATATTTTTCTGCTTCCTTGAAGTTACCTCTGCGGTCCGCGACCAATCCCAAATGATAGGTCGCGATCCCATCGCAGAGGGTTTCCCGTGACGAGCTTTTGAAAGAACTCTTCGGCGTGGTCCAAATCACCTTGGTCGAAATGGCGAAGACCGAGAGCCAGCACCATGCTCGACAGTGATTGTGCCGACGGATAAAGAAACACGCAGTGTTGCCAAAGCTTGTAGTTGTTCTGCCAATACTGAATCTGGTCTCGCGTCAATTGCCGCAGAGCATCAGGACGCAAAGCGAAAGTCCCACGACGAGCGAGCGCAAGGCCGCAAACCGCCGGCTGAACTCGTACGTTCCCCAGGCGATCATGATGAAAATGCCCGTGAGCGAGACGTAGGTGTAACGATCGGCCCGCTCCTGACCGCCGACAGCCACGAGGCCGATTACCGGCAAAAGCGTCACCACATACCACAGCCAGCCGACCATCACATAGGGGCGATTACGTCGTACGGAAATGGCGAACCCGGTCGTCAGGATCAATAGGCCAATCCTGAGCCAGAGGGTCGGCTCCAACCATGAGTGTCTGACGATCGGATACAGGCAGGCCAAATTCATCGGCCAGACCGTTTGCCACAAATAGTCAACGTAGGCGGTCGTGCTCAGGGCGATCCGCTCGCTCAGGGACAATTCCGACAGCGATTTGGAGCGAGCCGCTCGCTCGCTGGGAGAGGATTGCACCGAGAGCCGCGGCCAGCGCCATGGCAAGCAATGGCAGTTTCTCAACGACCGCTCGTGTGATCGTCAGTCCGTGCGCGGGGTTCGGCATCGTTTCGGGCGGCTCAGCCGTCTGTCGCGGGCTGATCTTCAATCGGGCCAACGGCCAATAGTCCAAGAGAAGCAGGATGATGGGAACCGTGACCAGCATCGGCTTCGACAATAACCCCATGCCAAACAGCAGGGCGACGAGAACATATTTCCAACGCGACGGGGCCCGAGCGTAGCCAACATAGGCCCCCAGCGTCAGAAACCAGAAGAATGTGCTGAGCGTGTCCTTGCGTTCCGAAACCCAGGCGACCGATTCCACATGCAAGGGATGCCAGGCAAACAAAGCGGCAACCGCAAAGCTGGGAACGGATGCGCCCGTCAGCCGATGTAAAAACCAGTAAAGCACCGCCGCACTCAGCGCGTGCTGAATGATGTTGTCGAGGTGAAAACCGAAAGGACCCGGACCGAAGATCGTCGCGTCGAGTTGCAGGGAGAGCCAAGTTAGAGGATGCCAATTGGCCCCGTCAATGGTCGTCCACGCCCAGGCGAAGTTATTCGGACGTAAACCGGTCGCGACATGATCGTTGTCGCTGGCATAAATTCGTCGTCCCATTTGACGAATTCGTAGCCCATAGCGGGCCAATAGAGAGCGAGGGTCGCGACCACCAAAACTGCAGTGGCGATCCAATCCTTGTAGGACATGCGGTACGTCACGGCAACGCGGTTGAGAGCCGTCCCAGGGGTCGCCGTCCGTCCCTCGCCGGGCGCGCCTGGCGGCGGATTGGCGACACTTATCTCCGAACGAGCGACGTTGGTTCGAGAGTGCCGCGTATGGTCCGAACCGCGAGGTTCGCGCTCCCGCCGGAGACTGCCTCGCTCCCGCACGCCTGCTGCGATTCGCTCTTCCGCCGACTGACGACGGAGGTGCCCCCTTCCCTTCCGAGGATCGGAGGGATGTTCAAGACTCTCATCAGGCATTTGTCCTGTTTCTACCGTTTTGGCCGAGTCGCAACGCGCAGGAGCGTGTGAATTTCAAGTTCAGAAATGATGAAGCGAGTTGACGCGCCGGCAAAAGGCTGGCCAAAATCGCGTTCACCACATGAAATAGGCGGCACAAGTAGCCGCCGCCCAATATGCCAACGCGGCGTAGGCCAAGGCGCAAAGCCAGCGAAATCCCATGAGCGAGACCTGCCGGGCTTGCTAATTCTGCGGCAGACTGATCATTCTCTGGTCGCGACGATCGCACAAGAAAGTGAGCAGGGCGTTGTCAGTGTTGTTGCCCAAATACCGCACGGATCCGTCGCACAACGCCATTTGAGCCCCCGAGATATGCTGCGAGCTGATGTCCCCGTTGCCGCCAATGCCGCCATTTGCGTTGCCGTTCACGCCAATCACGGGGCTAAAACACACGTCGGAGGCGATCGTGGCACCGTTGCCACCCGCGAAGCTGTCGGCATTGGCCCAATAGGCAAAGCACAAGTTCCGGCCGTTCCCGTTGCAATTTGTATTTCCGGTTCCCGTTTGGCACGTCGCACCGTAGTGCTCGGCGATGAGGATCGTGTTCGTGGTGCCGTCCGAAATGTCGGAGATTTTCACGTGACTGTCCTCGAATAGGACGCCGCCGTTGTCCAGCACGCCCGAGCCGCTTGTCTGCGACGAAATCTGGACCTCGAGAGCACCGGGGTTGGCACTGCCGGCGGAGCCACCATCGATTACGGGAGGCGTCCCCAAGCCGGTCGGAATGAAGGGGCCGCCGCCGTCGGTCAGCAGCGTCCCGCCGTTACCCAGGTAGTTTGACACCGCCGCGGTTGTCGTCCGCGGCAGGAAGTCGATACCCGTGCCGTTGCAGCGGCTATTCGAAACAGTGGCGAGATCGGACGCTGATGGGCACTTGAAGAGAGCGATGACCAAGTTGATCTGATCGAAGATTCCTATTTGGTGCCGTACCGTTCGTGGACGTCATCACGCTGTTGAAGTCGACAAGCTCGTAGTTCAATTGGTTCTCGAAAAACGGCTGCAACTGCATTCCCCACGCAACTCCGTTTCCCCCGTGCCAACCGGGAGGGAAGCAGACGTGAGCGTCGACGTAGTTCATGTGCGCGAGCGCGAGTTGTTTGATGTTGTTTTTGCATTGTGCCCGCCGCGCCGCTTCCCGAGCCGCTTGAACCGCCGGGAGGAGCAGGCCGATCAAAATGGCGATGATCGCAGTCACAACCAAGAGTTCAACGATCGAGAACGCCGCTCTAATTTTTTGCAACATGAACCCACCAACCCGTGTCGACCAAGCGTCGCGGAACGAAATCGACGCGAGAGCCATTCGAAGCCGTTGACGTTTTCTCATTCTATCAACAGCCACTTTTCAGCAATTGGGGATTTCGCCTACTCGCGATGCGTCTCGGACCGATGGATGCATCAAATGTGAAGTCTGCGTGAAGAATGGGTGTGAGTCGGCGGTTTTAGCGATCCTCGCTCGCGGCCCTAGTTCGCGGGTGCGTTTCCGGCGATGTTTTGGGCCTTACGGGTGCAATTCCCGATATGGCCAATGAGTAGACTGCCGCCGGCTCCAGCGCGGGGTGCGCCAGCGCGATGGCTCCAGCGATCCTGAGCCGATAATGGTCACGGAAATAGCTGGCAAGCGTGCCGTTCTCCGCCTTGTTAGAAATGAAAAAAAAACCCCGACGTCGCCGCAGGATCGAGTAGAGATCCGAAACGCCGAACTCCTCCAGGCGCCTCGTCGTGAAGGGAGTCGCGGTGAGCACGCCAAGACCCAAGACTTTGAAATTCGTCTCGCGCCCTTCCGATTTCAACGGAAGAATCACGTGTTCGTAAGGGAATTCGGCTCCCCAGACGACGAACAGTTGATCGCGGCGCGGATTGAGACGTCGCATCAGATCCTCGGCCTGGCTGTGAAGCCTCAGAAAGTTGCTATTTTCTACGAGCGTGACCGTGCCGCGCCAACAGAGAAGCGCGGCAATGAGGATCGCGATTGTCGTCCGTGCGACGACTGACCTCGTCCAGGGCGACGCACTCGCGATCGATCGCGGCCCGGCCGAAAGTGCGACGATCACAACGGCACACGCTGCAAATACGGGACAAAACACACGTGCCGGCAAATGAAGGTCGTGGTAGAGGTAGACGCACGATACGCACGCCACCAAATAACACCCGACGCAAACAAAACGGGCCGAGCCGACGCTCTTTAAGGCGAACAGAAAGATCGCCCCGCAGGCCCAGAGAGCGAGGACTTCGGTGTTGCCAAAAAGTATTTCGGCGAATTCATTCCACGATCTCGGCTCCGTCGCCCGCTCCTGCAAAGCCAGTCCGTCCAAAACGGTCTGCAAGGTTTGGATGTTGAATCGTTCGCGATCCAGGAAGCACCATTCCCTGAGCAGATCGACGTCCGCGCGCGTCCAGCCGACTTTCGAGAAAACCGGGGCCGTGACTTTGTTGTATTCCGCACGCCCGTAATCCGTGAACGCGACTCGCAGTGCATTGAACTTGTAGAAGTCGCGCCACGCCTCATCCCTTGCGTAGTACCAATTGTTCAATCCAACAAGAGCGAAACCAACGGCGGTCGTAACTGCAAGAACGGCGATCGCCCCACGTGCGCCGGCCTGAGATCGCGCTTGCCACAGCATCCAGCCGGCCAACGGCGATAGAACGAGGACGGCCAAGATTAACGAATCAAAGCGGATGAGCGCCCCCGCCAAGAGGAACGGGAGCGCCCAGATGGCGTGTCGTGCAGCCTTGCCGTCCCGGACGATTCCAGCAAGCAGCAGCAGACCCGCCAACGTCGCGAGAAAGGCCACCCGTGTGAATTGCAGCACGATCAGGAAGGGAGCGCCCACCAGACACAAAATCACCGCGGTCAGGCAGACGTCGAGCGTCGAAATTCGCGGCTGCAAACAAACATAGGCCACGGCCGCAAGCGACAACGACGCCGTGAGAAAGAGATAACCGCCGTACCAGGGAACATTTGGAGCAGCCTGGTACAGTCCCTTGAGCCCCACCCCAATCAGGACATTCGAGAAGAGCAGGTGCTCATCCGGCCGATCGACGAACATCCGGCCGGCCACGATCGCATTCATCCCAGCGTCATCGTTGGTTTCGAAACGTGGTGTGAATATCGCCAATGCGCCGACCACTGATGGCTGCCGTCATGAGTGCAGCAATCAGCGTGCGATTGCGTCGCAAGGAATCTCGGCAAGCCGCGCCGCGCTTGATCCGCGGGTCGGTCCGCCTCACCGATTCCCGGCGTGGCATCTCGCGACATTCCACGCGACGCGACCGTCTGCGGCACATAATCGTGCGTCGTTCGACGGGTCGGCGATCGGCGATTCATTGTCGAGAGGCTTCGCGTGCGAACAAATCATCGGGGCATTCAGCAAAGCCCAAGGTTATTGGATCCGGGTCGAACTTGCATGAGTGCGGGAAATTCGCACGGGAAGCAACTGCCGACCGTCGCACGCACTGTCGGCACACTGTGGGTGTGTCGCCCCGTTTCGATCGCTTGCGAACCCGACCATCGTTATCTTCGCGTGAGTCGTCCGCGGAACGTCGCCAGCCAGGAATCGAGTTGGGCTACCCAATTGACGGCGCCTTGCTGGGCGGCCAGCGTCCGCGCTTTCTCGGCTGCGGCAATCGCGTCGGATCCGCGTCCGAGGTTGGCGTAAGCCGAAGCCAGGTTGGCGAGTGCCAGGACGTCGGCAGGCTGCTGCCGGACGGCCATTTCGAGGTGCGGAACCGCTTCCGAGAAGCGGTGCACATCCAGCAGCACGGAACCCAATGCGGCGTGATCATTGGCGACGTCGGGCGCAGCCGCATGGCGAGTTCCAAATGGTGGATCGCCTTTTCCGGCTGTCCGAGGCGAGCCCAAGTCAGGCCGAGGCTGCGGTGTGCCAGCCCTACGTCGGGTCGCGTCGGATCGATTGAGATCGCGTGCTCGAATTGCTCAACGGCTTCCCGATAGCGACCGGCATCCTGAAGCACACAGCCGAGATTAATCGTTGCCCGCACATTTTCGGGCTGTCGAGCGACCGCGTCACGCCAAATGGTGATCACGTCGCCGTAGGCTTGCAGTCGGTGACTTGTGACGACGGCGAACATCGAGCACGAGGACAATCGTGCCGATCGTCATCATCCGCAGCGCGAGCGAAGGATCGGTGCTCAGCCGCTCGCTCGGACCTGCGCGCCTCGAGTTGCCGCCGGAGAACGGCGTAACCACCGACGATCACGAAGACCACGACGGCGGCCAGGGGAAGATACATCCTCCGCTCGGCGACGGCTTCCGACGGCATCGGCATCACCATCGTTGGCAGCAAAATGACGAAGAGCCACGCCCCCAGAAAACCGATCGAATTGCCTCGCCAAAGCAAAAGGAGCGTCCCGCCCGCCGCGACGGCCACGGGCAACAACCATGGGAGTGCCTCAGAAAGCGTCCAAAGCAGCGCCGTTTCGCGATGGATGATCAGCGGCCACGGCCAAATCGACAGCTTAAGATAAAGCAGCAAGACCTTCGCCTGAGTGAACCACCACACGTAGGCCGGCAAACCGGCCTGAAACCCGGCAGCATGTGAACGAGGCGCATCAATGTTAAGCGCCAAGAGCACGAGCCAACTCCCGAACAGGCCGGCATAAAGAGGCCATGATTTCTTGAGAGCCGCTCTCAGCGATCCGGAGACGAAAGACCAGTCGAAAAGCAGCGTGATCAGCGGGGCCGAAACCATGACCTCCTTGCACGCCATCCCGCAAAAACAAGCCAGCGTCGCTCCGACAGCGGCGACCGACCGACCCCGGCGCGATTCGCAGGTCATACACCGCAGGCTGGCATACAAGGTGGCCAGGTAAAACATCCCCATCATGAGTTCGGTGCGCTGCGAGACGTACTCGACAGCGTCCGTCAACAGCGGATGAATCGCCCAAACGACCGCCACTGCAATCGCCAGCGGCGTGGCCGCCGTGCCGAACCGCGCCGGAACCGATCGAGCAAAAGCGCTCGTCGTACGATGCCATAGAGCAAAATCGCCGACAGCACATGAAGCACCATGTTGACGATGTGATATCCCAGCGGGTCATAGCCGCCGAGACGGTAATTGAGGGCCAGCGAGAGATTGACCAGCGGTCGTCCGGACGTCACCGCGTCGCGCGGCGGATTGAGCGGACCGGGTCGGTCAGCCGTGCCGAAGGCCGGCCAGAGGCGCACGATCGAAGGATTGCCCAACACGGAAATGTTGTCGTCATGCACGAACGGCGCATGGGCGGCCCGTCCGTAAATGAGGCCGATCAATACCGCCAGAATCGTGAATGCGCTCCACGCCGCGACCCGCGGGGTGAATCGAACAGATCCAATCAAATTGGACATCGCTGCCTGTGGTTCCCTCGTTTGCCCAGTGAGGGGACCAGCATAAACCAGAATCAGCGACCGCCTCGAAACTTCATCAATTTTTGATGGAGTCCGGCCTAGAGGCCTGCAGTTAAGAAAAGGAAAGCCACTTGCGATTCGGTCGCAAGTGGACTCAAGTCGTGGATGAGGGACTTAAGCCCTACAGCGGATTTCGACGCAACCGCAGGTTCCGGATCGGGTTGCGTCGAAGAAGGTATATCGCCGCACTGGAGCTGCATCCGTGCGGTACTGGCTGCCATGGGCTGACGTCGCTCTGCAATCCGTGATCGCGGCGTCGAAAAGGCGATCAAGACTTTCCTTTGATCACCTGTCAAAGATCAAGCGTCGCCAAGAAATCCAACACGACCGTGTTGAACACGGCCGGCGATTCCAGCATGGTCATGTGCGCGGTGTTCGGGATGGTCCGAATTCGGCTGTTGGCGATACTGGCGGCGATCTGCCGCTGCCAGCTGAGTGGCGTCACCGGATCCTGGTCGCCAACCGTAAGCAGCGTGGGACAGCAAGATGTTGCCATGGTCGCTCCGAACTGAGGCGTCGCGCAAGGCCAAACAGTGGAGCGCATAGGAGTTTGGCGTCATTTGATAGAAACATCTCGCGCACCATTCCCGCAAGGGCGGGATTGGCTTCCCGTGTCGTCGCGGAAAGAACGGCCGTTAGCCACCCGTCTACGACGGCGGTCAGGCCGTGCGATTCAACTGTTCGCGCACGTTCGGTCAAGACTCTCTTTGCTTCGGGCCCAAGCTCGGCCTCCCCGCCGGCGAGGATGAGGCCCTGGGTACGACTGGCGTACTTGCCGGCGAACCGTTGCGCCACCATGCTGCCCAGGGAATGCCCCACCACCACCGCCTTTGGAACGACAAGATGGTCCAAGAGACCGGCGAGTTCGTCGGCCCACGCGTCGATCGAGTAACCGTCGCGCGCCCGCTGGGAGCGACCTGAACCGCTTCGGTCGTAGACGACCACCTGGAAGTACTTGCTCAGGGCCATCCGCTGTGCGTGCCAGGCGTTTGAGGTGGCGCCCAGGCCGTGGACGAAGACAATCGGCGAGCCTGTGCCTTGCACTTCATGATGAATCTCAAGGCCGTTGATGGTTCCCATCCTCGACTCCTCTCAAAAATGAGCCATCAGTTTCGCAGGTCACGGGCCAGCGCAAGCGTCGGCTTGCTTCTATGATGTGGGGCCAGCATCAGCAGACTACTCGTCTAGCGGACGTCTTCCAGGTGCGCGGGGCCGGTCCCTTTCGTCGGGTCCGTTTTCCAGGGCCAGTCGTTGGAGCGGAACGGCGCCAGCGTCGGCAGCAGGGGCTTTTGCCCTCGTTTTGTCATCTCGCCCTCGATTGCCGCGCGACCGCCGCCGCCGAGCAACTCGACGTCCATCAGGAAGTAATCCTTGAAGAAGACCATGCCGAGCCCACGGTCGGCGACAATTCGCGTCAGGACATCGAGCATCTTTTCGGGCGTGGTCTCGAACTCGGGCGTCTCGATGAGCAGGAGTCGATCGCCCATTGTCTCGGTCCCCATGAACTGGACGAGGACGCTGAAGAGAATGTTGTTTTGGCGCGCGACGTACAGCGTATTTGTGACGCCGTAGGTGCGTTCCCAGTCCGTGCCCAATTTTTTCTTCCAGTCCTCGACGACCTTCATCCAGTGCCCCACCTGGGCGGAGGAGCCGATTCCGATGGTCTTGATCGATTCGGGCGCACACTCGCGGATGTATTCCTCCAGCCCGGCATAGGTATACGTCCTCGTTTTGAGACATTCGTCCATGAAGGTCAGGTTACGTTCGAGAATACCGTGGAGCACGGACCGGTCATGCTTGGGGATGTCCAGAGCGCTCAGGCTGTCCAAAGCAGTCTGGTGTTCTGTCCGAAACGTCTGAAGGGGGGCGCGCCACGACTGATTCGCCGTTGGATTCGCCAGGTACGGGGTCAGGATTTGATAAATCGCCATCGTGCTGTGCCCGACCGACTTCGCGAGTTGGTAGATGATCGGCACTGGAGGCGCAATCTCGGGGGCGTGGCCGGGGCGATACAAGATCATCTGCCCCCCTTGGCCGGTGAAGAGCGCCAGGATAATCGGCACGCGGTCGCGCATGTTCTGCTTGAAGTTCTCGAGCGACTCGTCATAGAGGCGAAGCATGGACGAGTTCAGCGCGAGGACGGCTTGCTCGGCAATTGCAGTTGGACTGGCGAGCCTCTTTTCGGCAACGATTTCCCGCAGGAATTCCGGGACCGCGTCGTTCGCGCGGGGAGGGGTTTTCTTCAACATCTTCTCAATTCTCCTTTTGTGTCACTAATCCTTGATGGACGTCCATCAAAAACGAAGGTCGCTTTCGATCAGGGCGCCGCGACTCGTTTATCCGGTTATCAGGTGGAACAAGAGCGCTATGCCTCCCAGCAGGACGAGGAGGACCACGAGCCCGCCGAGCGAATACGCTTTTTGTCTTTCTTCATTCGCGCGTAGCCAGGGGCCAAGCAGTTTTTCGAGCACGGGCATCACGGCCCACTGGAGAAGGGAGACGCTCAGAGCGTTGCTGATCAACATCGACACCGCCTGCCCCAGCGGGTTGAGGTACGGGACGACAAAAATTGCGAGCAGCATGACGGTCGGATAGAGCGCGAGCAGCACCGTCAGGGCCATTTTCCACGAAGGGGGCAGCCCGCCTTTCGACCCATTCACCAGCCCGGCAAACCAGGCGGCAAAACCGGTCGGCAGCGACTTCAGTCGGAAATCTCCCATTTCGTTGCGGAGCTTCTCGACCCACTCGGCACGCACCGGCGAGTCGAGCCAGCGCTGCAAACTCTCGGGCCCGTCGAAGTGGATGACCACCACCCAATTCGCGTCCTGGCTGTCTGTTGGCGGATAGACGTCCGTCGCCTCGTAGCCGCGAAAAACTTCCGCGGCCTGAGTGATTCCGCGCTGTAACTCGAGAAATCGCTCCACCCGCTCCGGGGGTAGACTGTGCACGATGACCGAGGAAGCTTGGCGCCGTGGACCTGTAGGCGAGGATCGGACGATTCGGAAGACAAGGACTCCATACGTTCTTTCCGCAATGAGCCACACGAGGATTCAGTAGGCTCGGGCGACGGCCATAAACTCATGATGTGCCCGAGGCTGATGGCAACTCTGCCAATTGCGAGAAAATCCGGTCGGCGCTGAAGGGCAGGCTGTGGAAGCGGATGCCCGTGGCGTCGGCGAGAGCATTCCCCATGGCGGCGCCGACGGGGATGATGGGCGCTTCACCGACGGGCTTCGCGCCGAGGGGACCATAACGGTCGTGCGTGGCGGCGAAAAAGATTTCGGAACGGGGGATGTCGGCAAAGGCAGGAATGCGGTAGTTCCGGAAGTTGGGATTCACGACGGCGCCCGTCGCGTCGATTACCATCCGCTCGAAGAGAGTCGTGCCGATCCCCTGGGCGATGCCGCCCTCGACTTGCGCCGCGCCTGCATGGGATTGATGATCGTCCCGGCGTCGATCCCCTGAACGCACTGGAGGATGCGGATCTCGCCCGTGACTCGATGCACGGCGATGCGAAAACCATGGGCCAGAAAGCCCGTGGAACGGGGTGATCCGTACACCTTGCGGGCCACGTGGAGTTTATCGCGAAGCGGTGCCGCTTCGTGGAGTTGTTGCAATGAGAGCAATCGATCCCCGCAGCGGACGTGCGCATCATCCAGGCGACATTGTTCAACGGGCCTGCCGGACACCTGGCTGGCCAGATCAAGAAGGTTTTCCCGCAACGCTACGGCGGCCTTCTCGACGCCCAGCGTCGCCACACTGGTGCCCGTGCTGGCGAAGGTGCCCGTGTCGTAGGGCGTCTTGTCCGTATCGACGAAGTCCATGGAGACGGCCGCCGCTCGCGAGTTCAATACGGCGGCGGCAACTTGCCGCTGCGCGTTCCGGATGCCATTGCCGAATTCCGCCGATCCCACGGAGAGGTGGTACGTGCCGTTGGGCAGCAGTGACAGGTGGACTTCCGAGCGGTGCTCGGTGGGCGGGGCGCAGTCCTGTCCATGGATGGCGACACCGCGACCCTCGAGCCATTCGTCGCCTGCGGGTTTCGCTTCGCCTCCCTTCGCGAGGGCCTGTTCGACGAAATCGAGGCACTGATCCAGGCCGTAGCTGCCAATCACGCCGTCGTGCGGGTAGGGCCAGATGCTGTGAACGGGATCGCGCGGCCGGATCATGTTCGTGCGCCGGATCGTGAATGGGTCAATCCCCAGCTTGCGTCCCAGTTCGTCGATTGCGGACTCAATGGCGAACGCGGGTTGGGTCGCCCCGTATCCCCGGAAAGCGCCGGACGGCACGGTATTCGTGTAAACCGCGTAACCGGTGCCCTTTTTGTTGGAGCAGCGGTAGGTTGCCATTGCGGAGCCGAGGGACGAGGCAAGGACCTCGCCGCCGTGATTGCCGTAGGCGCCGGTGTTGGATACCGTGTGGATCTGCATCGCGGTCAGCGTGCCGTCCTTTTTGCGCCCAGCTTGATCGTGATTTTCATCGGATGACGGGAGACCGCAGAGGTGAACTCCTCGGAGCGAGTGAATTCCCATTTCACCGGGCGACCGGTTTTCAAGGCCGCCAGGACGCACAGGTCCTCGCTCAGAAGCTCCTGCTTGCCACCGAACCCGCCCCCGACGTATTCGGAAAAGACGTGGATCTGCTGCGGATACATCCTGAACAGGTAGGCGAGTTTGATCTTAGTGAGGTGCGGCGTCTGGGTGCTGGTGCGGACATGGATGCGATCGTCGCGAGTGCGCCAGGCAATGGAACCGTGGGTTTCCATGTGCGCATGCTGGACCTTCGGCAGCGAGTACGTGCCTTCATAGACGGCGTCCGCCTCAGCAAATCCCCGGGCGACGTCACCGGTCTCGGCTTCGATTTTCTTGAAGACGTTGCGCTCCGGCAGCTCAATCCGGGAGTCGACGTCCGCGCCGCCATGAAGTTGCGGAGCACCGGGAAGCATGGCCTCCTCGGCATCGAACACAGCAGGCAGTACGTCGTAGTCCACTTCCACCAGTCGACAGCCCTCCTCCGCAGCCGCCTCAGTTTCTGCGGCGACAGCGGCGACTCGCTGGCCGATGAACCGCGCCACGTTGTCCAGCATGTAGGTGTCGTCGGGATCAACGTGGAAATCGTCGTGACAGGCCGTCGTGTAGGGCCGCCTCGGAACGTCCTGCCAGGTGAACACCGCATGGACCCCCGGCACGGCGAGCGCCCTGTCCTTACGGATGGCCGTGATGCGCGCGTGTGCGTGCGGGGAGCGGACGACCTTGAGGTGTAGCATCCCCTCCATCTCGACATCCATCGTGTAATGGGCGTCGCCAGTGACGATCGGCCGGGCCAGTGGGTTGGCAAGGCTGGCTCCGCAGGCGCCGCCAGCCCTGTCCTCTTCCACGGAAGTGATGCCTCGAATCGCATCCTCGATCGAGCGGTAGCCGGTGCAACGACAGAGATTGCCCTTGAGATGGAACGGAAGGTCTTTCTTCGCGTCCTCGGAGAGGCTCGCCGACGTCATGATCATCCCTGCGGCGCAAAAGCCGCACTGGAATGCCTGCGCGTCGAGAAACGCCTGCTGCATCGGATGGAGTTTGCCGTCGCAGTCAAGCCCCTGGAGCGTGGTGATCTCGCGGTCCTCGGCCCGGAATGCGGGAACAAGGCAACTGTGGACTGGCTTACCATCGAGCCAAACCGTGCATGCCCCGCAATCGCCTGCGTCACACCCTTTTTTCACCCCAAACCAGCCCAGGCTCCGCAGAAAGGTTCGCAAGCACTGGCCCGGACGAGGTTCCGCCACGAATGATTTGCCGTTGATCCGATAGTTCATGGCGGTTTCCGGTTCGATCGTTCTCAGGAGCAGAGTTCCGAGCGAATCTGTGCCGCAAAGTAATGCGTCAAGTGTTTGCGGTGTGCTGGCGACCCATGCACGTCGTCGAGGTAGAGACGGAACGGCACGGCGTCGTCGATCGCGCGTTTCAATTCTTCCGCGGCGGGCATGCCGTCAAAGCGGAGTTGAACCGGGAGAATGGTCGCGGCGGTGATCGTGAGCAGGAACTCGCCGTGCTTGGGGCAGCGCGTGCCGATCAGCAGCGCTTCGGATCGCCCGAGGTGCGTGAGCGTGAATCGCCGGAAGGCAAATTTCTTGCAGAGCGCGTGAACGGATAGCGAGATCGAGCGCATCAATTCGCCGGGAGCCAGAACGTTCCGGTGGTTGCCCGTCACGAAATCGACGACGGACACTCGCCGCCGTTCGCCCCTCCTCGGCCAAAGGGTGCAAACACCCTCGAGCGCAGCGGTGAGGGAAATCATCGGGCCCGCCGGCAACGACATGCAAATGTTTCCACCCACGGACGCCTCGTTCCAGATCTTGAACGAGGCAAGAAATGACCGGCAACACGCCCGGAACAGTGGGGCTGCCGTCCATTCCGGCGGCGCGCTTTCGACGAAGCGATCCAGTTCCGCGACCGTGCACGTGGAAGCGATCTCCAAGCCCGCCTGCGAAGCGTGCAGTGAGGGCCATTGCAGCGACTCGAGATCGATGAGCGTGTGGACGTCGGGTTGAGGTTCCGAAAACAGCCAAGTGCCTCCGGCGAGCCACGCACAGCCGGCTCCCCAGCAGTCAATCTCCGCCGCGCGAGCGGGACGGCGAATTCGAGTTACCGTATGCAGGTCCATTGATGGCGGCCGCTCGATGGAGAAGTGTCAAGACGTCCGGACAACCCAATATCGGCAATTCGATCCTTGCCAGACGAGCATCGCTCCAGCGCCGTTAAGCGGCACTCAGGTCGCGGATCAGAGCATGCACGGTCCGGCAATCTGCCATCGTTGACGTCGGATTCGAGCGTGCAGGAAAGGGAAAGGAACGTTTTCAAGCGCGTGAGCTTATCACTTGCCCTTTTCATTGCCACGATCGCGGCGAGGAAAATCGCGGGAAAACGCAAAAGATGCGGTCGTCCGCGTCACCACGACGACCCCGTCCAGGGTCGTCGACTCACAGCTGCGGATCGACCTTCGCGCTCCCGTAATTTGATGTGCCTCTCTCTGGCGGCGTGACCGCCCGGCGCCGACGCTGCGAGCCGATCGGATACACACCGAAGTGCACTCTGTGGCTCACGCCTCGAGTCTCAGCCGGTACTCACATTTGCGAAACGACATCGCGATCAGGAGGATCGGCAGCGGGCGCCTGTCAAGCGACATTGAGCAGCTCGCGCAGCATTGTCCCATTGGCTCGTTCCCGATCCCGCAACGCGGGGAGATTCTCTGCGATTCGACGGGCGATCGCTGCACGTTGGCTGAGTCCCTTATCAACCAACGTCCAGAGGCGCTCCGGCGTCGCATCCGCAATGTTCAGCACAAACTCCGAGAGACCCATCGCCTCCATGAGCCCGGTGGTCTTTCCACCCTGACTGTCGTAATCGATCGCCACCAGGGGCACCTGCGAGAGCATCGCGAACACAGCCGAATGGAAGCGCATCGCGACGAAGAAATCGAACCCTCTAAAATGCTCCAGGAGTGCCGCGGGTGAAGCGTAGTGCTCGATTAGTGAGATCCGTGGATCTTGGCCGAGCCTCGCATGCAGCTGTCTGAGAACTGCGCGATCATCATCCTCGGGACGCAAGGCCATGGGAACGAGCACGACTTGAGTTGGACGCATTTGCAGGACGCGGCGGACCGTGCACTTGAAGGCATCGTGAAGGGCCGACTCTTGCCTGGTCGCCTCGATCGTCCTGCCGGTCGGCGCATAGTGTTTGCTCAGCCGGCGCAAGGAAACTCCAATCCTCAACGGCTCGACATTCCGTTCAGCGAAACTGACTGACGGGGTCAAGAGCCCCATCGCAGGGTCGGCGGCCAGAGTGATGCGATCCGCAGGGATTCCGAGCTCGATTGCATTCTTGACCGCGATGGCATCCCGCAGCGTGATTCGATCCGCCAGGCGCAGGATTTGGGCGACATGCCGGCGAGCCTGCGCCGAATGCAAGGGGCCGATTCCACAGCCATAAATCATGATCTTCTTGCCGAGACTCTTGGCAAGCGCCACCCGCATGGACCATTCGAGCATTTGACCGCTTTCCTTGAGCGGGCCGCCGCCGATGACGACCACGTCGACACCGTCGAGTGCCGCGAGGAAAGTGGCGATGTCGTTCGGCAAGCAGCGAACGGTTGGTGCTTCGATCTCGTTCAAGGTCTGGCGGCTGTAATCGACGTCATACGTCGACTTCAAGATGCGAACGGAGTGGCCCGCGATGTTGTGCAAGAGCGACGCCAGAATGGCTTTGTCGCCGGTCGTTTCCCTGCCGTACCACCCCATGATCAGCACGCCTGGCGTCCGCGGGCGATCAACTGTTGCGCGTCGCGCTCGCCGGATGAGGTGAGGGACCACAAAGTGGCGTTCGACGAGGGAGCGAATCTTGCGACGCAGGCTCATGATGATGACCGCGTGCCGCGAGTCGGTAGCCAATCAGCAAGCCGATTCATGCCCTTAATCAGCGGCTTTTCCAGTCGGCCCCACCCCTTGTAATAGCGATGGTTCAGCGCGTCATTCAGTGCCGAAGCCAGGTCCGCATCGACGCCCTTCGCTCGAAGCGCAGTGAGATTCTCCGACACGTATGACGCCTTGTTTTCATCGCGAACGCGGATCAGCCGCACCTCATTTAATCGGAGGTTACGGTCGAATGTGACGAACTTCTCCAACGCGCCCGCAATTCGGAGGTTGATCATTGTGCGAAGGCACTTTTCGCAACGACCGCAATTATAGGCACCGGCTTTATTGCACACCCTTAATGTCCGCTGCACCGCCCGATCGTCGGCAATCGCGGCCACCTTCTCGACACGTGTCGCCTTCGCTCCGTCATGGATCAATGACAACGTTTCCGTCGAGTAAAGAGAGTCGAGGAACAGATGCGACCCCCAGCGAAACGTATCGCCTTCCGCATGTGACGCTGCAATGTAAACCTTGTTCAGCGTCGGGGCCAGAAGTAGTGCCACTGCGGCGAGGGCGGTGCCGTGGTAATCGAGTGCCCAGTCAACGATCGGATCAGAAAACTCTCGGATGTTTGTGCTGACTTCGACGAGAGTCTTATTCATTTGGGCCGCCACGGTTCTCATTGCCGGAAGCACGGAACCATCAACTTCCTGCTGGTCACGCTTGATATCGAATCCGCGCACAAAGATCAGATGTGAAATCTCTTCCCGATGCCTTAACAACGAAAAGAATGAGTCGACACCGCCGGTGAAGAAAAGGCCCGTGCCCCCAGTTGACACTCGATCTGGTTCGCCGAGAGGAGCAGTGACTGGCACGACGTTGAACCGGTTGTCCCAGTCTTGAAAAAGCTTTTGGATCGCCGCTTGAGACGCGAAGAGTCTGAGTGAAAGTGAATTGGCAAGTACGAGCGATCGCGCAGCTCGCATTGCGGGGACCAACGCAATCGCCAATGCAGCATTTCCCGAGGGCGCAGCGTCTGCATTGCGGACCGTGAACCAAACGGGAGTCTGCGTTTGTCCCTGGGTCACTGGAAAGATGAATCTCAGGCCGCCGGCTTCTTCCACAACCTGGGCCTCATCAACCCGAATCTGGTCGACTCGCATGCGGTGTTCTCTCTTTCGGTAGAGGTCGTCGCAGTTGGCAAAGAAAACTCCTGCCGATCGCAGATCAGCCTACCGATTGCCAAAGGAGCACTGCCGACGAGAGTCCAGAAATGCCACTGGGGAGCCTACGATTCAACATCAAAGTCGCGGACAAAGCTCCCGCCAAAGGGCTCGTTGCAATCATTGGCTGGAAAATCAACAAACGACCCGGGGGAATACAATCGAACAAATGCTTTGCGAAATGGCGCGTGCAACGAGGCGATCGCGGCTGTCAGCGCTTGCGAGGGAGAAGGAGCGGTAGACGGTGAAGGTCATGGACCACTCCGATGCAAGTAACACCGGCACACGGCGTGCTATCCGCACGAGGGGAAGCGCCCGCGAGCAGAGAATGTAACGGTTTTATCGACGACCGGTTCTGGAAGGCTTGCGTAAAAAAAATGGATTGTTCTAAGTTTCATACACCGTGTGAGCCTAGACGACCCATTTCAACAAGGCGGTGAGTCCTCTCATGCCCGGTTCGTCTAGCAAGCAGTCCGTTGAACGAAGTTGTTCGGCCGGCGGACAGCGACGGCTGTCGGGCACTGCCCCTGTCCTTTGTGCGAAGAGCGACCCTCGTAACCCCAATGAAAAAAGCCACTTGCGATCGTTCGCAAATGGCATCAAATGGAGGATAGGGGACTTGAACCCCTGACCTTCTGGCTGCCAGCCAGACGCTCTCCCAACTGAGCTAATCCCCCGGGATTTAACGGCTTCCGCCGCGCGGGAAACGATAGCACGTTGGCCGGGAGGCTGTCAACGACTTCGCCCGAGGGCGGCACGTCCTTGCGCGACCGAGGTTCACTCGAAAGAGACGGCGAATTGCGACTGGTGGTTCGCTCGGAAGTTGCATGGGCCTGTACCGTTGGAACGACCAACGGCGCACGCCTTATTGAAGCCCGTTCGACTCAATCCTCGGGGTGAACGGACGACTCGCGTCCGAGATTTATTGAAGTGCGCGAAGCGACGCGATCCGCAAGAACCGAGCCGATTGTCGAGGACTCTGAGAGAGACTCGAAGTCGCTCGGCGTTCGAGAAACGCGATCCCCTTAGTCGGTGAAACCCCCTACGCGGCATGCCGCTCAGTGAACCGATATATCCAAAATACTTTCCTTCGCGGCGCCATGGACCTGTGTTTGACCCGCCAGGTCCATGGCGTCCCGTTCTTTCCTTCAGACAGACGACGCTAGGCCTGCGATCAAATTGGCTGGCTGGAACCAAGCCGCCCGCCGAAAGGATTCTGCTCACTCCTTCCTTTGAGGGAGTCGTCCGCGCTGTGGTAGTCGTGGCCGCCGAACGGGTTGCTTTCGCTCCGACCCAGGAGCGAGCCATCCGGGCTGTAGTAATCGAAGCCGCCGAATGGATTGCGCTCATTCCGCCCGCTCAGTGAGCCGTCTGTTCCATAGTAGTCCTGGCCGGCAAATGGATTGCAGTGGCTCGATCCCGGTTGCGAATCGCTTGATCCGAAATAATCCCGGCCGCCATAGACATTCGGATTCGACGTTTGTCCCCTGGCTGCCGGCAGCACCGCAAAAGCCAGCAGGCAACCGATTGCGGTGAAGGTCCTCATTTGCCGGTCTCTTTCTTACTAGAGGAGAACAAGCAACCTTCTCGATTCTTCCACGACCGGGGCGGCCATTTCAAGGTTTGATCGGAGTGTGAGCATCGAACGGGATGTCCCGCGATCATCTCTAGTTCCTGTCGGAATCAACCGTCACAAGTCGGTCCTCCGGGTCGGCCGTGAGGATGAGGCCACGGAAGCGCACTTCCTCGGGCACTTTGTTTTGGTGGAGCTGCAGGCCGAGTGGGCCCGGCTGGCAGAGTTCGGGCTTGGGGTCGCTCCAGTCTGCAACGAGTTTGCCGTTGACTACGTGACGGATGCGGTTGCCGATCGCAAGGATCTCCATACGGTTCCAGTCGTGCTGCTTGCCCGCCTTCTGGGCGACGCGATGCTTGTCCTGGTAGATCGAATTGCGACGGTAGAGATCGTGATAGCCGTAGCCCGACGGGAACATCACCAAGTGCCCCATGTAGCTGTACGGATCCCCTGCTTTCTCAACTGTCTTGCCCCACAGGGCGATGCCTGAGTGCACTTCGCCCTGCACAAGCTTGGCCTCGAAGATCAACCGGAAATTGCGGTACTTCTCCTTCGTGACCAGATAGGTGCTGGCGGCAGGGGCATTTTCCTTGGTATTGCGTCCCACGATCTCGCGATCGTCGACCGAGAAGTATTTGCCGATCTGCCCCTCCCAGCCTGTCAAATCGGTGCCGTTGAAGAGATGAATCGGTTTCTCGCCGGCCGGCAATTTGGCGATCTGCTGTTGGGACCAATCGGATTCGTTGCGATCGGCCGGCAAAGCGGAGCCAGTTGAAATGGCGAACACGAGAGCAGTCAAACACAAGCAGCGCAGCATGAGTGTTGCTCCAAAAGGTTAGGCCACAAACGATCCGCAACCCGCCCACGCCATCATAACTAGACCGGGCTCTTCCCGCGCTCTTCGCTTGTCATCGGGATTTCTTACGGCCGGACCAGGTGCCGGCGAAGAAACCACCAGGCGATGCGCCCGATGCGCTGCGGAGTGACGGTCGCGATCAGCCGCGAATCGTCGAGAGCGGCCGTGCGCAGGTACAGACCGGACTGGTAGCCCGCGTTTGCGATCATCCGCTCGAAGGCGCTGCGCGACGGATACTCGACAAGAATGGCTTCGTCCCATTGTTCGCCGGCCGGCGCGATCACCGCATAGCTCGCCTCGCCCCGCCAGATCGGCCGGCCCCCCACTTCGGCCAGGTACTTGATCGCGTGTCTCGAATAAAGTTCGTATGCCTCGCGGCCCGTGTGCTTTTCGGTCCGCGTGCCCGGCGGATATTCGGCCCATTCGCGGAACCGCAGGAGGTTGATCATCACCAGACGCCGGCAGTCGGGGACCTGCGTCAAGAATGCAGCGGCCTGCTCGGGTGTCGGATTGATCGCGCCCATGTCTACGAGAGGACCGAATGAGAAACGGGAAAGCAATAAAAAAGAGCAGAGACATGCTCTGCTCTTGAATCTACCCGTTGCGTTCTTCGCTCGACAACCGCACCCACTTAGAAGTGGATCTCCACGCCGAGCGTCAGGCCTTGGGCCCAGAAGGACGATTGGTTGGCGCCGGCGCTCGGGCGGTTCGGGTCGGTGGCCGGCGGCGCGATTGGCGGCTGCGCCGCTTGCACGACGGCCGTACGGTACGGGTTGACGCCCGAATCGATCTGGCTGCCGGGACGGGCAACGTCGCTAATGTAGAGGATGTCGTAACCGATCATGATGCGAGCCCACGAGCAGAAGGCATAGCCCACGCTGAGGTCGCCTTCCGGCACGACGGCGAAGTGATTGGCGTCGAAGTTGCCCATGTTACTCGGCTGGGCGAAGACGCCGCCCGGATAATTGATGGTTGTGTTGTTTGAGCCGAGGTTGGTTTGGCTGGCGCCATTGATGTTGATTCGCTCAACCGTATCACCCAAGCCCAGGAGAAACGCGCCCCGATAGCAGAAGCCTCCGCGCCAGCCGCCCGAACCATCGTCGGGCGCGTATTCGGCTCGCAATCCGAGCAATGCACCGTAAAAGTTGTTGGTCGTCCCGAAGGAGTCCAACGCGTTGAAAACGACGTGCTGCGGCGCCGAGGACACCGTTTCGTTAGTGGTCGTGAACTCTTCCTTTTCATCGAGGTTCAGCCAGCGGAACCCAAACAGCGTGTCGAAGCGGAAGCGACCCGACTTGGTCACGTTGAACACGCCGTAGCCGGAGGCCCCCTGCATTTCGCTTTGCTGGTAGAGGTTGTCGTGCGTGATGAACGGTCCGGTCAATCCGCCGGGAACATTGAAGATGTGACCGAGCGCCGGCAAAAGTGCGCTTTGACCGGGCGTGCCCCCCGTCAACGTACCTGTGACGTCAAAGATCGGCAGCATAAGCGTGGGGGCAGCGGGCCCGCCGAGAGAAATCGCACTCTGGCTGTCCGAGGCTGATCCCAGGAAGAAGTAATTGCCTTCGAAGGCGATCGTTTGTTGCGGATCGAACCAGCGCCCTAAGGTGAAGCGGCCACCCTGCCGAACGCCCAGGTCCGTGTCGTTGCCGCCCATGATGACCGTGGTCCCCGCACCGCCCACAGCTCCGGGGATCGGCGAGCCGCCTGTCGGCGTACCAGGCGCGACGCTCGTCACGAGCGGCGTCTGGTTCGGCATGTCCTTGGTCCACCACAGCAGGTATTCCGCTCGGCCATACCAGCGACTATCGCACTCGTTCGCACAGTCTCCCGTTCCGCAGCCGCTGGGACAGCCATACGCGCCAGAATAGGCGCCGTTGCCGGTGTAGTTGCCGCCGTAGATACCACCATTGAAACCCGGGCCGTCGATCGCCGGAGTTGTCATGATGGCGCTAGAGGCAGCCGGTGCACCGGCCGCGGGAGGGCTGGCGGTCACTACCGGGGCGGTAGGCGTCTGTGCCAACGCCGCGCTGGCGCTAGCCGACAGTACTGCAATGGCAGCGAGCAATCCTTTGCTCATGGCCTTCCCTTCTTTCTAGATTTGGGCCCTCGGTACTATCGACTCCGCGCAGCTCCGCTTATCACAAGACCTTAAGGCGGGTGATAAAATATCCCACTTTACGCGGTTTGACGGTCTATAGTGGAAATGCCGACTTTAGGCGTTTTGCATCCGGTAACGAATAATTCGCGCATGCGACGGCCTCGACTCTCTAGCGAGGCAGTTTGGGTGGACAAATGGTGATCTTCACCATCGGGCACTCGAATCATCCTATCGAGCGATTTCTCGAACTCTTGGCCCGGAAGAAAATCGACGTCCTGGCGGACATTCGTCGCTTTCCGGGCTCGCGAAAACATCCCCATTTCAACCGCGAGAGACTCGAGGCTTCACTTCGGGCGCAAAGCATGGGCTACGAATGGATCGAGGAACTCGGTGGTCGGCGCCCTGGTTCGGAGACCGGCGAGTCCACGAATCAGGGATTGCGAAACGAGAGCTTTCGCAATTACGCCGACTACATGTCGACCGCGCCGTTCCACCACGGAATCGACATGCTGTTGGCGCTCGCCAAAGAGCGGACGGTCGCTGTCATGTGTGCAGAGGGACTCTGGTGGCAGTGCCATCGGCGGCTGGTGAGCGACTACCTGGTCGCCAACGGCCACGCCGTCGTGCACATCTTGCCCGACGGCCGAACAGCGCCGCACGTTTTGACGCCTGAGGCGCGCACCAACGCCGGCGGCGTTACTTATCCAGCACCAAAGACCCTCTTCGACGAGGACGAATCGAACGACCAATCGCGCTCGTGATTCAGCGTTTGGCCGCCGCCTGGTCCGTCGCCGCGTTGCCCGGCGGGCACTCCCATTTGCCGGTCGCCGTGTCGAAGAAGCGAACGAGGCCCGCGGGCTGTGCGGCGGGCTTTCCTTTTTCGGTAATGAGAAACGAGCAGGGCTTGACGTCGACAGCCGTAACGAGGATCCCCTCGGCATCATGCCCCACGTGAACGCGGTACGGATCGAGTTCGAGGTGGGCGATTTCCTTGTCCTCTTCCTTGCCTTCCGGTCTCGGTTCCCAAATGCGAACCACGTAACGAAATGAATAGTCCTTGCCTTGCTCGAGTGCGTATCCGTTGAACGGCATGAAGAGGGCGACGTTGCGCTCGGTCGTCACGGAGACGCCATTGATGTCGACGTAGTCACGGAGTCCACCATAATTCCCCGACGTATACAGCGCCGCCAGCATGTTGCTCGGCGGCGGAACTTGCTTCCATTTGCCCGAGGCATCGGTGTATTCAGCATGGACCGAGAGCGTGAATCCTTTGTTGCCGGCCGGTTGCCGCACGGTGAGATGCACCAGGTCGCCCCTTTCGAACACACCGAAGCGCGTGCGGGCAAGAATCTGCGAAACAAGGACGCCTTTGTTCACGAGCTGCTGCCCATGCGCAGGCGGAGCCAACAAGCCAATCGCGAGAAGAGAGACGAGGGGAAGAGTTGCGCGGAGCATGATTTCCTCAGCAAACGACGTCAAAGGTGCGGAATCAAAAGTAGAACGACAAGCGTTAGAAGTCAGGCTGTTGAGATGCGCAGTTCCCATCCAGAATACCCAGGTTGCGACCTGGGGCAAGGGGTCAAAAACGAAAGGATGAAGGCGGAAGCGTCGATCGAGATGCGCCCTTCAGCGGAATGAAGGATGAATCAGACCAAACCAGTTCCTAGCGATTATTCTTCGTTCGTCCTTCCTCTATATCCTTTATAAACTCGTGCCACGGCAATGAAGGAATCTGATTCCAATCTCGAGAAGGCTCAGTTGCGCCGCGGCCGGGCGATGGTCATCACCGCAGCCTTGCTGTGGAGTACGAGCGGCGCGTTCGTGAAAAGCCCGCCGCTGGCGGCCATTCCGCAGGACTGCGCGCGGTCCGCTGCTGGCCTGCTTCCGGGCCCTTTCTGCCGCGGCTGTGCTGGCTCTGTTCGTGCGGCCAAGGCACATCCGCTGGCGACCGATGCTCGTGCCCTTCGTCATTTGCTTCGCGTCGATGAATTTGCTTTACGTCACCGCCATGACGCGCACGACCGCGGCCGCCGCCGTCTTCTTACAGTACACGGGGACCGGATGGGCCTTTCTGGCAAGTGCGCTTTTTCTGGGAGAACACATCGGTCGTCGAAACCTCGTGGCTCTCGCTTGCGCCATGGTCGGCATCTGGTGGATCGTTGCCGGCGATTGGACCACGCAGAATTTCGGCGGCAACTGGCTCGCCTTGGCGAGCGGGGCCGGCTACGGCGGCGTCATCGTCTCGCTCAAATTGCTTCGCGACGAAGATTCGGCGTGGCTGGTCGCGCTTTGCCACGGGACTGCCGGACTCATCTTGTTGCCGAGCGTACTCACCGGGCCCTTGCTTTTCAGTCCGCTGCAGTGGACCCTGATCGTGCTCTTGGGCGTGTTGCAGATGGGCTTGCCTTACGTGATCTTCGCTCGGTCTCTCCGATACGTCTCGACCCAGGAGGCTGCCCTGCTCACTCTGATCGAGCCGATCACGAACCCGGTTTGGGTCTTTTTACTCTGGGGTGAGACTGTTCCGCCAAGCACGTGGATCGGCGGCGCCTTCATCATCGGAGGGCTGGGCCTCCGCTATGTGTGGGGAATGGCCCGCCGCGAGCCGCCCCGCGTCACGTCCGATCAAAAACGACCACCTGCAGGTCCATGACATTGGTGTGGGTTGGCCCCGTCTTGAGAAGTCCGCCGGTCTGCTCGAAGAAGGCGTATGAGTTGTTGATGGCCAAGAACGGCTCAGGCGCCAGTCCCTGCCGTTTTGCCTCGCGAATGACATCGGAGTCAGCCACGGCTCCCGCCGCATCAGTCGGGCCATCCTCGCCATCCGTTCCGCCCGACAGAATCGCTAACTGATGCATTCCGTCATCCCAAAGCGTGGCGACTGCGCCCAGGATCAGCTCTTGATTTCGACCTCCCTTTCGCGGCTTGTCGCTCGCGACGAGCGGGACAACCGGCTCCCCACCACTCAATATGCAGGTGATTTTAGACGGCGCAGGCGACCGATCATCGCGCGCTTTTCGTGCCAGTTCAGCCAATTTTTCGCCAACTTCCCGGGCAATTCCATGCTGGGTACTGCCGAGTGATTGAACTGTGTATCCCAACCGGTCGGCTTTGGCGGCCGCCGCGGCGAGAGCCCGCTGATTGTTGCCTATGACAACGTTGACGACGCTCACGGGAACCGGCCCTTCCGCGGGGCCTCTACTTTTCGCCTCGAGTGCAGACCAAACAGACGGAGGAATCCGGCTCCGTTCTCGCGCAAATTTCGTGAGAACGCCCAAGGCATCGGCGGCCGAGGTACGATCGGCGACCGTCGGTCCTGAGGCGATCACATCCAGCGGATCGCCGATGACGTCCGAGATAATGAGTGCAATCAGTCGCGTGTCGCGAGCGGCCCTCGCAAGATTGCCCCCTTTGATGTCGGAAAGGTGCTTGCGAACGCAATTGAGTTCGTTGATCGTCGCACCCGCAGACATCAGGAAGCGCGTCACAATTTGCTTGTCAGCGAGAGTAACGCCCGCGATCGGCGCCGGCAAAAGCGCGCTCCCGCCTCCTGAAAGGAGTACGATGCAGACATCGCGCTCCGAAAGTTGGCGAACAAGTCGCAGGATTTCGCGCGAACCTGCCACACCCTCTTCGGTCGGCTCATTGAGCGCGGCGGGACGGGCCGCATCGAGATGAATGTGCGGCAACGTGCGCACGCAATCTGCCGGCACGTTGATCCAACCGCTCAGGCGTTCGGCCGCAGGCGTTCCGGCAAGCGCCTCCTCGAGGCCGGCCGCCATTCCTGCCCCGGCTTTTCCTGCGCCGACAGCGACGATTCGGCCCGTCGAATTCAATGGAAACGGATGGCCCGCGACTTCGAGGCATCCCTCCGCGAAGCGAACCTGATCGCGCACCAAGCGTTGGGAATCGACGGCCGCGACGCCAGCCCGCCAGATGGCGATCGCGTCTTGCCGCAGCCCCTCTCCGCATTCGCTCAAAGTTGTTACTCCCTGTGGATATCGGCATTATCGGCCGATGATCGCCTCAGGGCGAGCGAAGGGCAGCTCCGGGAAGCAGCGTCGATTCGACGGACGCTCAGGCACTCGGGCGAAGACGAGTGAAGCTGGCGATGACTTCGTAGAGATCGCTGGAGACGCTGACTTGATCATCCTCGAAGTCGCGCAGCCAGGTTCGGTCCCAGCGGACGGCATCGGCCAGGGCTCGTCTGATTTCCCCGAACCGCACGCTGACCTGCTCGTCTGTCGAGGGCGAGTCGTCGAGATCTTCGCCCGTGAATAGCCGCAATCGTGGCCGCATGGATGTCCCTTCCCTGAGGACTCAATCGCAAGGCGATCGTCGAAATCCTTCCCTGTTGACGTAGACCGCGGAGCGGTGAAACGTCTCCATCGATTATCGACGGGCGGCTTGGGAAGACTTCATCGAAACCGCGAACTGCAACATCAGAGCCGATTTGCAACGGACGAAGCTTGACAGGTTCGACCAAACAATTGCCGGCATCTTCTGCCGGAGGCGGCTATAATCGGGGCCCAAAGTCGCACGGTCGGCAGCTCTCATGTCGGATTCCATTCGCACTTTTATCGCAATCAAAATCCCAAGCCTCGATCCGCTGCGCCGCGTGCTGAAAGAACTTGCCGGGATGGGTCGCGCGCTCAAGATCGTCGATCCCGACAATCTGCACGTGACCCTGAAGTTTCTTGGGCAGACCGACATCGAGCTCGTTCCGAAAGTTCGTGCGCTGATGGAGAGTGCGGCACAGTCCAGCGCGTCGTGCGAATTATCAATAGCGGCGCTCGGCGTTTTTCCGCATGCACAGCGGCCAAACGTGGTTTGGGCCGGGCTAGAAGGAGCCGACACTCTGGCGTCACTCACCGCGGATTTGGAAGCGGGCCTCGAGCCACATGGATTTCCTCGCGAGAATCGCCCCTTCCTGCCGCATTTGACGCTGGCTCGCGTAAAGGCCCGTCCCCCCGATTCCCTTCGCGCCTTATTATCCCGTCACGCGAAGACGCTGTTTGGGCAAGCGAAGATCGAGCACGTCGAATTCATCCGTTCCGAGCCAGGGCCGGACGGTTCGCGGTATACGGTTCTGGCTTCCGCCCCGCTCGGAGCAGGCTCTGTCGATTGATGAGGGAACGCGACCTCATTTCGCTCGCTGATAAATCTCGACGAGCATCTCGTCGGTCGATTTGAATTTCCTTTTGGCGGACGTCACAGATTCGACGAGTTTGTGGGCATCGGCCGCGCCGTGACCCAGGCGCAAGAGGGCCTCATAGGTTTCTTGCACGACGTCGCGATCAGTTCCTTCGGCCGCCGGGGTCTCGCGTGCGACCATCAGGGCGAAGCGGGCCATCTTGCGCCGCAGCTTCGCGATGATGCGCTCGGCCACGGCCGGTCCAACACCCGGCAAAGCTACGAGCTGTTCGATATCCTGCTCCTCGATCGCGGCCGCGACCTCACGCACGGGCCGCACGATGGCCCGCAGCGCTTTCCGTACGCCCACTCCGTCGACCGAACAGATCAGCTCAAAAAATTCGACTTCCGCCTCGTTCATAAACCCGACAAGCCGCGGCGTCATGCGTCCCTGTTGCGGGTTTCCCTCGATGTATTGAATCGTCCGCAGGCTCACCGACTGCCCGATTGACGGCTGGAGCTGCCGCCGTACAAACTCGGGCACGAAGACTTCGTACTCGAGCGGGCCGACTTCAAGAATGGCCTCGGTATCGCCGAGTCGAACCAGTTTTCCCGTGATTTTGGTAATCATGCAACAATTCTCGCTTCACCCACCGCCACACGCCGTTTCGCCAATACTTCGGCGGCTATTCTCAGGCGGCGAAGCGCAGACGATGGTACAGGCACAGTGCAACGGCCGATGCGTCGGCGACGTCGTTGGGCTCAAGCAGCCGATCGAGACCCAGCTCGCGCGTGACGGCGTGTTGCATCTGCTCCTTCGACGCCTTACCGCTGCCGGTCAAGAGCCGCTTTACCTGCGTCGGCGTGAAATGAATGATGGGAACTTCCAGCTCGGCAGAGACCATCAGAATTGCGCCTCGCGCATGGGCCATCAAGAGTGCTGATTTTGGATTCCGGCCGAGCGAGAAGACCTGCTCGATCGCCATCGCACCCGGCTTGAACTCTTGAAGGACTTCGCGCAAGCCCGACCCAATCTCGAGCACGCGGGCGGCAAGCGAAATTCCAGGCTTGGAACGGATCACGCCCGCTTCCCGCAGAACAGGTCCGGCCGTCGAACGTTCCAACAAGGCATAGCCCGTTCGTCGCAGTCCAGGGTCGACGCCGAGATACGACGCCGTTTCGAGTGAGGGTCCGGTCTGGCTCTGTAGCTCTGCCGTCATAAGGATTGATCCACGATCCAAGCTTCAAGGTCCAAGATCGAACTACCCCGGTCTGACTTTGGACCTTCGACTCCGTCTTCGCCATGTCATGCTTCCCGCCTCCAATTCGTTCCGTCGGGCCGGTCTTCAAGCGTGATGCGAAGGGCAGCCAGACCGTCGCGGATCTTGTCGGCGATACCGAAGTTCTTGGTGCGCCGGGCCTCGGCACGCAGCTCGATGACGAGCTTCATCAGCTCGTCGGTGAGCCCATCACTGGCGGCAGCCGGTTTGGCGATCGGTTTACGGAACAGCCCCAAAACTCCGCTCAGTTCCTTGAGCAGGGTCATTGCAGTCGTGAGTGCTGCCTTCGCCGATGCGTCGATGGCTCCGCCTGCATCGAGTTTTTTCTGGCCGATGAACCCGTTGATCGCCCTGGATATATCGAAAAGAACGCCGACAGCACCGCCTGTGTTGAAATCGTCGTCCATCGCCGTCAGGAAACGGTCCCGCAACTGTCCGAGTTCGCGAACGAGGTCCGCGGGCTCGCCTTCGAGCTTGGTCGACGACTTGCGCGATGTTGGAGCAGCGAGCGCGTAATAATCGGTCCCCGTAATCCGCTGGAACGCTTCGAAAAGGCGGTAGAAGCGATCGAGACTCTCTCCCTTTTGGGCGATCTGCGTGTCGCTGAAATCGATCGGGCTGCGGTAATGTGTCGAAAGGAGGAAGAAGCGAACCGTCTCCGGCGGAAACTTGGCGAACAGCTCCTTCACCGAAGCGGCCCCTTTGGATTCCGGCGAGCTTGTTGGCTTCCTGTTCGGCCTGCGATTGGCCGACGTCGCCGTGCCGATCGTGGCCCCCGCCAACCTTGCCTGCGGCCGCGCCCGATTGCATCAAGCCATTGTGCAGCCAATAGCGCGAGAAAGGCTTGCCCGTGCACGATTCCGATTGGGCCAGCTCGTTTTCGTGATGCGGAAACATCAGGTCGAGCCCGCCGCCGTGGATGTCGATCGAATCGCCCAAAAGTTCCATGCTCATTGCCGAGCACTCGATGTGCCAGCCGGGCCGGCCCGGTCCCCACGGGCTATCCCAAGCCGGCTCGCCGGGCTTCGATTTCTTCCAAAGAGCAAAGTCGGCGGGGTTGCGTTTGCGGTCGTTGGCTTCGACCCGCGTGCCGGCGAGCATTTCCTCGACGCTGCGGCGGCTGAGCTTACCGTAATCGGAGTCCTTGGTCACCTCGAAATAAACGTCGCCCTCGAGCGGATAGGCGAAGCCCTTTTCGATCAGCCGGCTGATAATCTTCTGCATGCCGCCGATGTGCTTCGTCGCATACGGAAATTCGTCGACCGTGTCGACGCCCATCGTGTTGAGGTTGTCGAAGTAATCCTGAGTCATTTGCTTGGCGAGTGCTTCGACCGTCGTCTTGTTTTCTCGCGCTCGATTGATGAGCTTGTCGTCGACGTCGGTAATGTTGATGACGAACTTGACCTGGTAGCCGTTGTAGGACAAATAGCGCTTGACGGTGTCGAAGATGACAGGACCGACCATGTGGCCGATGTGGGCCGGCTTGTAGACCGTCGGTCCGCACAGGTACATCCGCACCTGGCCGGGAACGATTGTCTGAAAGTCCTCTTTCTGGCGCGTCAGGGTGTTGTAAACTCGCAAAGTCATATCGTTACCGCTCCCGATGGCTCACGGCACAAAAGCACGACGGCTTCGGCCTCGATAACTTCCTGTCGTCCCACGGGCCCCACGCCCTCCCCGGTTTTGGCTTTCACGTTGACATTTTCCGGGGGAATTTGCAGCAACTGGGCCACGCGTCCGCGAATGGCCGTCTTGTACGGCGAAAGCCGCGGCTCCTCGGCGGAGATCGTGCAGTCCAGGTTCACAATCTTCCAGCGCCGGCCGGCGACCTCTTTGACCGCCGTCGACAACAAAACGGCCGAATCGGCACCCGCCCATTTCGGATCGCGATCCGAAAACCATTCGCCGATGTCGCCCAGGCCGGCAGCTCCGAACAACGCATCGGTGATCGCATGCAACAGGACATCGGCATCGCTATGTCCGATCAGTCCCCGCTCGAAGTCGATCGGCACGCCGCCGATGATCAGCTTCCGTCCGCGCGAGAGCCGGTGAGTGTCGTGCCCGTGCCCGACCCGCAAGTCCAATGCTGCTATCTCCTTGCAGAGCGGAAAGGTGGGTAAGACAGGTTGAATTCGCCAACGACAAGCGGATCATAGCGAGCGACCGATTGCCTGACAACGGGCCCAAAGAGGCTCAAATTGACAGAATCCGCGGGCTAGCGTAGATTTCCGCCCTCCCCTGGTCTCGGACAAATCTCCTGCCATCCGGCCGACATATTCATGCTCCGTTCGCGCTTTGCCGCCGCGGTTGCGGTCCTGGTTGCGTGCGCAGCGGCCGTCTGCGGTTGCACGCTGCTGACGCCGATGTCGGACGTCTTCGTCTTTCGCTCCGGATCGAGCGGCACGCAGAACTTGCTCACGCCACTGCGACCGGCTCGCGACGCATTGCAGATCGATGTCGTATTCGTTGAACGACCGCTTGGAGATCCGCTTGTTAGGTAAAACGCTTTGGAACGATATCGATCAGGTGGCGGGCTTTGAATCGAGCGAATTGGACGCGGTGAAACAGCTAGGATTCCTGATCGGGAACGCCGGTGCAAACCCCTGCCCCGCGCTCGAACGAATGCTTCGCGATAGTGCCGATCCGCTCGACGACGCCGATGCCAAAAACTGCCTGCGGCTGAAAAAGCAGACCTTTTGCCTGCGTAGCAGTGAATCGTCGTCGATTGAGACAAATGCGGAGCAGCACTGCACGCTCGACTTTCCGCTCTTCACCGGCCCGCGCGAGAAGAAATACGACAACTTCAAGAGCATCCTGCGGCTGACGGCCGTGCGTCTGCAGGACGGCTGGGCGAAGCTCGAGTTCGCTCCCGAAATTCATCACGGGATGGATCGTGTGCGACCGATGGTCGTCAACGGTGGATGGCAGGCAAAGGAGTCGCAAGAAGTCGACACTCTCCCACAGCGGTTCTCGCTCAAGCTGCACGTGGGTGAAATGGCGGTGATGACCGCGGCCTCCGCCGATCCTCGCTCGTTCGGCCACCACGCCTTCATACGGGAGGACGCGGAGAAAGGCCCGGTGCAACGTCTCCTCGTGGTGCGGCTCTCGAATATGTCGCGAATCGACCCGGTCTACTCGACGCCCGAGTCCCGCACGGCCGCGTTAGTCCAGCGGCTCGAAGTGAATTCAGGCCGAGCGTTGGATGAGGACCGCGTCGAATCCCCCTCGCAAGGCGTCCCGACGATCGGCGGTCCACCATTGCGAAAACTCGCGTTCGAGATCGTCGAGCGTGTGCTGCTCCTCGGCCATCCGGTGTTTTAAACCGTCGATATCCGACAGTTTGGCCTGATTGGTGAGCCGCCGGCCGATACTTCGAATGAAGTTCGCCTCGTCATTGATATCGCCCAGCAAGGACTGCAGCCGCTCGATTACCGGATAGAGTTCCGCGCTGAACGACGGCGGAAAGGTGGAAGCGACCAACTCCATCGCGTAACGCAGGGCCTTGGAACGGATGCGGAACTGATGGAGCTGTGTGAAGTCGCGCAAGTCGGGGTTGGCCGCCTGAAAAAAATCGCTGACGAAAACGCGCAGCCGCTCGGTGCCCAGTCCTTGAATTTCTGCACCGCCAAATGAGGGCGGCGCTCGGCTTTCCTTTGGGTCTTGGCCAGCAGCTTCCGCGCGCGACGCTTGAAGCGATTGGAGCCGTCGAGCTGTCGATGCAAGCGGCGGAAATCACCAAAGGCGGTGGCTCGCGACGCCTGGACGCGTTTGATGAACGACGCGGCTTTCGCTTGGTCCTCTTCTCCGGAAAATCGCGCAAGCAACAAGTCGCAATCGCGAACCTTGCCGGCCGTGCTGCGAATCCGCTTGAGACAGCGAGCCATTTTGTTCGCCGATTTGCGCGTGATGAAATCTTCGTAGAAATCGATCGCGGCCGATGCCCGTCGCGTCGCGACGCGGAGTTGATGGATCCGTTCCGGATTGGTTGCACCGTGTCGTGTGGCTTGCGAGAACCTCTTGCGGACGGACTTCAGCCGATCATCGAGCATCGTCAGGGCGACGTCGACGACTTGTTCCTCGTGCCCTGCCTCGACCGTTTGCGACAGACCGTTCATGGCAGGGTGCCCCAGCGGCGTCTCATGCGACTCCACACGAATCGGGCGCCCGTTGGGAACTAGAGAGTGCCGGAATCTCCGCGTGCAGGAACCAGCGATCGAGGACCACATGCCGCGTAAACCAGCGGTTGGTCAGCAGCCGTCTGGCTGCAAATTGCAAAAAGGCCATCGGCAGCCGGTCGGAAATCGCCCCCTGTCGCGGCGTGCCAAACCGGTCGGCGATTGCCCGCGAGTAGGGCTCGAGGTCTTGTCCGCGGTATTTGCCGCGAGCCTCGATGAGAACGTCGGCCGCCATCAATCCTGATTCGACGGCCGGCCGAATACCCTCCCCGCTTTGCGGATAAGCCAATCCCGCCGCGTCGCCGATGAACAACGCTCCGTCGTCTACGAGCTTCGGCGCGATCCGTTCGTAGATGCGGTAGGCATGACCGTGAAATCGCGACGGCATTTCGCAAACCACTTTACCCCGATCGTTGAGAAACCGGCAGAACGCTTGAACGTGTGCCGAAACGCCGGGCGAATTCAAACGGCCCAAGCCGATGTTCAGGTAGTTTCCCTTGCGGAAGCACCAACCGTAGCCCGCCAGATCCTGGCAGAAATAGAGTTCCGGAATCTCGCCCCGCAATCTGATTTGCGATTCCTGCTCGGGCCGGATTGGGAATTCGAGCTCCTGAGCAGCGACCGTGACGATCTGGTCGCCCTCGCGTCCGCCTAACGCCCGCGCGATCGGACAAAAGTGTCCTCCGGCGCCGACGATGACCGAAGCGCGGATGCGATCGTTGACAATCCAACCGTCGCCGTCGCGTCTCAGGTCAGTCACTGCCTCTCCCAAGATGCACTCGACTCCGGCACGCTCGAGGAGAAAGTGATCAAACTCGCAACGGCGGATGCCATAACTGACGACGTCCCCGTAATCCGTATCGATTTCGTCCTGGCCGATCAATCCGGTGCGAAAGCCAGTGATCGGCTGACAGGTATGGGCGCGGCCGTAGTCGACCGCGTCGACGCCGAGAACCTCAAACACCTGCGGCGTGACCCATCCGGCACAGATCTTATCGCGCGGGAAAGTCTTGCGGTCGATCACCAAGACATCGACGCCCGCTCGTGCCAGCCGGCCGGCGCAGGTCGAACCTCCGGGCCCGCCACCGACGACCAGTACTTCGCACCTGCGATTCATCGCTGGCCCCAAAAGACGGCTGCAAACGGCTTCGCCTGGCTGTTGCTCGCAGGCGCCTCGAAGCAGTGCGCGTATTCGTGCGCGCGTGTCAGCGGCAGGCGATTCCGCGTCGGGCGGGCAAACAGGACCTGGAAGAGCTGCAGGCTGCCGAATTGGAAGGCCGCGATCGATCCGGCCAGGTACATGCGCCACATCCGCACGAACCGCTCGTCATAAATTCCGCGAACCGTTTCGATCGACTGTTCGTACCGCATGAGCCAGTGCCGCAGCGTTTCGGCATAATGCAGGCGAATATTCTCGACGTCCAGCACAGAGAGATCGTGCGGTTCGAAGATCGGAGACATCTGCCCCAGTGAGGGTGGATAGGCGCCCGGGAAGATACGGCGTTCGATCCAAGCATCGAGCGGCTGGCGGCGATTGCGGCCGATCGTGTGGATCAGCCCGCGGCCATCCGCGGAGAGGCAACGATCGATCACGTCGCCGAGGTGTTTGTAATTCGCCGTTCCGACATGTTCCAGCATGCCGATCGAGACGAACACGTCGCACTTGCCCGCGATCTTTCGCCAGTCCTCGAGCACGAATTCGACTCGGTCACCGAGTCCTTCAGCCTGCGCGCGTCGCCGCGCCTCGGCCACCTGTTCGCGCGAGATGTTATACGCCTTGACCCGCACCCCGTAGTGCTTGGCCATATGAATGGCAAAGCCACCCCAGCCACAGCCGGCCTCAATGACGTTCTCCTCCGGCCTTAGTTCCAGTTTGCGGCAGACGTGGTCCATCTTCGACAACTGGGCCTGTTCGAGCGACGCGGTCGGTTCCTCGAAATAGGCACATGTATAAAGCAGGTTTTCATCGAGCCAGAGACGATAAAAGTCGTTGCCGATGTCGTAATGGTGATGGATGTGCTTTTGCGAACCGGACAGCGAATTGCGGCCCCCCCAGTGAAGCAATTTGGCGATGTACGTGAACCACATCGACGCCTTCGGCGCGCGGATCGAGCTTTCCGCGACGAGACTCATCAATGTTTCCAGATCGCCATTCACCTGCAGTCCGCCGTTGCAATACGCATCGGGAAACTGGAAAAACGGATCGATCAAGATCCGCCACAGCGTGGCACGGTCGCCGATGCGAAAGCGAATCGGGTTTGCGGTTAAATCGGCCTCCGCCGCGGCACTCGGACGGAGTTCCTCGCCCGACCAAAGGACGGCGATGACTGGCGGATTACCGATCGCCTCAAGAAGTTGCCGCAGAAGCCACTTTTCGAGTCGCGTCGCTTTCTGCTTGGAGCCCTTCTGCTGGGCATCGAGAGTTAACGTGCCAACTTCGGCCGTTGTCGCGGGAAGCTGGCTTGTCGAATCACGACTGGTGGATTGGAAAGAAATGGAGTTCATAACCTCTCCGTCAGCAGCGCGCACAGATTGTCAATTTGTTCGATACCGCGAACACGTCTGATTCGATATCGCGAACACGTCGTTCGGTACGACATTCCTCCAAATTACGGCGAACAGGTTCCGCCGATTCAATAGCCATCTTCCGCAGGCTGCAACCACTTGCGTCGATCAGCCGCAACGACGCGGCACCGGTATTAGAATCGTTACAGTTGATTATCTCCAGTTCGCGCGGCCGGTATGCAAAAAATCAAAAGATCAGCACAGCTGTGCCATTGACACGGTCTTCCTTCAGGTCCTGGAGAGCCCGGTTGGCGTCAGCCAGGTCATAAGTGCTGACATGCGGCCGCAGCGAAATCGACGCAGCTTCGGCCAAAAGTTCCCGACCGTCGTCGCGGGTGTTGGCCGTCACCGACTGCAGGCACTTTTCGTAGAACAGGTCGGACTCGTAATCGAGCGCGGGGATGGGCGACATGTAGATCCCGGCCATGGCCAGCGTGCCCCCCTTTTCCAGCTGAGCGAGGGCCCCAGGAACCAGTTGCCCGGCAGGAGCAAACATAATGCCGCCGTGGGCCTTGCGCGGCATCTCTTCGGCGTTTTCGCCGACCCAGGTCGCTCCCATTTCCCGGGCCAGTTTTCGATGCGACGCGCCTCGCGTCGTCACGTAAACTTCGGACCCTCGCGCGAGCACAATTTGTAGCACGATATGCGCGCTTGATCCAAAACCGTACATCGCGAGCCGGCCGCCTGGCGGCAAGTTGCTCCGCTTGAGCGATCGATAACCGATGATTCCCGCGCACAACAGTGGCGAGGCATGGACGTCGTCGAAGGCATCGGGAATCGAATAGGCGTAGTTTTCATCCACGACAGCCAGTTCCGCGTACCCGCCATCGGCGTCGTACCCCGTGAAGGACGGCCGATCGCACAGATTTTCCCGGCCGCTGCGGCAGAATTCGCATTTCTGGCAGGTCTTCCGCAGCCAGGCGATGCCGACGCGTTGTCCAACCTTCAACACCTGGCAGGCGGGTCCAAGCTTCTCCACCACTCCCACGACCTGATGCCCGACGATCACGGGCCGCTTGTGCGGCGGAAGATCGCCTTCGATGACGTGTAAATCGGTCCGACAGCAGGCACAACACCGCACTCGTACGAGCACTTCCCCCTCGGCCGGCACGGGATCGGGAACCTCCCGAAGTGAAAGTGGGGACCGGCCAATGTCCGCTTGCTGATCAAGCACCATCGCTTTCATCGGCGCGCTCGCATTGGAAGTCGTTACGGTGCCACGAATTCATGCTCGGGATGACGGACCGTGAGAACAGGGCACGGCGATTTTCTGACGACCTTTTCCGCCACACTACCCATGAAGACGTGAGCGAGTCCCGTACGCCCGTGCGTTCCAATCACGATAAGATCAATTTCGTTTTCCTTCGCGTACCGCACGATCTCCAGAAAAGGCGGACCTTGACGGACGACGCGCGTGATTGTCTTGCCGGCGGCCCATTGAGCGTCGATCACACGCTGGAGCATCAATGTCGCGTTATCCTCAATCTCTTTCAGATAGTCGGCAGGGGGCGGCAGCATCACGCCCGGCTCGGGTGCCAGCGGTGCCAGATCTTGAATGACGTGCAAGAGATGTAGCTCGGCGTGGAACTGGTCGCAGAAAGCGCAGGCGTAGTTCCTCGCGGCCGCCGAGTATTCGCTAAAGTCCGTGGGCAACAAAATGCGCTTCAACGAGATCATGATCGTCTCTCCGAGGGATCGCCGCGCTCATCGCATGGTGCGGGTCAGTTGGTGTCGCCGCTACAATGATACGGAAGCTGGACCGATGATTGCTACAAACCACTCAGCCTGCGCTTGGTGCTGATTGCCTTCCTCGCCACTGTGCTTGCTCTAGCTACCGCGCGTCGCAGGAGACCGGGCACGAGAATAGCGAACTCAACACAGGCCGCGCGCAGGATTCATCTCGGAAGGAATCGTCAGAAGGAGCTGAATCGATGAAATCCGCTACGTATGGTATCGCCCTCACCAGCACGGCCTTCGGCAACGGACAGCCGATTCCCACAAAATATACGGGCGACGGCCAGGATGTTTCTCCCCCCTTGGGATGGAATGAGGCACCGACAGGCACCAAGCAATGGGCCTTGATTTGCGACGATCCCGACGCGCCGTCCGATGAACCTTGGGTCCACTGGGTGATTTACGGGCTTCCCGCGGCGGCCCGCTCCTTACCCGAGGGCGTCAAAACGTCGGCACAACTCAGCGAGCCCAAAGGGACTATGCAAGGCAAAAACTCCTGGCCCACCGGGCGGACCATCGGCTACCGAGGACCGGCCCCGCCAAAGGCCCATGGGCTGCATCACTACCATTTCAAGCTCCATGCGCTCGACAACGAGTCGAAGCTGAGCCCGGGACTCACCAAAAGTGCCCTGCTCAAAGCAATCGACGGTCACATTCTGGGAGTCGGCGAACTGGTCGGCACTTATGAACGCAAATGATCGTTCGGCTGCCGACCAGATGGAAGGTTCGAGGCGTTCAGCATCGAAGTTAACAACGTCGATCGCCGCATCGCCAGGCTGCTCGCAGCACTAGCGCTCAGCCAGCGGCACCAGCTTGCGTTCTTTTGGACCGACGTAGATTTGACGCGGCCGTCCGATGCGACCGACATCGAGCTTTTGCTCTTTCCAATGGGCGATCCAGCCCGGTAGGCGTCCGAGTGCGAACATCACGGTGAACATGTTCGTGGGGATGCCCATCGCCCGATACAAGATACCGCTATAGAAATCCACATTGGGATAGAGCTTGCGCTCGACGAAATAGCTGTCTCGCAGCGCTACTTCCTCGAGATGTTTGGCGATATCCAAGAGGGGATCCTCGATCCCCATCTGGGCCAACACTTCGTCGGCCGCCTTCTTCAAAATGGTGGCCCGAGGATCGAAATTCTTGTAGACGCGGTGCCCAAAGCCCATCAGGCGGAAGTTCGAGTCCTTGGCCTTTGCCAAGTCGATGTATTTCTTGTAGTTGCAGCCGTCAGCCTGGATCATTTCCAGCATTTCGATCACTGCCTGATTCGCCCCGCCGTGAAGCGGCCCCCACAGGGCGCAAATTCCCGCTGACAACGACGCGAACAGGTTGGCCTGGCTGCTGCCGACCAGACGAACCGTCGACGTGCTGCAGTTCTGCTCATGATCGGCATGCAGGATCAGTAGCTTATTAAGCGCCTTTTCGACCGTCTTGGGAACGATGTACGGCTCCGTCGGGAAGGCAAACATCATGTGCAGGAAGTTCGCGCAGTACGAAAGATCATTGCGCGGATAAATGAACGGCTGCCCGACTGACTTTTTGTAGGCGTAGGCGGCAATTGTCTTCGCCTTGGCCAAGACCCGCACGATATTCAGGTCGTCGCTGTTGGCGGCGGTGTCCGGGTAATAGGTCGAAAGCGAGGCGATCATCGTCGAGAGGATGGCCATCGGATGCGCCCGGCCGGGAATCCCTCATAGAACTTCTTCATGTCCTCATGGATGAGGCTGTGGTAGGTGAGGCTATGGCGGAATTCGGTGTACTGCTGGCGGTTGGGCAAGTCGCCGTGGATCAGCAGATACGCCACTTCGGAGAATTGAGCGTGTTCGGCCAGTTGCTCGATGGAATAGCCGCGGTATCGAAGAATTCCCTTTTCACCATCGATGAATGTGATAGCGCTTTCGCAGGCCCCCGTGTTTCCGTAGCCGGAATCGAGCGTGATTGCTCCGGACTGTGCGCGAAGTGAGGAGATGTCGACTCCCCGCTCGTCTTCGCTGCCGACAACAATCGGAAAAGTGTAGTCGTGCCCGTCAATCGTCAGCCGCGCATTCGTCACCGCTCACTCCTCGACGACCGTGAACCGGGGCTATTGTGGGTTGAGATTCGCAATTTGGCAACCACGCGACGCAGCGCGTCAGCCATTTGCGTTTTCAACAACCGGGGGTGCGTTTTCGGTCGGTGCGCGACGGATAAATCGAGCTCCGTAATCCCAAAATTCGTTGTGGACGCTGCGAGATCGGACGATCTCTGCGTGCATCCAGGTCGCCTCTCCCGAGTCGGGATCGAGGCATAACAAGACGCGCCTCCATTCGATGCGTCCCTTGTAAATGAACGCGATTCCCCGGGCGGAGACATTTCGCGCCCAGACCGTAATCCCCTCTTGACCCGGCTCAGACGCCCCGTTGCGAGCGTCGGCATACAGGCAGACCCGACTGGAATACGGAACCCGTTCGTGCGACCGTTTTTGCGTTTGATGACCGTTCATCCGCAGCGTCCCAGCGGTTGAGGATGTCGATCACCTCTTGGGCTTCGGCACGCTTGGCTTCTAGCGAATTTCGTCGTAGCTGCGTTTTCACGCCGCCTGCTCCTGGCCTCTTTCGATCCCGCGTAAGACTAGGCACCAGCCTCCGCAGCGCCGAGCCCGACCCTTGCCGAGATAAAGGCGCAGGCGGGCGCGCGTGAACTTTAGGTCCCGTGGCATTCCCGGTAACCGCAAAAATTCACGATGACGTGCACTTGCGTTGACGAACGTGCGGATTGCGCGGGTTGTCAGGTCCAATAGCGGTCACAGCTTGATGTAAATGTTCCGCTTTTCCAAAAAGCGCACGAGCACGTATGTCAGCACCAAGAAGACGCCTAGCCCGCCGAGGCAGTACCAAAGCGGTGCGTCGTGGGGCACCAGCGGATGCACGGCCTCCTCGATGAAATGGTGCAGAAAATAGGCGGCGAGCGCATTCGTTCCGAAAGTCGTGAAGACCCCCAGCCGCAGTCCGCCCACGTCGCACATCACGACAAACACCCCGTAAAGGGCGAATGCAAAGCCCGTGGCAAAGGTGATGAACGACAAACTCGGCATCCGCTTGCCCATCATCCAATAGTTCCACGGTCGGTGCTCGATGTTCGGTGCCGCGTCGACCCCGGGATTATCTCTCGGCGGCGGGACAAAGGGCGGCTCTACGAGCAGTTGGGAGAGCGTGCGGCCCTTTCAGCCGTTCCCAGGGAGGCCAAACCGGGCTTTCCGCCAACTCGAGATTTGGCAAGCCGTGTTGTTTGTCCCGCAAGACGGTGATCGTGGCATCAATGCGATCGGCGTCGGGCCCCTTGCCGGCCGATTCCCGCTTCGCGGCCTCCCTTTGAATTAGGCCCTCGAGGGAGCCCTTCTCAGCTTGAATGCGCCGGATCTGCTGCTTCCTTTCAGCGATCTCCGACGGAGACAGTTCATAGAGCCGCGTGAGACACGACATCCCGTATCCGATCACCATCAGGACGATGCCCCACGCAAGCAGACGCCCAAAAGCCGCGGCATTCGAGCCGGATAGCAGCACAAGATCGTAGGCCAAAGTTCCCGCCATCATGGCGACGCCCCACGAAATCACGCCAAAAAGTCCGCCGTCCCAGCTGCGGCTGTCGCCCGTCATCAACACTTTCGAGAGCCACGTGTCGTTGACCGCGTACACGAAGTCCCAATTGAACCAGTACGACAGCAGGCAGTGCGTGATCCCCAGACCGATCATCGCCAGGAACCGTGTCAGGAAGCTGCCGCCGATAAACGGAAGTACGACGAGTTGCGTGACGCCGATGAGGGCCAGCGTCTCCCACAGGTCCGATTTGAGCAGTTTTCCCGCGAAAATCTGCCAGTGGACGAGCGCCTTGCGGACGTGACTCAACGAATCCCAGGCCTTTTTCTGCTCGACGGCCGGCTGGATGTAATCGTGGATTTCCGCCAGCCTCGCGGCTCCGTTTTTTTGGGTCGGACGCGGCGAATCCGGCGTTTTTTCCGTCGCCGTTGCCAGGTCGACCACTTTCGTCTGCGGCGGCTTGGCCCGAAACGGCTCGAATTCGGGCGGCATCTTGTCGAAGTCCCCCCAACGGTGGAATTCCGTGCCGACGCCGTACATCACGATCGATACGACGATGAGTGCGAGGCTCCGCCGCACGTAGGTCCAAACGGTCGACAGCGCACTGGATTGCGACCGCCGCCGCAAATACGTCAGCCGGAACGAAAAGCCGACCGCGAACATGAAGCTGGGCATGATCGAGTCGGCGTAGCTGAAATAATTGTTGTTGTGCTTGAGCACCGGATGGATGGCGGCGTATCCGCCCAGAAAATTGACGAGAAACATCCCGGCAACCGTGTATCCGCGGAATTGATCCATCGAGGCGATGCGTCGGGACGTTGTGCCGGCGCTCATGGCATTTCTTCTCCGTGTTTCTTGCAGACGACCTTTTAGAGCATAACGGTCCCGGCTGCCTGTCGCACACCGAGGTGTGATCGCCCGGCTCCGCGGGGGACTTTTTTGGCTTTTTTGGGCGCTAAAAAAGGGAGAGTTTTTTGGGGTCCACCCAAAAAAAGTATTGCTCAACAAGTCCCGCACCCGGGTCGGCGAGTCCCGTCCTTGGGAACGCAATGTTCCGAAGCTCTGCCAGGAAACTGGCTTGCGCTCAGTTGAGAAAGCCGAAGCGGATCGTCCGGGCGAAAGCCGAAAGCTCGCGACCGAGAGAATCAGCCGACTTTTTTTGGGTCCACCCCAAAAAACTCCCGCCGCCCCTTTGCCTCAGCTTGAAAAGAGATCTGGAACGACCCGCCATTTTCTGCTAGAATCAGGCTAGAGAGACATCGCACGAGCGGAACCCAAAATTAAACATTCCCGCCGCTCGCCGGCTCCGGCAAGTGCAAAGTCGCCAGTGCGGATCGTCCGCCTCGCGACGGTCGCTGGCTGCCCTCTCAGACAAGCCTGTCTTGAACTCGGCAGTCCCCAACGCCGTCCGGCCAAAGCAGTGCGTTCCCTGACACGCCGCGTGATTTTCCTGCACGTCACGCCGACGACTCGGGGCGTCCGCGAGAATCTCTGAGTGAGATTTTCGGAGCTTCGCGGCACGGTCCACCTCGGACGGATTTCCCGCCAACCCAATTTTTCTTCGAGGCAGTTTTTTTTCGCACCCCGAAACTCCCCTTCCACGACAAGGGGCCGATCGAGGTGCGCCCGCGCTCGTTTGGCGCTCTGCAGACGTGAATCGGCAGGCACACACAGCCTGCCCTACGAGACTGAGCGAGCGACGGTTATGGCGAACCATCTCCGGAGGGGATACGATAGCGCTTTCGCAACGGTCTGCCGTGCCGCGGCCCGCTTGCAGGGCGTGCATGGCCAACAGCGCACAGGTCAGTGGAGCGACCATGAGCAAGCCCATCGTTATCGTCGGCGGCGGCTTCGCCGGCGCCTATCTCGCCCGCGACCTCGAACGCGGGCTGCCCCCGGGCTGGGAGATCATCCTCGTGAGCCAGGAAAATTTCCTGACTTTCACGCCGATGCTGGCCGAAGTCGTCGGCTCGTCCATCAACCCCCTGCACGTGGTTCGCCCGGTACGGCAGTTCCTCAAGCACACCCGGTGCCATACCGCCGTCGTGACGCGCTTGGACCTGGCCGGCCGGCGGATCGAGTACCAGTTGCAATGCGGCCGCATCGAGGCACAGCCCTACGAGCACCTCGTGCTGGCCTGCGGCATGGTGGTCAATGCCGGCATCATCCCGGGGGCGGGGGCCCATGCCTTGCCGCTCAAGACGCTGGGCGACGCCATCGTGTTGCGCAACCGGGTGGTCACCCAGTTGGAGAACGCGGAGGCGGAGACCAACGTCGACCAACGCCGCCGGCTGCTCAGCTTCGCGGTCATCGGCGGCGGCTTCAGCGGCGTCGAGGTGGCCGGTCAGATCTACGACCTGCTCGACGGCAGCCTGCGCTTTTATACGTCCCTTCGCCGCGAAGACCTCCGCGTCGAGATCCTTCACGGTGGCGACGAGCTCTTGCCCGAGCTGCCCACGTCGCTGGGCAACTACGCCCGCCGCCGCTTGCAGGAGCGCGGCCTTGTCGTCCGCTTGCAGACGCACGCCCACGCCGTCACCGAAGAGGGGGTGCGGCTGCCCGACGGCAGCATCGTGCAAGCCGGCACCGTCGTGAGCACGATCGGCAACACCGTCAGCCCGCTCATGGCCTCGAGCGGGCTGCCGCTGGAGCGGGGCCGGTTGCCCACGGCGCCGGACATGCGCGTCATCGGCCAGCGCAATGTATGGGCCCTGGGCGACTGCGCGGTGGTCCCAAACGCCAAGGACGGCAAGCCGTCGCCGACTTTGGCCCAGTTCGCCCTGCGTCAGGCCAGTCAGCTGGCGGCCAACTTGAAACGCGAGCTGGCCGGCCAGCCGACGCGGCCGTTCTCCTTCCGCATGCTCGGCTCGTTCGCGGCCATCGGCCATCACAACGCCGTGGGCGACGTGCTCGGGGTGCGTCTTTCGGGCATCCTGGCCTGGTTTATGTGGCGGGCCATCTACCTGGGCAAGATGCCGACGTTGGCCCGCAAGGTCCAGATCGCCTTCGACTGGGCCTGGGAGCTGGTCTTCGCGCGCGACATCGTCGAGCTGAGCGCGCGCCCCACCGGCCGCGTGCCGCGAGCCCATTACGAGCCCGGCGACTATGTCTTCCGCCAGGGCGACTTTGCCGACAGGTTCTACGTGATCGAGAAGGGCACGGCTGCCGTCTACCTCCCCGGCCGGCCCGAGCCGGTCCTTACGCTGCGACCCGGCGACTACTTTGGCGAGGGGACGATGCTGGGCCGCGCCTCCCGCGACGACTCGGTGTCGCCAATGGAACCGCTCGACGTGCTGGTGGTCCAACGCGAGGAGTTCGAGGACCTTACCACACATCTGCCCTTCCTGCGGACCGACCTGCAGAGCCAGGCCACACGCATCAGCGCGGCGCGCGAGCTGAGCAGCGAGTTGCTCGACGACTCGGGCCTGGCCCAGTCCCGCGTGCGCGACGCCATGACGAGCTCGGTGCCGACGCTCCCCGCCACGATGCCGGTGGCCGAGGCGGTGGAACAGTTCCGGGCGGCCACTGGCGACATCCACGTCGTCGTGGACGACCGCGGCCGGCTGCAGGGCCTTTGTTCGGCCGAGGTCCTGGCCCAGGCCTTGGCCACCCTCCGGCGGCCCCAGGCGACTCTTGTCCGAGATCACTCTGACGCCGGCCGACGTCATTGCCGAGTCGCGGCCCCTGCCGGAGGCGGCGCGCGTCCTGTTGCACGCCGGCGTCCGGCAGCTCGTCGTCGTCGCCGACGACGACCCGGCGCGCCCCGTCGGGATCCTGACCCCGCTCGACATCGTCCTGCAGCGCACTTGGGCCCGCGACCGCGGAGCCGCGGTGAGCTGAAGTAGAGGTCGGGGCATCGTGGGGCAGGCTGCGTGCCTGCCATTAGCCGGCTGAGAAACTCAGATGACGGGACGCCGCCGATCGCGAAACCGGACCGGCTTCGCACAAAGGCCGCATCGGCCCGCTCGACCTTTTCGCCGATCAACAAGGCAGCTTTGCTTCGTCAACACCGTGTGCCCCGCTGACGATGACCGGGAGGGCGGTATCGCTCGCTTGTCCACGAAAGACGAGAGACTTTGCGATCTGGGCGACCTCGCAACCGATCGCCTGGGCGGCCTCCTCGGCGGTTCGAGTTGTGGAGGGCATCTCTTTCACGTCGCAGGGGACCCCCGCGGCGGAGAACGCCAATCGAACTCGTTCGATTCCCTGGCTGGACTCAATCATTGCGGCAGGCTGAACTTCGCTTGCGGGAGCTGGAGCATCAACGCGCACGAGGCGATTGTCGCCAGGCCCACGTGTCGATCCGAACGGAAAACGGCAATTCGACCTGAACCGAATTCGCCTCGGCGACCTCATGGTCGGAGCAAGACAATGGAACGGCTCTTCCGCCTCGGCTTGGAGCCTTCCTCCAGGACTTAAATCCCTCTTCAAGGCTGGTGATTCGGTGTAGAATGATCGGAGACGAAAACCGAGACGAGAAAGCGAAAAAGCGATGTCAGCAATGTCCGATGCAGGGCTCAACGTCCAATTGGCACCAGAGCAAAAAGAGCTGATCGAGCAGGCAGCCGCTCGCCTGGGCAAGTCGACGAGCGACTTCGCGGTGTCGACGCTTGTGCGCGAGGCTCGCAACGTGATTCAAGAGGACTCTGTCACTCACCTGACCGACCGCGATCGCGACTTGTTTGTCGCTCTGCTTGATGACGCCGAGGCCGAACCGAACGAGGCGCTCAAGGCCGCGGCCAAACAATACGAGCAAGAGGTCGATTGAGCGGTCAAACGCGAACCCATGACGCTGAGCGGTCAAACGCGAACCCATGACGCCGGACTCTGGGAGATCGAACGACTCGGTCGGCGGCATGATCGTTCGCAATTCGATTGCGGAAATGCGGTCCTCAACGATTGGCTCACGCAGCGAGCCAGCCAATGGGATAAGAAGGACCTTAGCCGTACTTACGTGCTGCTTCCCAAGGGCACGACGACAATCGCGGGTTATTACTCCCTTTCAAACCATCACGTGAGCTACAGCTCGCTCGCGGCGAACCAGGCGAAAGGCATCCCCAGCGTCGACGTGCCGGTCGTGCTGCTCGGGAAGCTAGCCGTTAGCCAGAACTTCCAAGGGAGTGGTCTCGGACGCCTGCTGCTCGTCGACGCGTTGCGTCGAGTTACCGCGCTGGCGGACAAGGTTGGCGTTCGGGCGGTCGAAGTCGACGCGATCGACGACGAGGCTCGCAACTTCTATTTGAAACACGGCTTCGTCTCGCTCGTCGATAATCGGAATCATCTCTGGTTGCCAATCCTAGTCGTGCGAAAACTTTGGCCCTCTCGCGACCACCCGGACGCGTGACACGTCCCCCACCCGACCGGTCAAAAACGAAAACGTCATCATCGAACACCGGTCATTCGAGCTCGAACCACTCCGCACCCGTGAGTCGCTGCAGGTTGTCCGGAGTGAACGGCACGACAGCAATGGGGGGCCCCGCGGCGGCCCAGGGCCCCGGGGGCCAGAGGTCAGTGGTTAGTGGTTTAACGCGATGCTTTTGCTTCGCGCGGATGATGCCGCGCAATTTGGAATCGATCCGAATTTCCTAGCCTCTGGTCCCTAGCCCCTAGCCCTATTCCGCAGGAGCCCCCCGCGGCGGAGAACGCCAATCGAACTCGTTCGATTCCCTTGCTGGACTCAATCATTCCGGCAGGCTGAACTTCGCTTGCGGGAGCTGGAGCATCAACTGCGACACGTCGCGATTGTATGCAGTCGGTAAAGTTCGCTGCCGTAAAGTCGCGTGCGAACAGCGGGCTGAACTTGCAAACCGTCGAGCATGGTCACCGGTACCCGTTGCTAGATGACGGTTGACATACGCCGCGCCGGGCGGCCCAATAGGCAGCACGATACCAACGCCAATCGGCGGCGCATGGAAGTGTGTTGAACGCCTTCCAATTCTGCGTTATACATTATCCAGTATGAGGCGCTTGGCTTATGGGCGTGCGGTTCTATATTCGCGATTCCTTATGAGCTTAGTAAGGCGCAAACGGTCGGGGCCCTGCATCGCAATGCACGTTCTCGGTGCGTCGTTGCGCCACCGACCCTTGTGTCTTTTGGTCGAAAGGACATCGAAATGAAACAGGGCGCATTTGGCACAGCCGTGATCGCATCTGCGATGATAATTCTTGTGCTCCAACCCTCGAGCATCGCACGTGCCGAATTTATCACGACAACGTCGACGCTTGATTCCCCAGTTACCGTCAATACGGAGACGTCGTCTTTGCCGATTGCGACAGTGACATCCACAGTTTCAGGAGGTGGTGTTTCCTCGACTGGGAATGCGACAACGTACGGGGTCGAACCGATTTGGGTCGGTCTGTCTTCGACGAGCTCTGCCAGCGGAGGCGACATTACCAACGTGGGAGGGTCCAGTGTCGAATTCGAAATCGCCCTTCGCAGTTCTCGGCAACACATTGAACCTGCTTTTGCCCCTCTCATTTAACTTTGATATCCAGAGCACTGTCTCCGTGTCGGCCCCGGCCCCCTCGGGTATCGCAGCGGGCCTCGCAAGTTATAGCATTTCGACCTCGGCCGCCTCCGCGAAGGGGGAAGCTCTCATATCTGGAGCGTTCGGCGAATATGACACGTTCTTTTCGGGCAGTTATACCAATAAAGACCTGAATGTATTCGAGGCTTTGAAGACTGAGGTTGAAACGTCCGACACAATAACCGCCCAGATCGGCACGAACGCGAGAGCCGACGCGACCGGCTCTGCCATGGCGAACATTTTCCTTTCCTTCAGTCTTATTACAATCCCCAATTCGTTCGTGATTCAATACCCCAACCTTGACGTCTCTAATCTCGCGGTCCAATTTGACAATGGTGTCACCATCCCAATCACAGTTGCCGCGGCTCCAGAACCGCCGGCCTTCATATTGATGGGACTCGGAGTCGTTCTTCTCACGTTCTTGCGGGGCTACCGGGTCCCGGCGGTTGAACGTCGGAACGACGTGGCATAGAGGTTAGAGATTTTGGCCCGTCCGTTTTCGACACACGAGACCACTCCTAAAGTCCTGCCGGCCGCCACAGCGCGTGAACGATATCGTTCGGAGAAGGACCAGAGCCATTCGCCGACTTGACGTGGGTTTTTCCCCCCGTCGGAACTCTCCGGAACGACGGGCCACGAATCCCCACGATAAAGAGACCGTCTGGCTTTGTGTCGCTGTGGGCAATTGTTCTCACGGCGGCGCTCTGCCCAAAGTGACGAGGTTATGTGCGAGCACGGTGAGTCCAATTTGCCGCCGGGCGCGGTCGGACGAGAAAAAACGAGAAAAAAGCAGGCGCATATTCGGCCGATCCCCATTCTGAATGTGGCAGGCGTTTGCTAGTCAGCTCATGACGGTGGCGGCTTCTGCGAGACCACTTGGCGAACGGCTGCGGACGGCTTGTTCCCCGCTCCCGAATCTTGGACCAAAGCCGTCCGTCGATCGCCGATGATTGCGGGCGATCAGCGATTTGCGATGCAGTACAGCGCCTGGTCCGTCCGCAGCAACAGTTCGCCGTTGACCGCCGCGATCGAGGCGTTGGCTCGGCTCGAGTCGTCTTCGAAAGTATTGCGGGCGAGCAACTTGAACTTCGGTCCGCCGCCGGCACGTAGGTCCCATTGTGCTGGGAAACATTGTGCTGGGAAACGTCGTACAGCTTGCCGTCGGCCAGCAGCGGAGAGGCGTAGATCAGACCCGGATCGGGGGAATGCGGTGGCTGTACTCGAACTTCCCGGTCTGGGTCTTCCCGGTCTGGGCGTTCTGACAATGGAGCAGGCGCCTTTCTCGCTGGCCCAAAACAGATGGCCGTCAGCTAAACCACCGATCGCGATTCTGCAACGGGCGCCCTATTTTGTGGTGCGGCCGTCCCGGCTGCAGGTGTTTGTTGTGTAGCCCTCCCGCTACAACTGCAGGCGGGACGCCTGCACCACAATATTCGCCAACCAGCTGCGCGGCAGAATCGCGGCCGGTGAGTTAGATCGGCGAAGGGACATTCGTGCCTTTGTTCACTCGCCAAAGGACATGCGTCTTCGTGACGTCGCCGCGGCCCTGTCTCCGGGATTGGGTGCGAAGGAACGCTGATCAACCTCGATTGCCCGCCATCCGGCTGTCAACTCGCGGCGAGCGTGCGGAACCGTTTGCGGTAAAACCAAAGCCCGATCGGGCCGACAAGTCCGCTCAGCAAGAGCGCGAGGGGCGCCGGCTCCGGCGTGTTGACGTAGTCGGCGTAGAACGTGAACGAACCCGTCAGGTTCGATAGGTTGGGGTCGGTAAAGTAGTCGTCGGTAAAAGTTCCCGTAAACGGAATCACGCTGCTGATCCCCAGGCTCGCCAGCGAAGTCGGGGCCACGGAGGGATCGCTTGAATAGATGTAACCGTCGCTGTAGATATTGCCCGTAAGCGTCAGCGTGAGGATGCCGTCGATAAATGTGTCCGGCGACGAGGTAATGACGATGCTGGGACCACGCAAGACGCTTTCGATCGGGACATTGGACGGATTGGCCGGTCCACCGGGCGCGGGACCGTAAGAGTCAATGGCCCAAGCGACCGTTCCGGCGGCGACCGGTCCGGAAACCGTGTTATTCCAAGCCGTGTCTGTTGGAGGGGTGGGAGGACTGCCACCTGGCGGCACATAGACGTCGGTGAGACCGTACTGCCCAACGTCGCCGAAAAGGGTATTGAAGGGCGCGCTAAAGCTCAGCGGAGCGCCGTTCGTGTTGCCCCCGCCGACCTCGGATTGGGTGTAGTAGTCCGGGAAGGCCGTAACCGACGGAGTGAAGACCTGCGTGCCGGCTGTCGTCGCCAGCGGAACAAGAGTGTCGGCTCGCAACGATGGCGAAAACGCCGGTGAAAATGCGAGCAACGCAGACCCGACAAACGAGACCCCCAAGAACATCAGCCGCGATGACATAAAGCACCCCTCTTTAAAGCACCCTAAAGTAAGGAAGCGAAAAAAACGGATTGAGTCCATGTGAGGGCCGGCGCTCGGCGCGCACCGCGGACCGACCTCTCGGGCGCCCGACACGACGCCAGCCTGCACTGGCAGCCTGCACGGGGCGGCCTGTTTCGACCGCACTCGTCGTGTCGTCGTTGGGCGTTCCGAGCGTCTTGCCGGCGATCTTCCGGTGACGCCGAAATCAGACTTCGAGTATTTTCTTGTCGAGGAGCGCGGAATTGCGCAATATCTTCATCGCCGGACTCCCGTGCCGATCGCGCGGAAGTCCGAGCGCGAGAAATCGAGTTGTCTGTGGGAAGGTTGCGCCGCCTCGGCCCGTTACCTATGGAGTGGCTTTATGGAAGTTGCCACCCATGAAGTGGCCTATGGAAGTTGCCACGGGTTGCGGGACGGGGTCGAGCCATTTAAGGCCCTTACTATGAACACCGGCCAGGCGGGCAAGTGTCGAATTTTTTTGTCCCCTCACGAAAGTTATGAGGGTGTTAGATTTCGGGGGCCAACATTGCCAGGTCCGCGGAGTGCGATCGGTGACAAGGGGATTCCGCGTTTGCGGTTGTTCCAGGGAACCCCGTTCCACAAAGAGGTGGTCTCGTCTTCATCGCCCGGCGGAGACTTCGCTGGTCCACACCTTAAACGAAACGAGTTGGTTTACGCCGAACGTGGTGGTCAGAGCAACGTCCGCAGCGTCGCGGCCGCGCGCCATCAAAATTCGTCCAATGCGCGGAGTGTTGTTGCGAGCATCAAAGGCGTGCCAATTGCCGCCCAGGTAAACCTCGAACCAGGCACTAAAGTCCATGGGAGAAGCCGACAACGGCACGCCAATGTCGCCGAGATAGCCCGTGCAGTACCGCGCCGGAATGTTAAGGCATCGGCAGAACGTAATGGCCAGATGCATGTAGTCCCGGCAGACCCCGGTCCGCTCGCGAAATGCGTCCAGCGCCGTCCGATTTGCTCGGGCGTGCGAGTAGTCGAAGCCAATATGACGGTGGACGAAGTCGCACACCGCTTGCACCAGCGGCCAACCAGCCGGCAGTTGGCCAAACAGGGACCAGGCAGTGTCTTTCAGTTCGCTGTCGACCTCGCAATAACGGCTCGCGAGCAAGAACAAGAGCACATCACTCGGCAGGTCCTGCACCTGGTGTTGAAACGCGTTCCACACTTGGACATCAGGCTGCCCGTCGTCCTCAATCAATGCATCGCTTTGGAACACGACGCGACCCGCCGGAACAACGGCCCTGCCACAACGGTTGCCGTATGTATCGGTATACTCGGAAACCACGACTTGCGGCTTGACCGTCAATCGTTCGGCTTCGCGGAGCGAGGCGGCCCTCGAAGGATGGATGTGCATCATCAGCAGCACGGCGGTCGGATTGGAAAAATCAAAGGCCGCTTCGAACCCGGCGCGAATCAGCATAAAGCTGGAACATCTTTCCGCCGCCATTGCGAAGGGTCTGTCCCGCGCGACAAAGCAGCTGCAACTTCGACAGGCGGCGTCGGCATGGTTTAAGTGCAATGCTGTGAGCACGCCATTGTGCTCGCGTGATCGTCAAGGGAACATTGCCTCGACCGCTTCGTGGAATTATCCCTAAACCAGTGTTCGCTGCAAAAACCTTGCCGCATTTTACGGAATGTCTGCGAATCGTTGGCCGCAAGGAGTCGACGGGAGATAAGCTGGCCAGGTTGACGGCTCAATTCGTGAAAGGCAGCGAATGACGTATTGCATCGGCATCTTGCTCAAGGAGGGGATCGTCCTCGCGTCGGACTCGCGCACGAACGCCGGCGTCGACAACTTCGCCAAGTTCTGCAAAATGACCGTGTTCGAGCGGGCCGGCGATCGTGTGCTCATCTTGCTGAGTTCCGGCAACCTGGCTGGGACGCAAGCCGTGATCAGCCTGCTGAAGCAGCGCAGTGAAGTCACGGATGGACCGCCCAATCTGTGGACGGTGCGCACCATGTTTGATGTGGCCGTCCTCGTTTCGGATGCCGTGCGCGACATCGAGCGGCGCGACGCGCCCTTTCTGGAAGGCGGTCCCATTGCGTTCAACGCCTCTTTCATCATCGGTGGACAACTCAAAGGCGAGCCGCCGCGGCTGTTTCGCACCTACGCAGAGGGCAACTTCATTGAAGCGGGAGACGAAACGCAGTTTCTGCAGACTGGCGAAGCCAAGTACGGAAAGCCGATCGTCGACCGTGTCATCACGCCCACCACCACGCTCACGGACGCCACCAAATGCATCCTCGTTTCGTTCGATTCGACCATGCGCAGCAACTTGTCAGTGGGCATGCCCATCGATCTGGTTTGCTACGAGCGGGACAGCCTGGAGCTCCGTAAGCGGCGCCGCTTCAACGAGGGGGACGCTTATTTCACGGCACTGAGCGCGGACTGGAGCGAGGGGGTACGCAAAGTGTTCCGGGAGCTGCCCGAGCTGGAATGGTAGGAGCGCTCCCCAAAGGGACGCGCACGTGTCGCTCTGATTGAAGGCCGTGCCGTCCGTGAACTCAATCGTTTTCTGTTCTGGTCGAAAAACGACGTTTTCTCGAACTCAACGGACGGCCGACTGCTCGTCAACTCTTGACGATCGCCGGATGTGCGCGACCTCTTGGCAAATGGCCGCGCACAGCTTTTTTCCGACTTCCCGGACTTGGACCGAGCCATCCGTCGATTACGGACGGTTGGGACCAGCCGACGAATTGGCGCCGGGGGCGTATTGGTCGCGGGTGGCGTATTCGGCGCGGGCGGCGTCATGTAAGAATAAGCGGGTGTGTAACCTGCGCCGGGATAGATCGGCCCATGGCCGACGACGTACCGGGCATAGTCAGTCGGAGGCCAGTTGCAACAGCCGCCCGCGGCACTCAAGCCATAACCGCCGAATCCACATGCTCCGTACCCGCAGGATCCGCCGTCGCTATATTCGTATCCGCCGTGGCCCCCAAAGCCCGCGGAGCCCCAACCATGAATTTCCCCGGCAGACGCCTGGCGTGCGGAAGCTCCGAGCAGCAGAATCGCAGCTCCAAAAAGGACACTTCTGGCGCGGAGAGTCTTCATCGTTTACTTCTCCAGAGTCGATCGAACGAGCTTCTACCCCAGACACGTAGCGAAAATTCAATTCAACGTTCAATCAGTGGGCGGGCTCCGTGCTGACCCTATCGCCAAGTAGGCGCGGATCATTCTCGTTCTTCTCATTCGTCTGGATCCGCCGACAAACACCAACGAAAGTTGCCCCTGCGAATTCCTGCTCCGCCCTTTTCGCCGTCACAAGCGATACGACAATGCAAATCCGCACGCACGCCAAAAGAGCGCGCATGGAAAGGAATGGTACAGGTCACCAGGGGTTCGGGTTACGGAGACTTTGCCGTCTAACTCAAATCCCTCGGCCCGAAAATCAGGGTTTGAGAGAGCACCGGTCAGACGGAGCACTCATCCGTTTTAAGGGCTCGCGGACGATCCGCCGACCGAGCCGATATCGGGCTGTTGCGATTCCTGATTGCCACGCAGCTTGTTGATGAAGCCGGTCGCGCGCCGCCGTTTACCCGGCGGCAGTTTGGGTGACTCGACAGACAGTGCCAACTCGAAGCAAGCCAGTGCCTGATTCAATTTGTTCTGCTCGGCGTACATCAATCCGCGGTTGAAATGCAGCCAGGCGTTCTCGGGCCGGAGTTTGAGGGATTCTCGAAATGCCTCTTCCGCTTCCTCGAGCCGGCCGAGTGCCGCGAGTGCTCGGCCTCGACCGTTCAGCGAATAGGCCAAACCGACGAGAATCCTCGTTCTCCCTGGCAATCTCAATCGAGCGGTCCAGCGATTCCAGTCCCCGTTCAAACTCGCCCAATTCTCCCAAGACCTGGCCGTGGGCGCTGAAATCGTGGCGAGTCGGCTCGTCCGCGTGCTCTAGAAGATACGTGTAGTCGTCCAGGGCTTCGACAAAGTTCTCGGCGTACCAATTCGCGTGCCCGCGGAGCCGATAGGCTTCCCAAACGGGCTCGGGGTGCTCGTTGATGAGCTTGGTGGCGATGTCGATGACCTTCTCGAATTGCTCGTTGGCCCCGGCGACGCCTGCCACGAGGAGATCCTGCGAGAGTGTCAGTTCCTCGTTCGTGAACGGCGCCAGCTGCCGCGCTTCCTCACGATCGGCTTCCGCCCGGACAAGGTCCCCGGCGAGCTCGGAAGCCACGCTCCGGCCGATGAACGGTTGCGGCATTTCCGGGTTGATCTCGATCAGTCGATCAAAATCGCGCTTCGCGTCGACGAATTTCCCGAGCTGCAGGTGCAGGTGAGCGCGGTGCCACAGCGCCGGCTCGAAGTCGGGCCGGGCCGCGAGGACGTGGTCCAGGTCTTCCTTGGCCAGATTGGCGTCGGACTGTTCCAGCAAGAATCCTCGCGCGCTGCATGCGACCGCGCACGTTTTGCGGATCGAGCAGAACGGCTTTATTAAGATCCTCCAGGGCCGCCGTCTTCTTTCCCTCCAACAGAGAGGTGATCCCCCGCCCTGCGTAGGCGTCCGAAAGCGTCGGGGCGTGTTTGATCGCCAGCTCGAAGTCCTTGCGGGCTTCGGCAGGTTCTCCCTGCCCCAAAAGAGCATCGCCCCGCTCGACGAGGGCATCCGGCCATTCCGGGGCCACCTCCAGGGCCGCGGTGAAATCAGCGACCGCCAAAGAGTATTCCTCCCGCTGCTTGTACAAACGCCCGCGGTGATACCTTCCCAAGACGTACTGCGGCGCTGTCTCGACGCACGCATCGAGGTCCGCGAGCGCCTCCTCCATCCGGCCCAGGCTGGCCTTGGCCGATGCCCGAATCAGAAACGTCTTGGGACCGATCGCTCCTCGTTCGACCGCTCGGTCCGCATCGCGAAGGGCCTCCTCAAAATGGTTCAGCTCAATCTCGGCGGCGGAGCGGATCGCGTAGGCAACCGCCAATTGGGGGGAAAGTTCAAGAATCCGATCGCACTCCTCCCTGGACGATTCGGGCCGGCCGGACTGTCCCAGGAAATCGGCCAATTCGACCCTCAAGGCCACGTCCTGCGGCAACTCTTCAATGGCCGTGCGATACGCCTGCTCCGCTTCGGCCAGGCGTCCCAGGGCCCGCAAGGCCATCGTTTGCAGTTGCAGAGACTGAACCGACTTCCCCGCACAGCGATGGTATTGGTTCAGGTCCTCGATCGCGCTTGTGTAATTATTCGCGTGCAGGTGAAGTTTTGCCCGCAGCAGATAGGCAAGAGCCCAATCGCGATTAAGGAAAATGGCCGTGTTGACGGCACTCGTCGCCTCGGGAAATCGCTCCATTTCCGCCAGAATGGCGGCCCGAACCTGGAAGGATTCCGCGTCCTCCTTGAGGGCCAGCGCTTGATCGATGGTCTTCAAGCTCTCCGCGTGAAGACCCAGCCGAAATTGCAAATTGGACAAATTCGTGTACGCGTACGCCTCACGCGGGTGCCGTCCAATGTATTTCTGGCATTCCGACGCCGCGCGCTCGACTTGTCCGCATTGTTCCAGGAAGGCGATCCGCCGGAAGACCACGTTCGCGTCGTCGGGGAATTGCTGGGCCAGACGATTCCAGATGTCGAGCGCCTCGTCGGTCCGTCCATAGGCCGTGAGGAGTTCGGCGTGCAGCATCTTGAGCGGCACGTTCTCCGGCAAGCAGCGCGCGACGGCGGCACAGTCTTCGGGTTGAACGCCCAATGATTCCTCGGGTGGCAGGGCGACTTCGTAATATTGCCGAGCCGCCTCGCCGTACGTCAGCCGCGGTGCGAACACCCGCTGCGCCCAATTCTGAAACGGCAGCGGAAACGCCTGACGAAGATTTGCGGGGGGCCTGTTGACCGCTCGCTTGACGGCCAAGACGAACGGGTACGCAACGGGCCAGGTGGGCAGCGACGCGAGCGCCTGAAGGATCCGGCTCTTAAGCGGATCAAACGAGGAGTCAGGCGAATTCGAGAGCAACTGGCAATCGAAGTCCCAACGACGGCCAGGCAATAACACGGCTCCCACCTGGACGACAAGCGACGCCTCGGGGCGTACTTCGTCGACAACTTGTTTGATTCGACCGTCAATGATTTCCAAAAAGCCAGTCAGGAACTGGAAAGGAAGCCCCGACTTCTTGGCTTCGTCGGCGCTGTTCAAGGAAAAAATGGTCGGCCAGTGCCGGATCGCCGCGCGGAACCGCTGCGCCTCCGCGGGCCCGACGGCCTTGCGCAAACGGTCGTTGGCACAAGCCACGATCGTTTGCGGAAAGCTCTCCAGCAGACGCCGGTAAGGAGCGATCGTTCTGAGCAATGCGTCCAGTGTCGGCCGGTTGCCGTCGTTCGCGACCTCCGCCCGATTGAGGAGACGTGCGACTCGGGCAGCCATTGGCCGCACTTTCGCCCACACGTCGGCCGCCATGGAAGACAGATTCCCTTCCAAGGGGAAGAACGGTTTTTGAGGAAACAGTGGCTGGAAGGCACACCGCGGGCAAACCGGCAACGGGACCGTCAGGGTGAAAATGTTCTCTTCAAGGTCCAGATCGCGCACCGTCCCGCACGGCACGCCGCAAAGAGCGCAGGATCTCGGTAAACCCTCGCTGGCCAGCATCGAATGGATCTCGTTGGCCAGTTGTCGCAGTCGCTCTTGTGGTGTCGCTGGTTGGGGCGCCACGGTCATCGTTTCCGGTCGTCGTTTCCTGACAGGGCGGGTTCACGTCCGCATGTGATCATTCTAGCTCTCTTGGAGTGAGAGATCCGTAGGCTCGCCGTGGTTCGAAATTCCGATTCCGACACGTGGGATCTGCCTTCGCCCCTTGCCGTCACCGGGAAACATTCCCTCGGCACGCCGACTCGGTTATCCTGGGGTGGCTTTAACCTGCCTGCGACCGCCCTGCCCGCGTCTCCAGAAGACCGTCCCCAGAAGACCGTCTCGCCGCAAGACTGCAAGCCGTCCTCATGATCAAAGATCATTCACAGACGCCGAAGCACGACCACGGTCACGCATTCGACTTCATGAGCGCCCGGCAGCGGGAGGGCCTCGTGTTTGCCGGCCGGCGCGGCATGCTCAAGGCGGGCCTGGCCGGAATGGCGGGCCTCACCCTGCCCGATCTGCTGCGTGCCCGTTCCAAAGCCGTGGCCGCAGGAAGCAGTGCGAAAAACGGCAAGAGCGTGATCCTGCTCTGGATGGCGGGCGGTCCGAGCCACATCGATACTTGGGACGTCAAACCCAATCGGCCGTATCAGAACCGCGGCCCGTTCTCGACGATCGCCACGAAACTTCCCGGCGTGGCGATTTGCGAGCATTTGCCCAAGCAGGCGGCGATTTTCGATCGCTTTACGCTCATCCGGTCGGTCGACGCCCGCAAAAGCAATCACGAGCCCAACCGGGTCTTTCAAACGGGAAATCTCGACGCAGCGCCCCGGGTCAATCGAGAAGGCGATAAGTATCCGGCCATCGCTTCCCTCATCGCCAAGCTCCGCGGATCGAATCATCCCGCCATGCCGCCGTACGTCGCCTTCATGAAGGCGCCGTCGCACATCGGCTGGGGCGGGTGGCTCGGAAAAGAGTTTGATCCCTTTGTCGCCAATGCCGGGGCCCGCCTGCCCGTCTATACGGACATTGGCGTGGATACGGGCATTTCGCGCGGTGGCAACCTGTTTCGCATGCCCGGATCGCTGAACGCCGACCGCATTCATCGGCGGCAGGATTTGTTGCACGGCTTCGATCGTCTCCGCGCAGGACTCGACGCCGGCGGGTCGATGGACGCGCTCGACGCCTATCAGCAACAGGCGGCCGACCTGCTCTTGGGTCGCCGAGCGCAAGACGCCCTCGATCTCTCCAAAGAATCCGAAAAGACTCGGCAGCGATACGGAAAGCACCTTTGGTGCCAGCAAGCGTTGTTGGCACGTCGCTTGGTTCAGGCGGGCGTGGCCTTTGTCACTCTCGATTTGAGCTACCACGGAGCCTCGGGCACTTGGGATACGCACGGCGACAACGTGCCCCCGTACGGCGGAATCTCGCGCGGACTTAAGCCCCTGCTCCCCTTATTCGATCATCTGCTCACCACGCTCGTGCTCGATCTCGAGGAGCACGGCCTTCTCAATGACGTGCTGGTCATCGCCATGGGGGAATTCGGCCGCACGCCGAATATGGGAACGCAAGGCAGCACCGACGGCCGCGATCATTGGCCGGTCTGCATGTCGATGCTGCTGGCAGGCGGCGGCTTTCGGCACGGCCAGCTGATCGGCGCGACGGAAGCGGACGGCGGCCAGATCAAGGAGCGCCCCGTCACGCCCGGCGACCTGGCGGCGACGATCTACCACTTGATGGGAGTTCCCACGAACGCCACCTACCGCGATCCGCGCGGCCGTCCGCGCTATATCGTGGAAAACGGCGCCCCCATCGCCGAGCTTGTTTGATTTGCCAGCCGGCGGGCTGAGGCCCCCGATCAGTTTTGGGGGTCCCCGCCCCGACAAGGGGCCGAGGCCGTACCGAAGCGAGTAACAATGGCGGGAGAATGACCAGGCGATTTAGACTGCCGTCGCAGCCTAATCATTCAGCCAGTGCGCCGCCGGCGGGCCAGCCCGGCGAGGCTACCTAGTCCGATGGCGGCCAAAACGACGCTCGACGGCTCGGGCGCAGCCGCGGTGGCGACGGTGAACCAGAGATTTCCGTCTGGTCCAAGGGTGATGCCCGTGGGAATGTCGCCCGCCGGCAGACCGTATTGCGTGACGACTCCCCCCGGCGTGATCATCCCGATCTGCCCGGAGGTTTCGGTCAACCACAAGTTTCCATCGGGCCCCACGGTGATGCTCGACGGACCGGTTCCACCACCCAACGCGAATTCGTTCAACACCGCGCCGGCCTGGTTCATTTCACCGATCTTGTTGGCGGATTGTTCGGTGAACCAGAGATTGCCGGCCAGCGAGGTGATGCTCGAAGGGCCCGCGTTCGCTGCCAAGCCGCCAAACTCAAGTACGCCGCCGCCTATCGTCAGGACGCCGATCTGGTTGAGAGCTTGCTCGGTGAACCAGAGATGGTTGCCGAGCGCGGTGATGCCGGTCGGCCCTGCGCCATTGGTCAGTCCACCGTAGGAGGTAACCAGCCCGGCCGGCGTGATTTGGCCGATCTTATTGATTCCGGGTTCGGTGAACCACAAGTTGCCATCGGAGCCGGCGGTAATGCCCGTGGGTTTCGCGCCGGCCGGGAGCGAAAATTCGGAGATCGTTCCGGCGGGCGTGATTCGCCCGATGGAGTTGACCGATTGCTCGGTGAACCAAAGATTTCCGTCGGGGCCGGCGGTGATGCCCAGGGGGCCGGCCGATTCGGTGGGGACTGTAAATTCCGTGACGGACCCCGCGGTCGTCATCCGTCCGACGCGGTCCCCCGTGTTCTCGGTGAACCAGAGATTCCCGTCGGGGCCCAACGTGATTCCCGCCGGGTCAGAACCCTGCGAGACAGAAAAGAGCGTGATCGTCCCTCCGGTCGTGATGCGGCCGATCGCGTCGGCGCGGGCAATTCGAGAGCCAGCAATCTGCACTGCCAGCGGCAGTAAGAAGACGAGTAAGGCCCTTGATCGGCGCATGAGCATCTCTCCTCAAGCAGAAAAGACCGACGCGACCGTTTCCCCCACGGCTAGGTAGCTTAACGACCCCAAGCGCCGCCGTCAGTCGCCCTGCTTCGAGTTTTCCAGATTCCCATTCTGCCGACGAACTTGGCGAAGACTGACGGATTGATTAGGTCAGCTGGCAAATGTAGTTTGAGCAGTAGCCGCCCTGAACTGACCTCGGTTGAGATCCCGCCTGGGAACATGCTGCGGTGACGCACGCTCTCCTTCGATCAAAGCTGCGCGGCCATCGGCCAATCACGTTACCTGCGAGGAAGACTCGATGCGAGATCAGTCCGGCGGCGGCGCAATTGGTGACGAGATCATCTCTCGTCGCTCGTTAATCGGCAGCATGAGCGCGCTGCCATTCGCGTACGGACTGGGGGGCTTGGCCCAAGCGTTCGAGGGGGCGGAAGCGCCCGTTCCCGCCGCGGTTCCCGGCATGACGATTCGCGAGACAGAACCCCAGAACTTCGAGCCAGATTTTGCGGGGCTCAGTTCGTTCCTCACTCCGAATGACAGGTTTTACGTCCGTAACCATTTCGCGATTCCACAGCTCGATGCAAAAACGTGGCGGCTCAAGGTCGAAGGTGAGGTTGCTGCTGCTTTTGCCTTGAGTTACGAAGAGCTGACTCAGATGCCTGCCCAAACAAAGGCTGTCACCATCGAGTGTGCCGGAAATGGGCGGGTTTTCCTCACACCCAAAGTGGACGGCACGCAATGGCAGCTGGGCGCCGTCGGGACCGCTGAATGGACGGGAGTTCCTCTTGGGGCCCTGTTGGAACGCGCGAAGATCGCGCCGGACTCCGTCGACGTGATTCTGGAAGGTGTGGACGCCGGCGAAGTTTCCAAGCCGTCACGCCCCGCCAAACCTTTCCACTATGCACGCAGCATTCCAGTCGCGCAGGCGCGTCAGGGCGGCGTCTTACTCGCCTACAAGATGAATGGACAACCACTTCCTTCGGCTCACGGGTACCCGCTACGGGCGATTGTGCCCGGCTGGTTCGGGATGGCGTCGGTGAAATGGTTGAGTCGCATCGTTGTCGTCGCAAAGCCCTTCGAAGGCTACTTTCAGACGGTCGATTACGCCTACTGGGTCCACCGCAACGGCTTGCCGACGCGCGTGCCGGTGACGGAGCTGCAGGTGAAGGCCCAAATTGCTCGTCCGGCGATGGCGGAAGTGATTCCGGCTGGAGGCGCCTATCGCATCTTTGGCGCTGCCTGGTCGGGACACTCGGAGATCGTGAAGGTAGAGGTGAGCACGGACGGCGGCAAAACGTTCGCGCTGGCCCGATTGCTGGGAAATCGCATCACTCATGCCTGGCGGCTCTGGGAATTTCCCTGGAGAGTGCCGGCCGCCGCGGGCCGACACGTTTTGATGGCAAGAGCGACGGATGCCGGCGGCCGAACTCAACCTCTGTCTCGCGACAAGGACCGAGAGAATTACATGATCAATCAGGTGCTGCCCATCCAAGTCTCGGTCCGCTAAAGGACCGTCAAATCGTCGAATTCCGCCGACGTCGCCCGCGCTCTCGGACTACAAAATCTGCGTTCCAACCTGCTTGAGTCACTGGATTGTCCCTGAATCTTGGAAAAATCCATGCTTCGCCGAATCCTCGTGTTCGTAGTCGTCGTGCTGACAGCCGCAGCAAACGATCTCTCTGCGGCAGAGAAGCATTCGGAATCAACGCAGGACAAAGCGGCCAAAAAGACGCTCCCCCTTTCCGGTGACGTGTTCCTCGTCGGCCGCTGCCCTGCCTTTCTGATCCCGCCGAGACACCCATTCGCCAAGAGGCCGACTCCCTGGGTCTGGTACGCGCCGACGCTCCCCGGCCTCCCCGCCGATACCGAGAAGTGGATGTTTGAACGATTCACTGCCGCAGGAATTGCCATCGGCGGAGTCGACGTCGGGGAGTCGTACGGGAGTCCGAACGGACGATCGAAGTACACGGCTTTCTATCACACACTTGTTGACAAGTGGGGCATGTCCCGCAAGCCCGTGCTGCTGGCGCGGAGCCGTGGCGGGCTGATGCTGTATACCTGGGCGTGCGAGCACCCGGATCGGGTGGCGGCAATCGCTGGCATCTATCCGGTTTGCAATATCGAGAGCTACCCCGGAATCGAACGAGCGGCCGGCGCGTATCGATTGACGGCCGCGGAATTGAAGGGGGAGCTTCGCCGCCACAATCCGCTCGACCGCCTCGAGTCGCTTGCCAAAGCCAGGGTCCCGTTGTTCGCCATCCATGGCGACACCGACAACGTCGTTCCGCTTGCGCAGAATTCAGGCGAAATGGCCAAACGCTATTCCGCGCTCGGAGGAAAGATGGAACTGATCGTCCCCAAGGGGCAAGGCCACAACATGTGGCGAGGGTTCTTCGAGTGTCGGGAACTAGTGGATTTTGTAATCAAGCACGCCACGGCAGGCGGCAACTGATCCCAGCACAGCCCCCAACCCGACCGTCTTCTCAGGCGCAACGTAAAGACATTGCTGCTAAGACCGGTCTGCAATGACCGGTCTGCAATGATTCAGTGCGGCCAGCGCCAGGCGAAGATGGCTCCGGTGATCAGGCCATAGGCGATGCCGTCGACGATGTTCGCGACAATGGTGCGCTTGTAGGAGCCGAACCAGAGGCCATTGGGGATGTGTGAGAAGGAGTAGGCGAGGATGCCGGCGGTGGCCGCGACCTGGAAGACCTTGGCAAACGGGGCCGCGCCCGGCAGGGCGACGCGCGTGAGGTAGGCGATGAGCGTGCTGACCACGAGATAGACGACGAAGGTGCCGACCAGCTTGTCGCCCATTGTCAGCGGCGTCGGCCACACGCTGAGGTGGCCGACCGGGCCTCCTTCCAATGCCTTCTGCACTTTCTCCGATTTCATCGTCTTGGGGTCGCGGAAATCGGGGAAGACGTAGTTGCCGGGCTTGATGCCGCTCTTGCGGAGGTCGTCCATGAAACCGTCCTCGTCGGGGAGGTTGATGAAGTCCCGCTTGTGGTGGGGCATGGCCATCCAGACCACGGCCGAAATGATCCAGATGGCCGCCGAGGAGAGAAGGATGGGCAGCCAGAGGGGGATCAAGAGTTCCATGTGATTTTTTCCCTCGTACTCGAGAAGGCTCGTTCCCAAGGCGGCCCTGGGAACGAGCCCGCAACAACGGGAGTGCATCGTCACGACGACGCGGTCATTCGCTCTTGCTCGGCTCCGACGGCGTCGGGAAGCGTTCTTGAATCCACGCTTCCCACAGCGGTGTCTCGTGGGCGACGGTTCCGGCCGCCTGATCTCCGTAGAGGTAGAAGCTAAGCGTCACCATCACCGTCCCGCCGAACGTGACGGCGCCCAGGGCGGCGGTGCCCGGCCCCGGCTTGTCGAGCCGCAACAGGGCGTTGTACGGACTCTGGGTGGCGTGCTCCACGACGCCGCTGAGCGGCGGGACGCCCGCCGGGACGGTCCAACGCTGCCCGGGGCTCACGCCTTTCACCCCCAAGGCTGCGGTCAGCGTGTCCCAGGCCTCCGCTTCGGTTCCCGCGGAGGGGGCGATCCACTGCATCATCGCGGAGCGTTGGCCGCGGAAGTGTGTGAGATAGATCTTGAGAATGCGGAAGAAGCCGGGCCAGCCGGATTCGGTGCCTTTCAGCTGGTCGTCCCAGTCGTCCGTGCTGGCGAAGAGGCTATGCACCACGCGAACGACGCAGATGCCTCCCGCGCGGGCTTCGACGCTCCACTCGTCCGCGATGGGCGGCGAGCCGGGGGCCCAGCCAGGGGCCTCGGTGGTAAACGTTCGCGGCGGATCCCATTTCGTCACGGGGGAACTGGACTCCATGCCCGGGCCGAAGTTCAACTTCACCGCGATGGGCTTGCCGTCGCGCTCCTCGAACTCAGCCGGCACGAACCAGGACGAAATGCCCGGCCCGGTGGCGATCGCCTGCCAGACTTCCTCCGGCGTGCCGGGGACCTCGACTTCGACCTGGACGGAACGGCGTCCGGAGGGTTCTTTCTTCACGCTCATGATGGTTCCTTGGGATCGGATTTCTGTGGGAGAGGGTGCGCCACGACCACCAGGCGATGCGCACGGCCGCCGGGGGCGGATTGATCGTGATACTTCGAAACGAGTTTCGTAATGGCTTCGGTGAGTTCGTTGCTGAAAGCGGCCCGGTCCGTCGGCGACCGGAAACAAACCTCGGTATCCACGGCCAGAGTCGCCAGGCGTTTGCCCGCCTCTTTCGCACGACGAACGAGGTCACCCACCTCGCGGACGACCCGTGCGCCCAGAGCGATGAGATAGCTCGCGGACAGCCGATCGGCTTCTCGATTCGGATCAACGGCGACCGGGCCCATGGCGCTCGGCGAAACGACGTAGGAAGCAGCCGTTGCCACGAGCAGCCGTTCCGTCAGCCCGCCCCACTTGCGTTCCTCGGCCAGCCGCACCAACCCGTGCGCCTCCAGCGCGTGCAGATGGTAGTTGATCTTCTGCCGAGCCAGGCCGACCCGCGTGGCCAACGTCGCCGCCGAGGCGGGCGAGGCTAGCTCAGACAGCAGTCGACTCCGCGTGGGCTCCAAGGCCACCGTGGCCGCCGCCGGATCGTCGATGACTTGGATGTCGAGCATGAGGAGACGTTATCATTGACAACTTTTATTGTCAATGAGGATCAAGGCTTTTTCTGGCGAATTTCGCGGAGTCGATGGCGTGCCACAGAATGGTGAAGTTGCGGCGAGGTCCCCTGCTCTGGCGGCTGGTCGGACCGACCCCGCGTGCGTGGGTTTCATCGACCGACGCACAAAGCTCTAAGGCCCCTCAGGCGGCGACTGGTCGGAAACGGAGGCACGAGCCGCAGGGAGTGGATTCAGCGAGTCGTCTGTAGCTAAGCTCAGGACCGGTCAGAGCTGATAGAACTCGATGCCCAGCGCTCGCGCCGCGTACGCACGCGGATTGTCCGGGCATCCGGAAGATCGTTCTCCGAGTCGCCGCTTGATGAACTTCAAGGCGGCAAGTTGAGGATGGGAGGTTGCGATGGCGGACGTCGATATCCGAGCGGCACTGGAGCGACATTGGAGTGCCTCTGCCAGCGGTGACCAGGTGGCAGAGCACGAGATTTACCAGGAGAACGTGCTTGTCGAGTATCCACAATCTGGAGAGCGGATCCGAGGGCGACAAAATATTCTCGCCCTCCGCAGCCACCACCCATCGAAGCCGGCGGGCTTTGTTGTACGACGAATCGTGGGAACGGGGAGCTTTGGGTCACTGAATACTCGATCTCCTATGAAGGCCATCCGATGCACACGGTGAGCATCATGGAGTTCGAGGGCGGCAAAGTGGTCCGCGAGACGCAGTACTTTGGCGAACCATTCGAGCCTCCCTCCTGGCGGGCGCAGTGGGTCGAGCGTTCGACGTGAGCAGGTTCCCGCTCTGCGGCGCGGTGTCGTGGTGGCGTCCGTGTGGTGGCGTCGCGATTCTGCCAAAGCTACGATTGCGAGCCGTCGCGCCACCCTCCATCAACTTTCCTCCGCTCAGGTCGCCGTCGTGAGCAGCCGACTTCCAATTGCCGTCGCCGTTCTTGCCCTGTTGTCGCCAGGCCAAGCGGCCCGAGCGCAGCATCGGCTCGTGCTGCAGGGGAACGGGAAGCTGGCGATTGTCGCGCGCGATGGCCACGTCGAATGGCAGATGCCTTGGGAGGGGATTCATGATGTGCACGCGTCGGCCGGCGGAACGCTCGCCGCCAAAACGCTTATGGTCCAGCAGGGCCCGAGCAAAATTGTGGAGATCGACGTCGCTCGACGAAAAATCGTGTGGGCGTACGACTCGGCCACGGCGAACGGAAACAAGAGACAGCGGGTCGAGGTCCACGCGTTTCAGCCCTTGGCCGGCGGACGCGTGATGATTGCCGAGAGCGGGCCGGCACGCATCATCGAAATCGATCGCGCGGGCACGCTGCTGCACGAGATCAAGCTCGAGGTGCATCACCGCCATCCGCACACCGACACGCGTCTGGCCCGGCAACTGGACGACGGTCATTACCTCGTGTGCCACGAGGGGGACGGCGCCGTCCGCGAGTACGACCACGCGGGCCGCGTGACGTGGGACTATTCCGTCCCGCTCTTCGGCGGATCGCCCCAACCGGGTCACGGCCCGGAAGCCTATGGGAACAAGTGCTTCGCCGCGGTCCGCTTGCCGAACGGAAATACGTTGATGAGCACGGGGAACGGGCATGGCGTGATCGAAGTCACGCCGCGGAAACAGATCGTCTGGCAAATTCGGCAACGCGATCTGCCCAAAATCACGCTGGCCTGGGTCACGACGCTCGAAGTTTTGCCGAACGGGCACTACGTCGTCGGCAACTGTCACGCCGGGCCGGGCCAGCCGTTGGTGATCGAGCTGGATCCGAAAACGAAACAGGTCGTGTGGACATTCGATCAATTTGAAACGTACGGGAACTCGGTCTCGAATTCACAAGTTCTCGACGCCGGCGGTCCGGTCCTCCGCTGACCGCTTCGGGATCCGGCTGGCTTCGCCCAGGGCACATTGTCGACGCCCTTGGGATCTGGCAAAATTGCTGAAGCGAGGCGGCGGCGGTTGTGCCGCACCTCGACCTGCGTAGCGGCACATGAGCCGCACCTTGACCTGCCTCAACTCGGAAGCCGCGTGACGGCGCGGCTTCGACCCGACATCCTTCCGTCGACCGGTTCCCGCCGCTTGATCAACTTTCCAGAAGGACCGAGGTCCCGAGTGCCGATGCGGCCGCAAGCAGCGGCCGGTCATGCGATTTGGGCGGCCTTGATCATCGCCATTGCGTACGCCGCGAGCTTTCAGAGCTTTGCGGCGGCAGCGGAAGCTGTGTCAAAGGGATCCGCGGGAGCGGATCGTGTGTCAAAGGGTTCTGCTGGCAAGGTTGATTTCGCCCGTGACGTGCAGCCGGTTTTGGCCAAGCGCTGCTTCCGGTGCCATGGACCCGATAAGGCCGAAGCCGGTCTGCGGCTCGATTTGCGGGAGCGGGCCTTCGCGAAGCTCGAATCGGGATCGCACGCTCTGGTCGCCGGCAACGTCGCCGAAAGTGAATTGCTCAAACGGGTCAGCTCGAGCGAAAGCTCCGAGCGGATGCCTCCCGAGGGGAAGCCCCTGACGGCGGCGGAAATCGGTTTGATCCGTCGTTGGATCGGCGAGGGGGCCGCGTGGGAAATCCACTGGGCATTTCGTCCGCCGGTCGCCCATCAGCCGCCCGCGGTCCGCAGTGGGTCGAGCAACGGGTCGTGGATCCGCAATCCGGTCGACGCGTTTATTCTCCATCGCCTCGAACAAAACGGCCTCGCGCCCGCCCCGCCGGCCGAAAAGATCGCTTTGCTGCGTCGGGCGTATTACGACTTGATCGGTTTGCCGCCCACGCCCGCCGAGGCGGACGCCTTTGTGGCCGATCCTTCGCCGACCGCCTACGAAACGGTCGTCGACCGGCTCCTGGATTCGCCCCGCTATGGCGAGCACTGGGCCCGTCACTGGCTCGACGTCGTCCGTTTCGCCGAGACGAACAGCTTCGAGCGTGACGGCGCGAAGCCGCACGCCTGGCGCTACCGTGACTATGTGATCCGGGCCTTGAATGCCGACAAGCCGTACGACCGGTTCATCCGCGAACAATTGGCCGGCGACGAATTGCCCGACGCGACGCGCGAGTCGCTGATCGCCACGGGATACTACCGCCTCGGGCCGTGGGACGATGAGCCGGCCGACCGGTTGCAGGCGAAGTACGACTGCCCTCGACGATCTGGTGGCGACCACGGGACAAGTCTTTCTCGGCCTGACCGTGAATTGCGCCCGTTGCCACGACCACAAGATCGACCCGATCTCGCAAAAGGATTACTACGGGCTCGTGGCGTTTTTCCACAACATCACGCCCTACGAAACCACTGGTCCCAACATCGAGGTGCCGCTGCTCGCCGACGATCGCGAACGCGAACAGTTTCGCGTCTCGACCCGTGAGCTCAACGAGAAGCGGAAGCAGGCCCAGGCGGAGTTGACCGCTCTCAATCAAGAACTCCGGGCTCGCTTCCCCGCGAAAACGCCACCGCCACGCGAACTCGCCGAGTGGATCAAGCAGAACGGGGCAGGTGTTCTCGGTGAGCAGCGGTTCAAACACTATCGCGAACTGCAGGCTTCCCTGCGCCGAAGGAAGCAGCCGCCGATTCCGGCCGACTACGCGTTAGCCGTCACCGAATCGGGCCTGACGGCGCCCGACACCTTCGTGCTCAAGCGGGGCAATCCGCGCGTGCTGGGCGAGAAGGTCGAGCCGCAATTTCCGCGGATTCTCGACCCGCGGCCGCCGCGACTGTCGCCGCCGCAGGCGAAGACGCATTCCACGGGCCGGCGGCTCACGCTGGCCAACTGGATCGCCTCGCCCGACAACCCGGCGACGGCCCGCGTGATGGTCAATCGCATTTGGCAGCATCATTTTGGCCGAGGGATCGTCCGCTCACCCAATAACTTCGGCTACCTGGGGGATCGGCCGACGCACCCCGAATTGCTCGACTGGCTGGCCGCCGAGTTCGTCAAAAATGGCTGGCATTTAAAGTCGCTGCACCGTTTGATCATGACGTCGAGTGCCTACCGCATGTCGTCGCAGGCCAATCCGGCGGCTTTGGCTCGCGATCCCGCCAACGACCTGTTCTGGCGATTCGACATGCGGCGGCTCTCCGCGGAGGAAATTCGCGATTCGATCCACGCGCTCAGCGGCCGCCTCAATTCCAAGATGTACGGGCCGAGCGTTTTTCCCGAAATCTCGGCCGAGGTGCTGGCGGGACAATCGGTTCCCGGCGCCGGCTGGGGGAAATCGTCCCCGCAAGAACAAGCGCGACGCAGCATCTACATCCACGTCAAGCGGTCGCTGATGACGCCGATCCTGGTTGACTTCGATGTGGCCGACAACGACTCGAGTTGTGCGGTTCGATTTACGACAACCCAGCCGACGCAAGCCTTGGCCATGCTCAACGGGGCTTTCGTGCATTCGCAGTCTGCTGCACTGGCGGAGCGGCTGCGGCGCGAAGCGGGAAAAGATCCCGCGGCACAAGTCCGCCTTGCTCTGCGGCTCGCGTTGGTTCACTCGGCCGATCCCGCAAGTGTCGAGCGCGGGTTGAAACTGCTCGCCACGCTGCAAAAGCAAGAACGGACTCTCGGCCGACGCGGCCCTCGACCTCTACTGTCTGGCGGTACTCAATCTGAACGAGTTTCTGTATCTGGATTGACTTGGACATCGAGCGACCCTCGATGCGAAACATCATGACGCAACCGAACTCAAGTCCCTCGCCGAATGCGCGGCACGTTTTGCGGCCGGACGCGTCGCGAATTCCTGTGGGAGGCGGGGGGCGGCTTCACGTCGCTGGCGCTGACGGGGCTGCTCGCTGCCGACGGATTTCTGGGCCGTCAGGCCGTCGCCGCGGACGGGAAAACTCCCTACAAAAATCCCCTCGCACCGAAGCAACCGCATTTTGCCGCCAAAGCCAAGAGCGTCATCTTTCTCTTCATGTATGGCGGGCCCGAGCCACGTCGACACGTTCGACTACAAGCCCAAGCTCTTCAAGCTCGACGGCAAAACCATCGCGGTCAAAACCAAGGGACGCGGCGGCGAAAAGAACGAAGGACGCGTGATCGGGCCGAAGTGGAAATTCAAACAGTACGGCCGCTCGGGCCAGTGGGTCTCCGAGCTGTTTCCGCACCTCTCGACGTGCGTCGACGAGATTGCCTTTATCAAGTCGATGCAGGCCGACTCGCCCATTCACGGCTCGGCCATGCTGCAGATGAATTCGGGGAAGATTCTGAGCGGCAGCCCGGCCATCGGTTCCTGGGTCAATTACGGCTTAGGCAGCCAGAACCAGAATTTGCCGGGATTCGTGGTGATGCTCGATCCAACGGGCGGGCCGATCAGCGGAGCCAAGAACTGGTCGAGCGGCTACATGCCGGCCAGCTACCAGGGGACGATTCTCCACTCGAAGGGCGCACCGATCCTCGATTTGAACCTGCCGCCTCGCATGACGCGCTCGATCGAGCGTGAGCTGCTCAACACGGTCGAAGAGGAAAACGCAGCGCACCTGGCCGGCCGAGTCGACAACAGCGAATTGGCCGCCCGCATCTCCAGCTACGAACTGGCGTACCAGATGCAGCAACACGCGCCCGAGGCGGTCGATTTCGCACAAGAGAGCGCGGCGACGCAGAAGCTGTACGGGCTCGACAACAGCCGCACTTACGACTTCGGAAAACGCTGCCTGCTCGCCCGGCGGCTGGTGGAGCGCGGCGTCCGGTTTGTGCAGCTTTATTCGGGCGGCAACCACAACGACCACAATTGGGACGCCCACGGCGACCTGGTGCAGAACCACAATTATCACGCCGGCAACACCGACAAACCGATCGCCGGGCTGATCAAGGATCTCAAGCAGCGCGGCCTGCTCGACAGCACGCTGATCGTCTGGGGCGGCGAATTCGGCCGCCAGCCGACGGCCGAGTACGCGCAAGGGACCGGCCGCGACCATAACGCCTACGGTTTCACGATGTGGATGGCGGGGGGCGGCATCCGGGGCGGACAAAGCGTGGGAACAACCGACGAACTCGGCTCGGTCGCGGTCGAGTCACCCTTTCACGTCAAACACCTGCACGCCACGATACTGCATCAGATGGGCCTCGATCCGAACCAACTCTCCTACTTCTACGGCGGCCTGAACCAGAAACTCGTCGGTGTCGAGCACGTCAGCCCGATCCGGCAGATCATCTGAGAATCGGTGTCGAGAAGGCCCGCGGATCGTGGTGAGAGCGTGACGGAATCGCCGGCCATTCTCAGTCACGAGCGTCCCGCAGATACCGATCAAACCAATCCGCAAACGCCGTGATATCCTCGCTCGATCTCCAAAAGTCCCCCCAGCCGTGTCCTTTGCCGTGGCGAATAATCAATCGCACGTTTGTCGCGCCCGCCGCTTTCGCTCGCTGCACAAAGGTCTCGGCTTGCTGCAGCGGGACGACCGTGTCGGCATCGCCGTGAATGATCAATGTCGGCGGTAGTTGAGCCGTCACGAAGTAGATCGGCGAGATCTCGCGGCCCAGGCTCAGACGCTCTTGCGGGTCGAGCGCCCGCGGGCCAAAAGCCGCCCGCAACGGAGCCAACGGTCCCGCCCCCACCCCGCAAATCCCGGGACGTCCGTAGTTCAAGAAGTCGGTGGGCGGAAAGAAGCAAGCCGCCGCTTGCACGGCACTGCTTTCTCGCTCGACCGGGTCCTGCGCATCGGCCCGCCCCGCCCCTCCCTGCGTGGCGATCGAAAGCACGAGGTGCCCTCCGGAACTCGATCCCATGATGCCGAGCCGATTCGGACGTACTCCGTACGTCCCCGCATTGGCCCGCACAAACCGCACGGCCCGATGCACGTCCGCCACGATTTCCGGAATCGCAAACTTCGGCTGCGAACTCGTCACGACGGCGAACACCGTATATCCGCGCTCGAGAAACGGCTGATAGTCCTGGGGCCGAATCGTCACCATCAACGGCGTCGCCTTGCTCGACTGCCAACCCCCGTTGACCAGGAACAGCAACCCGCAGCCATTGCCGCCCACACGGGCGGAATCGGCGCAGGCGCGCCGGTTGAAACACATCCAGCGTCAACGCCATTCCGTGCTTCCGCCCGTAAATCACGTCCTCCGTACGGCGCACGCCTGCGCCGTCACTTGCAAGGGCGGGCAAAGAAGAGAGCAGCGCGACGACCGCGAGGCAGCACTTAATATGGAATCCCATGCCGATCGATTCTCTCGAGGTGCGCGTTTTGGAACAATCGATTCCGCGGGACGGCAACAGTCGCTCATTCTGCGCCGCGGCAGGCGAAATTGGACGTCAACTCAAATCCCTCAACCGAAGACCCAAGAATCAGGGATAGAGAGGGCACAGGCAAGCCGAGCGCTCATCAGTTTTGAGGGCTCGCGGACGATCCGCCGACCGAGCCGATTTCGCCGCGAATCAGCATCGGATCCGCCCAGACGACACGGTCGCCCACGTCCTCGCGATGGCCGAAATCGACCGAGAGCGTGAGTGTGCCGACTCCCGAGACATCGAGATCGAGCGATTCGATCGGCCCGTCTGCGCGAAAGCTGGGCCGCTCAAACAGCACCTTGTCGTCGCCCAGCACGCGAATCGCCGCATCGCCCAGTTCGCCTTCGGGCAGTTGAAAACCCAGCTTCGTGCGGAAGCGTTGAAATCGGCCGCCGATCGGGTAACGCAGCACGGTCTTGGCGTGCACGCTGACGCCGCGGCTGTGCGGACCGTCTCGCAGCAGAATTGGCCCGCCCGAGAGCGATTCATTGACGCGATAGCCGATCGTTCGCTCGAAAAAGGGAACTTGCGTGACTTCGCTGGGCTTCAATTCCGTCAGCGAAACGGCTTTGCCGTTCTTGATCGAGATGCCGGTCAGTTCCTCGGTCTTCAAAGTCAACGTTTCTCCCCACTGTGTGCGGACCTTCGCCGCGGCCGCGTCGAGCGAAATGAGTTGGCCCGGAAACTTGATCCCTCCCTGCGTCTCCACAATTTGATGAAACGTCTGCTCCCCTTCGGTTGCGGCACGATCGGCGAACAGCTCGACGCCGCTGAGTTTGGATAAGGCGACCTTCCGATCCTTGCCGCCGAACTGAATCGCGAGGGAATCGCCGCGAATCCCCAGTACACGGCAGGGAACTCGCTGAACAGCGCCCGAGGCTGAAGTCGCGAAGACAACGTCCTGGACGGGCGACGGACTCGAGCGGTCGGTCGAGTCATCCTTCTTGGCTTCGTTGCCGGCCGGTTCTTTCTCGGCGGCCTTCGCCGACCAGACCCTGGCAATATGCGAACACGGGATCGAAAGCGAAACGGGCGATCGACCGGCCGACACTCGGAGCGTGAGTTTCGAATCGGCCCAACTCTCGATCGCCCCTTTGAGCGTGCCTCCCTCGACAAGCGACACGCTCCACGGGGGCGAGGCCTGCGCGGCATCCATCGATCGCAGCAGAGCCGGAATGTCGCCCACGAACAACTGGCTGCCGCCATCCGACGAAAGAGAGAACTTGTACAGACCATCCTGCTTGATATGCAGGTAGCCTCCGAGCAGCATCGCGAGATTGTCGCTTTCGTTCGGAAACGGCCCCGTCGAGACGTGCTCGAGCGTTCCCTCGCCGACGCTCGAATTTGCCTCGAGCACATCATTCATCTTCTCCATCGGCCTTCCGTCCGACCGACGTCGGAGCGAGTAATTGCAGTTGGCCGCGATCTCACCCGAGAGCTTTTCCGGAAGCCGAAATCCCTCCTTGTCGAGGCCGGGCGATGGGGATTCGGTCCCTCCGCGACCGAGATGCGCCAACATGTCACCGGAGACGAAGCGCTGTCGCTCCTCGTTCGGTCTTTCGATCCGGCTATACGCCAAGCGGAGATAAGGCCCTCCGGAGTGGTGCCAATAGACGAGTTGGAAGCGGTGATAACCCTCGCGCAGCTTGATCGAACCGGCCACGCGTTGCCCGCGACTCGCGCGCTCGTTGTCGATCAGCGGATGAGCGTCATTCGCCCGGTCGTACATCGCCTCGAATTTAATTTGCACGACGTCGATCAGCGGAAACTCGAGGAGTTTGGCCGGCTTGGGGGCAGGTTTGGCAGCGGGCGAGTGCGACTTATTGCTCGATTCGGTCAAGATCGCGTTAAAGAGCTTGTCTTCGACGACCGCGGCCGCAGCCGGAGGAGTGACGTCGAGCGTCACCTTTCCGTCGGCGACACCGCGGACGACTCCGTGGACGGATTTCCCGTTCACCAATTCGACGGTGTCCGCAGCCGTCCATTTGCCGTCCGCGACCAGGATCACGCCCAAAAGAGCGCACGCTGCCGCAAAAGAGCTTAAACATCTCGAAAGGCGAGGGCACCTGCCCTCGCACATCCTTGGCGGACGCACGCGACGTTCTCCCATCTGACTCGCCGCCCTGGTTAAGGAGCCTTTCCGGCAGCCGGCTTCGCGGCGGACGGCGCGATGGCGCGGACCGAATCCTCGGTGGCCAGCCTGCGGTAATACTCGCCGAGAATCTCTTCGTATCCCGCCGGGAAACCCTCGGTCCTCGATTGAAGGATGCGTTCGCGTTCCTTGGGCGTCAGCTCCGCCCATTTGCGACGGCTGTTGCGCGGCGCATTCATGTCTCCCATTCCGCCGGGACCACCCGCCAGAACCGATCTTCGCAGCGGCGAATTGGGATTACCCCCTGGCTTGCCGCCTTTGCACTGTTTCTCGAGGATTTTGATCAACACATCCAGACGCGAGAGGATTTTGGGCTCCGTCACGTGCGCCGGCGTATGGGTCTTCCCATTGGCCAGATCGTCGATCACGTCGACCATATCGGTCTGCAGATGGCGAAAAGGATCCTTGAGCCAATCGTTCGAGTCGACCAGCCACTGCAATTGCTGCAATCGGGCCGACTTCGTCGTCGCCGGCACAAACGGAGTCTTCAAAAACGCCGGCGGGACAATATTGCTAAGTCCCGCTTTCCCGCCCGAGGAATGCCCAGCATCAGTGTCGGCGCCAATGACCAAAGCGGCCGGGCGACCGATCAACGCAGCAATGATCAACGCACGGCACGCAAAGCAGCGCCATGCCTTTCCCTCTGCCCTCTCGCCCTCTGTCCCTCTGCCCTGTTCCCTCATGTCCCGTCTCCCTCTTCCAGGCAATGCGGACAGGTCATGGCGTGCAGGCGAGCCGTGATCCTGCGAATCTCTTCCTGCCGGCGGCCGAGATCATGCGTTCGCGACGTCGCTTCGCTCGTGCCGATTTTGCTCGCGAGCTTCGACCGATCGACCGTCAGCGTGTCGCGATTGAGAACCGATTCCATCCAGCGCAGCATGCGAACTTCGGCCAGCAGCTTGTTCTTGTCGCCTTTGCAGCCCTTGCACATCGAGGGATTGCTCGACGCGTTCGCCGCGTCCTTGAGCGCATCCAACAGGGCCTGCAGGTCGGACTCGATCTTCTTTTGTGTTGCGACGAGTTCGTCGTCCGCCTTGCCGTCGCGGAGCGAGTCGGCGACCGTGTTCATGTCCGCTTCGATCGACCCGAGCGCACTGGGCAAGACAACGCTGAACTGCGTGACTTCCACCAGCTCGATCGACGAGCGGCACAGTCCGGCAATCGATTCCTCGAGCGGGGCGAGCTGCCGAACGGCCAGAAAAGCCTGCCGTTGCTTTTCCGCGATGCGCGGCACCAGCCGGCGGGTCGCCTCGCGAACCTGCTTTTGCTGGGCGATCATCTTCGTGAGGTTCTCGATCACCCGCTGTCGGGCCAAAGATTCGATCTCTTTTTTCAACTGGGCCTCGGCCTCGCGCAGGGCCACCGCGGCCTGGTTGAGCTTCTCGACGGCCTTCCCCTGGCATTCCGACGCCCCTTTGCACTGGCCGTTCCCCAAGCCGCTGCAGGCCCCACCCATCGACTGGCACGCACCGCCCATTGCACCGGCCGCGGTAGCCGCCGTCGGGCCGATCCGTTTGATCAATTGCTCGAGGTCCTCTCCCGAGCGCTGATTGCGGTGCTCATTGTTCTTGAGGCCGGCCAGCGTGTTGGGATTGTTCTTCGGGTTGGAGGCCAAGGGTTTCGTTTGCGCCAGTTGTTGACGCTCGCGGGCCGTGAGTTTGGCGAGGGCGTCTTGGGCTTCGCGAATCTTTCGCAGTTGCTCGAGCTTGAGCTCCAAATCGAGATCGTTCGTGAGCAACAGCCGCTTGAGTTCCTCAAGCTTGGCGATCAGCTCCTTTTCTTCGGCGGTCGCTTTGTTCAAGTCGAGGCTGCCGATCAGCTCGGCCGCTTCGCGCATCTCTTCGACGATGAGCTGCTCGCGCGAGCGGGCGACGCCCATCAGCAGGCGAGCCGAATCGTCAGGCTGCGTTTGCCGCAGAAGTTCGGCCACGCGGAACATGCGCCCTTCCAACTCGCGCATGTGGGCGTGCGCCTTGTCTTGCTCGAATTTGATTTTTTCTTCCGGCGTGACCGGCCGGTCGGAGCGAGCCGCGGGATTGAGGCCCGCCGCGCTCCCCTCTTCGGCCGCCGCGGGTCGCGGAGCAACCACGGGCGTTCGCCCGGTATCGGCCGCGACCGCTTGCCACGACGCCAATGCGAAGACTGTGCCGGCCACGAGAACCGTGCCCGATACCTCGCCGTCTCTTCATCCTCGACCGTTTCGACTCGGCAGGCCTTGCCATGTCGGTCCCCCACAAAGACTGCGAATTGATTGTCTCGAAAGGCGAGGGCACCCGCCCTCGCACTTATCTACCGGCAAACATACCCACGGCGGGGGCAGGTGCCCCTGCCTATCGGACTCAGACGCACTAAATCGGACCCTGGGCTCGCGGCTGCTTTTTTAACCGCATCCCATCATACCGGCCCGTCTACTTGCTATCAAAGATCGAATCAAATTGCTTCTTTTTGAGTTCCTCGGTCTTGTTGCGGACCAGGTTCTCGATGTTGATCACCTCGGTGAGCTGGTTGATCACGTCGATAAAACTGTCCCATTGCGACATATTCTTAAGGACCTTCGACATCGCCTCGACGATTTCCTGCTGCCGGCTGGCGAGTTGGTCCTGCGTATCGGCGCCCGGTTGGCGGACCGTTTCCAGCCCCTGCCGCTGACGGGTCAGCAAGTCATCGTGCAACCGTTCCATTGGGGCGATCACCGTGCGGACGATGATCTCGTGCGTCTCGGCGCCCCCGAGCCGGTTCAGCCGCATTTCGGTCGCTGAATCCTCGATCCCATGCATCACTTGCCAGACTTCCCGTTGGACGAGGTTGTGCCGCCGCAACAGCTCCTGGGCATCGTCGGCAAGCGAAGCCGATCGCAACGACTGATGCAAAGCCTCCGCCTGCTCCATCGCCTTTCGCAAGCGGGCCCGCAATTGCTGCTGTTTGAGCAGAATCTCGCGGAAGAGTTCGGTCCGCGACACGACGCGGAAAGTCAGCGTCCGCGAGGTCGAAGTCTGCGCACCGGTGTAGCAGTCGTCCGTCGCCTCGGCCGTTGCGCTCACCGTATCGCCCGGGGCCAGCTTGAGCGGTTCCAAGTCCCATTCGTGACCGCCGTCGAACGTCTGTTCGAGCGGCAGCGTCTTGCCATCCAAGAGCACGACGGGCGCGGGGGCGGCGACTTTCGGCCGATCACCTTCCGGCCGCTCGCCGCCGACGGTATTTGGCACGACCTTGAACGACAGCGCCGCGCGGGCGACCGCGAAGTCGTCCCGCACGGCAATCTTGAACGGAATGATGGCCGACGGCGTGACCCGCGCCGACACCACTATGAGTCAGCGTGACGCGCGGCGGCCGGTCTTCCTTGAAGCCGATCGAGATCGGTTCGGGCCGAGATGCCAGCTCGGAATCGCGGGCCACCATGCCGACTTTCAATTGCAGGCCGCCTTGGTGGATCCATTTGGCGTGGAACGTCTTGTCGTCGATCCGCTCGAATTTGGGCACGTTGGCGCCGGACATGCCGTAACCGTCGGCCGAGACGTCGAGCGTCGAGACGGGCACGTTCGCCCAGAGGGTCAACTCCGCCTCGGTCTGCTTCAACAACCGCACATTTCCCTCTTCGCCGGTGAATGAAAAGGTCTGCGGCGACTTGTCGCGCGGATGTTTGTAGACAAGTCGCAACTGGGCGATGCGAGGACGGTCGACCGGCACGATTTCGACCGGTCCGGCCCGGCCATCGCCTCCCCAGAAGTCGACCGTGACCGTCTGCTGCTGCGGCGGCAACTCGAAGCGGAAGTCGCCGGCCGCGAATTTCACCAGTGTCGCGGTCTCCGGCGCTGCGTCCGGTGTCACCAGGCGGATCCAGACGACCTCGGTCGGGCGGCCCCGATCGCGCACGGCCACGCGGACCGAGGCCGGCTCGCCGCGCGGCACGATCAAACGGCCGTCCGAAAGGCCCAGCACTTCGATCGCCGTATCGCGAGGCCAACTTGCATTCGACCCCAAGAGCCACCGCCGAGCCCAGATCGACGACAGTTCGCCGGGAAGAACGACAGCGAACAACATCGGAGCGAGCACGGCCGCGGCCAAGAGAACGGCACATTGTCGAAGCTGCCGCTCGTCCAAACGCCGGGAGAAGTCGATGCCATCCAATGTCTGCGAACTGTGACGAACCGCGCGATCAACCATCGGCGCGGAATAGCCGGCTTCCCGGATGCGTGCATCGGACAGCTGCAAGACGGTCGCCACGCGCGGAGCGATCCACTGCGACGGTGGGAGCCGGCCCGCTTTGTCGAGTTCGCCCGCCAATTCGATCGGCTCCAGCCGCAATCTGACAATCGCCAGCGCCGATTTTGTTGTGAGCCACGCGAGCAGCCCGACTGCCAACACGGTATACGCGATCCGCGCGGTCCGGCTGATATCGAGCCACCAATCGATCACGAACGAAACAATCACGAGCGCGGCGATCCCGACGACGATCCGCGACGCGACATCCAGCCACAACCGCCACCGCACCTGGCCGCGCAGCGCCTCCAACCGCGCCGTCAGACGGTGACGCAGGGCGTCGAGTTCCGAATCGTGTGTGGTGATTGCTACGGCCATTGATGTTGCGACAACTTCAAATCAGCCGGAAACGCTTTCGCAAAATCCATTCGGCACACAACAGCAGAAAAATCGAACCGAAAAACAGGGGCGAATCCCAGATTTCTTTGCGCTGTTCGTACACGTGGTCGATGCGTCCAATCTTGAACGACTTCACCGCCTCGGACGCCTGGGCCAAGGGCGCGGCCACGCCGTGGGCGGCGGCGGCCATGGCATCGAGGCGGCCGCGGTCGAGGGTGGGCGTCTCGAATTCCAGGTTGGGCAATTCCACGTCGACTGTGAGGGTCGCCGCTTTTGCGTTTTGCTCTTCACGCGATTCGCCCGTCCAAACACGGATCACATGCGGTCCGGATTGCGTGAAGGTCACGGACGATTCGAATGTTCCCGGAGTCTTGCCGGGCAGCAGCGTCAACGGCTGCGACGGTTCGTCGCCATGCTCGACCTCGCCGGTGAGCGTCGTGAGCGCCGGATCGACGTCGGACGGATCGTTGAACCGCGCCGTCAGCGTTGTTTTCGTGCCGGGGTGCGGGTTGGGAAAGTCGAGCGCCAGGCGGAACGGATAATTGCCGCCAAGCTGCTTGTTCCGGCCGGCCCGGTCGATCATCCGCGTCCAAAAGCCGTCGTAATATTTGTCGTCGAGATACCGCCAGCGGTACGTGCTGTCGAACCCGACAAAGAACGTCCGGCCCGGCCCGGCCAGGTGCGTGGCCAAGAGCACGTCGGGCCCGTACTCGTTCCGCATACGGGGATCGCCGTGATGCGCCAGCACGGTCGCCCCGGGCTTGGCCCGCGACACGGGAAAGTGCCAAAACATGCCGGGCAGGCTGTCGATAATCCGCTGATTTTCGTCGGCGTCCTCGGCAAACGTGAAGATCGGATCGCGGCGGCCGTCCGGCGTCGTTTCGAGCGACCAGGGCGTTTGCGCCGAGAGCTTCATCATCACTTCGGTCTGAAACAGGCCGGGCTCCCGCACGACGGGCAACAGCGAGAGCCAACTCATCCCCGGCTCGGATTGCCGCTCGTAACTGTGCAGAGTCTGCATTTCGCCGGCCACGTAAATCAGGCCGCCGCCGGCTTGCACGACGAACTTCTTCAACAAGTCGGGGAAATTCTCCGGCCATTTCTCCGGGTCGGGATCGTAAAGGATCACGCAGTCGAGTTGATTCATTTCCTGCTGGGTCGACGGCAATCGCTGGATGGGGACCGAGCCGGGATGCTCGTAGGTCGTGTCGGCCGCTTGCAGCCAGGTCGAGAGTTCCATCGTCTTGTCGCGCAAGAGCGTGTTGCGGAGGAACTGAATTTCAGGGAAGGTCGAGCCGGCGATCAACAGCACGCGAAGTTTCTGGCGGACTACGCTGACTTCCGACACACGCACGTTGTCGTCTTGCGTCAGCTCGGGACCGACGTCGAGCACTTTGGCCCGCAATTCGATCTTGCCCGGCAGCTCCTCGGCGTAGCGGAACGAAGCCGACTGCATGCGACCGTCGCGTCGCAGAGTGACCTCTTCGCGGCCCACCTCTTGCCACTGTTGCTCACCGAGCCGGCGCTTTTCCAGCACGACCGTGGCCGGAATTTCGGGCATGCCGCTCGACTCGACGAGCACGGCGACGTTGTTGTGGTCTTTCTCGAAAACCACCGGACTCGTCTCGATCGACTTAATGGCGACGTTCCGCGGCCCCTCTTCGGTCCCGGCTCCGAGCGCGACGAAGGGGATTCGCTCTTCCGCCGCGAAACGAGCCGCTTCGACGGCCGATTCGCCTACGTTCGACTGGCCGTCGGTCATCAGCAGAATGCCGGCAATCGGCTTGCCGCGATACGCGAGCGCCGCCTGCCTGACGGCCGAGCCAATGGCCGTCGACTGTCCGTCGGTCGCCAGCGGTTTGCGATCGCCGGAATCGGCTTCGATCGGTTCCATCAGGCGGTCGGCAAACGGGTGCAGGTGCACGAGCCGATCGCCGCCTGCCGAAAGTTCGTTCGACAAACCGTGGTCCAGCAGTTCGCTGCGCCTGTTCGAGCCGCGTCAATTTGCGGAGGTCGCGAACGCCATCCGGCAAACGCAGCGTATCCGCCAGCGCCTGCCCGGCGCTTTGCGCCTGCCACGCGTCGCGAAGTCCCATCGAACGCGAATTGTCCAAAAGCACGATCATGTTCGATTGCTCGTGCTCGACGTGGCTGAAAATCAGGATCGGCTCCAACAGCATCACCGCCACGAGGGCCAGCACAGCCAGACGAATCGCTCCCAAAAGCATTCGCACGCGCGGCCGCTGGCTCTTGGCCTCGATCCGGTAGAGCCACCAGATTCCGACCGCGGCCACGCCGATTGCCACGATCCAGAGGAGGGCCCGATCGCCTGACGGGACCGATCCCCATTCGAACCGCCAGCGGCCGCCCGAAGTGAGCGGTGCGTTGCCGAGTCCAAAGAGCATTTGCAGCAACCGGTTCATGGCCCGCTATCTCGACTCCCTTCCCACCCAGGCCGCAAGACAGCTTTCGATGACCACGAGCGCCAAGAGGCCCCAAATCGCCGTTCGCCACAGTTCCGTTCCGGCGCCGCTTGCATCGGCCCGCTTTTCGCCCAGCCGGACCACTTGCGGATTGAGCTTGCCGACGAAGTTTTTCAGTTCGGCCGTCTGAATCGGGGCGAGATTGCTTTCGCGCACATCCGGACTGGCGGCAAACAGCCGCGACAGGTTGCCCATCACGGGATCCTTCCACTCCATGCGGTAAAAGCCGGCGCGTGCCGTTTTATCGAAACGCAGTTGCGGGAATTTTGGGTTCGACTTGTCGACCGGCACGACTTGCGGATCGTCGCGTCCCGGCGCCTTGATGCCGGCCTGCAGCGGGATCCCTTTCTTGTCGAGTCGATACCGCAACGGCTGCCCAGCCGTGACGTTGTCGCGATCGAGCGATTGGGCGGCAATCGCCATCGCCGCCTGCCGCGTCGCCAAGACGTAGGAGCCATCGGTCGGCCAATCGCTCCACTTCTTGTCGGCCGTGATTGTCCAGAGCAAGACCCGGCCTTCGCCGATTCGCTTTTCGACAATGGCCGGCGATTGCCGCGAATCGTTCCAGCGGGCCAGCACCCGCACGGCGTCACCCGCCTCCGCTGGGACCGAAACTTCGGCGAAGCGTTTGGGCCGAATCTTGGAAAGCGCGTCGCTCTTGAGTTTGGTGAGCGGAGCCAGCGGCGAATCGCTGAAATTCTCGATGACGAGTCCGGCCGCTTCCTCCTCGCGGTAGCGCACGATCTCGGCCGGCAAGATGCCCCGCCCTTCGCGGTAGAGCACGCGGTTGTAAGCAGTCGGGTCGACCTGCTCGCCCAGGAAAATCATGAGACCGAGCCCAGCCTCGACCTGCGCGTACAGCTCGGCCGCCCGTTGTTCGCTCACCGAACCGACGTTGGCGAGCACCATCACGTCGGGGCGCACTCAGCGGGTTGGCGGCCCATTGCGAGTCGGTCAACCGCGTGATTTGCCACGGCGCGCGGCCGACGGAATAGGCCAATTCGAGAAAATCGGTCTCGCTCTCAAACGGCCGCGGATCGGGCTCGCCGTCGACGACTTCAATTGCCAGCGTGTTCCGTACGTCGACCGAGGCGTAACGGACGTTGTCCTCGGGCAGATTGTCTCGCGGCAGCGTCAACTCGATCCCGTGCATGCCGGCCGAATCGAACGTCACCGTGACCGGCAGATCGACGTCCGCCTTGGGCGGCAAATCGGGCAGCTGCAGCGATTGCGGTTTGCCGTCGACGGTGAGCGTCGCCTCCTGCGAGGCGATGCGCTCGGTGCCGTCGTTATGGATGCGGGCCAAAAAACTGACCGGGGTGTGCACCAGCGCGATCGGAGAGGTCTGCTCGAGCGATTTGAGCAGGACGTTTCCCGTGACGCCGCTGCCGACGTCGATCACCCGTAGCGAGACATTGCCGGCCGACCAGCGGTCGACGACCGCACTCACGCCGGCATCCCAACCGGCCGCGCGGAGATCGGTGACAAGCACGACTTCCCGCACCGGCTGCGACGATCGCTGGACGTGGGTATCGATCTTCTCAAAGATTCCCGCCCATTGGCCGTAGGCGTGGGTCACCTCCAAGGATTTCACGACGGCAGCGACAGCGTCGGTCTGATCGAGATGTGCGTCCCGCATGAGGGGCGTTTCGGCCCCGAGGGCCGTCATCACGGTGACCGTATCCTGCGGCTGGACGTGCTTGAGGATTTCGAGCGTGGCGTCCTTCGCCCGCGAAAGGGCCGATTTGCCGGCCGAGAGCCCGCCCATGCTCAGGCTGTCGTCAATGACGATGAACCGGGCCGCCCTGCCCTGCGCGGCCAGAAACTGCGCCAGAGCGTTGTTCGACATCGTCGGCCGGGCGACGGCAAAAAACAGGGCCGCCACCGCCAGCACGCGCACCGCCAACAGCAGCCACTGCTCGAGCTGAATCCGCTTGCGGTTCTTGCGGATTGTGAGCTTGAGATACTCCATCGGCGCCCAATCGATGCGGATAAACCGCCGGCGATTGAGCAAATGGATGATCACCGGCACCGAAGCGAGTGCCAGACCGCCGAGCAAAAGTGGCGAAAGAAAAGCTCATGAGGAAAGTGAAGGATGAAGGATGAAGGATGAAGGATGAGTCAGATTGGAAGCGATGCAGGAGCAGGCTAAGGATGAGCCAGACAAATGTCTGGCGATCCGTAGCCTGCCCCTTCGTCGCTTAATCTGATTCATCCTTCATCCTTCCGCCTTCATCCTTCCTAAAGTGCTGCCATCCGGCCTTTGTGCTGCAGGGCGCGCGGCGCATGCGATCGTAGAGGTGGCGGCTGACGACTTCGCCCACGTCCTCGTCGGTCAAAATCCGCAAATAGTCGATCCCGCAGACGCGCAACCGCCGCTCCGCTTCGCCGACGAAATCCTGCATCGCCTTGCGGTAGGCGCTGCGGAACGCACGCGGCTCGGCGAAGATCTCTTCGTCCCCCTCGATGTCGCGGAAAATCACCGAGCCGTCGAAGGGGAACTCCAATTCGTCTCGGTCGAGCAGATGGAACACGAGCACGTCGTGTCCCGCATGCTGCAGCTTTCCGAGTGCGACATAAAAACTCTCGAGATTCGTCAGCAGGTCGGAGAGCACGATCACCACGCCGCGGCGATGCATCTGGTCGGCGGTCGCCGAAAGAACCGCGCCGAGATCGGTCTTGCCGCCGAGAGTGGCCCCTTCCAACACTTCGACGATTTTGAGGAGCTGCGACCGGCGGGCGCTGGGCCGCACGTCGAGGCGACCCGCCGTGTCGAAAGGCGTGAGCCCGGCGGCGTCGCGCTGCTTGATCAGCATGGCGGACAGGCAAGCGGCGATCGTGGCGGCCTGCGCGAACTTCGTCGGCCCCTTGCGGCCGTATTTCATCGACGCCGACGCGTCGACCAACAGCCACGCGCGCAGGTTCGACTCCTCTTCGTAGCGCTTGATATAGAACCGGTCGGAGCGGGCGTAGGCACGCCAGTCGAGGTTCTTGAGGTCGTCGCCGAAGGAGTATTCCCGGTAGTCGTCGAACTCGGGGGAAACGCCTTTGAGCGGGCTGCGGTGCAGTCCGGAGACGGTCCCCTCGACGGCCGTGTGCGAATGCAGGCCGACCGACGCAAACCGGGCAATCACTTCAGGCTTTAAGTACTCGCTCCAACTGGCCATCGACGCGGTTGCTCGTTCCTTGGAGTGGGATCGTATCCAAAAGCCGCTTGACCACCGTGTCGGGCGTCTGCCCTTCGGCCTCGGCGGAATAGTTAAGCACGATGCGGTGCCGAAGCACCGAGGGAGCCATCGCCTGCAAATCCTCGACGCCGACTTCGGGCCGGCCCTCGAGGGCGGCCCGCGCCTTGGCAGCGAGAATCAGCCACTGTCCGCCGCGTGGACCGACGCCCCACAGGATCCACCGCTTGACGAAATCGATGGGCTTGTCGGCGTTGGGACGCGTGGCGCGAATCAAGGCCATCGTATAGTCGATCAACAGGTCGCTGATCGGTATCCGCCGCACGAGCCGCTGCAGCTCGATCACCTCGCGGCCGTCGAGCACGCGCGTCGGTTCGGTGTGATCGGCCCCGGTCGTCACGCGGTAGATCCGCCGCTCCTCTTCGGGCGTCGGGTAATTCACCAGGATCTTCATCACGAAACGGTCGAGCTGCGCTTCGGGAAGCGGGTAGGTCCCTTCCTGCTCGATCGGGTTCTGCGTGGCGAGCACGAAGAACGGCTCCGGCAGCGGATAACGCTTCGTGCCGCTCGACACGTGCCGCTCCTGCATGGCTTCCAACAGGGCGGCCTGCGTCTTGGGGGGCGTGCGGTTGATCTCGTCGGCCAGCAGCAGATTCGTAAAGATCGGCCCCTGCACGAAGCGGAATTCCCGATGCCCCGACTGGCGGTCGTCGTAGATGACCTCCGTCCCCGTGATGTCAGCCGGCATCAGGTCGGGCGTGAATTGAATGCGGCCGAATTCGAGCGAGAGGCTCTTGGCGAGCGTCTGCACCAACAGCGTCTTTGCCAGACCGGGAACGCCTTCGAGGATGCAGTGCCCGCCGGCAAAGATTCCGGCCATCAGCTCGTCGATCACATTGTCTTGCCCGACCACCACGGCGTGGATTTGCTGGCGGACGCGGGCATGCGCGTCGCGAAGCTTCTCCAGGGCCGCCAGGTCGGGCACAGTCTCGTGAGGGTTCAAGTGGTCCTCCTCGCACGGATCGCGCCCGTGCTCCCGTTCGCACCGCTAGAAAATTAGCATGACCGGACAAGCCGGCGGGGTCAATCCGCCGGCCCATGTTTTCAACGCTGATAAATCGGCAGAAATTTGTACGGCAGTTGCAGCATGATCAAAGCGACGCTCGTATCAAACACCGGACCGATGCCGTCGGCGTTCCAGCTTCCGTCCGTTTTTTGAGTTTTGACGAGTTCGTCGCGGGTCGGCGGAAAGTATTCGTCCCAGTATTTGTCGCCGGCCTGGTAAAACGCCTGGGCCGCGTAGAGGTTCATATAAAAATCGTGCCCCCAGTTGCCGCCCAGCTGCGACCCCAAGTGGGGCTTCATCTCTCTCCACACATAATTCAGGCACGCCTTCGCCAGCGGCGACTCGTATTCACCGGCCGAATACAGGCAGCAGATCGCCGCTGCGGAAATCGGCGGCCGTGCCTCTCCCTGCGTGGCCAGCGAATAGCAAATCCCGCCGTTGGGCTGTTTGCACATTTCCAGATAATGCACCGCCTTGGCGATCGTCTGCTTGGGAACGGTCAGACCCGCCTCGTGCGCGGCCCGCAGTCCCTGCATCTGCGTCACGGTGACGCTCCCTTCATCGCCGCCGCCGGGCCAGTAAATCCAGCCCCCCGCGTCGCTCTGGCCCGATGCGGTGAGCGCGATGCCTTTGGTGAGCACTTGCTTGATTTGCTCGCGGACCTTGCCGTCGGTCTCCATGCCGTACGCACACGACAGGAACAACAGCGAAAAACCGTGCCCGTACATGGGACGCCCCAATTCCTCGCCGACCGTGATCAGCCCCGAGGGTGTCTGTTGCGCCACGACAAATCGCACGGCTTTGCGAACCGACTCGGAATACGGCCCGCGGCTGGTCGTGTTGCCGTTGGCCAGCAACGCCATGCCGGCCAGCGAGGTCATCGCCGTCGGATACGAGCTGCCGTCCTGCGTGGTTTGCCAGCTTCCGTTGGGCGCCTGCATCCGCGCGAGATACTCGAGCCCTTTGTTCACGGCCCGTAGCGAGCCGTCAGTGACGTGCTTGGGCCGAATATCCTTGGGCGGCCCGGCGACGGCGCGATGGGCCGCCGCCAGTGCGAACGAGACGCAAAGAGCGACGACAATTCCACGGCGTCTGCGTGTGTCGGTCCGCATCATTTGCCCCTTTCCAACGCGAAGTCGACATTCACCGAAGCGCGGACGACGATCGACGACAGGCGGCTCATCCCGCCCATCGCCTGCATATTCATCATGTTCATGAGGTTGATCGTGTTCTGATCGTCCGCGTCGACAACCTGCTGTTGCGGGTTGTCGCCCCCTACTGTGTTCGGCGTCGTGTCTTGAATCGACAGGACCGAACCGACCCGAGCGTGCGCCAGTTCGGCGAGCAGCCCGGCCTTCTGGCGGGCCGCCTCGACCGCGGCTCGCACGGACGCCGTTCGGCTCGATTCCATTTTCGTCGTTTTGAACTGCACGCCCGACACGGTCATGCCGGCGTCTTTGGCCGTGTCGAGAACCTTGACGATCGCGGCCAGCACCTCATCATCCTTCATGGCGTCGATCGCGGGCAGGCGGATCACGAGCGGCTCGGCGAAGACGAACCCCGTGGATTGCTGATTGTTGTTTTGCATCACCACATTGTTAAACATCACGAACGCCTGGCCGCCATTTTGCTGCATGCCCGAGCCGATCGCCGGTCCGCGGGCCTCGATCGCCAACTTGAACGGCAGCTTGTGCAGCATTTCGAGTGCCCGGCGGCGGTGATCGCGATATTTCTTCTCCGCGTCCGACGCGAGCGACGCCGAGCCGGTCAATGTTGTGCGAATCTCGGCGACGTCCGGTTTCACAACCGTCGTGCCGACGCCTTCCACCGTGATTTTTCCGGGAGTTTCGGGAGGTGCGCCAGCCGCACGCGCACCCCAGGCGCCGATCACAAGGCAGCACAGTGCCGCTCGAAACAACGGCAACTCCTGTCGCGGCATGTTTAGCGTCCTCCGTCCGCGCCAAATTGCACTTCGATGGTGACGTTGATCGGAATCGGCTTGAATTCGGCCGAGCTTGTTTCATCCGCATCGCCGCCGCCGGACATGCCCATTTCGGCAAACGCGATCGACATGAACATATTCTGCGCGCCGGCGTTGTTATTGGCGGCAGCGGGAAGCGCGATTTCCCGTGATGTGAGGATGCGGGTGATGTGTGCCTTCGACAGGTTGGCCAGCGTCTCGGCCTTGCGCCGCGCCGACTGCATGGCGCTTTCAACCGCCGCCTTCCGCGTCTCGTCGAGCTTCGTCGAGCGGAAGCGAACCAACTCAGACTGCAGCCCCGAGCCGCCAATGGTCAGGCCCGCGTCTTTCGCGGCATCGATCACCGTCGTGACCGCCTTGGCCGGTTCGCCCTCTTTCAACCGATCGATTGACGAAAGGCGGAGGACCAGCTTCTCGGTGACAGTCACATGGCCGGGCGTCCCCGCGTTTTGATTGTTGCCCAGCATCATCGCCATCCGGTTCGCCTGGCCCGCGGACGACATCGAAACGCCGCCCCCCTCGATCGTGAGATTTTCGAGCTTCAGTTTCTTGATTGACTCGATCGCCCGGCGGCGGTTGTCCTGAAACTTCCGCAGCGCGTCGGCCGCCATCGCCGCAGTTCCCGACACCGAGGCGTGGACCTCGGCGACGTCCGGCTTGATGGAGGCCGTTCCCGAGGCGGTGACCGTGATGCGGTCGCCGTCATCCGCGGCGCTCGCCACCGCGCAACCGACGAGAATCAAAGCCAGGGAAAGGATCACGGCGCGCATGGTTGTCCCTCGATGTCGATCCAATTGCCGTTCAGTTGTTTGCCGAATCCGGATAAGCAGTCACTGCGAGGTTCGAAACGGAGACGAGCCGTTTTCCCGCGGAAAGCACATAGCCGCCGGCCGCCCCCAGGTCGGCCCCGCGGAAGATGCGCCGCACGTCGCCCGTCTCTTTCGACAATTCGAACAGTCCCCGCGGCGTGAAGACGAGGATCGCCTGGCTGCCGATTTGGGCGCCGACGCCGGGCAACTCGACGGTCAAACGGTTCGACCACCGCGTTTCCGGCTTGGTGCGCGAGATCGCCGACAGCTCGCCGTAAAACAGATACACGTCGGTGTCGTCGACGCCGACGAGGTTGGTCAACTCGGAGTCTTCCCACTTCCAGCGCAGCCGCGGGCCGTTCTCCTCGAGAGCGTACAACGTAGCCCCCATCGATTCCTTGAAGTAAATCACGCCGTCGCGCACGACGATCGGGCCGGTCGTGCGCGGCTGAACTCCCGGCGTGCGGGCCGCAATGAACAGCTGCGATCGATTCTGCCCGAAGTTCGGCCGCGGATATTTGTAGACCCAGTCGATCTGCTTGCGGTCAATGCTCACCGACAACAGGGCTCCGTCGTTGGTAAGGACATAGAGCCGCCCCGCGGAAAGCAACAAGGCCGGCGTCGGCAGGAACTGCTGCCCGTAACCGTTGCCCACAAGCTGCGGCGTCCCCAGCGTCAACGACCACAATTCGGTCCCCGTCCGCAGGTCGAGACGCCTCAACGAGACCGCGCTCGCCGTAGGGCCGTTTTCACCATTGTTATTCTGCTGATCGGTTTCCGCAGCGACCGGGTGACTGAGGGCGTAGATCGAGTCCCCTTCGACCAGCGGCGTGCCGATAAACGAAGCTTTGGTCAATTCCTTCGTCGCCCGGTCGCTGGTCCAGAGTTGCTTGCCGGTCTGAGCGTCATAAGCGACGAGATGGAAGCGGTGCACCTCCGTCTGCGAGGCCGAGACCGCGAGGATCACGCGCGTCCCCTCGCCGATCTGGGCAATTGTCAGTGAGAATTGCCCCGGATTGGCCGAGTACGAGACCAGACGTTGGTAGTTGCCTCGCAGATTGGCGACGATCTTTTTGACGCTCGGTTCCGTCGACCAGACCGTTTTGCCCGTCGCTACGTCGATGGCGAAGCAGGCTCCCAGCCAGTTGCCGTAGATCCGCTCGCCGTCGGTCGCGGCCGCCGGCAGGAACGAGGTGAAGGAGGCGGCTCCGTACCAGTTGCGCATCGACTCTTCGATCGACGTCAGATCTTTCTCTTCGAGGAAGCGAAACTGCCACAAGGGTTTTGCCCCGTCTGCAGGCGCTAAACCGCGAAAGGCAGATTCTGATGCGACCTTTGTCGGCGCGGCCGGCTTGGCCTTTGTCTCGGCATCCAAGCTCTTGAAGTACTCATCGGCCACGATCTCGCGACCGCCGAGCGTGACCTTCGCACCGGGGAACTGCTGCTCCAATTGTTGGCGGACGCTTTTGTATTCCGCGTCGAGGCCGCCGCGAAACAGGGCGATGGCCCGCTTCACGAGAATCTTGGCCTCGTTGAGATTCGTGTCCGGGTGATAGTCGAAGATCGATTTCCAGCAGCGGGCCGCGTCGGCAAACTGGCCGCGCTCGAAGTAATCCTCGGCCAGCCGGTCGGCCGCGTCGTCTCCCACCGACGTGATGAAGTAGCGGTCGTAGATCGTGCGGGCGATCTTGACGTCGTCTTCCTTGCCGGCCGTCGCCATCGAGGCCAGCAAGCGCCGCGCCTTGGCGTCGAAATACAGTCGATACGCTTCACGCCCGTCGGCGGGCAGCTCGAGAATCGCTTCGCGCAGGTGGGCCGAGGCCGGACGAATGAACCCTTCGCGATCCGGCAGCATCGACGACCATTTGTCGTCGGGAACGTCCGCCAGAATGCGGAACGCCTTTTCCCACGCCCGCGTTTTCACAAACTCGTCGAACTTCGCGAGCGATTCGCTCAGCCGATCGTCGAAGGGAATGCTGAAGCCTTGTTCGGCCGCCGCACTGGCACCGGCCGGCCCCTTTTGGGCCGCCACCCGCGCCGGGTTCCAGCAGAAAAGAAGCAAAGAGAAAACCAGAAACGCGGTCGCCGACAGCAGGCTCCCAGCCCATTTGAACAGGCGGAGCCAATGGTCCGTGCGGAGACCGCGCGCGCTGCCGGGCCTGGATCGTCCGGACATTCCGTTCCTCTTCTCAATCGACCGGCGGCTGCCGCCATCCGTTTCGATCGTTCTCGCGAAGATCCAGCCCAGGTCGTCTTACCCGAAGCCGAGGATTCGACGTCGGTCGTTACTTGCCGTCCTTACGCGCTTCCTCGACCAGGTGCGCGATGCGGTCGAGTCCGCCCGTGGAGACGTCCACTCCCGAGATATCGATCAGAGCCGCGACGGCGTGCTCCATCGAACCGTCGAAATAGGTCTTCACCACGTGCTCCAGCACTGTTTTTCGTGCCTTTTCCCGGGTTTGTGCCGGCACATACACATACTGAGCACCCTGCCGCTTGTGCTTCACATGCCCCTTGCGTTCGAGAATGCGAAGCAGGCTGCGGACGCAGGAATAGCTGGGCGGGTCCGGCATGTTCGCCAAGACGCCCGTGACGGTCGCCTCACCCAGCCGATACAGCGTGTCCAAGATCTGGCGTTCGCGACGTGCCAGATATAACTGTGATTTTCTTGATGCCATCAATTCTTGGCCCCCCCTTGTAGCGCCCTCATTCAGCAACTCCCTTCCCACAAATGAAGTGTAACGAAATTAGCACGGGCCCCAAAGTACCAAGGCTGTGGGAGCCAGTCAAATCTCCTCTTTTCGCGTGCGGCAATTGGAGTTGGGCGCCGCGTCCGTCGGAGCGATCCGAGATCGGGCCAAGGCGATCGGCGACGACGATTGATGTGCACAGTTGATCAACCGGCGAGGCCTCAGAAGCAGGTTTCGGGGTCGGTCAATCTTGTGCGTTCGTCGATCGGTCTCAATAATGCAAACATGCACAAACTTGGATGGATTGTCCTTTCCGTATTGTTTCTCGGTTTTGCGGCCCCGCGGACAGTGTCTGCTGCCTCGCACCCGGTACAGCCAGCGTCGCTCACATTCGAAAAGGACATTCGCCCAATCCTGCGGACCCACTGCCTCGATTGCCACGGCAGTCAGAACATGCGGAAGGGAGGCTTGGATCTCCGCTTAAAACGCCTGATGGTGCAAGGGGGCGAGTCGGGCGAGGCCATCGTTCCCGGACATGCCGACCAGAGCTATCTCGTCGACCGCATCAAAGCCGGCGAAATGCCGCCCGGCGAGCAGAAACTTTCCGCGAAGGAAATCGCCACGATCGAGGCCTGGGTCGCCGCCGGTGCACCGACCGCTCGCCAAGAACCGCCCGACGCCGGACCCGGCACACTGATTACCGAAGAGGATCGCGACTATTGGGCGTTTCGCCCCATCCATCGAGCGAAAGTTCCCGCGGTCGGTCAAATCGCCCGCGTCCGCACGCCGATCGACGCCCTGCTCTTTGCCGCCATGCGGCCGAAGCAACTCTCGTTCGCCGCAGATGCCGACAAGCGGACGCTTATTCGCCGCGTGTCGCTCGATCTGGTCGGCCTGCCACCGACGCCGGCTGAAGTAGACGCCTTTGTTGCCGACAAAGTCGCCCGATGCGTACGAGCGACTTGTCGACCGACTGCTGGCGAGCCCCCACTACGGTGAACGCTGGGGCCGTCATTGGCTCGACGTGGCTGGCTATGCCGATTCCGAAGGCTATGACGAGCAGGACCGTTCGCGGCCCGAGGCGTATCGCTATCGCGATTACGTCGTCAATGCCTTCAACAAGAACAAGCCCTTCGATCAGTTCGTGATCGAGCAGCTCGCCGGTGACGAACTCGTTCCCCTGCCCCACAAGAATCTGCCAGCCGAGGCGATCGAGAAACTGACGGCCACCGGCTTTTTGCGGATGGCGGCCGACGGCACCGCCACGGCCGGCGCCGCGCTCCCCACTGCCAGCAATCAGGTCGTCTCCGACACGATCAAGATCGTGTCGACCTCGCTGTTGGGCCTGTCCGTCGGCTGCGCACAGTGCCACGACCACCGCTACGATCCGATTCTGCAAGACGACTATTACCGCATGCGGGCCGTCTTCGAGCCGGCCCTCAACTGGAAAAACTGGCGGATCCCCGAACAACGCCGCGTCTCGCTTTATACCGACGCCGACCGGGCGAAGGTCGCCGCCCTCGGGGCCGAAATCAGCAAGTCGTCCGCGGCTTACTCGGAGAAAGAGCACAAATACATCGCCCGCGCACTCGACAAGGAACTCGCGACCAAATTCGAGCCCGCGCTCGCCAAACAGCTCAAAGCGGCCTTCGACACGCCCGACGCCAAACGGTCAGCCGAACAAAAAGCCCTGTTGAGCCGCTACCCGAGCGTCAACATCTCGCCGGGCACTCTGTATCAGTACGACCAGCCGGCCGCTGATGAATTGAAGCAGGACGCCGCCAAGATCGCCGCCATTCAGGCGCGCGTGCCGGCCGAGCAGTTCATCCGTGTGCTCAGCGAGAACGCGGGCGAGACGCCGGCGACTTTCCTCTTTTATCGTGGCGACTATCAGCAGCCGAAGCAGGAAATCGCACCGGGCGACCTGACCGTCTGCGTCGCCGAGGGGCAAAACGGCCAGATCGCCGCGCATGATCCGCACTTGCCCACCAGCGGTCGTCGCCTGGCGTACGCCCGCCGACTGATGTCGGGCAAACACCCGCTCGTCGGCCGCGTGCTCGTCAACCGCATCTGGTTGCATCACTTCGGCCGCGGAATCGTCGGCACGCCTGCCGATTTCGGCCACTTGGGCGAACGGCCGACGAATTCCGAGCTGCTCGATTGGCTGGCCGACGAGTTCGCCTCGACCGGTTGGAATCTCAAACGGCTGCAGCGGCTGATCGTGACTTCGACCGCTTATCGCCAAAGCTCGGTCCGCACCCCAGATCGCGACGCGGCCGATCCCGACAATTTGTTGCTCTCGCGAATGAACGTTCGCCGGCTCGACGCCGAGATCATTCGCGATTCGGTCCTGTCCGCCAGCGGCTCGGCGTTTGGCCGCATGTTTGGTCCGCCGGTTCCCGTACGGGAAGACGCCGTCGGGCAGATCATCGTCGGCGTCGACACGAAAGTCGGCGCGAACGAACCGGGCGCCGAGGTGCCGATCGGCGGCGAAGAGTTCCGCCGCAGCCTGTACATCGAGGTCCGCCGCAGCAAGCCGCTCGCCATCCTGCGTGCCTTCGACGCGCCGGTCATGGAAACCAACTGCGACCGCCGCATCGCATCGACAGCCGCGCCGCAGGCACTGATGATGATGAACAGCGAATTCACGCTTAAAGAGGCGAGTCGCTTTGCCGCGCGCCTGAAGCGCGACGCCGGCACCGATCCGCGAAAACAGTTGACTCTCGCCTTCGAGCTGGCCTTCTGCCGCCCGCCGGACGCGGCCGAACTGGACCAATCGCTCGCCTTCCTGCAAATGCAAACCGACGAACTGAAAACGCACGCCGCGCCCATGCGCCGCAAAAGCACGCCCGTGCGTCGCGGCCCGCGAAGAAGAACCGCCGACCAAAATACGAAACGATGCAGCGCTCCACCGCCGCCGAACCCTCCCTCCAACCGCTCACCGATTTTTGCCAGGCCCTCCTGAGTTCCAACGAATTTTTGTACGTCGACTGAAAAATAGAAGAGCTTTATCCGCAGATTACGCAGATTTCGCCGACTTGAAATTCCAGGTCATTGATCTGCGAAATCGGCGTAATCTGCGGATCCCTCCTGCCTTTGACTGACACCCGCCTCGAACGCCTTGAGGATCCTCATGAACTTCGGCAACATGTCTCCCGACTTCCCGCCGTGAGTTTCTCTCCCGTAATGCGCTCGGTATTGGCAGCGTGGCGCTGGCCTGGCTGTTGAAGGAGGAGCGTCTGCTCGGGATGCCGGCCAATGTGCCGAAGAAGGCGCCGACCTTCGATCTCAAACCGAAAGCAGCGCAGAAGGCGCCCAGGCGCAGGCGATGATCTCGCTCTTCATGCACGGCGGGCCGCCGCACATGGATCTCACCGAGCCCAAGCCGCTGCTCACCAAGTTCAGCGGCACGAGCTACTCGGGAGAGGTCACCTACAGCTTCATCAATTCGGCCAGCAAAAAGCTCCTGGGCAGTCCGTTCCGGTTCCGCAAACACGGGCAATGCGGCACCGAGTTGTCGGAACTCTTGCCGCACACGGCCAAGATCGTCGACGACATCTGCGTCGTCCGCTCGATGCACACCGACATCAACGGCCACGAACCGTCGATCTGGTTCATGAACACGGGCAAGCCGCAACCCGGCCGCCCCGCCCTCGGCTCGTGGATCACTTACGGCCTCGGCTCCGAAAGTCAGAACCTGCCGGCGTACATTGCCATGCCCGATCCGGGCGGACACCCGGTCGACGGCGTCCGCAACTGGTCGAATGGCTGGATGCCGCCCCTGTTCCAGGCGACGGTCATTCGCGCACAAGAGCCGCGGATCTTGAACCTCGATCCGCCGCCACACCTCAAGGGCGATCTGCAGCGCGAGAATCTCGACTTCCTCGCTCACCTCAACCGCCGACACCTCGAACGCCACCCCGGCGAGGCCGACCTCGAGGCCCGCATCGCCAGCTACGAACTGGCCGCCCGCATGCAGTCGGCCGCCAAGGACGCACTCGACATCTCGCAGGAGACGAAATACACGCAGGACCTGTACGGCCTCGACCGGCCCGAAACACGCGAATACGGCACGCGGCTCCTGATCGCCCGCCGCCTGGTCGAGCGCGGCGTGCGATTTGTGCAGATTTTCATCGCCGGCCAGATTTGGGACCTGCATTCGAACCTCAAGGCGGGCCTTGCCTCGTGCTGCGAGAAGACCGACAAGCCGGCCGCCGCTCTCGTCACCGATCTCAAGCAGCGCGGCCTGTTGGACACGACGCTCGTCCACTGGGGCGGCGAAATCGGCCGCCTGCCCGTTACGCAGACGGCCGGCGACCCGTCACAAGCGGGCCGCGATCACAACGGCCAGGGGTTCAGCATCTGGCTCGCGGGCGGCGGCATCAAAGGCGGCATGACCTACGGCGCCACCGACGACGTCGGCCACCGCGCCGTCGTCAACCCGGTCAGCCCCAACGACTATCACGCCACCCTGCTGCACCTGTTCGGCATCGACCACGACCGCCTCACGTATTTCTCGAACGGCCAGGGCCACACGCTGACCGACGGAGCCAAGTGCCGCGTGGTGCGGGAAATCCTGATGAGAGGCTAGAGGTCCGTCTGCTTCAATTCGGCGAAGTGGATCGGGTACCACCGGCGGGGCCCGCCGCTATGGCTGGCTCATGAAGCCAGGGGGGCCCGCCAGTGTCTTCCGTTTGTAGCTCGATGCGGAGTAAGACACGATCTATTGAACTTCAAGCGGCAATCGCACTGGCGGCCCAAAGCTGCTGCCAGCGGCACCCGACGCCGTTAACCCTTATCTGGGTGCCACGCCCACGGCTCTGCGTGGGCGTGCGAACTCGTTTGATGTCGGATATAAGTGCAACTGCATCAACGCGAGAGTCCTCAACCCGGGCAAGCTTGAGCATGAGCCGCCCGCGGCCTCATCGAAAGCGAATCCGTCATATCGACGGTGATGGCTGCGCCGATTCTTAACCTTTTCCTGCTTTCAGCGACGGCCTTTCCTCAGCCGTGATAACGCCCGAAATTGGTTCATCGAGGCGTTGATTTCAGCTCGCCGGAAACATCCCATCGACCTCTGGGCTTACGTCATCATGCCCGAGCATGTGCACGTCATCGTCTGGCCAAGATTACCCGCATTGAAAATCAGCGACTTTCTGTCGTCGGTCAAACAATCAGTCTCCAAGCGGGCGCAGCAATTACCTATTGAAGAAGAATCCGAGACTCATCGAAGAAAACGACGGACACTTTCATTTCTGGCAAGACGGCCCGGGATACGATCGAAATATCGAAAGCGACGCCGTCCTCTGGCAGTCCATCGATTACCTTCACCTGAACCCGGTACGACGCGGCCTTTGCCTCCGTCCTGAGGAATGGCAATGGTCGAGTGCCGGCTTCTACGCTGGTCTCATCGATGGCCCAATTCCGATTGATCGGCATTCCCTGCCTGCCGATCCGCGCCGCTGAGAGAAAGATCGGAGTTGAGTATCAATCCTTTTGGATTTCTCCCGTGCCACAGTGCACGGCTCGGCGTCGGAGTGTCTTCGAATGTCAAACGGCTTCGCACGCCCACGCAAAGCCGTGGGCGTGGCACCCATCATTTTGAAGTAGACGCTCGACGAGAGGTCCGTGCGCACCAACCCGATGCGGACCGGAGAAATCATCGCGTCAACGCGGTGATGATTGCCGCGTGCTGCGGAAAGTGATCGAGCAGCTCTTTTCGCGTGGGAATCTCGAAGTCGGCGAAATCGAAGCCGGGCGCGACGGTGCAGCCGACCAGCGAAAACGTGCCCGGCTCGCGCGGCCGCGAGCCGAAAATGTGGCCGGCCGGCACGACAGCTTGCGGGACTTCGCCGGCCGCGACGTCGCGGCCCAAGGTCACCGTCGTCAGCACCCCGTCCGGCGCGATGCTGATCACAGACAGCGGACTGCCGTCATAGAAGTGCCAGACTTCGTCCTGCTTGATCCGGTGCAGCGCCGAGAAATCGGGCCACTCCAACAGAAAATAGATCGCCGTTGAGAACGCGCGATCCCCTGTGAATCGCGGCGGCAGGTGCTCGCGCCGAACCGTCTCGGCCGCACGGTAGGACTCGCGGAACAACCCGCCCTCGGGATGTCTTCGCAGCACCAGTTTCTCGATCCAGCCGGCAGCATCCATGGCAAGTCTTCCGCTGTCTCATTTTCCGATCTGGTTGGCTTTGCACAATGGGGCTTTGCACAACAGAACGATCTTTCGTCTGGTTGTGCAAGTGGGGGATTTGTTGTGCAAGACGGTCGGAATTGGAATCACCCTTGTCCGACCGCGAGCAAATATCTGGCGAACTAGTAAACGACCGCGCCAATGGGGACCAGTGCAAAGACGCACCCGATCCGCTTGAGCTGCACGTCGCTTAAATCTGGCATTTGGGCTCTTGCCGGTAGTCAGGTCGCGTCCTGGACGAAAGTTGCGGTTTGGTACGCGAGTTACCGAGGTGAAGGACCGGGACTCTCCGTCCTTTTGTCTGCGATTGGTTTGGTCCTTCGGAACTTTGTGATCGCGTATCCGATGCAAAAGCCGATTCCGGCCCCTTGCACCGCGCCTCAAGTCGCGTTTTGAAGACGTCCGCATTCTCACGCGGTCCGAATGTGCGATGGCCACCAGCGCGAGCGACGGAGACCCACATCTCCAGACCGGTCGCGGTCGCCGCTTTGACGACGAAACCCGGTTGCGGTTTGCTCATGCCGTCATTCTAGCGAATTCGGCGATTGGCACGGTGGTTCAGAGCAAGTCTGGACAGGCGATTAAAAAGCAAACGAAGGCCAAAGCCGGCAGTGTAAGGAGGACGGCTGCGATCAGAAGTGCTATGCGTTCTCCGGGAATAGCCTTCCGGAGTTTCGACACCACGGTCGCTGTGGCAGTCAGCCAGATAATAATGATCAACGCAAAGCTAAGCGGAAATGGCGCGTGCAGATTCATGCCGTCATTCTAGCAGCTGGGTGGCATGCCCAACGGCTTTGCGTGGGCATGTCTTCGAACGTCCGACCGGTAAGCATGCTCACGCGAAGCTGTTGAGGGTGTCCGGGAATTGCATGCTGCGAATTTCCGAGTTGGCAGAAGGGACTGCGAGGGCAGGTGCCCTCGCCTGTCGAGCCCGATTTTGAACGACCTTAAAGGCCATTAACCGCCATAAACCGAAAGGCGAGGGCACCTGCCCTCGCTGCGATCCTTCGGCCGCCGACTCCCCGGACTCTCTCACGTAAAGCCGTTGGGCATGCCACCCCAAATCGCTCGACGCGAAGTTAGTCCTTCGAGAATTGTTTTCCGATCCGGTCCTCCCAACCGCCAATCGGATCTCGCAAAACGGATCTGATATTTTTCCAGAGACACTCATCGATTGCGCGCGACGCAAAAAGATTTTGGGATTGTCCTACTCGACCCATCGATGGTATGATGTGGCTAACGACGACATACGGTACAGGGTCACCTGTAAATCTCGCTCATGCGGAGCCGTGCCTGAATGAAGGCGCGGCTGTTTTTTTGCGCGGCTGGTTTTATTCCGCCGGCCCTGCGGCCGGCTGGGTTTTTATTGCGCCGCTCCTTCGAGTCGTCTCGTTGGGTTTTGGGCGATTCGAAGATTGCCGAGCGCCTGGAGAAGGAGAAATCCTTCCTCAACGCTCGCTTCGAAACCCAAATCCATTCCCGTAGCCGACAGCTTGCGTCAGGCGTTGCCTCGCGCAAGCTGTGCGGTCCGAGTGCGCATCGAGTTCATTGGATTTCGGCGAGACTGAGTCGAGCCGACAGAGCCACGCAAGCCTGGAGGAATCAGAGGTGATCGGGATTCTGACTTCGACGTGAACGTGACGGTTAACAGCCTGGAAGCCGCCCGAAGTCACGGCTCCAACTGACGTAACCGCCCGGAAACGTGATCCCGCACCCCTGCCCTTCAGGCCAAAACGGCTCACCAATGAGCTCGATGATGCCCTCGTCTTCGTCGAGCGATGTGTGCCCGTGCGGCACCGGCCATTTTTTCCTGCGGGCCCTTCCCGCATGGTGACGAAACGGCCAAGTGCGCCCAGCGCCTGCGGCAAAGTCCAAAACCATGATTCGTGTGTCCAAACAAAGCGATCGAGGCCGAAGCCAGCGGCTGCGCGACTTTACGCGCCAACGGCACCGGGTCCAGGGCCGTGCCCTGGTTCGAAGGTGCGCACTTGCTTCGAAGATGCGCAGCGGTTTTCGAAAGTGCGCATCTTGGAAAACCCCGACGATTCCTTCGAAGATGCGCACCCTTTTCCAAGGTGCGCACAGAAAAGTGCGCACCTTCGAAGACAGGTGTCGTTACGCTCAAACGTCCGGCTCATTCCTGCTATCCTGCCAGGAGGTGAGGCGGATGCAAAACAACGCTTTACCACCCGTCTTTCTCCCTGCCGGAGGCTACAAAAAGTGCCTGAGGAAATTGAGGTCCCGACTGAGCATTTGCACGAGCAGATTCATGAGGCCGCCGAAGGGCAGCATCATCCGAGCGGCTTCAATATGCAGGTCGCTCTCAGCACGGCTCTTCTGGCGGTCGTGGCGGCCATTGCCTCTCTCTTGGCCGGGCACGCGGCCAATGAAGCCGTGCTCGATCAGATCAAAGCGTCGGACCAGTGGAGCTTTTACCAGTCGAAGAGCATCAAGGAGAATGTGCTTTCCACCAAGCTGGCCCTGATCGTGGCCATGGGCAGGACGATCGACGGCGCCGATGCCAAAAAGCTGCCAGAGTACAAAATCGAGATGGAAGAAATTAAAAAGGAGGCGGAGGCCAAGGAGGCCGAATCCGCCAGTCACATGAAGCACCACGTCACACTTGCCCGATCGGTGACCCTGTTCCAGATCGCGATTGCCCTTTCGGCGATTGCCGTGCTGACTAAGAAGCGACCTCTCTGGTTGGTGAGCCTTGCCTTGGGCGCAATCGGCGGCTTTTTCTTTGTCGGAGGCTTACTTTGACACGCGGCACAGTCGTAGCGGCAGCCCTTGTTGCTCAACTCTTCGTGCCGGCCATTGCATGCTGCGCCGATGAGCCGAACGACCTCGGCGTGCGCATCGTCGCCTTTTGCAAAGAGCACCGCGGGAAACGCGTCGGGAACGGCGAATGCACCGCGATGGTCACGGCGGCGTTGCTGGCGGCGGGGGCCAAACCACATGGTTGGCGTCGATCGACGAACTCCTCCTCGCCGGGGTGAATTTAATTGGGGCAAATTAGTCTTCACGGTGGAACGGGATGGCGCCGACTTCAAAACGACCGGCAAGTTCCCAGACATCCGCCCAGGGGACGTCCTGCAGTTCCAGAATGTGAAACTCGAAGGAGTCACCGACTTTGGCACCTACACCGCCCAGGCCCAACACCATTCGGCCATCGTCTTCGGCGTCGATAAGGACGAAGGCATCCTCAAGATCTACCAGCAAAACTTCAACGGCCGCAAAGGCGTCACCAGCGACCGGATCCGCCCGGCCGACCTGCAAACGGGGCGTCTTTCCTTCTATCGTCCGCTGCCTGCGACAACACGTCCCCGGGAAGAGTGAATCCCGTGTCCGTGATCTCGAATTTTGAAGGCGGGATCGTTCGGTCAGCGTGGACGACGGCCTGGCGGTTTGTCGTCGCTCAGTTGATCGCGTTCGCGGTCGGCCTTTGGATGACGATCCCGTCGGAGGTGGTCAAATTCCGCGCAGCGTCCGGCACAAAAATCGGGTTCTGGGCCTGGTTCTATCTGACCGATGTCGATACGACGTTTCCCTTCGTCCTTCTGGCGGTTGTGCCTTTCGTGTGGTTCGTTCGCCGCCGAGCGACCGATCCTCCTCGCGAAGGCGCGCCACGAAAGCCGGCGCCGGATGCGGGCGCGGGTCGCAAGAGCGGTCGGCGCCGCGATCCGGCAAGCGATCTCGCCCAGCCGTTCGACAAGCGCGCGTGGTCGATGGCCGTTGCCTGCTTTCTCACGTCCATTGCCGCGAGTGCCTGGGTGGCGTCGACCGACGTGACTGTCGATGCCGGCTCGTCCCCGGTGCGATTTGGCAACCTGCCGCCGGCCATTCACGACGAGTTCAGCTATCTCTTTCAGGCGAAGACTTTTCTGGCCGGCCGCTTGTCGTTTCCGAGCGCGACTGCGATGCCGGAGCTGTTCAATCAGATGCACGTGTTGAACGAGGGACGCTTTGCCAGCCGTTATTTTCCGGGTGTCGGGCTGTGGATGGCTCCGTTTCTCGCAGTGGGCCATCCCTATTGGGGGCAGTGGCTGGCCGGTGGACTCACGGCATTTTTCGTGTTTTGGACCGGGCGAGAACTCGCCGGCAATCGGGTCGCGTTCGCTGCCGGTCTGCTGACGGCATTGTCGCCGGGCATGGCAATTTTTTGCAATTTGCTGCTGTCGCATGGCCCAACGATGGCCGCGCTGGCGGTCTTTCTCTTTTGCATGCTGCGGTTCATGCGAACAGGACGCGCCCGCGATGCGCTTTGGGCCGGGTGTGGACTGACCTTCGCCATGCTCTGCCGACCCATGACCGCGGCCGGCTTCGGTCTGCCGTTCGGCATCTGGTTCGCGTGGCGACTCCTCGTAGGGCGAGCTGCCAGCTTGCCAAGACCATCGGTCCGCAACGCAGGCGGCATCGCCGACGGTCGGCCCATCCGAGCGAGCCGCATGCCCTACAGAATTGCCGCCCTCGCCGCGCCGCTCGTGGTCGGCCTTGTCGCTCTCCTCCTCTACAACCGAGCGATCACGGGCAACGGATTCGTCTCGCCCTATCAGCTTTACACGGACGTCTACACACCGCGGCACGTGTACGGATTCAACAACGTGACGCGCGGCGAGCAGCATCTCGGACCGAAGGTCCTCGAAAACTACGACCGCTGGGCGACCAACCTCACACCTCGAGTGGCCGTCCAGAACGTGCGGAAACGGGCGGAGGCCTCGGCCGAGTGGACGCTCGGCCCGGTTCCCATCGCCATGGCGGCCCTCATCTTCGTCATCGCGGTTGTGTGGCAAATTGAATGGCGTTGGAGACTGATCGCCGCATCAATCGTCTCGCTGCACGCGGTCCACGTTCCGTTCTGGCCGACCGGCATCATGAACTGGAGTTACGTTTTTGAGACGACGCCGCTTCTGCTGCTGCTTTTCGCCATCACGTCTCACGAGCTCGTCAAGTGGTGGAGCAGCCGTGGACAAATCCTGATGCCGGCTTGGTGGGCCGCCCTCGTCGCCTCGGCCGTCGTCATCAATTGGCTGCCGTTTGACCCGTTTTGGTCGACACGGATCGACGCAGGCGTCGCGGAACTCGCGCTCGCACGCGTGAAGTACGAAAAAGTCGATCGCCTCTTCGAGCACTCGGTGACGCACCTTCCCGCGCTCGTGCTCATCGACGGCGATCCGGAAGACATCCACGCGGATTTTGTCGTTAACGACCCCGCCCTCTCGGCTCCCGTGCTTCGCGGTCGCTATCAACCGGGGAAAACGGACATCAAGCAAGTCCGCGCAGCATTTCCCGCGCGCACGCTTTACATTTATCGCGTCTCAACTCAGCAACTCATCGAATTGCCAAAGTGATGGCCAAGAGACCGTCTGCCCCCTGCGCTGGCGCGAGTCCTGATAGACTCTGGCAAGACCCCAACACCTCGATCGGCAACGGAGTCCGCCCCCATGCTAATTCCCGAGTCGGCCCTTCCAGCCTTCACGATCATTCACGTCGCGATCAGCCTTGCCGCGATCGCGTCCGGGTTCGTCGTCTTGTTTGGAATGATTGCCAACAAGTCACTCAAAGGCTGGACCGTTTTTTTTCTGACGACCACGGTCGCCACGAGCGTGACGGGCTTCGGCTTTCCGATCAAGGGGATGACGCCCGGGCTGGCCTTCGGCATCATTTCACTGGTAATTCTGGCCCCCACAATTTACGCGCTTTATGGCCGCCACCTCGCGGGCGGCTGGCGTTTCATCTACGTCATCGGCGCGGCGGTCGCGTTTTACCTGAACTTCGTCGTGCTGATCGTGCAATCCTTTCAGAAGGTGCCTGCGCTTCATGCTCTGGCCCCACAGCAAAACGAGCCGCCCTTCTTGATCACCCAGATTGTGGCGATGGTGGTCTTCCTCGTCCTGGGTTTTCTCGCCTTCAAGTGGTTCCGGCCGCAACGCATCGGGGCGAACTGAGTCGACTCCCTCCGCCCTCGAGATCGCGCCCGCTGCTACCGGTACGGCTTGCGAGCTGAAACCAAATACAAAATCGTGCCCGCCCCATAATCGATGGCGTTGCGGTCGAGGTCTTCGGCGAATTCGGCGAGCCGATTGAGTGATTGGTTCCAGAGAGAGTCAAAATCCGCCGCCCGACCGCCACCCGCGAGGTAATAAACGAAGCTCTGGTTGCGGTCGCAAATCTGATTTTTGCACTCGGCGCAGTCGACATAATGTCGCACAACGGCCCGCTGGAGCGCCGTCGCATTGGGCGGATAGAGCGCGAACGACTTGTCAGAAAGGTAGGTCTGCACCTCGTCCAAGCCGAGTGCGGCAAAGTAGCCGGGGACGAGATCGCCGACGGAGTTGAAGCCGTGGCCCTTGGCCTGGCGGCCGCGCTCGATAGTCAGCTCGAAGCGGATCAATTGCAAGAGTTCATCGATCGCGTTGTGCGCCGCCGTGAAGCGGGCGAAATCTTTGTCACTAAAAACAAGGTTTTGCGAGAGGTTATTCGGCTCAACGACAAACACGATTCCGCCGGGCGCGTCACGCGGACCATCTCGGCGATCACCGCTTTCGGATCTCGCATATAGATCAGGACCGTCTGGCACGTCACCAGGTCGAACGCGTCATCGGCGAAGGGGAGCCGCTCGGCGGAGCCGACTTCAAACTGGAACCGATCGTCGCCCGCGGCGAGCGTCCGCGCGCGGGCCTCTTCGACCCACACGCGCTCGCGGTCGATGCCGATCACTTGCGCATTGCGCGACAGAACGTGGCCGAGGGCGCGGCCCCAATGGCCGATGCCGCAGCCCACATCGAGCACGTTGCGCACACCATCCAGTTGCAGTCGCCGCGCCATCAGCTCGAGGAAATCGCGGTTCCACCAATGGTCCCGCTGCTCGTCGAAAAAGGCGGCCGAATGGACCTTGTCTTTGATGTGCTCAGCCAGAGACATCGCCGTGCACCTTCACAGGCCGACCGGTTCGCTTCTTCGGAGCCAAAATCGAGGGTTCCGCAGCCGATGATCCCAGTTCGCGCCATCTTGGTCGATGCGTGAAATACGCATGCTCGCGCCTGCCTCTCGTGCAAACACCATCATGTAAAAGTGGCTCACAGCCGAGAACGGCGAGCATGTTCAACTGTGACGCTGAGATAGCCAGAAGAACGCGACAGGGAAACCCCACTTGGAATGAAAATCGATTTAGACGCAATCGACCCAGCGCAAATAACGATTGACGGCAAACGCCAATTTGCAGACGATCCGCACCGAACAAACGTCCATTTGACTCTGTCTTGTCGCAACGCGTTCGGTGGACCGATCAAGCGTTGGGCGATTTGCCGCGAAATGAGCCCCAACGAATCCGAGACCCACAGCGATGTCTGGGCTGAGTGGCTGTTGCGCCGTCGCCATGGCGACGACCCTGAATTTGCGCGCACCATCCGAGCCCGGGTCGAACACTTTGCCGATCGCGTCCTCGACGGGGCGTGTCTGGCGACGGGGATGCGCGTGGTCGATGTCGGCACCGGGGACGGTTTGGTCGCCTTTCGGGCCATCGACCGCGTCGGCCCCTCGCTCAAGGTCGTTCTTACCGACGTCTCTGCCCCCCTGCTCCGCCACGCCGAGCGGCTGGCGATCGAGCGCGGAGTGCGCAAGCAGTGCGAGTTTCTGAATGTGCCGGCGGAGAAAATCGTGGGAATCGCCGATGCGTCGGTCGACGTTGTCATGACGCGGTCCGTTCTCGCCTACGTGGCCGACAAGGCGGCCGCTCTTCGCGAATTCCATCGCGCTCTCTCGCCCGGCGGCCGGCTCTCGATCGCCGAACCGATCTTCCAGGACGACGCGTTAATGACGATGAAATTGAGGCAGCTGATCGACGCACAGCCTCCCGGCGCGCAACAACAGTTTCTCCTGCTTCTGCATCGCGTGAAGGCCGCCCAGTTCCCCGACACTCCGGAGCGGATGGCGGAAAGCTCGATCGCCAATTATTCCGAACGCGATCTGTTTCGCATGGCGGGAGCGGCCGCCTTCACCGAGATTCACATGGCGCTCCACGTAACGAGCATTCCGCGGATCAGCCGCTCGTGGGAGGTCTTTCTCAAGTCATCGCCCCACCCGTTGGCCCCGTCGGTGAAGCAAATCTTCGCGACACAGTTTTCGCCCGACGAACGCCGACTCTTCGAGCAAGTCTTTCGTCCCGCCATCGAAGATGAGCAGGCGACAGCGGTCGAACGGATGGCCTATTTGACGGCCCGCAAACCAGAAAAGCCGTAGAGGCGAGTCACGTCGGGCGGGGGTTAACGGCCTCCCCTATTGTTATCGCCGCGAAATATGCTATAGTTCGGCCGGTGCTCTCCACGAGGCCGTTGCCCAATGGATCACTGCCGGGATCCATTGGTTTCTGATGACGCAACGTTGCGTCCTTCTTTTGGTCCTGGACGCCTCTCTTCTACCTGGGACCTTGAATGTCTTTCCGTGAACTCGGCCTGGCCGAGCCTGTATTGCGCGCAGTCGATGCTGAAGGCTACGCGACTCCGACACCGATTCAATCCGCTTCGATTCCCCCTCTCCTCGCCGGACGAGACCTATTGGGCACCGCCCAAACCGGAACCGGCAAAACGGCGGCCTTTGCGCTGCCCATCCTGCACCGGTTGCTGACGACGACACCGCATCAGTCGGCCCGGCCCGTGATTCGCGCCCTCGTGCTCTCCCCGACACGAGAACTCGCCTGTCAAATTGCCGACAGTTTTCAGGCGTACGGCCGCGAAACGCACTTGCAGCACACAACCATCTTCGGCGGAGTCGGACAAGGACCGCAGGTCCGCGCTCTGCGGCACGGCGTCGACATCCTCGTCGCCACGCCCGGCCGTCTGCTGGATCTCCTGGATCAAGGACTCGTGGACCTCAAGCGCGTCGAGATCCTGGTCCTGGACGAGGCCGATCGCATGCTCGACATGGGCTTTCTGCCCAATGTCCGGCACATCGTTCGGCAAATTCCCACCCGGCGGCAGACGATTCTGCTTTCGGCGACCATGCCGCAACCAATCGCCGAGTTGGCCGATTCGCTGCTCAACAACCCGACTCGAGTTCGCATCGCCCCTGTCGCGGCGACCACGAATTTGATTGAACAGTCGGTCTGTTTTGTCGAGACGCGGTACAAGCCGCGGGTCCTGGCGCGGTTCTTCAAGAGCCGGTCCATCGAGCGGGCCCTGGTCTTCACGCGCACCAAGCGCGGCGCCGACCGTGTTGTGAGCGATCTGGCGAAATCGGGCATTCGGGCCACGGCCATTCACGGCAACAAAAGCCAGGCGAACCGCCAGCGGGCGCTCGCCAACTTCAAATCCCGTCACACGCCGATCCTGATTGCGACCGACATCGCGGCACGAGGCATCGACGTCGAAGGCATCTCGCACGTCCTCAATTACGATTTGCCGCACGAGCCCGAAACCTACGTGCACCGCATCGGCCGGACGGGACGCGCCGGAGCCTCTGGAATCGCCGTATCGTTCTGCGATAGCGCGGAACGGAAGCTCTTGAAGGCCATCGAGCGTTTAACCCGCACGGCACTGGCCGTCGAGGCCCCGGTCTCGACGGATCCGTTACCTCGCGAGCCCTTGGCCGAAGACCACTCGAATCAAGCCGCTGTGCAAGTTTCGCACAACACGCAGAGTGCGGATAAGGCGAAGCCGATCGCCCGACGCGGGCGACCGCGGTTTCGACGGGGACAAACCAGGCAGCCCTTCCAAGGCCATGGTCGGCACAACGCCAATCGCGCACGATCTCGTTCGCGATCAGCCAGCTGATAGGCGAAGGATTGTTGCCAAAACGGTGAGTGGCACGGGCAGCCGTCTACTTGGTGCGCCCGTGTCCTAGCACGTTCGACGTCGACTCGGGACCCCGTCCCTTACGCCGCCCGCTTCAACCGAGCCGAATCCCGGGAAAGGCCCCGCTTCGATTTCTGGCTCAGGAAGGTCAACAATCGATGGCCGGCATCGCTCGAGACATAGCTGGCAAGATACTCGACGGCGGCCTGATGACTCATCCCGCAACGGTAAATCACGCGGAAGGCCGCCTTGATTTCCTGACGTTCGAGCGAGTTCAAACCGGCCCGCATCAAGCCGACGCGGTTTTCGCCGACGACTGCACCGTCTCGATCGGTCATGAAGAACGGCGGCACGTCCTGAACGACCTTGGCTAATCCACTCACCATCGCCAGTTCGCCGATGCGCACGAACTGGTGAATGGCCGCGTTGCCCGAGATCATGGCTCGCGAACCGACGTGCACGTGGCCCGCAAGCAGGGCCCCGCTCACGAGTGTCACGCCGCAGCCGAGTTCGCAGTTGTGGCCGACGTGTGAGTTGGTCATCAACAAGCAATCGTCACCGATCACCGTTCCCGTGTCGGCCGCTGACCCGCGATGGATGGTGACCCCCTCGCGAATCGTGCAATTCTCGCCCACGCGGCAATAGCTCGGTCCGCCGTCAAACGCTCGATCCTGGGGGAGATCGCCGATGACGGCGTGCGAATGAATCGCACATCCGGCACCGATCTCGGTGTCCCCAAGAATGATGGCCGATGCCGCGATGCGACAGTCGGCTCCGATGTGCACTGGACCGCTGATCACAGCAAACGGCCCGATGCTCGCCGTGGGATCAACGGTCGCCAATGGGTCGATGATCGCGGTCGGATGGACGCTCATCGCTCTCCCAGTCATGGAGTATGTCGCATGAAGGAACGACAGGTATTGTCCGCGGCGAGACGAGCCCGCGATTGCGCGGACTATATCGGATGCTCCGTGAGGGGCAGAGCATCGGACAAACCGTGTTTACTGTCAATCGCGAATTCCTCTTTAGAATTCCAACGCGCGACTGAACGGATGGCCCGTCGGACAAATCGCATCGCCTGACCGGCGCAGGCAGCAGAATGCCGGGAAAAACGGCCCTTTCAACCCCGCGTGATGCCATCGGAGAAAGCTTGTAATTCCCAACCGCGCCGGCCAGAGTTGATAGCGCAGAGTTGCCCCCAGGCGCGACGCAGACCGCTCATGGCATCTGGTTCAATTTATGGCGACGGTTCCAACTACTGCGGTAGACATCCGGAGAAGGTCATCGCGTTCTTAAACAAGCACATGAAGTGAGCGCGATCGCGACGGACAAAAAGACCCTGCGACTGCCGATCGCGTGGAAGAATCGTTGAGTTCGCAGCACCAAGGCGATGCGAATGATCGCAAGGGAACAGCCGATCATTTCATCGGATGCCTCGAGAAGAATTGCCAGATCAGATCGTTCGCCGAGATGTCGAGCGTCGATTTGCCGATGAAACCCACGACGGGCGTCTGGCCCGGCCACGTGTGTCCGCCCCCTGCGATTTCAATCAGCACGACCTCGGCCCCCTCTCTGCCCGGTCCGTACGTCAGGCGCTTCACCGTCGTTCCGTCTTTTTCTCGATCGGGAAGACTCGTCATCTCAGGTTGGCTCGGACATCCGTCAATCTGGCACCAGACTTGGATCGTCTCTTTAACGGATTTAAAGCTCAGAAACTTGGGCGTGCCCTGGTTGGGACCGTCGAACGGCACCAGGTTGTCTGCCGTCCCGTGAAAATGGATCAACGGCACCGCGCGCTTTGGTTTTGCATCTTCGATCGCCATCGTTCCTGCCACGGGAGCGATGGCAGCAATCCGTTCGGAAAGCTCCGCCGCTAATCGATAACACATCATCGCCCCATTACTCATTCCGCAAGCAAAGACTCGTTGCCTGTCCACTTTGAGGAGACGCCCGAGTTCGTTCAACAGCGTGCGAATGAAGGCGACATCGTCGGCCCGGCGGGCGGCCAGTTTTCCTTTGAATCCGCCCGCGTTCCAAGTCCGAAACGGACCGACGCCGCTGCCATTGGGGTAGACGACAAGGAAGCCGGCCTCGTCCGCAGTCCGATTGAGTCCCGAGAAGGCGACCATCATCGAAGCGTCCATCAGCGCCATGCAGGGCCAGCACCACGGGCGTTGGTTTGGTCCTGTCGTACTTCTTCGGGACATGCAAAATGTAGGTGCGCTGTTGGTCGCCGATCGCGAGGGTTCGAGCGTGATCGCCTGGACGAAGAGATTCGTCGCGTCGCGATTCCTGGCCGACCACGTCCCCACACAGAGATAAAGCGACCGCTGTCGACAAGACTGGCCGCAGCACTTTTGCAAACTGGATTTTCATCCCTGCGCTGGCTCCCTCTCTACCGTCGTTACATTTCTTCCGCCGGTTCGCACACGGCCCTGGCCGCTCTCGCGCCAGGTGGATCGTCTGATGTAGCGGCGGCAGCGACAAGTGTGGCCGCTAACGAGGCCGAATCACGACGCCTCTGATTGGCGTCCTGCCCTCGCCACCTCGACGGTTTTTTGGTCGATCAAAACCGCGCCGCGCTCACCGTCGACAACGCACGATCAGAAAGATTTTCGGAACTTGCCACCTGTCAAAACGGCGCTGAATAGGCGGAGAGTTTCTGTTCTACGCAACCTGCGGAGCGGCTCTGAGTAATTGCGAAAAAACGCCGCAATCGCTGCACGTTCTGTTTGCGACTGGCCGCGGATGAGTTCTACGATCGAATAGAGGGAACCGTCGCAACCAGCACCTCAGGAAAGAGCCCTCCGATGAAACCAACCCTTCGATCGACAATCGTTGTTTTTGGCTGTGCCGCAGGCCTTGTCGTCGCAATTCCGCAAATCAGCAAGGCCCAATGCTGCGGAACGTACTCCAGCTATTACGTGCCTTACGTTTCCTGGTACGCGCCAACCACGGCGTGCTACGGGGGATGCGGATGTGGCTGTAGCACTTGCGGAACCTGTGGGAGTTGCGGAACGTGTAGCAGCTGCAGTTCCTGCTCCGCCGCATGTGGCTCAAGCTGCGGTGGCGGCAGCTCGTGCGGAACTGGCTGCGCCACGTGTGGGTATCGCGCCTGCGACAGCAGGTGCGGATCGTGCTGCACCAGCTACTACTACCCCGTGTATTACTGGCCCTGGTTCGGCGCCAAGCCGTCGACCACCAGGCAGCTTGCCAGGTCGACCGCGCCGACGTCCCGTCTCCGTTTGACGTCATCCGCCGCGACGGGGCGCCAGGCGGCTTCGCCAAAGCGAACTTCCGCTTCACCCACGCGGCTGGCAGCTTCGCCAAAATCATGTCCGATACCGCTCAACGTCGTTCAAGCCGCAGCAAGCCTGCCGGAGCGCTCGGAGCAAGGACCACAACTGCTCTTGATCTCGCAAGATTCCAGCGATCGCTCCAGTAATGCGAGCGAGTGGAAACCGACGGTCCCGCCCGAACCCGCCCCCATGATCAGCCGATCGCCGCTCGGACGTGCCACGAGGACGAGCGTCGGAATGAAGGCTGTTAAGAAAAATGTGTTACGGATCAGCGGCGAGAGCCAAATGCTGTACTGACGGAAAACGGCCGTGCCGATCGCCTCGACACAAGGCGATCTGCGACCGGAATGACGCCGCGCTGACAATCAATTCGCTCAACTGAAGTCTTCCGGAGTGGACCGCGGCGGTCCTCGAATGGATGCGGTAGTTTTCCGGTCCAAGATTTGAGAGAACAGGCCACATCGACGCGAACGTGGCTCAAGCGAGTCGTCGGCCTGGCACCGATCGGGGCCTTCACCGCGAAGCGCAAACGTGAACAAGTCACGTTCAAGCGTTCCCGCGTGACTACCGACGGTCTCGCTCGCGTCGAGACGAGCCTGAATCGCGTGCCTTCCCTTTTCGGCAGCTCGAGTCGGGCACGTTCGCCATCAGTTCCGTGCGAGTACCGACGGCTGTTCTGTGGTGTGACGAACCTCGCGGCCTTTGATCGCTGACCGGGTCGTCGCCCACTCGACACACGACCGTGTGCGACGCGTATAGGTGAATTTCCCAATACTCGTGCCACGAGGCAGTGGGCTAGACTTCGCAAGACAGGGATCCGTTCCGGGTCCGTGAAGCGTCGAACCACAGTCGCTATCGCAGCGTCAACATGTCAAAATGCACTCGCGCCCCAACCCGTGCAAGGAGAGGACGATCGACCATGGATCCGAAATTGAGAGTGGTTGGCGGCCCTGATCCTGGACAGGTGATTGCGGTTGCCCGCGGTATGCTGCTGGTCGGTCGCGCGAATGACTGCGATGTGAGACTCGAGAGTCAATTTGTGAGCAAGCACCATTGGGAGGTTTTACTCGACGACGACGCGCTTCGCCGCCGCGATCTGGGAAGCAAGAACGGCACGGCCGTGAATGGACGCCTCATTGGGACAGGTATGAGGATCCTGTTGCACTTGACGCCCTCTCAGGATGAAAGTTCGTAAGAGCGAGCGTTCGATGGCGGACTTCAGTAGCTGTCCAAGCGGTGACGAATTGCAGCGGATGGTCTTGGGCCGACTTCCGAAGCCTGCCGCTCAGACAATCCAACATCACGTTGGCCAATGTCCGAAATGCATGACGGCATTGGAAGCTTGCATCGCTTCGGACGAACTCCTCGAAGCCTTTCGAGCCACTCCCGCCTCGACTCCCACGAAGACGATCCCTCTGCCCAGAGAATGGATTCGGGACGCACTCGCCACCTGGATCCGGTCCGACGATAGTACGCAATCCGAAAAGGACGAGTTCCCCGTTTCGGCAGCCGACCTCAAGCAGCTGCTCGATCCAGCGCAATCGACAGAGGAAATCGGTCGGATTGACGACTTTCGACTGCTGCGCCGCCTGGGCGGAGGGGGCATGGCGATTGTGTTCGAAGCGGAAGACGCTCGACTCAAACGCCGCGTGGCCCTCAAGCTGATGCACCCGGCTGTCGCCGCCAAGCCCGGCAGCGCGGAGCGCTTCCTGCGTGAGGCGCAGAGCGCGGCTGCGTTAGAGCACGAGCACGTGGTGACGATCTACCAGGTGGGAAAGCACGGGCAGATCCCCTTTATCGCCATGCAACTGCTCCGCGGACAAACCCTCGAGGAATGTCTCTTCCGCCACGGGCGCCTCGATGTGCGCGACGTGGTCCGCATCGGACGCGAAATTGCGATGGGACTTGCGGCCGCCCATGCGCGGGGCTTGCTTCACCGCGACATTAAACCGGCCAACATTTGGCTCGAGAGCCAACGACCGACCGATTCGGAAGGCCCTCACCTCGAAAGTCTGTCAGGTTCCACCCCCTCAGACGTGTCAGCTGCCGACGGCGGTCACCTGCGCGGAGAGAGGCGTGACGGTTTGGGCAAAGTCAAAATACTCGACTTTGGATGCGCCAAATCGTGGTCGATCGATTCGGATCTGACCGACCCGGGATTCTTGGTCGGCACGCCGGCGTACATGGCCCCCGAGCAGCTTTCGGGAACTCCCGTCGATCCTCGAGCCGATTTGTTCAGTCTCGGTTGTCTCCTCTATCAGATGACGGCCGGTAGACGGCCATTCGGCGGGGATCCCGGCGTTTGCCAGAATCTGTTTACGATCGTGCGATCTCTGGCCGTCGACCATCCGGCCCGCCTGCGAGACATCGATCCCAACGTGCCTCAGGCCCTCGACGACCTGGTCGGCGAACTCCTCTCGAAAGCTCCCGAAGCCCGTCCCAGTTCGGCGCGCGTCGTCGTCGAACGCTTGCAAGCCATCGAGGAATCGCTACGTCCGGAACGCCAGACGGCGCCCCCGCGCCCCCAGGCAAACATCAGCACGCGGCCGCTCGTCCACAACCAAGAATGAGGCGGCCGATCATCGTGGGTGCGGGCGTCGCCCTCGCGCTCGCGCTGGTTTATCTCTTGTTTGGCGCTCAGCTCGTCCGAATTGCAATGAACAAGGGGGCGAGCGTCGTTCGAGTCGATGATCCGACGCCGGTTGAGAGCACGCACGGACCACAACACGCCGAGGCCGATGCCTCAGCCTTGGAGCGTTCGGTCGCATCATGGGCCTTTTCATTGGGAGGTACGGTGACAGGCCGCGGCGGACGCGATCAAACGCCGATCGTCCTTGGGCGCTTGAAGGATTTGCCCCCGGGCTCCGATTTCTCGCTGACGGGTGTCAGCCTTTCCAAGACGGCAGTGACCGACGAGGGACTCGAACACGTGCGAGGTCTTGCGAACCTCAACGAACTCAACCTGAATTGGACACACGTTACGGATGCCGGATTGGCGAAGATCAAGGATTTGAACACGTTCGAAGCCCTCTCATTGTGTGGCACGCGGGTCACTGCCGCCGGCCTCGCCCACCTGGTCGGATTTCCCAGGCTCAGAAAGTTGAATTTGAACTTGCTCCCGGTGACCGATGCCGCATTGGCGACGATTTGCCGGTTGGCACAACTTCAAAGCCTCTGCTTGTTCGGGACTCAGGTAACCGACTCGGGGCTGGCTCAACTCGAGAACCTGCCGGACCTCGAGACGCTTTACCTCGGCGATACACGCGTCACCGACGCGGGGCTGGACCGACTGCGGGGACTCAAGAATCTCCATGTGCTCGCACTCAACGGAACTCATGTCACGGACGCGGGACTCTCGCATCTCGGTGCATTTCCGCGACTTGACAACCTCTTGGTGGGCGACACGGACATCACCGATTCGGGACTTCTGCACCTCACGGGCCTGACGAAGTTGAGCGTGCTTCGACTCGACGGGACTCGCATCACCGACCGCGGCCTGACGCACCTTTCTGGGCTCACCAATCTCCGAGTACTCGATTTGAAAGGAGCGGCGGGGATCGACGACGCGGCCATTCCCACGATCCTCAAACTACGACAATTGACCGAAATCGACCTGACTGACACGGGTGTGTCGGCAAAAGGACTTGGCAGTCTTCAGGCTGCCCTGAGCAAATCGGTGCACGTGGTTTGGTCCGACTCGAATGCAACGGCCGCCAAAGCCGTGTTGGAAGCGGCCGGCAAAGTCGGCCTTCGTCTGCGGAAGTCGGGCGAGGACCGTTCCGTCGCGTCCATCGACGAACTTCCTGCCGAAGCATTTGTTTTGACGGGCGCGACGCTCAAGGGCCCAATGGCCGCGCTCGACCCGGTTCTGACTCGTCTCGCTCGGCCGGGGGTCAACAACCTCGTCACGCTCGAGCTCTCCGGCGATACGCTCGGTGACGACGATCTACGCTGCCTCGAGCAGTTTCCCAAGCTCCGACGGCTGATCGTGTCGGGGAAGGCCATTCACGGTTCGGGACTCGCGTACGTCGGCGCTCTCAAGCAACTCGAACAATTGATTTTGAGCGACACGGCGACCACCGATGCAGGACTTCGTCATCTGCAAGCGCTCTCCCGTTTGCAGACTCTCTGGCTTGACCGGACACACGTGACAGATGCCGGGCTCGCATCGATCGGCCAACTCAAGACATTGCGGGACTTGCATCTGAATCAAACCGCCGTGACTGATGAGGGTTTGAAATCGCTCGAGGGGCTCAGCGCCCTCACGACCCTCGTGCTCGACGAGACCCCTGTCTCCAATGCCGGTCTGCGCCACCTGCGGACTTTGACTGCCATCAAACTGCTGGGTCTCGCGAACACACACGTAAATGACGCGGGATTGAATGAGCTCCGCGCGCTGCCGCAGCTCGACTCCTTGTGGCTGATTGGAACTCCGGTGACCGACGACGGGCTGAGGATTTTGAAGTCATTCCCGAACTTGCGAGAGTTGGTTCTGAATTGGACGAAGGTCACCGATGCGGGCCTTGTGCATCTCGAGGAAATGACGCAGCTCGAAAGTCTTGGTTTACGCGCTGCGGCGGTGACGGACGCGGGGCTCGTGCACCTGCGCAGCCTCACGAATCTGCGTTTACTCAGGTTGAGCCACCTTCCCGTAACCGATGCGGGGCTCGTACACCTGAGGACGCTCAACAACTTGCAATCTCTCGATCTTGAGGAGACCCGTGTCACGGATGCGGGACTTCTCAATCTGGTAGGAATGTCCGGCTTGGACAGGTTGCTTCTCGCACACACGCGCGTGACCGCAGCCGGTCTTGGCGAACTCAAGCGATTCAAGCGACTGAGAATGCTCAGTCTGAAGGGACTGCCGGGCGTCGCGGACGCGGCGATTCCCCAGCTCGCACGCCTCGAAGCCTTGCAGGAACTCGACCTGCGTGACACGCGCGTCTCGCCCAAGGGACTTGCCGCATTGAAGTCCGCCCTGCCCAAAGTCCAAGTCTCCTGGTCGGAGCCGAACGACACGGCGGCCCGCGCCCTCCTGGCTGCCGGCGGCACCCTCGAAGTGAGAATCGGGGAATCGGCAACCGAATGTGCGGTCAAGGCCCTCGGCGATTTGCCCGTCGCATCGCTGACGATCACGCGCATCCGCCTGTCGGCGTCGCGCCGTTCGCTCGACGAATTGTTACCCGCGATTACCGATCCGCGGCTGGGCGGGCTCGTTGTGCTCGACTTATCGCAAAGCGCGGTCAACGACGCCGATCTCGAGAGGCTGCAGTCGCTCATCAAGTTGCAGGAACTAAACCTGGCGAGAACACGGGTCACCGACGCCGGCCTGGCTCATCTGACAGGCCTGACGGCGTTGCGACGGCTCGTGCTCGACGGCAACACAATTACAGGACCGGGACTCTCGCATTTGCAGCAGCTGCCCCAGCTCACCGAGCTTGGGCTGGGCTGCCCGGCACTCGCGGCGGTATTCCTCGCCGAACTGCCCGCCCTCAAGAATCTGGAGCGACTGTCGCTGGCCAAGAGTTCCGTGACGGACGACGACTGCAAATACCTCTCGCAGCTCACCCATCTCAAATCGCTTGACCTAGGCGATACCAAAGTGACGACCTCGCAGATCGCCGAATTGAAAAAGAAGCTTCCGCACTGCCGGATCACGCCCTTCGCTGGCGAGTAGGTCCGACGGCCAAGGCGCAACCGGCGTCGGACGCTGGAGTCTTGGAGTCCCCGCCGGTTTCGCCAACGGCTCCCGCTTCCGACGCAGCAACCAGCCGTTCCCAAAGGCCACCACTTCAATCCACTCACAAAACGAAGTCGCCTAGGACTCTGAACCCTGCGTGATTGAATTTTTCGATTTGACAGCAGCGCGGATTGATTGTCGTACAAATCGTGCCAAGAGTTCGGCGCACGATCGCACTCCCAATTGGCGGTACATTTTTCGGACATGGGAATGAACCGTATGTCGGCTGATTTCAAGCTTGTCCGCGACCGCCTTTTCTGAATGTCCGAGAATTAGCAGATCGAAAACCCGACGTTCCGCGGCTGAAAAAGGCAGGTTGTCGTTTTCGACAAGCGAGTCTTCGAAAACGTCGCTGACACTCTCGGTTTCCACGCCGCTGGTTCCTCCATCTCCATTCAAGCCCACCAAGCTGACCCGAAATTGAACGCACCCCAATTGAATTTGTTGCCCGGCCCGCACCTGGGCGGAATGAATGCGTTCGCCATCGACAAAAGTACCGTTGCGGCTATTGAGGTCACGCACCGTCAGCGTTACGCCGTTGATCGCGAATTCCGCATGGCGACGGGACACGGATGAGTCAGTCAGAACAAGGCTGCACGAGGAATCTCGGCCGACGAGGAACGTCCCTTCCGCAAGCTTAATTCCCGACGTCGGAGACAGGCGCACACTTCGAAGGATGAAGCGACTTTCAGCCATGGTGCCAATCTTCTGTTCGCGGGTCAGCAGCATTCAACATCGATCATTTTGTAATGACTGCTGCTCTAACGCAAACCCAACTGTGATCCAAAGAAGAGAACGCGTCAGCCGTTATAAACCGGCTCGCAGGAACTCGGTTCCCAAATCAAGTACCGTGACCGACATGTCTGCGATGTTACTAATCATCAATTATTTTCATCGAGGACTCACCTTTTTAGGCGATTGAAATTCCATTTTACTGGTTTAGAAGTAAGTGGCAGGTGACGTTTACAACGAAGGGTACAGCTCGGCAGACCGATTGTTGCACACGTCGAAAGGGACGCTCGATCGCCACCGGCAGCGCAAATTAAATTGAACACGCGCGGCGAGTTCCCTTAATAACGCATATCAAGACTTGGTTTTGACGAATGCACTGCTTTCGCAGCTCCGCCAACTCACGGGCTCCGATAAACCGACCAGCCAGGACGAGAATCTCTTTAAGAGCCTGGAAAGCCAAGATCAATCGCTTCTGCAAGTCGTGCCCGCTCAATTCCAACCAACAGCCACCCAGGAGCAAGCCATGGCCGCAACCCAGCTCAATACCTACGCCGACGTGCAAGCGATGTTCGCTTCATTCGTGAGCACCAACGGTATCGACGTCAGTGGAGCACCGCATCACGACTTCTGGACTATCGACTACAAGTCGTTCGTGACCGGCGACGTGCCAGGCGTCAACGGAGTGAAGATCCTCACCAAAGGAAATGCGGACCAATCGAACCTGGTCCAGATTCTCAAAGGCTCGATCACCGTGAACGGGCGGCGATTCCCGCAAATGCCGGTGGGCGGACCGTTCATGTCGGCGGACATGATCAACGCCTTGGCCGATTGGATCAATCGCGGCTGTCCGCAGTGAACTGTCTCGACGGCAACACCTTTTTTCGCAGAACACACTCAACTGACTCACCACAACGGACTCGCACAGGAGCGGCAACTCATGCCCACTTCCCAGACTGCCCGCGATCAGTCGACGAAAATCCGGCGTCCTTGGCGCCTGACAGGCAGAAAGTTCTTTGACTTGACCACGCGAACTTGCCCGGCGCGGCAATTTGTCCTCGCCATGGCAGGCCTGGCTTGTTTCGCCTCGAGCGCTCTCGCGCAGATCCTGCCGACCGATGCTCAGCAGACCGCAACCGTTCCTCCGTCCACCTTTGCCCAGTGGTTCTCGAAAGGCCATCCGACGGTCGACGGCGTCGTCACTCCGGCAAACAGCGTCACCTTTTCAAATGACCCGACATTGGCCAACGTGGACTTCTATCAGTGGTCCGAACGGATGTTCCTCTGGCTGACATCGCCGGCGCCGCCGGAGTACGGGGGCGGCGGCCGCCGGATATTTTCCTCCGCCGCCTTCTTCGACGTTTCGCCGGTCAATGGGAACAACCGCACGCTGATTCCGCACGAAGTCGGCCGGGTCCCGACTTTTAACCTGCGTGCGGCACAGCCGGGCCCGCACGGACTGCCCGTCGTCGTGAGCAAAACAGGAGACCTGTTCGAAGTCGCGCCCGCAGCCCGCAATCCGCAACAAGAACATCTCATTTTGAACGGAGAAGGAAAGTCGACGGGGTTCAAGCAGCTCAAGATTGAAGGCACTAAGGCCGCATTCTTGAACGACGCGGGACAGGCGATTGCCAATGCCAAACCGATCTTTTCGCCTCAATTGCAGAATAGCCAGGTCCTCCAGCGGTTTACGCTCAACAACAGGCCGGTCTTCTTGAATCAATCCGGGAACGTCGTCGACGTCGAGATCGGTGAAGCGGAAACGGGCGGAGTCCTCTTGAGGCAGGACCGCACGCTGATTTACTACGGAATCGCCGTCAACGACGTCTACGCCTACTTTCTAACCGGGACCAAGGGCGGCGGGATCACGCCAGCACCGACGCAATTTCCCACGACCCAAGCGGAATTGCAGAAGATCGTGGATTTTGCCAACCTGCATAACAAGAAGTTTCTGGACCAAGATGCGTTGGCCATCGAAGTGAAGACCGCATGGGTCGAGGCGGCCGGTCTTGCCAACCCCAATTCCTACATCACGATGATGGGCACGGTGCCGACGTATGACACAGGCAATCCCACGAAATGGACTCCGAAGGGACAAAAGACAGTGCTCTTGGCACTGGTCGGGATCCACGTGGTCGGAAGCGCGAGCGGTCATCCCGAGCTGATTTGGGCGACCTTCGAGCACTTCGGAAACTCGCCCAACGGTGCGTATACCTACAACTCAATCAACGGTCCCAACCCGAAAACCGTGCCCCAGAAAACGACGGGGAATTGGTTGTTCTGCGCGAGCGGTGCAAATAGCGGCTTCAATGAGGCTCGCCAGGGCGTCAACGGCGCCGAAATCGACGCGACTCCTCCCGCTACGCCGCCGGACCCGGCAATCCCGGGGACAATCGGGACCAGCAATACAATACGGTTCAAGCCCTTCGGAGGAGCGACGAATCAAGACCCGAACCCGTTGGTTCCGTCCGTCGCCGCGTCGAATACGCAGATTATTTCCATCAACCAAAGCGTGATCGGTCAACTGGTCGGATCGGACGTCAGGAAGAACTATTACCTGCTCGGCGCGACCTGGACCGCAGGTGGTGGTGCGCCGACGGCGCCCTTCCCCAATGGCAACGGCGTGGGCACGAGCCAATTGGCCAACAGCACCATGGAAACGTTTCAGACCGGGACGAACGGCAACTTCGGACGCGCCTTCAATTGTTTTTCCTGTCACAACAACCAGGATGCGCTGCACCCCACCAATAGCCCGAATGCTACGACAAACGTCAGCCACATTTACGATGCCATTCAAAAACTGTTTTGAATCGATCGCCTGAGTGCAGACCGACGCAGCGGCACGCAGTGCTAGACGATCGCGACCAGTGCCTGCTGTTTCGGTCGTGATGTTGGACCGAGCGACTGATCGTCAGGACTTTCAACGTCGCGTGCCCGACGACGGCTTGGATGGAGCAAGAGCGGCTGACCCAATTCATGCGGAACCGTAGCGAGTTTGAGGCGTAGGCAAATGAGAATTCAGAACATTGCGTTGTTGGCTCTTGCAGTATTCCTGGCGATCCTGGGAGATCATTCGCGAGGTGTGTCTACGTTCGCCACGGGAGGCGATAAGGAGACCTTCGAGTCGGACCTGGCGCGGCTGGAAAATGACTGGGCACGCGCTGTCGAAACCAACGATGCCAATCGAATCGCCCCCTTCCTTGCAAAGGACTTTTTGTTTGTTGGCGCCGGCGGCGTGTTGCAAGACCGCGAACAGCACCTTGACGATTTCCGTACAGTCCGACTGAAAGTCAAATCTGTCAAAATCGAGGCGGTGACGATCCACAGCTACTTGAACGCTGCGGTCGCGAGCTGCAAAGTCGACGTCGTCGGAACTTTCGCCGACCAGAAGATCGATGGCCCCTATCAATTTACCGACACTTGGATCAACCAGGACAAACGCTGGGTCGCGGCAGCCAGGCAACAAACGGCGGTCCGACCGCCGTCTCCCCAAGCCCGCCGTCAGCGTGAAGGACACGGTGCAAACGCGAGAACGGGCAATGCCATCGCGAGTACCGGTCCTCTGAATTTCAACCTGGGTAACTTTCGCCTCGAGTCCGCACAGACGCTCAACAGCGCGACTCTGGTCTACACCGTTCGCGGCACCCTCAACGCCGACAAAAGCAACGCGGTGCTGATCGGCTCGCCGTACGGAGATGACGATACAGCCCACGATTTTTTGATCGGCCCCGGGCAGGCCATCGATCCCGCGGTCGATTTTATTATCGCGACCAATCAACTTGGAAATGGCAAGTCTTCGTCGCCGAGCAACACTCCAGCACCACAACATGGCGCCGACTTTCCACAAGTGGCCATCCGTGACGATGTCGAGGCTTCGTACCGGCTCATCACCCAAGTATTTGGGATCAAGAAATTCAAGGCGGTCGTTGGGTTCTCCATGGGAGGTCAGCAGGCCCTCCAATGGGGCGTGAGCCATCCTGATTCGATGCGCGCGATCGTCGCGATTTGCAGCACGGCTCGTGAATACCCATTCGGATTTGCCCGTCTCGAGGGCGCCAAGGGGGCCATTACAGGAGACTCGAGTTGGGACGCCGGACGCTACACGCAACCGCCGCTGGGTGGCTTGGAAGCGATTGGACGACACTGGGTCGCATGGGCTTATTCGCCCGAATGGTGGCGACGGGGCGAGTACCAGACAGCGTACGGGCGAACCTTCCAACAACAGATTGACCATTGGAGGCAGGAATTCGTCGGCGAGGACGCCAACGACCTGTTGCTGCAGGCTAACAAGTGGCAACGCAATGACGTCGGACAGACGCCCCCCTTTGGGGGCAGCCTCGAAAACGCGCTGCGAAGCATAAAGGCGCGAGTCCTGCTCTTGCCATCGGAAAGCGACCAGTACTTTCTGGCAGCGGATATACTTAACGAAAGCCGGTTCATTCCCGACGTCGAGGTCGCCCCAATTGCAACTGTTTGGGGCCACACCGGCGGCGGCGGATCCGATGCAAATGCCAACCGATTTCTTAATCGGCGAATTAAGCGGTTTTTCGAGTCTGTGGATTCAACCACCCACTAAGCGCTCGAGCCGCGTTGATGATTTCCAGCCACGCCGGCAGTTCGTGGACATGATTCAGGAGGCACTCTTGCAGCATTACGCGTGCGGGCGCGTTTCGTACGCTCTCTGCACGGAAGGCCGCGTGAGGACGAGGATCGTGAAGACTCCCAGAACGGTTCCCCAAGGAATCGACAGGCAGTCGAGCCCGGCGACCACGAACGAAAAGACGCCTCTCGCAGCTCAGCCATCTCAAATCGCTTGACTAGGCGATACGAAATTGACGACCTCGCAGATCGCCGAATGACAAAGAAGCTTCCGCACTGCCGGATCACGCCCTTCGCGCGAGAGTAGGTCCGACGGCCAAGGCGCTACCGGCGTCCGCCGCTGGAGTCTTGGAGTACTCGCCGGTTTTGCCAACGGCTCCGGGCCGCGGACTTTCGCAGGGTTGAGTCTTCGGTGACCAGGTCATGACCGATGGCCCTCATGCGGCGGTGACGCGGAACCAAGTTCAAACTCCGCGATGACGGCGTCGATCGACACGTGGCGTCCCAAATAGCCGACGCGGTCCTCGAGACCCTCGGCACGCAACAGGTCTCGTGCCTTCGCATGTGCTTCCACGACACGCATCGCAGTACCGGCGGCAGCGAGATCCTGGTGCAGCCGTGCGAGCATTCGCGCACCGGCGACATCGACGGACGGCGAATTGGAGAGATCGCAGACGACCAGCCTCAGCCCCGGCGTCGAGCGAATTCGCTGCGTCACGAGCGTACGCACGTAATCGATGCTGAAATACAACAGCGATCCTTCGATGCGAAAGATCAGCACTCCGGGAATCTGCTCGTTGTCCTGGTGTCGATCCAGGTCCGAATAGCGATGCTTGCCGGGAATTCGCCCCAGGAAGGCGACATGCGGACGCGAAGCGCCACCGAGCAGCATGATCAACGAGACGACGGCTGCCAGCAGGACTCCCTTCAGAATTCCCAACAGCAGCACGCCGAAGAGCGCCACCATCGACATGGAGAATTCAAACCGGCTGACGCGGAACAAGTGACGCAGCTCCGGAATGTCGACCAAGCCGCGAATCGCCACGAGCACGATGGCCGCAAGAATCACGCTCGGCAAATTCGCCAGCAAGCCTGTCAGAAAGAGCAGACACAGGGCCAATGTCGCCGAGGCCAAGACCAGGGCCAGCGGAGTCTTCGCGCCGGCCTTGTCGTTGACGACCGATTGCGAAAGACCTCCCGCCACCGGAAAGCCGCGAAACAGGGCCACGCCAAGATTCGCCGCTCCCAGGGCGAGCAATTCGGTGCGCGGGGAGACTTCGTAATCGTTCTTCTGCGCCAACGTCCGTGCAGCCGAAATCCCTTCGATGTACGCCAGAATAAAACAGGCCGAAGCCAGCGGCACGATGCCGTCGATTTCGCGTGCTCGAAGCGAGGGAAATCGGAACTCGGGCAGCCCCTGCGGCAGTCGACCGACCGTTGCCACCCCGTATCTCTCCAACGGACTTAACCACATGACGAGAATGGCGACGGCCACGACGATCAGCGCGATGGGGCGACCAGGCCATCGCCTCTCGCCGCCGATCAACAAGGCAATCGCCATGAGGCCCAGTCCCAGCACGATCAGATTCGTGCTGCCCAGTTGTTTGCCGAGAATCCACACGCGCTCGAAAAACTGCTCGCCACCCCCTTCCACTCCGAACAGCTTGGGAAGCTGTGTCATCGCAATCGAGAGAGCGGCACCCGCTTTGAAGCCCACGAGCACAGTCTCGCTGATGAAATTCACGAGCGTACTGAGGCGGAAAATCCAGCCGATCACACTGATGACGGCGACCAAGAGAGCCGTCAATGACGCGATTTGAACCGATCGATCCGAATCGCCGACCGCAAGTCCGGCGATCGTCGTGCCGACAAGCATCGAGATGGCCGACGTCGGACCAATTGCCAATTGCCGCGATGTGCCGAAGAGTGCATAACACAGTCCGCCCAGCAGATAACAGTAGACGCCGTTCTGCGGCGGCAAGCCCGCCAGCGAGGCATAAGCCAACGAAACGGGGACCGCATAAGCCGCCAGGGTGACCCCCGCGACGGCGTCGTCCTTGAGCCAGGCACTTCGGTAGCCGCCCAGCCAGCGCGCAGGCAGTGCGCTTCGCCATCGAGACCTCGAAATCGAATCAGTCGCGGACAATTCTGGCCTCTCTCTGATCACGGGACGTTCTTGCGGGCGCTCCATTGAGAATAATGTTCGCGGATGATCCGCAAGATCGACGGGCCATCCTCCACGCAGACGGGAATTTCCATGTCCTCGGCACTCGCCAGCGGGCAGTCGGGCCGGAGCATGTGCGTTCGGCACCAGTCGACCAGTTCGCCGTACATTTTTCCGGCGAGGATGAGCGGCGTGTCATGCAGCTTCCGCACTTGCAGAAGCTGCCAGATCATCATCGTTTCCAGCACGGATCCGATCCCGCCGGGGACGACGACAAATGCGTCGGAGACGAGTACGAAATGGTGCAGTCGCGTGAAGAACGTGCGATGTTCGTAGGCTTCGGTGACGAACGCATTGACTTCCTGCTCGAAGGGCAATTCGACGCGAATTCCCAGCGATTTCTTCGATCCGCTGGGGTCGGCCAGCCGGGCTCCCTCGTTGGCCGCCTGCATCAGGCCGGGGCCGCCGCCCGTGACGATGTCACAGCCAAGCTCCGTCAGCTCTTTCGATAAATCGCGAATCGCCCCGTAAACCCAATGATCCCCGGGCACGCGTGCCGAGCCGAAGATCGTTACGCGATAACGTTCGCGGCTCGTCGGGCGCAACCTTGTGAGATTATTGACGACGTCCCAAAGCCCGAGGATCGAGTGTTCGAGGACTTCTCTGACGCGCTCTTCGTCGGCCAGCTTGACGATGTCCTGCCTTTGTTCCGGCGGAGATGTGCTCAACGACGCAACTCCCGTGCAATGAGGTTAAGAAATGGACCCCGCGAAAGAGTCAGGGATTGTCTTCAAGCTCGTCGAGCGCCTGCCGAACGACACGGGCGCTCTCGCGCAAGCGTGCCGTTTCGTCAGCGTTGAGTGGCAGCGGAAACGTCTCGAGCGCACCCTGCCCGCCGACGAGCCGCGGCAGCGAGACGGTCACATTGCGGATGCCCACGACATCCTCGGCCGGCGCACCGACCGTCAACACCGAGCGCTGATCGTGAAGGATCACGTTGACAATTCGGCTGAGAGCGCTGCCGATGCCGTAATAAGTCGCGCTCTTGCCCGTGATGATCGTGTACGCCGCGCCGCGCACCTTACCGTCGATGTCGGCGCGAACCGGTTCCGATAAATCAATACCTCGCAATCGGGCGAACTCCTCGAGCGGCATGCCGCCGATCGTGGCGAGGGACCACGTGAGCACCTCGGAATCGCCATGTTCGCCGATCACATAGGCGTGCACATGGTGCGGATCAACGCCGCAGTGCCCTCCCAGCAGGCTGCGAAAGCGGGCCGTGTCGAGGGTCGTACCCGAACCCAAGACGCGCGACGCGGGAACCCCGAGATCGGCGGCGAAGCGGGCCGCCAGATGAGTCATCACATCCACCGGGTTGGTCGCTACGACGAGGACCGTCTCAGGAGCATGACGCAGGACAGACGGCACAATTTCGCCAAACACATGCGCGTTTCGGGCAAGCAGATGCATCCGCGTTTCACCCGGCCGCTGCCCCACCCCCGCGCACAAGATCACCACCCGGCAGCCGGCGAGATCGGCATAATCGCCCGCCCGGACATCGAGCGGGTGGGCAAAGGGCACTGCGTGCCGGATGTCGTCGGCTTCTGCCTCGGCACGCGCCCTGTTCTTGTCGACGAACATGATCTGCCGGCCCACGCCTTGCATGACCAGGGCATAGCCGGCGGTGGCACCCACAAAACCGCTGCCGACAATGCCGACTTTCATGATCGTTTCCAAACGTGCTTGATCGAAATCGACGACGAACAGAGGACGTCGTTCCACCCAGTCGCAACGAGTGCGTCTGGGTCTATTGCCGTACCAGGCTCTCGGCCCGCCCGGCGATCGAATCAAACCCATTACCTGGACACGAAGGCGGGAAGAGCAAAGTTGCGAGGCGTTTGGCCCGCCCGCGACGGCGAAGATTCAACACCAGAGATTGAATGAACGGTATGCACTGTCAGACTTGACTGCCGATCATCCGCAATCGACGCCCTCAGTCTGTTCTGGCGACGGCGCGAAGTCAAATATTCTCTTGTTGAGGCTTTAGCCCCGTCGGGCGATGACCGCGTTGACAGTGAGCGCGAACTCCGGCAGAAAACAGTTGCCGTCACTCGAACTGTCGCCGGTTCAAGCGACATCGGAATCAGACCAAGAACGTCATTTCATGCTGCGTGACGAACAGGTGCGACCGTGAGTTCAACCAGAGTTCCGGAAGCGGTGAAACGGATCTTCACCGAAACCTTTACCGCGCGCGACATCGCCGAGCCGCTCGCATCCTTCGACGACGATGCCCCGTCGGAGCAAGTCGCAGCCTTCATGAGAGACCGCGGCCTGCAAGTCGTCGGCGTCCGACGGGAGGGGGCGATCGTCGGCTACGTCCGCAGGAGTACGCTGGACGGCGCGACCTGCGGCGACAAGATGACTCCGCTTGACGAGGCGATGGTCGTCGACGATAGCGAATCTTTGCTTAAGACATTGACGGCGCTGGAATTTGAGCCATTGATCCTGATCCGCGCTGGGCACGGTGTGCGGCATCGTCACGCGGGCCGATCTCCAAAAGGCGCACGCGCGCATGTGGCTCTTTGGAATTGTCACTCTCATCGAGATGCGATTTACAGAATTGATCGAGCAGCACTGTCCTGACGACGGTTGGAAGCAGTATGTCTCCGAGGCCCGCCTGCAGAAAGCCGGATCGCTGCGAGCCGAACGACAACGCGCAAACCAATCCGTGCGGATCCTCGATTGTCTGCAGTTTGCGGATAAAGGTCAGATCATTGCCCGCAACGACGTCCTTCGCGCACAGACGGTTTTTCCTTCCCGCGGCGAAGCCGAGCGCACAACCAAGCGTTTGGAACGTCTGCGCAACAACCTGGCACATTAAGTTCCCGCCGGGATAGACCGACGTGACCAGCCCCGCGAAGCAGTAGAACGCGATGAAAATGGGAATCATTTCCCGGGGAAACGCCCCTTCCTTCGCCCCCGGGAATGCGGCGGCGTTCGCGAAAAACGTGATGAAAAACAGAAAATGGATCACCAGAAATGGCAAAACGCACGCCGTGAGCCCGCCCACCACAAAATGGAAGATCGAGAGCAGTCGTAAGTGCTCCTCGTCTCGCCAACGCTGTTGATCGCTGGGCACCGGTGATTCGAGCGCTTGAATGGGCATGCTCATTGGATTTCTTGGCCTCTCAATGCCGGGCGTCAGGCGCCGCGCCAATTTCACCGCCCGGCGTCAGGCGCTCTTGTCGCGTTACGCATGCGGGCTCGCTTCATACATCCTCCGCACGGAAGGCCGCGTGAGGACGAGGATCGTGAAGACTCCCAGGACGGTTCCCCAAGGGACTTCGAGGCAGTCGAGGCCGGCGACCACGAGTGAGAAGAGGTGGTGCCGTTTCTGCAGCAGGAACCAGCCGGAGAGGAGGTTGATCGCGGCTCCTGTCGCGAGGAAGAGACCAAGGACGGGATAAATCCAAAACAGCATGTGATACGTTTCCGGCGGCGGTGCGTGCTCGGGCCATCCCCAAACTTGCAAGTTCGCGATGACCGTGAACATGATCAGAAAGTGGATGAACAAGAACGGCAGCCCGAGGGCCGCCAGTCCGCCGACGATAAGGTGGAAAACTGACAGTAGACGCAAGTGCTCTTCGTCGCGAAGGCGACGCAGCTCAGCCGGGATTTGCGGAGCACGCGGCCGAATTTCTCTGGTCATTTGGTTCCCTCGAAAGCAGCGGGCGACGTAGGCGACTGCTCACGGTCGCTTTCAGGCATGAGCGGGCGGTTCGGCACTGCGAAGCTCGGATGTCGATTCCCGAGCCTCGTACAGTCTGCTGCACGGACGGGCGAGCGAGGACTACGATCGTGAACACGCCCAGAATCGTGCCCCATGGGATTTGCAGGCAGTCGAGACCGGCGACCACAAACGAAAAGACGCGGTGCGTTTTTCGACGCAGGAACCAGCCGGTGAGTAAGTTCCCGCCGGCGTACACCGCCGTCACTAGCCCCGCGGTGAAGTAAAACGGGATTAAGAAGTACATCATTTCCCGCGGAAACGGCTGTTCGTTCCCTGCCGGGAACGCAGAAGCGTTGGCGACAACGATGATGAATAACACGAAATGCAGGCACAGCAACGGCAAAAAGAGCGCCGCGAATCCGCCAACGATGAAATGGAAAATGGAAAGAATTCGTAAGTGCTCCTCGTCTCGCCAACGCTGTTGATCGCTGGGCGCCGGGGACTCGACGCTGAAACGGGCATGCTCATGGGATTTCTTCGGCCTCTCAATGCCCGGCGTCATGCGCCGGGACCTCTACATCGCCCGGCGTCAGGCGCCGGCCGCGGATAAGTACGCCTTCCACGGGTTCCAATAGAACTTGGTCCAACCCTCGCTGACGCCGGCAAAATCTTCGTCGGCCACGTTGGCGTGCACCAGCTCGATCCGTCCGCCCTGCCCTTCGGGCCAGAACGAGAGGACGAGAATCGAATCGATGGCGGTTGGCGGGAAATTCTTCGAGCGCCACTTCTGCACGATGAGCCGCTTGGATTCGACGTGCAGGATCGTGCCAGTGATCGCTCCGCCGAAGGCGCGAAATTCGGCGCCGGCTCGCGGGGCGATCGTCACGGGGAAGCCGGTGAACGCGCCGTGGAGCGTGGGATCGAGGTACATGTCGTACAGCCGATCGGGCGGCGCCGGCAGGGACGCGGCCAGCATGATGTTTCGCGGCATGCCAAAGACTCCGCGGACGGTTTCTTTCCCGAGCGAACGATGAGTGGCCAATTTCGAGTCTGCGCTATTTTCATTATCCGCAGTTTGGCGTTTGGCGGCAAAGTCAAAATGCACTTTCCGCCCCGCCCAACGGCGCCTTAATCGGGCACCTCCCAAACTTGGACCGTGCCATCGGCGAGGGCGGCGGCCAATTGTCTTGCCGTCTGGCGAGAGTCGCGAAAATCTTACCCACTCTTGGAACGGAATCGCCAGAAGGGTCCGGCCCGATAACGTCTCGTGCACGCGCAGGAGCCGTTTCGTCTTGAATGTGCTCGGAACCCGATGCGGCCACACGCTCCAATCGAATCTTTCCGAAACAACAGCACAATAGCGCCCGCCGTCAGCGCGTAAAGGTCATCTGGTCAATTTGACGCTCGAAGAATTCTTTTGCGGCGACTCGCTTCAGCGAGTGGAGATCAAAGATTTGGGCACCGATGTGAAAGTATTTGTCGCCCGGCACTAATCCAAACGGACCCTCGGGAAAGCCTTTGGTATCGATCGTGCCCAGAGTGCGGAGTTCGAATCCGGGCAACACGGTTTCCTCCGCCGTCCACGGCGGAGTGCGCTTGCCGCCGTCATGGGCGGAAAAGAGCCTCTTGCCATTCTCCACCGGTTCGCCCCGCGCAGTTGTAGAGTGAGTTGTTCTTCTCGATGTCGAGATTTCCCTCGCCTGGATCTTGCCGGTGTGAGAGTTAAATCGACGCCATCGGCCCGAGGAAATCGCAAACGCTTCGGAATCGTTGAGCCAAAAGATTCGCTGTGCTCCCCCATCCCACGACGCGGCCCACGGAAAGTCGAACTCAGGGCTGGCGGGCAACGAGACCTTGCAGAGTACGGTCCCCGTTTCCAAGTCGACTATCTGGCCAGGCCGCTTTTCCCTCGTATTTTCCACACTGAGCCCATAACGCCCGTCGGAGGGGCGAATGCTGACGATTACGGTGCCGGCCGGGACTGAAAACCGACGCAGCATTTTCATCGTTGCCGCGTCCCAAACACACACCGTTCCGTCTTGGCCGACGCTTCGCAATGTGCGGCCGTCCACGGCGAAGCGAAAATCGATGACATCATCCGCGTGACCTTCAAACGGAATCACCTCTTGTCCCGTCTCGGCGCACGGAAACCGGGGTCTTGACCAACACTCGTCGCCGGCGACCAGCCATTTGCTGTCGGGTGAAAATGCGAGGCTCGGTACGCTTTGCTCCTCGTTGCGCGAACCGACGGCGGACCCGGATCGCGGACGGGCCGCAATTCTGGGAAAGTCAGGACGCCGAGGCGGCAGCTAGGCGAGGCCACGGCGAGGAAACGTCCATCGGACGAGAGTGCCAGCCGGCCGCCATCGGAGTACGCTTTTTCGTGCTGCATCCGATATCCGCCATCGGCGCACGGACCTGGAGCTGCCTGACCGATCACGGCCAAGGATTGTCCGTCGCTTGTAAAGACCGCATCGGCGAATCGGTCACTGATCCTCGTCTCTTTGCCCGGCCCTTCGTTCAGTTTTTCGATGAGCGTGCCATGCCGATAGCTCAGGCCGATTAACAGATTCGTCGCGGGCGCGTAAGCGATGCGGTTGGCTCGCCACGGGATCGAGCGGAGTAGCCTTCCAGTCTGGGTGTCGCACACTTTGGCCGTGTAATCGGCTCGGCTGAAGCTCACCATCGTCCGGCCGTCGGCCGAAAGCTCGATCTGAAAAACGTCTCCCTTGTGTCCCTCGTAAACTCTGTCGACCTTTCCGCTCCTCCAATCGAAACGGCAGTGCACAACTTCCGGTTCCTCGACGCCTTCCTGGGCACTTCCGCCGACGTAGAGAAAGCGATCGTCGGGTGAGAACTCGAGGCACTCGATCGTCGCGGGTAACTCGATCGCCTTTGCAAGCTGCCAATCCGCCGTGCTCCAAACGGACACATTTTCCCTCCCGGCGATCGCCAGGAATTTGCCGTTATTGGAGAACGCAATCGCGCGAATGCCGCCCGGGTCATAAATCCGCCGCTGGGTCGAGACGGGAAGAGCGACCGGCATCTTCCTCAGAGCGGCCAATTCCAAGTTATCCTCGACATTTCCAGAATCGAGAGCGAGCCGCACTTCCGCCTGCCAGCGCCCCTTCGCCGCTTGTCGCAACTGGAGCAGACGCCACCCGAAATCGCGGGCGAGGACCTCTTCATCCATAGCGGCGGCAATCCAGGCGAGCGAATGATCGACGTCATCTGCCCAAAACTCGTTCCCGAACTCCCCTTCCCATTTCGTGCGCTTGATCTCGGGAGGCGGAGGAGGATTGCCGGCCAGAAACGCGAGCTCTTTTTGCATGAGAGCCGACAGCAAGCGACTCGAGTGCGGCCGGTCCAAGCGCCCCAACAGCCTGATTGCATCCTGCAGCAACCGGAACTTGCCGCGGACGGGCTCTCCCTGCTTGAACATCTCACGTTCGATGACGGCCGCAAGCTTCGGCGCAGCGGCCGTTTTGTCGAACAAGAGCCGCCGGCTGCCCAGCGTCCGCGCGGGGCGACCTTCCGAGCCCAAGAGTTCAATCGTCTCCTCGAGGGAGCCGTGATACAGCACTTCCTGATAGGGGGTCGGATGGCCGTTCCGAATTTCCGTGACGATCGGATACGATTTTGCCGGCAAGGGCCGCCAGCACGTCGGCCTCAAACGAGGCCGGCAGGCGATAGATGATTTGGTCACGATCCTTCGCTGAGAACTGACTCGCGATTTTGACAAAAAAGAGCGTCGGCTTGTTGCAGAACCACGGGTGCCTGGCCGGGCTCCGCATGACATTCGGCAGCTTGAGAGTACGAGTTTCGCCGGCTTTGAATGCCGATCCGGACAGGACGCGATCGACGTGCACCGTGAAGTAGTACTCGTCGTCGGCGGCCGTCTCGCGAGCGAGCACAATCGAGTCGGCTGAGAGTACGTAGTAATCGACGCAGAGCGATTGCCAAAGCCCGCTCGGCTCTCTCGTCTGCGGGCCGCGTCAAACCTCAACAGGTAAATTCCGCACCGGTTCTCATCTTGGGGCATCAAGCCCCAGATTCCGCGTTCGCCTCCCGGCCCGTGTAAGCTGGGGCGAACTTAACGGCATTTGCAGTCGGGTGGCCATAGAGACCTTTCAATGGCGACCTCGCAGTCGCTGTCAGGGCCCGGCTCCGAGCCTTTGCGACGCCCAATACCACCAGCTCGACGGGTTGATCATGCCAGCTTGCCGGCATGGCGACGCGACCGTCACGATACTCCTCCTCGATCGCCGGGCAAATCACACGCAGTCGGCCGGAGTGTTGAGGCTGTTGCTCGTCGGCTTGCACCGCGACTGAGCGGCCGCCGAACGACCACAAGAGCGCGATCGCCCACAATAGGCCACCATGGACAGCGACCGATGCTCGATGGTGTGGCGGCAATGCGCACTCCTAAGACACCCGCAAAGATCGCACCGGCTGATGTCTTTGCAATGGACGCTTGCGACCTTCTCTCAACACGGACGGCCGGTCGCAATCGGCGGGAGAGCATGCGAACGGATTTCGATCTGTCAGACATCGATTTCCAAGACAAAAGGCGGTTTGAAGGCGAGGCCGCTTTTTCGCTCGAAAATCGTCACGCACAAACGAAGCAGCACATGGCTATCGTGCTGGCGGTCAAGGAGCTCGGTGGCTGGTAGAATGACGGCATGAGCGAACTGGCCGACAACTCGGACCGGAAGCTACGGACGCGAATCATTCTGATCAGCGCATGCGTCGCATTCGTGGCGGCGGCGCCTTTTTGTGGCGTACGTTGTCCTGCTCGCGCTGATTTCGTAGGACTCCCGCGCGAATCGCCAGAATCCATCGGTCGAATGACGGCATGAACTAAGCGTGGAGAACCGAGCGTGCTGATCAATGTGATCGGATTTCTGGTGATGGTCGCGGTCCTCGCCTTTGCGTGGGGAACAGCCTATGCGGTCATCTGCTTCGTTCTGAGGAAATGATTGAGCGCCGCCGAAGTTCCGTGCCAGACCGCAACTTTTGTTCGGGAAGTGCGCCGCTACCACGAGGACCAATGTCGATGATCTGGGGACTGGTCCTTCTGGCCATCGGCCTCGCGTTTTTCATTCTCGGCGGCATGTTCACCAGGAATACGTGAAGCCGGCTTTCAAGCTCGCGCCTATCTGATCAGGGTACAATCGCGATATGAGCGACGCCGACAAGCGAGAGCGCGTCAGGCGAGTCGCCGGGACTGGATTCTCCTCCTGATTTTGGCGTCGGTGCCCTTCTGCTTCGTGTGGATGCTACGTTTTTCCCGGAGCGGCCGGCGCGGGACGGATACGATCCGGGACCGCTCCCCCCAGACTGACTTGCTAGGCAAAAGCTGCCTCTGGGCAACGCTGCCACCTCCGGTCACTTCTTTCAAACGGGCGTTTTTCCTTTGCTGCCTTCGAGTGCTCGATTGGCTCTTTCGGATCGACCGCGAACAAGCCTTCGACCGACGTCTCGAAATCCGCCGTCTCGAAATTCAACGGGATCGACACTGGCGGGAGTGGTTTGCCGTGTGTACCCGTGTTCTTGCGTGTGCTTCAAGGGAGGGCCGCGAAGTCGTTCTCGCTGCCGCGGCGAGAAGGGCCCATTTGCAAATACGTGCGGGGTTTCTTTGGCATCTTGATCTCGCGAACTTTCGACATCGCCGTTTGCGTTTGCTGCGACGCAGAGGCGCCGGGTTGGGCCGGTCGCGTCGGGGAATATTCCAAGGAGATTACGGTATTAAACAATACCGGCGGAATTAAACCGCCCCAGTTCGTCTGGCATTCGCAAACAGTGACTTCTAGCCTCATTCTGCCAGCGGTTGCTCTGTCGATCCGAGATCAGGTTACTTTACAGCGAGTGGCTGTAAAACGGAAGCGACCCTGATCGAAAACAGCACGCAGGTACGAATGGCACTGCCAGTTGCCATTCCACGCAGATAGTTTCAGTTTAAGCCCAGCTCGCCAGCCGAGCACGATCGGAATACCAACGGTTGTTAAAGAAGTGGGGATCAGGGGTCAGGATCAGAGGGCTGGGGGCTGGGGAATCAACGGGGCGGCAGCCGCCAATTTGGCTGCCAATGGCTCAAGCGCGGCGGCTGCCATTTTGGCTTTTTTTGGGGTCGACCCCAAAAAAGTCTCCCTTGTTCTGACGGTCCTGAGCTGCCTATTGGGGACTGCAGGGCCTCGAAGCTTTGCTGCGGCTTCGTCGACTCGACGTAACTCGCGCGCGAAGCAGAGCTTCGGGAAAGTGCGTTCCCAAGCAGAGCTTGGGAACGAGGGAAGCGACGTGGCGCGAGACTTGTTGAGGAATACTTTTTTTGGGTCGAGCCCAAAAAAGTCGTCCTTTTTTCAGCGCCCAAAAAAGCCAAAAAAGTCCCCGTCGGCGACTAACTGATGCGGCCGAAGTGCATGGCTTTTTGGCGGTCGATGCGGAAGATGTTGGCGTCGGGGGTGCCGGTGACTTTGAGAAACTCGTGGTCGAAAATGCCGATCACGCATTTCAGTCCGCCGATCGTCCCCTGCATGTCGAACTCGGTCGACCGCAGCGGGCTGTAAACGTCCAAGAGAACCGTTAACGCGTATTCGGACGTCTCGGCATTCACCGACAAAAAGCCGCAGCGGAGGACATTTTCCTTGCCATCCAGTGCCACACAACGCACGGTTGCCTGACCGTCGGCCGGGCCGTCCTCCAGGATGTAGACGAAAAAATCGCTCAACTCTTGCTGGCGGCGGGAACGAAAAACCTGAGAGATCGACTTCATGCCTGTCTTGTATAGGACCGCGTCGAAGTCGATACAAGAGGCAAGTGCAATGGGAAGCCGGCACTGCTGACAGGCGATCGATTCGGCCGCTACCATTTGCCGTGAGGCGTTTTTCGAGGTTTCGGCGGGCGTTGGTTGATGGCGGAAAATAATTCAAACGGCCGCGGCGAGCCGCAACTGGCTTTGGCGCTGGGGGGCGGCGGGGCACGGGCCGCGTACCAGGCGGGGGTGCTGCGCGGAATTGCCCGGCGTTTTCCGGAGTTTCGGGCACCGCTGTTGACGGGGGTTTCGGCCGGGGCGATCAACGTCGCCCATCTGGCCAATCACACGGGGACGTTTCGGCAAAAAGTCGACGATCTCGCGAAATTGTGGCAGGCGCTGCGTTTCGACGACGTTTTTGCGATCGAACCTTTTCCCTTGATCTGGCGCGTCACACGGATTGGTTTGCGGCTCTCGGTCGGCATGCCCCCCGGAATTGCCCGGGCCAACAGCATGGTGGACACAAAGCCGCTGCGGCGGTTTCTGTTCGAGTCGCTGAATCTCACAACCGAAGATCTCGGCGGAATCGCGAAAAATATCGCCGCCGGACAACTGTCGGCGGCCGCCCTGACGGCCCTCAACTACGACACGGGCGAAACGGTCACTTTCGTCGAGGGGAAGGAGATTAAAGACTGGGAACGACCGCTGCGCAAAGGAGTGAATACGCAACTGAACGTCGAGCACATTATGGCCTCGGCGGCGCTTCCCCTGCTCTTTTCGCCGGTGCGGATCGGCAACGATTGGTACGGGGACGGGGGAATTCGCCTGGTGGCCCCCCTCTCGCCAGCGGTGCATCTGGGGGCCGACCGCCTGCTGGTCATTTCGACGCACTACGAATTTCCACCGTACTGCAAACTCCGAAAAAAGGTGGAGGGCCCGCCGTCACCCGCGGTCATACTCGGTGCGCTTTACGACGCGGTTTTTCTCGACCAGCTCGACCACGACGCCTTGCAGATCGAGCGGATTAATAGTTTGCTCCGCAAGCTGCAGCCGCAAGACCGGCGGGAACTGCGGGAAATCGAGACCGTGGTCATTCGCCCGTCGGCCGATTTGGGGTCAATGGCCAACCAGTTCGAGTCGAGGCTGCCGCGGACATTCCGCTACTTCATGCGGCGTTTCGGGACGAAAGAGACGGAGGAGCAGGACTTGATCAGCACGGTGATGTTCCACAAGGATTACATCGAAGAGCTGCTGTGCCTGGGCGAACGCGACGCGGAGACTCACGCCGAGGCGATCGGCAAATTGCTCGTCAAATGACGAAAAAAGTCCGCCTTACGTCGTGTAGTCGGCGTTGAGCCGCACGTATTCGGCGGTGAGATCGCTGGTCCAGAATTGGACCGATTGGTCGCCCAGCGTCAGATCGAGCTCGATCGAGATGTCGCGATTGGTCCGAATGGATTCGGAAACGCTTTTGGCGTCGAATTCCACGGGAGCCCCGGACTGGTAAAGCAGCGTTCCGTTGACCCGGAGGGTCATATCCTCCTCACGGAGGGGGACGCCTGCGTAGCCGGCCGCCGAAATAATTCGCCCCCAGTTCGGATCACCGCCGGCAATTGCCGTTTTCACAAGCGGCGAGTCGGCGATCGACTTGGCGATGCGGTAGGCCTCTTCCCGGGTGCGGAGTCCGCGGACTTCGAGGGTCACGAAATGACTAGCACCTTCCGCGTCCCGAATGATGGCCTGGGCGAGCTCCGTCATTGCCTCATCGATCATTTCCTGGATTTGCACATGATCGGCGGGGCTCAGCAATCCGATATCGCGGGTGTTGGTCGAAAAAAGGAGCACCGTGTCGCTCGTGCTCATGTGGCCGTCGACGCTGATGCAGTTGAAACTGCGTTCGACGGCATGTTTCAAGGCAGCCCCCGCGCGTTGCGGGCCGAGCGGAGCGTCGGTCATGATCACCGCGAGCATCGTGGCCATATTGGGGGCGATCATGGCGGCCCCTTTGGCCGCTCCGCTCACGGTGAAGCGGGATCCGGCAATTTCCCGAGAGCGGGAGACCATTTTGGGAAAGGTATCGGTCGTCATCATCGCCATCGCCGCGTCCCGGAAGGAGGCCGGCGACGATGCCAGTCGGCTGGTCGCGGCCGGAATTCCGTCCGCCAATTTCGGTCGCGGCAAAAAACGGCCGATGACGCCGGTTGAACACACAAGCACATCGTCTTCGGCACATCCGAGTGAGCCGGCGACCTGAGCCGTCATCCAACGGGCATCGTCATCGCCGCGTGCTCCGGTGCAGGCGTTGGCGTTGCCGGAATTAATGATCACCGCACGGGCGGTCGCGCGCGGAAGTCGGGCGCGGGAAACCTTGACGGGAGCCCCGCAGACGAGATTCGTCGTGAACACGCCGGCCGCTGTCGCCGGGCCGTCGGCGACAAACAGCGCCAGATCGAGTTTCGCCGGATCGTTCTTGATTCCGCAATGCACGCCGGAGGCACGGAAGCCGGCCGGCAAATTAAATTGCGACGCGTCACCCATATTGCTTTACCGCGGCAGTCCGGTGGTTTCGGGCAAATTATTCATCAAATTCAAGTTCTGAACGGCCACGCCGGCCGCCCCTTTGATCAAATTGTCCGTCACCGACAGAACCACGAGCCGGCCGCGCGAAATTCGGGCCGTCATGTGGCAGTAATTCGTATGAATGACATCTTTGGTCGAGGGAAGCTGCTTCACGACACGGACAAACGGCTTACCTTCGTAAAACCGCTGCATGGCTTCGAGGGCATCGGCCTCCGTGAGATTGCGTTTCGGCCGGGCGTACATGGTGCAGAGGATGCCGCGGTCCATCGGCACCATGTGTGGTGTGAACGTCACCTCGACCTGTGTGCCGCTGGCGTCCGAAAGAACCTGGTCGATTTCCGGTTCGTGGCGATGATTGCCGACCGAATAGGCCGCGATACTTTCGTTGCATTCCGGATAAAGAAGATTGAGTTTCGGCGTCCGGCCGGCACCGGAAACGCCGCTCTTGCCGTCGATAATGATGTCTTTGGGATCAATCAGCCCCTGGCACAAAAAAGGGGCCAGCCCCAGGATCGAGGTGCTCGTGTAACAACCGGGATTGGCCACGAGATCCGCGTTCGGGATCCGATCGCCGAATAACTCTGGCAGACCATAGACCGTTTTACCAAGTCGGCCGGGGTCCGTATGCGTGTGACCGTACCATTTTTCGTAAACTTCCGGATGATTGAACCGGTAATCGGCACTCAGGTCGACAATTCGGCATCCCGCCTTGAGGAGATCGGGAACAATGGCCATCGAGGCCACATGGGGCAGAGCCAAGAAAACGAAGCGAGCCCGCAGGGCAATCTGCGGCGGCGTCAGGTTTTCACAAGCCAGATTCAGCCGGCCGGAAAGCGAGGGGTGAATCGTCTCGATCGCCGGGGAGCCCTCTTGCCGCGTGCAGAGGGCAGCGATTTCGGCCTGAGGATGGTTCAACAGAATCTTGATCAGTTCCAGGGCCGTATAGCCCGTGGCGCCGACAATTGCCACCTTCACCATCTCGTGCAGGGCCCCTTTCTCGGGACGAAATTCACGGCTCGTATCGGACCATTTTCTCGGCGGACACCCGGGTGTCTATTTTAGGACGCGATTCGGATTCGACAAATGCTGCACCAGGGAGGTTCGGCGTCAGCTCGATCATGTCGCGGCGTTTCGGCATGGTTTGAAATCACGGCGGAAGCAGTCAGAATGGGAGCTTTCGACGGGCGAAACGAGTAGAACGAGGAATCCATGGCGAACGTGAAACAACAGGCGACGGCGGCGTTGAACGAGGGGGCGGGAATCTTGCGGTTGGCACCAAACTGGGTGCCGCGCTCCTTCTTGCAGCCGGGAAAGCGCATCAAACTGCATCCGGCGGATTATTACGCACTGGGTACTCATCGCGGCGGCATTGACGAACGCTGGTTCGGCTCGACAACGCCGGCGACGAACGAAGGTGCTCCTCCGGACGAGGGTTTGAGCTATGCGGTCTTCGGCAAGGACCGTTTCATGCTCCGCGATGCGGTTGCCGAATTGGGGGCCGAAATTATCGGCGAGCCGATTTGGAACACCTACCATCGCTGGCCCGTCTATTCGAAGTTTTTCGACAACATGGGGCCGATTCCGCACCACATGCATCAGAATGACGCCCAGGCCAAGCTTGTGAAGCAAGAAGGAAAACCCGAGTCGTACTATTTTCCGCCACAGCTCAACGCCATCGCCAACAACTTTCCCTATACGTTTTTTGGGCTGGAACCGGGAACGACAAAGCAAGACGTCGTGCGTTCATTGGACCGATGGAACGACGGGGATAACGGCATTCTCGACCTCTCGAAGGCCTATCGTCTGAAACCAGGAACCGGCTGGCTTGTGCCCCCCTGTGTATTGCACGCTCCGGGAAGCCTGGTCACGTACGAGCCGCAATGGGGAAGCGACGTCTTCGGCATGTATCAATCGATGGTCGAAGGCCGAGCCGTCCCGCGATCGCTGTTAACCAAGGATTTTCCGCAGGAAAAGCACGGAGATGTGCAGTACCTGGTTGACGCGCTCGACTGGGAAGGAAATGTGAATCCGAATTTCAAGGACTCACACTATCTCGAGCCGATTCCCGTCGCCGACACCACAAAAGAGGGCTACGTCGACCGCTGGATTGTTTACGGGAAATTCGCTGGAAAGCAGCTCTTCACGGCCAAGGAGTTGACGGTCGAGCCCGGTGCAAAGTGCACGATTCGCGACGGCGGAGCGTACGGTTGGATCACCGTTCAGGGAGAAGGCCGCATCGGCAAACTGCGGCTGCAGACGCCCGCCATGATTCGCTTTGGCCAAATGACCGAGGACGAAGTGTTTGTGAGCGCCAAGGCGGCCAAGGAAGGGGTTGTCGTCGAAAACACGGGATCCGAGCCGCTCGTCAGTCTGCGGTATTTCGGCCCGGATGCTCAGCCGACGGCGCCGAATGTCGGCGATCATAAGAAGCGTTGAACTCAATCGACGGATCGCCTCGTCAGCGAAGAGTAAGCTCGATGAACCTGTAGTCGTTTCCCTCTGCGCGGAGTGAACTGGTTTATGACCAACCCGAAATCCAACAATTTTCCGAAGCTGCACAATGCGGCGTGGCCGGGCGTCGTGGGAAAAGGTCCCGACTCGGAACCACCCATCAGCCTCGACACCATGCTTGACCTCACGGCGGCAGCCGAGGTGAACGGCGTCAAATTCGACGGAGTCGATTTGTTTCTGTTTGCGCCCCACGTCGAAATCGACTCGAGCGATGACGACCTAAAGCAGTTGGCCGACAAAGTCCGGGCCCGCAAGCTGGTGATCGGTTCAGTCGTCGCCCCCGTTTGGCCGCCGACCGGCGGCGGCTCGGCCATGGGCACCGAGCAGGAGCGAAAGCAGTTTCTCGAGCAAGTCCGCAAAGGCTGCCGCATTGCCAAGCGCCTTCGCGAAATGGGCGTGCGACCGTACGGCGTCGTGCGGATCGATTCGGCCTGCGGACCGGGCGACTGGCTCAAGGATCCGGAAGGGAACCAAAAAAAGATCGCTCAGACCTTTCGCCTGGCCTGCAGCATCGCTGCCGATTCCGGGGAACGACTCGCCGCCGAAGGCGAAATCTGTTGGGGCGGCATGCACAGTTGGAAACGAATGGTGCAACTTCTCGAACTGACGGACAGGCCCGGAACACTCGGCTTTCAGGCGGATATGGCTCACACCCTGCTCTACACGCTGGGATACAACGCTCCGGAGGATCGCATCCTGCCGGAAAACTGGGATTGGAGGGAGCCGGCAAAACTCGACAGCGCACTCGCGTCGCTGACGTCAGCCCTGCGTCCTTGGACCATCGATTTCCACGTGGCACAAAACGACGCGACCGTCAAAGGGTCCGGCTCCCACGACAAGACGGGCCGGCACTGTCTGCCGAATGACCCCAACGGCAAGCTCAACATTGCCCATCACGCCGGCTTCTGGATGCGGGATAGCTACGGCAATCCAACCAAAAAGTTCCGCCATATTTGCTGGGACGGCTGCATGTTCCCCAACGAAACGATGATGAAGCCCCAGACATGGAATGACATCCTGAAAGCGATGGTCGCTGTCCGCGACGCGCATGGCTGGAACGAATAATTGGCGGCACATCGCCGCAGCATCGAATCGAGCAGCATAGAATCGAGGTTGGCAATGACGAAACCACTCAATATCGGCTTGATCGGATACGGATTCATGGGCCGGGCGCACTCGAATGCGTACCGGCGGGTCAACAATTTCTTCGATCTCGATTACACGCCCGTCCTCAAGGCGGTTTGTGCCCGGGACGCGAATGCCGCCCAGGCGTTTGCCGACAAGTGGGGCTACGAATCGGTTGAGACCGATTGGCGAAAACTTGTCGCGCGGAAAGACATCGACGCAGTCGACATTTGCGTGCCGAACAATCTCCATCACGACATTTCCGTCGCCGCGGCACAGGCCGGGAAGATGGTGCTGTGCGAGAAGCCGCTCTCGATGAATGCTCCCGAAGGGGCCAAGATGGTCGAGGCGGTGGAAAAGGCGGGTGTACCGAATATGGTCTGGTACAACTATCGCCGCGTTCCCGCCGTCACTTTCGCGAAAAAACTGATCGAAGAAGGCCGGCTCGGAAGAATCTTTCATTACCGGGCGGTCTTTTTGCAGGACTGGACGATCTCCGCCGATCTCCCGCAAGGTGGAAATGCCCTGTGGCGGCTCGATGCGAAGGCCGCCGGCAGCGGCGTGACGGGCGACTTGCTGGCTCATTGCATCGATACGGCGCTGTGGCTCAATGGAAAGATCGACAGCGTCACGGCCATGACCGAGACGTTTATCAAGGAACGTCCGCACAATTTAACGGGCAAGGTGGAAAAGGTCGAAATCGACGATGCCTGCGCGTTCCTGGCTCGTTTTGCCAACGGATCGTTGGCAACTTTTGAGTCGACCCGTTACGCCCGCGGACACAAAGCGCTCTACACGTTTGAAGTGAACGGAGAGAAGGCTTCACTCAAATGGGACCTCCACGATCTCCATCGGCTCGAGTATTTTGACCACAAGGACGAGGGAAAACTCCGGGGCTGGAAATCGATTCACGTAACCGATCATGGCGGAGACCATCCGTATATGGACAAATGGTGGGTGCCCGGACTTCAAATTGGATACGAGCATTCCTTCGTGCACCAGGTCGCCGACTTTTTGACGGGCCTCTCGACTGGCATTCCGGCTGAACCCACCTTCAAAAGCGCGCTGGAAACGCAAAAGGTCTGCGATGCCGTCCTCGAAAGTGCCCGGGAGGGGCGCTGGGCCCGAATTGCGTAGCCACCGCGTATCAGCCGCCGTTATAATCCAGACCGCTCAACGAGATTTCGACCATGGATAAGCAGCCGATTTCGCGCGAGGGATACGAGAAGCTCCGGGAAGAAATCCGTCGGCTCGAAGATGAGGAAATGCCCAAGATCGCCGCGCAAATCGCCGCGGCGCGAGCCGAAGGAGACCTCAGCGAAAACGCCGAATATCACGGCCAGCGCAAGGCGCAGGGGCTGATGCAGGCCAAGATCAACCAGCTCAAAAGCAAACTTGCCAATTGCTACATCGCCGACAAGGCGCTGATGCCCAAAGGTGTGATCGGATTCGGCTCGACGGTCACGATTAAAGACCTGTCCGATGGCTCACTCGAGAAGTACGAGCTGGTCGGTCCAGGCGAAGAGAATTACGACGGCGATATCATGAAGATTCTCACAAGCAGCCCGATCGCGCAGGGGCTCTTAGGGAAAAAAGTCGGCGACTCGGTCGAGGTGACAGTCCCCCGCGGGAAACTGCGGATGGAAATCGTCGAAATCGCCGACGCCTGAATTTGGATTTTTTGGGGGGCGTCAGGAAGCTGACACCCTGTCCGCAAACTTGACCTGCCTGCAATTAAAACTTTCCGATCATCCGCGCTTGTTGATCCCTCCGCTTGACCGTTAGCTGGAACAACCTGATGCCTGCCTTTTTGCGCGACCGCGCACGCGTCGCTGCGACGATGCTCTTGTTTGGTTCAATCGCGCCGATGCGCCTCGTTGCGGAAGATTGGACTCAATTCCGCGGTCCGGACGGACAAGGTCATTCGGCAGCCGTCGGCTTGCCGACGCATTGGTCCGCTACCGAAAATGTGCGATGGAAAACGCCGATTCCCGGCAAGGCCTGGTCGTCTCCGGTGGCCTGCGGCAATCAGATCTTTTTGACGACCGCGGTTCCGACGGGACAGACACGTTCGCTCCATACGATGTGCCTGGATGCATCAACCGGCAAAATCCTCTGGGACGTTACGGTCTTCGACGCTCTGGTTCCTAGCGTCGCAAACAGGATTCACGCCAAGAATTCCCATGCGAGCCCGACGCCGCTGATCGACGGTCAGCGTGTCTACGTGCATTTCGGCGCACACGGAACCGCCTGCCTCACCACCGAAGGCAGCATCGTTTGGAAGACGCGCGAGATCAAATATCAGCCCCAGCATGGCAGCGGCGGGTCTCCCGTACTGGTCGACGGACTGCTTGTCTTTAATTGCGACGGGGCCGACGTGCAGTTTGTCGTGGCACTTGACGCGGCCACCGGGAAAATCCGCTGGAAAAAGGAGCGTCCCCCGTGCGAGGAAGCCAAGCGATTCGCGTTTGCCACGCCGCTCGTCATCGAAGTGAACGGCCGAAAGCAAATCGTCAGCCCAGGAGCCCACATGGTGATCGCTTACGAACCGAAAACCGGGTCCGAAATTTGGACCGTGCGCTATGACGGTTACTCCATTGCACCGAGGCCGGTCTACGCCAACGGTCTGGTCTATGTTGAGACAAGTTTCGATCGGTCCGTGATGCTGGCGATCCACCCGGACGGCGAAGGAGACGTCACCGGCACGAAAGTGGCTTGGACACAAACCCGGTCCATTCCATCGACTCCGTCTCCCCTGCTCCTTGGCAAAGAGCTGTTTATTGTCAACGATGCCGGAATCGCGTCGTGCCTCGACGCCAAGACCGGCAAGCCGCACTGGACCCATCGCATCGGGGGCAAGTTTTCCGCGTCACCACTCTTCGCCGACGGAAAAATCTACATCCAAAGTGAAGCGGGCGAAACCACGATCATTCGTCCCGATCAGAAGCATTTCAGCGAAGTTGCGCAATAACTTGAACGAACCCACGCTGGCGACGCCAGGCGTGATTGATCACGACTTGCTTATCCGTACGGCATCGGCCCTCTACCGAATCAAAGGCCGGTAGCATCGGCACCTCTTGCGAGACGCGACAGCAGCTCCGGACGAACGTGCGCGGTCAAGGCAACGACGGGCGTGCAAGTACTTCGCCAAGCAGCGTCGAGGAACTTCGTCGATGTTGCGACGGATCGCTCAGCCGACGCAAATCTCGTTGACGAGGCGCACCGCCGGAATCGAGACGAGTATGGCCTGAGTGACCAATTGCTTGACGTAATAAGTCCGGCTGCTTCCAGTGACGATCAAGCCGCCGTCTCGCCGTCGGATCGAAAGATTGCGAACCTGTTGCTGAGTCTCCCGATTAACAAAATCGACCAAGACTCGCAGATCGCTAGAGTTTTGCGAAATCGTCGCGGTCTCCGTAAGCGTCTCGCTGAGCATTGTCCTTCCTTAAGTGCCGTCTGAATCGCAGAGCCGGGGCGGCTCGCCAATTAGCGAATTACGTGCCAGAAGAAACAAAAGCAACCAACGGATGATCAAGCACTTTCTCCCGAAATTGCCCGAGCATGGCTCCGACCCCGGAGCAGAATTCGTAACTCATTTTGCAAGCAGATCTTGCGCATGACCTTCGCCCGCCCTTCACTGTCCTGGCCTGCGCCCTCTCGAACACGAGTTCGAAGGCTTCGCTTCTCGCGGATTACGAACGACGTCACGGTGAGTGGTGCAAATCTAAGCACTCATTGAAAATCTTGGCAGCACACAAGTTCGATGCCGCAGCACCACTTAGCGCGCGAACCTGGACTACGAAATGCCGAGTACGCAAGGTAACGAAAAAGGGGCCGGAAACCTCGCAGGCTTCCTAAGCCCCTGTCGTCTCGACAGCAGCTGGATCAGATCCCAAGCCTGAGACGCCTCTCAGGCTTCGCACGGGCTTCAGGCGTTGTGATCGACGTGCGGTGCGTGGTCGTAGCAGTCCTTGTCATGCCACAGCGGAAGACCGGCTGCGTAGCGAGCTGCTAACATCAGAACTTTGGCTTCGGAACCGGGCTTGGCGGCTGTGGGACTCACCGGGTCAACTCCGCGCGCCGGAACTCGGCCTCGGTGTAGTAGCTCACTGCTTCGCCTTCCTCTCCGTAGACAGTCTCTTGCTCTTCGGCCGTGGCATTGTCTGCCGAGTCGAGGTCGAAGTCGTCATCCTCGAAATCGAACGCCATTCGTCGCACTCCAACTTTCTTAAGGGGATTAATCTCAAAAAATGTCAGCTTACCTGAATACTACCGGTTGATGTTTCCTGCGGCTTCGGAGAACAACATTGCCCGCTCTCCCGTAACAAATCGCATGTACGGGCATTCACACCATCGACGGCGAATACTCAGACGCGGCAACGCGTCGGGCGGGGCCGGAACTCAGGCTGGTCCATTCACCCGATTCTTGGGTTGAACGACGCCAATGTCAACTAAAAAATTCATAAAAAGGAAATAAGCGTGGGTCTCCACGACCCTTAGAGCGTGTTATCGCAACACGAGGGAGCCGCTGCCCCGAGACTGCCCCGCCTAATAGCTGCGACGCTGGGCGTCGAACCGCTTGAGCTTCTGGTAGAGCGTCGAACGCTCAATCCCCAAGATTTCCGCCGTTCGCGTCATGTTTCCGTTCGTGTGCTCCAAGGTCGCCAGGATGTGTTCTTTTTCCAGGGCGATCAATGAGATTTCGCGATATGCACCGTCCTTGTTGTCCATCACGCCAATGGTTGGGTCCGAAGGAGGCGTTCGCAGTGCGGTGAGTCGGATGTCCTCTTCACGCACCTGATCGCCTGGACACAAGATCACGGCCCGCTCAATAACATTCTGCAGCTCGCGAACGTTGCCGGGCCAACCATAGGTCATCATGGCGTCGAGAGCCCCGCGGGAAAAACTGCCGACTTGGCGTCCCGTTTTGCGGGCCGAATTCGCCAGAAAGAACTCTGCCAGAATGGGGATGTCGGTCCGTCGCTTGCGGAGCGGCGTCACCAGAAGTTCGACGACGTGCAAGCGAAAATAGAGGTCCTTACGGAATGTGCCTCGTTCGACCTCGCGTTCAAGATTCCGATTGGTTGCGGCGACGACGCGCACGTCGACTTTGACCGGGCTCCGCCCACCAACTCGCTCGAACGGATGCCCTTCAAGCACGCGCAAGAACTTGGCTTGAATGGGGAGGCTCATCTCCCCGACTTCGTCGAGGAAGAGCGTCCCTCGGTGGGCTTGTTCGAACTTCCCGATTTTGCGTTCCGTCGCTCCGGTAAATGATCCCTTCTCGTGGCCGAAGAGCTCGCTTTCCAGCAGTGATTCGGCAAGCGCCGCGCAGTTCATGGTGCCAAACGGGCGGCTGTGGCGGTCGCTCTTGAAATGGATCGCCCGGGCAACGAGTTCCTTGCCGACGCCACTTTCGCCTCGGATGAGCACCGTCGCGTCCGTCGGTGCGATGCGGACGATTGTTTGCCGCAAATCATTGACTTCGGGACTTTGCCCGATGATTTCGCTCTCGGTGACCAATTGTTGGCGCAGCGTTTCGTAATCGGTGCGAATGCGGTCGAGACCGCTCGCCAGCGATTCCTTCTCCTTAAGGTTACGCAAGGCAACGGCCATCTGGTCGGCCACCGCGATAGTGAAGTCCAAGTCCTCGGGCTGAAAGGGTCGGTTGGGATTGGTCGAGTAGAGGTGAATGAGTCCGTGCACGAGCGACCCAAGCTGGATGGGTGCGCAAATTACGCTTTCAGCCTGCATCGCACCCAGGTCGTCACGCTCCGCCAAGCGCGTGTCTTTGCGCACGTCGCGTGCCAGAAGGGCCTCCCGAGTCGAGAGGACCTGGGTGGAGAGGTAGCTCGAAACCTTGTGATAAGGACTCTCGCCTTTGGCGGTGTAAGCGACGACTGTGAGTTGCGAGGCCTTGGCGTCCTGTTGGACGGCTTTCGGTAGGAGCAACACGGCGCCGATGTCGAAGTTAATGGCGCCGTTGAGGCCCGCGAGAACCACCTCCGCTAACTCCTTGGCGGCCGTTGCCGCCCCCATATCGAGTGCTAAGCGGTAGAGCGAGGCCAATTCCTGGTGAGCCCGATCTGGGACATGGCTTGAATCGGGCCGGGGTGTCCGATACGGAGAGTTCCGGGCGCGATGGATGATCTCGGGCGCCGCCTGGGCTTGCTCGCCAATGACCTCGACCGCAAACGCCGTGTCGGATCCATTCACATCCGCTGTGGCCTCGGGCGCGCCGAACGGCTGCGAAAGATCGAACGTGAAACCAAGCTCGTAGTGACCGATCTGAATCAGATCGCCCGACTCAAGTTCCCGTTCGCCGACGACGGGTCCGTGGTTGACCATGGTGCCATTGCGGCTTCCCAAGTCCCTCAGGATCCACGTCGTCCCGTTGCGATAGAGTTCGCAGTGGTTGCGGCTGCATAATTCGTCGCGCACCACGATACGGTTCGTCGTGGCCCGTCCAATTGTCATCACTTGGGCGGGCGAAAGACGGAACACATCTCGCCAGGAGTTGCCCTCGCGAACGACCAGAAAAGCGTCGCGAATGTCGGAGGGCTTCTGAGTCGCCTGATCAGGCTCCATTCAAGGAGAATAAACCACCTTTGACCGCCAACACAAGAAGGGGTTTCAGACCGCGACGGCAACTAAGGGTTAACCCAAACGCGAGTTGCGAGGGATCGCAAGCGATCCGCTGCTTGCGAGCCATCGCTCAAGTCGTCATTCTGGAAATTGTGCCCAAGTCTCAGGAGCTTGCCTCATGCAGCGATGCTGTTCCTCTCGCAACGTCTTCCAACGTATCGTGTTGCTCGCCTCGACCCTGGTCGCCGCCCCCTGCCTGGCTGGGAACTGGTCCCAGTTTCGCGGCGACGAGGGGGCCGGAGTCGGAGCGGACCTGCGCAACCCCCGCGATGGAGTGCCGATCAAGTTCTCTGGACGGTCGACGTGCCCGGTGTGGGACATTCCTCGCCGGTGATTTGGGGCAAGCGGCTGTTCCTGACTTCAGCGAATGAAGAGGGAACTACGCGGTACGTCCTTTGTCTCAACGCCGACACCGGAAAAACGATCTGGTCGCGGCAGATGACTTTCGGCCGCAGCCACAAGCATCCCAAGAACAGTTGGGCGTCGAGCACGCCGGCCGTCGATGGCGAGCGCATCTATTTTGTTTTTGCAGACTCCGATCGACAGATCTTCTCCGCCTACGACTTCGATGGGATCCCGGTCTGGGAAAAGAACTTGGGGGGCTTTAAAAGCCAGCACGCCGCAGGGAACGTCTCCCATCGTGTTCGAGGATTTGGTGATTCTGGCCAATGATCAGGACGGCCCCAGCTCGATCATCGCCTGTGATAAACGGACGGGACAGACAGTTTGGACGGCTCCTCGCAAATCGGCTCCGCAGGCGACCTCGTACGCCACGCCCTTTATCTACCGCCCGAAAGGCGGGCCGCCGCAATTGATCTGCTCGAGCAGTCTCTCGGGCGTGTCAGCCCTCGACCCGCATACGGGCCAGACAATCTGGACGACGAAATCGATGCCGCAACGAACGGTCGGTTCGCCCGTCCTGGCAGGCGGGCTTCTGTTTCAATGCTGCGGGGCAGCCGGCCAGGGAATGTTGATGGTCGCCGTCGACCCAGACGGGCATGGAGACGTCTCCAAGACAAAGGTTCGCTACACGCGAACGAGACTCTTGCCCTATGTGCCGACGCCGATTGCCTGCGGCGATAACCTCTTCCTGTGGAGCGATCACGGGGTTGTTTGCTGCGTCGATCCGGCAACGGGCAAGGATGTTTGGACCAAACGGATCGGAGGCGATTTCAGCTCGTCTCCGATTTGCGCGGGCAGTTTGCTGTTTAATATCGACGAGGCGGGCAACGTCGTTGTTCTGGCAGCCTCCCGCGACTATCAGCTCCTGGGAAAGATTCCGCTCGGGGATCCGTCCCATTCGACGCCGGCGGTGGCCAACGGCCGACTCTATTTCCGCACGTTTCACCATCTGGCTTGCGCTGGCACCCGACCATAGAATGGATTACCCGGGACGGAAGTTGCTACTCCAAACGACTCCGTCCCGGTTGCCAAACTCAATGCGGGCCATCCACTCGTTCAACAAGAGCAATCATGCCAGCCTGGCCGGGTGGTCCGTGTCCTTCGTGCGGCGACGTCATGCCAGAGAACGTCGTTCACTGTCAGAATTGCCGCACATTGCTCAATAGCGACCTGGAACCTGACATCATCGAGGTTCCCGAATTCGTTCCGTTGCAGGAGATCGTCAGCATGGTTGAGGTCGAACTGGGGGGCTATTACGTCGCTTGCCCGCACTGCAAACGGGAGTTGCGTGTCGCCGGCAAATACGTCGACGAAAACGTTCAGTGCAAGTTCTGCGAGTCGCAGTTCACGATGGACTTCGCCAATCCCAAACTCAAGATGCAAGCCTTTTATTCCGTTTGCCCGCATTGCAAACAGGAACTTCGGGCGGCGCCGAAGTACCTGGGAATGAAAGTCGCCTGCAAGCACTGCGGCGGGAAGATTCATCTCGTCGACCATACAGGTTGAGACTGCGATCAACGCTGGGCCTAGTTTGCCGGGCTAAACGTGCCCGCATCTGCCCCAGTGCTAGCGGACCTGGCCAAGGAGCCTGATGCCGCATCTCCCTTTCCGCCTTTCATATCGGGAGAAGCAAACACGGCGCATTCGGCCACTTGTGTCCGGTAAAGCTTGTTGGCGTCGTCGAACAAGAGGGCGACGTTCACGTGCCAACGTTCGCCGTTCTTTCGATTCCAAAGATCGCAGTAATAGACTCGTTGGCTGACCCCGAAACTCCCCTCGATGCCGGCGGCCGCCAGGCGGCGGAGGGCCTCCTCCCGTTGCGTCCCCTTCGGCACAACCGCCAGGATTTCCTTCTCTTGCTCGGAATATGTGAGCGGACATGCCATAATGGGCCGGTTCAGGCTCACGCAGCCGGCCATGGTCAATGCGATCAAACTGGCGGCTGCCCACCTGATGTATACCGTTTGCATAACGTGGACGGCTCCAAATCGGCCATGGTGTGTGCCGGAGAGGAGAAGGCGAAGAACGATTTGTTCAGAGGAGTACGGATTCGGAAGTGAATCGCGTCGCAGAAGCGTGTGGGTGACTTGAGGCTGGGGAAAGGGTTGGAAAGGCGCTTCTACTGGGCGATTCCTATTGCGTCAATGCCGGTTCGTGCACCTCAAGTTCCGAAGGACGGTCATCGGGGAAAAGGCACACATGGCCTTAACCCCGGCTTAACGAGCAGGGCGAAGACCCTTGTAAGGGACGACGTTAAAGACCGGCCAGCTTTCCAATTGCCCGCAGATTGGCCATTCCGCCTGAGACTCGCTAAGCTGACTGTCCGGTTATTGCCGGCCGTGACGATCAGGATGCGCACGCCCAGGGGGAGGCCGTGTCGATGAATCAGTTTTTCCGTGACGTCGTCGTTACGGGTTTAGGGGCCGTTTCTCCGTTCGGAGGGGGGGTCGATGTTCTCTGGCGCAATGTCCGCCACGGGCGGAGCGGCGTCGACTGGATCGAGACGTTAGGCGAACTCGATCCAGAGCTTTATCCGGTGCGCTATGCGGCGGAGGTGAAAGCGTTTTCGGTTGCCGAACTCCTGAAGCAGAACCCTGGACCGCGGATCGGAAAAAGCATCCAAATGGGGCTGGTCGCCGCCCGCGAGGCGCTGGCGCAAGCCAAGCTTTTGGACGACGAAGAACGCGCGATTGATATCGGAACGCCCATTTCTGCCATCATGGGAAGTGCCCACGGGCCCTGCCATGAAACCGAAATCGGCTACGGCGCCTTTTTCCAGCACGGCCCGGCTGCGGTTCGTCCGACGACCGTGCCGATGTGCATGTTCAATTCGCTGTCGAGCAACATCTCGATTCATTTCGGGCTGACCGGTTCGAACCACGTCATCGCTTCGGCCTGCTCGTCCGCGACGACGGCCATCGGATTGGGCCTGTTGCTGATCCGGCACGGCTATGCCGACGTCGTGCTTTGCGGCGGCGCCGACGCCCCGCTGACGTCCCCTTTGTTCAGTAGTTGGACCAAACTCCGCGTCTTGGCCGAACATGAGGACCCCAAACAGGCCTCCCGTCCGTTTGATCGGCGCCGGAACGGCCTCGTGCTGGGCGAGGGAGCCGCCATTACCGTTCTCGAATCTCTCGAGAGTGCCGAACGCAGGGGCGTCACCCCCCTGGCCCGCGTCGCGGGTTATGGCTCTTCGAGCGACGCCCAACACATCACGGCACCGTGCGTCGATGGCCAGGTGCGCGCGATGAAAGCCTGCTTGCGGGACGCGAATGTCGAACCGGGCTGGGTCGACTACCTCAATCTGCACGGCACGGCCACCCGGGCCAACGACGAGACAGAAGCCCGTGCGGTGGCCGAGGTTTTCGGTCCGCGGGGCTCCCGCATGCCCGCCAGCTCGACCAAGTCGACGCTGGGTCATGCCGTGGGAGCCAGCGGCGCCATGGAGTTTGCCATTTGCGTCCAATCGATCCGCGATCACTTTGTGCCCCCCACGATCAATTGCGACGACCCCGATCCGGAGGTCGGTCTCGATTACGTTCAGGGTGAAGGTCGCGACCATTCGATCCGCTACGCGATGTCCAACTCGTTTGCCTTCGGCGGTAACAACGCCTCCGTCCTGGTTGGGCCGTGCGATTGAGACCGATCGCATGTTTCGGCCGCATCAGGCCAACAATCTCCTGATCACATTGCCATGGACGTCGGTCAGCCGGAAATCACGGCCCTGGAAGCGGTACGTGAGCCGTTTATGGTCCAGGCCGAGCAGATGCAGGATCGTCGCCTGTAAGTCGTAGAGTGAATACGACTCGTCGGCGGCAAAGCAGCCGATCTCGTCCGTGGTGCCGATCGTCTGTCCGCAGCGCACTCCGCCGCCGGCCAGCCACATCGTAAATGCGTCAATATTATGGTCGCGTCCGACATTCGGATCGCGCACGCCCTGCGCCACCGCCGAGCGGCCAAATTCGCCTCCCCAAACCACAAGCGTCTCGTCGAGCAATCCCCGGGCGGCCAGATCGCGGACGAGTGCCGCCGAGGGCTGATCGGTCAAACGACATTCGCCGGGAAGCCCGGTGGCCAAATTCGAATGATGGTCCCAATCGCCGTGAAACAGTTGCACGTACCGCACGCCTCGCTCGACCATGCGGCGAGCCAACAGGCAGTTGCGGCGAACGACGGCCGATTGATATCGTCGATTCCGTACATCGCCAACGTCGCCGGCGTCTCGCCGCTGAGATCGAGCAGCTCGGGAGCGCTCGTTTGCATGCGGAACGCCATCTCGAACGCCGCGATGCGCGCCGCGATTTCGCCGTCGCCGGTTTCGGCCAAACGGCTGGCGTTGAGGGAGTTGACGACTTCAATGGTTCGCCGCTGCTGCGCCGGGGTGATGCCGTCGGGGCTCGACAAATTCAGGATCGGTTCGCCTGAAGACCTCAAAGGGACGCCCTGGTAGGCAGATGGAAGAAACCCGTTTCCGTAGTTTGCGCTTTTCGAGCGCGGCGCCATGCCCGAAAGCAGCACGATGAAGCCCGGCAAATCGCGGGATTCGCTGCCCAATCCGTACGTAATCCAGGATCCCATGCTCGGCCGGCCGAATTGTCGCCAGCCCGTGTTGAGCTGCAATTCGGCGAACATATGGTTTGTGTCGTCGGTCCGCAGCGTGCGAATGACCGAAAGTTGATCGACGATTTGAGCCGTGTGCGGCAACAGTTCCGAAACGGCCGTCCCGCAATCACCATGCTGGGAGAAGCGCCACGGACTGCCCATCAGCCTGGGTCGCTTCTCCTGGATTTGGGCAAACTTGATCTTCTTGAGAAATGAGTCAGGGATGATTTGTCCGTCGCGTTTGGTCAATTCCGGTTTCGGATCGAACAGGTCGAGCTGGCTGGGACCGCCGAGCATGTCAAGGAAGATCACGCGCTCGGCCCGCGGCTTGATATGGGGCTTTCGCATGGCCATCGGCTCATTCGATGGTGCCGCTCGTGCAAAGCGCGCATCATCCATGAGCGAGGCCAAAGCCAGCGGTGCCAGACCAAGCGCTGTCCGGCCGAAGAATTGCCGCCGCGTCTGAAGAGAATCGCAGCACGATTGGTGCATCGCTATCATTCCCGCGTCATGAACTCATCCAGGCTCAAGAGGACCCGGCACACGACCGTCCAGGCCGCCTGTTGAACGGCATCGCTGCCGGCCTCCACGCTTCCTCCCGCGATCTTGCGAGCCGCCGATGTGTCGGTCGCCAGTGCGATCGATTGCTCATTGAGCAGTCCGAGCAACATTTTGGCTTCCGGCGGGCGCGTTGGCCGGCTGAGGCAAATCCGAAATGCGTAGTTCAAACGCTCTTCGTCCGAGCGTCCGCCTCGGATCGCACGGCGTGCCAAACCTTGTGCGCATTCAAAAAAAGTCGGGTCATTGAGCAATGCCAGTGCCTGGACCGGCGTATTGGAACGGTCGCGTCGCGTGCAGGCGGACGCGCCGTCCGGAGCATCGAAGAGCCGTAGCATGGGATAGGGCGTCAACCGCCAAACCCAGGTATACAAGCCGCGCCGGTAGCGATCCGCTCCCGGACTGGTCGTCCAGGTTGCCGGAACGGCGCGTCCGTCGAGCACGCCGGGCGGCTGCCGGGGATAAACGGCCGGCCCCTCCAGCTTTTCCGAAAGCAGCCCGCCGGCATCGAGCGCAAGATCGCGAATGACCTCCGCCTCGACGCGCAGCCGTCTTTGATGGCTCAAAAGGAGATTCGTCGGATCGCCGGAATCCACCTGAGGCCGCGCCCGTGCGCTTTGCCGGTAAGTGGCCGAACACACAATCATGCGGTGGAGCGCCTTGACGCTCCACGATCGCGCGACAAATTCGTTAGCCAGCCAATCGAGCAAATCACGTTGAAGTGGCGGCGGAGTCTGGACTCCAAAATTGTCCGCCGTCTCCACGATTCCCCGACCGAAGTACTGCTGCCAAATGCGATTGACCGTCACACGGCCCACCAGAGGGTTTTCCGAAGCAACCAACCACCGCGCAAAATCGAGACGCGTCGGCGTTCCGGTGGCTTTGAGCGGATGCAAAAACGCGGGCACGCCCGGACGCACCAGCTCGCCCGGACGCTCCGGATTTCCCCGAACAAAGAGCCGCGTCTCTCGCGGGTCGGCTTGCATCGCCAAGGTGGCGGGCAGCTGCGGCACGCCGCTTTTCGCGACGCTCGATTTCTCGCGTGAGTTCCTGATACCGACCGTCCTGCGATGTCCGCCAGGTCAGCAGCGCCGCGAGTTGATCGGGCGATCGTCCGGCGCCCTGCGACGCCGCGGACTGCACGTCGGACGGCATGCGTGCCCGCTCGTCCGCGGACAGTCGGGCAAGCCAGGACTCGACGGTGGCTCTCAGCTTGGATTCGTAGGCATCGCGAACTGTTTTGGTCTGGTCGACTTGTGCCTGCGCCGCGTCGCGCGCCGCCTTTTCCGCCGGCGAGGCCAGTTCGAACGAGCCGATGCTCGCGCCGTCAAAAAACGCATAAAGTTGGTAATACTCGCGCTGTGTCAGTGGGTCGAACTTGTGGCTGTGACACTGAGCGCAACCGACCGTAAGGCCCAAGAAAACGGTCCCTGTCGTGTTGACCTGGTCGAGGACCGCTTCCCAACGGACGCCGGGATCGTACATGGCGTTGCAATGAAACGCGCTGGCGATCGTTTGCTCGGCCGAAGCGCCCGGCAACAGGTCGCCGGCGATCTGCTCGATGGTGAATCTGTCAAACGGCAAGTCGCCGTTGATCGCGCGTGTCACCCAGTCGCGATACCGCCAGACGCTCCGCGGCGTATCCGACTCGTACCCTGAACTGTCGGCGTACCGGGCCAGATCGAGCCAATGGCGGCCCCAGCGTTCGCCGAAATGTGGCGACGCCAGCAGCCGGTCGACGAGCCGCTCGTACGCATCGGGAGCCGGATCGGCGACAAAGTGGGCGACCTCGTCGACCGGCGGCAAGAGCCCGACGAGATCCAACCAGACGCGGCGAATGAGTGTCGCTGCGATCGGCTTCGGGAGCCGGCTCAAATCCTCGCTTCTCGAGTTGAGCCAGAACGAACGCGTCGATTTCGTTCCGGATCCAGCCGCGGTTCTTGACAACTGGAACCTTCGGACGTGCGGGTCGTTTGAAGGCCCAATGGTCGACGGATTTCGATTTAGCGGGTGCGGCCGGCTCCGTCCAAAGGGCGCCCTGGTCAATCCAAGCCCGTAAACGCCCGATCTCTTCCTTGGTCAGTCGCTCTCCCTCGGGCGGCATGACGATCTGTTCGTCGTCGGCTCCGGCTACGAATCGCACAAGCCGGCTGCGCCCGACTCTGCCCGGCGACGAGCGCAGGCCCGCGTTGTCCGCCAGCGAAGGCGGCGGCTTTTCGATCCAGGCGCAGGCCCCCTTCCTGCGCATCCGCGCCGTGGCATCGCAGGCAATTCTTGGCGAAGAGCGGCTGAATCTCCTTCTCAAAATCGACGTGCCGCGTCGCGGCGGGCGGCAAAGTGAGGCGGGCGTTGTCGGCACGTGTCTGCGCGGCCATGGCGGCAACGCAACACGCCACCGCCAAAGGCACCCAGCCGCATTGGGCCGGGTGGCATGCCCACGGCTTTGCGTGGGCATGCGAATCCGTTTGACGTTCGAAGACATGCCCACGCCGAGCCGTGGGCATGGCACCCACAACTGGCCGAGGTGTTTCCCGCATCAAGACGGCACGCGCTCCACCAATTTGAGATTGACAGTCAAGTGCGGCGTGGTCGAAGCGACGGCGTTTGGACACCATGCGTGTCAGCCGATGCGGATGGAGTAAGGGCGGGTCGGACGAAGGCGGGGCAATGTCTGCTGAGGTTAGTCCGTCGATAAGGCTAGCCAAACACTCTCCCCCCTTCAACCGGCACAGGCCGGCACGTAGATGCGCACATTTTGGTGCGCACCTTGGCAGAGGCTGCGCACCTTTCGAAGAAATCCTCGGGGTTTTCCAAGATGCGCACTTTTGAGAAAGGCTGCGCACCTTCGAACAAGGTGCGCACCTTCGAAGGCCGCTCGTCGCTGGAAAACCAAAAGCCAAAATCGCCCATTTGCCGCTCTCGTTCGTACTTGCGCCCGTGAGCGAGTCCGGGAATTCGGGTGCCGAAGGATCGCAGCGAGGGCAGGTGCCCTCGCCTTTCGGCCTATTGCGGTTAATGGCGTACAAGGTCGTTCAAAATCGGCCTCGACAGGCGAGGGCACCTGCCCTCGCAGTCCCTTCTCCTGACTCCCCAATCCAAAATCGCCCATCTGACGCTCTCGTTCCTACTTGCAACCGCCGGTCGCCGTCCACATCCACTTCGCGCCTTTCTCGAAGCCCGACTTCACAGGCTTGATTCCGGCCAGCTTCATCGCGCGCCGCACGGTGCCGCTCGAGAATCCGCATTCCCACGCTTGCTGTTTCACGTCGCGCGCGGTCAACGGTCCGTCGGCCAGGATCTCCCGCAGCCATTGCGCCGCGAGCTGGCGCTCCGTCCAATCGCCGCCCGCGCCCGATCGCTCGTGCTCGGCGGCGACCAGCTCGGCGGCCGTCATCCGCACCGCCCTGCGTTCCCATTCGAGGCGCCCTTGATTGATGCGGAACGCCAGGCCGGTCGGTGGGGAGCACAGGTTCATCTTCGCGGGAAGCAAGAGCCGCCGACCGCGATCGTCCCGATCCTTGGCCACGAGCCAAACGGCGCCGGCGGCGGCCGTCAGCTCGGCCGATCCCAGCCAGCGCTCGAAGGCCCGAGCGCCGGGGCCCAGTGGGCAATCGGCTCACGGCCACAATCGCCACGCGGTGGGCGGCCGCCGTCGCGGCCAAGTGGGCCAGCGTCGCACCGGCCGGCACGTACGTTGACGGCTCAAAAGGCCCACCGCCGGCGCCGAGCGGATCGATCACCACCAGCCGCGTCTCGGGATTCTCCTGCAAAAGGTCGGTCAGGCCCGGCAGGTCCTTCTCCAGGGAAAAACATCGAGTGCCCTCGTCTGCCTCTCCCGCGCCAAAGTCGGGATGGCCCACCTCAACACGGTCGACGATCAGGATCCGCTCCAAGTCCGCGCCGGCGTCTTCCAGTCGGGGCCTGACGGCCGTGGCGACCTCGTCTTCTCCGGCGACCAGGATCACGGTCGAAGGGGGCTCGCTCGCTGCCTCTCGTCCGGGAAACGGAGCGCCGCGGCTGGTGCGGGCTGCCAAATCCAAGCTCAAGAAAGACTTGCCCAGCCCGGTCTGGCCGCAGAGCAAGGTGAGCTGGCCCAATGGAACGCGACCCGGCCACAGCCACTCCACGGGCCGGGCCGACACATCACACAACCGCACCGTCCGCAGCCGGCCCACCTCTCGGCCTGCGGCGGTGCCGAGCCATGTTTGCGCATCATTGAGAATGCTCGCAGCCAGTCGATCGAGTTCGTTCATAGTTTCTTTCCGGCGAGAATCGGCAATCCGGCACGCCGCAGCCCGGTCGAGCAAGGAAGGCAAAGTTTCACCACCAAGACACGAAGACACCAAGAAAGGCAGGAAAAAGAATCCGCCGATTTCGCCGATTTGAAATTCAAAAAATCTGCGTCAATCTGCGAAATCTGCGGATAACTCTCCTCATGGATGTCTTCGCCACCGGGGCGCCGGTGGTTGCATCCGATGAGGCGACCTGAAGAGAGGCGGAGGCGCAACTGCGCGGAGTGCGAGTTGGCAATGCCCTGCGCGCCGCAGTTTGTTCACCGCGGCATCCACCAAAAGCAGAAGAGCCGCGCCTCGATTCAGGCACGGCTCCGCATAGGCGAGAATTCACAGCGTATCGCTGTACCGTATTTATCGTTCCTAGTGTCTATTTTGCGCGAAGTGATGCACCTTGTTCAATCCCAAAATTTTTTTAGCACTCGTGCGGCCTGTTTTTTTTGGGTGCCATGCCCAACGGCTCTGCGTGGGCATGCGAAGCCGTTTGACGTTCGAAGGCATGCCCACGCAGAGTCATCATGTGGAGTGTGTGTGCACGTGAAATGAAAAACGGCCAGTAGACTCGCCGGATCAAGTGTTTGTTTCCGAACTCAGCGAGGACTGGCCATGTGCAAGGTTATCATGATTGGCTGCGATTTGCATGACGCGACGACGGTGTTGAAGGTCGCGGACGGTCCCGACGCGACGGTGCGCAAGGGGTTTGCCACGTCGAATCGGTCGGCGATGATCGAGTGGGTCAAGGATTTCGCCTCCCAACGGGGCGCCGCCCGGATCGTGTTCGCTTACGAGGCCAGCGGCCAGGGGTTTGGCCTGTACGACGATTTGACGGACGCCGGCATCGAATGCCATGTGCTGGCGCCGACCCATCTGCCGCACACCACGCACTCGCGCAAGAACAAGACCGACGACAAGGACGCCCTGATGATCCTGGACGAAGTCCGGGCACACGTCTTGGCGGGACGGACGCTGCCGGACGTGTGGGTCCCCAATCATCAGACGCGCGATGATCGGGAAATCGTCCGGTTGCGGCTGGAGGTGGCCACCCAACGGACGCGGCTGAAAAACCAGATTCGCAATCTCGCGAAGCGATCGCGGCTGGCCTTCCCGGACGACTTCACTTCCTCGGGGGACTGGTCGAAACGGAGCGTCGCGTGGCTCCGCGAGGTCGCGACGGGGAAGACTGGCGCACTGCGAAGGGGTGCGGACCGCGCTGGCGAGCCTGGTGGAGCTGTACCAGGCGATGTCTGTGCAAATTCAGGCCCTCGATCAGGCGATCAAACGCCTGAGCCGAACGGAACGTTATGCCCAGTCCTCTCGCAAACTGAAACTCCTTTCCGGAGTGGGGACGCTGACGGCGATGGTCTTCCTGACGGAATTGGGAGATTTGGCGCGGTTCGCCAATCGTCGGCAATTGGCGGCCTATTTGGGGCTAGCCCCGTCGGCCTTCGAGTCGGGGGAGCGGGACGACCGCAAGGGGCACATCACCAAGCAAGGTCCGGCGCGGGTGCGGCACGTGTTGTGTCAGGCGGCCTGGGCGGCGCTGCGGGTCTCGCCCGAATGGAAAGCGAAGTATGATCGCATCCGTCGCGGATCGAAGAGTCGTGGCCGAATCGCCATCGTGGCCATCATGAGACAACTGGGAGTGGAGATGTGGCAGACCGCCCGTTCGCCGGAACTCGATGCGATGCTCGATGAGCGTGACGCACTGGCGTCCCAGAAGACCAAGAAGACGACCTCCGCTCGGGCTCCACAGAAGGGGGCCGCCCCTTCCACGCCACCATCGCCTCGGCCCAGACGGGGTGAGGCCGAGGCGACGGCGACGCGGAAGGGGCTCGCGAGACACCCCGAATGAATCCCTGAAACGCAAAACAACACGGAACTCCGTCAACCGTCGAAAACAAGAAAGGAACCTGCCCGCCCTGAGCTGCCTGGGAAGACGGCTCAACGAAGTCCACCAGAACCGCCATTGCCCCGAACTACGAAGGCGAGATCGTCCAACGGCTGGAACCACCGTCGCAGAGTGTGATCCGCCTTCACCGCATACCATCGCAATTGCGAACGACGAAATAGTCTTCCTGATGACAGGAACGACTGAATAACAGGTTGCATCGGCGAAAACTGGCCAGCTGACGTTGACACCGCTCCACATAACAGCCGTTGGGCATGGCACCCCGTGGCCTCCACCATTTTGAGGTCGATGTGCACTCGCCTCGCAATGCCGCGGCCAATCAAAACTGGCGCAGGAAGCGGAGATCGTTCTCGTAGAAGCGGCGGATATCGGTAATCGCCATGCCGCTTCATGCACAGTCGCTCGATGCCCAGGCCGAAGGCAAAGCCGGTGAATTCCTCGGGATCGTAGCCGACCGCTTCGAGGACGTGCGGATCGACCATCCCTGCCCCGCCGATTTCCATCCATCGCCCTTCCCAGGGAATGTCGACTTCGACGGAGGGCTCCGTGAAGGGGAAGAACGACGGCCGGAAGCGGATCGAGACGTCGTGTTCCAGATAGGCCGAGAAGAGCATGCGGATCACGGTCTTGAGTTGGGCCATCGTGACGCCGCGTCCGACCATCAGGCCTTCCATCTGATGGAACATGCACGAATGCGTGGCGTCGATTGTGTCGGGTCGGTAGACGCGGCCCAGGCAAACGATGCGGACGGGCGGCTTTCGGCCCTCCATCACGCGGATTTGCACGGTCGACGTTTGGCTGCGCAGCAGGATCGGCGAGCGCCCTCTCCTGGGCGCGGCATCTCGGCGGCCCCGACGGCCGCGGCCGCTACGTAGAAGTTATCGAGCGGATCGCGTGCCGGGTGTGCTTCGGGGATATTGAGGGCCTCGAAGTTGTGCCACTCGTCTTCCAGCTCGGGTCCGTCGACCACCGAAAAGCCGAACCGCCCCATGATCTCCTTGAGATCGTCCATGGTTTGGGTGAGCGGGTGCTTGTGGCCCAGATGAAGAGGCGTGCCAGGCAGGGTGACGTCGATGCCGCCCGCGACCGATTTCGGGCGGGCAAGTTCCTGTTTTCTGGCCTCGAAGGCGCCTTCGACTTTGGCCTTGGCCTCGTTGAACTGCTTGCCGACGACGGGACGCTGCGCCGGTTCGACCTGCCCAAGCAAGGCTTGCAGTTCGCGCAGCCGGCCGTGCTTCCGACCGAGGAATTCGATCCGGACGTTTTCCAGCGAGGTCGCATCACTGGGCGGCGGCAATGGCCGCCAATGCGGCTTGTTCGTACGCCTGCAGTTCGCCGATTGGGTCCAAGGTTGGGCTCAAGGGAACGCGCGATCCTGCCAATCCGTTACGCGGATGCTGCCTGAGCGGCGTGCTTCTTAGCAGCCGGCTTCTGAGGGGCCGGCTTTTTCGGAATCGACTTCTTGGCCAATTCAAAAATCTCGTCGAAAATGGCCGGTTCGTGGATGGCCAATTCGCTCAGCGTCTTGCGATTGAGTTCGACTTTCGCGACCGTCAGAGCCGCGGATGAAGTTCGAATAGGACAGACCGCGGGCCCGGCAGGCGGCCGTCAATCGCGTGATCCACAAGGCACGATATTCGCGCTTTTTCAGCTTCCGGTGGATGAACGCAAATGCGCGCGCGCGAAGCACGGTTTCCTTCATGCTGCGGAGCAGTTTCCGCCGCCCCAGGAAATTCCCGCGCGCCTCCTTGAACAACCGCTTCTTGGATCGGTGCCGCGCTTTTCCAGCTCGAACTCTCATGGCAGTCTTCAGTCAATCTCTGGAAACCAGGATTTCGAAGGCCGAAGCAGGCGTCAGCCGTCGGCGTCAATTCGGTTCGGCCGTCAATTCTGGCTTTAAAGGCCGGGCCCAAGGCGTGGATGATCATCGCGACCTGCTTGCCCTCGATGACCCGGTCCGCCCGTCGCCTGGCGGTTGCGCTTGGACGTCTTTCTCCCCAGCTTGTGGCCGCGGAACGCCTTTTTGTGTTTGACCTTGCCGTTGGCGGTCACCTTAAACCGTTTACGAATTCCCTTATGGGTTTTTTGCTTGGGCATACTGCGTCCTGTAGCGAAGGAAACCGCAGATTATAGCGAGCGGTCCCGGGGTGGTGGAAGCAAGAATGGAACGTCAGCGAATCAGCTTCCAGAATTAAATGCACGTAATGGCCGCTGTCCGCGCCGACAAAACTCAAGTCGGCGGTTTGTCGGTGTCTCAGGCGGGGGTTAAACTCGCGAGCAGATCATTTGCGGAGGACGGGCCGCTGAAGCGGATTGGCCATGTCAACGCTCGGTGAAGAACTCCAGCTTCCACGGGATCGCCGCGAACCAAAAAGGCGATTCAGGTTGTCGTCGTTGCCACTCTTGTTGTGGCCTGCGGTGCGGCCGGAGCTGCTTACCATTTTCGCTACGGCGATCGAACCACCACGAACTACCGCGCAATCCAGGAGACGACCAGAGACCTGCTCAAGATCGAGGTGCCCGATCGGCTTTGGCCCCGCATTTCGGTGAGCCGGCCCGATGTGATGACGGCGGTCGTCTACGCATCGAAAACCGATGACAGTTGCCTGGCCATCATTTCGTGTGTGCCGACCTGGGCACACGAGAAAGGCAACCGCCCGGACCGCCTGTTGCAATCGGTCCTCGAACAATATTGTCCGCAGTTCAATACCGATCGCTGGACCGGCACGGAAGAGCGCGAAGTTCCGGTTCGGGGCGGGCAGCAGCGTGTTAAACTCGCTTCGTCATTCCGCACCGACGACCATAAAGAGGTGCGAATCCTCAGTCTCGAGAGCATGGAAACGGCAAACGGCGCGATTTCGCTCTATTATCAGTCCACGCTTCATTCATCCACAGACGACGAAATCGACCGCTTGCTGAAATCAATGAAATGAGGGCCGGCATGAGCGCCACCGAAACGATGCCCGTGGAAAAAGCGCAACCCCCTTCAAGCTGCCGCCGGGGCCTGCGGGACTCCTCTCTTATCCCAAACGATTCGTCGATTACTGCCGCGATCCGCTCGCGTATCTCACGCGGATCGCCCGTGAGTACGGCGATGTCGTGCTGCTGCAGAGCTTCGGCATGCCGTTCTACATGTTCAACCACCCCGATCACATCGAGGAAATCACTCGGCGACAGCATCGTTCGTTCAAGAAAGACTATTACATCGAGTCGCTGCGGCCCCTGTTGGGCAACGGCCTCTTGACGAGCGACGGCGAGGAATGGCGCCGACAACGGGCGATGGTGCAACCGGCGTTTCAGGCCAAGCAAATCCAGCAATATGCCGCCACGATGGTCGATTTCACCGAGCAGATGCTGGCGACCTGGAAGCCCGATCAATCGGCCGAAATTCACCATGAAATGATGCGGCTGACGGCGCGCATCGTCACCAAGACGCTGTTCGACGCCGACGTCAACGATGAGGAAGGAAGCATCGGCAAGGACCTTGAAGTCGCGATGACGTTTTACGCCAATCCGCTGGCCATGTGGCCGGCCTGGCGATACGTCCCGACGCCGACAAACCTCCGCTTCACAAAGACGCTGAAGCATCTCAACACCATCATCTACGAGTTGATCGCCGATCGACGCGCAAAAGGCACGGCCGGACGAACCGACCTGTTGTCGCGGCTGCTCGAGGCGGCTGACGAAGACGGCCGAAAAATGTCCGACACGGAACTCCGCGATCAGCTGATGACGTTGTTTCTTGCCGGCCACGAGACGACGGCGCTGACGTTGACTTTCACGTTCTATCTGCTGGCGCAAGACGCGGCCGTTGAGGCCAGGTTGCATGCCGAAGTCGATCGCGTCTTGGGCGGCCGCCTGCCGACGACGGACGATGTGGCAAAACTGACCTACGCGGAGTGGGTCATCAAAGAGTCGATGCGGCTTTATCCCCCCGCGTGGACCATCGGTCGCGAGGCGCTCGAAGACTGCGAGATCGGCGGCTATCAGGTCCGCAAAGGGACGCAGGTGCTCATGTCCCAATGGGTCGTGCACCGCGATCCGCGTTTTTGGAAGGAACCGGACCGCTTCAACCCTGATCGCTGGGGCGAAGAGGCCACGAAGAACCTGCCGCGCTGTGCTTATTTTCCATTCGGCGACGGCCCGCGAATTTGCATCGGCAACAGCTTCGCCATGATGGAAGCGATCTTGCTTTTGGCGACAATTTGCCAGCGCTATCGGCTCCAGCTCGTCAAGGGTCAGGAATTGCGTCTGGTGCCCTCGGTCACGATGCGTCCGCGCGACGGGATCAATATGATTCCGCGGGAGCGGTCGAGCTCGCAAAATGCAGGTCGTGGCGCGGGATCTCCGGAAGTGATTCCATCCGTGACGACTTAGAGAAACTTGCCGAGTGCCGCCCCGATTTTGCGTGATATTTGCGGGGAAAACGCGACTCACTGGTTGGAGACGGCCGGCGTGCGGCGGTTTCAATCGGCAAAAATCACGTCCTTGACAGTCAGAAACAGCTCTCATACGATGTCGATGCTAAGGCACCAGTGGGTGCCGTCCGCGCAGGCTGGGGACTGTGTCGATTTGCGACCCGCGGGCGTTGTGCGTTACTTAATGCTTTTCTGGGATTTCATTTAGGAACTGTTGGTCAAATGGCCCTTCCCAAGAGGCGGCATTCGCACTCCCGCACACGCAAACGACGCAGTCACAACGCGGTCAAGCCGATTCAGTTGGTTTATTGTCCACAATGCCAGACCCCGGCTCCGAGCCACATGGTCTGTCCCAACTGCGGCTATTACCAAGGTCGGACGCTGGTCGCGACCCCGGAATAGTCGGCGAAGGAAAAGCCTGCCATGCGGATTGCGTTAGACGCCCTCGGGGGCGATTACGCACCCGATCCGAATATCGATGGTGCGATTGCAGCTTTAGAGGCCAATCCGGATATCGAAGTCGACCTTGTCGGCGATCCGAATGTGGTCATGCCAGTGCTTGAGAAACGCGGCGGTCATTGCCCGCGCTTGCACACGGTTCCCGCGGAGGGGTTCGTCGGCATGGACGAAAAGCCGACCGAGGCCCTGCGTAAGAAGCCGAACTGCTCGATCGCCGTCTGCTGGAAGTTGATGGCGGAACGGTCGGTCGACGCGGTCGTCAGCGCGGGGAACACGGGCGCGGTTGTCGCGGCCGGTATGCGCACGCGGCTGTATCTCAAGGGCGTCAAACGCCCGGGGATCGCGGTCGTTTTGCCCAACCTCGCGCGGCAAATCCGTGCTGATGGATGTGGGCGCGAACCCCGCCGCTCGGCCGGAGCACCTTTATCAGTATGCCCTCATGGGCGCCATTTATGCCCGGAACATGCTCGGCATCGAGGATCCGCGGATTGGCCTGATCAACATCGGCAGCGAAGACGGCAAGGGAACCGATCTCTACCGCGAAACGCACGCCTATTTGCAACAAAGCCGTCTCAAGGATCGCTACGTCGGCAACGTGGAAGGTCGCGGTTTGTATCAAGGCGAGGCGGACGTTCTCATCTGCGAAGGTTTCGTGGGGAACGTCATCCTCAAAGTGAGCGAAGGAATTGCCGAGTATTTCCTGCGGACGTTCGGACAGGAGGTCGTCGGCGCGGCTCGATCAAGACCGCGAAATGGCGGGCCGAATGCTGACCGACTTGGGCCGCCGCTATCAATATCACGAGCACGGCGGCGCCCCGCTGCTCGGGATCGACGGGATCTGCATGATCTGCCACGGATCGAGCAACGCGCGCTCGATTGCCAACGCGCTCTGCGCGGTGACGACGATGAACCATCGCCATATCAACTCGCAATTTGTCGAGGAACTGGCGGTCGGCGTGGAGGCATGACGCCGTGGCGAAAGTCGCGCTTCTCTTTCCCGGTCAGGGAGCGCAACACGTCGGCATGGGGCGAACGATCGCCGAGAAATATCCGGCGGCGCGGCGCTCTGTACGATCAGGCTGCCGAAATTCTCGGATACGACCTCGCCCAGGTCTGTTTCGAGGGGCCCGCAGCCAGGTTGGATACCACGGTCGTCAGCCAACCGGCGATTTTCGTAACGAGCCTGGCCGCCCTCGAGATGCTGCGAGCTGAGAATCCACAAGCCGCCGAATCCTGCGCAATGACCGCGGGGCTGAGTCTGGGCGAATACACGGCGTTGGTCTTTGCGGGTGCGTTGAGCTTTGCGGATGCCTTGCGGGTCGTCAAACGCCGCGGCGAGGCGATGCAGGAGGCGGCGGATGCCACTCCTTCCGGAATGGTCAGCGTCCTGCTGTTGGAGCGCGACAAGGTCGAGTCGATTCGTCAGCGTGCCTCCGAAGCCGGCGATCTGGAATTTGCGAATTTCTTGTGCCCGGGCAACCTGGTGCTCTCGGGAAAGAAGGCCGCGTGCGCCAAGGCCGAAGAAATCGTCAACCAAGAGGGGGGCCGGGCTGTCCCGCTGGCCGTCGCCGGCGCCTTTCACACCCATCTGATGAAGCCGGCCGACGAGCGGCTGGCCGAAGCCGTCGCGAAAGCCGCGATCACCAAGCCGCGGATTCCCGTTCTGTCCAATGTTGACGCCAAATCGCACGACAATCCCGAGGAGATTCGGCAGAATCTCGTGCGACAGGTCGTCAGCCCGGTCCTTTGGGAAGACTCCATGCGGGCCATGCTCGAGCCAGGGGGTCGACGAGTTTTACGAAGTCGGTCCGGGACGGGTGTTGCGCGGCCTCATGAAGCGAATCGACCGAAAAGCCGCCTGTCATACGGTCAACGATTCGCCCTGAAGATGACACCGAAGAATGACACCGAAAAATTACAATTTGTTCGATTGGCGGACGTAGCAGTGGCCCGGTTTGTGAAGGAGCTTGAACGGTCGGAATTCGTTGTGGTAAAAGCAACCGGCGAAATGGGTTTGCGGTTTACAGGAGGCCGCCGAGCCGCTATATCTTCGCACGTCATTCGGACTTGCAGCGCCAATAGTTGCGGGAGGGGATCAAGTGTCGTCGAGCGTTGAAGAAAAAGTGATCAGCATCGTTGCCGAGCAACTGGGGGTGCCCAAGGAAGAGGTCACCTTGGAGAGTTCCATTATCGAGGATCTCAAGGCCGACTCGCTCGACGTGGTCGAGCTGGTGATGGAACTCGAAGACGAATTCGATATCACGATTCCGGACGACGATTACGAAAAACTGCGGACCGTCGGCGACGCCATCCGCTATATCGAATCGAAGAGATAGTGCATGACACGGCGCGTCGTTGTGACCGGCGCTGGGGTGGTCACCGCGCTCGGCTACGAGTTGGCTGACTTCTGGGAACGGATCTGCGCCGGCAAAAGCGGCGTCGGCCCCCTGAAGCGCTTCGAGACGACCGACTTCAAGGTCACCTTCGGCGGCGAGATTCGCGACTTTTCCGCCGAAGAGCACATCGATCTCGAAGACAAGGAATTCCGCCGGCTCGACCGCTTCGTCCAGTTTGCGATGGTCGCCGCAAACAAGGCGGTCCAATCCTCCGGCATCGATTTCAGCCAAGGCGATCCCTACCGCCACGGCACCCTCATCGGCAGCGGCATCGGCGGATCTGCATGAAATTGAAGAGCAACACTCGAAGCTCTACGAGCGCGGCCCGTCTCGCGTCTCGCCGTTCATGATTCCGAAGTTGATCGTCAACGCCGCGAGCGGGAACGTATCGATTCATTGGAAACTCCACGGGCCCAATAGCGCCGTGGCGACCGCCTGTGCGACGGGAACCAACGCGATCGGCGACGCGTTCCGTCTGATTCAGCATGACTGTGCCGACATCATGCTTGCCGGCGGAAGCGAAGCCGCGATCACGCCGATGTGCCTGTCGGGTTTCGCCCGGATGAACGCCCTTTCCACCCGCAACAGCCGAACCCGAGAAGGCCAGCCGGCCCTTCGACGCGGAACGCGACGGTTTCGTGCTTTCCGAGGGGGCCGGCATCGTCGTGCTCGAAGAATTCGAGCATGCCAAGGCCCGAGGCGCGACGATCCTGGCGCGAGGTTTTCGGCTACGGCATGACGGCCGACGCGACGCATATGACGGCCCCCGATCCCGAGGGAAAGTCGGCCGGCGCGCGCCATGGCAACGAGCCTACGAGACGCGCGACTCAATCCGAGCGAAATCGATTACATCAACGCCCATGGCACGAGCACTCCGCTCGGCGACAAGGCCGAGACGATTGCCGTCAAATCGGTCTTCGGCGATCACGCGAAGCAGCTCGCCATGTCGAGCACAAAGAGCCAGCTCGGCCATTTGCTGGGCGCATCGGGCGGGGTCGAATTTATCGCTTCCCTTCTGGCTCTCGAGCATCAGGTGGCGCCGCCGACGATCAATCTTGACCATCCGGACCCCGACTGCGATCTGAATTATGTCCCTCACGAGGCACGGCCGATGAAGATTCGCCGCATCCTCAAGAACAGCTTTGGCTTCGGCGGACATAACGCGTGCCTCGTCTTTGGGCACGCCTGCCTGAATTTCGCGGTCGAGTCGATGGCCTAAATCGAGGCCTCAAAAGCCGTCTTGACCAAATGGGGCGAATCTCTAAGATTCCCGCCCGCCTCTCTCCTGAATTCTCCCAATCCAACATATCCCTTTGCCGAGTCCGGTCTCGCTGCGATCCGGTCCCATTCCCATTCTCGCCAGATGGGGCCCGGTTCCGAGCTGGGGAGATCCGAGCCAATGAGCTACTCACAATTACGAGTGAAACTCGTCGTCGCCGCCGGCGTGGTCGGTGCGTCACTGCTGGCTGCCACGTTTGTCGGCTGCCAAAGCGGTCCGACAAGTCAGGCCCAAAGCGGACCATACGGCCAGTACAACGGCAATCAATTTGCCGGTGCGCCGAACGGACAGGGCGCAACGCCCTTCGGCTCGCCTCAACAGATGGCTTCGGCCGGCGGACCTGCTAACGGCTGGTCGCCGCAAAATCAGCAGGCTTTCATGACGTGAGACGCAACGTCTGGGGACGCAGCAGAATCTGTCGGCCCAGGACGTTGTCGCCATGCAACGCAGCGGCGTGCCTGATCAGCAGATCGCGATGGCCATTCAGCAGCGCGGCGCGAATCTTCGGGCCACTCCGGGCATGAACCAATACCTGGCTCAAAACGGCGTCAACCCGGCCGTCTTGGGACAGGCATCGCGGACCGGCTGGTTGCACCCGGGCAGCCTGCCGGCTTCCCAGCTTCCTACGGCGGACAAGTCGCCATGAACGATCCGCAGGCGCAGTATGGCGGCAGCCCGAATCCGTCGAGGCCTGCTTTCAATCCGTCCCAGCCCACAGGGGTGATGCCTGCCGGTTATCCGGGGGCCCAACCCGAAATGGGCCAAATTCAAGCGGCCACGACGACCGATCCATCCCTCGCATCCCCTGCTCTCGATCCGTCGGCAGCGGCAAGCGGTGGTCAATCTTGGCGTCCGATGCCCCATTAAGCTTGCAAAAACTGCCCAGTTTATCTTTGCTATATATCCGAAGTCGTCCTTTTTTCGCGTGAATGCCATGACCGGCCCGAATGAATCTGCAAAACAAGTCGTGATTACGGGCGTCGGAATCGTTTGCCCTTTGGGCATCGGTTTCGACACTTTTGCCGTCAATCTGCTTTCGGGCAAGAGCGCGATTGGCCAGCTGGAGTGCACGCCGTTTTCAGGCTCCCCGCACAACGTGGGTGCCGAAATCAAGGACTTCAACGACACCACGGCCAAGAACCAATATCTCAAAGCGCAGCGCAAAAGCATCAAGGTGATGTGCCGCGAGATTCAGTTCGGCGTGGCTTCGGCCTCGCTGGCGATCGAGAATTCCAAACTCGACCTGGACAACATCAACCACGAGCGATTCGGCGTCGATTTTGGCGCGAATCTCGATGTTCAGTCCGCCGCAAGTGCTCAAAGACGCCGCCTGGGCGTGCGTTTCGCCCGACGATCCGTCCTTTTCGTTCCGGTACGAGGACTGGGGCGGCAAGGGAATCCGCAGTCTGGAGCCGCTGTGGTTGCTCCGCTATCTGCCCAATATGCCGGCCTGCCACATCGGCATTTACGCCGATGCCCGCGGTCCCAGCAACTCGATTACGCTCAGAATGAGGCGTCAGGAAATCTGGCCGTTTCCGAGGCCTATCACGTGATCCAGCGCGATCTTGCCGACGTCATGATCGCCGGCACGACGGGAACGAAGATCCACGCGGTGAAGTCGATGCACGCCGCCCTGTGGGATATTCTGGCCGAACACGGCAATGATCCGCCGGCCACGTGGTCGCGGCCCTTCGACAAATCGCGAACCGGAGAAGTCATTGCCGAAGGTGCCTGCTCGCTGATTCTCGAAGAGGAGGAGCATGCCAAGAGGCGCGGCGCCACGATCCTGGGCCGCATTCTGGGAGCTGGTTCCTCCTGTGCCTTCGACCGCAACGGACACGTCTGCGTCACCAAAGCGTTGGTCAATGCCATGCGGGCCGCCCTCCGCGATTCTGGGCTGAGGCCGGATCAGATCGGCCACATCAACGCTCACGGCCTGGGCACTCCGCAGATGGACAAGGACGAAGCCGACGCCATTCACGAAGTTTTCGGGTCGCTCGCCGAGAAAATCCCGGTGACCGCCCTCAAAAGCTCGCTCGGAAATTCGGGCGCCAGCTGCGGCACGATCGAAATCGCCGGGTCGCTCGCCGGCATGAAGGAAGGCGTTGTTCCGCCCACGCTGAACTACCGCGTTCCCGATCCCGAGTGCCGGCTCAACATCGTGGCGGACAAACCGCGCCCGGTCTCCAGCCGCATCTTCATGAACGTGAATGTCACGACAATGGGCCAGGCCAGCGCCCTGATCGTCGACGCGAGCTGATCGAAACCGCTCCTGACTAGCGATTCCGGTTCCATGCGAGCGCAAGCGGAGCTGTCGCCAGCGGCGAAACGGCAAGCGCCAGGACACCGGCCGCGCAGAGCGAAATGACCAACCGGTCGGCCCCGGCGAAGTTCCATCCGAGCGCAACGCTCGCGCTCGTGAGTCCCCACAAGCTCGCGGCCGTCACAGCCATCGGCGTGCCGATCAGCGAGCGGCGGTGGGCGGCGGCGAAGGCAATCCCCGTCCCTGCGACGAGGAGCAGCGCCAAGGCGGCCAGCCCCCAGCGAAAGAATTGCTCCTGGGCTTCGCGGGTGAACGTGATCTTCGAGAAGAGCAACAGGCCGATTAAGAGCGAGACTCCGCCGAAGATCAGCCCGACCAGCAGCCTTTCCCTTCCCGCCAATGCCAGCGGCCCCAGCACGCCGAACGCGGCCCAGGCTCCGACAAGCGTCGCCGGCACGTACCACCAGCCGAACGGCGCCGGCAGCGTGAGCGACAATTCGACTCCGATCGCCCGTAAGACACAGGCGACGATCAGGAACGACACGGCCCAGATCGACCAGCCGATCAACACGCTCTTGGCGGCGCACTTGAGAAGCGCTCGAGCCATGTCCGTGGTCGTCATCGGTCGAGTCGCGAGAAACGGGCCGATCCGAATGTCGCGGCCGCCCACATGCCCCAAAACGAATCCCCCCAGACAACATTGCCGTGACGAAGAGCGCCCCGCCGGCCACAAAGCCCTCGAAGAGCGACTGGGAGTCGCGAGCTGCGGCCAGCCAAATGCCGAGCCCCACCACCAGGCCCATGATGGCAACCGCCGGCATCGACCAGCCCTTTTTCCGCCACTCAAACCACAGTTGGGCGCCCTCCGGCGAGCGAAACGCAACCTTGCGACTCGGCGACGCCGCGAAACCTCGGCTCAGCCAGTCGACCAATCCGATCGAAAGCGGCCGTTCGCCCCGACGATTGCGGGCCACACCCACGACGGCCACGCCATAAGCGGCCGCCGCGATCAGCGCTAGCGTTCGCCCGTCCAGCGGCGTCACAACGTCCCAATAGTGCGTCGGTCGCGAAAAGAGCGGCCCGTAATGGGCCTTGTACCACAGCCCCAATGTCCCTCCCGGCAACGCAATTGCGGCGGCCAGCCACCACGACCGATCGGCCAACCACATCGCCGCTTGAATCGTGACCACGGCAACCGCCCCAAAGAGCGCCGGCCCCCACAACGGCCAGCGCAGGTCGAAAACCGCGTTGAGCGCCGCCGTGCTGGCCACCATCTCCGCCGCAACGAGCAGCATCGCCAGCAGCATTTGCAGGACGACCAAGGTCGACGTGCGGATCGGCAAAGCGTACAGCCGCGCGGGCGATCCGATCGCCGCGAGCGCAGCGAATCCGAACAGAAACGGATAAATCTGCGCGAAGACAACGTGCATCGCGATCTGACTCGAGTCAGCCGGATCGAGCGCCCCTTCGTGGCCGAGCACGCTAAAAAGCAAACAAGGCACGGCATTGGCCGCCAAAGCCGACGTGATCAGGTTCCACCGTCCCCGACGCAGCGTTTCCCAAATCATCGCCACAGGAATCGATCGCATACTTCCCTCGCAAACCGCAGAGCTGCCCTGTCACCGAACACGGTCAATCTCCTTGCCGTTCTCTGGGTGCCACGCCCACGGCTCGGCGTGGGCGTGTCCTTGAACTTCAAACGGGAACGTCAAACGGGTTCACACGCCCACGCAAAGCCGTGGGGCGTGGCACCCGCACCCGAAAACGATCGCGCACCCCACTTCTCTCTTCCCTGTTCCCTCGTCCTGGTCGCACCATTAGCGATTCCGGTTCCACGCCAGCGCCAGCGGTGCCGTCGCCAGTGGAGAGACGGCAAGCGCGAGTACGCCGGCGGTCCAGCACGAAACGACGATCGCGTCAGCGAAACCAAAGATGGGTGTGACCATCGCGGTGAAAAGGCCCCACACACTCGTCGCAGTCAGAAGTCCCCACGCGCTCGCGGCGGTTAAAACCGCTGGCATCCGGATGAGAGATCGGCGATATGCGGCCGCGAACGCCACCGCCGTTCCCGGGACGAAGGCAATTGCCGAAGCGGCCAGACCCCAGCGAAGGAACTGTACCTGTCCTTCGAAAGAGAGCACGTAATTCCAAAGGAGCATCAGGCCGATCAACAGGACCACTCCTGCAAAGACCAGCCCGATCAGCAGTCTTCCCCTGCCTCCCATCGCGAGCGGACCCCAAAAGCTGAAGCCGGCCCACGCCGCCAGAAATGTCGCCGGCAAATACCACCAGCCGAATGGTTCCGGCAGATCAAGGGCGAAGCTGACGCCAATCGCCCAGAGCGCACCCATCAACGCCAGGAGCGACGCAGCCCAGATCAGCCAGCCGAAAAACAGGCTCTTGGCCGCGCACTTGAGGGTCGCCCAGGCCATGTCCGTGGTTGTCATTGGCCGGGTCGCGAAGAATGGGTCCATGCGAAAGTCGCCGCCGCCCACGTGCCCCAAAAGGAATCCAATCATCAAGGCGACCACCACAAAGAACACTCCGCTGGCCACGGCGCCCTCGAACAGCTCTTTGGCGCCGCGGACGGCAAGCAACCACGTGCCGAGCCCCGTGAGGAGGCCCAGGATGACCATCGCCGGCATCGCCCAGCCCTTTTTCCGCCACTCAAACCACAGCTGGGCCTCGCCCGGCGTGCCAAACGCTGCCCCGCGCTCCGGCCACGCCGCGAAGACGCGGCTCAGCCGGTCGAACAATCCGATCGACAAGCGCGCCTCACCCCGACGGTTGCGGGCCACCCCCACAACGGCGACGCCATAAGCGCCCGCCGCGACCAGGGCCAGCGTCGCCACATCAAGCGGCGTCACCACATCCCAGTAGTGCGTCGGGAACGAAAAGACCGGATCCATAATGGGCCTTGCACCACAGCCCCAGTGCGGCTTCCGGACAAGCGATCGCGGGGGCGATCCAAAACGACCGATCGGCCAGCCAGAGGACCGCCTGAAGTACCGCGACGGCAACCGCACCGAAGAGGGCCGGCACCCAAAACGGCCAGCGCAGTCCAAAAACCGCATTGATCGCTGCCGTACTCAGCAAGATCTCCGCCGCGACCAGCAAAGCTGCCAGTAGCATTTGAAGCGCGACGAGCGTCGACGTGCGGATCGGCAAGGCATACAACCGCGAAGGCGCTCCGGTCGCCGAGATCGCGACAACCCCGAAGCCCAACGCATAAATCTGCAGGATGCCGATGTGCATCAAGAGCTGGCTTTTCTCGAGCGGATCAATCGCCACTTCGTGCCCGAGCACCGTATAAAGCAAGCAAGGGAGAACGTTCACCGCCAAGCCGAATGTAATGATGCTCCACCAGCCCCGACGGAGCGTTTCCCACATCATCGCCACCGGAATCGAACGCATGTCTTCCTCACGAATCGCAGCCCGAACCCCTCACCCCCGGCCCCTCTCCCACAAGGGGCGAGGGGAGAATGATCGTGTCGCGCACCCCTCTGCCCTCTGCCCTCTCCCTTTGCCCTACTTCAACACCCGCGTCACAAAGATCTCATCCAGCGACAGCGGCGCATCGTCCAGCACGACCGCTCCCAGCGCCTCGGCGGCCCGTCGCAGTTGGCCGCTCTCGCCGCTGCAAACGTACGTCCAGTCGGCCCCCTCGCCCTCGAATGACAGCGTGCCAACGAGGGCCGGCGCTCGGTGCTGCGGCTGGCCGAATCGCAGCGTCATCCGCCGGTGCGTCTCCTTGATTTCATCGAGTGCCGCCGACAGCAGGATCCGCCCTTCGTGAATGATGGCCACGCGGTCAGCCACCCGCTCGACCTCGTCGAGCAGATGCGACGAGAACAATACCGTCCGCCCCTCGTCGGCAATCGTGCGGATGATGGCCCCCAAAATGTCGCGACGCACGACCGGATCGAGCCCCGAAGAGGGCTCGTCGAGCACGAGCAGCTCCGGCCGATGGGCCAGCGCCGCCAAGAGCCCTGCCCTGGCCCGCTGGCCGCGCGACAGGTTCTTGATCTTCGCGTGCGGATCGAGGTCGAACGCCTCGCGCAAATGGCTGGCATACGCCTCGTCCCAGGAGGGGAAAAACGCCTGCGTGTATCGCATGAGTTCGGTGACCGACATCCAGTCGGGCAGATCGCGGTCCTCGGACAAGTACCCGATGCGCCCGAGCGTGCCGACGGGATTCTGGACGGGATCGAGACCGAAGACGCGGACCGTTCCTGTCTGGGCCTTGAGCAGTCCCAGGATGTGTTTGATGAGGGTCGTCTTGCCCGCCCCGTTGCCGCCGATCAGGCCGAACACGCCGCCACGGGGGATGGAGAGTGAAACGTCGTCGAGCGCCTTTTTCGCACCGAACAGCCGCGTCACGCGGCGCAGCTCAACGACCGCAGGCGAAGTCGCGGCAAACAAAGCGGAGGCAGGCAAAGGGCTGTCCATGAGGTTACTCCCGGGAATCGGTCGGTTGCAGGGCCCGGTGGCGTTGCTCGACGAGTTTCAGAATCTCTTCGACGTCGATCTTCATCTGGCGGGCCTCGGCCAACAGCGCGTCGATCCGCTCGGCGAGAATTTTGATCCGCTCGCGCCGCGCCAGGGGCGACCCTTGATCCGACACATACGTGCCGGCCGTACGCCGCTTCTCCACGATTCCGGCCGTCTCCAGCTCGCGATAAGCCCGCGCCACGGTGCTCGGATTAACGAGCAGCCGCTCGGCCAACACACGAATCGGCGGCAACTCGGCCCCAGCCGCCAGCCGGCCCGACGCGACGTGGTACTTGACCTGGTTGACGATCTGCAGATAGATCGGCACGCCGTCGCTGGAGGAGATGTGAATTTGCATCGGTCCGTCCGCCCACGTTGTATTGGTACAACCATACAAGATGCGATCGCAGATTTCAAGGGTGTTCCGTCGCCACGTCATCAGGGCAAGCGTACCGCTCATTTTGCCTTGGGAAACAGCGCTTTGAATTCGGGCAGGTCATGCAGCGCGTCGAGATCGTCGTCCTTGGCAAGGAAAGCGAAGTCGGAAAAACCTGCTGAGATCGACTCTTTCAGGCAGTCGATGGCCGACCTCTGGCAAGTCTCCGCCGATCCCTTGTGATCCGCTTTCGATAACGCGGCTTTCGCCGCCAGTGCATACGCGCAGGCCGCGTTATACAGGAGGCGGTGGTTCGTCCGTCCATTTTCGTGCAGTTCCTCGGCGCAGTGAATGGCTTCGCCGACGTCGCCCTTCTCAGCGAAAAGCGCCCCTGCGCGGATCGAGAGAAGCTCCAAAAGACGCTCAGGTTCGATGTCGGCGGACACAAGTCGCTCCCAAGGCCCGAGCACAAGGCTCTGTTTGCCGATGACCAAGGGACTCGAGACGCCGCCGGATCCGGTCGACACAACGGGATAGAGCCGACTCATCTCATCCGCGAGGATTTGCGGCGGTTTGCCGATTCCTCCCGCGAGAATCTTGCCGTATTCCTCGGCCTTGAACCCGCCGTTGCTCGCGATCAGAAAGGCCCGTTCCTTGGCCCGCGGCACTCGCAAATAGGTGTAAACTTCCTCTTGCGTCGTGTTCCGGCCCTGCACCAGGAACACGTCGTATTCATCCTTGAACAAGCGGTCGAATTCGGCGGCCAAACTGGAGGGCAACTGGACCTCCGTGGGTTCGGCTTTCTTGGGGGTGTCGTTGCGCTTTTTCTTTGCCAGGTCGACGGCCGGCGAATACTGCGACCACAGCGAGGAGAGAAGCTCGTAAGGCTTCTTCTCGGTGCTCGCCGCCTGTTTGGCGAGGAGCTGATGAATTGGACGGGGCAGAACGGTTAGCACCCGGCCATCGACCTGCATCAACGTCTCCAGCATCGCGAGCCCGTTTCGGGAGCCGACTTCGGCCGCTTTGCAATACCAGGCCGCGGCCTCGAATTGCCGTCGTCGCCTGAGTGACGTTTCACCGAGCCAAAAGTAAACCTCTTCGAATTGCTCGAGGCCGGGCGCCGAGGCCGTCGACCCGGCCAGCGTTCCCAGAGCAATCAGGAACTCCTGATACGCCTGGTCGAAATTCTCGTAATGGAACAAGACGGTGCCGCGAATCATGCTCATTTCCGCCTGGACAGCCTGCACGTGCGCGTTAACCATCGTCCCGCGGGCAAGACATCGTTTCAGCTCGGAGGCGGCGTCGTCGATGACCAGCATCGCCGCGGCCGGATTGACCGCGTGTTCCATCGACCGCGCCAGCGCCACCAGCTCTTCCGCCAGCTCCAACCCAGGGCGCGGTCCTGCGGATGGTTCATCACCAAATTCCGCTGGGTGGCGATTTTTTCGATGAGCTGGGCCGACTCGGACGTGTCCGGCGGATTGGCAAGCGCGTAGCGGCAGACGTCTTGGAACGGAATCTTGGTTTTGCCCGCCGCGAGATAAAGCTTGCGCCACCGTCCCGAAAGCCATTCGGGAAATCGCCCGCCCGAGGTCCGTTCGACCCACGCGAGCTGATCCTCCAGCATCTTCCAGGAGTTCGCGATATCCAGATGAAAGGGGTGCCGGACGCCGTCGATGTCGAGGTCGACCACAAACCGCTTGATCGTGTGCTCGGAGCACGTCTTGAACTCGTCCCTGAGCTTTTGCAGGTTCGCCGGCGAAAAGGCCGCCGTCTCGCCCAGCAACTTCGAGTGGTCGTGTTCCCAAACGTACGGTTCGGTTTCCTCGAAGTACCTCCGCAAGGCAACGAAGGATCCCAGGTCGTCGTCGAGCCGGCGGCACAGCTCAGCGATCTCGGCATGTGAAAAAAGACCAGTTGATACATGTTCCAATTGGAGCTCGGGCCGCCGCTTGACAACCGGGAGCGCGTTCGACCACCAGGCGGCGCAATTCGAGCGATTTGTCGAATTGCGCCGACTCGGCATAGAGCTCGGCGAGGAAACTCAACGCCGAGATCAATTGTTCCTGCTCGGTGGGGTCCTTCAGGCCGTCAACGTCGATCGGCTTGACGCGTTTTTCGAGCAAGTCGATGGCGTAGTCGCGCTCCATTCTGACCCCGCACGATGGAAGCCAGGCCGTTGCAGCACATCACATAGGCTCCCGTCGCAGATTCATTGGACGTGGAAACGCCCCGGTGATAGCCGTCGTAAAGCGAAAACGCACTTTCATAGACCGTTCGGGCCCGAATGTTCTGCTGGAGCCCGGCCAGCAAAGTCGCCTGCCAGTAGTGCGCCAGCAGGAGCGTCGCAGGAGCGGGGCCGAAGTCGGCCGAAAGCAGAGGATCCCGGATCGCTGAACAACGGATCAAGGATTTGGATCGCGCCGAGATGGCGATTTTGCGACCGCTGGATGCCTGCGATCGCTAGTCTCGCGTCGACGCTCTTGAGGGAGTGCGCGGTGTTTTTCGGCTCGCGATCGCTGAGAGCCTCGGCGATCCGGATGGTCTCCAGGTCGGTTTCGATGGCACGATCGGGGTGGTTCAGAACTTGCTCAATCCGGGCCTTCTCAACGAGCAGATCCACGAGTCCGACCGGACCATCGGCGACCAACGGGTTGTCCGCCGTAAATCGGTGCGCCGCGGCGATGGCATCATCCACCGGGTCGACTGCTTCGGGTAGCGCGATTCTGCCGGCGCAGGTTGGAGGCCAGGTTCTGGACGAAACGCGCCCGGCGCCGTGCGCGACACTCAAGGTGGAACGCATGGCGATTGCCTGAACCTGCAGTTGAATCGCCTCCTTAAAGGCGGCCGTGGCGGCATTGTCCGCTTTCTCGCCAAATCTCATGACGGCGCTGACGTTGACGGCCTCGCCGAGATCCGAGGCAAATTCCGCGTTTTTCGGTTCGGCAGCGGCCGCCTGTCGCAAGAGTAAGACGGCCTTATCGTCGTCCGGCCTTCCGGCGGACCCCGGCGTTCTCTGACGCGCGCTCAGAATCAGGAATCGTGCCAGCCGCGCTTTGTAAGCGGAATCTGCTTGCTTCTCGAGCAGCGTCTCGCATTGGCGGCCTTCGGAGATCACGGAGCCGCTTCGGCAACTGGATTGGATTCCACGAGCGATTCTGCCAGAACATAGAGCGTGCTTCCAAACTGGCCTGCGCCCTTTGATCGTCGCGATGGTCGTGGACGCGTCGCGGCACAAGCGGACCGCCTTTTGCAGATGTTTTGCCGACTCGTCGTGATTGCCGAGTTCTTCGTCCAATTGGCCGAGTCCGCGAAGCGCGTTGCAGATATGAAGCGTGGCCGCAATGTCGAGCGAGGCGGCCAAAGCGGACTGATATCGCTCCAATCCAGTTCCAGGAGGGCCCGACGGACCTGTTGCGAGCCGGCCAGTCCCTGTAATCGCTCGTCGCTGAATGTCTCCAGCATCTGATCCATGGCGGCGCGTTTCTCGTTGAGGTGCGCCGAAGCGAACGCAGCCTGCGCCTGGGCGGAATCTCGTTCCTTTTCCGCCGCGTCCAACCACATCCGAGTGTGTGCCAGCGCCTCGTTTGTCAAGAGCAGGCCCGTGTACATCGACACAAGGGCCGCGGCCGCGAGGGCGATTGCGGCCGATGCTCCCGCGACGGCCCAGGGGCAGCGGCGCGGCGAGGTTCCGGAACCGGCGAACCGTCCCCGGTCTGCCGGCGGCAAGCGGCTCGTGCCTGAGAAATCGCCGCAGATCGTCGGCAAGCGCCGTCGGCGTGGCGTAACGCAGGTCCGGGTCCCTCTTCATCGCCCGCTCGACGATCAATTGCAGCTCGTGCTTCCGTTTGAGCGAGCGGGAAATCGGCCGGATCCGGCGCGTGGTTTTGCCCGGAAAGGGGACGGCCGACAAGTAGTTCACGGAGCACAACGCCCAGCGAGTAGACGTCCGACTGCGTATCGGCGGGGCGGCCTTCCGCTTGCTCGGGCGACCGGTACGCGCGGCGGCGCTGCAAATCGACGTCGTCGGCCAAAGCAGCGACCGGACCGCCGAGCGTCGAGCCAATGGCGTAGGCAAGGCCAAAGTCAATCACTGTCGGGACGGGCTTTCCGTCATCCTCTTTGACGAGGATCTTGCCCGGCCTGAGATCCCTGTGGACGACCCCTTTCTGATGGCCATGCTGCACCGCCTCGCAGACCGCAATCATCAATTCGACCCGCTTCTCGGGCGAGAGCTTGTTTTCGTGGCAATACTTTGTGATCGGGACACCCGCGGCGAGATCCATCGCGAAAAAGACGTGGTCGTTCGGGGTCGTGTTCGCGTCGAACGCCCTGGCGACGTTCCGATGTTCGATGGATTCCAGCACCTCCCACTCAGCGAAGCGTTCCAGGATCTTCTTGTAATCGCCGCCCGACTTCAGCACCTTGATGGCGACGCGGCCTTCGGGATGCGATTGGTCGGCAACATAGACGCGATACGTGCCCCCTTCGCCAAGCGGATCCGCGATGGTGTACTCGCCGCCAACTAGGGTCCCGTGGCGAGATCCGTCGAAACGCGGGCTCTGAAAGCGCCGGCACGAGTTGTTCGCACGCCGTATTGAACTGGTCCCCGTCAGAAGGAACCTCCAGCCCGCGTAGGCCGCTTAGCGTCCGCAGATCCGGGAAGTTGGCGAGGTCCGATTCGGTCGGGCGGCGCATTGTCCACCAGGACTGGAATGACGAAGTTCGGTCTTGTCTCCAGCGCGGCGCTTGACCTCTTCGCGGACGTAATCGACGGACCGCCGAGTGGCTTCGCTCTTTCAGCAATTCCAGCCATCGCCGGCCGCTGACGACAAGGACCACCGTCGATTCACGATTCATTCAAGCTCTTTGGCAGATTTGCTCCCGGCGGGATGCTTTGTTGATCGAAAAAGATTTTCCAATCCGGAAGTCTTTCGCTGAGTTTCTGGCGAATTCGGTCGGCAGCGTGCGCGTTGTCGTCTCGGCGATACGACAGGCATATTGACGTCATGGCAATCCCTCTTAATTCGTCGCTTCCAACGACTTACGCCGATCATCACCTCAACACCAGAGTCAAATGTTTATAAACCTCTTGTTATAAGACCGACTGAGTCGCCATCTAAATGAAAACACCTGGCAATGGCAAAATGTCAGATTCAGGCTCGCCTTCATCGATCGAGTGCGGCCTTGCGCCGTGCCGTCATTCCAGCGGCGCGAAAGAGCATGCCGACGAGGGAGCTGGCAAACTGCTCGAAGTTGTCCGGCAACGAAGCGGCAAACTTCGCGTCGATCTGCGAGTTTCGGAGGCCGTGGTGGGCAAGCCCGAGGGATTCTGCTCGATTTGCGACCGCCGCTCCGCTAGCCTGACTTGTTGCGAAGAGATCACTCTCTCTCAGGGCCGGCGCGATGGGCGAAGCCACCCGCATTCTCACGGCGATTGAGGCGGGCGACCCGACAGCCGCGGAGCAGCTGTTGCCGCTCGTGTATGCCGAGCTGCGCAAACTGGCCGCCCTGCGGCTCGCGCAGGAAAAGCCCGGGCAGACACTGCAAGCGACGGCCCTCGTCCACGAGGCTTTTTTGCGGCTGGTCGACGCGAACAAGGTTCAGCAGTGGCGCAGCCGCAGGCATTTCTTTGGCGCCGCGGCCGAAGCCATGCGGCGAATCCTGGTCGACAACGCGCGACGCAAGCGGCGGCCGAAGTTCGGTGGGGACCGGAAACGGGTCGCCTTCGACGAGGCGTGTTCGTTCGGGGAGGATCGTGCCGACCAGTTGTTGGGACTGCACGAGGCGCTCGAGAAGCTGGAGCTGGAAGCGCCCGAGAAGGCCGAACTCGTCAAGCTGCGGTACTTCGCCGGTCTCTCCCATCAGGACGCCGCGGAGGCGCTGGGGATCTCGCGTGCAACGGCCGATCGCCACTGGGCTTACGCAAAGGTGTTCCTCTATTCGGCCATGGAGGACGCAGAACAGGCCTGACGAAATTGCCGCGCGGGCGAGGCAAATGGCACTCGAAAATCGCCATTCTCCAAGGGAAGGTGTCAGGAAATCGACGACATGGAATCCGCCAAGCCGGGCGTGGATGAGATCTACCTGGCCGCGCTCGAGCAGACGCCCCGGCCCGGTCCGCCTATCTCGACCAGGTTTGTGCGGGCGATGCCGAATTGCGCGGCGCGTGGAACGGTTGCTGCGCGCCCAACCGCACATCGGCAACTTCCTGGAATCGCCGGCTCCCGAATTTGCGGCGACCGTCATCCCCATTCTCACCGAGCCTCCCGGGACGGTCATCGGCCCCTACAAAATCTTGGAGCAGATTGGCGAAGGCGGCTTCGGCATCGTGTACATGGCCGATCAGCAGTCCCCGGTCCGCCGCCGGGTGGCGCTCAAGATCATCAAGCCGGGGATGGACACCAAGGAAGTGCTCGCGCGCTTTCGAGCCGAGCTGCAAGCCTTGGCGTTGATGGATCACCCGCACATCGCCCGGGCTCTCGATGCCGGGGCCACCGAATCAGGCCGACCCTACTTCGTGATGGAACTCGTCCGTGGCGTGCCCATCACGGACTACTGCGACCAGCACAATCTGTCGATTCACGATCGGCTCGATCTGTTCGTCGATGTGTGCCACGCGGTGCAGCATGCCCACCAGAAAGGAATCATTCACCGCGACATCAAGCCCTCGAACGTGCTGGTCACGATGCACGACGGCAGACCGGTGTCCAAAGTCATCGACTTCGGCGTGGCCAAGGCGATCGACCGCCAATTGACGGAAGAGACGCTGTTCACGCATTTTGCCGAGATGATCGGCACGCCGATGTACATGAGCCCCGAACAGGCGGAGATGGCCAGCCTCGACATCGACACGCGGAGCGACATTTATTCGCTGGGCGTGCTCTTGTACGAGCTGCTCACCGGCAGCACGCCGTTCGACAAAACCCGACTGACGCAGGCGGCCTTCGACGAAATTCGCCGCATCATCCGCGAGGAAGAGCCGCCCAAGCCGAGCACGCGAATCGGCACGCTGGGGGCCACGTCGGCGACGGTCGCGGCTCGTCGACATGCCGACCCGGCCCGCCTCAGCCAGATCGTGCGCGGCGACCTCGACTGGATCGTGATGAAGGCCCTGGAAAAGGACCGCACGCGGCGGTACGAGACGGCCAATAGCCTGGCGCTCGACGTGCAGCGCTATCTGGGCGACCAGCCCGTCGAGGCCTGCCCGCCGTCGACGGTGTATCGGCTGCGGAAGTTTGCGCGACGGAATCGAGGGCTCGTGCTCGCGGCTTCGGCTGTCTTGCTGGCGTTGGTGGCCGGCATTGTCGGCACGACCTGGGGCATGTTCCGCGCGACCAAGGCGGAGGCCGACGCCTTGCAGGCCGCGAACCAGAAGCAGATTGCCTTGGCTCTGGCCCAACAGAGCGAGCGGGCCAAGTCGGAGCAACTTTGGCAGGCGCTGGTTGCCCAGGCACGGGCCCATCGCCTGAGCCGGCGGCCGGGGCAACGCTTTGAGAGCCTTGAAACCTTGCAGCAGGCCACGCAGCTGGCCCGAACGCTGCATTTGCCGGCAGAGAATTTCCAGGTGCTGCGCAACGCGTCGATTGCCACGCTGGCTGTGCCGGATCTCTATCTGGACGGCCCGTGGCGCACCTGGCCGGCCGATGCCATCGCGCTCGATTTCGATGAGGCACATCTCATTTATGCCCGCACGGATCGATTGGGGAACTGCAGCATTCGCCGCGTCGCAGACGATGTCGAGATTCACCGGCTGCCCGGTTTGGGCGGGCCGGCCGTCCCCTCGCTGAGCCGCGACGGCAAGTTCGTCGCCATCTATCACATGAATCGCGAGCAAAACGCCGGCAAGGAAATGCAGGTTTGGCAACTCGATGGATCGAATCCGCGCAAGCTCTTGGCGGAGGCACAGGCCCTTTGCGCTGCGTTCGGAAATTCGCAACAGATCGCTCTGGCGTACAGGGACGGCTCAATTCGCCTCTACGAGCTGCCGCTGGCCCGCGAATTGAGCCGCCTGGCACCGGATACCCTCACAAATTCGGTCAACATCGCACTCCATCCTACGGAACTCCTGGTGGCGGTCGGCTCGTACAACGAAAAAGCCCTGCAACTTCGTGACCTGCGGACGGGAAAAGTGCTGGCGTCGTCGTCGCATTTGGATCGCCCGACCTGCCTGGCCTGGCATCCCAACGGCCGGAGTTTGGCGATCGGATTTGACTCGGGTCAAATCGGCCTCGTCGATCGCACGACTTGGAAAGTCAATCGAACGCTGGAAGTCGACCTAACCGCAACGTCGATCAATTTCGACCACACAGGCGACCGGCTGGCCGTCTACGGCTGGGGCAACATCGTCGGCCTGCTCGACGTCGGCACCGGCGAAAAATTGATCACGACGCCGCCGCTTATCGGCACGTGCCGCATGAGCCGCGATGGACTGCGGATGGCGGGCGCGGTCCAGGAGGGCCGGGTCGGCATCTGGCGCGTTGCCGGCGGGCAGGAATTTCGCACATTGACCCGACCGAAGGCCGTGCCGGGCCAACAAGAGTATTTTCGGGCGGCCGTGCATCCGGACGGTCGACTGCTCGCCTGCGGGCTGTCGGATGGATTTGGTCTGTGGGATTTGGCCACCGGCAGCGCCCTCGCCATGATTCCCTGCGAGGGGCCGATCAACTCCGTGCTGTTCGAAACCGTCCGGGGCCCTGCTGACGCTTTCCTATGGGGGATTGTTCCGTTGGCCTGTCGGCAAGAGATTGGAGCGGGCCGGTGAATTGTCGATTGGACCGCCCGAGCGGCTGCCTTTGCCGGGGGGAAGCTTTATTGTCGAGAGTGGCGATGGCCGGGTCATCGCCACCTCGGATCGGTCGGTCGGAAGCCAGTTCCCCTACGCGGGTTGTTGGATCCTGCACGCCGACCGGCCCACGCAACCAATCCGCGTCGATTCCGGAGCCGACATCGGAGACGTCGCGATCAGTCCCGACGGTCGCTGGGTCGTAACGACCACGTTTCAAGTGGGAGCGGCGAAACTCTGGGATGCACGTGACGGACGTCTGGTGAAGCAACTGGCTGACTGGGGGTCCGCGTACCCGCGTTTCAGCCCGGATGGCCGCTGGCTGGCCACGAGTCTCGATGCGGCCCGAGTCTTCACCGTGGAAACTTGGGAAGCAGGACCGTGGCTGGGCACGGGCACCGGGGCGTTTTTTACACCGGACAGCCAGCTCGTGGTGCTGCCCGCTGCGAACGGCCTGCGGTTATTCGATCTTGCCAGGCAACGCGATATTGCCACGCTGGAAGACCCCAACCTCGACTCAATCTGGCAGGCCCTCGACACGCCGGACGGTACGAAGCTCATCACGGTGAATATGGTGAAGGGGATGCACGTGTGGGACTTGCGGCTTATTCGCCAGCAATTGCGGGAACGGGGACTGGACTGGGAATCACCCCCGCTTGCAGATGCGGCCCCCACGCGACAACTTGCCGAGCCTGTCAAAGTGGAAATTCAGCTTGGCCATGACGCTAAGGCGCCTTCACCGAACAAGCGTGCAGCCAAGCCGCCCGCCGCGACGGGTTCGTGAATGGACCGCCGCGGATTCCGTGAGCGACCCCAAGAAAAACCACAAAGCTTCCCCATTTGGGTGAGGCAAATCGCTCGGGAAACTCGCCATTGAATAGCGAGCGAGTGTCAGCCTTCCGGCCTCAAATTCCACCGAGCGAGGAACAAGCATGAGACTCTCACCGCCCTTCGCATTCGAATCCCTGCCGTGCATCAACGTCCGTGGAAATCGACGGGGATTGAGGAACAGCCGTTGCCGAAATCGGCGGGGCGCCGCGGCCATCCCGCCAGCGGACGTTCACTGCCAAATCGAGTCCTTGGAAGCGCGTCTGCTGCTGACAGTCAATGCTCCGGCGTCAGCAACTGTGCTCGAGAACAGTACGCTGGTTTTTTCCCAAACACCGATCGGCATTTTGACGACCAGAGCACGTGCTGGCGAACTCGTCGAGCTGACGCTCAGCGTCTCGCATGGAACGCTCGATTTGGCGAACACGACCGGCCTGGCGTTCATCGTGGGCTCCAACAACTCCCCCACGATGTCCGTCTTCGGACCGATCAGAAACATCAACGCGGATCTGAATCAGCTCTCCTACGTTCCGACGAGCGGATACAGCGGCGACGATTCGCTGCAGGTTTTCGCGGGGAGCAACGAGGGTGCCAAAACCATTTCTATCTTCGTCAATAGTTGGACGGACTCGACGCTTTTGTCAGGGGCCTCGGAGGTGACGGCGACGGGCGGCGCGGGGATCGACTATGCCCTGCTGCTTCCGAACGGAGCCCTGATGGCGCATGCAATCGCGCCCTCGGCGCCAACGGCATGATCGTCGACGGCGGCGCATCGCCGAACTGGTATGAGATCACGCCGGACAGCACGGGGAGTTATATCAACGGAACATGGAAGCAGTTGGCTCCGATGCATCAGGCACGACTCGACTTCGCCTCGGGTGTGCTGCCCAATGGCGATGTCATCGTCCTCGGTGGCGAGTATGCCAGTGATGGCAATGCACTCAACCAAAACAACGGTAACACGGAGTACAGCGACTCCGGCGAGATCTATGATCCGACGACGAACGTTTGGACAACCATCGCATCGGATCCCCACACGTCAAAGAATGTTCTTCTCACGAACCTGGGCTATACTAACCCGGTCAATATTACGGCGATCGGCGATGCCCCCAGCGAAGTGCTGCCCGACGGCGATATCCTGGTCGGTAATATCTTCGACAATGGAACGGAGATCTACATCCCGCAATTTAATGCCAACGGAACAATCGGCGCAGGCAGCTGGATCACCGGACCGAATAAGCATTTTTCGAATGAGGCGAGCGGCGAGGAAAGTTGGGTCAAGCTGCCCAACGGCGACATTCTAACCTACGACATCTACGCCAGCCTTACGGCCAACAGAGGGGAAGGCGAGCTTTACATACCGAGTGCGACCGGCGGCATTGGCAAATGGATCGCGGCCACCAACGGCAAGATAACCGTTCTCACGGGAGCGGCTTTCGGTTACGAACTGGGCGGAGCCGTCTTGGATCCCGAAGGAACCGTGCTCTTCACGGGCGCGAACGGCACAACGGCGCTTTATAACACAACGACCAACACCTGGTCGCAGGGCCCGCTGATGCCCAAGGCCAGCGTGACTGGCTCGACGAACCCGGTCCAACTAGGAATGGGCGACGCACCGGCGGCCATCTTGCCCAACGGCGATGCGTTGTTGGCAATGTCGCCACTCGGGCTGGGGGCCACGTATCCGGCGCCAACCTTCCTCTATGAGTACAATCCGACCTTGAATGTTTTTACCAACGTCACACCACCGGCGAGCGTCCTCAATCAAAGCTTACTCAATAGCTTTAACGATGCGATGTTGGTCTTGCCGACCACGAGTGGACTGCCACAGCTCCTGCTGACAAGTGGCGGCGTCAATCTGGCCTTCTACACGCTCGCCCCGGGCGACGGCGCCAACCCGAGTTGGGCGCCCACGATTACCAGCTTTACGGAGAACGCCAACGGCAGCTTTACGCTGACGGGCACGCAACTCAACGGACTTGATGAAGGCGCGGCCTACGGCGACGACAAACAAATGGCGGAGAACTACCCCCTTGTGCAACTCATCGACCTGTTCACCGGGACGGTCTATTATGCGACGACTTCAAATTGGAGCTCGAGCGGCGTCGCGACCGGCAATACTCCGGAAACGGTCAATGTCGCATTGCCGCCCGGGATTGGCAGCAATGGGTCGGTTCCGTTTTTAGTGTTCGCCATCGTGGACGGGATCCCTTCCGTGCCGATCGTGCAGTGGTTCGCGGGGCCCGGACCGATCTCGAACGCGAACGGTGCCCTCGCGAATCCTTCGGTTGTGAGCCAGGTTGCCGGCGCCAACGCGCCGGCCGTGCCGGGCGCCGACAGCAATTCTCCGCCGGCCGTCACAACCCAGGCGCTCGAGTGTCACCAACGCGACAACTCCACCGGCGTCCAGGGCCGGACTCAATCTCGAATCCGGCTGGGATAACTCGATTTCAGCGCCCCTCGCGGACGATCGATCCCGCCCAGCCCAGCTCAGTGCAGCCATCGAGGAGTCAGAAAGGATTCAATTCGCCGCTCTGATTGCCGCGGTCGACATTCTCAGCGCGTAGCCAGAGCGACTCGGGCCGACACGAGCCGGCACCGCGGCTGCACCACCCCCGAATGATCCCCGCGTTTCTTCGACGCCGAAGTCAAATGCGATTCAAATCCGCGTCGGCGCCAGCCCCAGGCTCTTGCGGATTACGGCGAGTTGGCCGTAGTGCATGCCTTCGTGCCAGCAGAGGCGAAAGACCATGCCGGCGTGGGAGCTGGCGAACTGCTTGAAGTTCTCCGGCAAGGGAGCGGCGAGCCTGGCGTCGTCGAGGCTGTCGATCCACGCCCGAAACTCGGCGCGTGACGAGTCGAAATACTTGCGGACCTCTTCCAGCGGCGGATAATCGCGCGGGTTATCGGTGGGCTGCGATTTGGCGAAGAATTGCGGCTTGTGCTTGTCGAAGAGAGAGCCGTCGCGGCCGGCGATCGTCTTCAGAAAGTACTGATCGACCGTCGCCAGATGGCCCATCGTCCACAAGGCGTGGTTGGCCCCGGGAAACGGCTGATACATAAACTGCTCGGCCGGAATCGTGTCAAAGACCGACTTTAGCGCGGTCTGCGTCCAGTCGTATGAGGACAACACGTGGTCATGCAACGGTTGGGACATGGCGGTCGCTCCGAAGAGAAGTTTTGTTTTCGGGAATGGCAAGCGACATTTCAGCAAACTGTTGCCGCGGTTTCCACAGCTCGGACTTGCTGCACGAGCGTGCGAAGCAGGCCATTACCGTTGTTCAACCACGGATGGCACTGATGACACGGATCAATAAGAATGAATTTTTTCATTGATCGCATCCGTGTTCTGTGTGTCATCCGTGGTCGAACGATTCCTATGTTGAACAATCTGCGCCAGCAGGCGATCTCCACTTCGCTTTTTCATCCGGCCACGCTGCGGCAAGCCGTCGAGCGGCTGGGTTTCGTACAGGCCGATCCGATCCAGGCTCCAGCGCGGCGCAGGATTTGATTCTGCGGCAGCGAGTGAAGAGACTATCGGGTTGGCGATCTCGAGCGGTACTATCACCGGCTCGAACTCGAGGAAGACCGGCTGCATGTGCATGGATTCATGCCGCGGAGCACGTGGCGGTTGTTGCATCCGCGGGTCGTGAAGCGGCTGAGCGCGCTCGAAAAGCGCGTGCTCGAGTTTGCCGCCGCGCAGAAGCGGATTCATCCGGCGGACCTCGAAGCGCATTTCGGTCGCAAACGGGCCGCCAATGATTGGGGTGGGCAATCGAAGGTGACGACGCTGGCCCTGCATCGTTTGCATCGATTCGGATTCTTGCGGGTCGTCGGCCGGGAAAAAGGGATTCGCGTTTACGAAGCCGTCCCTCAGGAACATGAGCCGCTCGATCCGATCGAAAGGTATCGCCAGCTGGCACTCGTGATCGCCGGCCAATTGGGACCGGTTCGCGAACGCACGCTGCGGGCTGCGCTGGCAGCGGTGACCCGTCGGTCGCCGGCTTTGAAGGCGGCGCGGGCCACGCTGCCTACGATTGTGAAATCGGGAGAGTTGGTCGAGACGACGGTCGACGGCGTGCGTTATTTGTCGTCGCGCCGGAGCGAACGAGCCGCATCAGGCCAAACGAGACGGTGCGGTTTCTGGCCCCTTTCGATCCGGTCGTTTGGGACCGGCCGCGGTTTGAGCACTTTTGGGGGTGGGCGTATCGATTTGAGGCGTACGTCCCGGCCGCGAAACGGCAACTAGGCTATTACGCCCTGCCCTTGCTCTGGCGCGACGACGTGATCGGCTGGGTGAATGTGTCGAACCGGCATGGCGAACTGAGCGTGGTGCCGGGCTTTCGAAAGAGAAATGCCGATCGGAAGCGAGATTTTCCGTCGAGTTCGAGGCCGAGGTCGAGCGGCTGCGGAATTTCCTCGGAGTGAAGTGCTACTTTCGGCCAACAACGCCAATGGTGCGCCCACGGCTGCGCGCTTCTTCGACGCCGGATTCACTTCGGCCGGACGGGCTGAAGTCCTACCGCTCCCCGTCGTCGGAATGGCGACGCTTCCGCCGAACGACGCTCCCGGAGCCGACTTTCTTGAGTGCGTACTGTGCACCGCGGAAGGCGGAAAGCTGGCGCGACTTGCTCGCGACGGCCTTCTCATAGGCTTCGCGCGCCTCGGCCGGCTTGCCGGCGGCCGCCTTGGTGACGGCGATGAAATACTCGGCTTCGCACGTTTCGTCGTTCTTGAGGGGGTCTTTGGCCTCGCTCGCCGCGGCCAGAAGGTTCGCTTCGGTTTCGCTGCCGAGCAGATAGGCGACGAGATGATCGACCCAGTCGCGCTGCTTCGAGATCCTTCTTCAGGCTCTCCGCGTACTGCTCCCTGAGGTCGTTCGTCTTGCCCACCCGCTGCAGGGCGACGATCCGCCACGGGCTCAAGTAGCGGAACTGCGGATCGAGCTGCAAGGCGGCATCGAATTCGGGAAGAGCCGCCGCAAAGTCATCGTTGAATGACAACAGAAAACCGAGGTCGCCCCGAGCGACGGGATCCTTGGGATTCATTTCGACGGCCGCCCGTTGATCCTGGATCGCCCCCGTCAGATCGCCCTGGGCCAATTTCGCGAGGCCGCGCAGGTTGTAAACGAAGGCCTGCTGCGGGTTGAGCTTGAGCGACTGCGTGAAGTCGCCCTGAGCGGCGGCCGCGTTGTCCATCTGCAACAGGGTGAAGCCGCGGTTGGTGTACGAATAGAAGTAATTCGGATCGCGTTCGACGGCGCGGGTGAAATCGGCGACCGCCTCGTCGTACTTGCCTTGTCGCTGGAGGAACATGCCGCGGTTGTTGTAACTGAGCGGACTCTCGGGAAAGGATTCGACGACTTTGTTGTAGGCCGCGAGTGCCTGATCGTTCTTGCCGGTGGCGGCAAAAAGCTCGGCGAGAGCGGCCCGGGCGCCGAAATGCGTCGGCACAAGCCGCAAGGCCTCTTCGAAGTCGGCAATGGCCGGATCGGTTTTTGTGAGCCAGCCCTCGGCCTGGGCCCGTTGAAACAGGAGATTGGCCTTATCGTCGTTGGAGATGCCGTTCACGCCCAGGATTTGGGTCGCGATCGTGATGGCCGTTTCGGCGTGCTCCTTGCGATTTTCGATAATGGCCAGGTTTTTCATGCCGTGCAGGTAGGGCAAGTAATACATGGCCGTGCGTTGCGTATCGAAGCGGATCGCTTCCCGCGCGTCGGCGACGCCGTCACGAATTAATTTCGTGTCCCCTTCACGAACGCCCAGTTCGACCTTGGCACTGCCTCGCAGGTAATAGGCGGCGGCATCTTGCGGGCTCTGCTGCAGAACCTCGTTGGTAATCTCGATGACGTGCTGAAAGTCGCCGGCTTGCTGAGCCTTGTCGGCTTCGACCATTTTCTGATTGCGGGCCGGGTTGCCTTCGTTCCCCCTCCATGCCGCGGCGGCGAAACAGCGGCGAATCGCCAAACGGGCCGAACGGTGCCTGCTGGGCGGCGGCCGGCGTAATGAACAAGGGAAGAATGAAGAGCAACGAAAGCAGGAAACGGCGGTTGGCCATAAAACGGACTTCCTGAAGGTCGACGGACGGGAATCAACCGGGAGGAGAAAGCGAGGCAACGGCGGCTGATTCCCTTTGCCTCTGTGGAACTTTACCATCGCCGGTCGAGTTGAAGTCCCAAGTCCAAGGTGCAAGCCTCACGTCCTAGTCAAGAGGTCGAGTTGCATGGATTCGACGCTGGACTTTGAAACTTGGAGCTTGGAGTCATCGAACCAAATGACGAGTCACCATCCTGCAGTTCCATGGGCCGAACGAGCGATCAACATCGTAGGAAGACCTTGGCAGCTTGACAGTTTGGTAGCGTGACAGTACGCTCATGAAGGGTCTTTTTGACCCTTGACGGACGTCCCGAATGTCCGCCGTGGGGGCGGAGTATAGAATGGCACAGGTCCGATTCGGTCCTGTGGCGTTTGTGAGGGCCGATCGGGAACGGGTTTTTGCTAGGTGCAGGCGATTGAGCTGGTGCGAGATTTGAAAAGGGCATCAGAGATGTAAGCGTGCACGAGAGCGAAGACCGAGCGATCGTTCTTCACAAACGTCGTTGTCTTCCGGCCTGTAGGTTTAGGACCGGAAGAAGGCCGGCTGCTCCCAGGACGGCAGGCCAGAAAGTGGGACTCGTGCCCGCTTTTTTTGTTCCTGAATGGGTTTTGGCGGGAGAGGAAGAGAGAGACGGATCGATTGTCCTCGGAGGGATCACCCCGACGAGCGACGACGGTTGCAAGCGAAGAATTCGGACGGGTCATTGGGATGGCGGAAGGTCGGCCGCCGGACCAAATCGGAAGGAATATCATGAACGGCAGCGAGGTCCTGAGAATCGTCGATGCGATCCATCGCGATAAGAACATCGACAAGGAGATCGTGTTCGAAGGGATCGAACAGGCGATTGTCTCCGCGGCACGCAAACACTTCGGTGAAGAGAGCCAGATCGACGTCCACATCGACCGGGACAACGGAGAGCCCGCCGCCGCCGTTAACGGACAATCCCTCGAAAAGGACGAAATCGGCGACCTGTTGGGGCGCATCGCCGCTCAAACCGCCAAACAAGTCATCATTCAAAAGATTCGCGAAGCCGAACGCGACGCACTTTACGACGAGTACGAGGCCCTGCGCGGCAACATCGTCACCGGCGTGATCACCCGGCTCGAAGGGGGGACGGCGACGGTCAATCTCGGCAAAGTCGAAGGCCTGCTGCCCCGCGGCGAGCAGATTCCGGGCGAATCGCATCGCGTCGGCGAGCGGGTGCGGGCCGTCGTGATTGACGTGCGCAAAGCGGGCAGCCGCGTGCGAATCATCCTGTCGCGGACGCATCCGGAAATGGTCCGCCGGCTGTTCGAGATCGAGATTCCCGAGGTGCAGGAACGGATTATCGAAGTGCGTTCCTTGGCGCGGGAAGCCGGTTATCGCTCGAAGGTGGCCGTTTCCTGTTACGACAACAAGATCGATTGCGTCGGCGCGTGCGTCGGCGTCCGCGGCTCGCGGATCAAGAACGTCGTCGAGGAACTCGCCGGCGAGCGGATCGACATCGTCCGTTGGAACGATTCGCTGCAGGTCCTCGTGCCCAACGCCCTGCAGCCGGCGGAAGTCGAAGAGGTCATTTTGTGCCCGATGCTCGGCAAGGTGATCGTGCTGGTGCAGGACGATCAATTGTCGCTGGCGATCGGCAAGAAGGGCCAGAACGTGCGGCTGGCGTCGAAGCTCGTCGGCTGGGACATCCATGTGATGAACCAGAAGAAGCTCGACGAACAGCTCAATAAGTCGGTGGGGATGTTCTCAGCCATTCCCGAAATAAGCGAGGAATTGGCCGAAAGCCTCGTCGAGCAGGGATTCTTTACGTTTGACGATCTGTCGGTGATCGAGCCGGATCAGCTCGCCGAGTTAGGCGGCCTGACGGCGGAGCAATGCGAATCGATCATCGCCTACGCGGACGAGGCGGCGGCCAAGGCCGAAGAGGAAGAACGCAGAGCGATCGCCGAGGGGCGCCTCAGGCCGCCCGACTCCCGGTGGAAGTTCCCCGAGGTGCCTGCGGCGGCGAGTGAGCCACACAGTTGTGACACGAAACGGCGGTTCAGGAAGCTGCCGTGGGTAACGGTGCATCGGGCGAGGAAGCAGCGGTCAGCCACGAATCGGGAGGTGAACCGGCAGAGACGGAAACAGCCATCGGCGAACCGGCGACGATGGAGACGCCGGCTGAAGAATCCGTTGGCGAAGAACACGAAATACAGAGTCAGGACGTCGAGACCGAGGCCGCGGGCGGCCCGAACGGAGCTCATGGAGAGCAGTCGCCCACTTTGAAAACGGCCGCACTCGACGAACAGGCGGAAGAATGAACACCATGCGCACAGGCTGACTGAGCGGCAGGCCGTTCGGTCTGCCGGAAGGACTGTTAAAACCGATGGATTTGAAGATTCGACTGTTCGCCCTGGCCAAGGAGCTGGGGATCGACAGCAAAGACTTGATCGAGCACTGCAATTCGGCAGGGATCAAGGTCAAGAACTCTCCTCTGGCGAGCATCTCGCCCGAGGAACGCGATCTCGTTTTGAGTCATATGAAGAATGCCGGCTCGTCCGTCGCCGACCGCACCGCCGGAAGAAGCGCAGATGACTCCCTTCGCGGCGCCGTCCACTCGCGACGCGGGCGGAAAGATGCGGAGCATTCGACCGGTCGTTTCACGGCCCCCGCTCCAGCGCGAAAAGCCCGCGCCGGCAGTCGAAGCCGAGCCCGAAGAACCCGAGGACATTCCGCTCGCCCGCCGTGGTCGAGGACGAAGCGCCGGCCGCCGAGCCGGCGCCGCCGACAATCGTCGCCAGCGAGCCGCAGATCGCCGACTCCGCCTGCTCGCTGCGGCTCCTCCCGCGGCCAACGCCCCCGTTCCTGCGCGCAGTCCGCTTTCACGGCGTCCGAGAAAAGCCGGGCGACGGCACCGCGGAAGCGCCCGTCCGGCCCACCGCGCCGCTCCGTCAGGACGAATATGTTCCGCCCGGTGGCGTGCGCAGCTCGTCTTCGATTCGCGAAATGAAGCCGCGCGGCACCATCATCGAGAGCGAACAAGCCCAGCAGCGGCGGCCCAAGCCAAAGGCCAAGCCCGCGTTGCCGGCCGTCGCCGCGCCGCCGACGTACAAAGGCCCGATGATCCGGGAGACCAAAAAGGAGGAAGCCCCCGCTCAGAAGCCGGACATCCCCCTTTCGCCCGAAACGTTCAGCCCCAACAACCCGTTGCGGGCCCATCTCAAGAAAAACGTCGAGCAAAAGAAAAAGCGCAAAAAGGGCGAAGGCGAGGGAGGCCTCGAAGCGATCAGCTCGACGACCTTCATCGGCGAGGATGAGGATGCCGCTCGCAAGGCGACTCCCGTCCGCCCCGATCGGCGCGAAAATTGGAAGCGGTCCGGCCAGGACTCGTCTGACGCGTCCGAGCGCAAACGGCGTGCCGTCCGCTTCCGACAGCGAAACCGGTCCGAACCAGTCGCACTCAAGACGGCCGCCGAATTGTCGGCGCCGATCACCGTCCGCTCGCTTTCCGAATCGCTGGGTCGTCCCGCAAAAGACTTGCTGCGCATTCTGTTCGATCGCGGCGAAGGGGCGACGATCAACACGACGCTGACGGAAGAGACCGCAATGGAATTGGCCATGGAGCTGGGAGTCGAACTCTCCATCCGCAGGGCCAAGGACGTCGAGCAGGAATTGGCGGACACGATGGAAGCCAACGATTCGCCCGAGGATTTGATCGAGCGTCCCCCGATCGTCACGATTTTGGGCCACGTCGATCACGGCAAGACGACGCTGTTGGACAAGATCCGTACGGCGAACGTGGCGGCCGGCGAGGCGGGAGGAATTACCCAGCATATCGCCGCCTACCAGGTCGAGCACAACGGCAAGAAGATCACGTTTGTCGACACGCCGGGCCACGCGGCCTTTTCGGAAATGCGGGCCCGCGGCGCGAATTTGACCGACTTCGTCGTGCTGGTTGTCGCGGCGGACGACGGCGTGATGCCGCAGACGATCGAGTCCATCAGCCATGCACGGGCCGCCAACGTGCCGATCATCGTCGCCATGAACAAGTTTGACCTTCCCGGCCGCAATGAGCAGCGCGTGCTGCAGGATCTGGCCGCCAACGAACGTCATGGCGGTCGAGTGGGGCGGCGACACCGAAGTCATTCGCACCTCGGGCGTCACGGGCAATGGCATTGACAAGTTGCTGGAGACGATCCTGCTCAGTGCCGAGCTGCGGGAATTGAAAGCGAATCCCAGCCGGCCCGCCATCGGGCGTCTGCCTCGAGGCGTTTCGCGACGAGGGCCGCGGCGTCATCGCCTGGCTCGTCGTGCAGAACGGAACACTCCGCGTCGGCGACGCGATTTTGTGCGGCGAAGCCGACGGCCGCATTCGCGCGATCTACGACGATCACGACCGTCCGCTCGAAGTCGGCCGGTCCGTCGACCCCCGTCAAAGTCGCCGGCCTCGACGCGATGCCCGGCCCGGGCGACCGCTTCTGGGTCATGGAGAGTATCGAAAAGGCCCGCGAGGTGGCGGCCAGCCGCCGCGTCAAGGGTCGGGCAGCCGTCCTCAGCGGCCGTGCCCGTCCCCGCTCGCTCGAGGACATTTTGACGGCCGCCCGCGAGGGAACCGTTCAGGATCTGCCCCTCATCATCAAGGCCGACTCGCAAGGCTCGATCGAGGCTTTCGCAGCGAGATGCAGAAGTTCTCGCATCCCGAAGTGCGCGTGACGATCGTTCACGAAGGAGTGGGCGGCGTCAACGAGAGCGACGTGGCGCTGGCCGAGGCGTCGGGGGCGATCATCATCGCGTTCCACGTCGTGCCCGAAGAACGGGCTCGAGCGCTGGCCGAACGGGTCGGCGTCGACGTCCGGCGGTTCGAGATCATTTACGAAGTCACGGAGACGATCAAACGCAGCCTCGAAGGCCTCTTGCCGCCTGAGCGCAAGCAGGTGCATGACGGGCCGCGCCTTCGTCATGCAAGACGTTTCAAATCAGCCGTCTGGGAACGATCGCCGGGTGTCGCGTGCTTTCCGGCACGATCGAGCGCTCCAACCGGATCAACGTCATCCGTGACCAGACGATCCTCAATTCCTACGATATTGCCTCGCTCAAGCGCGTGAAGGACGACGCCCGCGAAGTGCGCGAAGGCATGGAGTGCGGCATTCGTTTGGAGGGCTTTAACGACATTAAGGAAGGGGACATTTTGGAGGCCTTCCGCGTGGACGAAGTCAAACGGACGCTCGACTGATGTCATCACGCCGTATTGCCAAAGTTGCCGAGGCCGTCCGCGAGCAGGTGAGCACCTCGATCCTGTTCGAGTTGAAGGATCCCCGCGTCAAATATGTCACCGTCACGGGGGTCGAGGTCAGTCCCGACCTGCGGAATGCGAAAGTGCACGTCTCGGTGATGGGAGACGAAAAGACGCAGCGGCTCACGCTGCAGGGCCTGCAGTCGGCCCGCGGCTTTTTGCAGGCCAAGATCGCCGAGCACTTGCAGCTCCGCTGGACGCCGATCCTGCAATTCCATCTCGACCAGGGCGTGAAACGCAGCATCGAGGCCTCGCGCTTTCTGCGCGAAGTCTTGCCCCCCGCCGACCGAGGAACCCGAAGACATTGCTGCCGAAGAAGACATTGCCGAAGAGGACAATGCCGAAGAGGACATTGCCGAAGACGACCTTCCAGAGAGCACTCTGTTCGAGGAAGGGTGTGCCGGCCCCGTGAGTCCGGCCGTACCAATCCCCAAGTCACCCTATGAGCGCCACACAGAAAACCAAGATGGTTGACAAACTGACGCTGGGCAAGAAGCTCGTGGCTCTGTTGAAGAAGCGATATCCGAGCCCCCCCTCCCACCAGGAGCGGCCCGTCTTGGAGACGCTCCTATACGCAATCTGTCTCGAAGACGCCTCGGTCGAGCAGGCCGACGCGGCCTTCGAGAAGCTGTTGCACGCATTTCACGACCTCAATGAGCTGCGCGTCAGTTCGATCACCGAGCTGTCGACGGTCTTCGACGGAATGTTGAGTGCCGACTGGCGGGCGCACCGTGTCCGCAACGTGTTGCATTACGTTTTTGAAAAGAATTTCGAGTTCGCCTTCGAGAGGTCTCCGCCGCAAAACGCTCGAGCTGGCCACCAAGCAGCTGTTCAAGATCCGCGATCTGTCCCCCTTCGACCGCAACTACACGCTGCAATCGGCCCTGGGGACGCATGTCGTCCCTGCCGACCGATTGATGACGAACGCCGCCATTTGGATCGGTCTGGCCGCCCCCGGGGAGACGCCGGAGCAAGCCGCCGAAACGCTGAAATCGGCCGTGCGCAAGGCAGACGTGCCGGTTTTCGCGCACTATTTGCGGTGCTTGTCCGTCGATCCGCGGCTGGTGAAGGCCTTTGAGCCGGGCAAACAAGCGGCGGCCCACGCCGCCGACCCGCAAACGATGATCGAGCGGCTCGAAACTCTCTTTAAAGAGGCCGATTCGGCCGCAAAAAAAGCGGGAAAGAAGCAGGCCGCCGGGCCGCGGGTCGGTGCGTGCGGCCGACGGTCGAGAGCGAGCCAAGTCGGCCCATGCCCGCGACAGCCGCGGCGCCGCCTCTGCCAAAAAGCGAAAGTGAAATCGCGCCGCGCGGATCTTGGTCCTGTGCGGATTGTTCGCCGCGAAATCGCGACCGGGATTGGCACTGTTCAAACCCATCTTGGTGGTCAGAACGGCGCCGAGTAAAATGCAGGCAACCGCGGTCTTGGGCTGGGGGGCGATCCACATTGAATCGACCAGCTTGGATCGACCCGACGACTTCCGCAACCACTCGAGGAAGGATTGGAGAATGGTCAACGTTCACAGACATGCGGCGCTTTTGGCGAATGGCGCCTTGATTCTTGGATTGGTCGCGCTGACGCCGACAGTCGGTTTCGGGGCCGACGAGCCCGCCGCACCGCCCAAGCCGCAACCGCCTCGCACGGCGACGGCCCCCCATTCCCGGGGGGTGCTGACGGACCAGGATGGCGAGCCGCTCCAGCCGCTCAAGTCGACCAAGACCGAGTCGAAGCAGGAAAAGATCCACAAGGATGCCATGGCCTGGTTCATGTCGGGCCGGTTGAAGCAGTCCGAGAGCCGCTTCGCCGAGGCGCTCAGCGATTATCAAATGTCCATCAAGCTCGACCCGAACTCGGTCGAGGTCTATCGGGCCCTTGTGCCCCTCGCATTCGCACTTGGCGAAACCGAGAAGGGATTGCAATACGCGCAAAAGGCCATCGAGCTCGATCCGCAGGACCTCGAGATTCTGCGGATGCTCGCCGAGCAGCTTCACGAACAGCAGCAGCTGGGCAAGGCCGCCGAATACCTGACCCGGGCCGCCAATTCGCCGAAAGTCAAAAAAGACTCGCCGATGTACGTGATGTTCAACTTGCAACTCGCGGCGATCTATATGGAAATGACGAAGCAGGACAAAGGGAACGCCGATCTGTCCGTCGTGGAGAAGGCGGCCGACGCCTACATCGTGGTGCTCGACGCGCGGCGCAATCCCACGAAGTACAACCTCGACTTCCAGACGCGCTCGAATCTCGAACGCCAGCCGCTCGCCGGTTACGAGATGATGGGCGACGTGCTGATGGTCGCGCACCGCACGGCCCAGGCCATTGTTGCCTTTGAGGAGGCCGTCAAGGCGAATCACGACCATCCCGGTTCGCTCAGTTTCAGTCTGGCGCAGGCTTATTTCCAGTCCAAACAATACGACCTGGCGCTTAAGAACCTGCAGGTCTATCTCGATGCTCAGCTGCAGGGCAAGGGCCGGCAGCCTTATGAGCTCTTGGCCAAGATTCTCAAGGCGACGGGAAAAGGCGGCGAGCTGCTTTCGCGCGTGCAAGAGATCTCGAAAGCCGATCCGCGGAACGCCACGCTGCAGTATTTTCTCGCGGACCAGTATGTCGCGGCTGGGAAACTCAAAGAGGCCGAGGAACTCATCCATCGCGTGATCACGGAATCGCACGATCCGGAAGGCTGGGTGAGCCTGGCCGCCATCTATCGCAAGGAAAACAACGCCGACAAACTGCTCGAAGCCCTTGCCAAGGGACTCAAAGGTCAGCGCGGAACGAATCGCCTCGATCATCTCCTGGTCGAAATTCAGGATGACCATAAGCTGGTCGACGCCATCATCGCGGCCGGTCGCAAGTTGGAAGCGACGGACAAATCAAAGGTCGACTTTTTCACCGCGTACCTCGTGGCCCGGTTGGCCGGCCGTGCGCAGAAGATGGATGCGGCGCGTCGAGTTCTACACGCAAGCGATGAGCGCGCGCCGGGAACTCCAAGGGCAGCTCGCCGATGAACTCGCCAGAGAGTTGGTCCTGGCCAAGCGCTACGAGCAGGCGATCGAGGTGTTGAAAAAGGCGGTGGCCCAGCCTGTTTATCCCCCCAACGCGGAGGGTGAGCGCGTCAAACTCGATCTTTATATCTGGCTCGCCCGCGCAAGAGCTGGCCGGCAAGACCAAGGAGGCACTGCAGGCGTTCCGCGAGGCCGAAAAGCTCGACTCGGAGGACCCGGAAATTCGTTTCTGGGAAGCCTGGGTCTACTCGCACAGCCATCAGTGGCCCGAGGCCATCAAGAGATACGAAGAGATGGCAAAGAAATACGCAAAGGAGAAGGAAATCGTCCGCCAGTGCCAGATGTCTCTCTCGAACTGTTACGTGCAGCAAGGCGATCTGGCCAAAGGCGAAAAACTTCTCGAAGAGGTGCTGGTCGAACGGCCCGACGATTCGCAGGCCAATAACGACCTGGGTTACTTATACGCCGATCAGGGGAAGAATCTGCCTCAGGCCGAGAAGATGATTCGCCTGGCCCTCAAACTCGAACCCGACAATGTCGCCTATCTTGACAGCATGGGCTGGGTGCTCTTCAAGCAAGGCAAGCTCGAAGAGGCCCGCACCTTCCTGCAGAAGGCCGTCGCCACTCCGGGCGGCTCCGACGGCACGATCTGGGAGCATCTGGGCGACTGCTACGCGGCCATGAAGAACCACGACAAGGCGGTCGAGGCCTGGAAAAAGGGACTCAAAGACTCCGAAGAAGAGTCGTTCCCAGACGCCAAGTTGATTGAGCGACTGAAGGACAAGCTCAAGAAGGCCGGCTCCTAAGGGACGAAGTCGCTGCGGAGGCCGCGGCGACCGCCCTCCTCGTTCGGAGCTGTAGAGCCGATCCCGCGGCCGGCGACTGCTCAGTGTCGCGCCGAGCGTGCGTCGCGCGATATAATCGCGCGATCGATTCAATCAAACAGGATCTTCCACAATCGCGTCTTTGTGAAGGCAAGCGAGCAGATTCATGGCCGGCCATTCGCATTGGGCGAACATCTCGATCAAGAAGGGGAGAGCCGACAAGAAGAAGGGAAAGCTGTTCGGCAAGTTGAGCCGGGCGATCATCGTCGCCGCCCAGCATGGCGGCGGCGATCCGTCCGGCAATCTCGCACTGCGATATGCCATCGATAAGGCCCGCAAGGCGAGCATGCCCAAGGACAACATCGATCGGGCCGTCAAGAAGGGCTGCGGCGGCGGTTCGCTCGAGTCGTATGCCGAGGTCGTTTACGAGGGCTACGGCCCCGGCGGCGTGGCCGTCTTGTGCGACATTCTCACCGAGAACCGCAACCGGACGGCGGGCGAAATCCGGCAGATTTTCGAGGTCAACGGCGGCCGCCTGGGAAGCGCCGGCTGCGTCGCGTGGATGTTCGAGCGCAAGGGGGTCTTCCTGATCCCCGCCCGCCACGTTGACGAAGACGCGCTCTACGCGATCGCCATCGATGCGGGCGCCGACGACGTCAAACTCTCGGGCGAGACTTACGAAGTGACCTGCTCGCCCGAAGCGTTTCAGAAAGTGAGCGACTCGCTCGAAAAGGCGAAGATTCCGACCGACGTCGCCGAAATTCAGCGCGTTCCCTCGAGCACCGTCGACCTGGACCTCGACAACAGCCGCCGCATTCTCAAACTGATCGAAGAACTCGAAGATCAGGATGATGTCCAAAGCGTGACGGCCAATTACAATATTCCCGACGAGATCATGGAAGAGGCGACCAGCGGAACCTGAGAGTGGCAATCGAGTTCAATTGCCCGCAATGCGGCCGGCTGCTGACAACTTCGGACGCGCGCGCGGTGCTCAAGCGAAATGCCCGTCTTGCGATCAATTGATCACCGTCCCTGCCCCTTCTCCGGCATCCGCGTCCGCATTTGCCGGCGGCGTTCCGCCAGCGGCGCTGGCCGCGACCGCCGCCTGGTCGGCAGGTCCGACGCCCGCTGACGCTGCGCCGTGCCCGAAGACTCGGTCCACCCGGCAACAGCCGAGTCGATGGTCTCAATGGTTCCTTTGGAGCCTGTGGTGAACGCGGTCTCCGCGATGACCCCGGCGCCGCCGACGGCTCCCGGGCTTTCGGGCATTTGTCCGAATTGTCGCACGTCAATCGACGCGGCTTCCGTCTACTGTCCGAGCTGCGGACTTCCGCTGAAGTCGATGGGGCCGGCGCCCCGGTATGCCCCCTTTTGGCGACGGTCCGCGGCCGCTCTGATCGATCTGGCCATCGTGGGGATCGCCACAAGCGCGCTCGAGTTCGTGCTCCAGACCCGCCAGTGGTTCGCGGAGAATATGACTCCACTGCTTTTGTTCCTCTATTTCTCGCTCTTCGAGTGCTCGTCCGAGCAAGCGACGCTGGGAAAGCGGATCATGGGAATCAAGGTTTGCGGAGCGGACGGCCGCAGACTCACGTTTCCCCGTGCGGCCATTCGCACGCTGGCAAAAGCCTTGTCGCTTTTGACGTGCGGCGTCGGCTTCATCATGCCTCTGCTCACGCCTTGGAAGCAGGCGCTTCACGATAAGCTCACCGATACGATCGTCGTCGAGAAGTAACCTGCAGGAAGCAAACGTTCGATGGCGCGAGAACCGGTCTTCCGCGGCGGCAAAGAGGGCGAAAAAAAACGCGTACGCCCGTCGGAGATCGGCAATCCGGCAAGTCCGCCGGATGCACCCGCCAAGAATCTCGACGAGACACGCTACGACGACGAGCTGCGGCCTCAGCGTTTATCCGACGTCGTCGGGCCAGCGCAAGGCGATCGCCCGCCTCGAAATCATGCTGGATGCGGCCAAGAAGCGCAAAGAGCCGCTCGGCCATCTGCTCTTCGACGGACCTCCCGGGCTCGGCAAGACGACGCTGGCAACGGTCATTCCCAAGGAGCTGGGAACGGACGTGCAGATCGCCTCCGGCCCGTCGCTCGAGCGCTCCGAAGGATCTGTTGCCTTACCTCACGAATGCCAGCCACGGCTCGGTGCTTTTTATCGACGAAATTCACCGCATGCCGGCTGCGGTGGAAGAGTACATCTACCCGGCGATGGAAGATTACCGCATCGACATTACGCTGGGCGACGGTCTCAACGCCCGCACGGTCAACATCAAGCTGCAGCGGTTCACGGTCATCGGAGCGACGACGCGCTCGGGCTTGCTCACCGGGCCCTTCCGTGACCGGTTCGTCAATCATCTGCACTTCGACTTCTACGACGATGCGGAAATTGCCGAGATTCGTCCGCCGCAGCGCGGTCAAGCTGCGAACCGAGATCGACGAAGAGGGCGTCCATGAAATCGCCCGCCGAAGCCGCGGCACGCCACGCAAGGCAAATAACCTGCTGCGCTGGGCCCGCGATTATGCGCAAAGCAAATCGGACGGACGCATCACGACCGATGTCACGAGAGACGCCTTTCAGCTCCAGGAAGTCGACGAACTTGGCCTGGAAGCGCAAGACCGGCGCTACTTGACGACACTGGCAAAAGTTTACGTCGGCGGCCCAGCGGGCATTCAAGCCCTGGCTCACAGTCTCAGCGTTCCCGCCGACACCCTCGAGGATGAGGTCGAACCGTTTTTATTGAGGCTCGGCTTTGTTCTTCGGACGCAACGCGGCCGCATGATCACCGACGCGGCATTGTCCCATCTCAAGCTCACCATCATCCGGCCTGACAACGGCCAGGGCCGATTGTTCTAGCGGCGACTCGGCGGCGTTCCCATTTCGTCGTCATCGACGAAAACCTGGTATGCCGATTTTGCTTCGGCGCAGCGCACAGCCGTCGAGGAACGCTCGATCGAACTCAGCTTCTTGAGCGATCAATATGGTCCGCAAAAGGCGCCAACCGCTACGACTTGGCTGCCGCAAGCGCCGCATCGTAGTTCGGATGCTCGGTGATCTCTTTCACGTATTCGACGTGCTTGAGCTTACCGCTCCGGATCGATCACGAACACGGCACGCGTCAGAATGCGATTGAGCGGACCACCCTGGATCAGGACGCCGTACTCCTCGCCGAACTTCGGGCACTGGTGCGAGCTGAGCGTTTTGACGTTGGTGACCCCTTCGGCGCCGCACCAGCGCTTCTGGGCAAAGGGCAAATCCATGCTGACCGCGAGGATCTCGGCATTGGGCAGCGACTTGGCAAGATCGTTGAATTTCTTGGTTTCCGCGCTGCACACCCCCGTGTCGAGAGAGGGGACGGTGGCCAGGATGGTCGTCTTCCCCTTTGTCAGCGTAACCTCTTGCAACGCATTATCTTGCAACTTGAAATCGGGAGCCTGTCCGCCCGCTTTGAGCTCGTTGCCGGCCAGCGTCACCGGGCTTCCCTTGAATGTGACTGCACCCTTCGAGTCGCCGTCATGATCTTGCATCCCGTCTGAAAGAGAAAAGTACACGCATTCGTCTGTTGGTCAATTGCTGCCAGCAGTATTGCGGATTGTTTCCGAGATTCAAGTCTGGGAGTTAATGCTGTCCGATGCTCCCCGATTTTGTTCGACCTACGTATAAATGACGGCCGGGAGAATTGCGCGTGAGCACGTCGTTTTACGATTTCGACATCGTCGTCGTCGGTGCAGGCCATGCCGGGTGCGAGGCCGCGCTCGCGGCTGCCCGGCTCGGTGCCAAGACGGCGCTTGTTGACGATGAATCTCGACACGATCGGCCAAATGAGCTGCAACCCGGCGATCGGCGGAGTCGCCAAGGGGCAGATCGTGCGCGAGATCGACGCGCTCGGCGGCGAGATGGGACGCGTCATCGACGAGACGGGCATCCAATTCCGCATGCTCAATCGCACCAAGGGCCCGGCCATGCACAGCCCGCGAGCCCAGGCCGACAAAAAGGCCTATCAGTTCTCGATGAAGCGCCGCATCGAGGAGCAGCAGAACCTGAGCGTGCGTCAGGAAATCGTCGAGCGACTCGAAATCGAGTGCCGGCCGCCTTTGCGGCGTGCGCGTCCGCGGAGATGCGGTCTATCGAGCCGGCGCGGTCGTCCTGACGACCGGCACTTTTCTCCAGGCGATGATGCACACGGGCGAAGCAAAGACCGCCGGCGGCCGCGCCGGCGAAGGGACAACAAACGGGCTTTCGCAGTCGTTGCTCGATCTGGGTTTCGAACTGCGGCGCTTCAAAACGGGCACGCCCTGCCGCCTGAACGGGCGAACGATCGATTTCGCCCAGTTGCAAATTCAGCCCGGCGACGCCGATCCGCAGCCATTTTCGTTTCTGACGGAGCGGATCTCGCAGCCCCAGATCCCCTGCTATCTCACGCAAACGAACGAGTCCGTCCACGAGCTGATCCGCAAGAACCTGGACCGTGCTCCGATGTACAGCGGACAAATCCGCTCGACCGGACCGCGCTATTGTCCCTCGATCGAAGACAAGGTCGTCCGTTTTGCCGACAAAGCCTCGCACCAGATCTTTCTCGAGCCCGAGGGGCGAAACACGCTGCGAGGTTTATTGCAACGGAATCTCGACCAGCCTGCCGCGCGACGTGCAGGACGCGATGATCCGCTCGATTCGCGGGCTCGAACGGGCGGAGATCATTCGCTACGGGTATGCCGTCGAATATGACTTATGCTCCTCCGACGCAATTCAAGCCGACGCTGGAGACGAAGCTCGTCGAGGGGCTCTTCTTCGCCGGCCAGATCAACGGGACGACCGGATACGAAGAGGCTGCCGGCCAAGGACTGATGGCGGGGATCAACGCCGCGCTCAAGCTCTCCCAGCAGCCGCCCCTCGTGCTTGGATCGCAGCCAGGCCTATCTGGGCGTGCTGCTCGACGACTTGGTGACCAAAGGCGTCGACGAGCCGTATCGGATGTTTACGTCCCGAGCCGAATATCGGCTGCTGCTCCGACACGACAATGCCGACCGCCGGCTGACGCCGACCGGCAAAAAGATCGGGCTGGTCGATCGACAACGAGCCCAATCGCTTCGCGGCCTACGAAGCCGAACTAATCCGCGGCACCCAGTTGATCCAGAGCGTCTCCCATCAAGGCCGCACACTGGAGGAATGGTCTGCGGCAGCCGGAAATGGGTTGGGACGACATCTGTCGAATGGTGCCGGAGGCGGCCGAATTGGCACTCTCGAAACGAGCCAGCGACCAACTCGTGATCGAGGCCAAGTACTGGGGCTACATTCGCCGCCAAGCGGCGGAGATCGAGCGACAGTCCAAGGTCCAGCAGATGCGGATTCCCGGAGACGTTCGACTTCCAAGCGGTCCCCCAACTTGCGAGCCGAGGCCAAAGAGAAGTTCAGCACGCGTCCGCCCGGGGAATCTGGGACAGGCAGGCAGGATCAGCGGGATTACGCCAGTCGATTTGGCGGTGCTCGCCCTTTACCTGCGGGAGCCCGACCGATTGGCGTCCTGAAGCCAATCTCTGCCTCAAACGCCCGGCATTGCTTGAGGATGGGCCCTTTTGGGCACCCAGGCAGTTTCTGTCGAAGGCCTCGCCTTGGTGTCGCCATCGATCAGAGGCCCGTCCGGTCGCCGAGCATCGGTGAAAGTCAATGCCGCACAACGACTTCGCAAATTGGCTATAGGCGGGGTCCGGGATAAGGCTGGCAATTTGTCTTGACGCGCTAAACAATATCAATTAAGCAAGTCGTATGAATGGAGTTGCTTGTGTTCGGGGGTTTTAATCCCCTGATGCCGGCAGCCGGTTTCCGGCCGTCGGCCTCCAGTGCGAACGGAGGAGCGACCAGTTTCCCCATCTTTTCTCCTGCGAGGGCCGATTTCCGGGACTTGTGAGCAATCAATGGAGTGGCGAACGCGGATGAGTTTGCCACCACGGAGGAATCCTTTCTTGTCGAAGGATTTCCGGGATGACAGGTTTCATCTCCTGCTCACAACATACGTGCTCAGAATCGAAGGAATGGGACGAGCCTCATGAAAACGGTCTTTACGACGGGTGAAGCGGCCAAAATCTGTAAGGTCAGCCAGCAAACGATCATCCGGTGCTTCGACTCCGGACAGCTCAAAGGCTTTCGCGTTCCTGGTTCGCGGTTTCGGCGGATTCCCCGCGACATCCTTTATAAGTTCATGAAGGAAAACAGCATCCCGACCGACGCTCTGGAAAGCGGCAAGCGCAAAGCGTTGATCGTGGACGACGACGAGGAATTGGTCGAGCTGATTCGGGACGTGCTCGAATCGGACGGACGATTCGAGGTTCGCGTCGCGAATAACGGCTTCGACGCCGGCATGATGGTCAAAGAGTATCATCCGGACGTGATTGTGCTCGACGTCATGCTGCCGGACATCAACGGCAAGGAAGTCTGCCAGCGCGTCCGCAGCGACTCGAACCTGGACGACGTCAAAATCATCTGCATCAGCGGCATGGTCGAGACGGACAAGATCGCCGAGCTGCGACAGGCCGGCGCGAACGATTTCCTGCAAAAGCCCTTTGAGGTCGAGAAGCTCGTGGAACGCATGTGCCACCTGCTCGACATGGAGCCGGCGCAGGTCGCTCGCTGACAGAGCTTGATCGATTTCCTTCCAGGACTCAGCAAGGAGGCGGGTCGTGGAGCAGACGATCGACCGAGTACCGCCTCGCGCGGGCCAAGGATCGAGTACGTCGGCTCTGCCATCGCGGGCGGAGCGGTTTGTCCCCACGCAGGATTTGTATCTCGCCCTGCTTCCCGTGCGAAGTGGCCGAGAGTTGGCACTTGGGCTCGCCCGCCAGTGGCAAGACTGGTCGGGCGCGCAAGTCGCCATTGTCGCCTTCGGCTTCACACATCTTGGACGAAAATGGATCGCGCGATCCGAGAGCGGCAAGCTGCCGGAGATTGCCGAATCCACTTTTGATCGCGAGCAGGCCAAAGCCGGCTTTCCAGAGCTGCGTCAGGAGCGAGCACGCTTCCGGGCGATCCCAAGATCGCCGCCGTGCTCCCCTTCTCCACCGAAGCTCGACGCGATCGGTGGAGTTCTGCTTTGCTCCGCCGTGCGATCTCGAATTGCCGGCACAAGCTTGCGAATCGTTCACCGTTTTAAGCAGCAAGCTCGTCGAGCAGGCTGAAGTCGTCGAAGCCCGTATTGGTGGTCGTCGCGCGCTTGAGGCCGCGAAAGCCGAAGCCCTCGCCGAATTCGCGGCCGGAGCCGGCCATGAGATCAATAATCCCCTGGCCACGATCGCCGGCCGCGTGCAAATGCTGTTGCGCGACGAATCCAATCTCAATCGCCGGCAGGACCTCGCGACGATCGGCGCACAGTCGCTCCGCATCCGCGACATGATCGGAGACCTGATGCTCTTCGGGCGGCCACCCGCGCCGGTCCCGAAACGGCTCCTGTTGAACGACCTCGTCCGAATCCGTCATCGACCGCTTTCGCAAAACGCAACGTACACCCGCACGCTGTCGAACTCGAGCTCGCGGCGGACGGTCCCGTATTCGCAACCGCCGACCCGGCACAACTCGAAATTGTCTTAAGCGAACTGGTCCGCAACAGTCTCGAGACGCGATCGACGGAGCGAGTCACGGCGGCGACCGGCAAAATCGTCATCCGATTGGAGCGATCGGATTTGACCGGGAGCCCTGCCGCAGTCGTCTCGGTTACCGACAACGGCCCCGGCTTGAGCGACAAGGACCGCGTGCATTTATTCGACCCCTACTATTCGGGGCGGGAAGCCGGCCGCGGGCTCGGTTTCGGCCTGTGCAAATGCTGGAGGATCGTGAGCGGTCACGGAGGTCGGATCGAGGTCGATTCCGTTCCTGACGTCGCCACCACTTTCCGCGTCTTTTTGCCCGATGCGACCGCTCGATCGCACCGATGGCTCAGGCGAATCGCCAATCGCACATTTCGTGAATTCGGCAGTTGAAATGCTCGCGACTGCTCCTCTCTTGACGCTGCTCTTCGCGGTCACGGCCGCCGGAGACGCTGCGCACGAGGAGCCGTTGGTCGAACACGAACGTTTCCGCATCGAAGTTCCGCCAAACGTGCTGACGGACGTTCCCGTTCGCAAGATCGTCATTCGAGCCTTCGATGCGAATGGGAAGCCGGATACGTCGTACAACGAACAGCCTCTGATCACCGGAATTCGACTGGCCGTTCCGCAGTCCGACGACGCCAAGCTCGGTCCGTTTCATGACGGGGTTCTCGAACTTTCAACCGACTTGCACGCGGGACGCAAAGTCTACATTTCCGAATCTCAGATCGTCGTCGACGCCGCCGCGACCGCCGTTCGGCACGCCTCGGACGTGCCGCGCATCAATCGCTGGCTCGCCTTGGCTCCGGCGCTGGTCGCACTTCTGCTGTGCCTTTGGCCGCGCAACTTTGTGCTGGCCATGTTCGTCGCCATCCTGTGCGGCACGGCCATCCTGGATCACGGAAATCTGTTTCACGCCTTCGTGCAAACAATCGACTCGTTTGTGCTGGTCGAGTCCACCGCGACTGCGGGGACCGGCGCCCGGCATATCACAACTCTCACCGTCATGCTCTTTTTTGGATCCCTGTTTTCGGTTCTTGCGGCCAGCGGCGGCCTTGCGGCTCTCAGCGATCGCTTGGGCCGCAGGGCGAAGACCCGCGAGCACGGGCAATTGCTGACGCTTCTCTTCGGATTTTGCGCGTTTTTCGACGACTACGCACACGCCCTGATCATCGGCAAAACGCTGCGTCCGCTGTCGGACCGGCTGAAAATCTCGCGAGAGAAGTTCGCCTTTTTGGTCGACACGACTTGCGCTCCGGTGGTTGCCCTGGCGATCGTCTCGACCTGGCTGGCGGCGGAACGCGGAACAGATTCGTGACACGTTTGCATCGCTCGGCGCAAGCGGCGGCGCGACGACGACTCTCTTGGCGAGCCTTCCGTACTGCTTCTATCCGATCTTGATGCTGATCTTCGCCGCTCTCACGATCTTCGTCGGACAGGAATTCGGGCCGATGCTCCGGGCCGAATTACGGGCGAGTGGACACGGTCAATCAAGTCACTCCGACGTAGCCGACCCTCAGGTTCTTCCAGATGTCGACGGCGAAGGTCGCGAAGGGCGCAAGCTGGCTCGCAATGCCTGCCTTCCCATCCTGCTGCTTTTCGGACTGATTGCCTTGGGTCTCTGGTGGACGGGAAGCGAGGAGCTTGCGTCGCGTGCGAACAGCCCGACGCCTGCGTCCACCCAAGTCGAGACAGCAACCTGGCTCGACTTCATGGAACATGCGAAAGCTCCACGCGTCCTGCTTTTCTCCGCGTTCCTCGCCTCGGCAGGCGCCATTGCCCTTGGTGTCTGGTCGCGTTCGTTTACGTTGCAGCAAGGGTTAAGTGCCTGGGTCTCCGGTCTCCAACGCATGGTTCCGGCGGCTTTGATTTTGATTTTGTCTTGGTCCTTCCAGCGGATTTGCGACGCCGATCACTTGAACACAGCCGGCTTTCTGATGGAGATCGGCCAGCCGCGGGTCACCGTGGAATGGATGCCGCTGGTCGCCTTTCTTGCCGTCGGTCTGACATCATTCCTCGTCGGCAGCTCCTGGGCGGCTCTTCCGTTTGCGCTCCCCCTGTTCATGTCCATGACGTATGCACTGCTCACCGATTTGAATGAAGCCAGTCCGACTCACCCCTTGCTGCTCGCGACAATCGGCGCGGTGATCGGCGGCACCGTTTTCGGCCGTCATTGCTCGCCCATTTCCGAGACGGTCGTGCTCTCGTCGGCGTCGAGTTCGTGCAGTCATCTCGATCATGTGTTGACGCAGTTGCCCTATGCGTTAACGGTGGCCGCCGTCGTCGCACTTTTTGGTTACGTTCCGGTCGCATTCGGCCATTCGCCCGTCGTGTTGCTGCCGATCGCCACGACCGTCCTGTACGTGATTCTGCAATTTGGCGGCCGCCCCTCGGCTCCTGCGGCTGAGACCGCCACCGGCTCGAAGGCGACTTCAAAATCGGACGGTGCCGAATCTCGGTCGCCGGCCGCTGCCGCGAGCCACGCTGTCGAGGCGAGCGCGCTCGTAATCCAATGGCCGCCCGTCTGCATAAACGCGCGTATAAACGGCAGATCCGTTTGATTCACCCGGTGCGGCAATTTCCGCGTTGGTTGAATCGCGGGACACAGGAAAGAGCCGGGCTCTGGGAGGTATAATACGACGCGACTTATCGTTTCGTTGTTATTGATTCGGAAAGTGGTTGTCGGCAATGGCGCAACAGGAACGGCTGCGGGGTATTTTCACGCCCAACCTTGTCCCCCAGGACAATTCGGGCGAAATCAACGAGCCGGAACTGCGCCGCTACGTCGATTGGCTGATCGCACGCGGCGTGCACGGGTTATATCCGAACGGATCCACGGGCGAGTTCACCCGCTTTCGCGCCGATGAACGCCGCCGGATCACCGAGATCATCGCGGACCAGACGAAGGGCCGCGTGCCGATTCTCGCCGGCGCCGCCGAGGCCAACGTTCGCGAAACACTCGCGGCCTGCGAGCACTACGCCGGACTTGGCGTTCGGGCCGTGGCCATCGTCGCCCCGTTCTATTACAAGCTCAGTCCGGCTTCCGTCTACGCCTACTTTCACGAAATCGGCCGCAACACGCCGATCGACGTGACGCTTTACAACATCCCGATGTTCGCCAGCCCTATCGACGTGCCGACCGTGCAGCGGCTGTCGGAGGAGTGCGAGCGGATCGTGGCGATCAAGGATTCGTCGGGCGATATTCCGCACATGATTCGCATGATCAAGTCGGTCCGACCGAATCGGCCCGACTTCGCCTTCCTCACCGGTTGGGACGCGGCGCTCGATGCCGATGCTCTTGGTCGGCTGCGACGGCGGCACAAACGCCAGCTCGGGCGTCGTGCCCGAACTCACCCGCAAGCTCTACGATCTGACACTCGCGGGCCAACTCGACCAGGCCCGCAAGAATTCAATATGACCTGATCACGCTCTTCGACACGATGATTTATTCCGCCGAGTTTCCCGAGGGATTTCGCGCGGCGGTCGAGCTTCGCGGTTTTCGCATGGGAATCGGCAGGCAGCCCCTTTCCCCCGAGCAACGAACCGATCTCTCGACGCTCAGCAAGACGCTGCAATGCTTGCTGGCCGAGCACGGCTTCGCGAATGAGCCAGTCGGCGGATGCCCGGCCGGCAAAGGAGCGAACGGCTTCGATGCCGGGCAGGTAAGCGAGATCGTTCAAACGGTCGTCGCCGAATTGCATCGCCGCGGGCTGATGTAGCGCATTCGATCGGCAAATCCGGCCGATTCTTTGACTCCAAGCTCGTAAATCGAGGGAATTCCGCTCTCGGGCGGCTCGTGTTCGCGTTGCCGCAATGCGCTGGCTCGATTATCACCATCGCCCCCCTCCTCGTTCCCAGCACACGCCCCGTTCGAGGGTTCGCGATGCCAGTCCTTTCAAGACCACTGCGTCCAGTTGACCGCTTCAAGTCGTTGCTGCTGTTCCTCGTCCTGTTCTCGGGCTGCGTAGTGCCGCAAATGGTCCGTTGCCCGGTCGCCGATGCCGATCTCTCCAAGAACATTTTCGAGATCGCGCCGAAGGGAACGCCTCGCGACGAGACGATCTCCAAACTCAGAGCCGCCGGGATCGACGGGTCATTTGCACCCGATAAGTCGACCATGGGCAAAGACTACTACTGCTGCCAGAGCTGGCGACGGCCCAGCGGCGAAGTCTGGCGGATTAGCATGCTTTTGCATTTCGACAAGTCGGGCAATTTCGTCGAAACGCTCGATATGCCCAATGCCGACTCAGGGTTGAGACCGGCCAAGAGCGCGAGCTGATCGTGCGTACGTCGGTGACCCATGTGCTGATCGGCCTGGCCGCGAGCATCGCCTTTGCTGGCTGCGATCCGGTCATTGTCAATGTGGCAAAGAACGGCAAGTCGATCTCCGTTTACGAATACGGACTGGCATGGCCGTTTCCGCGCGACGTTGCCCCACCGCCTCCGCCTGATGAGTTGCGGCGAGAACTTTTGGCCCTTGTTCCGTTGGGAACCTCACGAACCGAGGCGTTGCGCCGATTGACCGACGCGGGAATCAAGATTGACCGTTCCGTTCAGCCCGCGAGCGCCGGTCGTGAACAAGCCGTTCCGGACCGTTTCGTCGGCAGCTTCTGGAACCGTCCGCAGGGGAAGGTGTGGATTGTGGACTTCGGCTTTGAATTCGACGAATCGCGCAAGCTGCGGCGGATCGACGTCAGCCCCTCGCCGACGAATTGGCGACGTTCGGCAACTCAGGGCCCCCGTCAAGCATCCAGCTTGAGCCGATAGAACTTGGCACCTTCGGCAATTGCCTCGGCGAGCTTTTCGGGATGTTTGCCGCCGGCTTCGGCCAGATCCGGCCGGCCGCCACCTCCGCCTCCGACAATCTTGGCCGCCGTACGGACGCAGTCGGCAGCCGAAATGCCCCGCTGCACGAGGTCTTTGCTGACAGCCGCCGTCAGGGCAACTTTGCCGTCGCTCGCAGAGCCCAGCACAATCGCGACGGAGCGCCCCTTGCCGCGCAGGCGATCGATGAACTCGCGGAGCGTGTCGCGATTTGTCAGATCCGTCTTTTGCGCGATGATTTTGACGCCGCCGACCTCTTCAGCCTTGGCGAACAGCTCTTCGGCATTCTCTGCGACCGATTTGCTGGTCTCTGCCTCGAGCTGCTTTTTCGCCTCACGGAGTTCGTCTTGAAGGGCGACAAGCCGGCGAGGCAAGTCCTCGGCCTGCGTTGTCTTCAAATGGCCCATCAGCTCCTTGAGCAGATTCTCCGTGTCGCGGATCCGCTGCAGGGCTCGCGGGCCGGTGAGCGCGACGACGCGGCGGACGCCGGTTGCCGACCGATTCCTCGGAAATCACCTTGCAAATGCCGACTTGTCCCGTGTTCGAGAGATGCGTGCCGCCGCAGAGCTCGATGCTGAATTGGCCCATGCTGACGACGCGGACGGGATCGGGATACTTTTCGCCAAAGAGAGCCATCGCGCCGAGCTTCTTGGCCTCCTCCAAGCGCAGGATCTGCGTCGCCACAGGCGCCCCTTCGGCGATTCGCGCATTGATTTCATCCTCGACCGCGAGAATTTCCTCGGGAGTCAGCGCACGTTTATGGGCAAAGTCGAAGCGGAAGTGGTCCTTCTCGACCTTGGACCCGCGCTGGGTCGCCGTTTCGCCCAGCGTCTTTCGCAAGGCGAAGTGGAGCAAGTGCGTCGCCGAGTGCGCGCGGCGGATGGCTGCGCGGCGCTCAACGTCGACTTTGGCCGTGAGCTTTTGCCCGACTTGCAGCCGGCCCTTTTGCAGATGGCCGATATGCAGAATCAGCGAGCCATCCCGCTGCGTATCGATGACGTCGAATCGGCAGCCCTCGGCGGTCAACGTTCCCACGTCGCCGACCTGGCCCCCTGCTTCGCCGTAGAACGGCGTGCGATCGAGCACGATGGCAACGGGAGTTGCGTGGCTCAATTCTTCGAGCTGATCGACGAGCTGCTTTTCGGCAATGATGCCGACGACCTCTCCCTCGGCCTCCACCGTGTCGTAACCGAGAAATTCCGTCGCGCCGGCGCTTTTGCGAACGGCATCCAACGGGCCTTCGGCCATCACGGAATCGAGGAAGGCGCCGCTGCCGCTGCCGATTTTGTGCTCGTTCATCCGGTACTTGAACCGCTCGAGATCGACGGCCAGATTCTTCTGTGCCGCCATCGCCTCGGTCAGTTCGATCAGAAAACCGTCCGTCTGATGCAGGTCGAACGCGTCGTCGCCGGAGATTTTTCCGGAGCCCGACGAACGAGCCTTCTCGACGCACTTCTCGAATTTTGCCAGCCCTTTTTCAACGACGCCGAGGAATTGACGCTCCTCTTGTTCGATCACCTCGGCGACCGTTTTTTCGGTCTTGGCGATTTCCGGATACGCGGCTTTCATGGCGCGGACGACGGCGGGCACAAGTTTGTGCAAGAAGGGCTCATGCCGGCCGAGCAAGATATCCTTCGAGCAGGGCCCGCCGCAGCAGTTGGCGGACAACGTAGCTTTCCTTCTCGCTGCCGGGCGAGACGCCTTCGTGGACGCAGAACGTGATCGCGCGGACATGGTCGGCGATCCGGCGGATGGGCCGGCCGTGCACGCCGGCAAATTCGTATTTGATTCCGACTGCCTCGGCGGCCGCGAGGCACAGAGGCCTCAAGATATCGATTTCGAAATTGCTCGGCACGCCCTGGAGCACCGACGCGGTTCGCTCGAGCCCCATGCCCGTATCGATGTTCTTCTTCGGCAACGGCCGCAGGTTGTTCGGCGGAGCACCGACGCGGTTAAATTGTGTGAAGACCAGATTCCAGATTTCGACCGATTTCGGGCTTCCCGGAGCCTGATAATAGATTTCGCTGCACGGACCGCAGACGCCGTCGGGGCCGTTTGACGGGGCGCCGGCGGGCCAGAAGTTTTCATTCTCGTCCTCGCGACGCACCCGATCGGCGGGAAGGCCGATTTTCTTTGTCCAGATGTCGAAGGCCTCGTCGTCGTCGAGATAAACGGTTGTCGACAGCCGGTCGGGCGCCAAACCGAGCCATTTCTTGTCGGTGAGATATTCCCACGCCCAGTGAATGGCTTCCTCTTTGAAGTAGTCTCCGAACGAGAAATTTCCGAGCATCTCGAAAAACGTGTGGTGATACGCCGTGACGCCGACGTTCTGAATGTCGCCCGTGCGCAGGCACATCTGACAGGTTGTGGCCCGCGTGAACTCGAGCTTGCCGATGCCGAGGAACTGGGCTTTGAACTGGTTCATTCCTGCGGGAGTGAACAGGACCGTCGGATCGTCGCGTGGAACGAGCACGTCGCTCGGCTTGCGGACGCAGCCTTTGGACTCAAAGAAACTCAAATAGCTTTCACGAAGCTCGTCGGTTTTCATGAGCGTTCTTTATGCGTTTTCGCTGCCAAACGGGATCACTTCGAGCGGAATCATTTCGAGCGGAGTCATTTCGAGACGGTGACCCGCCGATGGTCGGCCAATTCGAGCGAGACGTCGCCGTCAAACCTCCGCACGGCCTCGTAGAACTCGGCCGGCGTTCGGACGGGCATTCCGCCCACGCTGGAAATGAAGTCGCCATCGACGAGGCCGGCCGCTTGGGCCGGACTGTGCGACGCGACGCTGGTGACCAACACGGCCTCCTTGAACTGAAACGGCCACCCGATGTACTTGTTACGCCCGGTCGGATAATCGACAGTCATTCCCCGCCAGGCCGGGAAGCGCTGCGCCGTGGCGATAATCGCCTCGTCTTCCTTGACGGGCCATTTTCCGAGTTTTGCGGTGAGAGTCAACTCGCGTCCCTCGTGCGGCCGCCAGACCGTCATATGCACGGTTGAGTCGGGCGCGAACGTCCCTACGAACCGCATCAAATCGTAATGGTCGAGCAGGCGGTGCCCTTCAATTTGCAGGATGACGTCGTTCGGCTCGACACCCGCAAACGCCGCAGGCGAATTGGGGATAACTTGTTCGACGTGGACGGCTGACACTTGCTTAAGGTTGCCGGGACGCCGGAGTTGGTCCGCCCGGATGGGTAACGGAGTCAATCCCAGGAAGCCGTATTCGACTTCGTAACCGCGGCACAACGTCTCAATGACGCGCCTCGCAAATGCATCGATGGGGATGGCGAAACCAACCGACTTTTCATATCCCTCGAGGGCGGCCAACGAGGTGGTGATACCGACAAGCTGACCGCGCAGGTTGACCAGTGCACCACCGCTCGTGCCCAGATCCAAACGCGTATCAACCTGCAACAATGTGCCGTATTGGTGGATTGTCTTGGCGTCGAGCGAAGCGAGGTCTCGCTGCCGGGACGGTGCCGGGCGACGAGAAATATTGCCAATCATCCCCCAGCTGACGCTCGGCGATCCATCCCGGGCAATCGCGTAAGGATTACCCAGGGAAAGGACCAACTGGCCCTTCTGCAAGGGGGTCGACTCTGTGCGGAGAGGAATCGGCTTGATCTCTTCCGGCTTCATGCCGAGCGCGGCATAGTCGATGGCGAGCACGGCCAGGTCACTGCGCGGATCGGCGGCGATGATTCGCGCGTGATAGCCACGGCGGTCGTTCAACCGGACGTAAATCTGACTCTCGACCGGCTTGTTGTTTCCCGCAGCGGCAGGTCCCCCGTGGACGATGTGATAGTTCGTGAGAACGAATCGTTCATTCGAGCCGGCAAGCGGGGCGACGATAATGCCGGTGCCGAATTCGTTGGGAACGAAGTCAGGCGAATCGGGCTTGTCGAAATCACGAGTCCGTAGCAATTCCGTCTCGAACGGATTGAATTGATTCAAGGACGGACCGGGCCGGACGCGTGCGACGCTGACCACCGACGGCTCGACCCGATGGATGACGTCAACGAAGACACGCTCAATGGCCGATGCGGCAGCCAAGACCATTGATCTCATCGCCGCGAGAGTTCGGCGGGCCATGAACAGAAGCAGTACGCAACAGCGCAGAAGACGCGCACAGTTCAAGAATCAGACGCCGATTTCCGACCGCCTGGAGACGCCTCATCCCGTAATGGTAGCCGTCGATCACGCGACGCGTAAGCGTCGCGCAGCGACCGGCCATGATGCTCCGTCCTGGAAAGGAATTAGCTTCAAGACTGCTATTATTCGGCCGCGTGGCCGTTGGATTCCTCCTTCGGCGGGACTGCCGCCAGTCCACGGGCTTCAAGAACCTTCTGCCGAATCTTCGCCAGAACTTCGGGATTTTCTTCGAGGAAGGCCCGCGCTTTGTCCCGTCCCTGACCGAGTCGCGTGTCGCCAAAGCTGAACCAGGTGCCGCTGCGATCGACGACGCGATCTTCCGCCGCCAGATCGAGCACGTCCCCCGCCAAACTAATGCCGCAGTGTCCCAGCATGTCGAACTCGGCCTGACGGAAGGGAGGAGCCACCTTGTTCTTCACGATCTTGACCTTCATCCGGATACCGATCGTGTTGTCCCCTTCCTTCAAGGTGCTGACGCGGCGCACATCGACGCGGCACGATGAGTAGAACTTCAGCGCACGACCGCCGGGCGTCGTCTCCGGGCTGCCGAACATCACGCCGATCTTTTCGCGAATCTGATTGATGAAGATGACCGTGGTGCGTGATTTGGAGATGGCGCCGGTGAGCTTTCGCATCGCCTGGCTCATCATTCGCGCCTGAAGCCCGACGTGTGTATCGCCAATTTCGCCGTCCAACTCAGCCTTCGGGACCAAGGCCGCGACCGAGTCGACCACGATGATGTCAACCGAATTCGATTTAATGAGCATTTCGGCAATCTGAAGCCCCTCTTCCCCGTAGGAAGGCTGGCTGACGAGCAGGTCTTCGAGATTCACCCCCAATCGCTTGGCCCATGCGGGGTCGAGGGCGTGCTCCGCGTCGATAAACGCGGCAATTCCCCCCTCGCGTTGGGCACTCGCGATCGCGTGCAGTGCCAATGTCGTCTTGCCGCTCGATTCCGGACCAAAGAGTTCGATCACTCGGCCCCGCGGGAATCCGTGCCCGCCCAAAGCGATATCGAGCGACAATGCGCCGCTCGAGATACCTTGAACGCCGAAACCGGTGCCTTCCTCCGACAGTTTCATGATCGAGCCTTTGCCGAAGGTCTTTTCGATCTGACCCAAGGCATTGGCCAACAGGACCTGCGACTCGTTTTTCGGCTGCGAAGTTTCGGCCTTCTTAAGGCGATCCTTTGCGGTCGGCGCGCTGTTATTCTTCGAGATTTTTGTCGTCATTGGGGATCATCCTCGACGGTTGATCGGTGAATTGGGAAAAACGTCCTGATTCGGCTTCGGTACCATTAGTGTACAAACAGATAGTATTAAAACAATCGGCTTTTGGCAAGCCAAAATTCAGGGAAATAGAACGGACACCGGCACGGGAAAGCGTCACTCAATTCGCTCGCTGGTCATGCTCCAAAAGAAGAGCCAGGTACGACCGCCGTTCGGGGCTTTCCATTCCCAGGCGCTGTGCGAGCCGCAAGATGGAATCGCGCGCTTCGTTGCGGTCGCCCTCTTCGGCCAATGCTTCAATCTCCAAGAAAGCGCCCAGCGGGTCAATTGAATCAACGGCCAGCTCCAGTTGCCGACCTTCCCATAAAAGATGGAACAAGGCCCGCGTTTTTTCGACGGGACGGACCGGTTCGAATCCGAGCGTCACCAACAATTCACGCATGCGGTCGAAGTCGTCCGGAGTGCGACCGATGGCGATCTCGATCTCCCGTCGCATTTTCGTCTTTTCATCGACGACCGGCCCTTTGTAAGTCACGAAGGACTCGCCTTCGGAACGTCGAAGGCGAAACGCCTCGTGCGTCTGCTGGAAATCGCGCGCGGGATGTCGAAAGTAAAGATCATACTGATGGACAACGCGGCCTTGCGAAGCGCCGCGAGCCAGCAATTGGAGCGACAGGTCCGACGGGTCGCCGATCGGAAATTTCAGCTCGACTTCGTAGGTCATGGCGTGCGATTCGCGCCCCGTTGACGGTTTCAAGACGGGCCTGCGCCGATCTCCGCGAGGCGCTGCCAAGTATAGAGACCGGTCGAATGTCCGTCGTTCCACTCGACGCGCAGCGCGTAATTTCCACAGAGTTCGATTTGAGACGGGGCAATGTCCGCGGGAATCGCATCGATGTCGAGAGTGCGAACCCCGGTCAGTTCATCGACGCAGCCGGCACAGGGGCACAGCGACCGCAATGTCTTGAAGGCAATTCGCTGCACGCTGCCGTCGTTCCAGCCGACTTCCAGCACACGCTGCTCGCGGTACGCCTTGATTGATTTGGGAGACTCGCTCGCCATCGATCCCGCAGATCCCCTCAGTCCATGCCGTGATGTTCGACTTGTTCCCAATACTCATGGAACGTCTTGTCGGTGAAGTTCGGATCATTGTCCAAGTCGTGGCAGCGATAACACAGCGTTTTTTGGGCCTCCTCGACGGTGCGATGCAGCCGGTGACGAGTCGCGACGAGTTCCTCATTCTTCACGGACTTGGGATCCTGCTTCCACTTCGCCTCCAGTTCGTTGTGGTGAGCGGCCGGACCGTGGCAGTTCTCGCACTGCTGCCCTTTCAGATGGGGCGTCTTGCGAACGCTGTAAAATCCCGAGTCGTACCGATACATCTGCTGCGTTTCCCAACCGGTCGTATGGCAGCAGAGACATTCGGGATCGTTAATCCGCGAAATCGGATTTTTGGTTCCTTCCCGTCCCGTGATCAGGCTTTCATACGCGTGAGCGTGCTTGGTGTCCTTCCACACCCCATACGCCTTTTTGTGACAATCCTTGCAACTTTCGACGCCCGCGTAGGTGTCACCGCCGGGTGCGGGAGCTTTCGGAAGGTCTTGCATCACCGCGTCATAATTCGCCTCGAGCATGTGCTGATACTCGCGCATGCGGTCAAGCATGGCCGGAGTATCCTTGAATCGCTCTTTGTCCAAATCGACGAGCTCGAACCGGAAGGGCGTCTTCTTGTCCTCCGGATAATAGCCGACGATGCCGACGTGTTTGCCCTTCTGGCCGACTTCGAGCAAAAGCGTCTTGCCGATTTGCTGCGGAGTGCTCGTGCCGTCTTCCGGGCCGGAGCTGACAACCAGATCGAATTCCGGGAATTTTTTCGCCAACGCGGTCGCTTCGTCCCGATCGGCGTGAGCGAGCAGCACGAGGAATTCGGGCTGTTCTTTTTTGAGGGCGGCGATCGCGGCCGGCAGCGCGGCCTCGGGATCTTTGATGGCAATCTGCGGATCCACGTTATTGCCAAACAGCGTCGACCTCACATTTTTGCCAACGATGCCCGTGACACCGAACTTGTGTCCGGCGATCGTCACGATTCGCGTCGGAACGGCCGGTGCGGCCCCCGCGTCCTTGAAGAGTGCGAACTCGACGTTGGCGCTCACCAGCGAGAGCGATTTTCCGTCATTCAGCGGGGCCGCTTGCGATAAGAGGAAACCGGGCGTGAGGTGCTCCAGTTGCAACTCCTCGGTCCCCAGAGCCATCGCTTTGTAGCCGAGTTCGTTGAGCGCCGTCAGCATCACCTGAAACTTGAGTTTGTTTTGCTCGTTGTCCTTTCGCACCAGCCCGCCGAAATCGAGTGCGGTGAGGTCCCACCCCTTCTCTTTGGTGATTTGCCGAAAGCAATCGGCACGTCGCGACAAGCCGCCCGACTGCGTGATGGAGCAGCCGCACGGTTCCATGTAGCCGTGCTGTTCGCCGGACAAAACGATGGCAAACGCCGGCTTGGCCCATCCATCGAGCATCGGCTTGGTGGTGGCCTGCGCGTGTTGCTGGGCCGCCTTTGGAGACTCGGTCTGGACGGCCGAATCCACGTTGGCCGTCGTTCCTGTGTCCGAGCAGCCGGACGGGCAACTTGCGACCAGCGCGATGACCAATATGCCCAAGCCGACTGAAGCGGCTTTCCAAGCTTCGTGCGGCATCCCATGCTCATTTAAATGCATCTGGACGAAAATCCGTTCAAAGGGTGAAAAGCCCGATCCCAAGCTCCGAGGTCGCTCGGGGCTGCGATAATAGCTGATTCCCCAGGGATTCGGGATGCCAAGTCGACCGCAGGATTCGCCCTCGTGCGCTGCTGCGCAGCCTCCCCTGCAGGAAATTACGCCGCGGCGAATCGCCGCGTTGGAACCGCCTCCCAAGGCCTCATCGAGAGAGCACTCGACGGAATTATTTCGCCGATACGGCAGCCAGGCGGCGAAGTTGAATGACGGTCGTGTCCGGCAAGTACCGATCCGTGTGGCCGTTTTTGCGGTTGATTTCGTCGAGCCGCAAAGCGCGGTCGGCTTCGGTCTTGGACTCGACCGCACGTCCCGCATCGAAAAAGGCCGTGGCCCGCGCCGCTCGCAGTGATGCGTCGTTCGGATACCGATTGACAGCATTGGTCAGCGCGTCGGCTGCGGCCGCTGCGTCTCGAGCGTCGTGGCTGCGAGCAAATTTCGCAGAATACATCTCTGCCAGGCGGCGATGCGGCCCGGGATTCTCCGGGTCCAAGTGGATTGCCGCCTGCAAGGAATCGCGGGACTTATCAAAGTCTTCGTTCGCAAGCGGCCCCTTTCGCCCCGCTTGCCAGCGGGAAAAGAAGGCCTCCGCGAGTTTTTCGTGCGGTTCCGGGCTGAATGGGTCACTCACGGCGGCGGCGCCAAATTCAAGAATCGCACGATTCACGTCGCCTTGCGCCACGAACGCCTGCTCTCCGGAAATCACTCGCTCGCGACGGTTGAACACGGGAAGTGTGGCCGTGACAAGGCAACTAACAAACAGCGTGATCGCCGCCACGCCGAGGGCAAAAACGAATTTTGGCAATTGGACGGAGTTGCTTCCGTTAGGGGCAATTGCAAACAGCAAGACCGCGATCAATAGGAACAATTGGACAACCGCGGGCATTTCGATTCCGCCGGCACCGAGAAGATGCACGCAAAGCCCCAGCGCCGCTCCTCCCAGGGCTGCCGCCGAGAGCGCAATCGAGCCGAACTGTCGCGACAGCAGGGCAAAGGCGACTAGCCAGGCACCAAACAAGAAAATCGTCCAGAGATCGAAGTCGCCGCTGAATGTCAGAAGCGGAGCGATCACCGCCAGCAGAAAACCGCCGGCAACTCCCGCAACAATCGTTGCCCACGCTCGACGCTCATCCGCTTCCGACGAGTTTTTTGGTAATTCCGCGAGAATTCGGCGCCGCAAGAACGGGGCGATTGCCGAACTCACGCATCCGGCGAACCCGGCAAGTGCGAGCAGTCCCCCGCTCGACCAAAGATCCAGGATGAAGTTATGCGGATCGGCGATTTCTTCGCTCGATTCGGGCACTTTGAAATGCAAGTAATGCTGCCGAAAATTGCCGGGCCCAACTCCCAGAATGGGGTGTTCGCGGATGACACCCATCGCCCCTCTCCAATACTGCAAGCGGTATTCGAGCGATTTGGGTGCCTCGGAAATTACCTGGATGTCGAACCCGCCTTTGAGGGCTGCCACGCCGAAAAGTACCGCGAGGACAACCAGAACTCCGGCGGCAATCAACAGCGTCCGTCGGCCAATTTTCGCCCGGCCGCCGAGAATTGTGCACGCTCCCCAAAAACCAAGAGCCACGACAAGCGCAATCCATGCGGTGCGGCTCTTCGTCAGCACGAGACAGTAGACCAACAGCAAAAAGGCTATCGCCCAAATTAAGACAGTCGTCACCGTGAACGGACGCCTGGCGCCCCGAAACAAGTCCCCGCACAAAATCACGGCAACGAGCAAAAAGCCGGCGAACGTGTTGGCCAGTGCGAACGGACCGAACGGTTCGTTACTGAAATGCAGGCGATTCTCGAACTGTCGCAAGGCGGCCTTGTCGCTCGGCACGCCTTGTGCCTGCAGCTTGAGCTCCAATTCGCCGATCCGGCGGCCGTTTTCCGCGGGGTGTTCGCGAAGTGTTTCCAGCTCAGTCTCGAGGCTCCGGTATTCCTCGTAGGCACGCGGGTAATAAACGTAGTGCTGCCAAATCCCCAGTCCGGCCAGCACGATACCCAACGTCGCCACGACCGCGGCCAGCCGACTCGGCGGACACCCACGACGATCCCCGGGACGAATTGGCGCAGCAGGAAAAACGTTACCCCAAGGCCAACCCACTCCCAAGACATGTCGATGGCCGCACGCCGGTTGCCGCCGTGCCAGAAGACAAAGGCCGTCGAGAGCAGATGCCCGGCGATGACCGTCCAAAGTCGCGGCATCAAACAGCATTCAGCCGGACAGACCAATTTTTCGTGCGGAACCGGCTCCAAACCCAAATGAGCAGCGCGGCAAACCAAAGCTGCACGATCCACAGCGTCTCCCCCTCGGGGGCCGACTCGGCCGGCACGAGCCAGCGCACAACCACCAGTGCCAGCACCACGGCTGTGCCGATGATTTCGGAAATGTCCGGAGCATCAACCGCCGAGGAACCGCGTTGCGATCGCGCAGATTGAAGCCTTGCCGGCTAGCTGGCTCTCCTGCGTGTCTTCCGCCGGACTCTACTCATGGCACATCGCCGACCGACTTTTTTTGGCCGTCAGTGGCTCCCGTTGCCGTTTTTCGTCCGGCCGACCGTTTCCAGAATCGCAACGATCGCCAAAGTGCACGTCACCAGGGCGACGACCAAAAACGCTCCCGACCAGTCGGAAACCCGATACAGCAGAAGAGCGGCCAATCCGGTGGTCAGCGTCGCCAAATGAATGGTCAAGACGGCATTCCGCGGACGCAGGCCCAACTCCACCAGCCGATGCGAAAAATGGCTCTTATCCGCGTGAAACGGGCTGCGTCCCTGAAAGGTCCGAATCACCATCACCGAGCAAAAGTCGTACAGCGGAACCGCCAAAATGCACAGCGGAGCCAAAACCACGTGCCGGCTGCCCGGTGCTCCCGCGTAGTCATAATACGTCCCCAGCAACGTTCCGCACGACATCACCAGCCCGATGAAGTAGCTCCCCGTGTCGCCCATGAAAATGCGGGCCGGGTGCCAGTTGTGGCACAAAAATCCCGTCAGAGAGCCGATCAGCACCAGCATCAATCCCGCCACCAGCCACCGCGGCTGCCCGGTCGAACTCAGCATCACCGTGGCAAAAACCACGGCCGCAATCAGGGCGATCCCCGAGGAAAGCCCGTCCATGTTGTCGAGAAAATTGAACGCATTGACCAGGATCAGAATCCACAACACGCTCAACAGCTTGGGCAAGAATCGCCAGCGACGGCGGCATGAACAACGGTCGCGTGCACGTCGGCGACAAACACCAGCACGCAGGCCACGCCGATCTGCACCACCAACCGCGGCAGCCAGTGCAGGTTTTTTCGGTCGTCGACGAAGCCCATGACCGAAAGCAGAATTCCGCAGCCCAGAATCCACCACAGCTGAAAGCGGTGTTCCAACACGCCTTCGGGGGACAAAGTCACGTCCCCCAGGAGGCTTTTTTGGAGATCCTCGTGGGAAACCAGGTACTTGGCCGCCAGCTCCGCCATGGCCAGCGGAATCACCACTCCGCAAACAATGCCGATCCCGCCCCCCAACGGAGTGGGTTTTTTGTGCACCTTGCGGGCCGCGGGAAAGTCGAGCAGCCCGATCCGCGGCGCAATCGACCGCATCGCCGCCGTGACGCACAGCGAAATGAGAAACGACGGAATGATGCAAGCCAGAATGAATTGCGTCATCGACCACGGGCGAAATCAGGAGGCGAAAAAACGCCCGTCGTGCCCGAACGAGCGGCCAAATTCAGTCTCTCAGAGGGATCCGAGCACGCGGAAGGCCGGAAATGCACTCCGCCCCAAGATTCATCGACCAACGGGCCGATCCCGCCCGCGCCCAATCCATTGAAGGCCACACCCGTTACGACCGCCCGCCGCCCCCCGTTGGGCTTTTCGACCGTCTTACCCGGACCCCATTTTCGCCCGCCGCTGACCAGTTTCTGTACACTTTTTTGGCTTTTTTGGGGCGCTAAAAAGGGTACTGCCATGGCGGACCCAAAAAAGTCCGTCCGCCCCTAAACAACTCCCGAAGTTCCTTTGCTCCGCCGACATTGTCCGGTAATTCCCTTCATTCTCATGACAAAATGATTTACAACGACATGTTTCTCGTTGAATTTCGCTTGAACAAGAACGAATTTCTTGGCAAAATCGGATTAGACGCCCGTCCAGCAGGCTCGAAGCCCGACCTTGCACGAGCATATATACTTATGTATACTTCGTCCGGGGTGTGAGGCGCCAGTCAGCCGAACACCGCATTCCGCAGCCGCACCGCCAGTCCAAAATCGAACAATCCAAGATCGCGAAATCGGAAGTGCGGAGGAGCCAAACGTGCCTGCCACCAGCCAGGCTGACAAAGCCCAGGCCCAAAAAGCCCATCTGTTCCGTGCCCTCCACGAACGATCACAAGCCTTCCTGATTCCCAACCCGTGGGACCTCGGCACCGCCCGCATTCTCGAGCGGCTCGGTTTCGAGGCCCTGGCCACCACCAGCTCCGGCTTCGCCTTTTCGCGAGGCCGCCGCGATTACGGGATGGGCCGCGACGCGGTCCTCGCTCACTGCCGCGAAATCGTCGCCGCCACGTGTCTGCCGGTCACCGCCGACCTCGAAAACGGCTTCGGCGACGATCCGGAAACGGTCGCCGAAACCGTGCGACAGGCAGCCGCCGCGGGACTGGCCGGCTGCTCGATCGAAGACTCCACCGGCCGCCCCGAAGACCCGATTTACGATCTCCAACTCGCCGTCGATCGCGTCCGCGCCGCGGCCGCCGTCGTCGCCGAACTCCCCTACCCCTTCACGCTCGACGGCCCGCGCAGAAAACTACCTCCACGGCCGCCCGGATCTGGCCGACACGATCCGCCGCCTGCAAGCCTTCCAGGAAGCCGGCGCCAACGTCCTCTACGCCCCCGGCCTCTCGACGCGCGACGAGATTTCCGCCGTCGTGCGCGCCGTCGACCGCCCGGTGAACGTGCTCATGCGTTTCCGAGAATGCAGCCTGAACGTCGCCGAGCTCTCGGACCTCGGCGTCAAACGGGTGAGCATCGGCAGCGGCCTGGCCCGCGTCGCCTTCGGAGCCTTTCTGCGAGCAGCCACCGAACTCCGCAACGACGGCACCTTCAACCTCGCCGCCGGCGCCCCGAGCGTGCGGGAAATCGAATCGTTCTTCGACGAGTAGGCACGACCCGCCGACTCCGCCCGGCGGTTTTGTGAATTCAAGTCGGGGCGGCTGCCATGCTCAAACGTTTCCGGATGGGTTTGCTATTGCCGGTCTCGTGGTTTTTTCCACCCCACCGGCGTGGCAATCTCGCATCAAGCTCACCGAAGTCTTGGCCAATAGCGAAACGGTCGCCATCGTCAAGATTGTTAAGCTTCCGCCCTTCGATGGGTCTCGAAAGGCAAGACTCAATGTCTTGCGGGTTCTCAAGGGTCACTGGCCACCGGCGAGCAGCAGGTCCGTTATGCAGAATATGAATACCCTGGCTGTGAACCAGGTGAATTCGTTGCTTTCCTGGACAAGGAACGACAGTGGAGATACTCAGCCGCCCCGATGCAGGGAGCGACCGTCGATTCCGCTCTGCTTTTGGTCTCAGGGTTCGACGTTTGGCAGTCGCCAGAAGTATCGCCGGCATACTTGAGCCTGGTGCAGCTCCGGGACTTTTTGAAAACGGGCAAACTGCTTTATTCCTTGCCCAGCGGTCCGGTTTGGTTTCCGCAGCCGGGGAAAGCACTTTGGGGACCAAGCGGAATTCGGATCGAAGGCACCTACGACGCTGTGACGCAGTCGACGCAATTCACTGGGCTTGGCAAACTCGCAGGCTTCGCACCCGAACCGAGGTTCGATCTGAGATTCCTGGGGACCGGAAAAGCCGCGGATTCTCTTGAGATGCTCAGACCGCGGCGACCGACCGTTGGGTTTTCACGGAGAAGTTGAACGCTTGGACAAAGGGACCGGTGTCATAATCGCAAAGTTCGCGGTCAGGCGACCCGATGTCCTCTCCGAGGCGACTTTACGAAATATCTCGCCAATCCCGAGCTGGGAGCTTGCTCCTACAAGTTCAAGCTGCGTTGTCGTCCCACCAAAGTTTATCCGAAGCTCGACTTAGCTCTCGATTGGCGGGAACAGGAAGGCCCCGCCTCGAGGGTTGGGGCGGCGGTCCTCTTGAAATCGACACGGCCAACCTCACCATCGGTCGGCATTCTCTGGGGATGCTGAGGGACGTACGCGGTCAAGACACCTGCCCCGTCGCCGAGCCTCCATCGGACGGCGTTTTGAGGGTCGTGACCGAGGCGAGGGATGGTCGGACAGTCGTGCTGGATTTCAATGTCGCAAAACCCACCGACGACAAGGATGCCCTTCGATGGCAATTCCTCGGTAGCCGGGGGCTCCAATCAGAACTCCTCTACCGGATCAACAGTAGCCCCCTTAGCGGCACACTCTCTGTCTATTTTGGCAACGCACTCGCCCGGTCACGAGTTTTTCCGTCGAGGTCGCCCCCGTTGTGTTTGGCCCCGTTCATGGCAAGTAACGTGCTGATGCGCTTCCGCGAATGCAGCCTGAACCTCGCCGAGCTGCGACGAGCTCAGTCGCGTCGGGGTGAGGCGTTGGGATAACAACGAAGCAAATGGTCGCCAAGAAGACCTGCCCTGCCTGCAAGAAACGGTTGTCGCTCGAGGCATTTAATGCTCCAGCGCGAACTTCGGACGGATTTGCGGCGACATGCCGCGCGTGCACCAATTCGAGGCGGAGACAACGCGATCCGCAGACCGCGAAAAAGCCGCGGCGTCTTACCGGCGCGAGTACCGTGGCGTCGGCACTCCGGACGGGCGATCTGAAATCCGTGAAGAGATTGCTGCGGGCCGGTGCGACGCCGCACTGGGGCTGGGTCTGCCAGACGATGCGGGAAGGCCATCTCGCTTTGGCGGAACTCCTGCTGAGGAGTGCGGTATCGAGCGAAACATCTTCACGATGGCCGCAATCGCCGACGTCAGCGGATTGAAACGCAGACTGACCGGTAAGCCTGACGAAGCTCACCAACTTGCGAGCATCGAACCGGCTTCCGATGACGTTACTCCGTTACACGTTGGGTGCGCCATCGGATTGGCGTTCCCACGGGCGCAGCGGATGACGGATCAAGTACAAGCGGCCGCGGCCCTCCTGGACCGCGGAGCGGAACCGGACGCCGTCGCGCGCAGCCCGCGGCATCAGCCATGCGACGCCGCTCCTCTCGCCTTGCTGGTCATCGGGAAACCCGGCCCTGGTCCGCCGGCTGTTGGAGCAAGGAGCTCGAGCCGGCGCTGAACGTCTTCTGGCGGCACTCGGGATCTGCAGCGGCACAACCGTGCCGAGTACAACATCGCCGAAGAGCTGCTCGGCTGGGGTGTGCCAATCGACGGTGACAAACGCGGCGGTCGAACGCCGTTGCAAGCGTTGCGATCAAGGCGTCCGCCGGACGGTCGGGTGGCTGATTCACACGGCGCCGAGGTCAATCGCCGCGGCCCCGGCGGCCGCACGGCCGCTCACTTTGCGGCCGAAAGGGAATCAATGCCGACGACTTTGGCTCGGCTCGCCGCCCACGGAGCGGACCATGCCGCGCGAGCAACGACGGGCGTACGCCTCTCGACATTGCGAAGAACTGAACGGAAAGACCGCGCTTGTGAGCTGGATTAAACTGCAGATGAAATCTGCGTCGTCGGTTCGGTCGAAATCCCTGTGAACTCACTCATGCATTTCCGCGAATGCAGCCTGAACCTCGCAGAGCTCTCGGAGCTCGGCGTCAAACGAGTCAGCATCGGCAGCGGCCTGGCCCGCGTCGCCTTTGGAGCCTTTTGCGAGCGTCCACCGAACTCCGCAACGACGGGCACCTTCAACCTTGCGGCCGGCGCCGAGCGTGCGGGAGATCGAATCGTTCTTCGATTAGTGTTCCCACCGGCAGCCGGCTTTTGGACTGTGTAAAATGAGGTGACTGTCGGATTGGCTCGATCGAGATTCCCGCCGGAATTCCATTGCAATTATTCGCCGAGGCCTGCCACCATGTCGGACCGCGCCGACCTTCTCAAACGGATTTCGATCGATCCTCGCGTCTGCTTGGCCGGCCCGTCATCCGGGGTACGCGAATCTGGTTGTCGCTGATCATCGACAACCTGGCGGAAGGCGTTCCAGAAGCTGAGTTGCTTGCAGCCTATCCGCAGCTCAAGCCTGAGGATATTCGGGCGGCGTTGGCCTTTGCGGCAGAGATGACGCGCGAACGGATCATTCCGATTCCGACGGAACCGGCGTCGGCATGAATTTGAAACTTGATGAAAACTCTAACGTCCGCGGTTTACTGTTCATGACGTTGGGATGGGGCCTTCTGCTCTTCCACGAAACCTGCTTCGTGAAAACGGCCCTCAAACCCGCTGTCGCGTCGGCGGAAGAATCCCGCACCCTCGGATCGAGTCGAACAACTGGCGAGCCCGGCAAGAGCGGGTCAAATCGTTTCATTTCGTGACAAGCAATGAGGGACCCGACATGCGTCCTAACCAGAGAACTTCATCGTCGTTCTCGAGATCAAGGCGCACACGCTTAGGTTGAGTCAAACCAATCCTCGTCAACAATCTCCTCGCCCCGTTCAATCCGTTCAAATAATGCTTTGATGGCATCAGCTGCCGGTGGCGACAGCGAGTACCCCAACTCGTCGAGGCGGTATCGGTCACCGCTGTTGCCATTTGCATGAATGTAGCAACGTCCCACGCCGGCTGATCTTCAGACTCCCGCCGCACGGCTGGCCAGTCTTGCAATTACACCCGCCAGAAAAATCCTTTGGAGAAACGATGACCAACTTTCGACGACTTTACGATCCTGATAGGCATTACAGGACATGATCTTTAAGTCAGCATCCGCAATTTGCACCAATTCGGACAGCACCGTTTCCCATAGCGGCGGTAGTGGGGCCGATTCCTCAAATCGCTTAAGCCGACGTCGCCATTGCGCAAGCCACGGAGAGTCGGATTGATCGGGAAGCCGATGTTGCCAGAACAATTCGGCCAGTGCTTCCGAAGCTGGACCTCGTCCCAAAGTCAAACTTTGCAAAAGGATCACGATTCCTGTGCCGTTCCTTTAGGATTCCTAAGGCGATTTCGACCTTCGGTGCATTACTCCGGAGATAGTTAGCTCTTTCCAACTCATGGACGTAATATCTCCAATACCGGGCATATTCGCGGTCGATGTCGTACCAGGCTTGTTCATCATTGGCTAGCGCAATAAACATTGGAAGGAGATTTCCAAAGCACTCGAACGGTCCGCTTAATCGCCCGGTCCCGTCGCCTGCTTGAAATGAACACCGTCCCTCTGGAGTTCATCAAAAGCTCGCTCAGTAGCCATGCAAGGACAAATGTCTGCAACGCGATCGCGTTAAAAGTTTTCACGGAGTCAGCGACCGCATTCTCTCGCGGATAACGCACCTGATCATAGGACGTGACCAGTCGCTCTTCTTGCGCATGTAAAGGTCCTACCTCGTATTCCAGTAGGCACACCAGCTTCGTGCCTGCTCCATTCGCTGTCCGTGAAGTCGCAGTGCCTCGCGGCTCGCGTCATCTATCATTGCCAACGGATTCCTGAACGCGAGCCTTCGTTTTCTTAGGCCGTTTCTCGACTTCGGCCGTCGTTCGTCCGCGACTATCCGATCGCGGACGTGCGGATCAACAAGCTCGTTTATCTCGTCAACCGCAACATTCGAGACTTGCCAGACCCGGCCGATATGAAAAAGAGCCGCAAAATACGGTGGGATCTTGTCGCGAAAGACGCTGGACGCAGCAAGCGCAAAAATGTACGCCGATACCGACTGGCTCGACGGAATGCGCCCCCCTCAACGCGTGGAGCTCGACCTTCGGAGAAAATCTTCGCCACCGGCGAAAACAGTTTCATCGTGGTTAATCACCCATCGCGCCAGTTCATCGCGGGCAATTTCATCGGGGAGAAAGCTGCACTTCGCTGGCGCAAGTACCGATGGTCTGCCCGTCGTGCAATTCAATAATTCTCGATTTAGGCATCTCGAGCCTCTGCCAGAATTCTTCTGAACTCTTTGCCATCGAACCAGTCGTGTAACTTTGCCCGGAGTTTCCGAAGAGGTTGGTCGACCAAATCCTGTAGGCCGACAAACCAGAAGCGACGGCCCCTCAGATTCTTGAACAAAATTAAGCATGGATGCTGGGTCAGGTCACAGCAAAACTTAGTCAGTATTCGTTCGACCTCTGGCGATGTGAAAACTGATTGATCGGTGGCGCAGAATGGACCTTAGGGTGCGACGTTCGCCGCGAAACTCAAACGTGGTTGAACCAATCGTCGCAAGGCTGCGGCTGAGATTCACCTGTCCCTGGGGCTCCGCGTTTCCAAACACCCGCCACCATGCGTGGTCCTTGCTACTCGTATAGTCGATCCAGGCGCTGGACGGTGGATACAGTACAAACACCGCACATTCGTCGCCTGTCCAGCCATCAAGGTCCATGAGTCCCGTATCATCGAGATAGTCGGGGAAGGGATGATCACTCAGCGTGTAGAGAAAACCATGTAGAACATACCCTTCCGCCTCGACGCGAAGCCACGCACACCTAACCGCTTCGTACCCGGGGATAGGCATCATGGTCGCGAGTCCTGCTCTGGAAGATCGGTTTCGATACTGTCGCGCGGAACCTGCCTCGGCTGAGCCTTGCGCCACGGCCGCAACCTGCTGCTCCACGCGATCAGGAGGATTAAAAAAGTAGAGCACTATAAATGCAGCCAAATCCGCCCCCCGGCTCGGATCGCGAAGTTTGCCGCGGCGCCTTTGATCTCAGAAACACCGGAAGCACCGCGGCGAAACCGGCACCGGCAAGTGCGATAATAATCCGAAAGAGGAGCATCGCCGCCGGAGGGACGGTCGTTCTCTGATATAAATGATGAACGCAATGATCAGCAACAGGAACAGGAAGAAGACGCCAGTACCCCAAGCCAGCAACTCCTGAGCGCCATAACACCCTCGTCAACCTAGAAGCGTTCGCTTAGTGGATATAACGTTGCAGTTACTTTAGCTGGCAATGATGCCGCAATGTGGGCCACCGGTCAATTCAAACGACATTGGCGTCTCGAAATCGTGCCTCAAAAACACACACGCAATTGACGAAGAATTGAAGTGACTGAGTCTTTCGGTTCGGAGGTCTTGATGCGGGACTGCCGCGGCGGACTCGTGAGCCGCAAGCGTCCCAAAAGAAGGGAACTCGGATTGCCCGCGACCGCGGGAACCGTGCGAGACTGCGATCGCCGCTTGCTCGTCGCGGCCGCGGTTGTTCTCAGTATCGACCGCTGGTCCGCGTCCGGGCTTCGGGGCGTTTTTGAAGGCGTCCACCGAAGTCCTCAACTACCGCACCTTCAACCTCGCGGCCGACGTCCCGAGCCTGCCGGAGATTGAATCCGTTCTTCGGCGAGTAGAGTTTCAGCCATTCAGGGCTTAAACCCTTTGAATGCCACGGATCCCGGGGCTGCGCAAAGCCTTCGCCCCGGGCTTTAGCATTTCGCCCCGATTGGGGCTTTTGAGCGGCCCTTCTCACACGACGAACAAGACAGCGCGGTTTACGGATGTTTTGAGCTGTCGGCCTTCGTCGCTCCGAGTGTTGTCAAAAACGCTTTGAGCGCGGTTTGTAACTTTGCCGCCGGGACGTCGTTGTGTCCTGCGCCGGGCACCTCGACGAACTGCTTGGGGATTCCGTTCGAGGAACTTGCCGGGAAGGCGTCAAACAGGCGGCGGCCGAGTTCGATGGGCACGATCTGGTCGGCCGTTCCGTGGAAGAGCAGGATCGGGCACGTGATGGATTTGGCCCGATCGGCCGAAGGGAAGCGATCGAGAAGCAGCAACGAGACCGGCAGAAACGGATAGTGCCAGGCCGCGGCATCGGCGATCGACGAAAATGTCGATTCGAGGATCAACCCGGCGGGGGGCGTGCCCTCGCCGCAGGCGTACGCGGCCAGGCCGGTCGCGACCCCGCCACCCAACGATTGGCCAAAGATCAGCACCCGCTCTGGTGGAACTTTGCGTTCTCGCGTCACGTAGGTCCAGATCGCGCGCGCGTCCGCCAAAAAGGACTTTTCCGAAGGGGAGCCGGCGTTGTCGCCGTAGCCGCGGTAATCGAAGAGAAACACGTGGGCCCCGACATTGGCCAGGTCTCGGCAGTCGGCCGCGTTCACCGGCCGGCTGCCGGCGTTGCCGTAGAAATAGATGACCACAAACGGCGCGGCGGCCAATTGTCGATCGACCTCCACTGGAGTTTTCGCGGTTGAGCCGGTCGGCAGAAAATGCCAGCCATTCAAGGTCACGCCGTCGGCCGCCGTCGTCGCCACATCGAACACGGTGCCCGGCGCGAAGCTCGATTGAGCGGCGAGCATGCGTGCGTAATGCGTCGGATGATAGATCAGTCGCCGCTGGAACACGCCCATGAGGATCACGAGCGACACGTACGGAAGACCGATGTAAATGGCGACGGCTCGCAGCACCCGCCAGCGCCAGCTCCGACGCGCTCGGATGGGTTTCGCTAGCGGCTCGATTGGCTTGTCCACGGATCCGCCTTGTGAGGAGCTGCAGAAGAGGCTCCCCTTATTGTACCGCTGCGGCGCTGATCGGCAGGCAAAGTCCTGCCTGCGTGACTCATGCCGAGTAATGGCCGAGGAGATCGCCGAAGAAACAGAGGCGCAGTCGCAAACTCCTCTCCGTTATCTCTGTTCCCTCCTGTTCAAGTCTTATGCTTCTTCGACAATCTTGGTGGCTTTGACCGCGACTCATTTCGCTTTGGTCAGCCAGCGATCGAGTTGATTGGCGAAGGCCTGACGCTCTCGCGCTCCGAAGTCGCCGGGCCACCCGGATCGGAAAAACGGGACAGGTCCGGGTCCGATTGATAAACTCTTGCTGCCCTCTTGCTGTTATCGTCGTCCGCCACCTGAGACTGCGCCGGAGCCTCGGCAAGTGACTCAACCATCCAAGCCGCATCGGCATCCGTTTCAACTTGTCGCTGTCCGCCTGTTTGTTGCCGCGTGCGGCATTGGCCTGGGTGGCAGCGTGGCGGCCAGGGCCGCGGAGGACGTGCCCTGGACCTTGCCGACGCTGTTCAAGAAGGTTCCGCCCCTCAAACACGATGCCACGGGGCGATTGCCGCTGATCTGCATCGAGCCTTTCAAGCTCTCGCCGGAGGACAAATCGTTCGCGGAAGCCAAGCCCTTTCCCGCCGCGACGATCCGGGAGCTTGTTAAGCGCGGCCTCACCCAGTTCATTCCGCCAAACGAAAAATACATCCCCTTCGCTCTGGCACTCCAGACGCGCGGCGCCCGGGTGATCATGGTTGAAGGCAACGCGTTCAACGGTCCCGCCGGAGACGTTCCCGACGGGCTGCATCAACTGCCGGCCGACTTCAAGCGCGATCCGGACCAGCCGGGCCAGCAGCCTCGCTTTCCTTGTCCTCGTCTGCTGGAAGGTTGGCGGAAAAAGGCCGATGAAATGCGCAGCGACTTTCCGGAAATTCAAGGCGGCCGGCGTCAACGTCGATGCGGTTTGGCTCGATTGGGAGATCGAACCCCTTCCCGGAAAAGCGCAATGGCGCGAGGCCAAGGCCTGCGCACGCTGCAAGAAAATGATTCCGCCGGAAATCCTCGAAGACCCTGATCGATATAAGGGTTTCATCTGGCGGCTGCGTGTCGAACTGTTGAGCGCCTATGCCGTCGCTCCGATCCTGGAGATTTATCCGACGTGCTCGGTGACCAATTGGGAAGAGGTGATCTCCACGGCACAGCGGCCGACCGCTTACTGGAGCGACTCGGCCGTCAAGCCGCCCGTCGGCGTCGGCCTGTTTACCGCCGCGAACCCCGTGGCGTATGGAAACACCGCCTGGTACGGCCTGCACTGGAAGGCGGAGCGAAAATGGCCCCTGGACGCCGCCCACATGGACCGGATCTACACGCAAGTCATGCTGGCGCAGATCTCCGACCAGGCCGCCAACGCCGGCCTCGCTGCTCCGGAAAAGCAGTGCATCCCCTGGGTTGACCGTTTCTGCGCCGACGACCGCGATGAAAAAATTCCCATCCTCACACGCAGCCGATACCGCGAGATCCTGCGGCACTGCTGGCTGCGCGGGGCGGACGGCATGCAGATCTTCAATCCGAACTGGTTCCCAAGCCGGCCCGAACGCGTCGCCATCGTGACCGAGGAGATCGAGGATGCCGTCGCCGTTTACGACGAGATGCTCGCGTTTCGCCCGATCCTCGACCGGGGCCGCGTGATGAACACGGCCAAGCCCAAAGCGGAAGACGACGGGCCCATCTGGTCAGGCCGTCAGCTCGGCGACACGGCAATCGTCCGCGGCTTCACCCAAGGCAAGGTTGCTGTGAAGGCGCAGCGTGGAAGTCGCCGACGCGCACGGCAAGCCCGTCACTGTCGAGCTGGATTGTCCGCCGCAGGGCCAGACCTACCGGATCACTGTTTCGGCTGGTAAACCCGTCGCGGCTGGTAAACCCCAGGTCGAGCCCGTTCCCGATCCGTGAGGTGTCGAGCGGCGCCCGGCGCACAAGCGTGAGATGACGATGATGGTCTTTGGATTCGACGGCACCCGCCAGGTGTTCCGCTTTATGCGTTCGCCGCGCGTCGAGATGCACCAACCGTCCGGGTTCGGTTGCATGCTGATGGTGATCGTGCCGCTTCTGCTCCTCGTCTCCGCTTATTTCGCATGGTGGGAGCTGCGGTTTTTCGTTCAGGGAAGGACAACCGACGCCACCGTCGACAGCGTTCAAAAGATGCTGATGTCTCGGCACCCCTGGCTGGGCGGAAGCTACCTGGAGGTCCACTACACGTTCACGGACGAGCCGACCGGCCTCGTGCGCTCGGAGTACGATGAGCTGCCCCTTTCCTGGCCGCGCCCCGCCAGCACCGTCCGGGTGCAATACGTTTCCGGCGTAGCGGGCGGTTCGCGGCTCGAAGGTCATCGACACCTCGTCTTTACGGTGTTTTTCTTCGTCAGCGTCGGTGTGGCGCTCGTGTGCGCGGGTCTTCTTTTGCGGGAAGCACGTCGCGCCGTCCGCGAGGAAGAGGCCTTCGAAGCGAAACGACGTCGCAACCCCGAGTAATGGGCGGTCGCGACGGTCGTTGCACGAAGCAAGGGGTCAAGAAAACAATTTCACGGTCTTGAAGGCGTCTGTCGACTCTCCGCCATTGGCCCTGGCCGTGTCGCGTCGCCTCGTTTACTTGCGATGTGGCAGTTCGGTCAACGTGTGCGGTCCCGGAGTGCCGGCCTCTTTGCCTTCAATCTCCAAGTTAAAGACATAATCGCGTTTACCGGGCGACTGGTGGCTGATGACGAAATCTTTCAACAGAGCATTCTTCTCGGGATCGCTGTACAGATTCTTCAATTGATCGGGCCCCATCAGCCCCTTTTTCTTGTTAAACCTGAATTGGACAATCGTCACGACATACGTGCCGGCCGGAACTCCGTCGCCCGGTTGATACGTTGAGAAGGCAAACGCCCCTTCCGGGTCGACCTCGACGCGTCGCCGCTCGCGGGGAGGCGCGTCGGGTTTCGACGTGTCGTTCAAAATGACCAGCACAGGGTTTTCGGTGCGCCGCGATTGGGCCGGCTGGCCGTCGATCATCACCTTGCCGGCCAGAGGATAGACGGCTTCGCGTGTCTCTCCCCGGGCCTTCAAGGCCGCGTCGACCGCCTGGTCGGCCGATCGCTGCGTGCAACCGAAGGACAACAACGCGGCAACGAACGCAGCCGGCCAGACGCGGCTCCCGGTCAAGGACAACCCGTGCTCCATATCCGAATCCCCTTTGTCGCCAGGGCCGACAAATTCAGTTCGAATCGGCGGGCCGACGCTCGCTTTGCTCGCGGGTCGTGAGCCAGACTTCGAGACCCACTTTTTGCGATCGGCGGTCGACTCCGGCGCTTCGCACGCGCTTGGACGACCCGAAAATCGGCAAGCGTGCGAAGCAACGGCAATCGGCCAATTCGCGCTGTTGTTCAAAAGCTGTCGGTCACCGGTTCGTGACCACGGTAGCTCACCAGGTTGCAGAACGTCACAAGCGAGATGTTCTCGCTGACCTGGTGGGCCGATCCATCAGCCATGGCGATGCCGGCCGAACCTGAGTGAAACGAGTAGCAAAAATTCAGCGTGGCCTCGTTCGTGCAATTGATAATGCAGCACAAACTCGTGCCCGCCGGCATCGAGCCCGTGCCGGCAAACGACGAGCCCTTCACGTAGTTGGACGCGTTTTTGTAACAACCCCAGCAGCCGCCCGGATTGCTGACCGTAAAGCCCTGCACCAACGTGGGCAGCTGCTTCTTGACGCTGCGCACCCAATAATCGGGACCGCCGGCCAGTTCGGAGAAGAGAATTGTCGTCTGCGTGCCGTCATAGACCTGTTCCGGCTTGATCGCCGCGCATTGGGCATTGCTGGGGCAAATCAGGATGCCGTCGCCGCACTTCGACTGGCCGCCCAACTTGCAATAGGCGCAACCGATGCAGTCGTAGTACGCATTGATGGCCCGATAATCGCTGGCGCCGGAGCAGCGAACGAAGCGGAACTGACAGGCCTTGTTGCATTGCCAGCATTGCGTCTTCTCGCGGAACGGATTGGCGTTCCGGGCGCCGAGGGACAAACAAAGGCCGCAATGACAGCGGCTAGCGGGCGCTGCGCCGCGCACGTGTCGTAGCACGGGCTCGACGGGCAGCCGCAGCCCGAATTCTTGTAGGTGTACGTCAAATTGCCGACCCAGGGTGAAAAGAGGGGCGAGTTGTTGTCGATCCGGTTGTAAACGGTCGTCCCTTCCAGGTACGGGAGCACAAACTGCCCCCACGTGTGCAGGTTCCAGTCATTGCGACAGCCGGGCACGCCGCACTGGCAGTAACCGCACGGATTACTCCCATTCACGCATTGATAGACCACCAGATAGCTTGGAGGGAACGAGCGATTCACGTCGACATAGTTGTGGCACGCCAAGGCGATCTGTTTCATGTTGTTGCGGCACTGAGTGCGGCGGGCCGCCTCACGGGCCGCCTGAACTGCCGGCAACAGCAATGAAATCAAGACGGCGATGATGGCGATTACCACCAACAGTTCGATCAGCGTAAAGCCCCTGCGGTTCTTCGTCATGTACTCGTCCCTTGCAAACAGAGCCTTGAAATTCGTCCAACGATCCAAACGCAATTCTCCGCGCGTCGTCGCGTTCCGTGACATGTCGAGCGCCGACAGAAGAAAGGCCGACGACAGCCGGATCGGAGCGCGACCGTCCGTGGCAAACACTGGGGGCGCCTGCCCGGCAATTTGCCGGTAACACGACGCGCAGACGCGCAGCGGTCGACTGCTCACGAATCAACGGCATATCCGCCGACGGCGACGCCCGACCTCCGGCGTGATCTCGTCTCGGGTGTGCCGCGCGTGGCACACCTCAAACCAAGACGGACGCGCCCAAAGCCATGGCGGCCGTTCGGAGGTCTTAGTATCTATTTGTTAAGACGCCACTTCAATTCGAAACAGGCGTCTTGGATCGAAGATTTCTAAAATTCAGGAATGTGCGGCGCTAGGGGATGCAGATGACATTCAAACGTAGTGAGAGCTAGACGGAAAACTTGCTCCGCTTCTGGCCGTACCCTAGGAGCACAGCTTCTTACTGCTCACTGGTGCGGGAAAGCAGTATAACGTTCGGGATGGCCTGACGGATTTTCTTTTCCGCCAAGCAATTTCAATTTCGCCAAGCAAGGGGCTGTTGATGACCGGTGCGCAATTCCTGCTGCGTTGTCTGCGCGATCAGGGGCTGAGCCATGTGTTCCTGGTGCCCGGCGGGCATATCGACCCCTTGGTCGCTGAGTTGGGCACGGGGTGCGGGCCGCAGCCAATCGTCGCGGCGCACGAGGAGGGGGCCGGTTTCATGGCCGACGGTTACGCCCGAGTCAGCGGTCGGTTCGGCGCTTGTTTCTGCATCGGCGGCCCGGGGGCCGGGAATGTGCTGCCCGCCGCCATCGCGGCCCGGTCGGACCGCTCGCGCGTGCTGTTCGTTACTGGCGACGTCCCCACTTCGCTGCAAGGCCGCGGCGCCTTTCAGGACGGCAGCATGGAAGGCACGCGTGACAGCGCCTACCTCCAGACGGCCACCAACTTCTCCGAGGAGGTGGACTTGGTCAGCCAGTTCCCTCGACAACTTGCGGCGGCCTTGCGGGCCATGGGCGGCGTCCCTCCCGGTCCGGTGCACCTGTCGTTTCCCACCGATCTTCAGGAGGCGGAATTGCCTGCCGACACGGCGTTCCCGTCGCCGAGCGCCGAGCCCTCGCGGCCGGTTGACGTCGCGGCGCTGGTTCGTGCCGCCCAGGGCGTACTAGCCGGTGCCGGCAAGGTCGCGATCCTGGCCGGTCGCGGCTGCGTCGCCTCCGGTGCGGGCGAAGCGCTTCGCACCTTCGCCGAACAGTACGAGGTGCCGGTGGCCACGACGTTCGCCGCCAAGGGAGTGCTGCCCTACGACCACCGATTGTGTCTCGGAATGTTCGGCTATTCCGGAACGAACCGGGCCATCACCACGCTGCTCGGTGGCGACCTGGACGTGCTGCTCGTCTTAGGTTCGAGCATGAACCTGCGCGACACTCTGTACTGGAGCCGCGAGCTGGCCGCCCGGACGCAGATCATTCAGGTGGACATCGACCCGACCATGTTGGGCCGCGATTATCCGGTGCCGCACACCATCGTCGGCGACTGCCAGCAGACGTTGGAACAACTGTGCGGCTATGCCGAAGGCCCGTTGCGGCCGCTGGCCGATTCGGCCTCCGCCAGGCGCGCGTGGACGGCGGGGCTGAAAGGACTTCCTGCTCACTTCGACACCGACAAAATGACGAGCGACGCCACGCCGATCCACCCTGCCCGACTGATCGCGGAGATGCGCCGGGCTCTGCCGCGCGAGACCATCCTGTTCGTCGATTCGGGCGCGCACCGAGCGTTCGCCGGCCATTACTGGGAGTCCTTTGGTCCGGGCGGCGTCCGTTCGGCGACCAACCTCGGTCCGATGGGTTGGGCGATCGCGGCGGCGATCGGCGGAAAGCTGGCGCGGCCGGACACGCCGGTGGTGGTGATCACCGGGGACGGGTGCATGCGGATGCACGGCATGGAGATCGCCACGGCAGCGCGCTATCGGGTGCCGGTGATTTTCGTCGTGAGCAACAACAGCGCCTTGGGCAACGTCTACCTGCGGGCCCGCAAGGAGAACGCGGGCGCCGCGGAGATGACGCTGCTGCCGGACGTTGACTGGGCCGCATTCGGCCGGGTGCTGGGAGCCGAGGGCGCGCGCGTCGAGGCTCCCAAAGACCTGGCTGCGGCTCTCCAGGCGGCGGTCAAAGCACGCGGCCCTTACGTTCTTGACGTGGTCACCCAACGCGACTGCCTGACGCCCGTGACTCCGTACAACACCATGGCGGCGGAATACGCTTACGCCCACCACGACTGACCGAGGAGGCCACCATGTCGCACATTCCCGACCCGACCGGCAAGCTGACTCCCGAGGCGCAGCAGATTTATGCGAAGATTGTCGGCAGTCGCGGGCACGATTATCCCGGGCTCTTCCGCTCCTTGATGAACTACCCGGCGCTGGCGGAGCGCTTCGCCGAGTTCGGCAAGCTGTTGCGCTTCGACGGCGTCTTGCGTGCGGACGTGCGGGAGTTGGCGATCTTGACCGTGTCCCGGGATTTGCACGTCGCCTACGAGTGGGAGACGCATCAGGAAAACGCCGCACGCGCGGGGTTAAGCGCGACGCTGATTGCCGAGGTACTCGCCGGCCGCGAGCTGTCGGCAGAGCCGCTGTACGCGAAGGTGCAGTCGCTAGCGCGTCATTTCCTGGGGCTGGAGGTCGTGCCCCAGGCGCTGCAGGACGAATTGGTCGCCGCGCTGACTCTGCCCGGGTTCGTGCAGCTATCCGTGGTGATCAGCTACTACCGAATGATCGCCGGCCTGGCGGTTGGATTCGAGTTCCCGCTCCCCGAAGGGATGAGCGATCCGTTTCACTGAGTCCTGTAGGGCAACGCTGTGCATGCCGATTTAGTTGGAGCAAGCCGGGTCGTTCGGCTGTTCTTCGCTATGGGACTCCCTATGGGCCATCCCCTGCTGTATTCGCTAGGGGCCTGCGTAGTCGGGGCCGTGCTGGAGGGGCTCTTCGCCGGTCGTGGCATCAAGCAGCGCCTAGCCGAGCTGCGGCTCCCACGGTTCGCCCCGCCCCTGTGGGCGTGGGTCCTCATCGGTTTGGGCTACTACATGATTTGCTTCGCGGTGAGCTACCGCCTCTTCTCGTCGTCGGAGCCAGCCGCCCTAACCTACACCTCGCTGGCCCTGCTCGGCGGCTTAATGTTCGTCAACGCCTTCTGGAACTACTTCTTCTTCCGCAGGCGGAGCCCGTACCACGCGTTCCTAGTTAGTGTGCCCTATAGCCTCTTAGCCGTGTTACTCTTCGTGGTGCTGCTGCGAACCGACCTGGTTGCGGCTGGGTGTTTGTCGCCCTACATTGCCTACCTTCTGTTTGGGAACATCTGGGGGTACCAGGTTTGGAAACTGAACCCAGCACGAAATGAGCCCTCCACGGCCACGTAGCGTCAGGGGCCCTGCCGCCGAGGCAATCGCGGGTTGAGCGGTACCCCTCTGCTCCGGCGGTCTTTAAAATAAAGTCCTGTCTGCCTCGGTCATTTTCCGGATTCGGGATCGCGAACATTTCGTGACACCCTTTGGAGATTGAACCCGTGATCAATGCGATCGTGAATAATGCGAACGTAACAAAAGGGCCAGTGACGAAAATCAATGTCAATGGCAAAGACCACGAGCTGAAAAACGTCCCCGGCGAGACTCCGCTCTTGTGGGTGCTCCGCGATCACTTGGGGATGACCGGTACCAAGTACGGATGTGGAATCTCCGAGTGCGGGGCTTGTACGGTTCACCTCGACGGTGCTGCCGTTCAATCTTGTGTGACATCGCTTGCCGATGTGGGGGATTCCAAAGTCGTCACTATCGAGGGGCTCTCGCAGCACGGGGATCATCCGGTCCAGAAAGCCTGGATGGAGCACAATGTGCCTCAGTGCGGTTACTGCCAGGTTGGCCAAATGATGATGGCCGCCGCGCTCCTGAAGAAGAACAACAATCCGTCAGATAAAGACATCGAAGCCCAGATGTGGAATATCTGTCGTTGCGGAACCTATCCACGCATTCGCGCTGCGATCAAAGCTGCGGCAAAGGACATGCGATCATGAATAAGCCAACATCCGAACTAACGCTTCGCGAACTGATCGAGCAGAATCGTCGCGAGACGGAAATCAGCCCGGCCACGACTGCGGTCTCCAATACGGCAGTCTCCAATACAGCGGTGCTCAATACGGCGGTTTTCAATCCGGTCACGCGTCGCAGTTTCCTGGCGGGTCTGTCCGCCGGCTCACTCTTGCTGATGTGTCGCGTGGGTCTGGGCAACACCGCGGAATTTGCCGATCCCGACAAGGTGAATGCCGATGCGTTTGCGCCGGATTTGTGGGTTTCACTCGCACCCGATGGGACGGTAACAATTCTCGCCAGTCGATCGGAGATGGGAACTGGAATTCGCACCGGCCTGCCGCGCGTTCTGGCCGACGAGCTGGAGGCGGACTGGTCACGGGTTGTCATTCGACAGGCGCAAGGGGACAAGCGACTGGGTGATCAAAACACCGATGGCTCCAACAGCATTCGCTTCTTCTTTGACACCATGCGAACGGCCGGCGCCATTGCGAGAACCATGCTGGAGCGGGCCGCGGCACAACAGTGGAAGGTGGACCCGAGTGAATGTTACGCCGAGCTGCATCAGGTGAAACACCGGGGCACCGGCAAAGCGCTCGGATTTGGCGAACTTGTCGCGGTTGCTCGAAAGCTCGACATTCCCGCCAAGAACAGCGTGAAATTGAAGCCGCGTGACAAATGGAGGTATATCGGCAAGGACGCGCCCATTACCGACTTGAAGCAAATCGTCACGGGCCGCGCGGTGTATGGCATCGATGCGCGGCTGGAGAACCAATTGTTTGCCGTCGCGGCACGCCCTCCGGTCGTCGGAGGCAAAGTGAAGTCTGTTGATGATTCGGCTGCCAAAGCCGTGCCTGGCGTCGTCGCCGTCATCAAACTGCCCGGTTTCGAGGGGGCCCCGACCTTTCAACCGCTGGGCGGTGTGGCCGTGTGCGCGACCAACACTTGGGCCGCGATGCAAGGTCGAGATGCGCTCAAGATCGAATGGGACGACGGAGCAAACGCGGTCTACGATACGGAGCAGTTCGCCAAGAAGCTGAAGGAGACGGTCAATCGACCGGGGACCTCACTGCGCTCTGCGGGAGATGCGGCAAAGGCAATTGCCGGCGCGACAAAAGTGGTTAAGGCCGATTATTCAGTTCCCCACCTGGCGCACGCCTCAATGGAGCCAACCTGCGCGGTGGCGGATGTGCGAACGGACTCCCGCGGCAAAGTCACCAAATGCTACGTAAAGACAGCGACCCAGAACCCGCAAGCGGTGCAACAGTCCGTAGGTCCAGCCCTGCGCATCCCCAATGATGAGGTTGAAGTCGACGTCACTCTGCTGGGCTCCGGCTTCGGGCGAAAGAGCAAGCCCGATTATTGTGTCGAGGCTGCCTTGCTTTCGCGAGAATTGAAGCGGCCCGTGCACATGACTTGGACCCGCGAAGACGATGTGCAGCATGACTATTATCACGCCATTTCGGCCATTCACTGTGAAGCGGCGATTGGCGACGACGGACGTCCGGTTGCTTGGTTGCAACGCGTCGCCTATCCGACCATCGGTTCCACGTTTTCAAAGGGGGCCGACCGGCCTGCGACTTTTGAAGCCGAAATGGGACACACCGATTTGCCCTATGACGTGCCCAATTTGCAATTGGAAGTGTGCCGTGCGAAGGCCCACACGCGGATCGGATGGTTGCGTTCGGTCTGCCATATCCAGCAAAACTTTGCCGTGGGATCTTTCGTCGATGAGCTGGCCCATGCCGCCGGTCGCGATCCCTTCGAGTATTTGCTCGATGCCCTGGGCGACGATCGCATGATTGACCTGGCCGCTGCAAAGTTGAGTAATCGAGGCGCAAAACCCAAAGATTACCCATACGATGTCGGCCGTTTGAAAAACGTCGTGAGGCGGGCGGCGAAGAATGCCGACTGGGCTCGGCATAAGTCTTTGCCCAAAGGGCGTGGATTGGGCATCGCTTGCTGCCGATCGTTCCTTGGTTACACCGGCCATGTCGTGGAAGTCACGGTCAGTCGCGATGGAAAGCTCACCATCGATCGAGTCTGGTGTTCGATCGACTCCGGGACGATCGTCAGCCCCGATCGGGTGTTGGCTCAAGTTGAAGGCGCCGCCATCATGGCTTGCTCCCACGCAGTCTTTGGGGAACTTACCTTCAAGCAGGGACGCACCGTGCAGACGAATTTCGATTCCTTCCACGTCGCCAAAATGAGCGAGGCGCCCCGAGACGTTGTTGTGGATATTGTTCCGAGCGAAGCGGCGCCTGCTGGAGTGGGCGAAACGGGTGTTCCTTCGACGGCGCCCGCTGCTCTGCAACGCGATCTTTGCCGCAACCGGCAAGCGGATCCGCGACTTGCCGATTAAGAATCACAACCTTGCTTGGTCTTAGCTGATTGGCCTTGCTCGTAGCGGCAACCCGCAGCACCGCAGGGATGTAACCTGTTGTGAGGTCGTAATCTCTAGTGGTATGTGTTATAATCGCAAGCACTCTCCCCCGAAGGAAAGGGTAAAAGAGAGTCACTCAACCACTCGATATAGGTGAACAATGGCTAAGAACTCACGTATGGGAAAGGTTGATCGATCAGATCCCCGGAAGAATAAGAGCCTTGCGATTCGCACAGTGCTGAAGAAGATGCCCAGTGCCAAGGCGAAAGAAGTGGCCGCTGCTGTCCACCAGGAGTTTGGACACAAGGTCGGCCAGAACATGATTTACATGGTGAAGACGAAGAGCAATATGGCGTCCGACGGCAGGCAGAGGAGGACAAAGAACTCGCCAAACGATAGCCCGCTGAAGACGGCCGCTCTGTGGATCGATGCCATTAAGACCGGCCGCGCACTGTTGAGGGCCACGGGCAGCGTGGCGAATGCCACAGCGCTCCTCAGGGCTCTGGACAGATAGCTCCGCTTTCGCGTGCGAGTCAGGCGTTTACCGGACGGACAGGTTCCTGGCGGTTCCGCTGCGGCGTTTGCTGTTGACTCATTTCGCTTTGGTCAGCCAGCGATCGAGCTGGTTGGCGAATGCCTGCCGCTGTCGCGCTCCGAGGTTCGCCGGCCCGCCCGTGATGAGTCCTTCGCCGCGGAGTCCATCCAATAGATTCCGCGAGGCAAGTCGCTGGCCGACATTCGACTCGGTATACAGTTCGCCGCGCGGATCGAGGGCCTGGCCTCCTTTCGCAACCACGTCCGCAGCCAACGGGATATCGGCCGTAATCACCAGATCGCCCGGTGCAACCACGCCGACAATATAACGATCCGCCACATTCGTTCCCTCGCCGACGCGGATGCTGCTGATGAACTGCGAAGTCGGAGTCCGCATGGGTTGGTTGGCGACAAGCGTCACCAAAATCTTGCGTCGCTTGGCGGCACGATACAGCAAGTCCTTGATCTCACCGGGACACCCGTCTGCGTCAACCCAAATCTGCATCGAGCGGAACCTTGATGCGTTGGTCTCTTACTGGTTCCCGGCGATGGTAAATTAAAGTGGGCGGGAGTCAATGCGAGCGAGCACCACGAAAAAAGCACGTCCGCTTCATTTCGAACGCAGCAACTTGGAGAGATCCAACTCGTCCATCCCTCCGTTCTGGAATCTCGTGGCGTTCGTTCTCCTGCGGAGCTACGATCGGGGAGGCAGCCGCGTTTGATTGCCGAGTTTCATCGATAAACCGCATCAGGGCGGAGGCATGCCGCCGTTTACTGACCATCAGCTTGCGTCGACGGAGCCAGATCGGCTCGTAATTCATCCGCGTTTGTTTCGCGGGGTCAATCTCCTACTGCAAGCGCTGCCGATCCTGGTGTGGGACTTTTTCCGTACGCGGATGTCATTTCATGCCATCGTCGCGGTTTGGGATTCGCTCGATTTTCTGCTGAACGGCGTCGAGATCGACCGTGGCCACAATCGAGTCACCGTCATCCGCCACGTCAGAGGGCGCCAGAGTCGTCGTCTCTCGGACTTCGAGCAGTTGCTGATCGATCGCATCGACGATGGGCATTACTCCCTGTCGCTCGTGGGACCGTCCGGAGCTTTCCATTTACTCCCGTTTCGGACCTATTTCGATACTCGCCATACGGCCGAGCGCATCGCGACGTATCTCGGCTTTGATATCCGCGACGAGGCCTTGGGCCCGCGGATTCTTGTCCGCCGATCGCGTGCAGAGGAGCTGCTCGCGAACGACTGGGACCGGCACTCCTCGGGGGACGCATTGGCCACAGGAGCGGATGAGACCGTTGCCCTCCTCGTTCGTCGCACTGAGAACCATGCGGACGTTTTGCGGATTGACCACGATGAGGATCCTGGAAAATCGGCAATGATCGCCATCGCCCTCGTTCTCTTGTCAGCAGCCACCGTCGTGGTCGCCTGGCTCTTTCAAGCTCTGATACCCGTTTCGGCACTCGTCGCCGCACTCAGCGTGGCAGGAGCCATCCTTTGGATCCTTTACCGTCGCCGCGGCGTGATCTTCGTGCGCGACGCCAATTCGTTCATTGCATGGCGTTTCTTTAAGACCTCTCGCTTCACCCAACTCTTTCCTCTCAGCCAATTCAGGGAGGTCGTCCTCCATGCGGAGGAACGCTTTCGCGAGAGCGAAGACGTCAATCCCTATGCCGACCGCGCTGAGGGCACGCTGTCTTACGCCATCTGTCTCGACGGTCAAACAGAACCGTTGGAGATTCGACTGGCGTCCGACCTCACGTCAGCACGCAAACTTGCCGCAAGCGTGGCCAATTTCGTGGGCCTGGAATTTCGCGATTTCACCAAATGAGCGGCCGCCGGAGGGCCTGCCCAATCGACTCGCTGGCGTCCGCTTCCGCCGACGTTCTTGTTTTTTCGCATTGGCGACGGCGTTCGCCGCGCTGCCTCGGGCCACCGCTGGATTTGGGACCTTCTGGATTGCACCGTGCTCGCAAAATAGAATGTTCCGGAGATCGGCGTCGGAGTTCGCGATGAGCCGAAATCCTATCTCCAACTGCGAACGGGAGGCTGCGAATGGTCCGTTTTGTGAAAGCGATGGCCATTGTGGTTGTGCTGGGTGCGACCGTTTGCTCCGCGGCACGGCTCGTTCAGGCAGACACGGTCTTGGGCAACGGGACCGCGGTCAGCGTCGAGCATCCCCTGATCGAGCGGGGCGACCTGTGGGTGACTGCGAAGGACTTGGAGCGGATCAATGGTCTCGCTCTCAAGCCGCCGGGCGTGCTCTGCCTGGGAGAAGTCTGCATCAACCTGGGCCAGAAGGGGGCGAACGCCCTGTTGCGGAAGCACGACGGTCAGGATTGGATTAACGTGACCGGGTTGGCGACCCGGATCGGGCAGCCATTTGCCGCCGACGCGGAGAGCAAGACCTGGAGCTTCGGTGCGATCCCAGAGACGCGCACGCCGTTTTTGAAATCCGCCCTTGCGCCGAACTTCGAGTTGCCGGACCGCAAGGGAAAAATTATCCGGTTGTCGGATTATCGCGGCAAGAAGGTGCTGTTGATCACGTGGGCCTCGTGGTGCGGCTGCCGTTTTGACGTTCGCAACTGGGAGCCGATCTACCAGCGTCTGAAGGATCGTGGATTCGAGATCATCTCGGTGGCGGAGGATTCGGGGGGAGAAAAGGCCGCCGGGCCGACCTTCGACTCCGCGCACGTCAGCTTCGTGACGATCGTCGATCCGGATCACACGATCAGCGCCCTCTTCAATTTCGTGAATGTCCCCTCCGCCGCCTGGATCGACGAACAGGGGCACATTGTGCGGACCAACGAAGGGACGTACGCGAAGAAGCACAGCCTGGGACTGATCAAGTTCGGCACCGACGACTACGCGCCCGCGGTCGAGGATTGGGTGCGAAACGGTGCGCAGAGCAAATTCGTCTGGTCCGCAGCGGAACTCGCCAAACACGTCAAGCCGCGGACCAACGACGAAGAACGGGCGCGGGCTCTGTTCCAGTTGGGCGTCTATTTCTCGAAGCAGCCAGACCTGAAGAAAGCGAAGAAGTACTTCGCGGAGGCAGAGGCGCTCGATCCGAACAACTGGAACATTCACCGCCAGGACTGGGCCCTCACCGACAAGAAGGCCCAAAACCGCAACTGGATGACGAAGGTCGGCAAACTGAAAAAGCCCTATTACGCACCGTTGGAATTGCCGAAATAGCGGTTTGTCATGAAGGCAATCCGCTAACACCGCTAAAATGGGAAGCATTTGTTTCCCATTGAAAGCGTACAAAACGCCCTCGCAACAGCCGAACAGGCATGAACGCCGGCCGGCGTACGTGCCTTTGCCTGGAGGCAATTATCGTGATAGACTAGGGATGAACAAATGGGGACTCGTCCAGGTCTCCCAAACAAAACGGTCGGATGACTAAAAGAGGGGCGATCCGTTCGCGGGGAGCCCGTTGAAGAGTATGCCGACGTGGTCGACGCCTTCTTGGAAGGAGTCGACCACGTCGGCTTTTTTTGTTTCCTGGCGCGAGAAATCGCGGCGCCGGGAGAGAGGTGAGGACGTCTTGACGCACGCAACAACTCAAACACACAGACCACGGAAGGGATCGTGACCATTGAACTACAGACGCTTTGCGAAACGGAATGCAATCGGATTGTCGTCGATGCGGAATCCGATCTGCGGTCCCAACGAATCGCTGCGGATCGTCTCTCGAGACAGCTTTCGGGAAGGGGTCGCGGCCGTCAGGACGACAAGCACGTTGGAAGTCGCTGTGCGGATGCTCGATGTCGAACGGAACCTGCTCAAGATGTACTTGCCGACGCGGGATCAGATTTCACGCGAGTGTTCGGCGATCCGCAAGAAATGGAGTCCCGCCGAGAAAGCAAGACGCTGGCAAGGTCGTTCGACGAATGGCCGGTAACGAATCACCGCCGTCCGGCGTCGCACGCCGGCCTCGACCAGACCTGATCGAAACAATTCCGCTTAAGGAGGGAACTACCCGTGCTTGGCGCACTTTCCTGGATCGCGTGCGGTTTGCTCGTCGGTTATTTCTTCGGCGAGTCGATCTCCGCGAAGGACAAGGGCCTGGTGGCTCTGACTCTCTCCGTCGGCTGTGCGGGCGGACTCGTCGGCGGCCTGTGCGGGCAGGTTGCCGTCCTCCACAACGGGACGACATTCAGCATTTACGGGCTGATCTTCGCTGCTGTCGGAGCCGTGCTGGCGTTGTTCGGTTATCGACGGCTGCTCGGAGTGTGAGCGGGATTACCGAACTGCCGACGAACATAAATCAACAGGGATGCTGACATGACACAAGAGGTTTGGATCGGCATGGGTGCGGCGTGCCTGGCAGCCCTGCTGGGGCTGTTCGTCGTCTGGCTACGGATGCCCGTGTACCGCTGGTCGTGTCGCCACTGCAAGCGGATCGTCTCCACGAGCCGGTTTCATCCGGCGCGTTGTACCTGCGGCGAGAACACGCTGGTGGCCAGTTTCTGCAAGAGGTGCGGCAGTTGGAACACCACGCCGAAGCCCCCTCGGCATTGTGTGGCCTGTTCGTCGAACGAGTTGAGCCTCGGGGCCGAGTATCACTTTGTTACGAGCAGGTGGAGGATGCGGAATCCGAATCCCCGCCGCTCGTATTTTGGGGAGAAAACACGATGAACAGGGTCAGGCCTCTGTTTGTATCGACCTTTCCGCCGGAAGAGTGCGGCCTCGCAACCTTTACCAGGGATTCCGCCGATGCTGTGGACCTTGCGGCGGGCAAGGCGGTCTCTTCATTGGCGGCAATCCTGAAGACCCCGTCGCTCTGCTACGATGATCCGCGCGTGGTCCACGTCATCGACAACAGCCGCAAAGGTGCCTATCGCCTGGCGGCCGAAATGGCCAACCACGGCCCGTGCGATGTGGTGAGCTTGCAACACGAGTTCGGCCTCTACCCCGGAGAATGGGGCGACGGCGTGCTGGACTTTGTCGTCGCTTGCCAGAAGCCGATTGTCACGACGTTCCACACGCTGATGACCCGACCGGCTGCGCTGCCGCGTCGTCTTATTCAGATCTTGGGAGCCCGTAGCCAGGCCATCATTGTCATGACGAAAGTCGCCGCCAGGCTGCTCGATGACGTTTACGGCGTATCGGGACCCCAGGTTCAGGTCATTCCGCATGGTGTGCCTGTGGTCGCACGCGAACGCGAGAATTCGCAAAAGGACCAACTCGGGCTCGGCGGCCGCCGGGTGATTTGCACCTTCGGACTCATCAACCGAGGGAAAGGGCTCGAGTACATGATCGAGGCCATGCCCGAAATCGTGCGGGCCTGCCCGGAGGCCCTGTATCTTGTTGTGGGTGTTACCCACCCGCAGGTGAAGCGCTGGGAGGGGGAAGTTTACCGCGAGAGTCTGGTCGAGAGAGCCAATGCGCTCGGCGTCGGCGAACACGTGCGCTTCGTGAACAAATTTCTTGAGCTGGACGAACTGCTGAAATACTTGCAGGCCTGCGACGTTTACGTGACCCCCTACCCTGGCAAGGATCAGATTTCCAGCGGCACTTTGGCGTATGCCATGGCGGCGGGACGGGCCATCGTGAGCACTCCCTATCTTTATGCCGAAGAGGTCCTGGCCGACGAACGCGGGCTGATCGTGCCGTTCGCCGACAGCCGTGCCCTCGCCGCGTCGACGCTGCGCTTCCTGGGTGACGCGTCGTTTCAAGCCGAGACCAAGCGCCGGGCCTATGAATACGCGAAGCCGATGTTCTGGCCGAATGTGGGCCGGAAGTATTTGGAAGTTTTCAGCCAGCTTGTCTCGGCAAAGACGAAGCCGCCGGAGCGCGTTCGGCGGATGGGATTCGCGACGCCGGGCGGCAGAGGCCGGCCGGCGAACATGGTCCAGGGAGGAATGTAATGTCCGTCGGCGCTGCGATTGTGTTGGATCATCTGGACCGCATGACGGACTCGACCGGGTTGATTCAACATGCCATCTACAGCCTTCCGCGGCGCGAGAGCGGCTACACGACCGACGACAATGCCAGAGCCTTGCGACTGTGCGCTCGACTCTGGAACCGGCACCCGGAAAGCCGCATGCTCGGCCGGGTCTCGTGCTACTTGAGTTTTTTGGAGCACGCCCAGTCCCGCGTTCACGGGTTCCACAATTTCCTGAGCTACCAACGGGACTGGCTCGATGTGAAAGGAACCGGTGACTGCCAGGGCCAGGCGGTTGTGGCGCTGGCCGAAGTGCTCGGCAGCAGTTTGCCGGACGGATATCGCCGGATGGCGCGGGAGTTGATCGCGGCGACCCTCCCGGCACTGGCCGATCTGCGGAGCTTACGCGCCCAAGCCTACGTGATCTTGGCATGGGGACATCTCTCGGCGCAAGGAACGAAGGGTATTGAAACCGTCGAAGATGTGGCGCAGTCCGCGGCCCGGCGTCTGCTGGAATGTTACGGCCGGTCGATGCGACCGGATTGGCCCTGGTTCGAATCGCGACTCACCTATGCCAACGCCGTGTTGCCGCATGCCCTGTTCGTCGCCGCACGGCATTGGCCTGAGGGTGGCTTTCTCGACGTGGCGGAAACGTCATTCGCATTTCTCGACCGGGAGACGACGGCCGAGGAAGTTTTCTGGCCCATCGGAAATAGCGATTGGTATCCGCACGGAGAAGAGAAGGCTCTTTACGATCAGCAACCTGTGGAGGCCGCAACGATGGCGGATGCCGCGCTCACAGCATTTGATCTCCTCGGCCAAGAAAGCTACCTCGCGACCTTCCGGCGGGCGCACCGCTGGTTTTATGGCGAGAACAGCTTGAAACAGCCTCTGGCCGACGCCACCTGCGGCGCCTGCTGCGACGGCCTGGAAGCAACGGGTGTGAATTGGAATCAGGGAGCGGAATCAACGCTGAGCTACTTGTGGACTGAGTTGCGCAATTCGGAAATCCAGCCGGAGATGCACACAAACGACAACGCTTTGGTTGTCAGCGCGTGACCATGGACGGAGGCAACCATCCGGCGAGAGGTCCGGGAGTTGCTCGTATCCAAGTCAGAGATCCCAACGAGATCAAACGGGCGAAGTACCCCGGTTGTTGCGATGGTGCTGACCAAGCGTGATCCTTGTGAGGTAAAGCGATGCCTGGGTTTCAGATGCAACGTCTTGGCGTGGTGATGGAGCCGGAGCCCGGCAATCCACTCGAGGCCGACGGTGTTTTGAATCCGGCCGCTGTTCGCGGCCCTGACGGCCACCTTTACCTCTTCCCGCGACTGGTCGCTGCGGGCAATTACTCGCGAATCGGCATCGCCCGCGTGCAGTTCAACGGGTTGGGCGACCCGACGGGCGTCGAACGGCTCGGCATCGCGCTGGAACCCGAAGCGGACTACGAGCTGCGGCCTGACGGAAGCGGAGGCTGTGAAGATCCGCGTATTACCTATGGCGAAGACATCAAACGTTACGTGATGACGTACACGGCGTTTTCACCCAAGGGACCACGCATCGCACTGGCCATCTCAGAGGATTTGTTCCACTGGGAGCGTTTGGGGCTCGCGACATTCTGTCCGTATAAGGGCATCGCGTTTGACGACGTGGACGATAAGGACGCCAGCATCTTTCCGGTCGCCATTCACGAACCCGACGGGCAACCGGCCATGGCGATCCTGCACCGGCCCCTCTTTCCCGGAACTCGTCCGGAAGAGACGGTTTCCAAGCCCGAACCCCGCGCCGTGGATCTCCATCGCGAAAGCATTTGGATTTCCTACTGCCCGCTCGCCTCGCAGAATCGTGGGTTATACCACCTCTGCCACTTTACCTCGCATCAGCGGCTGGCCGGGCCGGTTGCGTCGTGGGAGCGGCTCAAAATCGGCGCCGGTGCTCCGCCGATCCGGTGCCGGCACGGTTGGCTGGTCGTCTACCACGGCGTCGGCGAAGCCGCAGAGCCGATCGCTGCAGGACACAAAATGCGCTACTCGGCCGGAGTGATGGTGCTCTCGGAGGAGCAGCCGCGTCTCATTTGCTACCGCTCGCGGCAACCGGTGCTGACGCCGGAATTGCCGCAGGAACGCGCCGGGATTGTCGCCAACGTCGTCTTTCCAACTGGAATCGACCGGCGCGACGATCTCGAGACGCCGGATCGCTTTGACGTTTATTACGGGATGGCAGACGACCGGATCGGAGTGGCGCGGCTGGATGTGCCGGAGATTCTGCCCCAATGGGCGTCCGCCAACCACTCGGAACAAGTATCTAATCTCTCGACAAGCGCGAAGGATACTAGATGATCCATTCGGCGACGCCTGCTCAAGGGACTGAGCACTCGAATCACGGCGTGGTCACGTCGGTTCGCGGGAGCGTCGTCGACGTGCGGTTCGAGGACCACTTGCCGCCGATTTACACGTTGCTGCGCAGGGAAGGAATCGCAAATCGCCATCGAGGTGCTGATGCAGCTCGATGCGCGTCATGTCCGAGGGATCGCATACATCCCACGCAGGGTCTTGCGCGGGGCATGGCGGTGGAGGACACCCGCGGGCCTTTGAAGGTGCCGGTTGGCAAGGGAATTCTGTCGCGAATGTTCGACGTTTTCGGAAACGCTATCGACCGCCAGCCGCCACCGACCGACGTGGAATGGCGGTCCATTCATCGGGATCCGCCCCCCTTGGCCAATCGCTCCACCAAGTCCGAAATCTTCGAAACGGGCATCAAAGTCATTGATGTGCTGATGCCGCTGGAGCGCGGCGGCAAAGCGGGACTGTTCGGTGGCGCCGGCGTCGGCAAGACCGTGTTGCTCACTGAAATGATTCACAACATGGTCGGGCATCAACAGGGAGTCAGCATGTTTTGCGGCATCGGCGAACGCTGCCGCGAAGGTCAAGAACTCTACCACGATATGCAAGAAGCCGGCGTGCTCCCGCATATGGTCATGATGTTCGGCCAGATGAACGAGCCGCCGGGTGCCCGGTTTCGCGTAGGTCTGGCGGCGCTCACGATGGCGGAGTACTTCCGCGATGACGAGCACCGCGACGTGCTGTTGCTCATCGACAATATTTTTCGCTTCATTCAGGCGGGCATGGAAGTGTCCGGGTTGATGGGCCAAATGCCGTCGCGGCTGGGCTATCAGCCCACGATGGGCACCGAGTTATCGGGATTGGAAGAGCGGATCGCAAACACCGACACGGGCGCCATCACGTCCATTCAGGCTGTCTACGTGCCGGCGGACGACCTGACCGACCCAGCGGCGGTGCACACGTTCTCGCACCTTTCCGCGTCGATCGTTCTCTCCCGCAAGCGGGCGAGCGAGGGGTTGTACCCGGCCGTCGATCTGCTGCAATCCAACTCCAAAATGGCAACGTCGAGCATCATCGGCGCTCGACATTACCTTCTCGCGCAGGAGATCCGGAAGACCCTGGCGCACTACGAGGAACTCAAAGACATCATTGCCATGCTCGGGATGGAACAACTCTCTCCGGAAGATCGAAACGTCGTCGGTCGCGCCCGCAGGCTGGAGCGGTTTCTGACCCAGCCGTTTTTCGCGACGGAGCAGTTCAGCGGCATCAAGGGAAAAGATGTCAGCTTGAAGGACGCGCTCGACGGCTGTGAGCGGATCATGAACGATGAGTTCAAAGACGATCCGGAGAGCGCCTTTTACATGATCGGGACAATCGACGAGGCGAAGGAAAAAGCGAAGACTGCCAAGCCGGTGAGCCCTGCCCATCCCGCCCCCAAAGCAAGAGTTCCAGTTAAGCCCAAAGTGGCTGGAGAATCTAACTCAATTGTCGAAGAGGGAGTCAGCGCCCATTAACCTCAAGATCCTCCTCCCCTTTCAAATTTTCGTCGAGAAGACGGAGGTGAAGCGGATTGTGGCCCAGACGCCTCAGGGATCGTTTGGACTCTTGCCGCACCGACTCGACTGCACGGCTGCCCTGGCGCCGGGGATTCTGACCTATGAAACGCCGACCGACGGCGAGGTCTATGTGGCCGTCGATCAGGGTGTCTTGGTCAAGGCGGGCAGCGATGTTTTGGTTTCGGTTCGTAATGCGATCGCCGGGACGGATCTCGGCAAACTGCACGAGGCGGTGAAGCAGGAATTTCTCAACGTGGACGAGCAGGAGAAGAATGTTCGTTCCGTGTTGGCGAAAATGGAAAGCGGTTTCATCCGCCGCCTCTTGGAATTTCAACGTGAATGAAGAGCGCGAAGCGAACGACAGGAACGAAGAGACGTCCTTCAGTCGGCAGGTTGGCGCCAGGCGGCGCGCAAGTTGAAGGCGCAGCGCGGAGCAGCAAAGGGCGTCTGGTTCGGCTTGGGTATGTCCGGACTGATCGGCTGGTCGGTAACGGTTCCAACCTTGATGGGTGCGGCGCTTGGTCTCTGGGTGGACAAGCACTATCCAAGCAAGTTTTCTTGGACGCTGATGCTGCTGTTTATGGGTCTAATCATCGGCTGTCTCAACGCCTGGCATTGGGTCGCTTCAGAATACAACAAAATGCAGGAGGATCCGGATGAGTGACATCCCGGTTCTTGCGCCGGCATTCTTGGCGGGCGCCTTGCTCGGCGCGTTTTTCTTTGGCGGCCTGTGGTGGACGGTCCAGAAGGGCATTTCGTCCGAAAGGCCGGCGCTGTGGTTTCTCGGCAGCCTGCTGCTGCGAACCGGTGTTGTTCTCGCCGGAATCTACTTTGTGGCGCAGACTCATTGGTCAAGGCTCGTGGCGTGCCTGCTTGGATTTGTGATCGCGCACGTCGTTGTGGTCAGGCGCCTCAAACGATTGCCTGGCGAATCCCAATCCAAATTGAAACAGGAGACCAGCCTTGCACCTTAGTCCCGATGCGCTGGTGTTCTGGCAATATGGCTTTCTGGTGCTCAATAGCACGATCGTCACAACCTGGGCCTTGATGCTCGTGATGACGGTTGGGGCGAAGCTGGTCACGCGCAAGCTCGCGACGGAAGGGCCGATCTCACGCTGGCAAGGCTTTCTCGAAATCGTGGTCACCACCATTCAGAGACAGATCAAAGAAGTGGGCCTGCAGCATCCGGAGAAGTATCTCGGCTTTGTCGGCACCTTGTTTCTGTTTATCGCGGTGTCCAATCTGTGCGCGATTCTCCCGGGGTACGAACCACCGACCGGTTCACTCTCGACCACGTCGGCACTGGCGATCTCCGTGTTCGTGGCCGTGCAGCTCTTCGGAATCGAGGAGCAAGGCTTGGGCGGTTACCTCAAGTCCTATCTGAAGCCCACGTTCATCATGCTGCCGTTTAACATCATTAGCGAGCTGTCGCGCACGTTTGCCCTTGCCATCCGGTTGTTCGGCAACATCATGAGCGGGACGATGATTGTCGCCATCTTGCTGACGATCACACCCCTCGTCTTCCCGATCTTCATGAACCTGCTCGGTCTGCTGACCGGGATAGTCCAGGCTTACATCTTCAGCATTCTTGCAACCGTCTACATCGCGGCCGCCACGCGCACCCGCGAAGGATGAAATAAGACTACTCGCAGCGAAAGGACACGTATGGACAGCATGACTCTGATTGGGATCGTTTCGATCATCACCGCGGGCGTCACGATCGGACTGGGGAGTATCGCACCCGCTCTCGGCGAAGGGCGGGCGGTCTCGACGGCCTTGACCTCGCTGGCGCAACAGCCCGATGCGGCATCCACGATCACACGAACCTTGTTCGTAGGCCTGGCGATGATCGAATCGATTGCCATCTATTGTCTCGTGATCTCGATGATTCTGATCTTTGCCAACCCGTTCTGGAACCACGTCATTGCCCAATCCACGGGAAAGTGAGCGATGCCAATCGATTGGTTCACCGTCGTCGCGCAGGCCTTTAACTTCCTCATCCTGGTGTGGTTGTTGAAGCGATTCCTGTACAAACCCATCCTGCACGCGATCGACGAACGGGAGAAAGGGATCGCCGCCCAACTTGCGGAGGCCGATGCGAAGAAGGCCGAAGCGCAAGAGGAGCGCAACGACTTTCAGCACAAGAACGAGGCCTTCGACCAAGAGCGCACTGCGCTCTGAAAAAAGCCACGGAGGAGGTCCAAACCGAACGTCAGCGGCTGCTCGACCAAGCACGAAAGGATGCCGACTCGTTGCGTGCCAAACGCCAGGAGGCGTTGCGAAGCGAGCAACTTAACCTGAGTCAAGAAATTATTCGCTGGACTCAGAAGCAAGTCTTTGCCGTCTCGCGAAAGACCCTGGCGGACCTCGCCGCCACGAGTCTCGAGGAGCGCATGGTCGAAGTGTTCGTCGAGCGTCTGCGCACATTGACCGGCGCGGCAAAGGAGGCGTTGGCGGCCGCCCTGAAGGCCTCCGCCCAGCCCGCGCGCGTGCGCAGCGCGTTCGATCTGCCGCCGGAACTGCAGAGCAAAATCGAAAGTGCGGTTAAGGAAAGCTTTGGCGCGAAAACTCTCGTCCAGTTTCAGACCGCGCCGGAACTGATCAGCGGCATCGAACTTTCCACCAACGGCCAGAAGGTCGCCTGGAGCATCGCGGATTATCTGGCGACGCTGGAAAAGAGCGCCGGCGAACTTCTGCACAAGGACGACCAGCCTGAATTGAAGCCGGACCCAAAGCCCACGCCCAAGGCAGAGGCGAAAGCCAACCCCGACCCGAAGGTCGTCGCGAAACCCGATCCAAATCCCGTCGCGAAGCCGGAGGCTAAGGCCGACGCCAAGCCCAGTCCGAAGCGGGAATCGAAACGCGGCGCTGAACAGGTGTCCGCGATCCCGAAGGTCGACCATTGAATTATTCGCCTGACAGCTTGCACGACGTCTTCGACCACGCATTCGCGGGGATCAGCCGCACGCTGGATGCCTGCAGTCCGCAATTGACGCCGCGCGAAATGGGAACCATTACGAGCGTCTCCATCGGTATCGCCAAGGTTTCGGGGCTTCCAGGGGTCGGCTTCGATGAGTTGGTGAAGTTTCCCGGCGATCTCTACGGCATCGCCTTCAACGTCGATGAGGACGAAATCGGCGTCGTGCTCCTTGGCGAGTGCGAACACCTCCACGCCGGCAGCGAGGTCGAGCGCACGGGGCGCGTGATGGATGTGCCGGTCGGCGACGGGCTGATCGGCCGGGTTATCGACCCGCTGGGCGGGCCGCTCGACGGCAAGGGGCCGGTCGCCTCCAGTCAGCGATCACCCATTGAACGCCCTGCTCCGCCGATTATGGACCGCGCTCCCGTCACCGTGCCTCTGCAGACCGGTCTCATCGTGATCGATGCTCTGATCCCGATCGGGCGCGGCCAGCGGGAACTGATTCTCGGCGACCGGCAAACCGGCAAGTCAGCCATTGCGATTGACACCATTCTGAACCAGCGCGACCAAAATGTGCTGTGCGTCTATTGCGCCATCGGCCAGCGTGCCTCCGCGGTCGCGAAGGTCGTTGCCAACCTCCGCGATAAAGGCGCAATGGATTACACGGTCGTCGTCGTGACCGAAGGCAATGATCCGCCCGGGCTCGCCTACATTGCCCCCTACGCGGCGACCAGCATTGCCGAGCATTTTATGGAAGCGGGCCGGGATGTGCTCATCGTTTACGATGACCTCACGCAGCATGCACGTGCCTATCGCGAGCTTTCCTTGCTGCTGCGCCGCCCACCCGGTCGCGAAGCATTTCCCGGCGACATATTTTACATCCACTCGCGGCTGCTGGAGCGCGCCACCCATCTCCGCGACGACCTGCACGGCGGCTCGCTGACCGCTCTGCCAATCGTCGAAACCGAGGCGCAGGACATCTCGGCGTACATTCCCACGAATCTGATCTCCATCACGGACGGCCAGATCTATCTCTCGCCGACGCTGTTCGAGTTGGGCATTCTTCCCGCCGTCGACGTCGGCAAGTCCGTTTCGCGCGTCGGTGGCGAAGCACAATGGGCCGCCTACCGAGCGGTGGCGGGCGATCTCAAGCTCGCGTACGCGCAGTTCACAGAGCTGGAATCGTTCGCCAAGTTTGGCACAAGGCTCGATGAGCACACCCGCAAGATTATCGAGCACGGACAGCGAATCCGGGCCATTCTCGTGCAACCGGAACTCGAACCGGCGTCCGTCCCCGAACAGATCGCCGTGCTGGTGGCGTTGACCGGCGGTCTCCTGGACAGTGTGCCGCTCGCCAAAGTGCGGGACGCCGAGCAAGCTCTGAGAAAGTCTGCAGCGGACATCCCTGCGAAGGTTCGTCAGCGTTTTACCACGAACGACAGCTTGAGCGACGAGGACCGCAAAGCGATTCTGCAAGTCGTCGCCGGCGCAATCGCGCCGTTTCAGCCAAAACCCGTTTCCGAGACCAAGGAGCAACCATGAGCGACACCTTGGTGAGTTTGCGCCGCAAGATCGACGGAGCGGGCGATCTGGAATCCGTCGTCCGCTCGATGAAAGCGCTGGCCGCCTCGAGTATCGGACAGTATGAGAAGTCCGTGCTGGCCCTGGCGGACTATTATCGCACCGTGGAGCTGGGCCTGGCGGTCTGCTTGCGGAAGCGAGCGCAGGCCGCCGCCGAGCAAGCGAATGGCGCACGCACGGCTGCGAAAACGGTGAACGCCATCGTTTTCGGCTCGGATCAGGGGCTGGTCGGCCAGTTCAATGATGTACTGGCGGATTTTGTCGCCAAATCGCTGGAGCTTCTGCCCGGCGAGAAGCGCGTCTGGGCCGTCGGCGAACGCGTTCACGCGCGGCTGGCGGATGCCGGTCTGCCGCCGGCGGGACTCTTCTCCGTTCCGACGTCCGTCAACGCCATCACGCCGCTCGTCGGACAGATTCTCCTGGAATGTGAAGCACATCTCGGCAAGGACGAGGATGTTCCGCTTTATCTATTCCACAACCGGCCCAAGTCCGGAGCGGCTTACGAGCCCGTCAGTCAGCACGTGCTGCCCGTCGATGAAAAATGGGGACTAAGGCTGGCCCATCTCCCCTGGCCGACGGGAAACCTGCCCGAGGTCCTTGGCGGCCAGCAGCAGACGATTCGGGCGCTCGTCCGGGAGTATGTTTTTGTGTCGCTCTACAAGGCTTCCGCCGAATCGTTGGCCAGCGAAAACGCCAGCCGCCTGGCCGCAATGCAACGAGCCGAGAGAAACATCGGGGAAATCGTGGACACCCTCAATCAGACGTTCCGCCGTCTGCCGCAGACTTCCATTGACGAGGAATTATTCGACGTCCTTTCCGGTTACGAATCCTTGACCAAGGGAAAGACTCGCTGATTTTTGCAATGACGACAGAGGATAGTCACTGTGCCGACGGTCGCAAATAACTCGGGCGTGGAAACACCGCGCTTGACGACAACAACTGGGAACGGAGCCGACATCGCATCGGTACCGGTTCTCAACACACGCGCGACCGCCGAGACAGGTCTCACGAGCCAGGAGGCTCGCCGCCAGCTGGAGCAGTTCGGCCCAAACGCGGTCGCTGACACGTCGCTGCATCCGTTCCGTATGGCGCTGGACAAATTCTCGGCGCCCGTTCCCTGGATGCTCGAAGCAGCGATCGTGCTCCAGGTGGTGCTCGGCGAGTATGTCGAGGCCGCGATCATTGCGGCTCTTCTGGTGTTCAACGCCGTTCTCGGGTTTTTTCAGGAGGGGCGAGCCCAGGCAACTCTTGCCGCGCTGAAGTCGCGGCTCGCGTTGACCGCGGCTGTACGGCGCAACGGCGCCTGGGCAAATCGACCCGCTGCCGAGCTGGTGCCCGGCGACGTCGTGAAGCTTTCGCTGGGCGCCGTGGTTGCCGCCGACGTGCGCTGGTTGAGGGGGCGATTCTGATCGATCAATCCATGCTCACCGGCGAATCCATCCCCATCGAGGCAGGTCCTGGCTTCCAAACCTTTGCCGGGGCGCTGGTCCGGCGAGGCGAGGCGGTTGCGGAGGTGACGGCGACCGGGACGCGCACGAAGTTTGGTCGAACGGCCGAGCTTGTTCTCAGCGCCCACGTAGTGAGTTCCCAGCAGAAAGCTGTCTTGCGCAGTGATGCGCAATCTGGCCCTCTTTAACGGTAGTCTGATAGTCCTGTTGGTCGCGTATGCCACCGCTCGCGCCATGCCGGTTGCCGAAATCATACCGCTCGTGCTCACTGCCGTTCTGGCATCGATTCCCGTCGCGCTGCCGGCCACTTTTACCCTGGCGGCGGCGGTCGGCGCACGGTCGCTTGCGAACTTGGGTGTGCTGCCGACGCGTCTCTCCGCCGTGGACGAGGCAGCATCGATGGATGTCCTGTGCGTCGACAAGACGGGCACGCTGACCCGCAACGAGCTGACGGTGAACGCCGTCCGTCCCTCGACCGGCTTCGACGAGGCGCACGTCCTGGGACTTGCTGCGTTGGCCGGCTCGGACGGCGGGCAGGACCCTGTCGATGCCGCCATTCACGCTGCCGCGGCACACCAGGTTGTCACCGATCTGCCGAAAGCGATCGCGTTCGTGCCGTTCGATCCGGCGACGAAGATGTCCGAGGCGACGGTGGTGGACGCGAACGGCGCCAAACTGCGCGTCGTGAAGGGGGCTTTTGCCGTCGTCGCCGGTCTCATTCAATCGTCGCCAACTGATTCCACCGCCGCAAATGAACTTGAATCGCAGGGATTCAGAGTCCTCGCGGTGGCCGTCGGTCCGCCCCCGGCGTTGCGGCTCGCGGGAATCATCGCGACTGAGTGACCCGCCTCGGACCGACTCGCCCAAACTCGTCGCGGAGCTGCGCACGCTGGGCGTGCGCACCGTGATGGCAACAGGCGATGCAGCGGTGACGGCGTCGATCGTGGCTCGCGCCGTGGGACTTGAGGGCGCCGTCTGTCCTCCTGGATCGAAACTCGACAGTGTGCGTCCCGAGGACTTCGCGATTTTCGCCGGCGTCCTGCCTGAAGATAAATATCACCTCGTCAAGGCGTTTCAGAACGAAGGTCACATCGTCGGCATGTGCGGCGACGGGGCCAACGACGCGCCCGCGCTGCGCCAGGCGCAAATGGGAATCGCCGTGTCGACGGCGACCGACGTCGCCAAGTCGGCAGCCGGCATTGTGCTGACCGAGCCTGGACTGGGTGGCATCGTTGCCGCAGTCAAGGAAGGGCGAGTCACGTTCCAGCGCATCCTGACCTATACGCTCAACTCCGTGAACAAGAAAGTCGTCCAGGTCCTCTTCCTGGCGGTCGGTCTGATCATGACCGGGCACGCGATCCTGACTCCCATGCTGATGGTGATCGTGATGATCACCGGCGACTTCCTGGGAATGTCCCTGACCACGGACAATGTGCGACCCTCTCCGCTGCCCAACGCCTGGCATATCGGCAAATTGACGATCGCGGGCGTCTTTATGGGAGTGAGCGAACTCGTCTTTTGCAGCGGCGTTTTGGCCATCGCTGAATTCGGTTTGGAGTTCAAAATCGACGCGCTGAGAACACTGGCGTTTCTTGTCATCGTGTTCGGAAATCAGGCCACGACCTATGCCATTCGCGAACGGCGGCGCCTGTGGTCCTCTCGCCCGAGCTTGTGGCTCGTTGTGTCATCGGTTGCCGATCTCATAATCGCCTCGACGTTGGCCCTTTGTGGAATCTTCATGACGCCTTTGCCGATTGTTGTTGTGGCCGGCACGTTCGCCGCGACAATCGCCTTCGCATTTCTGGTCGATGCGGCCAAGGGGCCCGTATTCAGGCGACTTGAGATCGTATGATGACCAATTCCTTTTAGCCCTTTCGGCAAAGGCTCTGCTCGAGCTGTTCAAGACGACCGGGAATCAGGAATCGTGATTGCTCAACAGTAAAGGAGAAAATACCTCGATGACGCAAGAACCATTGGTCGAGGATATCCAAACCTACGCCCAGAACATCGTCGACACGGTGCGCGAGCCGCTGCTGATCCTCGACACGATATTGCGAGTCCAGTCCGCCAATCGCGCCTTCTATCAGGCCTTCCACGTCTCCCCCGCGGAGACCGAGGGCCGTCTGATTTACGAGCTGGGTAACGGCCAGTGGGACATCCCCGACTTGCGGACTCTGCTTGAGGACATCGTCCCTAAAAGTTCGGTCTTCGACGACTTTGAGCTCGAACACACCTTCCCGGTCATCGGCCGCAGGGTAATGCTGCTCAATGCCCGTAAGCTACAGGCGGGTCACCACGGGGAACTGCTGGTGCTGGCGATGGAGGATGTGACCGAGCGAAGGCGCTCCGAGGCCGATCTGAAGGCCATCGAAACGTACGCCCAAAACATCGTCGACACGGTGCGTGAGCCCCTGTTGATCCTCGACACCACCTTGCGCGTCCGGTCCGCCAACCGGGCTTTCTATCAAACATTTCACGTCTCTTCCGAGGAGACAGAACACCGCCTCATCTACGAGTTGGGCAACGGTCAATGGGATATCCCCGATCTGCGGACATTGCTCGAGGATGTTGTTCCCAAAAGCTCCGTCTTCAATGACTTCGAGCTCGAGCACACCTTTCCGGTCATCGGCCGCAGGGTGATGCTGCTCAATGCCCGCAAGCTTCTCGCGGGCCACCATGGGGAGTTGCTGGTCCTGGCGATGGAGGACGTGACCGAGCGCAAGCGGGCGGAAGAAGCGCTGCTCAAAGCCGGAGCGCTGCAGAGCGCCATTTTCAACAGCGCCAACTTCTCGAGCATCGCCACCGACGAGAAGGGCGTCATTCAAATCTTCAATGTCGGCGCCGAGCGCATGCTCGGCTATACGGCCGCCGAAGTGACCGACCAGATTACGCCGGCCGATATTTCCGATCCACAGGAAGTGATTACGCGCGCCAAAGCTTTCGAGCGCCGAGCTGGGAACCACGATCACGCCGGGCTTCGAGGCGTTAGTTTTCAAGGCCTCGCGAGGGATCGAGGACATCTACGAATTAACCTACATCCGCCAGGATGGCAGCCGTTTTCCGGCCATCGTGTCGGTGACGGCGCTCCGCGACGCCGAAGGCGGCATCATCGGTTATCTCTTGATCGGAACCGATAATACCGTACGGAAACAGGTAGAAGCTGAGCGAATGCTGCTCGATCAACGCGTCCGGGACCAACAATTCTACACCCGCTCACTGATCGAATCGAACATTGATGCCCTGATCACCACCGATCCTCGCGGCATCATCACCGACGTCAACAAGCAGATGGAGGCGCTCACCGGGTGCACTCGCGATGAGCTTATCGGCGCGCCCTTCAAGGGCTACTTCACCGACTCCGAGCGGGCCGAAACAGCCATCAAGCTGGTGCTGGGCGAAGGCAAGGTCACCGACTACGAACTCACCGCCCGTGCCAGGGACGGCAAGGAAACAGTGGTGTCCTACAACGCGTCAACGTTCCACGATCGCGACAGGAAACTGCAGGGAGTATTCGCCGCCGCACGCGACGTCACCGAACGCAAACGCTACGAGCAATCGCTGCAGCAAGCCAACCGCGCCAAGAGCATCTTCCTGGCCAACATGTCGCACGAAATCCGCACGCCCATGAACGCCATCCTCGGGTTCTCCCAGCTGATGCTCCGCGACCAGGACCTCACGCCCCGACAAAACCAGTATCTGGGAACCATCAATCGGAGCGGCGAACATCTCCTGGCCCTGATCAATGACATCCTGGAGATGTCCAAGATCGAGGCCGGCCGCACGACTCTGAACCTCACCACGTTTGACCTGTTCGCGCTGCTCAGCGACCTGGAGATGATGTTCCGCGTCCGCACGAACGAGAAAAAATTATCATTCTCGGTGGAAATGATCGGTGGCGTCCCCCAATACATCGTGACCGATATCAACAAGCTGCGTCAGGTGTTCATTAACCTGCTGGGCAATGCCGTCAAGTTTACCGAACAAGGGGGCGTCGGCTTGCGCGTGCACGCGAACCGCGAATGCGCGACGGGGCCTTTTCTCCGTGTCGAAATCGAAGACACGGGCCCGGGGATTTCGTCCGAGGACCAAGACAAGTTGTTCCGGCATTTCGAGCAAACGAAATCGGGGCAACAGGCGGCGACCGGCACGGGACTCGGCCTGGCGATCAGCCGGGAGTTTGTGCGACTTATGGGTGGCGACATCACAGTCAAAAGCCAAGTGGGCAAAGGCAGTGTTTTCGTTGTTCACCTGCCGTTGAAGGAGGGAGAGGCCCAGGCGGTTCAAGTGAAGGACACGCCGCGGCAGGTCCTGAGACTCCAGCCGGGGCAGGCGACGTGCCGAGTGCTGATTGCCGACGACGTCGACGATAACCGCCAGCTGCTGGCCCAGTTACTCGGTTCCGTCGGTTTCGAGATCGGACTGGCGACCAACGGAGCCGAAGCCGTCCAGGAGTTTGAGAATTGGCGGCCCCATCTGATCCTGATGGATTTCCGCATGCCGGTGATGGATGGCCATGAGGCGATCCGCCGGATCCGGGGCATAGCCGGCGGCAAGGAGATCAAGATCATCGCCGTGACTGCCAGTGCGATGGACGAGAACCGCCAGGAGCTGCTGAAGATCGGCGCCGACGATTTCATCAGCAAGCCGTTCAGGGAAATTGAGCTATTCCACAAGATTCACGCCCAACTGGGGGTGGAGTACGTCTACGCCGAGCAACTCACAGCGGCCGCCCAGGAAGATGCGGCCGAGCTCGTGCCCGAGTCCTTGGCGGGTTGGCCGCAAGACCTCATCGACCCGATGCGCGAGGCCGTCCTCACCGCGGATCTGGACCAGCTGCTGGCAAAGATCCAGGAGGCTGAGGCACGCGATCCCCGCATCGCGCAAGCGCTGCGCCGCCTGGCCGAGGGCTTCCAATACCAGAAACTGCTCGATTTGTTGAGCAGGGACGGTGACCGTTGAATCCGGAGAGGTCTCAGTATCACGCCGGGCAACCCGCCAGCATCTTGGTCGTGGACGACACCGCCGCCAATCTGCAGGTGCTAGCCGGGATGCTCAAGGACCGCGGTTACAAAGTTCGCCCCGTTCCCAGCGGCAAGCTGGCGCTGCTGGCCGCACAACGTGATCCCCCGGACTTGATCCTGCTGGATATCAATATGCCGGAGATGAACGGTTTCGAGGTGTGCGGACACCTTAAAGCCAACGATCAGCTCAAGGGAATTCCCGTCATCTTCATTAGCGCCCTGACCGAGCAGCTGGACAAGGTGAAAGCCTTTGCCATCGGCGGCGTCGATTACCTCACCAAGCCGTTTCAGATGGAAGAATTGCACGCGCGTGTGGAAACGCATCTGAAACTCCGCAGCCTGCAGGTCGATTTGGAAGAGAGCAACTCGCGACTGGAGCGAGTCAACGTCCGGATGTCGCGAGACCTGGAGGCAGCGGCGAAGATCCAGAAGACCTTTCTGCCCTCGGGTGCACCGCGCATCCCGGGCACAGAGTTTGCCTGGTGCTACCGGCCATGCGACGAATTGGCCGGCGACGGGCTGAACATCGTACCGCTCGGCGATGGCAAGGTTGGCGTCTACATTCTCGATGTCAGCGGCCATGGCGTCGCGCCGGCCCTGTTGTCGGTGACGCTCAGCCGTCTTCTCTCGCCGCCGTCGGACCCTTCCTCGATTCTGATGCGGGATCGAAGCGTTCCCGATTGTCTCGAAGTCACGCCCCCCGCGGAGGTCGCCGATCGCCTGAACCGGCTCTTTCCCTACGACACCGCGACGGAGCAGTTCGCGACGCTGATGTACGGAGTCCTCGACGTTTGGAGCGGCGATTTCCGCTACGTCTCCGCGGGGCATCCCGGCCCGATTTATGCTCCCGTTGGCGGGCCTCCGGTCATCCTCCAAAGCCCGGGATTTCCGATCGGCTTGGCGGAAGAGGCCTATGGTGAGAGCTGTGTCCAATTGAAGGCGGGAGACCGGTTGTATCTTTACTCCGACGGACTCCCCGATGCGATGAACCCCGGCGGCGAACGGTTCGGCGACGCCCGACTCCTTGACTCAATCGGCCAAACAAGGATCGAACCAGTCCGCGAAGCGATTGCCCTGCTGCTGGAAGAACTTTCGCAGTGGCAAAAAGGCAAAAAACCGCAAGACGACATCTCCATCCTGGCCGTCGAGGTCACGACCGCGGCAGACCGCTATGGGCCGGGCGGGCTGGCACACGCGGTGCCGCCAATCGGCTGAGCCGGGTCGATTCGACGTTTAGCGCAACTCACACTCTCGATGAGGGACGGTCGTTTTTCACCCGTTCACCGACTGTATTGCGACGTGTTGGGTCTCAATCGTTGGGAGGCCACCAGGGCGGCCTGCCAGCCGGCCAATACGGACCAAGCTCGCCTTCGCAGGAAGGATCGATGGGGCGTCCCATCCGTTCCGTGCCGGCGCCGCTGGTATTCTCGGTCACCGACAGGTCATGCGCGATCGCCTGCGCGAGAAACTCACCCTCTGCTGAGACGTCGAAGCTGATTGCCGTTCGAATCGCGTCGTCGACAAGAGATGCGACAAACAGCCGAACGTCTTCCGTCACCTCGTGCCCCGGCTCATTCTCGCCGAATGCTTTGGCAGTCTGCTCGCACCGCCGCAAAACATCATCGGCGCGGCCCCAGCATTCCGGAGACCTCGATCCTGAGCATTTCGGGATTTTCGCTTGGATTTCGCTTGTCCCGGCGGCCAACTCGAACAGTCGCTCGATGATTCGCCTCGACTCGTCCGACGCCGAGACCAAGGGCATCACCCGTACGGCGATCCGCGCCGCGATGGCGATGATCGCGCGAGGTTCGAGTCGGTTGAGATCATTGTCGGTGCGCAAGGCCGGTCTCGTCGTCTGCGGACATCTTGCAAATCGCTTCTCGATGCCCAGCGGGGCGCGAAGGCAAAAACCACCTTATTTCTTGACTTCTCGAAAGGCGGGTGCGGACGCCAAAGTGAAGATCATGATTTCTTCGCCCGTGACCGTGCTGATGTCGTGATGGAGGCTCACGATTTTTACGCCGGTGGCCTTCTCGATCATGGCTTCCATCACAGGCCGTGCCGTTTCGACGAGGTGTGTGCGGACTTGTTTCAGAAGGTCTCTTCCCTTTTCGGCCGGGAGCGTTCGGACCAATTGCTGCTCGGCCGCCGTCAAGACGCCCCTGAGGCGGACGACGACGAGATCGCCGACCAGGTGCGTGTGGATGTCTTTGGGGCCGCGGCCCATGTAATCCTGCTCGAATCGAGTGACCCCCTCGCAAACGGTGGCTTCGATCTCACCTTGTGTCTTCATCGGAGCCACGATCGTTCCAATCCACGGTCAACATGACAGCTGCAAACATCGGCTTCACGACCTGCAACGACCTGTGTCTTTCCCCGTTGAGACGGAAGCGAGTGCCGCGTCAACCTTGACCGCCGAACTCCATCTCAAATGACGTCATCGGATCGAGATGATCGAGCAAGTCTCGATCCTTGGCGACCGAGCCGTACTGCTCTTTGACTTTATTGAACATGGTTTTCGCTCCCTCGAGATCAAGCATCAAATTCGCAATCATGCCAGCCTGAACGAAGCCGATCCAGCGATGTAGTTTGGTAGCGGGCCAGTCTTCCGCATGCTCAACAATCAGCTTGCACATCCCGCGAAGATGTTTGGGTCGAAGGGGGGCCGGCAACGCGAACCGCGCGTCCTCTGGTTTGTCCTGGATAATGTTGAGGCATCGTTCTGCCATGGCACGAATGAGAAGATCCGCTTGATCCATGGCCTTGCTCCGTCGTCAGAATCCGGCCGCTAGCCAAAAAAAGCCGACGGAAACCGTCGGCTTTCCTGTCGATCTGAAATGTGTCCGTTTCAGATCGCCTTTACATTCTCCGCTCTCGGTCCTTTCGGACCGCGCCCTTCGGTAAACGACACTTTTTGACCTTCACGAAGTGATTCGTAGCCCGCGCCTTCCACGTTCGACGAGTGGAAAAACATGTCCTTGCCGGTTTCGGTCGCAATAAACCCGAAACCCTTGTCCGTCTTGCGCTTGATCGTGCCTTCTGACATTTGATCCATTTTCTAAAAAAATTTTTGCGGCGTTCCCCGAGAGCCGGGCTCATCCGCCGCACAGGCATCCTATCAGATTCGCTTGCTTAAACCAATGGGGACGTCCGAGAGCGACAAACGAGTCAAGTGAAACCCTCCTCGAATTTTCGGTGATCGCTCACTTGTCCGCCCTGCAACACTGCCAACGTTGGCAAACTCAGACGCGAAGATTCAGAATGGGATCGCGTCGGCACATACGCGTGAGCACGGCTCTCGCCTATCAATATTTCGTGGCACAGACCCTAAGGTTGCAGGAGTCCCTCGTGAGCGAAAATCTGTCGCGTCGCAAATTTGTGATGAGCGGAGCCGCCATCGTGGCCACGGCGACGGGGATGAAACAAAGCCAGCAGATGCCACGGGCCGCCATCAGGGGCGTCAAACCGGTCGTCATCTCGGCGGCCAACGGCCATCATTTCAAGAACGGCGGCAAGGTGACGTGCGTCGAGAAGGCCTTTGCCATGATCACCGAGGGGGCTGACGTGCTGGATGCGGTGATCGCGGGCGTCAACATCCTCGAGCTCGATCCCGAAGAAACGAGCGTGGGCTACGGTGGCCTGCCCAACGCCGACGGCGTGGTGCAATTGGACGCCTCGGTGATGCATGGACCGAAGAAACGGGCGGGCGCCGTCGCCGCCATCGAGGGCGTGCGAACGCCGTCACTGGTCGCCAAGGCAGTGATGGAGAACACCGACCATCACCTCTTGGTAGGCCAAGGCGGCAGACTTTTGCCCGGAACCTTGGTTTCAAGATCGAGCCTGACCTCAACACCGACAAATCTCGCCGACTTTGGCTCGAATGGAAGCGGCGATCCGATCCGGCACACTATCTGGATCCGAAGATCCGGTCCGAAGCCGGACGCAAAGCCACCTTGAAGATGGCCGAGGAGGGTTTGATCGACGTCGATCATGTGACTGGCACGATCAACTGCAACGCCATCAACGCTCAGGGGGAAATTTGCGGCGTGACGACGACCAGCGGCTTGGCTTTCAAGATTCCCGGCCGGGTGGGCGACTCACCGATCCTCGGCGCCGGCCTGTATGTGGACGGCAGCGTGGGAGCCGCCGGCTCGACCGGTCGCGGCGAGGCGAATCTTTTTAATCTCTGTTCGTTCCTGATCGTCGAGTGCCTGCGGCGGGGCATGCACCCAAAGGACGCGGCGATCGAAGCGTGCCAGCGGATCAAGACCACGACCGTCGAAAAACGGCTGCTCGATCGGAGCGGCAATCCCAATTTCAACGTGGTCTTTTACGTTCTCGACGCCAAGAGTCGCTACGCGGGCGTTGCGTTACTCCCGGGCCCCAAGTACGCGATTTGCACCGAGAACGGACCGTCGATACTCGCTTGCGACGCACTTATCGAGCGCAAACCCGCTGGATAGCCAATCGACAGAAGCGTTCCGTCAGTACGATCATCCGGTTAGCATGACCGCTGTCAAAGTTGTCCGAGGATCGACGACATGAGGACCACTCTCGCTCTCTTGCTGCTCATAGTCACGATGCATTCGACGACTTGGCTTCGAGCGCAAGATTCGACCAAGCCAGCCTCGCCCGCTGCCGACGCGAAGGCGAAAGTCAGCGAAAGCTCCCCTGCCACTCACTCCGGGGCCAAGGTCCTCGAAAGATGGGTCGGCGATTGGGACGCCACGATCGAATCGACAGGCCGCGATGGCAAGCAGGTGATGAGTGCCGCGAAGACGACCGTGAAGCTTCTCGGCCGGCGATGGTTAATTACTGATTTCGAGGGGATGTTCCTCGGGGCGCCGTTCATTGGGCATGAGGTGCTCGGTTACGATCCGATTGCCAAGAAATATGTGCTCACTTGGGTCGATGCGACGGCCACCAGCTTTGCCAACGGCGAGGGGCATTACGATCCCCATTCGAAAACCCTGACACTTACGGTCAGCGGCCGCGACGATTCCAAGGGCACGACGGCCACCTGGCGGCAAGTCGACATCTGGAAGGATGCCGATCACCACGACTGGACGCTGCGAGTCATCTCGCCGAAGGATGCCAAGGAGCAGATCCAGATGACGATCCGCTACAGCCGCCGGAAGTGAGTGCTGGGCGTTCCCGCACTCTTGCATCGCCCGGCATGATCGCGTCATGCTGACGCTCGGATACGCCAGCACAAATTCACTTCGACAATGTCGCCGCTCTACTGTCGTGTCTTGAATTCGTAAAGCACAGGCTCCAGCGGCACGCCCGACGCGCTGGCGAAATTCTTGAAGTCGCGGCTGTTGAGCCCGAGACGATAGGCGTGGCCCGGTTCCAGTGACACGGGCATGAGGCAGGTCTTGCCGTCGCTCAACCACCGCGCGCGACTGCCGCTTGTCGTCTTGGGGAAATCCGGCCCGCCCCCTGTCCAGGACATGCCATCGCCCATCGGCAGATCGAAGGTCACTCGCAATTCGCTGGTCGCCGGATCGACATCGATCGTCCCGTTTGCCGGTTCCAGTTTCACGATTCGCGGAACGCGAACGCGGCTCTCCACGTCAGCGGACGCGCCGACCGTCGTGAAATAAATCGTCGTCGGCGGCACTGAGACTCCGCCCGTGCTGTGGAAGTTGCGATAGCTCTTCGAATTGATGCCGACGCGATAGAAGCGTGCCTTTTGCAACTTCACCGGCAAGATGCAGGTGCGAGCATCGATCCAATGGGCCTTTCGACTCTTATCGACCGGCGGAAAATCGGGTGGGCCACCGGTCCAGCTCATGCCGCGCTGCATGTCGCTGTCAAACGTGATGCGGATCTCCCGCAAGCCCGCGCTGACTCCGGTCGCGCCCGGCTTGGGATTCGACTCGACCAATGCCGGCGGCATTTCCGTTTCGGTCTCCCCGGCGTCATTGCCAGCTTTCGCCAACGCGGCGTGCGCGGGCGTCGGCGTCTTTGGCGTTTTGACGGCCTCGTCGAACTGGCGGGGGGCCTGATTGGAAGATGCAACGAACCGCGAACCGGGGCCAATGACGAGCAAGCCCGCCAGAAACAGCAACCAATAGCGCTTAGGCATCCGCGGGCGAAAACCGGCAGAGTGTCGCATGATGTGCTCCAGTCTTTGTTTGGTGACGTCAAACGAGCGCAACCCCGGCAGGGGGCTCAACCATTGCAACTGGCGCTTTCAGCTCCAGGATGTCGACCAGGCAACGGGTGTAAGCGTCCGGTCGATAATTCAATCCGGCAACAACCTCTTCGTCACACGAACGTTCGCGCTCGCGAACGACTTCTCGATTGGCCCACCACACGAGCGGGTGGAACCACCACACGGCTTGAACCACGGACTGTAACAGCCCGACAAAGGCATCACCCCGCCGCACATGCACCAGTTCGTGAGCCAGAATTGGCTCCAGCTCCGCGGCCGTTCGTCCTTCAACCAACGATCGAGGCAAAACAATCGTGGGACGCATCCAGCCGAAAGAGAGCGGTCCCAGCGGCTCGTCGACGACGGCGAGTCGAGTTCGGCGAGCGACCCCCAGCCGATCGGTGAGCTTCGCAAATTCGGCTGTCAGGGTTTCATGAGACAATGACGGCGTCCTGTCGATCGATCGCCAACAGCGGAGTGTGACGATCGAAGCAAAAATCGCGTAAACCACCGAGCCCAGCGCCCACAGCACAAAGGGCACCTCGATCAACCGCCAATCCGCTCGGCCGTCTGGCTCGTTGATCGGCGTCGACTTGGAATTTGAGAAACTCCAAGATCCTTCGGCGTTTCCACGTTCGGCGGCCATTGATCCGGATGACGTGACCATTTGCGATTGAGGAATAACCGGCGGGGCGGTCAGACGCGTTGCGGTCCACGAAAAGACTCCGGTCGGGCTGCTCCAAAGTGGCGGCAACAGGCACTTGATGAGCACCGCAAGCCAGACTAGATGGGCCAAATGCGGTCGTCGACGGCAAGCAACGCGTGTTAACAGTCCCGCGGCGAGGATCACGACGGTGACTTGCCACAGTTGGGCGATCGCCATTTCACTCGCAACTTCGTTCAGTGGCTTCATGGTTTGCCTTCCTCCCATTCGTCCAACAGGGCGCGCAGCTGCTTGATTTCCGCGTCGCTGAGACCGCGGTCGTGGATCAAGTGCTGGAAGAGAGGCAGCGATTCGCCGCCGAAAAGGCGCTGGACGAGGTCGTCGATGACTTCGCGGACGACGAGTCTCTCCCGGACGCGGGGGAAGTAAACTTTGGCCCGCCCTTCCCGCCTTGTTTTCAGATAACCCTTGGCCTCGAGTCGCCGCAGGTAGGTTTGCACGGTTTTGAAATCGAGGTTCCGCTCGGGCGGCAACTCGTCGAGCACTTGCCGGACACTCGCCTGGCCCAGTTTCCAGACGATGCGGGCGACTTCGAGTTCGGACTTCGCCAATGCCGGCCGTTTGGACATGCGGAACGCCTCTGAAGATCGCGTTCAGTTGAACGCCAACATATGCGTACAATTGAACGCCGTCAAGGGTGAATTTTTGCCGACAGTGGCCCCGGTTTGCACCCGGCATCGTCGTAACGTGCCGCCCTATCTCACCCCGGTCTCGCGCTAGGGGGTGGCAGTAAAGTGAACGCGTGAAGCACTCGCTTTGCGAGCTTCCTGCAAAAAATTTCGGCGAGCGCAGTCTTGCTGCGCTCGCCGTGTGAACTGCAGAGCCCGAGATCCCTGGAGCTTATTCCTCCAGACGAGTCACCGCCTGCTCGAAGCGGTCGAGCACAGTCGCGATGTCGTCGCGGGTGTGGGCGGCCGACAGGAACAGCGGCTCGAACTGGTTCGGGTGATAGTACACGCCCGAGCGCTGCATCATGTGCTGCAGGCGGATGTACTTGGCGAAATCGCAGTGCTGGCGGACGTCGCGGTATTCGTGAATACCGTCGACTGCGCCGTTCGTCAGGTAGATGGAGATCATCGGCCCGACGTTTTGCAGCAAGTGCGGGACCTTGGCGCGGGTGAGAATGTCGTCGACGCCGCGGCACAGCTCGTCGGAGACGGCGTACATGTGGCGGTAGATCGACTCGCCGCGGGCGAGCAGTTCGTCGAGCACGGCTTCCGCGGCCGCCATCACGATCGCGTTGCCGGAGAAGACTCCGCCGTGGAACATGCTGCCGTCGACGACGACTTGCATGATCTCCTTCGACGCGCCGAAGGCGGCGACAGGGTAACCGCCGCCGACCGACTTCGAGATCACGGTGATATCGGGCCGGACGCCGTAGAATTCCTGGGCGCCGCCGCGGGCCACGCGAAGGCCGCTGATGACTTCATCGAAGATCAACAGCGTTTCGTGGTCCTTGGTGAGCGAGCGAACGGTTTCGAGGTAGTCGGTCTTGGGGCCGATGACGCCGCCGTTGCCCATCACCGGCTCCATTATCACCGCGGCAATCTGTCCCCGGTGATCATTGAGGCATTTTTCGAGCGACTCGATATCGTTCCAGCGACACAGCAGATTATGGTGCGGAGCCCCATTGAGGCCCTTTGTTCCGGGTGTCGTCGGGCCGTAAGCCCCTTTGGGCAGTTCATCAAGCGGGGCGTGGTAGCGGTTAAAGAGCGTGTCGCTCCAGCCGTGATAATGCCCTTCGAACTGGATGATTTTGGGCCGCTCGGTGAAGGTGCGGGCCAGGCGGGCGGCCGACATGCAGGCCTCGGTGCCCGAATTGGCAAACCGCATGAGTTCCATCGACGGGAAGATCTGTTGGACCTTCTCGGCGACGCGGACGGTGATTTCGGTGGGAAAACCGAGCTGGCTGCCCCGGTTGCGGATCTGGTCTTCGACGCGGGACACGATCAATTCGGGGCAGTGCCCGAAGATCAGCGGGCCGAAGGCCATGTTGAGATCGATGTATTCATTGCCATCCATATCCCAAACGCGGCACCCCTGCCCCTTTGTGGCGACGAGCGGAAGGTGGTACGGCAGCACGCGCATCGTGCTGCTGTCGCCTCCGGCAATCGCCCGCTTGGCCCGTTGAAGGAATTGCTCGCTGGCAGTGGTCGAAAACTCTTTCGTCGCGTCGGAGGTATGCATGCGCTGATTGCTCCTGTTCAGGTTGCCGAATCTAGTGGTGTGACCACTCTGGAATGCGTTGTTCGATTCCTTTGGCTTGCGGGCGAAAACCCACATCGGACCTGCCAGTTCAGGTCGGACGGTCCACTTGGAGATTGACTGCTTCAGGTCCCGTTTGCAAACGATTGTCCCTGGCAAAGTTATCCCATTTTACCCAATTGGGATCGAATTCCCAGGGAACAGCCGACAGCGGACGGCTCGCCGAACAAAATCCGGCTCGGCGCACGAGGTCAGCACCGGTGGAAGGCTCACTTCGGCGGCACATGGTACATCTCGCGGAGCCGGTCCAGTTCCGATTGCAAGCTGCGCGCGATCGCCGCGTACTCGAGATCGTCGAAGACGCTGTGCATCTCATGTGGGTCTTTTTTGAGGTCGTAGAGCTCCCATTGCCCCAGATCATAGAAGTGAATCAGCTTATACCGCTCGTTGCGGATCCCCTCGTGCTTGTGGACCATGTGCACGGCCGGATACTCGTAATAGTGGTAGTACAGGCTGGTCCGCCAATCGGACGGTTTGCGGCCCGCCAGAATCGGCAGCAAGCTGTGACCCTGCATTTCGGGCGGCACCGGAAGGCCGGCCATCTCGAGAAACGTCTCGGCGAAATCGAGGTTCGAGACCAGCGCGTCGGACCGTGAACCGGCCTGAACGACTCCGGGCCAGCGGACCAGGAGCGGCATGCGGTAGGACTCTTCGTACATGAACCGCTTGTCGAACCAGCCGTGGTCACCCAGAAAGAATCCCTGGTCGGACGAATAGATGACGACGGTGTTCTTCGCCAGACCGCTCTGTTCGAGGTAGTCGAGCACGCGGCCCACGTTTTCATCCACCGAGGCGACGCAACGCAGATAATCCTTGATGAACCGCTGGTACTTCCAGTGGGCGAGTTTTGCCCCGGTGAGGTGAGCGTTGCGGAAGGCTTCGTTCTTGGGTTCGTAGGCGGCGTTCCACTTCTCGAGTTGTTCCGCGTTCAGCTCCTTCGGCGGGACAAGTTTCAGGTCGCGCGGATTGAGATCGCGGACGACTTCCATCTGCTGGACGTGGGCGGCGGTGCCGCGGCCGCTGTAGTCGTCGAACAGATTTTCCGGCTCGGGAATCGTGACGTCGTCGTAGAGATGCAAGTCCTTGAGGTTCGGATCGAATTCGCGGTGCGGCGCCTTCTGGTGGTACATCAAGGCAAACGGTCGGTTGGGATCGCGGGCCTTTAAATAGTTGATCGTCTCGTCGGCCAAGAGTTCGGTGGCGTAGCCCGTGTGCGGAACCCGCTTACCGTTTTCGACCAGGATGGGGTTGTAGTACGTCCCGAGGCCGATGAGGATTTTCCAAACGTCGAAACCGGTCGGATCGCTGGCCAGGTGCCATTTGCCGATGATGGCCGTCTGGTAGCCGGCCTTTTGCAGCATCTTGGGGAACGTGGGCTGGCTGCCATCAAAGCGATCCCCATTGCGGTAGAAGCCGTTGAGGTGGCTGTATTTTCCCGTGAGCACGACGGCCCGGCTCGGCCCGCAGACCGAGTTGGTGCAAAAGCAGTTGTGGAAGAGCATGCCCCCGGCGGCGATGCGGTCGAGGTTGGGCGTCTTGTTGATTCGCGATCCATAACAGCTCATCGCATGGGCCGCGTGATCGTCGGAAAAAATGAAGAGGATGTTCGGTCGCCGATCAGGTGTGGCGGCGAACACGGGAGTCGCCTGGAAAGACGGTGCGGCGACGAACGCAGCGAGATGACAGAGGATGGTCCAACGCAGAGACGCATGCGACTCGGCACGCATGTTGGAAAGCCTTATTTGGAAACTTGGGGGTGTTGGCGGGCTATCATCGGAGGGTCGCGAGATGAGTTCAAGCGGCGGGCGTGCCACTCGCGCCTCCGTAGCGCGCCAAAACTGTCGCCGCCTGGACGCGCTACTGTCTCTCGTTGACGGCAATCGACACATTTCTGAGCCGTGCGCACCGTTTTTTTGCGAAGCTTCTTTCCGGCCGCTCGAATCTGAAAACGCGCAATCCGTGCGGTGCAAACAGGCTACAGGCGAGCTCGTCCTCCACAAGTTCGATTGGTACACGTTTTGCGACATTATCGTAACGCGTTTGAAATTTGCACGTTTTGACAACTTGCAGCGGCGACAAACCGATGGACGCCAAAACTGTTTCAAAGACGATTCGGCGGCTGCAGACTGCGGAAGGTTATCTGGAATTGAATCTTCCCGATCGGGCTTTAACCGAACTTTCTTCTATACAAGATCAAGGGCCATTCGAGGCGGCGATCGCCCTGTTGCAGGGTGAGGCGCTCAAGACGCAGAAGCGATACGACGAGGCACTCGTGCCCCTGAAACGGGCTGCGACGATGATTCCCTCGCCGCTCAACAAGCGGGCGTGGCGCTCAATTTCCGAGTGCTACCACAGCTCGGGTCGGGACGAACTGGCTGAAATCGCCGATCTGGTGGTGAAGGCCGAAGAGATCCCGGTACAGGATCAGGTGAAGACGGTGGTGCGAGTGGCTGTCGTGCCGCTGCCGATGCTTTCCCAGGCGTTGCGAGAATTCTTTGCAGAGTCGGGAACCGAGACGACCCAGGAATAGAGGACGCAGAATCACCCGCAGCCACAGAGAGCGCGGGCGTCAACTGGCGCTCGCGCTTTTTTTAGCTGACGGAGCCTTGCCGAATTTCTTGCCTGCCGATTTCATCAGTTCTTCGTAGCGGGCCCGCGCCTTCTTCCAGGCCGAGGCGTGCATGGGAACGCTGCACTCGCCCTTTTCTTTGCAGGCATTCTCGCCCGGGTGAGCGCCGCAGCCTCCCTGACCTTTGCACTCATTTTGCGAGCCACAGCCGTGGTGCGCGGCGGTTGCACATTGGCCGGTGCCTGCGCACGAGTTCTTCTTGTCCGCCCCCTTGCCCTTGCACGTGTTGAGCCCGCGGCAAGCATGCGGGTCGCTCAGCAAGGGACTTTTCGCGATGGCGGACTTTTTATCGTCTGCCGCCAAGACGGTCGCTCCGGCGGAGATTCCCGCGAGCGCGGCCAAGGCCAGCTTGCCAAAATCGCGTCGGCTGAGGTCGGTCGACTCCTGCATGGCTATTTCTCCAGTTGTCATATCTGATTGTCCCACGCGGTGCCCCGGCAAAGCATTCTACAATCTTCGCGCCGATGCATACCACCTTCACGAGCGCAGGGTCGCCCACACGGATTGCACAAGGAGCAACGCGCCGATCGCCAGCAAACCTAGGTCGACGCACGCCACAAATCGCCGTGGCTGCAGACGCCGATTGAGCACCCGGCCAATGAAGACCGCGACCACCACCACGGGTAGCGAAACCAAGTAGTATTTCGTGACCGACGCGGTCCACAGGCCGGCCAGCCAATAGCCCACCATTCCCACAAAGCTCGCGGGAAAAAAGTAACCCTGCAACGTCGCCCGAAAGCGCTCTTGCGTCCAGCGCCGCAGCGCCGTACACGGCCAGGGGCGGACCGTTCATTCCGTAGGCGCCTCCCAACACGCCGGCCCCAAAGCCGAAGATCCAGGCCCATCGATCGTCGTTCAACACCAGCTGCGTGTGCTTCGTCAGCCGGTAGATGGAAAACGAGATGATCACCGCCGCCAACAATCCTTTGACGACCGGCTCCGCAACGTGCGTCAACAGCAACAGGCCGAAGGGAATTCCCAAGAAAGTCGATAGCACGAGCCGCCAGGCTCCGCCGAAATGCACGTGCCGCCAGTCTTGAAGCAGGATCACGCCGGCGACGGTGACCGACACCAGAACCGCCAAGGGAGCGGCCACTTCGACCGGAATGATCAGCGCGAGCAGCGGCACGGCAACGAGCGCCTCGCCGAATCCCAGCGCCGAGCGGACCACGGTCGCCAGGCAGAGAACGCCCAGCACCACAAGGGTTGTCGTTTCCACCGTTCTCGATTATTCGCGAACCTCGAAGGAGCTGCATCAACGTCGACAGAGAACGCGGAATTCACGATTTGCGGCGGGGCAATTTCGTTCCGATCGTCGGTTTCAGCACGACGGCATCCAGTCCCCACATGTACCGCGTTCCGTCCGATTTGGGATTGGTCCCCACGACCTCGCCGCGAAGCGTGGCCGTCCCCTTTGGCAATCGCACGGACCCCAGGTCGATCGCACCCGTGCTAACAACCGTGTCGGGATGAAAACAGTCGATCGTCGGCCCGAGCTGCTGCCCGTTCACGGAAAATCGCACGGTCCCATAATCGCGGGCCTTGGTGAGGTAGACGATGACGTGATAACGGCCTTGCACCGCCACGGGCAATTCCAGGTCGACCCATTCCCCGGCCTTCGCCGGCCGCACCCAAAGGTGGCTGGAACCGCTCCACTGGCCGTCGCCGAACGGGGACATGTCCTGCGGGCCGACTTCGAATCACCGCTCTTTTGCGCGATCCGCAGATTTTCTCCTTCGAGTCCGCCTTGGATGCGATACGGCGTCGGAGGCGCGGGGACGCTTTGCACCGCGAGAACGTCCGGCTCCTTGAAATCGTCGGTCGAGCCGGGTCGCGCGTACCAATAGCTTGTGGCGGCGTGCGGCACGTCGATGTTCGGCGTCCAGTGCCAGAATTCCATGTCGAACTTGAACGACGTGGTGAACGGGATCGAGTCGAGGATGTGGAACCGATTGACGCTCGTGCGGCCGCGGGTGCCCGGCCCGTCGCAGAGCGTTTGATTGTGGTAGGCGTGCTGAAAGGGCTTCGGATCGCTCCAGGCGTAGCCGTAATAGTCTTCACTGCCGGTGCCGAACCAGCTCGGAAACGATTCGCCGTCGACGAAGATTTTTTCGTCTCCTTCGCCCCACCACGCAGTGACAGGATTTGTCAGGCTCAGCATGTCGCCGACGAACACGCCCTTCCCTTTCAGATCGCAATAGGTCCAGTCGCTGAACGGACGGCTCTTGAGCGTTTCGGCCCGCCACTTGGCGTGAAAGTGCATCGTGCGATCGGTAAAGGTGTGGGCCTTGGCCTTCGTGTGGAGGTGAACATGATAGGGCCGCTTGCCCATGTTGCGGACTTCGAGGACGGCCAGTTTTTCAAACGGCATGCACCACCACGACTCCATCTTCTGCTCGCCGCCGGATGCCTCCACATCGAACGGAAGCGACAGCGTACGGATGAAATCCCGGGCTCGATCCGAAAAAATCGCCGAGCGGACACCAGATTTGCGGCTGGCGAGCGCCGTCGAATGTCGCCACGAGCACCAGATTTCGCCAGGCCTCGCCGGTCGCGGCCGATGCCTTGTCGCCGTCCGCCACTTCCGCGGAGAGATAATTGATCGCCAGCGAACCGTCCAAATTGATGCGGAATGATTTGCCCGGTTCGAGCGTGTTGTTCTGGTCCATTGTGATGTCGTTGCCGCCCTGCCGAGGCATGGCGGATCGGCGGCCGCAGCGCGGTCGCGACGGCCTCCACTTTTTGCGACGCGCTTTCAAACTCTTTCCAAGTAAACGTCGCGACGTCGGTGCCGGCGGGATACGTGCGGTAGTCGACGTGGTAGTAAATGTTGGGCCGGTCGATCGTGATCTTGCAGTGCCGGGAGTACGCGATCGGAAAATACAGGTTGAAACCGCGCGACCGCTCGCAGGCGAGCGGATCGGGAAAAGGAACTGTCTCTTTGCCGTCGAGCGTCGTCGACCATTTGCCACCCAGCAGACCTTCCAGCGAGGCTTCGATCACGGGCTTCTCGGCGCCGTCGAAATAGATCCGCACCTTGCCGGCGTCCTTGGGATTGGCCGACCAGATGCGAACGACGCAGCCGGGGCCGTTCATCTCCGCGAGCACGTGCCCCTGCGGATCCATGGTGATGGCCGAACTGGCGATGTAGCCCTGGATAATCTTATTTGCTTCGGGCCGGCCGTCAGCCGAGGTGGCGTAGGCCCAGACATAGCCGCCGACTCTCTTATGGGTCGGCGCAATGCCCACATGCGTTCCGGCGGCGAAGTGCCCGTCGGCCGCCCGTCCCTGCTGGGGGCTGGATTTGAAGTACGGCGTTTCGGCACCGAGCACGCCGTCGTAGAGCATGAAGCCGCGGTCGCCGTTGGCGAACCAGCTTTCCTTGCCGGGCGCTTCGCTGCCTCGATCGTAGCTGCTGAACTGTTTCGTGACAAAAGGCGGATCGGGATACTCGGAAAGCAAAGACAAATCGGTCATCTGCGGCAGCAAGGTCGAGAGATCGACCCGATCGGCGGCGGAAGCCGCATTAGTCCACGTCCAAAGTGAAAAAACCGCCAGGCCGAACGAAAACAAGCGCTTCATTTTCAGTTCTCGATGGTTCGTCACGTGTCGCCGTTTTTTGCGGTGCAGATCGATCGGGTGCACAATGGCACGGCTCGATTGTCCGCCGCTGCGGCGCGTCAAAAAAGGACTTCGCCGATTTGCCACCTTAATGGGCGTCGCGCCGCAAATAAAGCGTTACATGCTCGGTTTTCGCCACGGGCCGATAGCGCTCGCCCACGAGCTGATGCACAAATCGCACCGATTCGTCGGCCGGGTCTCCGAACGGCTCATTTTCGACGACACAAGCGAACGGATTCGATCGGCCCACGTCGGCGACGAACTGCCGCCGCCATTGCGCCGCCTCCTCGAAGGGGGGAAGGGCCAACAACAGAATCGGCGGCGTGTGAAACCGCGACGCATTGCGACAACCCGATTCGTTGTTGATCACATTGGCGAGACTCCACACGAGAATCGTCTTGTTCGACTCCGGCTGCGTCGACTTTGCCTCACGGATCGTCCGCGCGAACGAAAGCGCCTCCCAGACATTGAGGCCGCCTGCCGTGAAACGGGAATAAAACTCCTTGCCATCCATCCGTCCTGCCAGGAATTGCAGCGGCGGCCCGTAATACGTCGCAAACCGACTTCCGACGCCCAGGAGAAAACAAAGACTGACGACACAGGCACTGAAGCGAAGCATCCGCGCGGAGGCCCGCACTTCGCGAGCAATCGCCGCCACGCTGATCAGAGCCAGCAGGACGAGGCAAACGTAGATTCCCGACGCGTGATACATCAGCCCCTGCCCCTGCCAGAGGTAACTGACGAGCGACACCAGCAGGAACAAAAGAATCTCGCCGTACGCCACAAGACTCTCCGTTCGCCGATTCTCGGCCCGCACAAACCAGGTCGGCGAAATCACAGCCAGCGCGGCCACCCACCACCAAGGCTCGGCAATCCACGTGACGAGATTGCCGACGCGGGTGGCGACAGGCAGCTTCGCTTGGGAGTACGCGTCCAGGTGGAATTGAATTCCAATTTCCCAAAACCGCGCGAGCGGCGTCCCCTCGCCGACCAGAGACACTGCTGCCAAGATAACAACCGCTGCGACCGTGAGCGTCAGCGAGATCGCCTGACTCATCGGCGTGCGCCGCAGGACGTCACGCGATCGGCTGATGACCGAACCCGCGCCCAACAGAACGGGCAGCGCAAGAAAGAAGGGAGGTTTGACCAACCCGGCGTAGGCGACGCACAGCCCCGTGCCGATTTGCCAGCGCCAGTTCCCGCTTTGCCATCCCTTCCAGTGCAAGGCCGCGGCCAGCAGGATGAGATGCGTGGCCACGAAATCACGTTGGCCGGTGAGCCAACCGCCTGCGTAAAACAGCACCGGATAGAAGATCATGAAGATTGCAGCCGTCAGCGAATCAAACGCGGACCGAAGGAACCAGCCAACCCCCGCCACGGTCGCCAGCATCAAGAAGGCGTCGGCAATCCGCCAGGCGTGGAGCGTATTGCCGAAAACAGCGATCGCCCCCATATGCATCCACAGCGAGCCGGGCCAATTGCACGAGAGCACATCGACGTACGGTCGCTCGCCATGCAACATCCGCCAGCCGGCGTAATTGAGTTCCATCTGGTCCGGATTGGGCGGAATCTGCGCGTAGAGAATTGCGCAGCTCACCGGGACCGTAAAGAGGACGAGAGCCAACGCCCAGCGGGGAAACCTGGCAAAACGCATCGTGAGGGCACGCCTTTTGACCCGGCCTTGGCGCCGCGTGCTCCGGAACCGCACTCCCTGTGCCATTCCGAAATTCCGCGGACACAAAACCAGGAAAAAATCGGCCCTTTACAGGAAGAACACTCTTCTCGGCCCTCAGCGGCGCGTGGAAATCCCTCTCACGACGCGGTCGTCTGCAGCCAAATCTCTCGGCCGGCGCCGCTTGATGCAAGTGAACGCAAGAAAACGGCAGTCGTCATTTGCAAATTTTGCATCACGGAGTCGCTGCGGGTGCGCCCAGCGTTGAATCGTGTCGAGCGGGCTGGAGGAATAGATTGCCGTCTTGCGAAGATGCTCACTTTTCGTGCGCACCTTGCAAAAGGGTGCGCATCTTCGAAGAAATCCTCGGGATTTTCCAAGATCCGCACTTTTCGAAAAACCGTGCGCATCTTCGAAGGGCGTGCGGACCTTCGAACCAGGGCGGTGCCCTGGACCCGGTGCCGTTGAGGCGTAAAGTCGCGCACCCGCCGGCTTCGGCCTCGATCGTGTTGTTTCGAAACGAAATTCGTTCATTGAGCTTGATGTCCAACTGAGGCGGAGGTGGGCGTCTGCTTCGCCGCAGGCGCTGGGCCGACTCAGCCGTTTCGTCTCCATGCGGGAAGGGCCCGCACGAAAAGGCCCGCAGGGAAATAAAAAAGAGCCGCGCCCTGATTCAGGCACGGCTCCGCGTCAGCGAGATTTACAGCTTGTGGCTGTACCGTTTTTTTGTCGTCAACTGTAGTTTACGCGAAGTGATCGACCTCGTTCAAGATCAAAGTTGAGCTCCTTGATCTCGCCGAGTTCATCGTCTTCAATCCGCGTCCGGCGATGACTGAGTGTCGGTCGGCTGGATCCGAATCGTGTGGGCGCGAACGCTTATTCGTCGGTCCAATTGGAGAGGTTGCGCAGCTGACCAGAGACGAAAATCGCCTTCGAGTTGCCGATCGCGCGAAGCTCCTGCAAACTGGCCGAGGCGGCGGGCGTGTCGGTGTAATCAATTTCGTCGAGAGCTTTAAGACTCGACAAATCCTTGAGTCCGGCGCTCGAGATGTTTGTTCCAGAGATGTCGAGGAATTTCAAACGTGCCAAGGACTCGAGCCGCTTCAGCCCGCTGCCGTGATTTGGGTGTCCCGCAGACTGAGCCAGGTCAGCTGCTCGAGCCGGCCAATTTCCCTCAGGCCCGAATTATCGATTCGCGTCTCGCCGAGATGCAGCCGTGTCAGCTTCCGGAGTTTCCGGAGCGATTTGAGGCCCGCGCTTGTGACGCGCGAACCTTCGAGATTGAGCGCCGTCAACTCGTGAAGCTCGGCGATCTGAGCAAGCCCGGCGTCCGAGATGTGAGCCGAACTCAAATTGAGGCCTTCGAGTTTTCGAAGATCCGCGAGCGGCTTCATGTAACGATCGGTCAGCCACGGCGATACGATCGCCAGGTGCCGCAGTCCTTTGAAGCTCTTCAATATCGGCATGTCGAGCTCCAGGATATTCAATCCCTTGAGACGCAGATGCGTGAGCTTCGCGTGGTGGCTCAGCCGCTCGAGGCAGTACCCGGTGACCCCTGTGTCTGAGAGATCGAGCCGCTCGAGGTTTGAGAGGCCGTCGAGCTGATTGATTGCCCAATTGTTGATCGCGGTGCCGCTCAGATCGAGCGACGTGAGCTGGGTCAACTCCTTGATCTCGCGGATTCCGTCATTCGTAAACGCGGTCCGCCGAAGGTTGAGCGACCGCAGCGCCCGAAATGATTTCAGCAATCGCAGGCCGTTGTCGCGGGTGTGCGTCCCGCTGACGGCCGTCCTCCGCAAATCGATAGCTGACAGCCTGGGGAAGGCCTCCAACAGCCACATGTCTTCGTCGTCAAAGCCGCCGGATTCGGGAAACCGCACGGCGATCACCGGTCGGCCAGGCGACTTGTCGTCCCGCAAGACGACGCCGCCGCGCCTTTCGATCGCCTTGATCGCCCAGGATTCGGCCGAGTCGTCCTCCGCACGAACGACGCCGACGAACAAGAAGACCACGAAGAATGTCAAGCAGCGAACGCCCACCATATTCTCCATGGAGCGTTGCCATCGAACCGTAATCAACGCATCGTAACGGTTGCCAGGTATTTGCGCGAGACGAAGTCGCTCTTCCCAAAAGCGGCATGGCAATCCATGCACGAAACGAGTCGTCCGAATTCCGTTACTTTTTCAGCTTTCGAGTCCAAAACGAAGAATTGCCAGTCCCCAAGGTCTGAGTTATAGCCTTTCTCTCGCTTGAGCATGCCGGTGAAGAGTTCGGTCGTTCGCCTCTCCGAATCCTGATACTTACGTTTCAGAATCATCGTGCCTTGCGGATACGTTCCGCTGCCGCTGGTCATTACTTCTGAGCCGTTACGCGACACATAGACATCAATCCAATGATCGTTATGTGGGCTGGGCTTCGGCTGGGTTACGCGTGCAACGCACAGACCGCGCGTGGCCGGCGGGGCAACGATGTGCACCGGGGCCGTGGTGATCCGCACGAGTCTTCGTTCGTTGCGTTCGTCACGCGGCGCTGTCGATAACTCCTTAGAGACGAATCGGACGGCGTCGACAATTCGATTTCGTTCCTGGTCGGCCTCATCCCGCTCCATGACTAAAAGTCGCGGTGCCGCGGCCACGGAGAGAACAATGGCGACAGCGGAAAGAATTGCAGCCAAGACCAATTTGGGGTGCATTCGCAAGTGAGACCTCCGGGCTTCGTGCCGCACCGGCACATCAGGTGCAATCTGCAGGCGTTATGCGAACTTCGAGAAATCTGGTTTGCGCCGCTCAAAGAAAGCCCGAAACGCTTCGCCGGCCTCCGGGGACTTGAGACGCTTGCCGAACTCGACCAGTTCCTCGTCGATCGTTTCGGCGACGACGCGAAAATTCGCTTTCTTGAGCAGTTGCTTCGTCAGCAACAGCGCGGCGGCCGGCCGTTGGGCGAGTTGTTTGGCTTTTTCGGTGGCCGTGGGAATCACTTGGCCTTCCGGGGTAACGCCGTTGATCAGGCCCAATTCCAAGGCCGTCTCGGCGGAGAAAGTTTCACCCAGGAGCAACAGTTCCGCCGCCCGCGCGTGGCCGACGAATTGCGGCAAGAGAAAACTCGAGCCGAACTCGGGGCACAAACCGAGATTCACGAACGGCAGTTGGAATCGGGTCTTCGGGTCGGCGTAGATCAGGTCGCAGTGCAAGAGCAGCGTCGTGCCGATGCCGACCGCGGGACCGGCGACGGCGGCCACGATCGGCTTCTTGGCCGCGTGCACCGTCTTGAGGAAACGGACCGTCGGACTGGAATCGTCCGTTGGCGGCGCGTTCATGAAGTCCTGCAGGTCGTTACCCGCGGTGAAGCAGTCGTTCGTTCCGCTGATCAAGCGTGACGCGGACCGATTTAGCCGACTCGGCCTCCTGGAACGCCCCGCCCAAGGCGGCGTACATCGCGGCCGTCAGGGCATTTTTTTTCTCGGGCCGATTGATGACAATGTGAGCCACGCCGTCGGCGACATGAAAGTCGATTTGGTCGGCCATCGGTTTGCGTCCTTCGCCAGTTCCGGTAGAGTCAACACCCATGAGCCAGTTTAACTGTTACGTCGTCAGCAAGGGAGAGGATAAGCAGGTCACGGCCGGCATGAACCACCGCGAGGTGGCCGATCTGCCGGAAGGAGAAGTGCTGATTCGCGTGGCCTGGTCTTCGCTGAATTATAAGGACGCACTCGCCGCCAGCGGACGTCCCGGCGTCGCCAAGAAATACCCGCACATTCCGGGAATCGACGCGGCGGGCGAAGTGGCCGAGAGCACTTCGCCGCAGTTTCAGGTCGGACAGAAGGTGCTGGTCACCGGCTACGAGTTGGGCGCGGGCCGTTGGGGCGGTTGGTCGGAATACGCCCGCGTCCCCGCCGAATGGGTGATCCCGTTGCCCGAGGGGCTGACGCCGCTCGACTCGATGCGATTGGGGACGGCCGGTTTCACCGCGGCCCTTTCGGTCGATGCCCTGCTGCGGCACGAGATCAAGCCGGCCTCGGGAGAGATCGTCGTCACCGGCTCAACCGGCGGCGTCGGGTGCCTGGCCGTGTTGATCCTGGCGAAACTCGGATATTCCGTTGTCGCCGTGACCGGGAAGGCGAGCCAGCACGACTGGTTGCGCAAGCTCGGCGCCAAGCGCGTGATCACGCGGCAAGATGTCGACGTTCAAGGCGGCAATCCACTCCTCAAAGCAGTCTGGGCGGGAGCCGTTGATACCGTCGGCGGAAACACGCTGGCGACAATTCTGCGAGCGACCGAAATCGGCGGCTGCGTGACGGCCTGCGGCCTGGTCGGCGGCGTCGATCTCAACACCACGGTCTTCCCGTTCATTCTCCGCGGCGTGACGCTCGCCGGCATCGACACGGGGTGGACCCGCCGCGAAAAACGGCTCGAAATCTGGAAGCACCTCGCGACCGATTGGAAGCCCGAGGGGCTGGCCGAACTTTCGCAGACAGTCGAACTCAAGGACGTCGACGCGCCGGTTCGCAAAATCCTGGCGGGCGAGATCGTGGGGCGAACTGTCGTACGCATAGTGAGCTGACTCTGTTTACCGCGACCTCCGAGCCGGGAAAGCTCGCGCAGCGAACAGTACGTCCCAACGGGCATCCGGCATTCTTACGTAATACTCAGCGAGCGCCTCGTTTATTCCCGAACGCCGTCAGGCGATGAACGCAGTGACGGGTGCTCAACCGCCGCCTGAGCAAGTTCATCGGTTTCGGCACGAGCAAGCGGTACTTCCTCCAGGACCAACTCGATGTTTCCGCAACGCAGACACGCGATCGCCACAACTCGTCTTCGTGGCGTTAGAAATCCCGTCGACCGAAACTGTGTCTGGCCGAAGCTAACAAGCTCGCCGTAATCACGCTCGCGTGAACCGCACTTTGGACACTGTGTAGGTTGTGGTGCACTCATTTCCCTTTCCTTCCGATTGGTCCGTTCGTTCCGCCAAACACAGTCGCGCGTTCGGCAAATCGTTCATCATTTCGCGAGAATCTTTCGCGCCAGGATTTCGGCGACGAGCTGATTCCCTTTCGGCGTGAGATGGCAATAGTCGGTATAGAACTCGAAATCAGAGCCGAGTCCGGCGATCTCGGCATTCAGATCGACATACGGAATGTCGAATTCCTTTGCGGTCTTGCCGAAGGCGTCCGAGAGATAGTCATCGTAGAAATACGCCAGTAAGAGCGCGTTCTCGTCGATCGGCGTGCGCGAGTCGGCCGCGGCCGGCACCATCACCGCCGCGAATTTCTGCTCCGTCTCCGACAGCTTTTTGTTCACTTTCGTGCGGCCCAAGAGGGGCTGCAGCACAAACAGCGTGCGTTGCTTGTCTGTTTTCAGGACGGCGAAATACTGCCGCAGGATCTGCAACAGTCGCTGGGAATTGTGTTCGTAACGAGGTTTCTTCTTTTCGTACGCATCACGGCCGGTGGGACTGCCCGTCTTTTGTGCAACGCTTCGCGAGTCGCCCGCCGCGGCCGGTGCCGTTTCGGCCGGCGCCGGCTCGGCCGAGCGGCGGCGGTTGACCCATTTTTCGTAGGCCGTCGACAAAACGTAGTAGGTGGCCGAGTAGTTCAAGAGCGAGTTCGGCTTTTCGTATAAGTCGACATAAAACGGCAGATGCTGTGCGACGTCGGCGAACGGCGTTCCCGAGGCCACGCTGTAGACGTCGTTCATGCCCTCGAGGCTGATGATCAAATCGGGCTCGTACTGCGAGAGGCTTTCCAGATATTGCAGGAACGACTGGTGGATTCGCCGCTCGAAGCCCGCCGCATTGATGACTTCATATTTCGTTTGTGGATTGCGTTTTTGCAGCTCGGCTTTGAGCCGCCCGGCGATGCTCGATGGATACGCATATAAGCCGTCGGGATACGCGTGCACGTCGTGGTAGCGCGTGTTCTGCCCTGCCCCGAATGCCGTCGATCCACCGACCAGGAAGATGCGAAAGGTGCCCTTCGGCTTCGCACGACTCACCGGACCGTCTGACAGAAAACCGTGCTCGTCGAGAACGGGGTCAGGCTCTGCCGGATCGCCCTTGATGGCGCTCGTGCGGAAGGAATGGTTGGGCACGTTTTGAAAGACGGTGTAGCCCGACAGGATGCGGTTATAGCGGTACTGAAACCGCAGGTCTTGGTGTCCTTTGACCAGGATCACGACGTACGAGGCGGCTTCGATCAGCGCCAAGAGCACCAGGACCGTGATCGCCAGCGTGGTTTTGGGATAGCGGGCGAAACGGTTTTGCCGCAGGCGTTCCGGCAATTGGGTGTCGGTCATCGGATGCGTTTTTTTGCGCAAAGCCCAGGCTTTTCCGAACGCGCACGATCCGGACGGCGCTATGGTCAAGGACAGAGTGATCGGCGAAATCAAGAATAGCGGTTTCCCACAGCCCGCGCAACCGCTCCGGCCCGCAGAATCGGCATTTCCGTGCAACGGAACGCCAATGATCAACTCGTGTCCCGGTGTGCAATCTGCATTCTGGACTATCCTTTAGGGAACTGGATGCGACGGCCATGAGACAGCCCCAACATGATGCAAGCCAAGCGGTTTGAGGAGCTGAAAGCGACGGGATCTCTCCCCACCCCGACGGGTGTCGGGCTGGAGATCCTGCGGCTGGCGCGCGACGACCAGGCATCGGCCAACGACATCGCCCGGGTCATTCAGGCCGATCCCGCACTCACCGGCCGCACCCTGCGATTGGCCAACACAGGCAACGCGGCGGCTTCCCGCCGAGTCACAAACGTCGCCGAAGGCGTTTCCCGTTTGGGCACGCGGACCGTGAGCGCCGTGGCCCTGGGTTTTACCGTGCTTGCCGGCAATCGCAGCGGGAAGTGCCGCGGCTTCGACTATCAACGGCTTTGGGCGCATTCGCTGGCCAATGCGGTCGCCGCCCAAATCCTCTGCGCCACACGCGGACATCCGCCGGCGCGGACGGCTTCACGGCCGGACTGCTGGCCCAGATCGGCCGTTTGGCGCTCGCGAGCATTCACCCCGAACAATACACCACAGTCCTCACGGAATGGTCGAATGGGCTGCCTTCCGAGCTCGTGCGGCTCGAGATGCAGGCCTTTGTCACGAACCATAATGAGCTGAGTGCGGCGATGATGGCCGACTGGGGGCTGCCCAAGCCGGTCTGCGACGCGGTGCTGTATCAAGAAGACCCGGCCGCTTCGGAACTGCCAGAGGGTTCGCTCTCGCGGAAGCTCGCACTGATTCTTTTCGCGGCGTCGCGGATCGCCGACGTTTGCCTGGCACCGACCGACTCGGAAGCTGCTTCCCATGCCGAGGATGTGATCGCCCGTTGCGAGACGATTGGCATCGACTCGCAAACGGCACTTTCGCTTTTCGACGGCGTCTTCTTTCAATGGGCCGAATGGGGTCGCGTGCTCGACGTCTCGACGCAGAAGCCGCGCAAGCTCTCGGAATTGATCGGGACGGCTCGCGCCAGCCACATCCGCCCGCGGCTGTCCATGCCCGCGCCGGAAGTGCCGTCAGCCGACGATTCCCGGAATGGAGCCGATGGCCCGTGAGGCCGAACCCGACGCCGTCGAGCACGCCAGCGAGCTGTTGGTGCTCGTGGCCGATTCCGATAACGCGTCGTTACGGTTCCTGGAAAAATGCCTGGTCCTTTCGGGTTATCGCGTGCGCTGCGCGGCCGGGGGACACGAAGCGCTGCAGGCCTTCTTCGAAACGGCCCCGCAGCTCGTGATCGTCGACGCGCGATTGCCTGAGATCAGCGGACTGGAATTCTGCCGGCGCGTGCGTCAGACGGCGGCCGGACGCCAGGCCTACTTGATCATGCTGACGCCTGCCGGCGACGACGAAACGCTCATGCGGTTGTTCGATGCGGGCGTCGACGATTTCATCACCAAGCCCTTTTCGGCCCGGCCGCTGTTTGCCCGCATTCGCGCGAGCCTGCGGGTGGTGGGACTGCAAGAACAGGCCAGCCACGACCGGGACGAAATCCAGCGCATTCACGCGGAACTTGCCGTCGCCCATCGCCGGCTCGAGCAGGACGCGCTCACCGACGTGCTCACCGGGCTGCCGAACCGCCGCTATTTGATCGATCGCCTCGCCCACGACTGGGCCGCGGCGAGGCGAGGCGGAACTCCCCTGGCCTGCATGGTCGTCGATATCGACCACTTCAAGTCGGTCAACGACACGTGGGGTCACGACATCGGCGACGCCGTCTTACGGGCCGTGGCTCGGGTGTTGCAGCAGGAGGTGCGGGGAAGCGACGTCGTGTGCCGTCTGGGTGGCGAAGAATTTGTCGTGGTCAGTGCCGCCGATTTCGAATCGGCCATGCGGTGTGCCGAGCGGCTGCGCTCGGCGATCGAATTGCAAGTGGTGTCGGAAGTCAATCCGATCGCGGGTCCGGTGACGGTGAGCATCGGCGTCGCGGTCCGCAACGAACAGACGCGGAGTCCCGAAGGTCTGCTCAAGGCGGCCGACGAAGCCCTGTTTTACGCCAAGCGGTCAGGCCGCAATTACGTTGCCAGCACGCGCGACCTTGCCGCGGCGCGGGAGCAGCGGGCAAGCGACGAAAGTGCCTCGCTGCCGCTGTCAGAGCCGGTCCTCAATACGCTCAGCTGAGCGGCTCTTTTTCAGGCCTGATCCGTGTTTCGCCAGTGCAGGAAAAGCAGCACTGGAATTCCGTCCACGGTTTGCCATAATGACACGTCATGCGCCCCTCGAAAGTCTTCCAGGTCGAACGGCAGCAAGACACCCTGATCGTCACGCCGGCTCGCGACAGCCTGGACGTGATGGAATCGGAACTCGGCCGGGAAGTCGACGGGCTCCATAAATTGATGGAGACCCCCGGCGTCGTCAATGTGGTTGTCGACGTCGGCCATGCGCCGCATTTCGGCTCATTGATCATCGGCGCGTTGATGGCTCTTTGCAAAAAGGCCAACGACCGCGGCGGCACGGCCGCATTCTGCAACGCGTCGGAGGGTATGCTCGACATGTTGCAGATCATGAAGATCGATACCGTCATGCCCTACTATCCCACGCGCAAGGAAGCGCTCGATTCCGTTCGCAAGTCGCGCCTCTAACGCGTGGCGTCGCGCATGTTCAGGCAGCCTGACCGTTATTTGACGGGCGGTGTTGTATTTGCGCTGTGTTTTATTTGGGCTGTGTCTTTTGCGGGCCAAGCGGCGCCGGTTGGCCCAAGTCGACGGCGGGACCATCATTGGGTCTGGCTTGCGGCGGCCTTTGCGGACTCGAGTGCGCCGTCTGACGGCGACGAACCTGCGCCGGGGTTCGCGGGCATTGGTCCTGGTTGAGGAGGCCTTTGACCAGCGGCCAGACGCCGTGCCGTCTCGTTCGACGGATCAAGCTCGGCGACCCGTACGAATTCGCGTCGGGCGACGTCGCTGTGCCCGAGCATCAGATTGTGATACGCGAGCAAAAAGGTCGCCGGGGCCGAATTCGGATTGGCGGACACGTGCTTTCCCAGCGCGTGGAACTGGGCCGAGTATTCGTCGACTGACGGGTACAAGGAACTCAAAGTTGGCCAATCCCAGACGTCGCCGCTCGCCATCGCGGCTAATGCGTCGCGATAGGAGGCCTTATAATCGGCCAACATGAACTGCGTGAGCGACCGAAGCTGCAAGAGTTCATGATCGCCGCCATCGCGATCGAGATAACGATTGAGGCGCCGGAGCGCCGCGGAATAATTCCGCGCGGAGAAAGTCCGCGAAGCGATGGCGAATTCGCGCGAGGCTCGCAAGGCGCTCGGCTCGGGTCGACCGGGACCGAGCGGCCCTTCTTCGGCAGACGGCGGTCCGTCCGGCCCCGCCGCGCGTTCGCGGCGAGGAACGTTAATGTGAAACACGCCAGCCGGCGTATTGATCTGAACTCCGACGTGGTCTTCCTTGGGATCGATGATTCCCACGCCCCCTGGAAGGGCAAAGGTACCATCCGGTTGTCGGAACTGTTGCAGACCGGGAATCTCCCGCCGACCCGCCGGTCCAGGCGGTGAGTCATCTCGAGTCTCGTCCGGTCCCTCGACCGGTGCGATCAAATTCCCTCGTGTGCCGTTTTGGGAGCGTGCGGTAGCCGGCCTTGATGGTTTGGTCTTCGACTTCGGTGCGGGCGTTTGAGTGGGCTTGGACGGCGGCTGGTCGATGGCCGGCGCCGGGGGAGGCGGGATCGTCGGGCCGTCATCGCCGGCCCGCGCGTCCTGAGCCAAGACGCAACTCGCGGCAAATATGGCACAAACCGCAAAGGCGGTGGTGGTTCGAAACATGGCTTGGCTCCTCTTGCAAAGGACGGAAAAGAGCTACTGCTTCACGTGCCTCAAGGCTTCGTCGCGAGAGGCGAAAATCGGCCACAACTTTCTGAGCCGCATGCCGTCGAGAACTTCCAGCATCTTGGGCGAGGGCCCGCACATGGCCGCCTGGCCGTTTCCATTCGTGGCCGTGCGCGCCAGGCGAATCAGCACGCCGATCAGCTCTGAGCCGAAATAGTTCAAGTTGCTCAAATCGACGACCAAATTGGAGAACTGCTTCATCTCGAACTTGCGTTGCAGTGAGTTGGCTTCGATGTGTAATTGCTGGTAGCGAAATCCGGAACCTTCGACTTGCGGAATCACGATCAGCGTCGAGCCATCGGAATCGACCGCAAATATCTTGCCGCCCCACTCGAGTTTTGCCGGATCCGGAGGATTCTCAGGTTTTTCAGGGGGACGCGCCGTTGCCGTGGATGTCAGCGGCACGTCTTGTAAAAAGGCCGATTCCAGCTCGTCCATCGATGTTTCGGATTCGGCGGCGTTGTCCGTCAGCCGATCGGCCGACGCGATATCGAACGGCTCCTCGTAAAACACGCCGATGCGATAGGCCGAAATCGTAAACTCGTTGCCGCTTTCCAAGGGGATGGCCCGCACATTTTGCCCGTCGACCTTCGTGCCACCTCGGCCCAACAGGTCGATCACCCACAGTTTGCGCCGCGTGAGCAACAGGCCGCAGTGCACTCCCGAAACCGACGAAGAATCGAGCCGCAGCCGGCAGACCGGGCTGCGCCCCAGCAATGTCAGAATCCGGTTGACCGACCAGGTCGGTTGGTTCGCCTCTTCGTAATGGAATTCGAGATCGACCTTGGGGAGCAGCCCAAACTCGCCACGGTAGCGCTCGAGCGGATTGAGATCGGCCAGCGCGTCATTCGCTCGCTCGGCGGCCCCATTCTCGCTGACCACCGTCAGCCGATAAGGCCCAATCTCGATCGGCACGTTGGGACGCACCCAGCCGTACTTTCGCGGACCATCGGGCCACGCGACGCCGTTGCGGCTGGCCAGATCGACGCAGAAGACTTGCCCCTCGATGACCTGAAAATACGCGTGCCGAAAACTGACCTGATGGGCCGGCAGGACGATGTCGCACCCTTCGCCGCGACCGACAACGGCGTAAGGGAACTTGAATTCATGCACCTTCGGCGCAGTCTCGCCGTTTCCCACGACCGCGATTTGAAATCGGTCGCCGGCTCCTGTCTCAGCTCGCAGCAACTGCGCCAAGTCCTCTGGCATGCTCCTCCTCGCGCAAGGAGCCCATTATGAAGAAATCCTCACGCCCGTGCACGCCTCAGGCCAATATTGACGAGCGCGCAGGCGTGGCGGAATGGTCAGCCGATGGACGGAGCATCGTCAAATCGCGAGGCGCTCGAATTCCGGATGGGAACAAGCGCAAGACGACCGCCGCAGCCCATCGCGGTTTTCAGGTGCGGAACTTCCGCCGCTTGAGGCGGCGGGCCTTGGAGCTGGCGGGGCGACGGCCGTGATTGGCCTTTTTGAGTTTACGCTGCGTCTTGGACATGACTTCGCTCGGTTCCGATAAAAAACACGGCTCGTTTGGGATTCGGTATTGTAGCGTGCCGCGCGGCTGGTCGCAAAGCGCGGTTCGGTCCGCCGCTTCTGGGTCAGCGCAACCGCGGAATGCCCGCGAATCGCTCGGTTCCCTGCCAGCGCCGCGAGGCCCTTAAGCCAGCCGAAGCGTTCGCCGGGGAGAACGTGAGTTGGCACTTCGATCCCGACTTTGTCCAAAAGCGAGAACGATTGCGCCAAGGCGTCGAGATATCGGCTGTAGATTGTCAGCCCCGCCCTGCCCACATTGTAGAACTTGAACAGCCGCACGCGGCGGCCCGGCAGCAGCCGCAGATTGTGGAAGTGGTACATCACGGGCTCTGGACTCACGTCCTTGGCGAAATAGCGCACGTTCCACGGCGCCAGCGTGTTCTCGACTTGCCGCACAATCTGCACGCGGTCGCCAAACAGCGCCGGCCATTGATCGAGATAGACCTGATCGCCGAATTTGCCGTCTTCATAGCGGGCAAAGCACCATTCGAGGCACCGCTCTTGCCACCACCGCATTACCTCGCCGGCCGCCTGGCTGCGATCGAAGGTGAGGAACTGCACGCAAAACCGGCCGCTATCGTGCGAACGATCGTATTCGGGAGCATAAGCGTGCTCGGTGATCAGCACATGCTTGCCGGAATCGTCGAGTTCTTTGAGCAAGATGCGCGGGTCGCGAAAGAAGAAACGTCGGCGTCGACGTAGGTGGCCCGCTGTGCCGACGGATCCCGATCGAACACGGCCTGACAGGTAAACGGTGTCATCGTCCAGCAATACTCGGCGCGCGTCCGGCCCGGTTTGACGGCCAAGAGCGCGGGAGTCTCGAAAGAGCGGAGTGGAATCACCGTGAGGTCGGGAAGTCCGAGACGCGCGAGATGGCGCTCCACTCCCTCGTCGATCGCCAGCACCCATAATCGAAACGGCTGCGCGTGCGCTTTGAGCGAGCTGTAAAGCGCCAAACCGATGGGAAGAAATGACGCGTCGAAGAGAGTGACAAAATGCTCGCAGCCGGCATTCTGTGCGACGACGCGATTCAATTGGTCCGCAGTGCTCACCGCCCGGACCCTTGTGCCGGCCCGCGTCGCTCGAGCCATTCCTCGATCGCCGAGCTGACTCGATCGACGTCCGCATCGGTCAGTTGGGGAAACATGGGCAAGCTCACAATTTCGCCGCAGAGCCTTTCGGTCCTCGGCAGAGAATCGCTGCAGATTCGGCCCTGGTAGGCCGGCTGAAGGTGGACGGGAACCGGGTAATGGATGGCCGTCCCGATCCGCCGCGCGTCCAAGAAATGGCGGAGGTCATCGCGGTCAGCCGTGCGGATCACGTACTGGTGAAAGACGTGTTCAGCGTCCGGAGCACACGCGGGAATCACGAGTCCTGGTCGTCTGAGCGTTGCCGAATAGCGTCGGGCAATCTCGATGCGGCGTGCGTTGTCGGCATCGAGTCGCTTTAACTTCACCCGCAAGATGGCCGCCTGGATTTCGTCGAGTCGCGAGTTCACGCCTGAAAACGCACTGACGAATCGTTCCTGCCAACCATATTCGCGAACGGCTTTGAGCCGCGCCGCCAGCTCGGCATCATTTGTCGTGACGATCCCGCCGTCGCCGAACGCTCCCAGGTTTTTCGTCGGATAAAAGCTGAAAGCGGCCACGTCGCCGAATGTTCCCGTGCGGCGGCCACCGATCGTCGCACCGATCGACTGCGCACAGTCTTCAATGACCCGTAAGCCGTATCGCGCAGCGACATCGAGGATCGCCGGCATGCCAGCCGGGTTCCCGTAAAGATGGACCGGAATGACGGCGGCGGCGCGAGTGCCGTCGAAATCGCGATGCGCCGTCAAGACGGCTTCGAGGTCCGACGCCGTCATGGTATACGTCAACGGATCGACGTCGATCAGCACGGGCCGCGCGCCGGTCCGTTCGATTGCAGCAATCGTGGCAACCGCCGTATGGGACGGAGCGATTACGGCGTGGCCTGCTCCGATTCGGCAGGCCCGCAGCGCCAGTTCGACCGCATCGGTTCCGCATGCGACGCCAACCGCGTGGGCCGCACCAAGGTAGGCGGCAAATTCCGCCTCGAAAGCGGCCACTTCATCGCCGAGAATGTATCGGCCGCGGGCGAGCACACGGGCGATCGCCGCGTCGATCTCCTCGCGCTGTGCGAAGTAGGTCGCGCCGGGATTGGCCTGCGGTACGAAGGGTTCGTCTGTCATCGAATCAACGATAATGGTCCAGATTGGCGCGGAAGAAATCGAGTGTTCGAGACAGACCGTCCCGCAACGAAACGCGCGGCTCCCAACCGAGGGTGCTCCTGATCAGCGAGTCGTCGGCGTAGTAATCGCCGATATCGATGCGCTTTCGGTCCGCGGGAAATTCCTTTTGCACGGATTCCCCGCCGCCGTTGAGTTCGACCAGAAGTTTCGCCAGCTCGGCCAGCGTTATGATCTCGTTGCCGCCCAAGTTGAAGACTCGGCCGCGCGCCTCCGGACGCACAGCGGCCAGCAGTAGAGCTTCGACACAATCGTCGACGTAGGTAAAGTCTCGCTGTTGTCCGCCGCCCCAAACTTCGATCGGCTGTCCTTCGAGCAGGCGGCGGATCCACACGCCGACGAAGGTTTGGCGGGCGTCTTTGATCCGCATGCGGGGACCATAGGTGTTGGTGAGGCGCAGGACCGACGCGGCCAGGTCGTAAACGTCGTTGTAGAGGATGTGATAAAACTCGCCCGCCATTTTGTTGATGCCGTTGACATCGACCGGGCTAAGCCGGTGCCGTTCATCCACGGGCAGCTTCTCGGGGCGACCATAAATCTGTCGCGTGCTGGCAAACACCACGCGAATCCGCGGGTTGACCTGGCGGCAAGTCTCAAGAATCGACAGCTGCGCGGTGCAATTGATTTCCAAGTCGGTAAATGGGTCCGCCATCGAATCGAGGTGGCTGGTCTGACCGGCCAGGTTAAACAAGAAACTCTGCCCCGACAGATGGCTCCGCAGGCTGTAGCGGTCGCGAACGTCGGAAATATTCACCCGGACGCAATCCTCAATACCCTGAAGATTGAAGCGGTTCCCTCCGTATTCGGGAACGAGACTGTCGACAAGAGTCACCTGGGCATTCAAATCGACCAACCGCCGAGCGAGATTCGAGCCGATGAAACCCAGCCCGCCCGTAATCAGTACATTTGCCCCGGCAAATTGGGCGAAATCAGGACGCGGTGAGGATTCTTGGGATTCAGTCATTCGAATGGCGGGCTTTGACTGCACTCATTTCCCCGGCTTCAAGAGCCACCGTCCGACTGAGCGTACGCCGCGAATGGAACCGCGGACGAGCGCGGCCGTGCGTCCGCTGCGGAGTTTTTCGTGAATCTTGCTCTCCGTGTCCGCCGACAGTGTCCGGAAAATCGGGTCGGGCGCCGCCACTGCGGCACGTCGGCAAAGATCGAGAGCGAAGCCAAATTGGTCGTTCATGCAGGCGATGACCCAGCCCAGCAGCCAATCCCGCTTTGAGAACGGTCCGGCCCCTCGAAATGTGTTCAAATATCGCATTTCGCCCCAGCCGGGAGCCGTGGGCAAGACGGCCGAAAGCCGCGTCGTTTCCTGGCCACTCAGCCGGACAGCGTCTTCGGGCGACATTCTCAGCGTACCACGAAGGTCGAGGTGGGACAGCCAAAACTCCGCTCGATCCATGGCCGCGAGCACCGTCGAGAGCTTGTCCTCGCCCTCGTAGGCGTCGATGATTCCGGGCTCGAATTCGACGGCGAGCGTTCGCAGACAAAGGGTTTCGCCGAGACTTTGGAACAGCCTGAGATCGGTTCCCTGAGAGTCCGTCTTGAACCAATCGACCCGCGTCACGCCGGCCTCGCGGAGGGCTTTCAAGATATTCATGCACGGGACGCGGACCGACCGTTCGACGTCGAAAAGGCGGGCAAAGTCCCAGTTGGCCAGCGCCGCCCCGTCTGGCCGCAAGAGGCTCGAGCAATAGGGCGAACGGGTCAAATGAAAGTCGGCCTCGGCGGTTTCATCGGGCACCGCCGCGGCCGGAAAGATATGCAGCTTTCGGTATCCGGAGGATTCGTCATGCACGACCTGCATTTGGCGGCTATCGGGATCGAATGCGATCCCAATCGAATAGCGAGCCAGTTGCCTGCCACGCGGGATGGGTTCCCCCCGAGGCGCCAATTTCCACCAAAACCGGCGGTTCAGCCTGAAACTCCGGCCGTGATAAAACGCGGTCAATAAAATCCAAGGGAGATCCTCGCAGTGCCTAAGCTCCTTTTTAATGGATGGCGGCAGGAACCGTAAACGTGTGCCGCACTGCGGAATCGCGGGTCCTCCTTGGTCTTTTCCGTGCCGGACAGTGTCGCCTATGATCGAAGTTGGTCCCGCGCGACAGGTTTCTAATGGCCACTCCCTTGAGATCGAGCTCCCCTTCTCTCTTTCGCCGATTTGCGCGTTCGCTGCGAGACCGCGCGCGACGAGCCAAAAACGATCTCACCTGGCAGTTCCGAAAGCGGCAGGTCGCGCAGGCGATGGAACCGGTTGCCGACGTTGCGTCCGCCGAGAGGCTCCGCGGGACGACTCTGTTCTTTGTCCCTTACGCCGGCGTGACCCCGATGTTCTCGCAGGCCTGCGTCGTCGCTCGAACGCTGAAAGAACGCGGGCACTCCGTGGTGTTCGCCCGCTGCTTTCGGCTCTTCGAGCGTTGCCCCGTCATGGATATGCACCGCGTGCCCTACGAGGCCGCGGCCGACGAGAAACTGGAAAGCTGCCTGCACTGCGCGGACAACTCACTCTCGATGCTGGCCGAATATGGATTGGATGCCATCGATCTCAGGCCTCTGGCAACGCCGGAAATGGCGTCCCGAATTGAGGCCGCTCTCGCCCAAGCGCCTCGGGACTTATTGCAGTTTGAATTCGAGGGGCTGCGGTTCGGCGCCTTGAGCGTGATGGACCTCGTGTTGGCACTCAAAGTCTCCGACTTCAGTGAACTGCTGGAAAGCGACCGCCGCGTTTGGCTGCAATACCTGCGCAGTTGCCTCTTGAGTTACCTCATCGTCGACCGCTGTTGCCGCGAGTTCGGCGTCGGCCGGATCGTGCATTGCAACGATTACTCGCTTTTGCTCGGCGCCCGCACGGCGGCTCGCAAGCATGGCGTTCCCTGTTTCGGGCTCGCGTTTCCCGGCCATCGCAACGTCGATTTGCGGCGCTACATGATTCTGTCGAACGTTTGGCGAGCCTCCGGCTTCAAGTTGCTCGCCGCCTGGCCGGCGTGCCGCACGTTGGCCCTGGATCCGTCCCGCGTGCGCGAAGTCACCGAGGATCTCTTGGTGCGGCTTCGCGGCGTCGGCTCGCACCTCTATTCGCCGGGCAAGACGGTCCAGGAAACCGACGTGCGACAGCGATTTGGGCTGGAACCCGATCGTCGGCTGCTCGTGGCTTATACAAGCAGCCTCGATGAATTGATCGCATCGCGAATGGGGACCGAGGCGATGGGAATCGAGATTCCCGATCGGCCTCAGCCCTTCAAGGATCAGATCGAGTGGTTGCAGGCGCTCGTCGACTACGTGGAAGAAAGCGACGATCTGGCGCTCATCGTTCGCATTCATCCGCGGGAGGGCGTCAACAAGCGCGAATCGGTTGTGTCCCAGCATTTGTCGCGATTGCGGGCCGCATTCGGCGGGACGTACGCAAACTGTCGCTTGGTTTGGCCGGCAGATCCCGTCTCGAGCTATGACCTGGGCGAGGCGGCGGATCTGGTCCTCACAAGTTGGAGCACAATTGGCCTGGAAATGGCACGACTCGGCGCTCCTGTGCTGGTCGCTTTCAACGGAGCCGGTGCGCCGCTCCCACGCGACGATTTCTACGAATGGGAGCCGACGCCGGCGGAATACTTCGACAAGCTGCGGGCGCTGCTCGATCGGCCTGTTTCGGCAGAACAAATTGCCCGGGCGTACCGCTGGTACAGCCTGCTGACCTTAGGCACGACGCTCGAACTAACGGACGTGATTCCGCGCAGCGATTTCGCCGGTTTGCCTCCGTACCGAATGCCCCGCGAGGCTGCCGCGATCGAGCAAATCGTGATCGGTGGCAAGGATATCTGCGATCTCAACATGGAACGGTTGCAGGCATCCCAAAGCGCCGACTGCGATGAGCGGGAATTGGACGAATTGTTGCGCCAAATGCGGAGGCTCGTCCACTTTCTGATGACGGGCGAAGACTCGACAGACGATGTCCCGTTGACGGTGGGAGTCGTCGCGCCGGGATCGAGACGCGCCATCGAAATCGACCGGCATCTCGTCACGTATCATGACGGAGAGACTGTTTATCGGCGCTCCTCGCAGATGGCCGCGCGCCTCGCCTTGCTATCAGGCAGCGAGTCGCAGGAGCCCCTCTCCGTCGGTGGCCGGCGATGACCCGATTTCTGATCGTCAACACCGATTATCCGGCGTTTCTCGATTCGCTGTACGCCGCGCGCCCCGGTCTTGAACAGGAAAGTTACGAGCGCCAATCAGCGGCTCGAAATGCCAGTCTGTTCGGCGTCTCGGACTTCTACCCGCGGAATCTCCTGGAACTCGGCCATCCCGCGGTTGAGATTTCGATCAATAACCGGCGACTGCAGGAAATGTGGGCACACGAGCGCGGACTTGCTTTGTCCGACGGACCTTCCTCACGTCTTGTCTTACGCCGCGGATTTGTGCCGTGGGTTGTTCGCGACCCGAGCGCGTGGATGGAACAAGTTCTCGCGGCTCAGATTGAAGATTTCCGGCCGGATGTGATCGTCTCCCACTCGCTGAGCGACCTGCGGCCCGATTTTTGGAAGCGGATGCGCGGCCATTACCGCCTCCTGGTCGGGCAAATCGCGTCGCCTCTCTCGCCCGATATCGATTTGAGCCCCTTCGACCTGATGCTTTCGTCGCTGCCGAACTTCGTCGAGCGTTTTCGTGCAAATGGATTGCGGGCGGAGCTTTTTCGTCTGGCGTTTGATCCGATCGTGCTCCAACGGCTGTCAGAGCATGAACGGCACAACGCGCCGATCAATGTCTCATTCGTCGGCAGTTTGTCGCCGCATCATGCAGGGCGCTTGGAATGGCTTGAATCGATTTGCCGTCGGATTCCCGTCGAGGTTTGGGGACAAGGGGTCGAGTGTTTGCCGAAAGATTCTCCGATTCGCGCCTCATACCGGGGCACGGCGTGGGGCCTCGAAATGTTCGACATCCTCCGTCGCTCCCGGATTTCGCTCAATCACCATATTGAGATTTCAGGACCGTACGCCAACAACATGCGGTTGTACGAAACGACGGGAGTCGGGACCCTGCTCTTGACCGATTGGAAAGAGAACCTGTCGGAGATGTTTGACCCGGCCGCCGAGTTGGCTGTGTACCGCTCCGCCGCAGATTGCGTCGAAAAGATCGGCTACTATCTCAACGAGGAAGGCGAACGGAGCCGCCTCGCCCGCGCCGGCCAGGAACGAACTCTCCGCGAACATACCTACCGACAACGAATGGCCCAACTGGTCGCTTTGGTCGAGACCCTGTTGTGAATTCCGGTTTGAAGCGCTGGATCGCAGATTGGGTCCCGCCGCATTTGCGACGACTTTTGCGCGGCAGCCCGCGGGACGGGGCGGTTCGCTATTCGGGCAACTTCGCCAAGTTGGGACGAAGCGCGACAGCATTCGCAGGGCTACGACGCGCCGGCAATCTTGGAGCGCGTGAAGCAAGCCACGCTGAAAGTGCAACGCGGCGAAGCAGCTTACGAACGCGACTCCGTCGTCTTCGATCGTGTCGAATATTCGTTTCCGCTGTTGACCGGATTGCTGCGGGCCGCGCTCGCGCAACGGCGGGCGATTAAACGTCGTCGACGTGGGCGGCGCGTTGGGCAGCACGTTTTTTCAATGCCGCCAGGTGCTCGAGCCGGCAGTGCAAATTCACTGGTCTGTGGTCGAACAGCCGTTATTTGCGAACTGCGGGCGTGAACATTTCGAGACGGAGCAGCTGCGATTCTTCGATGATCTGCCAGCCTGCCTGGGGTCGAAAGTGCACGAGATCGCCATTCTTTCGAGCGTCTTGCCCTATGTCGAGAAGCCCCACACCCTGCTGGAGTCCCTTGCTCAAGACATGCCGGCCGTAATCATCGACCGCACGCCGGTATGGACCGGACTGCCCGATCGCGTGACGGTCCAATCGGTGCCGGCGTCGATCTACGGATTCGCAACCTCTTACCCTGCTTGGATTTTGAATCGCGAGTCGTTACTCGACCATTTTGCGGGCGCGTTCCGCACGATCTTTGAATTCGACGCGTTGGCAGGGCTCGTCAACGTCGACGGCACTCTGGCAAAGGACACCGGCTGGCTCTTCGAACGGGGACCACTCTAGGTCGGTCAACTGCCATTGGCGCGGCGTTTGCAGGTGGGGGATGCAAGGCAAATTGCAAGGCCCTATTGCGTTTTTTAGGGGGATCTACTAAAAAAATCAGGCCCGAAGGAAGGATCATTTTCGATCACGAACAAGGATGTGACCCGCGCCGGAAAGGAGGCCCCGATCATGTTAGTACTGACACGCCGTGAGACCGAAAAAATATTGCTGCCCGATTTGGGTGTGACCGTCGAGTTGATGTCGGTCTCGGGCAACCGTGCCCGTCTGGGAATTAGTGCCCCGAAAAGCGTTCGTATCCTTCGCGAGGAGGTCGCCGCCAACGGGCGACTGATTCAAGAAGCGGCCGCCCGGGGATCGATCTCGCGCGATTTCGCTCATGAGATGCGGAATAAATTGAACAGCGCGGGTTTCGCTCTCGAGATGCTGCGATTGCACCTCGAAGCCGGCAACGCAGCCGGCGCGCTTCTGCCGCTCGAGAAAGTCGGGGAAGAACTCGACGGGCTCAAGGCCTTGCTGGAGGCGGAATCGTCGCCGCCCCCAACGAAGTCGTCCGCGAAAACGCGACGTCCGTGGCGAGCCCTGCTCGTCGAGGATAATGCGAACGAGAGCAACCTGTTGGCCGGCTACCTGCGAATGACCGGTTTCGAGGTCGAGACGGCAGGCGACGGATCCGACGCGTTGGATTATCTCCATTCGCATGACCGGCCCGATGTCGTTCTGCTCGACATGTTGATGCCGCGCTGCGATGGGCCGACTACGGTAGGCCGCATCCGCCGCGATCCGCATCTTGACGGCATGAAGATTTACGCGGTCAGCGGAACTTCGCAAAAGCGTTTCGACTTGCAGACGGGTCCGAGCGGCGTTGATCGCTGGTTCACCAAACCGGTCGATCCGCGCGAGCTGGTACGCCAAATCGATACCGAATTGGCCGCCCTGCATCCGAGCGAATGAACCCGTTGCCGACCGCAAACGAAATGCGGCTCTTTGATATTCACGACGTCCTCGGCGGAAGACGGCCGAGCTAGAAAGCAGCACCGATTCAAAGGCGGGCTCGCGTGGAAGAACTGTCATGCATCCACCTGCAAAGCCCGCGGAGGGCGGCCCGTACGACGACAATCGCACGCGCGCCCGCTCTCCTGGCCGGACAATTTCCGGTCCTGTCACGAAGGCGGCAGAGATGCCTCTTAACTCTCCCTACGAGGTCATAAGCCGGCACTGGAACACCGACGGCCTCGACGTCAGCGACAGCCTGAAACGCGCACTGGAGGTGTGCGAGGCCGCATTCGATGCCATCGTCGACAAAAGCTCCGACGGAGTGATCGTCGTCGATGAACAGGGAATCATCTGCTTCACGAACGCCGCGGCCGAGTCGATGCTCGGGCGTTCGACGGGCGAACTGCTGGGCGAGCGATTCACGATTCCCGTCGTTCCAGGCAACACTTCGGAGATCGACTTTTTCAAAAAGGGATCCGCTCCGCGAATTGCCGAGATGCGGGTCGTCTCCACGTGGTGGCAGGGAAACCCGGCCTTCCTGGCGACGCTGCGGGACGTGACCGAGCGCAAACAGGCCGAGAACAAGGCCCGCGAAGCCGTTCGCCGTCGCGACGAATTTCTCGCCATCTTGTCGCACGAGCTGCGAAATCCGCTGGCGGCGATCGCCAATGCGGTCGGCGTGCTGGGCAGCGGCAAGCTCGACGGGCGTATGTTCGAAAAGGCACGCTCTGTGATCGATGCGCCAATGCGGCCAGATCTCGCGGCTGCTCGAAGACCTCCTCGATGTCTCGCGAGTGACACGCCGCAAGATCGAACTGCGCAAAGAATGTCTCGATCTGCGGAGCGTCATCGCCGATGCAGTTGACGTCGTTCGCCCGCAGATCGACGCCGCCCGTCAATCGCTGGTCGTTAAAGTGGCGGCGTCGCCGATCGCCGTCGACGGTGACCCGGTCCGTTTGCAGCAAATCGTCGTCAATCTGCTCTCAAACGCGTCGAAATACTCGCAGGCCGAAGATTCAATCGAACTCTTCGCCGACGTCGAGAACGAGGAGGCGGTGATTCGCGTCCGAGATCACGGCATCGGACTCTCCCCCGAAATGCTCGAGGCCGTGTTTGAGCCATTTGTGCAATTGCACTCGTCTCTCGACCGAGCCGAAGGCGGACTGGGACTGGGTTTGGCGATTGTCGACGGCCTCGTTCGCTTACACGGCGGTGTGGTTCGTGTCGCCAGCGACGGTAATGGCAAGGGAAGCGAGTTCTCCGTCCGTCTCCCCCTGTCGCGGTCAGAGCCGACCGTCGAACGAACACGAGTCGATCCACGCACGGACGGTCCGCTGGGTATTTTGATCATCGAGGACAACGCGGACGTCCGCTCGATGCTCAAGACGCTGCTCGAGTTCGCGGGACATCGCGTCGAAGTCGCCGGCGACGGCCTCAAGGGAGTGGAGATGATCTCCACGCAACCACCTGACGTCGCGCTCGTCGATATTGGCCTTCCCGGTCTGAACGGCTACGACCTCGCACGGCGAATTCGCAATGATCCGCAATGCAGAGACGTCTATCTGGTCGCCTTGACCGGCTACAGCCTGCCAGCCGACCGTCAACGCGCGCTCTCTTCTGGCTTCCATGCCCATCTGGCGAAACCGGTGGATTTGGAGCAATTGCGGCAGCTTCTCGCGCGGGTTCGGGACTCGAAGCGCGGGTCAGAACTCAAGTAGAGCAGGTCCTTCCCGCGGAAGAGGCCCGCTCTGAGAACGGCCTCGGTGTCATCTCGACGACCGGACTGGCCGCGCTTCGACCGCTGATGCCGTGCGTCACTCCGGGAGGGTGAGTTCTTGGCATATCACTTGCACCCCTGTTGGGCGGAGAAAGTCCGTCTCGGCCCGATTCGTTTTACACGGGGGGAAATTAGACATGAAACTCGCCTCAGCAGCCGCTTTGTTTGGGATGGTTGTCGCGCTTGCCGGATGCAGCCAGGAAAGCACACCGGGAGGCCCGGGCGCCTCCAGCACGACAAAGATGAACACTTCGACGGCAAAGATGAACACTTCGACGGCCACCACGCCGACGAGTTCGACTTCGGTCACCACGACGGCGAACAAGCCAGTGATTACCGACAAGAACAATACATTCACACTCAAGGTGCCCGAGATGACGACCGCGGTCCGTCCAGGAAAGAAGGAAGAAGTCACGATCTCGATTAGCCGGGGCAGCGCATTCAAGGAGAGCGTCAAGATCCAGTTTCGCGCTCCCAAGGGCGTGACGATTATGCCAGCCGAACCCGTGATCGCGGCGGGCCAGGACAAAGTGAGCGTCACCGTTCAGTCGACCAAAGACGCCCCTGCCGGCAAGACCAACATCGCGGTGCTCGCGATTCCCGAAAGCGGCAGAAGTGTCTCGTTGGAGATGCCGATCGACGTGAAGCGAAGCTAGCCATCCTCATGTGGCTCGCAGGCCCGCGGCGGAGGGCGGCGGCGAAAGCCGAACTCCGCCGCGACGGCAAATTGCCGGGTTGATACGTTCTTGAAACCCAGACCTGAATCGTCGAGAATTGCGGTTGCGAGAGTCAATGCCTGCGGAAATAGCGACGAGTCGGCTTGAGCATTTTTGCTGATCAGCCGTTCCGAGCCAGGTCCCGCTTTCGGAGTAGGCCGATGGAATCGCATGGTCTGGGTTCCAACGATGCAACCATATTTCTGGTATTAATCTCGATCGTCGGAGGCCTTGCTGCGATCGGAATCATCGTCGCAGGGGTCGTGGCGGTCACGCGGATCGCGACTCGACACCGGGAGCGTATGGCCCGCATCGGCATGGGATTGAACCCTGACGGGCCGGAACCTGCACCAGGTCTTGCGCCCACCAGTGTCGCGATTCCGCCAACATCGGGAAACTCATGGGGTCGTTTCGGCGCGGAACCCACGCCGGCCTCAAACCAGCGATGATAGCCGCCTTCATCTCCCCATCGGGGCAAATTTGAGGCTCAAATCGCCTGCTTGTCGCGGCCTGCGCGGGCCCCCTATAATAGTCTCGATTCCGCCGGTGAAACTGCCCCGTTGTGAGCCGTTTACACGGAAAATTCTGGCCGCCCGATGTCTGAGTCTCTTCGCGGACACTGTTTGATCGCGGCCAAGCGGCTGCGAGACCCGAATTTTTATAAAACCGTCGTCTTGATGGTGGAACACGGTACCGACGGCGCGATGGGCCTGGTCATCAACCGCCCGTCCTCGGTCACTGTCGCCCATGCTCTCTCGGAGCACTTCAAGCTTCCCGAAACCGACGACTTAGTCTACGTCGGTGGCCCCGTCGAGCCCTCGGCCCTTTTTATTCTGCACAACTCGGCCGAGCTCGATCGCAAGGAATCGCCGCTGGTCCCCGGAATCTTCGTCGGCAGTAGTGCCGACGTCTTCGAGGAGATCGTGCGATCCTCCGCCGAGGGCAATCCCGACCTGCAGTTTCGCATCTATTCGGGTTGTGCCGGCTGGGCGCCGGATCAATTGGAAGGGGAAATCGCACGCGGCGATTGGCACAGCCTTCCCGCCGAGATGCGCTCAGTTTTCGGCGATGACGCCTACGCCGTCTGGGACAACATGATCGCCAAGGTGTATGAATCAAACCGGATCCTGCCCCAGCCCACCGGCAACCCTGAATGGAACTGATGCGGATGGAAGTGCTCGTCTTAACCGACATTCGCACCGGCTCGACGGCCCGTATTCTTCCCGAACTCGGCTTTAACTGCTTCGAATTCCGGACACAGGTTGCCGGCCAGCCCGTCGACGTCATCGATGCGTCGCCGCAATTTGCGTCGGGTCACGAGAAGCCGAGCGGACACGGCATCCCCCTGCTGTTTCCCTTTCCAAACCGGATTCGCGGTGGTCGCTACACATGGGACGGACGCGATTACGAAATTCCGCCGTCTCATGCGTCTCACGATGCGACGGGCAATGCCATTCACGGTTTTTGCCTTGACCGCCCCTGGCGCGTGACGTCGCGCGGCGCCGACTTTGCCGTCGGTCAATTCGAGTTGGGAAAAGACGCTCCGGATCGCCTGGCACTCTGGCCGGCCGATTTCCGCATCGAGGTGCGCTGCCAGGTGCGCAGGCCCGAAACTGCGCCAGACATTCGGCTCATGAATCCTTCGCCCGTTCCTCTTCCGTGGGGTTTCGGTACCCATCCGTACTTTAAGCTGCCCTTGGGGGCCAAGAGCCGTCCGACTCATTGTCTCGTTCAGGCGCCCGCCAGCGAAGAATGGGAGCTCGTCGACTGTCTGCCGACCGGTCGCCGTCTGCCGATCAGCGAAGCGAAGGACTTGCGGGAAGGCACTACTTCGACGTACTCAAAATGGATGACGTCCTCACGGGGTTGCCTTCGGGATTCGTCTCGGTCGATTGCGTCATCATGGATGAGGCCTGCGGCTATCAAGTGGTTCAACAGGCGGGTCCGGCCTTTCGCGAGCTGGTTGTTTACACTCCCGCGAATCGGAATGCTGTCTGCCTGGAGCCTTATACCTGTGCGACGGACGCCATCAACCTGCAGCAGCGGGGAATTGACGCCGGTTGGCGTGTGCTCGAACCACGTGCCGAATTTCGCACTTGGATCGAAATTACCGCCTCCGAAGTGATCGCCTGATGCGGGCAGAGGCGGTTTGAGGATCGCGGCCCCCCTGCTCACAACGCTCTGAGCAAAGATGCCGGTGCCGCCATGTGATAGAATTAATCCGTACGAACGGCCATTTACGAGCCGGCAGTTTAACCGGAATCTGGACTTTATGAGACGCCCCGCTCTCTTGCTTTCGCTTTCGTTGGCCGTGCTCGGAATGAGTTCTTGGGAAGCGCAAAGCGGGCTTGCCGCTGACGACGCGGCGCGTCCCAAAGGTACGACAGCGGCGCCCACGAACGGTCCAATTGCTGCCGCAGTCGAGGCGCCGTCTCTCGGTTTCACGTTCTCGTATTATGGTCCGGCCAACGGTTCGCGCTTTCTTGCGACGCGTCTCGTCGTGCTCAATTCCAGTTCTGAAACAATTGTTGTCCCGGCGCGAAATCTCGCTGCGCGTCGAGGGGACGGAACTGCGAATGAAAGAGGTTGTGAATAGCCTGCGCAATCAAACGATCCAGGCCGGCTCTCAGCTCATTGAACTTTCCAAAATTAAACCGCTGGCCGATCTCTCCGTCAGCGCCCGGCGCGACGGCGGGAAAATGGCTCGTCTTCAATGGCATCCCTCCCGGCATTCAAATCCCCACGATGATCGTGCACTTTCCCATCGCCGGTAAGGAAGTCGAGATCAATGTGAACGACGCGGCTCGCCGCGCCATGAAGCTGAAGGTCGAGCGCATCGGTCCCCGTGGTAGTCTGGCACTGTTAACCGTCGCGGGTGAACTCAACACCGTGAATATCGGCAGCCTGACGGGCGTGCTGGAAACCCTGGCCGGGCAAAAAGTCGTCCGGGCGGTGATTCGCTTCAGTGAATCCGCTCGACCGCTTGAGGGAACGGTGCTCAGCTGGCTGCAACAAGGGGCCGAAACGGCCGGCCGCAGTGAAAGCACCAACCAGCAGATGCCCGTTTTTCCGGCCGCGCTCCGTGAACTGCACCTTGCGGCAATCCCAAATCGCTCCGCAGCGAATCTCGACGGCACTTCAGGACCCGATCCTCGAATTCACGCGACCGACGCCGAGGCCGTACGGGCGGCCCTGAAAACGGCGGTCGAGGTGCTGCCGCGCGAGGAATTGCTGGCCGAGATCGAATCGGGCCACCCTCTGACGCGCGTGGCCGCCTTGGCGGACGGCGGAAGTCGTCTGGCCGTCGACGATCTGCCCCTCGTCCTCAAGTATGCCGACGGCAACGATCCGCAAATGCAGCTTGCCGCGCTCGCCGCGCTCAGGCATTTCGGCGACAAATTGGCAATCGACAAGCTACTTGGCTACGCGCGGCGAAACGTGGAGCCGATGGCGTCTTTGGCAATTGAAAGCCTGGCTGCCTCGCGCTACGCGGCTGCCAATCAAGCCCTGTTGGACGTTTTGCGGAACGAACACCCGGCGTCCCGTCGACAAATCGTGCGCGTGCTGGCAAAATATCCGCGTCCGATCTGGGCCGATACGATCTATTCATTCGTGAGCGATTCCGATCCCGAGGTCGCGGCCGAGGCGCTGCGGGCACTCGTCCAGACAGGCCATCCCCGTTTGCTCGTTGTGCTGAAGGATGCGCTGGCCCGCGGCCCGGCGCCGATCCGCGACGAGGCCTTTCAATTGCTCGCCGCGCGAAGCGATCGGCAGAGCGAAGAGCTGGCGCTCGATTACAGCCTCGCCACGATGAAGAGCGGTCCTCCGACGACTGCGATGTTCGGACTGCTCAATCGCACCAAGGATCCACGCGCGGTTCCCCTGCTTCTGGCCGACCTGGATCGATCGAACGGCAATCGGTCCCAAATCATCAACACGCTCGCACAAATCGGCGATCAGCGCGTGGCTGACACGCTGGCCGCGAAATATGCCGGATTCTCCGATCGGGAAAAAACCTCCGCTCTCAACGCCATGCAGCTGCTCAAGTCGCCTCAATTTCGCAAGCTGGCAGGTGAGGCGCTTGCGCGTCACGACAGTTCCCTGGTCAGCGCGGCCGTGAGCGGATTACAGAGCGACGGCAGCCCGCAGGCCGTGAAATTGCTCGTCACCGCGCTGGAAGCGTCCAACAATCCGACCGTCTGGGCCTATATCACCACGGCCCTGGGAAATTTGGGCACGCGCGAATCAAAGGCCGCGCTGAACAGGGCCGCCGATTCCGACAACACGGCCAAACGTCAAAAAGCCATCGAGGCCTTGCACGCGATCAGCCAGCGATCGCCGGGATACCCCTACTGCATGCAAGGCCGTCAGTCGGCCCAGGGGGAACGCTGGGACGAAGCGATCGGGAGGTACAACTCCGCCATCGAAATCGATCCGGAGCTCGCGGAAGCGTATTCCGGTCGCGGGCACGCCCAATTGCAAAAGAAAAATGTCGCCGAGGCCCACAAGGATTTTGCGAAAGCGGTCAAGCTCGAATCATTCAGTTCCGAAGCCATTACCGGGCTGGGAATCTGCCTGGTTCAAGAGGGGAACGTGGACGGCGGGATCCAACTGATCGAAAAATCCCGCAATGCGATGAATGAAGATTACATCTACACCTACAACGCCGCGTGCGTGTACGGCCGCGCCCTCGAACGGCTGCTCAAGCAGCCACACACCCCCGAGCGCGATCAACAAGTGGATGCCTATCGTGCCAAGTCAATTGCCGACTTGCGCCGTTCGATCAAGTTGGGATTTCCGGATCTCGAATGGATGAAGAAGGACTCCGACCTCGACTCGTTGCATGAAGTGCCGGAGTTCAAGAAGATCGTCTCGCAAGATTCGTCATCCGATGAACACCGCGCGCCCGATAATGCGGGCAAAGGCGCCGCTCGCCCCCGTAAAGTCAAGCCGAAGGAGGGGACGAATGCGATTCGCGGAGGAACGTCCAACTTCGATTCGCTTAAGTCGGATCTGTTGTTTGAAAACGCACGACCGTAAGCGAGCGGATTCGCCGGACGAGCGTCCGTGAGGCCTCCCACCTTCTGCGACGTGGCTCACCATGGTCTATCTCGACCGCATCTATACGAAAAGTGGCGACGAGGGCAAAACGTCCTTGGGGGACGGTCGTCGCGTTCCCAAAACCGACTCGCGCATCGTCGCCTACGGCGGTGTCGACGAACTCAACTCGGTCATCGGCATCGCCGTAGCCTCGGGCGTCCCGCAGACAATTGCGACAAGGCTGACGCATATTCAAAACGATCTCTTCGATCTCGGGGCCGATCTTTGCGTTCCCGAGACACCCGCGGCGGGCCCCGAACGGCTGCGAGTCAATGCCGCTCAAGTGACAACCCTTGAAAACTGGATTGACGAGGCGACTGCGCAACTGGAGCCATTAAAGAGCTTCGTCCTGCCCGGAGGCGCCTTGCCGTCGGCCCATCTGCACCAGGCACGGACGGTCTGTCGACGCGTGGAGATCGGCGTCTTGCGGCTGGCCGAGGTCGAGCCAATCAACCCGCAGACGCTGATTTATCTCAATCGCCTTTCCGACCTGCTCTTCGTTTGGGCGCGGCTCTGCAACGACGGCGGCAAAAACGACGTCTTATGGACGCCCGGTAAGTTTCGCGACAACACCCCCAATTCCTGATCGTTGCCGGTACGATTGGGGTCGCGTTGCCTCACTGAGCGTGAGCGCTCGCCTGAGACGAAGTCGATTTGGCCGCGTTCTGGAACTTCGCGTATTGGCGGCGTAAGGTCGCCACAAACTGTGGGTCTTGAAATCCCGAAAACCGTGGAAGCGAGTCCAGCGCCTCCTTTTCCAACTTGACCGCCTCGTCGGGGCTCCCGGTTTGAAACCGCGCCTCCGCCAATGTATCGAGGATCGCGGGAGCGCGGCTGATCGCCACCGCCCGCAGTGCCAAGTCAAGGCCACGCTGCGGATCGCGGAGCGACAAGTCGTCGGACGTCAAATAGAGCCACGCGAGAGCATTGAGAGCGCCCGCGTCCTTCGGCATTTCGCTAATGAGCAATTCGAAGCCCAGTCGGGCCGTGCGTTCTTGCTTGCGGGCGGCTTCCGACTCGGCCCGCCGCCGCAAATTGGCCGCCCAATAGTCATCGTTTCTCCAGACATCCACGGCGAAGACTTTCGCCCGCTTCGATCCGCTCGCTTCGGTTCCCCCGGGGGAGACAGCCTGATCCGTGCCTCCGCGCAAGATATAGCCCGCGACAACCAGCCCCACGACGACCAGAGTCGCCGTCTCCAGGGGCACCGAACTGATCCGAATTTCTCGACGCCTCTTGGATGGCTTTGTTGCCCGATCCGGATCGGCCGCGTCAGCAGATTGGCTGGATGAGCCCCCGCTCGTCGAAAAGTCGGGAGAAGCGAGACGCGGCGCAAAGTCGCCGCTTTCGACGTCATTCGTCGCCGGCTGCAGCTGCTCCCCCGAAGCTGCCGTCGCGAGTCGTTGCCGAATCCGCTCTGAGACGAGTCTTCGTTCCTCGTCGGAGCGAGCCGCAAAAGCGGTAATCGCCGCCCGGAGACGGTCGCAGGCTTCTCGCATTTCGAGTTCGGCGGGGGCCATACCGGCGTAGCGGAGTCGATTGTAGAGCGCGGCGACGAGTGCGGCCGGTCTTGCATCGATCACACCCTCGGAAGCGAATGCCTCCAGGTATTCGGCCATCGAAGCCGTCGCCGGACGGGCGAGGCTCAAGCGCTCGAGTTCGGCGAGCCATCGTGCCAGTTCGTTGCATGCGATCTCTGGCGGTGTCACTCGGCAAACTCCGGGAGACGATGGGCCACGGCCTTCATCGGGTTCAGTCTGTCGGCAGTCGAGCATGTGTGCAAGAGTGATTCCGCTCCGGCAGCGTCGCGATTTCCACGTTGCTTTTCGGCAACGCGGCCAAGAATTCTTTTTCGGCCTTTTTTTGACGAGTTGCCGATATGACGTAGGCTTTCTCATGACCTTTGCGACGCTCGAGGCCACCGTTTCGAGGAACGCGCTTGCGTGCCGGAACGTGCGAGAACGCGCCGGTGACCCGCTGCATGTCCTGGGCCAAATTCCCGAAGTGAGAGCGCTCGCGGACGGGGTGGTCGCCAGTTGGCATTCGAGCCTGGCGTCGCTGCAGTCGAGGCGCTGGCACCGGGCGAAATTCGACAAGCCCCTACGCGTGATCCCGCTCGACGATCAAACCGAGTTGCCCGCGGGGACCCCCTTGGCGGTCGTCGGCCACGATATCTCGCTGGCAGGTTTGTCGTTCATCCACAGCCACCCGCTCGCGGCCCGGAAAGTGGCGATCGCCTTCCAGCTCGATGAGACCACCTGGGAAGCGGTGCTGACGCTCTTGAAATGGTGCCGCTTCCGTCGCGACGGGCTCTACCAAAGCGGCGGCCAGTTCGTCCGGCCCCTTGCCAACATCGACTGCCGCCTCCCGGTTCCGGAAGAGAGCCGGCTCTGCGGGTAAGTTCCGCTACTTGATCCCTTCGAGCATTTTGACGACCGCGTCTTCCTTGAACGCCTTTGCATCCATCTCGAGCGAGATCGAGACGGGTCCGTGCTTGCCCTCGAAGACGCCCTGTACCTGGCACATCTTCTTCTTGGATCCCTGCTCCTCGCCGCGTTTGATTGTAAAGGTGCAATCCCGCCCCTTGATTTGAATCGTTTTCGTTTCACTTTTGACGTCCCGCAGATTCTTGGGTCCGCCAATACCTTGCTGCTCCAGCTGTTGCCGCATGGCCTGATCGCGCTGCGCCGGCTCGCCGACTTTCAATTGCATCTCGGCAAGGGACAAATGACCATCGATTGCCGGGTCGCGATATTCCACGGCCGTCATCGTCATGAAGAAGTTGTCCATCTTGACCATGTGCACCGGCTGGAAACCGGCCGGAAGGTCGATCTTGGCGATTTCGTCTCGTGCGGCGTTCACGTCGGCCGGAACCTGTGAGACCTTGGGGAACATCTGGTAGGCAAAGAACCCCACGACCCCGCAGCAGAGCACGCAGCACGTCCCCAGGATGGCGACGAGAATCAGGAACGCCTTCATTCCGCCGCTCATCCCGGCTTTGGGCGGCGGTACGTCACCCCCCCATTGCTCCGGCGCAGGCTCGGGCCGGCGGGAAGGCTGCTCAGGCTCCCGGAATTCGTCGCTCCACTGGTTTTCCGCCATGGCTGCACCTCAATCAGAAGCCTAAACAGTCGACGCCCGCGGCGCGTCCCAAGAGGACATTCGTCGCAGGCAGCATTCTGGGGGCGAGTCTTTCACTCCGTCAACCGGCTTTTGCCTTTTTCGCCTTTCGAGACCCGTAAAGTATCCGTTCAGGCCGAGCGCCGCATCGCTCGCCGTTCGGGCCGCGGGGATTGCTTTGATTGCTGAGTCTCCTGCGGCGGCGCGGGTTTCTCGACTTCTGCCCGCATCTGTTTCGTTGCCTCCTCGGCGGATCGCTTCGATGTATCGCCTCGTTTTTTGCGCTTGGAAGGCGATTCCGAGGCAGCGGCCTCCTTGAGATTCGTGTCAGAGGTGCGTGAGGCCGATCCTTTCCCTTTTCCGCGATAACGCTTCCAAAGAGCAACGAACCACACGGCCCGTTCCGCGGGAGGCTCGACCGTAACGTAGATCGCATGGCGGGCTTGCAATAAGAAGCTCATGAACAGGCAGAGGGCGGCCAGCATCGCCGTGCCACATTGGCACAGCCGCAGCGAAAATGCGGAAATTGGCAATGAGCCGCCAATCATCGGCACGACTGCGGCGGCTCCGAAGAGTCCGGTCAGCCACAGTAGTCCCAGGCTCGTTAAGCAATCCCGCATTTCGCGATAGAGAAATCGCCACACCACGAGGCCGAACAGAACGAGCGCCGCCAAACAGCCCAGGCTTTGTCGGCCGTCGTCGATGTGCCAGAGCCAGCGGGCCGTCTCACTTAAGGCACGCACAGCATTGGTCTCGACAGCAAAGGCGGCAATGAACCCGATTGCCGCGCAGCCGGCCCAGCCGCGATAGCGCCCCTTGAAATCTTGCAGACTTTGTGACCGCAACCACCAAATCAGAACCGCGAGCTGACTGGATAGGAAGATCGCCGTTGATAAATACCAGCGGACAAGACGGGCCGCGGACAAATCGAACAACGGCAGAAAGCCTGGCCCGAGGCGAGCCGGGTGAACTTCCGCCGCCCAACCGGCGGCTACAATTGCGGAAGCCAACAGCATTCCGCAAAAGCCGACGACCGAGTGCTTCCAGAGCCTTGCGGAGATGATCTTCCGCAGCGGGAAATGCCCCGGTCCTCGCGACTTTTCGGGGCGTTTAAACGCAGTCACGCGTCGCGAAACGGGTGGAGCAGCCGATTCCGATAACGCCTCATCCGATTCCGTGGCTAGACGCCGTCGCCTTCGTTCATCAAGAGAACGCGAGCCCGCAAACTCTGCCATCGGTGTCGCTTCGTTCCGTCAAAGCACACGATCCGGAAAATCCCGCATCGCAATGATCGGCACGATACCGACCCGACCGCGTTCCGTTTCACTCGAATCCCGCCGATAGCAACGACCTTTGGTATCGAGGGCCGGGACAAATTCTCTGATCCCATCAATCGGCTGACGGCCTCCTCAATAGCCTCGCAAACGCCATTTTGGCACCTTCGACCGTGTGCCAAATTGACACACAGAAACCTACTGCCATTTTGGCACAAGGTGACGTCTTGAATGCCTGCGAATGTCGTTGCGTCGCTTGGAAGCGTCATTGGGAAATCCGCGACGCGCATTGGCACTAACCGAAAGCACACAACCCATTTATTTGCTAGTGCTTACGAAACAGCATTTCATGCGATGCGGACGAGGATTTATTGACTTCTGCTGATTTTATGGCGTTGGAATTCAGCCGTCCGAACCGTTGGTACGGCGGTTGCGTTTGTCCTCAGTCGACCTGCCAAGTGACAGCAGAATTGTGTCGTAGGCGTGTGAAAATTGGTGCTGGCGAATTTAATCGGGAAGGAGAAAAAACAATGAGTCGAATGAGCACGCATTGGAATCCCTGGCGGGAAATGAATCGGCTGCGTCACGAGATGGACCATTTATTCAATCCACAATGGGCTCCGCTCGCGCGCGGAACGGTTGCGTTTCCCCCGGTGAATGTGTGGGAAAACGAAAAAGGACTGCTGCTGACCGCCGAGATCCCAGGGCTTGATGCCGCCCAGCTTGACGTCGCGCTCGAGAAAGATGCGCTCACGATCGGCGGCGCCCGTACCGCGGGTCGTTCAGAAAACGCGGAAGAGGACTACGTACGTCGTGAGCGTTGGTTTGAGCCCTTCAAACGAACCATCGAACTCCCCTTCGAAGTCGATCCGGAAAAATGCGACGCCACGTACGAAAAGGGCGTGTTAACGGTCCGGCTCGAGCGGCGACCCGAGGTCCAACCGAAAAAGCTCACGATCAAGGCGGGCTGAATCGAGTCGGTTAAGACCCACTCTAAGACCATCAGAACATCCTGTCTTCGTAACCTGAGCGAAAACAAAAGGAGCAAATCAATGAACAATTGCCAGACAAATGGCGGCAACGGGGCGGAACAGCGCCCTGTGTATCGGCCGTCCGTCGACATCATGAATAGCCCCAGCGAAGTCGTCCTCGTGGCCGACGTTCCCGGCGTCGATGAAGCCCACCTCGATGTGACTCTGGACAAGAACGTGTTGACCATTCGCGGCCGGGTCGAACCGCCGTCGTTCGATGGTTACACCGCCGTTCGCAGCGAATACGGCATCGGCGACTTCGAGAGAGTCTTTACCGTTTCCGATGACGTAAACCGTGACGCGATCGAGGCCACCGTGAAGGACGGCGTGTTGCAGTTGAAACTGCCGAAGACGGCTCAGTCCGCGCGGCGCAAGATCAATGTCGTTGCCCGCTGAAAGAGAAAGGAGTGTTCTCACATGAGAATCCGCGAATTGGTTCCCTGGCGAACGCGAGAGCGAGACCAGTTGAGCCGCAATGACAGCGGCGACGCGTTCACCGCGCTGCAGTCCGAAATGAGTCGGCTGTTCGACTCGTTCTTCGAGGGCTTTGAAACGGGCCCGTTCAGCAAGACCGCGTTTGGAGCGCTCGCGACAACTCCCAAGGTCGACGTGTCGGAGAGCCAAGACTCCGTTCACGTGACGGCGGAATTGCCCGGCATGAAGGAGGAGGACATCGAAGTCACCCTCTCGGACGGCAACCTGCTGATTCAGGGCGAGAAACGCGCTGAGAAAGAGGAAAAAGAAAAGAACTATCACCGCATTGAGCGGTCCTATGGCTCGTTCCACCGTTCGATTCCGCTGCCGGCAGAGGTGGACGACAAAAACGTGGAGGCGTCGTTCCAAAACGGCGTGCTGAGCATTGTGCTGCCCAAGGTGAATCCTTCGCCGAACGCGACCGCGAAGAAGATTCCTGTACGGCGGCTTAATTAGACGGATTGGATCGAGGAGGGCGAAGTTCCCGCTGAGCAGGGCGGCTCGGCAGGAGCTTTGCCCTCCTCTTTCGTTTCCCGACGATGGGTCCACGCGTCAGAGATCGCTCTCGTCCAATGCGGCGATAAACGGCAACGAGCGAAACTCGTCGTTGTAGTCGAGCCCGTAGCCGACCACGAAAACGTCGGGAATCTTGAAGCCGAAATAGTCGGGATTCCAGTCCCCTTGCCGGTTTCTTTCTTTCCACAAAAGGACCGCGCCGCGCACGCTCGACGCGTGAGCAGCCTGTAGATGTCTCATGACCGCAGCGAGCGTATTGCCGGTGTCGAAAATGTCATCGACGATGAGAACGTGACGCCCGCGGACATCGGGCAGTTGCGAGAGGTCGAGCCCAGGTTATCCGCGACGGTCGTTTTGCCGCGATAGCTCGATGCTTGAATCATGCCCACGCGCAGCGGAAGGTCGATACTGCGGATCAAATCCGAAACAAGCACCAAACTTCCCGTGAGCACGCCCACAACCGTCAGCGGTCGATCGCGATAATCCTCGGTGATTTGGCGTCCGAGTTGGGCCACTTTCGCCTGGATCTGGTCGGCTTCGATCAGTCGCTTCACGTGCCGCGCCGATTTCCGAAGAGTTCGATGTGCAGCCGGGGCGACACGCAGTATCCGCGCTTTCGAGGCGGCCAAACTCAGCCAGCTCGTCTTTGCACGAATTTCGTCAGCCTGCGTGCCTTGCGGCATCAGAAAGACGCGCGACGGAGCAATTCCCCCAAGCGACTGCACGTGCCGATCGACGTCGTCGACGTCGTCCGGAGTGTCGATCACATATTTCAGTTGGTAGCGGTATTCGCGCGTCATCCGAGCCACGACCTCGGGCCGTTCGCGCAGTTCCTCGTGACGCGTCGTCCAGATCAGATCGTGTGGAGTCGAATTCGCCCTTTTGGGGCTGATCGACATCAAGTCGGCATGAACCGGTCGCAGAAGAGTACCTGCGGTCTCGATCGTCACAAATCGCCCCGCCTTTCCCAGCGCGTGAGACAGCGAGACCAGGTCGGGTTGGAGCATCGGCTCGCCGCCGGTGAGCACCACGTGGCGGCAATCCTGCGTGAGAATCCGCTCGAGAAGTCCTTTCCAGGATTCTTGAGTTCCTTCCGGCGACCAAGACGTATGCGGCGTGTCGCAGAATGAGCAGCGAAGATTGCAGCCCGTTGTCCGCACAAAGACGGAGGGCGTTCCGGCGAACTCGCCCTCCCCTTGAATCGACTGAAAAAACTCGGCAATTCGCATGCAGCACGGATCAATAGACCAACGGATCCCGCAGGCCCGCGTCGGCGAAGCCTTTCAGCCGCAATTCGCACGAATCACAGCGTCCACACGGCCGGCCAGTCGGGTCGGGATCGTAGCAGCTATGAGTCAACGAATAGTCGACTCCCAGCTCGGTTCCGGTTTTGATGATCTCGGCCTTGCTCATGCGGATCAAGGGGGTATGGATTTTCCAGACCCCTGTCCCTTCGACTCCCGCTTTTGTCGCGAGATTCGCCAGGCGTTCGAAGGCGGCGACGTAATCAGGTCGACAGTCCGGATAGCCGCTATAGTCGATGGCATTTACACCCAGATAGACATCGTACGCACTCAACGTTTCCCCCCAGCCCAACGCAATGGAAAGAAAAATCGTGTTTCGCGCCGGCACATAGGTGGTCGGAATGGCAGCAGTCATCTCGCCTTCGGATCGGTCCTTCGGCACCGGCAAGTCGGAAGTCAAAGACGAACCGCCAATCGAGCGCAAGTCGAGCTTGAAAATCAGGTGTCGCATCACACCCGTCGCTTCGCAAACCCGACGCGCGGCCGCCAGCTCAAACCTGTGCCGTTGACCGTAGTCAAACGACAGTGCGAACGGCTCAAAGCCGTCGCGGCGGGCGATCGCCAGCGTCGTTGCTGAGTCCAGCCCGCCGCTGACAAGCACGACAGCGCGTTTCGAATCTTGGGTCATGCCGCTTCCGAAAGAATTAAATCAGTCTTCGGAAGCTATCACGATGCTTGGCAGGCTGCAAATCGGGCACGTACGCCGTGGCGTGGGCAAGTCCCGTCAAGCCGGTCTGTCTAAAACAACCACTGCGGCGGAACTGTGAACATCCAATTCAGCGGACTCGCCGGCGGTCCGTAATTCATCGGGTTGCCGGACTGGCCCCCGCCTCCATAGGGCGACATCATTCCGCCCTGCCCCATTCCGGAATCGCCACCCGGCATCATGATGGTCGGTGGCGGCGGGAATTGATTGAGCAACAGAGAGAGAGCAAGTTCCTCGCGGTACCTCGGATTGGCCTGATAGGACAGGCGGCTATACGGAATCGACCGATAGATCTGCAGGAAGCGCTGATAGTCGGGAGCTGAGGCGCGGTCACGGGCCGGGATGATCCGCAATTGATGGGCTTGGTGCCGGCCATTCGAGGCAGCGATTCGGCCGGCAACGGCGGAACATCTTTGTCTGGCTTGCCAGCCCGACGCGGACGCGCCTCTTCGTACGCCGGTACCGCCGTGTCGGCGTGCGATTTCGTCGCAGGCACGATCCGCGGTCCGGCGTCTTTTTTTGGCTCAGCGGCGACACACGCGGAGACGGCGCACCAAACTGTGCCACAAAGGGCCAATCCCACCGAAATCCGCCTGACGAGCCGCCAACAAGCTTTTGGGCTCGAGGTGGCCGTCTGGCGGACTGGAAGCGCGTTGTGTGAGCCCGTTATCATCGATGTGAGTCCGTTGAGGTATATCTGCCACAAATCTAAGCACTTTCCCCAATCTACATATCCTTCCAGACCGCAGTCAATAATTTGTTAAACGTCGAAACCCCGTTGGGGGACTTCCACTTGACGGCAAAGGCCTGGGGCGGCCGGTTCCAGCATTCCACCGATCCGCGCGTCGAATGGTTCACCGAGTCGATCAGTTTCGACCGCCGGCTGGCGTCCGTCGATATTCGTGCTTCCAAGGCGCATGCCAGGATGCTGGCACACGTCGGTTTGATCACCGACGAGGAGTGCCGGCAAATTGTGACGACGCTGGACGAGATCGGTCGCGAGATCGATGAGGGCAAACTGCCCTTTCGCATCGAGCTTGAAGACATCCACATGCATGTCGAAAGTGCCCTCGTGGCACGGATCGGCGACGTCGGACGCAAGCTTCACACGGCCCGCAGCCGCAACGACCAGGTTGCCACCGATCTCAAACTATTTATTCGTGCCGCAATCGAGCACATCGACGCCTTGTTGGAAAACCTGCAGCGAGCCTTTGTGGCCCGCAGCGATCGCGACCTCGATGTCATCATGCCCGGCTACACGCATCTGCAGCGGGCTCAACCGGTGATGGCCGTTCATTATTGGCTGGCGTATTGCGAGAAATTCGACCGGGATCGGGCCCGGCTTGCCGACTGCCTGAAGCGGGTGGAAATCTCCCCGCTCGGCGCCGGCGCACTTGCCGGCACATCGTTGCCCATTGACCGGAAATTGACCGCCGACTTGCTCGGCTTCTCCACACCCGCAGCCAACAGTCTCGATGTCTCTCACGATCGGGACTTCCTGGTGGAGTTCCTTTTCTGCCTGTCGCTCGTCGCCATCCATTTAAGCGGCTGGGCGCAGGAGTGGATTCTTTGGTTCTCCACCGAGTTCGGTTTCCTAAAGCTACCCGACGCGTTGACGACCGGATCGTCGATCATGCCTCAGAAACGCAATCCGGACGTGCTCGAACTCATCCGCGGCAAGTCGGCCCGCGTGGTGGGGGCCTTGTCGCAAGTCCTTTTTTTGGTCAAAGACCTGCCGCTGGCCTACAACCGCGACCTGCAGGAGGATAAGCCGCCCCTGTTCGAGGCCTGCGACACCGTTTCCGGATGTCTGGAGCTGGCCGCCAAGCTAGTCGAAGGAGCCGAACTGCGACGCGACCGGATCGCCGCCCGGCTTGAAGAGGGTTTCCTCGACGCAACGGCCCTCATGGAGTATCTCATTCGCCACGGCGTCCCGATGCGGACGGCCCACGAAACCGTCGGCCGGCTTGTCGCCACTTGCGAGAGTGAAGGCAAACGTCTGGCGGAACTTTCTCTGGAGCAACTGCAGGCAGCTTGCGACAAGATCGAGCCCGACGTCTTCGGCGTCTTGGGGGTCTCGAATGCCGTCAGCGTTTTGACGAGTTACGGTTCCGGCGGCCGCGAACCGGTGGCCGAGCAGCTCGCGCGGTGGAAGGCGAAGTTCGCTTCGCATGCGTAACATCCGGCTCACGCTGGCTTACGACGGCACACGCTACGTGGGCTGGCAGATGCAACCCAACGGCGTCTCCGTGCAATCGGCGGTCGAGGCCGCCCTACGCGAGTTTTCCGGCTGCGAGGCGCCCTTAATTTCCGCCGGACGGACGGATGCCGGCGTCCACGCTCTGGGCCAGGTCGCCAATTTTCGCACCGAGTCGGCCATCCCCTGCCGCGGGTTCGTCGCCGGACTGCAGCCTTTTCTCCCGGATGACATTCTGGTCCGCAGTGCCGACGAGGTGCCGCTCGACTTTCACGCCACCTACGCCGCCAAGCGGAAGCGCTATCGCTACGTGATCCTCAACGCCCGGCCCGCCCATCCTTTTTTGGGCGCTACGCACACGAATTCCACGCTCCGCTCGACGAGCGGGCCATGCACGACGCGGCACAGGTACTCGTAGGAACACACGACTTTTGCTCCTTCGAGACCCAACATCCCAACACGGCGACCAGCGTGCGGACTGTCTTTGAAGCCAGCGTCGGCCGCTTCGGCGGTTGGCCCGCCTGGAACACGAACGCCGTCGGAGAAGAGACCCCGGCGGCGGGCGAATTCGTGTGGTTCGACATTGTCGCGGACGGATTCCTCTACAACATGGTCCGCACGATCGCCGGGACATTAATTCGTGTCGGCGAGCACAAATGGAACGCCGCAGACCTCCGCCGCATTCTCGAGGGCCGCGACCGGCGCAACGCCGGCCCCACGGCCCCGGCCTGCGGCCTGTACCTCGTCAACGTGGAATACGAAGTCGCCCCGCTGCCCGCGGCAGCCGAATCCCAGTCGACCGCCGAAAAAGACGGGGCCCGCCCGTGAAATTCCGCGTCGCCCACGTCATTACGCGGCTCATCATCGGCGGAGCCCAGGAAAACACGCTGCTCAACGTCGAAGACCAGCATCGGCTCCACGGCGATGAGGTAACTCTCATCACGGGACCGGGACTCGGGCCCGAAGGCAGCCTCGAAGAGCGTGCCCGGGCCGGCGGACTCGATTTGCGCATCGTTCCCGAAATGCGTCGCAGCATCCATCCCTGGCGGGATTGGCAGAGCTATCGCCGACTTTTTCGTCTCCTCGCCGAGATCCAGCCGCAAATCGTCCACACGCACAGCTCGAAAGCCGGCATCCTGGGCCGGGCGGCCGCCGCCCGACTGGGCATTCCCGCGGTCCACACGATCCACGGGGCCGCCTTTCATTCGGCCAAAGCCCGCTGGCCCATCGCGTCTACATCGCAGCCGAAAAATGGGCCGCCCCGCGCTGCCAGCGCCTGATCAGCGTGTGCGACGCCATGACCGACCACTACGTGCAGGCCGGCATCGCACCGCGGGAGCAATTCGTCACGATCTACAGCGGCATGGAAGTCGAGCCGTTTTTGAATCCGCCGCGTCCGAGAGAAACCGTCCGCGCCGAACTGGGCCTGCGGCCCGAGCACGTCGTGATCACTAAAGTCGCCCGACTTTTTCATCTCAAAGGCCACGAATTCGTCATCGCCGCCGCCGGCCGAGTCGTCCGCGAAAACCCCAACGTGCGATTTCTGTTCGTCGGCGACGGACTCCTCCGCGGCCAATTCGAGGAGCAAATCGCCCGCGGCGGACTGACCCACGCGTTCGTCTTCGCCGGCCTGGTCCCCCCCTCCAAAGTGCCCGAGCTGGTCAACGCCTCGGACATCATCGTTCACACCAGCCTCTGGGAAGGCCTGGCCCGCGTGCTGCCGCAGGCCCTCATCGCCGGCAAACCGGTGGTCAGTTACGACGTCGACGGAGCCCGCGAAGTCGCCATCCCCGGAGAAACCGGCTACCTGCTGCCGCCGCAATCCGTCGACGAATTGGCAGCCGCCCTCTGCGAACTGGCCGGCAATCCGGCCCTCCGCGAACGCCTCGGCCGCACGGGCCGCGACGCTTCACCGAACAGTTCCGCCACGAAACCATGACCCGCCGCATCCGCGAGGTCTACGCGGAGATTCTCGCGGGCCGATAAGGGACTTTTTTGGCTTTTTTGGGCGCTGAAAAAGGCGCCTTTTTTGGGGTCCACCCAAAAAAAGTCCCCCCGCCTCTCATTCCGGACGCAACAAAGTCGCGTCCGCCTCAGGTTTTACATCCGCCAAGTGCGGAATGGCGAACGCCAACGAGGCGACTTTTTTGGGTCGGACCCCAAAAAACTCGGTTCCCTTGCACTCCCCCTCGTTCCTCAAGCTCCGCTTGGGAACGCCCGTTTCGCGAAGCTCCCGCTTCGCCTTCGCAGGTCTGGCGTCTGATCACGGCAAGAAGCCCCTTGCGAGTTCGAAGCAGACCTACGAGGAGCAGCAAGCGGAGAAAAATTCACGCAAAAACATCACCACCATTTTCGCTGCAAAATCGTTCTCGCGTGGTCACGCGTGTTGATTTCATATCACCAACATCCTGAATTCCTCTTCAAGTGACCGCACCAATTCTGGTAGAGTGTGGCTGTGCGGCAATTTTTCCGCATCGCAAATCCGTACGGTGATCTTCTCGCACTTCGAGACAGCGCAATCCGCCTCCGCTCCGCTCAAACTCCGCAATTGAGCACCGTCCAAGAAGAGGGCGATCGAACGCGGGGAATCTCAATTCCCGGTCGCCTCGACTTGGCAGAAAGAGCAGGACTCGGAGAGCGAAGGCACGTTCGACGAAGCAGTTACGGACGACGGCACGCTTCGCGACGGAACGTCGCCAGTCCCGAAAACGCCGGGCCACTCTCCCTCGAGGCGGCCACAGGCGAAGTCTTCGGCGGGGAACCGTCGAGACATCGCCGGACGGCTGAAACTGTGGTTGAGAATTCGGTGACCTCCGCGGACACGAATGTTTCCCATCGTGGGGCAGCACCCAGCGCTCCCGCCTCGACATCATGGACGCCGACGTCAATGCGTTCTGGACTCGCTATCGTGCTGATTTTCTGGCACCGCTTCCCGACGTCCACGCGGAATTCGAGAACCGGACCCGACCGGGGACTGTTGGTTGGCCGTAGTTGGAAGTGGCGTTTAGCCCGAAACTGAAGACCGCCAGAGCCGCCCGAGTTACTGTTCTCGCTTGATGTTATGGCGTGACGAGACAACGAATCGAGTAAAAAACAAGGCAACGTCGTATCAGTCCGACTAGGAAAAATTGGGGCGTTTTCGGCCATTGGACCGTACCGGTGCAATATACAGATAGAGGTCTGAACAGACTTCGCGCTCCCGGTGTAGCCGAGCTTTCCCTCAGCTCGAATTCAAAATTTAGTGCGGCCGTTCATGCGGATTTTGGGCGTCGTGCAACTTGTTGTCATGATTGCCGAGTTCGACGGTCGTTCCATATCGGGTTGAGGTCGGGCTGATGTCCAGGCGGTCAAATCGCTGTGTTGATTTCCGATCGCGGACGGGGGCGATGATCCAGCGTGCTGATCGCTGTTGGAGCGTTCTGCTTCATGGTGCGCTGGGAGGACGAAACGAGCGCTCGTTCGTCCGTGAGTTTCTCGCGATTCATCTCTGAACCATCGCGCACGTCAGCGAACATAATGGGTCTTTGAGTGTCCCACAAGTTGTCAATTCTGCAACCCGAGTGCACTCGAAACGATCGCGCTGCGTCCTGGCGCGAACCCACGCGAATCCCGGTCTCCGGGATTTTTCGTTTTGGCACACAAGGTGCCGGTTCTGGCACGGGACCAGCGCAACGAGGAAAGCATATGCCGTCCAGCGGCGTTATAACCAACACTCCGGGCGAGAACGGCGTAGAAGGCGCGCCTCACGCTCCGTTTGTTCCTCCTCTCCCGAATTCGGAACGAAGGCCTATGGACACCGAACAGTTTCCGAGCAAGGAGAAAGTGTGGCCCAATTACCGAGCATTGTTTATGGATGCGCTCGGCGTGCTGGCGCGCATGGGATTTGTTGCGCCGCCAGAGGACGTGGAAGACATAATCCAGCAATTCTTTGCCACGCAATGGAACGGATTGGCAGAGCGATACGACCCCGAGCGCGGTGCGGCCGCCCAATACATTTATGCCGCCTTTGCCCGCTTTGTGCGCGCCATCGACCAATCGTGGAAACGGCGTTCGCGATTCAGGAGATCTCGAGGGGCTTGCCGGGCTGGTGGCAGTCGACTCCGCTTTGTCCCCGATTGAGAGGCTGGTGGCAAAAGAGGAGCAGGCAATATTCCAAGAAGTCTTGGCCGAAATTCCATTGGATCGACGAACAATCCTCTTGGCGTATTTCGATCTCGGACCGCGATCCAAGCGGGAATTGGCGAGGAAATTCTCGATTACGAGATCAGGTCGACGAGCTGCTCATCAATGGCTTTGCGGAATCCGCGATGCGGTTGGGGGCTCGCAACGTCTGGCTCGAGCCCGATCGGGACGTGGCCGTCGCTCTCTTTTGCGACGGCCGGGACGTCCGCGAAACCGCGGCCTTCCTAGGAAAATCTGTTCAAGAAATCCGCGAGGCCAAAGAACGACTCAAGAGTGTCTTTGCAAACCTCTTGAAGGCTCGAAGCGGATCTTCGATGTCCTCGCCATCCCTCACGCCGGCAAGCTGGGATTCGCCGGAGAACCAACCACCGGATCAAAAACCCCCATGCGATGTGCTGTCGCCCGATGGAAACGCCACTGAGGGTCACCACACCCGAACGCATATTCAAAAAACCATACCCGAGTTGATTCCTGACGAAAGGGGCGAGCGAGATGTCTGACATCGAATTGCCACAGCCAACTGTAATGCTTCCCACCAATCCCCACGCCGCCGGAACCCCCGACCCGAGCGCGTTCTTGGCCGGAATCTGTACACGCTGCCCTACGGACGGATGGGCCCGGAAGCCTTCCGGAGGTGGCCTGATATGCGAAGGAGATCATGGACTCTCTCGGAGAGCCGGAGATTCAGGAGGCACTCACCCTTGGGGAGGACGAAGAGGTTAACCAGTCGCGAATCGCCGCGGTTTACGCCGCGCTCTCAGAAGCGGCGCCCCTCCCCGTTCTCTCGACCGAAACGCGTGAGAAGCTCATCGAGACGAACATGTCCCGGGAAGCGGAAATCGGCCGCGCCTTCAAGGAGGGACTCTTGAGTGACCTGGACCGTTCGCTGATACCTTTGACTTTGCCCTTCGCGGAGGCTCCGATCGTGACCTTGACCGAACAACGCCATTTGCGAATAAACCCCTCGGTGGAGAAGGCCTGGCCGGAATGCCCCGCTGATTAGCTGCGGTTTAACGCCGCTGGCGGTGGGGGTGGTTACGGGAAGTGTCTTGCCTTTGGCCAATCGTTTGAAGACGGGGCCCAGCCGCATACTGGACGCATCTAATCCCGTGATCCTCTGTTACGTTTGGCGCAAGACGCCGCCGACGCAATGGGAAAAGTTCTCGCAGAGCGTCGTCCGCGAAGTTCTGCAGGTCGCCCATTGTGGCGAGGCGACCGCGAAGATTCTCATCGATTGGTTGATCGACGTTTCCCTGGTGAAGCCCTGGACCTTTCGCGGCGCCAGGGCCGAGCGTCACGAATATGGAGTCATGCTAGTCGAGGAGCCCGATTTCGCCGCGACGCCTCTGATCGAGCTTTGGAGCAGAATGCGAGGCGCGATTGGGCAATCCTCGCAACCGCAACTGGAATCGGCTGCCGCCGAAAGCGCCGGCACGCCCGCGTCCTTGGTAACGACTCAGTGATCAAGGCAGCGGCCAGACAACAATCTCGGAATCCCACGGCTCGCCCCGTTCCTCGACGCGCTTGAACCCGAACTCCGGATCTCGCTCTAGAGTGAGGGTCTGCCAGACAATGCGTTTGTCCGGCAATTCGACGAGCTGATGCACGAGCAGAGTGTTCTCATCGAGTCTCCGATCCTTCGAGAGCGACGGCCACTTGCTGGGCACGACATTCGTCTGAGTCGTCGTTCCGCAACGGGCTTCGAGGTAGCGCACCGGACGCCTCTTTTCCAACGACAAGGTGTAGTACTTCTTCACGTGGGGCGAATGAGTATGTCCCGTGAGCACGACGGGAATGTCGTGGATTGCCAAGAACCTCAGCAACCGGCGACGTGACGCCTCGTTCATTTCGAGCTGCCCAAGACGACTCATGAGAGCGTACCATTTCTTTCCAATATACGTCTTCGCCTGGAAGCGATCGTCATCCTTGGCTTCGTAAACCACGGAATGATGAATGAGGAGGATCCGAATCTCGTTCGGGTCGCTCTCGAGGTTCTTGAGCTTTTTCTCGAGCTCATCGAGCTCGCTCGTGAAGTTGCCTCGCGCCAGGGCACGCTCCCGAGACCAAGGCGAAACGGCGGCATCTGAATTCAAAGCGAGGAAACGCACCTTCTTCTCCGTATCCTTCAAGGGGATCGGCGGGCCGACGAATGGAAACGTCGGCTGCCATGACTGCATGAGGGCGGTGGGCCCGCCGAAGATCCACAACAAGAACCATTTACCGGGCCAATGATCGTGGTTTCCGGGAATCGCCTGATGGCTGTCGCCCTTCGGAAACTGCGTCTCTTCCTCTTTCAGCTTGATCCAGGCCCCGGTGTTCAGGCCCAAATCGTCCAGAGGCGGGGGCAAGAAACCCGTGATATACGTTTCGGCCCGTTGAAACTGCGACGCCTTCGCGGTGCTGGTCAAGTCGCCGGTCACCAGGAGCTTGGAAGCGGGATCGCATCGTTGCGGGTCGTTCCAAAACTTCATCAACTCAGTCAGGGCCTCTTTATGGTGACAGACCAGCCCCCCGAAGAACGGACACCAAGTCCACATCGTCTTCATGAAACGGTCGTAGCGGACGTCACCGTTCGCGTCGATATCGCCGATGTGCAAGTCGGAGATTTGCACGAATGTCTGCAAGACCCGGGGATTTGCGGCGTCCTCGTCTTCTGTCGTGATCGATCCGGATTGAGCGTTCGCGGACATTGTGTTCACTCCGAGAGCTTGATCTGCCGCAGCTCGTGCATATAGGGCACAGCTTCCCCGATCCCGCAAGCCAGGCGACCAGGATCAACATCAGGCACTTGAGTGGAAAGGCAATCGCGAGGGCCACGGCTTCCACGGGCTTGGATTCGCGAAAGCTCCCGATTCCCTGCAGTACCGCGTAGAAATACAGGCACGAAATCAGCCAGAAAGGCGAGCCAAACAGCGGACTTTCAAGACGGCCCACGAGCAGGGCAAGCGCCACACCGGCCGTGCATCCCGCGATCCAATCGAAGCACACGACCTTCTCGTTCCAGCCAAGCGCGTAGAATGCGATTTCAGCCACCGTCAGGGCCACCACGGTCGGCGCACCCCAAGATTTGACCCGAAGTCCACGGGGGGCGCACGGCAATGAAATAAAGTACGGATCGTTGAGCGCGAAGTAGCACATCAGCATGTAATAGGTATTGAGATTGTTGGCGAAGTGCATCAAGACTTCCCAGATCGAATCAGGACTTTCTCGGACTGGCGACCCAACCAGGTGCCACATGGAGAAGACATGCGGAAAACGCTTGCTGAAGAACCAAATGACGTACATGACCACCCACGATGCCTGCAGGAAATACCAGCAGCGATGGAAGGCTCGGGCGGCGCCGCCTTCGTCCGGCTCTTTGACCTCGTCGACCAGGGGATAAGGTGCAAAAAGGAGGATTCCCAGGATGACCGCGGCTTCAAACAGATAAGGGTACGGGGCATTGATGTCCAAAAACGGGGGATGGGGACGGGGATAGAAGCCAGAAGAAGTAAAACACGAATCCCGCAATACTGATCAGAACCAAAGGAAACACAAGCTTATTGTTGAGCCAATAAGGCGATTTGGGTCGGGCACCCAAATGAATCACTCGCGATTGCAGCGCACGGTATTCCGGACCGAATTGAATGAGCCAGACCACGTGGCTGCGAAACCTGTCGTAGGCCGCGATTTGGCTTGCGGAAAGGCTGGACAAGCCGAGCCGGTCATGGAATTTGACCCAGAATACGCCTGGCCAACCGGCGGCCAGCTCGCAAATCTCTTTTGGCGCGTTGCCGACCGTGTCACTGTCCTTCTCCCACCAATCCTTGAGGCGGGCGAGACTGCGCACAACGCGATCGGTGAACCATGCTCGAATCGCCCGGCAACCAAGCGACCAACCCAAGCCAGCGATGAACGAAAGCACGAAGACGCGAGTTACTGGCCGCGCCGACCCAGTAACAGGCCCACAAGGGCGCCCCCGGCCATTTCGATCAGGAGGTAGCGTAGACGACGGCCCGTTTTGTTTGTTTCGCTCGGACGTTCGCGCCGATCCCTCCGGCGTCAAAGTCTTCGTTATGGTCGATTGCGGATTCTAGGCCATAAACTGCCGAAGCCGAAGCCGGCGAGACCTCCTGCGGCTCCAAAGATCGCGCTGCCCAACACGGGATCCATCAATGGCCCTTCAACGCATCGCGAGGCGCGTAGCAAGACCGGATTGTTGACAACCACGTCGGCGAGCAAGTCGCGCCGGCAGTTGGCCTGAGATGGGCGTCCCAACGATACACGCAGCACGATCGATACGCAATTAAATTCTTTCGAGGAGAGAAATTGGCAAATGAGAAATCGATGCTGTTTGCAGTGGACTGCGCTTAAATTTTGGTGGCAGTGATGCGGAAGGACGAGGAAATGGCGTCAGTAACGAATGGTACTCGGAGCTGTCGGGAATTCAGGAATTAGCAAGGAAGTTCGAGGGCAGCAAAACCGGGACAGGTTTGATCTTGAAAAATCGGATCGCCAAGTTTTCGGAGTCATCGGGAGGACGCAGCCAATCGAACCAACGCATCGTATCAACGATCAAATTCGCATTGCGTCGGTTCGCCTGGTGGGCGCCGACGGAAAAGTGCTGGGCATTGTGCCGACGGCTGAGGCCCGGCAGATGGCCCTCGAGGCCGGCCTGGATTTGGTGGAAGTCGCCGAACGTGTACCCCCACATCTGCCGCATCATGGATTACGAGAAATTCAAGGCCGAGCAGAAGAAAAATAACCGGAACGGAGAAGGGAACGGCAACCGGTTCTAAAAACTTGCCGCTGAATTACGGCCCACTTGGACCGTTTCGGATTGGGAGCAATTACGCTGGAATGATTCCCATCCCCTTTGATTTAATCTCGTAGTGCGCTTCGGAGTTCGCTGTGTGGCCGATAACGCCGACCGTTTTCACGGAGACAATCGAGGCCCCGATCAATGGAAATGGTGACCACTTATCTTGCGGGATTTGTTTTCATAGCCCTCCTGTTGTTAGTGCTCGGGTCGGCTGTTGCATTCGTCTTTGTCTTCATCTTCGCCCCCCGACCGATCCGCTTCGTCCCCCGACCGATTCGCGCAGCTCGTATCTCCAACCGCGGCATTGAACACCTCAATCGCGGCGAGATCGACGAGGCCATCCGCCACTTCACCGAAGCGATCGGTCTCGAGCCGGCACTCGATGCCGCGTTCAACAACCGCGGTGTGGCCTGGGAAAAAAAGGGAGAATACGACAAAGCCATTGAGGACTGTACGCAAGCAATTCAACTCAATCCAAGAGGCGCCCTCGCTTATTCGACTCGGGCGATCGCGTGGAACAAGAAAGGGGGAACACGACCGCGCGATTGCCGACTGCACCGAGGCAATCCGCCTCGATCCGACGCTCGCCACTGGCTTTAGTAATCGGGGCGTCGCATGGGACGCCAAGGGGGACTGGGAGAAAGCGGTCGCCGATTGCACGCATGCGCTGCAACTCAATCCCCAGTTTGCGGAAGCTTTCAACAATCGCGAACCTCGCGAATTCACCAGCGAGAGTTCGACAAGGCCCTGGCCGACTGCGCCGAGGCGATCCGGCTCAAGCCGACGCTGGCAGTTGCGTTTAATAATCGCGCGATCGCTTGGAATGGAAAGCGGGAATACGACAAAGCCATCGACGACTTCAGCGAAGCGATCCGGCTTGATCAGCGGTTCGCCAAAGCATTGAGCAGCCGGTCAGTTTCGTGGAAGCGAAAAGGCGTTTATGACAGAGCCCTTGCCGATTGCAACAAGGCGCTGCGACTCGATCCCCAGCTTTTCGAGGCATTTAACAACCGCGCCACGATCCGGTCGGAACTCTGCGAATATGACGAGGCGCTGGCCGACTTCAACGACGCGATCCGGCTCAATCCTCACAACTCGCTCTATTGGGGCAACCGCAGCGCCGTGCGCCGGCATCTGCAGCGGTATGACCTGGCGCTTGCGGATGCCAACGAAGCGATCCGGCTTGCTCCCCGCAGCGCCCCGCGATGAACTTCCGTGCTCTCGTCTGGTTTGAAAGGGGCGAGTTCGAGAAAGCCATCGCCGACTGCGATGCTGCGATCCAGCTCGACCCGCAGTCGCCGCTGGCGTTCAGCAACCGATCGCTGGTGTTGAACAAAATGGGCCAATTCGACCGCGCTTTAACCGACTGCAACGAGGCACTTCGCCTCGATCCGCAACTGGCAAACGCCTTCAAAAACCGCGGCGTGGCCTGGAACGGCAAGCGCGATTGCGAAAAAGCCCTGGCGGACTTTGCCGAGGCGATCCGCCTCAAGCCGACCCTGGCAGCCGCTTTCGAGAGCCGCGCATGGATGTGTGCAATGTGTCTCGATCGACGCTTTCGAAACGGTCAGCAGGCGGTCCAGGACGCCACCAAAGCGTGCGAGCTGACGCGTTGGAATAAGCCCGACTCTCTTGCCGCTCTAGCCGCGGCCTACGCCGCCGCGGGCGACTTCGACGCGGCCACCGAGTGGGAAGCAAAAGCGGAGGCCTTGCGAAGCGAGTAGTCGAAGCCGGTCTCGCTCGCGGCCCTAAGGTCCCCGTTAACTTCCGGTCCATTGGTCGACGAGGGCACCCGTCGGGAAAACCCCTCACCCCCGGCCCCTCTCCCGCAAGGGGCGAGGGGAGAATGGGAGTTGAGCGGGGATCGCTTTGAGGCGGACGGAGGTCATCTATTAGGCGCTGGCTCGGTGTCACCAGCTTACCCACCTTCGGCAGGATGCGGCGATCTGGAGTCCGGGATGCCTTTGGTGGTTTGGGAATTCAGGAAGGGATCCCGGGGAAAGCGTCGATAATTCCTATAAGGGGGACCTGAAGGGGAGGTCTCCGCTGACCTGACGTCACGCCTGCGAAATTGAGATTGAGGATGTCGCACCGTTTCTGGATCGTATTCGTCCTCTGCGGAATCGGCACGACACTCGGCGGCGGGTGTGCGTCCGGGCCTTATCAGTTCGGTCGCGGTTGGCCAGACGGTCTTGAAAGCTGTTCGCCGCAGGATGCTCCTCCGCAGTTGGAAATTGCCGAGGGCAGGCCGAACAAGTTTGTTGACAGCGTTGGATGGGTGATAGGGATTCCAGGAAAGCTGCTGCTGTGGGATCAACGCGTCAACAATCACTGCGTCACTCCGGAGACGACAGAAGCCGTCGCACGCTACCTCGAGCAAAATCAAATCAAAGACGCTTGTTTGCGAATCAATCAGTACGCCCCCGGCGAGGAATGGGTGCGCCTGACGACAAACCGCGAAGTGAGTGCCGGTTGGCGGTATACGCTGGGCACGCTGAGCCTCGTCGGGTACACGCTGCTGCCGGGGCGGTTGTTCGGTGGCGATCGCTATAATCCGTACACGAACAGTGTCTACATCTATTCCGATGTTCCCGCTCTCGGCGTGGAGTCCGCGGCTTATGCCAAGGACGTGCATGGCCGGGAGTATCCCGGTACGTACGCGGCGGTCAATCAATTGCCCGCGGTGTCCTTGTGGCATGACACAGTCAACACGCAGGATGCTCTCAGCTATTTGCAGGCCACCGGCAACCCCGAGCAACAGGCCGAAGGCATCAAGATTCTTTATCCGTACTATGGTGCGCAAATGGGCGGTGCGGTGGCCAGCGTCGTCGGAGCGGGGATTCTTGTTCCCAATCGGCGGAGCAATCGTCGGACATCTTTCAGGCGCCACACAGACGAGTCGATTGCCGGCGACCCCAGACGCGGGACAACCCACGGGACAACCCGTCGCAGCGAGCGGTGACGCGAGCCACATCGTGGTCGCCGGACACGAGTCAGGGACGAATTAAATCGGGACGAACGAAATCGCACGGGAATCATTATCGAGCTGACTCTCGACCCCTTCACTTCGCTGCCCTCTGCCCTCTGCCCTCTGCCCTCCTACCTCCTGGCCCGCTGTTCAGTTTCGCCGGCGACTCTTCGCTGGTAACGTTTTGACCATCCGAACGACGGTTCCGAGAACTGTCGCTGCTTCGATCGCAAGATGCGGAAATTCAAGCGAACCGATTGGTTTGTCGCTGATCCGACTTGGACTCTCTTGCGGGGATTCTCATGAAAGCGATCGCCGTTTTGTCGGTCTGTAGTCTTGTGACGCTTGCCGCCGCCCGCTGTGAAGCATCGCCGATTGTGCTCTACGACAATTTCGGCCCGAGCCAGTCGTATAACACGACCAACGCCTACAGCGTCACCGGGGCCGACTTTCCCCGACTTGGCCTGACGGAGGGCGCGGTCGCGTTTACGCCGGCGAGCAACGTCACTTTCAGCTCTGTGCAACTCCCCGTCGCCAATGTCGAGGGAACCAACAGCCTGATGATCGGCCTCTATGCGGATGCGGGTGGCCAGCCGAGCGCAACGCCACTGGAGAGCTTTACCTTTACGGGTCTGACAACCTATCCAGCAAGCGGCTTGATCGAAGGCGACTCTGTTTTGCATCCCCTGCTGCTGGCAGGCGCCACCTATTGGATCGCCGCGTTACCCATCGCGTCCGACACGGGTGATGCCTGGTTCCTGAATTCGACGGGCGCCGTCGGTCGCAGCTACAACAACGGGGCCGGATGGGTCGCCACGCCGACGGATACAGCACCGGCCCTCGAGGTTCTCGGCGCCGCTCCCGCCCCCGAGCCGTCGACCCGAGCGATGCTGATTGCGCTCGGCGTCGGGCTGGCGGTTATCGCCACCTTCAAGCACTCTCGAGCCAACGGCACCGCCTGAATCGGTTGCCGCGTCACTCGTGCTGGCACGCACTTCGGCGTCAACAAGCGAGCGATGCCCCGCTTCGCGCTGTCGGCCCCGATGACGGGATTGGTCTGGCGATGCGGATGGGATTAGAATCTCGCTTGCGAAAATCTCGAGCTCCGGTGCCGATCGCGAAATAAGAAAGCCCGCTCATGGACCTTGCCGATGCCAAAATCGGGCAGATTCTGATCCCCGTCGATGACTTCGAAAAAGGGGTCGCCTTCTATCGCGACGTGCTGGGCATTCCGTTTCTGTTCGCGGCCCCTCCGCAGATGGCTTTCTTTAACTGCGGCGGAATCCGTCTGCTTGTCGGCGTTTTGCCGCCGGGCGAAAAACCGCAACGGGGCTCGGCGATCTACTTCCAGGTGGCCGACATCAAGGGAGTGCACGCGACGCTCAAGGCAAAGGGAGTGACCATTCGCGCCGAACCGCACATGGTCCATCGCACGCCCACGTCCGAGCTGTGGCTGGCCGAATTCATGGACCCCGACGGCAACCAGTTGTCGCTGATGAGCGAAGTGGCGACTGCCGGGCGAAACTAACAGGGCGGACAGACGGGCCGCATCGCTCGCACAACGTAGGGCGAGCTGCCAGCTTGCCCAATCAGTTCCGTAGAAAGACGACGCGATGGGTGCATCCCGCCGAGTACGCCGCAGCAAGGGCGGCGAAAGATGTTTCTCGGCAAACTGGCGGAAATCTCAGCGTTCGCTGCGGGTGAATGGCAAGCTAGCAGCTTGCCCTACGCCGCGATCAACGCTGCGCGACCGAATCGTCGCAACAGATCAAATGATTCTGCTGCATGTAAAACACCAAGGGTGCCTTGATTGTTTCTTGGATGTCGAGCGGCGCGTCGGCGTGAGGGACTTTGTCCAGCGCGACGCTGCACTTGAAGACACACTGCTGCAAACGGGCCTTGCCGACCAGAGGATAGAAACGGCATTCCCCTGTGCGGTCGATCGCCGGCTCAACGGTGACTCGCATGCGGTCGCGGTTGGTTGGCGGGCCCGACGCAAGCCACTTCGCGACATTAGCCGGAAGGTAACCTAAGACTTCCTCGGGACTTGGGCGGACAATTTCCGACCTCTGCTCGGGAGCCGCTTTTTTCCGCTTCATAGAGCGGGCCTTTTGCTTCATACGCGTAATGCGAATCACGCGAAAATCGACCGTCGGCTCCTCGCCCCCTTTGATCTCAACTTCGCGGACATCATGACCCATCCCCTCGCGCACGTCGCCGATCGAAAAGAACGGTCCGCCGGAGAGAGAGATCGCGTGCTTGCCGGCAGGCAGCCAGACGCCGATCGTCCCGTCGTCCCGCATGTGGAGGGTTTCGAGCCGCGGCTTGGCGGGTTCGGCGCCAACGCCTCCGGCGGCCGATCGAATGCCGATCGAGACGGTCTCGTCGGCCTCCGTATCGACAAGCCGATCCTTTTCGTTGTCGATCAGCCGCACGGTGACGTTCGCCCCTTTGGCGAGGCGGACGGTCGGCACCTCCAGAGTTTGCTTCGCTCCCACGCTCGCCCTGTCGATCCTTGCCGAGGCAGCGCCCCCGAGGCCGCCGCGAAAATCAAGCGTAAACGAGCCGGGCCCGAGCCCTTCGAACTGGTATCGCCCCTCGAGATCGGTGCTGACCGTGTGACCGTGCAATTCGCCACCACCGCCGGGCGGAACGAAGCGTTCCCCAACATGCCCGAGCCGTTGCATGGTGACGCGTGCGCCGGGCACGGGGCGGCGGGTCTCGTCGTCGATCACCTGGCCGCGGACGACGCATGCCTTTTGAAGCACCACCTCGACCGGGTTGCTCCTCGCGGAACGAAGCCCCTCGCTCAAATAATCGGGGTGGGTCACCGAGCATTCGCCGAATCGACCAAGATCGTCGATTTGAAATTCACCCCGTTTGTTCGTGCGGGCGGACGGAGCCGCTTCCGGCACGGCGTACGAATAATACAGCCATCCGCTGAGGAGTGCGTCGGGGATCGGTTTGCCTTCCTCGTCCCGCACAACGCCGTTCATAGAAACGCCCGGCCGCCCCATTCCGATATCAACCCAGTCGTGCCGCCGCCGCAGCGTCCCCTCCCCGGTTGCCAGACCTTTTTTCTTGGCAATAAAGAGGTACAGTTCGTCGCGGCCTTGCAGCTGCGGCACGTGCCCGAAGACAAATTGCCCCGCGTCGTTGGTGATCGTGCGGCCAATGAGCCGGTTCCCGCGATCACCTTGCCGAATGATGTAGGCGCTGACTTCAACGCCGGCGATGCGTGCCTCACCGCGCTGCAGGCACAATCCGCCGACGGATTCCTTCTCCAGGTGATAGTCGACGATTTTCGGCGATACGCTCGGCGCCGCGGCCACGGCGACCGGGGCTTGGCTCACTCCTCCGCTTACGGGCGCCGGCGGTTTTGTGGTCGCATTTGCCGGCGCCCCGGTCTTCTCATTTTGCGTTTTATTGGCGTCCGTTGTCGGTGGCGCCGCGGTCTTCGGGCGAAAGACCGAGATTTCGATCTCGGTGGTTTCTCCCTCCTTGATTTTGACCTTGTGAAGCCCGTTGAGCGGTCGAGCCGCGTCTTCTTCGGTGGAGGGCTCGCCCATATCCGCGTAGGGCAATCGATACGTGCCGTCCGCTCGCGGATTGTTGGGAAGTTGCAGAGAGTGCAAACCGGGCGGCAAGCGCATCTCGAACGTGCCGTCCTCTTTGACAAATTCGGCGTCGGCCACTGCCCCGGGCCCGGGCAACGCCGCTCCACGAAAGGCAATCAGCATGAGTCGGACGCCGGGATCCAAGCGCACCGGGTCGCGCACTCCGTTCACACCGGGTCGATATTGGACTAGCCGTCCCTTCACGATGCCGCCCTTCACGAGGCGAATGGGGGCGCGGTGCTGCTTTGGCCGCGCGCGATTGGAAGGAATCAACGCTGGTTGCCACGAATTCCTTTGGCACGGAATCCGAAAAGACTTTGTCGACTGGCTCCAAGCTCGCGCAAATATTGAATTGCCCCTCGGGAAGCGGGAACAGCCGATAACGACCCTGCTTGTCGGTCGTGGCAACGGGCATGCGGGACGACATATAGGCATAGGGCTCGTCGATCCAATTGGCAGTCACCGAAATTCCGACCGCCGGCTTGCCTGAGTTCCCATAGACAACCGTCCCTTCGATGGCGGCCGCCTTCTTGAGCACAACGTCGACCTCGCCGGGGATTTTTTTGAACGAAGCGAGAGCGCTTCCGTAAGCGGGATGCTCGACGCTGAGGATTCCGTCCGGAGGCCATGACGTGTCGGCACGAACCGCGAATTCGTTCTCAGCAAGGTCGGTGATCACGAACCGGCCCTGCCGATCGCTCCGAGCGCAAAGCCGTCCGTTTCTGGGCGATTGAGCAGTCCCGACGTGAAGCCAGGCGTCGACAATCGGCTTTCCCTCGGGGTCTCGCACGGTGCCGGTGAGTGAAGCCGCTTTGGTCAACGTGAATTCAAGTTGTTCATCGCGCTCGGTAACCGTTTTCACGTCAGTCGCCAACCCAGGTTTGTGCGCGAAGAGCTCGAACGCAGCGCCGTCAGCGTCGCAGATTCCCCACGCCAATTGGACGGTCTTTGGTCCCAGACAGTCCGATAGGACGAACTGCCCGGCGCGATCTGTGGTTGTCTCCCGCAAGAGCTGTCGACGGCCGGTCGCGGTCTGCATGGCGTAAAGCGACACCGTCACTCCGGCAAGCGGCTTCCCGTCCTTATCGCGACACCCTCCGCTGACGCCACTTGAAGTCGGCCGACTTTCGATCGCCTGGATTGGCTTGGCGGCGTTAAGGTTGGACTCGTCACTGGCGGACTTGAGGCTCGCGACCGGCTGCGGCTGGGCGTCCGCCAAAACTCTTTGCGGAGGGCGTAGCGACAAAGTAGCGACGAACAGGCTTAGAGTGGCCATGGCGGCGGCGATGCCGAGCCGCGTTCGACCGGCCGTGCGGACTGGCGAACCGTCCGAGTGCGTTAACAGGGCCGTCACGCGTTGCTCAAGCGCCGCCGGGCGTTCCCAGATGCCGACGGCGGTCAGTGCCGTCAGGCCGCGGTGGGCGGCGAGGTTGCGGGCCCACTCGACAAGGAGGCCGCGTAATCGGTCGGGCCAATTTGCGAGGCGGCTGCGGCGTCGGCGAGGAGTTCCTGATTCGTGCGAATCCGCCGCCGGGTCCACCAATAGAGCGGATGGGCCCACAATAGCGACAAGACGAGCCGGTCGACGGCCAACAGCCACAAGTCGCCGTTCTTGATGTGGGTCCACTCGTGGGCCAGCACGGCCCTCAACGCGTTTCGCGAGCCGGCTTCGGCGAATCCTTGGGGGAGGAGGATGGCTGGCCGCAACGTGCCGGTCGCCACCGGCATCACGAGCCGCCGATTCATTCGCAGCCGCGGCAAGCGGGCTGCGCGGCCGGCGATTTTCCGCAGCTCGTCGCAGCAGCCGTCCGGAGCCGGTGCGCTGCGATGCACGAGCCGCGAGGCTCGGAGGACGCCGACGACCAGCCAGCTCGCCATTGTGATCAGACCGGCCAGGAATGATCCGACGGCAAGAGCCGCGAAGCGCGGGCCCCAGGCGACGGCGGGCGGCTCGCTGGAGACTGGCTCGGTTGTCGGTGCGTCCGTCCGTACCGATTGTTCGACGGGCAACTGCGGCGGCTCGAAGCGATCTAAGGCGAGATTCCTCCGCCGAGTCGGGCCGCGGCGCGGCTGTTTCGACGACCGGCGGCGATGCAATCGGCACTGGTGCCGGTTCGGTCTCCGCGACGGGAGTTTCGGGGCGCGTGAAAAACGGCCGCAAGTCGAAGCGGGGACGCGACGGCGAAAGGCACAGACCGGCAGCGATGAGCAATCCGAGCAGGCTGCCCCAACCAACGGCCATCCGCGGCGCGGGCTGCCGAATGACAGTGAAGAGAATGGCAGCGATCGTCAGCAGGATCGTCGCCGCGAGGTAGAAATCGGCCAGCCACAATCCAAGATATTCGATCCCGGCGTTCATGACTGGGTCCCCTTTTTTCGGGACGGTCGCGACCGTTTGCGGGCCTGGGCGATCATTGCTTCCAGGCGGGCGAGTTCCTCTTCGTTGAGTTTGCGCGAATCGAGCACATGGACCAGGTACTCATCGACGGCGCCGTCGAAGACGCGCTCGAGAAAGCCGCCGGCGAGCTTGCGGACGGTCGGCTCGCGGCGGATGCGGGCGAAATAGGCGTAGGCCTTGCCGATTCGCTTGTGGCCCACGAGACCCTTCTGCTCCATCACCTGCAGCAGGCTCAGGACCGTGGTGTAGGCCAGATCGTTCTCGGACTGGGTCATCGCCTCCCAGATGTCGCGGACCGTCGCCTCGCCGCGCTGCCATAAGACTTTGAGGGCCTCGAGTTCCCGCCCGGTGGGCATGAAGATCCGTCATTGGGCCAACTCCTCCTCGTTGCGGGGTCACCTGTCGAGCAATAAGAAGCTGGGCGTTTCTACTGGTTAACCAGTAGCAATGGCGTCATATTACTGGTTGACCAGTAGATGTCAAGACGAAAGCGCGCCTTCGCCCGCATCAGGCTTTCCGGCTTCTGCCCCCGCTTTCACCGGCCGCTTCCGGCGATCTTCTCGAGCCGCTGCGCCTTCACGTGGTAGACATACATCGCCCGGTTCGGAAAAGCCGCGTGCACTTTGGCGAGGTCCGTTTTGCCGGGGACATAGCGGCCGCGGATGACTGGCGCAGACAGGTCGGGGTCGTTGTAGACGTAGTCGATGCTGCGGTCGGCTGGGTCGGGTTCGATCAAGAGGAGTGCAGGTTTGTCCGTCACGGCCTCGTCGATCATCCGCTGGAAGCCCGCGTAGTGCAGCCGAGAAAAGGCGACCTCTTCGATGCCGCCTTCGATCCGCGAGGCTGACCAGAATGGGTCGAAAGGAAACCAATTTGTGACCACCGCCGCGACCGCGAGCGTCGTCCACCAGGCGGGCATCAGGATGCGCCGCGATTGCCGCCAGACCAGGAACAGCTGCTGCGAAGTGACGGCGAAGACCAACAGCAAAAGCGGGCCGGTCTCGAACACGTAGTGCCAATTCATGATGCCGGTGAACCAATACGGCACGTGGACGGCGTGCATGGTCAGTACGGCCGCGGCGACGAGACGCCAGCGCGGATCAACGAACCAGAGCGCGGCCAGAAGAAAGACAACAGCCGCCATCGCCAGCGGCACCGGGCCGAGCGTCCAACGCGCGGTGGCCGCCGTGCGGAGTTTGATGTTCGCCAGGGCGAGGCGCGGCGTGAGGTTATTGGCCCAGCGGTCGTACTTGTCCAGGACCTTCGGCCCGAGATGCTGCTCGCCGCGCGTCACGTTGTTAAAGCCGTAGACGTGCCGCGGCGTGTAGATATCGGTGTAGAGCTGATACGGCGAGACGAAGCCGTTGCCCGTGATGGCCCGGTTGTAGAGGAAGAGAGCGGCGAGGCCGAGCAGTAGCGGCGCGGCAAGGGCAGCAATTACGTAGGGCAAGCTGCTAGCTTGCCTCGTCTGACTCTCGGACACGCCAACGTTCGCGAGCGCGCTCGAGCCCCCCGATTTGTTCGGTTTTGGCAAGCTGGCAGCTTGCCCTACGTGGGTTTCGGCAAGCTGGCAGCCTGCCCCACGAGTCGCCAGGCGAACCATAACCCGAACGGCAAGCCGAAGCCGGCGGCCGTCATCGGCCGGCAGAGCATGGCGAAGCTCAGTCCGCAGCCGGCCCAAAACGCGTCGCTGGCGCGGCCCGTCCGCATGAATCGCACGAAGGCGAACAGAAAGAGAGCCAGCGCCGCCATCGTCGGTTCATGTGAAAGCAAGAGATTGCTGAAGAGGACCATCCCCGGCGAGAGGGCCGTCAACAGTCCCGCCGCGAGGCCGACGCGGTTGCCGGCCAGCTCCCGGCCGGCCCAGAAGACGAAGAACGCAGCCAGTCCACCGGCCAGCCACTGGCCCCAATACGGGTGACCCATCGCCAGAAACGGAGCGATCCACATCCCGACGCCGGGAAAATATCGGCTCGCAAAGCGGCCCTCGTTCAACACGTGCATCTGGTCGAAGAGTTCCGGCAGATGCGGATCGCTCGGGAACGAAAGCCGGCCCGCCAGAAAGGTCTTCGCCTGAAGGGTGTAGCTGAATTCGTCGTGGTAGGCGGGCGGCAAGTCGCCGAAGCGCATCGCCGGTTTGGCGCCGACTTCGGTCGAAGCGATCCACGCACTGGCGGCAATCGACGCGAGCAAACAGGCGACGGCCATCGCCCACGCGGTGCGTCAGAGACGAGAACGGCTTGCTGTCCGATTCGAAGAACCTCTCCCCGCGAGCGGCGGTGCACGAACCAAACAACGGGACAGATCGCCAGCAGAATGAGCGGGAGCGTCGTGTCGAGGTTGATATCAAAGATCCACGCCAGGACGCCGACCCGCGTTTCCGAGGCCGCTTTGAGGCGGGCCAGTTCGGGAAAGAGAGCGATCAGCAAGCCGACTGCGTACGCCGCAATTTGGGCGACCAAAAACGGCCAATTCGGCCGATTGGGCGTCAATTCCCGTTGTGTCGTGGGCACACGAGGCCTGTTAAGATCGATGGAGAGATTCGTCTCGCTCGCAGTTTCCTACGAATCTCCATTGTGGCTGTTGGGGGGGATGCTTGGCCAGGATTGCGCTTGTCACTGGAATCGCCGGTCAAGACGGCTATTACCTGTCGAACTTACTGCGATCCAAGGGCTACGAGGTCCACGGTGTCGAATTGCCTGGCCGACTGGTTCCGCCGGGGCTCTGCAAAAAGGTCTACGCCGCGGACATCGGCACCGATTCCGGATTGAGCCAGATTCTGACCGAGGCGGAGCCGGACGAAGTCTACAATCTGGCCGGCATGAGCCGCGTGAGCGACTCGTTTGAGCATCCGATCGAGTTCGCGCTCACCAACGGTGTGGGGGCGATCCGGCTCTTGGACGCGATTCGGCGGCACCGCGATCGCACGGGACGCGAAATCCGCTTTTATCAGGCGTCGACGAGCGAGATGTTTGGCTCGACCGGCACCCTGCCCCAGACCGAAGCGAGCCCCTACCATCCGCGGAGCCCCTACGCCTGTTCCAAAGTTCTGGCCCATCTGCAGGCGATCAATTTTCGCGAGGCGTACGGCCTGTTCGCCTGCTGCGGCATCATGTTCAATCACGAGTCACCCCGGCGGCCCGAGCACTTTGTCACCCGCAAAATCACATCGGCGGCGGCCCGCATCAAGCTCGGGTCGCAGGAGCGGCTCGCGCTGGGAAATATCGACGTCCGCCGCGATTGGGGTTTTGCCGGCGATTACGTGGAAGCAATGTGGCTCATGCTCCAGCAAGACCGGCCCGACGACTACGTGATCGCAACCGGCGAGACACATTCGGTCCGCGAATTTGGCGAAGCCGTCTTCGCCCACCATGGGCTCGACTGGGCCGCGCACGTCGTCAGCGATCCGGCTCTGTTTCGTCCGACCGAGCTCGAAAGCGTGTGCGGCGACGCCTCGAAGGCCTATCGCGACTTGGGTTGGCGTCCGCGCGTGACGTTTTTTGAGTTGGTCCGCATGATGGCGGAGGACGATCTCGAACGGCTCCGCACGTCTCAGAAACAAGAGCGACAACAACAGCAACAACAATGAGCGAAGCACCCACGCCCCCGAATCGCCGCAATCCGTGGACGCACGTGCTGGTGGCGTGCTGCGCGGCGTTTATCTTCACCGTATTTCTGATGGTCGCCAGCGCCTTCAACGCGAAAGGCGGGGCGCTGGCCCGTTTGTTCGATCGCCATGGAATTCTCGTGCTGGGAATCGAAGTCGGCGTGGTCCTGGTTGTGACGGTCATCGTGCTGACCACCGAACGGCGGGAAACCCGTCGCCGACTCGAGGAACGCGAGCGAAGGCTCCTGGCAGAAGCAGAGACAGAAGCGGAAGAAAAACGTGAGTCGGAGGAGTTGGAGCCAAGGTAGACTGAGGGAAAGGATGAAGGCGGAAGGAGGAAGGATGAGCCAGACAATCGTAGTAGTCGCATCCAGTTCAAATTGGCGGATCGGGTGCACGCCCACGGCTTTGCGTGGGCGTGCGAATCCGTTTGACGTTCGAAGACACGCCCACGCAGAGCCGTGGGCGTGGCACCCACCAATTGAAATAGACGCTCTAGCTGGGCGGGACAAGGCCGGCTTTGCGGCCGCCGGTCCCACCCTGTGCGGCGATAAAAAGACACGGCAAGCTGGCAGCTTGCCCTACGAGGGGCGTTGATGAACAAGTCGGTTAAGGTCGAGATCGAGCGGCTTCGCGAGGAAATTCGCCGGCATAACCGGTTGTATTTCGTCGAGGCAAAGCCGGAGATTTCAGACCTCGAATTCGACAAGTTGATGAAACGGCTGCAGCAGCTCGAGGCGGAGCATCCGGAATTCGATGCGCCCGACAGTCCGTCGAAGCAGGTCGGCGGCGAGCCGGTCGAGGGCTTCAATACGGTCGTGCATCGGGTGCCGATGCTGTCGATCGACAATTGCTACGATGAGGCGGCCCTGCTCGAGTTCGATGCGCGGATCAAGAAACTCGTGCCGAATGAGAGCATCGAGTACACCGTCGAGTACAAAGTCGACGGCGTGGCGATGTCAGTGACGTACGAGAACGGCGTGATGGTGCAGGCCGTCACCCGCGGCGACGGCACTCGCGGCGACGAAATCACCAGCAACGCCCGCACGATCGGCGGATTACCTCTGCGGCTGCACACCAAGTCGCCGCCCGCCGTCGTCGAGATCCGCGGCGAAGCGTATATCTCGAATTCCGATTTCGCGGCCCTGCTGGCCAAACAAAAAGAGGCGGGCAAGGAAGCCTTTGCCAATTCGCGGAACACGGCCGCCGGCGCGCTCAAGCTTTTGGATCCGCGGCTGTGCGCGGCCCGCAAGGTGCGGTTTCTGACCCACGGCAGCGGGTACGTCGAAGGGATCGAGTTCAAGAACCACATGGAATTCCTGCACAAGGTCCGCGAATGGGGCATTCCGACAACGCCGAACGTCAAAGTCTGCCCGGATATTGAATCGGCCCGCGATTACGCCAATCACCTGGCCGAAAATGTGCACACGCTCGATTTCGAGGTCGACGGCATCGTGCTCAAGGTGAATGACTTTGCCCAGCGTGCACGGATGGGCCGCACGAGCAAGGCCCCCCGCTGGCTGATCGCCTACAAGTGGGAGAAATACGAGGCGACGACGCTCGTCGAGGACATGGGCGTGCACGTCGGCAAGACCGGCGCTCACGCCGGTCGCCTTTTTCAAACCGGTTCTGATCGCCGGCAGCACGATCTCGAAAGCCAGCCTGCATAATGTCGACGAAATCGAGCGGCTCGGGATCCAGATCGGCGACTGGGTCGTCGTCGAGAAGGCGGGAAAAGTCATTCCGCACGTTGTCCGCGTCGAGCTGCATCGCCGCGACGGGACGCAGCGGCCGTATCACTTTCCCAAAAAATGTCCCGAGTGCCATACGCCCGTGGTCCGCGACGAGGACGGCGTCTACATCCGCTGCCAGAACCCCAACTGCCCGGCCCAACTGAGGGAGAGCCTGCACTATTTCGCGTCCCGCGGCGCGATGGACGTCGAAGGGCTCGGCATCAAGCTGATCGAGCAACTCACGGGGGCGGGCCTCGTGAAAGCTCTATCGGATGTCTATCGGCTCAAAGACCGGCGCGACGAGCTGCTCGAGCTGGAGCGAATGGGCGAGAAGTCGGTCGACAACCTGCTCACGGGCATCGAAGAATCGAAGACCCGGCCGTTGTGGCGGCTGATTACCGGACTCAACATCCGCCACGTCGGCACGCGCAACGCCCAGGTGCTGGCCGATCATTTCGGCGCCCTCGATGCGATCATGGCCCAGACGGCCGAGTCGCTGGCGGAAGTCGAAGACATCGGGCCGGTGATCGCCCACTCGGTCCACGCGTTTTTCAATTCGGAAGTCGGTCGCAAACTCGTCGAGGAGCTGCGCGGCTTCGGCCTCAATTTCGGTGAGCCGAAGAAAGAGCGGCCCAAAGTGGCCGGCGGGAAGCTCGAAGGCAAGACGCTGGTCGTCACGGGAACACTTTCGCGCTACACCCGCGAGGAGATCAACGAGCTGATTCACGAGCACGGCGGCAAGGCGGCCGGCAGCGTCTCGAAAAAGACGGACTTCCTGATCGCCGGCGAAAACGCGGGGAGCAAGCTCGAAAAGGCGGAAAAACTGGAAGTGGCCGTGATCTCGGAAGACGAGTTCATCAAAATGATCGGGGAGAAATGACAGAACCCCGCCAATGTCCAAAATGCGGCGCCGAGTTGCCAGCTCATGCGGCCGGCTCGCTCTGCGCGTTGCCTCGGGGAGCACGGCCCCGGCACGATCGCGTGGACTCCTCGACCGGCGAACGAACCCACGCTGGCGCCGCGGACCACCAGTCCGCAGCGGTCGGGGGCGCCTGTCGAGCATCGCTATTTCGGCGATTACGAGATTCTCGAAGAAATCGCCCGCGGCGGAATGGGAGTCGTCTACAAGGCGCGGCAGACCAACCTCGACCGCACCGTCGCGCTCAAGACGATCCTCGCCGGCCAAACCGCGTCCGAGTGCGACGTCGAGCGCTTCTACACCGAGGCCCGCGCAGCGGCCAATCTGCAACACCCGAACATCGTGGCGATCCACGAATTCGGCGAGCACGAGGGCCAGCTCTACTTCACGATGGATTACGTCGAGGGTCAGAGCCTGGCGTCGCTTGTTGCTTCAGGTCCCCTGCCCGTCGAAAAGGCGGTGACCTATCTGCGGGCGATCGCCGATGCGATCCATTACGCACACCAGCACGGGATTTTGCACCGCGACCTCAAACCGTCCAATATTCTCATCGATCGCTTCGACCAGCCGCGCGTCACTGATTTCGGAATTGCCAAACGCATCGGCGCGAAGGAGGTTGCCGGCGGGGATTGTGCTCCCTCCTCGTCGTCGAAGCCCGGTTTGACGACGGCCGGCGAAGTGCTGGGCACGCCGAGCTACATGTCACCCGAGCAGATCGATGCCGATCCCTCGGAACTTGGCTCGCCGTGCGACGTCTACGCACTCGGCGCCGTGTTGTACGAGTTGCTCACCGGGCGTCCGCCGTTTCAGGCGAACACCGCCCGCGACACCATGCTCAAGGTGCTGCAAGCGCCGCCGCCGAGCATTCGGCGGCTCAATCGCCGCGTGCCCCGGGCGCTCGAACTAATCTGCCTCAAGTGTCTCGAAAAAGATCCGCATCGGCGATACCGGTCGGCGAGCGCATTGGCTGACGATCTGTCGCGATTCGAACTCGGTCAGGAGACGCTGGCCGGCGCGACGGAGAAGGCGCTGATGCCTCGGATCGTCCTGGGAAGCGCGCTGGCTTGCCTGCTCTTTTGTTGCGGCGGGCCGCTGCTGTTTTTCAGTTGGTGGGTCCCTAAAAAACATACCGATCGACCCAACTCGTTGGTGCAGCGGCTGGGCAACACGTTCGAGACGATCCGATCCAACGTGCAAAACAATATCGAATTACAGGAGCTTGCCGCGGCGTGGCACCCGCCGGCGAACGAGTCAAAAGCCGGAGCCCTGTTCCCGCCGAGCGTGGGTGCGTTCACACTTTCCGGACAAGAGAAGGACGTGATGCTGCCCGAGTTCCGTCTTGATCAACCCTCTTGGAAGGCAACCTATCAGTCACCGCAAGCGACGATCGACTTGTTTGTGTTCCGCATCAAACGTAAGGAGTGCCGAAAGATACTCGAGCGAGTCGGTTCGGCTTTCAATGACGGTCCGATACGCGTCACGGGCGACACGTCGGTGCATTACTCGTACAAGTTTGCGGGAAAATTGCGGATAGGCTCGTTCATCTGGACGGCTGATCGCCTGTTGCTCGCGCGGACGTCTGACGACGCGAATACCGACGAATTCTTGAAGGCCTATTTCAAAGCCACCGGTCCGGCACAACCAACGACGGTGGCAGCCGTCCCGCAAAAATCGCTCGCCGACTTGATCCGCGAGGGAGCCAAGGAGGAGGACGCGCGAACCGCGGACGAAAGCCGTGACGAGTGGCAGAGCGAAACTGCAGCGAAGAGTTCGCGGGACGAATCGGGCTGGCTGAGCTTTTCGAACTTGATCAACTTCGCGCTCATCGGCCTGTTTTGCGTAGGAATTTGGCGGGTGTATGTGAAGGCGGGACTTCCCGGATGGGGAAGCCTCGTGCCGGTCTACAACCTGGTGCTGTGGATGCGGCTGGCGGGCAAGCCCGGATGGTGGGCGATTTGGTTGTTTGTGCCCTTCCTCAACCTGGTGATTTACACGATCGTGACCTTCGAAGTGGCGAAGAACTTCGGCAAAGGCGTCGCCTACACGCTGGGATTGTTGCTGTTCCCGCCACTGTTTTACACCGGGTTAGGCCTCGGCCGGGCGCAATACAACGCGACCCTCTTGCGCCTGCGGCAGCGCGGCGACGGGATAAGCGGGGCGCAATGCTGCGTCGCCTCTCTTGACCACAAATGAGCGTCCGCACTCCGCGCGCGTTCTGCAAAGAGATCTTGAACCAACTGAATCACATCGCGTATAATCAAGCTAGCGAAAAGAACAACGGTACAGCCATACGCTGTAAATCTCGCTCATGCGGAGCCGTGCCCAATTCCAAGGCGCGGCTTTCTTTTTTCCTGCGGGCCCTGTGCTCGTACTCCGCCCCGATGGCGGACCCGCATGGAATCCAAACGGCCAAGGCGGCGCAGCGCCTGCGGCAAACTCGCTGATTGGCCTGAGCCTTGGTAGGCTCCAGCCCGAGCCGCTTCCTGATTGAAGGCGGCTCTGTCGGAGCTTCGCCCTCCCTATTTTAACCGGCATCTCAAGTGGCACTTGAACACATGAACGAAACGAATTTTGTCCAAACAAAGCGATCGAGGCCGAAGCAAGTGGCTACGCGCCTCAATGCGTCAACGGCACCGGGTGCAGGGCCGAGGCCCTGCCGAAGGTGCGCACTGCCTTCGAAGATGCTCACCCTTTTTCGAAAGCTGCGCATCTTGGAAAACCCCGATGATTTCTTCGAAGATCCGCACCCGTTTGCAAGGTGCGCACGAAAAGTGCGCACCTTCGTCGAACGCGCCGCGGCGACACGCGAATCAATGCAAGGAATCCATCATGTGTACTTTCCGCGCTCGGCGGCGCTATAATGGATGTCCCGCCTTGATCGCACTGCGCCCGTGTTGTTGAAACGGATGTTCAGTTCTGGCGCGGCGCCCTCCCCATGATGGCACGGCTGCATTTCGGTCGAGATTCGCAGAATGGCCCGTCTGAAACTAAGTAACCCGAGCCAACCGATTTACATCCGGACCGTGCTCGCGATCTACGAGTTCCTTGCCTCGCTCAAACTGGCAGTAGTCCTGATTCTGCTGTTGGCGATGCTGCTGGGATTGGCCACGTTCGTCGAGGCGAATTTCGGCACGGCAGCCGTCGCCTTTTTGGTCTATCAGACCTGGTTCTTCGCCGCACTTTTGTCCCTGTTGGCGGTGAACATCTTTTGCGCGGCGTCGGTTCGCTTTCCCTGGAAGCGGCACCAGACGGGGTTCGTCATCACCCACGTAGGTCTGCTGACGCTCCTGGCCGGCTCGGCGATCAGCGATCGCGGCAGCGTCAACTCGCAGATGCTGGTCTTCCTGGGCCAGTCGAACCACGTGGCGATCGACATGGACCAGTCGACGATCAATGTGTCCGACATTCCAGGACGGCCAGAGCCGCTGCAGGTGCGGTTTCATCCCGGACCGTTCAATTGGAGCGATCTGGCCCCCTACCCCATCGTGCGGCGGATCAAGTCGTGGTTCGGCGGCCAGGATCCCACAAAGCCTTGGGTTCATCCGCCGCAGGTGCTCTTCGACGACGGCCGCACGAAGGTGGAGGTGGTGGACTTTTACGCCAGAAGCATCGTGCGTTCTGCGCCGTATCTTGCGCTCGACTTTTATCAGCCGATGCTCAAGATGCAGATTCCCATCGAGCTGGAAATGGACGAACGACGGCAGGATCTCCCCGTCGCCAAGGCGCCGCTGATGGGCATCGGCGACGTCTTGATGTGGAAGTCGAACGAGGACGATGCGCTGGCCGCGTTCACACAGTGCAAGCCCGACCGCACGGTCGACGGCAACGGACTGGTCGCCTTTTGGTGGAAGGGCGAATCGTACTCTGCCACGGTGAAGGAACTGCAAAAGCTCAAGGACCAGGGGAAGTTGTTCCCGCTCAACGAGCAGTTATCGGTCGAGCTGGGTGGCTATGTCGACTCGCCCGATCTTTCGGCTCTTGTTCACGGCAAGGGTCTGATTCCAGAAAGCTCCGGCTCGGAAGGACACGGCGTCGGCCCGACGGTCGAGATTATCCTGCACGACAAGGCCGGCTCGGAGGAGACAAAGTATCGCATCGTGCGCTTCGCGCAGCTTCCCTATTTGCCTGAGGGCAAACATCCGCCCGGATTTCATGCCGAGTTCTTCCATCCGCAGGTCCGGGGACAGCTCGACATCCTGATCGGTCCGCAGAACAAACTGGCCTACCGCGCCTGGCAACAAAAGCTGGGACGCGTCGTGGCTGCCGGCGATCTCGAAATCGGCAAGACGGTCGACACCTTCTCGATGGGGGGCGGCGAGAATGTGATGCGGATGACGGCCACGCGATTCGTCCCGAGCGCTGCGGACACCTCGAGTGCGATCACGCCGACCGAAGTGGTGCTGCCCCGGCCGTTCGACAAGGGGGACCGCGGCGACTCGAAATGCGTGCGCCTCCGCGTGAATTCGACCGATCCGGCTTCCGGCCGCACAATTGAAGACGCCTTCTGGCTCAAGCAGAATCTTCCCGAACCGTGGGAGAGCGCGCGGCGGCATCAGGTGCACGAGACAAGCGTCGGCGGCGATCGGCCGATCAAGTCCTCTTATAACGTGAAGCAGACGGAAGTCGGCTTTGCGCTCAAGCTGGTCGACTTCGACCTGGAGGTCGATCCTGGGACGAAGACCGCCGGGAATTACACGAGCCGCGTGATCCAGATCGACGTCCGCAACGATCCCGAAGTCGTGCGGCTCCGCGAAAAGCTCGGCACGGCCGGCGACGCCGCGCAGAAGCAGGCGATCCGCGACGAGCTCGACCAAACGATCCGGAAGCGGACGGACGAGTATCTGGCAAGCCTCAAGGGAAAGCCGGAAAGCGAGCAGCACAAAATTGCCGAGAGCAAGGACGCACTCGCCGACTTCGTGATCACCATGAATCGGCCGCTCGACTATCCGGATCCTGCCGGCCGCCAACTGCGGTTCTTTCAGGAAAATTACCTCGCGCCCGACAAGGCGAACGGGACGGAGCTGGGGTCGGTGTTTCGCGTCAACTACGATCCGGGCCGGCCGGTGAAATACCTCGGCTCGGGACTGATCGTGTTTGGCATCTTTTTGATGTTTTATATGCGGGCCTACTTCTTCAAGCGGCCTGTCTAAGGAGCCGTAACATGAACCGTTTCTTCGTCTCTTTTGCGGCTCTCCTTGTTGCCGGCTCTGTGGTGGCCACACCCGCTTTAGCGGCCGAGCAACCGGCGACCGCTCCGGCGGCAAAGCCGGCCACGGCTCATCCAAACTTTGATTGGTCCGAGTGGCAGCGGCTGCCCGTGCAGAGCGACGGGCGGATCAAGCCCCTCGATTCGCTGGCGGACGAACTCGTCAATCTCGTCACGGGCCGCTCCAAGTGGACCGATCCGGACGCCAAGAATCCCGTCACGTATGCCGCGCCGGAACTGCTCTATTGCTGGATTACCCGGCCCGAGGAATGGATCGATCGGCCCATTCTCCGCTGCGAGTATCGGCCGCTGCGGAAAATGCTGAACACCGACAAGATCAAGATTCCCGTGGAAGGGACGTACATCGCCATCGGCCAGATCCTCGACTGGAAACAGTCCAACGAATCGGGCCACCCGGTCTATTGGTCGAAGGATTTTGAAAAGAGCCTCGATGCGCTGCAGCGGTCTCCCAACAAATCGCCCGACAGCGTGGGCGACACGGCCGACGAGCGGGCGACCAACGGTAAAGTCGCCGAACTCTTTCGCCACATGGAGTCGTTTCTGGCGCTGCGGCACGGGAACACCGTGTTCATCGTTCCGGGCTTCGATCCCCGCGCCCTCACGCGGCAGACCGACCCGGACGATCGGCTCAACGCCTGGGTTTCGCTCGGAGCGATTCTGGAGGCGGAAAAGTGGCGGACGAGCGACGATCTGACGATTTCGGCCATCATGGCCGACGATCCGCGCGATCTGGCCCGTGAGCTACTCAATCCCGAGCGCAGACGCGCGTTACGCGGAAAACCATCCCAACCATCCCCGGAGCGTGGTCACCATCCTGCCGCAGCTTGCGCAAGCGCAGAAGATGAAGGGGGAGCTGCAAACCGAGATGCACGCGGTCAAGACGGCGCTCGACAAGACTCGGGAAGCCTACGACGCCAACGATGCGCCGGCCTTCGCCAGCTCGATGCATGGGTTCGTCGAACAGGTGCGGCGTCTGGCACACGCGATGGACACGGCCCGCAAGCAGATGACGCCGCCGGCAAAGAACTCGATCAATTTCGGCGAAGGGGCCGGCGACCGGCTCAACGAGATCATCTGGAGCCGCTACGAGCCGCAAGAACTCAACGAAACACAGATGCAGTTCTCGGCCTATCCGCCGCCCGGCTCGACCGAGACCGAGATTCTTTACAACCAGCAGAAGCCGTTTCAGTGGGCTTGGATCTTCTTCTTGGGTGCGCTCATCGTGATCGCGATTTCGGGCATGCTGAAATCGACGAGGATCGTCTACGCCTCGGGACTCTTGATCACGCTGGCGGCGATCGGTTACTCGGCCTGGGGATTTGCACTCCGCGTGCGGATCGCCGGCCGGCCCCCGGTCACCAATATGTATGAGACGGTGATCTGGGCGTCGTTCATTGTCTCGGTGTTGGGAACCTGGTTCTGCGTGCTGCCCTTCACGTGGCCGGGATTGAGTTGGGCGTGGCGACTGGCCGGCCTGCCCTTTCGGCGGCGCTCGGAGAATTCCGGCGTCATTCCCAAGCTCGAACTCGATCAGCCCGCGCCCGAGGAACAGGGGCGGTTCGCTGCCGGTATTTGGCTTCCCGTGCAATGTCTGACTTCGCTCGCGCGCCTGGCGATCTTTGCGAGTGTCGTCTGGTTCTTCACGCGGAGCGGAACGTCGTTTCGCATTATCGAATTTGTGCCGCCGATTTACGGCAAGGCGATCGCCTGGTCGTCGCTGGGAACGTGGTTTGTCGGCATGGCCGTGATCATGGGCTCCGCGTGGTTCGGCTCGCGGGCCGCCGTGGCGTTGGCACTCTTCCCCTTCGTGGCGATTCCCGAAGCACGGCGGGAAGGCGACAAAGCTTGGGAGCAGACGTTTCAGCGGCGTTACTTCTTGCTGGGCGCCCTGCCCGTCGTCACGTTCGGAATGATGCTCGCGTACTTCGTCGGCATGAGTAGCCCGGACATCATGAACCCGCGGATCGGCTCGATCACGGCCGTGTTGCGGAACAATTATTGGCTCACGATTCACGTGCTGACGATCGTTTCCAGCTACGGTGCCGGCGGCCTGGCGTGGGGGCTGGGCAACCTCGCCATGCTGTTCTATCTCTTCGGCAAGTACCGGTCGGAGGGACATTCGACACTCGCAGCCACGGCGAGCACTCCGTCGCCGGGCCCGTCTTCCGCGGCCAACGGTGGACCGAGCTTCGATCTGGAGGCCGTTTACGGCAGCAAGGAGCCCTCGATTGCGGCGCGGTTGAAGACGGCGGGCAAGGCGCTGAAGCCGAGCATGCTGCCGCGCACGATCAAAGCGGGCTTTGAGGATTTCGGGACCGGCGATCGAGCATCTCGAATCGGCCAAGGTGCGGCCGCCCAAGGAAGTCGGCCACGCTGGCGAGCTACACCTACAAGGCACAGCAGGTGGCCGTGCTGCTTTTGGCAGCCGGAACGATTCTCGGCGGATTGTGGGCCGACGTGTCCTGGGGCCGTTTCTGGGACTGGGACCCGAAAGAGGTCTGGGCCCTGATTTCGCTTCTGGCGTATCTCGTCGTGCTGCACGGCCGCTTTGCCGGCTGGGTGGGAACCTTCGGCACCAATTGCGGCGGCGTGCTGGCGTTTACGGCGATCCTGTTTTCGTGGTACGGCGTGAATTTCGTGCTGCCGATGGTCCACGGCTGGCTCAACGGCACGAACATGCCGACGGAGGTCGGCCTGCACGCCTATGCGGTCGGTTCAGGAGGCCTGGGTTACGTGGTGACCGGCGTGGTTGCCAACGTGCTGCTCGTCGTGGCCGCGTGGGCGCGCTACGCGGCCGAAACTACGGACCTGTTGTCCCGGTCGGCGGAAGGCAAACTCGGTTCGGTCGCGGTCGGCGATCGAAGTGCCAAGGCCCCGGCGACGCCGGCCTGATTGGCTCAATCGTCCTCGATGCTTCCGCGACATTATCGCGTTTGCGTCTCGGCACGCGAACGAAGGAGGCGCAAGAACGCGACACTGACCACGACCGCCATTCCGGCAATCGCACTGTAGCCGGCCACCAGGATCAGGCTTACCAGAATGCCGCCGGCCGCTTGCAGCCATTCGATCGACGTTTGCAGAGGCGGATCCGGGAGGCGTCCCAATGCCAACCATCCGTAGGCCTGCGCTCCGCAATAGATCAGGGCGATCACAAATAAGATCACGCACCAAATGATCGCTCCGAAGCGAATTCCAAGGACGAAGCCCCGCCGGGCGGCTGCACCAAGCGTTCCGTGATGAGCGGATTCTGTCGCGGAAACATTTGGCAGTTCGGGGCTTGTCGACAAACTCATCTGTCTTGATTTCGATGAACGCGCAGGATCGACGTGATTCGCATTCCGCTGTCAAACAATCTGCTTGAGCAGCAATTCGGGCAAAAGGAAGCCCAAGGCAAAGCCGTACAGATAGTCGAGCCAAAAGAAACGCAGCAAATTCGCCGCGTAAATGACAACCACAAGCGGAAAGCTGCAGAGGGCCAGCAGATTCCACCGTCCCGCCGCAATCTTGGCCTGCTGCCAGAGGACCTTCGCATCCTGCGTCGAGGGAAACGCGTGCATGCCGATCGAAATTCCCAGCCAGATCAGGAAATACGAAATGGGGTCGGCATGCCCGAACACTTTGACGGGCACGAACGCGGGGAAACAGAACAAGACGCACAAGAGCGAGTTGATGATGAACGGCCCTACGGCGATCAGAAAGGACGAGGTGAAACTGGCCGGCGGCTCGTGAATGACGTAGCCCGCCGGATTGCCGACGCGAAAGAAGCAGACGTCGAACACGGCGACTCGACGCACTTTGCAGAAAAACAGATGGGCCGCTTCGTGAACGATCACGCCGGGAAACGTCACAAGCCCGATCAACCAACCGGGAATAATGATCACTTTTTGCCCCCTGCGTGATATCCGGACGGGAAGCGCTTCTGGTATTCCTCGCGCTTGAGGATTTGCCGAGAGTCCAATCGATGCTCGATCCGCTCGGCGTATTCCTGCATCTCGGGATTGTTCGGGCCTGCCATCTTGCGGGCCTGGTCCAGGCGTTTCAAAGATTCCTTGCGGTATTTTTCGTCGCCTGTGACGGCGTATTTGCAAGCATAAGCCGAGGCAACCCCGGCGACGGCGTGACTCTCCGTGGGCAACAGCTTGACGAGTGCCTGTTCCTTTTTCAGGAACTCGTCGTAGTCTTTCGCGTCAAAGGCAATGCCTGCCTCCGCCAGGAGAGTGAATTGGCTGAGCATGGGGCCTTGTGTCGCCGGATGGAGAGCCGCCGTCTTGAAACATTTGAGTGCTTCCGCGTTTTTGTCGTCCTTCAAAAGCGCCAGGCCGCGATACATGCTGGCCGCCGCAGCCGAGTTCGGTCGCTTCGGGCACATGGCGTGCGGCTGCATCGCTGAGCTGGGCCGCCTTGTCGATGTCGCCCTTGGTGAGCGCCCGCTCGACCTGGCGCATCTCACGGTAAGCGGCCAGAAACCGCCAATTCCAGCCGAACGAAAACACGGCCAGCGCCACCAAGGCGACGAAGGACAACTTGAGCCAGGCCGGATAGGGGCGATTGCGGAAATAGCTCTCGCATGAGCCGCAAAGAGGCACATTGGCGAGCGTCGGCAATTCGGATTCGCCGTTGTCGGACCCGCACTGAGCGCAAACGGTTGGATCGACATGTCGCGTGATCGAGTCGGCGGTAATCTTCCCCTCGGGGTGCCGCGACGCCTCTTCGGTCGCGCAAGGCCGGCACAGTTGGCGGCCCAGGAGACTGAGTGTCTCGTTGACGGGGACCAACTGATGGCATTGCTCGCAAGTTGCCTGCTTCATCCCGCGATGTCCTTCTCCGCCTGCTGAGTGGTACGAAAGCGGGGTCGCCCACTTGTTGCGAACGACCCCGAGACTCTCACGAAACGAAGTTGTGGGAAAGTGCTACCCTTGCCGGCATTATCCCCGCGGACCACGGATGTCTGCCGCTGTTCGATTCTCCATTAACGTATCGGCTCTGCCGGCAAAAATGCCAATAAAATTTTTGAATGCGTGCAATTGCCGTGACCTTGATGGTCGCGCCGGCTGTTCGCACCGTGTCGGCGCTCGCTATTCCTCCTCTTCCTCGTGCTTCTGGGCCGCCGCGACGATCTTGGCCTGCTCGTTCGGCGGAACGATATCGTAGTGGCTGAACTCGAGGGTGAACGATCCCTGGCCACCCGTCATGCTCGAAAGCGAGCGGGCGTAGGTCATCATTTCGTGCAGAGGGCGCTTTGGCGCGGATCACCTGAAATCCGCCGGGGGCGTTGTCCATCCCTTCGACGCGGCCGCGGCGGCCATTTAAATCGCTGGTAATGTCGCCCAGCTTCTCGGCAGGAACCGTAATTTCCGCCGTTACGATCGGCTCGAGAAGGACGGGCCTGGCCTCGCGGAAGACGTTGCGGAAGCACATCCTCGCGGCCGTGCGGAAGGCCGTTTCGTTGCTGTCGACGGGGTGGTCCTTGCCGAAAAACAGCTCGCAGGAGACGTCCTGCACCTGGTAACCGGCGATCACCCCCTGCTCCATCCGTTCCTTGATCCCCTTTTCAACGGCGGGAATGAAGTTGTTGGGGACGGAGCCGCCGGTGACCCGGTCGACGAAGGCGTAATTGAGCGCCGGATCGTAGTGATAGGACCGCATGCTCACGAAGCGGTCTTTGGTGAAAAACTCCTCCGGCTTGATGCCGTGCGGGATGGGAGCGATGCGGAGGTGAACTTCGGCGAACTGGCCCGATCCGCCCGACTGCTTTTTGTGCCGGTAGAAGCCTTCGGCGTGCCCGGCGACCGTCTCGCGGTATGGAATCTTCGGCGGCTTCGAGATCATGTCCACTTTGTCGCGTTTGTGGACGCGCTCCTGCATGAGGTGCAGGTGCAGCTCACTCATGCCGTGGATCACCATCTCCTTAGTCTGCGAATCGCGGCTCAAGACAAACGTCTGGTCCTCTTCGGCGACCTTTTGCAGGGCGCCGGAAATCTTCTGCTGATCGGCGCGGCTTTTGGGCTCGACCGCCAGACCGATCATCGGAGTGGGGAACTTGATCGGCGGCAAAGTAAATGTGCCGGTGTCTTTGGTGACCGTGTCGCTGACGGCCAGGTCGTCCACCTTGACGACAACGGCGATGTCCCCGGCCGTCGCCTCCTCCAAGGTGGTATGTTGGTGCCCCTGCATTTCGAGCAGCTGCGGCACCTTGATCGCCTTGGCGGCATGCGAGCCGTGGATCTGCATGTCCTTCTTCAACGTCCCCGAAAAGACGCGGAGGAAGCTCATCTTGGCGACGAACGGATCGATCCGCGTCTTGAACACCTGAGCGACCAGCGGCCCATCCGGTGCGGCAACGATCGGCACCTCCTGGCCGGACGCGTTTTTGACCTTCCGCTTCGATTCGAGCGGCGAAACAGCGAAACGGGCCAAAGCATCCATCAATTCCGGCACGCCGGTCCCCGTTTTCGAGCTGACAAACAGGATCGGGATCAGCGTTCCGGCGGCGATGGCCTTCGACATCCCGGCCGAGACCTCTTCGGCTGACAGCTGTTCGCCGTTGAGGAATCGCTCCATGAGTGCCTCGTCGGATTCGACGATGGCGTCCATCAACGCCTGGTTCCATTCCGCGGGATCGGCGGCCGCGCCGGCCGGAACAGAGCCGGGATCCAACGTGCTTACGACGCCGCTGAATTTTGGTCCCAGGCCGATTGGAATATTGATGGGAACGCAGGCATTGCCGAATGTCGTCCGAATCGAGTCCAAGAGTACGTCGAGATCGATGTTGTCGAGGTCGCATTTGTTGACCACAACCATCCGGCCCAGCCCCTCTGCGCCGGCCAGATTGAAGGTCCGCCGCGTATTCACCTCGATTCCTGAGGCTGCACTGAGCGTGACACAGGCTGTCTCGACCGCTCGCAAAGCACCGATGACCTGGCCGATGAAGTCCGGGTAGCCGGGCGTGTCGATCACATTGATGTGCTTGCCGGCTTGCTTGAAATGAATCAGGGTCGACGTGATCGAGTGCTTATGATGCTTGGCGTCTTCGTCCGAGTCTAAAACGCTGCTCCCCTCATCGACCGAACCGGCACGGGTGACGGCCCCCGCCTTAAACAGCATCAGGTCCGAAAGCGTTGTCTTTCCGACTGCTCCGTGCCCGACAAATGCCACGTTCCGGATGTCTGCAACTGGATGTTTGGCCATAAGCGCTTGTGTCCTGCATGCTGAAAGGCTGCTTGAGAGTGGATAAATCACCCGACACGAGACCAATTCACTCGATCTTAACAGTCCCTCAACATGGGCTCAAACACGCGCGAACCGCGAAGTTTTTGGCCGCGACAATAACTGAGGTTGCGGAAGGAACGCGATTTGCAAATTGGCATCTCGCGGCGAGGTGCGTTCAGCCTCGGCTGGAAGAGGTCGGGCCGTTTCGGAAAGGACGAATCATGCCGGACAAAGAAACACTTCGGCGGGCGAAAGCGGACAAAGCCCGAGGGAAAGCCCCCACGACGCAAGCAGGCGAGTTCATCCGCGAGGAAATCGAGCACATCCGCGAAGGAAAACACGGAGCCCGCTCGACAAAGCAGGCGATTGCGATCGGGCTTTCCAAGGCCCGCCGCGCGGGCGTGAAATTGCCGCCACCTAAGGCCGGCCAGGCCTCGGAAAAGACCCGGCGAAGTGCCGAGCGGGCCTACGAAGCCGGGCAGCAGGGGAATTCCCACAAGCCGAGTGCCAAGCGGTCGCGGGCGACAACGAAAGCCCTCAAAGCGCGAAGGCCACGCGGCCGCCTCTTCCCAATCGCTTTCCAAACAAGCACATCAGCAGGCAAACAAGCGTACCGCTTCTCAAAAGAGCGAGATTGGCAAGAAGGCGGCGAAAACCCGGCTGGCCCATCAAAGCCATGCCGAACGAAGCCGGATTGCAAAAAAGGCGGCACGCACGCGGGCCGCGCATTCCTGATGCGGGCACCGGCCAACGGAATGAGCCCCGATTCAGTTGGCAATGTGATCGGTCAGCACCTCGAGCAATTCTCGCAGCGGCAAACCGATCACATTGCTGAGACTCCCGTCAATGCGGGAGACGAAGATACTGCCGGCTCCCTGCACGGCGTAGCCACCGGCTTTGCCGCGGGGCTCCCCGGTCGCCAAGTACCAATCGAGCCAGCGTTTGACATCCCCGTGGAACGAGACGCTCGATCGGACGATGCGATCGACCATGCGACCCTCGGGCTCCGCCACGCAAAAGGCCGTCGCGACCACATGCGTCCGGCCTGCGTACTCCTCCTCAAACCATCGTCGCACGACTTCGGCCCAAGTGGGGCCGTCCGGTGGCTGACCTAAAACCTGCAAGACGCCATCGGCGGGACCAACGACGACGACCGTGTCGGCCGTGATGACGATGGGCTGGCCGTCCGATTTCGACTCGCGAATTTGGTCGCACACGTCGGCACACTTCGTCCGGGCGATCTGCAGCAAACGGCTCTCGATTGAAGACCAATCTTTGAGCCCGACGAAGTCGTCCTCAGCCGGCGAGCGAGGCGGTCGGACTTCGATCGACTGCGGCGGAACGATCTGCTGCAAAAGTTCAAGCCGACGCGGCGACCTTGAGCCGAGCACGTACGCGCCGTTGATGGGGCGAAGTCATCGCCCGATTCTACCGCTCGAAAGACCCTTCTGCCAAAATGGCCCGACGGCACCAGGAACGATCATCGAGTGGAGCAATTCATGCGGATGCGGGGCTTCTTTGTCATCGTTTGCAGTCTTGGGTTCGTTTTCGGTTTCGGTGCAACCGAGCGAGCGGCCCGCGCAGCCGACGAAACGCCGAGCCTGGTGGTTGTCGTGAGCGTCGATCAATTCGCTTATGAGTACCTGGAACGCTTTCGGGCCGGCTTCGCTGGGGGAGGCCTTTTCCGTCGCTGTGAACGGGACGGGGCCTGGTTCACGAACTGTCATCACCGGCACGGCGTGACCACGACCGCTCCCGGACATTCGGTCCAATTGACGGGCGCCTATCCGGAAACCAACGGCATCGTCGACAACGGATGGATCGACCGCGCGACCGGCAAAGAGGTCTATTGCATGGCCGATCCGCGCGCGAAGCTCGTCGGCCAACAGGCCGGTGATGAGCCCGTTTCGCCGCGAAATCTGCTGTCCGACACTTTGGGCGACCGGCTCAAGATCGTGACCGACGGGCGATCGAAAGTGTTTACCGTGTCGCTCAAAGACAGGGCCGCCATCCTGCTGGCCGGCCACGCAGCCGACGGTGCGTTCTGGTTGAGCAAGTCGGGCCACTGGATCACGAGCAATGCCTATCGGACCGACGTGCCGGCGTATCTGCGCAGTGCGAATCCCTTGGGTCCCGGAGCGCGGTTTTCGGGCAAGACTTGGAATCTGCTTTACGAACGCAGCCACTATCAGCACCCGCAAACGGAGGACAGTTTCGCCGAAGGTCCGCCGGCCGGAATGAAGGCCGACTTTCCCCATCAGCTGGCCGAGGCGGGGACGAAGAATTTTCTGCGCCAAATGGAGGTGTCGCCCTTCGGCAATGAATTGGCGATTGAGGCGGCCCGCTTGATCGTCGCCGACGAAGACCTCGGCAAGGACGAATTCCCGGATATCTTAGGGATCAATTTGGCATCGAACGACTATGTCGGCCACTGCTTTGGCCCGGAGAGTCTCGAGGTCGAAGACATGACCTACCGTACGGATCAGCTTCTGGGCGAGTTCGTCGACTTTGTCAACGAGCGGCTTGGCGGTCGCCCCTGGATTTTTGTCCTCACCGCCGACCATGGCGTCGGCCCGATTCCGGAGCGAGTCGCCCGGCGGAAGATTGCCGCCAAACGCAACGCCCTCGTGCTCGACTCGAGGAGCCAGTACGGAAGCGCGCACCAGATGCTCGAAGCCTATTTGCGGGAAAGGTTGGTTGTCGGCGACCAAAAGCCTGGACTCGTGATGGCTGTAATCGAGAGCCAGGTCTACCTGCGGGCCGACCACCCGGCTCTCAAAGGGGATGACTTCCAACGAGCCCAGCGACTGACGCGGGATTGGCTGCTGGCCCAAAACAACGTGGCAGCGGCTGTGACCCGCGAACAGATTCTCTCCGGAGGAGCCACCGGTCCGTTGGAAGCCGCCCTCCGTCGCTCGTTTCATCCCAGGCGTTCTGGCGATGTCCTCTATTGTCTGGAGCCCTACGACATCGAAGGTTCAACGACGGCCACCCACGGCAGCCCCTGGGATTACGACACGCACGTTCCGCTTTTGATAAGCGAATTTGGCAATCAGTCGCCGGAAGGCCGAATGCCGCATGGCCGGTTCAATCGCCGGGTGAGTCCGGCCTCGATCGCGCCGACGCTTGCCGCTCTTTTGCACGTTCCGCCGCCGGGCGGCTGTCTCGAGCAGGCCTTGCCGGAGTTGCTCTCGCGACAGAGCCCGCACAACGCTCCGTAATCATCCGCGCGGGAATAAACCGCACGGCGGACGTCTCCTAATCGTATGCAGGCCGTCTACCGCATATTGGCTGACATCGTGGTCGTGCTCCACGTGAGCTACGTGGCTTTCGTGATCCTCGGCCAGTTCGCCATTCTTGTGGGGTGGTTTCGCGGCTGGCGTTGGGTGCAAAACATCGTTTTTCGCGCGGCTCACCTCGCGGCCATTCTGGTCGTGGTTCTCGAAGCGTGGTTTGGGATTACCTGCCCGCTGACGACCTGGGAAAATTCGCTGCGGGAGAAAGCCGGCCAGATGACATACGAGGGCGATTTTATCGCCGAGTGGATGCATCAAATCCTCTTCTTTACTTGCCCGCCCTGGGTGTTCACCGTTTGCTATAGCGCTTTCGGAGCCCTCGTCGTTTTAACGCTCTGGCTCGTGCCCCCAAGAAGGAGGCCTCGTGGACAGACGGCGACTCGCGATGGATTCTCGAATCGGCCGCATTAAAAAATGCAAATTTGAAGTCGTCGCGCTTCTCGTGAGCTAGAGTTTTGTTGGCCAGATTCGATGTTCACCGAATTCTTTCTGGCCGTCTTCAATTCACAGTCTCCTTCGCTCGTAGCGGATTCAGTCTTTTGCCGGCGTCGACAGCGGTCGCGGCGCATGCCCCGCCGACTGTCGACGCTCGAGATCAGCCCGCCGTTTAATCGGCGGATTTCATACGAAACCCGGCTGCTGCTGCCGGGTTTTCGCATTTCTGGAGACGGCCTGACGAAATCCACCGTTTGCTGGCGTGGTGCTCTATGATGGAAGAAGAGGCCGCTCAGAGAACTTCGTCGGGAATCCAGAAAGATCCACCTTGCCCTCCCCAGACCGCCGAATTCAGGCCCTGATCAAAAGATGCCGCGTGCCGCATAGCCACCGCGTGCGACTCGATGAATTCGACACGTCCTGGGGTGGACATCAGCTTCGGAAGAAGTTCAGTCGCCGCACGCTCGAGTCGCTGTTGGCCGACGACGTCGCCAGGCTCGCCAAAGCCCAGGAGCTGTTGTACGCGGCGGATTCGTGGTCGGTACTGTTGATTTTGCAGGCGATGGACGCGGCGGGCAAAGACAGCACGATCAAGCACGTGATGTCCGGCGTCAATCCGCAGGGTTGCCAGGTGCACGCCTTCAAACAACCCTCGGCCGAGGAACTTGACCATACGTTTCTTTGGCGATCGACAAAGGCCCTGCCCGAGCGCGGGCGGATCGGCATTTTCAATCGTTCCTATTACGAGGATGTACTCGTCGTCAAAGTCCACCGCGAATTGCTGGCGGCCGAGCACATCCCGGACGGCAAGAAGCGACAAGGATCTGTGGGACAACCGCTACGACGATATCAATAACTTCGAACGGCACCTGGTTCGCAATGGAACGCTGATCCTCAAATTCTTTTTGCACGTCTCGAAGGAAGAGCAGCGCAAGCGATTTCTCGATCGAATCAATCAGCCGGAGAAGCACTGGAAATTCTCCCCTCTGGACATTCGCGAACGACAATATTGGGACGAGTACGTCGCGGCCTACGAAGATTGCCTGACAAGGACGAACACGAAATGGGCCCCGTGGTACGTGATCCCGGCCGATCACAAATGGGTCACGCGAACGATCGTGGCTTCGATCATGGCACAAGCGATCGGCGATCTTCGGCTCGAATATCCGCCAATCACCAAGCAGCACCGCAAAGAGATCGCAGAGGCCAAAAAGCAGCTCGATCGCGAAGGCAAATGATCTTCCCCGGTCGCTTGAACGGTTCCGTCGGCCGGGTTCTTCCGATTTTGACGTTCACGAATTTTGCGCTGCCCGGGATCAACAAATCGTCTCGCGTGAGCTACGCTTGCTCTGCGGGTCTGGCCGGCATCTGAGCTCTGGCGGCGCCGAAAATGCGCCGCCAGCCTTTCATTGAGGAAAGCGCGGATGGGAGCATCCGTCGCCGAAAATGCAACGGATCTAAAACAACTTCCCTTGCGGGCACTCGTCGCGTATGCGGCGCGGTGTGCGCGAAGGGTGCAATCGCAGTACGCGCTGCCCGAGGGGCATCCGGAGGCGGCGGCCTGCCAGGCGGCCCTCGACGGGGCAATCCGCGTCGCCGAACAATTCGCTTCGGGCGAGGAACCCAGCGCCGAGAGCATCGCGCAGGCCGAGGAAGCGACCGTTCGTGCGATCCTGCTGGTGAGCGGCGACGAGAACGGGAATTCGGTCGCCGCCTATGCGGCGAACGCCGTCTATGCCACCATCGACGCCGCGACCGCGGGCGTTGCCGCCCTTTCGGCCGCCGATCCGTTGCCGGCCGCGGAAAAAGTCGCCGATGCGGCGGCCATCGCCTTCGACGCGGCGACCGCCATTCGCGACGACGTCGTCCGTCCCGCCAAGCTCGACTTCGAGATGCTCCACCGCATGCATCTGGGGAAGTTCCCCGGCATCGGCGAGCCGATCAATCCGGCAGAAACGGGCATCCTGGGGCCGCTCTTCCGCCGTGCCGACGGCGCTTCGGCCAAACGGAGTGGTGCCGCAAAGGGATCGACGAAGAAACAGCCCGAGCCGGCAAAACCGGCCCAACAACCCGCGGCAGCGGAACCGCAGGGACCCGCCTCCGACGAAATCAAACAGGCGTTCGACCAATTGCGCGAAGAGCGGGAGGCGCTCGAGGCCCGTGAAGCCGAACTTGAGCAACAATGCGAGGCGCTCGAAGCCGATCGCGACGCGCTCAAGACAGTCAACGATGAGTTGGAGCGTCGACGGGTCGAGGTCGAACGCGAGGGGGCGCGACTCGATTTGGAACGGGCCCGGGGCACCAACGACGCCAAGGCCGCCGAGGCCGCCTCCAAATTGCTCGAACGCCAGCAGGAACTCGAGACGCAAGGAAACCGAAGTCGAGGCCGAGCGAACGCGGCTGCAATCGGAACGCGAAAAGTTCCTGGCCGAGATCGAGCAGCAGCAAGCGGAAAAAGCGGCGATCGCCCAGGTGCGGGAGGAGCTCGACCGGCTCTCGGCACAACGCTCCGCGATCGAAACGGAAATCCAAAATCGAAAACAGGAGGTCGACGCCGAGTCGGAGCGGATCGAAGCGGAGCGCACGCGGCTGGAGGCGCAAGACGCGCACTTGAAGGAGCTTGTCGCAGCAGCTCGCCCAACGCGAATCCGAACTAAAATCGCAACACGCCGAACTCGAGGACGAACGGAATCGGTCGCGAGTCCGAGCGAGAGAAACTTGCAGGCCGAAGTCGACCAGCTTCAAGCCGAAAAGGCAGCTCTGGCCGCGCAGCGAGCCCAAATCGACCAAGACCGCGAGCACGTCGAGCGGCAAATCGCCGGACGCTCCGAGATCGAGGCCGAGATCCAAAAGCGGAAGCGGAATCAACGACGACGAATGGGAACGCCTCGCGACGGAGCGAGTCCGGCTCGAGACGCTCGATTCGCAATTGAAGGATCGCTTCGCCAAGGTTGCCGAACGCGAAGAACACCTGCGAACCCAGCAGACCGAAGCTCGAAGAGGATCGGGCCACGCTGCTGGTCAGGACGGAGGAAGCCGAAAAGTCAGCGGCCGAACTCCGCGAATCGTCCGAACGCGCTCAAGGAAGAAAGGACCTTGCTGCGCACGCAGCAGGAAGAACTGCGGAGTCGACAAGAGGAGTACCTCAAGCAAGAAGAGGCGCTCGAGGAGGAGCGCAAGGCATTCCGCAAGGAGGCGGACCAGTTCGCTCAAGAAAACGAGCAATTGGCCGCGAATCGGGCCGATCTGCAGCGCCGGATGCAGGAACTCGCAAAAACGCGAATCGCAAATCGAGCCGCGCGAAACGGCGATCGCCGAGCGGCAGAAGCAAATTGACGCTGCGCTCGAGCGCCAGCACCAGCAAGAGACAGCCCTCTCCAAAGAACGGGCCGAGATCGACAAACTTCAGCGCGAGCTCGAAGATCGCCGCCGGCAGCTCGACAAGGAGACGGCGGAAACTCAAGGCCCAGACGGTCCGCGTGCAGGCGGATCTCGCCCGAATCCAGACCGAGAAGGAAGAGCTCCAAGCGGCCCAGGAGGATCTCCGCGATCAGCGAGTCGCCCTGGAATCGGCCCGCCAGCACTTGGAGCACGATCGACAGAAGACGCCGCGAGGCCGCCAAGGCAGGTCGAACGCGACAAGAAAAAATACGCCGAGCTGCACACCCAATACGAAACCGATCAGCGCGGCCTGAAAGTGGCCCGCGAGGAGGCCGAGGCGGCCGCGCTCGGAACTGCGCCAGCAAAACGAAAAATTTGAGGCGACCCGCGTCGCCTTCATGGAGGAGCGGGCACAAGTCGCCAAGAAAGAGGCCGACATCCACCGGGCGCTGAAACAATTGCGCGACGAGCGCAAGGGGCTGCAGCCGGAGGACGATTCGCTCAAATCGTGGAGCCTGCAACAGACTCCCGAAAGAGACCGTCGCCGACCTGCAGCTCTTGTTGACCCGACTGCACGACGAACGTCATCGGCTCAAAATCGAACGCGAGCAATTGGCCGAAGTCTTTTCGCTCATCAGCCGCGGCGGGCGCAAAGGGAAACCGAAGCGCCCCGCAAAGAATCACGGAGGACGGCACGAACAAGCCGATCGAGGGCTCGCGGTTGAGGATGATCCTGGAGGTCGGAACGGCGTCATCCGGCGACGTTGCTGAATTGCTGGCAGAACTTTCGGCCCTCAACCGCCGCTTGGGCGGACCGGGCGTCGAATTCGTCGTCAACGAGTGCCGAACCTGGCAACTGGCGACGTCTGGACAGCGCCGCATCGGCCAGCGTCGGCCAGCGAACGACCGGCAAGGCTGCCGACGCGGACCGCTCGTTCGTCGAAATTTACGCCGTTCCCAAGACCCGCCGCGAATCGGATGCCAAGCCGAGCGCCGCCCACTGGGACCGCTTCACGGCAAGCCTGTTCATGGTCATGCGGCTCGACGCGGGACAGGCCAACTATTTCGAGTTGGCGGAAGGGGCTTCGCGCGAACATCCGTCGTTCATCCTGGCGGCCGATGCCGCACGTCGCGCCGGCGAGAAAACAACGAGGTCCGAGGCGAAGAACTCAGCCGGCTGGCGACGCTCCATCGACGCCCTCAATCAGCATTTGCAAAAGATTGAAGAGCTGCGACGCAAGTTCGAGCGCGAAGATACCATGGTGCTCGAGTTGGCGCCCGCCGTCGAGATTACGGCCGAAGAACCGGCGGCCGCTACCGTCGCAGACGTTCCGCAGTCTCAAGGCCGGCGGCATTCGGTCGCGATCATCGCCGCGGCGGCTGTCGCGGTCGGCCTGTTGATTGGTGGCGGCGGCGTCTACCTCCTGCGACCGGGTTCGGTCAAGCAACCCCCGGCGGCCGTCGAGCGAAACGGAAACGACGTTCCTCGAATCGATAGTCCTGGGCCCGCGCAGCTGCGAATCCTCGTTTTCCCACGCGATCGGAGCATCCTCCGAGTTGGCTCCAGCATGCATCTCTGCAAGAATGGAGTTTTAAGTCGCCGTCGGATCGATTATCCTTGATGAGTGGTCAACCCGGTCGTAAGCTCCACGAACGAGCGAGGGCCATTCGATGTCGACGCGACAAGCCATTGGACGGCATGCGAATCTTGATCTTCGTCGGCGACGAATACGAAGATCTCGAGCTTTGGTATCCCAAGCTGCGACTTGAGGAGGCCGGTGCCCATGTCACATTGGCCGGGCCGCAGGCAGGCAAAGTCTATCGCGGCAAGCACGGATACCCCTGCCCCAGCGACGCGGCCATTGCCGAGATGGAAGCCAGCGATTTTCACGGAGTTGTCTGTCCAGGCGGATGGATGCCCGATAAAATCCGCCGAGACCCCAAGGTGCTCGCATTGGTTCGAGCCTTTGCCGAATCGCGTAAGCTGGTCGCGGCGATCTGTCACGGAGGATGGATTCCGATCTCGGCCGGAGTTTATTCCGGGGTCAAAGTGACGGGCTCGCCGGGTATCAAGGATGATCTCGTGAACGCGGGAGCCATCTGGGAAGACGCGCCGCTGGTGGTCGACCGCCATTTCGTGTCGAGTCGCAAGCCGGCCGACCTGCCCGAATTCATGGCAGGTGTGCTGCGCGTTTTATCGCGCCTGGCGGAGGCGGTCTGAAATGCCCGCGTCCGCTTTGGTCCGATGCCTGCGCGATCTCGCCGTCCTTCTCACGATTGCGCTCGCGACGTCTCGGAGTGACGCCGTGGAAATCATCGGTCATCGAGGAGCATCGCGAAGATGCACCGGAGAACACGTTGGCGTCGTTCCGGCTGGCGTGGACCCAAAATGCCGATGCTGCCGAGACTGACGTTTATCTCTCAAAAGACGGCGAAATCGTCGTAATTCATGATGCAAACACCCGTCGCGTTGGCGGGCGGGATCGAAAAGTGGTCGATCAAACATTAGCCGAGCTTAAACAGCTCGACATCGGCCGCTGGAAAGGCGACCAGTGGGCGGGCGAGCGAATTCCGACGTTGGCCGAGCTGTTGGAGATCATTCCGGAAGGCAAACGGCTCTTCATCGAGATCAAATGCGGCCCCGAAATTGCTCCCCGGCTCGTCCAGGTATTGCACGCGGCTAAGAAACGGCCGGAACAAACGTGTCTGATCAGTTTCTCGTACGAAGTGATGCAGCGCGTCAAAAAGGAACTGCCTGATCTCAAGTGCTATTGGATCGTTCAGTTACGGCGAAATAGAAAAACATCCGCCTGGTCCCCTCCTCTGGCAGAAATCATTCGCAAGACAAAAGAAGCGGGATTAGACGGCATCGACTTCGGTGACGCCCCCGTCATCGACCGCGAATACGTCGCTAAAGTGAAACAAGCGGGTTTGGGTGTCTACACCTGGACCGTGAATACAACAAAAGAAGCCGGCCGGTTAGAGCAGGCCGGCATCGACGGCATCACAACCAATCGACCAGGAGTTCTCAAGGAGTATTTTCAAGGACGCCTTCAACACGCGTCAAAATAACGGGTCACGGGCTTACGTCGGACGACTCCAAGATGGATGGGATCGCCGACGATTAAACGAGCCCGTTCGCCCGAATGAGGAGGTTGGCAGGTAGGCCGGGTCCCTCCTCGACAACGTCCCGCCAGAGCGAGCCTTTCATGTCAGTTCGACAAATTGTTTTACCCGCCGTTTGCGTTGCCTCGACGTTCGTTTTTTGGGCGATTCCCGGCGCAGCTGCCGCCGGCGAGAATAACGCGACCTGTCGCGGTCCAAGTCGCCTTGAGAGAGATGGCGCGCGGCCTGGAAAGCCCGGCATTCAATATCCGCGAGGTCACTTCCGAACAGCTCATCAATGCCCACGCGTCCGCCGTGCCGGTCATGCTTTCGGTCGCAAAGGAAGGCAATCTGGAGGCAGCCGTGCGTGCCGTCGGAATCCTCGAGGCCATTTACATCTCCGCCGACTCCAAAGGCGAAGGAACGACGGTCGACGGAGCCGAGTTAGCCCTGGATGAACTGTCGCGTACGGGACGACCGTCGGTTGCCGAACGTGCCGATGTGATCCTCGAGAGTCACTACGATATCCGCGAACGTCGAGTTGTCGCCGAGATTCAGCGGCTCCATGGCGTACCCAAATACGGACTGCCCGGCGAGCCTGGCAACGGCTGGAATCCGCGATTCAACCCGGCTCCCGCGCCGATCGACCGCGCGGGCGATGGCTCCAAGGACAAGGGGGATCTGACGTGGGTGATTATCGGCCCGAAATGGACCGGCGGTGACGAGGGTTTGAAGCAAGTCGCGCGACTCAAGCGATTGCATACGGTCTATCGCATCCAGGGTTGCCCGGTGAGCGACGAAGCGGTCGCTCGCCTGCGTGCTGCGATCCCCGGACTCGAAATCCAGGTCCGTGGGGCCGCCAAGCTGGGCATTACGCACGCCGGCTCCCTGGGCAACGAAAAAGGCTGCGTGATCACCGAAATTCAGGAGGGCGAGGCCGCCGCGAATGCCGGCCTGCATCCCCAGGATCGGATTTTGCGATTCGGCGACCACGAAGTTGAGGATTTTTACTCCCTGGTCGACCTTTTGCGAAATTACCGGCCGGGCGAGGTCGTCGAAACCGTGATCATTCGTGACGACGAGACGAAGACGGTCCCGATCACCCTCACCGGCTGGGACTAAACCCTTCCGACGGCCGCCTCTCGAGCGCCTCCGATCGTCAAATCCGGCACGCGCCATCGAAACGCGCGAAAGTCCGTGCGACCGTCCCGTCGTGACCAACCCGTCCGATGTTGACCGGCGGCAACTGTTTCTTTTTTTCCGCGTCTCCCGCTCAAAACGTGAGCTACGTTTTCGTTGTCTGGACCGGCGCCGCGCGGCCATCGCGCGTCGACAAGGACGGTTCAGACCTTGCGATCGAATACGCAGGCCCACGTATTTCACGGAGAGATGCTTCCAATGGTCAACGCCAAACTTGCCCTGGCACGCACCGGACGTCCGGCCGAGGCCGGCCAAACCGACTTCGAGGAGCTGAAACGCCTGATTCACGGCAAGCTGGTCGACAAGCTCGACTTGACCCGGCTGGGTGACCTCGAAGGCGATACGCTGCGGCGAGAAATTCGCCTCGTTGTCGAGCACTTGTGCGACACCGAAAACCCGCTCCTCAACCGCTCGGAGCGTGAAAAGCTGATCGAAGAAGTGCTGGACGAAACTTTCGGTTTCGGTCCGCTCGAGGCGCTCCTCAAGGAAGAGGGAGTCGCCGACATCATGATCAACGGGCCCAAGAACGTCTTCCTCGAAAAGCAGGGACGTATCCAGCGGTCCAAGATCACCTTCCGCGACAACGACCACCTGATGCAGATTCTCGACCGAATCGTGTCGAAGGTGGGCCGCCGAATCGACGAAACGTCCCCGATGTGCGACGCCCGTCTGCCGGACGGCTCGCGTGTCAACGCGATCATTCCTCCGCTGGCCCTTGACGGTCCGGCCATCACCATCCGGCGCTTCGGTGCCAATCCGCTGACCCTCGAAGACTTGCTGCGATTCGGTGCCTTCACGCCCGAAATGGTGATGCTCCTGGAAGGGGCCATCAAAGCGCGGCTGAACATGATCGTCAGTGGAGGTACGGGTAGCGGTAAAACCACCCTGCTCAACACCCTGTCGAGCTTCATTCAGCCCGATCAACGAATCATCACCATCGAGGACGCGGCCGAATTGCAGCTCCAGCAGGAACACGTCCTGCGGCTGGAAACGCGGCCGTCCAACATCGAAGGCAAGGGACGCGTCAATGCAACCGACCTGGTCCGTAACGCCCTGCGTATGCGGCCCGACCGAATCATCATCGGCGAGTGCCGTGGTCCCGAAGCGCTCGACATGCTTCAGGCCATGAACACGGGCCACGAAGGATCACTCACCACAATCCACGCCAACTGCGCCCCGCGACGCCGTTTCGCGTCTCGAAACGATGATCAGCATGGGCGGCATCGATATTCCGCTCAAGGCGCTGCGTCATCAGTTCGCCTCGGCCGTCGACCTGATCATTCAGGCGAACCGGCTTCAGGGCGGCCCCCGAAAAGTCACCCACATCACCGAGGTGCTCAACATGGAGCAGGACACGGTGATCATGCAGGACATCTTCCTCTTCGTTCAGGACGGAATCGACGAAACCGGTCGTGCTTTCGGCCACTTTACCGCGACCGGCGTTCGCCCGGCCTTTATGGGCCGGCTGGAATCGGCCGGCGTCAAGCTGCCCGCGAACTTGTTTGCGGCCCGTAAGCTCGGTCGCTAAGTGCACGCCCTGGCCCATTCGTTTGCGGATATCGAGCTATGATTTCACTCATCATCATGGTGGCGGCTTTTTTTGGGGTGACAGCGCTCATCGTGGGAATTGCCGCGATGAGCGGGGCCTTCGATTCGTCGAAAGCCGAAGACCGCCTGGCCGTCATGACCCGCGGCAAGAAATCCGAGAACGAGGCCGAAGGCGTCATTCTCGACGAGCTCTTCCCCGAGGCGAAAGCCGGCCTGACAGGCGCCCTCAATAGCCTGTTCGAACGCGTCGGCAAAGTCAGCCGGCTCTTCGACCAGGCCGATTGCCCCGTCAAACCCGAGACTTTTTACGGCATCTCCGCCGGATGTGGATTGCTGGGAGTGGTGGGCACGATGATCGGCCACGCACCCATCCCCCTATATCCGTTGGGTGCCATCGTCGGTGCGGCGTTGCCCTGGGGTTGGCTCCTCTTCCGCCGCCGCAGCCGTTTCAAGAGATTCGGCAAGCAACTTCCCGACGCTCTCGAACTCATCGCCCGTGCCTTGCGGTCGGGACATAGCCTTGCGGCCGCGTTGCACGTGGTCGCCGAGGAAATGCCCGATCCCATCGCCATGGAATTCGGCCAGGTCTACGAGGAGCAAAACCTGGGCGTCGGCGTCGAACAGGCCCTCAAGAGCATGCTGGTGCGGATGCCCAACCTGGACTTGAAGTTTTTCGTGACGGCGGTGGCCATCCAGAAGCAGGCGGGCGGCGACATGGCCGAAATCCTCGACAAAATCGGCTACATCATCCGCGAACGCTTCAAAATCATGGGACAGGTGCAGGCCCTCACCGGCGAAGGCCGTATCAGCGGCGTCGTCCTGATGGCCTTGCCGATCGCCCTGTTTTTCGCCGTGTATTACCTCAATCCGACCTACGTCATGCTCCTCTTCACCGATCCCATGGGCCGCAAAATGATCGCCGTGGCCGTGGTGCTGCAGATTTTGGGCGCGATCACGATCAAGAAAATCGTCAACATTAAAATCTGACGGACCGATCAGGCAGGTTTTCTATGGACTTCGCGCAAATTCTCCCGTGGGCCATTTTTGGCGTGATCTCCTTCGGCGCTTGGACCGCGATCAACGCGTTTTCCAACCGTTCGTCGCGAGCCCTCGAGCGGCTCGAGGAACTGCGGGATCCGACGCTGCGCCACAGGGACCAAAACGCCAAAACCGGCATGGGCGCGATGGTCGACATGGCGGCCCCTGCCCTCTCCAAGGCCCTGCAGCCGAAAACGGACATCGAACAAAGCGTCTTGAAAATGCGGTTGGCCAACGCCGGCTACAACTCGCCGACGGCCCCGCAACTCTATCTCGCCTTTAAATTTGCCCTGATGATCGCGGGTGCGATCCTGGGCGGTGCCTTCGGACTCGTACATTGGGGCCTTGGCCAGAAGGGCTGGACCTCGATCGTGGTCGGCGCCGGCCTGGGCTTTTATTTGCCCCAGGCCTACCTCTGGTGGGTCACCAAAACCCGCAAAGAACGAATTTTTTTGCAACTTCCCGACGCTTTGGACCTCTTGGTCGTCTGCGTGGAAGCCGGTCTCGGCTTCGACGCCGGCATGCGTCGCGTTTGCGAGGAACTGACGGACACCGCCCCGGAACTCACCTCCGAATTCGGGCTGGCCAACAGGCACTTGCAAATGGGCCGTGCGCGGCGCGACGTGCTGCACGACCTTGGCGTCCGCACCGGCGTGGACGACATGCGGGCCCTGGCCGCCATCCTGATTCAAGCCGACAAATTCGGCTCGTCGATCGCCCAGGCCCTTCGCGTGCAGTCCGACAGCATGCGCGTCAAACGCCGCCAGATCGCCGAAGAGCGTGCCCAGCAAACCGCCGTGAAGATGATCTTCCCGCTGGTGCTGTTCATCTTCCCGGGCATCTTCGTGGTCCTCGTCGGCCCGGCCGCCATCTCGCTGATGAACGGCCTGTTGAAGACCAACTGAGCCAACGGACGGACGACGCTCCGCCCGACTTTTTTGGCTTTTTTGGGGCGCTAAAAAAGCAGGGACTTTTTTGGGGTCCACCCCAAAAAACGCCAAAATGGCAGCCGTTCCGCCGACTGCCATTTTTTCATTCCCTGATTCAGCCTGCTTCCTCGTTCCAAAAGCTCCCGCTTGGGAACCAGAAGAGAAAAAGAAAAAAAGAACACCCACAAGTCGTTTTGCCATCGAATCTTACGCCGAAACAACGCTCATTTTTCATCTTGAAGTACCCCGCCCTTTTCGGGTATGCTGTGGCTATGCGGTGAATTTTCCGCAGCGCGACATTTCCGCGCGGTGACAATTGAGTGCGGTCAATTCCGCACTTCGAGACAACGCAATCCAGTTCGGCTCTGCTCAGCCTCTGCAATTGAGCACCGTCCACGAAGCGGGCGATCGAACGCGGGGAACTCTCATTCCCGATCGCCCCGACCTGGCGAAGAGAACACGAACGGGACTGCGAGGCACGTTCGACGAAGCAGTACGGACGACGGCACGCTTCGCGACGGAACGTCGGCCAGCCTCGAACAAGCCGGGCCGCCTCGAGGCGGCCACACGCAAAGTCTTCGGCGGGGAACCGTCGAGACGATGCGAAACGGCATGTCAGTCCAACGTAGGGCAAGCTGCCAGCTTGCCAAAATAGATCCTCGATACGTGGCGATTTAAGTCGCCTCTCGACGACTGCCGAGTCAGCAATCGCCGACAGGCGATGATCCCGCCGCGCGTGTCGGGTTCGGCGGTCGTTTTCCGCGAATGGCAAGCTAGCAGCTTGCCCTACGAAAGGCCGATCCCTTCGCCAGGAGGCTGCCTGATGGTATGACAAACAAGCCGCGCGCGGCTGCGTCCATGTAGGGGAGAAGAAATGAACCGAATGAGTCATGCGTTTTTGCTCGCGTCGATCACGGCGTTACTCTGCACAGTGACCCGTGCGGCGGAGCCGATCGAGCACACCAAGGTGCCCTTGGAAACGGTCAAGAAGGAAGTGCAGGAGAAAAAGGCCGTGCTCGTTGACGTGCGGGAAAAACGGGAGTGGGACCGCGGCCACATCGAGGGGGCCGTGCTCCTGCCGCTCAGCGACCTCCAAGAAGGCGTCGACCCAAAGCGACTCGCCCGCCTCTTGCCCAAAGACAAGATTATCTACGCCCATTGCGCCCGGGGAGGACGCTGCCTGAGGGCGGCCGACCTGCTGCAAAAGAACGGCTACCAAATCAGGCCGCTCAAGCCGGGCTACAACGATCTGCTCCAGGCGGGCTTTGAAAAAGCCAAGCACTGAACGATGCCGGGCCAGTCCCTGTCGGGCGGCCCGTCGCGCAATCCGAACGAGTCCCTCGATAAGTCCCGGAGGGACGACAGATGGTAGCCCGACGTTTCAACGTGGGGTCGACCGATACCCGATCCAAAGAGCCCCGGGAGGGGCGACAGACGTTTGCAGGCGATGGGAACGCCGCCAAAGCGGAGCCAGAACCATGCGCTCGACAGCCCTTTTGCTGCTTGCGTTAACCCTTCGGCTGAATACCGCGGCGATTGCCGCGGAAATTTTGGACGAAGCGCAGGCGATTCGAGAAATCGAACGGCTCGGAGGCAAAGTGACGCGGGACGCGACGCTGCCGGGTCGCCCCGTCACGGTCGTCTGCTTTGGGGCCGAAAGCAAGTTCGAAGATATGGACGTTCCGCTGTTCAAGCCCCTCACCAAGCTGGCGACACTCGATCTCAGTCAAACCAAGATGAGTGGGACGCACATCAGGGGTGCCGGATTGAGAAGTTTGAGAGAACTCAAGCATCTGACTCAACTCAATCTCGCACACACGCAAATTTCGGATACAGGATTGAGAGAGATCAAGGAACTCCAAAATCTGACGGTCCTCTGCCTCGAGGGAACGCAGGTCACCGATGCTGGCCTAAATGAGATCAAATCGCTCGAAAAGCTCAAAAATCTCAACCTCCGCCATACCGGAGTCACCGGCGCCGGCTTGGACGAACTCAGGCATTCGCTGCCGAACGCGACAATCTTCCCATTCGTTCCCTTCCGCGCCGCAGAAAAGCTGCGCGAATCAGAGGCGATTGGAGAAATCGTACGGCTCGGAGGCACCATCGAGCGGGACGACACGTTGCCCGGACGCTCTGTCACGGGCGTCGCTTTCCGAGTCGGCAGCGATGTCGGAGACGAGGATGTTGCACTGCTCAGGCCGTTCACCGAGCTGAAAAAGCTGGAATTGAGCGGTACCGAGATCGCGCCGGCCGGGCTGAAGCAACTATCGAGAATGAACAACCTCACGTCGCTCAGCCTCAACAGTACGCGAATCGGGGATAGAGGCTTGAAGGAGCTCAAGGGACTCAAGAACCTGACGACGCTCGACATCAACCGCGCCGGGATCACGGACGCCGGACTCAAGGAACTCGCGCAACTCGAGAATCTGACGACGCTCAACCTCGGCAATATCCAAGTTAACCGGTTTCGGATTGAAGGAGCTCAAACAGCTCAAGCATCTGACGGTCCTCGATCTCAGTAGTGACAGGATCGGGAACGCCGGATTCAAGGAACTGGGGGAACTCAAGAACCTGACGGAGCTCAACCTTACCGGTTCCAATGTGACGGATGCCGGGCTGAAGGAACTCAGGAATCTCAAGAACCTGACGACGCTTGATCTCAATCGGACCAAGATCACGGATGCCGGATTGGAGGAACTGGCGGAACTCAAGGGTCTCACGACGCTCAGGCTCAGTGGGACCAAAGTCACGGACGCCGGATTGAGGAAGCTCAGAGAGTTGAGGAATCTGACGATGCTGGGCCTCGGCTCTTCGATGGTCACCGATGCCGGATTGAAGGAGCTAAGCCAGCTCGTGAAGCTGAAGACGCTCGCACTCGGGGGTACCAAGATTACGGACGCCGGCTTGAAGGAGCTCAAGGAACTTAAGAGTCTGACGACCCTCTACCTCTACGGGATCCCGATCACTGACGCGGGCGTGAAAGAACTCAGGAATCTCGAAAACCTGACGGCGCTTAATCTCAAAGCGACCAAGATTACGGACGCCGGTCTGCAGGAACTCGGCCAGCTCAGACATCTGACAGGCCTCGACGTTAATGAAACGAAGATCACCGACGCGGGAGTCAAGAAACTCAGAGAATTCAGGGAACTCACCGACCTCAGCCTCAGCTGCCCACAGATCACGGATGCCGCGTTGAAGGACCTCAAGGAGCTCAAGCATCTGACACGGCTTGAGCTCGCCGGAGCCAACATTACGGGCACCGGCTTGAAGGAACTCAGCGCGCTCAAAAAGTTGACGTATCTTGGCCTCGACTTGACGAAGATTAGCGATGCGGGCCTCAAGGACATCGAGCAGCTTAAGAACCTGAGATTCCTCGTCCTCGCCGGCACCAATATTACGGATTCCGGCCTGGAAGGACTACGTGAGCTGAATCACCTGGCGTATCTCAATTTCTACCAAACCAAGGTCACGGACGCCGGCTTAAAGCAGCTCCAACAGTTTCTCACGACGACAACCATCACTCGATAAGGGCGGCCCCGGCGCAGCCCGAACAATGTGGCCTCATGTTCTGCTGCTTGGCGTTGCCCTGGCACCGAACAGTGCCGGAGTCGCTGCCCAGGCGGAAATTATCGCCAAAGTGGAGCTGCTCAAGCTTCTGGGTCCCGCACTGGGACGTCCGCACGCTGACACGCTCAACGGCTCGAAGCATGCCAACATGAAGGAACTTCGCGCGGGTACGGCGAACCAGGTCTTGAGAATCGCGTTCGCCTTCGATCCGGAACGAGCTGCAATTCTCTTGGTCGCCGGCTATAAGTCGGGCGTCAGCCAGAGACGGTTTTACAAACGCTTGATCGCGAAGGCTGATGAGTTGTTCGATGCGCACCTCGCGAAGCTGAAAGCGAAACGCAAGGGAAAGGGGCACTGAGATGGCGAAATCATTTGACGCTCTGGTCAAACGGACGACCACGAAGCGAACGCGCGCGAAGGCGGCCCGTCGAGTTCAGCAACTGCTCGGCGAGCTGCTGTTGAGCGAACTGCGTCAGGCCACTGGCAAAAGCCAGCGTCAGGTGGCTGATGCCCTTGGCATCAAGCAACCGAGTCTGTCAAAGCTGGAAAAGCAATCCGATATGCAGGTATCGACCCTGCAGAAGATCGTGAAAGCCCTGGGCGGCGAGCTCGAGGTCCTGGCAAAGTTCCCGAAAGGGACCGTCAAAATCGACCAGTTCGATCCACCGCCTCGGGGCCGGCACGGCGGGCATGAGGGATTGCAGTTGGTGTGAATGCTGCCTCAGGTGTCCGCGCCACATTGGGCGAGAGGCCGTAACCGAAGGGCGAATCGCCCTCTTCGCACCTCTTGCCCGGTGGCGAAATCATCACGGCTTGGCCGCCCGTGCGTAGCAAACCGAATCGTTTCTCATTTCGGCCGGTCTTCCGCCGCGAGCACCGAAGAGACGAGACGTGTCGGCTCATTCGTTCGCGTCGACCACGGGACCTTTTTGGGTGCCACGAGCCACGACAAGAAAAAGAATAACGCGAAGGCGCCGCCGACGATGGGGAGCATCAAGAAGGGCTCGCGCCAGAACGCGAGTGCCATCGCGCCGACGAAAACGATCGTCAGAAACGAAAGCCGAATGGCTCGATCAACTCTTAACATCGTCGCACATCCTCAGGGCCACAGAGACGGCGGCCGATCGGCAAGCGGTTCGGAGCCGTCTGTCGGAGAACCCTACCGACGCGCGTCGAGCGAACTTCGCCGAAACCGAAAACGCCCCGGCGCAGCGTGGGCCATTACGTGCACCGGGGCATAGCCCGCAAGGTAGACGGGCCGATGCTAATCACCGCGAGCTGTCGTGCGAAATTGGGAACTTCCCTATGTGGGGTAAACACTGTGCCTGTGGGATAAACACGGTGCTGGGGGATAAACACTATGCCGCGGGGGGCATTTGAGTGCTTTCGGCGTTCGGCAGCCGCGCCATCGGCAATGGCGGACGTGCCTCGTACCCCGTATTCTTATTTGTCGCCATCACGAGCAACGGCATGCCGGCAATCCAGACCGGCAGCGCGAATTCTCAGCGTCCAGCCAGAGATGCGACGTCAATAAGACGCCCCGATGCACGAAGCGGGCCGGCAACGCACACCGGGACGAGCCCGCGCCGAAATGCTAACTTGGGCGAGTGAGCTTGGGAATGCACAAGCGCAAAGAACCAATCCGACCCGAAGCCCGTGCGCGGCAATCCGAACGAGCTTTCTAAGAGCCCGCGTTGTGCCGTTTCGGCCCGTCGTGTTCGACGGCGGCATGACCGCGGTCATTTCAATTCGTACTGGCTGGCCTCCGTTTACCGGGGGAGGCTCCCGTCAATTCACCTGCTCGCCGGATTGGAGATCCGTGATCTTGTCCGTCGAACCTGCAAAGAACCAGTCGGTCCCGCCGTTGCCGGTCAGCGTATCGGTGAAGCCGGTTTCGTTGACGGTCGTCGAGTTGAGATCGTACGAGCCGTTCAGTCCGCCCGTGGTCGTGCCGCGGATATTGCTGACCCGCTGTTGATAGGTTTCATCGGTGCGCTGCCATTCGGCGAAGACGGCCATCAGGGCTGCGTCGTTGTCGTCGTAGATGGTGGAGCCGCCGACCAAGAGGTCGTCGCTTGCGCCGCCGACAAGTGTGCTCTTTCCCTTGCCGCCCATGAGCAGGCTGCGACCGCTACCGGCCGTGAGCGTGTTCTTGCCGCTGCCGCCCACGAGGATGTTGCCCTGGGAATTGCCCGTCAGCGTATTTGTGCCGCTGCCCCCGCGGACGTTTTGAATGTTGCTGACGCCGCCGGTGTGGGTGGCCGATCCGGTGGCCAGGTTGACGGTAATCGCCGTCGTCTCGGCCGAAAAGTCGAGCCAGTCGCCCCCTCCACCGCCGTTGATGGTGCCGGCGACGCTGCTGCCGGCACTAAACAGGAAGACGTCCGTCGCGGTGCCGCCCGTCAGGTTTTTGACTCCGCTGAACGCCATTCCGTTCAAACTGCCGGCGTTGGCGGCGGTAATGTCCCACGTGTTGGCGATGTTCGCGGCGACGATCGTGTCTGACCCGCCGCTTCCCGTAATCGAGCCGCTCAAGTTGCCATTCGGTCCAATCGTGAATAGATCGCTGTTGTTGCCGCCCGTGATGTTCTGAATGTTCGTGAACGAGACCCCATCGAACGTGCCGGCATTGCTGCCAGTGATGGAGAAGGTGTTGGCGGTGTTGGGAGAGATGAGCGCGTTCGTGCCGGCGCCGCCGGCAATCACGCTGCCGGCGACTGGAGCCGCGGTGAATTGGAACGTGTCGGTCCCATTGCCGCCCTCGAGGGCTACGGGAAGAGTCAGTGCGCCGATCTTGACCGTGTCGTTACCCGCTCCGTCGTAGACAAAAATGCGATCGGCCGAGGTGACGGTGAATGTCGACTTGACGGAGTTGATCGTGACTGCCACCTTTCCCGACGTGCCCGGATCGACGGTGATTGCGTCGTTGCCCGAGGTGCCGCCCACGAAGAGCGCGGTCTGTCCAGGAGCCGTCGGATCGGGCTCAAACACGGCAGTGTCGATCGACTGCGCCAACGTGCTCGACCCGCTGCCGGTCAAATTGGTGTTGCCGCTGTAGCTGGCGGTGATGGAATGATTTCCCGCCGCAAGGGACGTGGTCGTAAAGACGGCACTTGTTCCGGAGACGGGAACGGTTCCCAGCGTGGTCGATCCGTCGAAGAACGTGACGGTGCCGGTTGGAACTCCGCCCGCCGGATTGGGGGTGATGGTGGCCGTCAACGTGACGGGCTGCGACGTGACGGCGGGGTTCGCCGACGCGGCGACAGCGATCGTCGTGTGCGCCTGGCCGATCACAAACGTGACGGGGCTACTTTGGCCATTGGCGTAGTTTGCATTGGAACTCGCGAAGCTCGCGACGACGGTGTATGTGCCCGCGTTCGTCGGAGCCGTCGAGGAACCGTTTCCATTCACCGTGCTGCCGACGTAATACGTGAACGCAAAGGATCCGCTGACTGCCGCACCGCCCACACCGGTCGCGGTGGCCGCTGCCGGGAACGGACTGCCGTTGTAGGTGCCGCCCGCGTCGGTCGCGACGACGGTTGGCGTCGCCTGGCCGATCGTGAAGGTCACGGGGTTGCTTTGCCCGTTCGCGTAATTCGGATTGCTGCTCGCGAAGGCCGCCACCACCGTGTAGGTGCCGGCGTTCGTCGGCGCGGTCGAGGACCCGTTTCCGCTGACCGTGCTGCCGACGTAATAGGTAAATGTGAAGCTGCCGCTGATCGACGCGCCACCGACACCGGTCGCCGTCGCGTTTGCCGGGAACGGATTCCCGTTGAAAGTGCCGCCCGCGTCGCTGGCGACGACGCTCGGCGTCGCTTGCCCGATCGTGAAGGTGACGGGTGCGCTTTGCGCGTTGGAGTAGTTCGTATCCGAACTTCCGAAGGCGGCCACGACGGTGTAGGTGCCGGAGTTCGTCGGCGCGGTCGACGAGCCTTGCCCGTTGACCGTGCTGCCGACGTAGTAGGTGAACGTGAAACTCCCGCTCACGGACGCGCCACCGACGCCGGTCGCTGTCGCAGTCGCCGGGAACGAATTCCCGGTGTAGGTGCCGCCGGCGTCGCTCGCGACGACGTTTGGCGTCGCCTGACCGATCGTGAAGGTGACGGGGCGCTTTGCGAGTTGAAGTAATTCGTGTCGGCACTGCTGAAGGCCGCCACGACGGTATAGGTGCCGGCGTTCGTCGGCGGCGTCGAGGAACCGTTGCCGTTGACCGTACTGCCGACGTAGTAAGTGAACGTGAAACTCCCGCTCACGGACGCGCCACCGACGCCGGTCGCTGTGGCCGATGCCGGGAACGGATTGCCGTTGTAGGTGCCGCCCGCGTCGCTGGCGACCACGCTCGGTGTCGCTTGCCCGATCGTGAACGTGACGGGCGCGCTTTGGGCGTTGGAATAGTTTGAGTCGGAACTGGCAAAGGCGGCAACGACGGTGTACGTACCGGCGTTCGTCGGCGCGTTTGAGGAACCGTTTCCGCTGACCGTGCTGCCGACATAGTAGGTAAACGTGAAGCTGCCGCTGACCGACGCCCCAGCGACTCCGGTCGCCGTCGCACTCGCCGGGAATGGATTGCCGTTAAAAGTGCCGCCAGCATCGCTCGCGACCACGGAGGGCGTCGCCTGACCGATCGTGAATGTGACCGGGGGGCTTTGCGAGTTGAAGTAATTCGCGTCGGCGCTGCTGAATGCCGCCACGACGGTATACGTGCCGGCGTTCGTCGGCGCCGTCGAGGAACCGTTGCCGTTGACCGTGCTGCCGACGTAATAAGTGAACGTGAAACTCCCGCTCACGGAGGCGCCGCCGACGCCCGTTGCCGTCGCACTCGCCGGGAATGGATTGCCGTTGTAGGTACCGCCGGCGTCGCTGGCGACAACGGTCGGCGTCGCCTGGCCGATTGTGAAGGTGACCGGCGTGCTTTGGGAGTTTGTGTAGTTGCCATCGGCGCTGCTGAACGCGGCCACGACGGTGTACGTGCCAGAGTTCGTCGGCGCGGTTGAGGATCCGTTTCCACTGACCGTGCTGCCGACGTAGTACGTGAATGCAAAGCTACCGCTGACCGGCGTAACGCCATCAACGCCTGTCGCTGTCGCCGTGGCTGCAAACGGATTGCCGTCGTAGGTGCCGCCCGCGTCGCTCGCGACCACGGAGGGCGTCGCCTGGCCGATCGTGAAGGTGACCGGCGCGCTTTGGGCGTTCGTGTAATTTGCATCGGCGCTCGAGAATGCCGCGACAACGGTGTAGGTGCCCGCGTCCGTCGGCGCCGTGGAGGAACCATTGCCGCTCACCATGCTGCCGACGTAATAGGTGAACGCAAAACTGCCGCTAACGGGCGTCACACCATCGACGCCTGTCGCGGTGGCCGACGCGGGGAATGGGTTGCCGTCGTAGAATCCGCCCGCATCGACGGCCATGACCGCGGGGACGGCCGGCGTCACGGTGACGACGGCGCTGGGAACCGAGACCTCGCGGATTCGATTGTTCCCTGTATCAGCAATGAAGACATCGCCTGCGGCGTCGACGTCGAGGTCTTCAGCCCCGGACAACTCTGCGGAAGCGGCCGGAATGCCGTCCCCGTTGTAGCCTTTCGTCGTCGTGCCTGTGAGCGTGCTGATCAGGCCCGTGGCGGCAGAGACCACGCGGATGCGATTGTTGCCATAATCGGCGATGAACAGGTCTCCGGCGGCATCCACGGCGACACCCTCGGGTTCCGATAGATCCGCCGAAGTGGCTGCGATCCCGTCACCGTTGTAGCCAGAATCGCTCGTGCCGGCGACAGTGCTGATCATGCCTGTGGCGGCGTTCACCTCACGGACGCGATTGTTGCCAAATTCGGCGATAAAGAGGTCTCCGGCCGCGTCGAGAGCAACGTCGTCCGGCTCATTCAACTCGGCCGAGGTGGCTGCGATCCCATCGCCGTTGTAGCCCGCAGACCCGGTCCCCGCGACGGTGCTGATCAAACCGGTGGCGGCATTGACCTCGCGCACACGATTATTGCCATAATCCGTGATGAACAGATTTCCGGCCGCGTCGACGGCAACGCTGGTGGGCCAAAACAACTCCGCCGAAGTGGCTGCGATCCCATCGCCGTTGTAGCCCGCGGACCCGGTCCCGGCGACGGTGCTGATCAAGCCGGTGGCGGCATTGACCTCGCGGACACGATTATTGCCATAATCAGCGATGAACAGATCTCCGGCGGCGTCGACGGCAATGTCTGTCGGAGAGGACAGTTCCGCTGAGGTGGCCGCGATGCCGTCGCCGTTGTAGCCCGCGGCCCCCGTTCCCGCGACCGTCGTGATGAGGTGAGTCGTGGCGTTCACCTCGCGCACAACATTATTGAGCGTATCGGCGATGAAGAGGTCTCCGGCCGCGTCCACGACGACGGCGTCGGGAGCAGCCAACCCGGCAGAGGCGGCCGGGCCGCCATCACCGCTGTACCCGGCGGCCCCTGTCCCAGCGACGGTCTGAATAATTGACGAGGGCCCAAACGTGGAACTGCTGCTTGCGAAATTCCCTCCGTCGCCGTCGTAAGCGGCCGTCAAGACATTCAGGCCAACGGGGAGCGTCGTCGTCAGCATGGCGACCCCGTTGTTCACGGCAGCCGTGCCCAACGTCGTGGCACCGTCCAGGAACGTCACAGTTCCGTCATCGGGAATGCCCGGCAAACTTGTCACGGTCGCCGTTAACGTCTCTGGCTGGCCGTAAGTTTCTGATGACGCCGAAGCGATCAACGTCGCGACAGTCGCCGCAGGACTGATGGTGAATGTGACGGGTTGGCTTTGGGCGTTGGTGTACGCCGGGTCGGTACTCGTGAAGTCGGCGACGACCGTGTAGGTCCCGGCGTTGATCGGCGCTGTCGACGATCCGGTCCCGCTGGCGATCGTGCCGACGTAGTAGGTGAACGCAAAGGTGCCGTTGACCGAACTGCCTCCCGCGCCGGTTGCCGTGGCCGAGGCCGGGAACGGATTGCCGTCGTACGTTCCGCCTGCGTCGACGGCCGCCACAGTTGGTGTGACCGCGGTCGCCGTAACCGTGACCACGGTGGCGCCGCTCGGAACTTCGCGGACTCGATCGTTTCCTTGATCGTTGATGAACAAATCCCCCGCGGGGTCCACGGCAACGCCGGAAACGTTGTAGCCCAAGTTGGCCAGGCCGGCGGGAATGCCGTCGCCGTTGTAGCCGGGCGCGCCCGTCCCTGCGACGGTGCTCATCACGCCCCCCGTCACCTCGCGGATTCGCTGGTTGTTCGAATCGGCGATGAACAGGTTCCCCATGCCGTCCACGGCGAGACCCATGGGGAAACTCAACTCCGCTGTGGTGGCTGCGATGCCGTCCCCGTTGTAGCCGGGCGTTCCCGTCCCGGCGACGGTGCTGATGAGCCCCGTGGACGCACTCACCTCCCGGACCAGATTATTTTGCGAATCGGCGATGAAGAGATCGCCGGCGGCGTCCAACGCAATGCCAAAAGCATAATTCAACTCCGCCGAGGTGGCTGGGATGCCGTCGCCGTTGTAGCCCGCAGTCCCCGTGCCGGCGACCGTGCTGATCAACCCCGTGGAGGCATTCACCTCCCGGACCCGCTGATTAATGTAATCCGCGATGAAGAGATCTCCGGCGGCGTCCACGGCGAGGCTCGACGGGTTAAACAACTCGGCCGAGGTGGCTAAGATGCCGTCGCCGTTGTAGCCCGCTTGCCCGGTCCCCGCGACGGTGGTGATGAGCCCCGTTGCAGCACTGACCTCGCGGACCCGTTCACCGTCGGCAATGAAGAGATCTCCCTGTGCGTCGACGGCGACGGCACTCGGGCTATACAACTCGGCCGAGGTGGCTGGGATTCCGTCGCCGTTGTAGCCCTGGGTCCCCGTCCCTGCAACGGTGGTGATCAGGCCCGTGCCGGCATGGACCTCGCGGACGACATAATTTTCATTATCGGCGATGAAGAGATCGCCGGCGGCGTCCACGGCGATGCCGCTCGGATTGTACAACTCCGCCTGATTGCCTGGGCCGCCGTCGCCGGTGTAGCCTTGCGTCCCGTTGCCGGCGACGGTCTCAATGACCGACGAGGGGCTGAGAACGGAACTGCTGCCGATGAAATTCTCCCCGTCGCCGTTGTAGGTCGCCGTCAGGATATTCAGCCCCGCAGGGATCGCGGTCGTTGGCAGCGTGGCGATCCCGTTATTCACGGGTTCTGTGCCCAGCGTGATGGCGCCGTCCGTGAAGGTCACGGATCCGGCATTGGGAATTGCCCCGGCCGCACTGACGACGGTGGCCGTTAAGGTCTCGGTCTGACCATAAATTTCTGTTGCCGCCGAAGCGCTCACGGTCGTGCTGGTCGTTGCCGCGCTGATGGTAAAGGTCGCGGGCTGGCTTTCGGCATCAGTGTAATCCGGATCAGAACTGGTGAACGCGGCCACGACGGTATAGGTGCCCACGTTGGTGGGCGCCACCGTTGAGCCTGTCCCGCTGACCGTGCTGCCGTCGTAGTACGTGAAGGTGAAACTGCCGCTCACGCCTTCACCCCCGATCCCGGTGGCGAGGCCGGTGGCCGCGAAGGGTTGGCCCGTGTAGGTGCCGCTCCCCTCGATGGCGGTCACCGTTGGCGTCGCCGGATAGGGCGTGCTGGGGCTGATAGTAAAGGTGACCGGATCGCTTTGGGCGTCGGTGTAGTCGGGATCAGTGCTCGTGTACGTCGCGACCACCGTGTAGGTTCCGACCGCCGAAGGTGCACCCGGCAGCGGCGTGCCGCTGGCAGTTGTCCCGGCGTAATAGGTAAACGTCGGACTCCCCGGCGAGATCGACATCACGAATCCGTCTTCGTTGCCGCCGCCATAATTGGGCTGAAATGCGTTGACCGTGGGAAGACTGCTCGAGTCGGTCTGGCCGGTCACAATCACGTTGCCCGACGCATCGACGGAAACAGCAGCGGTATTCCCATTGTCCTGCGTTGTGCCGAAATAAGTCGATTCGAGGAGCGTGGCGGTCGAAAGGTCGAATTCGGCTAGGTAGTAATCGCCGTTCGTTTGAACAGGGTTCACCAGCGTCGTCAAAGCCGTGGGTTGGGTCGTCCCCGCAAGATAAACATTTCCCGCGCTATCAAGGGCGATCCCACTTCCCGTTGCGATGCTGAAACCGCCAAAGTAGGTCGAATCAACGAGCGCGGTGCCGGTCGGATTCAACTCGGTGACGTAGGCGTCTTCGCTCCCGCTGAGCGTGCTCTGATATGCGTTGACCGTCGGAAAATCGGGCGAAGATGTCGTCCCCGTGACGTAGACGTCACCGGCCGAGTCGACGGCCATTTCAAAGTTGGAGGCCGTGTCATACACGCTGCCGCCGAGATAAGTGAGATATGCCAGCGAAGTCCCGCCGGCCGCCAACTTCGCCACGAAGGCGTCCTGCCCGCCCCCGGGATAGGTGGATTGGAACGCGCCGGGCGTTGTCGGCAAGCCAGGCGCATCGACGTTCCCGTCGATGTAGATGTTGTCCGCCCCGTCGAGGGCAATGGCACTCGGCCAGCTGTCGCCGCTGCCACCCAGATAGGTCGAAAAGATCAGCCCCGAGCCGGTGTTATTGAGCTCTGAGACGAAGGCCACGTCAAACCCGGGGGCGGGATTCGTGGGCTGGATAGCATTCAGCGTGGGGAAATCGCTCGCGTAGGTGTCCCCGGCGACGTATACGTCGCCCGAACCGTCGACGGCCAGCGAGTCGACTTGGGTATAGCCGCTTGCCCCGAGGTAGGTGCCCCACATCAAACTCGTGCCGCTGGAGTTCAGCTTGGCGACAAATCCACTCCCCTGGCTGGCCGCGCTCACCGACGTTTGGAAGGCGCCGGGAGTGGCCTCGAAGGAGCCAGGATTCGCGAAACCGCCCACGTAGACATTGTCGGAGCTATCGACGACCACCGAAACGGGAACAGCCCCGTCGATGTAGGTGGCCCACAGGAGGTTCCCTGTCGGGCCAAATTTCGCGACGAACCCCGCCTGGGTACCGCCCGTGCCCAAGGTCGTTTCATACGCGCCGGGCGTCGCGGGAAAATCGGGCGAAGTCGTATAACCGACGACGAACGTGTTTCCCGCGCGGTCCGTGGTGGTGTCGACGGCGGCATCGTCGCCGCTGCCGCCGAGGAACGTCGCATAGTTGATCGTGCGGGGAATCACCACGGGCGTATTGTCGGGTCCGGTGACCGTCGCCGTGGCCGGAAATGGCTTCCCGTTGAACGTGCCCCCCGCATCGCTGGCCACCACGGTCGGCGTCGCCGGATTGACGGTGAAGGTCACGGGCGCGCTTTCGGCATCGGCGTAATCCGGATCAGCGCTCTCGAAGTCCGCAACGACCGTGTAAGTGCCCGCGTCGGTTGGCGCCGCGAACGAACCCGTGCCGCTGACACTGCTGCCGACGAAGTAGGTAAAGCCAAAGCTGCCGCTGACGGGTGTCACACCGTCCTCGCCCACAGCCGTCGCCGTTGCTGTGAACGGATTGCCGTCGTACGCCCCCCCTGCGTCGAATGCCGTCACAGTCGGGGTGAGCAGCGAAGGCGAGGTGACCTCGACGGTGATTTCACCACTCGCGACTTCGCGGACGCGAGCGTTGGAGGTATCGCCGATGAACACGTCTCCGGCAGCGTCAACGGCAACGCCTTGCGGATCAAACAACCATGCAGACGTGGCAGCGATGCCGTCGCCGTTGTAGCCAAACGTGCCTGTTCCAGCGATGGTGCTGATCAGCCCTGTCGAGGAATTCACCTCGCGGACCCAATTGCCTGCATCAGAGAAGAAGAGATCCCCGGCGGAGTCAACCGCAATGGCAGTGGGATAACTCAGCTCCGCAGACGTGGCGGGGGTGCCGTCGCCGCTGTCGCCCGCCGTGCCCGTCCCCGCGACAGTGCTGATGAGGCCCGTGCTGGCATTGAGCTCCCGAATCCGCTGGTTGTATGTATCGGTGATAAACAAGTTGCCGTTTGCATCCACGGCAACGCCGCTCGGATAATACAGCTCGGCGGAGGTGGCCGCGATGCCGTCGCCGTTGTACCCCGCGGTGCCCGTTCCCGCGACGGTGCTGATGATGCCCGTTGCGACGTTCACCTCGCGAATGCGATTGTTGTCAGAGTCGACGATGAAGACGTTTCCGGCCGCATTCACCGCAACGCCGGTGGGACCAGCCAACTCCGCCGACGTGGCGGGGATGCCGTCGCCGTTGTAGCCCGGAGTGCTCATCCCCGCGACGGTGCTGATCAGGCCCGTCGCGGCATTCACTTCTCGGACCCGGTTGTTGTAGAGATCGGCAATGAAGAGGTCTCCGGCCGCATCCACCGCGATGCTGACGGGATCAGCCAACTCTGCCGACGTGGCTGGGATGCCGTCGCCGTTGTACCCTCCAGTGCCAGTTCCCGCGACAGTGGTGATCAGATGCGTGATGGCGTTGACCTCACGAACCCGACTGTTTCCAGCATCGGCGAAGAACAGATTCCCGTGCGAGTCCACGGCGACACCACCGACCAAGCTCACCTCCGCCGACGTGGGTAGGGTGCCGTCGCCGTTGTACCCCGAGACGCCTGTTCCCGCGAAGGTCTGAATCAGCGAAGAAGGGCTGAGAGCAGTGCTGCTGCCCGCGAAGTTCGCTCCATCGCCGCTATAGGTCGCCGCGATGACATGCACTCCCACCGAGAGCGTGATCGTCGGCAGCGTGGCAATCCCATCATTGACAGGGGCCGTGCCAAGCGAAGTCGTGCTGTCAAAGAATGTCACGGTGCCGGCGTTCGGGACGCCTGCCTGACTCGAGATGGTCGCCGTCAGGGTTTCGGTCTGACCGTACGGCTCGATCCTGGCCGAGGCGCTGACCGCGGTGATCGTCGTCGCGGAGAGCAGAGTCCGATCTTCGCAGACTTCGATTCGCCCGACCGCGCTCCACCGGTGAAGGCGGTTTCGACGCTTCGGCGAGCGGCGATGAGGCGTTTTTGATGAGACGAAACGCAGAACCGGCGCAACCAGCAATCGTCCAGACCGAATCATATTAGGCCCTCGGCGCAAAAGGGTCGTATCGGAACGAAAATGACAGGCGAAATGAGATGAGATGCCGAATTTAAACCGCGGAAGTCCGACATTCAAGGAAGTTGTTTGTGAATTTTCACTCGCGCGTTCGGTGTGGGAATTTTCGCACGACTCGCACTTGACGCGAGGGCATCGCGCCCCACGACGTGGTGCGCGAGTGCCCGAGGCGACGATCGTGTAAGATCCTTTTTTCCGTTCGCCATAAGCAAAACACGATCACAAGTCCCGAGGGACGGCCTGCTGTCCGCGCGGGCGACAAGACGCGGTCGTTATTTCAGGAGCGGCTTGGCTCGGTCGCTCATCGGGCCGTTTGGAAGTTCGAGCAGGTGAACCGCCTGTTCCAGGACGTGTGCCTGCTCCTGGGGCTTTTGCAGGGTCTCGATTTCTTGCTGCGGATCGACGTTCGAGTCTTCCAGGTAGCCTTGCCGCAAGACGCCCCTGCCGCACATGCCGGGAGTGCCGACCAGGCCGCCCTGGTATCGTCCTTTGCGCTTGACCACGAAGACGTTGTCGCCACACGGTATGAATTCCGAGTCTTTCGTGAATGTAGTCAACTGGATGTTGCCAATATTGATCCGGCTCTGGGCATTCTTGTCATCGGGCCCGTCGGGCGGTTCGAGCAGCGAGACAAACCCATCGGCCCCGATTTTGATATCGAACGCATCCTCGGCGATCGAAAGCGAGGGGCACAGGATCCAATCGCGTTTGAGCCCGTGCAGGACGGGGCACCCGTGGCGGTCGACGGAAAAACTTCCACACCGTGTGTAATAGATCGTTTGCGATAGAGGATCGTCAGAGGCTAGGACACAGAAAAAGCCTTCCCCGTCGACGGCCAGGTCGAGATCGCGTCCCGTTCGGCACAGCTTCCCGGCACGCATGTCGGTCAGTGGCGGAGCCAGCCTGGCACCGACGAAATAGGAGGCCGGTATGGCTTTCGTGTCGCCCTTCTTCGTCCGCGGGGAGAGAGCCGTCAAGAACGGTGGCGAACCACACAATCTGCCGTTTGTAAGCCGGCGTCTCGGCATTCACCAGATTCCCGATCACAATCCGGCGCACCTCGACATTTGCCTTTTGTGCGGCCCGCAGGATTTCTTCCAGACTCGGCTCGGTTTCCGCATTCGTCGCCCGAGCCGTAGCGGCGATGGGCGAACCGCCACGCTTCGGCGATGGCGCGGACGTTGCTTTCGGCGACTTCTGTTGCGACGGCGAGGACGGGAGTTTGTTGGTGACGGCCGGAATCCGCCGCTTGCACGACGAGAGGCGGCGCGAGGAGCAACAGGCCGAGCAGTGATCGAGCGGCACGTGCAACGACTGTCATGGTTAGCTCCTTGCTGAATCGCCGTCGTCCGGAATCGCGAGTCAACAAATTCCGCAATCGCGGCCGACGGTCGGCCCGAACGCTATCGGAGGCATCCGAATGCAGCAAGAGGCGCTGGGGGCTACCTCACAGGGCAGGCTGAAAAGATGCCATTCGGCGTTGTGAACGCTTCGTGCGAAACTCGGGCTCATTTTTGTCGCCAGCCCTTGACAACCAGATGGCTGTTCCATATATATCACTAACTAAATCGTGTTTATTAACTTAATACACCCCTCACGCTCCGCATTGGACTGCTCAAATGAGCGTAACCTCGATATTGAACACAGGTTATACCCCAATTCTCGCCGGCCTGATCGAAAAATGCCTGGATTTGCGCTGCGGCGCGCAGCGTGACAGCCGACAAACGCAACGCATGACCGTTCTTTCCGTTGTTGATTTGGGATCGCTCAAGGCCGTTGACCAAGGAAGGTACTGGCATGCCGAACCGGATCGACCCATCGATGCAAGGCGCGAAGACTGTCGATGCGGCGAATAATCGGAACAGAGTCCGTTCGGGACGGCTTAAGTTCGGGACGGGGTCGGTTCGGAACAGTGTCAGCTCGGAACAGTGTCCGATCGGAACACGTAACCCGGCCACAGTCCAGTCCCTGCTAACCCGCCCCGCGGAAATCCTTCGGTCGTGTCCCTTGCCTGAAGAGATTCCGCTCTCAAGGAACGAAGATCGATGGATTCGACCCTGAGCATTCCTCGCGTCTCCGCCCCGGCCCCGGCTGCGATCGCCCGCCCGGATCACCGCCGCGGGACGTCAACATACGAAGAAGGTCGGACGTTGCACTCTTCAATTGCCTTGCCCCCCAGCCTGCCTCACATTTCCAGCCGGCGAAGCGCTCTCGAGGCCGACAGCGGCTTCGAGGGCATGCTCGGGCACAGCGCCATCATGCGAGACGTTTATGCGCTCGTCCGCCGTGTTGCGGCGACGCAGGCGACGGTCCTCGTGACGGGCGAGACCGGCACCGGCAAGGAACTGGTGGCCCGCGGCGCTGCATCGCCTGAGCCCCCGCTCGACGGGACCGTTTATCCGCGTCAATTGCGGCGCTCGAGTGAGAGCCTGCTGGAAAGCGAGCTGTTCGGACATGTCAAAGGCGCCTTTACCGACGGCAATCGAGAACCGCCGGGGCGGTTCGAGGCGGCACACGGCGGCACGATCTTTCTCGATGAGATCAACTCCATCAGCTACAAGCTGCAAGTCAAACTCTTGCGGATCCTGCAGGAGCATGAGTTCGAGCGCGTGGGCGACACGCCAGACGATTCAGGTCGATTGCCGGATTATTGCCGCCACGAATCGCGATTTGCTCGAGAGAGATCGATGCGGGCCGCTTTCGCGAGGATCTGTATTATCGGCTCAACGTGGTGCCGGTTTATCTGCCGCCGCTGACGCGAACGCCGCGAGGATATTGCTCCGCTAGTTGAATTCTTCGCGTCGAGCTATGCCGCCGCGAACCGGCGTCTGGTGCCGCAAATTCCACGCGAGACGCTCGAGGCGCTGCAAGGGCTACTCGTGGCCGGGCAACGTGCGCGAGCTGCAGAATTATGTCGAACGGGCGATCGTCCTCTGCCAGGGCGATTCCCTCACCTGGACTTGTTCCCGCCGCAGATGCGCGGCCTGGCGCCCGTGCGCGTGGGACGCAAGCGGACCAATGACATCGAGTCGCTGTGCCGCGAACTGGCCGCGCGAGGCATCACGGAAACCGATGATGCAAGCACTGGTCTTTACGACTACGTGGTGGGGCTGGCGGAAAAGACCTTGATCCAGCAGGTGCTGAACGCCTGCGAGGGAGTTCAAAGGAGGGCGGCGGAGCGGCTGGGCATCAACCGCAATACGCTGCACAAGAAAATGCGCGATTACGGTCTCGACGAAACGGATCCGGACTGAGTTGGATCCGGACGGCGACGGATCTGCGCAACCCGAAAACAACGGCGACCGGGGCCGTCGCCCGATGCGATGTTTGGATTGACGAATTTCCCGCAACGATTAAAGACTGCACTCGAGCTGCGTCGCGCCCGTAGCCGCGTGATCCTTTAGCACAGGATCTCCAAATGGTTCTCGGCCTGCAGGATGCAAAGTCGCGATGGCAAAAGTTGGAGTGGCGCCGGATCGCCGATTATGGGCCGGTGAACGTTGAAGTTGACCTCTCCAACGAATCTGGCGGTGCGCCGCGGAGGGACTTCTCGGCCGAGCGGGCTGAGTTCTTGCGGGTGCTGTTGCGTCACGAGCCGACGCATGGAGAGCCCAACGAAGTCACGCTCTACACCGCAAGTGGCCGCCGAATCGGATCGCTGTGCCCGGACATTGCGGCTTGGATCGCCCCCTTACTCGAATCAGGAAACACGGCCTTCGAGGGCGATCTTTGGCCGCGCGAGGCGGGTCGCTCCCAAGGCGAGCGACCGGCCGACTGTTGGACGATGACGCTGATCCAGTACGAGCTGTCGCCGGCCGCACAATCGCCGTGGAGCACGAGCTTGAAGACCGCTTTCGGCGGCGGCGGATAAGGCCTCGCTTGTTCCGCCCGGCGTTCTCAGTAACATCCGTTTTCTGGTCGCAACATGCGGTACCTGACTGCGGAGTTTGGGAGTGACGATTTCTCCCATCGCGTTTGTCGGCGGCATCGGCATGATTGTCGTGGCGCTGGCGTTCTTCGGTTACGCGCTGGTGAAGCGACTCGGCGCCGACTACCTCGGATGGGGCGCTCTGGCCTGGGTGGTGACGGTGGCGGCCAAAGTGGCCATCGCCCTTCCCTTGAACGGTTGGGTGCATCATCAGACGCAACTGCTAAGCGCCCCGTGGGGCGACGCGGTCTTCAACATCTACGTCGGCCTGCTCACCGGCATCACCGAAGTCTTGATGGTGTGGTTGTTCCTGCGCTACACGCGGTTCGGCCGCGCGCGTTGGCCGCAGGTGCTGGCGTTTGGAATCGGCTTCGGAGCGATCGAGGCCCTTCTCGTCGGAGCCGGCGCCGTCGCGTCGGTCGCCGTGTCGATGGCGATTCCCGACAAAATTCCGAAAGACGCGCTGGAAAAAGTCGCACAAAGTGGGCACCTGGCGATTCAACTCGCGCCGATCTGCGAGCGGATCTTCGCCTGTCTCGGCCACCTGGCGACGAATGTGATGCTGTTTTACGCCGTTTCGCGCCGAGCCCCGCGCTGGTTCTGGCTGGCCTTCGCGTACAAGTCGGCCATCGACGCGGTCGCGGCCGCCTACCTGCAGTCGGATTCAACCACGATTTCGCTGGCCTGGCTCTGGGGAATGGAAGCCCTCACCGCCGTGTGGGGCATCGCGGGCCTGCTCGTCACGCTGTGGATTGGCCGGCGATACGACCAGGCGACGGAAGCTCCGCCGACAACCGTCGAGAGTGCCCCCTTGGATCATCCCAACTGAGAGGTGGAAGGAGAAAGCACCATGGCAGACAACAAATCCAAAACACAGCAACAACAGGAACTGGCCGGTCAAGCGGGCGAATTCTTGATCGGAAATGACCTCCGCGTGACGCGCTTGGGATTCGGCGCGATGCGAATTACGGGAAATGGAATTTGGGGCGAGCCCGCGGATCGCGCCGGGGCCGTTCGGGTGCTGCGGCGGGCCGTCGAGTTGGGAATCAATTTCATCGACACGGCCGATTCCTACGGCCCAAGCGTGAGCGAAGAGATCATCGCCGAGGCCCTGCACCCCTATCCGTCCGGCCTTGTCATCGCCACAAAAGGGGGCTTCGAGCGGCCGGGTCCCGGTAAATGGGTCGAAAACGGCAAGCCGGAGCACCTGAGAACCGCCTGCGAAGGCAGCCTGCGCCGATTGCGATTGGACCGGATCGATCTTTATCAATTGCATCGCATCGATCCCAAGGTTCCGGCCGAGGACCAACTCGGCACGCTGAAGGATCTGCAGCGGCAAGGCAAGATCAAGCACATCGGCTTATCGGAAGTGAGCGTGAAGCAGATTCAGCACGCGCAAACGATCGTGCCGATCGTCAGCGTGCAGAACCGCTACAGCCTGACGGACCGCGGGTCAGACGACGTGCTGCAATATTGCGAACAGCAAAAGCTCGGCTTTATTCCCTGGTTCCCACTGGCGGCCGGCAAACTCTCCGGCGCGGACAATCCGATCAGCCAGGCGGCCGCGCGATGGAAAGCGACGCCGTCACAGGTGGCTCTCGCGTGGCTGCTTTGGCGATCTCCCGTCATGCTCCCGATCCCGGGAACGTCCAGCGTCGCGCACCTCGAAGAAAATATCGCTGCCGCCCGCCTGGAACTGGACGACGACAAGATGCGGGAGCTCGATCGCGCCGTGCAGGCGAAGTAGTGGCACGGGATTCACACCCGAAAGGAGACTGCGAAATGACGAATGCCCAGGCAATCACATCCGGCCGATTTGATATTGCAGAAGTCGCGGCGACGTTTCCCGCCAGCGCGGAGACGCTGCTGGTGGATCAGTACCTGACCAACCGGCCCCAAGCCAGCGCGCGAGTCTTTCGTGTTTACAGACCGACGCCGCCGCACTATCACGCCACTTGCGACGAATATCTGTATGTCTTCTCCGGCCGCGGCACTTTCTGGATGGGCGACCCGGCTACGAAGGCGGAGTTTCGACCGGGGCAGCTCTTGTTCTTCCAGAAAGGAACCATTCACGCGATGCCAGACCTGCTGGAAGAGCCGATCGTGTTCCTGTCAGTGGATACGCCGCGTCGCGACCCCAAAGACATCATTTTCGTCAATCCCGAGGATGGCACTCCGGAGAGCTTCATTCGCGCGAATTATTGAGGCGAGTCGCGCTTTGTGGCTCTTTACGCCGTTAACCGCTTTCTGGGTGCCACGCCCACGGCTCGGCGTGTGCGTGCTCAGGAGCTTAAGACGGGAACGTCAAACGGATTCGCACGCCCACGCAGAGCCGCGGGCGTGGCACCCAGAGCGGCACCCGATGCCCGACTCACTGTGTCCGATGAGATCACGGAGTGCGTGACCCAGCTCCGGAAACCGAAACTCGAACTTCTCCTCCGCGAGACGCTTGGAGATTACGTAGCGTCCGTAAAGAGCGAGTTCCGGATCGGTGCTGAGCAACCACCGCGCACCGAAGCGCACCATCCACTCGGTGGCCGGCAGGCCGATGGGAAACTTCAACGCGCGGCGAAGGGCGCGCATGAACTCGCGCTGCGAAACGGGATGTGGCGATGACGCGATATACGCCGCCTCGCATCCGCTCGTCGACAAGCGCCCGCTCGAAGAGGCGATTCAGATCCGTCTCGTGAATCCAGCTCATCCCTTGCCGGCCCGATCCGACGCGGCCGCCCAGGCACAGTTTGACGAGCGTCCGCAATCGCGCGAGAGCCCCGCCCCCTGCACCGCGGTCGCGGCCCAACACGAAGCCGGTCCGCAAAATCACGCCGCGCTGCGAAGGCAGAATGCTGCGCTCGAATTCTTCCTCCCACGCGCGCCCGACGAACGGGGCGAGGCCGTAGCCGAAGGGCGAATCCTCCGTGCACGTGACCTCCGGCGGGTCGCCATAGATGTGGGCCGTGCTCATCTGCACCCAGACCGGCGGCGGGCTGTCGACGGACCGCACGGCCAAGCCCAACACGCGCGTCGCCTCTGTGCGGGAGCGGAGGATCTCGTCGCAGTGCTCGGGCGTCTTCACGCAATCGACGCTGCGGCCCACCAGGTTGACCAGGCCGCTTGCCCCGTCGAGTTCCCGCCGCCACTCGCCCAACGTTCGCGCATCCCAATCGACATGCCGCCAGGGCCCGGAGATCTTTGGCCGACGTCGCGACAGGACGACGACCGAATAACCGGTATTCGCCAGGTGCGTCGCCAGCGAGACGCCCAAGAAGCCGCTCCCGCCGGCAATTACGATTGGCCCGGATCGATCCGTAACGGTCATTGCAAGCGTCTCGACACGATTTGTCCGAAGGCTTACCTTCGAATGAACCGTATTCGGCTCGCTCTATTAACAGCGTCGCGTGAGCGATCAAATCGAACGCCGGGGCGCGTGCGTCTGTCGCCCCATCCAGGGCTTTGTCCAATGCGTGACCACATACCCCAGGTTGAAACCTGGGCTACCATCTGTCGTCCCTCCGGGACTTAATCCGCCCGGATTTCGCAATCAGTGGGAAGCGGGAGCCGTGTCCTCCACGACTTTCAGGGTGATCTGAAGACCGAAGTCTTTTTTGTTCGCGCCGTGGAACGGTTCCCAGTAGCTGATCCATAACGGATCGAGGGCCGGGTCGGGGGCGAATTCGGTGGAGGCTGCCTTGCAGGGACGCAGCGAACCCGGGTGGGATGCCGCGATCACGAAGGTTTGAGCCAACGTGTACTTGCCCGGCACGATCGGGATTTCGACCGGACCTTCATGATCGTTGATCGACAGATTTTCGCCGCAGGCGACGGCGTGTTCGGGCACGCACAGGGTGACGAGCGATGTGCCGTCGCGGAGAACGCTCGCGCATCCCGGGCCTTCTCCGGCCGTGCCGCCCCCTTTGGCGTGGCTGCGTAACAGGCCGATCACGCGGCCTTCCAGGACCAGTTTGGCGCGCTTCAACTTGGGATTGTCGAAGCTGATCTCGAAGTTCTGGGTCAAATCGAAGTTCATGCTGGCGGTCGAGTCCGTGAACGGATGGGCGCCGGCGACGGCCACGCCCGTCATCGTGATCACGACGACGTCGGAGGTCGGTTGCGCAACGTCGATGTTGCCTCCTCCGGTATGGGTAAATCCCGCAACGCTGCGGCGTGACGTGGCCGTGGCGGGATCCCAGAACGATCGAGGCCGGCGGACTGGGGGTGCTGGCCGGAACGACCGTGATCGTCACGGGCGTTCCCGGTGGGATTGGCACGGGCGCCGGATCGGCGGCTGGGATCGGCTGCCCGAAGAGTGAGATGATCAGCACGGACGCGAGCGACGCGGCCGAGCGAGAAATGAGCGATTTCTTGCGGATCATGTGCGGGCCTCCTTGCGAGCCTACTACACCGTCCAACACTAATTGACATCGACAATGGCGAGTTACGGCCAAGCAGCGAAAAGCGTGCATGTCAATTCCAAGTGGTCGTACCACTACCAGCGGAGAATCACGTCCGTGGAGGCGGTGAACAGCCAATGTTTGCCTTCAAAGGGGGCTGATTCGTCCTGATAGTCGAAGCGCAGTTCCGGGCGAATGGTGATGCCTTTGATCGGTTGAAAGCTGACGCCGGCCGTCACGTCTTCATAAAGTCCGGGAAAACCGGTCCGCTGGCCTTGGATGTCGTCGAAGATTTCCAATCGCAGGTTCCCGGCCAGTCGGGGCGTCCACTGATAGTTGAAATAGTTCGGCAGGCCGAACCACTCGGCCGTTCCGATCGCCGGCACGTTCGTCGTGAATCCGAACAGGGCCTCCGACAGATACGTGAAACGGTCGCTGAATTTGTGCGTGTAGATCAGGTCGAAAATCTCGGGGTTGTGAAAATCCCTGGCCTGGTTGAACCGCCCGTCATCCAGAATGACATTGAACAGAACGCTGTCGCGTTGGTCCGAGGCGGTCCATTTCAGGCTGCCGATGAACGTGGGATTGTCGACCGGGTCGATGAAATCGTCGCTTCCCAATACGAGGCCCGCCTGGACGGTCCACGCGTCCGACAATTTCGTGGTGGTCACGATGCCCGTGTGCGTATAGGGATCGTAGATGTCGGTGTACGAGTGAGAGAGGAAGTAGTTACTCGGAGCATCGATCGTCTCGACGCCGTAGAGCGCGAAGAAACGGCCCACTTTCACGTCCAGGCCCTGCGCGACCGTGGGAAAGTAGGCCTCGCCATAGAACTGTACGGGATCGAAGCCGTAGGTGTCGGGATTGCCGTGGTCGGCCGTCAGCTGATTGCTGAACAGGCCCCGCGCGAGGATGAAGCGATAGTCGATGCCGACGACCCAGTCGCTGCGGAACCCGAAGGTCGGCTCGCTCGTTCCGCTGGTGACAACCGAGCGGTCGAAGCGGAACCAGGCCTGTTGCAGGGCGAAGTCATTGGGGAGGTAGTTGAAGCCCATAGGCAGGTTTGTGCCGTGATCGGTGCTGCCGTTGAAGGACGCATCAATCCAACCCGAGATCGACAGGCGATTCTCGTCCAGCTGGGCCCCTTCCCACGTTCCCTGCAGGGCCTGCATGAGAAACCAGCGATCGGCGGGCGTTGAGGCGGCCGGCGTCGACGCAGTGACGCTCGGGACAGATGGGCGCGGGCGGAACGAAGGTTGCCTCGAAAGCAAAAGGACTCGCCTCGACCGGAGCTGCACCGGGCGGCGGAATCTGTTGCGAGAGACAATTGTGCGGCAAGAGTCACGGCCGTTCCGAGAAGCAGGGCATTCAGCATTCAGCAGCGTCCGCCGGGCTGGTCAGAATGGGCGACTCGGTCCCGACCCTTTCGCGGCTGGATTCGGGGCGGTTGCCTCGGCTGGCAATCGCTCGAGATCCTTCGGTCGCTAAGCAATGCAAAACAAAAGAGCCTGCTCGGCGGTGTCCGGACAGGCCGTTCAAATGCGAAACTTTTCGTCGCAGGCGTTATTGATATCGGCGCTCGCGTGAGCAAAGTTCCAACGGGCCGCGCGCTGCGCTTCGGGTTTTTCATCTTTCCCAGTGCGCGGTGGAGGCCGGTTAGGTTGTGGCCGAAGTCGAGGTGGGATCGCAAAGCAGCGGCAGACTGTAGCGACGCTGCCGATTTCAACGATGCGCGTGAGTGTCCGACCGATGCGAAGATCCGTACCGTTTTTGGGCACGCATCCGGCAAGACGCATGCGGCTCAGCGAGTGGCGAATTTCTGGATTCGCGAGTTCATGGTGTCGGCGACGTAAAGGCACTCGCGGCTGTCGAGTGCCAGGCCGTGCGGCGTGTGGAATTGGCCGGGACCTTCGCCGCGGGAGCCCACCGATCGCAAGAACTTCCCGGAGTTGGTGAATTGCTGGACTTTGTTGTTGGTGCCTCCCACCCACACGCGATCCTCTCGGTCGACGCAGAGCGCGATCGGTCCGCCCAAGCCGGCCACGCCGTTCTTGCCCACGGGGGGCGGCCCGCCGAATCCGCCGGGCCCGTCGCTCTTTGATCCCCAATGAGCGACGAGCTTTCCCTCCGGCGTGAATTTCTGCACGCGACCGAGTGCCGCGTCGGTCGCGTAAACGTTGCCGACCCGATCGAAGGCCACAAACTGCGGCCCGGCAAAGCGGCCGCCGACCGGCTGACCGCCGCCGAATTCGCCCGGCTCGCTGCCGTGCTTCCCGAATTTCCCGACGAAGCGTCCATCCGTCGTGAATTTCTGCACGCGGCTATTTCCCTGATCGGGCACATACAACAAACCGTCGGGACCAAGGGCCACCGAGCCGGGAAGCTGAAAGTCGCCGTCCGCCGTCCCTTTCTTGCCCCATTCCCGCAGGAGCCGCCCCGATGCAGAGTAGGCCGCGACCTTGTTGCTGTTCCAATGGCCGACGTAAACGGTTCCGTCCGCCCCCAGCGCGAGCCCTCCCGCAAATGGCTGAACCGTGAAGCCGCCGAGGAACTTCCCCTCCGGCGTGAACCGCTGCACGCGTCGATTGCGAAACTCGGAGGTATACACCACGTCGTTCTTCGCCGATGGCGACGCCGATGCACGCGGAGAATTCACCGTCCTTCTTCCCAGCTCTTCCCCACGCCAACAAGAAACGCGGCGGCGCGAGGGGGGCCTCGGCCGCGGCATTCGGACCACGTCCCAAGAGCGAAAGACCGGCGATTCCGGCTTGCGCGAGAAACGCTCGACGCGACGTCATGACACCGACCTGAAAACTGCGCGAATTGCTCATGCTTTTCGCCTCGACATCGCACACGACTTCGACACCGTCCGCGAGTGTAGCGAATAAAGTCCTTGAGTGACGGCCGAAGGTCGCCCGACGTTCTAACGCCCTTGGGGACACGACCACACTCTGAGCGACGCGGGCGACACCCGAAATAGACGCGCCGGAATCGTTATGAAAGCGCGGCCGAGAATTCGGACGTGTTTTTGGCGGCGTTGGTGGCCGTCGCGGTGATGAAGTTGCGCCGGCCGGCGGCAGCAAACTTTGGAAGCTGATCGTGGCGATGCCTGCTGCGTTCGTTTTTACGTTTTGCGAGCCCAGGAAGATGCGTCCCGACGGTGCGTTCGCCTCGTTGGCGAAGAATTCGACCGTGAACGCCGCGGAGGGGCGCTTGTGAGTGTGCCAGTGATCAACATCTGCTGTGCGGACGATTGGAGGGAACTCAAGACGGGAGCCGCTTGATTCGCGTTGGCCCCGCTGCCGAGGTTGATGCCCAAGGGACCGTCGGAGTAAATCGAGTTCCCGCGGATGCTGTTGCCCGAACCCGAGGCGACGAAAACGCCGTCGAGATCGTTGAACGAAATCGTGTTGGCCGGTCCGCCGCTGCCGCCCCAGGCGCCGGGGTTCACGCCGCCGATGGTGTTTTTCGAGGCACTGATCAGGTGGATCCCGTTCCCCGCGTTGGCGAGGGGGAGCTTGCCGGTGGCGTCGGTGCCGATCCAGGCGCCCTGCACCGTGTTGCCGGTCGTGCTTTGCAGCTCGACGCCGTCGCCCAGGTTGCCGCTGATTACCGTGGCCAGGGTCGGATCGGTCGAGCCGATCATGTTGGCCGACGTTCCCGCACCGACGTAAACGCCCGCGTTGTGATTGCCAAAGGCCTGGCTGCCGGTGATGTTGGTTCCGATGTAGCTGTTGCTGACCGTGATGTTGTGGGCCTTGCCGTCGATGGCCACGCCGTTGTTGCCGTTGGCGGAGATGGCGTTTTGCGGGATGACGTTAAACGTCGGCTGCGGGCCGCCGATGATGATGTTGTGGGCGGTGCCGTCGACCTCGACGCCGTTGTTGACGTTCCCCATCGCCGCAAAGCCGCTGGTGTTCAGCCCGATGATGTTGCCCGACCACGCGGACGCCGTTGGCTGCTGCCGCCGATCTCGATGCCGTCGTTGCCGATTCTCGGTGATCACGTTGGTGCGGATGCAGGATGTTGCCGCCGGTGGAGGTGATCAGCATGCCGTCGCCGCCGTTGCCCAGGTTCGTGCTGTAGGCTGAAGGCGGCCAGGCCGCAGAAGGTGTTGTAGCTGGTGAAAGACGCTGGCCGTGTCCTTGACGACGATGCCGTTCTGCCCGTTGGCGGCGTCGACGTTGCCCAGCGGAATCGGGCCGCCCATCGTGGTGCTGGCTCGACGAGCCGTCGACGACGCACGCCGTTCAGCGCGTTGCCGACGAGCCGTCGGGTTGTCGGCGCCGACGCCGAAGAAGTTGGCCTGGATCGTCGTGCCGTTGGAGTTGTTGACGCGGCAGGCCGTTGCCGCCGTTGCCGCTGATCACGTTATAGAACACGAACGGATCTTGCTGGAACGTGCAGCCGATGCAGCGAATTGTCGTTGGCGTTGACGATGGCCACGCCGTCGAGCCCGTTGCCCAGGGCCGAGTTGCCCGAGGCCGTGGTGCCGATGAAGTTGCCGCTCAGTTGATTGTTCGTCGACTCGCCGGTGATCAGCACGCCGTCGGCATCGTTGCCGGAGATCAGGTTGCCCTCGCGGCGGCCGGACGAAGACGCCGTTGGTCGGATCGTTGCCGCCGGTCGCCTCGCCGCCGATCAGTGTTTTGTGCCGAGCCGTCCGTGACCAGGATGCCGTTCTGCGCGTTGCCGCAGATCGAGCGTGCCGGTGGCATCGGTGCCGATGTAGTTCATGGCGATCTGGTTGTTCGTTGGCGGCGTTCAAGCTCGATGCCGTTGCCGCCGTTGCCGCTGATCACGTTCGACAGCTGGAAGCCGAGTTGACGGTCGCCTGGAAGGAAACGCCGGAGCCGCCGCCGATCACGATGCCGACCACCGCGTTGCCGTAGACCGAATTGGAACTGGTGATGTGCGTGGTGGGATCGATGCCGGTGTAGTTCAGGTTCGCCCAGCTCGCGGTGCCGAACGAGCCGTCGGCGTTGCGGACGACGGTCACCAACGAGCCCTGCGACGGGATTCGAGCTGCCCGACTGGACGCGAGTCGGCGTTGAGCGTGTAGACGCCCTTCTCGACGCTGCTGATCCCCTCGAAATGGGTGACGTAGTTGGTGCCGCCGGGATAGGAGAACGATGTCCAGTTGGTGAACTGGCCGGTCGCCGAGTCGTAGTCGACCAGGTACGCCTGGCCGATCGGCTGGTTCTGATTGGCGAAATTGTTGACCGCGCTGAGCGCTATAGCCGCCGCAGATCGTGTAGCTCGTGCCGCCGTTGTACCAGATGCCGTAGGCGGTATTGCTCAACGAGCCGGGGAAGGCGATGTCGGTGACGAACGTGTTGGTGGCGATGTTGTAGATGAAGGCGTGGCCCGGACCGAGCGGCAGTCCTCTTGGCCATGTCGGTCGGGCTGTCGTAGTTGCCGACGGCCAGGCCGCCCATCGTGCTGTGGACGTAGTTGTATTTGGCCCCCGGATAGTCGACCTGGCTGATAGTCGCCGCCGTTGGAAAGGTCGGCCGTCGTGCCCTGGAAAATGAAGCCGTTGACCGTGACGGGGGCCGTGGCGTAATCGGCGTTCTGGTAGCTTCCCACGAGCTGCAGATGGCCGCTGCCCAGATCGTCGGGACCGTAGACGCTGGTGGCATACGAGCTCGGATAGATGACCGAGTAGCTTGTGCCGACTGCCGGCAATTGTTCCCTCGAACAACAGGCCGTTGTCCCCCGACGTGCCGGTGATGAGATATTGTCCGCTCGTGTCGCCGCCGCGGATGCCCTGCCAGCCGCTCACCGGCTGCGTGGGGACCGAATTGGCGTTGTAGTACGAAACGCTGCTCACTGGGTTCGCGTTGCCGATGGTGTTCGAGCTCGACCCGTCGATGCGGACGCCGTCGAGATGATTGCCCAGGGCCGCGTTTCCAGCCGCTGTAACTCCGATCAGGTTGCCGCTGACCGTATTGCTTGTCGCCGCATGGCCGCTGATGAGCACGCCGTACTGGCGCCGTTGCCGGAAATCACGTTGCCGGGCGACGCCGCCGATGGTGTTGTGGGTCTGAAGCGCCCGAGATCAGAATGCCGTCGCCGCCGTTGCCGCGAGCGAGGGTGCCCGTCGCATCGGTGCCGATGTAATTGCCCAGGATCAAGTTCGACGAAGAGCCGTTGAGCAGGATGCCGTTCTTGCTGTTGGCCGAAACGACGTTCCGGTCGGCGGCGGAGGTCCCGCCGATGGTGTTGCTTGACGAATTATCGAGTTCGATGCCGCTTCCGCGATTGGCGGCGGCCGTGCTGCCGTCGGCACGCAGGCCGATGTCGTTGCCGACGATTACGATGCTTCCCACGCCGCTCAACGTCAGGCCACTTCCCGATGCGTTGAAGAGCGCAAGCGACTGGACCTCGGAGCCTGACGAGCCGACTCCGAACTTCAGCCCCGTGTGGTTGTTGAAATTGACTTCGATCTTCGGAGTTCCGCTGAAGCCCGGAGCGCTCGTGCCGTCGATGTTCACGGAGCCGGTCACGGAAGGCAGATTACTTGCCAGCGTAATCGTTCCCGCGACTTGGAAATCGATGACGTCGGCCCCGGCGGTGTTGTTGGCGTCAAGAATCGCCTGACGCAGCGAACCGGCACCGCCGTCATTGAGGTTCAAAACGTTAAAGGTCGTGAGGAGCGTGCGATCCTCGAGCCGTTCCACCGCGCGCGTGAGTCGGGCATTGGACGTCTGCCTGCGGAGGTTCTTCGAGCGGGCGGCAAAGAATCGCAACATGCTTGAGAATCCTGGGTGGCCTTCGACGCCGCGACGGTCCAGTGCGGCTGATGGACGTGTGACGCCCCTTGAGTCGGCAGATTCGCAAACGGCCCTTTTGCGGATCTGCGCAATGTCGCAAACGTCGTCGCCTGTACGCGCCGGGCGATTGATTTCGCCGGATTTGCCGTGCGGCAAGGCGTCGCCGCGGAGCACATGGCAAAAAGGCTCGAAGCGGCGCGCGGGAACGTCCGCAGCGACTACCGAGCGAAGCTGGGACAGTGACGGCGCGTTACTGTGGCGCCAATCCGTTCTGGCTGATCATGTCGATGAGCGTGCTGGCCGATTCGACCGAGCCGGAAACGGACGTGGCTGAAAAGAGAATCTTGGGCAGGCTGCCTGCGCCACGCGCTCGTACAGCTCCACGTGCCTGGTCACATAACTTCCGGCGGTCGGCTTGGTGAGCTCGTCGCGAATGGCTTTATCACCGAGGAGCTGGACCGCATGCTGGAACGCGTCGGCGGCCGACGGTCGAAACGAGGGATCAAACAACCAGGAATGGAACTCGGCGAATTTCGACCGGTTGACGCGCCACACGGCGACCGCGATTCGCGCGATTTCGCAGGCATCAGCATGCTCGGGACCCGTTTGGGTCACCGTTCTGTTGCATGAGGCATCCAACGGCACGGGTAACGCGATAATCGCCAGGTCGTCGCCGAAATGCTCGATCGCGCCGCGGACCGCCTGGTGCGTGGCCCGGCAATACGGACAGGTGTAATCGAACATTTCCACGAAGACGTATTTCGCGTCCGGTTTGCCGATCAACGGCCACTGTCGAATGTCGAGGGAGAATTGGCCTCCGCTGACGTTGATCAGCCGGCGTTTGATCTCCTTGGGCTTGTTTGGCTTGGCCGGCGCGGCCTTCTGGTCGGAGGGGGCCGCGGGGGCAACCTTTTTCACCGTTTGCTGGCCGGTTGCCGTACTCGCCCCCTGCTCCGCGGGAGGTGCCGCAACCGCCAGGGCGGGAACGACGAGCGTGGCAAGGGTCAGTGCCGTCGTAAAGGCTGCCGGGCAAAGATGCGTTATCAAAAGCGGTCGCGACATCGTCATGGTCACTTCTCGGTTGATCGTCTCACTCCCCAGGGGGGGGCTCAAAGACTTGGGGAGCGGGGCTTTTTTCAGGACCGTTGGCTTTTGGACCGGTGCTCGTTACGACCGGCACGGAGGCGTTTTTCACTGCGGGCGCTGGAAAGTGCTCGATCTTGTAGGTTTGAGGAGGCGCCGCAAGGACCTGGGCGGCGATCAGGGCGCCAGCCCCCAGAACGCTCAGGCCGGCAAGCTTCGACGTCATTCGCGCACCCAACGGCGCCTTCCAGACGATTGCGAGGAGGAGCGCGAGCCCGCAGGCATGGGCGGCAAGGCAATAGGCGCAAAGATGGCCGACGGAAAAGATCTGCAGACCGGTAAACCAAATCGCCGCGAGTCCGGCGGCAATCGCTCCGACGGTGATGATTCCCCACGCCCAGCGCAAGCGCGGACCAGGTTGCCGGCCGACGATCAGGGCGGCCAGGACGACCGTGTACAGAGCGAAAGCGGGAACGCTGACGGGGAGCGTCAGGACTTTCGACCAGCGACTGTTCAGGACGTGACTGCAATCCCAATACGTTCCATTGCACCCGGCGACATCCTCCGAGCGGAGGGCGGTGATCGCCAGATAGCCGGTGATCCCCAGCGCGATGCAGCACAGAAGGCGCAGCGTCCAGGTGAAGAGCCGGGACGGCACGGCGAAGCTACCGGCGGTCCCCGGAAATTCCAGTGAGCGCGGCCAGTGCCCCTTGATCGCATCGAAGCTCGTTGCAGCCATTTTCATCGTCTCGTCGCGGCCGCGAGTCGCTGTTTTCGGCGAGGATCCGGACGCGCAAAAAACAAGCCCCTCGAGCCTTTTTTCAGGCGCGAGAGGCGTTCATTGCCGGTGGAAGTCGCCGATTCATGGCGGGTCTCGTTCAATCAATTTTCGCAGGGGTCGATTCGGAGTGTCAATCCCGGTTTTCCCCACTCTTCGTCGGCATCCGTTGGTCCGCGCGCTGAGCAGAAATACGTCGTGAAGCGCGGCCAATCTTGAACAACCCGTTTCCGCAGGCTGAATTGCCCCATTCCGAGGATGAAGCAGGATCCCTTCGCGCGGCATCTCGCAATAGGATTGACAGCGCCCGCACGGGCTGAAAAACTCGTCAAACGATGGGGGGACAGTTGGGGGGCGGTATCTTCAGCCGACGACCCCAGGGCGATTCCGCGGGAGCACTTTTCATGTCGAACCACCCGATCCTGTCGAGTAACACAGTCATGTCGAGCAACACCGGCAATTCGAGCCATACGGTCGCGCGGTGGCACCAGGTCGCGCAGGCCCGCGATGTCGGCGGCCTGGAGACCCTTTTGGCCGATGAGGCGGTCTTTCTTTCGCCGGTGGTCTTTACGCCTCAGGTGGGCAAAGCCATCACGACGAAGTATCTCGCCGCGGCCTTCCAGGTCTTTTTCAACGAGTCGTTTCGCTACGTCCGCGAGCTGATCGGCGAACGGGATGCCATGCTCGAGTTCGAAGTGGAGATCGACGGCATCCAGGTGAACGGGGTCGACCTGATCAAGTGGAACGACGCCGGTCAGATCGTCGAATTCAAAGTCCTGCTGCGACCGCTAAAGGCCGTCAACCTGATCCACCAGAAGATGGCCGCCGGGCTTGGTGTGAAAGCGTAACTCCGCAACATCCGTCCATCACTGCCGCCGCAAGAGCCGCGAATGACGGCATGTCTCTGTCGCTCGTTGAGCGAGTGATCGCCTCGCACGGCCGCCGCGACCGAATTCGCATCCCCGTGCTGCGCCGAACAGCTCTTTCACGCGGCGCTCGGCCTCGCGACGGGCATTTTGACGCTGGTCCGCGGCACCGTGTCCCACACTCGCACCGGGTCGCCAGACCCCGAACGAGGCTCGCGCCGTCGGGACTAAAGGCCAGAGAGAAGATGTAATCGGCATGCCCTTCCAAGCGGGCCACCTCTTGTCCCGTGGTCAATCCCAGAGCCAGATTGCCCGGTCGCGGCCTGCAGACGCGATCTGTGGACCGTCGGGGTGAAATGCGGCCGAGAACACTTCATCGGTATGTCCCCTCAACACGGTGAGACATTCCCGTTTGTCCGCATCCCAGACGCGCACGGTGTGATCGCTACTGGCCGAAACCAGTCGGCGACCGTCGGAGGTGAAGGCGACCGAGTAAACCGGACCGGTGTGCCCCTGCAAACGACTGGTGCGCTGAGTGTATTGGCGTCCCAAACGTCGATCGATGTCGAATCCTCGCTTGTGCCGGCCAGCAGCTGGCCGAGAGGTCGGTAGGCCAGTGCGGCCTTCGCCCGCCACTTCCCCTTTGTGCGGAGTACGGCAAGATTCTCACCGGTCGCGTCTCGAAGAAACCTGCACGGCGCCGTTCTGATCCGCGGCCGCAATGCGGGTTCCGTCCGGGCTGATCGCGAGGGCCACGACCTTCTCGCCGTTCCACTGCAGATCGCTTCGGCGTCGACCCGTCGCGACATCCCAGACCTGCAGTCGGTCCTCATCGCGGCGCTGGCCAACCACGAACTGTCGGGGCTGAACGCCAGGGCGCGGACCACTCCTGGATGCTGAAACGTGGCGCACGCCTCGCCCGTTTGTGCATCCCATAAACGCACGGTGTGGTCCCAACTTCCAGAGGCGATCCACGATCCGTCCGGGCTGTAAGCGACCGGGTATACATAGCTGGCATGGCCGCGGAGCACCGGCAGGCCCTCACCGAGCGTCGCGTCCCAGACTCGCACCGTGCCATCTCCGTCGAATCCTTGGCTGCCGAAGCTCGTGCTGGTGGAAACGACCTTGCTGCCGTCCGAACTAAACGCGACCTCCTTCACGAAGGCCGTGTGACCGTGAAACACGGCCCGCTCTTGTCGATCGTCCGCCCGCCAGAGCCGGACGGTCCGGTCCGTGCCGCCGGAAGCGATCCATTGACCGTCGGGGCTGTACGCGGCGCTCATGACTCTCCCCCGTTTGACGCTCATAGGGAGCATCAACCTCACGGCCGGTGGCCGGGTCCCATTGGCGGACGCTGCCATCGGCCGAAGTGGTCAGGAATCGCCGGCCGTCCGGGCGAAACGCCACCCTGAGCACTTTGCTGCGGTGCCCGCGACACTCCGCACGCTTCGCCCCGCTCGTGCTGTCCCAAATTCGCGTCACGCCGTCTTCGCCGGCAGTGACGACGCACGAATTGTCCGGACTAAAAGCCACTGAGGTGGTGAAACACCCGGGGTTGACGCGGACCATCGAGCTGATCGCCGTCTTGCAGCCGGTAGAAAGTGACGGCCCAATCTTTGGCGCTGGTCCAACACACGGCCAATCGAGAACCATCGCGGCTGAAGGCACCGGGCGTCGGCTCGAGACTCGGCATGCCTTTCATACGCAGCCCGACCGATCCTTGCCCGTCGAGCACCAGAACCGCGTTTTCCTGCGCGTGGGCAAATCGAGGTTGTCCACCCGCAAGCAAGTCGAAAGCGACCCGCACTTGCGGGAGTGGTGGCAAGGTCCTCGAAAGGGTTTCCCGGCCGTCGAAGTCCAGGAGGCGGACGGTGCCCCCCAGGAATCCAGCGACGCGCATCCCTTCCGAAGTTTGAACCAGTTGCGAAATCTCGTGCGGCTTGAGCTGAAAAACGGCCGAGCTGTCGTCGAGACGGCTGTGGAGGTGCCGCCATTCCCAGGCTGCGCAGCTCCTCAGGCGCCTCGTCGAGTTGGCGGGCGGCATCGCTCACGTCGTGATTGCCAAGTGCCGCGGCGGCAGCGGCGATGCGGGCGCGATACGTTTGATAGCGGGCCTCGTGCTCCTTCTCGCGGGCCGTTTCCGCGTTGCGGCCCGCTTCCACGGCGAAAATGATCGTGCCGATCAATCCCAACACGAGGGCCGCGACCACGCCGAGCACGCCGCCGACCAGCGCCTTGTGCCGCCGGGCGAATTTTTGCAATTGGTAGACCGCGGACGGCGGGCGGGCCACGATGGGTTCGCCCCGCAGAAAGTGCCGGATGTCCGACGCCAGATCTCCGGCGCCGGCGTACCGCCGTGTTTTGTCCTTTTCCAGCGCCTTGGCGGCGATGATCTCGACGTCTCCGCGAAAGTGTGCGTCGACCGAACCGAGCCGCGACGGCTCCTGCTCGCGGATCACGCGGGCGACTTCGTGCACGGGCAACTGCTCGAGCCGATACGGCAGCCGATCCGCCAAGAGTTCGAACAAAATCACGCCGAGCGCGTACACGTCCGATCGCGCATCCAGGCCGCTGGGGTCGGCAGCGATCTGTTCGGGACTCATATAACTCAGCGTGCCGAGCAACTCGCCGGTTTGTGTGCGACTCGCCGTTCTCAACAAGTCGGCCGCGGCCACGTGGGCCACGCCGAAGTCGACGACCTTGGGCTGGCCTGACTCATCGACCAGGATATTGGCCGGTTTCAGGTCGCGATGAATCACGCCCCGATCATGGGCATGTTGCACGGCGTCGCACACCCGGGCCACCAATTCCAGCCGCGCGGTCGCATCCAGAAGACGACTGCGGGCGTAATCGTCGAGCGGCATGCCGCGGATGAACTCCATGGCGAAATACGGCCGGCCATCTTCGACAAATCCCGCGTCGTAAACCTGTGCGATCCCCGGGTGCTGCAACCGCCCGAGGATTTGGGCCTCATGATTGAACCGCTTGGCGTGCTCGAGCGACACGAGGCCCGGGCTGATGACCTTAAACGCGACGGTGCGGCGCGGTTATCCTGCTCCGCCTCGTAGACAACGCCCATGCCGCCTTCGCCGCAAATCCGCAAAATGCGATAACGACCGAAAGACGCGGGCACCGAGGTCGACAAGGGCAAAGTGGCGCACCCCGGCAGCCGGACTCAGCAGGAATTCCGGGTCACTTTGGGCCTTGCCGTCGAACTCGAGAAGTTCCTCGACGGCGAAACGCAGCTCAGCGTCGCCGTCGCACTTTTTGTCGAGAAAGGCCGCGCGCTGCTCGAGCGGCAGATCGGCCGCCTGCTGGAAGAGCGCCTCAACGGCTTCGGGCGATGGCTCGGGCATGTTTCTCGACCTACGCGAGCCGTTTCATGAGCCACGCGCGGATGTACCGCCAGTGCCGGTCGAGCGTGCGCTCCGGCACGCCGAGCACCGTTGCCGCCTCGTCCATCGTCAGGCCGGTGAAGTAGCGGAGCAGGACTATCTGAAACTTGAGCGGGTCGCGCTTCGAGTTCATTCAATGCTTCGTGAACGGCAAGCACTTCCTCGGAGGGCGGCTCCAGGACGCGCAAGCCTCGTCCAACTCTTCGCGGGCTGTCCTCCTCCGTGCTTTGCGGCGTCTTTGCGACGGATTGCTCCACGAGGATGTCTCGCATCGCCCGGGCTGCGGCGAAGAAGAAGTGCTGGCGGCCTTCGAAGGTCAGGTCATTCTCGCCAGCAATTCGAAATAGGCCTCGTGAACCAGCGCGGTGGGCGTGAGCGTCTGGCCCTTCGGCTGTCGGGCCATGCGTGCCCGGGCGAGCTGGTGCAATTCGGCATACACCAGCGGCAACAGCTTGTGGGTGCCGGTCGCCAGATTGAGCCGCCCGAAGCACCATCGAGACGCGGGAGTCGCCCAAGAGAGACACCTTCGTCGCCCAAAAATAAGAGCCGAGAGCATCGCAAATCGTTTTCTCGATCTTAGAACGGGCCATCGGGCGGCCACAAGCGGCGATGGGGCGGCTCAAGGAAGCTGTGCATCACGTTCTCCAAAATTTTGACCTTGAACGACTCGACTATCACGCGGATAATGAAGCTAGCAAGAACGAATACGGTACAGCCACAAGCTGTAAATCTCGCCTACGCGGAGCCGTGCCAAATCCAGGCACGGCTCTTTCTTTTCCTGCGGGCCCCTCCCGCATGCGGGCAAAACGGCTTAGCCGACGCAGCGCCTGCGGCATAGAGGTCGGTCCATTTTCGCCTTGGTCGGTGATCAACTCATGCCATGTGTTCGTTTCGAAACCAGACGATCGAGGCCGAAGCCAGCGGGTACGCGCACTCATGCTCATCGGCGCCGCACCCGCAAGCGCGTACCCGAGAGCCACGGCCCTTCGAAGGTGCGCACCCTGTTCGAAGATGCGCACCATTTTGTAAAGGTGCGCATCTTGGAAAACCCCGAAGATTCCTTCGAAGATGCGCAGCTTATTCCAAGATGCGCACGAAAAGTGCGCACCTACGGCGGACAGGTGCGGCGCGGCCGACGGGGAGATTTTCGATTAAGAACGTTTTTTTCAAAAAAGTTGGCGCCGATCGCGGCCCATTCTCGGCTTGATAGATGACAGGCGTTCGAGAACCACAACCGAAAACACGGGAGACCCATCATGGCAAAGTTTCTAAGCAGTCACACGATGCCGCCCGGAGCCCTCAAACGCGAGCAAGTCGACCAGTTGGCCCAGGCGGCCCAGAACGACCCGGTCGTGCGGCCTTACCGCAGTTTCCTCAATCTGGCTGAGGGAAAATGTGTCTGCGTGATGGAAGCTCCAACCCAAGAGGCGATGGCCTCCTGGTTCAAGAAAATGAATATGCCCTGCGACTACATCACGCCGGTGGAACTCGAAGGCGAACGGGGTAGCGTCCACAAGCTCTAGGCCGCAACGTCCCACCCAAACCGGTCCTGCCCCAAACATTCACACCGTCGATTGAAGGAGAAGAATTTCCGATGCCAAGTTCCAAAGACAATTCCGAATCGATCGGCCGTACTCCGCTGGTGCGGATCAACCGGCTCTCCAAGGGGCTCGATTGCACGATCCTGGCAAAGGTTGAGGGTCGCAATCCCGCGTACAGCGTGAAGTGCCGCATCGGCGCCGCGATGATCTGGGACGCCGAAAAACGGGGCGCCCTCAAACCGGGGATGCAGGTCGTCGAGCCCACCAGCGGCAACACGGGAATCGCGCTCGCGTACGTCTGCGCGGCACGGGGTTACCCGCTCACGCTCACGATGCCCGACACGATGTCGGTGGAACGGCGGATGATGCTCAAGGCGTACGGTGCGACGCTGATCCTCACGCCGGGGGCCGACGGCATGCGCGGCGCCATCGCCCGCGCCGCGGAGATTGCCCAGGATCCAAATTACTTCATGCCCCATCAATTCGAGAATCCGGCCAATCCCGATATCCATTTTCGCACGACGGGCCCGGAAATCTGGAACGACACCGACGGGAAAATCGACATCCTGATTTCCGGCGTCGGTACGGGCGGGACGATCACCGGCGTGAGCCGCTACATCAAGCTCGAGAAAAAACACCCATTGAAATCGGTGGCCGTCGAGCCGGCCAACAGCCCCGTGTTATCCGGTGGCAAGCCGGGCAAGCACCGCATTCAAGGACTCGGCGCCGGCTTTATCCCCGGCACCTTGGATATGAAGATGGTGGACGAAGTGGTGAGCGTCACCGATGAAGAGTCGTTCGAGATGTCGCCGCGCTTGGCGAAGGAGGAAGGAATCATCTCGGGCATCAGTTGCGGAGCCGCGATGACGGCCGCCCTGAAAGTGGCTGCTCGCCCGGAAAGTGCCGGCAAGACGATCGTCGTCATCCTTCCCGACTCGGGCGAGCGTTATCTGTCGACGCCTCTCTTTGAGTACGCTAAAGCGTAAGGCAAGTCTTTTGTGCGGGTCGAGGGAAATCGCGTGACACGCAATGACGTCTTAATCATCGGCGCAGGGCCTTCGGGCCTGTTCGCGGCTGCCGAGCTGGCCCGCCACGGGGTCGAAGCGAGGCTCGTCGAACGGGACCCGAAGCCGCACCGCGAGGCACGGGCGACCGCGATCCAACCGGGCACGCTCGAAATCCTCAAGAGCGTCGGCCTGTTGTCGCCGTTTGTCGAATCGTCCGAGCACATTCGCAGCTCGCGGCTTTACGGTCCGGGCATGAGCGTGGTGGGGTCGATGAGTCACGACGGCCTTGACTGCTGTTGCGATTTCCATTGCAGCCTGCCGCAATTCGAGACTCAGCGGATTCTCGAAATGCATCTCGAGTCGCTGGGCGGGGCCGTCGAACGAGGCGTCACGGCCACGAAAGTGGAGGAAGACGCGGACGGCATTTTCGTCGAGCTTACTCGTGAGGGAGGCGAGACCGAGACGGTGCGGCCGAGCATCGTCATCGGCGCGGGGGCGCGCACAGCGTCACGCGGCACTCGATGAGCGAACCGCTCGAGGGCACGACCTACCGCGGCAGTTTTCTCGTGGCCGACATCGCGATGCCGGCCCCCTTTCCCCGCGACGAGGCGGGCGTCATTTGCAGCCCGTACGGTCTGCTCTTGCTCGCTCCCCTTCCCGGCGGACGCTGGATCAGCTTTCAGGATTTGGAAGAAGGGATCGAAAGCGTCTCCGAGAAGGAGGTGATCGCCCGCGTTGAACGCCGGCTCGGCTCAAACTATCGGCCGACCGACGTCGCCTGGCACACGCCTTTCCGGATGCACCGCCGCATTGTCGCACGGTTGGCCGACGATCGACGATTCCTGATCGGCGACGCGGCCCATCTTTCGAGTCCTTTCGGCGGAGAAGGACTCAACGCCGGCCTGCACGATGGCTACGACCTGGCCTGGAAACTCGCGCTCGTGCGCCGCGGCCATGCGGGAACTGCCTTGCTCGAAGGCTATCGGATCGAGCGCCGCATGGCCGACCATCACGTGCTCGACGTCTCCGACCAGGTGCACCTCTCGATCGTCGACGTGGCGACGGCCGCACGAGAACGGCGCGAGATCCAGCCTGCCGTCGCCGACCCGATCACGGCGGCACTCGTACGAAATTCGCGGGCCATGCTCGACGTCGACTACTGGGGCAGCCCGCTCGTCGTCGATTATGGAGCGGGCGCGGCAAACGCCAAGGGACCGCGGCCGGGTCAGTGGTATCCCGACTGGGCACTCTTTGGCGGAACATCGCATCGTGTGCTCGTCTTTGGAGACGGTGCGGATGCGGAGTCGCTCGCACGGCTTGGCCGGCGCTGGTCGGACCTCGTCGAGATCTCGCAAAGTCCGGACGTCGATCCCGAGCGGGCCGGTGTTCCCGCGGGAGGCACGGTCCTCGTCCGTCCGGACGGCCACGTTGGTTTCCGCTTCCCCGACACGAACGCCGACGCGTTCGCCGCGCTCGACCGCCACCTCGCCTCCTATCTGGTCCGCGCACCGGCGACCGCCTCGGCGTGATAAGAGAGGATCACCGCTTCGCTCGTTCTCACCAAAGCCGATGCTCGGAGAATCGCATGTCTGATTTTGCCAAACGATTCAGCGTGGAGGGCAAGCGAGCTCGAATTCGCTCCGATCGTAACCCGGCGCGAGGAGCCGAGCCGTGATTCGACCTCAACTGCACGACGACGGCATGATCGTCGGATTCAACGTCATGCCGCGCCCGCTTCAGGCTGTCAATCGATCCACCGGAAAATGGCCGCAGCGCTCGAGGCAAAGCGGGAGACCATGCCTCGAGCGCTGCGATTTTGACGCCCAGATGCGGCGCCCGATACGCGGCAGATCACCTCACAAAGAGATGCATATAGCGTCTGCCGTCTTTGCCCCGAGACCAGGCGGCGCCCGCGTAGGTGTAGTTCTCGTAGGTGCAACACGCACCCCAGCCCCACGACGGTTCCCATGCGGCACAGCCGGCGGCCGTCGCGACGGCGCCGGGCGGCAAGCCGTGGAAATCGTCGACCGTGTGGCCCTGAATCAAGTATTTCGCGCGGAAGTCGGCCACGTTGACGGCGCCCGCCGTCAAGCTCGCGTCCTTAATGAACGGCCGCAAACCGCGCACGGCGCGGGCGGCGTTCACCTCGGAGAGCGCATCGACTCCGGCACGTAGCGGCGTGCTGAGGAAGGCCAATGCGATCGCGACAAGTAGCATCCTTCGAACCATCACACAAATCTCCGTAAAGTGCGGCCCGCAGTTCTCAAGAAGTTTTGAAGGGCTAAGTCTGAAGAAGGCAGAAACGCCGAACAAGCCAGCGTATGTTCACACGTGCGCGGATGTGCGGATCGCATCGATCCGGTTCGCATTGCGATATTTTGCGAGACCAAGCGACGCTCGCATTTCGCAGCGAACGATTGTCGACGTGAGGGCCGCTCTTGTAGAGTCGATATGACCCATGAGCAAAATTGCGCCGCCACCCGTCATCGCGGGCCCCAAACCGGAACCGGAAACAAAACTCCCGCAGCAGCCGGTGCGAACGCCGTCGCGGGGAGCGTCGCCTTCGCGGCTGGCGGCCGCCGCGCGATGTTCGGCACTTGTGATCGCGGTTTCCACGCGTGCGCTCCGCAGAAACCTGATGCGTTCCACAATGACGTGCCTGGGCATCGTCATCGGCATCGCGGCCGTCATCGCGATGATGGAGATCGGCGAAGGCAGCGCGGTCGCCATTCACGACCGGCTTGCAACGCTTGGCGCAAATGTGCTGCAGGTCGAGCCGGGCGCCAGCTCCTCGAGCGGCGTCGGCTGGGGGGCCGGGACCGGCATGAGCCTCACGCCGAGCGACTGCGAGGCGATCGCCCGCGAATGTCGCGCCGTCGTGCGGGTCGCTCCGGGCGTCGATTGCCGCGTGCAGCTGGTTGCCGGGAACCGCAATTGGGTTCCCTGGAGAGTCCTGGGGACCACTTCCGACTACCTCGTCATCCGCAATTGGGACATTCAGGAGGGAAGTGTCTTCACCGACAGCGATGTGCGAAACGTCGCCAACGTGTGCGTCATGGGTCACACGCCGGCCCAGGCGTTGTTTCCCGACGAATCGCCGATCGGCAAGGAGGTCCGCGTTCGGGGAGTCAACTTGAAGGTCGTCGGCGTGCTCGAGCGCAAGGGGGCCAGCATGATGGGTATGGACCAGGACGACATTGTGATTGCCCCCTGGACCACCGTCAAATTCCGCATCAACAGTGCAAAGTACGCCCTCAGCGACGTCACGGCGGCGCTGGGAACGACGGCCACGAGTCAGGTGAATTCGCTCAGCAACCTGTATCCGACCCAGCAATCCCAGCTTTATCCCGCGCGCTCGGTCGCGCAAACGGCCGATTCGCCGCAGCCCGTTCGATTTGCCGACATCGACGACATTTATCTGTCGGTCAATTCGGCGGAGGAGATTCCCGAGACGGTCGAGAGCATTACAGAATTACTCCGCCGGCGTCACAACCTACGCGAGGGGCAAGCCGACGACTTTCAGGTTCATGACTGGACCGAGTTCTACAAAATGCTCAGCTCGACCAGCCACTTGATGACCAACCTGCTGTTGTGCATCGCTCCGATTTCGCTCTTGGTCGGAGGCATCGGCATCATGAACATGATGCTCGTTTCGGTGACGGAACGGACGCGTGAAATCGGGATCCGACGCGCCATGGGCGCGCGGGGCGTCGACATCCGCCGTCAATTCCTCGCCGAAGCCGTCATGCTCTGCCTGGGCGGCGGCCTGGTCGGCATCCTGTTCGGCCGGGGTTCGTCGTTCTTGTTGAGTGTGTTTTTGGGATGGCCGACGATCGCGTCGGTATCCGCCGTGCTGATTAGCGTCGCGGTAGCCACCAGCGTTGGGATCATCTTCGGGTACTATCCGGCTTGGAAAGCGTCACGCCTCGATCCGATCGAGGCGCTGCGCTACGAATAGCGCCCGACCGCCCGCTTGCTCATTCTTTCCGGAATGGCGGGAGAAAAGTTCTGCATTGCCAACAGCGAACCATGCCGCGGCGAAAGACCTCGTGGCACTCGGGACAATGCAATTCGTCCTGATCAGATTCGCCCGAAGGCCAAAGAGTCGCATTGTAGACCCAGGCGGGAAGCTTCGACTGGTCGCGCATTTTCTCGAGGCCGCAGCCGCAACGCGGACATTCGCACATTCCGCGATGGACCAACGTTTGACAGCCGGGACAGGGAAAAATCGCCCACATGCGTAGAACCCACGGCGTGTTTCCGTTCGCGCCAGAATCAGTGAGCAGCACAATCAGTGAGCCACGGAACCGCAGCTCGGTTCGGCATTCATTGCCACGCCGGGCGGATACTTCCGAGCCGAGGTGAAGTCCTTCATTCCCTGGCAGTTGATCAACGACGAAACTCCCTCTTTCGACGCGAGCTGGTAGCTGCGCTTGAGAGCTTCGCGCAGTTCTTCGGGCGTGCGGACGTATTCGCCGTGGGCTCCAACGCCCTCCGCCATCTGGTCATAGCGCAGGTTCTGCTGGAACAGATACAGGTGCATCGAGCGGGCCGAAGTGACAGCGGCCGGCCACATTCCCCAGCAGTCGTTGTTGTAGATGATTCCGATCACGGGCAGCTTGTATTTGGCCGCCGTATCGAGCTCGAACAGGCTGTAGGCGATGCCCGCGTCGCTGCTCACGCAAACGGTAGGCGCGCCTTTGTGGGCGGCTTGCGGTCCGACGCCGCGCTGCACGGCGGCGCTGGCCCCGATCATCATCGCCAGGTCCGGTCCGATCGCACCATATTGATAGGGGCAGACAATGCCCTGCCCCGGTCGAAAGGCCCGCTGCCAGCGGCCGAAGTGCACGCCGATCGTCCAACCGCCGCCCCCCAATACCGTTTGCTTGGGATCGATGTCCCCCTTGTGGAAGAAATCGTGCACTTCCTTACACAAGGCGGCCGGATGCAGATGATTGGTGTCCTTGCTGTACTTGACCCCCTGCTCGTACTGGCGATTAAGCATCTTGTCGTAGCCGCGCTTCGCACCGTGAATCTCGTTGACCCACTTGTCGCGTTTACGTGTTGGCAGCAAGTCGGCCAGGGCCTCGAGGAACGGCTTTTCGCAGCTGACGATGCCCAAATCGAGCGGCCAGTTGCGTCCCAGCTCTTCCTGCACCGGATGGACGCGAATCGTCTTGATATCCGGATTGAAACGGTACTCGCCCGGGCTGGGCATGCAGTACTGGCCGACGAAGATCACGAGATCGGCACTCATCGCCGCCTCGGGCGCAAGTGCGATCGAGAGGCGATGGTCATCGGGGAAATGGCCGCGGGTAGGGCCGGAGGTGACGACGGCGATCTCGTTCTTCTCGGCCGCCTTGAGGAGCGCTTCCCACGCCTTGTTCTGAAAGACCCCCTGCCCCGCGACGATCAAGGGACGCTCGGAGCTGCTGATCAGGTCGAGCGCCTTTTTGACCTCCTTGGCCGAGGGGCTGGGACGCGATTCCGTGCGGTACTTGTCCTTGCCGTAAAAATCAGTGAGTTTCGACGAATCAGTGAAACGCGCGCGGGCCACTTCGCCGGGGAAGTCGAGGTGCACCGGGCCGGGCACTCCCGACTTGAGATTGCGAAACGCGTAACCGCCGTATTCCCAGACGCGGTCTGGGGCGATCAGGCGTTTGCCGTATTTTTTCATACCGGTGGTGATCGGCTGCTGATAACCGGTCTGGATGAACGCCTCGCGGTCGTCGCCGGCGATTTGCATGTTGCTTGCCAGCACCAAGAGGGGCGTGCGCGCCGCGGCCGCGGCCGCAATGTTCATAATCATATTGGTAAAACCGGGCCCCTCGGTGCCGGAGCAGGCGGTGACTTCGCCTGTCGCCCGCGAAAATCCGTCGGCGGCGGCGCACATCGAGCCTTCGCAGCGCCCGCCGTAGGCCGGGATGCCCGCCGCCGCGATGGCGTTAATCACGGTGTAGTTGCCGGGACAGCAAAAGAGTGCGGCTAACTCTTCCTCGTGACAAAGCTTGGCGAAGACCTCGGCTCCGCTCATTCCCTGCCCTTCGAACGAGCCGGGCTTCGGCGACTGGCTGAGCGAATCGGTGATGTCTTTCGGGATCGTGATCGAGGGGATGCTCGTCGAACTGGCGCCCGCTTCCGATTTGTTGACGATGCCCGCGATGGCGCCGCGCCGACCACGGCCGAGGACAGCAAGAACGAGCGGCGGGAAGAATCGATGGCTGGCTTTTCGTTTTTTTCAACTGCTTGAGCGCTTCGCGAGTTGTTCATGACGAATGGGGCCTTTCGTGGGCGAATGAAACGGTTAATGGGCCGTGCTCTCAGTCAATTTCGGGCGGGCGGATTCGGGCCACAAACTTCGGAGGTAATTCACCATGTCCCAAAGGTCCTGTTCCTTGGTCACCTTTTCGGAAAAAGGGGGCATCGATTCGCCGGCGCCGTCGCGGATGCTGCGATAAATTTCGCCCGCGGAAACGCCGCTGTGAAATGCCTTCGGATCGGTGAGATCGGTCGCGTTCGCGATGACGTCGACCTGCGACTTGCCGTCGGCGCCGTGACACTCGGTGCAGGCTCGTTTGTAGAGAACCTTGCCGCGGGCGATCGAAGCCTTGCTGAAGGGCACCGGAGATTTCAGCTTCGCGCCTCTTGCCTCGTGAGAAGTGCGTTTGCGCTTTTATCCGCCGGCTTGTCGTCGGACCAGGTTGCGGAGTTTGCCGCGATCGCAAGAGCCATCGTGGCGGCGATCAGGAAGATCTGTGCACCGAAGCGTTGGGACATGGATTACATTCGATCGGGATCGAGGTTGAAAGTTTCCACGAGGTAGTCAAAGTATTTGCCGTCGGCAAGAAACGTCAGATAGATTTCGTTGACCAGATGGATGAGCTTTCGGACCGCGTACTCGACGTCGCGGTCCTTGAACTTGAACGTCAGCAGGATGTTGCCGCCGCGGTTGTACGTGCGAATCTGAATTTTGCGAGTGTCGAGACGACGGTGATCGGGCAAGTCGCCCGACTGTCGAGAACGGATAAAGGACTTCAAATCCTCGTACATCGTGATGTCTGCCGGAACGTCGATCAAGAGTTCGGGCAGACGCAGCGTTTTCTGGCGGGCATCGAAGGTGAGCTCGAACACGCGTCCACGATGCCAGGCAAACTGAAAGCTCGCCTTTCCGCCGGCAGCAGGGCCGCGACTGAAACCGCGGAACACGCGCCGTTCGGCGTAGCCGGCCAAGACCGCGGCGACGGTATCGATCTGAGATGCGGCCGTTTTGATCATGGTCGAAGACTATTCGCGGTGCGCGACGGAATAGAAATCCCAGGCTCCATCTTAAGGCGCGACCGGCGGCAATGCGATTCTGGCGAGCGCTGAGACGCAAGTTAGGCCTCGACCGGGCCATCGTTCTTGAAAAGCCCTCGTTTGACGGGTCACAATGCTGGCTGCCGACATTTTCGAGTCCGATCGCCTCTTTGCGGGCAGCCTTGCTTGATGGATTCCCCGACGCCGACCACGAACGAGCCGAATGGCCGCCCGTCGATTCCGCTGGACTCGGTGGATTCCACGCAGGCACCCCTGGCTGAAATGGTCACGATTGCGCCGCTCTCGTCCGACGAAGCACGGACCCTCGAGCCGCCGCGCCACATTGGACGCTACTCGATCGAACGCACTCTCGGCTCGGGCGGTTTCGCGACCGTTTATCTCGGCTACGACGAGGAACTGAGGCGCCGCGTCTCCCTCAAGGTGCCGCTTCCACACCGCCTGATCGACGCGGACACATACCTGACCGAGGCCCGAATTGTGGCGAGTCTCGATCATCCGGGGATCGTTCCGGTGTATGACGTCGGGCGGACGGACGGCGGGATGTGCTACGTCGTCTCAAAATTCATCGAAGGCAGCGATCTGCGACAGCGGCTGCAATCACAGCGGATCGCGCCCGCCGAGTCAGCGGAGATTGTGGCCGCCGTCGCCGAAGCACTGCATTACGCCCATACGAAGGGGCTCGTGCATCGCGATATCAAGCCCGAGAACATTTTGCTCGATGAACGCGGTAAGCCTTATGTGGCGGACTTCGGCATCGCCTTGCGGGACGAGGATTTCGGCAAAGGGTCCGAAGATGAACTTGTCGGCACGCCGGCCTACATGAGCCCCGAGCAGGCCCGCGGCGAGGCCCATCTGGTCGATGGCCGCTCGGACGTGTTCAGTTTGGGCGTCGTGCTTTATGAATTGTTGACGGGGCACAATCCTTTCCGGGCGGCGAATTGGTCGGGCTCGATCTTTCAGATCACGACGGTCGAGGCCAAGCCGCCGCGGCAGATCAACGACAATATCCCGAAGGAACTCGAGCGGATCTGTCTCAAGGCCCTCTCAAAACGGGCAACGGATCGCTTCACGACGGCCAAGGATTTTGCCGGCGACCTGCGGCACTTTCTTAGCGATATCACTCCCGAAGCAAAATTCGTGGCCGCACCGGTGATCGCGGCGCCTGATGTTGCCCCATCGGCGACCCTCGCCACGCCTTCGTCCGGCAGCCGGACAATCAGAATCGTGCCGAAGGGGCTACGGTCGTTCGATGCCGACGATGCCGATTTCTTCCTGGAACTTTTGCCGGGGCCGCGCGATCGCGACGGATTGCCGGAGAGCATTCATTTCTGGAAAAAGCGAATCGAGGAAACCGACGCCGAAGAGACGTTTCGCATCGGCTTGATTTATGGTCCGTCGGGCTGCGGAAAGTCGTCGCTGGTGAAGGCCGGCCTCTTGCCGAGGTTGGCAACGCACGTGTTGACGGTGCACATCGAAGCCACCGCCGAGGAAACGGAAAGCCGCCTGTTGCACGGCTTGCGCAAGCGTTGTCCGCTCGTGCCTCAAAGTCTTGATCTTCGCGAGACGCTGGCCGCGCTCCGCCGCGGTCAAGGCACCGCGCCAGGCACGAAGGTGTTGATTGTCATCGACCAGTTTGAGCAGTGGCTGCACGCCAAGGGGACTCGGGAGAATGCAGAACTCGTGCAGGCGCTGCGGCAATGCGACGGCGGGCGCGTCCAGTGCATTGTCATGGTGCGGGACGATTTCTGGATGGCGGTTACGCGGTTCCTGCGGGAACTCGAGATTCGCCTCGTCGAAGATCAAAACTCGGCGGCCGTCGATCTCTTCGACATGCGGCATGCCGAAAAAGTGCTCGCCGCATTCGGCCGGGCCTTCGGCATTCTGCCCGATACGATGCGCGAACTCTCAGAGGACCAAAAGCACTTTCTGCAGCAAGCTGTCGGCGGACTGGCACAGGACGGCAAGGTGATTTGCGTTCGCGTGGCCCTCTTTGCCGAAATGATGAAGAACCGCGCCTGGACGCCCGGCGCACTCAAGGAAGTCGGCGGCACCGAAGGGATCGGCGTCACCTTTCTCGAAGAGACGTTTAGCTCGTCCACGGCCCCTCCCGAGCACCGCTACCACCAAAAGGCGGCGCGGGCCGTGCTCAAGTCGCTGTTGCCCGATTCGGGAAGCGACATCAAGGGGAACATGCGTGCCGGCGCCCAGTTGATGGAAGTCTCGGGCTATCGGGATGCGAAGGATTTCGACGACCTGATCCGTATCCTCGACGGCACGCTGCGGCTGATCACGCCGACGGATCCCGAAGGAACGCCTGACAAGAACGTCCCCGGAATTTCCGCTTTGAGCGGAGCGTCCGGACCGTCAGCGTCGCCCCTTCCCTCGCGCTATTATCAATTGACGCACGACTACCTCGTTCCCGCTCTGCGAGAATGGCTCACACGGAAGCAGCGGGAGACGTTCCGCGGCAGGGCCGAGTTGCGGCTGATCGATCGGTCGGCCGTCTGGAATGCGATGCCGCAGAGGCGGCACTTGCCGTCTCTCTGGGAGTATTTCAGTTTCCTGTTGTTGACGAACCGGAAGAAATGGACGCCGCCGCAGCGGAAAATGATGGCCAAGGCCGGTTGGGGCTACAGCCGCCGCGTGGCCTTGAGCGCCTTGGCATTCGCGTTTCTCGCGTTCAAGATCAGTTCCGGCAATCGCGAGGCGATCGAGCGGAAGAATGAGAACGCGGCCAACGCGTTGGTGCAAACCCTGCTTGTGACCAACACGGCACAAGTCGACAGCCTGATCTCTCAAATTGACGAGTATCGCCGATGGGCCGACCCTCTCTTGAAGAACGTGATCGACGCACGCGAGAGCACGCCCCGGCAGAAGCTGAATGCCAGTCTGGCCCTGCTTCACGACGACCCGTCGCAAGCCGATTTCGTCGTCAGTCACGTGCCCGATGCGCCGGTGGAAGACTTGCCGGTGATCGTGACGGCTCTCGCGGGCCAGATCGCGCAGTTGCGGCCCGAACTCTGGAAGACGGTGAAGACCGGCACGAGCGGCGTGCGGCTCCGCGCTGCGGCGGTGCTTGCCGCTTACGATGAACGCGATCCGCAATGGGCCGATTGCGCCTCCGACATCGCCGATAGCCTGCTATCCGTGCCTCTCGGTGATGCGAAGCTTTGGATCAATCTATTGCGGCCGGTTGGACCGCAGCTGGTCGAGCGGCTGCAAACACGGTATCGGGATCGCAGTGCCAAACGCGATTTGGAGCGGCCGATGGCTGCCGCCGCCCTTGCCGAGTACTTGCAGGACAAGCCGAGTGCTTTGGCCGAACTGATCCTGCTGGCCGACAACGAGCAGGAGTTTGCGCCCTTTCTGGAGGCGATGCGGCCCCGCCAAAAAACGGTCGCCGTTGAATTTCGCCGCATCCTTGGAGAGATGCCCCCTCCAGCCGCACTGGCCGGCTCCGCGGATTGGTTCTGGAAAAGACAAGCCAATGCAGCCGTCGTGCTTGTGGGACTCAACGACTACGAGGCCGTGTGGCCCTTCCTCAGACATTCCCCCAACGAATCCGCGAGAAGTTTTCTCATCGACCGACTGGCCCATCTCGGCGCCGACTATGCAATTCTGACGAACCGGCTCGAACAAGAAAGCGATCCGTCGGTTCGACAAGCTCTCACGCTGGCTTTGGGCGAATACGACCTCCGCAAGTTCTCGAGCACCGACCGGCAAAAACTTGCCGCGAAGTTGGCCAGCCTCTACACGGCGGATCCCGATTCGGGCGTGCATTCGGCGGCAGGATGGACCTTGCGACAGTTTCAGATAAAGTCGGCCCTCGATCAGCTCGACGGCCACATGCGGCAGGCGCGGCCCAAGATTGATCGCGACGGTCGGCATTGGTTTGTCAATTCGCAGGGACAAACGTTTGCCATGTTCGACGGACCAGTGAAATTCTCCACCACACCGACTGCCGAGCGATTAGGCGGAGCGGCCGCGAAGAGCGCCGTCATCCCCTACCGGTTTGCCATTGCGACCAAGGAAGTCACCGCCAGACAATTGAGCGAGTTTGCCAAACACCAAAAAGCGTCGACCATGCCGGGAGCCGATTTGAATGCGGCGGTTGAATCGATGGCTTCGATGCGGGGTTCGCCAGAACCCGAGGCTCCCGCCCTGCTCGTTTCGTGGTACCGTGCGGCCGCCTACTGCAACTGGCTCAGCAAGCAGGACGGCATTCCCAAAGAGCAATGGTGCTACGAGGCCAATGAGCGACACGTCTACGCGCAGGGCATGAAGATTCCTGCCGACTTTCTCAAACGAACCGGATACCGACTCCCCACACAATTGGAATGGGAGTACGCAGCGCTTGCAGAAACTGAGTCCGTCTATCCATTCGGCGATGCGAAAGAGCTGATCGACCGCTACGCCTGGGTTGCGTCCAACTCGCAGGGTCACCCCTGGCCGGTAGGACTTCTCAAGCCCAATCGGCTCGGCCTGTTTGACATGCTGGGCAACGCGTCCGAATGGTGCCAGGATGCGAAAGACGGAACGGCCGACCGATCAAAACTCGGGACGCCCGAAACGGTCCAGAACGACGTCCTGCGTGCACAGCGCGGCGGCACATTCGAGAGCGCAAATCCGACTGTGCGCTCAGTCAACTTTGCCAGTCCCTCGATGCCGTCCGGACTCGACGAGGGGTTTCGCGTGGCGCGAACCTGCCCGTAAATCCGGTCGCGACTTACCATTCAAACCGCCGGTATCGACACGGCACGCTCGAAAAAACCGACTTGTGTGGAAATTCCTCTCGCCAGAGGTTCGTGCCTAGTCAGCCTGCGCGACTGGACGGCGGCTGAAGCGAACTGCGCATCGATCACATAATTGCCCTTGTGGGGCGGATTAAAGCGATGCACCCAGATTCCGTATGCGGAAATCGATGTACTTGGTTTGCAGAAAAGGACAGGCTCGTAGGGCGCTTTTCGGCCTTGGGGACGAAAACGAATTTTCAATTTGTCCGCGTGGCTTGGATCGCCCCACGTGATGCCGACGATCCGATAGGACAGCTTGCCCCCGAGTTTCCACTGCTCCACGCGGACCGGCAGTAGCGACGGGCCGATTTCCGCTGGTCTGTAATCACGGGCCAATTTCGGCCCGATCTGTCGATTTTGAAAATCGCTGATCCCCGGATCAGGATGCAAGTCTTGCCCCGTTCGATCCGAGAATTCAAACATCTGCAGGGATGCCGGCTCGGTGTTGTCGACCAGCTTGATCTCGTTGACCCATTTCACTTCCGTGCAGCCGAACCATCCCGGCACGACTAGGCGCACCGGCGCCCCTTGATCCTTGGGAAGCGGCTGACCATTGAGTCGCGTCGCGAGAAATGCGCCCGTCTGATGCAGCTGCTCGCGCGTGAAAACCCAGCTGCAGGTCGGCATCGAGTGCTCGTGATACGGCGGCCCCGTATTGGGCATTTGGGAATCGTCGTCGAATCCGTTGATCAAGACCGAGGTGGCCTTGTTCGTCGGCCCGGCAAAATCGAGCACCTTTTCGATCGCCACCCCGTCCCAATTGGCGACGCTCAGCAAGCCGTAACGCAGCGACCGATGGTTGCCGGAGCACTCGAGGAGCACCGGCCCTTTCGTTTCCACAGCCGGATCAATCTTGGCCAGCGACAAATCGAGCGGGGTTTTGGCGTGGCCGCTGATTTTGATTTTCCAGTCATCGGGCGCACTCAACAGATCGGGGTATTCGGTGCGGATATAGAAATTGTCGGCAGGCGTCACGCGCGATTGCGGCATCAAGAGCGTAGCGAGGTCGATAATTCGCCGCGAGTTGTGCCCCTGCCCTCCCTTGCGGCCGATCGCCGACGACCCTTCTCCTTCGAGCTGGAACGGCACGAATCCCAGAAGTTCTCCCCCGGCAAAGGGATCAGGGAAATCGGTATCCAGCAATTTGCCGTTCACGAGCGCCAGCGGTTCCTTGCAGGGAACGATGCCCAACTCGTTAGGCTCCTGCCCAGGCGATTGGCTGTCGTCGCTATTCCAGTACCAGTAGCCGGCTCCCGCCAGGCCTGCCGCGGCGACCGACGAGGCGATGAAACTTCGGCGACTGATTCCGCGGCGGTTCATAAGGGAACGATTTTGGTGACGAAAAAAATCTGAGCTTAGTGCGATGCCGACATGGGCGGCACAGCCTAGCGTAACCTACGTAAAAAGGGACCGAGTCGTGGGTCCAACGCTTATTTTCTGTGTTCTTCAATAGACGCGTCGGCGGCCGGTATTGGCGCTACGATGGTATTTGGCATCGCGTAGTCTCCGTCGCGACAACACCTCTCTCCAGTCTAATTCGGCCACGAAGAAGTGCGTAGCGTCTGCGAAGAAGTCGCCGGATTGTGAGAAATCTTACAGATGAGGACTGCCCTTAGTCTCGCTTTGTGCTTGCCGGCGCGTCGGATCGAAAACGAATCCACGAACATTGCGTGATCAGCTGGTTGAGAGACGCAAATGAGATATGCGCGTTCGTCGCATACCGCGGCGTTTCGTTGGCTGGGTACGTTGCCAAAGTCGCGTCGCCTACCAAAACGACGTTGAAGTCCTTTGAGAGATTCTCGTACCCGGCCGTAGTGCGGCAGAAACACATGTCGGTCGCGTAGCCGGTCAGAAGCACGTGCCGAACCCCCAGCCCTTTGAGAAATTCGCGAAGCGCCGGATAACCCTCGTCGTCATAGTAGACGACGTCGTCGGGTAGGACCTCGACGTCCTTCGTCACGGGAATTGGCAGATCCCAAAAACCGGCGTGATTGAAACGGGCGCCGGCGTCGAGGCCGGGGAACTGCTGAAAGTAGTCTCGCAGTGGATGCTCTTCCGAAATCGTCAATTGTTGGGGAACATTGTCGCCTCGGTACGGAAAGCCATTCAAGATCGACGCCAATTCGCGGCGTCCTTCAGCGCGTTCGGCTTCGCTTGGTCGGTGGCGAATGCTGCGATAGATCTTGGCCTGAGCCGGATACTGGCGGCTGCGCAGGCTGAAGAGCACGAGCGAAACCCGGCCGCGCAGCCGGTTCAGCAGCGGGTTGACGACTTCGCGCGTGTGCTTTCCGGCAAGATGATTCTTGTCCGGCGTGCAGAAATCGGCAACGCCAGCCGGCTCGGGCGTGCGCCAGCCCTGCCCGTCATCAATGCCCCAGGGATGCACCATGAGGGCAGCCGTGTGATCGGCGCGAAGATGGTTGGGCAGCTCGATGATGCCGCGGGCGTTGTAGCTATAGCGCCAAGCGCGGACGTCAAGGTCGGCTCCCGGCTCGTCGATCAGCACAGGGGCCTCGTAGCGAGTCTTCTCGATCACCGGCTGGACGAATTGCGGGATAATCGGCCAGAAGCGGAGCCGGATTTGTGAGACGCCTCAACCGGTTGTGATAGACCCTTGCCGGGCCGTCAGGATAGGCCAAAAGCCCAGTCCACAGTGCAATTAAGAAGACAGCCGTGCTTGCCAACAGTGGTCGAACGCGCTGATCGTCGCCGGACATCGTCGTCTCTCCTGTCCCTGCACAATGAGCACTCGGCGGCTCAAACGCAGGGTCTTGCCAGGATACACAAAACGAACGCGTGCGAGAAACCGGCGGCGAATTGGGAAAGTCGAGAGTAAAAAACAACGTCGGCAGGACCGCGACAACGCACAGTCCTGCCGACGATTACTCATTCACGAGCGGAGCAAACAAACTACCAGTTGAAACCGGCGCCGATCGTCAGACCGACCAGGTTCATGTCCACGTTGCCGACCGACGCGCTCGAATGCGCGAAGCTCGGCGCATTGAGCGAGGCCGTTGTCGCCGAGACGCTTCCGCTGCTGCCGAGATCCCAGTACTGGTACTCGCCGTAAATGCGGAAGAAGGCGGACATCGGCAGGCAGCGCAATTCGTGGTCCCACTGCGCACCGAGCTGAGCCTCGACAATGAAGGCCGTGGCGGATTGATCCGATTCAGCCGAGTTGAAGCCGGTGGCGGTTGAAACACCCCCGTCGATGGTCGTGTCGCTCGTCTGAGCGGCGCGATAAGCATCGCCCCATAAGACCGACCCACGCACACCCCAGATCAGGCTGATGCAGGTATCGCAGCCGATTGGCGTACGGCCCCAGAAGCCGGTCGTGATACCGACGCCATTGAAGTTGAAGTCGGTGAAGGCGTTGGAGTAGCCAACGTCCGTCGGGCTGGTGAGCCGCGTGACGTCGAGACCCTGGCCCGCCTCAAATGAGGCATAGCGGGCACCCAGGAAGAAATCGACCTTCGACAGGCCGCAGCAGAATGAGCGGCGAACCTCGAGGTCAGCCGTGTAGGCCTTGAGCCGGACGGCGTCGTAAGTGCCGACGGTCTGGCCCGGCGCCGGGAAGATCGGATCGAGACCGCCGTACGAATCGCTCAAATACCAGAACCGGCCGAGGACGGCCCAGCAGCCGTCTTGAACGCCGGCCCAGATTCGCGGCGAGAACGTGAACCGGTCGAAGCCTTCGCCGTTCGAAAGTTCCTCGGTGTTGCCGGTGATGGTGTTCTCGACGGCAGCGTCGGCGTGCATGCCGTGCACGTTGGCCCAGAACAGTGTCGCCTCGACGCCGGTGAAGAACTGCGGGCAGCAGTTATCGCCGCAGCTGAAAAAGTTGTGCAGCCCGCCCGAGCAGCTATCGAGGATACCCGTTTGGTGCTGGCACGAGCTGCCGCAGGGATCCCCACAGCACGAATTGCAGCAGTTGTTCTGGCAGCAGTTGCTTGGGCAGCACGAACCCGTGCCGCAGCCGCAGCCGTTACCGTTGACCGAAGCCACGCCCGGGCCCGGCGGCGGGGCAAGCGGGGCCGGTGCGTTGGGCACCTCGACCGTGGCGGCCGTCAATGAAAACTCTTCAAAGATTTTCGGGTTGTCGTCGCTATCGGCGGCGGTACCGTCCGCCCCGAAAGCGCACAGGGGCAGGCACACCACAAATGGGGCGGCCAGCGCCAGTTTCTTGAGCAGTCCTTGCGTCATTTCTTCCACTCCGTTGTTCGCTGACCCGTGACTTTGTCGCAACTGGATATTGCCGCAATGAGGTTTGCTCCGCATCGCGATGAGCCGGAGAACGAATGACGCAACAAACAGTCTTCGCTTCCGACGGCAATGGCTCTCCCAGCGGCCTCCGTTCCGGTTGCAACGCGGAATCCGAACGATTGGATTCCACGCAATCTGAGTATCGTGACAATCGTCCGCGTTGTGGCGGCTTGTTCACGAATCGGGCGCGTGGCGTCATAGGCGATAGAACCCTTGAGTTCGGCACGACGTGGAAAATCGGTACGCGCCGCAGGGAGTTTTTGAAATGTCGACGATGCGATGCTGATTGACTCAACTTCCCGAGCCGCGCGGTCGGGGTCGACTTTTTCAGGGGTTCAAACGGGAAAGGATTCGACTGAGCAAAACTACCGCGGCCGAGGGTGGCGGGGCGGGGTTAGTGCTAGGGCCCGACGCAAACCACGTCCGAAGCCTTTCATCTTGTGCTAACTTATATAGGGGACGACGGTGCGTCGCGGTTACGTCTCCCGTAACCAATGCGGCAGCCGCAATTTATGGCCAAGCTTTGTCGGCAAGCCCGGTCGCCCGGAGCCCGATCTTTCCGGTCAATCACGATTTGAGATTTAAGGCAACTGTACGTCGGGCAACGAACGTAACGCCTTGAAATTCGGCATGTTCGGAAAAGTCGAGTGGCACTTTGGCGGACTATTCCGGCTGCGTTGACCCTACCGTGCCAATCGTAACGGCTTTGCCGAAAGATCGACATTTGCCGAATTGATCTGACATGCCGAAGGCATCGACGAACGATGCTTCAGGATGCAACGCGGTGTCAGGAGGATGCCGCGGACTCGCAACGGAGTGCACCATGGAAGGTGGATACGCTCCCCGGTTCCCCAAGCACAGGATTTGCCGCAGCCGGCGAATGGTCGCTCTGGCCGCGTCATCGCTCTTGAGCCTGGCGGCGAACTGGGCCATTGCTGACGACACTGCCGCCCTGCGCCCGCTGGCCCGGCGCTATGCCGACCCCGCGCAGCTCTTCGAAGCCGAAGAGGAAGATATCGAGTTCAGGCAAGTGGTGGTCGCCGAGAAGAGCTTCCGCGTCCCACCGCCCCCGGCTCCGCCGATCCGGTTCGCGTTGGATGAGCCGCCCGCATTCGTGAGCAGCGCCCACCCGACGCACTACCGATTCGAGGCGGCCGGGGCCGCGCCGGCACTGTCGACGTTGTCGCCACCGCCGTCTCGTAAGATTTCGCAGCCGCCCCAAAACGAGCCGCAGCCCGTCGCGGCGGCCACACAACAGCCGAGTGATCAACGACCGGCTTCGCCGCCGCCGTCGCAGAACTATCAGCGCCCGTTCCCGTTGTCGTCGCAACGACCGGCAGACGTCGTGGTGCAGCTGCAGCCGCAGCCCGTTGAACAGACCGGCCAGGCTGCGGGGCCGGCTCAGGCGATTCAAAATCCGGTCGCGACTCCACCGCAAAGCTATCAGCGCCCGTTCCCGCTCTCCGCGCAGCGGCCGCCGCAGGTCGTCGTCCGGATCCAGCCGCAGGCGGTTGCACAGCCCGACGAGGCAGCTGCCCTGGCCCAACCGGCGCAAACTCCGGTCGCTGTGACCGCGCAAACGGCTGCCGAGCAGTATCCGGTTGTCGTCGCTTCCGACGCACAAGCAACTCAACCTCAGAATGGTGTTACGACATCACCTCAGCCGGCCTCTGGTCGCGTCGTTATGGCTTCGTCGCCCTCGGATGACGCGTCCGCGCCGCCGGTCCGGTTCTCGGATGGAGAGCCGCCCGCATTCCTTTTGCCGCGCATGCCGCAGCCACAACCTGTCGGCGCCTATATGCGGGTGCAGCCTCCTCCTCACATGGCGGCTCCAATTCCGGTCGTGATGACGCCGGCCGAATCGCCGTCGTTGACGATCCCCGCTCCGCCGACGGCTGATATGGTTCCGGACGTGCCGGCGTTCAGCTCGACGGCAGACCCGCTCAATATCACGATCGGCGCCGTCGCCGACCAACCCCCGCCACCTGCCCCGGGGGTCGACGCGTCGGCAGCCGCGGCGCAGTCCGGCGCGGCGGGTTCTTTTGGTCAAGTCGAAAAGCTCGGGGACGCTCCGACGAGCAGCACGCTCGAGTTCTTGAGACAGGAAGCGATTCTTTTGAAACCGGGTGAACACCAAGTTGACTGGGGCCTGAGTTACAGTGTCTACAACCTCAACGCGGCGCTCCCGGTCGTGAACAAGAGTGGAGACATCGTCGGTGTCGCCAATGAACGCATCCGGCTGCAGTTGATGACAATCCCATTTGCCGTGCGCTACGGCCTTTGCGACGGATTGCAAGCCTACGTGAACTTGCCGCTCGGCTGGTCGAACGACGAAACGACGACCGATACGGGCGAGAGCCATACGAACAACTTTGTCAGCATGGGAGACATCTCAGCGGGCTTGAATTACCAGATCATGAAGGGCTGCGGTGCCTACGTGCCCGATGTGATTGCCTCGCTGGGTTTCATCGCGCCGACCGGCCATGCAACGTTTGCCACCTCGCTCTTGGCTCCCAATAGCGCGCTCGGACAGGGATTCTGGGACATCACCGCCAGCATCTTGGCCGTTCACACGATTGACCCGGTGATCTTCTACTACGGTGCCGGCTACGTGCACCGCTTTGACGCCACTTTTGGCAACAACCTGGATGTCGATCCGGGACAGGAATTTGACTACGTGTTCGGCGTCGGTTTTGCCGCCAATCCGTGGGTCGTGGTCAGCGGCACGTTTATCGGCAACTATCTGACGCGATACGGCGTCAATGGCGTGAGTCTGCCGGGAAGCGATCTCGATTTGATGCGATTCCGAGTCTCGGTCACGATGGTCAAGGACAAGCACATCATCGAGCCGTACGGCGAAATCGGAATGACCCCCGACTCGCCCTCGCGCGTCGGAATCACGTTCACGTATTAAGTACGGCATCGACGCAAGAGCGACTCCCGTGCGGTACACCAAGACGGGATCTCATCGCGAGACGGCATGTGCCGGAGCTTGGCATGATCCATCCAAATGATCGAGGAATCGCGGCCGTTAGTGCCGCGTTGGCGATCTTGGCCGTTCTGTGGCCGCTGTCCAGCAGTTCGTGGGGCGTTCCGCCTACGGGAAAGGTGGTCGACAACTCCGATAAGCCCTGGACCGAGGTGCGCGCTCCCGTCCGCGATCCGGAACACATTACGTTGAATTTCGCTTGGAGTTGGAAGGATATCCGTGATCGCAATGTCGTCAAGCAAAACCGCGATTACTCGTGTGGGGCCGCATCGCTGTGCACACTGCTTCAATACTACTGGGGGGACAAGGTCGGCGAACAAAAGGTCCTCGATACGATCGACGCCATGCTCAAGCCCGAGGAGCGCAAAGAACGCATCAAGAACGGGCTGTCGTTGACCGACTTGCGTCGTGTCTCGGTCAAGCTCGGTTACCTGTCGAGCATCGGTACCTTGACCTTTGAGCAGCTTTCGCAGTCAAAGATTCCGGTGATCGTCCCGTTGACGATCGGCAAGTTCAACCACTTCGTCGTTTACCGGGGGAGCGACGATCTTTACGCCTATTTGGCTGACCCGGCTCGAGGAAATGTCCGAACGCGAATCGACGAATTCGCAAAGCAGTGGCAAAAGAACGCGATCCTCGTCGTCGCCAAGAAAGACCAGGATCTGCGAGAAAATGCTCCCCTGAGCTTGCGCCCCGAGGAAAGCTACCTCGGCAGACTGAGCCGAGTCGTCATTCAAAAGCAAGTGGCGGCTCCGATATCGGTGTTTCCCACGATTCATCCCTAAAGCGAGCTCCGGCCCAAACCGGCAAGACGGTGTCGTTGCTGGTTCGCCGTTTGAGCCCATCTTCTCCGCATCTCTCTGTAAAGTAAACGCTTACAGCGATTCTCGCGGCAGCCGGGCTGATGCTGCCGGCAAACATCATCTCCGCACTTTCGGCACGCATAGCTCATGGGCGGATGGAGTGATTCTGTAGATCAGAGAAAATAGCCATTATGGGAAAAGATTTCGTTGACAGGGGACAAGCGTGCCGTTTAGAGTGGGACCGAAGCAAAGGATTTTGCTCGTAGCTACAGCAAGTCTCTGTTGTTGAATCCTGAATCCGCACCCTTTTTTGATGAGTGGAGACACCTAAGATGAAGAGCCTGATCGCACTTGCTTCGGTCGCCATGTTGGCAGCCACCCCGGCCTTCGCCGCCGAAGGCCACGTTTCGAATCAATCATTGGCCAAGATGGGCCTCTCGGGCATGAAGGCCATGGCTGACAGCCAGGGCGCCCACATTCGCGGCTTGGCGATCGCGGTCGCCGGCGGCGTGGGCTACTCGACGATCCACGGCGTCGGTGGATCGACCGGCGAATTGACCTTCTACGGTGCCGCCGACACGGGCAAGAAGGGCGCCAGCGCCTCCGGTGACAACGCCGCCATTTCGGGCGACGCGACCACCACGATTACGACCCACGGCAGCCACGTCAGCACCACCACGACGGTCAACGTGATCGGCTCCGGTGGATTCTCCAGCGCGAAGGCTGGCAAGTAATTTTGACTCGAAGTCTTCGGCCGTCCTTCGGTCGGAGCCATCGGATATGTGCTTCTCACAAGACGGCATGCTGTTTCTCTAAGCAGTATGCCGTCTTGTCCTTTCAAGCACCGTCCCACGTCCGGTTAAATCGCTTACACTGGCCGGTTTAAAAACATAACTCGGAAACAATCGTTAATTTTCGGAAGACATTAAACGCGGATCGATTGGCTGATTATCATGGAGGAGCGATGTCTCGAAGGCGAACCGCTGGCCTTCGTCGCCGAAAGGAGTCAGGACCCCGACGCGTGTGTATCGTTTTCCGCATCTCCATTGAGAGGCACTTGCAATGAAAATTCTTTTCGGCGTAGTTTCGGTCATCGCCCTCGGTCTGAGCCCGGTCGTGGCAGGCGAGGGAAATCTCTCTAATCAGTCTCTCGCGAAAATGGGACTGGTCGGCATGAAGTCCTTGTCCGACGCTCAAGGCATGCAGCTTCGCGGCCTTGCGGCCCAAGCGGGTGGATGGAGCAGCACCACGTTGATCGCCGTGGGCGGTACCACCGGTACGACGAACTTCGCTTACGCGGGTGACAGCCATAAAGCTTCCACCGCGAACCTCAGTGTCTCGGGCGCTCTCACTTCGACATCGTCGAATTACGGCAGCCACACCTATGTGAACATTATCGCTGCCGGCGGTCTCTCGAACGCTCATTCGCACTAAACCGATCGCAAGAGAACTCGGTCCGCCCTTAAGTGCTGACCCGCGCCCGGCAGCATTTTGACGATCCCCTCAAGCAACGCCCTGTCCCGCGGCAGGGCGTTCGACATTTCGAAATGGCGCCATCGCCGCGCTTTTGGGCTGACTTTGCCGGCTTCTTGACTCCAATTGTGCCCAAGGCGTAGAGTGGCCTCCACGCTCGCACGGACTGTCTGAATCCGGAACCGCACTTACTGAGGTCTGCAACATGCAGCCGGCGATCCGGTGGTTTCTCAAGCGGCGACGGCACCCGCGCTTTGATCGGAATGCAGACTTGATGCGCTGAACGAAAGTGCGCGACGCGGTGAATTCGCGCAAGTGTGCGAGCCAAGCGACCAAATGGCGTTGATGTCGTACGCGGCACAGAGAACGGAGGCATTGCGATGAAATTGTTCCTGGCGTCTTTGTCGGTCCTGTTCCTATTGGTTGCCCCGGCTTGTGCGGGTGACGGATCGCTGGACCAAAGCTCTCTTTCCCGAATGGGTCTTGCGGGAATGAAGACACTTTCCGATCGCGATGGAATGGCCATCCGAGGCCAATTCGCCATCGCCTACAGCTCATCGTTCAACACCAAGGGCACGACGTATACGATCATCAACAATCCGATTGGCCAGCACTTCGCGATTTCGGCCACAGTGTCCGTGGGTGGCGGATTATTCTCGGGAGGTTTTGCCTCTGCGAGCTCGAAATAGATCGTTAGGGTCTTCTGAAACCGGCCGCTTCCAAGCTCTGTCCCCGTTTCGGACAGAGCTCTTTTGTTCTTGCGATGTCGTTTGCCGCCAAGCGTTGCGATCCGGACTGACGCCAACCGATAATCGACGAACTGGTTCCGGGTGCAGTCGACCCCTCGACGGAGTGCGGTGTGGAGTACGTGCAATTTGAAGTACCCGGACAAGGCCGGCGGTTCGGCTTTGTCGAAGGCAATTCCGTTTACGATGTCACCGCGTACCGCCCGGATTTGGCATATCTCTATGACGCCTTCCAAACCGCTTTACTTGCCGAGCACCCCCTGCCCGACTTTGTCCGCTCGCTCGTTCCATCCGATTCAACACCCGCACTGAGCCGGCGCGAGTTGTTTGAGGCCATGCCCGGCGGAACGAGGCCCTTTGTGGTTCCTCCGCTCGACCATGCCGACCCTCACCGGGTGTTGGTTACGGGAACCGGTTTGACCCACACCGGGAGCATGCAGTCGCGCGATCAGATGCACGCCGGCCAGAAACACGATGGCCCGACCTCACAGGCTCCGCAGACCGACTCGGCGCGAATGTTTGACGCGGGCGTCAAAGGAGGCAAGCCCCTGCCGGGTTGCCGCGGCACCGCGCCGGAATGGTTCTACAAAGGAGACGGCGGCATTCTCCGAGGCCATCGCGAGTCGCTCGATATTCCGCCCTATGCGCTCGACGGCGGGGAGGAGCCTGAAATCGTCGGCTGTTACATTATCGATCCGGCAGGCCAACCGCGGCGGCTTGGATTCGCGCTGGGCAACGAGTGGTCGGACCACGCGACCGAGGCCACCAGCTATCTCCACCTGGCCCCCTCCAAATTGCGGACCTGCGCGATGGGTCCGACGCTGCTTGGAGATAGCGATTTTCAAGACATCGAATTGCGCTGCGAAATCAAACGCCAAGGGCGGACAACCTACGACAGCGGACGGCTACAGAGCGGCGAAAAATGGATGTGCCATTCATTGCGAAATCTCGAAGACCATCACTTTAAGTACGCGCAGCACCGCCGTCCGGGGGATATTCACCTCCATTTCTTCGGCACGAGCCTGCTCAGCTACAAAACACGCGACTGGCGATTTCAAGCGGGCGACGAAATTCGCATCGAGTCGCCGTCTTTCTCCGGAGGCGCTCGTCAACTTCGTCGCCGGCGGCCCTCGAGCGGACAAGCGCCCCGTCGTCGTCATTCCTGCGTGAGCGGTATGTCGCAACGCGCAGTGATCGTCGGCGGCGGACTGGCGGGCCTGGCAGCGGGCGTCGCTCTGGCAGAACGCGGAGTGTCGATCACCGTCCTTGAATCGCGTCCCCGCTTGGGAGGGCGTGCCAGCTCGTTCGTGGACAAGACGAGCGGCACGCACATAGACAATTGCCAACACGTCAATCTCGGCTGTTGTACGAACTTCCAGCACTTTTGCCGCACCCTGGGTCTGGCTGATCTCTTCCGAACCGAATCGGAGCTGTTTTTTATCGGTCCGGATAACAAGGTGAATCGCCTTTCAGCCGGTCTCCTGCCGGCGCCCTTTCATTGCGCGGCTCATTCGCGCGCCTGAGCTACTTGACGTACGGCGATCTCGTCTCGATTGCTTACGGACTCCATCGCCTCGCAGCCGCCAAGCCCGGCGATACGAAGTCTTTTTTCGACTGGTTGCGCACGCATCGGCAGTCGGACAGGGTCGTGGAACGCTTTTGGACACCGGTCCTGGTAAGCGCCCTCAGCGAAACACTCGATCGGGTCGACATCGCCAGCGCAAGAAAAGTTTTTGTCGACGCATTTTTGTCCAACCGCGAGGGTTGGCTCGTGCAGATTCCCACCGTTCCGCTCGACGAGCTCTACGGTGAGCGGCTGCACAAGTGGCTGGCCACCCGCGGTGCGGCCGTTCGCCTGCAAGCGGGGGTGGAACGCGTGATGATTGAGAATGGCCAGGCTACGGGCGCCGTCCTGCGCTCGGGCGAAATCGTGCCGGCGGACCACGTGATTCTCGCCGTTCCGCATTGGCTTGTCCTCGAGCTGTTGCCAAACGATTTACGCGAGGCGCCGCAACTTGCCAAAATCGGCGGGTTGGAATCGGCCCCGATCTCGAGCATTCATCTCTGGTTCGACCGGCCGATTCTGTTTCCGGTACGGCCGGAAAATCGCCACGGCAATGATCGCGATTCCGAATTGCCACACGCCGTGTTGATCGGTCGGCTCAGTCAATGGGTCTTCAATCGCGGCCTGCTGCAGTCGACAGCCGAAACGGGTTCTAGCTACCAGGTCGTGATCAGCGCCAGTCGAAACATCGCGGAATGGTCGCAGCAGGAGACGATTGCCAAGGTGTGCGAGGAGCTAGCCCAGATCTTCCCTCGAACGCGGGAGGCGCAGCTTCTCCATTCGCGTTTGGTAACCGAGCATCGGGCCGTCTTCTCCAATCGGCCTGGGGCAAGCGATCGCCGGCCACCGCAGCAGTCGCCGGTCGCAAATCTGCAATTGGCAGGCGACTGGACCCGCACGGGCTGGCCCGCCACGATGGAGGGCGCGGTGCGCAGCGGCTATCTCGCGGCAGAAAATGTGCTGCGCGCGCTCGGCCGGCCGGAACGAGTCCTGGCGCCCGATCGACCGATTGCGATGCTTCCGCGGCTGCTGCTGCGCGTCAAACGCTAGCTCGCTTCCGTCGCCGCAGCCTGCGGCCGTTTTGCCGCCGGTTGAGCAACCTCGCCGGGCGGCTTGTACGGCGGCAACGTGACGCGGAAGACAGTCGATTCGCCGGGCTGCGAATCGCAGAGAAGTCGTCCGTTATGGGATTCGATGATCGAGCGGCTGATGGGCAGCCCCAATCCCAATCCTCCCGACTTCGTCGTATAGAAGCGGTCGAAAATTCGGGGCAAGTCAGCCGACCCGATGCCGGGCCCGTTGTCGGCAACCGCGATTTCCGCCATGCCGTCGTCGTTCACGAAAGTGGAAACGAGGATTTTGGGATACTCGCAGCGCAGGACTCGACACCGAGTGAATCGCATTGGAAAGCAGGTTCACGAGCACTTGCGTGATCTGCACGGGATCGGCCTGGACCATCGGCAAATCGCGGTCTGGCCGCACCATAACGGCGACACGGTGTTCGCGTCGTTCGAATCGCGTGAACTGCATCGCGTCCATGACGATCGTGTTCAAATTCACGGGCTTGCGATCGGGCTCGCGCCGGCGAATAAACTCGCGAATGCGACGCAGAACTTCGGCCACGCGCATCGACTCGGCGGCGATCTCCTGCAAACGCTCTTTCAGCGCCCTGACAGTTAACTGCTTTTTCTTGAGACGCCTCAGGCTGCCATTCGCGTAATTGGCAATCACTCCCAGCGGCTGATGAATCTCGTGGGCCATGTCGGCCAACAGTTCCCCCATGACGCTCAATCGCGAGGCATGCTCGAGCTGCAGGCTGACCTGGCGGACCTGCTCCTCAGCCAGCCGACGTTGGGTCAGATCGAGAACGAAGAAGACGCACCGCCAATTCTCGCGGTCCAAGAGGGCACCGCCGATCAAGACGGGCACGCGAGTCCCATCCTTTTTGATGTATTCCTTTTCCATCGGCTTCACGGTGCTGTTCCGCACGAGCTGCTCGAGAGCCAACTGTGAAAGATGGAACCATTCGGGAGGGGTCATCTTGTCCCAACGGAGGGGCAACTCGTCGCGACTGTAGCCGGTCATCTGCAGGAAGGCGCCATTGGCGTCCGTGATGTTTCCGTAAATGTCGCTGAACATCACGCCGATGATGTTGGCCTCGAAGAGCCGGCGGAAGCGAGCTTCGCTGCGCCTGAGCTCAGCCTCGACCTCTTTGCGCTGCGCGATTTCCCGCTCGAATCCCGAAACGGTCTGCGATAATTCCTTGGTCCGCGCGTCGACCTGCTGGACAAGGTCGGAATGAACCTGGCTCAGTGCCAATTCCGTCTGTTTGCGTGCCGTGACGTCTTCTGCAATTCCAGCCAATCGCTCGAAGCCGGCTGGTTCATCCGAGACCGGCGACTGAATCACCCGCAGCCAGCGAATCTCACCGTCGGCCCGCTTAATGCGGTACTCAAGCTCGCTGCGGCCCTGTGCTTCCACGCCTTCGAGGCGTTTGGCCAGCGTCCCCAACACGTAGGATTTGTCTTCCTGGTAGATGAGCTTCGTCCACCCGCGTGGGTTTTGATACAGACTGTCGCAGGTGTAGCCGGTGACCCGCTCGTAAGCAGGACTCACGTAATACACGCGGCTCATGTCGCCGGCGACGAGAAAGGAAATCTGATCGAGCGACTCGACGAGCTGCCGCAAATGGATCAGCTCCGAATCGGCCAGTCGGCTTACGCCTTCGACGAGTGACATGCCGCCACCTCATGCGCCCAACGCTCGAATCCGTCCCCCTTCGCCGGGTCGAGCACAGTGAGATTCCCGGTCGGGAAGAGGTGCCCGTATTTTAACCCGGTTCCCGTATTGAATAATACAATTCTTTCTCCAGGAGTGATCCACCCCTCCTCGGCCAGACGCCGGGCCGCCCACCACACTGCCCCGGCTTCGGGACAAACAAAGTTGCCCAGTGCCTGGGACATCTCCGTGGCTCCCGCCATCAGGTCGCGGTCGGAGATCGCGAGTGCTGTGCCCTGACTCGCACGGATCGCATGCAGCATCAGAAAGTCGCCGATCGCCGCGGGCACGCGCAGCCCTGAGGCCACCGTGCTGGCGTTCGGAAAAATTTCGGCGTGCGATTGTCCCAGTTGATAGGCGCGAACGATCGGCGCGCAATTCTCCGCCTGCACGGCCACCATCCGTGGCCGGCGTGCGTCAATCCATCCGAGCTGCTGCATTTCGTCAAAGGCCTTCCACATGCCGATGAGGCCGGTGCCGCCCCCGGTGGGATAAAAGATCACTTCGGGTAGCGCTAATCGGCCGTTCTCCCCGGGTTCGGCGAAATCGAAGGCGAGCTCGTAGCCCATCGTCTTTTTGCCTTCGACACGGAAAGGTTCTTTCAACGTCGACAAATCGAACCATCCGAACCGCTCTACCGCCTGCCGAACGAGCTTGCCACAGTCGTTGATCAATCCCTTAACCAGAACGACGCAAGCGCCCGCCACCGTGGCCTCGACGACGTTGGAAGTCGGAGTGTCTTCGGGCATGAACACGAAACAATCCATCCCCGCCCGCGCGGCATAGGAAGCGGCGGCACCGCCGGCGTTCCCCGCGGAAGGCAGCACGACCGTTCGCGTGCCCAAGGCCTTGGCGCGGGTGATCGCGGCCGACATACCGCGAGCCTTGAAGCTTCCCGTGGGATTGAACGACTCGTCCTTGACGAACAGCCGCTGAAAGTCGGCGAGGGGTCCGCGTCCCCGCACGCTGACGAGCGGGGTCAGCCCCTCGCCCATCGAAACGGCATCTTCGAGCCGCTCGACCGGCAGCACTTCGGCGAATCTCCACAGCGAGCGCTCGCGCCGCGCGCGAACGCGCGCGGGAGTGAAGCGTTCGGCCAGGTCTTGCAGCCGATATTCGGCCAAAAGCGGCCGACCGCATTTGACACACAAGTTTTGCGGTGAGTCGACGGCATGCAGATGGCCGCACGCCGCGCATTTGAGGGTCTGATGCACTCGGCAGACAGTCTCTGTTGGGAGAACAATTCGGATGCCCGCGAAATCAGAGGCAAGCACCGAGACGAACTCGCGACTTACCCCAGAATGCGGCGAGAAGCGTCTCCAGCGTACGCCGGAACCTGTCGAATGGGAAGGATCCGGGTTAGACCTCGTCCCGGTCGGACGATTCCGGCTTGCGCCGATCGCGCACCTCTTGTTGCCACAAGTTGCGGACGCGATTGAGGCCGTATGTACACAGCTCGAATTCATCGCTCAGCCGGCGAAGAATCGGCGCTTCCTGGTCATACGGTTTTTGATCGAAAGTGCTGGCAAGATAATACGACCGCTTCCCCTGCTGGAAGTAGTCGACCAGATGGTCGCGCCGATCGGGCGCCTGCATGCTGGAAAGGACTTCGGGATAAACGCCGGTCCAGAACAGAGTGAAGTCGCCGATGTGTCGGTAGATCTCCCGCTGGGGATTGGCCTGACGTTGCTCGGCCTCGATCATCATTTCGGCCACGTCTTCCAGCCGACGACCAACGGTATTGCGCACCTTGAAGATGGCATCCATGCGGATGAACCGAATGAGAAGATCAACGAGATACTCGATCAGCGGCGGGTCGGCGACCCCTAAATCGACCTCGAAGGTATGTTCGGTCGTGGCGGCGAAGATTCGACGGAGCGAATCGCCGTCTGCAACAACGGGCTTCATTCTCACTCCTCATTAATTCAGCTTATATTTCGCCTCCGCCGCCGACCTTCTGATTTCGCCCGATTCTCATATCTTAGCCCGGGCGCACCCCTTCGGGATAATTCGGCCAGCAAATTCGGAAGATTTGCATCGATCTGACAATTTTACCCGGAAACAACAATCCGGACGGCTTGAGCGTCTTAAGTCATTCAATATCAATGGCTTACCACCCCGCACGAACACTGGACTTTGCCGTCATTCAACAACGTCGCAGGGCTGCCGTTAACCCATTGCCGCGTCTTCAAACGGCCGACCCGGCTTCCAGTGACCGCAGAGAATAATGCCAAACTCGTAAAGGATCACAAGGGGAACGAACATCAGCATCATCGTTCCCACGTCGCCGCCGGGACTCAGCATCATGGAGGCAACCGCAATCGCGAAGACGGCCAGACGTCGGCGGGAACGGTAATCGTCGATGCCGAAAATCCCGATTCGCTCGAGAAACAGCATCACCATGGGAAGCTGAAAACTGATGCCGAACATCACGGGCAGAAGAATAACAAAACTCACCCATTCAGAAAGCCGAATTTGCGGCACGACCCCCAGCCAGCGGTTAAAGCCCAACAGAAAGTCGAGCACCAGCGGCAAAGCCAGATAGAACGCGAAGAACACACCGAGCAGAAACAGGCCGATGCTCAGCGGCAAATAGACGTGCACGTAACGTCGTTCGTGCGGATAGAGACCGGCCGCGACGAACAACCACATCTGATAAAAGATCCACGGACTCGCGATGATGAAACCGGCCACGAAGGCGACCTTGATGTACATCATGAACGCCTCTTGCACGTTGAGCGTGATCGGCCGTGTCGACAACTCGGTCGTCTGACGGAATTCGCGAAATTCGCCGGCAGAAAGCGGAATCGGCACCGCCTTTTCGCCCTCAAGCGTTTTGGGTTCGGGAAAATGAGCAGGGTCGGCACTGTGCAGCACGCGTAGCAATTCCGATGGCTTGACGTGGACCAGAATCGTTGCCTGGTCCGGGGGCGCGCCGGGCACTTTTTGCTTCTCAGGCACTGCCGTCGCCGGGGTGGCTTCACCTTTCGGCGGCTTTTTGAAGATGTCGGTCACTTGGCCCCAAAAGCTTGTCACTTCCTCCTGATTGAACAGCTTGTTACGCGTGAGAGCCGCGTCGATCGGCCGGCGGATCAGATCGACAAAATAGTTCCCGAACGCCAACGTGACGATGAGCGCCACCACCAGGCCGCCGATGGCCTTGAACAGATGGATTCGCAGCGCCTCGAGGTGCTCGCCGAATGTCATCGTGCTGTCGTCGAACAGGTCTCTTGATTTTGGCATCGCCGTCGCCCTTCACGTTTCGAGGGGTTGGAAGTTCGTGGTGCGCGGCACCAATTCGCTCAAGAGCTGGAAATCGCCAGAGTTTTCGCCGGGCGCAGATTGCAGGACAAGCGCGCCGCGAAGAGTTCGCTCCGGCTCCCTCAAATCGGGAACCGTGCCAGCGGACGGAGGCGATCCCGGCCGGCGCTAGGCACCGTGCCGACGACCGTCACCACTCGGTTCGCCCGCTTCGCATTGGCAGGAGAGATGAGCGGCAGAATCAGGTTTCATTCTAATCGTGGCACCGCGGCGGTCAACCAAGCCGGTCCTGGCTCACAGTCGAGCCTCGCCGACATTGAGGTCCCTGGCAGGCTAGACTGACTGTGAACATGTGGCAACCAGTCACGCTTGAAGTGGGTCAAGCCACGGGCTATTTATTCAAAAGTTCGTAAGAATGTTCACATAAATGAAGCGACCCTATTGGTACTCTAGGTACTTTTCCTGCATGCGGCATTTTGCCCGTTGCGTAATCGGGCCTACCGCAAGCAAAAGATTCGACGTGGGCGCCAAGTTGCGTGTCCACCAACCGAGGAGTCCCGCCTGTGAATTCTTCAAGTCGAGGCTGCCAGTTTTTTCAAGGCGACCGCCGTCGCGCCGGGTTCACGTTGATTGAATTGTTGGTCGTCATTGCGATCATCGCCGTCTTGATCTCCCTCTTGCTGCCTGCCGTGCAAGCGGCTCGCGAGGCTGCCCGTCGCACCCAGTGCCGTAACAACCTGCATCAGATCGGCCTGGCGGCCCACAACTACCATGACGTCAACAACGCGTTCCCTCCCGCGTTTGATTTGCTGCTGCAGCGCTGCTCGATGCCGATGCAAGAGTTTTGCCCGGCGAGCCATGCGCGGGCTACTGCTATACCGACGCGAACATTCACGTTTGGGCCGAGCGACTTCTCCCGTTCATGGAAGGCAACGTCGTTTACAGCAAAATCTGCCAGGGTGCCCCGATCTTTTCGCCGGCTTGTTTGAGCGTCTTCGGCGGGGGAAAGTATTGCGCACCGAACGCCGGATCTTGTTGTTCGGTTGGACCCACTCGTCCGGCCGCGCAGATTATTGCGGCGTACCTTTGCCCCTCTACTCCGCGGAATACGAATCCATTCAAGGAATTTGGCCTGATCCAAGAATTCACGGGCGGTTGTTTAGGCGGCGCTCCCCCGTATTATGCGGGTGGCAGCGACTATACGGCCATTAACTGCTACTGCTGCGGTCTGGCCAATTTTTACGACAGCCAGGTTACTCCCACGTGTCCTCAGGGCGCGGGAACGTTTTGCAGCGCAGGCGGCTGCGTCCGCCGAACGGGCGTGCTCAATTGGCGATCCTTGCGCGGGAACTCCGCCCATTACGATCGAACAGATCGTCGACGGAACATCCACAACGATTTTCTGCGCTGAATTGGCCGGTCGTCCCGATCTTTGGGTCCGCGGCAAAAAGCTGATTGCCAAGTGCCCCTGCCAGGGCGGCAACCTGCAGTTGGTCAATGCCAACTACCCGATCTTTCCGCCGGCGAACGCCGGAGGATGCTGGGGCTGCCTCGACAATGCCTACAACCAGATGTACGGCTCGACGTTCACGGGAGGCACCATTCCGAATGGAAACACAGCGCCGGTGTGCATCATCAATTGCACGAACCAAGCCAAAATGAATTTGTACAGTTTCCACCCGGGAAGCTGCGGTCTTCTGATGTGTGACGGATCGGCACACATGGTCAGCGAGAACCTGAGCGTCGTCACGTTCTGTCGCCTTCTGACTTATTGTGGTCGCGCACCAGTGACCGACGGCTCATTCTGACCGCGTCAAGATTCCAGGATTGGTTTGAGCAGGATTCCGGGGCACCGCGGAGGCGGTGCCCCGGAATCCGTCTGCCGAGGGCCGAGAGTGAGGTCAATCGAATTCAAGATCGAACGCGTCGAACCGCCGACAATTGTTTTTCTCCCACCACCGCTGCCTGTTACGTAATCGGACAGCGAGATTTTGGCTGACCTGCTTGCCGCGAGCAGACGAGTCGACGTGGCGCAATGCCGCGTACCCACCCCCCGAGGAGTTCCCGCCTGTGAATCGTTCAAGAGGAGAGTTTCGGTTTTCGAAAGGCGACCACCACCGGTCCGGTTTCACGTTGATTGAGCTGTTGGTCGTGATCGCAATTATCGCCGTATTGATTTCTCTCTTGCTGCCGGCCGTCCAAGCAGCCCGCGAAGCGGCGCGTCGAACCCAGTGCCGCAACAACTTGCATCAGATTGGTCTGGCCGCGCACAACTATCACGACGTCAACAATTCGTTTCCTCCGGCCTTCTCGCTGTTGTTGCAGCGCTGCTCGCTGCCGATGTACGAGCTTTGTCCCATTGCGCCGTGCAGCGGCTATTGCTATACCGACGCCAACGTCCACGTCTGGGGGGAACGGCTCCTCCCGTTCATGGAGGCGAATACCGTCTACAACAAGATCTGCCAGGGTGCGCCGATCTTCTCGCCGGCTTGCTTATCCGTCTTCGGCGGCGCCAAATACTGCGCCTCCGAACTCAGGCAGCTGTTGCTCCGTCGGCCCGACGCGTCCGGCAGCACAGATCATCGCCGCATATCTTTGTCCTTCGGCTCCGAGGAACACAAATCCCTTCAAGGAATTCGGCTTGATGGCCGAATTCACCGGCGGACCGTGTGGCGGCATCCGCCGTACTACGCCGGCGGCAGCGACTACACCGCCATCAGCTGCTACAGCTGCGGCCTAATGGCCGCCTACGATAGCATGGTTCAACCCACGTGCCCGCAGGTCGCCGGGGCAGGCGGCTGCGTCGCGCAAGCCGGCGTGCTGAATTGGCGATCGTTGCGAGCCGGTAATGCGCCGGTTTCAATCGAACAAGTCGTCGACGGAACCTCGACCACGATCTTCTGCGCTGAACTGGCCGGTCGACCCGACCTGTGGGTCCGCGGCCAGAAGCTCATTGCCAAGTGCCCCTGCCAGGGCGGCAATCTCCAACTCGTCAACGCCAACTATCCGGTCTATCCGCCAGCGAACGCGGGCGGTTGTTGGGGATGCCTCGATAACGCGTATAACCAGATGTACGGGTCGACGTTTACCGGCGGCACGGTTCCAAATGGAAACACGGGGCCTGTCTGTATCATTAACTGCACCAATCAGGCCAAGATGAACCTCTACAGTTTCCACCCGGGAGCTTGCGGTCTCTTGATGTGCGACGGATCGGCCCACATGGTGAGTGAAAACTTGAGCGTTGTCACCTTCTGCCGCCTGGTCACTTACAGTGGCCGTGCACCGGTGGCCGACAGCTCGTTCTGACCCTTTTGATTGTCAATGCGATGAGATTGACGCGTCGAGGTACGTTTGGGGCACCCAATCCGCGGCGCCCCAAACGTGCATTGCGCCGTTATCGGCGGAACTGCGACCTTTGAGCTCTCGCATCGCGCGGAGAATGAGACGTGTGGTCGACTGGATTTCGTGATATGGGTTTATTCGGATTGAAGGCGGGTCTGATCGCCGTAGGACTGACGATTACTGGTTGCAGTGGCCGTGAAAGCGCGGACAAGGCTTTGGACCGAGCTTTGAAAGAATCCAATAAAACGCGCGACGCGACCGCCAAGTTCGCCGGCAAGGTTACAATTGACGGCCAAAAGCCCGCTCTTGCGAAGGGCCAATCGCTCGTGGTCATGCTTTACGATCCGCAAAAGCCGCCGCCTAATCGACAGACGATGCCCCGAACCGCCCGTTGCCGTCCCGACGGCAGTTTTGCCTTCAACACTTATGGCACGGACGACGGAGCGCCGACGGGGAATTACATCGTCCTCTTCGCCGTATTGAAACCGTCCAAAGCCGGCTTCCGCGGTCCCGACGGACTGCAGAACTTGTACAACGATCCCGATAAGAACGACAAAATCCCGGACTATCACCTCGATCTGAAACCGCCGGGTAAAGCGGATTGGACGTTCGATCTCGCGGTCGCCGGCAAGGATCCGATTACGACGCCCGGGGTCCACGCCGTCACCGGGATCGTCAAAGGAGGTTAGCCGCGGCACCGGTTCGCGCGGCCAAGCGCTAGCATTCGAGAACAGCGTTCGTCGCCAGAAAGGAGACGTCATGGTTGCAACGAGAAGCGTCGAAACGGGCAGCCGGCAGTCCGCCGACTTGCGCCGAACCGTCCAAGACGACGGGTTTGTCGTTTGTCGCGGCATCTTTTCTCGCGATGAGATCGCGGGCCTGGCAGGGGAAGCCGATGCCCTATCGCAGCGAACCGACCTGATCGACAAACTCAATCTTCGCTGTCGATTTCAATCGAATTGTGCGGCCGGCGGATGCGTTTTCGAGACCTTCGATCCCGTGATCGACATCGCCCCGCAGTGTGGAAAAATCGCGATCGACCCCCGAATTCTGCAATCCTTGGAAGATATATACGAGGAAGAAGCCTGCCTCTTCAAAGACAAACTGATCTACAAGCCGGCAGGCGCCATGGGTTGCGGACTCCATCAGGATTACATCGCATGGCCCGGTTTTCCCAAGAGCTTCATGACCGTTGTCGTACCGATCGACGCGGCAACCGAAGAGAATGGCTGTACGGAGCTCTTCCCGGGGATTCACAAAAAAGGCTGCCTATCGCCCGAGGACGGCGAATACCACGAGTTGCCGACGAGCCTCGTCGCAGACGCTCGCACCGTCAAGCTGATCCTCGAACCGGGAGACATCGCGATTTTCGGAGCGTTCCTGCCGCACCGCGCCGGCCCGAACAATTCAAACGGCCCGCGAAGGCAGCTTTACCTGAGTTACAACTCGGCGTCCGACGGCGGTCACCAGAGAACGAAGCATTATCGTGACTTCCATCGCTTCCTTCGACGCAAGTATGTCGACTACGGCCTCACTGACACGTACTTTCTCTGAACCTGGGCTCGGAGCATGATCGCACGATGAGCCCCGATGCCGCATCGCCCGAGGCCCTTTCACCACACTCTGCCGCACTCAATCAATCGGTCGCACGCCGTTCGCGATTCTATTACGGCTGGATCATGGTTCCCGTGGCGGCCGCAGCCATGGTGGCGACTTTTCCGGGCCGAACGTTCGGATTGGGCATCATCACCGAACGGCTGCTGATCGATCCGACGTTAAAGCTCACGCGAACGTCGTTCGGCCAGATCAACCTCTGCGCAACGCTGATCGGCGCCCTGTTCTGTCTTGGAGTCGGGAGGCTCATCGATCGCTATGGCGTTCGTCTGCTCCTGCCGGCGGTGCTCGCGGCTTTGGGTTTGAGCGTTCTGACGATGAATTACAGCGGCGGCGTGCTACTTTTCTTCTGTGCCGTCACGCTCACGCGAGGTTTCGGTCAAAGCGCGCTTTCCGTGGTAAGTCTCTCGATTGTCGGCAAGTGGTTCGAGCGGCGACTGAAATGGGCGATGGGCTTTTACGCGTTGCTGCTCAGCATTGGATTCGTCACGGCATTTGTCGTCGCCGAGCGGTACGCGAAGGCCGATTGGCGAACCGTGTGGAGCGGTATCGCTTGGATTCTCTTCGTCCTGGTCCCTTTGGCGTGGCTCGTCACGCGAGATTCTCCCGAGGCGTGCGGGCTCGTCATCGAAGGCGAGGACTCGCGCACAGCGCCCGGCGGAGCCAAGGAGCCCGAGACGGGGATGACCCTCGCGGAGGCGCTGGCGACACCGGCCTTTTGGATCTTCGGGATTGGGACATCGCTCTTTAATCTCATTTCGTCCGGCGTGCTGCTCTTCAACGAGTCGATTCTCGCCGAGCGTGGCTTCCCGGCCGAAACTTATTACGTGGCGATGGCGATCGGCACTTTTACGGGCTTGTTGGGAAATTTGGCGGCCGGCTGGGTGATCTCCCGCCAGAGGATCGCCAAAGTCACTGCGGCCACGCTCGTCGTTCTGGCCGGTTCGCTCGTCGCACTGGCCGTGATACGTACCTATTGGCAGGTCGTCTGCTGGACGGTGGTCAATGGCGCAGTGGGTGGTGTGATTACGGTCGTGTTTTTCGCGGTCTGGAATGCACTTTATGGCCGTCGGCACCTGGGAAAGATCCAAGGCGCGGCTCAGATGCTCACCGTTTTCGCCTCCGCGCTTGGACCGCTGGTTTTTGCCGAAGTGAAGGAGCGCACTGGATCATATCTCGCGATCCTGACCACAATGGCCATTGCAGCCCTGGTTGCCGGGGTCATCACGTGGTTTGTTCCCCTGCCCCGCCAGGAGGGCTTGGCGACCGAAGCCTCACAGGACCAGTCATCAGATTGAAAGCGGTGTCGACCGCGATGGAAACGGCAATCGGCCCAAGTTCGGTCAGTTTTCATGTCTCGCTGAACGTCTCCGATCTAGGACGGTCGGTCGAGTTCTACCGCAAAGTCTTCGGCTCCAACCCTTCGAAGGAACGTGCGGATTACGCGAAATTCGAACTAGAAAACCCGCCATTGACGCTGTCACTCGAGCCGGCAGGCGCCGTCGGATTCGGAGGAGCACTCAACCACATCGGTTTTCGCCTGGCCAGCTCGACCGAGTTGGTCGCTCTGCAACAGCGGCTTGAAATCGCCGGCTTGGCCAGTCAGCGCGAGCACGGCGTCGAGTGCTGCTATTCGCGGCAGACGAAATTCTGGCTCCGCGATCCCGATCAAACATTGTGGGAGTTCTACGTCCTCGAAGATGACGTCGAATGCTCGAGCGAGGCGGCGCCTGCGAGCAGCCAACCGGCGCTTTCGGAACGCCCGCCTCAACCTGCGGCCACAAAGAGCACGCCGAATCCCGCAAGTCTGACCTCGACGGCTCGAAACGATTGGGAACACCTGCTGGATCGCGAGTTTCCCATTCCGCTCCCCTTCGACGACGAATCGCTGACCGAAGTGCGCCTTCGTGGCACGTTCAACGTGCCGACCGACGCGGCGACGCGGGAAGCGATGTTTGCGGAGGTCTATCGGGTGCTTGCTCCTAAGGGGCGAGTCGTCCTGCATCAGTTGACGGCGGACCGACCCTTGTCGGACGGCGTTCCCTCGCTACCCGGCCCGGCGGCCGTGGTACGGGACGTTCCTGTTGATCGCGACGTGCTCGCCTGGGCCGAGGAGGCGGGTTTCGACCAGATCCGTCTCATCAAGTTCAGCAGCGCGCCGACGTTCGAGTTCGACGGCGTCACCCTCCGCGAAATGATCGTCGAAGCGCGGAAGCCCGCCGAGGAAGTCAACGCCGACGAGGTCACGGTCGTCTATAAGGGCCCGTTCCGCAACTTGATCGACGATTCAGGGCGCGTGTTTCGCCGGGGCGAACGGGTCAGCATCCGCGCGGAAACCTGGAACGCCATTCAGTCCGGTCCGCTCGAAGAATTCTTCATCCGTCTCGACGAAGAGCCGAAGTCGAGTCGACCAGCGGTCACCGGCTCGTTGGAATCGGCGCAGTGTGCCGAGATGCTCAAAGCGATCGGCGACCCAATCCGCCTGCGGATCATCGACGCCCTGCGAACGGGAGCAAAAAACGTCGGCGATCTGGCGGAATTGCTCCACACCGAAATTGCGACCGTCTCACATCACCTGGGCATCTTGCACGCGGCCGGGCTACTCGAACGGGAAAAACACGGTCGCTTCAAAGTCTATCGGCTCAGGGATGGGATCTTGGCAAACACGGCGGAATACCAGGGCAAACAGCACATCGACCTGGGCTGTTGCCGACTCGAATTCCCCGTCTCCGAGCGATAGCCAACCGCTCCACGGGACGCATTACTTCCCGGGTTTCGCCATCACTTCCTTTGAAGGATCCGCCGGGCCGCTCCGGAACTCGGTCGTGGCAAAAATCGCGCCGCCGATGCCCGACGCAATCCAGCCCGAAAGCAGGATGGCCCCAGTAAACTTGAGATGCGACCTTTTGATAAAGAGCGCGATGATCGACCACCAGAAGCCAATAAACGACATCAAGCTGCCTGAGATCAGCAACCCGTACGTAATCCCCTGCAACATGCCGGTGAAGAAACTCATTCCGATCGATGCTCCTAGGAAGATCGGAACTGCGTATCCCAGCCCCATCCCCATCAACACCGTTTTCCAGGAGAGTCCGGCCTGCTTAGCCTCGAATTCCTCGAGGTTCTTCACTTTCGGAACGTAGGTCACGTCAGCGGCCATCGTTTCCAGATCGAGCTGATCCAAAAAGTAACGCGCATACTGGCCGTTCGTCCGCATCGAAAACACGGCAGTCATTCCGAACGCCGCGGCCGCCACCAGCAAGAGACCGGTCGGCAGGTACAGCACACTCAGGTCGAGCGTTGGCTCGGTGAGCTTGGCGATGTCTTGTAACTCCTCCGGGATGTCTTTCCCCCTGGGAATCATCGCGATCTGCGCCTTAGCATCGAAGATGGCGCTCCTCACGTTTGCATTCTGGAATTGTTCGACGATCCGATTGCCCGAAAACACTCCAATGACCGCCAGGCAGGCGATCGGAACAAGCAACGTGAGATAAAAGGAGAAGCACCAAAAGAGCACGGCTGGCATCGTGCGGAAGAACGGTTTCGACATCTTGTTGGGGAGCCACCCGCGAATCGTGATCGGCATCGCCATATGCGTCGATGCAATGGGAAACAACAGCGAGGCGAAGACAAATGCCGCCACTTCCAGCGCACGGCCACCATCAGAGCGACCGGCATGCCCCGTGCTCCCAGGACCAGAAAGACCAGCGCGGCAATGTGCAGGGGAGCCGCAACAACCAGGAACCAGGAGATCAACTTGAGACTGGTCGCCGCACCCAGGAACCGGTCGAAGGTGTATTTGCCGATTTTCTTTTTCTTACGCAGCGTCGCGTCGATGATCGTTGTGTGCAGATTCCACGTGAGCCCCGGCGGAATCAGCAGCTCGATCGTGGCGATGAAGAACCAAAAGTCGCGCACGAGCGGTTTCACCGACCACAGCGACAGGTCAATACTCCACGCGAACAGCAGACAATAAATGATCCACGACGTCGTCAGCCGGAATGAAAGCTTCTTCTCCTTCTTCCAGAACTCGATGCCGTCCTTGAAAAACTCCTTGTAGTACAACTTGGGATTCGGTCCCTTGCGGCTGAGGTCGGCCTTCCTCTGGGCGCTGAGCAGGCCGCTCTCCAAATTGACGTGGCATGAGGGGCACTCGACTTCCTCGGCGTCCACCTCGGTGCCGCACTTGGGACAGATTCGCGTTTGCACGTCTTCGATCTGGTCCAAATCGAGATTGACGATCATTCCGCTGCTGCTGGGAGGCGGCGCCGCAACTTTCTTGGCCGGCTTGCGGGCGGCGGGATTGGCCGCAGACGCTTTTTCGGCGGGAACACGCACGGCGCTGCCGCAAGCCGGGCATTTGATCGCTTTCCCTCGAGCGCAATCAGGCGCATTCAGGACCTTTTCACATTCCGGACAACGCACTTTGACAGGCATCTCAATCGGCTCCAGACCATCTCGCACATGGCCCAGTTTCCACTTTAGCAACTCATCGGCCGATTGCATCCCCGGAAAAGCGACAGATTCAGGCTTCTGCGGTTGCTCGCGACTTGCCGGGCGGGCGGTTATCCTGACCAGCCGGGAACGTAGCGGGGAGCGGAAGATGTCGCGCCAACTGATGTCCGGCCTTTCGGCCGCCGTCGTATCGTCGTTTCTTCTCGTCTATGGCGCCCTCGAAAACCGCGCGCTGCAGACGCAGCCGGAGGCACCGACCGCCAGCTCCGCCCCTGCGTCGAAAACGCGACCCGCTCGCAATCGTGCCCTCCAAGCGGGTGCCGCTGACGTCACAGACGCGGAATTTCTGGGCCGATTGGAAGTCGCCGCCCGGGACGCCGGTGCGAAGGTGCTCTCAACCGGTGATTCGTGCGACGATTTCGTTTCGGTCGCTCAGGCGGCCGACGGGACACTTTTCGCAGCCTACGCCGCCTATTACGACGGGCATGACCAAATTCGCGTCCATCGCCGGCTACCAACCGGCCGTTGGTCGACACGCACGAATGTTCCCTTGGTTCAGGCCAATGCCGACATTTGGATGCCACAATTGGCCGTCGACTCGCAAAATCGACTGTGGGTCATTTGGAGCGAGCAGACCGGCCAATCGGCCGACAAAACCGGAAACTGGGACTTGTATGCACGATCACTGGTTAAGGATACCTGGGGACCGCTTGTCCGGTTGACGAACGATCCGAAACCCGACATCAATCCGCACGTCGCCGTCGACTCGAAGCGAAATATTCACGTTGTTTGGCAAGCGCACCCCAATAACGCGGGAGATGTCTATTACTGCAAATTCGACGGTGCGAATTGGTCTCGGCCGCTCGCCGTCACGTCCGATGCGGAAAGCGATTGGTTTCCCCGCGTCGCCGTCGACAAGGAGGGGACCGCGTGGATCGCGTTCGACAGCTACCGTAACGGCGACTACGACGTCTTCCTCACCAGTGTTCGCGACGGGCATCCTGGAAAGGTGATTCCGATCGCGACCTCGTCGTACTACGAGGCCCATGCCAGCGTCGCTTGCGGCCATGACGGAGCGATCTGGATTGCCTGGGAACAAGGGGGGCCCAACTGGGGCAAAGACGTCGGATACTGGCTAGGACGCAGTAACCGCAATCAGGGAAGCAGCCTCGGCAGCACGCGGCACGTCAAAGTCGCCTGCTACCGGGACGGCAAGGTATTGGCGGCGCCCGACTTGCAAAAGGCGCTGGCAGAAGAAAACGGTGCGGCGACCATTCCGATCAACGAAGAAACGGCCATGGCCGCGATCGCCTGCGGCGACAACGGCCGCGTCTGGCTTCGCTTCCGGCACATGGTCTTTGCGCAGCAGCGTGGCAATCGTGCTCGAGGGCAAAAAGGCTGGGTCGAAAGCGTGACGACCCTTTCGCCAACCGGCTGGACCCCCGCCGTCGACTTAGCGGCCAGCACAGGCCGCATCAGCGTGTTTAGCCGGATTCTGCCGGCTCAAGACGGCTCACTGTGGGTCGCCTATTCGAGCGACGCGCGGGACCCGCGGAATTATCACCGGCCAATCCAGGATGTCGCCCTGATCACAAACATCCCTGCCCCGCCCGCCGCCGAGATCGGCGCGCCCAAGCTCGCCGCGTATCAGCCCCCCGATCCGCCGGCCGGCAAGCCCGCGTGGAACGCCTCGCGAGAGGCGAAACAGGTCGAACGAATTCGGGGCCAACGCGTGTCGATCGACGGCGTCGAGCACCAGATCGTCCGCGGCGATTTACACCGCCATACGGAAATGAGTTGGGACGTCGGCCCCGGCAACGACGGTTCCTACATCGATTTCTACCGCTACATGATCGACGTGGCCTCCATGGATTTCGGTTCCCTCACCGACCACCAGGGGGGCGGGCATTACGCGTACTGGTGGTGGCTGACCCAGAAATCGGCCGACATGTACTTCCTGCCTCCGCGGTTCGTTCCCCTTTACGGATACGAACGCAGCGTCCAGTTCCCCAACGGGCACCGCAATGTATTTCACGCCGTCCGTGGAATTCCCGTCTTTCCGTTCCAATTGAAACTCGATCAGACAGGAGTTTTTCCCGGCGTCGGCACGGGCCAGGTCGTCTCAAACGACACGAAGCTCTTGTACGAGTTTCTCTCGCGAACGGGCGGCCTGTCGATTCCGCATACCTCGGGCACCAGCTCGATGGGGACCGACTGGCGGGACAATGACCCCAGCATCGAACCCGTCGTGGAAATGTACCAAGGGGCCCGCAACAGCTACGAAACGCTCGGCGCCCGCGCGTGCCCCTCACGACGGAAAAACCGGAAAGCGCCCCGGGCGGCTTCCAACAAGCCGGACTGGTCTGGAAGGCGTACAACAAGGGTTATCGGCTCGGCACGATCTCATCGAGCGATCACGGCTCGACTCACATCAGTTACGCCCTCGTGTATACGCCGAGCAATGAACGTCGGGCGGTGCTTGATTCCATCCACAAACGCCACACCTACGGGGCCACGGACAACATAGTGCTCGTCTTCCAGGCGAACGGCCATTTTATGGGCGATGAGTTCAAAACCGCCGAGCGGCCTCACTTTTCCCTGCGGGCGGTTGGCACGGAGAAAATCGCCAAGGTCTCGCTGATCCGCGACAACGAATACCTCTACACTGCAACCCCACAGCAGGAGGAGATCACGCTCGAATACACGGACGAGCATCCCAAGACGGGTCAGGTTGCCCTGTACTACATGCGACTCGAGCAAACGGACGGACAGCTCGCCTGGTCGAGCCCCGTGTGGATCACCTGCACCAGGTGAATGCCCGATCTTGATCGGAACACTTGATGGCCGACTTTATTTACTGCCTGAATTCGAGCACGATCCGGCCGACGCCGATCCTCGACAAGATTCGTATCGCGGGCGAAACCGGTTACTCCGCCATCGAATTGTGGCACGACGATATCGACGCGCACCTCGCCAACGGCGGCAAGCTCACCGACATCACCAAGGCCCTCTCGGATCACGGATTAGCCGTGCCCACGTCGATTTACATCAAGGGCTGGTTCGACACGACCGGACCCGAACATGCCCGTGCCCTGGAAGAGGCCAAACGGCGGATGCACCAGGCCGTCGAGGTCGGCGCCATCCACATTATTTCCGGTCCTCCCGGGGGAATGGCCGATCACGACCTGGGAGCCCGCAATTACCGCGAACTGCTGGAACTCGGCCTGTCGATCGGCGTCAAACCGGCCATGGAGTACCTCGGCTTCGTCGACGACATAAACACGATCGAGGCGGCGGCCGAAATCGTGCAAAAGGCCGGCCATCCGCAAGGCACGGTGATCCACGACCCCTTCCATATTTTCCGCGGCGGCGGCTCGTTCGAGTCCTTATTGAAGGTGCCCGCGGAAAAGATCGCCATCTGCCACTTCAACGACGCTCCCGCCCAGCCCCCCCGCATCCAGCAGCACGACAAAGACCGGGTTTATCCCGGCGACGGGCATCTCGATCTGCGGAAGATGGTGCGTCTGCTCAAACAGCTCGGCTACAACCGCTGGCTGTCGCTGGAGTTGTTCCGGCCCGATTTATGGGCCCAAAATCCCGCCGAGGTGGCCCGCACGGGGCTCGCGAAAATGCGGGCCGTGGTGGAGACCGCCTGAAAAATCCGACGCTTGACGGTGCCCTCGGAAGGGCTAGAATCACGAACGCCCTTTTTTCGCGAATGAACGTGCCCTAACGTCGCCCGACGATGCATGTTCGGCGTGAACGCAGTATCATCGAAGCGACAATAAATTGGGGCCGTGGCGCAATTGGTTAGCGCACCGGACTGTCGATCCGGGGGTTGCGGGTTCGAATCCCGTCGGCCTCGCTCAATTTCAGTAGCCGCAGTCAACTGACTGGCGGCTACTGTCGTTTCAGGGGCCCGCCCCGCGAGACTTTTTCCTGTCGCTGCCACCCATTTTGTGTCCGTCGCGAAGGTCGCGGCCCGACTTTTTTGGCTTTTTTGGGGCGCTAAAAAAGGGGGCCTTTTTTGGGGTCCACCCGGCTTTGCACAACAATTCGGTTTTGCACAAATAAAGCCGGGTCTGCACAAAAATTCGGGGAGCGGCCGGAAAACACGGGGGGCGACCGATGAAGCTTAGGCCCCCCTTTAGGCCGTTGCGTCCCCCGATCCGTCCGCTTAGAGTGGCACCGAAACCGCAGTCAAAACGGAAGCCACCTTTGACAGTCTGCATTGCGGCAATCTCCGAAAGACATGTTCGCCCGGTAATAATCGGCATCTCTGACAGAATGCTTACCGCTGGCGACATTGAATTTGAACGGCCATCGGCCAAATTTGGTCGTTTTGGGCCTTCAATTGTGGTCATGATCGCGGGAGATTTCAGTATTCAGGACGAAATTTGCCAGCGCACTGTACATGGGAAATCGGCCGGATTTTCCAGTGTATCCGAGGCGGTCAGTGCTTATTACGCGGAAGTTTCGTCATACAACGTGCGATTGGCGGAGCGATCTGTCCTTTCGCCGCTCGGGTTGAACATGGAATCGTTCATTGCAAGGCAACGCGAATTTAGTCCGAAATTCGTGGACCAAGTTAAATACGAAATCAGGACACGCAGTCTCAGGTCGACATCGCCACGATCATCACGGGAATGGATGAGGAAGGCGGCCACATATACACGGTTGACTCTGATGGTGTGCCATTCTGCAATGATTCAATTGGCTTCGCGGCAATTGGAAGCGGTGCGCGACACGCTCAATCTCAATTCATGCTAAATCGCTATTCGGCTAACTGTGATCTAGCGATGTCGCTTGTAGCGATCTATGCCGCAAAACGGCGTGCGGAAGTGGCTCCGGGAGTCGGCCTTGAGACGGATATATTTATGATTCGTCAGGGAGAGCCGATGATCATGGCCTGCTGTTGAAAAGCTGACCCAGAGGTTATGAAGGTTTTCTGAGCCCAATGGGCAAGGAGACCTTGGATGACGGGTAAGCGAAGGAAGCGGCACGGTGCGGAGGAGATCGTGCGGAAGCTTCGGGATGCGGACGCGATGCTCAACGCAGGCAAGGAGGTGGCCGCGGTGCTGCAGTTTCTCGAGATCAGCGAGGCCACGTATTTGCGGTGGCGCAACCAGTACGGAGGGATGAAGTCTGAGGAAGCGAAGCGTTTGAAGCTGCTGGAGGAGGAGAATAAGCGATTGAAGGAGCTGGTTGCTGAGCTGACGCTGGACAATCGCATGCTCAAGCATGTTGCGGAAAAAAACTGGTGAGCCCTTCGCGGAAGCGCGCGGCGGCCGCAGACCTTCAACAGAAGTTCTCGGTCTCCGAGCGGAGGGCGTGTCAGGCGTTGGAGCAGCCGCGCAGCACGCAGCGTTACGAGCCGAAGCCACGGGGCGATGAGCTGGCCTTGGCCAAGGGCATGTTGAAGGTCGCGCGGCGACGTCCGCGGTGGGGTTACCGCCGAGTCGCCTGGCGGCTTCGGCGAGACGGATGGAGAGCGAGCGACACGCGTGTCTATCGTCTGTGGCGTCGGGAAGGGCTGAAAGTGCCAGTGAAAAAGCGGAAAAAGCGACGACTCGGGAAGAGTGAGAACGGCTGTGTTCATCGCCGAGCGGAGCACAGAGATCACGTCTGGTGCTGGGACTTTGTGTTCGATCACACGACGAGCGGGAGCCAGCTCAAGTGGCTGTCGATCGTGGATGAGTATACGCGCGAATGTCTGGCCTTGAAGGTGGCTCGCAGCATCACGAGCGAGGATGTGATCGACACGCTGGCCGAGCTGTTTGGGATGCGCGGCGTGCCGAAGTGTATCCGCTCGGACAACGGCCCCGAGTTCGTCGCGCGAGCAGTCCGGCGCTGGCTGGGTCGGTGGATGTCGAGACGCTGTACATCGAGCCGGGAAGTCCGTGGGAGAACGGCTACGCCGAGAGCTTCCACAGCCGGCTCCGGGACGAGTTCTTGGCGTTGGAGGTGTTTGAGAGCCTGTCAGCTGCCAAGCGGCTGACCCAGCAGTGGCAAGAGGATTACAACCATCACCGGCCGCATAGCTCGCTGGGTTACGTGACCCCGAACGAGTTCGCAGCCCGCTGTGCTACTTCCGTTCGGGCTACGCCCTCACTCCAGCAGCACAGCGGAGATTACCTAACCCAACCTTCATAGCACCTGGTACAGAAAATCAAAGCTGGTCAATCACGCTTGCGGCAAAAGCGGAAGAGGACATGCGCGCCATTTACGATAAAATGGATTCGGCACAAAAAGCGGCGACGAATAATGCGAATATCGCAATGTGCGAACTGCTTTTGCGGGCCGCGTTCGATAAAGCCGCGTCTCGTGGCGCGGCACCATCAGCTAGCGAATCCCCTTTGGGCGAGGCCGCGCCGTCTCGCGACGGGCAGCCGATAGAAGGCGCTCCGCACCCACCCCGACAGATACAAGCCCAGACGAATCAGCCGCCTGTCTGAATTCGTCAAATTCACTTTCTTTAAGACGCACCTGCATTAGCTTCACGCGGGTTGCGTCTTGTTCTTTTTTTGGCCGTCCCATGCCTGAAATTGTACTTACGAAAAAATGACAGTCAAGCCATATTTTCCATTGACTCGTCATGTTTTTGTCATTACAATAAAGGCGTGAAATGAACGCCCGTCATGGTTGCAGCCACGACGGGCAGAAGCACTCAGGCGTGAACGGCCCGAATGCCCCTGACGGACATTATGGCACTCGCGCCGCATCCGACAAAGGATACGGCCATGACCGACTGGAAACTGCTTGACCGGGAACAACGCGGCGTTCAACTGGCCGCGATGGTTCGGATCGTCCAAAAGGACGGCGTCTGGGTTGTGCCGAGCCAGTCGCGCGACGGCACGAAGTACAAGGTCGATCCTTCCGAGCATTCCCCCTACTGCAACTGCCCGGATCACGAGTTGACGGGCCACGTTTGCAAACACATTTACGCGGTGCGGATCGTGCGCCAGCGCGAACTCTTTGCGGACGGTTCCGAAACGATCACCGAATCGGTGACGGTCACTCAGACGCGTCAAACGCCCGACCTATCCGCAGCAATGGCCCGCTTACAACCGCGCCGAAACGACGGAGAAGGAAACCTTTCAGCAATTGCTCGCGGCTCTCTGTGAGGGCATCAAAGAGCCCGTCAAGAGGGGCGCGGCCGTCGCCGCATTCCGCTGTGTGACGCGGTCTTCGCGTGCGTCTTCAAGACCTACTCCACGCTGTCCGGTCGACGGTTCATTTCCGACTTGAACGACGCACACGAGAAGGGCCACATCGGTTGCGTCCCTCACTTCAACTCGATTTTCAACCATCTGGAAAATGAGGGCATGGGCGACGTGCTCCGCGACTTGATTGGACGGAGCAGCGCCCCGCTATCGACAATCGAATGCGATTTCGCCTGCGACTCGACGGGCTTCATGGTGTCACGCTTCCATCGTTGGTACGACGAAAAATACGGCAAGGTTCGGGAGCAGCACGATTGGGTTAAGGCACACATCGCGATCGGCACGCGGACGCACATCGTAACCGCCGTCGAGATTCACGAGCGCAACTCGAATGACTCGCCCATCATGCCGGCGCTCTTGGACGAAACGGCCAAGCGGTTCAATATTTCGGAAGTGTCAGGCGACAAGGCTTACGCGAGCGAAAACAACTTTCAGGCGATCGCCAAGCACGGCGCGACACCGTACATCCCGTTCAAGTCTTGGACGACGGGCGCGGTTGGCGGCTTGTTCCAAAAGGCGTTCCACTACTTCAATCTGCATCGCGAGACGTTCCTGGAGCACTACCACAAGCGGTCGAACGTGGAATCCGCCATCATGTCGATCAAGACAAAGTTCGGCGATTCGGTGCGGTCCAAGACCGATCGGGCGATGCGGAACGAAGTGCTCTGCAAGATTCTGTGCCACAACATTTGCTGCTTGATCGCAGCGATGGAGGAATTCGGGATCCCGGTCGATTTCGGGACGTCGCCGACGGTGCCAATGGACCGCCCGCAAGTATCGTTGGCCCGATTGGGCTAGAACTGCGTCACATTTCCGGGCGACACTTGGGCAAGGAACCCATAAAAGAGAGTTGATTCATGTGGGCAGAAAAGGTGGGCCACATGCGTTTTCCGGCGATTTTTTTCCAGACAGATGCTCCGGACGGCCGTACGAGAACATCCGCAATCTGTCAATACGAGATTCGATTTTCCCTTGCAGATCGCGACTTAATTACTAACAATTGGGCGGTTAAGCCCGGTAGTGGAGCATGGAGGCGGTCACGGATGACGTCCACTAACACACGAAGTTTGGCCGTCGCACGCATGCGGGCGGCTTATTTTCGCCAGGCCTGAACTCGACGTAGTTAAACACGGAGGATTTGCGATGACCTTTACGGAACGCATCGCACCTGTTCAAGACCCACCTACACGGAAGACGAAGAAAGAGATCCTTAGGCTTGTTCATGACCCCTCCGGTGGCAGCTGTGCCGGGAAATGCTGTGAGTTCTGGCATGATTCGCTTTTTTGCCAAACCGAGAGTGTTCAGCTGGCTTTTGCCTGCGCTTGCGGTGAACGTGCTGGCAATCTACCTCGCGAATACGCTGCACTGGCCGTCGGACATTTGGATCGCGGTAAATGCAGCTGGGGCTCTCACGCTGCCGTTGGTCTTTTTGAGCCTCTTTTCCGGGATGATCGCCTCGCTGAATGAGAGTTCGCGATCGTAGCCGACGCACGTTCACAGCCGCTTGCATTTCGCCAATTAGCCGAGTAGCGTCTAACGCCGTCTGCCATTCGTAGGGGTGATCAGTGCGGCAGTTAGCGTGGCCAATCGCGGCATATCTCTAATTTTCTTCTACTATTCGCAGTTTGGTTTCAAAGTGCCAATTATGGTGCAGTGCGTTATCCACACTGCGTCCATTTCAGCGTTGATACGATTACATTGCGCGGCCGTATATCAGAAGACGTGACAGAATTCCCGAAAGACGTAGCATTGCGCACATTCATCCAAGCGATTGCAGATGTTGAAGCGATATTAGGGATGGGCATCGTCGTAATTTGGTTTGGATACGTCTTCGCGAACTGGAAGAAGCCGCAAGCGGGTCAAGGGGCAGGTCTGCGCAGTAGAATGAGGCCATGCCATTCGTCGTAAAAGCGACCGGCCGCACGGGCAACGTTTGTGGCTGACCGCCGCCAACACCGAAGGGATTCGCACCATCGGCTTCGTAAGCAAGCCGACGTTTTCGCGACTGAGACAGACTCACCGGCGTGGCGATAGCCGTGACGGCAGGGCCGTTAAAAAGTACCGGGATCGTTTTCACAATCGAATCGGCAGACGGCTACAATGACGGCATGAGCGACACGGGCAAATTCATCGCTGGAATCGTCTTCTGTCTCTTGGTTGGGGTAGTGGCAGGGGTGCGGTACGACCGGACCAGAAAACGACTGGCGACTACTTCTGCCTACTGGGCCATTCGTCCGACGGCGGTTCAGATGACTGGGATGTGCGCTCGTTTTTGTTGTCATGGGGCTGGCATTGAACGCCCTGCCGCAGCGATGGCCGGGATGGGTCAACTATATCGGGTTTGGGACGCTTGCGGCGATTTGCTGGGCACGTCCGATTCTCCGTCGACTCTGGTGGTGGCGGGGTCCATCGTGAACTCCCATGCCAAATCTCTCTGCACAAAAATTCCCGCCCTTGCACAATTCGCCGAAAAACCGAATTATTGTGCAAAGCCGGTCCACCCAAAAAAAGTCCGACGACGGCACAGGCTTGGGATTCAGAACTCCAGTCCAGTGTTGCCCGCTCCCTTCTTCCAACTCCTTATCCCCTGGCCCCTTGCGGAGGAGAGGCCGGGGTAAGGGGGCGAATCTGGCCGGGCATCGAGGCCCAAGCGTCGGAGTAAACACGCCGACTTTTTTGGGGTGCCCCAAAAAACTCCCCAGCACGGCGCGGAGGGGAAACGGAGCAGGAGGTAGCCGGATTTGTCGGTCGCCACGACCGTCTTCTCCCTTCGCCCCTCGAGGGAGAAGGGTTGGGGATAGGGGGTGCCTCGCACGTCTCCGCCGACACGCGCGACCGCAAAAACGCGACGCGAAAAAAGTGCCTCGCGCAACTCGGGCCTCCGCAAGATGTTGTAACAAACTGGAAAATTGGGCTTCAGCTCCAAGCAATTTTCGGTTAGAATCAGGCTATGCGTTGAGCATGGGTTGCGTCGCGTGGAACGCGTGCAGGGAGAAGGGGAAATTTCTCCGCAGCCTGAGGTTCGAAGCCCCGAACCCATTTCCGTAAGTGACAGCTTTGCGTAAGGCATCGCTTTGCGCAAGCCTGTGTGGTTCAACTGCGCATCGAATCCACTGGCGAGAGCCGAGCAGGCATCGGTACCACAGGCGAAGGGAGATGACTTCAACGCGTGAGTGACGGTTGGCAGCCTGGCAGCCGCTCGAAGTCACGTCTTCCAACGGACGCCAATCCGGCACGGCGCGTTTTCCCTGAACCTCTGGCCACCGTTGCTTGCCTCCGCCCAATGGGGGAAGCCCGGCTCATCGTGTTTTCGATGATGAGTTCGTCTTTGACGAGCGAAGTGAGTCACTGTGCGCGAGGCTCACTCGACTCGGCCGCGACGAGTTCGAGCACGGTTGACCGCCGACATCAAGCTCGCGGATCGGTGGCACGGCGAAGGGCTTTTCGTCAGGCCTCTCGGTCCGCGAGCTGGATGCTCGTCGCAAGCCAAGGTCCAACGTTTCAGGTGCAAGATGCCTCGCCAGCTCGGGGTGGCGGCGGCTTTGGCTTCTGTGCTTTTGAAAGAAGACCGTCGTTCGTGACCTACCCTACTTCACACGCCGCAGCAACGTCATCGCCAATCTTAGTTGGGCTCCCAGGGATCAGATTCTCTCGCAGCCAAATCAGCAAGACGTCCTGCTTGACGTAGCGATGCCAAACGAATGTCAGGTCAAACAGGATCGCGGCGAGTTTCCAGAGGAACAAGAATGCGATAGCTCCCAGGAGCAATGGCCACACGTGCGGCTGTTCCACGTGAGCCTGCACTTTCGCGCTTCCCACCGCGGCTGTCTTGGCGGCTGTCGCGCCAGACATGGCCACGGCTGAACCGATGCCGACAACGGCCGTAAAGCCGGGGCCGATCAAGGGCCAGAGCCCGGCCGAATGATCTTCGTCGGCTTTCCAAACAGCCCAAAGAAGCGTTACGCAAAAGCAGACTGCCGTTGCCCAGAGGCCGATCCACTGCGACCAATGGTCCGGGAGCGTCACAAACGGCACCCGGTGACCAATCAAGTGGGCAATGCTCAGCACGAGCAATGCCAGCAACGTCAGCGCCCCGTCATCTTCATCAGCATGCGCCCGAGTTTGAACCGCAGGATCGTGGCGTTGAGCCCGACGAAAAACGCCAAGACGACAAACACGAAGCGGATCGCATCAACCGGCGTGCCCACAAATTCCGGGAAATGCGCGGCAGGGATTTTCAGGCCGCGAGCAATCAGCCGTTCATGAATGTACTCCGCTGTCTCTGGCGGAAAGCACCAACAGAACAGTCCGGCGAAGATTGCGAAAATACCCGCCGCCAAAAACCCGAAACGCCACTTCTCGCGAGCCAGGCGCGGCATGCGAGCCAGGACGGTCGTACCGGCCAAGAGCCCACTGAGCGACAAGATTTCCGCAGTGAAGGTCGCAAATTGCGGGTCGCCTGGCGTCCCCCGCGAGTTCCGAATGCCCTTGTCGAAGAAGAACATCGCGGCAACCAATACGGCAAAGGCCATCACATAGGGCACAACGTAGCTGGAAATCCGGCTCATCCGGATGTCAGGCAATGGTCCTCGTTTCTCCCCAATGTGTGCCACGTGGCCCAGAAAATGATCGAAGAGATCGTCGTCGTGCCAATAGTCGATATGAGCCTTCCCGGGCCACGGGTAACGGGTGAAAAGCTGTTCGTACACGTTCGCCTTTTTCTCGTCATATTGGCCATTCTTCTTTGCGGCCGTGGGTTCCTCGAATTTGAAGGCCTGATTCCAGCGGGCGTGTGATCCGCGGTCGTCACGCATCCAGTCGCGCCGTTCGCACTTCGTATCCGATCGGATCACCATAGTCCGAATAGTTCCACCAGACGATCGGACTGCAGGGCACATGCGTAGGGCCCGATTGAAACTGCGTCCACAACTCGGGCCACAGAATGAGATGTTTGTCGATGGGGCAACCAATCGTCATCCAGCCACGGATGTGCTCGAGCCAGGCCGGCCTGTTCGCGCCCGTCATCGCCTCCAACAATCCGAGCAACGCGATCACCGTTCCTTCGCTGTGCGTCACCAAATAAATTTCGTCATCGGCCGTCAGGCCGACGCGTTGGGCAACGCCATCCAGCGTGGCGGCAAAACGCTTGAGGATGCCGTTACGGATGTCCTTGAATTCCGCCACAAATTGGACGTCGCCGAGGTACTCGTTGACAATTTTATTGACGTCAAATGTCGGGAGCTTCAATTTGGGAGCCAGAGTCGAGAGCCAATCCAGCAATTGCAGGCCGTCGCCCATCTCACTGATGACCGCCCGGATCTTCTCGTAATCCGGATTCGGCTTTTCAGGTGCGGCCCTCTGTTTGAGGGCTTTCGCGCGGTCAACAAGCGTCTGCGCCCAGGGCACCCCTTGTTCCAGCCGAATGCCGGACGCGAGCTGGAGGTGACACAGATCGGCCCAATACACTTCCGCTAACCCGATCTGTTGGCCTTGATCATCGAGATGCCAATACACGGCGTCGATCGTGGTGGGTAGTGCCGGTTTGCGCCCCGGATGAAAACGTCCCGAGCGAAATGCGCGGGCCAGACGCATGAGTGACTCTGCGGATGACCTGCTCCGCCACCAATTGCACGGTGTCGAATTCTTTTTGATTTCCGACGCCGTGAATCGCAATAAAGATTTTGCGAGGCATGCCGTTTCTCTGGCTACTTGTAAGGGCCCAGCCCAAGTGACACAAATGTCGCACGTTCTCTACGCGTCCTGCATTGCGAGAGAGTTAGATGGCATTTGATTTGTATGTAATGTGTTACCACAGATCATGGCTGACACACCACAAAAATAATAAAGGGAAACTACCAACGGGGACGCGGCTCTGTGTCATTCGCCGCCCACCCTTGAAGATGCGCTGCTGGCGCAAGACGGCGGGTTGCTGGGCGCAGGCGAGGGAGATCGTTTTCGCGGGCGCTCCTGGACGATAAGGCTCGCGAGCGGCCGCTGGTTATGCCAACGGCGACGGCTCAAATCGCGAGCAGACCACCGACATCAAGTTCGTGGATCGCTGGCACGGGCGAAAACCGGCCATTCCGCCTTTGGGGCGGATACAAAGGCCTGGGCCCGGCACAAGAAGCCGGCTTTTCGCCAATGCCTTCGGTCCGCGAGCTGATGCTCGTCTTTGTCGCGGTGAATACTCCTGTATCCGGGGTGTGCCCGTGTTCACCGTGCTCCTGACCGACAATCCCGGCCATTAATTGTGCGCAGTGAGCCCAATGGTCGACCAACAGCGCGGCGACCTCATCGGGCTTTTGACATTGCCACCAGTGTCCACAGTTGGCCAAGCGCCACTCGCCGAGCTCGCGTGAGCTGGCCCATTCGATCTCCGAATCGTGGATCGGCGAAGGAGTCATTTTCTCCCCAAATCACCAAACCCGGAGCCCGAATGTGCACCAAGTCCGGCTCCCATTCCGCGAAGACGTTCTTTGCGGACCTGTAGAGCTTGAGGATACAGTCCTTCATGACTGCATCTACATGGCTCGCCGTTTCGGAGGCCTGACTCTCTGGGACGCCCTCGCCCATGAGAAATCGGCGCGCGGCGTTCGCGTCCAACGCCGCCACGACGCTTTCGCCAACTTGGGGTGTCTGCCAGGCCTGGGCGGCTCTGTGCCAAACGTAGTCGCTGCTGACGGGCGCGCGCCACCGCCAACCCAGCTCCGAATCAGATCGGGACGGGTCGCAGCGATACGCACCGCGAGGAGCGACCCCCAATCGTGCCCAACCAGATCGATCGGCTGCGGCAGCCCTTCCAACGTCGCCGCCAGCCAGGCAACGTATTCCTCCTTCGTCGCTCCAAAGCCAGGTGGCACCGCGTTGCCAAAACCCGGCAATGAAAGGCTGACTACGTCGGAGCGGTTGATGCGTTCCAAGATCGAACGCCAAACGCGCTCGGTGTCCGGAACACCATGGATAAAGACGACGGGCATCGAGACTCCTCGTTGCAATCACATTAACAGAAATTCTCTCCCTTTGTGCTCTCGCGAGCATCGGTCATCAAAGTCCAAAGTCCAAGCTCCAAGACGAATCGCCCGGTGCCACTTTACGCTCGTGAAGCGCTCGTGATTGCCGTCACGAATCGAAGGGTTCGAGTACGTCGATTCTCCTCCAATCAGCAACGCCCTGCCGTCCTGTCTGGACGATCCGCCAACTGACAAACAGCCAAGAGTTGATCGAAGAGTGCCGCGAATTGCGTCACTGCGTCGCTCGACATACGAAAGCGTGTGCCGACCCCGCCACAACCATCTGGTCGCTCGATGCAGCGAAAGTGCCCTAACGGAGCGGCACCTTACGATCCAACTCGATCCCACGCGTCGCCGCATTCTCCAGGCCCGCGGCAAGTAAGCCACCGACGGAAAAAGCCACGGCAGATCCTGCAGCTCTGCGCCGAAGCCAACCGGCTGAAAATCGGGACGCTGTAGTTCCGGGTCTGGATACGGCAAAAGGAGAGTTGCCTTGACCGTTCGCGGGGGCAGCGGTACACCGACCGGCACACAATTCAAGGAGGATTTCGATGCTCCGCGTCGCTCCGCTTGTCGTCATTCTGTTGCTCGCTCTGGGTGACTGCGCCGCTGCTGGGCCAGAACTCGCCCACGTCCGCCGGGCATTCGAGGCCAGCCGGCGGGGTCGAGCAATCGCGGAAGCGGTCCCGATCCGACGAGAATCGTTCGTGATCTAGTCGAGTTCTATACGCGGTGCAAGCGGATCGAGGTTCGTTGTGAAATGATGGAAACCGTGCGAGGGCCGAACGAAAAGATACTGCACTCGGATGTCGGAACGTTTTCAATCACCGCGGAATGCCCCAATCGGCTGGCCGTCCAAGCGAACTGGGAGGATGTCCAGCTCGGTCTTGTGTGCGACGGCAAGACCATTACCAATTGGATCGGTCCTCCTGTCTCGCCGAAATCCGGTTCCATCGGGGGCCAAATCTGTATTCGCAGGCCGAAGCACCACCATCGCTTGCCGAAATCGTCGAGGACCGATTAGCGATGGGTTCAATGGGGAGGCCCGAACACCCCCTGGTTCTGCGGCTCCTCACCGAGGAACCCGATGAAGATCTGTTGGACGGCGTTACCGCCTGCAGTTATGTCGGTGAGGAAAAAGCTGGACGGCATTCGCGTGCATCGAGTGAAATTCGCATGCCACGTTTTCAGTTGGGAAGCCTGGATCGCAGCCGAGGGCGACCCTATCTTACAAAAAGTGGTCGTCGATATTACGGACGGTCTCGTCTTTGCGATCTGCAGCCACTCCGAAAAGATTTCGGCGACGATCACGCAGCGGTTCAAGGATTGGCGGTTCGATCGCGCGTCAGAGGCCGACTCGTTCGTCTTCACACCGCTTCCCGGTGCGACGAAATCAGTTAAGCCAAATCGAGACTTCACCATCAACACCGAGTTTCCGTCCGTGGGCAAGCGGGCGCCAAACGTGGAGCTTGATCTTTGCGTTGGCGGACAAATCAAACTCGGCCGTCACATCGGCAAAGATATCGTGGTTCTCGTATGCGCGTCACAATTCTTCAATCCTTTCCGCAACGTGGCTACCACGCTGAGGCTGCTTGCAGAGCGCGTATCGAAACAAGCGAGTCGTCGTGTATCTGGTCAACATGGGGCGTGGCGAAGAGGAGGATGTGCGCCGCGAGGCGAAGCAGAAGACATTTGCCGGTGTTGTCGCGCCGATGAGCGAAGCGGCGTTGCCAAGGCGTTCGGCGTTGATACCACTTCGAGCGATGGCGAATTCGTCGCCATCATCGATAAGCAGGGAGTCATTCAGGCCGTTCACGACGCAGTCGGATTGAGCAAAGCCCAGCTAAAGAGAGAGCTTGACGCCCTTCTGGCCGGAAGAAGCCTCGCGGCGAACGGGCCAAAACGCGAGACAAAAGCAGACCACCCCTCAAAATAGGCCGCACATTCATTTCTCCTTGTTCCCGAGCTCTGCTTGGGAACACACTTTCTCGAAGCTCTTTCGCGCGTCCGGGGAATCCGTGATCGCGGTGCGAAGCAGAGCTTCGCGGACATGCGGTCCCAAGCAGAGCTTGGGACCGAGGGAAACCTAGGGAACGGAAAAAGTCAAAGGTGCCGTCGGCCAAGGCCGAGGGTCGGGCCGCTTGCCCTTTTCACCGCTTGCCTTATCGATCGGCCTCGCCGATCGGCCGTGAAGAGCACATGCCCGGCCGTGAGGGCGCTCGGCAGGATCACTTCTTGGCGAGCAGTCCCCGCACGATTTCTCCCACTTCCTTCCGCAGCTCGGGCGAATAGCCGACATAGAAGTCCTGCACCTTCCCCTGTTTGTCGACGATCACCAGCGTGGGAAAGCCGCGCACTCCGTACTTTTCGGGCAGGCCGCTTGCCTTCAGGGTCGTGTAGGTGAGTCCCATCTTGTCGATCACGAATTTGGCGTCCGCCTCATTGAGGTCGGTGTTCATGCCGAGAAAGGTGACCGGCTGGTCGCGGAAGTCCTCTTCCAACTGTTTCATCTGAGGCATGGCTCGCATGCACCAGCAACGGGCGAAGGGCTTGTCGAGTTCGGACGACTGAGCATCGTTCTGCGACGCGCACACATCTCCGGACAGCTCGCACTTCACCGATGATTAATTGGCCCCAGAAGGCCCGGACGAACATCCGGGGATTCAGTCGAGTGGGGAACATCCGTGAACTCGGTGTCCGGCCACAGTCTGCGATGCAAACAGCTGAGAACCTGGACTCGAGCGTGCGTTTATCGTGAGTTCAAGCGGCCGCTTTCCATTGCGGCGTCCTAACCGCTACGCGAGGTGGTTCGCGGGCGAATCAACGTCCTAGCCAAAGGGGCGAGTCCGATGTCCAGCATTCAATCTTTGGGGAGCGGCTCGAGCAATCTCTTCCAGTACCTGGCCAGCCTCAGCAGTCAAACCGGCACGACCAACACATCCTCCGATTCTCAAGCCAGCTCGACCCTCTCGTCGAGCGACAGCGGATCGTGCAGCGGCGTCAGCAATAGCTCGAGCACAAGCAGCAATGCCTTTGCCAGTCTCCTGAAAGAGATTCAATCGGCGGTCCAATCGATTCTTCAAGAGTTCAACGCAAATTCGAGCGAGACGTCGTCCACGAGCACGAGTTCCACAACCGATTCCAGCTCGTCGACGAGCGGCACGGACAGTTCCTCGACCTCAACGGATCAAACCTCGGGGACGAGTTCCGACTCGACGAGCACGAGCGCGGCTGCAACCGACAGCAAATCGTCCCAACAACTCATGCAGCAGATCTTCGCGGCGATTGGCAGTGTCCTGCAGCAGAACGGGATCAGCCCGCCGAATCAGCAAGGGAGTCCGCCCTTCGGTCAATTGGGGGCTGGAGGATCGGGTTCGGGCGGCTTCTCGATGCAAAATATGGCAAGCTTGGGGCTCTCTGGCCAATCGGCAAGTTCGGGATCGAGCGTGAGCGACTTTCTGTCGCAGAACGGCGTGAGCCAGGGGCAATTTCGGGATGCCTTGTTCGCGTCGGCCCAGCAAAGCGGCGGTACGAGCATCGATTTATCGCAGCTCTTTCAGAACGCGTCATCCGGGCAGGCTGTCAATATGTCCGTTTGAGCTCGATTCGGAGGCCACGCGATATTCGCCGGGGGACTTTCCCGTCGAGCGCCGGAATGCCGCGCTGAACGCGGACGTTGTGCGATATCCCGTCATGACGGCAATCTGCTTGAGCGGATACCGCCCTTCGCGGAGCAAGAGACTGGCTCGCTGCATGCGGACGTCGCGCACGTATTGAAGCGGCGGCTTGCCGACGGCCAGCAGGAAACGCGCGGCGAAAGTGGACCGCGTGAGGCTCGCCTCCTGGGCCAGTCTCGCGACGGTCCAGGGGAAATCCGGGCGCTCATGCAGGCGACAGAGGGCGACGCCTACCTCGGCATCGCGGCACTCTCTGAGGAGCTTCCCCGAACCCGGATAGGAGGCGTCCAACGCATGCTGCACAGTTTTCACAAACAAGATGCCGAGCAGGCGATTCACCACGTCTCCCGTCCCGGGACGGCCGGGCGACGTCTCGGCCAGGAGGAGTCGGAGCAGGTCGTCCACCCAGGGTTTGAATTGCCCGTCGGAACCCGGAATGACTAACACGTGCGGAAAAGCGGCCAGCAGCGACGCGGAGCTGCCGTTTTGCGGCACAAAGCCTCCGCTGACGAAGTGAGCGCCGCTCTCAGCAATGCTCTCCGCCGCTTCGTGATTCAGCATCGCGAAGTCTCCCGGTTTAAGTGATGGCAAGGTGGAACGGTCCGGCGCGTTGGCGCAGCTGGACCCCTTGGTCATTCCGAAGAATCGGTAATGGGCAAGCGGCACCGAGAATTCGACCGGCCTGATCGACGAGCCGAGCGGTGAAATCCATCCGGCAAGCTGCACTCCCTCCAGATCCGGGCTGCCCGCCTGAAAGCTGCCTTGCAGAACAGACTCGAAGAGAGATTTGCCCGTATCGCGCGGAACCGTCACCGTTGGCGTCGCTCTTCGTCATCGTCCAGGCGGGTTCCGTCAAAGGGCGCGTTCCATCAGGCAACACTTCCTTAAGTCAGCGCGATGAGCTGATTGTGCATTCGTGCTCCGATTAGAAGTGCGCAGTGCCAATTTGGTTACACCCAATTCGGCGCGCCGCCGCCGGTTCGACAATCTTCAGGTTGGCGGCGAATCGTGCCCGTCTGAAAAAAAGTCGAGATTCTTTCAGGCATGTAACCGAATCGCGTGAAAGTTCACTTAGCCTCAGTCGGGACCGTGCCCCGGCAAGCACGCAGGAAGCGGCGCTCGGCACGTCCGTCTTCAAGGAGTGAGATTGTGGCAAAATCGGTCCTCATCGGTGTGGTTTCCGCTGTTGCTGTTCCTGATCCCCCTGACGGCTTTGATGTGGATGTGCCAGAGCATTCCTCGCGAGAAAGCATCGCCCAGGCTCGCTCTGAAGTCGGCGGCCATGGCGAGCGCCGCTGAGGACGATTTCGAGTGCGAATGGGACGATCCTGACGAGGATTTCCAGAATGGATCGGCCTGAATACGCGCAGCGAGAGCTTTCCGCCGAGGCACAGGCCGCTGATCCGGCGAGATTTCGCTCGCGACACGATTATTGCCTGCCATCTTCAGGTTTTTCGCCCGCCCGGGTGTAACGCGACGGGCCGGGCGCCGCTGAAGCGAGAGACTCCTGTCGGGATTCGGCCTTTCGGCCACTTGTTTCGGTTATCGCATCTCGGGGCCATAACGATCCGGAATGGCTGAATGGAAGTCCCACCGATATGCTGAACGGATCCGAGACTCGGTTATGAGCACCATTTCCGTTCCGTGGATGAACGGCTTGCCGCAGCGGTCGCGGGTGGGTCGACTCATCCCGCAGCCGCCCAAGCATTTGTCCAATTGGCATCTGCCGATTTGGCTGCTGAGTCAGGCGCACGAAGCGACCGCACGGGATCGCGAACAAGCGATTTCCGTCGATCCGATCGACTTGGCGGACATCCGGCAGACCCTGCAGGGTTCCGGCGATGCGTACGGGCGGCTCGTGAGCCGATATCAGCAATCGATTGCATCGCAGGTCTGGAGATACGCCCCGCATCAGGAAGTGATCGCAGATCTGGTCCACGATGTTTTTGTGGAAGCCTATCTCAGCCTGCCCAGCTATCGGGGTCAGGCCCCCTTCGTTCATTGGCTGCGAAAGATTGCCGTACGCGTCGGTTATCGACACTGGAAACGCGAAGCCAAACGCCGTGCGCAAATTCGGCTGCAATCGGACGCGCCCGCCATTGCTTCCACCGTCACGAGTGATGCAGAGACCATCGACGCGACAGCGCAGCTGTACGCGGTTTTGGAACAACTCGGCCCCCGCGATCGGGCCGTCATCACGTTGATTCACCTCGAGGAACGCTCCGTAGCCGAGGCAGCCGATCTTCTCGGTTGGAGCCAGCCGATGGTCAAGGTCCAAGCATTTCGAGCCCGGCGAAAGCTCAAGAAGCTGTTGCAGGAGGCTCCCTGATGCACAATTTGGGACACTTTGATGAATGGGTCTCGGCGGCCCGGAACGATGGGCCTCCCTCAGTCGACGTCGCGGCCAAGGTCGTGCGGACGATTGAGCGAATCCCGCCGAGAGCGACCGTCGAACGGCCGGCAATCGCGATCGCGGCCACGGCTCTCATCGCCGCATCGGTGGCGATGGTGATGGCGTGGCAGTCCTGGCGGATCGTGCATGATCCCCTCGTGCAATGGTTCAAGCCACCCAATTATTTGACGATGCAATGAGCGGCGCACCCACGATTCAAGAAGACTCCACCAAACCGGCCGATCGGGCGAGGGATCGGCGGTCTTCCGCGGTTCTTGCTACCAGGGCTGATCTTCGTGTGCGGCGCGCTTGTGGGAGTGGGTGCCACAGTGACCGTCATCGAGTACCGCATGTTTCCGCCCTTCGGTCCGCCCAGCCCGCAGCGGATCGTTGCCGACTTGAAGAGCGAGCTGGCGTTGGACGCGGATCAATCGCGGCAAGTCGAAGCGATCGTCCGAACGCACGATGCCGAGCTGCGACGCATTTTCGGCGCGACTCAGGCGGACCGCAAACGCTTTGAGGCCGAAGTCGCCGCCGTCTTGAACGAGAGCCAGAAAGAGAAGTGGCGGCAACGGTGCGAGCAGATGCAAAAACGCTTTCCGCACCACCCCCCCGATGCGGCTCCATGAAGTCGTTTGGCTGCTGTCTCCCTGTAGCAGGCTCCGAATTGCTCTCGTCTGCCGGATAAACGCGTCAATTCGTCCGACCGACGTGTAACCGAAACGGGGCTCCCTGCACTGATTGAGCGACAACATCGGTACCTCGTCGGGTAGCCGGTGTTTGAAACGTCAGTCACCAGGGGCCACATGGATTCGAGACCGCTCAAGCGATCGACGGTGCGGACGCGTGCTGGGCAGGTTTGTGCTTTCGTGGCGGTTCTGCTCGTGGCCGCCTTGCTGCGGCTTTGGCGGCTCGATCGAAACGGCTTCGGCAACGGTTACTACGCGGCCGCCGTGCGAAGCATGCTAGTCAGCCCGTCGAATTTCTTCTTCGGCGCGTTTGATCCGGCAGGATTCATCACCGTCGACAAACCGCCCGGCGCGATCTGGGTTCAGGCGATCAGCGCGAGAATCTTTGGGTATCGCGGCCTAAGTCTTCTCGTTCCCCAGGCGATCTTTGGGATAGCGACCGCGGCCGTCATCTTCGGGCAGATCCGGCGTCTGTTCGGCACCGCGTCAGGTTTGCTGGCGGCCGCGGTCGTTACTTTGACGCCGATTGCCGTCGCCGTCGATCGCGACAACCTGCCGGACACGCTGCTAACTCTCTTGTTGGTGCTGGCCGCCGGAGCATTGATTCGCAGTCTTTCGACAAACTCTTGGCCGTTTCTCTCCGTTGCGATGGTGCTCGTCGGGGCCGCGTTCAACGTCAAAATGCTCGCGGCGTTCGTCGTGCTGCCGACGTTCTTTCTCGTGTACCTGCTCTTCGCTCAAGCAGGATGGAAGGTGAAGATCACTCGGCTGGCGATCGCGTCCGTGCTGTTGGCCGCCGTTTCTCTCTCGTGGTCGCTGATTGTGTACCTCACTCCGGCATCCCGGCGGCCTTACATCGGAGGTTCGCAGACGAACTCGGCGCTGGAGCTTGCGCTAGGCTACAACGGATTGGGACGAATCTTTGGCGGATTGGGGAACCTGGGACCGCCCGGTCAGACGGGAGATTTTCGGCCCCGCCCCTCTGACCCCGGTCCAGACACTTCCAAAAAATCCGAAACCGATCCAAAGGATCCGATTACCCGCGGCAAATCGACTGACCTGAAAAACGCGGCGCTCGTCGCGGCGCGACCCGATCCCGACAATTCGCTGGGCCCCCCCGATCCCGATGATGCTCCTCCCGACCGCGGAGCGCCGCCGAGCAATGGGAGGCTCGCGACCACCGCTTCCGGGTCGGTTTCCGCGCTTCGGCGGACCGCCGGGCGGCGGCTTTGGCGGCACTCCCGGATTTCTCCGTTTCACCCGGCCGCAATTGGCCGAGCAGATTACCTGGCTCTTTCCGCTGGCGTTCTTCGGAGCGTGGGCTGGGTTCTTGCAGTATGGACTTCGCATTAGCGGCGGTCCGCAACAAGCGGCCCTCGTCACGTGGGTCGGTTGGCTAGCGACGCACGTCGCGGTCTTTAGCTTCGCCCGCGGGATTTTTCACGAGTACTACAGCATCATCATGGGTCCCGCGGTTGCCGCGATCGTCGGCATCGGCGTGCCGGCACTCTGGCAGCAGTTTCAAACGCACACGTGGCGGCGCTCGCTCTTGCCGACCGCTCTCATTGCGACGGGAGCGTGGCAGGCTTACCTCATCGGCCAGCATGCGGCGCTCCGCTACAAGTTGCTTCCAATTTCGCTCGGTGCAATTTGCTTGGCGACAACCGTGCTGCTCGTCAGCCAACTCGGGATCGGCGGAGGCTGGCGACGCCTGTTGCAGCCGTCAGGGATACTGCTCGGTGTTGTGGCGGCGTTGATTGCACCGGCCACCTGGTGCGTGGCGACGACGATGTCACCCGGATTTTCCCTGATCCCAACCGCGAACATCTCGATCCTGGCGGGCGACGACCCCGACCGACCACCGATGCCCGGGCCAGGCCCCGGTCCCGGCGGTGAACTGCCGACCGAGCGGCTCAATTCGCTCGTCGATTTTTTGCGGACCCATCGCGACGGCGAGAAGTACTGCGTTGCTGCCATGTCGGCCATGCAGGTGCAATCGATCATCATCCACACCGGTGAGCCCGCCATTGCTCTGGGCGGTTTCATGGGCGCCGATCCCGTGCTCACCAAGGATAGGTTCATCGAACTCGTGGATCAGGGCCAACTGCGATATGTTTTGGCCGGCGGTCCCGGCCCCGGCGGTGGCTTTCCCTTCGGCCCCAAACGCGGCGGACGGTTTCCTCTGCCGGCGGGCGGGGGCGGAAACGGAGGTCCTCCGTTGCCCGATCCGAACGATCCGGATCCGTTTCCACCCGATCCGGGTGGTCCTGGTCCGTTTCCCTCCGGCCCCGGCGGACCCGGACCATTTCCGCGTGGCCCCGACGGACCCGGCGGACCATTTCCCCCTGGTGGTCCGATGGGCGGACGGAACGCGGAAATCATGGAGTGGGTCCGCGATCACGGAAAGCTCGTCGACGCGAAACTCTGGCGGACAACGCGGACGAAGAGCCGGATGATCCCGCGCCGCCGGGCCGACCACCACGAGGCGTCGGTGAACTTTACGACTTGAAGGCGGCCTCCAAGAGCCCGGCGGCGCTGCCGAACAACAAGGTCTTGCGTTCCCGCGCTCGTCATTGGAATGAACGGAGCCCCCATGTTGCTCTCGCTGGTCCTGCCGGTATTCAACGAGGAAGCGGCGCTGCCCCGGCTGTTCGAAGCGGTGCTGCCGCTCGCGGATTCTCTCGCCTGCGATTGCGAGCTGATCTTCGTCGATGATGGCAGCCATGACGGCACGGGCCGGTTGTTACGTGCCGCGGCTCTGCGCGACTCGCGCGTAAAAATCGTGCGGTTCACCCGCAATTTCGGGCATCAGGCGGCGATCACGGCCGGTCTCGACGTTGTGAATGGCGACGCCGTTGTGGTGATGGATGCCGACTTGCAGGACCCGCCGGGGCTGCTGCCGGACATGATCGCACGCTTCGAGGAAGGCTTCGACGTCGTTTCCGCGCAGCGAATCAGCCGTCGCGGGGATGGCTTCCTCAAACGGCTCACCGCGCGGTGGTTTTATCGCGTGATGCAATGGGCCGTCGACGAGCGACTGCCGCCCGAGGTTGGTGACTTCCGCCTGTTCAGCCGCAGGGCCGTGTTGGCCATTCGCGAATTTCGCGAACAACATCGATATGTTCGCGGACTCGTCGCGTGGCTCGGGCTCAAGGAAGCGATCGTTCCGTTCCATCGAGGAGCTCGCGTCGCCGGCGTCACGAAGTATTCCATTTGGAAAATGCTCAAGTTCGCCTGGACGGCCATCTCATCGTTTTCCGCACTTCCCTTGAAGGTGAGCCTTTACGTCGCGGCTTTTCTCCTCGTTTGCGGCCTGCTCGATGCGTCGTATCTCCTGTCTCGATCGGCGGCACTCGGGCAGAGCGAGACCGGCTGGAGCCTCTTCGTCGTGATTCAACTGCTCACGACCGCCACGATCCTGTTCGCGATCGCGTTGCTCGGAGATTACGTGGCCCGCATCTATGACGAAGCGAAGGGCCGCCCCCTTTACGTCGTAGGCGAAACGATCAACGTCACTCCGCCCTGTCCGATTCCTTGTCGAGGCGTCTGGCTCTCTCGCCGCAGTTATGACCGTAATCTCGACGAAGACTTGCGATCGTTCAATGGCCCCGAGGAAACCGTGGCCGTCGCAAACCTTGCTCCCGGATGCCCGCCATGACGGACGCACCCAGCCGGCAACGCTATTACTCGCTCGATCTGGTGCGTGCCCTGGCGATGTTGCTGGGCGTCTTTTACCACGCGCTCTTGTTCAACGGCATGGTGTCGGGAGGTCCGCGGCCGCCATTCGGTCCCCCCGGCGGCGAAACTGGTTGGAACGGCGAGAGGCTCACGCAAGAGTATCTGCACAGCTTTCGCATGCCGCTCTTCTTCATCGTCTCGGGCTTCTTCTGCCACATGATGCTGCTGAAGTATGGAACCCGGAGCTACTACGCGCGGCGGTGGTTCCGCATCGGCGTACCGTTGCTGATCGGGTTGTTTACGTTCGTTCCCCTCTACGTGGTTTCCAGAGAAATTTTTCAGCAGCGCCCGAATTTCCCGCGGCGGCCTGCGTCGCGATTTTCCGGGACGTATGGCGGGGCCTGGCGGGCGCAATGCCGACGCGGCCCGACGATGACAAGTCGGCTGCAGCGCCTCCCGGAATGCCGCCTGGTTTCCCGTCACTCGACGACGATGACCAACCCGATCCCGGTTTGAAGCGGCCGCGGAGTCGCGACGCCGCAGTCGAAAAGACAAGCAGCGCTGACAATGATCGATCGAGAGCCGAACCACCGCCCGGGCGACCTCCCGGAGCTCTGCCGTTTGGGGCTCCGCCGGGCGGCCCGCAGTTCGGCCTGCCGGGCGGCCCTCCGCCTGGCGGCGGCGGATTTGGCCCCTTCGGTTCGCCGGGAAGGGTCAGCTCATGGCTCTTCGGATCCAACGTGCGTTATTTCACGATGAACCATTTGTGGTTCCTGTGGTACCTGCTGGTCTTCGCGAGCATGACGCCGTTGATTGCGCGCATCGGGCTGGCGATTCCCAAACCAGCGCGTGATCGGCTAAAGACCTGGGAGGGACGGGCCCTTGGGCGGCCAATCGTCCCGTTAGTCCTCGGCCTGGTCAGCGTGCCCGCGCTATTGGCCACGAACACATTCTTCGGCTGGTCCCTCGGGCTGGCATCGGGCATTGGACGCGGCTTCCCGGATTTCCTCTGGACCTTCGAGCCGGACATGCCCTTCTATTGGCTCTACTTCGTCGCCGGATGGTGGCTCTACCGACAGCGCGACCGATTCGACAGGTTTGGACGCGGCTGGTGGTTGAATCTCTCGGCCGGACTCGCGCTCTATCTCGCCGCGGGATGGCTGTCGCAGCGGTATCAATCGCAATTCGACCTGCCGCATTACGCGATCGTTCGCTTGTTGGGCTACGGCCTCTACGCACTCGGATCAGCGTGCTCCGCTTGGGGCTTCCTCGGTTTCTTCGAGCGGTACGCGAATCGGCCGTCTGCTGTCGGGCGTTATCTGGCGGAAACAGCCTTCTGGATCTACCTGATGCATCAGGCCCTGCTGTTTCCCTGCCTGGCGTGGCTGGCGCCCTTTCACCTCCCCTGGCTGTGGAACGGCCTAGCCGCCTCGGCGCTGACGACGGCGGCCGCACTCTTAATCTTCGAATCGTGCGTTCGACCGACACCGCTGAACGTCCTGTTTGGAACCGGAAGCCTGTGGCGACGGCCCAATGTGGCCTCCCTCGATGACAATGCACGACTACTGGCACAGGCGATTGTCAAGTAGCGGGATTCAATGGACCGCCGCCGGCACAGAACTTCTTCATTGGCGGTCAACCGACGATGCCCGCTTCTGGAACGACACATTAGGATGGCGAGGAAAGGGCGATCAACTCTCTTTCCGCCACAAAAAAGAGCTGTGTTCCCGTTGATCGATCTCGTTGTGCAAAGGGCGAAACCCGCTGCAATAATCGCTGATTCGCGTCCAAGTTAGAGCAACGGCAATGTACGAAAGTAATTCCGCCTTAACTCTTCCCCCGCGGGAAACGACGATCTGGCATCTCTGGCCTTCGCCAAATTCGAGACCAAATCCTTGTTCTTCTGTCGTGCAGTAAATCTCCCTGGGGCAAGGGTCGCATCAGTAGTAGTGGTGCGACCACTTGTAATTGCCATGCACGATTGCCGCTTTTCGGGCGAGAAACGCGCCATTGCGGCTGCCAATTACCGTTGGACGGGTAGTAGGGCATGCTCAGCATGCCGCTCTTCGATCAGGTTGTCGTCACGCTTAGAAAGCCGGCATGCAGAGCAGGCCCCACAAAGCTCTAGATAAGTTCGCGGATCGGCGGCAAAGGCGAAGGGCTTTTCGCCAATGCCCTCGGTCCGCGGGCTGATGCTGGGCCGAAAGCGATCGGTTTGCAGGCCACCCGCGCTCACTCCAGGACGTGATCGAAGTCGCCCTCGGTGAATCCCCCTTGCGAGCGTCGGCAC